>NZ_JAHWXO010000009.1 GCF_019857205.1 Qipengyuania pacifica | reverse complement strand
GGTCAATCCCTAATCGAAAGGAAGTTTGCTATGACAAGCGTCACCATGCGCTACATACCTCGCGGGCTATGCTTGACTATCCAAGTAAGGTGTCCCGGCTTCCGTTTGCGAAGCCCGAAGCCGGGAAGATCGGTGTCCCAGGTAATGCCGATCGGAAGCGACTTGCGACGAGCGATATGGCCTGTCAGTTTCAGCCTGATCAATGGCCTGCGAGGGGCTATGACTGAGCCTTGCCTGCCATTCGATTGCTCGCTCTTTGCAGAGCACGAACCTGCTGTTTTATTGTGTTTTTCTTCCATTCATGCAGTATAGGCTGCGTAATGAGTCTACGCCCTAATATACGACGACAGCTACGGACCGTTATCCGAGATGGAGTGGATCGACCGACAAGGCCTAGGTGCCCCGTCATAACGCGCGGCGACGGCACACGCGCGGTGCTGTAGCTGACATGAGCGGTGCAGGTGCCGCGCTGCTTCCCCTCTGTCCGGCGAAGCCTGCCGGACTGGTTCAGATAAAGTGTCATATCGCTCCGCCGTCGCGGTGGATCAGTCTGATAACTGGCGATCAATCTTCCGACAAATCTCGCAATGCTTCTTCCCAGGTCTGGCCGCTCGCTAGAGCATGACGCGCTATTTCCGCCGCTCGACCATAGCTCAAATTAACCGCAGCTTCGGTCGCACGCGCAGTACTCAGTTCGAGCTTTGCCAGACAAATGTCTTGGTCAACCGAAAGACCTTCGACGCACTTGGTCTCGAACATTCGGATTGCGGAGCAAAGCAGGGAAGCCGCTTCGTATGTCGAGCTAAATATGAGTGGCTCAAATGCATTCAGCTGCAACTGTCCCGCCTCCGCCGCGAATGTAATGCTGGTGTCGAGACCAAAAACGCGAAAGGCGACCTGATTGAGTGCTTCGGGAACAACCGGGTTCACTTTGCCGGGCATCAGGGACGATCCAGCTTGTCGCTCCGGCAAAACGAGTTCTCCCAGGCCGCCTCTGGGCCCGCTGGAAAGCAATCGAAAGTCGTTTGCAATCTTGGAAAGTTTCACTGCCAGGCGCTTCAACATGCCGCTGTAAAGTACAAAAGCTCCAACGTCCCAGCTTGCTTCGTAGGGGTCATGAGCTGGACTGATCGGCAGGTCGAACTCTTCTGCGACGGCTCCGACGATTTTTTCTCGATAGGCCGTGGTTGCTCCCACACCGCTACCAATTGCAGTTCCGCCCATATTGATTTCGAGAAACATGCCCGGCAATTCGTTGAGGCGCCGAACATCCTCGCGCAAGCTAGAGGCACACGCCCCAATTTCTGCCCCGGCCGTCATCGGCACTGCATCCTGAAGCTGGGTTCGACCGAGCTTCTCGACATTTGCGAACTGGCGAGCCTTTCTTGAGAGGCTGATTACGAGACTATCCAGCGCGCCAACGAGCTTGGTGTTCAAGACGAAGAGCGCCAATCTCACCGCCGACGCATAACAATCGTTGGTCGACTGGCAGCGATTGATATGTCCGATCGGATCAACTGCCTCATAATCGCCGAGCTGCTTCCCCAATAGCTGTAACGACCGGTTCGCGATCACCTCGTTGACGTTCATGTTGGTCGATGTTCCCGCCCCACCCTGGTAGATATCTACCACGAACCACTCGGCGAACTGGCCTCCAGCAATCTCATCACAGGCTTGTACAATTGGATCCAGCAGGTGTGTGGGTATCAGTGCCTCTTGGACGTTGATTTTGCAGGCAGCTTTCTTGATCCGGGCAAGGGCAGCGATCAATTCTGGAAATTCCCCGATCAGACGGCCCGAGATTGGGAAGTTCTCAACCGCACGGGCAGTGTGAATTCCGAAAAGCGCGTGTGCAGGTAGGGCAAATTCGCCAAGCGAATCCCGTTCGATCCTAAACTCAGGAGGTGGAGTGCGCTCTATCACGCGACGTTCATCCGCATACCGCGAAACTTGCAGAGGCTTCAACTGCTGCACCGAGCGAAAACGATGGTAAGCCAGCGGCTTTCCGGCAGTGCTGACCTGCTTCTTCAAAAGCTGCAGCATTCAGGTCCAACGCACAATCGATCACTTGTGGATTCGCCTCGAGGTCATCCGTCGCATTCGCGAAACCATTCAATGTCAGGGATCTCTCGATACGCCCGAGATCTCCACCAAGCGCCACCTTCACAGTCGCCGGAAAGGCGGTCTCGCACATCCGCGCGACTGCAACGCCTTCGTTGATCGAAAGGTCTTTGTCGATTTGACCCGGTACCATAATTCGAACCGATCGAGGCAATTTACCTGAAAACGTCAGAGCATCGGTGTGGTTCGATGCTGGCGAATAATTGGCCACTGGCGAAGGCATGCATGGAAGGACAATCCCCGGCTGCAGAAGACGCAGATTATTATCGTCCATGGGCCGTCCCGATCGCGATCAGTGATTAAGGAGCTGGCCGAGAAAGGTTTGCGCTCGTTCCGTTTGGGGCGACGCAAAGAAGCTTTGAGGATCGCGATCCTCCAGTATGCTTCCCTGATCCATAAACAGCACACGGTCTGCCACTTGCCTGGCAAACCCCATTTCGTGGGTTACGCAGACCATTGTCCGACCATCGCCAGCCAATTCCACCATGACATCGAGAACCTCCTTGATCATTTCGGGATCAAGGGCAGATGTGGGTTCGTCGAAAAGCAGTATCTCGGGTTCCATAGTCAGCGCCCGGGCGATCGCGGCCCGCTGTTGCTGGCCGCCCGAAAGCTGGCTCGGAAATTTGTGTGCCTGATCAGCGATCTTGACCTTTTCGAGATAGTGCATGGCTCGTTCCAGAGCGACCGCGGTCTCTTGCTTGCGCACCAGAACTGGCGCCAGCGTACAATTCTGCACGATCGTCTTGTGCGGAAAGAGATTGAACTGCTGGAACACCATGCCGACACGGCCGAGCGCATGGGTAGCCGCGGTCGATCTCTCGAGCACATTGACACCGCCGATCTCGACCAGCCCTGCTTCGGGCCTTTCGAGAAGGTTCATGCACCTGATAAGAGTGGACTTTCCCGAGCCTGACGGTCCGCACAGGACCACGCGTTCCCCTTGGCCCACTTCCAGATCGACACTACGCAGGGCGTGATACGCTCCATACCATTTGTCGACGCCACTGAGTCGGATGGCTGTCGGCATTAGTTCGACCGCCGTAATGTGCGCACCCGATCAAACGCGGCATCGAGATCGTCGATGAGGTCATCGACAGCTTCCAGACCTGCGTGGATCCTAATCAGCGCGCCGTCGCGCTCTTTGTTCGAAAAGGCCCGGACCGGCGCAGGCCAGGCCGGAACGGCCAAGCTTTCAAATCCACCCCAGCTCGAACCGAGCTGGAATGTCCACATGTGGTCGAAGAATGCACGGGTCTCATTTTCGTTGAGTCCATCGAGCTGGACGCCGAACAACCCGCTTGCCCCGGTGAAGTCGCGCTTCCAGATGGCATGTCCCGGATCGTTGGGATGAGCAGGATAGAGGATAGCTTGGACTTCCGGTTGCTCCACCAACCAGTCGACCAACGCAAAAGCCGTCCGCTGATGACGCTCCAGTCGCGTATCAAGCGTTCGCAGCCCGCGTTGCACGAGATAGCAATCGTCCGGGCTGGCGCAGTTGCCCCACCGTGCCGCAACGTCCTTGATCCGACGGAAAACAGCTTCGTCGGATGCTGTGATTGCGCCTAGCAGGCAATCCGAATGTCCCGAAAGATATTTGGTCGCGGAGGCAATCGAGAGATCCACCCCATGAAGCAAGGGTTTGAAATAGAGCGGGGTGGCCCAGGTGTTGTCGACCGCAGTCAATATGCCCCTTGCGCGCGCGACCGCCGAAATAGCCGGGATATCTATGATGTCGAATGTCTGCGAGCCGGGTGTCTCCATGTAGATCAGCTTGGTTTCCGGACGGCACAATTCTGCTACGCCGCCGGCAATGTCCGCCTTGAAATATTCAATATCCACGCCGAATTTCGAGAGGATTTCGGACAGGAATTTTCGCGTCGGGCCGTAAATGCAATCGGCTACCAGCAGGTGATCTCCGGCTTCTACGAACGCAGACAAGGTCAGCGCAATCGCACTGGTACCGGAAGACGTTATGACCGTTGCCGATCCTTGTTCGAGCTCAGCGATCGCTTCGGCCAGTGCGTAAGTACTTCTTGTGCCGTACAGACCGTAGATGACATCGCCATACAGCCCCTTGTGGCGATCAATATAGGCATCGACCGTATCGTAGATTATCGTCGATGCGCGGTAGATTGGAGGATTGATCACGCCGCTTTGTTCGGAAGGCTTTGGGCCACCATGGACAATGCGAGTGGCTTCGCGCCAGCCGCTGTCGCCCCTCTCCAACGTCCCGAGCGCCTTTTCGCGCTTGCGATTATCCTTCATATGTAAGCTCTCGTTCGATCTTGGTAGCAAGGCGCGACAACGCGAAACAAATCGCGAAGAATATTGTCCCGGAGAAAAGATAGGCTTCGGCAAAGTAAGGGCGCCACTGAGCTTCGACATAGGAAAGTCGAGTGGTCTGTAAAAGATCGAAGACCCCCACAATCAAAACGAGCGTAGTATTTTTGACCTCGCTGATCGACGTGTTGACCAATCCAGGCACACTTACCTTCAAAGCCTGAGGCAAAATTACGTGGCGGCGAGCCTGCCATTTTCCCAGACCGAGCGCCATCGCGGCTTCTGCTTGCCCTTTCGGCACAGAGATCAGGCCGCCACGAACAGCCTCTGCCATGTAGGCCGCGGTGAAAAGGACGAGCGCAATCTGCACACGCGGCAAGCTATCGATGGTTAGCCATTCCGGAATGAAAAGGGGGAACATCACCGCGGCGATAAACAATACGCCGATCAATGGAACGCCGCGCACCAGCTCGATAAAGCTTATCGCCAGCCGCCGGAAAACAGTGTTGGACGATTGTCGGGCGAAAGCCAAAAGTACCGCCAATGGGAAAGCTGCCACGACAGCGATGCTGGCCAGGAGAAGCGTAACCGGCAACCCACTCCATTTGTCCATTGGGACCGGCTCGAGCAAACCGAACCCGCCGCGCAGCAAAATGATGGCTGCCGCAATTCCGAGGCCCCACAGTGTCGCAAGACGCCTGCCCCAAAGACGCACAATGAAGGAAAGTCCCAGGCAGCCCACCATAAGAACCACGGCGATAACGGTTCTCCATCGCTCCGTTTCCGGATAAGTCCCGAACAGGATGAGATTGAAGTTCTCTTTCAGAAATGGCCAGCACGCACCGTCATTGATCCGGCATTGCGGCGCACCGCCTGTGAACGTCGCATCCAAGAAAA
The DNA here is from genome assembly GCF_019857205.1 of Qipengyuania pacifica. Lineage (GTDB taxonomy): Bacteria > Pseudomonadota > Alphaproteobacteria > Sphingomonadales > Sphingomonadaceae > Qipengyuania > Qipengyuania pacifica. The sequence continues at coordinate 136,561 of NZ_JAHWXO010000009.1, read as the reverse complement.
GCCACGCCAGCGCACTCCACCCCGCAACGAGTGTTAGCGCAAGGGCCAAAAGGGTGAGCATTGTTTGCAGCTTCGTCGCAAAAAGATTGCGCTTCGCCCAAGTGCCCCATCGTGACGATCTCAATAGGGGCAAAGGCTCGGTTACTTCGGCAGCGGCCTGCCGCCCAGCCTGTCCGGTAAGACTCCAACCGAAGCTTCGTGCGTAGCGATCGGACACGAATGCAAGTATTAGCGATAGGGTTAGGAAAGTAATGACGATAAGACCAACGCCCTCGATCGCCTGACCTGTCTGGCTGATCACCGTATCGACGACTGAAACGAACTCTGGATAACCGATAGCAACACCAAGCGAACTGTTCTTCACCGTGTTGAGATGCCAGCTCGTCATCGGCGGAATTGCAATGCGGACTGCCTGGGGCACAATGATTCGGGCCATTGTCGAGCCAGGTGAAAGGCCGAGTGCTGCGGCTGCCTCAACCTGTCCCATGGGTACCGCCAGTATTGCCGAACGAAAGATCTCCGCGAGGTAGGCAGAAGTGTAGACCGAAAGACCGACAACGAGGGTAAGGAATTCCGTCGAGAGCGAAAGTCCACCGCTGAAGCCGAATTTTCCAGATTTTGGTAAAACCACTTCGGCTCCGCCGACAATCAGAGCCAGCACAGAGATCGATAGTACGATAATAATCGCGATTCGTGGCCTGGACTTAAAAATGCTTGTGCCTCGCAGCAGGAACCACGCGAGTGTACCTAGGGCAGCGGCGAGAGCCAGCGGTCCAGCCGAGGCAAAGGCGGGCAGATGGAGTCCACGATTGTCGAACCCGAAGTTCCCGCCACCGCCGATCTCAGGCGGAGGCAAGCTGAACAGAAAGACCGCGTACCAGACGAAGATCTGCAGTAGCAGGGGAATGTTGCGGACGATCTCGATGTAGATCCGAGCTATCCGCGCCAGAAGCCAATTGCGCGAAAGACGCGCCATGCAGATCCAGAGCCCGAGAATGGTAGAGAACGCAATGGCCAGCGCCGAAACCAGTAGCGTGTTGAGAAGCCCAACCAGCAGTGCAGCAGCGAAACTATCGCCCGGCCCGTAACTGATTAGTGTCTCGCCAATTGCGAATCCTGCCCGCTCGCTTAAAAAAGCGAACCCGGTCCTGATATTTTTGTCGGCAAGATTGGTAGTGAGCGAACTGACAAAATAGAATGCCGCCAGCACGACCGCACCGAGAACGGCAAGCTGCGCAAATCGCATTCGCCGATCTATGCGAACGCCATTCATCTCATGGGCAGCGGATATATCAATCCGCCGTCCTTGTAGAGCTTGTTCTGGCCACGGTCGACGCCAAGAGGAGTGATGTGGCGAGTGAAAATCTCCTCATAATTTCCGGTGGCCCGGATCGCCCTGAAAGCCCAGTCGTCGTCAAGCCCGAGCGATTTGCCAAAGCCCGGAAGTCCGCCAAGCATTCTACGAGTTTCGGGATCGGGTGAATTGGCTCGCATTTTAGCGGCATTGGCTTGAGAAACGCCCATTTCCTCGGCGGCGATTAAGGCGTTCAACACCCATTTGTTGATCTCGAACCACTGCTCGTCGTCGCTGCGCACGACAGGTCCGACGGGCTCTTTCGTCAGGCGCTCATTCAATACGACGTAGTCGTCTGGGTTCTCTGTGTCGGCGAGCCGAATGACTGTGAGCGTGAAGGCATCGGTGGTCATCGCGTCGCAACGCCCCGCAAAGAATGCCAGCTTCGCCTCTTCGGGATTCTCGAACACTATCGACTTGAAACGGATCCCGTTGCGTTGGAAGTAGTCGGCCGTGTTCAATTCCGAAGTCGTGCCCTTGGTTATACAGATCGATGCCCCATCGAGATCATTCGCTTTTGCGACACCCGAGCTTTTCGGCACCAGAAAACTTTGGCCATCGTAGTACATGATCCCGACAAAGTTGACGCCGAGTTCGGTATCTCTCGTCAGCGTCCAGGTCGTGGTGCGCGACAGCACGTCCGCTTCACCCGTCTGAACAATGGTGAAACGTTTGTTTGAGGCGACCGGCATGAACTTGACCTTGTTGGCATCGCCCAAAACGGCCGCCGCAAGCGCCCGGCAATAATCGACGAAGAAACCCTGCCACCGACCACGTTTGTCGAGATAAGACATTCCGAGCTGTCCGGTATGGATGGCACAATTCAAGGTTCCGCGCGCCTTGACCTTTGCCAGCGTCGAGCCACTGAAAGCCGAGCTTTCTTCGCCACTGGTCGGACCGCTTGTGCAAGCCGTAAGACTTATGACAAGCGCGGCGCAACACGATACCGCGGAGGCTCGAAACATCGCGAAGCTATTCATAATTCGCACATAACAGGCTAGGGCAATTTGAGATACTTATAACCGGAGCCAGTCGATGAACCTTCGTCAGTTGGAAGCTTTCAGGGCGGTAATGCTTTCGGGCTCGGTGACGCAAGCCGCGCAATCGCTGCATGTGTCCCAGCCGGCGGTGAGCAAGTTGCTCGCGGATCTCGAGCACCAACTTGGGTTTCGACTCTTTATTCGCACTCGCGGCAGCAACCTCACGATCACTCCCGAAGCCGATGCTTTCTATCATGAAGTCGAGCGCAGTTTTTCCGGTATCGCCGCTTTGAAGCGGGTGGCAGAAGACATCCGTAATCTCGCGACGGGAACATTGCGGATTGCGGCGCTGCCTGCGCTCGCGGTCAGCTTCCTGCCGAAGGTTATCGCGGAATTCCGCAAGCAGCACCCCGGCGTAACCGTGCAATTGCAGACCAGAAGCTCTTCCACGGTCAGGCAGTGGATGGCCAATCAACAATTCGATATCGGGCTCGCAACGCCTGCGCGGGAGCTTCCCGGCATTCAGATGGAGCGATTTATGCGCTGCGCCGGGGCTTGCGTTCTGCCTCCAGGACACCGGTTGGCGAGCAAGAAAGTTATCGTTCCCGCCGATCTCGCGGGCGAAGCCTTCATCTCCCTCGCGCTCGAAGACGGAGCGCGGCACCGAATCGACAGGATTTTCGAGGACGCAAGGATCGACCGAGAATTGATTATTGAGACCCAATATGCGATGACGATCTCTGCGCTCGTCATGGAGGGTCTTGGATGTTCGATCCTCAATCCCGTCACGGGCGCTGACTACGCTGATCGTGGACTCGTTGTCAGACCTTTCGAGCCGGAAGTGTTTTTCGAATACATGATGTTCACCCCGCGATTGCGACCCGTTTCGCAGGTCGCTCTGGCTTTCATCGAAATGCTTGAGAGGCATCGCGACAGAATGTTTGGGATTTGATGGCACAACGATCCTGTAGCGGCGGCGATAGGTATCGCCGCCGCTCACTACCCTAGAAGTTGACCGTTGCGCGAAGATACCAGAACCCGCCATTGAACCCGATCGGCGCGAAGCGCATGTAGCGGATCCCATTGTTGATCTGGGATTGGCGTGCTTCGAGATCGGGATAGTTGTCGAACACATTCTCCGCGCCGATCGCGATTTTGAACATTTCATTGATCTTGTACGATGCCTCCAAATCGACAAGAAGCTCGGCACCCCCAGTCTGATCAGCTGCTAGATTGGCACCGTAATCGGTCCATTCGCCGTAATAGTTGGCTCGAGCAAGGAAACCGAACCGTCCGCCTTGATAATCGAACGAAGCGTTCCCCTTCCATTGAGGGACGAAGCCTTCCAGCTCGAGGAATCTTTCACGATCGGCGCTGATAACGGGAGAGGCGCGAATGACTTTGGTCGATGTGTAGTTGCCGTTAAGACCGAGAGTGGCCTTCCCTTCGCCGAGGTCGAACCCAACCGTCAACACGGCGTCGATACCCTGGGTTCGACTGTCGAAGGAGTTGGTGAAGAAGCTGATTTGCTGGAAGGAATCGCCGCCTGGGATTCCGAGAGCCGCAAGTTGCGCGCGCTGCGCGGCGTTGAGGTTGAAATTCCCCGATACGGCGATCCGGTCTTCGACTTTGATATTGAAATAATCGACTGTCAGAGTGATCCGGTTAGTCGGCTTAATGACGATCCCTGCGGAGTAATTCATCGATGTCTCTGGCTTAAGGGGCGTAGCACCGAAGAATTGAGCGACCGGATTATTGGGCGAGACGATCCCCGATGTCAGCGGCGCACCAGTTACTGAATCGATATTTGTCTGAACCTGCGACGCATTCGATTGACCGGGTGTGGGTGCCCTGAAGCCAGTATTCACCGAACCCCGAATGCCGAACGCATCGGAAAAATCGTACCTGCTGCTGGCTTTCCAGGTAAACTTCGAGCCGAAGTCGGAATAATTCTCGTAACGGCCTGCAAGTCCGATCTGGAGGGCGTCGGTCAGATTGCCTTCGATCGAGGTGTAAGCGGCCCAGTTGTCGCGGGCGAACTCGCCGGCTTGGATTGGACTGAAACCGGGAAACCCGTTCGATCCGACCGGCAAGCCGATGCGATTTCCGGTATCCGGATCAATGAGCGACGCATATGGACCAACCTGCCATGATGCGATGTCGCCCACGGTGATTTCGTAGGTTTCCTTGCGATATTCCAATCCCCCCGCCAGCGTAAGAGGATCTGCCGTACCGATGTCGATCGGATTGGTAAGGTCGAGGTTGAACGAAAGCTCTCGCTGCTCGAGTTGCCCAGGCTTGAATGAAGTCGGCGATGAAAGCCCGAGTGACGGGTTCACAGTATTGTCGATGCGGTAAGAGGCGTGGTTTTGCCCATAAGAGGCGCTTAGATCGTATGTCAGCCCCGAACTGAACTCACCGCGGATGCCGGATGCCAAGGCGGTATCGGTGATTGTCGCGCCAAAGTCCGGCGTGAAGCCCCCTGGATACAGTTGGCGGAAGCTGAACCTCGGCCCTCCCGGATTGTTCGTCGTGGGGATCGAGGTGGCAATAAAAGTCGTGTTGGGATTCCGGTAGAAAAAGGCAGTGGTGCCTTTGCTCCAGCTGTAATTGCCGAACGCATAGAATTCCATCGTGTCTGAGAGCTCGATGCCCGAGTTCACGAAGATTCGGGCGGCCTCGCTCTCCGGATTGCCCCAGCGCTGCGCAGGAACAGGAACCCCTTGGACACCTGTATCGATCAGCGCCTGCGCGTCAGGACGCTGGCTGCCGCGCGACGTCGTGGCGCTGTTGACATATTCGCCGCTGATATTGATGAAACCAGCGTCCGTGAAGGGAAGGCCGATGTTCCCCTGAACCAGGAAATCCTCGCCATCGCCTTGGTAGTACTGTCCGTAACGGGCAATGAGTAGGCCACCCTCCCGGTCTCGCCTGAGCCCGAAATTCATCACACCCGCGATCGCATCGGAACCGTAAAGGGCCGAAGCGCCATCGCGGAGCACCTCGAGTTGGCCGACCGCGATCGAGGGGATCGCCGCAAGGTCGGGGCCCTGAGAGCCTCTGATGTAGGGGACGTTGGTAAACTGCACTGTTGCGCCTCTGTGGCGTCGCTTGCCGTTGACGAGGACCAACGTCTGGTCAGGCGGCAGGCCGCGGAGCGAAAATGGGCGAGTGAACACTGCGCCGTCGTTGCTGACGAGCCTTTGAATATTGAGTGCGGGCACTTCGGAGCGCAGCAGATCGTTCATGTCCGATGAGCCTTTCCTAACCAGCTCATCGCCCGTGATAATATCGATCGGCAGCGCTGCGTCGGCCGCCTTCAGATCGTTGCGGCGTGTGCCCGTAACAACGATTTCACCCGTCGCTTCAACGGTTTGCTCGTCGTCATCGGTTTGCTGCGCCGAAAGCGGCATAGCGATGGCCATACTACCAACCGCTATCAAGGCGACACCACAACGAAGCCGCACCTTGCCCTGCATTGCCATTTTCCGACCTCCCCAGAAATTCCCTCGCAACCTGTGTCATGAGGTAATCGAGTGGGTCTGGAGTGACTAGGAATAATCACAGGCTATCTGTATATACGAGAAGGTAATAACTTTTTATTATATCTCGCTTGGTTTCCTGGGCGCTGGTCGGCGACATCGGTGCGATGCACGTGCTTGAGCGGTTTTCGGTGCACGTTGCGCAAGCGGGTTGCGGCCGCCAAGGGTATTCCCGCCTCGCCGCCTACTCAATTGGATGAGGGATGATATCCGATCGTGCGTATCTGGTCTTGAGTAACCCGTTACAGGAGAAAGAAGATGCGCCCAATCTATGTGTCCCTCGCCGCTGCTTTGCTGGTTTCACTCCCGGCAGCGGCACTTGCTCATGCAAAGCTGATATCCACCACTCCGACTGCCGGCGCGACTGTGGCAAAACCGGGCAAGGTAGAACTCAAATTCAACGAGAAGTTGATCGCGGCAACGGTGAAAACCGAAATCGTGATGACCGGAATGCCGGGCATGAAAGATCATCCGCCGATGAAGATCAATCATACATACAAAATGGGCAAGGATGGAAAATCGATGATCTTGTTGCCAAAAAGGCCTTTGTCTTCAGGGACGTATCAGGTTTCTTGGTCAGCTGCAGGCACCGACACGCACCGGATGGGCAGCGAGTTCAGCTTCACTGTGAAGTAGGCAATGGAAGCCGATTGGGGAATGGTGGCGATCAGGCTCGGATTGTATCTGAGCCTGATGCTGCTTGTAGGTCTGGCCGCATTTCCTCTCTATTCACTGAGCAAGACTGAAAGAGACGATCGCACCATTCTGGACGTTAATGGGCTGCTGTCGATCATGGCGACAACGTCCATCGCCCTTTCCGCGTTAGCCTTTTTGGCACTGGTCGCGAACATGGCCGGCACCACCCTGACAAGCCCTGATCTGGAAGTAGTCCGGTCGATCCTGCTTGAAACGCCGATCGGATCGGCTTGGGCCCTTCGGATGGCGGCACTTTTGGCAGCGGTCGCTGCGACTTTGTTCCTTCCGACTGGTACAAAGCGCCTGCTTGTCGCAACAATAGCTGGTGGTGTTGCACTTGGAACGCTTGTTTGGACCGGACATGCAGGAGCGACCGATGGGCCTTTGAGCCTTTTGCACAAGATCAGCGACATATTGCACATGCTCGCGGCAGCCATCTGGATTGGCAGCATATTGGCTTTCCTTCTGCTTCTATCGCCATCTCCCAGCCGATGGTCTGACCACCGCTTGTCAATCGCGCACCGAGCGCTTGAGAAATTTTCGCGCGTCGGCACGATCTGCGTTTCGATCGTTGTCGCGACTGGGCTTCTAAACGGCCAGATTCTGGTCGGCATACAGAACGCATCTCGGCTTACCGAATCGACATATGGCTTCCTTTTGCTTTTGAAGGTCGCATTCTTCGGTGCCATGTTGCTGCTTGCTGCTAAGAACCGTTGGCGCCTGACACCTGACCTCGGTCGTGCGATTGCTCAAGGAGCAAGTCCAAACGCGATATCGGCACTTCGGATCAGTCTATTCCTAGAAATCGGATTCGCAGTGACAATCCTCATTCTGGTCGCATGGCTTGGCATGCTTGAACCGACCGCTGGCTAGTGATCTGAACCCGCGCAATTCATCCAGTTATGAGCAGAGCTCGGACCTTGCAGGAGTCGGAATTATCTGACGTGGAGCAAGCTCAGCGCGGAGCAGATCATTGCGGTTTTGAAGGATTAGGAAGCCGGGAAATGAAGGCGAATCTGTGCCGCCGCCACGGGATCGGTTCGGCGACATTTCACAATCGGAATGCCAAAGGACGGCGGTTTGGTTGTGTCCAAGCGGGGACAAGCCGCATTCGTTGCGATTACAAACAGTCACCCTTCAAATGGTGCAATCGCCGATCGCCGATCGGCGATCGGCGATCGGTGCTTGTCCCGATCACCTAGTGCGCGGTGCGCGGGACGAGGAGTGATGCTGCGCGATTTTCCATTCGCCGCCCTCATGCGTCAGTACCGAAGTCGCCACACCGTCACGCTCGATTACGCGGCCGTCCTTTATCCAAGCTGGAACGGTGTTCAGCGAAAGGCGATCAATGTCGTCGGCAGAGTGATCTGGATTGGATCTCAGGTGTCGTGAGTGGGCGCTTTGCTGTCTGCGACATACGCCAAGTTGCGAAGTGAATGCCAACTACTCGGGGTAAGTGAACGGTTTGCCGCGATCGAATTTCCGCTCATCGCAAAGGTCCCAACCTGGGGGTATCACAGGGGGTATTTTTGGCGAATCTGATAGAGAAATTACTTTTTAACAGCTGCTTAAGCGAGATTGGTGGATCCCTCCTCCGCTACCATTTATCCAAATCGAATGTTCTTGGGACGCTTGGCGAAGGCTAGGAAAGCGGATACGCAGTTGTATGCGTAGAATTGCAATTGGTTCGCTATTGGGTTTGTTGTTAGTGGCTTGCTCACCTGAGGCTGATGATGCGACCGAGGCAAGGAAATTTCCAGCGCCTCGCGCAGACAGCCAGACTGATCGATTTGCCTTGCTTGCACTTGATTGCGTCCATCGCGAATACCCCAACAAGATCTCGCACGTTCTGGAAAGCGACGCCGACGCGCTTCCACCTAGCCAACTCACGCCGGCATTCTACGGATGTTTCGATTGGCATAGTTCGGTGCATGGGCATTGGCTGCTCGCCAGATTAGCGCGCACTGACCCGGACACGCCCATGCGCGAAGCGATCCTTGCCGCACTCGATCGCAGCTTGACCGAAGAGAACATCGCCGGTGAGCTAACGTATTATACCAATGGCGATCGCGCGTCGTTCGAGCGGCCATATGGCGTGGCGTGGTTTCTGCAATTGGTGGCCGAGCTGGACGAGAGCGACGATCCTCAGATGAAGAGGTGGCGGGAGAATCTTCGGCCACTCGAAAATTCGATCGTAGCCAACATGATGAATTGGCTTCCCAATCTCGCTTATCCCATTCGTGTCGGGACTCACAATCAAAGTGCGTTCGCGTTCGGCCTGATGCTCGATTACGCCCGTCAGGTCGGCAGTATTGAACTGGAGCCGTTGCTGGTCGCGAAATCGCTGGAATTCCACGAAGGGGATCGCGATTGCCCGATCGGATATGAACCTTCTGGCGAGGATTTTCTTTCTCCCTGTTTGATGGAAGCAGATCTGATGCGCAGGGTCATGCCATCCGACCGCTTCGCCGAGTGGCTCAGCGGATTTTTGCCAGACATACCCACGGATGGTTCGGCGGATTGGCTGGAACCCGGCATTGTGCGTGATCCTACCGACGGCAAACTCGTCCATCTTGATGGTGTCAACCTGTCGCGCGCTTGGGCGATGGAAGGGATCCTGTCGGCTCTGCCTCCAGAAGACCCGCGGCGCGCCGCACTCCAGGCTTCTGCCGATCGGCATCGTGAGGTTGGCATCGCCGCAATTAGTGCGGAGAATTACGAAGGCAGCCACTGGCTGGGAAGCTTTGCAACCTATCTGACCACGAAACGTGGCATTTCCGAGCACACGGCGAGCGGATCAGGAAACCAGAGCTAAGGGTCATCATAGCTGTAGGTTTTTGAACGCAATTCGGAGGCACTAAGCGTTTCCGTGCATACGAAGCAAAGCGTCCCCCTTCGCAGGTCAGTCGGCGATGCTCACGTCGATGAATGTCGTATGCGGCGCATACTGGTCGACCTCTTGAGAATAGGTGATCGAACCGTCATCGCAGCGTTCGACAATATCGAAACCGAAGGCGGGGAAGAACTGCGAAACCATTCCGTTTCGATCTGTGGGAACATATCGCGCATGTACTGTTGATGCGCCGGCCCGCCTTGCCGTGTCGAAGAGCGCATCCATGACGGTTTGCTCGACACCGCGTTCAAGGACCCGGCACGATTGCAGCCAAGTGTCGATCGTCCAAGCCGCACCATCTTTGCGCACGATGATCACACCGATCATGCCATGCTGCGCGAACTTGTCCTCCAGGCGAACCTGCCATGCAAGCTGATCCGGATCCTCTTCTATTCTTTGAACATCCTGTTCGCCATATCGTTTGGTCGTCAGGTTGAACTGGTTGGATTTATTGATCAACTGGGTGACGCGACTGCGCCCGGCACCGTCGAAGGGCTTGATCGTCATGCGCATTTCAAGCGACGACAGATAGTCGCTGTAGTTTCCGATTTTTGCGCGCACTTCGGCTGCTGCCGCTCGGCCCCCATAACTTTCGGCCCGCGAAATATCTTCCGTGTTCAGCGGCAGGTGGTCGAACAGTCCCGACTGCGAAATCCTCTCGATAAAGAAGGAAGGATCTTCGCCGACCTCAATGGTCGATACCATCGGCAATTCCTGTCTCACTCGCTCGCGTTCGGCAGGATTGTCGTCAACGAAGACCAGCGACTCAAGGCCCAGACCGAGGGTCTCGGCAATCGACCGGATATTGGTAGCTTTGTCGTTCCAGTTGGCTTGGAAGACCGCAATGTGACTCTCTTTGAGGACCATTTCCGAATGATTTCGAAAAGGCTCGCGCGCAATTTCGTCAGTATTTTTCGAACAAACAGCCAAAACCACACCACGATCGCGTAAGGACAAAATGAAGTTCTGAAAGGCGACGAATGCCTCTCCCTCAGGCGAATTCTGGCCAAGCCTAATGCCTGCCAGCCCATCATCGCCGATCACTCCGCCCCACAGGGTGTTATCAAGATCAAGGACAAGCGCTCGCGCGGACTTGCCTTTCATTGCAGCTAATACCGCGGCGATGCTGTCCGATGCTAAAGGACACATTTCGATACGAAACGGTATCTTGGCTGCATGGTAACGGATCGGATCGAGCCAGTTTTCAATTCCTACGCGGCTGGCCAGTGCGGCCTGATCCCATATCAGCCATTTGCCGAGCATCGCCCCTTCGGCAAGCTTGAGGTTGACCAGATGTCTGAAGCGCGCGCTGGTACCAGGCGTGGCCAGTTCAGCCGATGAAACCTGTTGTGCGGCTGGAAGGGTTGCAAAGATTGGCCGGCATTGTGACTTTTCCAAGGTGGCGGCGGCAAGCGCAGAAAAGAGGTCTTCAGCGGCTGCGACAGCTTCCTCCTCTGCGGCGCGGTCGAGAATTGGACGCTTGTTCGCGAAGGCGGTTTCATCGAGTACAACGAGCACAGCATCCAGAGGCTTACCGAAGCAGTCCGAAGGCGAATAAGCGTAACTTGCAACGCTGTCGTAGGGCGCCTCGACTGACGATATGGCAAGGCCCCGCGCCAGACCCGCAGCGGCCAAAGGGGCAGGTAGATAGCTAAGTGTCCTATTTCCAAGCAGACCTATCGAAACAGGGGCAAAAGTCGGGCTAGGTATGTCCGACTTGAGCAGTTTGTTCGCAAACCGTTCAAGCCGCAGTTGCTCACGGGTGGTAAGTCGCTGACCCGCTAGCGATCTGACCGCGTGAAAGTCGAGATCGCGGCCCTCGATGAGCGCAGCCTCGAAAATTTTGAGCCGTTCCCCCCAGTTAGAAGAAAGAGGAGGTCGCCAAGGGAAATTTTCGGAGGTCATCCGACCTGCTTCGCGGCTGCGTTGACCAGATCCCCCAGATTCTTGAAGCTTTGCATCTCCGATGTGCTGAAATGTACTCCTAGCTCCATTTCGATCATCACCATCAGGCGGACATGCGACAGGCTATCCCACTGCGCCACATCGTTTGCAGTTGTCTCCATCGTTACCGGCCCGTCATACTCGTCGAACAGGTCGCGAATAATGGCTGTAATTTTTTCGAGAATGACATTCTGCTCGGACATCTGTGAAACCTTTTCGTGACGATCTGGGCCTAATTTTCGTGGATCGGAAAGCTGTTCGCGATGCGATATTCTTTTACCGCATTGCGGATGTCGCGCTCGTAGGTTGCAAAATTTGCCCTAGTTATCCGGTCTTTTCCGGTTTTCATCGCAGAAACAAATCGCTGCAAAATCGCTGGGTCATACGCGTGGCCAACTTCGCGAAAGTTCGCGAGGTCCCCCGCCACCGTGGGGTCGCCATCTAATGCAAAGACCCTGACGCCAGATAAATCGCTGACGGCATCTACCAGACAGCGCCGCGCAATCATTTGCTCATCGAGAAGTGTCGGACTGATGTCGTTCTGCCTTACATAATAAAAAGCGTAAGACTCAATCGGGAACAAGATATCGACCCTGACTCCTCTCCCAGAAAGAGACCGCACATCGGGGACGAGTTGTTCGTTCACAGACCGAAAGCTGTGGCAGTCTTTTCCGCTTTTCGCGTCGATGTCTTTGCGGTTGCGCTCAATCATGCGACCTAGCTTGGCAATCTCGCTCGGCCGCTGGAATTTGACATACATGTTCTTCACGTAAGTCTGATATTCCGCATCGTCCGGATTATCGTAGGTCAGCTTCCCGCTCATGATTTCGAACGTTTTCCGAATTGTCGGAAGGTTCACCATCCGTAGATCGTTGGTGATGTCCCCGTCGTACAGGAATGTCGGGAAACCCGAGTTCGCAACGTCGGGCCCCACCATGTAAGTCCAGTCAAACGTAAGGATGACGTGTTGTACGCCTGGGTTGTCGATTAACCGATCCAGGACCAGGTCGCGATCTTTGGGGCGGGGGCCGCCATAGCTCAGGTTTACGGCGCGCGTCTCAGGCCCGAGAATTGCCTTCAGGTATTCCGGCGAATACATCGCCGTGATTGAGCTCCCTACGAGGAACGTGTTGAACGACGGGTCCTTCGTAGCAACGTCGATCCAGTCGATGACCATGTCTCTGGGTGTGTCGTCAGGCTCAATTCGAGGATTTGCGCCCCACCGATAAACATTATGTGGATCGACTGCGATGACGACGCTCGCAAGCAGTAGATATAGAAAAGTAATGAGAGCGGCGGCCAGGATCATCGGTCGCGCTGCCCGCCAGCGAGTATCGGTCAGCCTGAACCCGGTCGAGTGCGGAGGCGGCGATTCAGCGACGCTTGCGAAGTGTTCTGGCCGGGCCATGGCTCAGAACCCCTGATACAGAAATGGTGGCTGCCGCGACACGTAGTAGAGCGATGCGAGGACAAGACCGGAAATCGCCGCCGCCTGTATCCATCCGGGACGCCACAGTTCGCGAAGAAAGGCCGGCCCATAGCTCTTGTTGTCGTAGGTCATGATCGCAGGGCGATATCGGCGCATCAGTTCTACGCTGTTTGGGCAAAGATAGATGATGGAAAACGCCACGGCGAGTGTGACGACGGGTTCGCGCATGTTGAAAGCGGAAGGGGCATCGAACGATGTGCCAAACATTTGCCCGAACAGATGAAAGCCACCCGCGACGCTTTCCGAACGAAACATTGCAAGGCTAAGGCAAAGTGGCAGGAAGAAGACCGCCCTTTCGATAAACCCGATGACCAGCGGCGAAGTGGTTTTGCGAACGCTCTTGTACCATTTCGACGCCCGAACTTCGGTTTCGAGCGCGTACCAGAATCCGTGCATGAGTCCGAAAACGGAAAAGGTCCACAATGCACCGTGCCACAGGCCAATGATCTGGAAGTTGACGAGCATTGGAAGCCACAGGCTGAGCAAGTGAGCCGGAATGGGCGCAAGCCGGTTGAACATGCTGTAGCGCGTTCCCGCGACCGATAGGGGCGTGTAGAGAAACCGAGCGATCACGCGCGTAAGGGTCATGTGCCATCGCCGGTAGTAATCGATGATCCCGTTGGCTTTGAACGGCGAGAAGAAGTTTATCGGGTATCGCAATCCGAACATGCGGGCGAGGCCGAGCGCCATGTCCGAATAGCCGGAGAAATCGAAGTAGAGCTGGGCCATGTAGGCAAGTGCACCGATCCAGGCCTGAACCGGGTGAATTTCCGCACCTACATTCGCTGCGCTGAAGACGACGTCGACCGTCGGTGCAAGATTGTCAGCCAGAACTACCTTCTTGAACATTCCGATCGAGATGAAGGTCAATCCAACGGCGAGATCGATCGGGTTGAGCCTCAAGAACCGCTTCGACTGAATTTGCGGATTGAACTCGCTGAGATAGGTGATCGGCCCGATGATCAGCTGGGGGAAGAAGCTCACAAAAGCGCCGTAGCGACAAAATGCCGAAAATACTGACTTGATCGATCCAAGTCTTCCCAAGAACTGTGTAACGTTCTTCTCGCGGGCATATGCATCGGCCAGGAATGCTGCCTGATGGAATGTGTAAAAGGATATTCCGGCAGGAATTGCTATGCCTGCAATGTCTACGATGAGACCGGATTTCGGCCCCAACAAAAGGGTGACAATCTTGTATTTGAAGTAGCAGAGGGAGGCTATGTTATAAAATTGGCCGAACAAGTATATTGAACGCCTATTCTTATCCTGATCATCCATCTTCGTTATGATCATTGCTACCGAGAAGTTTACGGCAAGTGCGATCAGCAAGAGGATGACCGACATCATCGAGTGAGGGATGTAAAATATTATCGACGCTACGAAGAGTAAGGCGAGCGCGTAATTCCGTCCGAAGTGCGACGCTGTCGCATAGAAGGCGACCAACACGATCGGCAGGAATACAAATAAAAATATCGGATCGGTAAATATCAAAGCAAATCCGCCCTATTTTTATATTCCCAAAGCGATAGCGATTGGCCGGTCGTCCGCCAGACGGTGTGCCGACACTGATGCCGATGCGATGCCCAACTTCATTTCGTTGAGAAAGAGGTGCATCGGTATATCGCGTTGGTCACGATGAATGGCATGGGTTCATCAGAGGTACTGCAAACGGGTCAGATGACGATCTCGAAGCCTCAAGCGGCCAAACTACAAACCAAGATCGAAGGCTTCGGCCCACTGAGAAGAGGTATAAAAATGCTACTTCTCAACTGCTTAGGAAAGTGATGGGCTGATCGGCGCGGATGCTCCTGAGCATATCTTTTGCGCCCGGCGCGGGTAGGCGGGTCAGTCGATGCGCCAGGATCGCCATTGCCCTGCCTTGATCGGGTTTCTGCCCATGACTAGCGTTAATGGCGCATCTTCCTGGGAAGGTGCGGCGCCAGTGGGATATGAAGGGTGCAGTCCGTCTTTCCGTTGGAAAGCTCAAGTTGCACATCCATCGTCTCGTCGAATGCGTTGGCCTCCAGCGGCCAGCGCGATGGGCAAAGGTTAGGGAAGGCAATGCAGTTAAAGGACATCGATTTCGTCATTATCGGCGCCGCAAAGTCGGCGACGACATGGCTGCAAACACAGCTGCAGTCCGATCCCTCGGTCTACATGCCAGACCCGGAACTTCATTATTTCTCGAGGGAATATGCTCGCGGAACAGACTGGTACCTGTCGCAATTCGCTGAAGGACGGCGGGACAAGCTTGTTGGCGAGAAATCGAACTCGTATCTCTATGTCCCGGAGGCCGCTGCCCGACTTCATCGTGACGTCCCGCAAGCGAAACTGATCGCGCAGCTTCGGCATCCGGTAGAACGGGCTTACTCCAGCTATTGCATGCTGTATCGTCGGGGACAGGTCGGGGGCGATATAGAGAAATATCTGAACCCTGCTCTGGGGGAGAGCGAGCAGATCCTGAAGTCCGGAAGATACGCTTCGCACCTCGAGCGGTTCATCGATTTATTCGGGCGTGAGAGGATGCTCATCCTGTTTTTCGAAGGCGTCTCGAAAAGCCCGAAGGCACAGCTGACACAGGTGCGCGCCCATCTTGGGCTTTCGCCACGTCCGCTCGCTGTAAAGTCGCAATCAAAGGTGAAGGACAAGACGACCCCGCTCGTACCGGGGCGCCTGCGCAAGCGGCTGGATTGGCTCAAGCCGATCGTTCGTCCATTGCGGGGCGCCCCCGCGTTCGAGGCGGCGAGAGGCCTCATCGCAACCGAGATCGAGTACCCACCGCTCACCGACGAACTCAGACAGCGCCTGAGCGATTATTACGCTCCCTCCATTGAAGCTCTGGAACGGATGAGTGGCCAGCCGCTCAGCCATTGGTACAGCTCTCCGGATCAGGCGAAAGTGGCGTGAGAGTTCGGGCGGCCGCCAACGTATGCCGGCGGTTATAAAGGACTAATCGCTTTTCCCAAATGTGATCGGTCAAAGCGATTGGTAGCTCTGGCTGTGCCAGCTTCACGCCCGCCGGAATACCACAGTTCTGCAATTCTATGACGGAGCGGGATGGTGTCGAGGCCAGCTGGCTCAAATCGAGCAGAAGTTGCTCGGCACGAGACCACTTCGGTCGGTGGAAGCACGCCCGAACCCTCATCTCTCGGGATGATCGGAATTTTGAGAAGGCCTTCAATCAATATGAAAAAGTTCATCGTGACCGGCGTTCAGATGCGAAACAAGGGCTCTCAAGCCATGTTCCTGTCGCTCTGTTACGGGCTCAAGTCCATCTATCCGGGCTGTGAGGTCGTCGGGTTTGCCAATAAGTACGACGACCCTGCTCAGTATCAGTTCGAACTACTTCCATATGACGATTTCACGCGCCTGGTTTTCAAATACCGGCTCAACCGTGTGCCTTGGCTAGGGGATGTCCTGGCGATGGTCGCGGGCATGTGGCGGAAGACTGGAAAGTGGTCCGGTAAGATTACCGAGATGGACAGCGCTCTGCGAGACGCTGACGCTATCTTCGATGCGAGCGGGTACACGTTGGGATCCGGCTGGGGGAAGGGTGGGGGCCGGCTGCTCCTTCAGACGATCCGTATCGCCAGGGAATATAAGAAACAGATTATCCTGATGCCCCAGAGCTTCGGCCCTTTCGACTGGGGTGAGGACGATGATGCGGCATTCCTCGAGGAGGTTCGGGAGGAACTGGACTACTGCACGCGCATCTACGCGCGCGAGCGTGAGGGGTACGGGTGTCTACGGTCTCTCGGGCTTGGCAATGTCGAGTTGTCGGCAGATATGGTGATCCGCGAGAAGGTATTTCCGCAAGCGCGCGACATCCTCAGTTCTTACGACGCCGCGACAGTAAGCTATCCGCCCCCGGGATCCGTGGGCTTCATCATCAACGAAAATGTATTCAGGATTGGAAAGCCCGAAGCGGTGCTGGACCTCTATTCGCGCATGCTGGACCGTCTGATCACTGCAGGCGAGCGGGTGTTCATTCTCAACACCTCCACTGCCGACTTCAGACTGGTCGAAAGCGTCCTCGGCAAAACGGAAAACAGAGACAAGGTAGGTCTGATAAGTGGGGAATACTCCAGCCCGGAATTGATCGATATAATCGGTCGTTTCAAATACGTCGTTGCCTCCCGCTATCATTCGGTGGTGTTCGCCTACCGCAGCGGTGTACCGGCCATCATCCTCGGCTGGGCAAGCAAATATATCGACTTGGCGGCTCACTTCCAGCAGGACGAATATGTGTTCGACATCAGGGATTCGGATGCAGGACGGATCATCGAGCAGGTCGACAGGATGAGCGTGAACTACGCCGCAGAATCCCGGCAAATCTTGGCTTGCCTGGAAGAGATTCAAAGGACGTCGGTTATCGGCGAAGCTGCAAGCCTCTTGCGATCGGCGCCCTCGCTTTAGCCGCGGAAGCACACCTCACCGCTTGTTCCAATTTCTCCCCTATCAATACCCATTTTTGCACTCGCAACGTAGATACGCGCACCTAAGCTAGCGGTATGTGCGGAATTGCTGGCTTTCTGGATTTTGATCGTCAGCGATGTGCTGATCCTCTCCGCCTGCTCGACAGCATGAGGGATACCCTGACGCACCGTGGACCGGACGCCGGTGGCTCCGCACTGGAAGCGGAAGGTCGGATTGGACTGGGGCATCGCCGCCTTGCGATCATAGATCTATCGCAAACCGGTGCGCAGCCGATGGAATCGGCGTCCGGTCGCCATGTCATCGTTTTCAATGGCGAAATTTACAATTTTCAGTCCGTACGAAACGAACTGACCGCGCTCGGTGTGGATTTCCGAGGAACATCCGACACGGAGGTTCTACTCGAGGCGATCGAGCATTTCGGTCTTGCGGGGGCGCTCGGGCGGGCCAACGGTATGTTCGCGTTGGCTGTCTACGACCGAAAGAAGCGGCAACTGGCCTTTGCGCGCGATCGCTTGGGAAAGAAGCCGCTTTATATCGGCATCAGTGGCAGCACACTTGCTTTCGGATCGGAATTGAAGGCACTCCGCTGCCATCCGAAATTCAGCCATTTGCAAATCGATCCACGCGCCGCAGCGCAATATATGCGGCTGGGTTATGTGCCAGCGCCATTGTCGATTTACCGCCATGTCGGAAAGTTACCGGCTGCGAGCTATCTCGTTTTCTCGATCGATGGGAAGGCGCCTGATCCGGAGGCGATTCACGAGGAAGCAGTCCAGTACTGGAGCATGTACGACGCTTCGCAAGAAGGGGCGGAAGCTCGGTTCGGAGATGAGGCCGAGGCTTTGACTGCGCTCGAAGATCAACTGGGCGCGGCGGTTGAAAGGCGCTTGGTCTCAGACGTCCCCGTCGGCGCCTTCCTCTCTGGCGGGGTGGATTCCAGTCTTGTATGCGCCGTCATGCAGGAACAGCTCGGTGGTCGCGCAAAGACCTTTACGGTCGGCTTTGCGGAAAGCGAATTCGACGAGACAGCCGATGCGGCAGAACTTGCCGCGTATATCGGATCGCATCACACCGAACTGCCTGTTGACCCTGATGCGGCGCTCGGCGCTGTTGGTGAGCTGCAGGAAATTTTCGACGAACCATTTGCCGATCCTTCCCAGATCCCGTCCTTGCTGATCTCGCGCCTGATCCGGTCCGAGGTCACGGTCGCAATTTCCGGTGATGGTGGTGATGAATTCTTCGGCGGCTATAAACGTTACTCGCGAATGCTTGCGATGGAGCGGCTGGCAAAGCGGTTGCCAAACGCAGCGTGGCAGGCGTTTGACAAAGCTCCGTTGTGGCTCGTCGATGCCGGTTCCAAAGCGGCCCGGCGGCTCACCTCCGCAGGTCACGCGGAAGAACTGAGCGGTGACCGGATGAAGAAAATACTCGCGGTTGTCGGTCAGCACGACTTCCGCCATCGCTACGAACAATTCAACTCGCAATGGACGGGGGAGGGAGCGGCAAGTTCCAGCCCTTTGACGACAAGCCCTCTGCCTCCAGGGCTCGGCCAGTTGGAACAGATGATGTATCTGGACGCGATCTGTTACCTGCCGGATGATGTTCTGGTGAAGGTGGATCGCGCGTCGATGGCGGCAAGCCTGGAGGTTCGCGCGCCGCTATTGGATTATGAGCTCATTTCGACCGCATGGAGAATGCCTGCAAGCCTGCGGATGCAAAATGGCGAGATCGGGAAAATGGCATTGCGAAAGCTGCTTGCGCGGCGCGTGCCGGAACACATGATCAACCGGCCGAAACGCGGCTTCGGGGTGCCTCTCAACGAATGGCTACGAGGTCCACTTCGCAACTTGGCCGACGAACATCTGGCCGCTGCCAAGGTGGATCAGGTAGGTTATTTCGACAGCGATGAGGTAAGCAAGCTGTGGACTGAACATCGTTCGGGCCGGCGCAACTGGGGCTTCCATCTTTGGAACTGCATCTGTTTCAGCATGTGGCATGGCCGTTGGATGAAGCACTAGGCATATTCGATAGCTCAGGAGGCTTCCGGCGCAACCTGTGAAGCGGAAGCCCGCCTCAGGCTTCTCCACATTGCGACATCCAGCATGATCGCATTGACTGCACCGAACCCGATATGCGCAAAGCTTGCGCCAATCGCACCGTAAGCCGGAATTGTATTGATGGCGATGGCAAGGAACACAGCCGTCGAACATGCCGACGCGCCAAGTGCATATTGCGGGCGGTTCATGGCCAGTAAGGCCGACCGGGATGGGGCCGAATGCATGATGAGAAACACCGCGAACAACTGGGCGACCAGGATTGCATAGGCGGGCGTAAACGCAGACCCGAATGCCAGTCCGATAATCGGTTTGCCGACCACTATTGTAACTAGGATCACGCCGCCCAGGATCACAGCAAGCAGTCCTTGAACGCCGACAACCGTCCGGCGGAAGCTTTCGGTGATTTTTCCGGCCCACATTCGTGCAAGATCCGGATAGACAACCATCTGTATCATCTCGCCAGAGCTCATGGCGACTTTCGCCATTCGCTTTGCGATGTGGTAGAAACCGGCCGCTTCCGTGCTGTCAGTCAGCGCACCGACGATCAGCGTATCTGCTTCATGGGTAATCGTGCGCAAAGCGCTCGATGCGTTCGTGGTAAAGGCAAAGCCCAGAAAACCGGGGAAGTCCTTGTGCAGATTACCCATGCGCGCACGAAACGGGGATGGAGTGCCTTGCTGGGCGAGCTGGCGAAACCCGATGAAGTTGTAAATCAGGGCATCGACCACTTGGCAAATGGTCCAAACCCAGACGAACGTCATCAGTCCGCTTCCCATCCAATAGAAAATTGCCGCTAGAAGCAGGCGCAGCAAGCCAGCCAGAAAGACGATATACGCCATTGTCCGGAACATGCCTGCCATGCGCAGGACGGCCGATGACATGCCGCGCAGGTTCAAGGCGATCGCGATCGCATAAATCGCCACCAACGGAACCATTTCCGGAGGAAAGTCGAAAAACGATGTCAGAATGAAGCCTGCAAGGACGGTTAGCAATGCGGCCACCGCCGCTCCGACCGCGTCGAGAAGCAGGCCGAAGAGATACAGGCGCGACATTCTTTCCGGGTCGGACGCGCCTTCTTCTGTAGCGGCGTACCGAACGAGCGGTTGCCAGGATTCAAAACGCACAACCCTTTCGCACACGCGCCCGACGGCCAATGTCAGTGCGAGTACGCCGAAGGCCTCCGGTCCCAGCGCGCGTGTGGCAAATGCGATGCTTCCGATCATGACCAGAGCATTGCCGAGATTTCCGGTCAGCAGATGGAGCACGCTTTTCACACGTGATCGCAAGACCGACTTTTCCGAAGTGCCGGGCATAGCAACACGCTTGTTCATGAAGGCGATCCCCAGGTCGCGCTGTCATCGGATTTCTGGACTGGCGCCGGGCTTGCCTGAAGCTCGTCGCGATGCCGTGGCCGAGCGCGCGGAATTTCAACGCGCGTGCAAGTCAGTATGGCGAGGAATACCGGAGCGACCCACAGCCGCGCGTACATGTGCGGAACGGTCAGCGTGAATAGCGTGAAGATCAGCAGGACTCCCACGCAGATGATCCCGCGGCGCGGATCGACCGACATGTTGGTCAAGGCACGGAACCACAGTATCGCAAGCAGTCCCAGGAAGCCGATCAGTCCCGATAACCCGCCCTCGGTCAACAGCAGCAGAGGAAAGACGTGGACTGGCGCCTGATGGATGCTGACGACCCTGAAGCTGTCTACGCCGAGCCCCAAGAACAGCGTATCGCCGGACATGCGCCAAGCCTCCTTTGCCAGTTCCATGCGTCCGGCAAAGGTGCCCGCCTCCTGGAGCCCGCCTCCCGCAAGTGCTCCATAGACGCGCTGTTCGAACGGCGCAGGTAAGGGGAAACCGCTGGCGAAATACGCCGCACCGAGCCCCACCAACGTCATCAATGCGAGGATCGCCCATTGCGGCGATCGAATGATCATTACCAGCGATACCGCGCTCAGGCATATGACAAAGCCGCCGAAACTTGCCGAGGCGATGATACCCCACAACAGGAACACGCCGCACACTAGCGCGAGCAGCCGGTTCATGAGGCCCCGATCGATCGCATAAAGCAGCAGTACCAACGCGAAGCCGGCCATGGCGCAATTGTTGTTGGCGTTCCCCGAAAACGCCCCCAGCCGCCCCATGCCGGTGATGAAATTGTTTCCGAATATTGGCGCGGTATCGGCGTAGTCGAAGAAGATATTGGCGATGTTGCCGAACGCTTGCGAAAACGTGACGCCGAGGATGTAGAACACCACACAGTGCTGCAGCGTCTTTTGATCGAAACTGGCGAACATCATCGGCAGCAGCAGGTACGCGAAACTGTATTGCAGTGCGACGACGAGCCATCGCATCACCTCACCGTTGACGACGGTGCTGACGAACAGGCTCCCCAACATCAGGATCAATGCAAAGATCCAGGCCGGCGAAAACCCCTCCATGGGCGTCAGGTTGAAGCGCGATGTGGCCACCAGACCCAGGATGACGACCAGAAACGCGCCGTCGGAGATCGTGAAGTTCAGGTCTCCCGGCCGCGCGATCTGCCAGGATACGGAGAAGATGCCGACAAGCAGGAACCCGTACAGAACGCCTGAAATCGAGAGCGGGGCCCCCTGCCGGGACCTCCTTTCGGCCGCGCGTCTGGTCGCGGCCGGCGCGTCGAGGCGCGCATCTTCGAAGACAGTGCTCATCACACCGAAATGTACTGTATCGCTTTTCCGCAGCCAAAGACGGGTTTGGCTATCGCCGCGGCTCTCTAGCGCCTCGGACCGGCAATTTTGGGTCGATGCCTACGCCCTATGGGGGAGTGCCCCTCGGCGGCAGCGAAACTTCGCCGACGCGCTATCCGGGTGAGCGATGGACACTCGCCCCGGCGGACTGCAGCGTCTGCCCTCGGCTAACCACTTTTGCGGGCGAGGTCTCAGGCTCAGTAATCATCATGCGACCGGGATGGACACTCTGTGCGAAACTGTCGGGGCTGGCCTTCGCGGCGAGCCTGGCCTCCTGCGCGGATTCCGCCGAAAGCGGCACTCAGCCGGACGCGGAACAGGAGGTCTGGCAAAAGCCCGACGTCCCCGCCTTCCCGGGCGCCGAAGGCTATGGCGCACGGAGCAAGGGCGGCCGCGGCGGGCGGATCATTCGGGTGACGACACTGGCCGATTCCGGGCCGGGCAGCCTGCGCGATTGCATCGAAACTCTGGGGCCGAGGGTCTGCGTCTTTCGCGTCTCGGGCCTGATCCGTTTCACCGGCGCTCCGCCTCGCATCCGCCATCCCTTCATAACCATCGCTGGCGAGAGCGCGCCGGGCGAAGGCATTACCCTGGCGCATGGCGGCGGCAGCGTTGGGCGCACGCCCCTTGTGATCAAGAACACGAATGATGTGATCGTGCGCCATCTGCGCATTCGCAACGACCGGGTCGGCGATGAGCGCGGAAGCGAAGATGGCATAACCATTGAGAATAGCTCCCACGTGATCATCGATCATGTCAGCGCATCATGGGCGCGTGATGAACTGGTGAACGGATTTGGTAACAACAACTTCATTACCATAAGCAATTCGCTGTTTTCCTGGGGCATTCCCAAGCACGACAAATGCGCCTTGCTCGCTTCCGATCCGGAAAGGCCACAGCATTTCAGCTTCCTGGGCAATTTGTGCGCCCATAATGGCGATCGCAATCCCGACATCAACTTCCCGCCGCTCTCCTGCGTCGAGGTCGTCAACAACGTGTTCTACAACGCCCAGTCTGAATTCGCCGAGGTCTGGGAATCCTATGGCGGCACGCCCGTGGCGATTGTCGGAAACACCTTCATCGCCGGCCCCGACACGAAATCCAACGCGATCGGCATCGTGCGACAAAGGATCGCCAGCACCGGGCCCGCGCGCGTGTTCGTTGCCGACAACGACTTCATCGGGAAATTCCTGCTGAAGGATCACGATCTGGCGGAGATCACGCTGGACCGGCCGGACTGTCCATTGACCGTCGCCCCTGCTTCGCCGCAAGCCGCCTATGCCCGCGTTCTGGCTATGGCCGGCGCATTCCCGCGCGACGCGCTCGACCGGCAGGTCGTCGGCGAGGTGGAGCGGCGCGAGGGGGCGATCGTCCATTCACCGGGAACGATACCGGCAATCCCGGCGTCTCGCGCGCCTGCCGATACGGACAGGGATGGTATGCCGGATGACTGGGAAGACGCTCACGGTTCAAATCCGGACCTGCCCGATGCCTGGAAAGATGCGAACGGGAATGGCCTGGCGAATATCGAGGAATGGCTCGAGGAACGCCATCAGCAGCTGACGGGCGGCGTCCGGTCATCGAGCACCTCCTGATGCTCGTCCGAATGCGAAATTGGCAACCATGAAAGTTCTGCACGTCATCACCGGGCTCAATGTCGGCGGGGCGGAGAACATGCTTGCCAAGTTGATAGAACAGGGCGGGGCGGACCAGGCTGAAGTCCTCTCCCTCCTTCCGCCCGGGCCGATTGCCGAACGTATTACCGCGCGGGGTGTCCCGGTGCATTCGCTCGGAATGCGGCGCGGCATGGCGGGTCCAAAAGCAATGCTCCGCGTGCGGCGACTGGTCGATCGAATTCGCCCCGACCTGATCCATGGCTGGATGTATCACGGAAATCTCGTCGCGAGTTATGCGCGTTTCGGGCTCGGGCGTAGAGTGCCTCTGGTCTGGAACGTCAGGCATTCCATTCCGGATCTTGCGAAGGAATCCTTCAAGACGAGGGCAATCTTAAGGCTGGGCGCAATTATCTCGGCAGGGCCCGAAGCGATCGTGTACAACGCACATGTGTCCCGCTCTCAGCATCAGGCTGTCGGCTATTCTTCCGGTCGATCCGTCGTGATTGGCAACGGCTTCGATACGGCCCGCTTCGCGCCAAATCTGTCTGCGCGCGATGCGGCCCGGGCAGCATTCGGGTTCGCTCCGGGTGTTTTGCGGGTCGCATGTGTTGCAAGGCTGCATCCGATGAAAGATCACGCGCGTCTGGTGCGCGCGATCGGCCGGGTGCGAAGCACGGGATGCGATGTGCATCTCGTCATGGTCGGTCACGGACTGGCCGATCCGCCTCGCGATCTTCAACAGGCGATCGAGGCCAATATTCCGTCCGATCGGATAACCGTTTGCGGCGCGCGCCTCGACGTGGCCGATTGGCTTCCGGGGATGGACCTTCTCGCCGTACCGTCTGCTTGGGGCGAGGCATTTCCGAATGTCATCGGCGAAGCACTCGCCTGCGGCGTGCCGGTGGTTGCCACCGATGTCGGGGACAGCGCGCGGATCGTGGGGGGGCAGGGCATCGTCGTGCCGCCCAATGACACGGCGGCGCTGGCCCAGGCCATACTGGCGTTTGCCGCACGCCCCGCTGCGGAACGTGCGGCCATGGGTCGGGCAGGGCGAGAGCGCGTGGTGAGAGATTACGCGCTCGAAAAGATCGGCGCTGCTTATGAGGAACTACATGCATCGTGCCTGGATATGGCGCTGTACGATGATCACTCGGGTGAGGCCGCTATTGCGCACCACCATAATGCGCGATGATCGCATCCGGACCGACAGCCTCGTCCGATTTCGTGCCCAGGAAATAAACTCCGCTGGCACCGTCGATGGCATAGTCGGCAGGGATGATCGCGTCGAAATAGACTGCCCAGAAAAACGCCAGCTTGGCGATCTTGCCGGCAGAGCGTGAGCGAAAGACGCTGCGCACGAAATAATCGACTGCCCACATCAACTGTCTTCCCGGCCCACCGGAAGATCCTGAATCGATCAGGGCAAATCGGCGGAACAGATAGCGGTGGCCGCTCTCGGTAAATCTCGTGAAGTCGTAAGCCCCTTCGTGGACCTGCTGCATGAAGGGGGTCTCGGCATAAACCAGCCCTCCGGGCTTCAGTACGCGCCGGATTTCGTCGGCCACTCGCTGCGGCTCCAGGACGTGTTCGAGCACAGCCTGCACCACGACCCCATCGAAGTAGCCATCGATGATCGGAATATCGTGCGCATCGGCGACGAACTGCACCTGCGGCGTCGAATAAATGTCGAACGCAAAAATTTTCACATCGGGATCGGCATATAGCGCCTTCATTCCCTGTCCCTCGCTTCCGCCACCGATCACGAGAACCCTGGGACAATCGGACCGGCGCTTGAGTTCGGAAATCAGGCGACAGACATTTCTGCGCGTCGATTTCTTTTCGGGCGACAGCAGGGATTTGATCAGTTTCGTGGCGAAGGAATATCGTGGCCGCGCGATCGCGCTTTCTGCATTCGTTGTTTCAAGATCTTCGCGGCGGATTACCGAATTCGCAAAATCGATGAGCACGGGTTTTTCACGGGCTACTGGAAAGTCGCAAGGCTCGCTTGCGTCGGCCGCGGTCCGCATGCTCACACGCCCGTTTTCGAATTTAAGGGCTTTTCCAGTCAGGGGACATCGGAGTGCACCGTCGAGATCTTCGATTGAAGCAAGCATGATGAGAATGCGCTCTAAAGCGGGGTAGTGCGCGAAGCGCGCCCGCTATTGAGACGAGAGGCTACTCCTGTCTGTTATGTTCACGGCAGGCTGCGCTTCCTTAGCCAGTTCTCGGTAGATCAGCGTCATCTGCTCGACGTGCCTTTCTCGCGAGAACCGCTTCTTCGCCATCGCTTGGGCACGGCGAACAAGGTCGGTGCAGAGCTCCGGAGAGCCAAGCAAATCCAGGACGGCCGTTGCCATCGCATGGGGATCGTCAGGTCGAACGATAATGCCGCAATCAGGGGTCAGGGCTTCCGCATTGCCCCCCGATTGCGTGGCCACAACGGGTGTGCCGACCAGCATGGCTTCTACCAGGGTGCGTCCAAGAGGTTCGTTCAACGCTGTCACAAGCAGCGCGTCGCAAGCCGCAATCCAGTCATGCCCCGGTTCTCGATAGCCCATCAGTCTGACCAATGACCCAGCGTGGCTCGACGCCAGCCGATCCTGCATCTCCGCGAAAAGTTCTGCGTCCTCCGGCTCGCCGAACATGACCCCCATGACCGGCCGATCGGCAATCTTTGCCAGCTCCTCTATGGCGTCGATGAACTTTATGGGGCGCTTGCGGATGATATATTGGCCGCAGTAGCAGCAGATGATCGTATCATCCGGGCAGCCCAGTTCGGCGACCAGACGCTTGCGCATGGCCGCGCGGTCGATGTTCAGATTGACGTCGAACGGGCTGTGGATCACGCGTGCCGTTTTCAACTTGCCCCAGCGCCGCGGAGGAAGCGAATATTCCGAAACCGCGACGATCTGGTCGGCAAGAACAGGGGCGACGAAACCCGTTCCGCGGGCATCCGGGTCGCCCCGGTGGTGCCACAGGACTTTCGCTCCCGCCAACTTTGCTGCCAGCGCCCAGCTCGCATGACTTCGACCATCGTTCGTATGGACTATATCGGCCTGCAATTCTTTCAGCAGGCGAGCGCGGCCCGCGATGCGAGGTACGGTGCGGAGAGTACTTCCTAGGCCGAACCTGCTGCCGACCGTAAATGGCTCCTCCAGAGCGCAGGGATCGATGACCTGCTCGAAATGGCTGAAATACTGCGCAATCCGGCCATCGGGAACTTCGACGATGACGATGATACGATAGAGGTGCTCGGAGAGCGCATCGAGGAGGCCGCGGAGGGAAATATGACTGCCTCCCAACCGATCACCGGCAAATGCGAGGCAGATGGTCGTTCTTCGCCGGGTAGCCATATCGCTAAGCTCGCTCCTCACCGGTTGCGCATTGGCCGACAGGGAAAAGGCAGGGTCACGAAACACGGCGTGACAGGGCCGATCGGCATCGAAAGGGCGCAGCATCTGAAAGCGGGACAGTCGGCGCTGGCGGCCGGAAACTCAAATTCTCTTAGGTATACCCTCCACCTGATTTGCCGCGGCTTGCCAATGTGGATCGCGCCTTGTGCCCACGACGGACATAGCTTTCCGCCCAATCACCGACCGCAGTTCGGTGCTGGCAGTTGCCGGGAACTGTTGAACAGGTTTTCGTAACGGACGTCGTCCTTTGCCAGCATGTTCAGATATTCCTCGATGTTGGGATAGCCGTCGCCGTCCGCATCCTCGTTTGCATCTGGACGGTTCGCATCTGTGTTTGCGTAACGGGCTTCCCATTCATCGGGCATGCCGTCATTGTCCCCGTCCGGCAGTGGATCGTATCCGGCCGTGATGCGAGCGAAGCCGCCGTAATCTGCAGGGTCTCCGCTCGTGAAGCCACCCTGAAAAAGGTAGGGTGCACGATCGCACGTCTGAAGATCTTCGATGTACAGCGCATCGACATTGTCCCGGCAACCGCCCCCTCGGCAGAGTATCGCCCCCGCCTGATCCAACACCGTACGCTGCGACGTTCGGGCATCGGTCAGCATCCAGGGGCGAAGGTAATTCTGGCTGATGCCGGGCGCGTAGGTCATGGCATCGACAAACATGCCCGAATTGATCGTCGTTCCGGGATAGGCGCCGAACCCGCGTCGTGCCTCGTTACCCGATCGATAGATCGAGAAGCCGAACGATGCGATCGTCGCTCGGTTGAAGATGGCTGGAAAGAACGATTCCGGGCGGTCCTGTGAAAGGACACCCTCCATGTGGGTGTTGTTGATCCAGTTGAGGTAGACGCTCCCGAACTGGTTTGAAATCAGGCCGGGCTCGCTGATGAAATTGTAGACCGTGTTGCCAATGTAATCGACCTGCCCGGTGTTGCCTGTGGCTTCAGGCGTCGTACCCGCCGCGATATTGGCGCCGCGCTCGTCGCCGTGCTGCGAAAGGTTGTAAGCGATCGTGGCTCGGTTGACGGGCTTCATAAAGAAGGTCTTGCAGTGATAATTGCCTGGATCATGGCCAGCGTCGCGGCAAAGGTTCGGGCCGACCATGGAAAACTGCACCGTGCAATCGGTGCAAACCGCATCCAGACTTTCATCCGTGCCGAACATGGCGGTCACATGGTCGAGTATCTGCCGGCTGCTGCTGCCGATGCGGACGGAATCTCCATTGCTGCTCGGCGCATCGGTGTGATTGCCATAGCGGAACCTGATATGGCGAACGATCGCGTTGGTCTGGCTTCGCGTATAGAATAGTGGTGCGTCGACCAGTCCCTTGCCGCGAACGACCTCGATACCGTTCGGCGATGTCTGACCGGCGATGTAAATGCCATCCACGGTGATCCGCATTTCCGAATTCACCACGATTTGCCCGCTTACATCGAACACGCAGTAACGCGGGCGCCCTGCAGGAATTGCGTATGGGGAGGACACCGCCAGAGCGAGTGCGCATTCGCGCAATGTGATAAGGCCATCGTCGGGGTCTGCTGTGTCGGCGAGGCTATTGATCCGGTAAACGACCGCATTGGAGCCACGGGCACTAGCCTGTGCTCCAAATCCAATCGCGGTCGGGAAGGCGAGGGGGTGGCGACTTGCCTCGGGAATGGCCCCGTCGTCCGGGTTTGCGAAGGCGGAACCGGCACCGGTGCCCGGAGTGGGCGTAGGCGTTGGGCTCGGCGTCGGCGTCGGTGAGGGCGCTGGTGACGCAGTCGGTGTCGGGGTCGGCGGAGCGCTGTCGCCGGAACCACAGGCCGTCAGCAGCAACAAAGCCGCAGGGCTCAAGACCTTCCTGGCAATTATGCTTCTGGTTCTGCTGAACGAGTAAATTTTGGATATGCGGGCCATCGTCTCGTCACCTGAAATGGACTTCGAGTCTGCGGCCCTCTTGGCATGTCTCCATACACGCGTTCTCGCGGCGGGTATCTATCCGAGGCTGCGGTCATGCGGATGAATTGGACGGGATGTGCAGGGAAAGCGCCGGGATGTGACACATTCTCCCATCAGTGCATCATGCTCGAAGGATTGACCGCACATGCATGAAAGCCTCCGCCGCCGGCAAGTAGACGGTAGAGCCGCGCACCTTTGCCAGGGCACGCAATGTCTCCGGGCTGCGCTCATCAGGAAAAGCGCGGCACTGGCTTTTGAACGCAGCAAAGGCATCCAGCTTTCGGTCGAGCGTTGCCGAGATGTCGATAAATACGTTCGGAACGAACGCCGGTGTAATGGGCGCGGCGTACCAGTTGGTTTCACTCACCGTTTCGTAACAGAGTATCTGGCTGGGTGCCTTCGCATGCCGCGGCCGCGCGGCCACCATCGCCGCCAAGAAGGTCAATTGATGGTCCAGGTGAATGTCTCCGACGAATGGCAACAACAGGGTATCGGGCTGTAGGGTTTCGACCAACTCGGCAAACGGGGCGTTGCAGTCCCGCGCCGAGAGAGTGTCCATCTCGGCAGCCGGAAGATCGAGCAGCCGCGTGTCGATCACCCCCAGAATGGCGTGCGCTCGCCGCATCTCCGCATGTACTTGCTGAACTTGCTGTGCGGGAAAAGCCGGTGACCGGCCCGTTGTGGCCACTGCGATAGTAACGTCGCCACCTTCATCTGCCAGCCGCGCGAGGGTACCTCCACACCCCAGAATCTCGTCATCGGGATGGGGGGCGATTACCAGCACCCGGCCAAATCGCTCGGCAAGCGTCATTGTCACAAATTTCCCAGGATTGAATGCAGCCTCGGCCTTTTGTTCGCCCCCGATTCCCAATCCTCAACCCGGAGCAGTCCGTCGCCTGTCATGACCGTAAAGTGCTCTTCAGTTTGATCGACAATCTGGCCCACGGTTGCGTGAAAACGGCCAGCATCATGTAAAACCGTACTGCGCCACACGGTCAGTCGCTCTCCCCGATCATATGTAAATGCGCCAGGATAGGGCTTCCCGACGGCACGTATCAATCGCTCGATGTCAGCTGCAGCAGCGCGCCAGTCTATCAAGCCATCGGCCGGTGTCCGTTTTGCTGCATAGGTCGCGTATTGCTCATCCTGCTGCAAACGAGGCGCAGTGCCTGCGGCAAGGAGTTTCAACGACCTTTCTAGCATTACCGCGAGCGCTGCTTGGTGCCTGGCATAGAGCGATTCCGCAGTCTCATTCGGCGCCACGTGGAAGAACTGCTGGTCAATCAAATCGCCATTATCGACATCGTCACCGAGCCACATGAGAGAACCCGCGGTAATCGGTTCGTTCAGGAGAATCGTCCACGGCAGTGCAGCGCGGCCGCGCAGACGTGGCAGAGGAGAGGGGTGATATCCGATTATCTTGCCGGGCTTGAGGTTCATAAATTCCTCACGGCAAATTTGAGACCAACCAATTACAAAGATGAAGTCCGCACCGGATTGCGCAATTGCATCGAGGCAATCGACACCGTTCGAATTGATCGTTCGGAAAATTCTTGCGCCTGCCGTACTGGCGATGTCGTTGAGATCAACGAAATCCGAATGTCTGCCAGCCGCCTCAAGTTCGAGAGTGACAATCAACTCGAGCGACCAGTCTGCCGAGCGAGCGATCATTTCGGCCGCCAACGCAGTACTGCCAACGCATCCCACAAGAGCCGCCTTTAACATCGCTCATCAGGCCCCACTGCTCGCAGCTATCTGATGGGGAGGAATCTTGCTGGTACTGGGGCGCCTCTCCTGCGGATGTACACCGCTGCTGTTTATCAGGCCCATTTCACCGAGCAGCTGCAAATTGACTTTGTCCACGTCGTAAACGTCCCGCGCCAACGCAAGGGATGCCTTGCCCATCAAATTAGCGCGTTCGGGCTCCGCAGTGAAACGCATCATGGCCATCGCCAGGTCGTTTTCGTCCCGCGGGCGGACAAGATAGCCGTTGATGCCGTCCACGACCGCATCGCGACATCCGGGCAAATCGGTGGTTATCACCGCACGCGCGCTGGCGAGGGCTTCCAAGATAGTGCGGGGCAGGCCTTCGCGATAATAAGATGGCAATACGAATACAGAACATGCTGCGAGATATGGTCGCACATCGTCGGTACCGGGTACAAAATCGACCTCGTACTCTGCCGCCAGTCTCTCGCTTTCGGCGCGCGATATGCCCGACGGATTTTCATCTTCGCAGCGGCCTACAATCTGAAATTCGCAATGTGGAAAGTTCCTGCGAACAAGCCGCGAAGCTTCAAGAAATTCGACGATACCCTTGTTCCGCATCAGCCGTCCGATCATCAGAAAACGTGTCGGCAGGACGACAGGAGCGCAGGGTGGAAACCGCGCCAGCGAAACACCTGATCCGGGAACCTGGATCACCTTCTGATGATGGCTAATAATTCCAAGCGCGATCATATCCTTCCGATCGTCGGCATTAAAGACGAAGGTAGCCTGAGATTTCGCGATCGCTGCGCGATATAGCCGTATCACAGCAATCCGCAGCCAACTGGCGTAGCCGGCACCTTCGGTGAAAACCTGGCCCAGCCCGGACATCAGGGCGAAGAATTTCGCACGCGAACCAACAAGGTGGGCGAGGCGAGTGGCAAGGCCGCCGTAGATTATCGGCTTCTGGGTGTAGGCCAAGACGATGTCAGGCTGTTCGCGTCGTATCAGGCGAAAGTAGTCTAATGCCAAGACGAGGTCTGACACGGGGTTGGTTCCTGTACGCTGCATCGGGGTCACCACGAACTCGACGCCCATATCGGTCAATTTGTTCTGAGTGACGAGGTCGCGATCCGGGGCGCAGGCTATAACCGTGTGGCCATTGTCGATCATGGCTTTGAGCAGGTCGCCACGAAAATTCACGAGCGAGTACGCGAGGCTCGAGAGAACGATAATCTTCATCGGAACGCGACTGCAGTGGATCGCAGCCATACTTTACTGCAATATCCACCTTGGTGCCGATAGACCGACAAACGGTATTTGTTTCGACAAAACACGATCGCGGTATGCGGTCGATTGCAAAGACCGACAACCGGACAAACGGCGATTACCCTTTCGATATGTTCCGTTGGCGCATTTGGAAAAGCCCGCTGCGCTGTGGACAGTGCCGGTTAGCCAAATTGTCGCTCGGCTATCTGGTCGGGCGTTTCTGATCGGCCTGCGACTACTCCGGCTATTGCCTGCTTGCACATGCCGCACCTTCTGTCGGGGCGGGTATCGTGTGGCACGCCATCATGATGTGCTGTTCGCCACAGGGCCGCAACATCTGGGCAAAGAAGCGAGCCGAAGTCGATGAACAAGCCTGAGAGGATCATGCAAAGCGACGGTGAGCTGGCAGCCGGAAAGGGCGTCAGCGCCCTGTTTGGCGGAAAGGTGAAACTGCGCCGCGTGCTGCGTGACATAGCGGTGATCGGCATCGATTTTGCGATCGTTGCAACAACGCTCAACGCGGCGCTTCACGTGGCGCACGTTCGTCCGTTTCCTCCATTTTCCAACAACGCCTCTTTCGCTCTGAGCTTCGCATTCGTCGCAACAGCGGTCTTCGCGCTTGCGGGCCTGTACAAACGTAGCTGGCGATACGTGAATTTCACGCAATCAGGCTTTCTCGTCGCGGTAATACTAGGCGGGACATCCCTGGCGTGGCTCATCGCATCGGTTTTTCCGCAAGCTCGAGCAGAGGCTTCCTCGCTAATTGAGGTTGCAGTGGTCCATTGGGCTTTCGCGATACTCGGGCTGCTTAGTGTGAGGATGCTGCGGCGAGGCGAGCGCCAATTTTCAGAGCGGCGAAAGTCGGCAAGCCGCGTGGGCCCAAAAGCTGCAGTCCGGAAGAAAGCAATCCTCGTCGGGTCTTGGCAGTGGGCACGCGTATCGATCGATCTGGCAAAAACCGATCATGGTTCGTCTGTTGAAATCCAAGGTGTCCTGCTGCCGCGCCAGGAAGATTCGCTTGTCCGTGGATGTGGAGTTCCGATCCTGGGCAGCCAGCATGACATTGCCAGCGTGCTGCGACGGCTCGAGTTCGAAGAAAAGCTGCCCGACCATGTCATCGTCTGCGATGACGGGACCTTCCTCAGCAATCGCGATGTCACCCGCATCATACACGCTTGCCGGGAGCGTGGCGTAGAAGTCTGCCGTATAAGGGATCCCTGGGCGCAGCTGTTGCAGCACTCGTCAGACCCCAATGGTCAGCGCCTCCCGGTTGAGGAACTGCTCGGCAGGAGCGAATACAAACTGGATAGCCAGACGGTGCTGCGCCAGATCGCGGGTCGAAGCATTCTCGTCACTGGGGCAGGTGGCACCATAGGGTCAGAGCTGTGTCGGCAGATCGCACAGATCAGGCCAGGGACGTTGGTTCTGGTCGATTCGAGCGAATACAATCTCTATCAAATCGAGATGAGCCTGCGAGAGCTCTACCCCGATCTCAATATAGTGTCCGAGATCGCCTCGATCTGCGATGCACCCGCAATCAACCGGGTTTTTGCAACCTACCGACCTTCCATCGTATATCACGCTGCCGCGCTCAAGCATGTGCCGATCGTGGAAGTGAACCCCTGCGCCGGCGCGATGACCAACATCATCGGTACTCGCATCGTGTCCAACGCCGTCTGTGAATACGGTGCGCGGGCGATGGTTCAGGTTTCGACCGACAAGGCTGTCAACCCGATCGGGTTGATGGGCGCAACGAAGCGTGTTGGTGAACTTTATTGTCAGGCTCTCGACATGTGTGGTGTCGACGACACCAAGGCACCCCGCTTCATGACGGTCCGCTTCGGCAATGTGCTCGGTTCCAGTGGCTCTATCGTGCCGCTGTTCGAGCGACAATTACGCGAGGGGAGGCCCCTGACGGTCACTCACCCGGACATCGAGCGATTTTTCATGACCGTGCGCGAAGCGGTGCAATTGATTCTGCAGAGTAGTTCGAGTGCCCTGGAAACCGAGACACAGCGAGGATCGATCTTCGTCCTCGATATGGGCAATCCGGTCCGGATCGTCGATCTCGCTCGACGCATGATCACGCTCTACGGTCTCGAGCCGGACGAGGACGTTCCCATTGAGTTCGTTGGATTGCGACCCGGCGAGAAGCTTTATGAAGAGCTGTTCGACATCTGCGAGGAGCAAATCGAATCCGGCATCGAAGGGATCTTCGAGGCACGCTCTCGCCCGATCCCCCTGCCGTTCATTACCATGGCCATCAATCGCATTGCCGAGCTTGCGGTAGGCGGGGAAGATGAGGGGATCGTGCGGCTGGTCCATGGTCTTGCGCGCTATCCCGCCAAGGGCAATCACAAGGATCTTCTGGACTATTCATCTGCGGCAGAACTGGTGACCAAGTTCGAGAGCGCGAGCTTAACGGAGACAGCGAATGACCGCTGAGGCCGTGTCCATGAACGCTCGACCGCAAATCGGTGTCCAGTCGGCCTGGCCCAGGTTTGAAGCAGACGAACGCGAAGCTGCGCTGAAGGTTCTTACCT
Source organism: Qipengyuania pacifica (assembly GCF_019857205.1). GTDB lineage: Bacteria > Pseudomonadota > Alphaproteobacteria > Sphingomonadales > Sphingomonadaceae > Qipengyuania > Qipengyuania pacifica. The sequence continues at coordinate 101,950 of NZ_JAHWXO010000009.1, read as the reverse complement.
CGGGAAAGGTCAACGCGCTCGTTCACGGGGGCGAGTGCGATGCCTTCGCTGCTGAATTTGCGGAATTTCTCGGTGTTCAGCACGCGATCTGCATGGCGAACGGCACGGTTACCTTGGAAATCGCTCTGCGTGCGCTCGGAATTGGTGCCGGTGACGAGGTGATAGTGCCGGCACGCAGTTTCTTTGCGACAGCGAGTTGCGTTGCGGCGGTCGGGGCGATGCCGGTATTCGCTGACGTCCTAACACCGTCTCAGAATATCGATCCAGCCTCGGTTGAACGAATGATCACCTCGCGGACAAAGGCCGTGATCTGCGTGCATCTGGCAGGATGGCCATGCGATATGTACGCGCTTGCCGATCTCTGCGACCGGCATGAGCTGTTCCTGATTGAGGACTGTGCCCAGGCGCATGGGGCAGAAATCGACGGACGCAAGGTAGGCACATTCGGCGATGCGGCGTCCTTCTCCTTCTGCACCGACAAAATCATGTCGACCGGAGGGGAGGGCGGACTTCTGGTGATGGGCGATCACACTGCGCACGAGCGCGCCTGGTCATTGAAGGATCATGGCAAGAATCCGCACAAACTATCCGACGGGCAAGGGGCTCCCGGTCAATTCCGTTATGTCCACGACAGTTTGGGGACCAATGCCCGGATGACAGAAATGCAGGCTGCGATCGGCCGTGTGCAATTACGCAAGCTCCCCGATTGGTTGGCAGTTCGCAGCGCCAACGCAGGCTATCTGTCAAATGCACTGGCGAACCACCCATTGGTCGAGACCCCCGAACCGCCCGCCGGCGTGACACATGCCTGGTACAAATATTATTTGATGATCCGGCCGGAAGTGTCCGATCCAGCCGCACGGCGGGGCCAAATCATTGCGGATCTTATGGCAAGCGGGATTCCTTGTGGTTCGGGATCCTGCCCTGACATGAGCCAGGAACTGGCCCTGAAGCCATTTGGATGTTCCCGCGATGGCGAACTGGCTTCCGCCCACGCGCTTGGAGAGCGTACGCTTGCACTTCAGGTGGATCACACACTTGATCAGAACGACATGAAGAGCATCGCGGATGCGGTTTTGCGGATTTCCCTATGAGGCAGGTGACACTCTTCGGACCCCCGCTGCGAAATCAGAAGAGCGAGGCCAATCTGCTCCTGAGGCGATCAGGCAGCAGCGCCAGGTCCGACCGGCGATACTCTTCCATTCGTCCGAATTTATCATCGAACACCGTAATGATCGGGGAGCCGTGACATGATGCAACGATCGAAAGAACTCGTACTGACAATGACCTTCTTGGCAGCATTTGCGCTGCTCGGTGCGTGTTCGTCCCCTTTGGGGAGCCTGCCGCCGGTATCCGCCGCTTCGGCGTCCGAGTATAGGCTCCAGCCTGGCGACGAACTCCTTGTGACGATCCAGGATGTTGCGCAAGCAGACCGGTCCTACATCATCGACAGCAGCGGCACGATTTCTCTTCCACTGCTGCAAGAGGTGAAAGTTGCTGGGCTCAGCGTGCGGGAGGTCGAAAACCGCATCGCTGAGGGGTTCCGGGCGCGGGAACTCCTGAAGAACCCGATCATCTCGGTGCAACCGGGGGCGCTGCGTCCCTTCTACGTGATCGGCGAGGTGAACTCGCCCGGCGAAATCAATTATCGGCAGGGTATGACCGTACTCTCGGCAATTTCGGCGGCCGGTGGCTACACCTATCGCGCGCAAGAGGGCCAGGTCGAAGTCGTCCGCACCGTAAATGGTCAGGAGGTTCGCTCCAAAGCGAGTGAGGATACTTTAATTCAGCCTGGCGATCGTATCAGGGTCTATGAACGGTGGTTCTGATGCGAAATGGCAGGTTCTGGGTTACCCTGACGGCAGCGTGCGCAGTCTCGGGCATCGCTAGCCCTGTCAGCGCCCAGGAGATCGGTTCGACGGCCCCGGCGATCCTTGCGAAGGATCCCGAATATCGCCAGTCGCCAATCCGCGTCGGCCCTTTCACCCTTAAGGCCGGTACCGAGGCTGATGGTGAATACAATAGCAACGTGTTTGCGGAACCGGTCGCTGCTCGGAGTGACTTTATCGCGCGAATTCGGCCTTACGCTGAGATCGAACATGCTGCTGGCTCCTTCACCACGTCTCTTTCGGGGAAGTTGGACGCTCGTCGTTATGCCGATTTCACCAGCGAGAATGCCGAGGCATATAATGCGACACTGACAACCCGGTTTAGCCCGAGAGAAGGTGAAGCACTTTTCCTGACCGGATCGATCGACCGCGCAATCGAAGATCGCGGCGACCCCGAAGCGAGAAGGGTACAGGGTATCGGCCCGCGTATCTATCGCATTGCAGGCGGTAGTGCGGGATACACGCGGCAAGGCTCGCGCTTTCTGATCGAGGCGGTAGGAGACGCACGAAATGTCAACGCACTCGATCCCATCGACGATGATCGCGACTACTCAAGCTACTCTGCCAGACTGACGGTGGGGTATCGCCCTGGCGGGCCGTTCTACTTCACCGGCACGGGATATTATAACCGGCTGAATTTCCGCCTGCCCGAGGCTGTTACGAACGTCGACCGTGACGTATCGACCATTGGCGGTATGGTTGGGATCCGATTTGCTGATGGTGGCCTGATCAGCGGCGGTGTCAGTGCAGGTGTTTTTCGCCTTAAAGCCGACGATGACTTACGCCCCGACCGGACCGGCTTTTCGATGCAGGGCCTTTTGACCTATCGGCCGCGAGAGCGAACTGCACTTAATCTCAATCTGTTCAGCGGCGACGTCGCATCATTTCGAGCAGGTGGCTCGACGCGCAACGAAACGAGAATCGGTTTGTCGGTCGATCAGGAGATTCGCCATAACCTTCTTGGATCAGCCGAGATTGGTTGGGAGCGAACGAAGTTCGTTGGTTCAAATGTCAGGCAGGATCGCGTTCGCGTTGGCGGCGGCCTGGAATATCTCGTTAACCGTCGGCTGTCGGTGTTTGGAAGGGCAAGCTACGGGACCCGCAGCGGTGACGATCCGCTCGATGAGTACAATCGGTTTCAAGCGGGGGTGGGCGTGAGAGTTCGTTTGTAAGATCGAACGAAGGTCTTGGCGTTATTTCGTACGCGCAAAGCTCCGATGATGCTTTGCGGTCTACATATCAAAATGGGCTAACCTGAATAACTCTGCTTCAATACCGATGGTCAGATGACAACCGGTCGCCTTCCAGCACAATGTTGACCGTCGAATTTCCTCGGAAAGCCGCCTCTGCAAGAGGCGTAACAGGCTGTTGATCATGGCAAATCTAGTAGAAGTCAGCGAGTTCGAAAACCATCCGCCTGCGGAACGAAGGCTCCCATGGACCTACCGGCCGGAGGCCGCGACGCATCACGCGTTATCCCTGCGCGATTTTGTCCGTCTGCTGGAGCGTCACAAGAAACTGATTGTGGTGACGATCGCCGCGGTCACAATTTCGGTTCTTGTGTATCAGCTCTTGTCACCGAATCTCTACAGCTCCTCCGCACAGGTACAGGTGCAGCTGCTCGACGAAGTCGGGATCAATCAGGCCGACATCAGCAATCGCAACGAAGTGCGCGTGGTCAATGCGGTTCGCCTTTATCGCTCGCGGTCGTCGGCTGAATCGGTAGTGGAAGATCTAGATCTTCTCAGCGATCCGGATTTCCGTGCGGAGGTCGGAGAATTTCCGGAAGAAAAAGCGGCGCAAATGCATCAGGCCATCAATACGCTTCTGAGCGCCTTGACCGTCACGAGCGAGCCGAGTTCCGATCTTATCGAAGTCACCGTTACGACAAAATCTCCTGAGCTTTCCGCGAGGATTGCCAATCAATATCCCGAATCTGTCGCTAAGGTGCGAACGCGCCGTGGAACCGAGCAGAGGGAAGAGTTGCTGCAATCGCTGCTTGCCGAGCGCGCGGATCGTGAAGAGGCAGCACGAAATGCCAAGACCGAACTCGCGGAGTTCCGCCGGGATGCGCGAATGCCGTTCGGTTTGGGGACGAATGAAAATCTGTCGTATATGAACCAAATTGCCGCAGAGGCAGCATCGGCGAGCGCCAATAGCGCAGGCTCTTCTTCCCGAAGCGCCGTCATCGCGAATGCAGCCGGCCTGCGCAGTACGGCACAGGCGACATCGGCCGCGGTGGAGCAACTTCAGCGTCAACAGGCGACGCTGGTTGCCGAACGTGCCCGGCTGGGCGCGACCTTCGGATCCAACCATCCTGACGTCGTGCGCGTGACTTCCGAACTGTCGTCAGTCGAGTCCGCGCTGGCGCAGCAGCGAGCCCAGGCCCAGGCAGCTGCGCAGGCGGTTGCCAATGCCGATGCGGCACAAATGCGCGAGGTTGCTCGCAGCCAGGCTGCGCAGGATGCGGCGCGGGCCGGGCGATTGCGGGGCACGCTTGCTGCGGTTCAATCGCAGGCTTTTCAAAACAACGAAAATTCGGTCCGTCTGTCCGAGCTTGAGCGCAACGATGCGCTTGCGAACGCGGCATTTTCCGCGATAGTCGAACGCATCGAGCAGGTTCGCGCGCAGATGCAACTCGAAGGAGTGAACACAACCGTCGTTTCACCTGCCGTGGCTAACTTTGACCGCATATCGCCAGAACCACTGAAGCTTACGCTGCTCGCAATGCTGGGGTCGGGTGCATTGGCGGTGATGATGGCGCTTGGACTGGAACTGGCCGACGGCCGCGTGAGGACTTCGGCCCAGGTCGCGCGCCACTTCGGGCTGCCGACTCTCGGCATGTTACCGCGCATCGATTCGGGGCTATCCGACCAAATCGGCGAGAGCCCGGTTATCCAGAGCCCGCAATCGCTCTTTGCGGAAGCTGCGCGGGCTACCTATTCGGAGATGCGGGCATTGCGCACGAAGAGCGGTTCTCAATCCGTGCTCATCACGAGCCCGCTTCCAAACGACGGCAAATCGACCGTCTCCCTAACCTTGGCCGCTGCAGCCAAGGTCATGGGGCAAAGCGTGGTGCTGGTCGATCTCGACCTTCGCGCTATGGGTTTGCTGAAGAACGTTCAGAGCAATCTCGATACACCCGATATTGTCGACGTACTTTCGGGCCATGCAAGCCTCCAAAGCCTGCTGGATGATCACTCGGCGCTGCTCAAGGCACCAGACGGTATCGATCAGTCCGTGGGTCAGAGTGAAGGGCCGGAGGATGAGGGGCGGATCGTATTGCTTAGCGCCAAGCAGCCGGTGGATAACCCGGCCGCCCTTCTGAACGCACAGAGCTTGCGGCACCTGCTAGCGGAGCTGAAGAACCACTTCGACCTCCTGATCATCAATGCTCCTGCCGCCCTTGCTGTGCGGGATGCCCGGGCAATGTGCGACTTTACCGATCACACCCTGGTCGTTTCGCGCTGGGGACGGACGACGATCGAGCAGATGAACGCAACCCTGGAAACCCTTTCCGGGCGCGCCGATGGCGTCGTCTTCGATCATGTCGATTACAAAGAACATGCGCGCCGGCAATATGGCGATGCGATCCAGTTTTACGTCGATTCGTCTGATTACTATTCGGATACCCTGTACGCGCCGCCTTCGATCAAGGACCGGATCATGCGGATCTTCCGCAAAAGGCGGGGCCTGGAAAGTGAAATGGCTTGATACGGTAGTTGTTCGATCATGATCTCGCGTATCACGGCTCTGGCACTGCTCGTCCTGCTGTTGCCGCTGCTTTTGTGTCTCGGGGTGCTGGTGGCTCTGACCATGGGGCGTCCGGTTATTTTCCGGCAGGCCCGCGCCGGCGCAGGGGGTGAGCCGTTCACACTCCTGAAGCTCCGCTCAATGAGCGAACAAAGAGATAGTGCAGGGGAGCTTCTGTCCGATAGCGAGCGGACTACGCCTGTCGGACGGTTTCTGCGGCGATCCCGTCTAGATGAGCTGCCGGGGCTGCTCAATGTGGTATGCGGCGATATGAATTTCGTCGGGCCGCGACCGCTCCTTCCTGAAACGATCAAAATGAAGGGCGAAGCCGGACGGGTGCGTGGCGAGGTTCGACCGGGGATTACCGGTTGGGCGCAAGTAAACGGCAACACCTTGCTCTCGCTCGACGAGAAGATAGACCTTGATCTCTGGTACGTTAAAAACCGCAGTGCCTTGCTCGACGCCAGGATACTCATTCGAACAATCCTAGTAATGATCGCTGGCGAGCGGCTTACGGCTTCTCCAGTTCGGGAAACTCCGACTTAGTGCGTTAGTTCAATCGCCTTCGACAGGTCGTCGAAGGTGTTTATTCGAAGTTCCGCACCGTGTTCGGACGACGTGGCGTCGGGAGAGTGTATTCTTCCAACCCGATCTATCTGCACTGTGCGCCAGCCGAGCGCGCGCGGCGCAATGAAGTCCTTTGCCGGGTTGTCGGCGATGTAGACGTGCATTTCTCCCAGTTCACCAGACCATTGCATTATTTGCTCGAACGCCATCGGATGCGGCTTTCCCATACCTTTCGCCAGTTCGCCGGTCGGTATGATGCAATCGAAACTCTCCTCGATCCCGAGCGCCGCGATCTTGGATCGCTGCATGTCTGCTGGCCCGTCGGTGATGATAGCACGCCGTCTCCGATCGGTCGCAAGGAACCGGTAGGCATCCGGGCAGAGCCGTATTTGAGGGGGGTGGCTGCGGTAAACCTGAACCAGTTCGTCAAGAAGTGAAGGGGTGGCTTCAATGCCGAAGCTTTCCAGCGCGAGGTCGAAGATTTTGCCTCGCGCGCCTTCGACAAAAAGCCGCCAACAGGTCCCGTGGCTAACCCTATTGCCATATTTGTCGGTTAAGTGCGTCTCTACTGCCGTAAATCCACCTGAAGCGAAATCGCGCTCGAGATACAGCGTGTCATCTAGATCGAAGACCAGCACATGGGCAGGTGGCGATTCACAGGAAGACAGCACTGTCGTATCGCAACATGGTGAGGCCGTCTTGCCAGTCGTGGCAGGCAACCAGCGGCATGCCGATGGCAGTACGCAGGACATTCTCGGCAAAATGGCCGCCCGCGTGATCAGCAAGCGGATAGCCGCCGCCGAACCGGGCGTTGATCTCGAATACGCGCGGACCGAGTTTAGGGTCGTCGAATAGCTGGAAACACAGAACGCCGCGTGCCCCAAGCAGGGAGACGGCGAGATTGCGAGCAATCGCATCGAAGTCAGCGCGGCGAACGGTACGTCCCTTTTCGACTTCCCCTGCGCGGACCGATATTCGAAGGTGCGGGATTGCACCGCGCATCACACCGCCCTCATCGACGAAGATGTTGATCGTATATTCATCGCCTTGGAGCGCTTCTTGAACGAGCATGGGCTCGTCATATTCGTGCTTCAAATCCGCAGGACTGCAGATCAGCGCGACGCCGCGGCTCGCACTGCCCGCCACGGGCTTGACGAATAGTGGCCATTTCCAGCCCTCCTGGCATTGTCGAAAATCTTCGAGCGTAGCGGTGTGAGGGACGGGAACGCCGGCGTTCGCGAGAACGTCCATTGTGCGCTTCTTGTCTCGCACGATGTCGATCACATCCGAAGACGACACGTGGACATAGATACCAAGAGCAGCAAAGTCGGCTCGCCGTGTCGCGAGCGGCTGCAATTCGGTGTCGATGGTGGGCACGACAAGGACGATGTCGTTCTGACGCGCGTAGTCCAGCAGGGCCGGAATATACTCCGAATGGGTACAGGGAGGTGCTGTGAAGTGCTGATCGGCCAGAGCACAAGCAGCGCTCAGTTCGGGATGCAGATCACAGGCGTGAAGCTCAAGCTTCACTCCCATACGTTCTGCAGAACGGCGGAAGCTTTCGACAAGTCCAGCGCGCCTACCGGCCGAGGTGAGCAGCATCTTGATGGGCAACCCGGTCACGCGGTCGGCTCTTTCGCTTCGGTGATATTGTGATGCAGCACCGGTGCTGCCGATAGAACTTCACTCAAGACTTCGTCCCACATTCGCATCACGCGCTGTGGTGAGAAGGCACGGACCGCCCGGCTCGCTTCACGTCCGAGCCGGTCCCGCAGCGCGCTGTCGTCAATACACTCTTGAATGGCAGCGCTCATTGCATCGGCATCTTCGGGCACCACGAGCAGACCCGAGTGACCATGATCGATCATCTCGGCGGGTCCGAAGTCGCATCGGGTGGCGATGACTGGCAATCCGGCTGCCATTGCTTCGCCGAGCACATTGGGGAAGCCTTCGTAACGCGATGAAAGAACAAATAAGTCCGCTTTACGGGTCCAGTCGCCAGGCACGACACTGTTTCCCACCAGCCTTACTTTTCTCCCAAGCCCGAGCTGGGCAATTTTATCTTCAAGAGAACTTCGCTGGGGACCTTCGCCGAAGATATAGAGTTGCCAATCTTTCGTTTCGGCCCTCGCATATGCATCGAGAAGCAGATCGAAGCCTTTCTGCTCGGTCAGTCGGCCAACCGCGACGATACGCGGTGGCTTCGCCGGAATTCGCCGCATTGGCCAAGCGCTAACGGGGTTCGGGATGATGCGCACCCGATCCGCAACGGCCTTGGGAAAGCACCTCTCGACCGCAGCCGTTTGGCAGACGATCAATTTTGCCCGCCGGTAAGCAATCGCGAGCAGGCGGTTCCAGATCGGGTTCTTTTCCTGCCGCTCTGGATTGTTCCGCTCGCTACAGACGACGGGGATCGAAAGGCCCATGGTTGCGCTGAGAGCGAGCAGATTATTTTTGGTAAGGAAAGAAACGACCACGTCCGGTCGCCTGTGGCGTAACAACCGCCTGAGGCGGCGCAGGTCGCCGAGTTTTGTCAGCTTGCGTCTCTTTGTTGCCGTATCTCCTGTGCCGATACGATGAAGTCCGATCCCGGGGTCGAAGTGATGAAAAACCGGATCGAAAGGCGTGTCGAAGCTGGCAATCTCTACGGCGAAGCCACGGCCATTCCAATGCGAGGCGATCTGCGAAATAACGCGCTCCGCGCCGCCAGCGCCGAGGCCAGAGATGACGAACATTACTTTCGGCATCGGCGAGGCTCCAGCGATCCTATTTGCGGAAAGCGCCTGCCGGTATGCACGGTGACGCTGTCGGAACGTCTCATAGCAAACCGCTTACGCGTGAAGACCGCCTCGAAACCCGCGTCATCGAGGTTCAGGTTCCTAACGACCGACAGCGACATACTTGATTCCAAGCATTTCCAGCTCGCCGCGATCATAGATATTCCTGAGATCGACCAAGACCAGACCTTTGAGCAGCGATTGAACCTTGGTGAGGTTCAGCGCCCTGAACTCATCCCATTCAGTCACGATCGCGAGCCCTTCGGCATCCTGCATGGCCGCATAAGGGTCATCGAAGTACACCACATCTTCGAACATCTGGCCGGCGTTGGGCATACCTTCCGGATCATACGCGTGAACCACAGCGCCTGCATCTTGTAGTGTTTGCACGATCGCAATTGCGGGGCTGTCACGCATATCATCGGTGTTTGGCTTGAAGGTGAGCCCGAGCACGGCCACTACTTTGCCGCGTACGTCCCCGCCGATCGCTTGAATGACTTTCCGACCCATTGCGCGTTTGCGCTTCTCATTCGTCTGGACGACCGCTTCGACAATGGTTTGCGGGGCTTCGAAGTCTTGAGCGGTCTTGAGCAGTGCGAGCGTGTCCTTGGGAAAGCAGCTACCGCCATAACCGGGGCCGGCATTGAGGAATTTGCTGCCGATCCGCTTGTCGAGGCCCATGCCGCGAGCCACCTGCTGCACATCAGCGCCCGTCCTTTCGCAGAGATCGGCGATTTCGTTGATGAATGTGATCTTGGTCGCCAGAAAAGCATTGCCGGCATATTTGGTGAGTTCGGCCGAACGACGGTTCATTTCGAGGATCGGCGATTTGTTCAGGCTTAACGGGCGATAGGCTTCGCGCATTACGCCGAGCGCTCGCGTGTCTTCGCTGCCGATTACGATGCGGTCGGGTCGCTTGAAATCCTCGATCGCGGCGCCTTCGCGGAGGAATTCGGGGTTCGAGACAACCGCAAATTCGCCATCCGGCCGGGTTGTGGCAATGATCCGCTCCACCTCGTCGCCGGTACCGACCGGAACCGTCGACTTTGTGACGACAACGGTAAAACCGTCCATCGCGCGCGCAATATCGGCGGCGGCGGCTTCGACGAAACTCAAGTCGGCATGACCGTCCCCGCGGCGCGACGGAGTGCCGACAGCGATGAATACGACCTCTGCACGAGCAACGGCAGGGGCCAGCTCAGTCGTAAACGAAATTCGTCCGGCCCGCGCATTGCGCTCTATCAGATCGGTAAGTCCGGGCTCGAAAATCGGAACCTTACCGCCTCGCAACGCCTCGATCTTAGCTTCATCGAGATCGACGCAGACAACGTCGTGCCCGAAATCGGCGAAGCATGCGCCGGAAACGAGGCCGACATACCCGGATCCGATCATTGTGATCTTCATCGCATTTCCACTTCGCTATTCGCGTACGAGAGGCAGGGCACGTTAGACGTACTCGCCCAGGGCCTCAGTCGGGTGGCTAAAACCAGCAACTGACGCTTGGAGGTGAAGCCGGAATCTCCGGATTTCCTCGACACCAGGGCGGCCAGGCGAATGGTGATTATATCTCCACCAGGCCTCTCACGAGCAAACGTCCGGTGAGGTTCAGGCCTTTACCGCATGCTCCACGGGACGCGTCTCGGCCAGCATAAACGGGCGTGGCGCGCCGGTGTCACACGTGTCGGCAGGCTTGCTCGCCGCCTCTATCGCCGCGACGGGAGCGCGTACCTTAATTTCGGGCATGGCAGCCTGCACCCCATGATTGACGGCGCAGATCGCGGCTTGCGTACGGTTCTGCACATTAAGCTTGCGCAGAATTGCCTTCACATGAACTTTCACAGTCGCTTCGCCAATATCGAGACGGCGAGCGATCACCTTGTTGGGGTAACCCATAACGAGGCATCGCAGAGTAGCGATCTCCCGCTCGGAAAGAAGGTTCGAAAGGTCACCTTCGGCCTTTGTCCGGTCGGCTGTTGCCAAGGTGAAGTGCGGCAACTGTTTCACCAGTTCTCCCGGAACAACTTTCTCACCACGCGCTGCCAATTGAAGGCAGTTAACGAGGGACTCGCACGAGATTTCCTTGAGGATATAACCGTCCGCGCCGGCTTCGAACACATCCACGAGGCAATCGACTTCGAGACCTTCGTGCAAGACGACTAAGCGTGTATCCGGAAACGCCTGGCGCACAGCATGGACATCTTCGGCAATATTACGGGACGCATCGGCGTCGAAGACTATCATTCCGACAGGGACTGCAGCGTGATCCTTGGCTGAAATCATGGCGGAACAGGTTTTGTGTAAACCTACAACCGAAAATTCTTCATCATACAGGATGGACTTCAGTCCTTCACTGACGATCGGGTTTGAGCAGATAAGTGAAACACTCGTTGATACCGTACGCATGATACGTACCCCCCAAGTTGTTTAAACTATGCTTCCCTTTTCTTATTCTTCATCTATGGTTCTACACAGAAATCGCACACCACCTGACCCCCGCTTAAAGCGAGAAGAGGCCTTTTGATTGTGGGTGCGACTGGCCGGTTAATCGATTCGTTAACCTATTCTCTTTGGTAAAACACAATCATACTGATTACCAGTGGATTCACCTGCACTCTTTCCGCCTGTCCTAAATCTGGACATCCTGGACGATTAGACACAATCGTGAGCGTGTGAGCGCAAACAATCTCTGATTTTCGGATCCACCATGCTTGTATCGAATTCGCCCGCATGCGTATTCTGACGGGATGTTTCAGCACGAACCAGCGTCGGTTCGACGGATCACCGGCGGGCGGGGGACATGGTGGCGTTTAATTGACTAAACTGAATGTAGCCATCTGGGTAATCATCGCGGCGCTCCACCTCGCTGTCATCGCCAGGGCAGTCCTGTTGGCGGGGCGCGATCCCTATGCACGTGCGGCGTGGTTGCTGCTGCTGATCGCTTTGCCCTTCGTCGGGCTGACATTGTATGTTCTGTTCGGAGAGCCGTGGACGTCGAAGAGGTTCAGGCAGCGCGGACGCCTTGTATATGAAGAGCTGCTCCCTTTCGCACCTTCGCCAGCGATCCATTCAGGCGCGAAGGGACCGAATGCAAATGCCTTCCGCACTTTCGAGGGGGCATCGCGCTGGCCCACTTCCACTGGCAACCTTGCGCGCCTCGCGCCTGATTCAGATACTGCCATCGCGATGCTCGTGGAGGACATCGACGCGGCAGCGCAATCGGTTCACTTGTCATTCTATATATGGCTCGACGATAACAATGGCAGGGAAGTCGTTGAAGCGGTCTGTCGCGCTGCCCGGCGGGGGGTGACCTGCCGGATTGCAGCGGACGCAATAGGGTCGCGCGCCCTTATTAACTCCGATTTGTGGACGATGATGCGCCAGGCGGGCGCCAGACTTTGCAAATCGTTGGAAGTGCCGTTCGGAATGGCTTTCCTTGCCGGGCATCGCACGGACCTGCGCAACCATCGCAAGGTTGCCGTGATAGATGGAAGCATAACCTATTGCGGAAGCCAGAACTGCGCCGACCCGGCATTTCTCATCAAACGGAAGTTTGCGCCCTGGGTCGATATCCTCGTTCGTTTCGAAGGGCCGGTGGCGCGCCAGGCGGATATCATTTTCGCATCTGCATGGACTGTCGAAACTGGGGAGGATCTTGGCGCGGTAATGTCTGCGCAGCCGCCTCGGGCGTCGCCGACAGGTATTCCTGCAATTGCGACGGGGACGGGCCCGCTCTCACCTCGCGGAACTATGAGCGAGATGTTTGCTGCCGTGCTCGCCGCAGCACAGAGCAGCGCGACTATCACCACACCCTATTTCGCGCCCGATCCCCCGCTACTGGCTGCAATAGTTGCCGCGGCCCGACGCGGAGTCGCGGTTCGTATCGTATTTCCCCATCGTAACGACAGCCGGATCGTCGGCGCCATTGGCCGAGCTTATTATCCGTTACTTGTAGAGGCTGGTGTCAAAATCTTCGAATTTCGAGGTGGGCTGCTGCACGCGAAGACGATGGTGGTCGACGATACGCTGGCCTTGATCGGATCGTCGAATATGGACCGGCGCAGCCTGGACCTTAATTTTGAAAACAACATTTTGCTCGAGTCCCCGGAGTTCGCAACTCAACTGAGCGACCGGCAGAATCTCTGGTTGGACGATGCTATCGAGATCGATTCCGATAACGTTACCCGGCGCCCCCTGGCACGCCGCCTTGCGGACAATCTCCTGACGATGATTGCGCCCCTGTTTTAAGTCGAGGGTGCAATGACTGCGTCAGCGCGGCGAGCGCCTCGAGCGGGTCAAGAATGCGATGAAATGGCTTGGGGCCAAGGGGCCGCCCATATGGGCCGGGCCGACTTTCAGGCTTCGATGGTGGGCGTAGCAAGGATTGAACTTGCGACCCCTACGATGTCAACATAGTGCTCTACCACTGAGCTATACGCCCGCACCATCGAGCGCCCCTTTCCGGGGCAGGCGGGCCCTTTAGCGAGGCTGATCTGGCCGCGCAAGGGCAATTCGCCAGTTATTGCAGACGAGCGCTCACGCGGTCGTCCAAGACCCGTTCGACTTCCAGTACGAGGTCACGCAAATGAAAGGGTTTTGACAGAACCTTGGCATGCGGCTGCTCACGGCTCGCCTTCAAGGTAACCGCGGCAAATCCGGTGATGAACATCACCTTTGTATGCGGGCTTACCTCATTGCATTTCTGGGCAAGTTCGATGCCGTCCATTTCTGGCATGACGATATCGGACAGCAACAGGTCGTAATCGCTTTCCACCAGGAGGGGAACGGCAGCGGTGCCGCGATCAACCGAATCCACCTTGTATCCAGCATTGACGAGGGCGCGTTCGAGATAAACGCGCATTGCATCGTCATCCTCTGCAAGCAGGATCCGTTGAGTCGCTGTGTTCGTCATGGGGGCCTTGTAGCCCCACCGCTTTAAAAAAGCATGTATCGCAAACGGGTAATGTAAATATGGGACAGTTTTTGCGCACCGTAGCCGGGGCTTGGCAATTCCGGTCTTGATTAATGATCTTTCGCGGACAACGCTCGTTCGATGCGGGAGATTCAGTCAGAATCGGCGACGGATATCGAGCTTTCGAGTGGCGGGCAGATTGCCGGATGTGCCGGACCGGCCTATCGGCTTTGGCGCTCGGCGCAATGCAGCGTTCCGGTTCTTGTATCAGTTCCACATAGCGGAAGGTGTTATCCCGAGGCGGTCGTTTCGGCACTTCGAGATTCCGCGCAGGCAATGCTTCGGCTTGAGGATCGATATATCGACGTCGTCGCCCGCCCAGTTGCGGCGGCGGCGGGGGCTAGCCTGATGATGGCAGAAGCGCCTCGCGCAATGATCGATCTGAACCGGTCGGCAGACGATATCGATTGGTCCATGGTCCGCGGCGAAAAGCCCCGTGCAATTCGGCACTCGCTTGCCAATCGTCGCTCACGCAATGGATTGGGCCTCGTACCGCGCCGCATTCCCGGCATGGGGGAAATCTGGCGGCAACCACTTGAGAAGGCCGAGCTCGATAGCTGGATCGCAGGGATTTACAGGCCCTATCACATGGCTCTAGCCAGTGAATTGGAAAGGCTGCGCGATCGGTGGGGCGCTGTGCTTTTGATTGACCTGCATTCAATGCCGCCGCTGCGGAAAACCCATCCGGAGGACCGACCGGCCGAATTCGTGATCGGCGATCGGTTCGGCGCTTCCTGTGATCCCGGATTGGTCGATCTGGCCATTCGCTATCTTTCGGCGCACGGTCGGCGTGTTGCGCACAACCGTCCTTATTCGGGAGGATACGTCCTTGATCGATATGGGCAAACCGCGCGAGGCATACATGCCATGCAGATAGAGGTGTGCCGCACGTCGTATCTCGATGCCAATCTCGATCAGCCGAGTTTTCGGGCGGGGGCGATCACTAAATTGCTGGCAGGGCTTGTCGAGACGATGGCTGCCGAGGTCGAGGCCATCAGTGGCAACCGGCAGATGCCACAGGCAGCGGAGTAGGTAGACGATAAAAAACCACCTCGCGCAGTTGCGCGAGGTGGCCAAGGTTCAGGGAGGAAATGCACTCACGTGCATCTGCCGGAAGAGCCATGAGGGGAAGCCCTGCCAGCATCACCAAAATAGGGGGGTATGAAGCCGTTTCAAGCGGTTCGGAGAGATTCGGCGCTGACTTAAAACAGTTCGCCGCAATGCGCCTCGTCAGAGGCGAGATGCCGAGGAGTGTCGGCAAGAGCGCGGCTCTCCAAAGTGGAGCGGTCGGTAAATGGAAAGAGGGCGCAACCCGCATGCGGGCGCGCCCTCGATTTGCTGGGTTTTGAGGCCTTACGCAGTAGGCACTGCCGCGGTGGCGGCGTCGGGCTGCGGGACTTTGCCTTGCTGGATCTGACGACCGAAGATCGTGCGCATCATGTCCATCGAAAAGATCTGTGCCCAGATGAGCGGCAGCAAGCCATTCTCGGTCCACTTGCGCAACTGGTCGCCGCGAAGTTCGCGCAGCTTTTCCTGATTGATCATCTGGAAACCGCGATAAACGAAAGGCTTGTCATTACCCTGTTCCGTGATGGCGACTTCGCCTTCCATCAGCAGGTCGTGGTCCTTCAATTCCTTCATGAAATTCTGCGTGCGTTGACCGGCATGCTCGAACTGTTCGCAGAAGTTGAGGATTTCCTTGGTGCCTTCGCTGGGCTGGCCATCTTCGAAAAGAGGCTGGCCATCTTCGAACTCGCCGATGTTTTCAGCAGTCGGATCGAAGCACAGCGAAAGATCGTCGCTGTTCTGGTTCAGCCGAGCAAGCATGAACGGGTAACGACGGACATAGGCAGGAATGTAAACCTGCTCGGTGACAGTGCCTTCATCGTCGCAGAAGGTGTTTACGCCATCGTTGAGGCCCATCAGTGCCAGCGGCACGGCATCGGGGCCGGTGGAAAACACGATCGGCATGTCACGCTGTGCCTGCACGAATTCATCGACTGTCAGGGGGATGGCATGCTGTTTGGCAAGCCATGGCGCCTTGGTCATCGGACGCGAGCGATAGTTCGCATGGTCCTTGCTGTTGAGCGGCATGAGGTCTTTGAAAAACAGGGGCAGGTTGGGCTGCGGCGCGCTGGCCATGGATCTCTCCGAAATTCAGTTGGATTGTCGACAAGCCGGCAGGCAAGCGTTCGAAGCGGGCGCTTTACGGTGTTGGCGCGTCGGGTGCAAGCGGCACGAGTTTGCCAGGATTGAGTATTCCCTGTGGGTCGAGCGCCTGTTTTATAGTCCGCATTAGTCCCAGCGCCACGGGATCGCCAAGCCTGCTTAATTCGTCACGCTTCATCTGACCGATCCCGTGTTCCGCGCTGATCGATCCCCCAAACTCGGTGACAAGATCATGCACAAAGGCGCTGATGATTTTGCCGTCAGTCATTTCCCACTCGCCTTGGACGGCACTTGGGGGGGCAAGTACGTGATAATGGATATTGCCGTCGCCAAGGTGCCCGAATCCAATTGCTGTCGTGCCGGGAAATCGTTTTTCGATTTCGGGAGAGGCGGTTTCGACGAACTCGGCCATGCGCGCCACCGGGACGGAAATGTCATGCTGCATCGCTGGGCCGATGGCTCTTTCTGCAGGAGAGATGCTCTCGCGCAACAACCAAAAAGCTTCCGCCTGCGCCTCGCTCGCAGAAATGACGGCGTCTTCGATGAGGTCACGTTCCATAGCGCTGTGCAGCACGTCTTCGGCGAGCCCGTCGATCGCGTCTGCGTCAGCAGCTTCGGCGACCAGTTCGACCAATGCGTACCATGCGTGGTCACTGGACAATGGACTTCGCGAATCGGGCAGATGTGCGAGCACCGACTGGAGGCAATGGTGAGGCAGCACTTCGAAGCCTTCTAGCGCATCGCCTACACGTTTCTCGCAGTGAAGCAGCAATTCGCGCGCCCTCGAAATGCTCGACAAGCCGATCCAAGCCACACGCCGCTGCGCCGTTTGCGGCACGAGACGCAATGTGGCGGCCGTAACAATTCCAAGAGTCCCTTCAGAACCGATCAGCAATTGTTTGAGATCGAAACCGCGATTGTCTTTCTTGAGCGGGACGAGGTTCGAGAAAACGGAACCATCCGCCAGCACACCCTCCAAGCCGAGAACCTGCGCACGCATGGTACCGTGGCGCAGGACCTGCGTGCCCCCGGCATTCGTTGAAACAAGGCCGCCAATCGTGGCCGACCCCTTCCCGCCGAGGGTCAAGGGAAACCGAAGGCCTTCCGCTTCTGCGGCCTCGTGCAGCGTTTGCAAGACCACACCAGCGTCGCAGGTAACCTGCTGGGCAGCGGCGTCCAGCTCGCGGATTGTGTTCATCCGGCGAAGTGAAAGAATCACGCTGTCGCCCCCGTCGTCTGGCGTGGCACCGCCCGACATTCCGCTGTTACCGCCCTGTGGTACGATCGGTACGCCATGCGCGCTGCACAGCTTCACGAAGCGCGACACTTCATCGGTCGACGCGGGAGATGCCAGCCCGACAGCCTTGCCGGTGTAACGGCCACGCCAGTCGGTCAGCCACGGTTCCACAAGATCCTTGTCGTATGTGAACCCTCGCGGCCCCAGCAATTTTGTCGCAGCGCTTCGGAACGTGTCTCTGTCTCTCATAATGCAGCGTCTTTGCCACATCCTGACAAGTGATTACCAGCACTTGCCAATCTATGCCGAACAATTAAGCCCGCATTCAAGCGTGGGGGCGCATCGGCATTCTCTGGATTTCCGCACGTCACCAAAACCTGCGGGCAGAGGAGCTTTCGTACCAACCCCATGTCCTTGCTTTCCCCCCTGGCTGCCATGCTGATTGCATTGGGCACTCCGCAGGGGACGGGATCTGACATGGCCGCACGTCATACCCAGGATAGCGAGGCTGGGTCGGTCGATCTGAAGTCGCTGTCTGCGCGTAGGCCGGCATGGCGCGGATTCGTCGACACGACGATAATACCGATCGTCAATCAGGTCAGGATCGAGCGGCGGGTTATCATGCGCGTCAGCCCGCGGCCGAGCAGCATCAGCCGAAGCATGTTGAGCGAGTTGCCGCAGCAGGCGGTTCCCCCACGGTTGGTCGAGCGTCCGCACGGAAAATGTGTCGATGCCGGGGACATCGTGGGTGTTTCCGATCGCGGTAGCAGGTTGATGATGTACATGCGGGGCCGGCACATCATTTCGGCCGAGTTGGAAAAGTCCTGCAGCCCCCGCGACTTCTACCTCGGGTTTTATGTCGAGCGTAGCGAGGACGGGAAACTTTGCGTGGATCGCGACCGGCTGATGTCGAGGGCCGGAGCGAAATGCAGGATTTCCCATTTCAGCCGCCTTGTAGCGGTGGGCGGGGATCGCTGAACGGCGACTAACGCCGTTTTCTTGACTTTTACCGCATTTCCGGCGAAGGGCGGCGCCAGCCGATGCTGCGCATGCGCAATTTCGCGTCGGCCCATGTTCCAGGGACAATTTCGAACCACATGACTTTTGCCGATCTCGGCCTTTCCGAAGACTTGCTCAGGGCAGTAAGCGAAGCCGGCTATACCGAGCCGACCGACATCCAGCGCGAGGCCATCCCGCCGGTGCTGATGATGAAGGACATCATCGGTATCGCCCAGACGGGTACGGGCAAGACGGCGAGTTTCGTGCTGCCCATGATCGACATCATGGCCAGTGGCCGCCGCCGGGCGCTGATGCCGCGTTCGCTGATCCTGGCGCCGACCCGCGAGCTGGCAGCCCAGGTCGCCGAAAACTTCGAGAAATACGGTAAGAACCACGATCTCAAGCTCGCCTTGCTGATCGGCGGCGTGCAGATGGGCGATCAGGTCAAGGCGCTGAACGAAGGCGTCGATGTGCTGATTGCGACGCCGGGTCGCCTGATGGATCTGTTCGAGCGGGGCAAGATCCTGCTGAATGGCTGCGAACTGCTGGTTATCGACGAAGCGGACCGCATGCTCGACATGGGTTTCATCCCCGACATCGAGTTCATTTGTTCGAAGCTGCCCGAAACGCGGCAGACGATGCTTTTCTCGGCGACGATGCCGCCCCCGATCGAGAAGCTGACAAAGAAATTCCTCAATAATCCCAAGCGGATCGAGGTCAGCCGCGCCGCGACCACGAATAAGGACATTACCGCTTTCAAGATTCCGGTGAAGAGCCGCCAGAAGCGCGAGACGCTGCGCTGGCTGCTCAATCACGACCAGGTCGAAACCGCGATCGTCTTTGCCAACCGCAAGACGACGGTGCGCGAGCTCAACAAGAGCCTGCAGCGCCACGGATTCCGCAGCGGCGAAATCCACGGGGACATGGATCAGTCGAATCGCCTGAAGGAACTCGACCGGTTCAAGAAGGGCGAGATCAACATTCTCGTCGCATCGGACGTTGCAGCGCGCGGCCTCGACGTAAAAGGCGTGAGCCACGTGTTCAATTTCGACACTCCCTGGCACCCGGACGATTACGTTCACCGCATTGGTCGTACGGGCAGGGCGGGCGCCAAGGGCCGCGCGTTCACCTTCGTGGCAGAGGAAGACGCCGAGGCGATCGCCAACGTCGAGAAGCTGACCGGTGCGAAAGTACCTGTGTTCGGGAAGAAGGACGTGCGCGTCGATCTGGTCGAGAACACGCCGAAGCCCGAAGAGACGGCGCAACCGGAAGAGCATCCCCAGCGCAGCCGGAAGAAGCGCGAGGACGACGATGTCGCGCCGCGGACCAAGCCGGAGCGAGCGCCGAAGGCCAAGCGCGAACCGCGCAGAAGCCGTAACGAAGACGAAGCGCCGGTTGCAGCGGGCGAATGGAACGGGCCGCGCCCGGGCTTTCTCGACATCTCCGCCACCTGATTTAACGGGTTCCTAACTACAGCCGCGGCATATCGGCGGTTTATGGAAACGATAGCCCACCACGCGCTGATGGCGCTGACTATCTTGGCGATGGCCGGTTCATTGTTTGGTGCGCTGGCTCTGGTGATCAAGCGCCGTGCGATTGGAAAAGCGCTGATGCGCGTGCATGTTGAGTTCACTACAAACCTTGCGTTGATGCTGTTTAATATCGTCCTTCTCGCTCCGCTATTCGCCATGCCTGAAGGGTTCATTCGCAATCACATCGCTGTGATGCCCGCGCTGATGGCATTCTGGAGCAATAGTTACGATGTGATCGTCGTCGCAGTTACCGTGCTTGTGTCCGATTTTGTCGTTTACTGGCGGCATCGAGCGGAACACCATCCCATACTCTGGCCGATCCACGCAACCCATCATGCAGACACGGCGCTGCATTGGCTTTCGGTGCAGCGCAAACACCCACTGAGCAAGCTGTTTAGTGTACTGATCGACGTCTGGATCCTTTTTTTGATCGGCTTCCCTGAATGGGCGATCGCAACGGCCGGCGTTCTTCGCAGTTGGTGGGCATTTTTTATTCACGCCGATGTCCCATGGACTCTGGGTCTCTTGGGCAAGGTAATGATTTCACCAGCCGCGCATCGGCTCCACCATATTCGCGACGAAGCGCTGATGGGGGCCAATTATGGCAATACGGTCACGCTGTGGGATCGGCTTTTCGGAACCTATCGGGACCCGGCACCCCATCTGAATTGCGAGACGGGCATCGCGGAAGGAACGCGGGGCTTTCTCGGTGAGCTAGGTCGTCCATTCGAGGGGCGATACTGGAAGCGTGAAAGTGCGCCGCTTGCGCAGGGATGCGATGAGGCGGTCTAGTCGGCCAGGGTGACGAAGCTGTCGAGCACGCGTTTTTCGCCGGCTTTTTCGAAATCGATCGTCAGCTTGTTGCCTTCCTGGCCGGTTACGGTGCCGTAGCCGAACTTGTCATGGAAGACGCGGGCGCCATCGGCGATGTCGCTGCGGGGCTTGGCGGCGAAGCTGGCGGCGCTGCGGCCCGGTTCGGCTATACGCTTGGGCGTCGCATCATATTTCGTCGACAGGGCCCGCTGCCATCCGGGTCCACGCGTGCCCGAGCGATCCGGGCGGTTGGAGGAAACGTGGGCGAAGGGGTCGTCGGTCTCGCTCCAGTTCGCGCGCCAGAGCGAGGCACCACCGGTCATGGTGGTTTCGCTCTTCACGTGTTCTTCGGGCAGTTCCTCGATAAAGCGGCTGGGTATCGAACTCGTCCACTGCCCATAGATGCGGCGGTTTGCGGCGTGAAAGATCGAGCAGCGGCGCTTGGCGCGCGTGATCGCGACATAGGCGAGGCGGCGCTCTTCCTCGAGGCTGGCCAATCCGCCTTCGTCGATAGCGCGTTGGCTGGGGAAGACGCCTTCTTCCCAACCGGGGAGGAAGACATGATCGAACTCCAGCCCCTTGGCCGCATGCATGGTCATGATGGTTACTTTCTCACCGTCATTGGCCCGTTCATTGTCCATTACCAGGCTGACATGTTCGAGGAAATCGCCGAGCGTGTCGTATTCTTCCATGGCGCGGGCAAGTTCGGTCAGGTTTTCGAGGCGACCCGCGCTCTCGGCGCTGCGATCCTTCTGCAGCATGTCCTCGTAGCCGCTTTCGGCAATCACCGTGCGCAACAGTTCGGACGGCGTGATCTGTTCCGATAGCTCCCGCCAGTGGACAAACTGACCGAGCAGGCCGATCAAAGTGTTGCGCGCGCGCGCCGGCAATTCGTCCGTATCGCACAGATCGAGACTGGCGGCGGCCAGCGGCGTCTGCGTGCGGCGCGCATGGCGGCGCATGGCTTCCAGCGTCTTTGCGCCAAGGCCGCGCTTGGGCTGATTGTAGATGCGTTCGAATGCCAGATCGTCAGCCGGCTGGGCAATGGTGCGCAGATAGGCGAGCGCGTCTCGGATCTCGGCACGTTCGTAGAAGCGGAAGCCGCCCACAATGCGATAGTTGAGGCCGATCTGGATGAAGCGGTCTTCGAATTCGCGCGTCTGATATTGTGCGCGAACGAGAATGGCGACTTCGTCCAGCGGAGCGCCTTCGGCTTCCAGCCGCTCTATCTCTTCGCCCACGCGGCGCGCTTCTTCGGGCGCATCCCAGACGCCGATAACCCGGACCTTTTCGCCGGCGGGCAGTTCGGTCCACAGCGTCTTGCCGAGCCGTTCGCTATTGGCATCGATAAGCCCCGATGCCGCGGCAAGGATCTGCGGCGTGGAGCGGTAGTTCTGTTCAAGCTTGATCACAGCTGCGCCAGGAAAATCCTTTTCAAACTTGAGGATATTGGCGACTTCTGCGCCGCGCCATGAATATATGGACTGATCATCATCGCCCACCACGCAGATGTTCTTGCGCGCCTGGGCAAGCAGACGTAGCCAGAGGTACTGGACCTGATTGGTATCCTGATACTCGTCGACGAGGATGTATTTGAAACGCTGCTGATACTGTTCCAGCACATCGCGGTGATCGCGAAAGATGTTGAGGATATGCAGTAGCAAATCGCCGAAGTCGCAGGCGTTAAGGGTCTTGAGGCGGTCCTGATACAGTTTGTAGAACTGCGTTCCGCGGCCATTGGCATAAGCTTCATTTTCGACCGCATCGAGATCGCCGGGATTGAGCCCACGGTTCTTCCACCGGTCGATCAAACCGGCCAGTTGGCGGGCGGGCCAGCGCTTTTCGTCGAGATCGTTTTCCTGGATCAACTGCTTGAGCAGACGAAGCTGATCGTCGATATCGATGATCGTATAATTGCTTTCCAGTCCCACCAGTTCAGCATGACGGCGCAGCATGCGTGCGCCGATGGAGTGGAACGTCCCCAACCACGGCATGCCTTCGACCGCATCCCCGATATGACGGCCCACACGCTCGCGCATTTCGCGCGCTGCCTTGTTGGTGAAGGTGACGCACAAGATTTCGCTGGGCCATGCGCGCCGAGTTGCGATGAGATGTGCCAAACGTGCGGTGAGTGCCGCGGTCTTGCCGGTGCCCGCCCCAGCAAGCATCAACACCGGTCCTTCCGTGGTCAATACGGCATCGCGCTGGGGTGCGTTCAACTGGGCCGCATAGGCGGGAATCTGCGCCTTTTCGAGCGCGCCGGACGAGGGTGATGGGTCGGACATGAAGTCCGGAACAGCTAGGGAACGCCAAGGCAGAACACAAGCCCTGCGCATGGCCCCCCTCTGGAACCGACGACCCGTTTCCTGCGTAAGACGGGCAATGACAACGATAATGGAGACTTCTCCTATGCGTAATCTTATCTTCGCCGGCGCCGCAGCAATCGCCTTTACGGCCGTTCCTGCCATCGCGCAGGACGTGGCAGTAGATGCCGACGGTACGGTCTATGTGCTGACAGACGAGCAGCAGACCATGTATGACGGCTGGCCTGCCGACCGGCAGACGACCTATGACGCCTGGCCTGACGAGGTGCAGGAATATTACTGGACGCTAACCCCGGCGCAGGTCGAAGGCTGGTGGGTGCTGACGGACGATCAGCGCGTGCGCATTTATGAAATGACGCCTGAAGCTCGCACGCAGGCATGGACGCAGATCTCTTCGCAGATGAGCGCTGCCCCGGCTGCGACCACTTCTGCTCCGTCCAGCACGGCAACAGCGCGTACTGCGACGCCTGCCGGTGCGTCCACAAGTTCGGCCACGCCGCGGTTCGTGAGCAAGGAAGTCACGCAGGCAACGCCGTCGGGTTACGCGGCTGCATCGGGTGAAGACGTGCCCGTCTGCCGCGGCGATCAGCAGGACGGTTGCATCAACAGCTGGGAAAAGAACAAGACCGGCACCCGTCCGCTCGAATACTGGCCGGGCAAGCCCGCGAGTGAAATCGACGAGCCACTGCCTGCGACCAAGCCAGGTTCATAACAACAGGCTTTCCGCTCGCGCGCCCGAAGCTGGCAGCGCGACGCTTGGAGGGGGCGGAGACACCATGGTGTCCCCGCCCCTTTTCGTATTCTCCTCATGGCGTTAGCGGGTTTTCCTCGAAATGATCTTACGGGGCGAGGCGCAGTTTGCCGCATTTTGAGCACATTTTACGACAAACCGGTCCGCGGCTGCGTTCGAGCCGCAGCCAAATCCCCGCACCGTCCGTTGATCCCCCATAATCGAGCACATGCGAATTGTGCCTCAGGAAGGCCGAGTGGCCAAACGAAAGGACCAATGATGCGTAAGACATTCTATTACATAGCTGGCGGCGCACTTGCTGCCGTATCTATCCCGGCTGTTGCACAGGACATGACTGCAGCGGAAACCGACACTCCCGATGCTGCGACGACCCCGTCCACGGCTATGACGGCCGAACAACAGGTTTCCTATGACGGATGGCCGACCGAGCAGCAGACCCAGTTCGACGCCTGGCCGGAAGACGTAAAGGCTTATTACTGGGGCCTTACACCGGAGCGTCAGGAACTGTTCTGGCGGATTTCGGATGAAAACAAGGTGACGATCACTGCCTTAAGCGCCGAGCAGCAGGCGCAGGCCTGGACTCAGATCGAAGCTCAGGCCGCAGCCCAGACTGCACCGGCAACCACTGCGCCCACAACAACCGCACCGGCGGCCCCTACCGAGCCGATGACTGATACTACGGCACCGGCCGATCCGATGGGCGACACTACCGCACCGGTCGAACCCGAAACGGATGCAGCCACCGATCCGATGTGATCCGTCTGGATCAAATCATTGGGCAAGGCGGAGAAGAGATACCTTCGCCTTGCCCATTTTTCTGTCCGCCACAACTTCGAGGCCGCGCAGTTCGCGCTCTTCCCTTGCCCCGGTTTCCAGCGCGACCCAAGTCGCCGGGCCGATCCATCCCAGACGCGTAAGCCGGTCGATGGCGACATGGCCTGCTCCGGTATCGTAAGGCGGATCGAGCAGGATCAGGTCGTGCGCGGCCTTTGCCGGACCGAGGCTCATCACGGAGGCCTGCTGGACGGTTGTGCGTGTCCTCGCGTCGAGGGCCTCGATATTCTTCCGGATGGATTTTACCGCATCGGCATCCTGCTCGACGAAGAGACAGGACGCAGCGCCACGCGATAGCGCTTCGAGCCCGAGCGCACCCGACCCAGCGAACAGGTCGACAACGTTAACTCCTTCGAACGATCCGAGCCTGCTTGCGAGCATATTGAAGAGCGTTTCGCGCGTGCGATCCGCCGTCGGGCGCGTAACCTCTCCGGGCGGAGCAGTCAGCCTGCGGCCGCGCCATTCGCCTGCGATGATTCTCATTTGCGGGCCCGGGTCAATTGCTTGCGGAAGCGTTCGACGTCCGCCTGACGGATCTCCACCGCCTGTCCGCGGGCAAGTTCGCCCAGTTCGAATGGACCGTAGCCGACACGCAGCAGGCGATTGACCTGCAGGCCGAGATGTTCGAGCACGAGGCGAACTTCGCGGTTCTTGCCTTCGGTCAGTGTCATCTGAACCCAGCGGTTCTTGCCCGATCCGCGTTCCAGATCGGCTTCGATCCGGCCGTAGCGAATGCCGTCGATTTCGATACCTTCGATCAATTCGTCGAGCTGCGCCTGTGTGATGTCGCCGAAGGCGCGCGCGCGATAGGTGCGCGGAATGCCGGAGGACGGCAGTTCCATCGCGCGCTTCATCTCGCCGTCATTGGTCAGCAGCAGCAGGCCCTCGGTGTTGAAGTCGAGGCGCCCCACGGGCATGACCCGGCCGGCATTCTTGGGCAGGGCATTGCGCAGCGCCGTGTAGATGGTCGGGCGGCCCTTGGGGTCGCGTTCTGCCGTGATGAGGCCCGAGGGTTTGTGAAACGCGAAGAGGCGCGGCGCTTCGGCCTGGGCGACGGCCTTTCCGTCCACGGTCACACCGTTGAGGTTGTTCAGCTTCACGGCGGGTGTGGTCAGAACCTTGCCGTCGATCGACACGCGACCGTCGGCGATCATGCGTTCGATTTCTCGACGGCTCGCTATGCCTGCACGGGCGAGTAACTTGGCGATCCGGTCGCCTTCTTCTGGTAATCGATTGTCGGCCATGGGCGCGCCATTACACACAACCCCGCCCAAGCGGAAGCGCAAGCTGAGCAGAGACCAGCGCGGGGAGCGCGTCAGTTGGCGGCGCGCAGGGCCTCTTCGACGGTTTCGTGATAGCGCCGGATGCCGCCTTCGAGTGTACCGAGGGTGAGGTGCGGAACCGCCCCCGTGGCGAGCCCCTGCTGCCCGAGCTCGGCCGCGCGGAAATCTTCACCGGCGAACACGCCGCCATCGAGCAGGGCCCAGCTGCGTTCCCAATGGTCGCGCGCCTTGTCGGTCGCAGGGTGTTCCGGAATGAGCATGAAATCTTCGACCAGCGTGCGGTCGTGCGCCTGCGGCATCATCACCATCACGTTGATGTAGTCCGGGCTGGGGATGATGAGGGCACCCGGCAGAAGTTGGTAGGCGAAGGTCACCACACGGCGCAGCTGCGCCATATCCTCCAGATCGATGCCTTCCATTTCCTCGAGCCGCCCCACAGCGCTGCGCGAATGGGGGCCGATCATATCGCCGCTGGTGGCGCCGTCCTTGAAGAAGGGGCCGATGGTCTTCGCATGCAGGCGGGTGACGTGATAGCTTTCCAGGAAAGCGTCCATGATGAGCTTCCAGTTACCGGCGACCTCGTGCGTCTTGCGGCGAAACAGGACCTGATCGCCCATGCCGAGCGCGTCGAAATCCTGTCCGATCTCTTCCGCCAGCGAGAAATCGGCTGGGCCATCCTGCGGGCAGAACCAGATCAGGCCACCGGTCTCCCTGCTGGGCAGTTCGACAAGGCCGTGGTTGCTCTTGTCGAGGCCCGGGAAGGTGTCGGGCCGGGGCAGGGCGAGCAATCGCCCGTCCACCGAATAGGTCCATGCGTGGTATGGGCAGACAAGCTTCTTGGTACACTGCACCTCGCCGCCTTCCACCAGCCGGGTGCCACGGTGTCGGCAGACGTTGAGGAATACGCGTGCCGTGCCGTCGCCATCGCGCGTGATCAGGAGCGGGCGCCCGGTTGCATCGTGAGGGACTGCCATGCCGGGGTCCGGAAGCAGCGCCGACGGGGCGAGGATCTGCGGCAGCCGATCGTAGATCGCGGCCTTCTCGCGTGCCCAGTATTCGGGATCGGTGTAGACGCTGGCGGGGACGGTGGTAACCTGCAAGGAATCGCGCATCCGCCCGTCTGCGATGTCCTTCGCCAAAGCCAGCATGCCGTCGGTTGGTCGCCGCGCCGAATGTTTGGTGTCGACATCGCTCATGACGCCTGTTCCTCTCTCTCACACTCCGTTAGTGTTGCAAATTACACGCCCGATAGGAAGGACGCTAGGGAATGGCCGCGGTCGCAGAACATAAGAAAAAGATTTCAGCCTGGCGAGCGCTTGGTCTGGCGCTCGGCAACCGCAAGACCGGCTTCATGCTGCTGTTCGGCTTTGCCAGCGGACTGCCGTTCGCACTTTTCCTGGGCACGCTGTTTGCCTGGCTGACCGAGGCGGATGTGGACCTCGAGACCATGGGCATCTTCTCGCTCATCGGGCTGGCTTACGCATTCCAGTTCCTGTGGTCGCCGCTGATCGACAAAGTCGATATTCCGCTGCTGCGAAAGCTGGGCAGGCGCAAGCAATGGATCATTCCGATGCAGCTTCTGCTGGGGGCGATCCTGGTGACGATGAGCGTGCTTGAACCGCGAACGCAGCTCGGCATGTTCTCGCTGCTGGCAGGGATCGGCGCCTTTGCCAGTGCGACACAGGATATCGCAATCAATGCATGGCGCATCGATGTCGCGGACGAAGTGGCGACGATCGATATTCTCTCCACCATCTACCAGATGGGTTATCGCCTCTCCTCGCTGGTGGGCGGCGCGCTCGGCCTGATCATCGCCGCGCGGATCGGCTGGCCGGAAACCTATATGATGATGGGCGGCATCTTGCTGTTCGTCGGCGCGGTCGGCCTGTTCGCTCCGAATGCGGAAGGCGCGGCCGAACTGACGGAGGGCGACGAACAGGTTCGCGCACTGCGCAAGGCAGGTGAACTGGTGCCTTCCGTACGGAACCGCGCACTGGCGGCCGTCGCGCTTCTATGGGCACTGGCTATCGGTGCCGTGCTGGCGTTCATGATCATGTCGATGACGTATGCGCCGGAAGATCGACCCAATCCGACCGATTTTACGCTCACATGGGGGCCGTGGATCATCGTGGCGACGATCATTCTGCCCGCACTGATCGCAGGCTGGCTGTCGAGCCAGCAGAAGCAGGGGCGAAACCTGCTTGCCGAAGATGCACCGGCCGTGGGCGGAACTGCGTATGCGCTCGACCATCTCTACCGTGCACTGGTGCTGCCCTTGGTGGAATTCGTTGGCCGCCTGGGCTGGTCGCTGGTGCTGATCCTGGCCGTCGTGCTGACCTATCGGATCTGCGATGCGATCTGGGGTACTTTCGCGTATCCGTTCTATCTGGGCGAGCTGCAGTATACCAATGACGACGTGGCCTTCGCGTCCAAGTTCTTCGGTGTGGGTGCAATCATCGCGGGGCTGGCGCTGGGGGGGCTGATGCTGACCACCATCGGGCGGATGGCAACTCTGCTGATCGGCGGTATCCTCGCAGCGCTAACGAACTTGCTGTATGCCGACATGGCCATTGGCGGTGCGAATATGCAGGCGTTCAGCGATGCAATAGGCTTTACCTATCTGATCGAACAGGTGCCGGGCATCGGCGATGCCGATCTGGCCAGACTGACTATTACCATCGCTTTCGAAAACCTGGCGATCGGCATAGCGGGGGCGGCCTATATCGCCTGGCTGTCATCGATCGTGTCGAAGAAA
The DNA here is from genome assembly GCF_019857205.1 of Qipengyuania pacifica. GTDB lineage: Bacteria > Pseudomonadota > Alphaproteobacteria > Sphingomonadales > Sphingomonadaceae > Qipengyuania > Qipengyuania pacifica. Next base: position 73,298 of record NZ_JAHWXO010000009.1, on the reverse strand, counting down.
TTCAGCGCAGTCCAGTATGCGCTTCTGTCGTCGCTGACACTGTTGGTCGGGACGCTGGGCCGCGGGGCGCTGGGCGAGATGATCGAAAACCAGGGTTATTACGACGTATTCATACTGACAACCTGGATCGGGTTGGGGGCAGCGGTGCTGGTATGCATCGAATGGTGGCGGGTCAGCCGTGCGAAGGATGATGCCGGCATTATCGCGCCAGAGGCCGGAGCCGCTCAGCCAGCCGAATGAGCTTGGTGGGAGCGCCGGGCGTTCTAGTCGGGTAGCTCGCCGTTCTGCCGGAGAACGTCCCCGGCGAGATAGAGCGATCCGGCGATCAGCACCGGCAGACCGTCTTCGGGCAGGCTGGCGAGAGCCGCCGCGACATCGCTTTGCGCCGCTGCATGGTCGCCAAAGGCTTCAGGCGGATGCCAGTCATGCCCCGGCACGGCGACGGCGGAAATGCTGGCCAGGCTATCCGCCAGCGGCGTGATGATGGCCGCGGGATCCTTGCTTTCCAACATGCCGATGATGAGATGAAGGCTTCGGCCCGAAAAGTGCCTGCCCAACATCCGCCCTGCATCGGCATTGTGCCCGCCATCCAGCCAGACTTCGCGCTGCCCGGCCAGCGGACCCGGCAGAAGGCGCTGAAGGCGCGCGGGCCAGCGCGCCTGGCCCATCCCGCGAGCGATGGCCCCGGGCGTGATCCGGAGCTTGTCCTGATGGCGAAGCATGGCCACAGCCAATGAGGCATTCAGCGCCTGATGATCGCCGGGCAAAGCGGGGCGGGGCAGGTTCAGGCTGCCGCGCCGGTCGCGATAGCTGAGGCCAAGGCCGATTTCGACGTCCCAGTCGTAATCGAGCAGCGCCAGCTGCGCTTTTGCCCGCTCCGCAGCGGTCTGGATCTGGGCGCGTGCATCGGCTGGATAGGACAGGCAGACGAGTGGAACCCCCGGTTTTGCGATGCCTGCTTTTTCGAAGGCAATGCGCGCGATAGGCTCCGTCGGAGCGCCTTCTTCCGGGGTGAGCAGGAAGCGTTCGTGATCGATGCCCAGCGATGCGATGCCGCAGGCAGCGACGCTTTCGGGTTCCAGAACATTGGTCGCATCGAAGCGTCCGCCCAGGCCGACTTCCACGACGCAGGCATCGGCGGGGACGCGGGCGAATTCGGAGAATGCTGCGGCGATCGTGACTTCGAAAAAGCTGGGGCCGAGATCTTCGCCTGCATCGAGCACTTCGGCGAGCAGTTCGGCCAGCCGGTCGTCATCGATCAGCGTTCCTGCGAGACGGATGCGTTCGTTGTACCGCACAAGATGCGGGCTCGTAGTAACATGGACCGTGTATCCCTGTTCCTCGAGCATTGCGCGCAGGAAGGCGCAGGTCGACCCCTTGCCGTTGGTTCCGGCGACATGGAAGACGGGCGGCAGGCGGTGGTGCGGATTGCCGAGCCTGTCCAGGAGCGCGCGTATCGTATCGAGGCCAAGCCTGCCTTCGGGAATGGACAGCGCGGCCAGCCGGTCGAGCTGTCGCTGCACTGCCTGACTGTCGGAGCGGGCGAAGTCCCGCATGCCGTGCCTCAGGCAGCCTTGGCCGGGGTGAGGTAATCGAGCAGGGTCGCCAGCGTTGCTTTGAGGTCGCGGCGATGGACCACCATGTCCACCATGCCATGCTTGTGCAGATATTCGGCGCGCTGGAAGCCATCGGGTAGCTGTTCGCGGATCGTGTCCTGAATGACGCGCTGCCCGGCAAAGCCGATCAGTGCGCCCGGTTCGGCAATATGGATATCGCCGAGCATGGCGTAGCTAGCCGTCACGCCGCCGGTTGTCGGATCGGTCAGCACCACGATATAGGGCAAGCCGGCTTCCTTCAGGCGGCGCGTCATCACGGTCGCCTTGGGCATTTGCATGAGCGAGAGAATGCCTTCCTGCATGCGAGCGCCACCAGCAGCGGTAACGACGATATAGGGGCAGCGCCGGGTAAGCGCGCGTTCCGCACCCTGGCAGAAGGCGGTGCCTACGGCCATGCCCATGGATCCGCCCATGAAGCCAAAATCCTGCACCCCGACCACCGCGGGTTTGCCATCGATCGCGCCGGAGCCAACGAGGAAGGCGTCCTTGTGCGGGCTCTTGGCGCGCGCCTTTTTCAGGCGGTCGGTGTATTTTGCCGTGTCGCGGAACTTGAGAGGATCTTCCTTCACATCGGGGATCGGAAGAACTTCGAAGCCATCATCCATCAACTGGCGCAGGCGTTCGTCCGCGCCGATGCGACCATGGTGATCGCAGCGCGGGCAAACATAGGCATTGTCTTCGTATTCCTGCGCGAACACCATCTGCTGACAGCTGGGGCATTTGACCCACAGATCCTTGTCGGTGCTGCGCTTGGACAGCGAGGTGATCGAATTGCGGACGCGGGTGAACCAGTTCATAGTTGAAGCCTATAGTCCTGTTGCAGCAAAGCTCAAATAGTCGGCAGAATACCTAGGAAAATCAAATTGCTCTTTGCCGGGCGGGCTGATCGTCTCCGGACGAAAGAGCGGTCGGACCCGCTCAGCGCGCCGAACGAACAGCGCCGGCGAGCTTCGATGTCAGTTCGCGCAGGTGGGCCGGAGCATCGGCGCCATGTTCGGCCACGAGTTCGACCAGGGCCGAGCCCACCACGACGCCATCTGCTACGCGCGCGATTTCGCCGGCCTGTTCGGGCGTGCGGACGCCGAAGCCGACAGCGACCGGAATGTCGGTGGCCTGCTTGATGCGGGCGACATTGGCTTCGATCGATTCGATCGCTGCCTGCTGCATGCCGGTGATGCCTGCGACCGCGACGTAATAGAGAAAGCCTTCGGAACCTTCGACCACGGCGGGAAGGCGGCGGTCGTCGGTTGTCGGTGTGGCGAGGCGAATGGGGGCAATCCCGGCATCGCGCAGGGACGGACCTAGCGCGTCGTCTTCTTCGGGCGGGATATCGACGCAGATCACGCCGTCGACGCCCGCGTTCATGGCGGCAGAGGCGAACCATTCCGGCCCGCGCCGGACCATCGGATTGGCATAACCCATCAGTACCAGCGGAACGTCGGGATGGCGCTGGCGAAAGCCGCTGGCGATCGAGAGGACATCGGCCGTGGTGGTGCCTTTGCCAAGCGAGCGGATATTCGCCGCCTGGATGGCCGGGCCATCGGCCATGGGATCGGTAAAGGGCATGCCGAGTTCGATCACGTCCGCGCCGCCATCGACCAGCGCATCGAGATTGGCGCCGGTGTCGCCGTCACCGGCGGTCAGAAAGCAGACCAGCGCAGGGTTAGGCTTGGCGAAGGCAGCGGAGAGGCGATTCGAGGCGTTCATGGTGTCAGGTTCGTTCATCTAGCTTGGCAGAAGTCTGAGACATGGACCGGGTGTTACACAGTCCAAGGGAGAAAAAACTGGCTCGCGCCATCAGGGCGTATCCGGGTTTGCACTGCAAGGAACGATTAGGCGTCATCAAAGCCCCATCGCATGAATGCAGTCGTGTAGGACAGCCTGCATGAGTGGGTATGCGTAAACCAGCACGAGGCACCTCCATCGTTCGGAGCGAGGGCTAGATCTCAACTCCGAGCTTTTCCGCCACGGTGAAGATGTCCTTATCGCCGCGCCCGCACAGGTTGGCGAGGATCACGCTGTCCTTGGGCATGGTCTTGGCACGCTTGGCCACGGCAGCGATGGCATGGCTGGGCTCGAGCGCGGGAATGATGCCCTCGGTCCGGCAGAGAAGCTGGAACGCATCAAGCGCCTCGTCATCTGTGATGGCGGTGTATTCGACGCGTTCCATGTCTTTCAGCCAGGCATGTTCGGGGCCGATGCCGGGGTAATCGAGACCCGCGCTGATCGAGTGGCCTTCGGTGATCTGGCCGTCATCGTCCTGCAGCAGGTAGGTCTTGTTGCCGTGGAGCACGCCGGGGAACCCGCCAAGCAGCGATGCTGCATGCTGATCCCCATCGAGGCCATAACCCGCCGCTTCGACGCCGAGCATCTTTACATCCGGATCGTCGAGGAAGGGGTGGAACAGCCCGAGCGCATTGGAGCCGCCGCCGATGGCTGCCACGAGCAGATCGGGCAGGCGATCGATGCGCGACAGCATCTGCGCGCGCGCTTCCTTGCCGATCACGCTCTGAAAATCGCGGACCATTTCCGGATAGGGATGCGGTCCGGCAGCCGTGCCGATGATGTAGAAGGTGTCGTGGACATTCGCGACCCAATCGCGCAGCCCTTCGTTCATGGCGTCCTTGAGCGTTGCCGCGCCGCTGGTGACGGGCACGACTTCGGCGCCGAGCAGCTTCATGCGGAACACATTGGGCTGCTGCCGGGCCACGTCGGTCGCGCCCATATAGATGACGCAAGGCAGTCCGAAACGTGCGCAAACGGTGGCCGTGGCGACGCCGTGCTGACCTGCGCCGGTTTCGGCGATAATGCGGGTCTTGCCCATGCGCATCGCGAGCAGGATCTGCCCGATGCAATTGTTGATCTTGTGCGCGCCGGTGTGATTGAGTTCGTCACGCTTGAACCAGACCTGCGCGCCGCCGAGCGCCTCTGTCAGCCGTTCCGCGAAATAGAGCGGGGAAGGACGGCCGACATAGTGTTCGAGCAGATCGTCGAACTGGGACTTAAAGCTCGAGTCAGCTTGAGCTTTGCGATATTCGCGTTCGAGATCGAGGATCAGCGGCATCAGCGTTTCGGCGACATAACGGCCGCCGTAATCGCCAAAGTGGCCACGTTCATCGGGCTGATTGCGGAAGGAGTTTGCGTGTTCGGTCATACAGACCGCGCCGCTTTGCAGAAGGCGGCAATCTTGTCCATGTCCTTCACACCTGGAGCGCTTTCCACGCCGCTGGACGTATCGACCAGCGGGGCACCGGTTGCAGCGATCGCACCCGCGACATTCGTGGGCGACAAACCGCCGGCAAGACCCCAGGGCAGCGACATGCTGATGCCGGAAAGAAGGCCCCAGTCGAAGCGTAGCCCCATCCCACCGGGGAGCTGAGCGTCCTTCGGCGTCTTGGCGTCGAACAGGATGAAGTCGGCCGCGTCGGTATAAGCCTGAGCCCTGACGACATCGCTGGCGGTGGCCACCGGGATCACTTTCCAGACAGGGAGACCGAACTGCGCCCTGACCGCGGCGCTGCGCGCGGGAGACTCGTCGCCATGCAGCTGCACCGCGTCGAGTTTCGCGGCTGATATGGCATCGCGCAGGGCGGCGTCGTCCGGATCGACGAACACGCCGACCTTGGAAATGCGCGACCCTGCGCGCGCGGCGAGCGCCGATGCTTCGGCGAGGCCGAGGTGGCGAGGGCTGGGCGGAAAGAAATTGAAGCCGACGTGGTCAGCCTGCGCATCGAGGACAGCGTCGAGCGTTTCGGGCATGGAAATCCCGCAGATCTTGATTGCGGCTGCCATGAAGCGCGCCGTTACAGCGTGGCTTCGATATCGCGCGCGGCCCGCGCAGGATCGTCCGCACGGCTGATCGGTCGCCCGATCACCAGCACGCTGGCACCGTGATCACGCGCCTGGCGCGGTGTGACGACGCGTTTCTGATCGCCGACCGCGCTCCCGGCAGGGCGCAGGCCGGGTACGACGAAGAAGCCGTCCCGCCACTGGTCATGGACCGCTTTCACTTCCTGTCCCGAACACACGATCCCGTCGAGGCCTGCATCGTTGGCAAGCTGTGCGAGGCGCATGACCTGGTCATGCGCGCTGCCTTCGATGCCGGTGCGTGCGAGATCGCGTTCGTCCATACTGGTCAGCATGGTCACGGCGACGACCCTGGTATTTTCGCCAGCTGCAGCCTTGGCATCTTCCATCATGGCGCGACCGCCGCCTGCATGAACGGTGACGATCGCCGGTTCGAGCACGTGGATCGCCTGCATGGCGCCTGCGACGGTATTGGGAATATCGTGCAGCTTGAGATCGAGGAAGATGGGCAGGCCGAGCTGCCCGATCATGTGCACGCCATGCGCGCCATGCGCACAGAAGAATTCCAGCCCGAGCTTGATCCCGCCAACGTGTCCCTTGACCTTGTTAACGAGGTCGATCCCGTCGTTCAGTTGCGGGACGTCGAGTGCGAGATAGATCGGATTGGACATCAGGGCTTCGTTGGTTCGGGATCGACCGGATGGGCGGGCGGGGGTGCAAAATCGTCGCGCGGCGGCGATACCGGCGGGGTGGCCGTCGGCGTGGGAGTGGCGGCTGGCGCGGACATCTTGTGCGTGGCCGTTTCAAGCGCAGCTATCCGCCGCCTGGCGCGCCATGCGCTGGCGCGGTGGAGCAACCACATGGGCAAAAGGCCCAGCAGGAAGGACACGATGACAAGCGCCGGCAGCTTGGTTTCCAGCACCAAGTTCGACCAGATTTGAACTTCGACCGATTTCCAGTTGAAGAAACTGAATGCCAGCAGCGAAAACAGCAGCAGGACCCAAACGATAGTACGCACGATCTGCATCGGGAGCTCCCCTAATTGGCTATGCAAGCCTTGCTAGGCTGCAAGCGCGCGCTCGTCTAGCCGAACACGCGTTCGAAGATCGTGTCGACGTGCTTGAAGTGGTATTCGAGGTCGAACCGTTCTTCCAGCTGTTCGGCGCTGAGCGCTGCGGTGACTTCCTCATCCTGCTTGAGCAGATCGAGCAGCATCAGCCGGCCGTCCGATTCCCAGACCTTCATCGCGTTACGCTGGACGAGGCGATAGGCATCTTCGCGGCTGACGCCGTTCTGGGTGAGGGCGAGCAGAACACGCTGCGAGTGGATGAGGCCGCCCATGCGGTCCATGTTGGCCTGCATGCGTTCGGGGTAGATCAGCAGCTTGTCGATCACGCCGGTGAGGCGGGCGAGGGCGAAATCGAGCGTGATGCAGGCATCCGGGCCAATGAAGCGTTCGACCGACGAATGCGAAATATCGCGCTCGTGCCACAGGGCCACATTCTCGAGCGCGGGCAGGGCATAGGCGCGGATCATCCGGGCCTGACCTGTGAGGTTTTCGGTCAGGATCGGGTTGCGCTTGTGCGGCATGGCGCTCGACCCCTTCTGGCCGGGCGAGAAATATTCTTCCGCCTCGAGCACTTCGGTGCGCTGAAGATGCCGAATTTCGACCGCCAGCCGTTCGATAGACCCGGCGATGACGGCGAGGGTGGAAAAGAACATGGCATGGCGATCGCGCGGGATGACCTGGGTCGACACGGGCTCGACCGCCAGGCCGAGCTTTTCGGCGACATGTTCTTCGACCTGGGGATCGATATTGGCAAAGGTGCCTACCGCACCCGAGATGGCGCAGGTGGCGATTTCTTCGCGCGCGGAGAGAAGGCGCCGGCGGCAACGGTCGAATTCGGCATAGGCCTGCGCCAGTTTTAAACCGAAGGTCACAGGCTCGGCATGGATGCCGTGGCTGCGCCCGATGGTCGGTGTGTATTTGTGTTCTTCCGCACGGCGCTGGATTGCAGAAAGCAGTGCGTCGAGATCGGCCAGCAGAATATCGGCGGAGCGGGCAAGCTGCACAGCCAGCGTGGTGTCGAGAACGTCGCTACTGGTCATGCCCTGGTGCATGAACCGCGCCTCGTCGCCCACGTTTTCCGCCACCCAGGTGAGGAAGGCGATCACGTCATGCTTGGTTACGGCTTCGATCGCGTCGATCGCTTCGACGTCGATCTTGGGGTTGGTGGCCCACCAGTCCCACAGGGCCTTGGCCGCGCTTGCCGGAACAACGCCGAGTTCGCCGAGCTTTTCGGTCGCATGCGCTTCGATTTCGAACCAGATGCGATATCTGGCTTCCGGCTCCCACAGGGCGGTCATTTCGGGGCGGGCGTAGCGGGGGACCATGGTGAACTCCGGAGTTGGCGGCTGTTTGCGCAGCGCGCTAGGCAAGGCGGCGGCCCGTGGCAAGGCGCAGGCGCACGCTTATTACGCTTCTTATAAGCGGATCGGTCAGATCAGACCCTTGGCACGCAGCGAGACGTGGCCACTGCGACCAACGATGACATGGTCGTGTACGGTAACGCCGAGCAGGCGACCGGCTTCTGCGATCCGGGCGGTGATGGCGATGTCCGCGCGGCTCGGTTCGGGATTTCCGCTGGGATGATTATGCACGAGGATCAGCGCGGTTGCGCCAATGTCGAAGGCTTTGCGGATGACTTCGCGCGGGTGGATGGCCGCTTCATCGATCGACCCTTCGGAGAAGTGGTGGTCAAGGATGAGGCGGTTTTGCGCGTTTAGATAAAGGACGCGCACGCGCTCGTGGTTCAGATGGGCCATGTCGACAGCGAGATAGTCCAACAGAGCCTGCCAGCTGCCCAGTACCGGCTTGTCCTGCACCGCCCCGCGCGCCATCCTCCTGGTCGCGAGGCTGACGGCATGAAGCGCGGCCACGCTCGCTTCGCCCATGCCTTTGACCTGCTTCAAAGCCTGCGGATCTGCAGCCAGAACAGCGGCGAACGACCCGAATTGGGCGATCAGGTTCTTGGCTAGCGGCTTGGTGTCGCCCTGCCTTATCGCTGCGAACAAGAGGAATTCGAGCAGCTCGTAATCGGCGAGGGCTTCGGGTCCGCCGGTAAGCAGTCGATCGCGCAGTCGAGCGCGATGACCGGCCCCCGCATGGCCCGCCGAATTATTCGATTCCTCCGGCAACCATTCCCCCATGCACGGCGTTTCGACCACTTGCATTGCCTTTCACGGGCTGCTGGCGCAAGTGGGGTTCGATGGAGCGGGACGCTGACGACAATGCCATGGCGGAGGGCGCCGATTCCATCCGGCGCGCGAGATGGCGCCAGAAACGCTGGGCTATTCCGAGTGTTCTGCTTGCCCTGCTGATCGCTGCAGGGATCGCCGCATGGTTTTCGCGCGAGAGCATTGTCGACGATATTATTCGCGACCAGCTCGAAGCCAACAATATCCCCGCGACGTACACTATCGATTATGTGGGCGGCCAGACGCAGGAACTGTCAAACGTGGTCCTTGGCGATCCGGATGCGCCGGACTTTACCGCCAAACGAATCATCGTGCAATTGCGCCACCGGCTGGGCGTGCCGGAGATCGGCAGCGTCACCCTGGTCGAGCCGCGTCTTTTCGGAACGTACCGTAATAACGAACTGAGCTTCGGCTCGCTCGACACGCTGATATTTGCGCCGAGCGAGGGTCCGGGCGGGCTTCCCAACCTGAATGTCGCAATACGCGATGGACGTGGGCTGATCGAAACGGATTATGGCCCCGTCGGGCTAAAAATGGTCGGTTCGGGACTGGCCAGCCATGGCTGGGACGGGACGCTTGCTGCGATTGCGCCAAACCTTCGGCTGCCGGGCTGTGAGGCCGGTCAGACCAGCGCGTATGGAAAAATAACCAGCACGTCCGGCGAACCGAAATTCGTCGGCCCGGTGCGGCTCGCTTCTCTGAAATGCGAAGCGCAGGACCTCGATCTGGCCGAATACGAGATGAATCTGACCGTCGAGGCGGACAATCGCCTGCGCAATCCGTCGATCGAGGCACGGATCGAAGGCGGTGACACGCGGTTCGCGGAGAATTCTGCTGCGGCCATCATCGGCACGATTCGCGCGCAGATCCGCGACCAGTCGACAACCGCCCGCTTTTCACTGGCGGCCCGCGGTGTCGAAACGCCGCAGGCACTGGCGGCTGTGCTGACGGCAGATGGACAGCTACGCGCGAACGAAGGTTTCAAGCGCGTGCAGGTCGAGAGCAATCTTGAAGGAAATGGTCTGCGGCTCGGTAGCGACCTGGTCGCGGCAGTCGAGGCGCTGGCGCAAACCGGCGATGGCACGCTGATCGCGCCGCTGACCCGCAAAATGGCGAATGCGTTGCAGGCCGAGACCCGCGGAAGCGCGCTATCCGCCGACCTGCGTATCAGGACAGAACCCGGCACCTACTCCCTGTTCGCGCCAAGGGCAGAGCTGCGCGGCGGAAGCGGTGCGCGGCTGGTTTCTCTATCGCGCGTCGAAATCGCGTCCCGGGGCGGCGAGACGCCGAGGATCGCAGGCAATATCGCGACCGGCGGCGCCAATATGCCGCGCCTATCTGGCCGGATGGAGCGAGGCGAGGGCGGCAGTTCGATTTTTCGCCTCGCGATGGAGCGGTACGAAGCAGACGATTCCGCCCTTGCCGTGCCGCAAATGACCATCGCCCAGCAAAGCGGCGACGCCCTTGGATTTTCGGGCCGGGTGCTGGCAAGTGGCAAGCTGCCGGGCGGGGCGGCGACCAACTTGTTGTTACCCGTCGATGGACGCTATGAGGGTGGGAATATTGCCTTGTGGCGCTCGTGCACGGATATCCGGTTCGACCGTCTCGAACTGGCCAATCTTTCTTTCGAAAAGCGTGGGCTGACGCTGTGTCCTGCACGGGGCCGGGCAATCGTGAACGCGGGCGCTGACGGAATTCGCATAGCCGCGGGTGCGCCATCGCTCGATCTGCAGGGCCATCTCGGTGAAACCCCGATCCGGCTTGCGTCGGGACCGGTCGGCTTTGCCTATCCCGGCGTCATGACGGCTCGTGAAATCGAAGTATCGCTGGGCCCTGTCGAGACGGCCAGCCACTTCAACGTGTCTGGCCTGGAGGCGAGGTTCGGCGACGATATCGCAGGAACGTTCACCGATGCGGACGTGATGCTGGCGGCCGTGCCAATGGATCTGAACAAGGCCGAGGGGAACTGGCGTTTCGCCGACGGTCGGCTGATGATCAATGGTACCGACTTCACATTGGTGGACCGCAATGCTTCGCCCCGGTTCGAGCCGCTGATCGCGCGCGATGCGAGGTTGACACTGATCGACAATGTCATCGCCGCGCAGGCACAATTGCGAAATCCCGCAAGCGACCGGCTGGTGACAACCGTGGACATTCGGCACGATTTGCAGAGCGGTGCCGGACATGCCGATCTCGATGTTCCTGGGCTGCAGCTGGACGACGAGCTTCAGCCGGGCGAGATTTCCCGTCTTGCGCTGGGCGTCATCGCCAACACCAAGGGTATCGTGACCGGCACGGGCCGGATCGACTGGGCACCGAACGGCATCATCAAGAGCACGGGTAGCTTTTCGAGCGATGATCTGGATTTCGCCGCAGCGTTCGGGCCTGTCGAGGGCGCCAGAGGCACGATCGATTTCGTCGATCTGCTGAATCTGACGACTGCACCGGGCCAGAAGATCCGTGTCGCATCGGTAAATCCCGGCGTGGAGGTCTTCGATGGCGAGGTCGAGTTCCAATTGCGCAATGGCGAGTTGCTGGCGGTTTCCGGGGGCAGTTGGCCCTTCATGGGCGGACAGCTGATCTTGCGCGATGTCGACCTCAATCTGGGGGTCAGCGAAGAGCGCCGTTACCTGTTCGAGATCGTCGGCCTGGATGCGGCCGTGTTCATGACGCAGATGGATCTCGAGAACATATCCGCCACCGGACTTTTCGACGGAACGGTGCCGATCGTGTTCGATGCCGCGGGCAACGGACGAATCGATACCGGCGTGCTGATATCCCGGCCGCCAGGGGGGAACATTTCCTATGTGGGCGATCTGACCTACGAGGATCTTTCGCCCATCGCGAACTTCGCCTTCGATGCACTGAAGAGCCTCGACTACACGCAGATGCGAGTGGTCATGGAAGGCCCCCTGACGGGCGAGATCGTTACGCGAGTGCGGTTCGACGGCGTGAGCCAGGGCAAGGGCGCCAAATCGAATTTCATTACGCGGCGACTAGCGGCACTGCCGCTGCAATTCCGTATCAACATCAAGGCGCAGTTCTACCAGCTGATGACCAGCCTGAAATCGCTGTACGATCCGGCCGCAGTACGCGATCCACGCGAACTGGGTCTGCTGTCCGACGACGGAACACGTTTCCTGAGGCGCTCGATCACTGGCGAGGAAGCGCCACCCGAAATCAGTCCGGACGACATCATTCCGGATGAACCCACCATTCAGGAGCAGGAAAGCGAGTGAGGGCTATGAACCATGCCAAATTGACCGGGAGGATGGCTGCCGCCATGCTTGTCACAGTCGCGCTCGGGGGATGCATAACGGTGAATGCGCCCGAAAAGCCGATCGTGATCGAGCTGAACGTCAACATCCGCCAGGAAGTGATCTATCGGCTCGCGGAAGATGCGGGCAATACGATAGAGGACAATGCGGATATCTTCTGATGGGTGACATGATGAACAAGGTAACGAAATCGGTTCTCGCGGCAGCAGCCGTGGCTACGGCATTCGGTGGGTTCGCAGCGCCAGCTTTCGCGCAGCGCGACCCTGCCTATGCCGCTGCCCGCGCGGATGGCGAGATCGGCGAGAAGATGGATGGCTATCTCGGCATCGTGGGTGCGGAAACGCCCGCGCTGCGCAAGATCGTCAACGATATCAATATCAAGCGCCGAGCCGTTTATTCGGATCGGGCCAAGGCGAACAATGCGACGCTCGAGGAATATGCGCTGACGGCTGGTTGCCAGGCGATCCTGGCCACCAAGCCGGGCGAGAAATACCAGGCGCCGAACGGCAGCTGGGAAACGCGCGGTGCGGGCGCTCCGCAACGCGATCCGCGCTGCCCGTAGGATTCGGACCTCGCACTCTTTCACGGCCTCTTGCTCCCGATACGGGAGCGAGAGGCTTTTTTGCGACACGACGGCTCTTTCCGGACCTTCCTCGTGTTGACTCGCCACACCCCCCCTTCTAAGGGGGCGGCGCCCTTGGCGGGCAAGTCCCTGCGCGTGCCGCGCAACCCCCTTCAAAGGAGCAAGGCATGAGCGACGACAAACCCGCACGGGAACCAATCGAGGAGGACGCGCGGATCGATGCGCTGGAAAAGCGGCTTGCAGCCGCCCAGCAGCGCGAAGAACAGCGTAACCTTCCCAAGGCTTCCGGGGCCGATGCGAACTATCGCAGCGGTAACCGGGTTCTTGCGGATCTTCTCGGGGGGCTTCTTGGTGGTGCGGTCATCGGTTATGCCGTCGGGTATTTCACGGGGACCAATCCATGGGGTCTGTTGGTCGGCCTGTTCCTCGGAATAGTGGTCGCCTTCAGGAACATTATCCGTGCGGCAAACCAGCGCCCCGAAGAATGATCCCGTCGTGGGGCTTCCGGGGCGTTAGTTACAGGATCTAGGGACTAGTAGAGACGTGGTAGCCGAGCAGGCCAAAGTCGATCCGATGCATCAGTTCACCATCGAACCGCTAGCCGGTTCGGGTGGCTGGGAAATCGCCGGCTACAACATCGCCTTCACCAATTCCGCGCTGTGGATGCTGATCACCACCGTGGTGCTCTTCATCTTCGTGCTGGGTGGCATGAAGCGCGAGCTGGTGCCCGGGCGCTGGCAGATGACGGTGGAGACCTTCACCGGTTTCATCGACAATATGCTGGAAGCCAATATCGGCAAGGCGGGCCGCAAATATGTGCCCTATGTCTTCAGCCTCTTCATGTTCATCCTCTTCGCCAACATCCTCGGTCTGATGCCGCTGGGCGTGATCGGGCTGCACCCGTTCACCTTTACCAGCCACTTCACCGTGACCGGCGTGCTCGCTATCATCAGCTTTGCGATCGTCCTGCTGGTTGGTTTCTGGAAGCACGGCCTCCATTTCTTCAGCCTGTTCGTGCCGCATGGCACGCCGCTGCCGATGATCCCGATCATTGCGCCGATCGAGTTCATCTCGTTCATGGTGCGCCCGTTCAGCCTGGGCCTGCGTCTGTTCGTGGCCATGATGGCCGGACACGTATTGCTCGAAGTCTTGTCGAGCTTCGTGATCGACGGTACCAACGCAGGTATCCTGTGGAGCGGCGTTGTCGGCTTGCCGAGCTTCCTTCTCATGATCGGCATCTGCGCGCTGGAACTGCTGGTTGCAGGCATCCAGGCCTATGTCTTCGCTCTTCTGACGTCGCTGTACATCAACGACGCCGAGAACCTTCACTAGTCTTCAATTAATCAATCTGATTTCCCAAAGGAGTTTGTCATGGAAATGGAAGCTGCAAAGCTCATCGGTGCTGGCCTCGCTGCAATCGGTGCCGGTATGGCTGCGATCGGCGTTGGTAACGTCTTCGGTTCGTTCCTCGAAAGCGCTCTGCGCAATCCGGGTGCTGCCGACGGCCAGCAGGGCCGCCTGTTCATCGGCTTCGCCGCTGCCGAACTTCTCGGCCTGCTGGCGTTCGTCGTTGCCATGATCCTGATCTTCGTCGCTTAATCGACGCAATCGGATTTGAGCCGGTCGGGATAACCCCGGCCGGCCCACGAATTTTCGTACCCGCCTTTCGAGAGCTGCAATGCCCCAGATAGCACAGCTTGCCGAAACATGGTCCAGCCAGGTCTTCTGGTTATTGGTCTTCTTCGGCATAACCTTCTTCGTCATCGGCCGCGGCATGGTGCCCAAGGTGATGGAAACCGTCGCCCAGCGCGATGGCCAGATCGCTGCAGACCTTGCCGCCGCAAAGGCTGCTCGTGATGCAGCCGACGCAGAGGAAGAAGCGTGGCGGGTTCGTGAAAACGAGAACCGCGCAGCTGCGCAGGCCATCGTCGCCAAGGCCAAGGATGAGGCAGCCGCCAAATCCGAGAGCAAGTTGAAAGCGGCTCAGTCGCGCCTCGACAAGAAGCTGGCCGAAGCCGAAACCCGCATTGCCGAAGCCCGCACTGCCGCGCTTACCGAGGTTGAATCGGTTGCCATCGAGGCTGCGCAGGATATCGTGGCACGCCTGGCCGGTGCCAAGGTGACCAAGCCTGCAGCCGCCAAGGCCGTCAAGGAGGCGATGAACCATGGCTAATGTCGCCCCGGAAGTATTCGCCACCGAATCTGCCGACACATTCGTCGAGGCGGGGCATGGCGGTGCACCGACGCATTCCGAACCCGAACTGTTCGGACTCGCGCCGTTTCAGATCGTTTCGGTCGCGATGTTCGTTCTGCTGCTGATCGCGTTTTTCGGCGCGAAGGTACACAAGTCCATCGGCAGTGGGCTGGACGGCAAGATCGCCGCCATCAAGGAGCAGCTTGACGAGGCGAAGCAACTTCGCGCCGAAGCCGAAACGCTGCGCCAGGAATATGCGGACAAGATCGCCGGCGCCGAAAAGGACGCTGAAGCCATGCTAGCCAATGCGCAGCATGAGGCGGATGCCCTTCTCGAGAAGGCTGAAGCCGACAGCAAGGCAATGGTCGAGCGACGTAAGCGGATGGCGGAAGACAAGATTTCCGCTGCCGAGCGCGAGGCAGTGGAAGATGTGCGCAATCGTGCCGTCAACGCTGCCACGGCTGCAAGCCGCAAGCTGATCGCAGAAAAGCACGACGCCGAAGCCGACAAGGCATTGGCCGGCAAGGTCATCGCGGGCATCTGATCTGCGAACGAACCTGGTTGAGAATATTCGAGAGGGCGGTCCGTGGGGCCGCCCTTTTCGATTCAGGGTTCGAGGACGAGTTTGCCGATGATTTCGCCGCGCTGCATCGTTTCGAACGCTTTGCGCCAGGATGTGAGCGGTAGTCTACGGTCGATATGGGGCACTATATGCCCTTCGTGCGCCAGACGATCGATTGCGTCTGCAATTCGTGCGCCGCGATCGGGAAAGCGGCGCGTATATTCGCCTGCGCGTACACCGACGACCGAGAAGCCTTTGATCAATGGGATGTTGACGGCAATTTCCGGAATGCGGCCGGAAACGAAGCCGATTACGAGAAGCTTTCCACCAAAGGTCACGCAGCGCGTACTTTCGTCGAAGACATCCCCGCCGATGGGGTCAAAGACCAGATCGCACAGGTGGCCATCGGTGATTTCCGCAACGTCCTCCCTGAAGCGACCGGTATTGCAAATCGCTGCGTGGGGTTTGGCAATCGTGTGGAGTTGCTCGAGTTTGTCCGCTCTGTGAGTGGCGGCGATGACTTGCGCTCCCATCGCGCGAGCAAGGTCGCAGGCTGCAAGACCCACGCCGCCGCTGGCCCCGTGGACGAGAACGGTCTGTCCGGCCCGCAGTCCGCCGATTTCGACGAGGGCCACATATGCGGTTTGGTAAGCGGCTCCCATCGCGGCCGCGCTAGCGAAATCCAGACCGGCGGGAATGGTCCGGAGCGAGGCTGCGGGGAGGGCGGCATATTCGGCAAACGCCCCCGTCTTGGCACCGCCGCGCACTTTGTCGCCCGGCTTGAAGCCGCTCCCTTCCGGTGCTTCGACGACATCGCCGGCCATTTCGAGCCCGGACACGAACGGCACGTCGGGTTTGAATTGGTATTTGCCCTGCGTCATCAGCAGGTCCGGGTAATTCAGTGAAGCGGCGCGCACGCGTATCAGGATATCCCCTTGGGGCCTCTCGATTTCGGCGAGTTCGACACCTGACAGATCGGGTGAAAGATGGCGAACCAGAACAGCCTTCATCGCGTCAGCTTGCACCATCGCTGTGACCGACCCGGGCCCTGACTTCGGCGATGAGTTCTTCGATCGAGCTGACCTGTTCGATACCGTAATGTTCCGCGGTGATGTCGACATTGCCCTTTCGCCAGAAGCCATCAGGGCAATACAGGATGACCTTGCCGCTTTGCGCGTGAAGGCCAAGTTCCATCAAGCTCACGGGACTTTTGGTCCCTGGCGCGAGGTACATCACGATGATGTCGGCATTATCGAGTGCGTGGAGCTCCCATTCGACCTGCCTGCGAAATTCCGGATTGTCGGCGCTAGGAAGCCAGGCTGGGTCCCAGTCCGTTCTGCGCGGATTCAGCAATACGACCGGGGCCAGCTGAAGTGCCTCGATGATCTCGCTCTGCCAGTCGCGGGCTGCGCCCATCTCGATGCTACCGCCGAGAAACACGCGCAAACGACCGTCGGCTTCCGGCAACAGTTCGGGTGACGTGATGACGGTGAATGTCGATTGCGGCGCAGCTGAAAGGGGCTCGCTCCCGATCCCGATAGATCCGCAAATCAGGGCGGACACCGCCGCCAGCTGAAGCAAATTCATTGTCAGAAATTATCCTTCGCCGCACGTAGCGCAGCGAAAGTTTCGGATGGGCTGTTTCCGCCCCAGCGGTCGCGCATATAGGCCTTGTCTGCGCGGAGAAAGGGATTGGTTTCCAGTTCGCGCGACAGGATGGTGGGCACTGTTGGTTCGCCCTTTGCGCGCTTTTCATCGATGCGGTTCGCGTAGAGTTTCAGTTCGGTGTTGTCCGGATCGGCATGCAGCGCGAATTTGGCGTTGGCCAGCGTGTATTCATGCGCGCAATACAGCATGGTGTTGTCGGGCAGCTGGCGGATACGGTCGAGGCTGTTCCAGAACTGTTCGGGTTCGCCTTCGAACATGCGGCCGCAGCCAAGGGCGAAGACGCTGTCGCCTACGAAGGCCATGTCTGCCTCTGCCAGATAAAATGCGATGTGTCCGTTGGTATGGCCGGACACGTCGATTACGCGGGCCGTCCAGTCGCCCAGGGATACGCTGTCGCCGTTACCGACGATGCGATCGATCGGGCTGAGCTTCTCCACCTCTTGAGGTGCAGTGATGGTCGCACCGGTCGCTTCGACGATCGTCTTGTTGCCACCGGCGTGATCGGGGTGCCAGTGGGTGTTCCAGATCTGGGTTATCTTCCAGCCCCTGGCGTCCGCCTGTTTCAGATATTCCGCGCCATCGGGCGTGTCGATCGCGGCGGTTTCCCCGCTGGCGGGATCGTGGAGGAGGTATCCGTAATTATCGGACAGGCACGGGAATTGATGAACTTCAAGCATGACGGCCAATGTAGTTTGCCTTGGCGCCATAGGAAAGGCCCGCCTGCTCGAGTGAGCGGGCGGGCCTTTCTGATTACCCTGAAAAGGGGGAGAAGAGCTTAGTCTTCCTTCTTCTTCAGCGCTTCGCCGAGGATGTCGCCGAGCGAGGCACCCGAATCCGACGAACCGAACTGTGCAACAGCTTCCTTCTCTTCGGCGATCTGACGCGCCTTGATCGAGAAGTTGGGCTTCTTCGAGCGATCAAAGCCGGTGACCATCGCGTCGACCTTGCCGCCAACCTGGAAGCGGTCGGGGCGCTGTTCGTCGCGGTCGCGGCCGAGGTCGCTACGCTTGATGAAGCCGGTCGCGCCGTCTTCGCCAACCTGAACTTCGAGGCCGCCATCGCGGACTTCGAGAACGGTGACAGTGACGGTTTCGCCCTTGCGCAGGCTGCCCGAGGCACCTGCTTCGGTCGGCGCACCCTTTTCGAGCTGCTTCATGCCGAGGCTGATGCGTTCCTTGTCGGTGTCGACATCGAGAACGACGGCTTCGACCTGCTCGCCCTTGCGGTGCAGGGCGAGGGCGTCTTCACCCGAGATGCCCCATGCGATGTCCGACATGTGAACCATGCCGTCGACGTCGCCGTCGAGGCCGATGAACAGGCCGAATTCGGTGGCGTTCTTGACTTCGCCTTCGACCTTCGAGCCAACCGGATGCTTCTCGGCGAACTCTTCCCACGGGTTGCGCTGGGCCTGCTTGAGACCGAGGCTGATGCGACGCTTTTCGCTGTCGACTTCCAGGACCATGACTTCGACTTCCTGCGAGGTCGAGACGATCTTGCCCGGGTGGACGTTCTTCTTGGTCCAGCTCATTTCCGAAACGTGGACCAGGCCTTCGATGCCCGGTTCGATTTCGACGAACGCGCCGTATTCGGTGATGTTGGTGACGGTGCCCGTCATCTTCATGCCGATCGGGTACTTGGCGGCAACGCCATCCCACGGATCGCTTTCGAGCTGCTTCATGCCGAGGCTGATGCGCTGCGTATCTTCGTTGATGCGGATGATCTGAACGGTCACGGTCTGGCCGATTTCGATCATTTCGCTCGGGTGGTTGACCCGCTTGTAGCTCATGTCGGTGACGTGCAGCAGGCCGTCGATACCGCCGAGGTCGACGAAGGCACCGTAATCGGTGATGTTCTTCACGACGCCGTCGATCACTTCGCCTTCGGCCAGCTTGTCGATCAGCTCGCTGCGCTGTTCGGCGCGGGTTTCTTCGAGAACCGCACGGCGCGAAACGACGATGTTACCGCGGCGGCGGTCCATCTTGAGGATCTGGAACGGCTGCGCCATGTCCATGAGCGGGGTGACGTCGCGCACGGGGCGGATGTCGACCTGCGAGCCGGGCAGGAAGGCCACGGCGCCGTCGAGGTCGACGGTGAAGCCACCCTTGACGCGGCCGAAGATGCGGCCTTCGACGCGCTTGCCTTCGCCGAATTCGCTTTCGAGCTTGTCCCAGGCGGCTTCGCGGCGGGCGCGGTCGCGGCTGAGCATTGCTTCGCCTTCGGCGTTTTCAACGCGATCGACGAACACTTCGACTTCGTCACCGACGCCGGGTGCGGTTTCGGTTTCGGAGCGCTGGAATTCCTTGAGATCGACGCGGCCTTCGCTTTTCAGGCCGACATCGATGTGTGCCATACCGTTTTCGATGGCGGTGACGGTGCCTTTTACGACGCGGCCTTCGAAGCCTTCGTCGCCGGCGCCGCCGAGCTGCTCGTCGAGCATTTTCGCGAAATCATCGCGAGTGGGGTTGGCTGCAGTTGCCATATGTGAGTAGTCCTAACGTTCGTTTTGCTACCGGCCACCGGTTTTCCCGGGGTCTTTACCCGTCTCTGCGCACCATTACGCAGGCCAACGGGGCAAGAGGCCGAATACCGCGCGGGGCCGAATGCCTTCGCACGGGTCCTTCAATCGACAGATTGCATGAACGGGCGCGCGCCTAGGCGAAACCCGTCGTAATAGCAAGCGAATTGCAACGCCGCGACCGAGACATGGACCGCCTGTTACACCGTCCAAGGAGCAATAATATCGGGCAGTGGCGAAGTGGCATTGGGCTGGGCTGGGGAGCTTCGACTGAAGGCGGAGGTAAGAGGCAGGCGTGCCACCGTAATGGGTGTGTAGGAAAGCGCTAGTTTGCGACCGTCGCCTGCTTCACCGCCTCTATCGCTGCCGAAATTGCTTCGTCCCTGTCGAGGGCGCTGGTGTCGATCACCATCGCATCCTCGGCCGGAACCAGCGGAGCGACTGCCCGGCTGCGATCGCGTTCGTCACGCCGGCGGAGATCGTCCTGAATTTCCAGCAACGTAACGCCGGCGCCCCGTTCCCGCATTTCGAGGAAGCGGCGCTGCGCGCGGGCTTCCACGCTGGCGGTTACGAATAATTTCGCTTCCGCTTCCGGTGCGATGACCGTGCCGATATCGCGCCCGTCGAGGACAGCGCCGCCAGCCTGTTCGGCGAACTTGCGCTGGCGGTCGAACAGGGCCTGGCGCACCGGCGGATGGACCGAGACGCGGCTTGCCAGCCCACCGGTTTCTTCGTCGCGCAGCTGCGGGTCGTTCAGCAGCGTATCGGGAAAAGCGCAGCCCGCCAGGGCGTCCCCGCCGTTGTCGGGATCGCCCCCGTCGAGGAAAACCTGTCTGCCGACCGCACGGTAAAGAAGGCCGGTATCGAGATGGGGCAGACCGAAATGCGCGGCGAGTGCCTTGGCAATCGTGCCCTTGCCGGAAGCGGTCGGCCCGTCGACGGCGATAATCATGCCTGCGTCCTGCGGTAGCGGAGCGCCTTGGCAAGACCCCAGATCGCAATCGCGGCCCAGAAACCTTCGAGAACAAGGCTGGGCCAGTTCGTATGGATTAGCAGTGAAACGGTCAAAAGGGCCGCGCCCGCAAGATTGGTACCGTGAAGAATATAGGGATTTGGGTCTTCCTTCCACGTGAGATAGCCATAGGCGCCGATAATGCAGGCCATGCCCACAAAGCCCACCGCAGTATAGATGTCGATATCGATCATGAGGACGCAGCGTCCAGCAGCGCTGTGAAATTAGGAAAGCTGGTGGCGATTGGTTCCACATCGTCGATTTCGACACCGTCACTGCTGACGAGACCGGCAATTGCCATGCTCATGGCGATGCGGTGATCAAGATGTGTTTCAACCTTCGCATTCGCGGTCCCGCGAAGAGGCAAGCCGCCGCTGCCTTCGATCACGAGGCCGTCGTCGCGTTCTTCCACGTTCACGCCGGATGCCGAGAGCGCGGCAGCCATGGCCGAAAGGCGGTCGCTTTCCTTGACACGCAATTCGTCGAGCCCGCTGGTGACGGTCGTGCCGCTCGCCATGGCGGCTGCGACGAACAGGATCGGGAACTCATCGATCATGCTGGGCGCGACGGCGGGATCGACGTCGATCCCCTTGAGGGCGGCGTGGCGCACGCGAAGATCGGCGACCGGTTCGCCGCCGACGTCGCGTTCGTCCAGCTTCTCTATGGTTGCGCCCATCTGTTCGAGGACCGTGAATATGCCGCTTCGTGTCGGGTTGAGACCGACATTCTCGACCACCAGATCGCTGCCTGGTACGACGCTGGCGGCAACGGCGAAGAAGGCTGCCGAAGACGGGTCCCCGGGGACGGTGATGTCGCAAGGGTGAAGATCGGCGGGGCCGTGGATGCGGACCACTCGATTGCCGTCCACCTCCTCGACGGTCAGTTCTGCACCGAACCCGCGCAACATGCGTTCGGTGTGATCGCGCGTCGGGACCGGTTCGATCACTGTCGTGGTACCCGGCGTGTTGAGGCCGGCTAGGAGAACCGCGCTCTTTACCTGAGCGCTGGCGACCGGCAGTTCGTAGGTGATGGGCACGGCCGGTTCCATCCCTTCCATCATCAGGGGGAGTGTGCCGCCGGGCGAAGCCGTAAAACTGGCCCCCATGGTCGACAGCGGGTCGATAACCCTGCCCATAGGCCGTTTCGAAAGACTAGCGTCGCCGGTGAAAGCTGCGGTGATGCCGTGGCTTGCCACCAAGCCCATCAGAAGCCGGGTCGATGTGCCGGAATTGCCCATTTCCAGCGCCTGTTCCGGCTGCAGCAGTCCCCCGACGCCAACCCCGTCGACGACCCAATCGTCACCATCACGGTTGATCGTTGCGCCCATTGCGCGCAGGGCCGCGGCGGTGGCAAGAACGTCTTCGCCCTCGAGCAGCCCGGAAATGCGGCTGCGCCCGATGGCCAGCGCTCCGAACATCAAGGAGCGGTGACTGATCGACTTGTCGCCGGGCACACGGATGCGTCCGGTCAAGGGGGCTGAGGGCAGAAAGCGATGAGCGGTCACGAATGGGTATCCATATGAAGGCGGCGCTTTGACAGCGCACATGCGTTCTGGCAAGGCGCGCGCGCTGTTGATTCCTGCCCGGCAGGTACCCATCAATACAATTACGAATTCATGGCCCTGCGGCGCAATGCCGGGGGCGGCAAAGCCAAGGATTACACATGGTCAAACCTGAATGGGGCACCAAGCGGACCTGCCCGAACTGTGGCACCCGCTTCTACGATCTGAACAAGGAAGATCCCGTCACCTGCATCGAATGCGGTGAAGAATGGACGCCGGAACCGGTGCTCAAGTCCAAGCAGCCGATTCTGGCCGAAGAAGAAGCCAAGAAGAAGAAGGACGCCGAAGCAGATAGCGATCTGGGCGGCGATGACGACGACGATCTGGATATCGATATCGACGAGGACGACGATTCTCCCGATAACGAAGTCGATCTCGGCGGCGACGACGATCTCGGCGTCGAGACGAAGTCGAAGGGTGACGACGACGACGTCGACGAGAGCTGATTTTTCTCTTGCGTTGCGCGGGGCGGCCTCATAAAGGGCTGCCTCCGCAAGGCTGGCGCGCCTCCCAGGGTGCGCCGTATGAAATGGCTCGGGGCCTTAGCTCAGCTGGGAGAGCGCTACAATGGCATTGTAGAGGTCAGCGGTTCGATCCCGCTAGGCTCCACCATTTCCGGATTTTCCGCCAGTCGGCAGATCCGTGTTCGAGTTTGATGGTAGCTTGCCGTGGCAACGGCGCCGGCTTGCTTCCACCACACCCGGGCAATAGTTTGGGTTTCATCGGGGAATTCCCCACGCTGGCCGACGAGTTCTCGTCCGCCGGCGTTTTTCGCGTTTATTCGATCCGGCAACGGTTCGATGAGGAGTAACAGGCATGTTCGACAATCTGTCCGACCGCCTAGGTAATGTCTTCGATCGCCTGAAAGGGCGCGGAGCGCTGTCGGAAAACGACGTGCGCGAAGCGATGCGCGAGATTCGCATCGCCCTGCTCGAAGCCGATGTCGCATTGCCGGTTGTTCGGCGCTTCATCGATGCGGTGACCGAAAAGGCGATCGGTTCTGAAGTCCTGAAGTCGGTTACGCCCGGTCAGCAGGTCGTCAAGATCGTCGACGACGAACTCACTGCCATGCTTGGCGGGGGCGAAGACGCCGACCCCAAGGACCGCGAACTGAATTTCGCTGCCAAGCCCCCGGTCGTCATCATGATGGTGGGCCTCCAAGGCTCGGGTAAGACGACGACGACGGCCAAGCTCGGCAAGCTGATCAAGGCCAAGCACGGCAAGAAGGCGCTGATGGCGTCGCTCGACGTGAACCGTCCTGCCGCGCAGGAACAGCTCAAGGTGCTGGGCGAGCAGGTTGACGTGGCCACGCTGCCGATCATCGAAGGTCAGCAGCCGGTCGACATCGCTCGCCGCGCAATGGAAAGTGCCAAGCTGCAGTCGGCCGACGTGCTGCTGCTCGATACTGCGGGCCGTCTGCATGTCGACGAAGCGCTGATGGCCGAGATGAAGGCCATTGCCAGCGTCTCTACGCCGACCGAAGTTCTGCTGGTCGTCGACAGCCTTACCGGCCAGGACGCCGTCAACGTTGCTCAGAGCTTCACCGGCGAAGTGCCGCTGACCGGCGTGGTGCTGACCCGGATGGACGGCGATGCGCGCGGCGGTGCGGCGCTGTCGATGCGTTACGTAACCGGCAAGCCGATCAAGTTTGCAGGTACGGGCGAGAAACTCGACGCGATCGAGGCGTTCGACCCCAAGCGCGTGGCGAGCCGCATCCTCGGCATGGGCGATGTCGTATCGCTGGTCGAGCGGGCTGCCGAAACCATCAAGCAGGACGAGGCCGAAGCGCTCGCAAAGAAGATGGCGCAGGGCAAGTTCGACCTGGAGGACCTGCGCATGCAGCTTCGTCAGATGCAGAACATGGGCGGCCTCGGCATGCTGGCCGGCATGTTGCCGGGCATGAAGAAGGCCAAGGCGGCAATGGCGGCGTCCAATATGGACGACCGGGTATTGCTGCACATGGATGCGATCATCGGATCGATGACGCCGAAGGAAAGAAAGCGCCCCGAATTGCTGAATGCCAAACGCAAGAAGCGTGTGGCGGCAGGTTCCGGAACGCAGGTGCAGGACGTCAACAAGGTGCTGAAGATGCACCAGGAGATGTCGCGCGCAATGAAGCAGATCAAGAAGATGGGCGGTCTCAAGGGCCTCGGCGCGCTGTTCGGCGGCGGGGGCATGGGGGCAGCGATGCCCGGACTCGGCGGTCCGGGCGGCATGCCCGGTATGGGTGGTGCAAAGGGTCCCGGTGTGGATCCCAGCACGCTTCCGCCGGACTTGCAGGACCTTCTCAAAAAGAAATAATTTCAGACGTTTATATTCGAAAGGTAATATCAAATGGCAGTTGCAATCCGTCTTTCGCGTGGTGGTGCCAAGAAGCGCCCCTACTATCGTATCGTGGTTTCGGACTCGCGTTCGGCACGTGACGGCAAGTATCTCGAGCAGATCGGCACCTACAACCCGATGCTGCCGAAGGATTCGGGCGAGCGCGTGAAGCTCAACGAAGACCGTGCCCGTCACTGGCTGTCGGTCGGTGCACAGCCTTCGGACCGCGTCCATCGTTTCCTCGATGCCGCCGGTATCCTGGAGCGCGCAGCGCGCAACAACCCCAAGAAGGGTGAACCGGGCGAAGCCGCCAAGGAACGCGCCGAAGAAAAGGCCGCCAAGATCGCTGAAGCCGAAGAAGCCAAGAAGGCTGCCGAGGAAGAAGCCAAGACCGCTGCCGAAGCTCCGGCTGAAGAAGCTGCTGCTGAAGAAGCTCCCGCCGAGGAAGCTGCAGCAGAAGAAGCACCGGCTGACGAAGCCGCTGAAAACAAGGGCGAGTAATCGCACCCATGTCGGACAAGCCCGTCACGCTCGCAGCCGTAACCGGCGCGCATGGTGTGGCGGGCGAAGTCCGTCTGAAGCTGTTCGGCGAGGGCGTGGACGCGCTCAAACCGCACAAGCGCTTCAACGAGGGCGCGCTGAACCTCGTAAAAATTCGCAGCGACAACAAGGGCGGTGCCATTGCGCGCTTTGCCGAGGTCATGGATCGGACTTCGGCCGAGCAGCTGCGTGGCACTGCCCTGTCTGTTTCCCGGGAGGTCTTGCCGGACCTTGAGGAAGACGAATTCTATTTTTCGGATTTGATCGATCTCGCGGTGGTCACGGAATCAGGCGAGCCCGTCGGCCGCGTGTGTGCGGTCGAGAATTACGGCGCAACGGACATCATCGAGATCGAGAAGGCCGATGGCGCAAAGTTCATGGTGCCGCTGACCAAGCAGGCCGTCCCCGGGTGGGACGATGCCCGTCTCACGCTCAACGCCGATTTCGTGGATTAACGCCTGATCGGCTTCTGATCGGCCAAATGATTGCGTATCGTGGTGGCCGCGACGCCGGCCTGACCCATGGCGTGGCTGATCTGGTCGAGACCCAGCACGACATCGCCGGCTGCGAACAGGCCGGGGACGCTGGTTTCCATGTGATCGCCGACGAGAATGCAATCCCCTTCGCTGACATCTGCGCCGCAGGATCGGGCTAGACCCGAGCGAACGACCGAACCGAGTGCCGGATAGACGGAATCGAATTCCAGCCATCCTTGGGCGGTTTCGACTGCCAGCTTGTCGCCCCTGATTTCAAAGGCACCGCAAGGCCCTGCCACCCGCACGATGCCGGCATCCTCCAGCGCGTTAGAACAGGCATCCGAGAGGTCGTGATCGCCATGCGGCGAGATCAGCGTAAGATCGGTAGTGTAGCCGCGCAGAAACTGTGCCTCGGCCGTGCCATGATCGCTAGTGCCGATCACACCGACGCGCCTGTCGGTAACCTCGTAGCCATCGCAGACCGGGCAATAGCGTAGGAGCCCCCTTGCCAGTGCTTCCCGATGAAGTTGATCGTCGATCCCCTGCGGCCGGTTGTTTACCACGCCTGTGGCCAGCAGCACCGTGCGGGCTCTGTACTCTTCATCATCGCAGGAAACGATGAAGCAGTCGGTGTCTTTCGCCAGATCGGTAACGCGTTTGGGTTCACGCAAAGCCCCATGCTTTGCCGCCTGTTCGCGCATTCGGTCGAGCAGGTCTTCACCATGGATACCGTCTGGAAAACCCGCATGGTTGTGGCTGGTCGGTATCCAGCTCGCACGACTGGTGCCGCAATCGAACATGCGGATGGCAAGGTGGAAGCGTGCCAGATAGATCGCGGCGGTGAGCCCGGCAGGCCCGGCCCCCACGATAATGCAGTCATCGATTTGGTCGGTCATCGGCAAGTAAACGCCGGGATGGCAAAGCTGTGCCCGGCGGGCTATCGGGCGCAGCATGACATTTGCGGCCACCATTCTCACCCTCTATCCCGAGATGTTTCCTGGCCCCCTGGGTATCAGCCTGGCCGGTCGGGCTCTGGAACGCGGAGACTGGTCCTGCGAAACGGTGCAGATCCGCGACTTTGCGAAAGACAGGCACAGGACGGTCGATGATACGCCGGCCGGGGGCGGGGCAGGGATGGTATTGAAGCCCGATGTTATCGGCGCTGCTCTTGCCAGCGTGGGCGAAGGCAGGCCTGTCCTCGCCATGACGCCGCGCGGCAAGCCGATCAGTCAGGCGCGCATCCGCGAGATCGCGGAGGGCCCCGGCGTCGCTGTACTGTGCGGCAGGTTCGAAGGCTTCGACGAGCGGATTTTCGACGCTTTCCCGCAGGTCGAAGAGGTCAGCCTGGCCGATATCGTCCTCTCGGGCGGAGAACCGGCCGCGCTCGCCATACTCGACGCTTGCATTCGCTTGCTCCCCGGCGTAATGGGCGCGCCCGATAGCGGAGTCGAAGAGAGCTACGAAAACGGCCTCATCGAATACCCGCAATATACCCGACCTCAGGAATGGGAAGGGCGCACGATCCCTGAAGTGCTGCGATCGGGGGATCATGCGAAGATCGCTGCTTGGCGCAAGGCAAGGAGCGAAGACGATACACGGTTACGCAGGCCGGACCTTTGGGAGCGTTATAGTGACGCTCGGGACCGATCTGCCTCTGGCGCGCGGCGAAAAGACTAAGGATATGGTTCGATGAACCTCATTCAGCAGCTCGAGGCCGAAGCCGTCGAGAACCTGGGAAAAGACATTCCGGCATTCCGTGCCGGTGACACCGTTCGCGTTGGCGTGAAGGTTATCGAAGGCACGCGCGAACGCGTCCAGATGTTCGAAGGCGTCGTGATCGCCCGTTCGAACCGCTCGATCAACAGCAATTTCACTGTCCGCAAGATGAGCTTCGGTGAAGGCGTGGAACGTGTGTTCCCGCTCTATTCGCCGATCGTCGACAGCATCACCGTCGTTCGTCGCGGTATCGTGCGTCGCGCCAAGCTGTACTATCTGCGTGGCCGTACCGGTAAGCGCGCTCGTATCGCCGAGCGTCGCGACAACGCCCCGAAGGCGTAAGCAGACACGAGTTTCTCCACGCGAGAGATCGAAGGGCGGCCTCCCGATCGGGAAGCCGCCCTTTTTCGTGCGTTCAGCCTGCCGACTTACCGGAGATCCGGAACAATAGGGTATGGGTTTGCGGGCCGCTTGCGCTTGCGCGCGCGCTTGTCCATCAAGCATCGCATTGATGGAGGAAAAGAAATTGCGTCATCTGACCCTCGCAGCCGCACTGTCTTTGAGCACGTGTCTGTCTGCGCCCCTTGCTGCCCAATCGACGGAGACCGCGCCCATGGAGCTGACTTTCGAACGTGTCTTCGCCTCGCCAAGCCTCGATGGGCCGACGCCGCGGGCGGTCAAGCTTTCGCCGGACGGGCGCTACCTGACGGTGCTGCGCAACCGCGAAGATGACCGCGAGCGCTACGATCTGTGGGCTTTCGATCGCGAAGCGGGACAGTGGGCCATGCTGGTCGACAGCAAGGCGCTGGGCAGCGGACGGGAGCTGTCCGAAGACGAGAAGATGCAGCGCGAGCGCGCACGCGTCGGCAATCTGAAGGGCATTATCGATTATCAATGGACCGAAGATGGTACGGGCGTGCTGGTCCCGCTCGACGGTGACCTCTATCTTGCGCGCCTGGGCGGTGATGTGGTGCGGCTGACGGATACCGAGGAAAGTGAACTCAATCCGGCGCTCAGTAGCAAGGGGCGTTACGTCTCCTTCGTGCGGGATCGCCAGCTCTGGGTTGGCGAGGTAGGCGCCGATGCGCAGCCGATCACCCCGAAAGAGGGCGAGGCGATCCGCTGGGGTGAGGCCGAGTTCGTCGCTCAGGAAGAAATGAGTCGCCACACCGGATATTGGTGGAGCCCGGATGACCGACGGGTCGCCGTTGAACGGTTCGACGAAAGCATGGTCGGCATTGTTACGCGCGCCGCCATCGGGGCCACCGGGACAAAGGTGTTCGATCAGCGTTACCCGGTCGCAGGCAGCCAGAATGCCAAGGTCGAGCTCTTTGTCATGAACCCCGATGGGGGCGACCGGGTCGAGGTCGACTTGCGCAGCAACCAGTCACCCGATTATTACAGTGCAGAAGATCCCGACGATTTCTATCTGGCACGGGTAGACTGGGCGCCCGATGGCCGGGCGCTGTACGTGCAGCGCCAGAATAGACAGCAGACATGGATGGATGTGCTGAAGGTGGACCCTTCCACTGGAGCGAGCGAGATCGTGCTGCAGGAAGAAGCATCGCAGGCCCATTCAGGCGAAGGATACTGGATCAACCTGTCCGACAATTACCGCATTCTCGATAACGGGGATCTGATCTGGTGGTCCGAACGCGATGGCTTCGGACATTTGTATCGATACCTCGGTGACGAAGGGTGGCGCGGCTATCAGCGACTGACCAAGGGTAATTTCGTTGTCACCAAACTGGTGGGCGTGAACGAACAGGATGGACACTTGTTCTACCTTGCGACCAGCGAAGACGACCCGCTTGAACAGCATGTCTATTCTCTCGATCTCGATGCGGAAGGCCCAGCGACGGCCCAGCGTCTGACGGAGCCCGGCTTCATGCATACGGCTAAGATGGATGCGAAGGGGCAGACGTTGCTGATCACCCGTTCCAGCGACAATTCCCCGCCGCAGACCTATATTGCCGATGAGCAGGGCAACCGCCTAGCCTGGGTCGAGGAAAATGCGCTCGATTCCGATCATCCCTATGCGCCATATCTCGCCAGCCATAGGCCGGTGGAATACGGCACCATCGAGGC
The DNA here is from genome assembly GCF_019857205.1 of Qipengyuania pacifica. Taxonomy (GTDB): domain Bacteria; phylum Pseudomonadota; class Alphaproteobacteria; order Sphingomonadales; family Sphingomonadaceae; genus Qipengyuania; species Qipengyuania pacifica. The sequence goes on along the minus strand of NZ_JAHWXO010000009.1, from coordinate 44,102 downwards.
CGATGATGGTACTCCGCTTTACTGGGAAATGGTCACACCGGAACTGGAGCCGGGCAAACGGTATCCGGTCTATTTCTACCATTATGGCGGGCCGGGGCCGCAGGTCGTGAGCAAGGGCTGGGATGGCGCGCTGCGGCAGGCGATCGTCGACAAGGGCTATATCTGGTTCGCGCTCGACAATCGCGGCAGCGCCAATCGCGGCGTCGCTTTCGAACAGCCGATCTATCGTGCGATGGGCGGCGTCGAGGTGCGGGACCAGAAAGCGGGGGCGGAGTATCTCAAGACGCTGGATTTCGTGGACCCGGACAAGATCGCCATCGATGGCTGGTCCTACGGCGGTTACATGACTCTAAAGCAGTTGCAGGCCGACCCGGGCCTCTACGCTGCAGGGATCAGCGGCGCGCCCGTGACCCGCTGGGAACTGTACGACACCCACTACACCGAGCGGTTCATGGGAACGCCGCAGGCGGATGCGCAAGCCTATGAGCTTTCCAGTGCCATCCCGGATGCGACCAAGGTCACCGATCCCCTGCTGATCATTCACGGCATGGCGGATGACAATGTCGTTTTCGAAAATGCGACCGAGGTCATTTCTGCCATGCAGGAAGCGAATGTGCCCTTCGAGATGATGCTTTATCCCGGTTACACGCACCGCGTTTCGGGCGAGAAAATCTCGCCCCATCGGTACAATACGGTTTTCCGGTTTCTCGAGCAGAACGGCGTGACGCCGCCGGATTGACCTGACCACATGCGCTCGGATCGCACCGACCTCGTCTGATCTTTAGGCCCCGCAATCGAATGTGCGCTTGCGGGCATGGAGGTAATCGCTATCTCGACGGCGCACTCATAGTGGAGACGTTGAATTGGGTTATCGTGTTGCCGTAGTCGGCGCGACCGGAAATGTCGGGCGTGAAATGATGATGGTGCTCGCCGAGCGCGAGTTTCCGATCAACGAGATCGCTGCCGTCGCCTCGAGCCGTTCGCACGGGTCGGAAGTCGAATTCGGCGATACCGGCAAGATGCTCAAATGCCAGAACATCGAGCATTTCGACTGGTCTGGCTGGGACATCGCCCTCTTCGCAGCCGGAAGCGGCCCGGCGAAGGACTATGCGCCCAAGGCAGCCGCCGCCGGCTGCATCGTGATCGACAACAGCTCGCTCTACCGGATGGATCCGGACGTTCCGCTGATCGTGCCCGAGGTCAATCCCGAAGCGATCCACGACTATAAGAAGCGTAACATCATCGCCAATCCGAACTGCTCGACCGCGCAGCTGGTCGTGGCGCTGAAGCCTTTGCACGATGCGGCGACGATCAAGCGGGTGATCGTTTCGACGTACCAGTCGGTCTCCGGCGCGGGGAAGGCGGGCATGGATGAACTGTTCCAGCAGAGCCGCGCCATCTTCGTGGGCGATCAGATCGAGCCGGTGAAATTCACCAAGCAGATCGCCTTCAACGTCATTCCGCATATCGATGTCTTCATGGACGATGGTTCGACCAAGGAAGAATGGAAGATGATGGTCGAGACCAAGAAAATCCTCGATCCGAAGATCAAGCTGAACGCGACATGCGTGCGGGTGCCGGTCTTCGTCGGCCATTCCGAAGCGGTGAATATCGAGTTCGAAAACGAGCTCTCCGCCGAGCAGGCGCAGGAAATCCTGCGCGAGGCGCCGGGCATCATGCTGATCGACAAACGAGAGGATGAGGGATACGTTACCCCGGTGGAAAGTGCTGGCGATAGCGCAACTTACGTCAGCCGTGTGCGGGACGATCCGACCGTTGATAACGGCATCACCCTGTGGTGCGTATCGGACAATCTGCGCAAGGGCGCGGCGCTCAATGCCGTGCAGATCGCGGAGCTGCTGGGGCGCGAATGTCTGAAGAAGGGATGATCCGGAAGGGCGCATTGTTCGCCCTGCCGCTGGCGCTTGCAGCCTGCGGTCAGCAAGAGGGCGCGGACGGCGAGCAAACCGCGGATTCCGCGCCTATCGAGGCGTCGCTGGCCGATGCGAAAATCGTGGTCGATGCCAACGGAGTGGGTGCGAAAGGCGACCCGATGCGCTTCGGAACACTGCGAACGGATGTCGATCATACGCTTGAATCGGCGTTCGGCAGTGCGCCGAACACCACCCGAAACGACGAATGCGGCGCCGGACCGATGGAATTCAGCCAGTTCGGGCCGCTCCAGGTCGGCTATCAGGACGACAAGCTGGCGGGCTGGTTCCTGGGCAAGGGGCAAGGGGTGGTGACGTCGGATGGCGTCGCACCCGGTGTCACGAGCTTGGAGAGCCTCAAGCTGGAACGTCAGGTGCAGGAACTCGACACGACGCTCGACGGCGAATTCCAGTACACCAGCGCCGATTACGGCACGATCACAGGCTTTGCCGACCCCGATGGGACCATCACCGGCCTGGCGGCCGGCGTGACCTGTTTCTTGCGCTGATCATTCGCCCGGCGGGGGCATGGGTCCCTTCGCCGGTTTCGGCTTGCGCATGATGAAGGCCAGCGGGACCGCAGCCAGCGTGATCCACATCATCATCCAGAAATCGTCGATATAGGCGACCATTGCTGCCTGCCGGTTCGCTTCGAGATCGAGCATGCTGAGCGCGACTTGGCCGAGGTTCTGATACCGGTCGACCGTGCTGACATCGATCATGCTCGACACGGAGGCACCGGTGACGTTCGAGGCGATGTCGGAGTGGGCGATCTGGATATTGCGCGCCAGCATGACCGTGGTCAGCGAGATGCCGGCCGAGGCGCCGAGCGAGCGAAACAGGTTCAGAAGGCTCGACCCATCCGTCCTCAGACGCGGGGGGAGGGTACCAAACGCGCTGACGTTGAGCGGAATGAAGACCAGCCCCATGCCGAGGCCCTGAACCAGGCCGGAGGCGACGATATGGAACTGATCGACGCCCAGGGACCATTGCGCCATTTCGTACAGAGACAGCGCGCAGATGAGGAAGCCGGTCGCCACGACAGGCCGGGAATCGATCCCACGCCGCATGGCCATACCCGCGAACTGCATGGATATGAGGACCCCGATCCCGCGCGGCATGAGGACAAGGCCCGTGTCGATCACGTCGTAGCCCATCAATTGCTGCAGCATCGGTGGCAGCAGCGCCATGGTGGCAAACATGACCACGCCGATGGCCAGCATGAAGCCCATGGCGATCGCGAAGTTGCGGTCGAGAAACAGCGCACGGTCGAACAGGCCGTCCTTTGCTGTGCCCAGATGGATGACCGCCATCCAGGCAGCGGAGATGAACAGGAAGGTCCAGAGCCAGATTTCGTAGCTGTCATACCAGTCGAGCGTCTGCCCGCGATCCAGCAGCATCTGGAAGCTTGCCAGAGCCACACCGAGCAGGATGAAGCCGGTGAGATCGAACTTGCGCTTCACCGTTTCGCGGGTCGGGAGCTGGGATATCAGGATGGCGAGGCTGAGGATGCCGACAGGCAGGTTGACGTAGAAGACCCAGCGCCAATTCGCCTGTTCCGTCAGCCAGCCACCCAGTACCGGGCCGAGGATGGGGCCGATCATGATCCCCATGCCCCATAGCGCCATCATCTGCGCGTGTTTGCTCGGCTTGTTGGTGTCGAGCATGAAGGCCTGGCTGAGCGGGGCGATGAACGCGCCGGTCACCCCCTGCAAGGCGCGGAACAAGACCATCTCTTCCAGATTCTGCGCCATGCCGCAGAGCATGGATGACATGATGAAGCCCGCAACGGAGAGAATGAACAGCCGCCGCCCGCCCACACGATCGGCCAGCCAGCCGGTGATCGGCAAAGCAACGGCGCTGGCGATGATGTAGCTGGTGAGGACCCAGGTAATCGTTTCCGTCGTCGCGCCCAGCGCGGTGCGCATGTGCGGAATGGCGACGTTGGCGATGGTCGTGTCGAGCACCTGCAGCAGCGATGCCGCCATGATGCCGACGATCAGTATCCCCGGATTGGCTACCGGAAGCTGCGCGACATCGTGCGCCGGGTCCGGCGCCGTCGCGGCGGCGGATCCCGCAGGGGCGGCGCGGCTAGCCATGAATCAGTGCTTCTTGCCGTCGGTGAAGACGGTGACTTCGGTAGAGAGTCCGGCGATGAGCGGGCGAGCGCTCTTTTCGTCGATGGCGATGCGCACGGGCACGCGCTGCGTCACCTTCACCCAGTTGCCAGTGGCATTCTGCGCAGGGATCACCGAGAATTCGTTACCCGTACCGGCACCGATCGATTCCACATGGCCTCGGAGCTTGAGGCCGGGATAGGCATCGAAATGCACTTCTGCGGGCTGGCCAACCTGCATGTCTGCCAGGTCGGTTTCCTTGAAGTTGGCTTCGATATAGCTGGTGCCATCCCCGACAAGCGTGAGGACGGGCAACCCCTGAACGACCTGCTGGCCGAGCTGCAGGCGATCGGCCTGAGCGATACGTCCGGCAGACGGCGCGCGCACTTCGGTCCGGCTGAGAGATAGTTCGGCAACGGCCTTTTCGGCCTGGGCGGCGGCAACCTGCGGGTTTTCCCCCGGAACCGCGCTCCCCGTAGCGAGCTTGGCGCGGGCGGCTTCCTGACGAGCGAGAGCCTGACGCAGAGCTTCCCTGGCTTGATTGACACGGTGCTGCGCCGCATCGTGATCCGCCTTGGTCACGAAACCACGCTTGTAGAGAGCATCGTTCCGTTCGAAATCGGACTGTGCAAAGGCGATGTCCTCGCGCGCGGCGGAAATGTCGGCGCCCGACAGATCGGATGAATTCGACAAGGCGGTGACATTGGCCTGCGCCCCGGCGATGGCGGCGTTGGCCTGTGCGATCTGCAGCTTGTACGGTTCTGGATCGATCCGGAACAGCAGGTCGCCCGCCTTTACCGTGTCGCCTTCGCCCACGAATATCTCGGTGATCTCGCCGCCGACCTGTGCGCTGACGGCGACCTTGTCCTGCTGGATGTAGGCGTTGTCGGTCGTCACCTTGCCCTGCAGAGAGAGCCAGTAGACGCCGCCGGCGATGAGCAGCAGCAGCGGCACGCTGAGCATCAACAGCAAGCGGCGCTTGTTCCGCTTGGGTGCGGGAGCTTCGGTTTCGACCACGGTTTCGGTTTCGTCCACGGGTTCGACCGGGATCTGGGGATCGGCCTCAGACATTTACGACATTCCTGTATTCACGTTCGGCCGACAGATTGGCCGATATTTTGCCAAGCAGTTCCGCGAGCAGATCCTGCTCCCGCGAAGTGAGCCCTTCGGCCATATCTTCGACCAGAGCGTTCACGATGGCGCGCAGGGGTTCGACGATTTCACGGCTCTTGTCGGTAAGGTGCAGCAGGCGAGCGCGCCTGTCGTTCGGATCGGCGACGCGTTCGACCCATCCAGCCTCTTCCATCCGGTCGACGATGCGGGTCAGTGTGATCGGTTCGACTTCGATCCGTTCCGCATAGAAAGCCTGATTATTGTCCGGGAATTTGACGAGGCTGAGCATAAGGCGCGCCTGCACGGCGGTAAGCCCGAGATCGCGCACGCGTTCGTCGAACGTCTTGCGAAGCAGGCGGCCGCTGTCGGACAGAAGATAGCCGATGTTGTTTTCCATGCGCGGCGATATAATAACATAGCTTATTATTGCAAGTTGCAATTAAAGCAAACGGTATGGCAAGCAAGGCAATCGAGGGTTAGGGTTGCAGGATGACGCTGACCGCCGATCTCTATTTCAGCTTCCGGTCCCCTTACAGCTATCTGTCTGTGGGCCGCTATCGCGCGATGAGCGAGAAGTTCAATCTCACTTTAGCTTTAAGGCCGGTCTATCCCCTTGCCATCAGGCAGCCTGACTTCTTCGAGAAGAACCACCCCAACTGGCTGAGCTATACGATCCGCGACATGATGCGGGTGGCGCAGTTCCATGACATTCCTTTCGGAGCGCCGCGGCCCGATCCGATCGTGCAGAACCCCGCAACGCGCGAAATTGCCGCAGAGCAGCCCTACATCCGCCGTGTGACCCGCATGGGCCAAGCGGCAGCGCGGAAAGGCAGGGGCATCGCCTTTGCCCACGAGGCAGGACAATTGATCTGGGGCGGACAGCCGGACTGGCACGAGGGAGACCACCTTGCCCGCGCTCTGGAACGTGCCGGGCTGGATGCGGGGGAAATCGAGGCCGAAGTAAAGGATCAGCCCGAAGCGCTCGACGCGGAAATAGCCGACAATCAGGATGCGCTCGAAAAGTCCGGCCATTGGGGTGTGCCGACACTGGTCTTCGAAGGCGAACCGTTCTTCGGTCAGGATCGTATAGAAATGGCGCAATGGCGAATGGAACAAAGAGGGCTGACGAGGCGATGAGCGACAAGAAGGCAATGACGGGCGGCTGCCAGTGCGGCGCCGTGCGATACACTGCGCAAGTCGATGTGACACAGGCCTATCTGTGCCATTGCCGTATGTGCCAGCGGGCCACGGGCGGCGTATCGATCGCCTTCATCGGTCTGCCCAAATCCGACATGAGCTGGGAGAGCGGGCCAGACTGGTATGAAAGTTCGCCCATTGCCCGCAGGCCGTTTTGCAGCAAGTGCGGCACGCCCCTGGGCTTTGTGTTCAAGGAGGGCGAGAATATGGACATCACCGTTGGCAGTCTGGACGAACCCTATGGGATCGAACCGCACTGGCATTTCGCATCGGAGAAGATTCACGAAGCCTGGATCGACACGTCCGGGTTGAAACGAATGCCCCTGAGCGAGCATGCGGCGCTTAGCCAACGATGGATCGACGCAACCGGAGCAGTGCCCGAATGAATACCGAATATTTCGAAAGTTTCGACGGCACGCGGCTTGCCGTGCATCGTCATGGTAATGGCAGGCCCTTCGTCCTGCTGCACGGCCTGTTTTCCAGCGCGCAGATGAACTGGATCAAGTGGGACCACCATGAAGCGATCGCGGAAAAAGGGTACGAGGTCATCATGCTCGATTTCAGGGTTCACGGTGACAGCGACGCACCGCAGGATCCGGAAAAATATCCCACCAATGTTCTTGTGCGCGATGTAGCGGCACTGGTCGATCATCTGGCGCTGGAGGATTACGACCTCGGCGGATTCTCGCTGGGCGCCCGCACATCGCTCCATGCAACGGCACATGGCGTCTTGCAGCCCGCGCATCTGGTGGTGGGCGGAATGGGCACGGCGGGCCTTGGCGAATGGCATCGGCGCGCGGCAAAGTTTCGCCGGGTCATCGAGAAGTTCGATGAAATCCCCCGCGGCGATCCCGATTATTTTTCGATGCAGTTCCTGAAGTCGCAAGGGGTCGACCGGGTGGCCGCGCGGCTGCTGCTCGACACCATGCTCGATCTGGATCTGGCGCTGCTCGCCAATGTCACCATGCCCACGCTGGTCGTGTGCGGCGACGAGGACCGCGAAAACGGTTCGGCCGAAGAGCTTGCCGGGCTGCTTGCCAACGCCGAATATGTCGAAGTACCGGGCACCCACATGGGCAGCGTGACCAAGGCCGAGCTGGGCGAAGCGATCGCGGAATGGCTGGCCAAGACCGCTTGATTAAGCGTGGCGGCAGGTGCAATCCGGTAGCCGATGTAACTTGTATCTCCCCAAGAGGATCGACACGATGAAATTGCTTTGTACCTCGCTCGCCGCCCTGGCCATCGCTTCGGCCGCTCCTGCTGCGGCCCAGAATGCTGCACCCGCGGCTGCAACTGCCGATGCCGCCTACCCGATGACGCCGCAGGGCGCGGCCGACTGGGTGGCCATGGTCGAGAGCGAGATGGGTGATTTCGGCGTCGAATACGCGCGGGTGTCGTGGGTGAATTCCACCTATATCACCCCCGACACTGATGCGCTGGCCGCAAAATACGGCGCACAGGCGACCGAAATGTCGGTCCGCTATGCCAATGAAGCGGCCAAATACGCACAGGTACAGGGCCTCGACGCCGACGTGGCGCGCAAGCTCGACATCCTGCGCAACGGCATCGTGATGCCGGCCCCCGTCCGCGACGGTGCTGCGACCGAACTCAACGAGATCGCCACCAGCCTCAACAGCCAGTACGGCAAGGGCAAGGGCACGCTGGACGGGCAGGAAATCAGCGGCAGCGATATCGAAGCCGAAATGGGCAACCTCGACCGTACGCCCGAAGAATATGCCGAAATGTGGACCAGCTGGCACGACAATGTCGGTGCGCCGATGCGCGACGATTACCTGCGCATGACGGCGATCGCCAACGAAGGAGCCAAGGAACTGGGCTTTGCCGATCTGGGCGCGATGTGGCGTTCCAACTACGACATGGACCCCGACCAGTTCGCCGCCGAAACCGAGCGCATGTGGCAGGAAGTGAAGCCGCTCTACATGGCGCTGCACACCTATGTCCGCAGCAAGCTCAACGAGAAATACGGCGACGCTGTGCAGCCCGCGACCGGTCCGATCCGCGCCGATCTGCTCGGGAATATGTGGGCGCAGGAATGGGGTAATATCTATCCGCTCGTCGCCCCGGCGGGCGCGGGCGATATCGGTTACGATCTGACCGAACTGATCGAGCAGAAGGGTCTGGACGAAATCCAGATGGTCCGCACGGGCGAACAGTTCTTCTCCTCGCTCGGCTTTGCGCCGCTGCCGGGCACGTTCTGGGAACGCAGCCAGTTCGTGAAGCCCCGCGACCGCGAAGTGGTGTGCCACGCCAGCGCGTGGGACGTCGACAATGTAGACGATCTGCGCATCAAGATGTGCATCAAGAAGAACGCCGACGATTTCGTGACCATCCATCACGAGCTCGGCCACAACTACTACCAGCGCGCCTACAACAAGCAGGATTATCTGTACCTCAACGGCGCGAACGACGGCTTCCACGAAGCCATCGGCGACATGGTCGCCCTGTCAATCACGCCCGAATATCTGGTGCAGATCGATATGCTCCAGCCGAACCAGGTGCCGGGCACCGACAAGGACATCGGCCTGCTGCTGCGCCAGGCGATGGACAAAGTTGCCTTCCTGCCGTTCGGCCTGATGGTCGACCGGTATCGCTGGGGCCTGTTCGACGGATCGATCCCCGCCGGCGAGCTCAACAAGGGCTGGAACGACCTGCGGCTCGAATATCAGGGTATCGTCCCGCCGGTCGAACGCGACGAGACGAAATTCGATGCCGGCGCGAAATATCACGTGCCGGGCAATGTGCCCTACACCCGCTATTTCCTCGCGCGGATCCTGCAGTTCCAGTCCTTCAAGGCTGCCTGCGATCAGGCCGGATGGGATGGGCCGCTGCATCGCTGCTCGTTCTACGGCAACGAGGAAGTGGGCAAGAACCTCAACGCCATGCTCGAAATGGGTGCCAGCAAGCCGTGGCCCGATGCGCTCGAAGCCTTCACTGGCGAGCGTCAGATGAGCGGCGAAGCGATGGTCGAATACTTCGCTCCGCTCAAGGCGTGGCTGGACGAACAGAACGCGGGCAAGACCGAAGGGTGGTAAGCCGCTTAGCCTTGTCGCTGACCCTCCCGCTCGCGGTCGCCTGTGCGCCCGTGGCGGGAGGCGGCGATGCCGTGTCGTCGCCAGCTCCCGATGCCGAAGGCGCGCTGTTCGTTGCGGGCAAGTTCGGCAACACGCTGTCCAAAGTCGATCTGGCAAGCGGCGAGGCGGTGAAGACCGTCGACAGCTGTGCCAATCCGCACGAGCTGGCAACCTCGCCCGGCGAGAAGCATGTCGCACTTGCCTGTTACGGCGGGCAGACAGTGGATATCTTCAGCACGGCCGACCTTTCGCGCGTGGCAAGCATCGATCTGGGCGAGAACGCGCGCCCCCACGGGATTGTGTGGCACGCCAATGGCGATCTTTATGCAACGGCAGAAGGCCGCAAATCGGTATTCTGGATCCGCGATCCGCTGGGCGAAGCGGAAACATTCGAATTCGGTTCGGGTCAGGAGGGCACGCACATGCTCGCCGTCGCGCCCGATGGATTGCACGCGTGGACCACAAATCTGGGCTCTCGCACGGTCAGCCTCATCGATCTGAAGACTCGCCGTGCACCGCAGTCGGTCGAGGTGGGCGAGGAACCGGAAGGGATCTGGCTGTCCGATGACGGCGATACGCTGTGGGTCTCGGCTCGCGGGTCAAACGCCGCGTTTAAACTCGATCCGCGAACTCTCGAAGTGCGCCAGCGAATCGAAACCGGCAATTTTCCCTTGCGAATTACCGTGCGACCGCAGGGTGATTACGCGGTGACGTCCAACCTGTCCGATGGCGGATTGAGCGTTATCGACACAGCCACCGGAAAGGTCGTGCGCAATATAAAGGTATCGGGGCCCGATCAGGCGGAGGCGAAGACCCAGGTGACGATCCTGTTTTCACCGAACGGAGAGCGCATCTATGTGGCTGAGACCATGGCCAACACCATAGCCGAAGTCGATTTTGCCAGCGGACGGGTGCTTCGCCGCCTACCGGGAACAGGCGGGGGCGATGGGCTGGCGATCATAGAATGAGCATGAAGCGCAAGGAACTGCCGATCGTCGGTTGGCGGGAACTGATTCATTTGCCCGAGCTGGGGTTGCACAGTGTTCCAGCGAAAATCGATACGGGAGCGCGTACGTCCTCTCTCCATGGCACCGTACTTGAGGAGTTCGAGCGTGATGGCGAGAAATACGTGCGTTTCGCGGTCGATTTCTCGCGGCAGCATGTGCGCCAGGTATGTGAAGCCGTGCATGTCGACATTCGCGGAATCACCAGTTCGAATGGTGAGACCCAGAGCCGCTACGTGATCAAGACACCGCTCAAGATCGGGGACGTGGAATTCCGCGCCGAGATCAGTCTGGCCGACCGTAGCGATATGCGGTTTCCCATGCTGATCGGGCGTTCGTCTCTGCGTCGTCGGTTTGTCGTGGACAGCGGCTATTCCTGGCTGCAGACGCCGGAAATGAAGGTCAAGAAAGGCCACAAACCATGAAAATCGCCATGCTGGCGCGCAACCCGAACCTCTATTCGCACCAGCGACTTAAAGAGGCAGCGGAAGAGCGTGGGCACCATTTCGACATTCTGAATACGACGCGCTGCACTGTCCATATCGCAAGCCACCGGCCCGAGGTGTATTATAACGGCGAGCCCTGTGTCGGTTATGATGCGGTCATTCCGCGCATCGGCGCATCGATCACCAATTATGGCCTAGCCATATTGCGGCAGTTCGAAATGCGTGGATGCTGGCCCTTGAACGAAAGCGTCGCCATCGGCCGCAGCCGCGACAAGCTCCGCAGTATGCAGATACTCGCAAAGCACGGCCTGGGTCTGCCGCTGACTGCCTATGCGAACGATCCCAAGCAGGCGGAAGAAATCATCAAGGCGGTCAAAGGACCACCCGTCGTGATCAAGCTGCTGGAAGGGACGCAGGGCATCGGCGTGGTGCTTGCCGAAACCATGAGCAGCGCAAAGTCAGTTATCGAAGCGTTTCGCGGAGCCAATGTGAACATCCTCGTTCAGGAATTCATCAAGGAAGCGGGCGGCACGGATATTCGCGCGCTGGTCGTTGGCGGCAAGGTCGTCGCCGCAATGAAGCGGACCGGTGCCCCTGACGATTTCCGATCGAACCTGCATCGCGGCGGCAGTGCGCAGCTGATAAAGATCACCCCTGAAGAACGCAGCACCGCCGTGCGTGCAGCCAAGCGTATGGGACTGAACGTTTGCGGCGTGGATATGCTGCGATCCAATCATGGCCCGGTGATCATGGAAGTGAACAGTTCGCCGGGGCTGGAAGGCATCGAGAATGCGACCGGCAAGGATATTGCCGGCATGATCATCGATTTCGTTGCGAAAAGTGCCCGGGACGGCAAGACCATGACCAAGGGGAAGGGGTAGGACGCGGGGCACTGCAACCTACCGCACGTTAGAAAAACACATTGATGCCCAGGGAGGCCCAAGTCGATGCGTAGAGCACTTTTCATATCCTTGGCTTTGCTAGGGGCGAGTACCGCAGCGGCGCAGACGTCGCCGACCGAGGTTCTTGCACCGAATCAGACGCTGCTCGAAGTACAGTCCACGGGTCAGAGTTATGTCGCGCCCGATCAGGCGACCCTGACAGGAGGCGTCGTAACCTTTGCCACGACATCGCGCGAGGCTGCGGACAGCAACGCCCGGGCCATGGCACAAGTCGTTGCGGCTTTGAAAAAGGCTGGCGTGGTCCCCCGCGACATCCAGACGCAGAGCGTAAGCCTCGACCCGCAATCCAACTATGATCGGCAAGGCGCAGAGCCACCACGCATCACTGGCTATCAGGCGCGCAATGCCGTGACGGTACGGGTGCGCGATGTGACAAAGGCGTCCGAATTGCTGACAGTACTGTTCGAGGCAGGCGCGAACGATGTAAACGGTCCGTTCTTCTCGATTGAAGACGACAGCGCAGCTGTCGCCAAAGCGCGGGCCGATGCGGTTTCCAAGGCCAAAGCCGAGGCCGATGCTTATGCGACTGCCTTCGGAATGCGCGTTGTGAAGGTCCTGAGGATTAGCGAGCGGCAACGGTCTGCGACTTACGAATCCATCGTTGTGACCGGTTCGCGAATTCGGCCGGCTGGCGCTCCGCCTCCACCACCGCCGCCGATGTCGTCACCGGCGGTAGAAGTCGGGGAAATGGAGCAGAAGGTTACGATCTGGGTGGATTTCGCGCTCGGTCCGAAGTGAGGTTCCCGCTCCTGACGTGTACTGGCACAGCCTATTCGGCAGCCATCTTGAGCAGGGCGATTTCTTCGCGCAGTCGCTGCAACTCCATTTCGTACAACCGGGTGCAATCGATCCGTTCCGGGCGCTGACCCAACGGAATCGTTACGCGGGCATAGACCAGGGCGCGTGCATCGCGCTCGTTGGAAAAGGGGCGGTACTGCAGGAACGGGTCGACGGTTTCTGGCGTCGCCGCGCTACCGCTGACCCCGACATCGACATAGCCACCGGACGAATTGATCGAGTGGCGGCATCGTGTCCCGCCAGCAGTTTCGATCGAATCTTCGCCTCCAGACCCCTGAGGGGGCGCAGGCAGATAGACGCCTTGCGCCTGAGCATATGCCTCGGTGCTAGCGAACAGTGCCAACACGGCGAGCGCTGAGTTTCGAACAAACTCTCGCATGGACCACGACCTCCTTCTTTTCGATCCTTTCGGCGCAGACGCGCACATCGACCTGTTCGCCAGGTACAAGGTCGCGCACGACTACGAGTACCTTGCGATTGGATTCGGGTGCCATCAGCGCGACTTCGGGGAATATCCTGACCCGGCCTTCCAGGGCCGGGGTTTCTTCATCAACGAATGTCCGGAAGCGAAAGGGCTGCTTGTACGGGTTCGTCAGCGTGAGATAGAACCCCTTGGCCTCGGTAGCGGTCACGCCGCTCTTTTCCAGCGGCCCAAGGCCCACGGCCAAGGCGGCTGTCGACGTGACCAGCAGCAGCGGCGCGATAACTCTCAGCCCGAACATGTCAGCACCGTGCCGATCGTATACGTACCGACATTGAAACCGGTCGGTTTCGACGCCTGCGCGTTGACGGTGTAGGTTCCGAGCAGGCCCGACTGGTTATATGTCGTCTGGCTGCTGGTGTATGGTTGATTGGCCCCGCCGGGCGATACGTACCGGATTTGGGGTGTCACGCCGGTAACATCTGCCGAAGACGTTATGGTCGGCGCCGTAAAGGTCAGGCGCGGTGCGCCGCCTAGCGCGGTAACGGTAGCAGTCGCCGGCAGCCCGCCCGTGTTTTCCGATGACAGCAACGTGTAGTCGCCATTGGGCGCCAAGGCTCCGTCCGTAACCACGATTATGCACGAAACGAGCAGCGTCGCCCGAAAATTGATCGGTTCCGCCTGAATGGACGCTGGAAAGGTCAGTGCACCTGCGACCGAAACAGCCGAAGCGAGAAGATATTTGAGCATTACCATCTCCCAATTGACGAGATGGCTTTTTAGTAAACGGACAGAGTAACCGACCCCTACCCGGCGCGTTAGGTACGATACCGGGGGTGGCAGGCCGAGCGATGCGGGTGTGAAATGCTGCGCCGATCCCGATGCCGATGACGTTAAGCCGCCTTTATAGTGGCGACGAAACGACCGGCCGATGCTTCGAGCGAGCGGATGTTCGCGATGAGTTCACCGGTCGTGCGGCGCGCGTCGCTGAACAGGTGCTCCGTCTGGACAGCACTTTCGGCGAGAAGGGCGCTCAGCCGCGCCATCTGGTCGGTGCCGGTGGCGGTTTCTTCTGCGTTCGTCTCGATCATGGCTGCAGCGCCGCGCTGTCCATCGACATCCCTTCGGATTGCTGCCGCGGACCGTGCAAGCTCCTCGATCGCTTCGCTCAGTTCACCGAAACTGGTTTCCGCTTCGCCCGTCCCGTCACGCACACCGGACAGCAGATTGTCGATTTGCTGGGTTGCTTTGGCGGCCTGTCTGGCCAGATCCTTGACCTCCTGCGCCACGACAGCAAAGCCCCTTCCGGCTTCACCTGCAGACGCAGCCTCGATCGCTGCATTCAAGGCAAGCAGATTGGTCTTCTCTGCAACGCTGGCGATCGATTTGGTCGCTTCGCCGATTGTCTGCGAATGCTTCGAAAGCGAAGTGACTGCCTCGCCGCCAGAATTGGTTCGAACGCCAGCTTCGCTCGCAAGTTGATCCTGCTGTCCTGCAGTTATGGCAATGCTGCTGATCGAACGGGACAGTTCCGCAACGCCTCTGGCCACCGATTCTACGGCGGTCGAGACCTGCGATGCGGAGGCGGCAACGTCGCTGGCCTGCCGGCCTGTGTCGCGGACGGTTCCATCAAGCGAAGTCATGGCCTTGTCGAGGGTGAGGGCGCTTTGCGAGACAGAGGCGGCGACCGTGGCAACCGACCCTTCGAAATCTTCGGCGATGCGGAGCAGTTCGACCCGGCGCCGTTCGGCCTGTTCGTTTTCTATCATTCCACGCTTTGATCGCTCTGCATCAGCTTGCTGGAGCGCTTCATTTGCCAGGACATTGGCATTTTCGCTCGCCATGAGAGCATCGGCCAGATGCGACAGGATCGCGTGGAGACGAATAGCGATGAAACACAAGGCCGCCGCCTGAAGAACAACGGCCAGCGCGTGAACCAGCACACGTTCGATGCCGCCGCCGCCGGAGAAAACCCATTCCGGCGATACGAGGGCAAGCAGCAGGTGATGGAGCGCAATGGCCACGGCGGCCAGAACGATCGGGCGTGCGTCGCAAAGGACGGTCAGCAGGGCCAACCCGACGAAGAAATACATATGCATGTCGATCTGCCAGGCGGCACCGCGCATTGCATAAAGAAGCAATGCAGGTTGCAGAGCGGCCATGAGGGCGACTGCGAGGCGTGCGGCAAGATCTGATCGGCGCTGCAAGGCGTGTAGCGACGGCACGATGTTGAGCAGCGCGCTGACCATGCATGCGTGAAGAGCCTGCTGCCCCATGGAGAGGGTGAGCAGGCCGATGGCGAAAGTCGTGCCCCATCCGGCGGCAGCAATCCATTTGATACCCTGCTGCCTGAGGGTATCGACTTCGTTTCGTATCATTTAGCTGTTCCGATGCAGCCGCCATCCGCGACGGCCAGGGCAATGATGCCGTGATTGAAAAGCAGATCGGCAAAAGCCGGACGGGTTCCCGTGACGATATAGCCATTGGCCAGCGCGGTTTTCGAAAGGAGCTTTCGCCCTTCGGAGGTGGCGAGCATAGGAAGGCTTCGCTTGGCCGACGCCGTCAACGGATAGAATGCGATCGTGCCCTTTGCAGGCGGCGCGAGCAGAAGCGCACCGACAGCCAGCACGCCGGCGCCGATCTGCAACGTATCAAGCAGGTGCCGGCGAGCCGCCGCCGACAGTTCGATAGTGGTCATTACTGCCCAAATGGCAGAAAAGGATTATTGGACCGTTAACCCTCTAAAGCACCACAATCATGCCATTTAGCGGAAGGGCGGTTCGTTGAAGGCGCGAAGCTTGCGGCTGTGGAGGCGGGGGCCTTCATCGCGCAGCAGTTTGCAGGCCGTCACACCGATCTGGAGGTGGGCAGCAATGGCTTCTTCGTAAAAGGCATTGGCCTGTCCCGGCAGCTTGATTTCGCCGTGGAGGGGCTTGTCCGATACGCACAGCAGCGTGCCGTAGGGGACCCGGAAGCGATAGCCCTGGCCGGCAATCGTTGCGCTTTCCATATCGACACCGACCGCGCGGCTGAGGCTCATGCGGTGGGCGGAGCTGGTATAGCGCAGTTCCCAGTTGCGATCGTCGGTGGTTACCACGGTACCGGTGCGCATGCGCTTTTTCAGATCCGCCCCATGTTCGCCCGAGACCATTTCCGCCGCTCCGGCCAGCGCCTGCTGCACTTCGGCAATGGCGGGCAGGGGGATTTCCGGCGGAAGGACCGGGTCGAGGACGTGATCGTCGCGCAGATAGGCGTGAGCGAGAACGTAGTCGCCGATCTTCTGGCTGGGACGAAGGCCGCCGCAATGGCCGATCATCAACCAGGCTTCCGGCCGCAGCACGGCCAGGTGGTCGCAGATCGTCTTCGCATTGGAAGGACCGACGCCGATATTGACCAGCGTGATGCCTTCCTTGTTTGGGCCGACGAGGTGATAGGCCGGCATCTGGTGGCGCCGCCATGCGGTATCGGACAGTTGCGCGCGGGCATTGTCGGTCTTTTCCGTCAGCATGAGGCCGCCGGCGCCTGCCAGGGCAGTGTAGCCGTTGGCGCCGAGCTGCGATCCGGCCCAGTCCACGAATTCATCGACATAGCGATGGTAGTTCGTGAACAGGATGAAGCGCTGGAAGTGTTCCGTGCTGGTGCCCGTATAGTGTGCAAGACGCGCCAGGCTGAAGTCGGTCCGCAAGCCGTCGAAAAGGGAGAGGGGGATGGCTTCGTCCGGTTCGCCGAGGATTATACCGTCTGCCAGTTCGTCACCGATGTCGGCCAGTTCGGTCGAGGGGAAATGACGCGCGATGAGGTTTGGATCGACGCCGACGAGTTCCGCACCGGCTTCGCCATCGAGGACGTAGGGGAAGGGGATTTCCTGGCGTGACGAGCCGACTTCCAGTTCGACTTCGTAATTCTCGTCGATGAGTTCGAGCTGTTCGCGAAGGTAATCGCGGAAAAGCGCCGGGCGGGTGACCGTGGTGGTGTAGAGCCCGGGCGCGTTGAGGCGGCCGAAGGCGCGGTTGCGGTCTTCTGGCTGATCGCCGCCGCGGAAACGCAGGCGCAGTTCGGGGTAGGAATAGCTGCCGTCGCTGCGGCGTTCCGGCGCGGGCAATTCGCGTTCGCGGCCGAAGGCGATGACGTCTGCGCGCAGCCGCTCGACTGCCGCGTCATAGATGCTCTCGAGCCTGTCGAGCGTCTGTTCGATGGATTCCATGGGCGTTTCTCCTGCCTCTTGTGTTTATGAAGTCCCTCCCTGCCATAAGCAGGGCTTTGTTACAAAAAGGGCGCGGGGACCGAAGCCGCCGCGCCCTGATTGTACTTTTTCGAAGCGAGGATCAGCCTTCGGCTGTCTCTTCGCCTTCGTCCGCTCCGTCTTCGAGCATGTCGGCGGGAATTTCGCCCGGCTCGAGGTTGGAGTCGATGCGGTTGGCTTCGGCCTGTTCTTCGATCTCGCGCTGTTCGTCTTCGAACATCTGCGCCATCACGTCGACACCCTGGCTCTGCAGCTCGGCTTCGTCGTCCGAACGGGCGACATTGGCCTTGATGTTAACCGACACCTCGGGGTGGAGGTCGATGCGGACTTCATGCATGCCGATCGCCTTGATCGGATCACCCATGATGACCTGCTTCTTGTCGATGTCGTGGCCCTTGTCGGCGAGTGCGGCAGCGATGTCGCGAACGTTGACCGAACCGTAGAGCTGGCCGGTGTTCGACGCAGCGCGGATCAGTACGATTTCGACGCCATCGACCTTTTCGCCAGCCTTTTCGGCTTCGGTACGACGTTCCGCGTTTTCCTTTTCCAGGCGATCGCGGTTCGCTTCGAAGACCTTCTTGTTGGCTTCGTTAGCGCGCAGTGCCTTTTTCTGCGGGAGCAGGAAGTTGCGGGCATAGCCGTCCTTCACGGTGACGACGTCACCGATCGAGCCGAGTTTTTCGATCCTCTGAAGGAGAATGATATCCATGGATTTTCTCCTTACTTCACGATGTACGGCAGCAGGCCGATGTGGCGAGCGCGCTTGATGGCCTTGGCCAGTTCACGCTGCTTCTTCGCGCTGACGGCGGTGATGCGGCTGGGGACGATCTTGCCACGTTCGGACATGAAGCCCTGCAGCAGACGTGTGTCCTTGTAGTCGATCTTGGGGGCGTTCTTGCCCGAGAACGGGCAGGACTTGCGGCGGCGGAAAAACGGACGGGCCATCAGTTACGCTCCTCGCGGTCGCGGCGCTTCTTGGCATCGCGCTCGTTCTTGCGCATCATCACGCTGGGGCCATCTTCGTGCTCGTCGACACGGATGGTCATGTAACGGATGACGTCTTCATTGATGCGGGTCTGGCGTTCGAGCTCTTCCACGACGGCGCCGGGGCCTTCGATGTTGAGCATTACGAAATGCGCCTTGCGGTTGCGGTCGATCTTGTAGGCGAGGTTCTTGAGGCCCCAGGTTTCCGTCTTGGTAACCTTGCCTTCGTTATTCTCGACAATCTCGGTCGCGGTGGCGGCGAGCTGGTCCACCTGAGCCTGGCTCAGGTCCTGTCGCGCCAGGAAAACATGCTCGTAGAGAGCCATGCCCTTGTCCTTTCACATATGGCCGATCGCTGGCTGATCCGCGGGATTGCGGGGCCCCTCCGGCTTTCTTCGAATCCCCCGGTACACCCAGGGGATGCGCGCACATAACGGGATTGGCGCAGAATGCAAGCGAGGGTCGAATAGGTTTACGCCGACCGGGGGTGAATTCAAAACTCGCGCATTCGTCATTCCCTTTGTCAAACAACGATTTAGTCCTGAATTGGCAGCCGGGAATGTCACCTTCCATGTCGCGACCACGCTACCGCCGTTTGGGGTGGGGGACGAAGCCCTGCCGTGGACCCGCCCAGCGGCGAGGGGGTGCTGCATGCCATTTCATCACGATGTAGGACAGCGCGAAATCGCCAGTTGCTTCGTTTGCGTAAGGCAGGCAAGCGTGGTGCGGATTTCAAATAAGCAAGGACGCGCAATGCCCGGTGGTTTGGTAGCCCTTCTGGACGACGTATCGATCATTGCGCGCACCGCGGCGGCTTCGGTAGACGATATTGCCGCGGCTGCTGGCCGGGCAGGTTCCAAGACGGCAGGCGTGGTCATCGACGACGCCGCCGTTACGCCGAGCTATGTGACCGGCCTGTCGCCAGCGCGCGAGCTGCCGATCATCTGGAACATCACCAAGGGCAGTTTGAAGAACAAGCTGCTGATCCTGCTACCCGGCGCCGTCCTGCTGAGCGAGTTCCTGCCGCAGGCGATTGTTTTCATCCTCATGCTGGGCGGTGCCTATCTTTCGTATGAAGGTGCGGAAAAGGTGGCCGAGAAGCTGGGCGGCAAGAAGCATGGCCAGACGGTGGCAGACGATATCAAGGACCCGGTCGCGTTCGAGAAGCAGCGGGTTTCCAGCGCGATCCGAACCGATCTGATCCTGTCTGCGGAAATCATGGCCATCACGCTGAACGAAGTGGCGGCAGAAGATCTGCTGACGCGCGCCGGGGTTCTGGCCATCGTCGGCATCGCGGTGACCGTAGGCGTCTACGGCGTGGTCGGCCTGATCGTGAAGATGGACGATATCGGACTGCATTTCGCCAAGAAGGACGGGGCCGCAGCGCAGAGCTTCGGACGCGGGCTGGTGGCGTTCATGCCGCATCTGCTGGTGGCGTTGAGCTTCATCGGCACAATTGCCATGCTGTGGGTCGGCGGTGGGATCATCCTGCACGGCCTGGCGGATATCGGTATTGCAGGGCCGGAGCACTGGATCGAAGGTATCGAGCACGGCGTATCCGCCGTAGCCGGAGCAGCCGGCGGCGTTCTGGGCTGGCTGACCTTTGCCGGGCTATCCGCGCTGGTCGGACTTGCGCTGGGGTTCGTCCTCGTATTCCTGCTGCACAAGGTCTTCGGCATGGGACATGGCGATGGCGGCGAGGCTGCCGCGCACTGATCGCCAGCCGTCACGGAAGGCGTGAGAAGAGGTCCCTTGCAAAACTGCTGAGCGTATCGTCGCGCGCACCCATGATGACGATACGATCGGCAGGGCGGGCCATTTCGGCCAGCCGATCGCCCACCGCATCGCGCGACGGGATATATTCGGCGTTTCCGCCTGCCTGTTCGATCAAGCCGACAATCCGTTCGCTGCCTTCGCTGCGGTCGACCGTGCCGCCGAAATAGACCGGATCGCACAGAATAACCGTGTCGCCTTCGTCCAGTTCGTTGGCGAAGGTTTCCGCCAGTTCGTCGCCCATCTGCCTGAGCGGACCGTAGCCATGAGGCTGGAAGAACGCGAGTACGCGGCCCGGATGCGCTTTCAAGGTGCGCAGCGTAGCGGCACATTTTTCGGGATTGTGACCGAAGTCGTCGATGACCGTAATGGCCGAGGGGCTGGTGCCGACAATGTCGAAGCGGCGCGCGAGGCCGGCGAAGGCGGCCAGAGCCTCGACCGCCTTGCCGACCGGGATACCTGCCGCTGCAGCGCCGGCTATCGCCGCGAGCGCGTTGGAGAGATTGTGGCGACCGGGCAGGTGGAGCGTGAGGGGATGCTGGCTGCCATCGTGGCGATCCACGATCAATGCCGCCTGCCGCATAGGGCCTTCCGCAATCGAGCCCGGGACCACGCCGATCTGCGCTTTCTCCTGATCGATGCCGAAAGTAACGACTTCCTTCGCATGCGGGAGGAGTGCGAGCGCTTCTTCATCATCGGCGTTGATCACCGAGATGCGGCTGCGCGAGAGATAGTCCCCGAACAGCTGACGCAGTTCTTCCATGCTCTTGTGATCGAGGCTGACATTGAGCAGCACGCCAACCGCCGGGCGATAGAGCGCGATCGATCCGTCACTTTCGTCGACTTCGCTGACATAGAGGCTCTGGCCGCCGATCACGGCACTGGCAAAGGGGCGTTCGGGCGACACGAAGTTCTTCATCACCGCGCCGTTCATGATCGTCGGTTCGCGCCCGCAGGCGTGCAGTATCCACCCGAGCATGCCGGTGACCGTCGATTTGCCGCTGGTACCCGCGACGGCAAGCCCCGCGCCGCTGGTATTGAAGAGGATCGAATTCAGTTCCGCGCGGGTAAGGCGCAGGCACCCGAGTTCGTTCGCGCGGCTGACTTCGGGAACGCTATCTTCGATGGCGGCGCTGGCGACGAGGATCTGTTCGGCCGAAACCATTCCGCTGCCGTCCTGCGGGTGCAGGGTGAAGCCCTGATTTTCCAGCGCGGCGAATTTTTCCGGCGTGCGGCCCTGATCGTAGCTGCGATCGGATCCTTCGACCGTGCAGCCGCGCCCTTTGAGGATCTGCGCAAGCGGCAGCATTCCCGAGCCGCCGATGCCGCAGAAGAAGAAGGGGCGGGCAAACAATTCGTCTGGAGTGGGCATATCGCTCATGCCGGTGCAGCTATTGAGTTGTGTCGCCCGACACAAGCGCGCTAGCACACGGACATGGTCAAAATTGCGATCTGCGCCCCCGGAAAACGGCTGAAGCGCGACAGGGCCGAGGCGGTCCAGGCCTTGGTGGCTGGCCGCGAAGACGTGGAACTGAAGTTCCACGAACAGTGCTTTCTGGAAGAAGGGCATTTTGCCGGCAGTGACGCGGTGCGCCTTGCCGCCTTGCTGGACTGTGCCAACGATCCCGCATTCGATGCGGTCTGGTTTGCCATGGGTGGATACGGATCGAACAGGATCGCGGCGGAGGCGGCGAGGCAGATGAACGACGATGCGCGGGGCAAACGGTTCATCGGTTATTCGGACACGGGTTTCCTGCTCGGCGCGCTGTATCGCCATGGGATCGGTCAGGTGGCGCATGGACCGCTGGCGGGCGACATAAGGCGCGCCGGAGGCGAGGCGGCGGTGGAACGCGCGCTCGATTGGCTGGCAGGCGGGGCGAGCGGTCTGGAACCAGGCCTGGACGAGCGGCCTGCGGTCGCTTTCAACCTGACCACGCTGGCGATGATGGTGGGGACCGAACTGATGCCCGATCTGGCCGGCCATGTCGTCATGATCGAGGAAGTGGCAGAGCATCTTTATGCCGTGGACCGGCTGTTCTTCCACACCAGCCAGCACCTGCAGGGCATTGCGGGACTACGGCTCGGCCGGATCAGCGACGTGCCGGAAAACGACCGTCCTTTCGGCAGCGACGAGATCGCCATTGCGCAGGATTGGTGCGCGCGCAGCGGGATTCCCTATCTCGGCCGCGCCGATATCGGCCACGATGCTGCCAACAAGATTGTCCCCTTCGGACTTGAGGCGCGCGGCCCACGGGCCTAGGCGCGCCCGCAAGGAGAAATTCATGACTGCATTCATCTTTCCCGGACAGGGTAGCCAGAAGGTCGGCATGGGCGCCGACCTCGCCGAAGCCAGCGCGCATGCCCGCGAGGTTTTTCAGGAAGTCGACGAGGCGCTGAAGCAGAATCTTTCCGGCCTGATGAAGGACGGGCCCGAGAGCGAGTTGACGATGACCGCCAATGCGCAGCCCGCCATCATGGCCAATTCGATCGCCACGGTGCGCGTTCTGGAAAAGGAATTCGGCGTCGCGCTGGCGGACAAGGCCGACTGTGTGGCCGGACATTCGTTGGGCGAATACAGCGCGCTGTGTGCTGCCGGGGCATTTTCGCTGACGGATACGGCCAAGCTGCTGCGCTTGCGCGGTATCGCCATGCAGGATGCCGTTCCCATCGGACTGGGCGCGATGGCCGCACTGCTGGGAGCCGATATCGATAAGGCCACCGCGCTGGCCGAAGCCGCCGCTGAGGGTCAGGTGTGCGAAGTGGCGAACGATAACGATCCCACGCAGGTCGTCATCTCCGGCCATGCCGAAGCGATCGACCGCGCCATCGAAATGGCCAAGGATCATGGCATCAAGCGCGGCATCAAGCTGCCCGTTTCGGCGCCGTTCCATTGTTCGCTCATGGGTCCCGCGGCCCTGCGCATGAAGCGCGCGCTGGGCGATACGCCGCCCGAAGCGTTCACCGTGCCGCTCTACGCCAATGTCACCGCCGCGCGCGTAACCGACCCGGCGGAGGAACAGGCGCTGCTGGTCGAACAGATCACCGGCCGCGTGCGGTGGCGTGAAAGCGTGATCGCCATGCGCGAAGCGGGTATCGAGCGGTTCGTCGAACTGGGCGGCAAGGTGCTTGGCCCGATGATCGGCCGGATCGACAAGGACGCGGCGACCGTATCGCTCGTCACCATGGAAGACCTCGAGAAATTCGCGAAGGAGAACGCGTGATGTTCAGCCTCGAAGGAAAAACCGCCCTCGTGACGGGCGCCAGCGGCGGCATTGGCTCGTCGATTGCCTACGCCCTGGCGAAGCAGGGTGCACGACTGGCACTGTCGGGTTCGAATTCGGACAAGCTGCGCGCCTTTCGCGAACAGCTGAACAGCGAATTCGGTCACGATCATGTCGAGATCACCTGCGACCTGTCGAATGCGAAGCAGGTGGAGGAACTGATCCCGGCCACCGTCGACACGCTGGGCAGCATGAATATCCTGGTCAACAATGCCGGCATCACGCGCGACAACCTCGCCATGCGGATGAAGGACGAGGAATGGCACGATGTGATCCGCATCAATCTGGAAGCCAGTTTCCGTCTGATGCGCGCCAGTGCTCGGCCCATGATGAAGGCCAAGGGCGGGCGGATCATCTCGATCACCAGCGTGGTCGGCCACACCGGCAATCCGGGCCAGATGAACTATACCGCCGCCAAGGGCGGGCTGACCGCCATGTCCAAGAGCCTGGCGCAGGAACTTGCAAGCCGCAACATCACGGTGAACTGCGTGGCGCCGGGCTTCATCCGCACCGCCATGACCGATGCGCTGAACGACGATCAGAAGGGCGCGATCAATTCGCGTATCCCGATGGGCCGCATGGGCGAGGGCGAGGAAATCGCCGCTGCAGTGGCCTATCTGGCGAGCGACGAAGCCGCCTATGTCACCGGCCAGACGCTGCATGTGAACGGCGGAATGGCAATGATGGGATAAGGGAGGCGCTTTGGCGGGCGTGGGCGTGGGGGCAATCCACGCCATGTCCGACAAACCCACCACTTTTCCCCAAGGAAATCGGGACCGGGCCGCTTGCGGCTTGCTCCCTATGACCGCCCCGCTAGGGTAATTATCCGTATTCCGGCGCTGATGGGGGCGATTCCGGCCCTCTGTGTGCCCAAAAGGGACGAAAGTAGGACCATGAAGGCCACCATCGAACGCGCTACGCTGCTGCGTTGCCTCAGCCACGTGCAATCGGTCGTAGAACGCCGTAACACCATCCCCATCCTCTCGAACGTCCTGATCGAGGCGGAAGGCGACAATTCACTTAAGGTCATGGCGACCGACCTCGACCTGCAGGTCGTCGAACATATGGACGCCAGCGTCGAAAGCGCAGGGTCGATCACCGTATCGGCGCACTTGCTGTTCGACATCGCCCGCAAGCTGCCGGACGGTTCGCAGGTCAGCCTGGAAGCCGCGGAAAACCGCATGGCGATCAAGGCCGGACGCAGCCGCTTTTCGCTGCCGACGCTGCCGCGCGACGACTTCCCGGTGATCGTGGAAGGAGATTTGCCGACCAGTTTCGAACTGCCGGCAAAGACGCTGGCGGAACTGATCGACCGCACGCGGTTCGCCATCTCGACCGAAGAGACCCGTTATTATCTCAACGGCATTTTCTTCCACGTGTCGGACGACAGCGAGCCGGTGCTTAAAGCTGCGGCCACCGATGGTCACCGCCTCGCACGCTTCACGCTGTCGCGTCCGGAAGGCGCAGAAGGCATGCCCGACGTCATCGTGCCGCGCAAAGCCGTGGCCGAACTGCGCAAGCTGCTGGAAGAAAAGATGGACGGCAATGTCCAGATCGACCTGTCGGCCAGCAAGGTGCGCTTCACGCTGGGCGGCGAGGGCGGTGTGGTCCTTACCAGCAAGCTGATCGACGGCACGTTCCCCGATTATTCGCGTGTTATTCCAACGGGTAACGACAAGCTCCTGAAAATTGATCCGAAGAGTTTCCACGAGGGTGTGGACCGCGTCGCGACGATAGCGACCGAGAAGACCCGCGCGGTCAAGATGGGTCTCGACAAGGACAAGGTGACGCTGACCGTCACCAGCCCCGACAATGGTACAGCCACCGAAGAAGTGCCCGCCGAATATGCATCGGACGGGTTCGAAATCGGCTTCAATGCGACCTATCTGAAAGACATTCTCAACCAGATCGATTCGGACACGGTGGAAATCCACCTTGCCGATGCCGGCGCACCGACGCTGATCCGCAAGGACGAGAATTCGCCTGCGCTTTATGTGCTGATGCCGATGCGGGTGTAGGTCGCGGCTGGCGGTCCTCCGCCGGTCAGATTTCCACCGCAATCTTGCCGAAATGGGCGCCGCTTTCCTGGTGACGGAAAGCGGCAGCCAGGCGTTCCAGCGGGAAGCTGTCGGAAATTTCCGGACGGATTCCGTTGGCGTCGATCCCGGCGATCATGTCTAGCTGGTGGCGCCGGCTTCCCACGGTCAGGCCCTGCACGCGCAGGTTCTTCGCCATGAGAAGGCCGGTCTGGACCGGTCCGGCAAAGCCTGCGAGGACGCCGATAAGCGCGACATGGCCACCGACGCAGGCCGCAACCATCGATTGCCCCAGCGTTCCGGCCCCACCGACTTCGACAACGCAATCCACGCCATGTCCGCCGGTGAGTTCGTGAGCCTTTGCGCCCCACTCCTCGACCTCGCGATAATTGATCAGATGATCGGCACCCAGGTCGCGGAGACGTTCGAGCTTCTCTCCGCTCGAACTGGTGGCGATCACCGTTGCCCCCGCAGCCTTGGCAAACTGAAGGGCGAAGACCGAGACTCCACCGCTCCCCTGCACAAGGACCGTATCGCCCGGCTTGACCGAATTATCGACGAACAGGGCGCGCCATGCCGTTAGACCGGCGCAGGTCAGCGTTGCGGCTTCGACATGGCTGTAACTCTTGGGAACGCGCGTGAACGATGAAGCGGACGCGGTGACCGCTTCGCGCGCATACCCGTCGATCCCGTCACCGGGAACACGGGTGAAGCCCGTTTTTGGGGGCGCACCGTCCAGCCAATCGGGAAAGAAGGTGCTGACCACCGGATCACCCACGGAAAACTCGGTTACACCATCGCCCACGGACGTAACCACGCCCGCGCCATCGGACATGGGAATGCGCCCCTGCTGCGACGGGATCATCCCGGTGACGACTGCATAGTCGTGGTAATTGAGTGAACTCGCTTTCAAGGCGACGGTTATCTCGCCGGCCGCCGGTTCGGGCGGGCCGTCCACGTCGCAAAAAACAAGGGCATCGAGGGTGGAAGGTGTCGCGCCTGTGCGAATGGCCTTCATTCCGCTGCCTCCAGCAGTTCCACACGTTGCGGACCGCGAATGAGGCCGCCGGGCGTTTCGCCCGTCCATTCGCCATCGCGGAAGGTAACTTTTCCGCTCTTGATCGTGGCGATATAGCCTTCGGCCTTTTGCAACAGACGCTTGCCGCCGGCGGGCAGGTCGAAAGCGAGCCAGGGTTTGCCCAGCCGGATACGATCCATGTCGATAATGTTGAGATCGGCGAGATATCCTGGCGCGAGGACGCCGCGATCTTCGAGACCATAGAGGCGGGCCGTGTCGTTGCACTGCCGCTTGATCGCGTTTTCGAGACCAATCGTACCGCGAGACCGGTCACGCACCCAATGCTGAAGCATGAAGGTGGGGGAGGCTGCATCGCAGATCGTTCCGCAATGGGCGCCGCCATCCGACAGCGAATTGACGGTATCGTCCGATTGCTGGAGATCCATCAGGAAATCGAGATTTCCGTCGGCATAATTCAGGATGGGGAGATAGATGAACCCCTTGCCATCATCGCGGCATAACAGGTCGTAGGCATATTCGTCGCCCGAGACTCCGGCAGCCTTTGCGCGTTCGAGGATGCTTTCGGCGATGGTTGGTTCGTAGTTGAAATCCGGGTCCATTTCGAACTGCATGTTCCAGCCGCCGCAGACGACCATTACGAGACCGATGATGTCCTGATTGACGTCGGAAAAGTCATGCTGTTCGCCGAGCATACGAGCCTTGAATGCCGGATCGAGAAGTTTTGCCTTCTGTTCTTCCCAGGGCAGATTTTCGATTTCCTTCCAGCTTGGCTTGAGGCGGAAAGGATGAACGGTCCCCTGCCAGGCCATGACGATGCCGTTACCCCGCAATGCGATCTGCGCGACGATATTGGCACCATTGTCGTTTTCCGCCCGCATGCTGGCGATCTGTTCGTCGAGCGGTAATTCCTTGGCGATTGACTGAAGCGCGGCGAACGTAACGGGCAGACCGGTTTCGCGGCTCATCTTGCCCATCCAGCCGAATTCATCCCAATCGCGCTTCATGTCGGAGGCCATTTCGAAGACGCCGTGGCCCGCGCGGCCCATGGCGCGGCCGATTTCGATCAGCTCTTCCGCTGTCGCGGTGGTGCCGGGCACGACTTCGCCATCGATATCGCGGTGAAGCACGGTGCGGGACGTGGAAAAGCCCAGAGCGCCGGCACGAACGCCTTCTTCGACGATGCGGCCCATTTCGGCAATTTCGGCATCGGTCGGAACGGCGCCCGGACGCTCGCGGTCGCCCAGCACATAGGCGCGCACCGAGCCGTGCGGGACATGGGTGCCGACATCGATCGCGCGAGGCAGCTTTTCGAGCGCGTCGAGATATTCCGGGAAGGTTTCCCAATTCCATTCCATGCCTTCGGCAAGGGCAGTGCCGGGAATATCCTCCACCCCTTCCATGAGGCCGATGAGCCATTCGTGCTTGTCCGGCTTGGCCGGCGCGAAGCCAACGCCGCAATTGCCCATGACGACCGTAGTCACGCCGTGCCAGCTGGAAGGAGCCATCTCCTGATCCCAGGTAGCCTGTCCATCGTAGTGGGTGTGAATATCGACAAAGCCGGGAGTGACGAGATGCCCACCAGCATCGATTTCTTCCACGGCGTCACCGCTGACAGTGCCGACCTGGACGATCAGCCCATCCTTGACGGCGATGTCGCCGTGGAACCGGTCCTGTCCGGTACCATCGACGATGGTCCCGTTGCGAATGATCAGATCGTATGCGGGCATAGATATGTGCTCCTCTCTCCGGTGAAAGAAGGTTCCACATTGCAACCGACCTGTCCAGCGATGATTAGGCAGCGCGTTCCGGCATTCGGACGGTCAGCAGGGTAGCGAAGCCGATGATGAAGAGAATGTTGATCGAAACCATGCCGATCCGCTGATCGCCCGACCAAAGGGTAAACTGTTCCACCAGCAGCGGCCCCATCCATACAGTGATCGTCCCGGCAATGGCGTAGAGGCCGAAGAATTCGCCGCTGCGGCCCGGCGGGGCAAGCGTCACCAGCATCGTGCGGCCAGACGAAATGCTGGCCGTAACAGTGATGGCGACCACGCTGATCAGCGAAAGGTAGACGATGTCCGAAAGTGTCTGGAAGACCGGGCCGTCCCAGACCTGACTGTTTTCGATCAGCCCGAGAAACAGGCTTTCGCGGGTTATGCTGAGCTGCGTTAGCCCGGCGAGGACCATCAACATGATTTCGACAAGGAGGGCGCGCTTGACGCCGACCTTTGACTCAAGCCATCCGCCGATGAGCCCGCCGGCAAAGGCGCAGGCGCTGGCAAAAATGGCGTAGCACAGCATTTCCAGGAAATTCCAGCCGAGGAAGAGTGCCACATAGACCGCGCCAAGCGCCAGGAGGGCAGCCATTCCATCGGCATAGAACATGCGTGCTACGAGGAATTTCATCAGTTCGCGGTAGTGGGTCGCTGCACGAAGAGTGCGCCAGACGCTTACCGCGCCGTCCCGGAAAGCGCTGGCCCAGCTCGCGCCCGGAACGCCGGGATCGCGCGCATTGAGAAAAAACGGGATGGAGAAGACGGCAAGCCAGACGGCACATATCGGCCCGGCAAGCCGCGCATGTTCGAACTTCGAAAGGTCGACGCCGAACTGCGGGATCGCAAAAGGCCAGCCGATCGCGGCGGGCAGAACGAAAAGCAACGCGATAGCGAGGAAGATTAGCGTTGCAGCAAGATTGCCGAGACCGAGGCCCAGACCCGAGATCATCGCCAGCCGCTTGGGCTCGCCCGCAACGCTGAGCATGGCATTATGTGTGACCTCGGAATAGGTGTAGCTGACATAGGCGACGACCAGCAGCACCATGATCGCGCCTACGCTCAACCCCTGGCCGCCCGGCATCGCGAACCAGAGCATGGCCGAACAGACGACGATCGATCCGAGGAAGATTGCCAGAATGGGCTTCAGTCGCCCCCCGCGGTCCAGCGCGGCACCCAGAAACGGCGCGGTTAACGCGGCGATCAATCCGGCCCATTTCGTTACCGAGGCAATCGTTGCCTGGCCCTGCGCATTGGCCGCTGCGAGCGCCTGATCGTCCGGCAGACCGGCAAGCGTACCGCTGGCGAGGAGATCCGCGCCGATGATGTCCCGCGCGAAATACGGCGCGAAGATGTAGATGACGATGAGGATGTAATAGGGATTGCGGGCCCATTCGAAGATCGCCCAGGAAAATCCGGTCCGGCCGAGCGCACCGCCTTCACCGCTGGTCTGGCGTATCGGCTGATTGGCGAGCGGATTTGCGGCAAGCGCGGGATCGGTGGCCATCGTCAATTCCTTATGATCCCGGCCGTCCCGCTGTTCAGGCGGCTCTGGCCAGTTCCGCGTCTGTGGTCGGAGCGTCGAGAAATGCTCTCAGCTTGCCAATGCACTGATCGGCATGCGTCAGCAGGAAAAGATGGCCGCCGCCCGCTATGACTTCCAAATGCGCATTGGGGATCGCAGAGGCGAGGATGCGCCCATTGACGAGTGGGACGATCTGATCATCGTCGCCCATCATCACCAGCGTTTCCTTCTTCATCAGGGGCAGGGCGGGAAGGCTGGTCCATCCCAGCATGGCGATAAGCTGGTAGAAATATCCCCGCGGTGATGGCGGCTTGAGGCGGCCGATGTGGCTGGTCTTCTGGTTTGCCCCGCCGTCGGGATCGATGCCGCCGTAGAGCGTCTGGAAATGCTCGTTCATATATTTGGGATCGATGTAGCGGCGCGGATTGGCCATCTTGGTCAGCGCGGCGGGATTGCCCGGCACCATGAGCATCCCTGCCGTCGTGGCGGCCAGAACCAGTCTGTGGGTTCGCTTGGGATATTGAAGCGCGAAGTGCTGGGCCATGGCACCCCCCCACGAAACACCCATCACATCGACTTCGGCGATCCCGAGCTGATCCAGAACCTGCCTGGCCGTCCAGCTCATCGTGAAAGGATTATACGGCAGCGCGGGATCGGGGCTTTCGCCCGTTCCCGGCATGTCGAACATCACGAAGGCGCGTTCGGTCAGCTTTTCGGCCAGCGGGGCGACAGCTTCGATATTCGCGCCGATACCATTGAAGAACAGGATCGGGGGATGATCAAGGTCGTCGTCCAGCCGCCAGGTCGCCACGCGCAGGGTTCGCCCACCAGCCTCCATCATTTCGATAGTGGCGGTCATGGGTTCGTTCTTCGATGCGGTCACTCAATGATCCTTCAAGACTGCCTGTCAGCAGGATTCCAAGACGTACTGGCCGGGCGCGGGGTCCAGGGGGGCGTATTGCTTGGTCCCGAGCTTGGCAGGGGCTTTCTTCTTCTTGCCGGAACGCGTCTGAACCCAGTCTATCCAGTAAGGCCACCAGCTACCGGCGACCTCTTCGGTCCCCTTCAGCCATTCATCGGCCGTCGCGGGGAGCTTCTTTTCGCCATCGCCCTGAATGTAATATTTCGCCTTCGGATTGCCCGGAGGGTTCAGAATGGCCTGCATGTGGCCGGAATGGCTGAGAACGTAGGTCACGTCCTTCGACCCGAACAGCTGGGTCGACCGGTATGTCGCCTTCCACGGTGTGATATGATCGGTGACGCCGCCGAGGATGAAAAGATCGCTCGTGACCTTCGACAGATCGATCTTGTGATCGACCATCTCGACCTCGCCCTTTTTCGTGAAGGCCAGTGTTTCGAACACCGTCAGGAAATCGCCCATCAACGCGCCCGAAAGATTGGTCGCATCGGCATTCCAGAACAGCACATCGAAAGCTGGCGGGTCCTGTCCAAGCAGGTAATTGTTGATGACGTAGTTCCAGATCAGATCGTTCGGACGCAGCCAGGCGAAGCCGCGGGCTAGGTCGTCCCCCTTGATGACGCCCTTCTTCGCAGCGCGGTGTTTGGCGAGGGCAAGACCGTTTTCGCTGACCAGCGAACCGGCCTCGATATCGTTCTGCTTGGGATGGAGGACACAGACCATCAGTGTGAGCGCGCCGAGCAGATCGTCCTTGTCGGACGCCATCTTGCTGGCCAGCATGGTAGCGGTCTGACCGCCGGAGCACCCGGCGGAAACGTTGACCTTCTTGCTACCGGTGATCTTGGCGACCGCTTCCAGCGCCTCCCGACAGGAATTGACGTAATCGGCCATGTCCCAATGGCCTTGATCCTTCGTCGGGTTCTTCCAGCTTATGACGAAGGTCTGGATGCCGTTGTCGAGCTGGTATTTCACCACCGATTTTTCCGGCGACAGATCGTTGATGTACATCTTGTTTATCTGCGGCGGGATGGTGAGCTGGGGGATCTCGTAAACCTCGTCCGTCGTCGGGGTGTACTGGATCAGCTCCATCATCTCCGTGCGCAGAACTACGGAGCCTTTGGACGTGGCGACGTTTTCGCCAAGCTTGAAGGGTTTCTTGTCGACCTGGCTGACCATGCCCTTGTTGTAGACCATGTCGTCATAGGCGTTCTTGAGCCCCTTGATCAGCGACAGGCCGCCGCTGGTGATGGCCATTTTCTGGGCGGAAGGATTGCCGATCAGCGTATTGGTCGGGGCAAGACTGTCGATGATGATATTCGAAACGAAGCGCGCACGATCACGCTCCAGCTCGTCCAGCTCAAGATCTTCGAGCCAGTGCGCTGCGCCCTTCTGCACGGCGAGGTAATATTGCATTCCGGCGCGCATGAACGGGTTGTATTGCCAGGCCGGGTCCTGAAAGCGCTTGTCCTTCGGATTGGGGGCGAGATCGCTCTTGCCGGTCATGATCTTGATCATGTCCTCGCCCATCGTCCGGCTGTGCTTCATCAGACGCTGCGGGTCCGAAGCCGTTTCGCGTAACATGACCGCGACCGCACCGAAAATGTCTTCGCGTGTCAGGCCGACAAGGGGCCCAAGCGCGCTGGTCGACTGGGCAGCTTCATCTTCGAGCTTCGCCATGGTTTTCGGTTCTCTCCACTTTTGACTGCCGCTCTGTGTCGGCATTTCGGCAATTCATGCGGGCCGGCTACGGTTTTGGCAAGCAGGCTTCACAATCCGCGCGCAGCGATCATGCTTTCGATGTCGACGAATTTCTCTCGTGGCGACCCGTCGCGCGCGGCGGCGATCTCCGCTTCCTCGATCTTTTGCCAGTCGCGGAAGGTGACGATATCGAGCCGGCGCTCTGCCGCCAGATCGTCGAATCCCTCGCGCCCCCGTCTGCGGTGTCCCGACCCGATGTCTTCATCGACGATATCGATGACGGAATAGCCATCGGGGCGGTTCGTGCCGATTGTCCCGCTAGGCCCCCGCTTGGCCCAGCCGACGCAATATAGGCCGGGCAGGATGCGGCCCTGATCGTTGGCGAAGCGGCCTGCACGTTCGTCGAACGGGACGCCTTCGATGGGCGACGTCTCGTAACCGATGCAGGTTATGACGATATCTGCCGGTATGCGGTAGGTTTCGCCGGTGCCGATCGCACGGCCAGCCTCGACCACGGTCCGTTCGACCACCACGGCTGTCGCTCTGCAGTCAGTCACATCGATCGCCTTGGGGCTGGCGAAAAAATCGAACTCGATCGCGATGGGTTTCTCGCCATGAATATTCGGGGGAATGGCGGCAAATTCGCGCAGCAAAGTTACCGATTTGCGCATTCCCGGCTCAAGCACGGCATCGTCATCGAGCGGCGGCAGGTCGGCGCTTTCGACCTGCGGACTGGCCCGCTCCAGCTGCATGAGTTCCCCAAGTTCCTTGGGGGTCATCATGATCTGATGCGGCCCCCGGCGGCCAAGGATGGTGACGCTTTCGAGGCTGCTGTTTCTCAGTGCATCAAGCGCGTGGGTAACGATGTCCGAACCGGCGAATTCGTCTTCGGTCTTGGACAATATTCGCGCTACGTCGAGCGCAACATTGCCCATGCCAACGACAACCGCATGGCGGCCAGAAAGATCGGGGTTCAGATTGGCGAATTCGGGATGGCCATTGTACCACCCGACAAATGCCGCACTCCCGATGACGTTCTCGGCATCGGACCCGTCGATGCGCAGCAGGCGATCTTTCGGCGCGCCGGTGGCAAGGATAACCGCATCGTACAATGATTGCAGTTCTTCTATCGAGACATCGCGGCCGATCGCGATATTGCCGACGAAACGCACGGTGTCGCCGATAGCGGTTTTTTCGTAACGTCGCGAAACGCCCTTGATCGACTGATGATCGGGCGCGACACCGGTGCGGATCAGCCCGAAGGGAACGGGTAACATGTCGAAGACATCGATGCGGGCCTCATCGCCCCATTTCTTAACGGCCGCTTCCGCAGTGTAGTACCCGGCCGGACCCGAACCCACGATTGCGATGTGCCGCATGTCCTTCTCCCGCAAGACAGTGCGTTAGATGCACGTCTGCCGTGCGCATGGCAAGTTCGCCGAAGCCGTCCAACTGCCTAGCAGCGGGATTATGCCTTTGGAAAGAAATTGCCGGTAAATGCAGTAGTTACCCGGAGCTTTCGGGCCGCTTTCCGGGTTTTTCAGTTAGAGGTAAGCTTTAGATGGGTGGGTTCTTCTCGCGGGCGACGCGGGCCAAGACAATGGAGGACGAGGCGCTGGAGGATGCGCCGCTTTGCCCTATTGCCGTATCCGATGCGGCGCGCCGGGTTGAACTTCTCGACAGTTTCGAAGCCGCCGGGCTCGGCTGGTTCTGGGCTACGGACGCTCAGGGTCGCCTGATCTATCTTTCCCAGAATGCCGCTCTCAAGCTTGGCTGGAACGACGGCGAGGCCATCGGAAAGCCCCTCGGTGATCTCTTCATGACCGAGCAGGATGATGATCCGAACCGGACCGAGCGGCCGCTCGCTTTCCTGCTCAGTGCACGAAACTCGATCAGCCAGTTGAACGTCAGGCTCGCCGTTGCAGGCCAGGAAGTGTGGTGGGAAATCGCCGGCAAGCCGCAATTCGATGAAGCCCAACGCTTCACCGGGTACCGCGGGAGTGCGAAAGACATCACCCGCAGCCGTGAAAGCCAACGCGATGCCGAACGGCTCGCGCAGTATGATTCGCTGACCGGGCTGTCCAATCGTCACCGCATGACCAAGCGGCTGTCGGCAACGCTCGCGGCGTACCGCAATTCCAAGCGCTCCTGCGCGCTTTTGATGCTCGATCTCGATCGATTCAAACAGGTCAACGATACGCTTGGCCACCCAGCCGGCGACGAATTGCTGAAGCAGGTTGCAGCGAGACTTGGCCGTATTGTCGGCGACAAGGGCGAAATCGGTCGACTGGGCGGTGACGAATTCCAGATCATGCTTCCCGACATCGATGACCGGGGTGCACTGGGCGAATTGGGCCAAAGGCTGATCCAGATGATCTCCCAACCTTATTCGATCAATGGCGCGCGCGCGATTATCGGTACATCAGTTGGCATCGCGATTGCACCGTATGACGGGCTCGACACCGAGGAACTGGTCAAGGCCACCGATCTCGCGCTCTACGCCGCCAAGGGGGGCGGGCGAGGCCAGTATCGTTTCTATTCGAGCGATCTGCAGGATGGCGCCAAGCATCGTCGGCAGGTCGAGGAAGACCTTCGCGACGCAATTACCAATAGCGAACTGTCGATGCACTATCAGCCACTGATCTGCGCAAAGACACACACCGTGCAGGCCTGCGAGGCTCTCATGCGGTGGGAACATCCCGAACGGGGCAGCATATCGCCCGGCGTCTTCATCCCGGTGGCCGAGGAAATCGGGATCATCAAGGAGATGGGCGACTGGGCGCTCAGGGAAGTGTGTCGGCAGGCCAAGGAGTGGCCGGTCGATTTACGTGTCGCAGTCAATGTCTCCGCGATCCAGTTTTCGCATGACGACTTTGCGCATGTGGTGAAAAATGCGCTGCACTATAGCGGGCTTTCACCCGACAGGCTCGAACTCGAAATCACCGAAAGCGTTTTTCTCGGCGATGCTGATCGATCGCAACGCATGTTCGCAGAACTGAAGGATCTGGGCGTTCGTCTGGCTTTGGACGATTTCGGAACCGGTTACAGCTCGCTGAGCTATCTGCGCACGGCACCTTTCGACAAGATCAAGATCGACCAGAGCTTCGTCCGGGGTGCTACGGAAGAAGGTAACAACAACGCCGCTATTCTCAGTGCCATCACGGGTCTTGCAGCAGCGCTGAAGATGGACACGGTCGCAGAAGGCGTCGAAGCGGAAGACGAACTGGCGCTGGTCACTGAACGCGGCGCGACGCTGATCCAGGGACATATTTTCTCGCGTGCGATTTCGCACGAGGAACTCCTGGAGCGCCTCGAACAGGGCAAGCTCAAATACGAACCGCGTGGTCCCGCCAAATATCGCGCGGACCGCAAGCGCGTTTTCCGCCGGATCGGTCTGATCCACGAAGATAGCCGTTACAAGGTGGTGATGCGCAACCTGTCGAAGACCGGCGCGATGATCGAAGGTCTGCTGGATGTCCCGCAAGGAACCGATATCGTTCTGGATCTCGGCGGTGGTCAGTTGGCTGTAGCGACTGTCCGTCGTTCGAAGGGGTCGATGCAGGGCGTCGAGTTCGAAACGCAGCTTATCAGCGACGGCGCCGATGGCCTTTGTACCCGTCATCGTGTGTCGCCCTATCAGATCGAGGCAGCCGGGCGCCCCCTGGCCGCTCTCACGCAGGATGCCTACTCGATGATGGTTGCGGAGCAGCTTGGCTCAGGTCGAAAAAAGTTCGTCGAGGTTGAAGTCGGCAATCCGAAGCCCGGAAGCGGAATCTGATCGTCTCGGATATGCCGTTAGGTTAAAAATAACCATTACTATCTAGGCCGTTCGTACCGAGGCAAATTGTTGCATGAGGCGGCACGACGATGGGGGCT
Organism: Qipengyuania pacifica; assembly: GCF_019857205.1. Classification (GTDB taxonomy): domain Bacteria; phylum Pseudomonadota; class Alphaproteobacteria; order Sphingomonadales; family Sphingomonadaceae; genus Qipengyuania; species Qipengyuania pacifica. The sequence continues at coordinate 7,875 of NZ_JAHWXO010000009.1, read as the reverse complement.
ATGCCCTTTTCCGATTTCTTGAGAGGAAGAAAAGCTGAGGCTGAGGCCCCGGCCGAAGATGTATCTCGCTCTTTATCGGCTACCTTCGCCCGTTCCGAAAAGCTGGACGTGGTCGAAGAAATCGAGCGCAGCGGCGCATTGGGCTTCTGGGCGACCGACGCCCACGGTCGGATCGTTTACCTTAGCCCGGCTATTCTCGAAGGTCTGGGTATAGATTTTGCACGCGCTTCCGGCGAACCCCTTCAGCAATTGCTGGTACCCGTCGACGGCGATGGCGACGGTCGATCTTTGGGGCTGAGGCTCAATACCCGCAAGAGTTTTGCAAATCTGACCGTACAGGCCGGTGATGCACAGAACGACATCGTCCTCCGGCTCTCGGGCAGGCCCCTGCACGACAATGACACGAACTTTATCGGATTTCGCGGCAGCGCAGTCGACGTCACACTGGATTTCAGAAGCGAAGAAGAAGCCAACCGTCTGGCCAAATTCGATTCCCTGACCGGTCTGGCAAACCGCCACCGGATGGAACAGCGGATTGATTCCACGCTGCATGCCTTCAAGAGTGCGCAGCGCAGTGCAGCCCTGATGATGCTAGACCTCGACAAGTTCAAACAGGTCAACGACACGCTCGGCCATGCTGCTGGCGACCAGTTGCTGCAGCAGGTGGCAGAGCGTCTCACTAGCGTCATCGGCGGACGGGGGGAAATCGGCCGCCTTGGTGGCGACGAATTCCAGATACTCGTTCCTGATATGGACGACCGCGGAGAGCTTGGCGAAGTTGCCAAGAAGATCATCCAGATCCTTTCGCAGCCCTATTCGGTCGAAGAAGGTCGAGCGATCATCGGTTGTTCGGTAGGCATCGCGGTTGCACCTTATGACGGTATCGAACGCGATGAACTGTCTCGCGCCGCCGACCTGGCTCTTTATGCTTCAAAGAACGGGGGGCGCGGCCAGTTCCGTTTTTACGCAGCCGATCTCGAGCACGAGGCGAACCTGCGCAAACGGATGGAAGACGATCTGGCCGATGCCATCGAGAGCGGCCACTTCACGCTCGAATATCAGCCGGTCGTTTCGCTTGAAGACAATCGCGTGCTCTCTCTCGAAGCCCAGTACTGCTGGGCGGACGAGGAGCGCGGCCGCGTGCCAGCGGATACCTTTCTGCCGGTCGCCGAAGGCAGCCGCCTGATTGTCCCGATCGGGGAATGGGCCATTCGACGTGCGTGCGAAGACGCGCTTTCCTGGCCGGATAGTCTGCGGGTGTCACTCCATATCAGCCCCGTCCAGTTCGAGGCCAACGGTTTTGTCCAGTGTATCGAGCAGGTGCTGGCGGACACGGATCTCGATCCCGCGCGGCTCGAATTGCGCTTTCCGGAAAAGGTGCTCCTCGGGGATGCGTCGAAACTGGACAAGGCGCTCGGGAGCCTGTTCAAGCTCGGAGTGCGGCTCACCGTCGACCAGTTCGGTTCGGGGCTCTCCTCGCTCGCTTATCTGCGGCGGGCGCCGCTGAGCGCGTTACGTATCGGTGCGCAATTCTTCGAACCGATCATGGGCAACGATCTCGGCGATATGGATCTCGTTCGGGCGGTAATCGCGCTGTCTGACGCCATGGGAATGGAGACGACGGCCTCCGGCGTCCACGCGCTCGATCTCATGCACGAACTGAAGCGGCTCGGCATCGATCAGGTCAGCGGCTTTGTCTATTCCGAGGCGCTTTCGAACGAACAGGTATGTCAGGAGCTCGCCAATGGGGAATGGACGCTTGCGCCCACGGATAGCGGTACCCAGCGCGCTTCCCGCCGGACGGTCTTCCGCAAGATCGGCGTGATCCACGAGGATCACTATTACGACGTCACCCTGCGCAATCTCTCGCGTTCAGGGGCGATGATCCAGGGGCTCGAGGATGTGCCGGTTGGGACGATGTTCGTACTCGACTTCGGGCAGGGCCAGCTGGCTGTGTGTACCGTTCGCCGGACGATGGACGATACGCAGGGCCTCGAATTCGAGCAGGAACTGGTCGATGACGGGGCAGGCGGGTTGTGCACGCGGCACCGCGTGAGCCCTTACGAACTCGCGACGGCTGGTGTGCCGCTGGCCGCGCTTTCGCCGGGCAAATATGCCATGGCTCCGGATAGCGGGGCAGGGGCGGGCTTCGCGCAATTCAACCTTTCGGCCAGCGCTCCGAGACAGACCGGTCGCAAGGAAGCGGCACAGGTGTAGCTTTGTCTGCTGACAGGGCGGCGCGGCGCGGCTAATGGGGCGGCGCAATGACCGACCTTTCCAAGATCCGCAATTTCTCCATCATAGCCCACATCGACCATGGCAAGTCGACGTTGGCTGATCGGTTGATCCAGTTTACCGGGGGGCTGACCGACCGGGAGATGTCCGAGCAAGTCCTTGATAACATGGACATCGAGAAGGAGCGGGGCATCACGATCAAGGCGCAGACCGTGCGCCTCAACTACACCGCGCGCGATGGCGAGACCTATGAGCTTAACCTCATGGACACGCCCGGCCACGTCGACTTCGCCTACGAGGTCAGCCGCAGCCTGGCCGCGTGCGAGGGCGCGCTGCTGGTGGTGGACGCGGCGCAAGGGGTGGAAGCGCAGACGCTGGCCAATGTCTACCAGTCCATCGAGCACGACCACGAGATCGTCCCCGTCATCAACAAGATCGACCTGCCCGCCGCCGAACCGCAGCGCGTGGCCGAGGAGATCGAGGAAATCGTCGGCATCGAGGCCACCGGCCCGTGGGAGGAAGGCGGCGCCGTCCTCACCAGCGCCAAATCCGGCATCGGCATCGAGGAAACGCTGGAAGCGCTGGTCAAGCGCATCCCGCCGCCCACGGGCGACCGCGACGCACCGCTGAAAGCCATGCTGGTCGACAGCTGGTACGACCCCTACCTCGGCGTCGTCATCCTGGTGCGCGTGATGGACGGGGTCATCAAGAAGGGCCAGCAGGTCAGGTTCATGCAGGGCGGCACCCAGCACCTGATCGACCGCGTCGGCTGCTTCACCCCCAAGCGCACCGACCTGCCGGAACTCGGCCCGGGCGAAATCGGCTTCATCACCGCGCAGATCAAGGAGGTGGAGCAGGCCCGCGTCGGCGACACCATCACCACGGTGAAGAACGGGGCGCCCGAGGCGCTGAAAGGCTACAAGGAAGTCCAGCCCGTGGTCTTCTGCGGCCTGTTCCCGGTCGACGCCGCCGATTTCGAGAAGCTGCGCGAGAGCATCGGCAAGCTGCGGCTGAACGATGCGAGCTTCAGCTACGAGATGGAAAGCAGCGCCGCGCTGGGCTTCGGCTTCCGCGCCGGCTTCCTCGGCCTGCTGCACCTGGAAATCATCCAGGAACGCCTCAGCCGCGAATACGATCTCGACCTCATCACCACGGCCCCGTCGGTCGTGTACCGGGTCCACCTCGGCCATTCGAAGAACGAGGACGCCAAGACCATCGAGATCCACAATCCCGCCGACTGGCCGGACGTCAACCGGATCGAGACGGTGGAAGAACCGTGGATCAAGGCGGTCATCTACACGCCCGACGAATATCTCGGCGCGATCCTCAAGCTGTGCCAGGACCGCCGCGGCATCCAGACCAATCTGACCTATGTCGGTGGCCGCGCGCAGGTGAGCTACGAACTACCGCTGAACGAAGTGGTGTTCGATTTCTACGACCGGCTGAAATCGATCAGCCGCGGCTATGCCAGCTTCGACTATGAACAGATCGGCAGCCGCGAGGGCGACCTCGTCAAGATGAACATCCTCGTCAACAACGAGCCGGTCGACGCGCTGTCGCTGATCGTCCACCGCAGCGTGGCGGAAGAACGCGGCCGCGGCATGTGCGAGCGGCTGAAGGACCTGATCCCGCGCCACCTGTTCAAGATCCCGATCCAGGCCGCCATCGGCGGCAAGGTCATCGCCCGCGAAACCATCGCCGCGCTGCGCAAGGACGTGACCGCCAAATGTTACGGCGGCGACATCACGCGCAAGAAGAAGCTGCTGGAGAAGCAGAAGAAGGGGAAGGCCAGAATGAGGGAATACGGAAACGTCTCGATCCCTCAGGAAGCCTTCATCGCAGCGCTGCGTATGGGAGAAGAGTGAGTCTCTCATTTCCGAAGATGCGGGAGCGCCCGAAGGGCGGCCTGCCCCGGCGAAGGCCGGGGGGTAATGCGAGCATTCTGCACGAAGCGTTCATCGCCACGCTGCGGATGGCTGAGAAATGATCCCCATTCTCAAACACGCCCGCGTGCGGTAAGGCGAGCTGTCCCCGCACAAGGCGGGGCGTAATGCGAGCCTTCCGCGGAAGGATTTCATTGCCGCGCTGCGGACGGGCGAGGCGTAATCGCCGCACCCCGCGCAGCCCGATTTTTCCAGCCGGCAGCCTGCCGGCCAACCAGAAACGACACGATCCCTAATGCCTTCATTCAAGCAACCCACTTTCCAGGAACGCGCAGCCATGGCCGACAAGGCCCGCGAAAAGGCGCTGAAGAAAATGGCCGCCAAGCCGCCGGTCGACCCTGAGGTCGAAGCCAAGCGCCGCGAGGCCCGCCTGGCGCGCGAAGCCGCCGCCGCCGAAAAGAGCGCCGCGCGCCGCGAAGCGATCGCCAAGGCCAAGGCCGAAAAGATCGCCGCTGCCGAGGCAGCCGCCGAAGCCGCCGCCATTCCGGAGCCGACCGAAGCGGAACTGAAAGCCAAGCGCGACGCGAAATACGCCGCCCGCAAGGCGCGCAAGAAGAGGTGAGGTGAGGGCGGCCTGCGAGAGCGGGCCGCTGAACGCCACTAGTGACGCCTTCGTTCGTTTATAAATCGCGACCCAGGCCGCCATCGGCGGCAAGGAGATCGCCCGCGAAACAATCGCCTCGCTGCGCAAGGAAGTGACCGCCAAATGCTACGGCGGCGACATCACGCGCAAGAAGAAGCTGCTGGAGAAGCAGAAAAAGGGCAAGGCCCGGATGCGCGATTATGGTAATATGAGCATTCCGCAGGAAGCGTTTATTGAAACGCTGCGGATGAGGGAAGAGTGGCAAGGAATATAAACACTTTTTTCGCGCGCCTGCCAACAAAAAGCGATCAGGCAAAAGAAATAGTTTTCAAAGGTTGGGGAACAGTTCTCTTGGCCTTAAGGTAATATATTCAATGTCCGATTCTCGTGTGTATAGAAGCGATCAACGATAAAATCGCTCTCTTGCAAGGACGGCTCTAGCATTGCTGTCGCATAAATTATCTGATGGTCGACTCTTGAGTTTTCACTGATTTCTCTCAGTAGTGACTGAAACCTATGACTCCGTTCAGGTTCCATGCCTTTGTCTTCTATCGTGTCCATCAGGAGAATTCGTGGATGCCGGAACTTCGGGTCTTCCAATGACGACTTGAAGAAGGCGGCAAAAAAGCTGTTTCTTAGAAAAACCATAGAACTTGCAGAAAAGAAGCTCTCGCCATTCACGGCCAGACGATCATCACCAAAACTGAATGTAACCGACTGTGCATTCTGAAAGAGATCCTGACGATCAAGGTCTCTCCTGAGGAGGGCAACGGTGTTATCGGAAATTGCCGAATACGCTCTTGATAGTTGATTGCGCTGAACCCTCTCACCGGCTTCGATTGTGTGCTTTAGATCCAAGATTTCTGCATTTAGTCGCTTTTTCGCGTCGGAAAGGGCTTCGATGCGCTCGATCACTGATGCCTTTTCGCTCAAGTTCTCTAGCTGTCGCTCGAGATAGCCCGCACGACCATAAAGTTTGCGAGCATCTGCTCTGAATTCGGTTGAAGGAAGTCGGTTCAGCAAAGCATAACGAGCATTTAAAGAAGCCCATTTTCGGTCAACAACCTGTAATTCAGCATCCAGCTTTTGGAGATCTTTTTGCCGCTCCTCTTGTAGGAGTCGAGACTGGTTAATCTGCAATCCAGTTTCATTGATGATCGCGAGAATCCGTGACCTAGCACGATCTTTGTCAAAAGGTGCTTTGCAGAGTGTGCAAGCGTGATCCCCGACTTCCTCTATCGGCGCATAACAAGATGGGCAGTAAATAAACGATATTCCGTCAAGATATTTCGCTGTTATGCCGGCATTTTGGAGTTGGTCCAATTTAGATTGAAGTGCATTGATGAACTCCTCGGAGTCCTTCATCTCCAATTGTATAGCGTCGATTCTACTCTCTAGATCAAGCTTAAGAGCCTGGGTCTCCGACAATTGTTCGTAAACGGACTTTTGCTCATCCAAAGTGAGTCCATCGGAGACTTCTGCGTTGAAAATGCGCTCTTCCAGCGCTGCAGCGTGTTTTCGAACTGCGGCTAGCTCAGTTTGGACCTCGCGCCTCTCCGCCTCAATCCACTCCGATGAGATGTCATGTTCGGTACCACTAAAGACTGATATGGCATTTCGCCAATCTGCGGTCACTGCCGACAACGACTTCTCCGCTTCCCGCAACCGGAGTTGACTGCGGTACAACGAGTTATCGTACGCCCCACACAGTAGGTCACCAACGGTCTGTCGGGTAAGGGCGGTATCGAAGGGCTGAAACAAAAAGATGCGATCCACAGGGCTCAACTGGTCTGCATATAGCAGGCGAAGCATCTGGTTCATCGTGATGCTGCTGTTAGCATCGCCTGTGACCTCCGGCATACCTAACAGTCGAAATAAGACTTGTGAGAAGCTCTCCTTCTTGTCCGACCGTCTATAAGCGTGGATCGACCAGTCGGAATTGGCATTGCTATCGTCAAATGATGCCAACGAAATCCTCATTGGCTGACCTGACTTATCCGAAATTTCTCTGGCCAAAGTCGCCTTTAAGCCATTGATCTCTACTTCCAAGACCACTTCTGTGCACAGCAGCGCCGCCTCTCGCCAGTCCGATAGATCGCCGCCAAGGCCATAAAAGAGGAAGTCCAATACCGTTGATTTGCCTGAGCTATTTTCGCCAGCGATAACATTTAAACCAGCGTGAAAATGCGCATCGTAAGCAATGTGCCGTTCCCTTTTAACGACCAGTCGGTTAACGGTTAGATTTGGTCTAAACGACGTCATATTTAAATTCACCAAGTTGCGTACGGTCTTTTATGCCGCCTACGCCATCGAACGGAAATTGACCCAAATCATCATTTAAAAATTGCAGAACAGGTCTGAGTCTTTCAATCTCCAAATTAATTAAGCGAGACATCTCGCCTGGCACACGCTCTCCAATCACTTCAAGTTGTCCGATTTCATATTTGTCTAACGCGATGAGGCCTCTGAGTGCCATTGTTTGGAGGGCGGCATCCTGGATCGCGCGAGCTTGATTGAAGAGTGATTGCGTGCTTGGACGTTGGCCATAAAACGGGGGCTGGCATGCTACTGCCAGCGACTTTCTGCGTTTCATGGAGTTTGGCACTCGAATGCGCTCAATTCTAAAGGGTTCGAGAACAAATATGTCAAATATACGAGCTTTTGAGATTTGAATTGACTCGGCTGCATATTTGCCCTGGAGCAAAAATCGAAATGCTGTGTGGTATGGATCGTAGGCAGGTTCAAAGGCGATTTGTATCATTGGTGCCACCTGACGTAGCATTGCTCGGCAAGCCAGTAGATCATTCCGTTCACATGCGTTGAATTTAGCATGAATGGCCCGGTTCCCATCTCCTCGAGGACGGGTTGAACTAAATGCCTGTCGATAGCGCGATCAATCTCGTCATTTGAGGCAATGCCGAGCAGAGGTTCGATATGCGCCTCGAAACAAGAATCGATGCGAGACAAGAAATAGGCGATAATTTCCTGAGCCGACGGAAATGAACGCCAATCCTCGAGCAACTTCGCAAATGCTTCCTTCTTCCGAAGCGCCTTTAGATAAGCCGAGCCTCGATCACTTGCCTCAAGTTTTCCTTTCAAGCCTTTGATGCCATC
>NZ_JAHWXO010000008.1 GCF_019857205.1 Qipengyuania pacifica | reverse complement strand
TGTGGCCGGACGGTGTTGTAGTGGATACGCCAGCGCTCGATCAGGATGATTGCCTCCTTCAGAGTGTAGAAGATCTCCCCGTTGAGAAGCTCATCCCTGAGCTTGCCGTTGAAGGATTCGTTGTAGCCATTCTCCCATGGTGATCCGGGTTCGATGTAGAGAGTCTTCACACCAATCCGCCAGAGCCAGTCGCGCACGGCATGAGAAGTGAACTCAGCGCCATTATCGCTACGGATGTGATCAGGCGGACCATGGCGTTGGAACAGCTCGGTCAGCACGGCCAGGACATCATCGCTCTTGAGCTTGCGCTGGACATGGATCGCCAGGCACTGGCGGCTGTACTCGTCGATCACGGTAAGCATGCGGAAGGCCTTGCCGTCATGGGTGCGATCCATGACGAAGTCGTAGCTCCACACATGGCCACTATATTGCGGACGCAGCCTCACGCATGATCCATCGTTGAACCACAGACGCCCGCGCTTTGGCTGTCTCTGCGGAACCTTGAGCCCTTCACGGCGCCAGATCCGCTCGACCCGCTTGGCGTTCACCAACCAACTTTCATTGCGCAGCAGCGCCGTGATCCGGCGATAGCCGTAGCGACCATATTGCTGGGCCAGCCGGATGATTGCAGCTGTCAGCGGCTTCTCGTCGGCTGGTGGTGCGGGCAGCTTGCGCTGGGTCGAGCGGTGCTGGGCAACGACCCGGCAGGCACGGCGCTGGCAGATATCCAATGCCTCCTGCACATGGTCGATGGCCAGCCGACGCCGTGAAGGGCTCAGTACTTTCCCTCGACAACCTCCTTCAGGATCAGCGCATCGAGCGTAAGATCAGACACCGCCTTCCTGAGCCGCTGGTTCTCCTTCTTGAGATCCTTCAATCGCCGAGCCTGGCTGACCTTCAGCCCACCGTACTCGCGTCGCCAGCGATAGTAACTCTGCTCCGAAATCCCCAGCGATCGGCTGATCTCCCCGATCTTCTCTCCGTGCGAGAGCCGAACTTCGGCCTCACGCAGTATCCCGATAATCTGTTCCGGCGTGTATCTCTTCCGTGCCATTCATCAGCCCCTTTCAAGCCGTAAATAGCCGAAATCCTAACTCTCAAAACGGACCACTTTTCGGGGGGAAGGTCACCTCTGGCCGATGGGAAGGACGCTGACAGGCTGGAAACCGCAGTTGGGCGGTTGGGGCTTGATCGACCTTAGAAACGCGCAATCGGTCGATCCGTTTTCCCTGGCCTCAGATGAACTCATTGAGGTTACCGACTGGGAACTACTTGATTTTGCAGTTCAAGTTGTCAAGCAATGGCTCCAAAGGAAGGGTTTCGAGATCATGTCCACTCACTCAAATCCCAACGTCGATCCGAACATCTGATTTGTCGGAGACAATGGACCCGAGTGGGTAATCGTACGAGCAGCGCGATATCCAGAAAAGGTGGCTCAGATCCCGAGCAACGTAGAGGCCATCGCTAAGCAATGCGAAGCTCTCAGTCACTTGGGGAATTTCGCATCTTTTGGCTTTGCGTTGGCGGAAAACGTTGAAAGGCCCATCTGGCGGGGACACGCTGCCGATGTCCAATTCGAAGGCTTTAAGCCGATCTGATCCGGAAGCTCTCATTGCTCCACGCAGGTGTGCGATCTCTTGAAGAATCATGCGGCCATATTCGTGCTCGGCGGTCGCTTTTGGGGTGTAATATAGCCGCCGCTCTGCGCCAAAACACCAGACGTCCAGACCGGTAACGGCGTGGGCTGTAGACTGGAGTTCGTTCGACCTGAGGCCGGTCGGATTACGACTTCTTACCAGTCGTCGAAACTTTGAATTTTGCTCAGATTGGAAACCTCATTCAAGTGCGTTTCCAAGTGATGGCGTTCCTCATCCCAAACCGCAAACAGATGTTCTGCGCCAGAATTCTCAATGTTGTTTAATTCGAAATCGTACACATCGAGAAACAATTGCTCGTAGTACTTAGAGAGACGATTCTCCATGCTGGTGAATGTCACGTATAGCTGGGCATTCTTCGGCCATTTTTTTGACGTGGCTATCAACGCGAAGCTCAGCAAACCCTTTCCCGACATACACGCATAACATCGTGTAATTGCCATGGTCGTCGCAGGCGTCATAGTCTACCCACAGGTGATAGAGGCCTGTCTGACCACGGAGGAATTTAAGATAGAGCTTGTACGTTATGTTCCCAATACGAAGTTCGTCGTCGACCGGCAGTTCCGCACAAAATGCGCTCTCGTTCACCAACTCATGGGCAGAAATTGGCTGGCTTAGTTCTAAGAGCGCTATTTGATCGAACGCATCGTACTCTTGATTTTGACACGGGAAATCTTGTTCGATGCACTTTGTCATGATCGGCTCGACCTACTCAATATTGTATGTTCCTTAATAGGCGCCGGTGGCTTCCGAAATCAGCTCGGTTCTTGCAGCGACGAGCGCTCCCAATACTCGAGGGTATCGGGCCGACTGCTTCGATCCGGCGACCGCGCAAAGGATGCCTTTGACTGCCCCTGTCGATGGCACGTCCGCCTCCAACCAGTCAGCTCCAGACCAATAAGCGGTCACTTCAGGCGGTCCGAAATCCAGGCCTCCACTTCGTCTTCTGCCCATGCGACCGCATATCCACCCAGCTGCACGGGCTTCGGAAACTTGCCCTCGGCCATCCAGCGATAGATTGTCGAACGGCCAAGCCCGACGCGATGCTGAACTTCGGGCAGGCGAATGAGCCGCGTCACCCGCCGGGTTTCGGTCGCTCCTTTGTCTATCTCTTCACCCACGATGGCCTCCCTCGGCACCGGCAAAGACATCGCCAAGCAGCGCATCCTTGCGTTCGAGCTCGTCGATGTGGTCGGAGAGCAAGCGGGCGACGCGGTGCGCGGTCCCCTTGGCCCAGCGCGGCTTCACATCGTGAACCTGGTTGCCCAAGACACGCTCGAGCGCTGAAGGCAGTTCGCCGGAAAAGTCCTCGAAGAATTGCGCGAGGTCCGATTGCAGCCACGCAATCGCGTGATCGCCGCCGCTGACGAGGAACAGGAGCAGGTGTGCGTGCGGCGCGACGCCGCTCGCGGCAAGAATGCGCAAGGCTTCGCCGAGGCTGGCCGAGCGTTCGCCCGCAAGAACACGGCGCAGGGCATCCTTATGGATCTGCGCGTCGCGAGCGATGTCGCAGCGGGCACGGCCGCTGGCTTCGACGGCGGCCAAAAGCAGCCGGGCGAGGTCGGCGCGAACCTGTTGTTCGGCAAAGAGCGCCATGTTGGTCATCGACGAATCCTTATCTCCAGAGTGATCGACTCTCCGGCTAACCGCGAAGGAAGCCTGTAGGAAAACAAAAAGAACATTTAGAGAACATAGAGGAAGGAACGATCAGCTTCCTCCGACGATTCGCGCGAATTTCGGTCGCCTGCGCGCATATCGCGGCTCTCTTCGCTCAGATGCCGGCACAGTCAGCGCTGTTGCGCGATCAGCCTGCGCGAATCCCGTGCATCGCACCTCCCGATGTCGCTTTTTGCTTGGTCGAAAGCCCCAAAATCCAATTCCCGATTTCCTACAGGCATATGTTCTACTTATGTTCTATATCGATTCGAATCAATGGAGCACCACTCGAGATGACCCGCCTCAATCGTCGGACCGCGATAGCGGTCGCCTGTTTGGGAATGATCGCGACCTCCTCTCAGCAAGTCCGCGCCCAGGATTTCACCTTGTTCGAACACGCGGTCGTTCCGCCGAAGACGGACCAGCAGCCGGCAAGGCAATATCTTCCTGCAATCTACCAGGCCGAGCCAGCAAACATATCCTATCGGGAAAGCCTGTATATGGCGGCGATAGCCGAGGCTGAGCGCCGTTACGGGCTTCCGACCAACCTGCTTCGTGCTCTTATCTGGGCTGAATCCCGCTTTAATCCGATGGCTGTGAGTCCAGCCGGTGCTGCCGGGCTGGCGCAGCTTATGCCGGCCACGGCGCGCGAACTGGGCGTCCGGAACCGTCATGACCCTCTTGCATCGATCGACGGTGGCGCCCGGTATCTTCGCGATATGTTGGACCGGTTCGACGCGGTCCACCTGGCCTTGGCTGGTTACAATGCGGGCCCAGGTGCCGTCTCCCGATCACGCGGCATTCCCAGCAACGGTGAAACACCGCAATATGTCCGGTCCGTGTTGGGACGTTGGCAAGCAATTGGTACGTACAATTGACGAAACTGCCTGATTTCCGGCTATTGTCTGAAATCATGTGCCGGAATGAAAACGGACAACGCTAGTGAATGAGACCCCCGGTGAGCCGTTCGATTTTCGCAAGTCGTTGAAGGCACAGAAGCGCCGGAAGCTGAGAAAGGAGATCGCGTTGGGATTGGGAGCATTCGCGATCGTATTTGCTGGAGGGATGCTGGCACTCACCTGGCCAGTCCATGATGCCAGCATTGCTAACGACGATCAGCAGCCTCAAACTTTATTCCAGCAAGCGAGCTTCCCACAATTCGACATTTGCGGATCCGTCCGGCGCACATGCGTCGTGGATGGAGATACCTTCTGGCTTGATGGCGTAAAGATCCGCATTGCTGACATCGATACACCAGAGATCAGCGAGCCTCGTTGCGATTATGAATACCAACTCGGCATGCGCGCGACGCATCGCCTTGTCGAATTGCTCAATGGCGGACCCTTTGAACTGAGGACCATCGGAAGCAGAGATGAGGATCAGTACGGTCGTAAACTGCGGGTCGTAACGCGCGGCGGCCGCTCGCTTGGCGATCAGTTGGTCAGCGAAGGGCTGGCGCGGACCTGGACCGGGCGACGTGAACCATGGTGCTGAACCGCGATCAAGAATTGTGGGCCGTTGCACTTTGGGTCGAAAAGAACCATGGCGAAGAGGGAGCCGCGTTTATCGCAAAGCAGATCCAGCGACTTTCCAACGAAGGGGACGAGGCAGGCATAGCAACGTGGAAGACTGTTGCTGAACGGTTCGATCAGCTTAGCTGCCAAAGCTCTGCGAACTGAGGCTCAGCACGATGCGGAAGTGGCTTAAAGTCTGGGGCATCAGAATTGAGTTCGCCTTGCTCGCGTCAGTGTCCCTGATAGGGCTCGTCCTGAGCCTTCAATCCTGCACTGGCTGAGAAGAAATTCGTTCTTCCGATCAACCATTCGCAAACTTTCCCATGATGACCTTTCCTCCTGTCCGGAGCTCATCGAGGTAGTCGCTCCACCATTGAGCCATGCGCACGCGCTCTTCCCAATGTTTGCCGCGATGGTAGATGCCACGCACAACATTGCTGTCGCCATGTGCCAGGGCACGCTCGATCGCATCGGGATTCCAAAGGCCCGACTCGTTCAGGAATGTCGATGCTGTCGCCCGGAGTCCATGCGCGGTGACTTCTTCCTTCGAATATCCCATGCGACGAAATGCGGCATTGAGCGTGTTTTCACTCATGGGACGCTTGGAGCTGCGCGCAGACGGGAAGACATATCCTTCGCGGCCGAGCATCTCGGCCAGGTCTGTGAGATAACCTCTAACTTGCTTGGACAGCGGGACGGCATGCGCTCGGCGCGCTTTCATTTTACCGGCAGGGATCTTCCAGACCCCATCGACCAGGTCGATCTCATGCCATTCGGCGTGGCGGAGTTCGCCGGGACGTACGAACACATGCGGCGCGATCTGCAAAGCAAACTTGGTCACCATGTAGCCAGTGAAGTCGTCGATTGCGCGCAGCAGCCCGCCTAGCTCGGTGGGCTCGAGGATTGCTGCATAATGCGTGGCTCTCGGCGTTACGAGAGCGCCCTTCAGCATACTGGTCGGATCGGATTTGCAGCGGGTGGTAGCGACACCGTAACGAAACACGCGGCCTGCGAACGAGCGGCATTTCTTCGCAGTCTCGTGCTTACCAGTGGCTTCCAGTCGTTTCAGAGGAGCCAGGACTTCGAACGGCTCGATCTCGTGGATGGGTCGGTTACCGATGGCAGGCGCAAGCTTGTCGAGGAAATAATTGGCCTTGACGATCGTGCCATCGGCGCGGCCATTCTGGACCATCATCTGCTCGATATATTCACGCGCGACTGCCTCGAACGTCTGTGCAGAAAGGAACTCGGCGCGGATTTTCCGCTTCCGCTTCTCAAAGGCCGGGTCGCCCCCAGAAGCAACAGCTCGTCGTGCCTCGTAGGCTGCGTCTCGGGCTTGCTTGAGGCTGATGTCAGGATAGCTGCCGATGCAGAGCTTCTTTTGCGCACCACCGATCCGGTATCGGAATCGCCAAAGCTTGCTGCCGGTCGGCGTGACCTCGACATATAGGCCGCGCTCATCGGTTACCTTGTACGGTTTGTCCTTGGGCTTGAGAGCGCGGAGGCGAGTATCTGTCAGCGGCATGTGGGGGCCTTTTCATCTGGGCCTTTGCGAAACGGCCTCAAAAGGCCCACAAAAGTGTCTGGAACCCCCGAGAACAGGCGGGACGATCCGGAACGATCCAAGGGCCAAATCCCTAGGATTTCTGCGGGTTTTATAGATTATTTGGGAGAACGTGAGAAGAACAAATGGTGCCCAGAAGAGGACTCGAACCTCCACGCCCTTGCGAGCGCCGCCACCTGAAGACGGTGCGTCTACCAATTCCGCCATCTGGGCACACTTGTCGCAAAGCCGGTCTTCGAAGCACGGCTGCGGGTAGGCGCGGGCCACTAGCGAAGGGCGCCCTCCTCTGTCAATGGCTTTCGCACATGTCGGAACGCTTGCGGCACAGCGAAGGTTGGGGCTAGGGGCGCAGCAACGATTCCACCTTCGAGGATACAGGCGAATACCATGGCGAAAAGCGGCGCGTTGAACGGCAAGCTGGTAGTGCTGATGGGTGGCAGCGGTTTTCTCGGCAATTACGTTGCCCAGGCCCTGCTCGAACGTGGCGCGCGCGTCCGCATCGCCAGTCGTAATCCCGACAAGGCTTTCAAGCTGAAGCCCCTCGCCAATCTCGGCCAGATCCAGTTTGCGCGCTGCAATGCGGCAGATCGCACGTCAGTAGAGCGTAGCATCTCCGGGGCCGACGCGGTCGTGAACCTGATCGGTGCGTTCGATGGCAATCTGCGCCGCCTGATGGGCGATGCGCCAGGCTGGATGGCCGAAGCCGCCGCAAGCACAGGCGCCCGCGCCTTCGTACATGTCAGCGCGATTGCGCCCGAACCGGACGAAGATGCCGAAATCGAATATGCAGCAGCCAAGCGGCTGGGCGAAAAACAGGTTCTTGCGGCCTTTCCGAAAGCGACCATCCTTCGCCCCAGCATCGTGTTCGGCAAGGACGACAAGTTCATCAACATGTTTGCAGGTCTGATTTCGAACCTTCCGGTGCTGCCCGTTTTCGCTCCGGATGCCAAACTGCAGCCGGTCTATGTGGACGACGTGGCCGAAGCCGCCGTCCGTGCGCTCGAGCAACCCGATGTTTTCGGCGGCAAGATCTACGAGCTCGGCGGTCCGGAACAGCTTTCCATGATGGACATCAATCGCGCGATCGCAGAGGCGCAATACCGCGATCGCAGCTTCCTGCCGATGCCCGATGCGATTTCGGCGATTTTCGCGGCCCTGCCCGGCACTCCTATGGGGAGCGACCAGTGGGAACTGTTGAAATCCGGCAATGTCGTTTCGGGCGACCACCCCGGCTTCGACAAGTTCGGCATTTCGCCGCGGCCGCTAAGCCTGTTCCTCGACAAATGGATGGTGCAGTACCGCAAGCACGGCCGCTTCAACGAACGGGCGAGCGTCTAGATCAGGCGTCTTTCGCCGCGCTGCCGTCGAGCAAGGCGACCGGCTCCACCAGCAGATCCGAGCCCCTGCTCCCGATGATGCGTACGCGCGTGCCGATATCGGCATCGCTGCCGCGCGCGTTCCATTCGCCGTCTCCCACCTTGACCCGGCCCGAGCCGCTTTCGATCACTTTCGTCACCAGTGCGGTTTCCCCCACCAGCCTGCCGGTCCGATTGTTCAGCAGCGGGTCGGAGGAGATGATGGGCCGATCGCGCAGCCAGCGCTTGGCGGAAAAGGCAAAGATCAGCGACAGCGATACCCAGGCGATGATCTGCATCGCGAGCGGCGGCCCGGAAACGAAAGCCAGCGCGGCGATCGCCAGTGCCGCCATCGCCATCCAGATCAGATAGACCCCGGGCACGATCATCTCGAGCGCGGCCAGGGCCAGTCCCACGATCAGCCATATCCAGTATGTTTCGATGCCGTCCATGGCCCCGCCTCTATCCGTTCCTGGACGGGGGAACGCTGGGCCGGCGTACCGGGGCGCGGTCGCGCGGTTCGGCGATCGGTGTGCCCGTGTCGGCCGGTCCCTCCGCCTTGTCGAAGGCGCCCCGCATCAGTTCACCGATCCCGCCGAGCGAGCCGATGAGCTGGGTCGCCTCGACGGGAAACAGGATCGTCTTGGCATTGGGACTATCGGCGAACTTGCCGACCGCCTTGGTATATTCCTGGGCGACGAAGTAATTGATCGCCTGATTGCCCGACGATGCGATCGCGTTCGACACCATCTCGGTTGCGCGCGCTTCGGCTTCGGCTGCGCGTTCGCGGGCCTCGGCATCGCGGAACTGTGCCTCGCGCTTGCCTTCCGCCTCGAGGATGGCCGACTGCTTGCGGCCTTCTGCGCGAAGAATCGAACTGGTCTTGTCGCCTTCCGCCTCGAGGATTTCCGCACGCTTGAGCCGTTCCGCCTTCATCTGGCGCGCCATGGCTTCGGAAATATCCATCGGCGGACGGATGTCCTTGATCTCGACGCGGGTGATCTTGATGCCCCAGGGCGAGGTGGCATGATCCACTACGCTCAGCAGACGGGCATTGATCTCGTCGCGCTTCGAAAGTGTTTCGTCTAGGTCCATCGAACCCATCACCGTGCGCAGATTGGTGGTCGTCAGCGCCAGGATTGCATTGTGCAGGCCCGACACTTCATAGGCGGCCTTCCCCGCGTCCAGTACCTGAAAGAACACCACCGCATCCACGCCGACCATGGCGTTGTCCTTGGTGATGATCTCCTGCCCGGGAATGTCGAGCACCTGTTCCATCATGTTGATCTTGTGCCCCACGCGGTCGATGAAGGGGATGATCAGATGCAGGCCGGGATCGGCGGCAAGTGTGTATTTGCCCAACCTCTCGACCGTGTAGACATACCCCTGCTTCACCACGCGCACGCCCATCATCAGGAACAGTATCGCGACCAGAACAATCAGCGCCAGAACGAGCGTACCGCCCATGTTGGAAACCCTCCTCTATTCGGGGGGTATCGTAGCGAACGCAGGACTGGCGGCAAGCGAAAGCGGCGCTGCTACTTCGCCCCGATGTAATCGGCACCATAGATGGCGTCGCGAATATCGTGGTGCAGCGTGCCGTCGAAATCGATTTTCTGGGTCGCGAACACCACGGCCATGTCCTGCACCGGATCGACCCAGAACAGCATGGACGGCAGCCCGTCCCAGAAGAATTCGCCGGTCGTGCCGCGGTTTTCCTCGGCATCGAGCGGCGGTCCGGTGCGGACGAAAAAGTCGAAACCGAAACCGCCGTTCCCCTTGCCGACCAGCCAGCTGCGGTTTTCGGGCCCGATGCGCGGGTCCAGGTGATCGGTCGCCATAAGCTGCACCGTGGCAGGTTCGAGTATGCGCACACCATCCAGTTCCCCCTCGCCCAGCAGCATGCGCGCAAACCGCATGTAATCGTCGACCGTGGTGACGATGCCCGATCCGCCCATCGTCATCGGCTTGCCCATGAAATTGGCCTTCAGCCATTCATCGCGCGGCATGGGTTCCAGCGTGCCGTCATCCTGCGCGATGTAAATGCGGGCGAGCCGGGCCAGGTCCGCCTCATCGCGCTTCCAGCCGCTGTCGGCCATGCCCAGCGGGTCGAAGATATGCTGCTTCACATAGCTGTCGAACGGCTGGCCGGAGAGGACTTCGACCAGCCGGGCCTGCACATCGACCCCGGCGGAATAACTCCAATGCGTGCCCGGTTCGTAGAGCAGGGGAACCTGCGCCAGCTTCTGCGAAAACTGCGCCAGGGTATTGTCGGCGCTCAGCGGGTCCAGCTCCTGCCATGTGCGATCGGCAGCATTCTGCGGCTCGCCGCCCGGGCCGTAGCTGAAACCGGCCGTATGGCGCAGCACGTCGCGCACTGTGATGGCGCGTCTGGGCTGTGCCACGATGGCGCTGCCATCTTCGCCCTCGCCCGTCAGAACGCGGGTCGCCTGATATTCAGGCAGGTACCAATGCAGCGGATCGTCGAGGCCGAATGCGCCCTTCTCCCACAATTGCATCAGCGCGACGCCGGTGACGGGTTTCGTCATCGAAAACACCTGCACCAGCGTATCCCGGGAAAACGCCTTCCCCTCTTCGCGAACAGCATCGCCGGAAGCCGCGAAGCAGGCCTCCTCGCTGCCTTGCCATATCAGCACGGATGCACCGACGGTGCGGCCTTGCTCAACGGCCTTGCCGAGAAATTCCTCGGCCGCGGCGCAATCGGGTTCGAACTCCTGCGCTGCCAGTGGTGTCGCCAGCACCAGAGCAGCAAGAGCGACCGAAAGGCGCATCAAAGCGCGGCGGAATACAGGCGAAGCAATCTGGCCCATGCCCGTTCCGCCTGCTCGCGGTCATAGGCAGTGGAATCCGGCACGCACCATCCGTGGTCGGCGGGATAGACTTCTATCTCGGCCTCGCACCCGGCAGCAGTCGCCGCATTGCGAAGCGCGGTCTTTGCGCCCGGCGCCTGGGCATCGTCATCCTGCGCTATGGCGATTAGGTAATGCGCATCGGCGCGCAGCATGGTGTGCGGGCTCGGCCCGTCTTCGCGCACCAGTCCGCCCCCATGGAAACTGGCGCCCGCCTGGATGTGGTCGTCTGCCGACGGTGCGACCACGGCGAAGCTGCCCGTCATGCAATAGCCCTGCGTTCCGATCCCGCGATCGGTATCGACTTCGGGCTGTTCCAGAAGCCACTCGGCGCAGGCGCGCGCATCGGTCTGGATTGTCGCCGGTGTGAACTTGCTGCGCCAGGGTTTGACCCTGTCGAAACCGCCATTGGCGGCAAAACTTGCAAAATCTTCAAACTGCTGCCCGGCAACGTCGCGATAGTACGGGTTGGCCAGCAGAACCGCGTAACCCTCACCGGCCAGCCGCTGTGCCATCTGCCGCTTGGCCGGGCGAATGCCGGCGATATCGGGCCACAGGATTACGGCAGGGTGCATGCCGCTGGCGGGATGAAAGAATTCGCCATCCATCGTGCCGGCAGGTGTTGCGAAAGTGACCTTGCGTCCGCTCCTGTTCTGCGCGGCCGAACTTTCGGCTGCCCGCTCTACAGGTGCACAGGCCACGGCCCCCGCTGCCATCGCGCCCGCCCCGAAACCGCGCCGCGTCATCGCCTGCCGTCCCCAGCGGGCCAGCATTTCTTGGTCGCACATCGTTCGTCTCTCCTCTGTCCCGTCAGTCCGGCACTGTTGCAGCTAGCCAGCGTATGGACAAGCTTTCGCTGGAGAGGCAAGATAGGTTGCATAGAGCGACGCAAATGTCGCCGGGGGAGAGAGCGATGCGAGGGATCGGTTGGGCGGCGCTGGCCGCGCTGGGGTTTGCGGGCGTCTTGTCGGGATGCAGTGTGGGCGCGGCCGAAGAACCGGCAGGCGGCATAGACAATATAAGGCTGATAAATGCGGCCGACGATCCGGCGAACTGGATTACGCATGGCGGCACATATGCCGAACAGCGCTTTTCGCCTCTCGACCAGATAAACCGCGAAAACGTCTCCGGGCTCGGCCTTGCCTGGTTTGCCGACATGGACACGGCCCGCGGGCAGGAAGCGACCCCGTTGGTGATGGACGGCAAACTCTACGTCACCAGCGCATGGAGCAAGGTCTTCGCCTTCGATGCCGCGACCGGGAAGGCATTGTGGAGCTACGATCCCGAAGTACCCGGCGAAACCGGCGTGAAGGCTTGCTGCGATGTGGTCAATCGCGGGCTCGCCGCCTGGGGGGACACGCTTTTTCTCGGCACGCTGGACGGGCGGCTTATCGCACTCGATCGCAATACCGGCAAAGTCGTCTGGGAAAAGGTCACCGTCGATCAGTCCAAAAGCTACACCATAACCGGCGCCCCGCGCGTGATCGATGGCAAGGTGCTGATCGGCAATGGCGGCGCCGAATTCGGCGTACGCGGCTATATTGCGGCCTATGATGCGAAGGACGGTCACGAGCTCTGGCGTTTTTACACTGTGCCGGGCGACGATGGCGATGACGCGCCCGAATATCTGAAGGCAGCTCAGTCAACCTGGAGCGGCGATGCGCTTTCGGGCGAAGACGGGATCGGCGGCGGCGGGACCGTGTGGGATTCCATGGCCTATGATCCGGATCTCGATCTGCTCTATATCGGGGTTGGCAATGGCAGCCCGTGGAACCGCGCCTATCGCAGCCCCGGCGCCGACGGCACCGGCGAAGGCGACAACCTCTATCTGTCCAGTATCGTCGCCATCCGGCCCGATACCGGCGAATATGTCTGGCACTACCAGACGACACCGGGGGAAACGTGGGATTTCACTGCGACCCAGCACATCATCCTGGCCGACATGAAGATCGGCGGGCGGGATCGAAAGGTGCTGATGCAGGCGCCGAAGAACGGCTATTTCTACGTTCTCGACCGCGCCACGGGCGAATTCATTTCCGCCGAACCCTATATCCCGCTCAACTGGTCGACCGGGATGAGCGCCGACGGCCGGCCGCAGATGAACCCGGAAACGCGCATCGACATCACCGGCAAACCGGCGCTGGTCATGCCGGGGCCGCTTGGCGGGCATAACTGGCATCCCATGGCTTACGACCCGGGCGAAAACCTCGTGTACATTCCCGCATTCGAAGCGGCGATGCTCTATTCCCCCGAAGCGAACTGGAAACCCGACAGGGCCCGCGGTTTCAACATCGGCTACGATCTGGGCGCGGGCGATCTGCCGCCCGATCTGGGTATCAGGCGCGAAGTGCAGGGAACGATCAAGGGGCGGCTCGTCGCCTGGGATCCGGTAGCGCAGAAGCCGCGCTGGACGGTCGAACATCCCGGGCCATGGAACGGCGGCGTTCTGGCGACAGGTGGCGGGCTCGTATTCCAGGGCAATTCGGGCAGCGACTTCGCCGCCTATAATTCCGCGACCGGGGATCGTTTGTGGCGTTTCGCCGCGCAGACGGGCGTTGTCGCCCCGCCCATCACCTATTCGGTTGATGGCGAGCAGTATGTCGCAGTCCTCGCCGGATGGGGCGGTGCTTTCGCTCTGTCGGTCGACGGGGAACTGATCGACAACATGCGCCCGGTTCGCAACATAAGCCGGCTTCTCGTGTTCAAGCTCGGGGGCAAAGAGCAATTGCCGGCAGAGCCGGACTTTGCCCTGACCCCGCTCGATCCGCCACCTTCGCGCGCCACTGCAGCTACGATAGAACTCGGCCGCACCAAATATGCGCGCTATTGCGCCGTGTGCCATGCTCCCGGTGCGGTTGGATCGACCGAGCTTCCCGACTTGCGGCGTTCGGGTGCGCTGGACAATCAGAAGGCCTGGGTTCAGATCGTCCATGGCGGGGCACTGGAAGGAAACGGCATGGCCAGCTTCGCCAAATCCCTGTCGGAGAGCGAGGTCGAGGCAATCCGTCAGTATGTGATCAAGCGCGCCAACGAGGACAAGGCCATGGAAGCCCAGCGCGCCAAAACCCGCACCGCCGCGCAGTAGGCATGGGCGATCCGTCCGATATCAGAAACTGGCGCAGGCGTTCGGACGCGATCACCACTTCCGGCAGGTTGGAGGCCGGTGATCCCGCCAGACTGGCGGCCCTGGGCGTGCGTCACGTCGTGAATCTGGCGCTCGACGATCACCCCGAAGCGTTACCCGATGAAGCGGAAAAGCTGGCAGCCGAAGGGATCGGCTATTCGCACATTCCGGTTCCCTTCGATGCGCCGCGGCGCGAACATGTCGCCGAACTGGCACGCGTGCTGGCCGATACGAAGGGCCCGGTTCATGTGCATTGCATCATGAACTGGCGGGCGACGGCGTTTTTCTACTTGCTGGACCTCGAAAACGGCGTTCCCGAATACGAAGCGCGCGCACGCATGGCCACGGTATGGGATCCCCTTGCCAGCGACGATCCGCGTTTGGCGCCCTGGAAGGCGTTGCTCAGCTCCTGAAGACGACCGTGCGCTGGCCGTTGAGCAGAACGCGGTCTTCGAGATGCAGACGGACGGCTTCAGCCAGAACCCGGCTTTCGATATCGCGACCCTTGCGCACCAGCTGATCGGGCGTGTCCGCATGGCTGATAGGCTCGACGTCCTGATGGATGATCGGTCCTTCATCGAGGTCGGCAGTGACGTAATGCGCGCTCGCGCCGATCATCTTGACCCCGCGCTCGTATGCCTGGTGATAAGGCTTTGCGCCCTTGAAGCCGGGCAGGAAACTGTGATGGATGTTGATGCACCGCCCGCTGAAATGCGCGGCCTGTTCGTCGGACAGGATCTGCATGTACCGCGCCAGCACGACCAGCTCGGCCCCACTCTCTTCGGCGATTGCGCGCACCTTTGCCTCCTGCGCGCTTTTCTCGCCGCTCGTCACGGGGAGGTGATGGAAAGGGATGCCCCCCAGATGCGTATGCTCGATTGCCGCGCGCGGATGATTTGAGATGATCGCCACGGGCTCTATCGGCAATTCGCCGATCCGCCAGCGGTATAGCAGGTCGGCCAGGCAGTGATCGAACTTGCTGACCATGATGAGCACCCGCCGCGGCCGGTCGCGCAGCGCAAGCTCCCAATCCATCGCGTGTTCGGCGGCAATCGGTGCGAACTCTGTCCGAATCATTTCGCGCGAAGCCTCGCCCGGATCGAACTCGACCCGCATGAAGAAGGCATCGCTCGACCGGTCGTTGAACTGCTGCGCTTCGAGAATGTTGCCGCCGCGTTCGAACAGGAACGACGTGACGCGCGCGGTGATGCCCGGGCGATCGGCACAGGACAGGGTCAGGACTAGGGGCTCGGACATCCCGTTTCCATGTCCTGCCATTGTGGGTCGGTGCAAGCGCTATGCGCTTGGGGCGCGACAATCAGGAATTCATCCGTCGAATTCGAACACCACCTTGCGCATGCCCGCTTCGATCAGCGCGGTCCGCACGACCTCCATGTCGGCCTCGCCCAGCGGGGATTCGCAGCTGACCACCCGCGCGATCGGATCGCGCAACGAAAAGCCGCCGGTCGCGATGACCTGCCGGATCCCACGCACGATCGTGTCCTCCAGATAGCGCGGGTTGGCGACTACGGAACTGTCCGAAGAGAACGCATATTCCGCGCGCTGGTCTACGAACGTGTCGGTGGGGCGATGCGTCACCTGCACCCGATCGCGATAAATCGCTATATCGAGATCGAGGCGATGAATCGTCATCTCACCGGCGCGCGAGCGCTTCCTCGCTCTGGCTCATCAGCTTTTCGATGATGACGGCCACCGGCTCTTCTTCCTTCAGCATGCCGACCGACTGGCCCGCCATGAGGCTGCCGTTCTCCACATCGCCATCGATCACGGCGCGGCGCAGCGCACCGGCCCAGTAATGTTCGATCTGGAGCTGCGCTTCGGCCATCGCGATTTCCTCGCGGTCGAGCACGCCTGCCACCTCGATCTGCTTGCGGGTGAACTCGTCCGTACCCTTGTTCTTGAGCGCGCGCACCGGGATCACCGGCAGCCTCGGGTCGACCTGCACGCTGGTGATGGCATCGCGCGCGCTGGCGCGGAAGAAAGCCTTCTTGAAGTTGGGATGCGCGATGCTTTCGGTGGCGCAGGCGAAGCGCGTGCCCAGCTGGACGCCCGCCGCGCCCATTTCCAGATAGCCGGCGATCGCCTGGCCGCGGCCGATCCCGCCGGCGACGAAGATGAGATGGTCTTCGGCAAGTTCGGGCAGCATTTCCTGCGCCAGGACGCTCGTGGAGACAGGGCCGATATGGCCGCCCGCTTCCATGCCTTCGATCACCAGCGCGTCCGCGCCGGAGCGCAGCAGCTTTTTGGCGAGAGCCAGCGTCGGCGCGAAACAGATCACCTTGGCGGGGTTCTGCCCGCCCTTGATCGCTTCGACACTGCCCTTGGGCGGAATGCCCCCGGCCAGCACCACATGGCCCACGGCGTGCTTTTCGCACACGGCGATGAGGTCGAAGAGCTGCGGGTGCATGGTGATGAGGTTCACGCCGAACGGGCGGTCGGTCAGCTTGCGGGTTTCGGCGATTTCGGTGTCGAGCAGATCGGGCGTCATCGCCCCGCAGGCGATCACGCCGAACCCGCCGGCGTTCGAAATGGCAGAGACGAGATTGCGTTCGGACACCCAGCTCATCGCCCCGCACAGAATGGCGGTTTCGCTGCCGAGAAAATCGCAACCGCGCTGCATCAAACGCGAAGTCTTGGAGTAACTGTTCATGATGAGATCGCTTAAGCCCACCCCGCAATCCTAGCAAGCACATGCACTCATTCGATTTAACTAGGCATCCCGTACTTTTACTGTAGCCGACATTTGAATGCCATCGCTTCTACCTGATTCGGTCGCCGCTTATCACCCGCTCATCGGGCTGATACTCCTTTTCCTCCTGTTCGCCGGCTTCGTGGTGGAACGTCTGCCGCCGGTGGTCGTGGCCACGCTCGGCGCGCTGATCATGCTGTTGCTGGGGTTCATTTCCACCGACGAACTGCTCGGCGTGTTCTCGAACCCCGCGCCCATCACCATCGCGGCGATGTTCGTGCTGTCGGGCGCGCTGCTGCGCACGGGCACGCTGGAAGAAGTGTCGGGCTGGATCATCCGCCGCACCCGGCGCAAGCCCCGGCTGGCGCTGGCGGAAATCGGCTTCGGCACCATTGCGGCCTCGGCCTTCATGAACAACACGCCGGTCGTTCTGGTGATGATCCCGGTGGTCAAACGCCTCGCCCGCTCGCTCGGAACCGCGGCCACGCGCCTGCTGATCCCGCTTTCCTACCTCTCGATCCTGGGGGGCACGCTCACGCTGATCGGCACCTCGACCAATCTCCTCGTCGATGGCGTCGCGCGCGAACAGGGGCTCGCTCCGTTCGGCATGTTCGAAATCACCGGCGTGGGTCTCGTCGCGGCGCTGGCAGGCACCGCCTATCTCGTGCTTGCCGGGCCCCGGTTGCTGCCCGATCGCCCGCAGCGCGCGCTCGACGATGATACGGAAAGCGATTTCTACCTCTCCCACCTCGTCGTTTCCGAAAACAGCCCGCTTATCGGCCAGGAACTCGGATCGACCAAGCTGGTGCGCCGCCCCGGCGTGAAGATCATCGGCATCAAGGCCGGGGGCGAGGTGATCCGCAAGGATATCGGCGAACATATCCTCGGCGTGGGCGACCAGCTGGTGGTCGGGGCCAGTCCCGCCGAACTCGCTTCGCTGGCGGAAGCCTTCGATTTCCGCACCGGCCTTACCGGCGTGGGCGGCGGCGTCGATACGGCGGGCAGCGGGCGTCCCGCCGACCTGTCCCTGATCGAAGCGGTCGTTTCCAGCTCCCACCCCATCATCGGGCGGCGGCTTGCGGAAATTCCCATGCTTGCCAAGCTCAAGGTGCGCGTGCTGGGCCTGTCGCGTCCGCGCCATATCGCCGGTCCGGAACTTGCCGAAGTGCGCGTGAGGGCTGGCGATCGCCTGCTGATCGCAGCCGGTGCCGATGCCGTGCAGGCGCTGCAGAACAACGTCATGCTCGGCACGGTGACACAGGCGCCGACCCGCGCCTTCCGCCGCGCCCGCGCCCCGATCGCCATCGGCACGCTGGCCGCGGTCGTCCTGCTCGCGGCGATCTTTTCCTGGCCGATCCAGGCGCTGGCCCTGATCGGTGCAGGTCTTGTGCTGGCGACGCGCTGCCTCGAACCGGAAGAAGCGTGGTCGGCGATCGACGGAAATACGCTGGTGCTCATCTTCGGCATGCTCGCCTTCGGCGTCGGGCTGGACAATGCCGGTACGGTCGAACTGATCGTGGCGACCCTCGAACCGGTCTTCGCCAATGCGTCGCCGCTGCTGCTGCTGATTGCGATCTACGCCCTGACCAGCCTGCTGACCGAAAGCGTGACCAACAATGCCGTCGCGGTCATTCTGACGCCCATCGCCATCGGCCTTGCCGGGGTGACGGGCGCCGATGCGCGCGAACTGGTGGTCGCGGTCATGCTCGGCGCCAGCGCCAGCTTCGCAACGCCCATCGGATATCAGACCAACACGCTCGTTTACGGCGCGGCGAACTACCGGTTCATGGACTTCGTGAAGATCGGCCTGCCGATGAACGTGGTCGTCGGCATCGCAACCTGCTTCGCCATCGACGCCTTCTTCGGCTGATCAGTCGCCGTAGACGATCCGCACCTTGTGTGCCGCTTCGCGCGCCTTGCGCCGGGCTTCGTCGGTATCGCCAGCCGTCGCCAGGGCCACGCCCATCCGCCGATAGGGTCGGCTGTCGGGCTTGGCGAAAATCCGCAGGTCCGCTCCATCGGCCATCGCTTCCGCCAGCCCTTCGTAGGACAGGCTCTTCGAATCGCGCTCGGCCAGGATCACGGCGCTTGCCGCCGGGCGGGCGCGCAGATCGGCCGGAACGGGCAGGCCCAGCACGGCGCGGGCGTGCAGGTCGAATTCGGTCAGGTTCTGGCTCACCAGCGTGACCATGCCGGTATCGTGCGGCCGGGGGGACAGCTCGGAAAAGATGACCTCTTCGCCCTTCACGAAGAACTCGACCCCGAACAGGCCATAACCGCCCAGATCGTCCACCACGGTCCGCGCCATTTCCTGCGCCTTGGCGATGGCCTGATCCGACATCGGCGTCGGCTGCCAGCTTTCCTGGTAATCGCCGCGCTCCTGCCGGTGGCCGATGGGCGGGCAGAAGGTCACGCCGTCCCTGTGGCGAACTGTCAGCAGGGTGATCTCGTAATCGAAATCCACGAACTGCTCGACGATCACGCGCTGCCGGTCGCCGCGCATGTTGGCGTGGGCATAATCCCATGCCGCCTCCAGCCCGGCCTCGTCGCGCACGGTCGACTGGCCCTTGCCGGACGAGGACATGACCGGCTTGATCACGCAAGGAAAGCCGGTGTGCTGCGCCGCCGCCTTCACCTCTTCGAGGTTCTTGGCATAGTGATATTTCGACGTGACGAGGCCCAGCTCATGCGCCGCAAGATCGCGGATCGCATCGCGGTTCATCGTCAGTTGCGCCGCGCGGGCCGACGGGACGATGGTAAAGCCCTCGTCCTCCAGTTCGGCCAGCACGGATGTGCGGATCGCCTCGATCTCGGGGACGATATAGTCGGGCCGGTGCTTCTCTGCCGCTTCGCGCAGCTTTTCGCCGTCGAGCATGGAGAACACCTCGCGCGCATCGGCCAATTGCATGGCCGGCGCATCGTCATAGGCATCGCATGCCACCACATAGGCACCCAGCCTCTTTGCCGAAATGACGAATTCGCGGCCCAGCTCGCCCGAACCGAGCAGCAGGATTTTCGCGGTATGGCTCATGTGCGCGTCGCTCCCAGACCGATGACAACCCCGGCCTCATAGGCCAGATAGACCAGACCCACCGCCACCAGCACGCTTGCAATCGCGGTTGCGACGCGCCGGATCACGCGACGGCCTCGTCCACCGCATCCAGCCCGTAGGCGGTGTGGAGGACCCGGACCGCCAGTTCGGTCTCGTCCTCGTCGATCATCACGCTGATCTTGATTTCGCTGGTGGAGATCGCCTGAATGTTGATCCCGCGATCCGACAGCGCGCGGAACATGGTGCTGGCGACGCCTGCATGGCTCTTCATCCCCACCCCGACCACGGAAATCTTGGCGATCTTGCTGTCGGTGATCAGGCGGTTGAAGCCGATGTCCTCGCGCTTGTCTTCCAGCAGCGCCTGCGCGCGTGCCAGATCGGTCTGCGGCACGGTGAAGGTCACGTCGGTCTCGCCCTTGTCGCGGCCCACGTTCTGGATGATCATGTCCACATTGATGGACGCCGCCGCCAGCGGTTCGAAGATATGCGCCACCGCCCCCGGCTTGTCGGGCACGCGGGTAAGGATCACCTTGGCCTCGTTCTTGTCATGCGCGATGCCGGTCACGTGCTGGCGTTCCATATCGCCCTTCTCCACCAGTTCGTTCATTTCTTCTTCCGACACGATCATCGTACCCGGAAGGTCGTCGGCAGGGATGGCATCCTCGCCGACGAAGCTGGAAAGGACCTGCACCCGCACGCCCTCTTTCATGGCAAGCCCGACCGAACGCGTCTGGAGCACCTTGGCCCCCACGCTCGCGAGCTCGAGCATTTCTTCGTAAGTGACCGCCTTCTGCTTCCTCGCCTTGGCGACGATGCGCGGGTCGGTCGTATAGACGCCGTCGACGTCGGTATAGATATCGCAGCGATCGGCCTTGATCGCCGCTGCCACGGCCACGGCCGAGGTGTCCGAACCGCCGCGTCCCAGCGTGGTGATGCGGCCATCGTCGCCCACGCCCTGGAATCCCGGGATCACGGCGATCTCGCCCGCTTCCATGCTGGCGATCAGCGCATCGCCATCGATCTCGTCGATGCGCGCCTTGGCGTGGGCCTCGATCGTGCGGATCGGCAATTGCCAGCCGAGCCAGCTTCGCGCCTGGCTGCCCAGCGATTGCAGCGTCAGCGCCAGAAGGCCGCTGGTCACCTGCTCGCCGCTCGCGACCACCACGTCGTATTCCGCCGGATCGTACAGCGCATTCGCCTCGCGGCAGAAATTCACCAGTCGGTCTGTCTCGCCCGCCATGGCCGAAACGACCACCGCGACCTCGTGTCCGCGCGCCTGCTGTTTGCGCACGATATTGGCCACGCGCCGGATGCGCTCGGTCCCCGCCATGGAGGTTCCGCCGAATTTCATCACGATACGGGCCAAGCGAGGAGGTCTCCGTGCTGGAATAGCTGGGTAACGGCTGCTAGCCAGAGCGCATGAGTGATGCAACCACGCAACCGCGAAGCAATACTTCGGGCGGCCAAACGATCCGCCCCGATGAAGCCGCCCATTTCGGCAAGCTGGCCAAGGACTGGTGGGACCCGAAGGGGTCTTCCGCCATGCTTCACCGCCTCAACCCGGTCCGGCTCGCCTTCCTGCGCGAATGCGTGGATATGCATTGGGACGGCGATATTTCTCAGCGTCATCCCCTCGCGGGCAAGACCGCGCTCGATGTGGGTTGCGGTGCGGGCCTCCTGTGCGAACCCATGGCGCGACTCGGGGCAGATGTAACCGGCGTCGATGCCGCGCCGGAAAACACCGCTGCGGCAGCCGTCCACGCCGATGGTGCCGGTCTCGATATCCGCTACATCGCGGGTGAAGTCGGCTCACTCGACATCGGCACCTTCGATCTGGTCACGGCGATGGAAGTGATCGAACATGTCGCGGACAAACCCGCCTTCATCGCCGCGCTCGCGGGCAGGCTGGCATCCGACGGGCTGATGGTCCTGTCCACACCGAACCGCACGCCGCAGTCGCGGTTGCTGATGATCGGTGCGGCAGAAGGCCTCGGCTTGATCCCCAAAGGCACGCATCACTGGGACGATTTCATCACGCCGGAAGAACTGGGCGCGCTGCTGGACGATGCCGGGCTGGAGATGGGCGAACCGCGCGGCATTTCCTTCCGGCCCGACAAGGGCCTCCACCTTTCGGCCGATCTCTCGCTCAACTATCTGGTCACGGCGCGGTACCGATAGGCTCGGCAAAGTCCCGCGATGGCTGCCTGACGTCGATCAGTCGCCTGCATTCATGGCCGGAACCACCAGTCCGGGATCGTCGGTGAAAACGCCATCGAGCCCGGCCGCCCTCAGCAGTGCGACCATCGCCGGCACGTCGCCTGCCGCATTCTCCGCACTGCCGCGACGCAGTGCTGGCGGCAGGAAGGCGTTTTCCTTGCGCAGCGTCCAGCCATGCAGCTTCAGGCCTGCCCCGTGCACCTTTTCTGCCAGCCCGGTCGAGGTCCCGTCCGCGTTGAATACCAGCCGCAGGTCGGCCCCGATGGCATCGGCATATTTGGCCACTTCCGCCAGCCCGGCAGGTGTCAGCATTTCTTCATAGGACAGGGCCGGTTCGTCCGCCGGGCCGCTACCCGGCGTCACCAGCAGCACCAGCGGCACCTCGACCATCGTGTTGAGGCGGCGCAGCGTGCCCACCTCGAAGCTCTGGATGAAGACCGCATCCTCCGCATCGTCGAGATCGGCCTGGCGCAAGGCGGTGACCAGCAGGTCCACCGTGTCGAAACCCTGCTGCAGCAGGAAATCGGGATGCTTGAGTTCGGGATAGATGCCGACGCGCCTGCCCGTCTCGGCTTCCTTGGCCTCCACCAGCTGCAGGATCTCGGCAAAGGTGGGAATGGCATAGAGACTATCGAACTGCGCATTCTTCGTCCGCAGGCTCGGCAGGCGTTCCTTCGCGCGCAGGGTGCGCAGCTCGGCCAGGGTGAAATCTTCGGCGAACCAGCCGCTCACCAATCGCCCGTCGATGGTCTTGGATCGCTTGCGGTCGGCAAATTCCTCATGGGCGGCGACATCGGTCGTGTCCGACAATTCGTTTTCATGGCGCGCGACCAGCACCATGTCCTTGGTCACCACCAGATCGGGTTCGATATAATCCGCCCCCTGATCGATCGCGCGCTCATAAGCGGCCAGCGTATGCTCCGGCCGTTCGCCGCTGGCGCCGCGATGCGCGATCACGATGAAGTCGGAAGCCTGCAGCGGCAGCGCCGTCAACAGCACGGCAAGGAGCGCGATCGATCGAAGCGCAGGCCAATGGGCGAAGATCGCACGGATCATGGTCGACAAAGCTCCTGTTCGTGGCCGTTTCGTACTGTTCGGCAGGGATGTTCGGCGCAGATCAAACGCTCGATTAACATGCATATCGCCAACCGTATGGTGCCCGGCCGGTCGTTACTTGAGGGCAGCGGCCCATTCGGTTTCGTCGAACCCGACCAGCAGGCCGCCGGCATATTCGACCACGGGCCGCTTGATCATGCTGGGATTGGCCTCAAGCAAACCTACCGCTTTCGTCTCGTCGATATCGGCCTTCTCCGCGTCCGCCAGCTTGCGCCAGGTCGTCCCCCGGCGGTTCAGGATGGTATCCACGCCCCTGGCCCCGATCCATTCCCGCAGCTTTTCCGGATCGGCACCCTCTTTCTTATAGTCATGAAAAACATAGGGAATTTCTTGCCCATCGAGCCATTTTCGGGCCTTCTTGACCGTATCGCAATTGGGGATGCCATAAAATTCGATCGTCATAACGTCCTCGTCAAATGGGCGTCCGCAATGGCCACCGCCAGCGCATCGGCCGCGTCCGCTCCCGCGATTTTTACGCCTGGTAACAAGACCTTGACCATCGCCTGCACCTGCGCCTTCTCCGCTGCGCCGGTGCCCACCACCGCCTTCTTCACCAAGCGCGCAGCATGCTCGTTGACCGCCAGCCCCGCCGTTCCGCACGTCGCCAGCACAGCCCCCCGCGCCTGCGCCAGCTTAAGCGTCGTTTGTGCATTTTTGTTGACGTAGATTTCTTCCGCCGCCGCCCGGCCGGGCTGGTGGACGGCAATCACTTCCGCGAGCGATGCCTGCAACAGCCCCAGCCGCTGCGCCATGCTGGCTTTCGGATCGGTCGGCACCTGCCCGTTGGCGATATGCGTGATACGTGCGCCCTCGGACCGGATCACGCCCCACCCCGTGCAACTGAGCGAGGGATCGAGACCGAGGATGAGCACGGCTGGTTTAATCCAGCTTTTCCATCACTTCATCGGAGATATCGTAATTGCCCCACACGGTCTGCACATCGTCATCGTCGTCGAGGGCGTCGATCAGCTTGAGCAGGGTGGACGCATTCTTCTCATCCATGTCGACGGTAAGGTTCGGCTTCCACGCCAGCTTGACGGTTTCCGCTTCCCCGAGCGATTTCTCGAGATCGGAGGCAACCTGGTGGAGATCTTCGGCCGCGGTCCAGATTTCGTGGCCGTCATCCGAACTCGCGATATCTTCCGCCCCGGCTTCCATCGCCGCTTCGAGGATCTTGTCTTCGCTGCCTGCTTCGGCCGGGTAGAAAATCAGGCCAAGGCGCTCGAACCCGTGGGCAACGCTGCCCTCGGTGCCAAGATTGCCGCCATTCTTGGAAAAGGCGGTGCGGATGTTGGTCGCGGTGCGGTTGCGGTTATCCGTCAGTGCTTCGACGATAATCGCGCTGCCGCCCGGGCCATAGCCTTCGTAACGCACTTCTTCGTAGTTCTCGCCGTCCTGCGCGCTCGCCTTATCGATCGCGCGCTGGATGTTGTCCTTGGGCATGGACTGCGCCTTCGCCGCGTTGACCGCCAGGCGCAGACGGGGGTTCATGTCCGGATCGGGCATGCCCATCTTCGCCGCGACCGTGATTTCGCGGGACAGCTTGGAAAACATCGCGCTGCGCTTCTTGTCCTGCGCGCCCTTGCGATGCATGATGTTTTTGAATTTGGAATGACCGGCCATGGTTTCGCTTCGTAGCTCGATTGGTTGGGACGTTTCTCGTCAGAGATTCTCGGGGGTCGCCTTAGCCGCATGAACGCCGGAACGACAAGTCTTGCGCCTGCGATTTCGATGCGCAGCGAATGGGTTCAATTCGCCCGCTTTCTGAAGCGCCCGACATTGCCCGCCCGCGCCCCCTTGCCAAAAATCATGAGCCTTATCGCCGTACTTCGGCTGTTCGTCCTCGATCTGATCGTAATGAGCGTGCTTCTGGGGATCGCCGGAGCGGCGATGTCGGCCGGTATCGACGTGCCCGAAACGGCGCTTGCGGGCATGGAAATCGGCCCGGCCATCATATTTGCGGTAATCGTGATCGCTCCTCTGGTAGAAGAGACTCTATTCCGCGGCTGGTTATCGGGGCGCCCGGGCCACGTTCTTGGAATTCTTCTGGCCGTTCCTGCCGGCTTGCTGGCGGCCGGTATCTTCACAGCCGTCGGCGGCGGGACCTTCGCTAATCCATGGGCCGGAATGGCTGGGGCCGTGATGGTGGGACTTATTGTGGCCCTCGCATTCGTTTTCCTGCTGCGCCGACGCGATGCCATGCGTTGGTTCAAACGCTTTTTCCCGCTGTTTTTCTGGTTAAGCACGCTGGGTTTCGCCAGCGTCCACCTGTTCAATTTCCAGCCCGGTCAGATGGCCATGGCCTTGCCGCTGGTGCTTCCGCAATTCGCGACGGGCACGATGTTAGGCTATTTGCGGGTCAGATACGGGCTGTGGTCAAGCATCCTTCTGCACATGCTTCACAACGGGGCGTTCATTTCGCTGGTGCTGCTGGCGGGAAGCGCCGCCTAGATCTTTACGGCCGTCCCGCTAGCACTGACCATCAGCATGGAACCGGTATCGCCGATTACCTCATAATCGAGATCGATACCGACCACGGCATTGCCGCCCAAGCCCCCGCATTCAGCCTGAAGTTCCTGAATGGCCTGCTCTCGTGCGTCGCGCAGGATGCGTTCGTAACTCCCGGAACGGCCGCCCACGATGTCTCGAATATTGGCAAACAGGTCGCGGAAGAGATTGGCTCCGACGATCACTTCACCGGTGACGATGCCGAGATAGTCCTGGATGGGCTTGCCCTCGATAGTCGGGGTTGTTGTGACGATGATGCCGCGAGCATCTTTCCAAGGGCCTGCCATATCCGGATCTCCTGTTCCTTGCTGTGTTGCCAACATAGGACGGCTGACACGGTGATCAACCGTTGACGATAATGCCCCCGTTGGGATGAAGAACCTGTCCTGACATGTAAGAGCTGTCTCGACAGGCAAGAAACAGGAAGGCGGGCGCCACTTCGTTCGGTTCGCCCGGTCGGCCCATTGGCGTGTCTTCGCCGAAACTGTCCATATTTTCGGGCGGCTGCCCACCCATGGGATTAAGCGGCGTCCAGATCGGACCCGGTGCAACTGCATTAACGCGAATACCCTCGCCGACCAGATTTTCAGACAACGACCGGGTAAACGCCGTAATCGCCCCCTTCGTGGCGCTGTAATCCAGCAGTCCGCCAGAACCCTGATACATCGTTACGCTGGTACAATTGACGATCGCCGCCCCGTTCTTCAGATGCGGACGCGCGGCCTGCGTCATGTAGAACATCGAAAAGATGTTGGTCTGAAAGGTGCGCTGTAGCTGTTCGGTCGTGATATCGGTTATGTCGTCGTCCGGATGCTGTTCGCCGGCATTGTTGACCAAAATGTCCAGTTGGCCCCATTTCTCGATGACGGCCCGAACCAGTCCCTTGCAATGTTCCGGATTGCCGACGTCGCCAGCGGAAAGGAGCACTTCGGCGCCTTCCTTTTCGCATGCATCCCGCGTAATTTGGGCGTCGTCGTGCTCTTCGAGATAGGCGATCGCGACCTTCGCCCCTTCTCGGGCGAACAGCACCGCGGTTGCTCGCCCTATGCCGCTATCGCCACCGGTTACGATGGCGACCTTGCCTTTCAATCTTCCCGATCCGGGATAGCGCGGCTGCCATTGGGGTTTGCGATCGAGATCGGTTTCCGATCCCGGCATCCGCGGTTCTTCAGGTGTTTCTTCGATGAAGGCAGTATCGACGGGCTGGGTGTTGGCCATGGGTGAATTCCTTTCACCCGACCAACAGCTTGAAGCGGCGCCGTGTTCCGACAGCCCGCCGCAGCAAAGCGTCAGCCCATGCCAAGCGCGGCCTTGTAGGTATCGAGAATGGTTTCCTGCTCGCTGCGCTCGTCCGGCTTCATCTTCCGCAGACGAATGATCTGGCGCATGATCTTCGTATCGTAACCGACCGCCTTGGATTCCGCGTAAACGTCGCGAATGTCGTCGGCGATGCCCTTCTTCTCTTCTTCAAGCCGTTCGATGCGCTCGATCAGAAGGCGCAGGCGGTCGTCGGTGGCTTCTGCCATCTTGTAAAACTCCAGAATTTGAGAATCGGTTGGCGGCTCGATAGCCAGCCTGTCGGCGGTGGTGAAGGCGGCGACTCGCTACTCCACGCGATTTTTCGCAATGCTGGCCTCCATTCGGGCAAGCTGTTCTTCCGTCGCCGGGGCCTGGCGGGTCGATTTCCATTCATCCATCGGCATTCCATGGATCAGCTCCCGCGCCGCCAGTTTGTCGCCTTCGAACCCGGCATCGCGGATCCAGTCGGCAAGACAGTTACGGCAGAATCCGGCGAGGCCCATCAGTTCGATATTCTGCGCATCGTGACGGTGCCGAAGATGGCGTACCAGCCGCCGAAATGCCTCTGCCGCTACGGCATCGTCGAGTTGATCGAGGGCATCGGGCGCATTCGTAGTCATGTCTCTATCGTCCTTGCTTTGTCGCATAGCAGTGCCATAGGCCATTCCCATGGCCAATTCCGCCCCCAAGCTCGATCCTCGCGGCCGCAAGGTCAAGATTCTCGCCACCGTTGGTCCTGCCAGCCGCTCGCCAGAAATGCTCGCCAGGCTGTTCAAGGCCGGGGTCGATGCGTTTCGCGTCAACATGAGCCATGGCGAACATGCCGATCATGCAAAGACGATCGAAGCCATCCGCGCGATGGAAAAGCAGTTCATGCGCCCGATCGCGATCCTCGCTGACCTTCAGGGTCCAAAGCTACGCGTAGGCAAGTTCAAGGACGGACAGGCGGTCATCCGCCATTCCGGGCATTTCAAGCTCGATCGCAATCCTGAGCCCGGCGACGAGACGCGCGTCGAACTGCCGCATCCAGAACTGTTCGGCCTGCTGGAGAAAGGCCAGCGCCTGCTGATCAATGACGGCAAGATCCGCCTGAAAGTGATCCGGGCCGACGAGAATGAAATTCTCTGTTCTGCAGAAGTCGGAGGAGTCATTTCGGACCGCAAGGGCGTCAATGTACCCGATGCCGAAGTGCCGATCCCGGCCCTTACCGACAAGGACCGCAAGGATCTTGCCTTTGCAGTCAGTCAGGGCGTCGACTGGATCGGCCTAAGCTTCGTACAGCGCCCGGAAGACCTTGCCGAAGCCCGTAAGCTGATGGGTGGTTACGGCGCGCTGTGCGCCAAGATCGAAAAGCCCATGGCCGTTCGCCGGCTCGACGAAATCATCGACATGAGCGACGGCATCATGGTTGCTCGCGGCGATCTGGGGGTCGAACTCGAACCGCAGGAAGTCCCGCCTCTCCAGAAGCGGATCGTGAACGCCACCCGCCTCAAGGGTAAACCGGTGATCGTGGCGACACAGATGCTGGAAAGCATGATCGAAAGCCCTGCCCCGACCCGGGCAGAAGTCTCCGACGTGGCCAATGCAGTATACGACGGCGCCGACGCCGTCATGCTTTCCGCAGAAACCGCTGCGGGCGACTGGCCCGAAGAAGCGGTCACCATAATGCACAAGATCGCACGCCAGGTAGAGGGCGATGAAGCCTATCTCGCGCGGGTACGGTTTCTGGACACGCCACCGGACAGGACAACTGCCGACGCACTGGCGCATGCCTGCATGACCGTGGCCGATACGGTAGCAGTTAGCGCGATAACGGTCTTCACAGGTTCGGGATCTACCGCCCGCAGGGTTGCGCGCGAACGCCCCAGTGTGCCCATGCTCGTGCTGACACCGAGTATGAAGACGGCGCGCCGCCTGGGTCTGCTATGGGGTGCCCACGCCGTCGCGACCAAGGACATTGGCAGTTTCGAAGAGATGATCGCCAAGGGCAAGCGCATGGCGCTGCGTCATGGCTTCGGGGAAGCGGGCAGCAAGCTGATCGCACTGGCCGGCGTCCCGTTCGGCACCCCCGGTTCGACAAACCTTCTGCATGTCGTGACGATCAGCGGTGACGAACTGGACAAGCACGACGTGCAACCGGAATGACGGGCGGACACTTTCTTTAAAAGCACCGCCCGTCTTCGGATTATCAGGCGCCGATCGCCACGATTGTAATTCCGCCGAGCAGCAGGATTCCTGCCAAGACGGTCAGAACCATTTCGACCAATCCAAGCCTGTCGATATGGGCGGATCGAAAATCGCTATACTGCTGC
Organism: Qipengyuania pacifica; assembly: GCF_019857205.1. Taxonomy (GTDB): domain Bacteria; phylum Pseudomonadota; class Alphaproteobacteria; order Sphingomonadales; family Sphingomonadaceae; genus Qipengyuania; species Qipengyuania pacifica. The sequence continues at coordinate 133,462 of NZ_JAHWXO010000008.1, read as the reverse complement.
CGCAAGCGTTCCTTGCTGGCCAGGCTGGCGACTTCGAGCGCCGAAGCCTCTTTGTCGAACCAGCGTTTTAGATCGGCCAGCTCCGTACTGTCGATTTCCGGATAACGCAGTAAGGTCGCCTCGATCTGGTCGAAGCGGTCGGTGACGGCACCGCCGTCGATATCGGTTGTCATTGTAAAGATGTCCTGTCTGAACAGAATTGGCGCCCCACGGGGACGCGGCGGCTCAGATCAGGCGGGGTGGTTCCCGTGGGGATGCCAGAGAACGTGGCGGCGGCTTCAGCGGAGGTGCGCGGGGCCCATGCGCCGGCCAGGGCTTTTGTTGCAGGCCCGCGTGCAGGCTCGCCTTAGGTGTCAGAATACTCGTGAATGGAGCTGTTTTGTCCGGACATGGCTGCGCTACCGTGCAGACGATGCCGGAATTGTCCTCCCTCGGAGGAAGCGTGACTTCCGCCGTTGCCGCACTGAATACCGGACCACGTCCGCGATCGAGCGAGATGGGCTGGGAAGGAATCGCGTGCGCGAAAAGAACCGCCAGTAACAGCGCAACCAGCGGGCGCGCCCGGGATCTGTTCAGCACATCGAGCATGGTGCCCCAAGGTAAGGGCCGCCGCGCCATGCCGCAAGTCGGCGGAAATCTAGCTGGTCGCGGCCTTGGTCAATCGCGCGCGGGCTTCCCCCTCGCCGATCAGCGGCAACAGTTCCCCCATGTCCGGCCCGTGATCCATACCCGTCAATGCCTGGCGCAACGGAAGGAACAGCGGTTTGCCCTTGCGACCGGTCGTATCCTTGAGCGCGCCGGTAAGCGAACGCCACGGATCATCGCTCCAAACGAGCGTGTTCGCTGCTTCGGTGAGATAGGCACGATCATCCTGCGTAAATTCCGGCTGGTCAATCGGGCCGGTGACCAGCGCCCACCACTGCCCCGCCTCGTTTACATGCGCGAGGTTCGGCCTGATGGCATGCCAGCCAGCCTCGTCCATACCCTGCGGCAGCCTGTCGGCGACCTGGGAAAACTCCATCTGATGGACAAGCGCTGTGTTGATACGGTCAAGTTCCGCATCGTCGAACTTTGCCGGCGCCCGTCCGAATGTCGAAAGATCGAAAGTTTCGAGAAGCGCCTCGATTTCGGCGATTGGTTCGACGGGAAGCGATGTGCCGAGGCGCGCCAGTAGCGCGATGATCGCTTCCGGCTCGATACCACGTTCGCGAAAGGCATCGCAGCCAAGCGATCCGAGCCGTTTGGATAATTTGCCTTCGGCCCCCACCAGCAAAGCCTCATGCGCAAAGCTGGGAATTTGCTGCGCTCTTCCTCTTGCAGCAATTAGTGCGGTAAACATCTGAATTTGCACCGCAGTATTGCTTACATGGTCCTCTCCGCGCAGGACGTGGGTAATACCCATATCGAGATCGTCCACCGCACTCGGCAGCATGTAAAGCCAGCTTCCGTCTGCCCGCCGCACGACCGGATCGGACAACTGCGCAGCATCGAATTTCTGTGGCCCTCGCACCCCATCGTTCCAGGCGATCTGCTCGTCATGATCGAGCATGAAACGCCAATGCGGCACGATACCCTGCGCCTCCTTGGCCGCACGGTCTTCCTCGCTCAGTTCAAGGGCCCCGCGATCATATATCGGCGGCAGGCCACGTCCGAGCCGGATCTTGCGCTTCAGCTCGAGTTCCTGCTGCGTTTCGTAGCAGGGATAAACGCGGCCGGCCGATTGCAGCGAAGCAAAGGCCTCTTCGTATTTCTCCAGACGCTCTGACTGACGCGCTTCGTCATCCGGCAGAATTCCGAGCCACGCCAGATCCGCCCGGATCGCGTCGACATACTCCTCGCGGCTGCGCTCGGCATCGGTATCGTCGATCCGTAGTATGAATTTGCCGCCAATCTTTCTCGCCAGCATCCAGTTATGCAGGGCGGTACGGATATTGCCGACATGAAGCCGCCCTGTAGGCGACGGAGCGAAACGGGTGACAGTGGTCATATCCGCGCCGATAGCGGAGGGCGGCTGGCTTGGCGAGAGGTCAGCTGGCGCGTCGTGGGCTTTGCTTCACGCTTGCCTCGCGCGTGCGGCGGTAGGCCAGTATCCCACTGACCGCCCCACCGCGCATGGCGGCATCGACGGCATCGGCCGTGGCGAAGTTCTCTCCAGGCACCGGTTCGCAGATCAGATAGCCCTGCGCTTCCTGACACCCGAGCCTGCGCAGGAGATCGAGCTGGTCGCGCGTTTCGACGCCTTCCGCCGTGGTCGCCATGCCCAACGCTTCGGCAAGCTTGGTGATGCTCGAAACGATCGCCTGGTTGTCGGCAGAACTCTCCACTCCGTCGACGAAGTCCTTGTCGATCTTGATCCGGTCGAAGGGAAAACGGCGCAGGTAACTCAGAGAAGAATAGCCGATGCCGAAATCGTCCAGCGCGATGCGGCTGCCCAACTCCCGAAGCTTCTGGAGATTGCCCATGCTGATGGAGCTTTCCTGCATCAGGACATGCTCGGTGATTTCGAACTCCACCCTTTCGGGCGCAATGCCATGTGCATGCAAAGATTGGGCAATCACCTTCACCAGATGCGGGCTGCGCACCTGTGTAGGCGAGAGATTGATCGCAATACGGAAATGGCCTTCCCACTTTGCCGTTTCCGCAAAGGCCTGCCGGATCGACCACTCGCCAATCGGAACGATCAAGCCCGTTTCTTCCGCAACTTCGAGAAAATCCGCCGGGCCGATAATTCCGCGCTTGGGATGGTACCAGCGCAGGAGCGCTTCATATCCGACAACCGAACCCGATTGCAGGTCGATCACCGGCTGATAATGGAGGTTGAGCTGTCCTCGGGCCACCGCTTCGCGCAAATCGATTTCAATTTCGCGGCGCTCTCGGGCCGCAAGATCGATGGACTGATCGTAGAGTGCGAGAGTGTCGCGCCCTTTGTTCTTGGCAGCAAAGAGGGCAAGATCCGCGCGGCGCATCAATTCCTCGGCATCGCAGCTTCCGTCACTGCTTCTGGCGATGCCAACGCTGCCCGACACGCGATAGATCTGACCATCTATTTCGAATGGATCTCGGATAGCGGCAAGGAAACTGTGCGCCCTTTCGATAAGCATGCCGGCCCCGGAACGCGTTTCGACGAGGATGGCAAATTCGTCGCCCCCCAGCCTCGCGACCAAATCCTGGCCGCGGACTTCCTGTTCAAGCCGTTTACCGACCTCGCGGAGCAACCTGTCGCCCATGAGATGTCCGCGCGTGTCGTTGACAGCCTTGAAGTCGTCCAGATCGAGGTAGAACAAGGCAATATTGCGCACCCTCTCGTTCTGATCCAGGGCAGCACGCAGGCGTTCGTTAAAGAGATAGCGATTAGCGAGCCCTGTCAAATTGTCGTAATGCGCCATGAAGGCGACGCGCTCCTCGATCATCCGATCGCTCGTCACATCCCGTGCAACGCCGCTGATTTGGCCATCGTCGCGCGGCCTTGCGGAGAGCTTCCAGTAGCGCATCTCCCCATTGATCCTCAATTTGAGCACCAGATCGTGGAAGCGGCTGCGTTCAGTGAGATGCCGCGCAAAAATGGCGCGGTTCGCATCCGCCATGAACATGTCGATCAGCGGCTTTCCTTCGAGCGTTTCGGCAGGCTTCTCGGCTGCCATTGCGAACCGCTCAGCCACGTTACGGAGATTGCCGGCTTCGTCGACCGTCCAGAGCCAGTCGGACGAATGCTCTTCGTAATCGTTCAGCAACAAGCGAACCGTGTCGGTCGCTTCACGGCGATTCATCTCGGCTTCGAGCCACTCGACAATCTGCCGCTCCTGCTCGCGCGTCGAGCCGAGCAGCGCGATGACGAAAAGGGCGAGCAGGATCAGGGCAGGCAAACCCGCCATACCAGTGCCGGTCCAGATAGCAGCGGTGATTGAAATTGCCATCACGACTACGTGGAAGATCGCAGCACTCGGCGCCGTTCTGTGAACCAGCAAAACGCCGCAAAGCACGGCGATTGCCACAACTGCGAGCACAACTGCGTCCAGACCATGTGCGACCGGCGCCAAATACGGAAAGATTCCGGCCCAGGCCAAGGAGCCAAGCCATTGCAACAGAACGAAACGGCGCCAGTGTCTGCGCAACTCCCCTAGGGAGGGACTTTCACGGTCGAGAATGCTGTCAAAGACCACATAGACCGCGATCAGCACCAACTGCATGGTCGCCCAACCTATCAGGACCGCAAGATCAACCTGATCGCGGAAGGTGTAGACAAGCGCCACAATCGACCCGAGCGCTGGAAGCAGGGACAACGTCGCCCCGGTCGTGAAATCTCTCATTCTGCGGGTCAGCAGAAGTTGTCCGACCGCAGCGTGCCCGTCCGGACTTCCGCCGGTTCCATACGCTTCGGTATCGGGCCCTTCTACTGCCACGAAATTCCCCGCATTGCGGTCACTTTCCCCCATGTGCCGATAGTTAAGGTGCAACTACTCAAACCTGCCGTCAAGCAAACAAGCGCGGGCGTGCTTTGCGCCGAGTACAACGAAAAGGCCCCGCCGGATCGCTCCAGCGGGGCCCTTTCTGTGCGGTTGCCGTAAGGCGGACTTATTCGCCGTCTTTCGCATCCTCGTTCAGGTAGTCGCCTGCATCGGCGTCGGTGCCGTGGGTTTCCCCTTCCATGGTCGCCAGCGGATCGTCGCCGATTGCCGCCTCGGGTCCCTGCGCAAGTTCGGCTTCGTGCTCTTCCGCCGCGGTATTGGCAGCGATGATCGCATCCTGAGCCTTCTTCCACTGGGCCCGCAGAGCAGCATCGCGGCTCGACGCGGTGATGCGCATGCGGTTCATGCCGGCACCCGTGCCTGCCGGAATGAGGCGGCCAACGATCACGTTTTCCTTCAGACCGACCAGCGTGTCCTTCTTCCCTTCGACCGCGGCCTGCGTCAGCACGCGCGTGGTTTCCTGGAACGAAGCCGCAGAGATGAACGAACGCGTCTGGAGCGAGGCCTTGGTGATGCCGAGCAGGATCGGGGTACCCTTGGCGGGTTCCTTGTTCCTGCCGAGCTTCGCATTGGTCTCGTTCAGTTCTTCCAGATCGACCTGCTCACCGGGAAGCAGAACGGTGTCGCCACCGTCCGTGATCTCGACCTTCTGCAGCATCTGGCGAACGATCACCTCGATGTGCTTGTCGTTGATCTTCACACCCTGCAGTCGGTAGACTTCCTGGATTTCGTTGACGAGATACTCGGCCAGTGCCTCGACGCCCATGACTTCGAGAATGTCGTGCGGGTTGGGCGAGCCGGAAATCAGGGTATCACCCTTCTTCACGAAGTCGCCTTCCTGCACGTCGATCACCTTGGTCTTGGGGATCAGGTACTCGACTGCATCACCTTCCTCGGGGACGATCGCAATCTTGCGCTTCGCCTTGTATTCGCGAACGAATTCAATCTTGCCCGAAATCTTGGCGATGACCGAATTGTCCTTCGGCAGACGCGCTTCGAACAGTTCGGCGACACGCGGCAGACCGCCGGTGATGTCGCGGGTCTTGGCAGCTTCACGCGAAGCACGGGCCAGGATGTCACCCTCCGAAACCTGCTGATTGTCTTCGACCGAGAGAACGGTACCGGGTGCCAGCATGTAACGCGCGGCTTCGCTTTCGTCGCCGGCATCGTTGAACAACGTCAGACGGGGACGCAGATCATCCTTCTTGCGACCAGCGGTACGCATTTCGGTGACGACGCGCTGAGCAATGCCGGTAGCATCGTCGACGCGTTCTTCCATCGTCGTACCGTCGACAAGGTCCTGATACTTCACGACACCCGACTGTTCGGTGATGATCGGCAAGCTGAACGGATCCCATTCGGCCAGACGATCGCCTTCCTTCACCTTGCCGCCATCCTTGTGCATCAGCACGGTACCGTATGGCACCTTGTGGATTTCGCGTTCACGGCCTTCGGCGTCGATCACAGCCAGTTCGCCGTTGCGGGCGAGCGACAGTATCCGACCCTTCTTGTCGACGATCGTCGGCATGTCGCGATACACGACCTTACCGTCCGAGATCGCTTCGAGATGGCTCGTTTCGTTAAGCTGTGCAGCACCGCCGATGTGGAAGGTACGCATGGTCAGCTGCGTGCCGGGCTCACCGATCGACTGCGCGGCGATCACACCGACAGCTTCACCGATGTTGACCGGCGTACCGCGAGCAAGGTCACGGCCGTAGCAGGTGGCGCAAACGCCCTGGCTTGCTTCACAGACCAGTGGCGAACGGATCTTGGCCACCTGTACTTCGGCAGCTTCGATTTCCTTCACCATCGGCTCGTCGATCAGCGTACCGGCCTTGACGATGACCTCATCGGTCGCCGCGTTGACGATGTCCTCGGCCGTGGTCCGGCCGAGAATACGTTCGCCAAGCGAGGCGATGACCGAGCCGCCCTGTACGATAGCGCGCATTTCCAGCGCATTCTCGGTCTTGCAGTCTTCCTCGATGATGACGCAGTCTTGCGACACGTCGACGAGGCGGCGGGTCAGGTAACCCGAGTTAGCCGTCTTCAACGCGGTGTCCGCGAGGCCCTTACGGGCGCCGTGGGTCGAGTTGAAGTATTCAAGGACGTTCAGGCCTTCCTTGAAGTTCGAGATAATCGGGTTTTCGATGATTTCGCCACTCGGCTTGGCCATCAGGCCGCGCATGCCGGCCAGCTGCTTCATCTGAGCGGGCGAACCACGCGCACCGGAGTGCGCCATCATGTAGATCGAGTTGATCTCGGCCTGAACACCATCGTCGCCGATCGGTCGAGCCTTGATCTTTTCCATCATCGCATCGGCCACGCGGTCGCCGCACTGGCTCCACGCATCGATCACTTTGTTGTACTTTTCCTGCTGGGTGATCAGGCCGTCCTGGTACTGCTGCTCGTAATCGGCAACCAGCGCCTTGGTCGTTTCGACCATGCCTTCCTTTTCTTCGGGGATGATCATGTCATCCTTTCCGAAGGAAATGCCGGCCTTGAACGCGTGGCGGAAACCGAGCGACATGATCGCGTCGGCAAACAGCACGGTGTCCTTTTGGCCGGTGTGACGATAGACTTCGTCGATTACGTCGGCGATGTCCTTCTTGGTCAGCAGGCGGTTCACGATGTCGAACGGAACCTTGTGGTTCTTCGGCAGACATTCGCCGATCAGCATGCGGCCGGCAGTGGTCTCGAACCGCTTCATGGCGATATTGCCATCTTCGTCAGCCTGCGGAACACGGGCGAGGATCTTGGTGTGGAGCGAGACCTGCTTCGTTTCCAGCGCCTGATGAACCTCTGCCATGTCCGAGAACATCTGCAGCTTCTCGACCTGGTTGCCGTCTGAATCCTCGGCGAATTCGGGCGTCTTTTCCTGGCGTTCCATCGACAGGTAATAAAGGCCCAGGACCATGTCCTGCGAAGGCACGATGATCGGCTTGCCGTTGGCAGGCGAGAGGATGTTGTTGGTCGACATCATCAGGACGCGCGCTTCCAGCTGCGCTTCGAGGCTCAGCGGAACGTGAACGGCCATCTGGTCGCCGTCGAAGTCGGCGTTGAAGGCGGCGCAGACCAGCGGGTGAAGCTGGATCGCCTTGCCTTCGATCAGCACCGGCTCGAACGCCTGAATGCCAAGACGGTGGAGCGTTGGTGCGCGGTTCAGGAGAACCGGGTGTTCGCGGATGACTTCATCCAGAATGTCCCAGACTTCCTTGCGCTCCTTCTCGACCCACTTCTTCGCCTGCTTCAGCGTCATGCTGAGGCCCTTGGCGTCGAGGCGGGCGTAGATGAACGGCTTGAACAGTTCGAGCGCCATCTTCTTCGGCAGGCCGCACTGATGCAGCTTGAGTTCCGGGCCGGTCACAATGACCGAACGGCCCGAATAGTCGACGCGCTTACCCAGAAGGTTCTGACGGAAGCGGCCCTGCTTGCCCTTGAGCATATCGGAGAGCGACTTCAGCGGACGCTTGTTGGCGCCGGTGATGACGCGGCCACGACGACCGTTGTCGAACAGCGCGTCGACCGCTTCCTGAAGCATGCGCTTTTCGTTGCGGACGATAATGTCCGGGGCGCGCAGTTCCATCAGCCGCTTGAGGCGATTGTTACGGTTGATCACGCGGCGATAGAGATCGTTGAGATCCGACGTCGCAAAACGGCCACCATCGAGCGGCACCAGCGGGCGCAGTTCGGGCGGGATGACCGGCACGACTTCGAGGATCATCCACTCGGGGCGGTTGCCCGATTCGATGAAGCTTTCGACAACCTTGAGCCGCTTGATGATCTTGGCAGGCTTGAGCTTCGACTTGGTCGTCGCCAGCTCTTCCAGAAGGTCCTCTTTCTCACGGTCGAGATCGAGATCCATCAGCATGAACTTGACCGCTTCCGCACCGATACCGGCGCTGAAGCTGTCTTCGCCATACTCGTCCTGCGCTTCGAGCAGTTCGTCTTCGGTCAGCAGCTGGAATTTTTCCAGCGGCGTCAGGCCGGGTTCGGTGACGATGTAGCTTTCAAAGTACAGCACGCGCTCGAGCTGCTTAAGCTGCATGTCCAGCAGCAGGCCGATGCGGCTGGGAAGCGATTTCAGGAACCAGATATGGGCAACCGGCGCGGCCAGTTCGATGTGGCCCATGCGCTCGCGGCGGACCTTGGTCACGGTCACTTCGACGCCGCACTTTTCGCAGACGACGCCCTTGTACTTCATGCGCTTGTACTTGCCGCAGAGGCATTCGTAGTCCTTTACCGGACCGAAGATGCGCGCGCAGAACAGGCCGTCACGTTCAGGCTTGAACGTGCGGTAGTTGATCGTTTCCGGCTTCTTGATTTCGCCGAAGGACCACGAGCGGATGCGCTCGGGGCTGGCGATGCCGATCTGGATCTCGTCGAAGGTTTCGGGCTTCGCGAGCTGGTTGGTGAATTTGGTCAGTTCGTTCATGACTTAATTCCCTAAACGGGTGAATTCTCTGGGACGGAAGCGGTGGGGGCCGAAGCCCCTATTCCGCCGCTATAGCGAGGCCATCGTCGTCATCGTCGGTCAGAGACTTGAGTTCGACATTGAGGCCCAGGCTGCGCATTTCCTTGACGAGCACGTTGAAGCTCTCCGGAATGCCCGCTTCGAAGGTGTCGTCGCCCTTGACGATGGCTTCGTAGACCTTGGTACGTCCGATCACGTCGTCCGACTTCACGGTGAGGATTTCCTGCAGCGTGTAGGCAGCGCCGTAGGCCTGAAGTGCCCAGACCTCCATTTCCCCGAAGCGCTGGCCACCGAACTGCGCCTTACCGCCCAGCGGCTGCTGGGTGACGAGGCTGTAGGGACCGATCGAACGGGCGTGGATCTTGTCGTCGACGAGGTGGTGCAGCTTGAGCATATAGATGATGCCAACGGTGACCTTGCGGTCAAAGGCTTCACCCGTGCGCCCGTCGAACAGGACCGACTGGCCGGAGCTGTGCAGACCCGCCTTTTCGAGCTCGATCGTTACGTCGCCTTCGCGCGCACCGTCGAACACCGGCGTACCCATCGGAACGCCTGCGGTCAGGTTGCTGGCCAGTTCGACCACTTCGGCGGTCGAACGGCTGTCGATCGCGTCGTGATACTCCTCGCCGTACACCTCCTTCAGACGGTCGATAACGGCTTCGGGCGGCTTCGCCTGGGCATAGTCTTCCGAAGCGTTGGGGTTGGCCTTCTTCCACTCTTCAAGCTGCTCACCGATCTGGTGGCCCAAATTGCGGGCCGCCATGCCGAGATGCGTTTCGAAGATCTGGCCGACGTTCATACGACTGGGAACGCCGAGCGGGTTGAGCACGATATCGACCGGTGTCCCGTCTTCGAGGAACGGCATGTCCTCGATGGGCAGGATGCGGCTGATGACGCCCTTGTTCCCGTGACGGCCGGCCATCTTGTCGCCCGGCTGCAGCTTGCGCTTCACCGCGACGAAGACCTTGACCATCTTGAGCACACCCGGAGCGAGTTCATCACCGCGCTCGAGCTTTTCCTTACGGTCTTCGAACTTCTCTTCGATGATCTTGACCGCTTCGTCGTACTGCGACTTGACCGCTTCGAGTTGCGCCTGACGGCCATCGTCCGCCACGGCGAACTTGAACCATTCGTGCCGATCGATTTCGTCCAGAAGCTCTTCGGAAATCTCCGTGCCCTTCTTGACGCCTTTCGGCGCTGCCGAGGCGGTCTGCCCCGTGAGCATATCGCGCAGGCGGTTGTAGGTCGCCCGGTTGAGAATGGCGCGCTCGTCGTTCGAGTCCTTGCGGAGACGTTCGATTTCCTCGTTCTGAATCGCGCGGGTACGGTCGTCGATCTCGATACCGTGACGGTTGAAAACGCGAACCTCGACAACGGTGCCTGCAACGCCCGGGGGCAGGCGGAGCGATGTGTCGCGCACATCGCTGGCCTTTTCACCGAAGATGGCGCGCAGAAGCTTTTCTTCCGGTGTCATCGGGCTTTCGCCCTTCGGCGTGATCTTGCCGCACAGGATATCGCCCGGATGCACTTCCGCGCCAATGTAGACGATGCCCGCTTCGTCGAGGTTGCGCAGGGCTTCCTCGCCGACATTGGGAATGTCGCGGGTGATGTCTTCAGGGCCGAGCTTCGTGTCGCGAGCCATGACTTCGAATTCCTCGATATGGATCGAGGTGAAGACGTCGTCCTTCACGATCCGTTCGGAGATGAGGATACTGTCCTCATAGTTGTAGCCGTTCCAGGGCATGAAGGCGACGAGGCTGTTCCGGCCCAGTGCCAGTTCGCCCAGATCGGTCGAAGGACCGTCAGCGATGATGTCGCCTGGCTCGACCGTTTCGCCCACCTTCACCAGCGGACGCTGGTTGATGCAGGTGTCCTGGTTCGAACGCTGGAACTTCTGCAGCGTGTAGATATCGACGCCCGACTGTCCGGCCTCGACATCGCCGATCGCACGGATAACGATACGCGTGGCGTCGACCTGGTCGACAATACCGCCTCGCGTCGCTGCGATGGCAGCGCCGGAATCGCGGGCCACGGTTTCTTCCATACCGGTACCGACCCAAGGCGCTTCAGCCTTGACCAACGGAACGGCCTGACGCTGCATGTTCGATCCCATCAGCGCGCGGTTGGCGTCATCGTTTTCCAGGAACGGAATGAGCGATGCCGCGACCGAAACGAGCTGCTTGGGGCTGACGTCCATCAGGGTGATGGATTCGCGCGGCGCCATCAGGTTGTCGCCGTCGTGACGGGCCGAAACCAGTTCCTCGACGAACGAACCGTCCGTGGTGAGATCGGCCGAAGCCTGCGCCACCGTGTGCTTCTGCTCTTCCATCGCCGAGAGATAGATGACCTCGTCGGTGACCTTGCCATCTACGACCTTGCGGTACGGCGTTTCGATAAAGCCGTACTTGTTGACGCGGGCGAAGGTCGACAGCGAGTTGATCAGACCGATGTTCGGGCCTTCCGGCGTTTCGATCGGACAGATACGACCATAGTGCGTCGGGTGAACGTCGCGGACTTCGAAGCCTGCGCGTTCGCGGGTAAGACCGCCCGGGCCGAGCGCCGACACGCGGCGCTTGTGGGTGACTTCCGACAGCGGGTTGGTCTGGTCCATGAACTGCGAAAGCTGGCTCGAACCGAAGAACTCGCGCACGGCGGCCACGGCAGGCTTCGCATTGATCAGGTCGTTCGGCATGACGGTCGATACATCGACGCTGCTCATGCGCTCCTTGACGGCACGCTCCATGCGCAGAAGGCCAACCCGATACTGGTTTTCCAGCAGCTCGCCCACCGAACGCACGCGGCGGTTGCCGAGATTGTCGATGTCGTCGACGTCGCCCTTGCCGTCCTTGAGGTCGACCAGTTCCTTGACCACGGCCAAGATGTCTTCCTTGCGCAGCGTGGTCACGGTGTCTTCGGCGTCCAGCTCGAGACGCATGTTCAACTTCACGCGGCCGACGGCAGACAGGTCGTAACGCTCACTATCGAAGAACAGGCCTTCGAACAGGGCTTCTGCAGTTTCCTTGGTCGGCGGTTCGCCTGGACGCATGACCTTGTAGATCGCCTCCAGTCCTTCGTCACGGTTTTCGGCCTTGTCGACCTTGAGCGTGTTGCGCATCCACGCGCCGGTGCTGACGTGATCGATGTCCAGCAGATCCATCGCATCGATGCCGGCAGCATCAAGGACTTCGAGGTTTTCTGCCGAAACTTCGTCGCCCGCTTCGATGTAGATACGACCGGTCTTCTCGTCGATCATGTCACGCGATGCATAATGGCCGAAGATTTCCTCGGTTGGCAGCAGCAGCGTTTCGAGACCGTCCTTGGCAGCCTTGTTGGCCGCACGCGGACTGATCTTCTGACCGGCGGGGAACACTTCCTCGCCCGTCTTCGCATCGATCAGCGGGAAAGCCGGCTTCTGGCCACGCCATTGCTCGGCGACGAAAGGAATATTCCAGCCTTCACCTTTCTTGCCCGTCGCCCGCTTCCAGGTAACGGTGTTGTAGAAGTGCGAGAGAATGTCTTCGTCATCCAGGCCGAGCGCGAACAGCAGCGACGTGACCGGCAGCTTGCGCTTGCGGTCGATACGCACGTTGACGATGTCCTTGGCGTCGAATTCGAAATCGAGCCACGAACCGCGATACGGAATGATGCGGGCAGCGAAGAGGAGTTTGCCCGAAGAATGCGTCTTGCCGCGATCATGGTCGAACAGCACACCCGGCGAACGGTGCATCTGCGACACGATCACACGCTCGGTGCCGTTGATGATGAAGGTACCATTGCCCGTCATCAGGGGCATGTCGCCCATGTAGACGTCCTGCTCCTTGATATCGAGAACCGAGCGCGTTTCGGTTTCCTGGTCCACCTCGAACACGATCAGGCGCAGCGTGACCTTCATCGGGGCGGCATAGGTGATGCCGCGCTGGCGACATTCCACGATGTCGTATTTCGGCTGCTCGAGCTCGTAATGCACGAAGTCGAGTTCGGCTGTCCCGGCGAAGTCGCGAATCGGGAATACGCTGCGAAGAGTCTTCTCGAGGCCGGAAACGTAATCGATTTCCTTGTTCGAACGCAGGAACTGTTCGTAGCTCTCGCGCTGGACCTCGATCAGGTTCGGCATATCGACGACTTCGTGGATGTCGCCGAAGATCTTGCGGATACGACGCTTCGCCGTGCCCTGCGCGTTTGCGCCCCGGGTTTTCTTCGGAGCTTTCGCCATGGTAGCCATAAGGGGTAGTTACCTCTTCTCGTGTGCGCCGGCACCTGCGCGGACAGGGCCGGAATTCGTTTCTCATGCGCGTGAGATCATAGCCGGGACGCGAAAAGGCCGCAGCGTCCTGCACACCGGTTCCGGTGGCCTGCTGCAGCTTCTCTAGCGTCGCGATTATGGAAACGCCGCTTCCATCCTGTGTCCAATTCCCGCGCATGAATCGGACTCGCTCGAAGCGTGCGGTCGAAGGGGCATATAGGAAGCAAGCCTCGCACGGTCAAGTGACGCGGATTTCGCGCTCCTTATCGAATAACGATATTATTGCTTTACAATAAGGTCGGCTAGATGCATATCGATTTTCGATAAGGGAGGAGTTTTTATGTTTTCCGCGATCACTATCAGCCTGCGCATTGCAAACTGGCTCAACTGGTTCTTCGGTGCCCTGCTAATGGTTACGCTAAGCGCCATAGTCGGCGACTGGGCGGGCCTTGGGACGATGGTCTTCACGCATATCGAACCCGCCAGCACGCACAACGCGATCCGAGGGTATTTGTTTGCGATGGTAGTGATGATGCCTCCTGTTATGGTGGCAGTGCACTGGATACTCACCCGCCTCGCCGCCCTGGTCCGCGACGCGGCCGTGGGTCACGCGCTTACCGATGCTAATGCTGCGCGGCTTCGCGCGATCGCTTGGGCCACGCTGGCGATCGCCATCGTCGACCTTTGCTTCGGCTGGGTATCCGTGGCCACTAGCAAGGCCACCGGGGAATATTTCGGATGGTCCCTCTCACTGACCGGCTGGATCGCGGTGCCTTTGCTTTTCGTACTGGCCCACGTTTTCCGCGAAGGCGCTGCGATGCGCGCCGATCTCGAAGGCACCGTCTGATGCCCACCGATGAAGCCAGTGCTATTGCCATTCGCCTCGATGTCTTGCTGCAGGATCGCGGGATGACGCTCACCGAACTCGCCGGCCGCATTGGCATTACTCTCGCCAATCTGTCGATCCTGAAGACCGGCAAGGCCCGGGCGATCCGCTTTTCCACGCTAGAGGCAATCTGCCGCGAACTTCAGTGTCAACCTGGCGATCTGCTACAGTACGAAAGGAATGGGCTATGATCTGGCTTCGGCGCTTCTTCGCGGATATGATCGGCTCCTATCTCGATAGTCTCCGCGCGCTACGCGCTTTGCCTTGGTTGTTCGCCGCTATCGTGCTGTGGGAATTTGCCCAGCATGTTGTCGAAGTGCGGATCGGCATGTTCGAAAGCCGGGACATGGCCCGTTTGACGAACGATAATGGCCTGCGCATGGCTTTCGGCTGGATCAAGATGACTTCGATCTACGTGGGCGCGTTCTTCGTTATCCGCCATTTCGCCAGCCAGCGCGAAGGGCGTGTGCTCGCCCCACTGGATACCGCAGCGCTGCGCTTCTTGCCCTATGTTCTTTATGCGCTCGTTGTGTTCGCAGCAATGTTTTACGCTCGCGCACTCGTGCCCGAGGTGCACGTCACCGCGTTACGCAGCGCCTTGGGCCTCGGCCAGTTGCTCATCGAGCCTCTGCTAATGACCTGGGTGGTTGCCGCCGCGACTGACGGGCGCGTCGCCAACCCGCTCGTCTCGGCGCGTCGATTAGGATGGCTGTACGGTCTCGCCTTGCCGCTGTACATCCTGACGCGGCTGCCGTTCAGTCTGCTTCACCAGCAGTTAAATAGGCTATCCATTGGGGAAGCGGGGATCCAGCTTTGGGGACTGCTAGCGCTCGATTCGCTGGTAGTTGGCTTGATCGTGGCAATCTCACCATCGGCGATGGTACGCATCGCGCATTGGACCGAACTACGTCAGGCTGGCGCTAAAACGCGAGAAACGGCGGTGGTTTCCCCCTAATCAATAAAAAAGAGCGCGGTTTTGCAGAATGTGTCTTTTCCCGGGCAAAAATATGGCTATTTTAAGGCTACGCCAATCAGGGCGTTACAGGAACATTGTCACATGAAGAAGATCGCTCTCGTCGCCGCACTTCCGTTCGCGCTGACTCTCGCCGCTTGTGGCGAACAGGCCGCTGACGAAACCACCGCAGACGAAATGGCTCCGGCTGAAGCAGTCGACGAAACCGTTGTTGTCGAAGAAACCCCGGTTGCCGATCCGATGGCAACCGAAGGCGCCATGATGGAAGAAACCGTCACCGCCACCGAAACGCCGATGGCTGAAGAAACCACTCCGGCTGAATAATCGGACTTCCGTTTACCGCGCCCTGCGCGAAACGGTACGATTGACGAAAGGCCTGTCCCTCATGGGGGGCGGGCCTTTTTCGCGTCAAAAGGGCTTTTTTGGAACCGATGGCAATTGTGGCGGTTTTATGGCCATGCTCTCGAAAGGAGATTATGACATGAAGAAGTTTGCTATCATCGCCGCCCTCCCCTTCGCCCTTTCGGTTGCCGCCTGCGGCGACTCCGTTGACGGAACCGACACCACGGATCTCGAAGCCAATGCTGTCGAGCCTATGGATCAGGGCATGAGCGATCCGATGGAAACGCCCGCACCGATGATGACCGGCACCGAAACCGGTACCATGGACGATACCATGACCACT
Organism: Qipengyuania pacifica; assembly: GCF_019857205.1. Classification (GTDB taxonomy): domain Bacteria; phylum Pseudomonadota; class Alphaproteobacteria; order Sphingomonadales; family Sphingomonadaceae; genus Qipengyuania; species Qipengyuania pacifica. The sequence goes on along the minus strand of NZ_JAHWXO010000008.1, from coordinate 117,738 downwards.
CCGCCCACCGACACCGCTACGGGTGAGCCCATGGAATCGGATCCGATGGCCGAATAACGCCGGGGTCGATGACTCACGCGGGTTCTGCTTGACAGAATCACCCAAATCCTTAGAGGCCCGCCACCGAACGGCGGGCCTTTTTGGTTTGCCCGTTCATCCGTCCGAGACAGTTGGTGACCGGAATGTGCCGGTCTTAATTTCCAGCCTAGACGGGGAACAGAGATTTCATGACGATGTTCTCCATCGTCGTTTCGCGCCTGTTGGTGCACCTCCTTCCCCCTCAACGGACTCGCCCGTGTCGCTTCGGCGGCGCGGACAAACGTAGCCGGTCGTTCGCTGCAAGCGAACGGCCATAGTGAAGGAGTATGGCATGGATCGTTCGCAGAAAGCCGATGCGGTCGCCCAGCTCAGCGAAGTCTTCAACCAGGCTGGCGTGGTCGTCGTGACCCGCAACCTGGGCCTTACGGTCGCTCAGTCGACTGAACTGCGCTCGAAGATGCGTGAAGCCGGTGCGACTTACCAGGTAGCGAAGAACCGTCTCGCCAAGCTCGCCCTGAAGGACACCGACTACGCAGGTCTCGACGAGTACCTGTCCGGTCCGACCGCCCTCGGTTATTCCGAGGATCCGGTTGCTGCGGCCAAGGCCGTGGTGGATTTCGCCAAGACCACCGACAAGATTGAAATCGTCGGCGGTTCGATGGGCGCGCAGAAGCTCGACGAAGCAGGGGTCAAGGCACTCGCCTCGATGCCGAGCCTCGACGAACTTCGTGGCACGATCGTGGGCCTCCTCAACGCGCCGGCGACCAAGGTCGTCCGCACGATCAAGGAACCCACCTCGATGCTCGCACGCGTATTCGGTGCCTACGGCGCCAAAGAAGCCGCGTAAGAGCTGGTTCCCGCATAGAACACATATTCATCGGGGCAGACCCAATCGGGCTCCCCGGCCTTATATTTGGAGTGAAACATCATGGCCGATATCGCCAAGCTTGTTGAAGAACTGTCGAAGCTGACTGTCATGGAAGCCGCTGAGCTTGCCAAGGCGCTTGAAGAAGAGTGGGGCGTTAGCGCTGCTGCTGCTGTTGCCGTTGCTGGCCCGGCTGCCGGTGGTGACGCTGGTGCGGCTGCTGAAGAGCAGACCGAATTCGACGTCGTCCTGACCGGCGACGGTGGCAAGAAGATCCAGGTGATCAAGGAAGTCCGCGCCATCACCGGTCTGGGCCTCTCGGAAGCCAAGGCTCTCGTCGAAGGCGCGCCCAAGCCGCTCAAGGAAGGCGTCAACAAGGCAGAAGCCGAAGAAATCAAGGGCAAGATCGAAGCAGCCGGCGGTACCGTCGAGCTCAAGTAAGCCTTTCGCTTACGCTTCGATCTCGTTTCGAGATCACGAAAGGGCGGCACCGCAAGGCGCCGCCCTTTTAGTTCCAGTTCGTGAGTAGCGCTAAGGACGCCACTGCCCTAACCGGCTGATTGCTTCCGGCTTATCCTGGAATGATATCAAACTGGAGATGATTGGTGTCGAAACCGTTCGCTCCGGGGGCAATGGAAACATCGCAGCTTCTTATTCTCGGCCCCGCACTTCGGCTGAGTACCGCACGACCAGACCCGTCAAGAATGATCGAATCCGATCCTGCCGCCAAGATGGCCCCCCGGAGCGCGCCCGGAGTATAGTTCACCTGGACCGTATATCCCCTTGGCGAGTTACAATATTCCCTGAATGTCCCGAGCGAATACGCATCTCCGACGCGACTGATCGAGCCCGCCGGAATGTGCCCCAACTTGCACAATTCCGGTACAGTTAGGCGCAAATTGAAAGTCTGGCTGGCGGCGGCAAAGGCTACGACAGGCTGCAGGAGCAGCGCTGCGGTCCCGGCAGCGAGAATGGTCGTCCTGTACATCACGCGTCCTTTCAGTTCGGCTGAACTTCAGGACGATGATTACGCCGATGACCCTAAAATCCGGTAAATCGCCACATTCGGGTGGCCTCTGCCGGTTATCTGTTCAACGAGCTCTGACTGAAATCGATAAAGTGTCCGTATATGAGCCAGCCCGGACATCGTCGATCTTTCCGATTACAAACCGCATTGGCAGCGAATCCCGCCTCAGCCCGCTCTCCGGGCGATTGGCAATCGATGCCGGCGCCCCAAGATTCGTAACCTGGCCATCAATCGCGACGGAATAGGGGATCGACCATTCGCTCGAACCGAGGCGCAAACGCCCATTATTGGCCGATACGATGTCGATTTCGTAAGGCCCCGTGCTGCTTAGACGCAACTGAAGGGGGACGGGTGCCACACCTTCGCGCAGCGGGCCGAGATCCACGGTCGCCTGGCCTCCGGAGACTGTGTAGGCCCCGGATAGACCGATGCGGGCCGATGGTAGCACGGTCAACCCCAACGCTAACGGTGCGCCGCCAATCGTGTTGAAACGCCGGTCGACGGCCTCGATCGTAACTTCTTGCGAGAATGTGCCATCGCGTTTCACGCCTCTTGTGTCCGGTACGAACCTGTAAAGGATCGTCCGGCTTTCACTCGGATCGAGAGAGATCGTCGCGCTAGCATTGCGGGCAAAAGTACGGCCGCTGCGCGGTGTTACATCGCGTGCTTCGGTCAGATCCACAATGGCGTATTTGAGGGGTGCTTCCAAACCGTCGGAAAGGCCCAGAGGCGGCTCACGCAGCTCGAAACTCGGAGTGAAGGCGCACACGCCGTCGCTGTCGTTGACGTAGGTGACACTGTACGTCCCTTGTGCCTCTTCGTTGGCGAACGGATCGTATCCGGCGATAATCCAACTCGCCGGACTCGGCGTGACACGAATGCGGCAACCCGTCGTTGGCAACTCGCTGGGATTTCCTTGCGGCTGGGCAGCAACGGGGATGGCGACACAGGCCATCAGACATGTCGTTAGGAAGCGGGCTATCATGTGATATTACCTTCCGGTTTCGAATAATCTGATACGATCAACTTTCGCATCAAACTGCATCCGTTTGTTCAGATGTCGGTGCCGATCCGTCACGATCGTCGAGGGTCGCCACCACGACGGGTCGGGGCGATCGCCGAGGCGAAGCGAATACCTCGCTGAGAAGGCTCACCTGCGGTGCCGTTGAAACAGCGTCCTCGCGCACCTCGAGTGCTTCCGCAGACTGATCCACTTCTCCAGCGGGCCCCTCGATCTCATCGCTCTCCGGCGTAGCTTCTGGCGGGGTGGCTTGATCTTCGCCGACGCTTGCCCCGGTGGGCCCTATCCGTCCCAGATCGAACAGTCCGTCCGTATCCTTCGGCACAGTGAAGTCGATGCGATATCCGATAGTACCGTTTCGGCCATATGTCTCGATCAGGTATCGGCGACCCGGAATAAGGCCCGATATTGCGAAGCGCCCTACCGAATTGGTGAAGAACGGTAGCGGCTGCGGATTTTCACCGTCCTGGACATCCTGAAGCGTGACGCGCCCGCCCACTAGCGACACGGGGTTCTTCGGCGTGAGGAGCAATGTGCCCATCGCACTTGCATAAGCCTCCGTACCGATGCGCGCAGCGTAACCACTCTTGTAGGGCGGATGCACCCTGAATACGCCGGGTCCGGTATCATACCCCGCGGGTGGATCTTCGACATCGTATTGCACTGTCTGGTTGGCGTAGGATCCGAGGAAGTTGTTCACCGCCGCGCCCAGGGCACCGCTTTTTGCGATGTAATCATTCTGGGCCAAGGACTGGCCAGCGACAACGCTTCGTCCACCCAGGTTCTCATGAGGGTGCAGCAGCATGAAACTATCGTTGATGCGCCGGCCAACGCCGAAAATGCCGTCGGCAAAGGCGATGGTCGTTCCTACACGTGCACTGGTGGCGTTGACGGCCGTAAAGTCGGACAGCGACGGACCAAAGCTGGCATGGCTGGCCGATACGTCAAACCGGTTGGCGGCGTAGAAAGCGTATCCTTGCGCCAGCGCCTGCCCGTCCTGGCGCGACACTATCCCGCCGAAGCCAACGCTGTTCAGATTATTCAGGCCGCTCTGGTTGTAGGAAAGTTCGCTCAGATTGTTTCGACTCTCGTACCGCGCCTCTGCGCGGCGGCGGTAATCCGGCTGGAAGACCAGACCGATCGAAAGACTGATTCCATCACCCTGAACGAAACGGCTGGGGAATTTTGCATATTCTGCTCCGGCTCGCAGCGACCATTTCCGGTCCAACCGGTAAAAAGCCGTGGTGCCCAAGCGATAGCTGTCGCCGAAGCCTCCTCGGCTCTTTATGTAGGAGGCCGTCGACGTCGAAGTGAGCCGCAGGTTCAACTGGCGCGTGTACTGGGCAGAAATCGTATAGGCCGTCGAATTGAAAGCTTCCGGATTGCTGAGTGTAGCGAACTGGTCCGATATGTAGTCGGCGCGCAGCGTCAAGCTGTCGGTCAGCCCGACACGGTCGAAATAATGTTCATAGCTTGCGCCCGCTGCAAAACCTTGGCCCGCCTCGTCCGAATTACTGACCCCGCCATCGAGCAAGAGGCGTCCGCCATTGGGCAGAATGAACTGCGTCTGGCCGGTCAAAGTCTGCACGTTCTGGCTCGCTTGCAAGCCAATTCCGATGGCCGGGCGATTGAAAAATGCCTTGCGAAAAAAACCTGTGAACGCAACCGGACCGGAATAGTCCGGCGACCCGGCGAAGGTCCGGCTGGTCGGGCCGACATATGCGCCGTATTCGTAATCTCCCGGATCGAGATCGATCGGGTCCAGATACTGCTGGTAACCCAGATTCTGGATTGCGCCTGTATCGTCGATGACCTGGATGTCGATGTCATTGCTTCCCGCGATCAGGGGAAGCGAACTATAATCGTACCGGCCAGGGTCCAGGCGAATTTCCCGGTACAACGCTCCGTTTCTTAGGAAGCGAACCGTAGATTCGCGCTGTATGATCAATTCCCGGTTCGACTGAAGGACCGCCGAACGAAACGCATTGAAGCGTCGGCGCTGGCGCAGGACCCCGACCCCGCCCATGGAAACATAGGATTGCTGTCCGCGCGTTTCCGGATCGAGATCACCGGCCACCCATCGGCGAAACTGCTCGGGTTGGTCGTAAACCAGCCGCGCGTAATTTCGTTCGAAGGTATAGCTGCTGCCAGATAGTTCCGAACGTTCGCGGAACTGCGCATCTCCTTCGAAGACGAAACGTCCGACGCGCACGGCTCCGTCGAAAGTAACCGTCGGCGGTCTGACGCTCTGGTCTTCCCAGATGTGGGTCTGGGACACGTTTAGGTTGAGATAGCCGGATACATGTGCGGGATGCAGGGAATTGTCGGTCACGTCGTCGCGGGGCGGCGCAAAAAGATCACGCACCGCGCGCTTCTCCGCGTCCACCTCAATGACCACGACCGCCAGGGTATTGGGATCGTAGGTGATCCCTACGCCCGATCCGGCGAGGTCTGTCGTTTCAAACTGATCCTTGCCGGCAAGTTGGGATGCCAGTTCAGCATGAGCTTCCGCGTTCAGAATCGTCTCGACGAGGCCGAGGAACTCACGCGTTCCAAGCAGTAGCCGATCATCTGCCGTCAGCCTGATCGGCACCTCACCAAGACTGTCCGACTGGAACGTGAGCGGGACGGTCATGTCTATGTCGCGGTCGTAGGGATTGATGTCGGGGCGCCCATGCTCGCCAATCGGCAGTCCCTGAAGACCTGTGGGGTCGGGTTCCATTGCCGGCTCTTGTCCGGGCAAGGTAACGATTACCGGATCCGCAGGATCAGGAACAGGCGGATCATCAACCCCTGGCGCAGGCTTGGGCTCTTCGACAGGAGTGGTTGGCAGTATGACTGTCGTCTGCGCGAAAGCGCTCCCCCCCAGAACGGAAGGCAGCGCGATCGAACAGAGAAGGAGTGACCGAAGCCTCACTGCTGGAACGTCAACTTGATCGGTTCCGGGCCGAAACCGCTTATCGGCAGATAGAATTTGCGCGAGCCGAGAGCGGGCACATAGCCTGTTCCGACCGCAGTCGTCAGCTCTTCGGGCGATACATCAACCCTGAGCCACTGCCCACTCTTGTCCTTACCTTCAATCTTCCAACCGAAATTGGACATCATGGCGTGGCGACGGCCTTGGTTGGTCAGAATAACTTCTACGCCTTCGACGGGCGCAGGGGCTTCGCTCTGACCCTCGGCTGGGCGAGGCTGATAAACTATGGGTCTAACCGAAGTCGCGCTTACCTCCGGCTTTGCTCCCGGAGGGGCAACAACGGCGAGTGCGCGCATATTATAGAGTACCTGGACCTTTGCAGCTACAGCGTCGTCCGAGCCAGGCGCCAGCGTAACCGGCAGCTGCTCCACAGAGATATAGTACGCCTCCGATGTTGCAGGCGTGGGATCTCCAACCCACTGTAAGCGCAAAACCTGTTTGCCACCGGGCGGAAGTGCACCTTGCGGAGGAAAGACGAGAAACTGGTCGTCCGCGGGGGTTTCCGTCATCTTTCCGTCTTCATCGATCTCCATACGGAAAATGCGAGTCTCGAACGGAAGTGTGTCGGGGCCGGTATTCTGGACTTCGATACGCGCGACAGCATCGGATCCTTGCGATTCCATTTCCACGACCATCGGCGATACGCGCATGGCAGCAGCTGGCGACACGATAAGGGCCGCCGAAAGGAATGAAAGGCAGATGGCGAAAAGACGCGCGCTGCGTTGAATAAGACGCATGCAGACCCCCTTGTGGACAGATACGGACTGTCTGGCAGAAAAATCTAAAAATTTGACAACAAGGCAGGAGAAAGCGGTTCGCCTTCTCCTGCCCATCGTTGTTTAACCCTGAGGCTTAGAGAGCGCGCAAGGTAAGCGTGGTCTTGCCGGTGTAGGTACCAGCGACCAGGCCCTTGTCCTGGATAACCGGAGCATTGATGTCGATGGTCATTGCCGAACGCCATGCGCCCTGCAGCTTGGTTGCGCTGTTCTGCGCAAGACCGACTTCGAGCTCCTGATTGGAACCAGCAGCGATGGTGCTTACGCCAACGCCATTCCACCTGGCGGTGACGCTGTAAGGGATGTTCGCCTGGAATTCGTTGGTGTCGTAACCGCTTCCATCGACGTTCACCATGCCGCGAACATCGTCCTTGTTGATTTCAACGGCATTGTTGAAATTGCAGCCCGCAGTCAGCGTCTGGATTTCGGCTTCTGCAGCGCCGACCATCTGAAACGCATTATTGACGTTTTCGTTGTTGCCCGTGCGGACGCCAATCACGCCGAAATCGATGTTCCGTGCGCCGGCCGTATTGCCCGAATAGAACGAGCAATCCTTGTTCACCGAACCTGTCAGCGTGAAGACGACGTTCACGGTGCGGGTCGCAGCAGTACTGTCGGCGGGAGCATTCGCTTCCGTCGTGTAACGCGTACCGATACCGTTGGCGAGAGCGAGCTCATTGCCAACAATGATAAGGCCGTCAACGAAGTTATAAGGCGCGCTAACAGTGCCAGTTGCGCCAATGTTCGGGCGTGCATAGTGGATCTGGTCTGGCTGAGCAGCAGCCGGAGTTGCAGCGATAGCTCCAAGAGCCACGGCGCCAAGAAGAAGTTTTTTCATCGTATTCTACCCTCAATTTGAACTGCCGGATTAAGGTGGCAGCTCGGTTGTGCATCGTTGGATAACGAAGCCGGGTGCATGCGATGCCCATCGCAACCGGCATAATTCCGCTCGCCTCGTCCGGCGAACGAAGCTCTAAAGTGGCGACACGGTGATCGTGATGGTTTCCGAATAATCTCCGGCCAGCAGTCCCGCTTCGCCGGTGCCGTTTCCGATTTCCACGCGCAGCGTCATGCCGTCGGTCGCAATCCCGCCATTGCTGGAAAAATCGCCGCCGGATTGCAAATTCCTGCTATCGAAAGATCGCTGGAGCACGCGGGTCGATGGGTAGCGCACCGGCATGGTCACGCCGATGCTGTAAGGAACACTTCCCCCATACGGACCCTGCCCCGATGGCATTACAGTATGGATCAGCGCACCGTTGGCGCTCTTGATCCGCATGTTGAAGGGGACGTTGCAATTGAAGGCGACCGGCGTTTCCGCGCGTAGTCCTTTCCGCTCCAGATTCCCGAAATCGATATTGGCAATCGATCCCATCGAGCAATGTTGCGGAATGGAACCCTTTACCGCGAGATCGAAGGATTGTGCATTGTCGATTTGTTCTGCGCTTACAGGCGCAGCGATGATGAGCGTCAGAAACGCAAAACGGGTCCAGCCCATTGCCCCCTCCCGCCAGTCCGGTTCGGACTGCGAATAATTAAGAAATGTGCAGTGGAGCCCGCGACCCATCGGTTCCGCTGTCTGTTCGGTTAACTTCCAAGTAACCTAATTCCCAAGCCTGTCCAGCCGTCCAAAAGTTAAAGCACCCATCGGACGACCATCCGCCTCCAATCAAGGGGCTATTAAGCCATTGATTGATAGCGAAAATATGAAATCTCCGGGATTCTGATCGAGCATCGCAATCTGGAAGGTGTTCAGAAACGGGACGCCCAAGCTCTTACCAAACTTGGTTAAAAGTTACCTTTGAGGCAACGGATGGAGGTTGCTCACCAAGCGCAGGCATTCGGCCCGGGATCGTTACCCAAGCGAATCGCTCCTGTTCTTCCCTGAAGAAATTCAGTCCCAGTCGATCGTTATAACGACTTTGGAAGGATCGACGCCGGCGCGCCGGGCAATGCGGGATCGGCACCGCCCGATACATTCGGGCAGGCTTTCCCCTTTATCCGGGCCATCTTCGGCTAGCGCCCGCGGCGACGGCGTAAACCCTGACGGTTCGTCGGCACCGTATAGAAGCAGGGCAGGGGTCGTGTTCAGCGCCTGAGCCAAGGCATCGAGAGCTCCTTCGCGGGGGCGCGCCTTGCCCGATTCCCATTTCCACACGGTCGGCTTGGAAACCCCGACGATTTTTCCCAGCTCCAGCATAGTCATGTCCGAAGCGCGGCGTAGCTGTCGTATTCGCGCGCCGAATGCCTGAAGGATTTCCTGGCCGATCGGGTCGTTGACCAGATTGGATGGCCTTGCCCTCAATGCCGCATGGGCAAGTTCGGCTGGCGTCAATGCGCGTTCGAGATAGCATCCCAGATTCTCGCCTGCCGCCCATGCGACAGTCGCTATTATGTTATCCTCCGCGCGATCGCTCAGTTCGATCTCGACCTTGTCGCCCTGATCCAGCGGAACCGCTCCTCGCAGCAGCATGCCGCGTTGCGATATATCCATTATCTCAAGCGTATATGTCCGATCCCCACCTCGCGCACGCGCCAGCAGACGCACGCGCCGCCGCTCGCCGCTCCTCCGCTCGGAACTACCCGATCCGGTCGGCAAGGCCGGCTTCAGTTGCATTCGTTTCTCCGATGTAGGCCACCTTGTTAGCACATCTGGCCCGCGAAAGAGACTGTGATATTTTGGTGGCAGGTTCGCAACAGAGTCTGTGCAGGGTACAGGAACTCATTGGTCTTGGACGCTTGGCACAATATCCGGGCCGGCTTATCATGGCAGACCTAGCCCCTCTGACACCCCCGCGGACACGCGGCGACGGTTGGCGCGATGAACTTCGCGCGACGCTGCGGCTGAGCTGGCCGTTAGCGACGGCGAACCTGTTGCAGATGCTCACCTACGCCATCGATGTGATTTTCATTGCGCGGTTGGGCGAAGACCAGCTGGCCGCGTCGGCGCTGGCCGTGGCCGTGTTCGGGCTGGTCATGTGGGCTCTGTGCGGCCTGACCGGCGCTGTGGCCCCGGTTGCGGCGGCAGAGCTCGGCGAGCGCGCCCCGGCCTTGCGGCCCGTGCGCCGATCGGTTCGCATGGCGCTGTGGCTGGCCCTGTTTGCCGGCATCGTGGGCATGGGTCTGTGTCTTCTACTCGGCCCATTGATGCGCGTGACAGGGCAGGAACCCCAGATCATCGCGCTGGCGATCGAATATAATACGCTGCTCGTCCTTTCGATGGTGCCGATGCTGTTCAACAACGTGCTGCGCAGTTTCGTCTCCACTCTCGACCGCCCGATTTTCGCCACGGCGATCACTGCCGGCGGCATCTTCGTCAATGCGGTGGCAAATTACGCCTTTATCTTCGGCAATTTCGGCGCGCCAGAGCTTGGCCTGCAGGGGGCCGCGGTGGCGACGATCATAACGACTTTCACGACGCTGCTTGCCTATATCGTCGCCATCCGGCTCGATCCGCGGCTGCATCGCTATCACATCTTTGGACGTTGGTGGTCACCGGACTGGGCGCGCTTCCGGCATATTGCTGCCATAGGCACGCCAATCGCGCTTACAATCACAGCAGAAGCCGGGATCTTCGGAGCTGCCGCCTTCCTGATGGGCAATATCGGCGCGAGCGAGCTCGCCGCTCATACGGTGGCCCTGCAGATCGCGGCGCTGGCTTTCCAAGTGCCGTTCGGCGTGGGACAGGCTGCCACCATCCGCGTGGGTTATTTCTATGGCGCGCGCGACGAGGGCGGCATTCGGCGCGCGGGATGGACCGCAATCGTGGTTGGTACCGGCTTCATGGTTCTGACCGCACTTGCCATGGTGGTCATCCCCAAGCCGCTGATCGCGATCTACGTCGATCCGTGGGATCCGAAAAACGCCGTCTTGGTCGGCTTCGCGCTGCAATATATCGTCATCGCCGCCGCCTTCCAGCTGTTCGACGGGATGCAGGCCGTTGCCGCCGGCGCATTGCGGGGATTGCAGGACACCCGAATTCCCATGTGGATTGCCGCCTTCGCCTATTGGGTACCGGGTATCGGAACCGCGCTGGTGCTGGGCTTTGCCACCCCGCTCGAAGGGACGGGCGTCTGGATCGGCCTTGCAACGGGCCTGACCTTTGCAGCGGCCCTGCTGGGTTGGCGCTGGCATCGACGCGAGGCGCTTGGTCTGACCCTGCGCCCCGCCAGTCGATAGCTCAGGCGCTGCGCTGCCAGATGTCGCGCTGCGGGAACGGGATCGAAATACCGACGTCGTCGAAACGCGCCTTGGTCGCCTCGGTCAGATCCCAGGAAAGCGCCAGATAATCACCTGTGGCGCACCACACGCGCATGCCGATGCCCACCGAACTGTCGTCGAGCGAGCTGACGAAGGTCTGCGGTGCCGGATCCTTCAGCACGCGCTCATCCGCTTCGGCCAGTGCCAGCAATTCCTGGCGCGCCTGCTGCATGCTGTCATCATAGGCAATGCCCACGATCAGTTCGAGCCGGCGGGTCGGATGACGATTGAGATTGACGATCGCCTGGTTCCACAGCTCCGAATTGGGGACCATGACGAACAGGCCGTCGAACTGCTTGAGCTCGGTCGTGAACAAGCCGATCTGCTGGACGGTACCGGAAATGGAACCGGCATTGATCGATTCCCCGATCTTGAACGGCTTCTGCACCAGGATCATCACACCCGATGCCACATTGCTGAGCGTGCCTTGTAAAGCCAGGCCAACGGCCAGCGCCATACCGCCCAATGCAGCGAGGATGCTGGTCGTTTCCACGCCGAACTGTGCCAGCACGGTGACCAGCACCAGCGCCCACAGCGCATATTTGACCAAGTTGGAAAGAAAGTTGGCGACCGTGGGATCGATGCGGTCGGACCGGTTCAGTGCGCGCGCCACCCAACCCGACAGGATCCCTGCCAGCAGCAGGCCGATGACCAGCACGGCGAAGGCGCCGGCGATTTCCACCATGTTCAAGCGCAACCACAGCCAGATCTGTTCGGGAATGGTCAATGCGGCAATGGTTTTGTCGGTCGTCATGACGGGCTGGCCTCTTGCTGGCTAATCTGGAAATTGGGGCGCGCGATAGGGAACCGGGCGCGTCTTGGCCACCCCCTGCCCCGGCCTGTCGCGCCGACCGAATTTTTTCCCTCTGCCCCCGTTGACACCCTTGGCGCCTGACCCCAAATGCCCCTCGCTGGCACTCTCGATGTGGGAGTGCCAACGAACATTCACACTCATTCAAGAGGTCACACACAATGGCATTTCGTCCGCTGCATGACCGCGTACTGGTCCGTCGCATCGAAGCTGATGAGAAGACCGCAGGCGGCATCATCATCCCCGACAGCGCCAAGGAAAAGCCCAGCGAAGGCGAAATCGTCGCCGTCGGTTCGGGCGCCAAGGCTGAAGACGGCACGGTTACCCCGCTCGACGTCAAGGCTGGCGATCGCGTTCTGTTCGGCAAATGGTCCGGCACCGAGGTCAAGCTCGATGGCGAAGACCTGCTGATCATGAAGGAAAGCGACATCATGGGGATCATGGGCTGAGCCCATCTCCTTCGTCATGACACTGTCAACTGTGTCAACTTCAGTAATCTGATCGAATAGAAATCTGAACGGAAAGGACAGCATTATGGCTGCCAAAGACGTAAAATTCAGCCGCGATGCCCGCGAAGGCATTCAGCGCGGCGTCGATATCCTCGCCAACGCCGTCAAGGTGACGCTCGGCCCCAAGGGCCGCAACGTCGTCATCGACAAGAGCTTCGGCGCTCCGCGCATCACCAAGGACGGCGTCACCGTCGCCAAGGAAATCGAACTCAAGGACAAGTTCGAGAACATGGGCGCGCAGATGCTCAAGGAAGTCGCTTCGAAGTCGAACGACGCCGCCGGTGACGGCACCACCACTGCCACCGTGCTTGCCCAGTCGATCGTGACCGAAGGCATGAAGTCGGTTGCAGCAGGCATGAACCCAATGGACCTCAAGCGCGGCATCGACATCGCTGTCTCGAAGGTCGTCGAAGACCTCAAGACCCGTTCGAAGGACGTGTCCGGCTCGAATGAAATCGCACAGGTCGGTATCATTTCGGCCAATGGCGACCGTGAAGTCGGCGAAAAGATCGCCGAAGCCATGGAAAAGGTCGGCAAGGAAGGCGTGATCACCGTCGACGAGAGCAAGGGTCTCGAATTCGAGCTCGAAACCGTCGAAGGCATGCAGTTCGATCGCGGCTACCTCAGCCCCTACTTCATCACCAACCCGGACAAGATGACGGTCGAACTCGAAAACCCGTACATCCTGATCCACGAAAAGAAGCTGTCGAACCTTCAGGCGATGCTTCCGGTGCTCGAAGCGGCTGTCCAGTCGGGCCGTCCGCTGCTGATCATCGCTGAAGACATCGAAGGCGAAGCGCTGGCTACCCTCGTGGTCAATAAGCTGCGTGGCGGCCTCAAGGTTGCTGCGGTCAAGGCTCCGGGCTTCGGCGATCGTCGCAAGGCGATGCTGCAGGACATCGCGATCCTGACCAAGGGCGAAATGATCAGCGAAGATCTCGGCATCAAGCTCGAGAACGTCACGCTCGGCATGCTCGGCGAAGCCAAGCGCGTCACCATCGACAAGGACAACACCACCATTGTCGACGGTGCCGGTGACGAAGGCGACATCAAGGCCCGCGTTACGGAAATCCGCACGCAGATCGACAATACCAGCAGCGATTACGACAAGGAAAAGCTGCAGGAACGTCTTGCCAAGCTCGCTGGCGGCGTAGCCGTCATCAAGGTCGGCGGTGCTACCGAAGTCGAAGTGAAAGAACGCAAGGACCGCGTCGACGATGCGCTGCACGCAACCCGCGCAGCTGTCGAAGAAGGCATCGTCCCGGGCGGCGGTACCGCGCTGCTCTACGCGTCGAAGGCTCTCCACGGCCTTTCCGGCGAGAACGACGACCAGACCCGCGGCATCGACATCGTCCGCCGTGCGCTGACCGCTCCGGTTCGCCAGATCGCAGCCAATGCCGGTCACGACGGTGCGGTTGTTTCGGGCAAGCTGACCGACGGCAACGACGAAAACCTTGGCTTCAATGCCGCTACCGACACCTATGAAAACCTGGTGTCGGCTGGCGTGATCGACCCGACCAAGGTGGTGCGCACTGCCCTGCAGAACGCTGCATCGGTTGCCGGTCTACTTATCACGACCGAAGCTGCGATCGTCGACAAGCCGGAAGACAAGTCGTCTGCCCCCGCAATGCCCGACATGGGCGGCATGGGTGGAATGGGTGGAATGGGCTTCTAAGTCCTATTCGACCAACCCGGAGATTGGGCCCGGCAGGAGCGATCCTGCCGGGCCTTTTCTTTAGAGATTCGCAAGTGTCGCCCAACTTGCTGCACTCAACTCATCGCAGGTGAGCGACATGTCTGGGTATCTGCCTTCCTTTAGACACAATTGAACCCACCAGCTGTTCGCAATGCCGACCATCATGCGCATATCGGTTGCACAGGGGACACCAGTCCAAAGGAAAACACTATGAAAACCCTCAATATTCTTCTCGCAGGCTCCGCCATGGTTCTTGCTAGCGGTGCTGCCGCTCAGTCCATGGAAGAACAGACCGCGGATCCGGCAACCACTATGCCAGCCCAGGAAGCACCTGCTCAGGATGCGCCGGCAAGCCCGGCAATGGGTGAACAGTCCTCTGATGCAGAATTTACCGATACACAGGTGAAAAGCTTCGCTGCAGCGGTCGTCGAAATTCAGACTCTGTCGGGTGATGAAGCTGCCAAGCAGCAACAGGCTGCGCAAATTGTTGCCAACTCCGGTCTCGATGCCGAAACATTCAATGCAATCGGTACGGCAATGCAAACCGATCCGGCGCTGGCCCAGCGTGTACAGCTCGCGGCCGCAGAAGTGCAGTCCCAACCCGCCGGCTAGGGTTCCAATCCCTCATATCGAAAGGCCCCCGCTGATCCGATCGGCGGGGGCCTTCTCGTTAGCGCAGTCGAGACGGAGAATTCATCCGCCTTTGCGGCTGTCCTCGGCTGCCGCAACCAGCGCGTCGGGCCATGTCACCTGGGTCTGTGTTTGCGGGTTGAAGACGCCATCGGCGTACAGCGCACCTTCTGCAGCCGCGATCTCCTCGGCCGTCAGGAATTCGCTCGGTTCGAGTGCGAACACATCCAGACCGCGGCTGATTTCCGTCGCATAGATCCGCCCCTTGTACCAATAGGCCGACCAGTAACCGCCCGTGACGAGTTGATCCTTGTCGATCGGCCCGCGGTCGAAATAGGCGATTTCGTGGATGTTCTGATCGTCGGTGAAGTCGATCACGCTGATGCCGCCCTGATACCACGCCTGCACGAAGATATCGCGCCCGGGAACGGGGATGATCGATCCGTTATGGGCAACGCAGTTTTCCTTGTCGCCCTGCGGCGCCGGAAGTTTGTAGGTCCCGCGGTAAACCAGTTTGCCGTTCTCGATTCCGTAGAACGCGTCCGCGCCCCAGTTTTTGGGGTCGCCGGCCTGGCAGCGCGGCCGGCCGCCCCCGCCCCATTCGTCGGTGAATAGCACTTTGGTACCATCATTGTTGAAGGTGGCCGAATGCCAATAGGCAAACCCTTTGTCGGTCACATCGTCGATGCGCTGCGGCTTCAAGGGATCGGAGATGTCGAGAATGATGCCATTGCCCGAACATGCCCCGGCCGCCAGCTTCTTTGCCGGGAAAACGGTAATGTCGTGGCACTGGTTCGTCTGACTGGTGTCCTGCGTGCCGTCGCCGTGATCGCCCCCGCCCCACAGACCGGCAATTTCGCCATCGCGGGCAAATACCCGGGGCCGGTCAACAATGCGGGCTTTCGATGGATCGGCGACGGGAATCTCGATCACGTCGATGCTGAAGAGCGCCGTGTTATCACCGCCCGCGCTGAAGCAACCCGGAACCTCTTCGGAATCGCGCACATAGCTTGTGCCCGAATTATACACGATCAGACGGCGATCGTCGGCGTCGACGATCGAATGGGTATGGCTGCCGCGACAGGTCTGCACCAGACCGACCTGCTTGGGACGCGTGATGTCGGAGATGTCGAAAATACGCAGCCCGCGGAAACGCTCGTCGCTGACCTTGTCATCCACTCCTTCAAGGCCGCAGTCGATCCGGCCCCGGCGATCTTCGACGCTCATGACCAGCAGATTGCCGGCAATAGATACATCGCCCTGTCCGCCCGGGCACACGACCGAGCTGATCAGTTGCGGCACGCCGTCCTGTCCGAGACGATAAGTGTTGAAACCGTGGTAACTACCCGCAACCATCATATCGCCGCTGAAAGCCATATCGGTGAAGGCAAAGCTCAGCAGCGAACCGCGCTCGCCGAATTGAGGCTCGTCTTCCTCCTCGTCGCCGTCCCTGCGAGAGGTATTCTTCGCTTCGTCCTTGCCTTTGTCGCGCTCCTTGATCGGCTGCAACTGAGCCGGGTTTTCGGGGTCGAAGAATCCTGCAGGCTTTTGCAGCGCCACCACGTGGCGCATATTGGAAATCGCCTCGCCCGCGTCGCGAAAACCGGGCTTCAGCGTTGCGCGCGGATCGGTCGAGAGCGTCGCAAGCGTTGCATTCATTCTATCGATTTCGGACCGCTGGTCGCTGACGACATCATTGGTGAATTCGTACATCACCGGATCGTAGGCGCTGCCCGACACGCCATGCAGTTCATCCACCATGTCAACCGCCCCTAGGTGGTGGGCGACCATGAGCTCGAGAAACAGGCGGTCGAAGGCGGTGCCGTTCGCGGCGGCCAGTTCGCGCATCTGCTCCGGCGACGCCATTCCTTTCATCGTGTGATGGGCATGGCCCATGCCCTGCATGGCCACGTCAAGATTGCGGTCCTCCAGCCAGGTCCGCATGAAATCCATTTCGTCTTTCTGCCCCGCTTCGATCCGATCGGCCGTCTTTAGCACCGCTTCGTTATTGGTGCGCTGCCGGACCAGTTTCGCCATATCGACAGCTTGCTGATGATGGACGATCATTCCCTGCATGAAAGACACATCGGCTGGCGAAAAGCGTGTATCGGAAAGAGCAATGGCTTCTGCTGCGTCGATGACGCGGGGCTCCGCGCCCGGCGCACCCGGAAGCACGATCGGCGCCCCCTGTGCAGCGAGCGGTGCAGTGGTCACGAGCAGTGCGGCAACCAGCGATATACGTGCGATCATTGATAACTCCCTCAAGTCGCTGCAATGGCTAGCATCCCGGGGGGGCTTGGCAATGTCGTTTGTCGATCACCCGTATTTCCCGCGCTTCGGACCAAGGTAGCCGAACAGGTACGCAGCCACCTTACGCATCTGGATTTCCTCCGCACCTTCGGTGATGCGGTAGCGGCGATGGTGGCGATAGATGTGCTCGAACGGCTTGTGGCGTGAGTAGCCGATGCCGCCGTGCACCTGCATCGCCCGATCCGCGGCTTCGCAAACCAGCCGGTTTGCCCAGTAGTTGCACATCGAAACCTTGTCGGACATCGTCTTCTCGATCTCCTCATGGTCCAGTGCGTCCATTTCCCATGCGGTCTTGTAGATCAGCAGGCGCAGCATTTCGCATTGAGTGGACAGTTCAACCAAAGGGAACTGAATAGCCTGGTTCTTCGCCAATTCTTCCCCAAACGGCTTTCGCTCTCGCGCATAGCGCACGCTCTCTTCGATACAGAACTGGGCTGCGCCCAAGCTGCTTGCCGCCTGGCGGATACGGTTCTGGTGCACGAAGCTTTGCGCCAGTGCCAAACCGCGACCTTCCCTGCCGAGGATGGCGCTGTCCGGGACCCAAACCCCTTTTATCGATAGGCGAGGGTGGTCGGTGGGCATGTTGAAGGTCCACATCCATTCTTCGATCTGCAGCCCTTCGGTGGGATTGGGGACGAGAAAGCAGGTGATCCCCGTGGCCTCGCCATCTTCGCCCGAGGTACGCGCGAACATCGCGCAATGCGTGGCCACGTGCATTCCGGTGATCCACATCTTCTCGCCATCGATCCGCCACCCGTCCACGCCATCGCGAGTCTCGCGCACAGCGGTCGTTTCCATCCAGGTCGCGTCGCTGCCATGATCGGGTTCCGTCAGCCCGAACGCGACGCGCCGCGTCCCTTCGAAACCGCCACTGATGAATTCCCGTTTCTGCTCCTCAGTCCCGAACGTTTCGAACATGGCGACGAAGGGAAAGTTTCCGACGATGGAATGCTCGTTCTGCAGATCGTTATGGAGACCAAGGCCGCGCTGCGCGAAGCGATCACGGATGACAGCCATCCACAGGTTCGAGCCGTCCTTCCCGCCGTATCTCTTCGGAGCAGAAAAACGCCAGTGACCCGCCTCGTCTGCAGCCTTCCGGGCCTGGCCCAGCAATTCCTCCCATAGTTGGGACGGCAGCCCGCCCCGCTCCCAATCCGTGCGTGCGTCTTCCCGACGGTGGTCGAAGAAACGCTGATTGTCGTCTTTCGCCACCATCGGCTCGATGACCGTCCCGATGAAGGTTTCGAGTTCGGCGTAATACTCCTCGAGCGCTTGCGGTATTGCGAAATCCATCAGTCCTCTCCTGTCCACTTTGCGCGAGCACGTTCGAGCATTGGGTATTTGGGCACGTCTGCAACAAGCTTGTCCAACGCGGCACGGCGAAGGGCAGCAAGCACCCCGGGATTTCTCAAAGAGCATTCCCCACGGAGCAATTGCTGCGCGAGATGTCTGTCTTCGCATTCAGACACAATCTGGTCGCCCCGCGCCAACATGCCCAGCGCATTGCGTGCCACTGCAAGCTGGAACCGGTCATGGCCTTCCATGCGATCTTTTATCGTGGCCAACCATTCCGAAATCGCACTTGCGATTTCGCCCATACTCGCCTCCCCCTGCGGCTCTGGCCGTTTCTCAATCGGAGGCACCGGGCGTGCCCGCTCCTCCTCGGGCGAGTCCTCTTCCAACAGCAGAAGCAGGTCGAGCTCTTGTTCGCTCGTGCGGCGCGAGATCACGACGCGTTCAAGCATGCGGTCATCGCCGCTACGCCAAAAACTCGCCATGCGGAGGCAGCCGAGGGCCCACCAAACCGTGCGATAGATCAGCCAGAAACGGAAGCGATCCAGGTCCACGCCAAAACCGCTCTCCTGCTCATATGCAACCACATAGTCTTTTAACGAGCCAAGCCCCAGCGCGAGGCGATCAATCCGCGAAAACCGCCAGACGGCCATACATCCAAAGGCGAGATCTTCGTGTCGGTCCCCGAAGTGGCATAACTCCCAGTCCAGTACGCCGGTGAGATGTGAATCTTCGGCAAGCAAATTGCCAAGACGGAAGTCGCCATGGTTGAGCACTGGCTCGACAGGCTCCGGCAAATGGTCTCGGAGCCACTTGAGGCCAAGGGCAATGATAGGCCGGTCGCCGCCAGAGTCTTCGAATTGCTGTTTGAGGCCATCGACGGCTTCTGCGTAATCCAGTTCCGGCACATCGTCGGGTAGTGCGGAGCGAGGTATGGCATGGATTCGCGCAAGGTCGCGGGCGACTTCCTCAAGAAGCCGCCCCGGCTGCTTCATATCCAAGATAACGCGCGGTTCTGCCGTACCCGGCAAAGCTCGCATGACGAAGCCACTGCCGATCCCATCGGCCGGCTCCAGCCCGACAACCACCTCCGGTGCCATCACGCCCGCATTGTGAGCGGCGTTTATGATCGCAGCTTCGACTTCATGGCCGAAGGGTCGCCCCTCCATGAATGACAAGCTGGGTGCGCGGCGCAGGACAAAATCCTCGGCGCCGCTGGAGAAAAACCAGCTTTCCATCGTGGCCCCGCCGGTGAGCCGCCGCAATCCTTCTGGTGCAGCCAATCCTACGCGTGCAAGCGCTTTCGCCAGGCCGGGTTCAAGCGCGCTTGCGCCGTCGATCTCTCCCATGCGGTCAATGTGTGCCGCGAAACGCTCCGACGCTCAAGTCTGGACCTCTTGGCACTCTCGCTCGTTCCATCTCGTGCAAACGAAAACAACAGGAGACAAATTCCATGCGCCTTCCCAACAATGCCCATGTTGCCATCGTCGATGGGGAAAATTTCATCGTGATGCGTAACAGCGGCACAGCTTTGGAACCCAAGCTCGGATCATCCGAAAAACCGGATCTAAGTGTCACGAACTTCAGTGCAGGAGTGAAGCATCAGGATCCCGTCAGCCAACAGCACGGCCGGACCGATCTGAACGAGCTTGCACACGGCGCTGCAGCGGCAGAATGGCTGAACGAGAAATCCATATCCGGAGAGATTTCGGACGTGCTCGTGATCGCCGATCCTAAAACGCTTGGCGAAATGCGGCGCCATTATCATTCGGAGTTGGAAAAACGCCTGGTCGGTGAAATCGACAAGACATTGTCGGGTGAAACCACGGCGAAAATCGAACAGGTTATTGTCAATTCCTAGCGTCTTACGCGGTCAGTTGTAACAACCGGACGGAATGAACTGTCTTCCTGACGACACCTTTCGTCGCCATGCCCTTGTATCGACACATTTTCGAGGCATTAATATTTGCCTAACCATAGAGGGTGTATGGGGTCGATATGGGAAAAGGAATTTTCGGACGGTTGCTTGCAATCGGGGCTATGGCCTTTGCCGCCCCGGCGCTCGCACAGGGAAGCGGCTTCGAAGCGCAATTCGACAATACTCTGGGCACCGAGTTGCGCGTGCCTCAGAGTCAAGGGACGCTCTATTCTTCGCCCCTTGAAAGCCGGATTGCTCAGCTTGCCGATGGATCGAATGGGCGGATCGGTGTCTATGCGGTCGATCTGACGTCTGGCCGGGAAATAGGCGTACTCGCCGATCAGCGGTTTCCCTTGGCAAGCACCAGCAAGGTCGCCATTGCAGCTACCTATCTCGCGGGAGTGGATGAGGGCCGGTGGAGCCTCACCAGCGAATATCGGCTTCCCCGCCCCGGCGGCGCATATATGCCTGCATACCGCCACCTCAGCCTGATGATCAGCAAGAGCTGCAACGACTGCACCGATGCCCTTCTTAACGCAGTTGGTGGACCGTCCGCCGTCAATAAATGGATGCGAGGAGCGGGTATCGAAGGCTTCGAACTCACCCGCAATATCGCCACTCTTATTCGCCAGGACGGTAGCATCGATCCGGCCTGGAGCGTCGATACGAAGGATAGCGCAACCCCGCGCGCGATGGGCCAACTGCTTGCCGGCATTTATCAGGGCAAATGGCTGAGCGAGCATTCCCGCCGCGTCTTGTTGGATGCGATGCTTGAAACGACTACTGGCAAACGGCGCATGCGCTCGGTCTTGCCGGTAAGCGCCAATCTTGCTCATAAAACGGGTACGCTGGCTCGTACCGCTAGCGACATTGGTATCTTTCTGACGCCCGACGGGCGTGCGATTGCCGCCGCGATTTATGTGACTGGCCAGAGCCCGTCCATGGCCGTCGAGAATGGTAGCCGTAGCGAAAAGCTCAATGCACGCGCCAACCGCGATTCACGTATCTCGACGATTACGCAGGCACTTTATAATGGGTTCGGCACAAGAGCGCAGGATGGACGCAACTGGGCGAGTGCCGATTACGGCGGCGAATAAGCTCGCTCTCATCGACCATTAAAAAAGGGCGGTGCCGAAAGGCACCGCCCTTTTCTATACGTGAACGGGAAACCGTTCGCGAAGCAGGTCGATTAGTCGGCCTGAGCTTCTGCGGTGGTTTCGTCCTGCACGTCTGCTTCGACTTCGGCAGCAGCGTGGTCAGCGTCGGCAGCCATGTCTTCAGCGCCAGCTTCCATCGACTGACCAGCCGATTCCATTGCGTCGCCAGCAGCTTCCATGTTCGCTTCAGCGTCTGCAGCAGCGTTGTCAGCAGTGGTCGCAGCCGAATCTTCGGTAGCTTCCGAACAGGCGGCGAGGGTCAGAGCAGCAGCCGAAGCAGCAGCGAAAAGAGCGATCTTGCGCATAGGTATAAATCCTTGAACAGCGAGTTTTGCTTACGGTACGAAAGACTTGCGTCCCCACACCGAGCGAGCGCCCAATTGAGGCGTCACAGTGGCTGAATAGTGGCGGGATTGAGGCATCGCAAGGATAATCGCACTCTCACCGCCACATTTCCGCCTTAATTAGGGCGAGCTCTCCGTGATTCCCGTGCGATCTTAATAGGGAGAAAAAGTCGCTCCCCAATAGGTCTGCCCGTTGCTAAGCCCCGGCCATGGGTGACAAACCACATCTCTATCTCGTTGACGGCTCGGCCTATATCTTCCGCGCCTACCATCGCCTTCCCCCGTTGACCGACCCTGAAGGCACGCCGGTTGGCGCTGTTTACGGTTATACCACCATGTTGTGGAAGCTGGCGGACGATCTTCATAAAGCCGACGGCCCGACGCATCTCGCGGTGATACTCGACAAGTCGAGCCACAGTTTCCGCAACGATCTTTACGACCAGTACAAGGCCAATCGGCCCGACCCACCTGAAGATCTGGTGCCACAATTCCCTTTGATTCGAGACGCAACGCGCGCCTTCAGCCTGCCTTGCATTGAAGAACCTGACGTCGAAGCGGACGACATGATCGCCTCTTATGCCCGCGCGGCGACGCGAAAGGGCTGGGACGTCACGATTGTCAGTTCTGACAAGGACCTGATGCAGTTGATCGGCCAATGCGCCGACGAAGATCTCGAACCGGGCGTCGAGGCAGGCGGCTGCATCGATATGCTCGATACGATGAAGAATGCCCGCATCGGACGCGACGAAGTCATCGAGAAATTCGGTGTGCCGCCGGAGCTCGTGGGCGATGTACTCGCGCTGATGGGCGATTCTGTCGACAACATTCCCGGCATCTTCGGCGTCGGGCCGAAAACGGCCAGCAAGCTCATCGCCGAACACGGCACGCTGACCGCCGCGCTCGACGCAGCGGAAGGCATGAAGACGAGCAAGCTGAAGGAACGCCTGCTCGAACATCGCGCAGACGCCGAGCTCAGCCGCGTGCTCGTCACATTGAAAGAGGACTGCGGCCTGCCCGTCTCGCTGGACGACATGAAGCTGGTGGAAGTGCCGCCTGAACCGCTGGCTGCCTTTCTCAGCAAACATGGCTTTACCAGTCTGCTGAAGCGGCTCGACGCCGGCACTGGCAGCCCCGCGCGAACGACCGAACTCGATCCCGCCCGGCAGGATACCAAAGGCGTGACCCCCGGCGAGCAAGGCAATCGCCAGCCTCCGCCCGATTATCCTGCTGTCGATCGTTCCAGCTATGAATGCGTGCAAACGCTGTCCCGGCTCGAAGAATGGATCCAGCGCGCGCATGCCGCCCGGCTCGTTGCCGTGGATACGGAAACCAGTTCACTCGATTGCATGCTGTGCGATCTGGTCGGGATCAGCCTGGCGCTCGGTCCGAACGATGCATGCTACATCCCCTTGGGTCATCGCGGGAACGATATGTTTGCAGAACGGCCGGAGCAGATCGAAAAGGCTCCCGCGCTCGCCGCTCTGCGACCACTGCTGACAAGCGATGCCGTTACGAAAGTCTTCCACAACGGCAAATACGACCTCAACGTCCTCGCTCGCAATGGCATTGCGGTATCCCCTGTCGAAGACACGATGATCATCAGCTTCGATCTGGACGCCGGCCGTCAGCTCGACGGCATCGGCGGCGGACACGGGATGGACGAGCTTGCGGACCGCCACCTTGGCCACACCTGTCTTACCTTCAAGGAAATATGCGGCACCGGGAAGAAGGCGATTCCCTTCGGTGAAGTGCCGCTCGACAAGGCGACGGAATATGCCGCGGAAGACGCCGACGTAACCTGGCGTCTGTATAAATTGCTCAAGCCCCGGCTCGCCGTTGAAGGCGGCACGAAAATCTATCAGCGCGTCGATCGGCCTCTCGTGCCTGTCGTCGCCAGCATGGAACGTCATGGCATCAAGGTCGATCGCGCCCAGCTGGCGCGGTTGTCGGAAGAATTTGCGAGCGAAACGGCGCGGCTGGAGAAGGAAATCCACGGCATAGCCGAGCGCGAATTCACCGTCGGTAGCCCCAAACAGCTAGGCGAAGTGCTGTTCGAACAGCTGGGCTACAAAGGTGGCAAGAAGGGGAAGAGCGGGCAATACTCCACGGATCAGAGCGTACTGGAGCGCCTGTCCGCCGATGGAGCGGAAATCGCCGACAAGGTGCTGGAATGGCGGCAGCTCGCCAAGTTGAAGAGCACGTATACAGACGCCCTCCAGCAGGCGATCAATCCCGAAACCGGGCGTGTCCATACCAGCTATAGCCTGGTCGGTGCACAGACGGGTCGTCTGTCTTCAACCGATCCGAACCTTCAGAACATTCCCATTCGTACAGAAATAGGGCGCCAGATTCGCGAAGCGTTCGTTGCCCAGGACGGCAACGTACTCCTAGCTGCCGACTATTCGCAGATCGAGCTTCGCCTAGCCGCACACATGGCTGACGTGCCAAGCCTGAAGGAAGCCTTCGCCGACGGCGAGGACATTCACTCGCGCACGGCCAGCGAAATGTTTGGCGAGGTCAATCGGGATACGCGCGCGCGCGCAAAAACGATCAATTTCGCCATCCTCTACGGTATATCGCGCTGGGGTCTTGCAGGTCGCCTCGGAGTGGAAGCCGACGAGGCTCAGGCCATGATCGACACCTATTTCCAGCGCTTTCCCGGCATACAGAAATACATCGTTCGCACCCTCGAGCAGGTCCGAGAATGCGGTTATTCGGAAACGCTGTTCGGTCGCAAGACCTGGTTCCCGCGGATAGGGTCGAAGAACCAGGCGGAACGCCAGGGTAGCGAGCGGGCCGCCATCAATGCTCCGATCCAGGGGACCAGCGCCGACATTATCAAGCGGGCGATGGTTCGCATGATGCCTGCCTTGGAAGCTGCAGGGCTCGCTCATGTGCAGATGCTGCTTCAGGTCCACGACGAATTGGTGTTCGAACTGCCCGAAAGCGATGTCGATACAGCGCGCAAGGTCATCGAAAACGTTATGGTCGGTGCGGCCGAACCTTCTGTAAAGCTTGACGTTCCGCTAGGTGTCGATATCGGTACCGGAACCAGTTGGGGGGCAGCACACTGAGCGAGATCGAAGACTTCGTCGCGCGTACGCGAAACCCGCGCTGGATGAATGTGGCCCTGCTGCTTGTCATCGCGGCGGCCATGTTTGCGACCATCGTTCTAGCCTATCAGACCGTAGAGGCCGAACGCGCACAGCGCCGTCAGGTCGAACGTACGGTAGAGGTGCTGGAAGAACTGCGCCAGATCAACAGCGCCGCGCTTAGTGGCGAGACCGGCCAGCGCGGTTATCTCATCACGCTCGATCGGCGGTATCTTGCACCCTACCAGATGGCCCGCGAACAGCTGGAGCCGTCACTCGATCGGGTACGCGTACTCCTCGGTGATGATGCGACGGCGCGGCAGGTCGAACTGATCGATCAGATTGACGCCTTGGCGCGCGCCAAGTTCGATGAAATGGCTGAAAGTGTCGAACTGCTCGAAAATGGTCGTCTGCTCGATGCCCGCCGTGCGACGCTGACGGATGAAGGCGTCGAAGCGATGGAGCGGCTGGTTCGCGCCATTGCGGAAATGGAAGATATCGAAAGCCGGATTCTTGCGGAACGCGCTGCCGAAGCTGCACGAAGTGAAGCTCGGGTTCTGCCGCTGCTCGGCGCCCTGTTCGTGCTGCTCATCATCGCCATGCTGGCAGGGGCACGCCTTGTCGGTCGCGCCGCGCGGGCGGAAGCCGAAGCATCGCAGGCAGCCGCAGTCAGCGAAGCGCGCGATCGCGCCGATTTGCTCGCACGCGAACTCAATCACAGGGTGAAGAACCTGTTCGCCGTCATCCTCGCGATCGTCCAGATGAGCGCGCGCGATAAGCCCGAAGCGAAGGAAGTCACCGACAGTATCGCTCAGCGCATTCGCGCGCTGCTGACCGCGCATGAGGTCAGTCAGGGCGAGCTGGAGAGGCCCGTCGCCTCGCTCCGCGCATTGGTCGAAACCTCGCTCGCTCCGTATCGCTCCAGCAAGCATCCGGCCGAGATCGAAGGTCCGGACGTCATGCTGCCGGCCAAGCGTGTTACGCCTTTGGGTCTCGTTCTGCACGAACTGACCACCAATGCCGTCAAATACGGAGCCTGGAAAAACAGGGGCACAGTCCATGTCAGCTGGACGGAAGATGATGGCATGCTCACGCTAACCTGGCGCGAAAGCGGTGCCGATCTGGAGGAACTGCCGGAACGGAAGGGTTTCGGCAGCCTGCTCATGACCAGTGCTGCCCGTCAGTTCGGCGGGACATTCGAACGCAACTTCACCAAGGACGGCTTGCAAGTCTCGATCGTATTGCCTGTGACGGATTAAGGCACCGGCTGCTTGGACTTGCGTTACCCAGCGTGCCTCCATACCGATTACGCCGATGCTTGACCGCTACTATCCTGCCAATTGGCCGATCTCCGTCGAAGGCCTGATCCACACGTTGATCGCGCTTGCGGCATCCATCTTGATCGCCGTCGTGATACACTGGATCGTGTTCGCCATTCTGCGTCGAATTGCGCGGACATCGACCAGTGTCTTTGACGATGTTCTAGTCGAAGCAGTCCGTAAACCGCTGCGCTGGGCCGCGATAGCGTTCGCGGTTGCCATTTCCGCAGAGAACGATGCGCTGACCGGCCGCGGCTGGGATATCCTGACACGCTTTCTGATCCCCGCCGTGGTAGGATGGGTCGCCTATTCTGCCGTACGCGGTCTCGCCCTAGGATTTGAAAGACAGATCGGATTCTCGGGTGACCCGGTCGCGCACCGTGGTCGCCTCACACGGATTGCGATCCTGTCGCGCACTGTAAAGGTCGGGATCGTCATCATCACGATTTCCCTGATCATGCTCAACATCCCCGGTGTTCGCGATGTCGGGACTACAATGCTGGCCTCGGCAGGTCTCGCCGCCCTGGCAGTGGGCGCCGCTGCGCAGCCTGCACTCAAATCGCTTATTGCTGGACTACAGATGGCTTTGACACAGCCTCTACGGATCGGGGATCTGGTCAAGGTCGATGATCAGGCCGGGCGCGTGGAAGAAATCCGGATGAGCTTCGTGACGGTCCGCACTTGGGACGAACGCGTTCTGGTCGTTCCTACGACACGCTTTCTCGACCAGAGTTTCGAAAACTGGTCGCGGGTAAGCGAGCGGCTGACAGGGCCGGTCATGCTGCATCTCGATCCCATCGCCGAGATCGATCCGATCCGCGAGGAATTCGAACGCTTCGTTCAATCCAATCCGTTGTGGGATGGGCGCAATCTGGAATTGTTGATGACCGAAGCCTATCCGGAAAGCGTCGAGTTGCGTCTGTCGATGAGCGCAGAGACGATTGGCGACCTATGGACGCTGCGCTGCGAAGTCCGCGAACACATGCTCGGCTGGATCAAACAGAACCAGCCAGACGCGCTGATCCGCCACCGACTCGAAGTGGAAGCGGCGAACCAGCGCGCAACCGGAGCTTAGTCCCCGGCCGGCGGCGAGTGCTTCTCGTCACGCGTGCTTTCGACCATTCCTTCGTAAACGAAGCCGATCGGTCGCACATCTGCAGCGCGCTTCTTCAGTTCGCCCTGCATCTTCTTGTACTCCGCTTCCATCTGAGACGTCACGGTGGCGCGGCTGTCTCCCAAGGCCTCGGTGAAATCGGCACCGGTCACTTCCTGCACGTCGCCACCTGCTCGGTGGAGCGCGTTGAGGCCTGCCCGGCGCACCACGTCTTCCAGGTCCGCGCCGGTAAAGCGTTCGGTCTTCGAAGCTACATCGACCAGATTGACGTCGTCAGCCAGCGGCATGTCCTTCGTGTGTATCCGCAGGATCTGTTCGCGACCGCCCTTGTCGGGTGTTCCGACATAAACCAGTTCGTCGAAGCGGCCCGGGCGCAGCAGCGCAGGATCGACAAGAGTGGGACGATTGGTCGCACCAATCACCACCACCGACTGCAATTCTTCGAGCCCGTCCATTTCGGCCAGAATGGTATTCACCACCCGCCCGGTCACCTGGGGTTCGCCCTGCCCGCTTCCGCGTGCCGGAACCAGACTGTCGATCTCGTCGATGAACACGACGCAGGGCGCGACAGCCCTCGCCCGTTTGAACATCCGTGCGATCTGCTGTTCGCTCTCGCCATACCATTTGGATAGCAAGTCCGAACTTTTCATCGAAATGAAGTTCGCCTTCGCCTCCTTGGCGACGGCCTTTGCCAACAAGGTCTTGCCTGTACCGGGGGGTCCATAAAGTAAAAAGCCCTGAGCAGGCCGGATACCGAGACGATGAAACGCCTCGGGGTTTTTCATTGGCAGCTCGATGCCTTCCTTGAGCTTGCCGATAGCATCGCCGACCCCGCCAATATCGGACCATGCGACATTGGGCACCTGAACCATGACTTCGCGCATGGCGCTTGGTTGGATACGCTTCAGCGCAGAGAGGAAATCCTCGCGGCCTACATATAGGTCGTCGAGCACTTCAGGTGGAATGGTTCGCTCGTCCAGATCGATTCGCGGCATGATCCGCCGTACCGCGTCGATCGCTGCTTCTCGCGCAAGTGCCGCGATATCTGCCCCGACGAAGCCGTAAGTCGCCTTGGCCAGTTCGTTCAGGTCGACCCTGTCGCCCAGCGGCATTCCGCGTGTGTGGATGCCAAGAATTTCCCGGCGCCCACTTTCGTCAGGTACGCCGATCACGATCTCGCGGTCGAAGCGTCCAGGCCTGCGCAATGCCTCGTCGATCGCTTCAGGTCGGTTGGTCGCAGCAATCACGACCAGGTTCGAGCGGGCTTCCAGCCCGTCCATCAAGGTCAGAAGCTGCGCAACAAGCCGCTTCTCCGCTTCGCCCGGAACGCGATCTCTCTTCGGCGCGATCGAATCGATTTCGTCTATGAAGATGATGGCCGGTGCTGCCTTCGTCGCCTGCTCGAAAACTTCACGCAGCGCTTTTTCGCTGTCGCCATAGCCCGACCCCATGATCTCGGGACCGTTGATGGTGAAGAAGTTGGCATCGCTTTCATTGGCGACTGCCTGAGCAAGCCGGGTCTTGCCCGTTCCCGGCGGGCCGTGCAGCAAGACGCCCTTGGGCGGATCGACACCCAAGCGCGTGAACAATTCTGGGTAACGCAAAGGCAACTCGACCATCTCGCGCAATTGCTGGATGGTTTCACCCATGCCGCCGACATCGTCATAATTGACGACCGCACGCGCATCGCGCGGCGGCTCGAATTCGGCGCGCAGTTCAACCTCGGTATTCTCGTCGATATGGACGATGCCCTTGGGTGTCGTCGCGACCACACTCAGGCGAATCTGCGTGAGGGCATAGGCTGGTGCGTTGAACATGCGGCGCACTTCCGGTGGCATGTTCTGAACCGGCTGCTGTCCGGTCGTCGCAACTAGGTCGCCCGCGACAAGAGGCTTTCTGAAGAAGTTGCGCTTCAGCGCCTGCGCCGGGCCCTGCAAACGCATTTCCCGCTGCGCCGGCGCAAACACCACTCGGGTCGCAGGGCGCGATTCGGCGACAACCACGTTCACATGCTCGCCCGACCCGACCTGTGCATTGCCGCGCTGGAGACCGTCGAGCCGCACCACATCGAGACTTTGATCTTCGTCATAAGCGGCCATGGCGATGGCAGCGGTTGCGCGCTTTCCGGTAATCTCGACGACATCGCCCTCGGTAATCCCCAGCGCCTGGAAAGCAGAACGCGGCATACGCGCGATACCCTGGCCACTTTCTTCCTGCCGCGCTGCTGCGACCTGCAATCTCACTGTCTTTTCTTCTACCGCTGTCGCAGCGTCCGCATCGGCCATTGGGTCGTATTCCCGTTCCTGTTCGTCTTGCTGGTTCACTTGGGGGTGGCCCCTGTGAGATACAATGAAGGAAGACGCCGCGCGGGTCCGCTCAAGCCAGAAAAAAGCCCGGCTGGAAAACCAACCGGGCTTAAAAGTCTTGGGAGAGGATGCCTAAAAGGCACGAGGAGATATGCGTGCCAAGCGGCTTTTGTGCAAGTGCGAAAAGGACAATTTTGATTGCATAATGCGCAACAAACTTCGCAGCCTCGTCATTAACGCAATGATTTCCCTTAACTTGCGTCAGCGGCTTCGGCGCGCCTTCCTGCTGCGTTGCACAATTATTGTAGTGTTGAGAATGTTATCAATTTTCAGGGGGCACAAGGTTGATTTCGACGCGAGTTTCTGGGTCGCAAGGACCTGTGGCGCGTACATAGTCAACCACTTCCGGTCGTTGATACAGTCGATTGCGTTTCCATGGCTTGCTGTGGCAAATCCCGCGACCTGCATTCTCTTGATCGTTCTGGACCTTTTAAATGAAACAAATTTTGACCCTCGCCGCCAGCGCAGTGGCCCTAGCCGGTTGCGCGACCATGAATTCGGGCCCTGTCGCTGGCTCCGCGACGGCGGGGAACGTGAAAACGGCGCCGGACACCATGCGCTGGCTCTACGGTTCGGGCGAAGCTGCAGCGGCGTCTATCCAGACCTGGCGTCAGATCGCCGATTACTCGATCGCCGTTGTCCGCCAGCGAAAGGCTCCGCAATCGGTTCCCATGGGTCTGCCAAACGGGACCACTGGCAGCATCGGAACGCCGTCCTGCATCAAGGCCGACGGTACTGCCAAACCATTTGCAGCCGTGTTCGACGTCGATGAGACGGTGCTCCTTAATACAGGCTATGAATACTGGCAGGCACTGACGGGTAAGCCGTTCGATGCCGACGAATGGGCACAATGGGCCAATAACGGCGCCGGGATCGCGCAACCGGTCCCTGGTGCAGTGACCGGCCTGCGCCGCCTTCGTGAAGCCGGAATTACGGTCATCTTCAATACCAACCGCGATTCGGACACCGCTGCTGGTGCCGTGGCAGCGATCGAAGCAGCGGGGACCGGGCCGGCTGTACACGGACAAACCCTCTTTCTGCGCGGCGACGACGATATGGGAAGCCGCAAGGATGGGCGCCGGGCGAAGATAGCCGAGAATTACTGCGTGATCGCCATGGCAGGCGACAATCTCGGCGATTTTGCCGACGTATTCAACGCGGATGAAAGTGCGATTGCTGCGCGGCGGACAATGGTCGCGCGCGGCGAATACGCACAGCTTTGGGGCAATGGCTGGTTTCTCGTACCGAACCCCGTTTACGGGGCCTGGCAAAAGGGTACTCTTGACGAGGTATTTCCGCCTGAAACCCGGTGGAAGCCATCGCCCGGCGACGCTCCGGTTACGATGACCCGCCCGTAAAGGCGGCTTGCACAGCCGAGTGCGCGGGATAGGCTGTCTCCCAGGAGGACATGCCCATGCCGATGAACCGCATATGTGAACTGACCGGGGCGGAGTTTCCACTCTTCGCCTTCAGCCACTGTCGCGACGTTGTGGCTGCCGTCAGCAAGGCGGGCGGGTTCGGGGTGCTGGGCGCTACGCGCTTCAGTCCCGAGCAGCTCGAGCAAGAGCTTGCCTGGATCGATTCGCATGTGGACGGGGCACCTTACGGCGTGGATGTTCTCGTTCCCGAAGTGATCGATCCTCGCGTCAGCGAATTGTCCGATAACAAGAGCCGGGCTGCGGCTATCGATCCCGCCTATCAAGGCTTCGTCAATTCCGTTCTCGGCCAATATGGAATTGCGCCCGAAGCCGAGATGCCGATCCTTCGCGAACGCATGGGTATCACCTCCGAGAACGGCCTTGCCCTGATGGAAGTCGCATTCCGACATCCCATCCGGCTGATTGCCAACGCATTGGGCATTGCCCCGCCCGCGATGATAAAGGAAGGCAAGCAGTGCGGCGTGCCGGTAGCTGCGCTGGTCGGGGCCAAGGAACATGCGATCCGCCAGGCCGAAGCGGGTGTCGACATCATCGTTGCGCAGGGCACGGAAGCGGGCGGCCACTGCGGCGAAGTATCGACGCTGGTGCTCGTCCCCGAGGTCGTGCGCGAACTCGCCCACCACGGTTATGATATCCCGGTGCTCGCTGCCGGGGGCATCATGACCGGGGGTCAGATGGCCGGAATGATGGCGGCGGGTGCACAGGGAGCATGGACGGGATCGGTCTGGCTCGCCACACCCGAAGCGGAGACGAGCGAGGCTTTCCGCGCCAAGATGGTCGCAGCGCGCAGTCGCGATACGGTCCGCTCGCGCAGCCGGACTGGCAAGCCCGCTCGCCAACTCAAGACAGCATGGCACGATGCCTGGGATGCGCCGGGCGGTCCGGGAACCCTCCCCATGCCGCTGATGGGGATGGTCTCCGAACCCGCTTTCGCCCGGATCGAACGGGAGGCTGCGTCGGGCAATAAGGGTGCGAACGAGCTGGTAAGTTATTTCGTGGGTCAGGGCGTGGGGTTGGTCGAACAGGTTCGTTCCAGCCGACAGGTGGTTCAGGATTTCCGCGAAGAATTCCTCGATGCCATCGGCAGCCTCGCCGCATCCGTCGGCATGGAGTGACTTGACCGGCGCGAAGCTGCCGCGCAAGCCGCACGCCATGTGGCTCGATACCCCTCGCAATCCGAACGCTCCCCTTGCCGGGCTGAAAGTCCTCGAACTTGCGCGCGTCCTGGCAGGCCCGTGGGCTGGCCAGATCCTCGCCGACCTCGGTGCCGACGTGATCAAGGTGGAAAGCCCCGATGGCGATGGGACCCGCAAATGGGGCCCACCCTGGATTGAGCGCGACCACGGGGAACGTGAAGCCGCCTATTACCACGCCGCCAATCGGGGGAAGCGTTCGATTATCGCCGATTTCAGGGACGAGGATGATCTGGCTCGTATCCATGATCTGGCATCCTCAGCCGACGTAGTGCTCGAAAACTTCAAAACCGGGACACTGACGAAATTCGGCCTCGACTATAAACGCCTCGCCCAGGTCAACGCCCGGCTCGTTTATTGCTCGATTACGGGGTTCGGGCAGACGGGACCGCGTGCGCACGAAGCAGGCTACGATTTCGTTATTCAGGCGATGAGCGGTTTCATGGCCCTGACGGGTGAGCCGCTGGGACAGCCGATGAAGATGGGCATTTCCATATCGGACCTCACCTGCGGACTGTACTCCGTTATCGGCATTCAGGCCGCGCTCGCCATGCGCGCGCGGACAGGTCGCGGACAGCATGTCGACATGGCACTGCTGGACTGTTCGGTAGGTTTGCTTGCCAGCCAGGCGATGCATTTTCTCACTACCGGCGAAAATCCACCCCGAATGGGTAACGAGCACGCACAGGTCAGCGCCTATGGCGTATTCCCCGTCGCCGATGGCAAGGTTGTGCTCGCACCTGCCAACGACGGCCTTTTCCGCCGCCTCCTGACCCTACTCGGTCGCAACGATCTGCTGACCGACGAACGCTTCGCCACCAACGAGGGACGCCTGGCCAATCGCGATGAGCTCGATGCGATTATCGCAGGTGAAACGTCCAAGTGGCAGATGGACGAATTGCTTGCCGGTTGCGCGGCGGCTGGGATCCCGGCCGGCCGCGTCAACGCCGTGGATGCCGTGTTCGACGACCCTCAGGTGAAAGCCCGCGGCATGCGTCTCGATCTCGATGGCATTCCCGGCGTACGCACGCCGCTCACTTTCTCCGATGCGGAGCTGGCACTCGATCGCCCCAGCCCGCGCAAGGGAGAACACGGCTGAACGTTAGTTTAGCGCAGCCTTCAGATCGTCGACCAGATCGGTGCGCTCCCAAGGGAAGTGCTCGCCATCGGCCTGACGACCGAAATGGCCATAGGCCGCGCTCTGGCGATAGATCGGCTTGTTCAATCCGAGATGCATGCGGATACCGCGCGGGGTAAGACCACCCAGTTTCTCGATCCCGCGGATCGCGTCCTCGAGTGCCTCATCGGTGACGCCATCGGCACTGGTGCCGTGAGTATCAACATACAGCGAGAGAGGCTTGGATACTCCGATCGCATAGGACAGCTGGATAGTGCAGCGCTTGGCAAGTCCGGCCGCCACGATGTTCTTCGCCAGATAGCGGGTGATATAGGCGGCTGAACGGTCGACCTTGGTCGGGTCCTTCCCGCTGAAGGCGCCGCCGCCATGCGGGGCCGCACCACCATAAGTATCGACGATGATCTTGCGGCCGGTAAGGCCGGCATCACCATCGGGTCCGCCGATTTCGAACGCCCCGGTGGGATTGATATGCCATTCGGTTTCGTCGGTCAGCCAGCCTTCGGGCATGATATCGCCGACAACCTTTTTCACATAGGACTTGAGTTCGGCTTCCTTTTCGCCCTCATGATAGCCTTTGCCATGCTGGGTCGAAACGACCACTGCGGTGCAGGCCACCGGCTTGCCGTTTTCATAGCGCAGCGTAACCTGGCTCTTGGCGTCGGGCTCGAGGAAGGGTGCAGTGCGGCTCTTGCGGTCAGCGGCCAGCTGTTCGAGGATCTTGTGGCTGTAGTCGAGGGTCGCCGGCATGAGATCGGGCGTCTCGTCGCATGCGAATCCGAACATGATGCCCTGATCGCCTGCACCTTCGTCCTTGTTGCCGCTTGCATCCACGCCTTGGGCGATCTCGGATGACTGGCCGTGAAGGTGGTTTTCGAAGGTCAGCGTCTTCCAGTGAAAACCGTCCTGCTCATAGCCGATATCGCGCACGGTCTGGCGAACAGCGCGCTCGATCTCTTCCTTCGCACCGGGTGCCCATCCCCCGTTGACGGCCCAGTCGGAATTCTTGGCGTCGTACATGGGCGCGCAGCGAATTTCGCCCGACAGGATGACACGCTGGGTGGTCGTCATGGTTTCGCAAGCCACGCGCGCTTCCGCATCCTTGGCCAGCATCAGATCGACGATGGCGTCGGAAATCTGATCCGAAACCTTATCGGGGTGCCCTTCCGAAACGCTTTCGGATGTGAACAGGAAACTGGTGCGCATAGAGATCGAAATCCTGATATAAAGAAGTCTTTATGTGTCTTTCCTGCGGTAGCCTTCCATGCGTCGTCTGGCAACCAGTGAAAGCGCAAGCAGAGCGACGCCCCAAAGCAGCGTGAGCCAGTGGCCAAGTCGGGCGAAGGGCGTGGCAGCATGCGGCGGAGGTACGAGCGTATCGATTCGCCCTGCAACATTGCGCCCGATATGCTCGCGCACAACGCCGCGAGCATCGATCACGGCGCTGATCCCGGTCGTAGTGGATCGCAGCACCGGTAGTCCTTCTTCCGCAGCACGCATTCGCGCCTGCGCAAGGTGCTGTGGCGGCCCCCAGAGGCCGAACCAACCATCATTCGACGGGTTGAAGATATAATCGGGGCGGTTGGCCCGATCCACCACTTCGCCGGAGAACACGATTTCGTAGCAGATCTGCATGCCCGCGCGCCCATAGTCGCTCAGGTCCTGGGTCTGCGGGCCCGGTCCCGGGATGAAATCGATTGTCCCGGCAACGAGCCGCGAAAGGCCCAGTGGCTCGAGCAGGCTGCGCATCGGCAGGTATTCGCCGTACGGCACCAGATGCGCCTTGGCGTATCTCTCGCCCAATTGACCCTGCGGATCGACCGAGGTGACCGTGTTATACGCCCCCACCGCTTTTTCGCGCCCGTCGACCATTCCGATTTCGAGGTCCACGACACCGGTCAGCAACAGGCTGTCCGGACCGATGGCCTGCCCCACGCGTGCGCGGGCGAAGGCGGGATCGCCCGCCGCCGTCATCTGGGTGTAGTACCGCTGCGGATAGCCATCGCGCAGGTAGTCGGGGATTCCGCTTTCCGGCCACAGTACCAAGCGCCGGCTTTGCGGCCCTTCGGCACGGCTCAGCCCGGCGATGCGCTGGAATTGTTCCTCGAACTTGGAAGCATCGTCGATCTCGTCCTGTCGCAGATTGGGCTGCACCAGCGTCAGCGGCAAACTCCCGTCGCGGCCCTTCCCAGCCGGGAAATAGACCATGGCAACCACGAAACAGACAAGCCCTATGCCGACGAACCGTTTCGCCTGCCCAAGCCAGACAAGTGCGACGGCGAGGGCGACCGTTATCCCCGACAGGGCATAACTGCCGGCATAAGGCAGGAGGACGGCAAAGCCCGGTCGATCCCACGGGCCCAGCATCATCATGGAGAACGGCCCCCAGCTGTAACCGCTGAAAACCCAGCTACGCAGCCATTCGGCTGCGATCCACATGGCGCCGAAGGCTAGGGCAAAGGCGAGGAGGTTTGCCCGGCGCGCGATCAGCCAGGCCGCGCAGGTGGCAAAAGCGGGCCACACGGCGAGATACAGCGCCAGCAGCGGAACGGCAGCCCAACCGAGGATCGCAGGCATTTCCGCCTGATAGGTAAAGGCAGTGGCAATCCAGTTGTCGGTGACGGTGAAATGGGCGACGCCGAACAGCCATCCGGCCAGAAGCGCGCGTTTCCAGCTTGGCGAATAAAAGGCCAGCCAGCCGAAAGTCCCCATAGCCGCCAGGCCGAGCGGCCACAGGTGAAGGGGCTGGAAACCGAAAGCGGATGCCGCGCCCAGCAAGAGCGCGGCAATATTCGGGTGCGATCGGGCCAAGCCGGGGATTTTCTCCATCGGCCTGACCCTTAAATCGTCAGGTCAGCACTGCAAGCGCGATCAACCGACAGCGCTTACTTCGCTATCGTCTTCCTGCTTGCGCCGACGGCGGCGCGGTGCAGGTTTTTCATCGGAATCGTTCGCGCCGATCGACGGCGGCAGCACGGTGGCATCGATACCGCCATCGCTTCCCGCCGAGCTATCGCTCGTCTTCGGCTTGCGCGGTGCGCGACGCTTCTTGGGTGCTTCACCCTCTTCGTCGCGGCGTGTGAACGGATTATCGGAAGGCTCGAACTCGCTTTCGTCATCACCGCCATCGTCGTTGCGCGGTTTGCGACCGCGCGGCTTGCGAGCACCGTCGTCTTCGTTCTCGGAACGGCGAGCGCGCGGCTGGCGCACTTCGTCTTCATCGTCATCCCGATCGTCGCGGCGAGCGCGCGGCTTGCGATTGTCGTCGTCCTGATCGTCGCGGCGACCGCGCGGACGCCGATTGTTGCGGCGATCATCACCGTCGTCATCATCGTCGTCATCGTCTGACTGGTTGTGTCCGCGCTCGTCGTGGCGTTTCGCCTTGGCTTCGTCCTGACGGGCCTTGTTGTCGGCGATGACACGGAAATAATGGTCGGCGAACTGCAGATAATATTCGGCCTGCACGCGGTCGCCATTATGCTGGGCGTCCTGGGCAAGCTTCTTGTACTTGTCGAGCAGTTGCGGGGCATTGCCGCGAGCGCGGCTGTCGATCCGGTTGCCCGAATTGGCGCCGCCCTGATTGCGATTATTCCCGCGTCCGCGACGGCGGTTATTATTGCGATTGTTGTTCAAGGGTAGCTGGTCCTCATTAAATGCGCGGCGTAGACCATAAAACCGGTCCACAACTGGCCGCGTGACCCCTTGCGCGCCTGCGCCTGTCGCAGTTCGCGTGCCCCGGTTTGTGCATGGTATGCGGGGCCGGAGCCTCGCACCAAAACTGCAATGTCGGAGCTGGAACCGGTGGGGAGGCGTTAGCCGCGCACCACTGGCCTGGGGCCAGAGTTAAGCGTTCGAATCGCCTTTGCCAAGTCTTTTATCTCAGGATCAATGCGCGCGGTCGATCGGCAAGGTCGCGGCGCGTCTCCACGGCGAAGCCCGATTCGCTCGAGATAGCTCCGACGGCTTCGGCCTGCCCTGCCCCGATTTCGAATATCGCGACGCCGCCGGGCACAAGCAGCTTGCCAAGTTGTGGAACTACGGCCCGATAGTCGTCAAGTCCTTCCGGCCCGGCAAACAGCGCCGTAGCCGGTTCGAATTCGCGCACGTCGGGATCGAGGACGGCATCGCTTTCGACATAGGGGGGATTGCACAGCACCAGGTCGAAACGGCCCAGATCGTGCTCCCAGTCCGCCTCCAGCCAGTTCGCTTGTACAAATTGCGCGCGCTTCGCCAGCCCCAGCCGCTGGCCATTGGCGCGGGCCACGGCAAGAGCAGCAGCAGAGGCGTCGATGCCCACCCCCTTTGCATCGGGCCGCTCGTGCAGGAAAGCCAGCAGCAGCGCGCCCGACCCTGTCCCCATATCGAGCACGCGGGCATCGTGCCGGGCATAATCGAGCGCTGCCTGGACGATCGTTTCGCTGTCGCCGCGCGGGATCAGCGTATCGGGGGTCACGGCGAACTCGAGCCCGAAGAATTCCTGTACGCCCAGCAGATGCGCCACAGGCTCGTGAGCCGCGCGTCGTTCAACCAGCCGATCGAAACCGGGCGCATGCGGCGCAGCCTCGTCACGCATCCGCAACAGCAGCAGTTGGGAACGTGACACGCCCAGCACATGCGCCATCAGCAGTTCGGCATCGAGCCGGGCGGTATCGCTGGTGGCGCAAAGTCGCTCCGCTGCCGCGCGGATCGCGTCGGCAATGGTCATGCGGCCATCCATCGGGTCACACAGACCACGGCGTTATTCGGCCATTGCGGCAAGCCGCTTTGCCTCATCCTCGGCGATCAGTGCGTCGACCAGTTCGCCAAGGCCCGGCCCGGCAATGATCTGCGGCAGTTTCTGCAGAGTCAGGCCGATCCGGTGGTCGGTCACCCGGCCCTGCGGATAATTGTAGGTGCGGATGCGCTCCGAACGGTCGCCGCTGCCTACCATGGCCTTGCGCGCTTCCGCTTCGGCCCCTTGCGTCGCCTCGCGCTGCGCATCGTAAAGCCGGGTACGCAGCACCTGCATCGCCTTTTCGCGGTTCTTGTGCTGGCTGCGGCCGTCCTGACAAGTGACGACGGTATTCGTGGGCAAGTGCGTGATGCGGATCGCGCTGTCGGTGGTGTTGACGTGCTGCCCGCCCGCGCCGCTGGCCCGATAGGTGTCGATCTTGAGGTCGGTCGGATCGATCTGCACGTCGACCTCGTCCGGCTCGGGCAGGACGGCCACGGTCGCGGCAGAGGTGTGGATGCGCCCGCCGCTTTCGGTCTCGGGCACGCGCTGCACGCGGTGCACACCGCTTTCGAACTTCAATTTCGCGAAAACACCGGTGCCGGTGACATTGGCAACGATTTCCTTGAAACCGCCGACCTCGCTTGCGCTCATGCTGACCGGCTCGACCTTCCAGCCCTGCTCGGCCGCGAAACGCTCGTACATGCGATAAAGATCGCCCGCGAAAAGCGCTGCCTCGTCGCCGCCCGTCCCCGCGCGGATTTCGAGCATGGCGGGTTTGGCATCGGCGCTGTCGCGCGGCAGCATGGCGACGGCCAGCGAATGCTCTGCCTCGGGCAGGCGCTTCTTCAGCGCAGCGATTTCCTCTTCGGCCATCGCTTTCATTTCCGGATCGGCGAGCATTTCCTCCAGATCGACAAGCTCCGCCCGCATCGCCTGAACCTCGGCAGCGACCTTGGCCACCGGCTCGAGTTCGGCATAATCGCGGCTCGCCTGGACGAAGTCATCGCCTTCGAGCTGGCCAGACGCCATCCGCGCCTCGAGCTCGGCGAAGCGGTGGGTGATCTGGTCGAGGCGCTCGGCTGGAATTTGCATCTTCAATACGTATCGTCCGGGATGTCCCAGCGGCTAGTGAAAGCAGCGAAAGCTTCATCCTGGAGAGTAATTTCTGGAAGCGTCACAACCCAATTCTGCCGAGCTGTGCCGTCCTCCCGCAAATCCATTGAAACCAGCACTCCCGGATCGGTCTTGCGCGCTTTGTCATACCGCTTGCGGGGGCTTCCAGTTGCAAATAGCTCTGTCGAGATTCCCATCCGACGAAGCATTGACACAGCAGCGATGGCATCATGCTCGCGCGCAGAATTTTCAACGACGACCGCGATTTCGACGCGCTTCTCTTCTTGAGCCCCCACCAGCATCGCCAACCGTTCGATCCCCGCAGCCCAACCGACCGCGGGCGTAGGCGCACCGCCGAGACTTTCCATCAGCCCATCATAGCGTCCGCCGCCGAGAATAGTGCTCTGGCTCCCGAGTTTGCCTGCCGCTTCGCTGCCCTCATCAGGGATGAATTCGAACGCCGTGTGGCGGTAATAGTCGAGCCCGCGCACCAGGCTTTCCGCGCGCGTCCACTTTACGCCCGCGGCATCGAGGCCGCTGGTCACCGCATCGAAGAAGGCTTTCGCTTCGTCCGTCAGGAAATCGTCGATCTTCGGCGCATCGGCAACGAAACGCTGGTCGCGGCGATCCTTGCTGTCGAGAATGCGCAGCGGATTCTTCTCCAGCCGCTCCTGCGAATCTTCGGACAGTTCGTCTTTCACTTCGCGGAAGTGCTCGACCAGCGCGGCGCGCCATGCCTCGCGGCTATCGCCATCGCCCAGCGTGTTGAGGTGCAATGTCACGCCCTCGATGCCCAGTTCCTTCAGCAAATGATCGGCCATGGCCAGCAGCTCGACATCTGCTTGTGGTTCCCCCGCACCGATGATTTCGGCGTCGATCTGGTGGAACTGGCGATACCGCCCCTTCTGAGGGCGCTCGTAACGGAACAGCGGCCCATGCGTCGCCAGCTTTACCGGGGCATGCTGCTGCCAGCCGTTCGACAGAAATGCGCGGGCGATCCCGGCGGTAAATTCGGGACGCAGGGTCAGGCTCTCGCCGCCGCGATCGTCGAAGCTGTACATTTCCTTCGAGACCACGTCGGTCGTCTCGCCGATCGCGCGGCTGAATACCTCGGTCTTCTCGAACACCGGCATTTCGGCGCGGCGGAAGCGATAGAGCTTGCGCACACGCTCGAAGGTTTCGACCACGAAGGCGAAAGCCTCGGCATCGGCGCCGAAAATATCCTGGGTGCCACGGATGGCTTGCGGGGTCTTGCTCATGGCGCGCGCTTTAGGTGCGTTGGGCCTCGGCAGCAAGCGGTCGGCACGCCGCCACCCTTCTGCACGTCGGTGGAGCCGAGCGTGCCGCTGGTCGAGGGCGGCCTTGCCTTCCGCAGGCCGCCCAAGCATCTACACCGCCATGAAAATCACCACCGTTCCCGCTACGCTCGTCGCTGCCCTGCTCGTCTCCAGTCCGCTCCAGGCCCAGCCGGATACCAACTCCGCGCCGATCGCGCCGCAACTTGGCGATGCGACTCCACTGCCCCAGGATACGCCGTGGCCCGGTGGAACGATCGGACTCAATATCGATGCCACCGATACCCGCCGTGCGGTCTATTCGGTTACCGAGACGATCCCGGTGCCTGCCGGAATGCGCGAACTGGCCCTCCTGCTTCCCGAATGG
Source organism: Qipengyuania pacifica (assembly GCF_019857205.1). Classification (GTDB taxonomy): domain Bacteria; phylum Pseudomonadota; class Alphaproteobacteria; order Sphingomonadales; family Sphingomonadaceae; genus Qipengyuania; species Qipengyuania pacifica. Next base: position 76,958 of record NZ_JAHWXO010000008.1, on the reverse strand, counting down.
CTGCCGGGGAAACATTCCGCTCGCGGGCAGATCAACCTGCTGTCGAACATCCGCTTTACCGCCAACGGCCAGCCACTCGAATGGAAACGCGATCCGCTCGACGTTTTCCGCTTCGTGGTCGACGTGCCGGAAGGTGTCACGGAAGTAACAGCACAGTTCATGCACACCTCGCCCGTCACCGGCCGCGAGGGACGGATCACCATGACGCAGGAAATGCTCAACCTTCAGTGGGAAGCGATGAGCCTCTACCCCGAAGGCCATTACACGCGCCGCATTGCGTTCAAGCCTACGGTCACCGTTCCGCAGGGTTGGGAAGTGTTCACCGCGCTCGATGGCAAGGCGCGCAGCGGCGACACGGTGACCTGGGAAACGGTCGACTACGAAACGCTGGTCGATTCGCCGATCTTCGCGGGCCGTTACGCGAAGCAATGGTCGCTAGATCCCGAAGTCACGCTCGATGCAGTGGCCGATGCGCCCAAATATCTCGAGCTTGCACCTGAAAACCTGCGCACCTTCGAAAAGCTGATCGACGAGGCGGATGCGGTTTTCGGCGCGCGCCATTTCGATCACTACAATTTCCTGCTGGCGATGACCGATCGCATGGGCGGGATCGGGCTGGAGCATCACCGGTCCAGCGAAAACCAGTACGAGCCGGAAGCGCTGATCGACTGGGAAAAGATGGATTGGGCCCGCAACGTCGTCAGCCACGAACTGGTTCACAGTTGGAACGGCAAGTTCCGCCGGCCAGAGGGCCTGTGGACGCCCGACTATCGCACCCCGATGCAGAACTCGCTGATGTGGGTTTACGAAGGCCAGACCCAGTTCTGGGGTTGGGTGCTGGCGGCTCGTTCGGGTCTGCAGGAAAAGGACACGGTGCTGGGCATGTTCGCCAATGCCGTGGCCAATTATTCCGAAGGCCAGCCCGGCCGTGCCTGGCGCAGTGTCGAGGATACGACTTACGACCCGATCACCAATTCGCGGCGTCCCCTGCCCTACAGTTCCCTCCAGCGTAGCGAGGACTATTATGTCGAAGGCGCGCTCACCTGGCTGGAAGCGGACCAGATCATCCGCGAAGGCACCAGGGGGCGCAAGGGTCTCGACGACTTCGCCAAGGCATTCTTCGGCAAGAGCGATGGCGACTGGGGCGTGTCGACCTATGACTTCGACGAAATCGTGGAGACGCTGAATGCGATCTATCCCTACGACTGGGCCGAATTCCTCGACACACGGCTGCGCCAGCCCGACCAGCCCGCCCCCGTGCGCGGTCTCGAAAAAGCCGGCTATCGCCTCGTCTGGAAAGACACTCCGAACCCCTATGCCGAAGGGCGCAGTTCCAGCGGCAAGTCGCTGGATCTGTTCTATTCGCTCGGCGTCGTTCTCGATGGCGACGGCAAGGTGTCCTCCACCTTGTGGGATGGGCCTGCATTCGATGCCGGTATCGTCAACGGCGCCACGATCGTCGCCGTCAACGGCGATGCCTATTCCAAGGACGTCATTCGCGATGCAGTGACCGCGGCCAAGGATGGTAGCGAACCGATCACCTTGCTGGTCAAGCGGGGCGAACGCTTCGATACTCTGGAAATCCCCTATCACGGCGGCCTGCGCTATCCGTGGATCGAACCGGTATCGGGCGGCACCCAGGGTCTCGATCGCCTTCTGGCAGCGCGCACGAAATAGGCAGCAAGGCGGGTTGCTAGCCGGACGGACGGACTATAAGGCGCGGCGCGAAGTCTTTCTGGGGAGAGGGGCCGACCACAACGAGAGATTAGCTGCAATGCGCATCGAAATGATTCCGACCGGCGACAATCCGCCCGAAAGCCTCAACGTCATTATCGAGGTCCCGACCGGCGGCGAACCGGTAAAGTACGAATTCGACAAGGAATCGGGCGCCCTGTTCGTCGACCGCATCCTGCACACGCCGATGCGCTATCCTGCGAACTACGGCTTCGTGCCGCACACGCTTTCGCCCGATGGCGACCCGCTCGACGCGCTGGTCATTTCGCGCAGCCCCTTCATTCCCGGCTGCGTGGTGCGGGCCCGTCCGATCGGCGTGCTCAATCTCGAGGATGAACATGGCGGCGACGAAAAGCTCGTCTGCGTACCGATCGATACGACCTTCCCCTATTATTCGGATGTCGCCGAAACCAAGGATCTGCCAAGCATCATCTTCCAGCAGATCGAGCACTTCTTCACCCACTACAAGGACCTGGAAAAGGAAAAGTGGGTGCGGATCGGCAATTGGGGCGATGCGGCCGAAGCCAAGCGCATCATTCTGGAAAGCGTCGAGCGCTACAACAGCTCCAACTAGGCGCTATTCGACGGGGCGCGAGTGGTCGAGCAGATCCTTTTCCTGCTCGCTCCCGCCGCGCCTTCGTTCCTGTTCCACCATCTCGCCGATTTCGTTTGCAGGCCGGATGTCCTCCGCCTCGGCAATCGTTTCGAGCGATGGCTTCGAGGGCTTAGCCTCGCTGGTCGCGACCTTGCCTGATTCGCCTGCAGGCATCATCGGGATGGTGGCCGAACGCGAATCGAAGCGCAGGCGATAGATCGGTTCCGGCAAGGCAAAGCCCGCTTCTTCCAGCGCCACCTTGAGCGTCGCGATCGCGCGCGTTCGCGCCTTGAAGAAATCCGCCTCGCCCTGGTCGATCCAGCCGAGGAATTTCAGCACGATATTGGAATCGCCGACTTCTTCGATCCGCGCTTCGGGCGGCGGCTCGGCAAGCACGAAGGGCAGGCCAGCCAGCGTATCGCGCCCCAGCTTCAGCGCCGCCGTTGGATCGTCGTCCGCATCCACGCCCAGATCGAAATCGAACCGGCGCTGCGGGTTGCGGGTGTAATTGAGGATGACCGCCTTGAAGACCTGTCCGTTGGGAATGCGCAGCTGATTGCCGTCCAGCGTCATCAGCACGGTCGCGCGGCTCGTCAGGCGAATGACCCGCCCTTCGAGGTCGTCGATCACCACATGGTCGTTCGCGCGAAAGGGCTGCCGCAGCGACAGCATCAGCGATGCGACGTAGTTTTCGATCGTGTCGCGCATCGCAAATCCCAGCGCGATACCGATCAGCCCTGCCCCGCCCAGAACCGCGCCCAGCAGCGCCGTCGCCCCGATGATGTCGAGCGCGATGACCAGCCCCAGCACCACGAATACGAAGCGGATCGCACTGGAGATCAGTTCTGCCAGGAAGCTGTTGGGAGCGATACGGTGCCACACGCTCCCCAGCCCCGCCAGGAGATAACCGAACAGGGCGATGATCGCCCACACGGCCAGCGCGGCGGCAATCAGCGGCAGCATTCTGAGGAAGCCGTTCCAGCGGTCGGCCAGATTGGAAATCCCCGCACTTCCCGCCGACAGCGACAGGTCGCGCTCCAGACCGTTCTCGACCGTCACTACCCCCGATACCCGGCTCGCGATGGCTTCGGCGCGGCTCACGTCTTCCGGCTTGGGCACCGTACCCGACAGCGAGACCACGCCTTCCCGCACCATGATGTCCACGCCGCGAAAGGCGGGCAGCTCGGAAAAAATGCCGGAGATCCGCTCTGCGATCCGCTCGTCGTCGCCGGCATCGCGCGTCGCTGCGATCGTCTGCTCCGGGGTCGGCGTTGCAACCGGATCGGACGGCGCCTCGAGCTGGGCCGCCGCCGGCACTGCCAGCAGCAGGGCCAGTAGGGCGAACAGCCGTATCACTGCCCCGCCACGAACATGCCGTCGATGCGGAAGGTCGGCACATCCAGCCCGCGCACCAGTTCCAGATCGCTCGCCGGTACGAGTGCGCGGAACATTTCCGGCAGCGTCCCGGCGATGGTGATTTCGGCCACGGGTTCGGCCAGCTCGCCATTGCGGATGCGCAGCCCGCTCGCACCGCGGCTGTAATCGCCGGTCACCAGATTGACGCCCTGACCGAACAGATCGGTGACGAACAGGCCATCCTCGATATCGGCGATCAGTTCGGCAACGCTCGCTTCGCCTGCGGCCAGATAGATATTGCCCGCCGCCACGCCCGGCGATCCGCCCCCGCCCCTGCTGGCATGGCCGGTCAGGCTGAGGTCGAGCTGCGCGGCACTGGCGACATTGGTCAGCCAGCCGAAGATACGGCCGTTCGACACCAGATCGCGCGGCACGCTGGCCACGCCCTCCCCGTCGTAATTGCGCGACCGCAGGCCCCGCAGGCGCTGCGGATCTTCGGCGATACGGATCGCACTGTCGAAAAGCTGCTCGTCTTCCCGCCCGATCAGGAAGCTCGCCTTGCGCGCGATGGAAGGCGCGGTCATCGCGCCGAGCAGGTGGCCGATGATGCCGCCACCCACGCGCGGGTCGAACACCACGGGCATCTTGCCCGACGGGATCGACACCGGGCGCACCTTGCGCACCGCGCGCTCGCCCGCTTCCTGTCCGATACCGGCCGGGTCGGGCAGATCGCTGCGGTGGCGCTGCGTGCGATAGGCATAATCGGTCTGCTTGTCGGCGCCTTCGCCTGCCACGACGCTGGCGGAAAACGTGTGCGATCCGCCGGAATATCCGCGGGCAAAACCGTTGGTGGCCGCAAGTGCAAAGACCGACCGGGATGCCGATGCACTGCCCCCGTTGGAATTGGTGACCCCGGCAACGCCGCGCGCCGCATCTTCGGCGGCCAGCGCGGCTTCGCGCAATTCTTCCGGCGACGGGTCGACCCCGTCGTGCAGATCCAGATCGACGCCATCGCCGCTGAACAGCGCATCGGCCGGGGCCAGCCCGCCATAGGGATCTTCCGGCGCCAGCCGCGCCATTTCAACCGCACGTTCCGCCAGCAGTTTCAACCCTTCGGGCGCAAAATCGCTGGTGCTGATCGATGCCGATCGCCGCCCGACGAACACGCGCAGGCCGATCTCTTCGCTTTCCGATCGCTCGACGTCCTCCAGGGCACCGAGGCGCACGCCGACACTTTCGGAAGCGGATGCGCGGGCAACGGCATCGGCCTCGTCCGCGCCCATCTTGCGGGCCAGTTGGATCAGGTCCTGGCAGCGGGCCAGCGCGGTGTCGGGCCCGATCATGGCATCAGCCGGAAGTGTGCAATCATCCGCGCGAGGTAGGGCGCGCCCTTCCCGCTGACAACCGGTGAATGGATCAGGAGAAGAGCAGCTTGAAGAACATCGTCAGTACGACAGGCAGGCCGATGGCCAGCAGCCAGAGCATGATCTGGTCGCGGCGGAAGGCCGGCTTCATGTCCGGGTCGGCCGCCCTGGCGTCGGACAGTCCCGACCAGCGCCGCTCGAACCAGCGGCAGGCAGGAATGATGCCGCCCACCAGAATGACGAGGGCGAGATAGGGAACGATGGAAGAAACGCCGTCTTTCATCGCGTTGACAGTCATGAATATCTGAAGACCGGTATAGACCAGCAGTGCGAATGCGACATTGTCGCTCATGGATCGTCGCCAGTCGCGAGCCCTGCTTGTCCGGTGCCCGCTTGCGATGTCCTTTTCATAGAGCGCTTTGCTCATTGCACTGTTCCTCTCTACCCCTTCTCGAATCGCATTGTTTCAAAAATGCCGCACCCTGGCAAGCAATCGTGCGCACGCATGCTCCACTTGTCCATATATGGTGCGGCACATCGCCCATGCACGAATCCTGCCAGTTGGTCGAAAAGGGCCGCATGCGGGGTTCTCATGGCTGGAACGCGTGCTATGTCGCGCCCATGGCGGATGTAGAGATGAGCCCTGACAACGACGCGGTCCACGAAGCCGCCCCTCCCATCCCGCAGGGGGGACTGGAAGTCATTTCCATAGCCAAGAGCTATGACAATCGCGCCGTCCTGACGGATATTTCGCTCTCGGTGGGCAAGGGCGAAGTCCTCGGCCTGCTCGGCCCGAACGGGGCCGGCAAGACCACCTGTTTCTATTCCATCATGGGCCTCGTGCGTCCCGATGCGGGCCGCATCCTGATGGATGGGGAAGATGTGACCAATCTCCCCATGTATCGCCGCGCCATCCTCGGCCTCGGCTATCTGCCGCAGGAAACCAGCATCTTTCGCGGGATGACGGTCGAACAGAACATCAATTGCGTGCTCGAAATGGTCGAACCCGATGCCGACACGCGCACGCAGGAACTGGAACGGCTGCTGGACGAATTCGGCCTTACCCGCCTTCGCTCCAGCCCCGCCATGGCGCTTTCGGGTGGTGAACGGCGCCGCGCCGAAATCGCCCGCGCACTGGCGGCCAAGCCGTCGATCATGCTGCTGGACGAACCGTTCGCCGGGATCGACCCCCTGTCCATCAGCGACATTCGCGACCTGGTCAAAGATCTCAAGACTCGCGGAATCGGCGTTCTGATCACCGATCACAACGTCCGCGAAACGCTGGAGATCGTGGACCGGGCCTGCATCATCTATGGCGGTCAGGTACTCTTTGCCGGCACGCCGGAAGCCTTGGTGGCGGATGAAAACGTCCGCCGCCTCTATCTGGGCGAGAGCTTCACCCTGTGATGCCCGCTATCGCGAGGATCTAGCTCATGGCGCTGGGGCCGCGCCTCGATATCCGGCAGACCCAGTCGCTGGTGATGACGCCCCAGCTCCAGCAGGCGATCAAGCTGCTGGCGCTGTCCAATCTCGAAATCGAAACCTTCGTTGCCGAAGCGCTCGAATCGAACCCGCTCCTCGAAATGGGCGAAGTCCGGCGCGAAGCGGGCGAGGATTCGCCTGCCGAACCGTCGGAGCATGACAGCGCGCCCGATTTCGGCGGCGAAGGCGCGCTCGATGTCGCCGACCATGCGCTCGATCCGGAAGCTGCACCGGGCGATTTCATCCACGGCGAAGGCGGCGACTGGAGCCGCGGGGACATCGCCAGCGGTGCCGAATTGCCGGATCTGGAAAACCGGTCTTCCGGCAGCCCGACCCTGTCGGATCACCTTGCCAGCCAGATCGGCCTCGTCGCCCATGACGAACGCGAGGCGCTCATCGCCCTGCGGATTATCGGCGAACTCGACGAGGCCGGCTATCTGCTGACCGATCTGCGGCAGGTGGCCGATGAACTGGGCATCCCGCTGGCAGAGGCCGAACGGGCGCTGGCCACCGTCCAGTCGCTCGATCCCACCGGCGTAGGCGCGCGATCGCTGGCGGAATGCCTGGCGCTGCAGGCGCGCGAGGCCGATCGCTACGATCCGTGCATGGCGCGGCTGATCGACAATCTCCACCTGGTTGCAGCCGGCGACATCGGACGGCTCAAACGCATGTGCGAAGTCGACGATGAAGACTTCGCCGACATGCTTGCCGAATTGCGCAGTTACGATCCCAAGCCCGGTCTCGCCCATGCAGGCGGCGATGAAGGCGCGGTGGTGCCCGACGTACTGGTTACGCCCAGCGCCGATGGGTGGGACATCCGCCTCAATGAAGCCAGCCTCCCCCGGCTCGTGGTTAACCGCGAATACTATCTCGAACTGAAAGGCGGGGCGCGCGACAAGGCTTCGCAAAGCTGGCTCAACGAACAGCTCGGTGAAGCCGACTGGCTTATCCGGGCGCTCGACCAGCGGCAGAAGACGATTCTCAAGACGTCGGCCGAAATCGTGAAACGGCAGGAGCGATTCTTCCGCGAAGGGGTGACGGCGATGCGCCCGCTGACCTTGCGCGAAGTGGCCGAGAAGATCGAAATGCACGAATCGACCGTCAGCCGCGTTACCAGCAACAAATATCTGTCCTGCCCGCGCGGCACGTTCGAACTGAAATATTTCTTCTCGAGCGGCGTCGCCGCGGCCGATGGCGAAGGCGCCTCTGCCGAAGCGATCAAGGCGCGCATCCGCGCCTTGTGCGATGCCGAAGACCCCAAGAAAGTCCTCTCGGACGAGGCTCTGGCCGGGCTTCTCAAGCAGGAAGGCTACGATCTCGCACGGCGCACGGTCGCCAAATATCGCGAGGCGATCGGGATCGGGTCCAGCGCGCAACGGCGGCGGCAGAAGAAACTGGCGGCGCTCTGACACCTGTCTGCCACAGGGAAAAAAGTTAACGCACTTTACTTCGCGTTAACCTTTTTCCTTCAGACCAAATGTGGTTAATACAGGACAACACCTCTATGGGTGTTACCGACGGACACTAGGGAACCAACGGGGGACATCCCAATGCGTGTACTGCTGATCGAAGACGAGCCGACAACGGCCAAGGCCATCGAGCTTATGCTCACGACCGAAGGCTTCAATGTCTACTCGACCGACCTCGGCGAAGAAGGCTTGGATCTCGGCAAGCTGTATGATTACGACATCATCCTGCTCGATCTGAACCTGCCCGACATGCACGGTTACGACGTGCTCAAGAAACTCCGCGTCGCCAAAGTGCAGACGCCGGTCCTGATCCTTTCGGGCATTGCCGAAATGGACAGCAAGATCCGCTCGTTCGGCTTCGGTGCCGACGATTACGTGACCAAGCCCTTCCACCGCGAAGAACTGGTCGCCCGCATTCACGCCGTGGTGCGTCGCTCCAAGGGCCACAGCCAGTCGGTCATCCGTACCGGCAAGCTGGCCGTCAACCTCGACGCCAAGACCGTCGAAGTGGATGGCGCCCGCGTTCACCTCACCGGCAAGGAATACGCCATGCTGGAGCTGCTTTCGCTCCGCAAGGGCACCACGCTGACCAAGGAAATGTTCCTCAACCACCTTTATGGCGGCATGGACGAACCCGAACTCAAGATCATCGACGTCTTCATCTGCAAGCTGCGCAAGAAGCTCAGCCATGCCTGCGGCGGCGAAAATTACATCGAGACCGTATGGGGCCGCGGCTATGTGCTGCGCGACCCGAACGAAGAGGCGGAAGCCGCCTGACACTGCATATCCCCGGACGGGATCATGAGACGCCCCGGACAGCCATCGCGCTTCCGGGGCGTTTCCTATTCGGCCCTGATCGCAAGCTGCGCGAAGTCCTGCCCGCTCGGATGCTGGAAGATGCGCAGGCCGAACTCGGGCAGGATGGCCAGCATATGATCGAAGATGTCGGCCTGGATCGCTTCGTATTGTGGCCACTCCACCGTGTCGGTGAAGCAGTAGATTTCTAGCGGCAGGCCCTGCGGCCCCGGCGGTAGCTGGCGCACCATCAGCGTGAACCCTGCCCCCGCAATGCGCGGATGGCTCTTGAGATAGGCGATCACATAGGCGCGCAACGTGCCGATATTGGTGATCCGGCGCGCATTGATCGTGTCGCAATCGCTGGACAGTTCATGCCGGTTCCATTCGGCAATCTCCTCCTGCTTGCGCGCCAGGTAATCGTCCAGCAGCCTGAAGCGCTTGAGATCGTCGGTTTCCTTGTCGTCCAGGAAGCGGATCGAATTCTGGTCGACGACCAGCGCGCGCTTGATGCGCCGCCCGCCGCTCTCGTTCATCCCGCGCCAGTTGCGAAAGCTGTCCGCGATGAGCCTGTGCGTCGGGATCGTCGTGATGGTCTTGTCGAAATTGCGGATCTTCACCGTGTGCAGGGCGATATCGACCACGTCGCCATCCGCGTTCATGCCGGGCATTTCGATCCAGTCGCCGACCCGCAGCATGTCGTTGCTGCTCAACTGGACGCTCGCCACCAGGCTCAGGATCGTGTCCTTGAACACCAGCATCAACACCGCCGCCATCGCGCCGAGCCCCGATAGCAGCAGCAGCGGCGATTGCTCGATCAGAACCGCGATCATCAGGATCGCCGCCCCGAAGTAGATGGCGATCTTCACGACCTGCACATATCCCTTGATCGGGCGACTGCGCGATTCCGGGCGGCGGGAATAGAGCTCGTTCGCGTAATCCAGAGCACCGCCGATCGCCATGGCGATCGACAGGACGATCATCGTGCGCGCGATGTTGACCGTCACGTTCACGACTTCTTCCGGCAGGTGCGGCACCAGGCCGATCCCGCGCGAGACGAGCAGCAGGGGTATCACCGTGGTGAGCCACGCCGCCGACCGGTCCACCGTATCGGACCGTGCATCCAGATAGGGCGCGGCGATGCGCAGCAGGACCTTCTTCAGCAGCCAGTTGACCGTCAGCGCCGCCACCGCCAGCGCGCACAGGGCGATGAGCGACTGGAGCCACAGCGGGAGGCCGGAGTAATCGTCTAGCAGTCTTTGCATGCGCGGCCCCTAGACTGCGGTTGCCCGGCGGTTCAACCCTGCCGAACAGACGGAATTTTTGCCCGATCAAACGTATGATCGACATGCGTACCATCTGGACGCACGAGGGGCGGATCGTTAGTCGCCCGCGCCATGAGCGCATTCAAGGAAGGTGACCCGACAACTCTCAACCGCCTGTACGGGCGCAGTCAGGGCAAGCCCCTGCGCGCATCGCAGCAGGATCTGGTCGACCGTCTGCTACCGCAGATTTCCGTGCCCGACGAAGGGCCGGTGACGTCGGAAACCCTCTTCGGTTTCGACCGCCCGCTGCATTTCGAAATCGGTTTCGGCGGCGGGGAACATCTCGCCGAACGCGCCGATCTGCTGCCCGATCATGGATTCATCGGCGCGGAACCCTTCGTAAACGGGGTCGCGCAGGCCCTCACCCACGTCCGCGACCGCACGCTCGCCAATGTCCGCATCCACCACGGCGATGCGCTGGAAGTGCTGCGCCGCGTGCCCGACGGCGCGCTGACCATGCTCTATCTCCTGCACCCCGATCCATGGCCCAAGAACAAGCATGCCAAGCGCCGCATGATGAACGATGGCCCGGTCCGCATGTTCGCCGACAAGCTGAAACCGGGCGGTGAATTCCGCTTCGGCACCGACCACGCCGTCTACCTGCGCCACGCCCTGATGGTCATGCGGCGCTTCGGCGACGACTTCGAATGGATCGTCGATGGCCCGGCCAGCTGGCAGAACCGCCCGTCAGGCTGGCCCGAAACGCGCTACGAACACAAGGCCCGCACCGTCTATGGGCATGAGGTGTGGTACTTTCGATTCAGGCGACGCTAGACTACGCTGATGTTGTAAAAACAACGACTTAGCGCAAAACACTTACGCCAGAATTGCCTCCAATTCGCCCCTTTTTCCGCTTGCGTGATTACCCGGTGATTGCCAGAAAAGGCCACGAGGTATCGCATGGCAACAGGAAAAATCAGCAAGCGCACGGTCGATTCGCTCCCGGTTGGACCAAAGGAAAACTATCTTTGGGACACCGATCTCAAGGGCTTTGGCGTCAAGATTACAACTGCTGGATCAATCAGTTACATAATCCAGTTCCGAATGGGCGGACGAGAAGCGAAGACCCGTCGTTTCACGATCGGATCACATGGATCGCCTTGGACACCGACTACTGCACGCTTGGAAGCTGAGCGATTGTTGGTGATTGTTGCGCAGGGCATTGATCCGGTTGATGCGGAAAAGCAGCGCCGCCGGGAAGCTGTCGACCTCGCCTTCTCGAATTACGCTGACCTCTTCACTCGCTCCTGCAAACGCGAGGGATGGCGTCGCCTCGTGGAGCGATCCATTCGCCTCTACCTCAAGCCCACATTCGGAATGAAGGCGCTGCCAGCGATTACGAAGATCGACGTCGTTTCGGTTCTCGATCAGATGCCGCCCAAGCAGGTGGCAAACCGGCGAAATGTCTTTGCCGTTATGCGCCGCCTGTTTCGCTGGGCCGTCAGTCGCGGAGATATCGATCGCAATCCGATGGAGGGCATGGAAACGCCGCCTCCGGTCAAGCCACGAGAGCGCTGGCTCAAGGATGGCGAACTCCGCCATATCTGGAATGCGGCGCCGGAATGTCATCGCTGCTTTGGTCCAATTGTCAGGCTTCTGATCGTAACCGGACAGCGCCGTGAAGAAGTCTCCGGGATGCACTGGCAGGAGCTCAGTCGCAGCGAAAGATTATGGACCCTGCCCGGATCTCGAACCAAGAACGGAGAACCTAACTCCATTCCCCTCAACGATCTTGCAATCGCCGAGCTCGACCGGGAGGCTCGCGGCGAGAGGTGGCCGCGTAAGGGCCGTGTTTTCGCGACAGCTAGCGGGGCGGGCTTTACGGGATACGCCAAAGGGAAGGTGAAGCTCGACAGCCTGATCGAGGAACGTTGCGAAGAGCCGCTCGAAGCCTGGCGCCTTCATGATCTACGACGAACCCTCGCAACGAACTTCCAGCGGCTTGGCGTTCGGTTTGAAGTCACCGAAGCCGTTCTCAACCATGTGGGCGGATCTCGCGCCGGAGTCGCCGGCATCTACCAGCGCCACGACTGGAAGGACGAAAAGCGCCAGGCGCTCGATGCCTGGAATGACCACCTCGCGACGGTTCTGTCCGAGAGTGGGGAGACGACCTAAAATATTGGCGAGGGCTAGGGCGTCTGCTGGTTCAAACGTCCGACAAGAGCGGGTACCAGATCCTCAATGTGTTGATGATATGCGCGTACCGCTCGGTTTGAGCCATCGAACCCTTGCTGCGCTTTTCGCTCAATTTGCTCAAGGGCATGCGGCGCGCCAGGCCAAATCACCGGCTCGAGTTCACGTAGCGGATGGAGTCTGTCGCTAATGCGTTCGACCAAATGTACGCGAAACCGATTGCCTGAGCTTGCCGCGATGTCTCTGAAGGCGCGCGCCAATCGGTCGGCATAAGCACCTCGCGTGTCGTTTGATCCTTCGTTGATTGGCAGTGATTTGTGATCGTTGTCGGGAGCCTGCTCCAAAAGCAGGGCGTTGACTTGCAGAATGTCGCGCAAGGCCTGTTCGGTAAGCAGCGGTACGCGAAATCCTTCGCCGGGCGTGAGGTCGACCAGCCCTTCACCGACAAGCTGGTTCAGGCTGTCTCTTACCGGCGTCATGCTCACTCCGAAATCGTCAGCGAGTCGCATCGCCTCAAGCTTCGTACCGGCCCGGAAGCGCCCTTCCAGCAATGCATCTTTCAACCGCCTGTACGTAGGCTCGAGGACGTGAGCGGGACTCATCGTCCGCCGCGGCGCGTCTTGGCGAACTCACGAACCGCTTCTTTCTGGTCGGGGCGCAGACTATCGGTTGCCTGAGGGAATTCGGGCACCTTGTCGCTCAGCAAAACCGACGGGCATTGCCCTTCGAAATTACCCAGGTTCGGACGGTGCTGCACATATCCGGCGAGCTCGGCGAGTTCGGGAGAGAACTCTTTTGCTACTGCTGGTGGATAGGCCAGCCAGAGATTCTCGTAGGGTTTGAGCCAGCCGAGACTGTAGCCGATTACGACACCGCGGCGGACATCCTCGGTCTGGTTTGGTCCCGCTCCATGGACGGTGGAGCCGAGAAAGCAGATCGCATCGCCGGGCTTGCAAACAGCTACTATGGGATCGTCGAGACTTTCGAGATTGTCGACAGGCTTCCTGTGCGTCCCGGGGTAGATGCGTGTCGCGCCATTGAGGCGAGTAAATTCGGTCAGCGGCCAGATGACGTTGAGAAGATATTCGTGATCGCCCTTGCGGCCTGCCCACATATCCTGATCGCAATGCGGAAACTGTTCTATCTCGCCGGGATGGATCGCGATCGCCTGGGCGACATTGAGCTGTATCCGGTCGCAGGCGCTGCCGAGAATTGCGCGGGCGAGCGATAGGACTAGCGGCTGCAGGACTAGATCGCCTGCGACCTGCGACCGGCGAAGCAGGCTTCCAAACCGTTTGGTCCGATGGCCATAGAAGTCTCCCTTGCCGAGGGGCGCCTGCGCAAATGCACCTTCCAGGTCGGCATCGAGTGCGGCGATCTGTTGCTCGGCGACAAGCTGCGGAATGATGCAATAGCCATCCTCTTGCAGCTGATCGAGCCAATGCGCCTCCCTCGGCCCAGTCATGCTGCCAGCTCCATGCCGCCATAGGCTTCCGGCTTAGGATTGCGGCAGTAGATCCCTGCGTTGGCGAGTTGCGCGCGTGTATCTTGGTCGATGTCGATCCGAAGAGCGACAAGCTGCTGCCCATCGATAGAAACGCACGGTCCAAGCTGCTGGCAGCGCCAGCCGAACTGGGCGATCTGACGGAACCAGGGCACTGGGGCGACCGCCGAATAACCAGAGATCCCTTCCGATATTGCAAAATCGGCGAGTGCGGAGACGAGCTGGTTGCGGACACTCCGGCGATCAGCGCGCGGCAACGTGGGATCGATACAGAATCGGGTAATCTCGCGAAATGCCTCATCCTGCGGAACAGGTCCGGTGCACAGCTGCGGAAAGAGATCGCGTAAGATATGAGGTCCATCAGAACGCAGGAGCCGGGCCGATGCGCGATGCTCGCACTTTTCGCCGGTGAGGACGAGATAGGCGGCCGAGGGCGTATCGAACTGGTCGATTTCAAAGGTCCCGTCGAGCACCGGAACGTCCCACCCAAGAAGATCCACGAACACGCGCTTGCGCGCCTCGAACATGGCGCGAAGTGCCGGATCGACCAAGTTTGCACCATTTATACCGCTGCTTTGCTGCATGAAGATTACCTGTGAACTTGATGACTGCTCGCATCTCATCAAATCCGGATAGGCAGCGACATACCAAGAACTGGGGAGGGCCACATCTGGCGCTCTACAGGGGAGAGTTTACTGGCCATCCCACCTTTGCGATGAGCGTCAGCGTTTGAAAATCATCAAGATACGACAGGTATCTTATCGGTCCGATTCTGTTCATCCCGGGAAGGTCACAAGCTGGCTATGAATGCAAAAGTCATCACGAACTTCCAGCTTGGCAGCCGCGAATCCTCTTCGGCGCCTGATGTCTTGCCCCTCGCTACAGAGCATGCGCTGCAATCCGCCGGAGCTGCTTTCCATGCGCTCGCCGACACCATGCCGCAGATGGTATGGTCGACTCTTCCCGACGGCTCCCACGATTATTACAATGCGCGCTGGTATGAATTCACGGGTGTCCCTGTCGGATCAACCGACGGCGAAGGATGGGCCGGGATGTTCCATGAGGATGACCAGGCCGACACATGGAAGAAATGGAACCACAGCCTCGCTACCGGCGAACCGTACGAGGTTGAATATCGCCTGAGGCATCACAGCGGCGATTATCGCTGGATGATCGGTCGTGCGCTGCCGATCCTCAACGAGGAGGGTGAGATCCAGCGCTGGATCGGCACTTGTACGGATATCGACGAGCAGAAGCGCACCGCCCTCCAAAACGAAATCCTGAGTCAAGAGCTCAGCCATCGCATCAAGAACATCTTCGCGATTGTTTCCGGTTTGATCAGCCTGACAGCGCGCGCAAATGAAGCGTTCGGTGAAGCGTCGCGCGACCTGCTGGGCCGGATTTCCGCGCTGGGGCGCGCGCACGAATTCGTCCGGCCCCACAGCGAAAAGTCCCAGCCCGAGGGCAAGGAAGTGACCCTCGCCACGCTGCTTGCGACGATCTTCGAGACCTATCCTGCCTTTTCCGAAAGAAGGATTGCTATTTCCGGCCCCGATATCGCGGTCGAAAGCCGCGCCGCCACGCCGGTTGCATTGGTGTTCCACGAGCTGGCTACCAACGCGATGAAGTACGGAGCTCTGTCCAATCCCGAGGGAAGGATTTCGCTGGACCTTTCAACCGAGGACGAGATGGTCCGCTTCCGCTGGAGGGAACACGGAGCTCACATCGACAAGGCGAGTGGGCCTCAAACGGGTTTCGGAAGTCGCCTCATCGAGTTGGCCGTGAAGCAACAGCTAGGAGGCAATTACGAGAGAACCTGGCATGACGATGGCGTTGAACTCGTCATGGATGTCCGAAAAAGCAGGTTGCAGGAGCCTAGTTAAAGAAGAGCCTAAGACGGGCTGGCGGATCGATTTTTTCGCCCTTCCGGACCGCAATGACATAGTCGAGAACCTGCTTGAGAATGCTAAGATCGACCGGTTTTTCCAGCGCGCCCAGCGTTCCGCTCACCCCTTCGCCGAGTTGTGCGGGATTGGCGGTTACGAAAATAACCTCGATCCCGAAATCCGCAGCAAGCTTCTCGCCGATCCTCGGACCAGTGGCTCCATCGGCCAGATTGACATCGACGAGCGCCACATCGATCGCGTCTGAAGCCTTTGCCAATGCCGATTGCATGTCGTCGGCTATGCCTGCGGATTCATGACCGAGATCGTGAACCACCGCCTCCATTTCGACAGCTATGAGGAATTCGTCTTCGACAATCAGAATGGTGGTCGGCATGGAAAGCTATCAAAAGTTAAATGACGAGGCTCTGTAGTGAGGGGACGGACAGGGCGCATATTCGTTCCCTCGCCTCGTCGCATCCGGCTTCGATCGAAATAGCTTCAAGACGCGCACCCGTTCCGACGGCATAGCTTCACTATCGGGCGCCAGGACCACGACCAAAGAGCGTAGCTATGATGGGGCATTCCGGAACATCACCGCCTTCGCAGCGGGCTGATACATCGGCTAGCGTGCGCTCCAACCTAGTCAAATCAGCAATTTTAGCTCGCACGCTGGCCAGATGGTTATTGGTCAGATCCCGAACCTCGCCGCAGCTGTAGGGGTGCGAATCAACGAGGCTGAGCAGGCTTTTGAGCTCCTCGATCGAAAAACCCAGATCGCGGCCGCGCAAGATAAAGCCGAGCCGCGCCTGGTCGCCGGGTGGATAGAGCCTGTGCCCGCTTGCCGTACGCTCGGGAGGCTGAAGCAGACCGATGTTCTCGTAGTAGCGGATTGTCTCAAGGTTGCAGCCCGACCGTCTGGCCAGTTCTCCCCGTTTGATCACTTGCGATGCTGTCATGAGCCATATGCCAATTAGTGCTTGAACCTGTAGTTACTACAGGGAGTACATTGGTTTCCATGGTCGATCAAATGCACAAGAACGCGCAGCGCTTATGGGCGAGCGGCGGGACGCTCGGCGCGATACTCGCCTCGTCCTGCTGTATTGCCCCGCTGTTATTGCTGAGCCTTGGCATCAGCGGCGCGTGGATCGGCAATCTCACTGCGCTCGAACCGTACAAATGGGTATTTATCGCCATTGCGGTTGTCTTTTTGGCCCTTGGATTCCGGCACGTCTATTTTCGGCAAGCCGAACCTTGCGAAGACGGAACATATTGCGCGCGGCCCGGAGCAAACCTGCTCGTCAAAAGCTCCCTGTGGCTGGCGACCGTATTGGTCGCTGCCTCGTCCACGGTCGAGTGGTGGGCGCCGCAATTCTACTAGGAGTTCGAAAGATGAAGAAGACGATGATCGTCGCAGTTGCGATACTGGGACTGGCCGGAGCGGGTATCTGGGCAGCGACCTTGTTTCCGCCAAACTCCGACGAACGGGTTCAACAAAATTCCGCGCATCTGCAATCGGCAAGTTTTGCGGTCGAGAATATGACCTGCGCGACCTGCCCGATAACGGTTCGGCGCGCGATGGAAGGCGTGGCAGGCGTGCACGAGGTGACTATCGATTACGAGACCAGGACGGCGACTGCGCAGTTCGATCCTGAGCGAACAACCACAAGCGCGATCGCCGCGGCGTCGACCGAGGCCGGATATCCGGCGATCCTTTCAGAGAGCGCGCTATGATCGAACTGAAGTCCGAGATCACATGCCCTACTTGCGGGTACAAAAAGCTCGAAAGAATGCCGACGGATGCCTGCTGGTTTTTCTACGATTGCAATGGTTGCGGTGTGAAACTCCGCCCCAATGCGGGCGATTGCTGTGTCTTCTGCTCATTCGGCACCATCCCCTGCCCGCCGATCCAGGAAACGCGTGCCGATCGCAAGGGCGCCACATGTTGCGGAGGGCGGTGAGATGAGTACGCGAAACTTCGATCTTATAGTGCTGGGTGTTGGTATGGCGGCCGTAAATGCCGCCAACAAATGCGCCTCAGCCGGTTGGTCGGTCGCGGTGGTCGACGAACTGCCTTATGGCGGCACCTGCGCCCTGCGCGGCTGCGATCCGAAGAAAATGCTCCGCCGCGGGGCGGAAATCATCGACGCAGCGCGGCTCATGCACGGCAAGGGCATCGAACCGAACGACATCGCCATCAACTGGCCCGATCTGGTCGCCTTCACGCAGACGTTCACCGACAAAATGCCCGGTCGGATCGAAAACGGTCTGGAGAGCAACGGCGTCACTACCCTTCACGGGAAAGCGCGCTTCGTCGGCGAAGATACCGTCGAAATCGACGGCGAGGGGCAGTTTCAGGCAAACCATTTCCTGATCGCAACGGGTGCCAAGCCGCGGACGATAGATGTTCCCGGCTCCGAACACCTTACCGACAGCACCGAGTTCATGCGGCTCGATGCGCTGCCCGAACGCATCCTGTTCATCGGCGGCGGCTTCATCTCGTTCGAGTTTGGCCATATCGCAGCACGCGCCGGCAGCGAGGTGTGCATGATCGATCGCGGCGAGAGACCGCTTAAAGGTTTCGATGCCGATCTTGTTGAAAGACTCGTCGCGCGAGGCGAGGAAGTCGGCGTCCAACTGCGACGGCGCACGTCACTCAAATCCATCAAGAAGGACGGGACGGACTTTCTTGTCACGGTAGAAACGGGTAGCGAAACGAAAGATTTGCGCGCCGATCTCGTCGTCCAAGGCGCGGGCCGCGTCGCGGCAATTGATCAGCTCGATCTGGCCGCAGCCAATGTCGAGGCAGGTGACAAGGGCGTTGCGGTCAACGCCTACCTGCAAAGCACGTCCAACCCGAAAATCTACGCTGCCGGGGATGCCGCCGATACGCAGGGTGCCCCGCTTACGCCTGTCGCGGTTTTCGAGGGCAAGGTAGCTGCGTCCAATATGCTCAAGGGCAACCGGACCAAGCCGGATTATTCGGGAGTTCCGAGCGCTGTATTTACCGTACCGGAGCTAACCCGCGTTGGCATGCTCGAACAGGATGCACGAGAGGCCGGGCACGATATCCGCGTCGTCGAGAATGACACCGGCGACTGGTATTCCAACCTTCGCGTTGGCGAAAGCTGCGCTGCAACCAAGGTTATAATCGATAAGGACAGCGACACTATCCTGGGCGCCCATCTGCTCGGACCCGAATATGGCGAAATCATTAATTTCTTCGGTTTGGCCATCCGACTTGGACTGACAACAAGCGATCTCAAGAAAATGGTATCGGTGTATCCGAGCGTGGGCTCCGATCTTGGCTCCATGCTATCGTAGTTGCGCCTCGCTTGGTCCAGTAAAGCCATCAACCGGGTAATCCCGTTTGCGATCGACAGTCGAAATCTCGATAGAGGTCAGATGATGACCTTTCTCGCATATCTCGGTGCTGCAATTGCTGAAATTGCGGGCTGTTTCGCTTTCTGGGCGTGGTTGCGTATGGACAAGTCGGCTTGGTGGCTCGTTCCGGGCGTGGCTTCACTCGTCCTTTTTGCCTATTTGCTAACGCTGGTCGATGCCGAGCATGCAGGTCGAACTTATGCTGCCTACGGCGGGGTCTACATTCTGTCCGCGCTTTTGTGGCTTTGGATCGCAGAAGGCGTGAAGCCCGATCGGTGGGACACTCTGGGCGTGGCGATCTGCCTTGTAGGCGCCGGCGTCATCTTGCTCGCCCCCAGACCGGTATGAGGCACATCCGCATCAAGCCAAAGGGAATATACCACGCGTCCGATTGGCGATCGCTACCAGCGACAACATGACAGGCACTTCTACGAGGACGCCTACCACCGTAGCCAAAGCAGCTCCGCTCCCTAGGCCGAACAGGCCGATCGCAACCGCCACCGCCAGTTCGAAAAAATTGGACGTGCCGATAAGAGCGCAGGGCGCGGCTACTGCGTGCGGGACCTTCCACGCTTTGGCCCAGCCATAAGCGATGAAGAAGATGCCGTAGCTTTGGACAACAATGGGCGCTGCAATCAGCGCGATCAACAGCGGTCGGGCGACAATGGTTTCCGCCTGGAAGCCGAACAGCAGCAACACCGTCAGCAGCAGGCCGATGATCGAGAGCGGCTTCATGCGCCCCGTGAATTCGGACACCGCCGCTTCATCGCCGCCATGGGTCGCGAGAAGCCGATGCCGCACAATGGCACCGGCTGCGAGCGGCACGACCACATAGAGCGCGACCGAGAGCAGCAGCGTCTCCCACGGGACCGCAATGTCGGTCACGCCCAGCAGCAGCGCGACAATGGGCGCGAAGGCCACGATCATGATGAGATCATTCGCCGCGACTTGCACCAGCGTATAGGCAGGATCGCCCCTGGTGAGCTGCGACCATACGAAGACCATCGCGGTGCAAGGGGCCGCACCCAGCAGGATCAGCCCGGCGATGTATTGCTGGGCATCGGCAGGCGCGATCAGGTCGGCAAAGACGACCTCGAAGAACAACACGCCAAGTGCAGCCATCGTGAAAGGCTTGATGAACCAGTTCACTACCAGCGTGATGATCAGGCCCTTTGGCTTGTCACCGACGCGACGCACCGCGCCGAAATCGACCGCCACCATCATCGGGAATATCATCGCCCAGATCAGTACTGCGACGACAAGATTGACCGAGGCGTATTCGATGCCCGCTAGCGAGGCGAATAGCTCTGGCGCTGCATTGCCGAGCGCAATCCCGGCGAGGATCGCGCCGCCGACCCAGACCGAAAGCCATTTCTCGAACAGGCCTAGCCCCGCCGCGCGGGCGTCCATGTCAGCAGCTGCAGCGGTCATTGTTCATCCGCCTCGTGGCCAATGGCTTGCAGCTTTTCGCGCAGGGCAATCTGCTCGAAGCTGGCAATCGGCAGCGCCAGCATCAGGTCGATACGGCGCTTCAGCATGCGAAACGCATCGAGGAAGGCCGCTGCCTTCTCTGCATCGCTGCCCTCGACCGCCGCCGGATCAGGAATGCCCCAGTGCGCGGAAGTCGGACGACCCGGCCATACTGGGCAAGTCTCGGCCGCCGCGCTGTCGCAGACGGTGAAGATCAGATCGAATTCTGGTCCTTCGGCAAACTCGCTCCAGCTCTTTGAGGAATAGCCATCTGCCGGATAGCCCAGTGTCTTGAGCGTATGGATCGCCCAGGGATTCACTGTGCCGATCGGATTGCTTCCCGCGCTGTAAGCCTTGAAGCGCCCTTCGCCGTCAAGGTTGAGGATTGCTTCGCCCAAGATCGAGCGAGCGGAATTGCCCGTGCACAGGAACAGCACGTTCAGCGGTTGATCGGACATTTGGTAACCTCAGCAGCAGGAGGTCTTGGCGGGCGTCAGCTGCGGTGCACAGCAAGCGCTCGACGCGGCGTCGGCGGAGGCAAGTTGATGGAGATCAGGATTGCCGCCGTAGGTCGTGCTCTCGCCATCGGTAAGAAAGGCTTCCCACACCACGCCATCGGGATCGGCGATCCAGCTCTTTTCCGATTGCGCATAGCAACAGGTGGTCGCGCCCTCTTCGAGCACGGGTCGATCAGCAGCCTTGAGGCGATCATAGACCTCTTCGAGTTTAGCCTTGTCCTCGACCTGTAAGCCGACGTGCTCGATGCCCTTGGCCGCATCCTCGCGCATCGAGATCGCAAAATTGATGCGGGGATCGTCGAGCATCCACTTGGCGTAGTCGGCCTTCACCACGGAAGGCTCGGCACCGAACAGGCTCGAATAAAAGGCAACGGACTTGTCGATGTCGGCAACGCCGACATGCACATGGAAGCGTTTCATCAGGCGCTCTTTCGTTGAGGGGAAGGAAGGCAGGCTGCATCCTCGGAGCAGGACATGCCACCGCAGCAGTTCTCGGTGAGGTAGCCCATCAGGCCATTCATCGCGGCATAGTCCGCCGAATAGATGATCGAGCGGCTTTCGCGCCGCTGGGTGACCAGCCCCGCATTGGCCAGTTGGGCAAGGTGAAAGCTCATTGAAGACGGAGGCACTTGGAGCTTCTCAGCTAGCACCCCAGCGGCAACGCCTTGCTCCCCGGCCTGTACGAGCAGGCGGAATGCGGCGAGGCGATGCTCCTGTGCCAGAGCAGATAGGGCTCGGATCACGCGGTCGGCTTGCATCGCTCACTCCAATGATTCGATAACTATTAAAATATCGAAATGCCGAGAGAAGTCAAATTGCTTTCTGAACGGTTGCGAAATAGGCAGTACGGCCATGTTCGAGTGATTGAGAGGCAGTGGCGCGAAAACTAGCCTGTGTCCCGCCAACGGATGATGTCGGCAAACCCGATCAACCCGTCGAACAGCGCCGCGACGACGAGGGACTGTTTACAATGGACCTGGTAGCGCTCGCGGGCCATCTTAAGATGCTGAATGACGGTTTCGGTGCTGATTTCGAGTATCATGGCCGTTTCAGCTGCAGTCTTCCCTCTTGCAACCCAAAGCAGACACTCCCGCTGCCGATCGGTCAGGGAAGGGACCTTCTCATCGAACTTTTCTGAACTCAGGCCCAGCGCACAGCTCAAAGCCAGCGTCCCGATCATTTCCGCGACGGCGAAGCGCCGTCGGGGCAGTTCTCGCTCGGGTCGAACAGCAAAGGTGCAGGTGCCGCGCCCTATCCCGGGCAAATGCCGCGGAACAGTATAACCATTGCCAATTCCGCATTCCCGGCCGACATTGAGCATTTGACGGTCGCCGCGCGTGAGAGGGACGAGTTCGTCAATCCAGTCCCAGGCGAAACCGATGATGGTCTTGTCGCAGGCTCTTCGCACCGGATCCTGCCCTGCGAGGTCGAAGGCGATATAGACTTTCGCCCATTCGTCGGGATAGTCGTGCAATAGCAGGCCCGGTGCCTCGCACGATGTCGAACGCATCTCCAGGCTAAGCGCGAAATGGTCGAAGCCAAGGCGCCGGGAAACCTGTTTAAGGGCGCCGTCGAGTTCAGTGTCCGAACGGACATTGATAAGTTCAGTTGCGAATTCCTCCGCGAGATATGCGTACATAGACCTGCCGTTCGATCGGCAGCACGCAATCCAACACGCCGCCACCCGACCGCCTGCTCGGTGCCTGATCAGAGGGTTCCATTCCACCTGTTCCAGCAGTTGCAGTTGCGACCCTGAAGGTCTGGATCCAATCCGGGCGCACCACAGAATTCAGCGGCTTGCCCAAGAAAAACCATAGTGCATTCAGTGCGTTTGAAAAGGTCGGAGCCGGTTTTGACGCAGCAGGCCGAGATAGCCGTGAGATGCCATCCTCCGTGCCTCGGCGATGAGACGCTGGGTCTGTCGGCGTTGCGATGACGATTTCCAGTCTATGGCGCGTTGCGCAGACAATCCGCGATAGACGAGGGTTTCCGCAATCTCTCGGAGGGTGACACCCTCATGCGCTCGGCCCAGAGTATCGAGTATGGTAAGCAGCAAGCGGAGGCGTTGGGACTGATAGGTGGTGGGCCGCAACGGGTATCGCTTGGTGGGCACAGCGGAGCCAGCGACGCAGCAGTGAAACGCATCGAGCGCCGCTAGCCTGATCGGAACCGACTGGTCTTGAGGGATCAGATAAGTGTCTCCACCCAACCGGGCGGAGGCCATAACGAGCAACCGATGGCGAGCGCCACCACCGGCGAGGACCAGATGATCTCCCGCATTGCTCGTTCGCTTGGCGATCAGGTCGCACGCTGCGCGCGCCGCCACTGCGCCGCTACCGCTAAGAATTACAACATTGGGGTTTTCTCCGGCTTGCCAGATCGCCGGATGGCTGCGAGCTGAAAGCTCGGGATCAATCGGGAAATTCAAGGCCCCATGAACGCGCCATTCGACGGCAAGCTGGGGAATGCACGTCGAAACCGCTCGCGCTCGCAATCCGGGCGTATTGTTGCCGGTAAGCGGAATTGCGGCGCAAGAACTCCTGCGCGAAATCCGAAAAGTCGTATCCGCCAGTTCGGTCGTTGCTGTCAAATGGTCGAGCCATGAAGCACCTCCTTTCTCGCCGAATGCGCTAGAGGCGCCAGCACCGCGCCGACACTCCAAGACCAAGGGGGCCGCCTCCCCAATATTGGGCATGTTCGATCCGATGTTCGTCAAACCCTGGCGTTCTTAGCGAAGGCGACGACCGCTGCCACGGGCGGGTCCAAAATGGCTCCAATTGCCTCTTGCAAGCCACTCCTATGTTGGGCAGATTGACGGCGCGTGGATTGATATTCTGGCACCGTCCGCGTGGATATTTCCGCCGGACATCATGCACGCCGGTCCATCGCAGGCCCGGCGGCCGAACCGATCAAGGGGCACAAACCAGGCCCCGGACGGCGGCACAGACCTGGAACCCGCACGCAGTTCGCCACGGCGAACTCAGGTTGCGGCCGCCTCCAAGCTCGAAGCATGACTCAAATTGTCGCCGAAATTCGGCACTACCCCCCCCAGTCCGTGGGCCCCGCATATTGCGCTGCAAAGGTAAGCCGAACGGTCGGCCGCCGCCGCACACTCGATGCCCTCTACCGCGAGGAACGGGCTGGACTGATCGCATATCTTGCGCGCCGCGTGGACTCCGAACGCGCTCGCGACCTGGCACAGGACGTGTTTCTGCGTGCAGCGACCAGCAAGCAGCTAACGAAACTCGTCAATCCGGCAGGCTTTCTGAGGCGGATTGCATTCAACTTGCTCGTGGACGAGGCGCGGCGGCAAAAGTGCCGGGTCAGGACCCAGCCACTTCTGGAGAACTCAGACGCGCCAAGCCGCGCGGCGCAAGAAGATGCTGTGCATGTCCACGAAACCCGGCAAGCGCTGGAAATCGCGCTCGCAGAGCTCCCCGAAAAGTGCGCGCGTATCTTCGCGATGAACCGCTTCGAGAAGAAATCCTACCGAGAGATACATATCGAACTCGGCATCGCACTGCCGACGGTCGACTATTACATGATGAAAGCTCTGGCGCATTTGCGACAGGCGCTCGGCCACAACTGCGAACCTGAGAATCCCAGCAGGATCTCAAGCGGAATTTAATTTCTATTGAAACTAAGGTGTTCGCGAAAGCGAGCGTCATTCCCTGTAGCGGCCCGACCGCGTCAGAACAGGGAGATCCCAAATGTCATTGAGCATTCGCACAATTTCCATCCTGCTCGCCGGGAGCGCGCTTTTTGGCGCAGCTCCACCGCTTTTCGCCCAAGAAGCGCCCGGACAAGAGGACGAGCACGATACCACCGAAGTTGGCACAGATACTTCAGACGAGAATGATGCTGCGATCGTGGTCACTGGAACGCGCATTCGGGGTGCCCGGGTGGTCGGCGAGGTGATCGCACTCGATCGAGAGACAATTGTCGAGGCAGGCCAGGTAGACCTGGGAGAAGCAATTCGCTCGTTGCCTCAAAACTTCGCTGGGGGCCAGAACCCTGGAGTTGGATCCGGAGCCGGCCTCGGGAACGATAATGTGAATTCGGCGTCAAGCCCGGACCTGCGCGGCCTGGGACCCGATGCGACCCTGACGCTCATCAACGGACACCGTGTTCCCTACAATTCGGCGTACCAAGGGGTCGATATCTCTGCCATCCCGCTCGCTGCCGTGGACCGGGTCGAAGTCCTGCCCGATGGTGCGTCGGCCCTGTACGGCTCGGACGCTGTCGGCGGTGTAATCAACGTCGTTCTGCGTCGCGATTTCGAGGGATTGACGACCTCCGGGCAGCTCGGCGCCAGCACTGACGGCGGCTATTTCCGTCAACAATTCGATCTGGTTGGTGGCACGATCTGGGACGGAGGCGGTGTCATGCTCGCCTACGACTTCGCAAACAATTCCGACATCATTGCTGATCAGCGAAGCTACACGCAATCGCTGGATCCCCAGGTAACTCTCTATCCCAAGATGCAGCGTCATGCCGTGACGCTTGCGGCCCATCAGGAGATATCGAACGCTGTCCGCATCGCCGTCGATGGCTTTTACTCAAGGCGGCGCTCGAGTGACACGAACGGGGCACCCGTCTTCCGCATCTCGCGCGATCCTCGCCTTGAGGGCTACGCGATCTCACCGTCCATGGAGATCGATCTGGCGGGGGACTGGCAGGTCAAGATTTCGGGGGTATATGGGCGAGACCAGAGCCGTTTCAGAACGACAATCGTCAGGCAAGGCGCAGAACCGAATCTAGCGCAAGGCCGATACTTCAACGAAATCGCGACTCTGGAGGCGGGGGCCGAAGGTCCGCTGTTCGACCTGCCGGGAGGGGACGCCCGCCTCGCAATTGGAGCCGGCTTCCGAAACAACCGCCTCGACTATGCGCGTAAGGACGCGAATTACGATTCCGCCTTTGACATCACGCGCCGAGCCCGCTTCGGGTATGCGGAACTCTATCTGCCGTTCGTCGCTCGACGAAACGCGCGTCCCGGTCTGGACGAATTCACAATTTCCACAGCGGTAAGATACGAGGATTATCCGGGACTCGACCAACTCGCCACCCCCCGAGTTGGCGTCATCTATTCGCCAGTCGATGGTTTGACACTGAGCGGCAGCTGGTCGCGCTCGTTCAAGGCGCCGACCCTGTATCAGCAGTATATCTTTATGAGACGGTCCTGCTCCCTGCTTCGATCGTCGGGGCGGGCAGCGGAACGGATACGATACTGTTGGTTGCCGGGGGCAATCCCGATGTCGGCCCCGAACGGGCCCGCAGCTGGACGGCGGGTCTCGAGCTGCAGCCCCCTTCACTTCCTGAGCTTACCTTCTCCGCATCCTGGTACGATATCCGGTACACCGATCGCGTGACCGGCCCGATTTCAGGGTCCATTCTGGCCGCATTCGGCGATCCGGGATATGCCAGCCTGATCGACTTTATGCCGGATCCTGCGAGCCTAGCGGCACTTATTGGAAGTGCGCAGTTCGGCCTCGCCAATTTTACCGGCGCGCCCTACGATCCTGCCAGCGTTGTCGCTGTGGCAGACAACCGGAATACCAATGTGGCGGCGTGGGCGCTCAAAGGTATCGATGCTCGGCTAACTTGGGATCAGGCTCTTGGCGAGGGACGGTCGCTCGGTCTCGAGATCGCCGGCAGCTGGATCGACAGTGAACAGCGGATCACAGCGGAGCTTCCGGCAACCCAGCTTGCGGGGACAATCTTCAACCCCGCAAAGCTGCGGGTGCGCAGCACGGCGCGGTTCGTAACAGGCCCACTGACCGCCAACCTTGCTCTCAACTATACCGGGGGGCTCGAAGACCGCCGCTTCGATGAGATCCGCCGACTCGCACCAACTGCAACTGTCGATATCGGCGTATCGTATACCCTCGTTCGAGGAGAAGGCCGGGACCCAGGTCTCGAAATATCGCTGACTGCACAGAATCTTTTCAATGAACAGCCTCGAGAGATCGGTCAGCTCGGACCCTACGATACGCCGTATGATTCAACCAATTATTCGCCGATCGGTCGTTTCATCGCATTCGGCATCCGGAGGCATTGGTGACAGTAGTGCTTGCTCTGGCAGCGGCGGTTCAACCGATTGTACCCTCCCCGATCCTAGAAACAACAGACACGGATCCATGCGCAGACTTTATGGAACTAGGCAGTCTTGATGGGACGGATCGGCGAGTCGGCATCGACGATTTGGCCTCGGTAGCGGACATTGGGCCGGCGATCGCTGAAAACAATGCGCGTTCAGTGGGTATCTCGCCAAGCGGAGATCGAATTGCATTCGTGGTCAAGCGGGCGAATCCGCGAACCAATGCCTATTGTCAGCGGCTGCTCATCGTTTCCGCTTCGGGTTCCGGGGAGGTGCTGGAGGTTGCTCGCGGCGGCGCCTACCTGCACGCGGATTTCGCACTGCGCGATTTTTCGGTCGTGCGCGCAGGGTGGGATGTAGCCAATGCGCCTCGGTGGTCGCCTTCGGGAAATCGCATCGCCTATCTCCGCCGCGAAGGCCCGACAACCCAGGTTTGGATCGTCGATCCTTCTGGCGAAAAACTTCCCACCCAGGTCACGGCAATGGCCGACGACGTCGACGACTTTGCCTGGACCGAGGACGGACGCGGCTTGGTCGTCATCACTCGTCCAGGCTTGCGGGACGCGATGAGCGATATCGGCGAAGAAGGTCTAAGCGGCTATCTCTTCGACGAGCGGTTTTCGCCGCAGTTCGCGGATCATCCGATTGCGTCTGGACCGCTCG
Organism: Qipengyuania pacifica; assembly: GCF_019857205.1. Lineage (GTDB taxonomy): Bacteria > Pseudomonadota > Alphaproteobacteria > Sphingomonadales > Sphingomonadaceae > Qipengyuania > Qipengyuania pacifica. The sequence goes on along the minus strand of NZ_JAHWXO010000008.1, from coordinate 49,183 downwards.
CTCGGATCTATACGTTCGTCAACTTGCGCGACGGATCGCGCAGGGCCGCGAGCGAAGCTGAAAGAGCCCTGCTGGCACCCGACCTGCCTCCTCAGGCACCTGCTAATGCACAAGCTTACCGACCGGGGTCCGGAGGCCGCTCGGCGTGGCTCGAATCGGATTTCCCCGACCGCATTGTCAGCCCGACCCACGTGGTGATGGTCGGTCCGGATGGGCAACGCAGGATCTGCGAAAGCGCAGTGTGTAACGGCGTTCAGGATATGTGGTGGTCGAATGAAGGCGGCACTTTGATCCTTCAACAGAGAACCGGGTGGGCGCGCGGCGAAACTGCTTTGCTGCGTTGGGAGGCGGACGACCGCGCTCCCCGCCGCATATTCGGTTTCGAGGGTTTGCTGATTGGCTGCGTGACCCTGAGATATGAACTGGTCTGTGGCCAGGAAGCATCCACTCAACCCCGCCGCCTCGTCGCTATCGACACGCGCAGCGGAACCGAACGGGTGATTTATGATCCCAACGCCAGACTGCGAAACAAGGACTTTGGAGAAGTCCGAAGGTTACGCTTCCGCAATACCTATGGAATCGAGAGCTTTGCCGACCTTGTCCTCCCGCCCGGGCGAGAAGAAGGGCAAAAGCACCCCATGGTTGTGGTGCAATATTCCAGTCATGGTTTCCTTCGGGGAGGTACGGGCGACGAGGTCCCGATATATCCCCTGGCCGCGCACGGCTTCGCAGTACTGAGCTTCCAGCGCCCCGGCCTTCTCCCGGCGGCCTCCGAGGCGCGCAACGAGATCGAGACACGCACACTTCTTGCCGATCCGTGGGAGGATCGACGGCATGTCTTTGCCACCCTCGAAGAGGCGATCGACATGGCAATCGCTACCGGCGCCGTCGATCCCGACCGCCTGGGGATCGACGGTTTCAGCGATGCCGGTGCGACCGTCCAGTTCGCGCTCATCAATTCCGACCTGTTCAAGGTCGCAACGTTCGGAACCTGCTGCCAGGACATGACCGCTCAGCCACTCGCTGCGGGACCGCGTTTCGCGGACTACTTTCGCGCTATGGGCTATCGCTATTTCGAAAGCGACGACGAAGGATTCTGGCAACCAATCTCGCTGCTGGCAAACGCCAGCGCAATAGACACTCCCATACTGATCCAGGCTGCGGACAGCGAATACGAAGGCGGGCTCGATGTCGTTGAAGCCTTCACAAACCGCGACAAGGCGATAGAGCTGAGGGTCTTTCCGGACGAAACGCATTACAAATGGCAGCCTGCGCATCGGCGCGCGATTTACGAACGTAATCTCGAATGGTTCGGATTCTGGCTCAACAACGAGCGGAACTGTACGCCGGGAAAGGATGCTCAGTACGAGCGCTGGCTAGCCATGGAAGGGGCACCGATGCGAAGCGAGCTACGCTGTTCTGATACTCCCGTGCTCGTGCCATAGGCGTGCCCAGTTTTCGGCCTCGAGAAGGTCGAAGACGCGATCTATCAGGAAGTCGTCTTTGGACTCGTCGACCCGCAGGGCGACTTCCAATGCGGGCACGTCGAGAAGATTGTGTGCGGCAAGCAGACCATCGAGCAACCGGCTGCGGATTCGGCTACGGTGAGCTACAAAAGCGCCCCGGATATAGCTGTCAGGACCGGCCTTGGACGTCCGAGCAACGATAGCGGGAGGTAGAGTGTCCGAGTACGCCGCTCTGGCAACTGCGCGATTCCGACCGCCCGTGGCCCAGAGCCAGGTGGGAACAGAGAGACAGAATTCGACAAGCGGCTGGCTGGCGAGTGGGGAGAACCGGCGCAGGTCTCCCGTGACACCGTGCACATGGTTTTGTGCATGCATCAAGAGCCGTAAATGATCGTGGCTCCCCGATCGGCGTCCGGATCCGCAGTGAGGCCAAACCGTCAGGGGCTTTGGGTCAGCAGGGACCAGATCGGGATTGAGAAGGCGGATATCGGGCGGCCAGGGATCGCCGCCCTCGCGATTGCGAAGGCGGCCAACCGTCGCTGCCACCATGGTAGCGATGCTGCAATCGGTGACGCGACACATATCAAGCAATGTTGCAATTGAACCGGCCTTCAAACCTTCAGTGCGCAGATGGTCGGCAACAGGCGCGGCAGAATGGAGGAGACAGAAGAGGTTGTCTCCGAAATTGCCGTCCATCACCACCGCCGCGCGGACTTCCTCTCGCGCGCTTTCGAGCGCTCCATCGAGTGTTTTGAGAAATGCCCGACGAGCTGGCCTGGGGATGTTTCCCGAAGCGGAACCGTCAGGATCAAAGCGAGTGGGATCGAACGTCCGGAAGAGACATTGCACGCCCAGTTTTTCCGCAACTGCTCTGGCGTAGGGCCGTTCATCCCCGCTGCGATCTGCAGTCCCCACGGTGACACAATCGAAGGTCGCATCGGCTTCGGCAAGCGCTGCGCAAATCAGCGAGGAATCGACCCCACCTGACGCTGCCACAACCGTCTGACCGAATACACCGGACCAGCTTTTCAGGACACTTCGAGATACTTCGCGCAGTACCGCAGTCGCGTCTTCGAAGTGCGGGACCGAAACTGGGAAGTGGTCGGCAGCCTTCCAAAGCTGGAGCGGCGCAGACCGCATTGGTCGCAACGGACTTATCGAACCCGGGGGAATTTCGTCCACATCGATAAGGCATGTACTCGCTTGGCGAAGTTCGGGACGCAGTAAATGAACACCAATGTCCGTGTAGGAAGGGCGCAGCGAAAACAATGCTGGATCGGTCGTGAGAATGATATGGTCACGACCCTCGTAACGATAGACCGGTAAGAACCCCGACGGATCGACAAGGATTGCCGCAGGTCCGTCACCTGGGTCATGGAGGATCGCCACATAAGCCCCCCAATATTGCTTGATCAGGAACTCCGCGACATCCTGTGCACTGGATTGCTGCGGCACGTGCAGCCCGGGTTCGAGGCTTGTGGATCCGGTTGATTTGTCGAACAGCACGCCGAGCACGCGGCCATGGTTAGCCAGCGTCACTGTGGGCGTGCACTCGTCTATCCATAGTGTTGGGCGATTTGTCAGGATCGCCTCTGGAGACGCCGCATCCGCAAACACTCTTACAGTGCTTTGGGTTCGAGGCAGCGCGAGGGCGAAACGCACGCGCATTATATGACGAGGATCGGCGTGTAGCGCAGGACCTCCTCGTGCGTGTCGTTGAGTACGACATCGCCTTTCTGGGCCCAGCAATGCGCACTGAACGGCAAAGATGTTACGCCGAGAACGACCTGGCATTGATCGCCCGTTGCCGCGAGACAACCTGCGAGGGCGATCGAACGGGCAAGGCATCGATCCGCCGCGGTGCGCAGGAGCTTTGAATACTCGAAGGCCCTGATGGTATCGTTGGCCACGTCGCTCAACTCTTCGATGTCGGTTTCAATGCGAATTTGCGCGCGTCGGACATCATTCAGAACGGAGAGGAAAGGGGTGTGGGAAAGCCGACGCTCGACGCGCTTCTGCACCCATATCGCCTTGGCAACTTTCGACAGTCGGAACTCGCCTGTGTGTCGCGCCGGAGATGATAATTTGGGAAAGCGCCAATTATTCGGGCGGGGGAAATCTGGCGGCTGATGCCAGTCGAGTGCTCCGCTCGCGGTCCGTTCCTGCTGCCAAGCTTTTTCGGCCTCGGGAGAAAGACGAAAATATCGGTCTCGCTGCAGATCGAGAAAGACGAAATTGTCGCCAGTGTTACACCAGGCGGTTGTCGCATTGTCGGGGTCGATCATCGGGCGCAGCCGAGAGTATCGGGGCGCGGGTCACCGACGCGCGCCCCAATCCAGGTCAGTCTTCGAGAGTTCCGGCCACCGCATTACGCTGACCGCCGCTATCGTCTGCGAAGACGATGCCCGCTCCCTTTGTTTCGACCGACGCCTTTCCGAGATCGATCATCTCGCCTTCACGTGTTTCGAGATCCTTCATTGGTCACTCCTCTGGTTCGACTGCGACTCCAAATGTCGCAACATCGAATTTGAAGTAAGCCAACAGATCAGGCCAACTTATAATGGTATTATAAACACATAGAGCTGGGGATCGCGAAGTACGACCGGGCGATGGAAGCACCCGTTGGCAAGTGCAGCGACGCCTTTAGCTGGAACGCCTGGACATGCGCATCGCAACCCGGTCGCGAGGAACCTGAGTTCCCTTCTTCACGATAAAGCCAATCATGCCTGCTGAGACAGCGCAATTCTACCTATTGGCGCAATTTGTATTAAATTATGGCTTGGAAGAACCAGAAAAAGTTCCGATATTGAAGGTGCTTATTGTTTGGATAGTGCGCGCGATCCTCTGCGTGCCTTGGCAAAATCCCGGTCGCCTGCGACGAAGCGCTCGATCATCGGCGGAATAAGCAGCTCAGGCACAGGCGCACCCTCTGATACCCCGCCATTGAGGACAACCCCATATTCGACGAGCCGGCGATGGAGCCGCGCAGGGACCTCGATCGTCAGCTTGACGGGCTTGCCATCGGCGATGTCGGAGAGCTTGAGCCGGGTCATGCCCCACCCTCCAGCACAATATCGCGCGTCACCAGAACGCGTACGGGAAAGCCGGGCCGAATGGTCAGCGTCGGGCGGATATTAAGCTCGCGTGCAACGACCTGCTCGCCCGCCCGATTAATGCTGTCCTGGCTGCCGCGGCGAACAGCGCGGATCAGATCATCATCTCCGCCTGCGCCGAGTTCGCCGCCAATCCCGAGCAAAGTGGAAACGAGCGCAGCCTTGACGACACCGCCCCAATGGTAATCGACGCCGTCCTCCAGTCCGGCATAGCCCGACGGATCGGCGACTGGCTGACGATCCAGCACAATCGAGCGACCATCGGGCAGGACGAGCCTGTTCCAGGCCAGCAGCACCCGGCGTTGCCCGAACCCAACATCGGATTCGTACTCACCGATCAGGCGCGCACCCTGCGGGATCAGAAGGTGCCGCCCGGTCAGGCTGTCATAGACATTCTCGGTAACCTGCGCGGTCACGAGGCCGGGCTGGTCTGAGCGGATGCCGGTGATCAGCGCTGCCGGAATGATCGACCCGGCCTGAAGCAGCGCGCCAGATGGCACCGCCTCAAGCCGCTGCACGGACGCTGTCCGCGTCTCGGCAGGCTGTTGGAGAAAACTTGCCCGCGCGGTCGAGACGGAGGGCTGAAATGGTACTGCCGGTTGTGGCCCAGTCCCCGAAGCTGCCGGACCGGAACTGGCAGCTTGTGTCCCGCCGCCGAAAAACAGGCGGCTGCCGCGCGCCGCCTCGCGTTCCTGTTCCAGGCGTTCGCCCTCTATTTCTTCAGGGCTCGGCGCCGCCCGCTGGGGCGGGACCGGAGGCGACGCGCCGACAGGGGGCAGCGCGGCAATAGCACCGCGATCCTGCGCCTCGAGGATCGGTTGACCGAGATCGCCCGGCAGCGGTGGCCCTAACCTCGGAACCTGGGAATAGTCCGCCGGGGCTGCGGCAAGCCCGTCTGCCACAGCGATCCCGTCGGTGTTCACCAGCTCTTCGCCGCTGTCCTGTGAGGGCGGCTGCAGGCCGTAGAGCAATATACCGCCAAGGACGGTCAGACCCGCGGCGCTGGCAATGCCGATAGCCTTGCGCGACAGCCTGACCACGCGCAGCCCTTCCCCGCGCAATTGAACGATACTTTCGGCATCGGGTGGCGGCTCGGTCTTGCTTTCCTCGTTCACGACCGGCCCCGCTTGCGGTTTTCAATCTTCACGCGGACCTGTCTGCGACCGGCACCGAGGCGCAGTTCGGCCTTGTGGAAGAGACGGTCGATGATGAGATAGCGCCCGGAGACCCGGTAATTGACCAGCTCGGCTGCGCCATCGGCGCCCACCACGAAGAATGGGGGCATTTCGCCCCGGGCGATGTCGGGTGGAAACTCGACCAGGGTCCGTCGTCCGTCGTCGAAGACGCGAATGGGCCGCCAGCCGGGCTCATCTCCCGAGATGCGGTAATCGAAATTGAGCGCCTCCAGAGTGAACCCCTCGGTGACCGGTGCGGCTCGTACCGCTCGCTCTTCTTCGCGGCGCAGCGCGATCAGTTCGTCTGCCGGATAGGACCAGCTGACCGAGGCCATATAGATGTTCGGGTTGGCGCGCAGTTCGATGTGGTAGGTGCGGCGGTCGGTATTGATGACCAGATTGGTGGCGATATCGGGCCGCGTCGGTTTGATGAGGATATGAACCCGCTGCGTTGCTCCCGAGCCGCTCAGCGTGTCGCCGATCATCCAGCGTACGGTATCACCCGCAGCGACCGGTCCGGGGCCAACCAGCGTTTCGCCTTCCTGCAAGGCGATGTCGGTTACTTGCCCGGGCTTTGCGTAGACCTGGAACAATGCACCTTCGCGATAGGCATAGCGCTGGATGGCATTGTCGAATCCTGCATTGTCCGGTTCGATCCTGGCGGCCTCATTCGCCGCTCCCACATGCCCCTCGGGGTCAGAGGCAGGGGAGCGGCGCGCGGCGGTGGGGGAGGCCTGCCGCGAGGGAGTGGTGGCATATGCAAGGGCCTGAACAAGGCGGGATGCATCGGAGATGCCGATGGCCGCGATCGCGCGCGATGCGGCCTGTGCCTGCGGAGCAGGCGTCGCGACTGCCGGCGACCCGGCAAAGAGCAGAAGGCCGGCTGCGAGCAGCGCCGGACGGAAGAATGCAAGTAGGTGGGTCATCAGCCAAGCTCCTTTGACCAGTTGATCGATGTGACGAAGATTCCGAGCGGATTGCTGGTGAGCGCGTCGGGTGTTCGGGGAGGCTGGACGGCAACGCCGAGAATGGCGGTCCAGCGAGTGGTTTCAGCGAGCGCGCCGTCGCGGTAGCGCCGCTCGACCCAGGCCACGCGGAAGCTGCGCGGCGAGGCGCGGATCACGCTGGTGACATCGACCGCCACCTGTTCGCGGCCAATGTTCGCGAACGGGTCGTTGGCCCGCGCATAATCGTTGAGCGCCAAGGCACCCTTGTCGCTGGCGAACTGGTAGGCTCTGAGCCAGTTCTCGCGCACCACAATAGGATCGTCGGGGATGGCGCGGACATGCTCAATAAAGCGGGCAAGGTGGAAGGCGATTTGCGGATCGGTCGGCTCGAAATCCGCGGCAGCGGGAGCAACGGTGCGGGCCTCGCCCAGCCTGTCGACCTCGACCACCCATGGAACGATGGTGCCGCGTGCATTCTGCCACAGGAGACCGCCGGTCAGCACGGCGGACAGGCCGAGCGCGCCGAAAAAGGCATAACGCCAGCTCTTTGCCTGGACGCGGGCCGAGCCGATGCGCTCGTCCCAGACCTGCGCCGCGCGCTGGTAGGGCGTCTCTGCTTGAGGCGTCTTTGCGTACCGGATCGAAGGCCGTTTGAACATTGGAAGCTAATCCTTCTCTTTGGTGTCGATGGAAGCGCCTGCGCCGGAGCCGTCGCCGGCACGCACGGTGTGCGCGGCAAGCGAGGCCGAATGGCCAAGGCTCTGCCTGTGCTTCATGGACCGCGCCCAGGCTGGCGGGCCGTTTGTCTGTTCCGGATCTGGTGACGATGCACCGGAAGCGGGCAAGATGCGCCCACCCATATTCCCGACCGATGCACGCGCGCCCTCGCGGAAATTGCTCCTGGCGCTGTCTGCCGCCTTGCGCAGCGGAGACATTGCCGCTCCCCCTGCTGCGCGGCCAACACCCGCCATTCCGCCCGCAACTGCGGCGCCGCCGCTCTTGCCCGCCGAACCGGTCGCATAGGCCATGGTCGCACCTCCGGCGGCGCGTGAGGTGCCTTGCGCGACGGAAGAGGCTGCACTGGCGACCGCGCCGCCAGCGAGCTTGGCACCGGCCACGCCGCCGACCGCAGCGCCGCTTGCCAGAAGCGCGGTGCCTGCGGCAGCGCCTGCGCCGAGCTGCGGACCGCCCGCAACTATGCCATTGGCAATGCCTGGCCCAAAAATACCGAGACCGAGTAGGGTGAGGCTGGCGAGCACGATGGCAAGCGCATCCTCGATGGTCGGCTCGCCGGGGATGGCGCCGGTGAATTCGGCGAAGAGCGTCGAACCGATGCCGATGATGACGGCAAGAACGAGCACCTTGATCCCCGACGAGACCACATTGCCGAGCACGCGTTCGGCGAGGAAAGCGGTCTTGCCGAACAGGCCAAAGGGAATGAGCACGAAACCCGCCAAGGTCGTCAGCTTGAACTCGATCAGGGTGACGAACAGCTGGATGGAGAGAATGAAGAAGGCGATGATAACAATCGCCCAGGCGACAAGCAGGATGATGATCTGCAGAAAATTCTCGAAGAAGCCGACATAGCCCATCAAATCGGCAATCGATTCGAGGAGCGGCCAGGCGGCATCGATGCCGACCTGCGCCACCCTTCCCGGCTGCAACAGATCGCCCGCGCCGAGCCCCGAGCCGCTCGCCTTCAGGCCTAGCCCGGCAAAGCTGTTGAACACGATGTTGGCGAGCGCGCTCCAGTTGCCGATGATGTAGGCAAAGATCCCGACAAAGAGCGTCTTCTTGACGAGCCGGGCGATGATGTCGTCGTTCGCGCCCCAGCTCCAGAACAGGGCCGCCAACGTGACATCGATCACGATCAGCGTGGTCGCGATGAACGCCACTTCGCCCGAAAGCAGCCCGAAGCCGCTGTCGATATATTGCGAGAAGATCGCCAGAAAGCGATCGACGACGCCCGTGCCGCCCATGTCAGTCCTCCCCTCGCGCTTCGCCGGAAGAGGACCCAGGCAACGCCCGATCGCCGATCCCGGAATAAGCCTCGGGGTGATCGACGCCGAAGAAGCGGCGGCGCTTCTCGGCCCAGGCGGCGCGGCAATCGGGCGAGGACAGCGCCAGTTCGCCCATTTGAGCGCAAACCCTCAGCTGTGCCGGCAGCGGATCGCCGTCGGGCACCCATATGCGCCGGTCGGCTTGCCGCACCGGCGCGGGCTCCTCGCGCAGCTGTACGATCGTCATCGCGATGGCGAGACCGACGAACACAGCGGCACCGGTGCGCGCGAGGAGCTTGGTGTCCATCGCGGATCAGTCCGATCCGCCGGGCAGATAGCGCGGACGAATAGCGAGAAACCGCCTCAGCTGTTCGCGCGCCTGCGCCTTGGCCGCCGCGCGCTCGGCCGCATCGAGCGCCTGCGCCCTGCCAGTAGCGGCGAGCGTGGCGGTCAGGTCGGCCAGCTGGCGGGCCTGCAATGCCAGCAGCTGGTTGCCAGCCTGTGCTGCCTGCAAGGCACCCGTGGCGGACTGGCTCGCCGAAACGAGGCTGCCGAGCGCTTCGCGCGAACCGTCGATATTGGCAACTGTGCCCGCCTGGACCTTGAGGGCATCTTCGAAGGCCGCCACGCTGTTTTGCCAGCGCGCCTCGGCGCCGTCGACCATCGCCCGCTGCGAGGCACCGAGCGGAACGTTCTTGTAGTGGAGGTCGAAAGCGCCCTCGATGGTGCGGACATCGTAGGCGATGCGCTGGGCTTCGTTCAGCAGTCGCTGGGTCTGCTGGATCTGGTCCTGCAAGGGCTGCACGAGCGTGAGCGGCAGGCTTTCGAGATTTCTCGCTTCGTTGATGAGCGAGTCCGCCTGGTTCTGGAGCATGCGTATCTGGTTGTTGATCTGCTCGAGCGTGCGCGCAGCGGTCAGGACGTTCTGCGCGTAATTGGACGGATCGTAGACGATTCCGCCGAACTGGGCGTGTGCGGGCGATGATACCAAGGCGCTCGTACTCGCCATGGCGAGCGCGGTGCCCATGGCGATGCTGCGGACAATTCTTAGACGGGTCATTTCAGGTCTCCTTCTGGGGGGCTTGGGGGGTCGGAAGAGTGCGCATTGTTGCCGAGCAATTCGGCGGCCCAGTCGAGGCCGCGATGCCGCAGCCAGTGCGCGGCAAAGCCGCTCCGGCCTTGCTCTTCGACGATGCGGGAAATGGTGAGCTGGTCGCTCTTGGAAGATGCGGCGGTAAAGGCGAGCGCCACTTCGCCAAGGCCCAGTTCGAACAGGCGATTGCCGCGAGAGGACTGACAGTAATAATCGCGCTTGGCCGTTGCCCGGCTGAGGATTTCAATCTGGCGGTCGTTCAGTCCGAAGCGGCGATAGATACCCAAAATCTGGGGTTCGACTGCCCGGTCATTGGGCAGGAAGATGCGCGTCGGGCAGCTTTCGATAATCGCGGGCGCGATTGCCGAGGTCTCGATATCGGCAAGGCTTTGGGTGGCGAAAACGACGCTCGCATTCTTCTTGCGCAGGGTCTTGAGCCATTCGCGCAATTGCGCGGCAAAAGCTGGACTGTCGAGCACCAGCCAGCCTTCGTCGATGATGATGAGCGTCGGCGAGCCATCAAGGCGTCCTTCGATCCTGTGAAACAGATAGGACAGCACGGCAGGCGCAGCCGCCGATCCGGTCAGCCCTTCGGTCTCGAACGCCTGGAAACTCGCTTCGCCCAGCCGTTCGCACTCGGCATCGAGCAGCCGTCCGAACGGCCCACCGACGCAGTAGGGGGCAAGCGCCTGCTTCAATGCCTGTGATTGCAAAAGAACAGCGAGCCCGGTGAGCGTGCGTTCGGCGACCGGCGCGCTCGCCAGCGAGCTCAGCGCCGACCACAGACGGTCCTTGGTCTCCGGATCGACTGTGACGCCCTCCGCAGCGAGGATCGCCTGGAGCCATTCTGAGGCCCAGTTCCGCTCCGCCGGCTCATCGATCCGCGCCAGCGGTTGCAGCAGGACCGCCTCATCGCTGTCCTCGGAAAGACTCGATCCCAGATCCTGCCAGTCGCCGCCGCAGGCGAGCGCCGCCGCACGGATCGAGCCGCCGAAATCGAAAGCGAAAATCTGCGACCCGGCATATCGGCGAAACTGCATCGCCATCATCGCCAGCAACACCGACTTGCCCGCCCCGGTCGGACCGACGACGAGGCTGTGTCCGACATCGCCGACATGAAGCGCAAAGCGAAATGGGGTCGAGCCTTCGGTCTTTGCGTAAAACAGCGGCGGCGCGTCAAAATGCGCATCGCGTTCGGGTCCGGCCCACACCGCCGAAAGCGGCATCATATGCGCGAGGTTCAGGGTAGAGACCGGAGGCTGGCGAACATTGGCATAGACATGGCCGGGCAGCGATCCGAGCCAGGCCTCGATCGCATTCATGCCTTCGGTCACGCAGGTAAAATCGCGGCCCTGGATGACCTTTTCGACCAGCCGCAGCTTCTCGGCGGCAAGCGCCGGTTCCTCGTCCCACACCGTAACGGTCGCGGTGACCAGCGCGAGCCCGACATGGTCGGCGCCCAGCTCCTGCAGCGCGGCATCGGCATCCTCGGCCTTGTTGGCGGCATCGCTGTCGACCAGCACCGAAGCCTCGTTGGTCATCACTTCCTTGAGGATCGCGGCGACCGATTTGCGCTTGGCGAACCACTGGCGGCGAATTTTCGAAAGCAGCTTCGTCGCATCGGATTTGTCGAGCATGATTGCCCGCGTCGACCAGCGATAGGCAAAGCCTAGCGCATTGAGTTCATCGAGCAGGCCGGGGAATGTCGCGCTCGGAAAGCCGATCACGGTCAGTGTCCGCAGATGGGCCGCACCCAGGCGCGGTTCGAGACCGCCGGTCAGCGGCTCGTCGGCAAGCAGCGCATCGAGATGCATCGGGGTTTCGGGAACGCGTACATCGTGCAGTCGCGTCGAGATGCAGCTGTGAAGATAGCTCAGGGTCTCGCCATCATCGAGCCATTGGACCTCAGGAAAGAACCCTTCGAACAGGCGCAGCAGCCGGTCGGTCCGATCGGCGAAGCCCTCGAGAAGCTCGCGCGGATCCACGCCTTTCTCGGCCTTTCCTTCGTAGAGCCAGCTTTCAGCCCGCGCGGCATCCTCGGCAGGCGGCATCCATAGGAAGGTCAGAAAATAGCGGCTCTCGAAATGCGCGCCCTCCTCTGCGAACTGCGCGGCGCGCTCTCGTTCGACCAGTGCCGAGGCCGGATCGGGAAATGCGCAGACGGGATAATCCAGTGCCGGACGGCGCACGGCCTCGACGAAGATCGACCAGCCCGAACCGAGCCGGCGCAGCGCACTGTTCAGGCGCGCCGTCGTTGCAACCAGTTCGGCAGGGGTCGCGCTGTCGAGATCCGGCCCGCGAAAGCGAGACGTGCGCTGGAAGCTGCCGTCCTTGTTGAGCACGACGCCGGGGGCGACGAGCGCCGCCCATGGCAGGAAGTCCGCAAGCCGGTCGGCCTTGTTCCGATATTCGCGCAAGCTCAGCATGGCTCAGACCTGCAGATGCGCGGGGAACCGCAGATGCCGCCGCGCGACATCGACGAATTGAGGATCGTGCCGGGCGGCCCAGACCGCGACCATGTGGCCGAGCGCGAAAAACGCGGCGCCTGCGATCCACAGCTGCAGACCCAGTCCGATTGCGCCCGCCAACGTCGCATTGGCGATAGCGAGCCCGCGCGGCGCACCGCCGAGCAGGATATGCTCGGTCAGCGCCCGGTGAACTGGAACAGCAAAGCCGTTCGGCAGAGGAGATTGACCGCTGTCCATCAGACCAGCGCTCCGCCGCCGAAGGAGAAGAACGAAAGGAAGAAGGAGGACGCGGCAAAGGCGATCGAAAGCCCGAAGACGATCTGGATCAGGCGCCTGAAGCCTCCCGATGTATCCCCGAAAGCGAGCGCCAGCCCGGTGGCGATGATGATGATCACCGCGACAATCTTGGCGACCGGGCCCTGGATTGATTCGAGGATCGCCTGGAGCGGCGCTTCCCACGGCATCGACGAGCCGGCGGCCTGGGCGGGCGCCGCAAATGCCAGCGCAATGACGCTCCCAACGATCAAAGCGGACAGGCGCGGTCGCGCCCGCGAAAAGATATGGGTCACGAATGGTCTCCTGTTGTGGATGGAAGGGGTGCGAGGACGTATTCGCCCGCGGCATCGAGTCCGCGCACCTCGGCGAGTTCGGCAAGGCGCCGCCCGGTGCCGTCGCGCACAAGCACGGCGATAATATCGATGGTCTCGGCGATCAGCGCGCGCGGCACGGTGACCACGCTTTCCTGGATAAGCTGTTCGAGCCGCCGCAGTGTGCCAAGCGCCGAGCCGGCGTGAAGCGTGCCGACCCCGCCTGGATGACCGGTGCCCCAGGCTTTCAGCAGATCGAGCGCCTCGGCACCGCGCACCTCTCCGATGGGAATGCGATCGGGCCGCAGGCGCAGCGCCGACCGGACAAGATCGGACAAAGTCGCAACGCCGTCCTTGGTTCGCAGCGATACCAGATTGGGCGCTGCACATTGCAGCTCCAGCGTATCCTCGATGAGGACGACACGGTCGGACGTGGCTGCGACCTCGGCGAGCAACGCATTGGTGAGCGTCGTCTTGCCGGTCGAGGTGCCGCCGACGACCAGAATGTTCTTTCTCGCAGCGACCGCACCGGCAAGCGCTTCGGCCTGCCATTTGCTCATGATCCCGGTCGTCACGTAATCGGCCAGCGAGAACACCGCGATGGCTGGTTTGCGGATGGCGAAGCTCGGGGCGGCAACCACCGGTGGCAGCAGACCTTCGAAGCGCTCGCCGCCTTCCGGCAGTTCGGCGGACACACGCGGTACGCTTGCATGCACCTCGGCGCCGACATGATGGGCGACCAGCCGGATGATCCGCTCGCCATCGGCTGCGCTCATCAGACATTCGCTCGCCGCGAGACCCTCGCCCAACCGGTCCACCCAGAGACGCCCGTCGGGGTTGAGCATGACTTCGATGACATCGGGCTCGTCGAGCCAGCGGGCGATGTCGCCGCCAAGCGCAGTGCGCAGCATGCGCGCGCCGCGCGATGAGACTTCGGATCGAAGGGGGATGACCCTCATGGACTGCCTCGGATGCGGCAACCGACCATCGGCTGCATTCGCGAGGCAGATCAAAAAGACATTACTTTGCCCTCAGGCAATAGCGATCTGCGATGAGGGTAGAAGAGCGAAGAATAAGAAAGAAAGGAAAAGGCCAAATCGGAAGGTCGCCGCCGTCCAAGCTCCAACGCCGCGCGATCATGGTTGCTTTGCATGGCCAGGTTTGGTCTTATCGGTGCACCGATTTCAATGAAGGTTGTTCCTTGCGCAGACCCGGCCCCGCCTATCTCGATTTCATGGCCTCAACTCCGGTCGATCCCTCGGTGATCGATGCGATGGCGGATGCGATGAGCAATGACTGGGGCAATCCGCATTCGGATCATGCGCATGGCCTGCAGGCCTCGAAAATTGTCGAACGATCGCGCGAAGCGCTCGCAACGCTGCTCGGTGCCGGAGAGGACGAAATCCTCTTCACCAGCGGAGCAACCGAGGCGAACAACCTCGCCATCAAAGGTGTCATGAGCTCAGCGGAACGACGCGGAAACCATCTGGTGGTGTCATCGATCGAGCACAAATGCGTGCTGGAGGCCGCCCGTTCGCTCGTGAAAACCGGGATCGAGGTCACCGAAGTCAAACCGGGGGCAGATGGCCGCGTTCGCGCAGAAGCCATCGCGCAGGCCCTGAGGCCCGACACGGCGCTCGTATCGGTCATGCACGCCAACAACGAAACCGGCGTCATTCAACCCGTGCGCGAGATTGCCGAAATCTGTCATCGCCAAGGTGTCCTGTTTCACACAGATGCGGCGCAGACCGTCGGAAAGATCGATGTCGACTTCAACCATACCGGTGCCGATCTGCTGAGTTTCTCCGGTCACAAGTTCTACGGTCCAAAAGGCATCGGCGGCCTTGTCGTGTCGCGCGCCGCGCGGTTACGGCTCGTTCCGCAGCTTGATGGCGGTGGACAGCAGCCTCTCGGACGCAGCGGTACAGTGCCGGTTCCGCTTTGCGCCGGGCTTGCAGCGGCGGCGCGGCTTTACGAGCGCCACGGCCAGTCGGCACGCACACATATTCAATCATTACAAAGACTTTTCGAAGATCGGGTCACCAGGAAGGGATGTCCTTTCACTATCAATCCGCATGCCGAGCGCATCCCGGGTTGCACAAGCCTCAGGGCCGAGGGAGTGAATGCGGAAGACATGCTCTTGCATGCCCGCGGCGAACTATCGGCATCGACAGGCTCCGCCTGCAACTCGGGCAGCATCGAGCCGTCTTACGTCCTGTTGGCGCAAGGGCTTTCCTTTGACGAGGCTTCGTCGTCCGTTCGCATCGGGATTGGCCGAACCACTTCCGAGGCCGATATCGACCGTGCCGTCAGTGCGCTCTTGGCCGCGCACGAAAAAGCCTACCGCGCCGCTGCCTGAGGCCTAAATGTTCGCACAAGAGCCGCGACAGGGTTGCCAACTGGGGGAAATCCCCAGTAGGAACAAATCATGCTCAGAGGACCCCTTGGACAACCCGGCGTCAAGACACGCTTCGCGGGACATGAAACCTTCCCGCTGAGGCGGCTGTGGCTGCGCAAGGCTTACGATGCTGTCTGCGAGGATGCGGCGGCGCCGGTCCCCAATACCTTCGACAAGGACGAAGGGATCATCCGGTTCGGGGTCGGCAAGAATATGGTTGCGGCGATCAAGCATTGGGCGCTCGCGTGCCGAATCATTGAAGAAGACCCGGAGAGGGGTGTCGGTGCCTTGAAGGCAACGCCCTTCGGAGATCTCATCTTTGACCGCGATTCAGGTCTCGATCCGTTCATGGAAAGCCTCGCGACCACATGGCTGCTCCATTGGCAGATCGCCAGCAATTTCGAGCGCGCCACGACGTGGTATTATGCGTTCAACCATCTGAATGCACACGGGTTCGACCGCGACGGCATTGCCGAGCCGATCCGGCTGCTGTGTGCCCAACTCGACCGGTCGCGGGCCTCCTCCACAACGATCAAGCGCGACGTGGAATGCTTTATCAGATCCTATGTCGCCAAGGTCGGCGCGGGCGCGGTCGACGATCAGGTAGAAACCGTACTTGGCGAACTAGGCCTCATGCGCGAAGTGTCATCGCGATCTTTCGCTTTCCGCCACGGACCCAAGCCCGGTCTGCCCGACGGCATCTTCCTTTTTGCCCTTGCCGATTTCTGGGCAAGGCGTGCGCCCGAACAGGCAACGCTCGCCATCGATACGCTGGCGTACGAGCCGGGATCGCCGGGGCGGATCTTCAAGCTAGACGAGGACGCGCTGATCGACCGGCTTGTCGATATCGAAAGGGCCGCCAAGGGCGCCTTTCTGTGGACCGATAGCGCAGGCGTGCGCGCGATTGCGAGGCGGGGAGAAAGCTTGCCCGATCCGGCCTCCTTCATCGCCAGCGCCTATCCGCACACTAAGGCGCTCGCGGCATGACCCAGACCTATCTCGCAGACCATGTTTCGGTCGCGCCGCGCTACCAGCGATCGGTCAGAATCGACGCCGATTTTGGCCAGGCCGACCCCCTGTCCGGTTATGTACTGCAAGGATCGGCGCGCGATGCGTTGACCACCACGCTCCGCCTCGCGACAAATGGCCAGGGCGCGTTCACCTGGACGGGCCCTTATGGCGGCGGCAAGTCGAGCCTCGCGCTCGCGCTTGCCTCCTACTCGCTCGGGCGCGGACCTGCCTTCAAAGAAGCGAAACAACTCCTTTGCGATGTGCCCGAAGTAACCGCCGTTTTCGGGCGGGCGCCCAAAGACTGGCTCTGCGTGCCGCTGAGCGGTCGGAGGGGCGATCCGGTTGCCGACCTGCGCGAAGCGCTCGCATCAGCAATCGCTGGCGAGCCGGGCCACGCGCGGACCAAGCGGTCCAAGATGGAAGCCGCTGACGGGCGCGATATCGTCGAGCGGCTGCAGCGCGAGGTTGAAGCGCGTCCCAAGGGCGGGGTTCTCGTCATTGTCGATGAACTGGGCAAATATCTGGAAGGTGCTGCCGATCACGCCATCGACATCCATTTCTTTCAGGATCTCGCAGAGGCCGCCAATCGCAGCGAGGGAAGACTTATCGTCGTGGGCGTGCTGCACCAGGCTTTCGAGCGCTATGCGGATCGCCTCGGACAAAGCGTCCAGGACGAATGGCGCAAGATTCAGGGCCGCTTCGCGGATGTCCCGATCATAACGGCTGTCGACGAGGTCATCGAACTCGTCGGTCGTGCTGTCACGACAGAGCGTTCGCACCCTCAGTCGCATGCGATTGCTGCCGTTGTTGCGAGCGAAATTGCCGAACGGCGACCGGGTGTGCCCAAAGACCTTGCGGAAAGGCTCGGCGATTGCTGGCCTCTCAACCCTGCGGCGGCAGCGCTGCTTGGGCCGATCACCCGGCGGCGTTTCAGCCAGAACGAACGCAGCCTGTTCGGTTTCCTTGCCTCGGCCGAACCCAATGGCTTCACCGAATTCCTCCAGCGCACGACACTCGCCTCGGGAAGAACCTTCGGCCCGGCAGAACTGTGGGACTATCTGCAGGTCAATCTTGAACCGGCGATCATGGCTTCGCCCGACGGCCATCGCTGGGCACAGGCCGCAGAGGCGATCGCGAGGGCGGCCCGCGACGGCAACTACCTGCGCTTGCAGATCGCGAAGACCGTGGCGGTCATCGATCTGTTCAGCAATGGATCGGGGCTGGCAGCCTCGTCCCGGACGATTGCGGCAAGCCTCGAGCAATCCGATACCGAAGTCGAAGAGCAGCTTGCCAATCTCGTCAAGATTTCTGCGCTGGTCTACCGTCGCCACCTCGGCGCCTATGCAATCTACGCCGGAAGCGATTTCGACATCGAGGGCGAAATCGAGGCCCGCATCGCCGAACGCGGACGGCTCGAGATAGCGGCGCTGAACGACCTTGCCTCGCTGCAGCCGATCTTGGCCAAGCGGCACTACGCCGAATACGGCACTCCGCGCTGGTTCGACGCGCAAATCGGCGAACTGGCGCCGCAGGGGCTGGGTCCGAAAGACGGCCGGGTGAGCGCCGGGGCAGCTGGCAAGTTCCTGCTGCTACTGCCTGGGATCGACGTCGATCCCGACGAAGCGGAGGCGAGCGTGATCGAAGCCACGCGCACGAAGCATCGGCACGGTCTGCCCGTGATTGTCGGTCTCGCCTCGAACAGTGCGGATATCCGCAAAACAGCGATCGAGCTCGAAGCTGCGCGCGACGTGCGCAACGAAAGCCCCGAACTGGCCGGCGATGCAGCCGCCCGCCGCGAGATCGATGCCCGGATTGCCCACTTGTCCGCGCAGCTGGAAGGTCTCCTGAGAGAGGGTTTCGAGCGCGCGCACTGGTTCGACACGGGTAAGCCGCTCGATTTGGACTCGCTTTCCTACGGCCTGTCGCAGGCAGCGAGCGATATCGCCCGGCGGACTTTCCGGCAGGCTCCGATCGTGCATTCCGAACTCATCAATCGTCGGCGTCCGTCGAGCAATTCCAATGCGGCGCTGCGAGCCCTGCTGCATGCTATCGTAGTCGGCCGCGGCGAGCAGCACTTCGGGATCACGGGCTATCCGGCCGAAAAGGGCCTAGCGGTCACCGTTCTGGAACGCGCGGGTCTCTATGTTCGGCAAGGCGAGCGGTGGGACTTCGTTCCGCCCAGCGAAACCAGCACCTTCGCCCCTCTCTGGTCGCTGACCGATGGCCTGCTCGAAGCCGGCGAGCAGGTTTGTGTTGCCGACATTTACCGGGCGTGGGGCGAGCCGCCTTACGGCGTGCAGCAAGGCGTGATGCCCCTATTACTTGTGACCTATCTATTCTCGCGCCGTCACAGCACCGCGGTCTATGCGAAAGAGGCCTTCCAGCCGGCCATATCCGATCTGGTCATGGATCTTCTGCTGCAGGACGCCGAACATATTGCGCTAAGATCGGTTCCGACCGATGCCGCGAATGCGGCCGCGCTGAAGCAGTTTGCAGCCGTTGCCGGCGAATTCGTCGAAGAGGCTCCGTCGGAGGAGCCGCTCGAGATAGCGCAGGCGCTCGTGCAGTTCGCGTACACGCTTCCCAACTGGTCGCGCAAGGCGCAAGCCACGCTCTCCAAGCAGGCCATTGACGTGCGCCGCCTGCTGCTTGATGCGGACGATCCCTACCAGCTCCTCTTCGTCGACATTCCCGAAGCGCTCGATGCTTCGGGCAAAAGCGCCGCCCCTGCGCTGCGCACGGTCCTGAGCGAACTTGATCACGCTTACCCAAACATGATCGAGGATCTGAAAGCCCGGATGCTCGAGGGTCTGAAACACCGCGACGCAGGAAATCTCGCCGAGTTGGGGGAGCGCGCCAAGCGAATAGCGGGTCACGGCGGAGACGACCTCAAGCTCCGGGGCTTCATCACCAGGTTGGCCGAGTTCGACGGGTCGACGCAAAACATGGCGGACATTTGCGGTCTCGTGATGGGCAAGCCGGTGACGACGTGGCACGATCTCGAGCCAAGCCGCGCGGCGATGCAGCTTTCGGAATATGCCTACAGGTTTCGCCGCGTGGAACTGTTCGGCGACAGTGACCAGCAACCGACCCAGACCGCGGTCATGGTAATGGCAGGTGTCGGGTCGACCGGGCGAAGCGTCGTCCGCAGGGCACAGATTGCAACCGAGGCGCAGAAGCGCCTCGAGCCAATCCTCGACGA
The DNA here is from genome assembly GCF_019857205.1 of Qipengyuania pacifica. Classification (GTDB taxonomy): domain Bacteria; phylum Pseudomonadota; class Alphaproteobacteria; order Sphingomonadales; family Sphingomonadaceae; genus Qipengyuania; species Qipengyuania pacifica. The sequence goes on along the minus strand of NZ_JAHWXO010000008.1, from coordinate 29,723 downwards.
GATCGGCAAGACTCTCGACGCCGCACAGCTCGAGCCCGATATGGTGCTCGCCGTGATAGCGGAGCTCGCACAGCGTCATATCGAGGACGACGGTGAGCGCGATGTCACTGTGCCCATCAGCGCGGAGAAGGAAGCGTGACCGGCGAGGCGATGCATGTTCTGGGCCTGTCTGGTGGGCGAGACAGCGCTGCCCTCGCGGTCTGGATGCGCGATCACCGTCCGGACATCGATGTGCGGTATTTCTTCACCGACACCGGCAAGGAGCTACCCGAGGTCTACGATTATCTCGGCCGCCTTGAAGGCTTCCTTGGCAACACCATTGAAATGCTCAACCCTGGTCGGGATTTCGATTTCTGGCTTGCGGAATACGGCCATTTTCTACCCTCCCCGCGTACCCGCTGGTGCACCCGGCAGCTCAAGATTCAGCCGTTCCAAAAGTGGCTCAAACCCCATCTTGATGCGGGAGTTGAGGTTCATTCCTATGTCGCGATCCGGGCCGACGAGCCGAACCGTTCGGGCATGATCACGACCCATCCCAACATGCACGTCCACTTTCCCCTTAGGGAGGCCGGTCTCGACAAGGCATCGGTCATCGGTCTGCTGGAAAACTCCGGGCTCGGCCTCCCGGACTACTATCGCTGGCGCTCACGCAGCGGCTGCACGTTCTGTTTTTACCAGCAGAAGATCGAATGGGTGCGGCTAATGCGCGAGCACCCCGATGCGTTCGAAGAAGCCAAGCGCTACGAGAAATCAGCCATCGAGCACGGTTCGCCGTTCACCTGGACCCAAAACGAAAGTCTCGAAGAACTGGCGCGGCCGGAGCGGGTTGCCGAGATCGAGCGCAATCATGAAGAGCGCAAGGCGCAGGCCCTCGCGCGCAGAATGCCAAACCCGCTAAGAGCACGGATCACCGATGAGACGGTGGAGCAGATGCTTGCGGACGAGGACAGCGGCTGCCTCGTCTGTCACAAGTGACGAAGCCTGCCAAACATCGAGGCGATGCGCTCAAGTTTGCCCTTCGTGATGCTGAACCCCTTTACCTTCTGCCCAAAGACGATGTCGCCGAGTCAGTTCTTTCTCCTGCGCTAGCGGCCTGTGAAAGGGCAGATCTGATGGTGGGCTTCTTCTCAAGTCACGCGCTGGCAGAAATTGCTCCCGGTTTAGCTTCGTTTCTCCGCCAGTCGCAACAATCGTTGCGACTAATCGTCAGCCCTTTTCTGACGGAGGAAGATCAGGCTGCGTTACGTGAAGGCCAACTTACGGCAGCATCTCTCGCCAAGCGCAGCCTTGACTCATCCATTCCCGATGCGAACGCATTGGCACACCACACTTTAAAATGCCTCGCTTGGCTGATTGCAGAAGGAAGACTTGAGTTCAAAATCGCGCTGATGCGCGACGCACTCTTTCACCCCAAAGTTTGGCTTTTTCATGCTGATAGCGAACTCGCCGCACTGCATGGCTCGGCGAACCTTACGGCCGCGGGCCTTGGCCGAAACCGCGAACAACTGAGTCTTTCTCGGTCTTGGCACAGTCACGAAGGACAGCTGGTCTGCCAACGCTTGCAGGACGAATTCGAGATGTTGTGGGGCGGTGGTGATGACACATGCATCACGCTCGACCTACCTCGTGCGTTTAGGGATCGTCTTCTACGCGACTATCGCACTGACAGCATGCCGTCAGAGGCCGACTTTCGTACGCTGTGGCATCAAGCAATACCCAATTTGAATACTGCCGAGTCACCAAAGGTTACTGTTCGACCAGTTGAATTCAAAATCCCGAAATGGCTCGAATACCGCGCGGGTGACTACGCGCATCAAGGCGATGCGGTGGACGCATGGCGGGCGTCTGAGTGGCGAGGGATCCTGGAAATGTGCACGGGATCAGGCAAGACGCTCACGGCCATGGTTGGAGCTCATGAACTGCACCGGCAAGTTGGTTCGCTGCTGGTCGTAGTCACTGCGCCTTACAACGTCTTAATTCACCAGTGGTGCGACGAAATAGCTCAATTCGGTCTGCGGCCAATCAATATGTCCTCTTGTCCCGGTTCGAAGGGGCGAGGAAAAGAAATTGCGCAGGCACGGCGCCGACTTTCTATGAACATAACACCACTGGAAATTGTCGTGGTGTCAAACGACACCTTGGTTTCCTCAGAATTTCAATCACAGATCGGAACGATCGACGGACCCAAGCTGCTGATCGCCGACGAATGCCACAATCTCGGATCGGCCGGATTCGTGGAGTCTCCACCGGAGATGTTTGACTATCGTCTCGGTCTTTCTGCGACACCAGTTCGACAGCACGATGATGAGGGAACCGGAAAACTATTCGCTTACTTCGGCAAGCCGTGTTTCGAGTTTGGTCTCGATCAGGCGATCGGACGCTGTCTGACGCCCTATGATTATTTTGTCCATTTCGTTTCTCTCGAGGCAGGCGAGATGGAAGAGTGGCGAGAATTGAGCGAACAGATCGCCCGACATTCCTGGAGAATTGAAGCCAGAGCAAATGACGATTATCTCAATAATCTATTCTTGCGTCGCCGCCGTGTTTTAGAAACGGCGAATGCTAAAATTGGTTCGTTAGATCAATTGCTCGATAACGAAGACCTCAATAGGCTTCAGTACACTCTCATCTACGCCACCGACAAGGACCCCAACCAACTCAATCGCGTCAATGCCATACTTACCCAGAAGAATCTTTCATTCCATCAACTTACTGCGTCAGAAACCAGCGACTCCAAATTATCTGCTCGGGTTTTAGAGCGTTTCCAGTCGGGCAAACTCCAGGTACTTACTGCCAAGCGAGTGCTCGATGAAGGGGTTAATGTTCCGCAAATTGAGCGAGCCTATATTCTCGCAAGCACCACGGTACGCCGTCAATGGGTTCAGCGTCGCGGTAGATTGCTGAGAATGTGTAAAGAGATTGGCAAAACGCATGCGATCATTCATGACTTGGTGACATTGCCGCCGGGCACGATTGAGGGGGAGCACATGGACGAGGATGCGAAGAAGATCATTCGTTCAGAGCTTGAACGCATCTGGGAATTTGCGCGTTTGAGCAGAAATGGGGCGCGGACCGGCGGTCCTTTTGAGCAAGTTGAGCGTTTGCGGACCGCACTTTTAGGTGCAAATTAAGATGGCATACAAAGACGAGCGTGTGATTAGCATTCTGTTGGAGCAGTCCGAAGCCATCGACGAGAGGGTTCCTGGCTATCGCGAAGAGTTGAAGGAGGCCGTCGCGGACATCATCATGCTAGAGCGTCAGAACAAATTTGCCAGAACCAATGTCGCCGTCAAGGTGGCCGATATCGTCGGCCGCGTCGGGACATTTCTGAATACTCGCTCAAAGGCCTCGGAATAACAATGCGTTTGATCAAAGCGCGCTTCGATGGTTTTCGTCTCCTCGACGAAGTTGAACTTACTTTCTCCGTCGATAAATCTAAAAACGTCACGGTCATTCGCGCTGCGAACGAAAGTGGGAAAACGACTCTCCTCAGCGCACTGCAATGGGCTTTGTTCGGCGATGATGCGTTGCCAAGCAGCTATTCAACAATCTCGATGGACATACCTGATGGGCAGGTCGGGACAACCACCGCCGAAGTGACCTATGAAGTGGAAACCGCCAAGGGTTCTCGACGTTATCGCCTGACGCGATCGCTTAGTGATCGCGCGGGCTCCTCGAACAGGCCCAAGTCCACCGTCGAGCTCGAGGAAATCAAGCCTACAGGCAATGATTCGATACCAAATGTCGAAAGTTACCTTGGACAGCATATGCCTGCCGATTTGAGGGAAGTTTTCTTTACTGATGGGGATCGTGCGCTCAGTTTTATCGAGGGAGTGCGCGCTGCTGATCGTCAAAAACGTGTCCGCGGTGCGATTGAGCAGCTCATGGGTTTACCACTGCTTGAAGCGGGTCTTGAGCATACCAAAAAAGCAGAACGCGGTATCCGCACAAAGGCCGATAGCATTGCGGGTAGTGACGAGCTGAAGGAGGTGCGCTCGCAGCTTGAGGCCGTGGACATTGCGATTCCGGAAAACGAGGCGAAGCTCGCCACTGCGAAGGAAGAGATTGCCAACCTGGGCGATCTATACAGCCGGGCCGACCGCGCGCTCCAAGACGCGCTAAAAAAGGGCAATCGCGAGGAGATTGCGGCAGCGCTAGAATCAATCGGCAAACAGCTAACGGATGCTGAGGCGCGCAAGCGTCGTGCAGACCTCGTTCAATCCGAGCTCTTAAGTGGTCTGGATTTTGCCAAAGAAATGCTGGGCGACAAACTTACGGTAGCGAGCGGTATTTTGGAAGGCCTGCGGAAAAAGGGGCAAATTCCCAATTCGACTATCCCCGTGCTGGAAGACAGGCTGAACCACGCGGATTGCATATGCGGAGAAACTCTCGATCCCAATACCACAGATGGGAAGCGGCGCCGTGACGCAATCGAAAGCCTTATCGAGGACAGCCGTGCGACCGACGCTTTGAAGTCCCGCATTTCATCGCTCTACTACGAGAGCAGCCATCTCACCGATGGCGAATTGCATTGGCGAGACAAATACATCGAGGCCTATGGCGCAAGAGAGCGCGAGCAGGCGACCTACGACGAGCTTGGCCGTCAAGCGGCTGAACTTGAAGCTCGCTTGAGCAAGGTGAAAGATAACGATGTCCAATCAGCACGAGAAATGCGCGACACCTACTTGCAACAGCTGACTGACAAGCGAGACCAAGCGACGCGTCTTGATGTGGCATTGCGCAACTTGCGGAGTCAGCGTGGGGAGCTCAGCAAAAAGCATGAAACTCTTCTCGCAAGAGAGACGAAAGGTAAGAAATTCGCAGCCGAACTCGCCGCCGCAGGCGATATCCGCGAAATACTCGAGCAGACATTGAACACCATGAAGACCCGCGAGGTCGATGCAGTCTCGCGTCGAATGAACGAATTGTTCATACAAATGATTGGTGCGGATCCGGACCGAGCAATGATCCGCCGCGCAGCGATAACATCAGAGTTCAACATCATCGTGTTCGGTCGAAACGAACGGCTGCTCGACCCCTCTCAAGATCTGAATGGAGCGTCGCGCCGAGCGCTGACCATCGCCTTTATCTTGGCTCTGACCCAAGTCAGCGGAGTAGAGGCACCGAACGTGATCGACACACCGCTCGGCATGATGACCGGCTTCGTCAAACGGGAGGTAGTCAAAGTTGCGGCTGCTTCGAGCTCGCAGCTCGTTCTCTTACTCACGCCGGACGAGATACACGGATGCGAAGATATCCTTGAAGAAGTTTCTGGGAAAATCTTCACTATGACCAACCCGGCTCATTATCCGGTGATGCTCAAACATAACCCAGGGACGACAGATGCACGGGTAATTGTCTGTCAATGCGACCACTTGTCGTCGTGCGCAATCTGTGAACGCAAATCTCCGGGTGGTCCTAGTAAGAAAGCGGAGGCTGCCTGATGGCTGAGAATCCCTTTGCCGGGCAGGACGTCGTCGTTGCTGACGATTTTCGCAAGCACTTCGACTCCTTTGTCCAGCGCCGCGAGGGAAAAACCGCCCGGCCGGAACATCAACCCTTTGACCGGAATGTCGACTTTTGGTTCGCTGCTATATGCATAGCGGCGAAGAGGGGCTTGAAACCTACACTCCCCAGCGGAAAGACATACAAGGCCGCAGAAGGCGTCGCCATTGGGTCCCCTGATTGGAGGCCCACCGCCCTTACCCTCCTCGCCATCGCAGAAACCGCGGACGCATCTGTAGTGGATCGTCCAGGGGAGATGATGCGGATTGCAAACGGTTACGCCAATGTAGGCTTTCCGGAATTGCTCGACATCCTGGAAAGCCGAGGGGGTGACACAGCGCTGGACCATCTTTCGGAAACTGTAGTTGCAATGATCGGTCAATGAGTAATCGTCTCGCTCAGCGGCAGGCTGCACTGTGAACCCAATCCGCAACCCATACTCGCCGGGCGCGGGAAATAAGCCTCCAGAACTTGCCGGTCGCGAAAACGTAATCGAACAAGCCGACCTCATGTTCGAGCGAATGCGGGCCGGAAATTCCGTGCAACCGATGATCCTCAATGGGCTTAGGGGAGTCGGAAAGACCGTCCTGCTTAGACGTATGCACGATGCGGCAAAGGCATCGGGTTATGAAGTGGTTTTCGCTGAAGCGACGGAGGGCAAGCCGCTTCCCGATCTTCTCGTGGTCGGGTTAAGAAAAGCGCTTCTCAACCTCAGCATGATAGAGGCGGCAAAGGATAGAGCAAAACGCAGTCTTGGAGCGCTCAAAGCTTTCGTCGCCGGCTTCGGGGTTTCGATCGGCGAGTATGCCTTAACTTACGACCCAACTCTTGGAGTAGCCGATAGCGGGGATCTCGAAACCGACCTTGGTGATATTTTCGCAGAGGTTGGCGAAGCGGCTGCCGCGGCCAACAAATGCGTCGTCTTGTTTGTCGACGAACTACAAATACTCGAAAAAACAGAGCTAGGTGCATTGATCGCCGCGATCCATCGGATCAGCCAGCAAGGGCTGCCAGTAACCATCATCGGTGCCGGTCTACCTCAAGTCCTGGGGCTTGCTGGATCGGCGAAATCCTATGCCGAACGCCTTTTCATCTTCCCGCGTATAGACGCCTTGGGTGAGGAGGAGGCTGCTTGCGCTATTGAACACCCAGCAAATGCTCTCGGCGTTCAATTTGAGGCTGATGCCGTCGCTGAGATACTCCGCGTGACCGAGCGCTACCCATACTTCCTTCAGCAATGGTCATATTGCGCTTGGAATATCGCGCAAGACGAGAAAACAATAACGTGGAACGATGTTGTTGAAGCAACCGACGTAGCGCGGGAAAAATTGGACGAAAGCTTTTTTCGCGTCCGTTATGATCGCTGTACTCCTGCCGAGAAAAACTATCTTCGCGGACTTGCTGAGCTAGGCAAAGGCACACAACGCTCCTCGGAAGTAGCCGTCCAACTTGGCTGCGATATGGATAAGGCGAACCAACAGCGTACAACGTTAATCAAGAAGGCGATGATTTACTCTCCGGCGTACGGTGACATTTGCTTTACGGTCCCCCTATTCGACGAGTTCATGCGGCGCGAGATGCCCGACTTTGTTCCACACAGCTAGTCGGATTGTCGAAACCTAGGTCCTGCATCACAAAGAGGGCTATTTAATATCCAGTTCGGTTTTCAGCTTTTCCAGCCGCTCCGAACACACCTCGTGCACTACGCGGCCGAGCTCCTCGACTTGCTCACCGAGCCATTCGAGCTCTTCCTTGGTGATGCGGTAGTGCTTCGAGTAACGAGCCTTGACGTAGGCTTCTTTGAGTTTCTCAAAGCGCGCGCGATCACGCTTAGTTTCGCGCGGCCAAACATAGGTCAGGCGGGGGTCGATCCGTTCCGCCTGGGTGCGCAGGAACCCAAGGTTGTGCACGTGCGGAGTGTAGAAGGTGCAGACCAACAGCACGCAATGATAGAGGCGCTCTGTCGCTTGATGCAGATCGAACGCGGCATCTTTGAAAAACTCTCGTGATATGTCGAACTTCGCGATTTCGTAGCGCTTTAGCGCTGCGGAATACCATTCATCGAAATACTCCTGCGCCATGCAAAGTGCCTGTTCAGGTGTCTTGGGCTTGGGCGTGTGCAATTCGGTATCGTCGGATTCGTAGAGCGCGATCCCGTCCTTCGCGACGTCCATGAAGAAGTAGCGTCCATGCGCCAGACCATCGTTCACTTCCTGCAACGTGTGAACGATGAAATTGACCGGAGTCTTGAGCGTCTTGGTAACGCCGTATTCGCGCATGAGCCGCTCATCGAGGTTGGACCAGTATTTCACCCGGTCGACCAGCCGCTTGTCGTTGACGATAACCAGCAGATCATAATCCGACTGGTAGCCTTTGGCGGTGTGAGGTTCGTCGACCCAGGTGCCGCGCGCATAGCTGCCGTAGAGCACGACCTTGAGAATGCGCCCGGCCTTTTTCCATTCGTGCTTGGCGAGCGCAAAGGCATCATCGAATTCTTCGAAGATCAGCTGCACCACGCGCTCAAGTTCGCGTTGTTTTTGTGGAGGCAGATGATCGAGTTCGGTGCGCATTACTGAACCTTTAGCAAGCACTTGGAATTGTTGCACCCTCGCATTGCTGTACAGTGCGGCGGCGCATCCAAGAGAGCGTCCCTCTCCTCTATTCGTAGGGTTTCCCTGCCGGACTATCGAAGGTCTTTGTCAGGGCTGCGCCGGAGACTCCGGACCGTTTCCGTTTTCATTCTCAATCTCACCCAGCTCTGGTTCCGGAGCCGCGCGAATGAGATCGTCAGCGAGATGCCTGCCCGTCTCCATGCGCCGCGCGAGCGCTTCGACGAAGAAGTCGAACCGCTTTTCAGCATCAGCACGCGCGGCGGCACCGGTTTCGGCCGGGATTGCCGGCGTCACCGCCAGCCATCGCCTGAGATAAAGGGCGAAGGCCTCATTCCCGACCTCGATATGATAGTCGAGCTTGCCGATCTGTCGGCTTATGCGATCAAGTCGGCGACTGAAGGCCGCTTCCATGCGTTCCGATCCATCGGGAGAGAGAAAAGAGGCAATGGCGGCCTCCACTACCGAAGCCTGCGAGACGCGCTTGCGGCCGGCATAGTCGGCGAGTTGCCTGGAAAGGGCCGGCAGCAAGCGAAAGGTGTGCTTGATACGGTTGCCCTTGCTCATAGCTCGATCCCGTCGCCAGGATCGAGTGCAGCCCGCCGCGCATTGGCCTGCATCCGCTCGGCCATTCTGCGATTGCGGTTTGCCTGATCGTCGTCCGTTCGGTCGGCAAACTCAAATTCGTTGGGGATATCGACGGGCGGCGGCGCGACATCTTCGTAGTCCGGCAATTCAGGCGATTGGCGGATCCCGCCATCGGACTGGCGATCATCGACCTCGTACTCTTCAGACCCGGTCAGCAATTTCGCGGATTGCGCAGGCGCGGTCACAAGTCTCCCGTGCCATTCGCTCTCATCCGCCGCAAACTCGCCCTTTTGGACCGTTGGTGGACGCTCTACCCGTTTGCTGAGCCGGGGGTCGTGGTAGTAGCGCGCTTTCCTGGCACGGATCGGATGCACGCCTGCGAGCATCACGATTTCGTCGGTATCGGGAAGCTGCATAATTTCGCCCTGGGTCAGAAGAGCGCGCGCCGTCTCCGAGCGCGAGACCATCAGGTGACCAAGCCAGGGCGAGAGGCGGTGTCCGGCATAATTGCGCATCGCCCGGGTTTCGGTCGCGGTCCCGAGTGATTCCGAAACGCGCTTGGCAGTGCGCTCGTCATTGGTCGCGAAGCACACCCGCACATGGCAATTGTCGAGGATGGCATTGTTTTGCCCATAGGCTTTCTCGATCTGGTTCAACGACTGCGCGATCAGGAACGCCTTGATGCCGTAGCCCGCCATGAAGGCGAGCGCGCTTTCGAAAAAGTCGAGTCGGCCCAAGGCCGGAAACTCGTCGAGCATAAGGAGAAGCCGCTCGCGATCGGCACCCTCCTGCAGGTCCTCGGTCAGGCGTCTTCCGAGTTGGTTGAGGATGAGCCGGATGAGCGGCTTGGTGCGGCTGATGTCGGAGGGCGGGACGACGAGATAGAGTGTGACCGGTCGGCCCTGTGCCACCAGGTCCGCGATGCGCCATTCGCAATGCCGGGTGACCCTGGCGATCACCGGATCGCGGTACAGCCCAAGGAACGACATGGCGGTCGAGAGCACGCCCGAGCGTTCGTTCTCCGACTTGTTGAGCAATTCTCTCGCCGCGCTCGCGACAACCGGATGGATGCCGTCTTCCCCCAGATGCGGCGTGTGCATCATGGCGGTCAATGTCGCCTCGATCGATCGGCGCGGATCGGAGAGGAAGTTCGCCACCCCGGCGAGCGTCTTGTCAGGCTCGGCATAAAGCACATGTAGAATGGCCCCGACGAGCAGCGCATGGCTGGTCTTCTCCCAGTGGTTGCGCCGTTCAAGCGAGCCTTCGGGATCGACCAGTACATCGGCGATGTTCTGCACGTCGCGCACTTCGTTGATGCCGCGTCGCACTTCCATCAGCGGGTTGTAGGCTGCCGATGCCTCATTGGTCGGATCGAACAGAAGCGTGCGGCTGAAGCTGGACCGGAACCCAGCGGTCAGCTCCCAGTTCTCGCCCTTGATGTCATGGACGATCGCCGAGTGCGGCCAGGTCAGCAGCGTCGGCACGACAAGGCCGACCCCCTTGCCGCTGCGCGTCGGCGCGAAGCAGAGCACATGTTCGGGCCCGTCGTGGCGAAGATAGAGATTGGCGTGCTGGCCGATAATGACGCCCTTGCCTGCCAGAAGGCCAGCGCGTGCTATTTCGGAACGGGTCGCCCAGCGCGCCGAGCCATAGGTCGCACTGTTCCTGATTTCTCGGGCGCGCCAGACCGACATGCCGATCGCGACAACTACCGACACGAGACCGCCCGATGCAGCAATCATTCCGCCGGTCTCGAAGATGCGCGGCGCATAGGCTTCGTAGCTGAACCACCACCAGAAAATGGCATAAGGCGGATAGACAGGCGCTCCGGAAAAGCTGAACCACGGCGGGCCCAATTGCGCCTGATAGCCGAGCGCGTGCGCCGTCCACTGAGTGCCCGCCCAGATGCCTGCGAGCGTCAAGGCAAACACAGCTACGATCTGGCCCCACAAAATTCTCGTCGCAGACACGATGTCCTCCTTTTGCCAAAGCAGGTCGACGTAGGGATCACCGATATGCAAGGTGCGAATTCGTGGATCGCACAACGGCGTAGCATTAGAAGGTTTGGGGTATGGCCCGACGCTTCGCGTTTCCGGGCACAGTGGAAGCCCTCTTATATCGAGAAGCTCCGATGGTCTGACTACACATTTGAGACAAAATCCGTCCCGAAACTGCCCACACCGGGCTCGCCTCGACACGATGAAGAACGATCGACCGCTTCCTTCCTATCAAGACCGCCTATCTCAGCGCCCACGTAGAAAAGCCGGAGTTGCCAAACTGAGAGGAGCAAACTGCATTGCCCTTTCGATCTCCGATCGCAGGTGTGTGGGGTTTAAGAGATTCAATCTACGTTTGACGTTCTGCATTGATAACTCTGCGATCACGGAAATCGAAGGCTTGATACGATATTCTCAAAATACCAAGATCTGGCAATCATCCGTCAGCCGTACGACCTCCAACCTCGCTCATAGCGTAGTGGCCAAGCCAATTCTGGAAACAGTCCGTCACGAAGAAATACTCTCGTCAAATTTGCGCCCCAATTACAGCCACAGAGTAGTGCTCCCGACAACCTTCAAAGCCGACGTCGATCCAAATGCATCAAGCTTTACTGGGCTGATCTGCTCGAGCCATGTAGACGACGATGGAGCTTGCTTTAAGGGCGGCAAGCATCACGAGAACGATCGAGTGCATTGAACCGCGTTTTTTAGCTGGAGAATTCAGCCATTCCGTCCACTTTCTATCTTAGCACCCCACGCATCAAGGCTTCACGGAGAGCGACGTTGAAGCGAAAACTCCCTTTTAGCTTACCGGGGGCGGGGCTCTGCACTCCAGTCTAACAGCGGTGGTCGCGGTTCCGAAGCGACGCGATCGGCGAGAATTCTCATTTCCTGCCATCTCGCGTTCTGTTCTGATTTAGCATGGTCACCACTCAGCTCGTCTTTGAGCCAGAAGCCGAACCAGTCGACCATAAGTTCACTGCCAACTCTGCGGTGGGACATCTTGATCAAATCATGGGTTCCATCCGGAAAGTGCCAGAATTCAACCGGAACTTGGAGATGGCGCAATCCAACGTACACGTCCCAAAGGTCGATCACGTCTTCACCGGCTGACCACATGAGCATCGGGGCACGCCAGCGATTCAGGCTGAACGTAGGTGCCGTTTCCAACATCGCCTCAAGACCTTCACCGAAAGATGAGGCACCCAGCACCTGATCCATTTCTTCGATAACGTTGTACGACATGTAGCCCCACCACCCGATATCGCCGCCGTCAGTTATCATGGTGGCTGCAATCGGGTATTCCGAGTGGGTCGCCATGAAATTTGAATACCAGGCTGTTCTGCTAAAACCGACTAAGCCGACACGTTCGCGGTCGATCAGGCCCCGACTCGCCAACTCATCAATTGCGCTTTCATAGCCCTCACGACTGCGCGGTAGCTCAGCAGGCGTGCCGATCACATCGTTAAGGCCCGTTTCCGCCATCTGAAGGACAATCATTCCGGCTGAGGCAAGCGGTTGAGCCGCATAATTTCTCTGATAGCCGTAAGGCGAAAACTTGCCGGGACGATATCCGTGCGTGAGGATCACAAGCGGATAGCGCTGCCCCTCGATATAGTCGGTTGGATAATAAATCGCACCATCCCAATTGTACCCTCCCGCGCTTTGCCACTTGATCTCTTCGACATGGCCTAGATCATATCCCGCGAGCCATGGATTGGGGTCAAAAACCTGATAGCGAGCACCCGTGCTCGTATCTGTAGCGAACAAAACGGGTCGATCATTGGGCGATTCGGAGACCTCGAATGTCACGCGACGAGGAGCTTCAGCAGCCTTCGGCTGCTTAACCCGAGTCCAGCCCTTCGCGGAGGCCTGTAATGCGAGAGTGAGATCAGGAGAGCCGTCGCGACCGATCAAATCGACTTTCAAGATCCGGTCGGACTGGTTCCATTCGGCATTGGCGACTCTTCGATAGCGCTTGTTATCCAGCTCAAAAGCAAATTCGGTTTCGCCCGTTCGAGGATCAACCGCGATGACCCCTAGTCGCGACGCGCGTGTTTTTCGTTCCGTCTCACTGACATCGACTAGTGGTTCAACTGCGCCAAGCAGAAGGACGCGTTCACCACCATCAATCCATATCGGGCTGAATGGCTGAGAAAATCTCAAGAAGGGAGCCGAAGAAAGCGGCCTTATTTCGTCAGAGCGAACATCGAGAAGCATGTACTGGTGTGCATAGCCCTCGTCTTCGGCATCAATCCTCTCTGAAAATTGTGGATCTACCGTATATTCAGACCACCATTCCGGCCAGTGGGACACGCCACAAAAAAACAGAGCGTAACCACCATCCGGTGACAGACCCCCAGGTATTATGTGGTTCGGAAAGCAGTCGCTGATGCCGTCAATATCGTATAGCGATGTCAGCTGCCTCCTCGTGCTATCAGCACCATAGTGGGTGATTTCCCCCGGATACCAGACACTTGTTCCGGCCGAGTTGATTGCGTCCGTCAAGCGACCGGGGCTTACAAGACACCCGACAGTCAGACATTCTGGCTTGTCCTTGGCCTGCACCTGATCCGCGTAGGTGAGGACCAAGACATCTTCTAAATCTTTCGTCGTCGAGAATGTAACGACAGGACGATCTTCACTGGTGATTCTTGCAAGCGACCTTGTTTGCAAGTCAAATCGGTAGATCTGGACGGGGTCGTCACCTTCGACACCCGCAAAAACAAGTGTGGTGTTGTCGACCCATCGCAACCCAGCGATTGGCTGGAAATTCGTTCGCGACTCGAATTCGACAAGCGTTTCAGGGCTCGGCGTTTCTTTTCCAGCGAGGATGGCGGAGGTCTGGAATAGGAGGAGCCGACCGCGGAACGAATTTCCATCCGGATCGCCCTCCTGAACGACAACTACAACCTGTGATTCGTCTGGCGAGAGATGCGCGATAGTGGTGTCGCTTCCGAGCCAACCAATGACCTTGGGGTCACCAATCGTCGCGATCTTCAACATCGCATCTACATCAAGGCGCTTTGCTTCAGGCTCTACGGTACGGTTCGGTCCAGCACGGTCTGCACCATATGCAACGGCCGACATCGCAGGATCATAATCATGGGAAAGCTGCTGCGCCGACAAGGGCGCAGCAAACAAGGTGATGCAGAGATTTAGGACGAGTGCAGTCAGGATGGCGCGGATCATTTTGTCCCCTACTTCGGTACCTACTTCATTGGTTTAGAGGACAAACCTGGCTTCAATTTGGGTAACGTCAGTAGGTCGAAATTCGCACCGTATCGCCTTCACGCTGAATGTTGAGCCCATAGGCATCGCGAAGCAAGCGCACGAAAGAATCGGTACTCGATGTCTTGAACGAGCCACCTATAAGTATATTTGCCGCATCGTCGTCGGATACTAACAACTTTGTCTCATTGTAGCGATTGAATTCTGATACTACTTCACTTAGGGGCGCTTGTTCAAAGCTCAGCTCCCCTTTTCGCCACGCGAGTGAATTTCTGACTCTTTTCGCTGACTTTGCCGCCAAAAGAATCGACGAATTTCGCGAGTAAGCAGTGCCCCCATCTTCGACAATCGTCACCTTGTGTGAAGGACCGGCGAGCTCATCGATACGCACTCTGCCCTCAAGCACGCTCACTATCGCGTGGCTCTCATCGCGCCGGACAGAGAACTTGGTGCCGAGAACGGTTATCGTTTTGCCCCCGGCATGAACGATAAATGGGCGATCTGGATCGTGGACAACATCGAAGAATGCTTCTCCTGAATCCAGCCAGACCTCTCTTCGCGCTTCAGACACTGCGGCGCGCACCGTAGTACTCGTGTTCAGCTCCACTCGGCTTCCATCCGGCAGCTCAAACTCCTCACGACCGCCAATTGCAGTCTGATGCTGGACCTGCTGCACAATCGTACGGGGCTGATTGGCGAGGTCGGGTCCGAAGGCAAAGGCGCCGATCGCCAGAAAGGCGACGAGACTCGCAGCTGCTGCAAAAGGAATCCACCGGAATCGAGCCTGGCTACGAGCGGCGACCAGACCAGCCTTCAGGCCGAGTGACTGCAGCCTATCTGTTTGCCGCCATCCATACTCGGCTCGCCAGAACGCAGCCTTGTGCGCGATCGACTCATTAAGCCAAGCGTCGAGATCGTCATGGTCGTCGCTCGCCCATTCCGGGCTTTGGCGCTTAACAAGCCAGTCGAGCGCCTGATTTTCGATGCTTGCCTGTCGCCTCATGGCTTCTTCACCCGCTTTTTGCGCGCTCGGTAATCGCTTCGCACGATCCGCCCTGATCCGCCCAGCATGTGGTCGATGAGCGCCTTCATTCCCAGCTTGATCTGTCTGCGGACGGTCTCCACAGACACGCCCAATATCTCTGCCGCCTCACGATCGGTAAATCCTTTCACCTTTTGAAGGATCACGATCTCACGACACTTTGGTGGAAGCTTGTCGATACCGGTCTGGGCAAGCCTTAGTTTGTCTCGAGCATCCAAAACCCGCTCGGCTTCGAAGAGGTCGAGCGACCGGTCGACGGTATCGAGATCGGCCACCGCCTCAATACTCACGATCTGCGATTTTGTCGCTTGGTTGATCAGATGGTTGCGGGCCACAGTATACAGATAGGCACGTGAGTTAGATGGGATGCCTCTTCGTGCTCCAGTCAATGCCCTCTCATAAATATCCTGTCGCAGTTCGAGTACGTCTTCTGCAGTCCTCCAATTCCGACGGATATATCCTGTCAAACCTCTCTCGAGAGGCAGGATATCTCGCACGAACCATGAGTGAAGAGTGTCGTCGTCAATCATTTAATCGCCGGCAACCGCGAACGGAGACCTCTTCAGCCTTGAACAAGCAAAACCGAAACATGTTGGCACCCTGAATTAGAATGACAGCGAGGAAAGCTAGCCACGATACGGTCGCGCGGCTGCTTGCGCCAATGTGAAAAGGGCTATCTAGATTGGCTTGAGAGTTCATTGCTTACCAATGTCGTCTTATACCAAACGCGATGAATCGACCGATCGGCGAATAATTGGTTGAGTCGTATGGAGTGTCCGTAGGGCCTGTCTGGCTAATGGTGTTCGGCTTATCGTTCAAAACATTTTGAACAGTAATCGATATTTCGAGCCCTGGATCGCGCTTCTCGCCGGAGATTAGCTCGTAGTGCAGCCCGAAATCAATCGTGGCGCTCGGCGAAAGGCGCTCGATTTGAGCAATACGCCGATCTTCAAGCGCGCCGATGTAATTGACAGCTGCGTTGGTTGTGATTGGACCTGCTTGATAGCGAACGGTGCCCCTGCCTCTGAAGCGCGGTGGATTGAAAATAGTCCCTGCGAGCCGGACAGGCGGCAAGTCCGGCGTGATCTGCTGCTCGCTTTTCAGCCAACTACCAGACAGATCAATGCCAAACGACCTGTCGCCTTCGAAATCGCGACGCCAAGCGATGTTTGCGTCAATTCCTTTGATCTTCCAGGCTGCGACGTTGATGTTACGATTGTCGTAGAGAACGACAACATTCGCCGGATCGTATGGCTGTCCCGTGAAATTTTCCAAACCAAACTGGGCACTGGCGATCAATGCATTCAATTCCATCGGATCAGGTGAGAAGTCGATCAAGCTTGCATAGCCCGGATTCCTCAGCGCAGCTGAGATACTCCCGGATATTGGCCTTACAACACGGTCCTCGTAGTCGATATCGAACCAGGATGCCGAAATGGAAAGGCCGGGCAGTGCATCGGGTGTGAACTCGAACCCTAGGGTCCAACTCTCCGATTTTTCAGGCGTAAGATCGGGGTTTCCGCCACCGATCAGCAGCAGAGCATCCGAGCCCGAACCCACTCCAAAGAATGTGGACGGGATGAGGATGGCTTCGGTAATGAAATTCTGTTGATACAGTGTCGGTGCCTTGAAGGACCGCGCCCAGCTTCCGCGGAACACCAGCCCCTCGACCGGTGAGTACACCGCGCCGATCCGTGGAGTGGCGAGACGATCGAGCGATTCATAATCCTCGTATCGCACGGCGGCAGAAAGAGTCAGGAGCTCAATTCCGTCGATGGAGTTCTGATCGGAGAAAATCGGAACGTACAATTCCGAATATGCGAAGCGCGAACGTTGAGTGACGTCAAACTCGGGGGTCAGGCCGGGAGTGATCAAAGCATAATCAAGACGATTGTTGCGAAATCCCGCTCCCGCCGCCAGTCGGACATCGCCACCCGGAATGCTGAACAACGGCCCTTCCACACCACCTTCCATCGAGAAAATCTCATGGGTATATCTTACGGTGTTCGTAGTTGTGGCGCCTACCGCAGGAATCGTGTCACGAAAGACCTCGGTTCGATCGCTTCCGTACACCGCGACGAGGTTCGCCCGCCAGTGAGAACCCAGATCGAACTTGACAGAAGGTGTTACGGCAAATGTTTCAAGCAAATTGTCGCGCTCGAACTTCTGCGTCGGCGTACCTCCGGCGACTGTTGACTCCCGATACGAGTACAATGCGTCGAGCGCGATCTCTACGTCCGGCGTAATTCTATGGTGTCCTGCAAGCGTCGCCGCATGGCGGGTCATCGGTGGGAAGAGTGTAGTTTCGGGCAGAAGGATGCTGGTATAATCGCGATCTCTCGCTTCGATCCGGGAGTTGTCAGCAAAGTCATACGCCAGCACCAGTCCGCCCTGGTCCCAGACGGTCCCGGCCACTACGTCGACCTGCTTTCGGAAGTAGCCGCCATCTGTGCTCGTACCGATTTGACCCGAGGTGGTTACGCCCTCGAAGTCACGACGCAGGATCACGTTGATGACGCCACCAACCGCGTCAGACCCATATACCGCAGATGCTCCATCCGGAACGACCTCGATCCTTTCGACCGCCGCAATCGGGATGGCCGAGATATCGACACCCTGAAACGCCGAGTTGTATGGCAGACGGTGCCCATTCAGGAGAGTAAGTGTAGCGTCTGGCCCCAAACCTCTTAGGTTTGCACTGGACGCCGAACTCACGTTCTCGTTTACCAGGCCACCGCCCGAGCCGACACCGGGATTCTGACCTCCGGAAAAGTTTTGGGGCAAGGATCGGAGGGTCTCCCCAAGATCGACTTGGCCTGCCTCCAAGATCTGTTCTCGCTCGACAGTCGTGACCTCGCCCGTGCTCCGCGCCCCCCGGATTCGCGATCCGGTAACAACGATCTCGTTATCAGTCGTGTTTTCGCTGTCCTCTGCCGCCACCGGGGACGTGCTGCGATCATTCCGCCCCAGCTGCACAATCGCAATCAGTTCCCCATCAATACGCGATGCAAATCCGCTTCCCTCCAGCAGCGCTGCCAATGCCGCCTCGGGCGAGAATGAACCGCGAACACCAGATGATCGTGCTGTTCGGACCTGGTCGGCACGGTAGACAACCTGCCGTCCGGATTGACGTATGTAGGCGTCGAGTGCATCTTTCAGTGTGCCTTGGGCGATGTCGTACTCCCGAGTCTGCGCGGCAGCAGGCGTTGCCAGGGCAACGATGCAGGATGTCGTGGCTAGTGCGGCTGCGAGTGTTCGGATCATTATCCCCCCAAGAAAAGTCTATGTTGATATTTTTTGTCGGCTGTTGCGTTCAGACAATCGGTGAGGTGAATTTGGTAACGCAGACGGAGTACGGCGGGTCTGACCAGGGGAAGTGCACGTTAAATGCGCGCTTCCTTTGAATTTTGAGAATCATCAAATCTCATTGGTGAGCGTCAGCTCTGCAGCCCTTCTCGCCACAAGCGGAAGGTCAGCTCACGGCCCCACTCTCGTCATTGGCCAATGCTCGTTCCTACGCGCGAAGATCTAAACGCCACCGGTCAGCATCCCACTTGGTTGCAGAAGCTTTGGGTTCGATAAATCATATCAACTAAACAATCCGACCAGATCGCTTGCCTTGACCGTCCGATTCATAGGGACCTTTTAGTAATGGTGATGCACGCGGCTTGATTGCTTCCCAATCAAAGGCAGGATTGCCAGACCAAGTCAGCCGGTACATTGCTCCTTGCGCGACCGATTGCACGACATTGGGCCACAAGGCCGCGATGCAGGTTCCGCCCGCATGGCGGACCGAAGGATAGATAATGCCGTTATGGCCGGCGGCGCGTGACTGCGCCGCTAGAGCATTGCCGACAGGATAGCCTTTCGTCTTGTCCGGATCGAGGGCCGGGTGACCAGGCAGGTCGCGCAAATCGATGAAGACGCCCGCCATGCTGGCAATCATCTCGCCATATTCGACAACGGCATCGAAATCGCCGGCATCGGCGAGCGCCTGTGTCAGGTGATGGCCGACCTCGGCAATACAGGTCTCGACACCGAGCGCGGCATACCATGCCCCGCGGTTCGCGGGGTTGAAGCGATTGGGCTCGCGCGGTTTGGCATAAGCAAAGCTCGCATTGATAAATCTGGCATGCGGCACGCCGTGAACCAGTTCGTCGGCTGTCAGTTCGCCAAACCCGCGCTCTTCAGCAATTAGCCGCGAGCTCGTCGCCCCCTCTATTTCAGCGAGCAGCGCGAGATCTTCGTTACTGTCGGCAAGCGGAGCCATGACCGCTTCGCGCAAACGCGCGCTCGAAACGAGTCGGACCGTCCGCTCGAACGCTTCGCGAATCTGCGGCGGCGCGCCTGCCTCCTCAGAGCCCGCCACGAAGAGCGTCGATATATTGTCTGGTCTCGAGCATGCGCGGAATACCGCCTTCGATCATTGCCTGGATGGGCGAGCGGCGATCGAAGACCGGCGCCCTGTTTTCAAGCTTCGGCCAGCGGTCGGCCATGTCGTTAGCAAACAGCAGGTGCAGCCCCTTGAACAGGCCGATCAGCGCCGACGCGCGGGTCAACTGGTCCTGACCGAGCGAGCCCTCCCATGTTCCGGCTTTCATCCGGTCCCAGGTGCTTTCGGAGACGCCAAGCAGCGCGGCGCCTTCAGCGTTGCTCGCACCCCAAGCATCGGCAAGGCGCAACACGGCTTTGACCGCAGCGCCAGTGAGGCGATTGCGATCACCGTCGCCTGCAAAGGTCTGAAGCCCCGTGGGAGCCTTGGCATGCTGAACTGCCGCATTGGCCATATCGCATCTCCTGACGCTTATATAGGCATCACGTGGTGCTTTTGTCAAATCTACTTGCGACTGCGATGAGCCTGATCCCTGAAGATAAGGGACGACCCAGAACCACAGTTTTTGCTCTATCCGACCAGCGAATGCAGACGGGCAGCTATATGGTGCGCAGCCTGTCAGCTCACGTTGACGTGAAGAACAGCCATTGGCCGACAATAAATATTCCAACCGCGATGATCGTGTAGGAAAAGACGCGGGTAAGTGCCTGCTTGCGGTCACCCAGGCGACGAGACGCCAGTGAGCCCAGGAAACCGCCGATTGCTCCTCCAACGATAAAGCTCACCGCGATGTGCCAGTCGACCAGACCGTCAAGCGCATAATTGGCGGCGGTTGTCGCGCCCAGCGCCGAGACTGAGACAAGAGAGGATCCGATCGCGTTCAGGATTGGCATCGCCGTTGCAGCGACAAGGCCGGGGACCACCAGAAACCCGCCACCGATACCGAAAAAACCAGCGAGAGCACCGACCAACACGCCGCCCAGCGCAAGGCGCGGTGTAAGTCGAAGCGCTGTTTGCGATGTCAGCTTCACGTCGGGATCGCTGCCACCCTTGCGATCACGCAACATTGCAAGTCCGACGGCGACCATCACCAGACCGAACAGTCCCAGCAGGAGATCCCCCGAGGTCAATTTACCGAGCGTCGATCCAATCGCCGCACCGATGACGCCGAAGGTGGCGAAAGTTCCGGCACAGCGCCATTTCACCGTCCCGTTTCTGGCATGAAACACCAAATTGAATAGGGCGCTTGCCGTCACTGCCGCAGCGGAGGTCGCAATAGCGACATGCATATCCCGTACCCCCACGACATACAGCAGCAAGGGAACGGCAAGGATCGAACCGCCGCCGCCGATCAGGCCGAGCGCAAAGCCAACCAGTCCGCCCGAACCTATCGACAGCATATACTGCAGGAACGATGCCTCCATCATTCAGGCGGCAATTCAGAGGCCGGCGACAAGGTCTCTCCTGGCTCCTTGCAGTAGAGATCATAAAGCGTTTCGAGCACTCGGCGCGGCGCATCTCCGGCAAGCGAGTAGTAAATGGTTCGCCCTTCGCGTCGCGGGGTGACCAGACCATCCTTGCGCAGCAGCGCAAGCTGCTGCGAGGCAGCGGCCTCGCGGATGTCCAGCAGATCGGCGAGATCACCTACGCTGCGCTCGCCTTCGACCAGCTGGCAGGCAATCATCAGCCGGTTGTGACTGCCCAGCGCCTTGAGAAGGGCAAGTGCTTTGCCAGCCTGCTCATACATGTCTTCAGGTTTCATAGTTGCATATATGCGAAGGTATGCATATATAGTCAAGTCTGACGGCGCTAAGTTGCGTCATTGCAAAACGAAGGCGAGAATATGAACGACGTGAAACAGATCGGTAACCGCTATGCGGTCGGCATGGCTCCCCCCTCGAGCGAAGACCTGTCGCAGCTGGCCCGAACCGGCTACAAGTCGGTGGTAAACCTGCGCTGCGAAAACGAGCCCGACGCGCCCATGACTCCCCAGCTCGAGGGTGAGAAAGCCACTGCGCTTGGCTTGGAATACCGCAACATTCCCGTCGCAGGCGATGCGCTGACCGGTGACCTCGTCGACCGCTTCCGAGATTGCGTCAAATCACTACCGGGCCCGCTCTTTGTACATTGCGCGTCCGGAAAACGAGCGGGCGCTTTCACAATAATGCATGTCGCGGCTGAAAATGACCTCAGCGGCGACGCCGCGCTCGCGCAAGCACAAGAAATGGGCTTTGCCTGCGATCAACCCGCGCTCGCAGAATTCGTACGCGATTATATCGACGCGCAGCGTGGCTAAACGAGCGACCCGCATCTCCTCCTGCACATAAAGATGACCGACATGCACCCCCAGATCCAGCCATTCTTCGACGAGTTTACGAACACGATAAGTTATGTCGTGCGCGACCCGGAATCGACAGCCTGCGCCATTGTCGATCCCGTGTTGGACTTTGATCCGGCCTCTGCCCGTACAGATACGAAATCCGCTGACGCGGTGATCGACTACGTGGAGTCCCACGGACTAGACTGCCAATGGATACTTGAAACGCATGTGCACGCGGATCACCTTTCGGCGGCCCCGTATATTCGCGAACGCCTCGGCGGGCAGCTCGCAATAGGCAGCCGAATTTCCCTGACTCAGGAAACGTTCGGTCCAATCTTCAATGCCGGACAGGACCTTGCCAGCGATGGCAGCCAGTTCGATCACCTTTTCGAGGATGGCGATCAATTCTCGGTCGGGGCCCTATCTGCCCGCGCGATCCACACGCCCGGCCACACGCCCGCGTGCATGACGTATCTGATCGGCGACGCGGCATTCGTAGGAGACACGCTCTTTATGCCCGACTTCGGAACTGCGAGGGCCGATTTTCCCGGCGGAGACGCGCGGACGCTCTATCGCTCGATCCGCAAGATCTATGCGCTGGCCCCGGAGACCCGCCTGTTCATGTGTCACGACTATTTGCCCGAAGGCCGGACCGAACATCGCTGGGAAACGACCGTTGGAGAGCAACGGCGCGGCAACGTCCACATGCGCGATGATGTCACCGAAGACGAGTTCGTCGCGATGCGCGAAGCGAGGGATAGCCAGCTTGGAATGCCCAAACTGATCCTGCCTTCGATCCAGGTGAATATAAGAGCCGGCAGGATGCCGCCAGCCGAAGACAATGGCACCGTATACCTCAAGTTGCCCGTCAATGTGCTGGGCACCCCCCATTCACCTGAAGAAGCCGGCCCCCGGACGCAGTAGTCCCGGCCGCTCCCGAATTGCCCCAAATCGAATGCCAATAGCAGGATGAGAGAATACGCATGCTCAGGAAGCTGGACAACGCGCTTGCTCGAATGGCCGAGAAGGTCACAGTAGTCGATCCAGTCTTCCGTCTATCGATCAGCCTGATCTTTATTATCGGTGGCCTTGGGCATTTCTTCGCTCACCAGCACATGCTCGGTAGAATGCATCTCTCGCCGTGGAGGTCCCACGTCGAGATTATCGGCAACCCCTCAGTCCTTTTGTGGCTTTCCGGTGCGATTTTCATAGCGGCGGGAATTACACTGGCCCTGGGATACATGACGCGGATTTCGGCAGCAGCCCTTTTCCTGACACTCGTTCCGATTACCGTCGCCGTCCATGTCGCCCCCGGGCACACCGGGCCATTGTTCAAAAACGTAGCGATCCTGGGATCACTTATCTATCTATTCGTTCGCGGGCCCGGTCGCTGGGCGCTGGACCATCAGCTTCAGCCATTCAATACACGCCGCGACAGGTAAGTCCGACCGCCCTGGTGACGGTGGTCCAGCTTCGCTGCCTCCTTGCCAATTTGCGCAACTATCCTGACCCTTCGTGATGAAGTTGCGAATTGTGTCTTCATCAGATTCCCTTTTGCGGAGAGCGCGCAAAGCTCCAATCGATACCTCCGCGCGCATTGGCCTTGCCTGTGATTTCTTCTCCCAGATGCCGCTCAAGGTCGCGCCTCCAAGGCACGAGCTGGAAGCCCACTCCGTCATCGACCATGGCAAAACGGCCCGAGGCGAGCGTGATGCGCTCGCGGTAGAGGCCGGAAACATGTTCGTCCTCCGCAATCGGTCTTGCCAAACGGCCGTGACGCGCGGCCAACGCTTCGCCCGCTGCGTCCAGTTCCTGCTTGCGAAGCGTTCCCAGCAGATTGCGGTCCAGGGTCACGCTCTTCCCATGCCGCTTCGCCAGCCCTTGATCGACAAGCCAGGCACGGCGCTCATCCAGAGCCTGGCGGACTTCGTTGCCAAACCCGCATCCCAGTGTCTCGGCTCGAGGCGACAACATCTGCCGATCGAGCCAAGTTGCGCCGCGAGCGTCGACCTGCCGCTCGAGCGGCAGGTCCGAACGCACCAGCAGGCTGCTGCGCCGTCGCCCCTTGCGGTCGGTCCATTCGCTTGTTTCGACGATGGCTCCAGGCTCTGCATCGCTCGTCTGGTCCAGATCGGGGAAGCGAAGATAGTGCGCGCGGCCGTCAACTCCTTCGATGATCGCATAGGCCTCGCCTGTTAGCTCATTATGAAGACCGCGCTCGACCAACCTTCCAATGACTCGGCGGTTCTCGTTTTCTCCATGCAACGCTAAAGGTGCAAGGGCGCCCTGCGCGCCGCGTCCACTCATCGCCTTGTGCAAGGTCTTGATAATGTCGCCGCGCTCGCCAAGCGCGCGCAAGGTCGGTTCGCAATCTGCGGCCAAGGTCCAGCGCGCCGCCCCGATCCGCTCGGCCAATCCCATGCGTTCGAGCGTTCGTGCGCGGCCGATAAGGAATGCGCGGTTGCTGCGGCGTGTCGCATCGACTTCGGGGGACAAATCGACCACGCCGAGATCGTCGCGTTGCTTTTGCAGCCGGCGGTCGAGTGAGGTCCAGCGCTCGGCATCGACCTCGCGGCGAAGCGCTAGCTGAATATCGCGCTCGCTGCGCGGCCCGAGTTCGATAGTGACGCGCTCCTGGGCACGGGCACGCATGCCTTCGCTGATATAAGAGCGATCAATCACCAGGTCCCTGCCGTCCGAGGCAACTCCGCGGACCAGAACATGGACGTGCGGGTTATCGGTATTCCAGTGATCGACCGCTACCCAGTCGAGGCTGGTGTCGAGGTCGCTCGCCATATCTTCAAGCAGTTCGCGCGTGAAAGCGCGCAGGTGAGCCATCTCGCTCGCGTCTTCCGGCGACACGATGAAGCGGAAGTGATGCCGGTCGTCTTCGCAGCGCGCGGCGAAGGCATCGCCATCGACCTCATCCGACGAGGCATCGAACATCTGGGCATCCGATCCGTCACGGGTGACGCCGTCGCGTTCGAGATAGGCGATGTGGCGAGCGAGCGGTGCAGAGCGGAAGCGGCTGCCGCCATGACGAACGACGCGCGCCTTGATGATGACCCGCCGCTGGAAAGCATGGGGGCGGCCTCGGAACGCAGCCCTTTTGCCGCGTCCCAGATGTCCGGTTCCGCCGCCAGCCCGGCCTCGCGTGAGCGGTGTATAGCCTGACCGGCGCGAAACCTGCAGCACGCGTCCGACCAGCGAACCGGCCTTGCGATAGGCGCGCGCATCGCTGTCTCGCGACCGACCCCGCCTGATGTTGATTTCATCGTCAGCCATAGACTGGAAAATCGGCAGACGGCGCTTTCAGCATTGAAAAGCCTAAGGATTTCGGTCCAAGCGCCTGCAGGCGCACAGCAGAGATGGCGCATAATCTCCCGCAAAACCAACCACCTGCACCCCGACCGACGGCGGTGCTTTTATCTCGCCATCCCTCCCTTCCTTTGGTGCGCAAGCCTCCCGTCCTTCGCCCGCTTTCGCCAGGGAACGCATGGCTGCGCGAAGGTGCGAGGCTCGCTTTCATTGGGAGGAAGCCGTCGAGACGGGCGCGAATAGATCGTGCGCGGCTTGTTCCGGTCGCGCGAAGGGGTTCGCCGCGGGGCCGGGCATAGCCACCTCGTCCAACTCTTTTCGCGCTGCGCCGGGAGGCTGCAAGGCGCCAGCCGGAACATTCCTGGCTTGTAGAGGCGCCGCCGCAAACATGCGCTCGGACTGCAACAGCGGCGCAATCCGGGCGACATAGCGGCGCGTTTCGAGTGGCAGCGAACGCCGTCCGGCAAGCCAGTCTTCGTAGCGTCCCGGACCTGCATTGTATGCCGCGAGGAAACCTTGCGCGCCGTAGCGATCATACATTTCGCGCAGGTAAGACGTGCCGGCCAGAATGTTATCGCGCGGGTCGAACGGGTCTTGCCCGAGCGAGAACCGGGCGCGCTGCCGCGACCAGGTTCCGGGCATGAGCTGCATGAGACCCATCGCTCCTGCTCTGGAAACGGCTCGCACCCGGCCCGCACTTTCGACCCGGATCACCGCGTAGATCCAGTGCTCGGGAATGCCGAATTGCTGCGATGCTTCGCTGACATGCGCTGCAATCTCGATACGCGGCGACAGCCGGATGAATTGCGGCGATTGCGCAAAAACCTGTGCCGGACTCGCCGCCAGCATGGCGGCCAGAAGTCCCTGCAGAAGATACGGGCGGAGCACGGAATCAGCCCTTTGCCGGGCGGCGCGCGCCGCGCGACCATATCAGGACATGGCTCTGGTCGTCAGAACTGAACAGATTGGCACGCAAGGGCCGCGCCAACGCAGGATCGTCGATCAATAGTGTAACGAAGCTGCCAGCCTTGTCGCCGACATGCTTCCAGCCTGCGCCCACTTCGTAGGTTTCCTCGCCGTTGCCCGCCATGATGCGATAATCCGGGGCGTTCTCGGTGTCGCCGGGGTCGGCGGCCACGAGGGTCAGTGGTCTATCGATAGTCAGGGTTTTCAGCCGCCCCTCGAAGCCGTCGGGTGTGGCTGTAAAAGTGCCGATACAGGTCATTGTGCGTCTCCTTCAGTGACGTTGGGGATGGGAAAGTCGGCGAGCGGGGCAAGCAGGACATAGTCTCCGCCGCCCGCTTCATCGGTCCAGACAGGCCGCGCCCGCCCGATGACATCGGCGCGTGCGACAGGCCCGAAATAACGCCCGTCAAAGCTGCCGGGGGCGCGCCTGTTCATCACGAACAGTTCATCCGCAGCGATCGTCCGGCACCCTTCCCAGACAGGCAGTTCGCGTCCAAGGCTGTCGAGCCGGCGCGCCGCTCCCGCAGCCGTCCCATTGATTGTGACCAGAAGGTCGTGCCGGCAGACCGTATCCCCGCCAAACGCCGCAACCTCCTTGATGAGCGGGACGCCTGCGGGAAGATAACCCCTCGAGGCGAGGTATCGCTGCAGCCTGGATGCAGGTTCGATCGCGACGCGGTCGCCTCTTTCAAGACCAGTCTTTCCGCCGATAGAGTACAGGCCAACCGGCACGCTGGCAGTCGCGTTCCAGACGAAAAGTCGCGCGAGCGGGAATGCAGTGCTGGTCAGTGTCGCTGCCGCAACCATGCCTGCCAGAAAGACGGTGCGCCGCTTCATGATTGCAGCTTTCGCCGCCGCATCCAGTCGCGATGGCGCGCAGGGGAATAGGAACGTGCCTGCATGCCCGCTGCCAGCCTGTTGTGGACATGACGCCAGTGGTCCGGAGCCACATCGCAGGGATCGATGCCGTGCTCCTCGATCGCATCGATCAGCGCAAAGGCCTGGCGGACTTTGGGCCAGCCTTTCACCGACAACAGGATTTGCGCGCCGGGATCGACCTGCGGCAATGTGGTCAACGGGTCGCCGATGCCGACGGCGCGGGCGATTGCGAACGCCGAGCGGATAGTCCCGTAATCGTTCGAAGCCCACCGAACCAAGGCAAAAACCTGTCCCGGAGCATAGCTTTCGATACGCGTCCGGCGATCAATAATGCGCTCTTCAACGGGCTTGCCGAACCGAAGCCAGTCTTCCTGCACGCCGCCGCGCCACACCAGTGTGACATGCGTGAGTGGCGGATCACCGGCACCTGCGTCGACCCTTTCCGTGGGCGAAAGCGAAGCGCTCGCTGCGCTTTTGCACAGGCGTGGCTGTGTTAGCAGGAATCTGGAAGATTCCTTGTTAGCATTGTTAAGGGCTCCGCGAGCGCTGCGTTTCCGGCGAGTCGAGCAGGCTTTTGGTTCCTGATAGTCCGGGCATCGGGTTCCCGATCGTCCGAACGTTATGGTTCCTGATAGTCCGAACATCACACGCCCTTTTCCACAGGGGGCAGACCGATGCGGCGGCGCGCAGCTGTAAAGGGATCGACAGGCGTCGCGACGAACAGGAGACGCTCGCGGCCGAACTGGTGCTCAAGTGCGAGACTGTAGCCCGGGAGGGACTGGCGGCGGACGATGGTCCGCACTTCGAATGCGAAGCGCTTCAATGGCGACAGCGCGCCCGACTTCACATGCAAGTGCGAAATGTCGAAACTCCATCCGCCCTTCTGTTTCCCGCCATGCTTGCGTACGATGCGATAGAGCCAGCGCTCGAGACCGCCGGTGAGCGCGAAATAAGCCGGATCGATGGTCAGGACGAGCGCACGGTCGAGCACGCCCTCGTAGAGCCAGTCTGGCACGATCATTTCGATACCGAGTGCGCGCCCCTTGTCATCGAGCCGTTCGCGCCATTCGTTGATCCAGGAAAATCGTCTCCGCCGCCGCGCCCCGGCCTGCCGGATCGAGGTGGCGATGCTGGTCGACTGCAAGCGATCGAGCGCGGCCTTCAGGCGCTCATAGCCTGCTTTTCCGGTTCCGCGCCGGGTGAAGGTCAAGATTTCATGGGGCGTTGCTGCGATCAGGCGCGAGGTGGCTTTGCCGGCATCGCGCGCTTCGACGATCTGGCTGGCTACCCAGATCAGCACATCGGCATCCCAGATCGTGGCCATGCCATGCTCGGCGGTCGCTTCGACCAGGATGGCGACCTCGCCCATACGAAAGTCGATCGGCTTCACTCGCTTCGACTTGGCGAGGCTGAAGAAAGGCCAGGCCATCAGATCCTGCGCATCGCGCGCGGCGATGTCGCTGCCCGCGCCGACGAACAGGTCGAGCTGTCCGGCCCCGCCGTCCGATGTCTTCAAGGAGCGCATGGTACCGCTTCAGCGCCGGACCGGACCGGTGTAGCCGTCGATCCGCTTGGCAGGATGAACGACGCCCTTGCCCGGATCGCTGGTGGAACGGCGCAAGCCCTGCTCGGCCCAGGCGTCGAGATCTTCGGGCCGGTAAACGATGCGGCCGCCGAGCTTGTGGTAGACCGGCCCTGTTCCATAGCATCGGTGCTTTTCGAGCGTGCGCGGCGAAAGCCCCAGATGCACCGCGGCATCCGGGGTGCGCAGGTAGCGGGGACGGACCGGATCGGGAACGGCGGGCATGGGGTTAGCTCCAGGAGGCTTGGGTGGCTGCGGCTAACTGCCGCTGATTGCGGAGGGTGATGGCGCATGCCCTGGCAATGGGGGGAGCGACACGATGCCGCGTTCGGATTTGTCGCCCCTACCGATCTGAGCTCGGCAGGATCGAGGAGGGGCGGCATCCGCGCAGAACCCGACGCTATCGCGCTGCCCGGCAGGCTTTCGGCTGCAATGCCGAAGGCTCAGAGCAATGAACCGCACCTGCGAGAGAGGCAGTGGCCAAGGGCCTGTGGGAAGCAAGGCAAGCGGGACCTGTCGCGGCCGTAGCTTCCCGCTCGCCCGACCCGCTGCCGGTTCGCAAGTGCATGCGGGGCCCCAAAAACACGTAATGCCGCACCCTCAGGAGCGTATCGCCAGATGCGCGGGACAGAGTGCGTCCCCAGCCCCGCTCCATTTATCCCGATCGCCAGTTGGCCAAGCCGATGTTTGGAGAACCGCCGATTGCTGCTGGATCGAAACTTGAACCTGTAGCTCAGCCCATAAGAGACACGAAAAAAGGGCAGGAACCGCTGCCGGTCCCTGCCCTGCAGAATGCCTCAGAATTCGTCGAGCATTCCGCCATGGACGGTATGAACGACCCGGATCGCAAGATGCGGGGGCAGCGCATTGTAGTCGCCTTCGTCGACCGCGCGATATCCGAGTTCGTCATCCTCGATAACATGCTGGTCGAAGAAGCTGTGCAAGGCCCGTTGCTCAGCTGTTTCCAGAGCCTCGAAATAATTGCGCGAAGGCAGTGTGCATTTCGTGAAATAGGTCATGATAATCCTCCTGAAATCTGTCGCGAGACGACAGGAGGTTGGCCGATGGGCCCGGGCAGACCGGGTCACAGGATCGCCTGACAGGGCGACCGCGAAGCGGCGCAGGGGGAAACGGTTTTGTCCGGTGCCGGATGCAATCCGGCGGCGGACAAAATGGTGGGGCCCCTGCCGTCCTTGATGCGGGCGGCGCGGGACCATCATGCTGGAAATGCGGTAAGCCAGGCCAATCCAGTCCACCTCAAACGACCGTTTCAGATGATCGCTGCCATAATGGGTCGGGCCCTCCGGGCAGCGCCTGGCTATTCCCCGGAGAAAAGACCGAGCGAAAGGAAGG
>NZ_JAHWXO010000007.1 GCF_019857205.1 Qipengyuania pacifica | reverse complement strand
GTCGTGAGCAAATAAAAGTTCGAAAAAGAGGGCTCGACACAGCGAAGCGCCGAACCCTCTTGCAATTAGCGAGTAAGTTTAAAACTTGCCGCGCACGGTGATGCCGTAAGTCCGGGGTTCCGCAAGAAAAGCGGAGAACGTTTGTTGCGGAGCCACGAAAGGCGTGTTGAAGGCCACCTGCGTATACCCAACGTCAAACAAATTATTGACCCATCCCTCGATCGCGAAGCGATCCGCAATATTGGTCAGACCCACACGCCCGTTCACTACGACGAAGCTGTCCTGTTCCTTGCCGAAGAGCAGGTCGGAGCCGGTGTTGTAATCACCAGCCATACGAGCGTTCACGAAGACCAGGCCTTCGAGCCCACTGTCGCCGATTGGCGGCGTCCACGTAAGCGACGATGTTGCCACGATCTCTGGTGCATTCGACAGGTTGTCGCCTGGCAGCAAGCGTAGTGCGGGGTCGAGCGGTGCCCCGGTATCGTCCCCGATAAGATTGTCTTCAAAGCTCGTATCAGAATAGGTGACGCCAAGGGTAATATCCAAATCACGAGCGGGCCGTAGATAGGTTTCGATCTCGACACCTTGAGCGATCAGACCTGGTGCAACTTCATCGGAAGAGCATGCACCGGTTGTCGCGCTTGCGTCTCTGTCGGCCCCGCCGAGATCGCTATCGCAACTATTGACCGTCTGCACAATGTAGAACGCCCCATTGAACGTGTTCAACTGGAAGTTACTGAACTCTTGCCGGAAGCCTGCAATGCTAACCCCGAACTCGCGTGTCGAGTATTTGAGGCCGATCTCATATGCATCGACTGTTTCTTCATCGAACTGCAGCGCGGCTGCCGAGATATTGGCCGGATCGAACGCAAGCGGATTTGACAGTGCAGACCTGTCGAGGTTGAAACCGCCCGCCTTGTAGCCGCGTGAATACGAACCGTAGACTAGCAGATCGGGAGTTGGCTTCCAGCTCAGGATAGCCGTGCCGGTAAACTCCTCTTCTTCGCGCGAGTCTTCGAGAGAAACTCCATCGAGCTCCGATGTCGAATTGCCTTGGCAGGAAAGGCTGATGATACCACCGGCCAGAGGTGCCAAAGTCGGAACACCCAGAAAGCCTCCGAGCAGATTGCGGTTTGTCGGACAAACCGTGTTGTCGTTGCGGAAAGTTGCGTCGAAGTCCTTGGTTTCGTTTGTATAACGAAGCCCCAGCGTCAAATCGAGCGTATCCGTGATCGCAAAGATATTATGCGTGAAGAACGCGAAGTTCTCACTCGTCTGATTGTAGACCTCGCTGACCGTTCCCAAATCGCTGATGCTTGCAAGGTTGTTGATACCTGCGAGGATCGCCGGGGTTGCAGCGCCGAATGCCGGGCTTCCGGTCAGCGTACCGTCCAATGCCGCCACGTTGGCACCCAGGCAATTGGAAGCCCCCGGATTGACCAAAGCCGGGTTGATCGCGATAGCGATGCGGCACGCTACGAAATTGCCGTACTGGGTGCCGAACCGCAGATTGTCACGCACCTGCAGTTCTTCATTGGCGTAATACGCGCCGATCAACCAATCGAGTTTGCCATCGAAGGCCTCACCGGTAAGGCGCAGTTCCTGAGTGAATGTTTCAAAGTCTCGAGCAAGAGCATTCTCGGTCGGAGCGCGGTAGAGAATATCGACAGTAGTGTAATCGGTGTCAGATCCCTGGCTGTTGGCATATTCACGGTAGCCCGTGATAGACGTCAACGTGACGTTCCCGAAATCCCAATTGATCTCAGCCGAAATACCGTAGTCTTCGGTTTCGCCTTCATAGCTTCTGCCCGGCGTAGGGTACAGGTCGCGGTTGAATGTATCCTGGGTGAGGGCACGCGGATCCTGCCCAAGCGCAAGCAACACGGGAACGATCGGATTTGCGGTACTCGTCAGGGCGGCCCCATCCGATGGCCTCGTAAAGGGATCAAATCCAGCGCTGATCCGTGCAAGCGGAGCAAACTCGGGCTGGACGAACGTCGCGGCACAGCACGCTTCGTCCTTTTTGGAATAATCCCCGACAAGGCGAATGGACAGGTCGTCATTGGGTTCGAACAGGAGCTGACCGCGGACCAGATAACGATCGCGATTGTTGATCGTCCCGCCGTTGGTAATATCGTTGTAGAAGCCGTCGCGCTCAAAGTAAACGCCGTCCACACGCGCAGCTACGGTGTCGCCAAGCGGAGCGTTTATGCCACCTTCGACGCGGATCGCATCATAGTTGCCATAAGTGAAGGCCCCGTATGCGCTGAAATCGAACTCGGGCGGTGCGGTGTAGATATTGATCAGGCCTGCCGATGAGTTCCGCCCGCCCAGAGTACCTTGGGGACCGCGAAGGATTTCGACCCTGTCGATAGGGCCGAGCTCACTCAGGGCGCTTCCCGAACGAGAGCGATAGACTCCATCGACAAAAACCGCGACCGAACTTTCCAGACCAGGGTTGTCGCCGACCGTGCCGATACCGCGAATACGCGCGGAACCGTTAGCTTCGTTGCCGGTGGAAGACACCAGCAGGGACGGTGCAACCTGGTTCAGCTCACGTATGTCGCTGGCGCCCGAATTCTGGAGGGTTTCTCCGGAAACAGCTGACACGGCGACTGGAACATCCGCCAAGACCTGCGATCGCCCTTGCGCGGTAACAATGATTACGTTTTGGTCTTCGACATCGGCCCCTTCAACCAGATCCGCATCGGGTTCGCCAACATCCTGGGCGAAGGCGGCTGTCGGTGTGAAGGCAAGTGCCGCTGCCAATGCACCAAGGGCGCAATGGTGGCGTGATGGAAATCTTTTCATGTGCCTCTCCTCTAAGAATGTGCCCCATCCTAGGCACTAGTCGATGTTAGAAACGATGCCGATAAGCGCGTTTCATTTCAAGACTTGGTAGATGAATTGACGGATTATTTCACATTGTCGACAAGCATGTGGCAAAAATGCCATGCAGGTCACTACATGCAGGTTTCTAGTAGCCAGACAGCTTGGAAAATCGGTCCTTTAACCAGCTCGACGAACCGAAGCTCTGCTCCAGCACGCGGGCGCGCTTGAGATAGAAGCCGACGTCGTACTCATCGGTCATGCCGATCCCGCCGTGCAGCTGGATGCCCTCGTTTGCCATGGTGTGCATAACGCGGTTGGCTTCCGCCTTGGCGATGGTCGCCGCGCGCGCCACGCCGAAGCCGGCATCGACGGCTTGCAGGCCCGCCTCGACCGCGCTGCGCATCTGGGCGAGATCGGCGAAGAGGTCCGCCATGCGGTGTTGCAGCGCCTGGAAGCTCGCCAGCACCTGGTTGAACTGCACGCGCTGCTTCAGATAGTCGAGCGTGTCGTCGAACACTTGCTGCGCCATGCCGAGCATTTCGGCTGCGGTGAGCACGCGCGCGCGGTCGAGCACGTCATCGAGCAGGTTGTCGCCGCCATTGGCGAGCTTCTCCGCCGCCGCGCCGTCGAAGGTGACGTCGGCATGGCTGCGCTGGTCGGTCAGCTTGCGGGTGGTGAGCGCGACGCCGTCGCCTTTCTCGACCAGGTAAAGCCCGTCCTTCGCCGCGACGACGAACAGGTCCGCACCATGCGCTTCATGGACGAAGGCCTTGGTGCCGCTCAGCTTGCCGTCGGACACACTGGTCTCGATCTTCGCAGGATCGTGGCTCGGCCCTTCGTCGACGGCGAGGGTGGCGATGGCCTCGCCGCTCGCCAGCCTGGGCAGCCACCTGGCCTTCTGCTCGTCGCTGCCGCCAAGAACGATCGCCGAGGCGGCGACGGTGTTCATCACCAGCGGGCTGGCGGTGAGCGTCTTGCCGAGTTCCTCGACGACGAGGCCCGCGGACAGGAAGCCGAAGTCCGACCCGCCATGCTCTTCGGGGATGATGACCCCGGCCCAGCCCATCTGCGCCATCGTCGCATAGGCGTCGCGGTTGAAGGCTTCGGGCTCGCCGCTGGCGCGGACCTTGCGGAATTCGGTGACCGGGCTTTCGTTGACGGTCCATTCGCGCGCCATGTCGCGCAGCATTTCCTGTTCTTCGTTGAGAACGGCCATTGTCCTTGCTCCCCTCTCTTACTGGTGGTCGAGCATGCCGAGCACGCGCTTGGCGATGATGTTGTTCTGGATTTCGGTCGAGCCGCCATAGATGGTGGTCGCCTTGCCGAAGAGCCACGCGCGCACGGCCTCCAGCTCGCCGTCCGAAAAGCCGTCGCCTTCCCAGCCGAGGCCCTGCAACCCGCGGATTTCGATCAGCAATTCGCTGCGTTCCTGGCTCAGCTTGGTGCCGAGCTTCTTGAGCACAGAGCTGATTTCGGAGACGCCGCCAGCTGCCTTGCTCTCTTCCATCGCGCGGCGCGCGGTGAGCAGGAAGCTGTTCCAGCGGATTTCGAAATCAGCGATCTTGTCGCGCAGCACCGCATCGGCGAGTTCGCCGTCGGCGCCCGTCGGCTGGTACTTCTTGGCGATATCGCCAAGGCTCTGGCCCATGAGACGGGCGAGGCTGCCGCCGCCCGAGATATTGGTGCGCTCGTGCTGCAGCAGGCGCTTGCCGATGGTCCAGCCCTGGCCTTCCTCGCCGACGAGGTTTTCCTTGGGCACCTTCACGTCGGTGAAAAAGGTTTCGCAGAACGGGCTGGTCCCGCTGATCATGGTGATCGGGCGAACTTCGACACCGGGCTTGTCCATGTCGATCAGCATGAAGCTGATGCCCTTGTGCTTGTCGCTCTTGTCGGTTCGCACAATTGCAAAGCACTTGTCGGCCCATTGGCCGCCGCTGGTCCAGGTCTTCTGGCCGTTGACGAGGTAGTGGTCCCCCTTGTCCTCGGCAAAGGTCTGGAGGTTGGCAAGGTCGGAGCCGGCATTGGGTTCCGAATAGCCCTGGCACCAGCGGATCTCGCCGCGGGTGATCGGCGGGATGTGTTCCTTTTTCTGCGCCTCGTTCCCGTATTCGAGCAGCGTCGGCCCGAACATCATGACGCCCATGCCGCCGATCGGGTTGTAGGCACCCGCCTTGGCGAATTCCTGGTCGATGATCTTGGCCTGCGCCTTGGTGAGGCCGCCGCCGCCGTATTCCTTCGGCCAGGTGGGGGTGCCCCAGCCGCGCGCGCCCACGGCTTCGCGCCACTTGGTCTGCGCCGGCGTTTCATTGGTGGGGCCGTCCACGCCGGCCAGCGCGTTCGACTGGCCCTTGAGTTCGGCGGGAAAATTGTCCGCCAGAAACTGCTGCACTTCCGCGCGGAAGGCGTCTTCGTCGGTCTGGGTTGCGGGCTCGATTTGTGTGGCCATGGGTGTTTTCTCGAAGAATCAAGGAAAGACAGATAAGAATGTAGGCTACGGGGACGAGGATCCCTCCGTCAGTATTGTTGTTCGGGTAGGTGAAGAACCAATCCATCCAGCATCGGCTTCATCGGAATCTGACAGGCAAGGCGACTGTATTCAGTGGTGCCTTCGGCGAACTGCAAGAGGTCGGCCTCCATTCCATCATGCATAAGCCGACCCACCTTGTCGATCCATTCGGGATCGACATGCACATGACAGGTCGCGCAAGCACATACCCCTCCGCAATCGCCATCGATACCCGGCACGTCATTGTATAGCGCCGCTTCCCTGGCTGTCTCGCCTTCTTCTATTTCGACCTCCCGTCGCTCACCATCGCTAGCCACGAACGTAATTTTGATCATCTTGAACTCCGCATTTCGATCTCGAGAGTCAGCGGGCGCGGAGCCGCACCGGCAGCCTGGTGATTCCGCGGACGAGGTTTGAAAAAAGACGCTCTGGTTCACCTGTAACCTCGACCCGGGAAAAGCGCTTGTGAATTTCTTCCCAGATGATCCGCAGCTGCAGTTCCGCGAGCCGGTTTCCCATGCAGCGGTGAATGCCATAGCCGAATGAGAGGTGATGGCGCGGATTTTTGCGGTCGATGATGAACTGGTCCGCGCGCTCGATAGCACTCTCGTCGCGGTTGCCTGACAGGTACCACATCACCACCTTGTCGCCCTTCTTGATCTGTTTGCCGCCGATCTCCCAATCTTCCAGCGCGGTGCGGCGCATATGAGTGAGGGGGGTCTGCCAACGGATGATTTCCGGAACCATTTTGCTAATGAGCGAAGGATCCGCGTCGAGTTTCGCGTACTCGTCCGGGCTTTGGTTCAAGGCGAGCACGCCGCCGCTGATGGAATTGCGTGTTGTGTCGTTTCCACCGACGATCAGCAGCATAAGATTGCCGAGAAACTCGAGGAACGGCATGTCGCGCGTGGCGGGAGAATGAGCCATCATCGAGATGAGGTCGTTCTTCGGCTCCTCGTTTATCCGTTCGTCCCACAGAGTCTTGAAATACATCGCGCAACCGATGAGTTCTTCGCGCCGCGCCTCGTAGGATTCGACGATCCCGGTTTCAGGTGCCGCAGTTGCTACATCGGACCAGCGCGTCAGCTTGCGCCGCTCCTCCCAAGGGAAATCAAACAAGGTTGCCAGCGTCATCGTCGTCAACTCGATCGCAACCTTATCCACCCAGTCGAAATCTTCGCCAATCGGGAGTTCATCGAGAATCTCTCCCGCGCGCTTGCGGATGATCGGCTCGAGCAGTTGCAGGTTGGACGGAGCCACTGCCGGAGTCACCGCCTTGCGCTGCTGATCGTGCTTGGGCGGGTCCATCGCTATGAACATTTCAAGTTCGAGCGCGCCTTCCACCGAATGCATGTCCTGGATTGCAATTCCGCCTAGCTTCGCTTCCGAAGAGAAGACCTTATGATTGGTGTCCACCGACATGATGTCGTCGAACTTGGTAATGGACCAGTAAGGGCCGACATAGCTCTCGCGGCAGTAGTGGACAGGTTCTTCGGCGCGCAACCTGTCAAAAAATAGACCGATGGTATCGTTCTGAAACAGGCTTGGCCGGGCCACGTCGATTTCCTCGATCGGAATTGACGCGATCCTCGCCGCGGCATCCGGCTCGGCGATCTGGCTGTCCATAAGAACTATTCCTTCTACATCTCAGGCCTGATCGGCCTTCAGTCATCCTTAAGGGAGACATCTCGTGCAGTCAATAAATCGTATACTCTTTTAGTCCCTTGCAGACACCAATCCCATCGGATAGTGTGCCGATCCAGCGAAGGTTTGCTAATATCCTTATACTGTTTATTCGAGAGGTGCGGGTGTGCTGATGAGTGGCGGATGCCGGCGATGAAGAAGGCCAAGCGTGCCCTTTCTCTTGCGCAAAGCATCGTGCGGGACATCGAGGCGGGTCGCCATAACCCGGGTGACAGGCTTCCGCGCGAGGATGAAATGCTCGCGCGTTACGAGGTTGCGCGCGCAACTTTGCGGGAGGCTTTGCGGTTCCTGGAATTGCAAGGGGTCATCCATCTCCAGCTCGGCCGTGGTGGAGGTCCCGTCGTAGCCCGTCCGCAGACCGGCGATTTTGCAAGCAGTTTGTCATTGATTCTGCATTTCATGGAAGCCGATTTGCGTGGTTTGCTTGAATTGCGCGAAGCAATTGCTCCCGATGTCGCAGGGTATGCAGCCCAGCGTGCAACTACCGCTGATCTCAGCGCGTTGGCAGGGTGTCTGGCGGAATTGAGGCATCATGAAGCCTCTGATCAATTCGAGGAACTTAATCGCAGATTTCACGACTTGTTGGGTTGGGCGAGCGGCAATCCGCTGTTCGGTTTGCTGACCTCTGCGATGCATCTGTTGACCCGCGAGTTTTCCCATTCGCTGGGATATTCGGCACAGGAACGGGCGGTGCAGATGAAGTTTCTGGTGCGGGTGCTCGAGGCAGTGCGGACTGGCGACAGCGCCGCGGCCCGTCAAGCAATGAGCCGGTTGGTGGCCGGCTCTGCCGTCTATCTTTCGGAGCGCAGTCCCGAG
This sequence comes from Qipengyuania pacifica, assembly GCF_019857205.1. Classification (GTDB taxonomy): domain Bacteria; phylum Pseudomonadota; class Alphaproteobacteria; order Sphingomonadales; family Sphingomonadaceae; genus Qipengyuania; species Qipengyuania pacifica. The sequence continues at coordinate 206,087 of NZ_JAHWXO010000007.1, read as the reverse complement.
CTGGTCTCGCAGCGGGTGCGGTGGGGGCAGCTGTAGAATTTTCAATAGTTTGAGTGTGCGTTTAGGCAAGTGGCTGGAGAGGAAGAATGGCGTTGAAGAGCCGAATATGCGAAATGCTGGGGATCCGGTACCCGATCCTGCTTGCCGGGATGGGCGGAGCGAGCGTTCCGGCGCTGGCGGCTGCGGTTTCGAATGCCGGCGGGCTCGGGGTCCTGGGTGCCGCGGCGTGTTCGCCCGATCAGTTGCGTGACTGGATTCGCCAGACCCGGGAATTGACCGACAAACCTTTCGGTGTCGATACGCTGCTCCCCGCGTCGGTCAGGCGCGGCTCTGCCCCTCAAAGCGGTGCTGCACCCCAAAATCCCATGGATCTGATGGGTGAATATCAGCAGTTCGCGCGCGACTTCATGGATCGTGAAGAGCTTCCGGAGGTCGATGCTGCCGCCGCCATGCGGGCGGCGGGCGCGCCTGAAATGGGCAAGGGCGGCCCGCAGTTGTTCTCGAAGGAATTCTTTGAGGCGCAGATGGAAGTGGTGATCGAGGAAAAGGTGCCGGTTTATGCTGCCGGCCTTGGCAATCCTGAACCCTGGATGGATCGGCTCCATGCCAATGGCACCAAGGTCATGGCGGTGATCGGCAAGGTCAAGCACGCCGAACAGGTCGTCGGGTCGGGCATCGACATGATCGTCGCGCAAGGGCACGATGGCGGAGGTCACAACTCGCCGATCGGGACTATTTCCTTGATTCCCCAGGTGGTCGACGCCGTTGGCGATCGTGTTCCTGTCCTTGGGGCCGGCGGTATCTCGGATGGCCGGGGTGTTGCCGCTGCGATGATGCTGGGGGCAGAGGGCGCGTGGGTCGGCACGGCATTTCTCGCGACCGAGGAAGCGGGCATCGAGCGCTTCCAGAAAGAGGCGATCACCGAAAGCGGCGATACCGATACGGTCGTTAGTCGATCGCTTACCGGCAAACCGGCGCGCATGATCCGGAACAAATGGGCCGACGCCTGGGTGCAGGCCGGAAAGGAACCTCTGCCGATGCCCTATCAGTCGATGATCTCCGGCCCGGTCATGGCCTCCGGGATCAAGGCCGAGCGCAAGGATGTCATCCCCGGCTTCGCGGGGCAAGGCATCGGCCTGATCGATTCGATCCGGCCTGCCGCCGAAGTGATGCGCGACCTGGTCGATGGAGCCGAGAAGGCGTTGGCGTCCGCTGGTATCTACAAGTGAAGCGCAGGAGGCAAGAAGATGGCTTACGCCAAAGGTCATGAATTGCGCCGCCCCGTAGAGCCTCTCAGAGCGCTGGGGCAATGAGGCAGTTGATTGCCGACAAGGAGGATACGGCGCAGGTGTTCCGTATCGTCAAGGCATTGTCGGGCAATTCCTATTATCGGAATTTCAATCGCTTCATGAAGTCGAGCGATGGGCGGCGTATCGCTTCCGACCGGGCCGACCTACTTGAAACCTTGTGCGATCGCAAACGCCTTGCGACCTGTGCGTCTGGCACGCTTGGCCGAGCCTACCTCGATTTTGTTTACGGGGAGGGTCTGACAGCAGAAGGTCTGGCGGAAGCCAGCGAGGCCGGAGGTCTGGAGGACCTCGGCGACCCCGATGTTTCCCTCTATCGTCGGCGCCTTCGCGATTCGCATGACCTGTTTCATGTCGTCACCGGATACGGCAGGGACGCACTGGGCGAATTGTGCGTGCTGTCCTTCGGAAACGCGCAATTCTATAATCACGGGATCGCTTTCATCGTGGGCGTCGGCATTCCCAAGATGAAACTGGAAGCTGCCCAGTTGCCAGTGGCGCGCGCTGCATTTGAAGCGTGGCGCCGGGGCCGGGCTGCAGCCGATCTGACCACCTTCTACTGGGAAGAAAATCTCGATCGTCCGTTGGAGGATGTCCGCCGCGAGTTGCGACTGCGTCCGCCGGAGACCTATCAGAGGGTGCGCGCTCTTTCCGAACAGCTCGAACGCGATTACCAGGCGGTCAGGCAGGCATGAGCTTAAGCGACAAATCGGCCATCACCGGAGTGGGCGAAACCGCTTTCGTGAAAGGCACCGAGAAAACCGCGGTCGACATGATGCTGGAAGCATCGCGCAAAGCCATAGCAGATGCAGGGCTGAAGCCGTCGGATATCGACGGCATGGTTCCTCCGCCGATCTACACCACCTCGGAAGAGATGGCGGCTAACCTCGGTATCGAAGTTCTGCGCTATGCCTCTACGGTCCACATGGGCGGGGCGAGCCCTACCACGGCACTCCAGAACGCCGCGATGGCAATTGCCAGCGGCTTATGCGACCATGTGCTGGTGACGCTCGGGTGGAACGGTTATTCCGCCTTGCGGCCCAAGCCTGGCGCACCGCCGACGCGGCCGATGAACATGAACACCCTGACGAATACGATCCAAGGCTATTACATTCCGTATGGCGTGTTCCTGCCGGTGCAGATGTATGCCTGGCTCGCCACCCGGCACTCCCGAATTTACGATATCGGCCCGGAAGCGATGGCGGCCGTTGCACTGGCGTGCCGTCGCCATGCGCAGATGAATCCGCAGGCCTTCACTTATGGCCGGGAACTGGATGCCGAAACCTACCATTCCGCGCGCTGGATATCCGAACCCTTTCGCCTCTACGATTGCTGTCTGGAGACTGACGGGGCATGCGCAGTCGTGGTTTCGCGAATGGACCGCGCCAGGGACATGCCGCATGTTCCCGTGAGCATCGCCGGTGCGGCTGAAGGGCATCCTTACCCCGCCGACGATATCCCTTCGCGTCCCGACCCCTTCAAGATCGGCCTGAGCTACGCCGCGCCGCGCGCGTTCGAAATGGCGGGGGTCGATCGCGAAGACATGGATTTTCTGCAGATCTACGACTGCTTCACCTACGTGGTTCTCCTGCAGCTGGAGGCCCTGGGCTATTGCGAACCAGGTGGACAGGCAGAGTTCGTCGCGAATGGCCAGATCGAGCTGGGCGGGCGCTATCCCGTCAACACCCATGGCGGCCTGCTGAGCGAGGCCCATGTTTGGGGACTGAACCATGTCGTCGAGGCGGTGCGTCAGTTGCGCCACGATTGTGGGGAGCGGCAGGTCGAAGGCGCCCAGACCGGCCTGGTGACCGGCTGGGGCGATCTGGGTGACGGCAGTATAGCGATTTTGAGGAGGTTTGCGTGAGCGACGAGAAAGATCTGCCGCCCAAGATGCGCCCCTCGGCGCAGGCCGCACCAGCCAAGCCAAAGCCGCGCCCGCAGGATCCGGTGGAGCAGGAATTCTGGAACCGGTGTCAGGACGGCAACCTTTACTTCCAGCAGTGCGAAGGATGCGGCAGTTTTCGGCATTTGCCGCGCTATATGTGCGCCCGATGCGGTTCTCCTGAGTGGTCGTGGGAGCGTAGCACCGGCAATGGCACGCTGTTTTCCTGGACGGTGACCCATCAGGCACTGCATCCCGCCTTCGCCGGCGAGATTCCCTTCATCGCTGCGGTGGTGGAACTGGAGGAGGGAGTGCGCATGGCAACCCGGCTGGTCGATTGCGCGCTCGACGAGCTTGAGCTCGATCTGCCGGTCACGCTGGATTTCGAGCCGATCTCCGAAGATTTTCGCCTGCCAGTATTCCGACCCGTCGCGATCGCGCGCGCAGAAGGATAGACCAAGATGGATCTCGACTACGGACCCCAGTATGACGTGTTTCGCGAGGAAGTGCGCCAGTTCCTGCAAACCCACGGTCACCGCGCACCCGATGGCCAAGGCCGTGCCGCGCGCCCTTCCCCCGAAGCCGTCGAATGGCAAAAGCTGTTGATCCTGCATGGTTACACGGCGCGTACGATTCCCAAAGAATACGGCGGATACGGAGCCGAGCCGGACATCCTGAAATCGCGGATCATTGCCGAGGAATTTTCGCGCGCTGGCATCCCCGCAGGCCTTGCGAACCAGGGCATTTCCATGCTCGTTCCCACGCTGCTGGAACTCGGAACCGAAGCCCAGAAACGGCAATGGATCGAGCCGACCCTTAATGGCGAGATAGTCTGGTGTCAGGGATATTCGGAACCTGGAGCGGGATCGGACCTCGCCGCGCTCAAGACCAGCGCCCGCGTCGAAAATGGCGACTTTGTCATCAACGGACAGAAGATCTGGACCAGCACGGCCAAGCAGGCGGACATGATCTTTTGCCTTGTTCGGACCGAACCGGACGCGCCCAAGCACGGCGGCATCTCCTACTTGATCTTCTCGATGGACACACCAGGGATCGAGGTCCGACCACTCAAGACCATGACCGGTCATGCCGAGTTCAATGAAACGTTCTTTACCGACTTGCGGGTTCCCCTGGATCAGATCGTCGGGCAGCGCGGGCAGGGGTGGTACGTGGCCAATGCCACACTGGGCCATGAACGTGGCATGCTGGGCGACCCCGATGCACTGGAAAACCGGCTCCAGGCGCTGGTCAGGCTGATGCAAAAAGAACGCATCGGCCAGGGTTGCGCAATGGACAACGCCGTTCTGCGTGACCGGCTGGTTGCATTGCAAGCCGAAGTCGCGGCGATGAAATTCAACGGCATGCGCATCCTGTCGAACAGCCTTAGGGGGGATGCCGGCGGCATGGCGAAACTTGTCGTGAAGCTGCAGAGCTGTGAGCTCGCCCATCAGATTTCCGCGCTCGCGATCGACGCAATGGGCGAGATGGGCATACTCTATCACGGAAGCGAGCGCGAGCGCGAAGACGGTGCCTGGCAGTGGAACTACATGTTCCAGCTTGGTCTGATCATCGGTGGAGGCACCGCCCAGATCCAGAAGAACATCATCGCCGAACGCGGGCTGGAAATGCCGCGCGAACCCAAGTTCGCAACGCCTCCCGCGGCCGAACAGGCGACGGCCGTTGCAAGCGGGCAGAATAAGGGAGCCGCCTGATGGATTTCGGACTTTCGCAAGACCAGGAGATGCTCTGCGACGCGATCAGCCGCACTCTTGCTGATACTTGTCCGCTCGATCATGTGCGCGAATGCGCGGAGGGCTCGGTTCCCTTCAGCGACAACGTGCGTTCGGCGCTGGGCGAAATCGGCATTTGGGGAATGATGGTTCCCGAGCAACATGACGGGCTCGGGATGACAATGCTCGATGCCGCCGTTGTGGCCGAGCAGCTCGGCTATGCCGTCGCGCCGGTGCCTTTTATCGGTGCCCATGTACTGGCACCCCTTGCGCTGGCACAGGGCGGTAGCGAGGAGTTGAAGGCGCACTGGCTGCCGAGGATAGCGAAGGGCGAGGCGCAAATCGCCGTCGCGATCGCGGAAACGGTGGAGATCCGGGACCGGGCAGGCGTGGACTTCGACGGCGCAAAGCTCGACGGAACGGCTTTGTTCGCGCTCGACTTCCTGGAAGCCGACGCGTTTCTGGTAGCCGATACCGCCGGTCGTATGCACTTCGTAGCTGGCGATGCTGCGGGTCTGGAGAAGGTTGCTCTCAAAACGATCGACCGCACCCGGAGCGTAGGGGAGCTGCGGTTTTCTGGCGTAGCGGGCGAGGCTCTCGCGGACGATGGTGGGGCCACAGTCAGGCGCCTGCGGGACGCCGGCCGGGTGCTCTTGGCCGCCGATAGCCTCGGTGCGGGCCAGGCTATGATCGAAAAAGCGGTCGACTATGCCGGGCAGCGCGAACAGTTCGGACGAGTGATCGGCAGCTTCCAGGCGGTCAAGCATATGTGCGCGGAAATGGCTGCCCGCCATGAACCATGCCGTTCGCTGGTCTGGTATGCCGCCCATGCGTTCGATGCGACGCCCGACGAGGCTTCGCTGGTGGCATGCCATGCCAAATCACATACGGGCGAAGTCCACCGTTTTGTCGCCCGAACCTCAACCGAGGTGCATGGGGGGATGGGTTTTACCGATCTCCTAGGTCTGCATTTCTGGTTCAAGCGAATCGGTTTCGACCGCCAGGTTCTGGGAGGTCCCGAAGCGGTCCGGGCCGAAGCAGCGGCCTTGCAGGGGTGGACGCAGGTCGCATGAGACGATGAATTAGGCGCACGCTACCGACAAAATCGTGGCCACCAAGGAGAGAGGAATTAATACGTGATCGACTGGAACCTTGGCGACATCCTTGATGCAATCGAGCCTGCGGTCCCAGAAGATGCTCCGGCGCTGATTCACGGCGACCGGATCATTAGCTGGCCCGAAATGTCGAAGCGTTCGAACAATTTGGCGCGCAATCTGCGCGCGCAAGGTGCAGGCGACGGGGCGAAGATAGCCTTCTACATGCGCAACCGTCCCGAATACGGGGAATTGATGGCCGCGTGCTTCAAGGGCCGCCTCACGCACGTGAACATCAATTATCGTTACCGTCCCGAGGAGGTTTTCTACATCTTCGACGATTCCGATAGCGAGGTAATTGTTTACAGTTCCGAGTTCCGCGACTGCATTCTTGAACTGAAGGAACGGTTGACCAAGGTTCATACATTTGTAGAAATCGGCGATGCTTCGCAGATCGCTTCCTTCGCGCTTCCTTACGAAAAACTTGTAGAAGGTAACGGCGCGCCTCTCGATATCGAGCGTTCCCCCGATGACCTGCTGTTCATATATACAGGCGGTACCACCGGCATGCCCAAGGGCGTGATGTGGCGACACGATGATATGCGCAATGCTCAGCTCGACGCGCAAAAGCTGCTGGGTCCGGTTCCCCAGACCATGGAGGAAATGGTGGCCCTGGTGAAGCAGGGCGAGCTTGCGCGCATCACTTTGCCGGCGTGCCCGCTGATGCATGGAACCGGGTTCATTACTGCTATCGGCACGCTCATGTCGGGCGGGGCCATCGTCACGCTGTCCGATCCATCCTTCGACGCGGAAGAATTGTGGGATGCGGTGGACCAGCACAAGGTGCAGAGCATCGCCATTGTCGGTGACGCTTTTGCCAAACCCATGCTGCAGGCGCTGGACGCCCACCCGAAGCGCTGGGACACGAGCAGCCTGATTTCGATCATCTCGTCCGGCGTCATGTGGAGTAAACAGGTAAAGGCGGGCCTGTGCAAACATATCCCCCAGGTCATCCTCATGGACAGTTTTGGCGCTTCGGAAGGGCTGGGCTACGGCTTGTCGGTGACGACCGCACAGGGCGGCACCAACACCGCGAAATTCGGGATCGGGGAATTTTGCGACGTATTCGACGAGAACGACCGGAAGGTCGAGGCGGGGAGCGGCGTGCCCGGCTTTATTGCCCGCAAGGGCGCAATCCCCACAGGATACTACAAGGACCCGGAAAAGTCGGCCAAGACTTTCAGGACGATCGATGGCGTGCGTTACTCCATCCCGGGCGACTGGTGCCGGGTGGAATCCGATGGAAGCCTGACCTTGCTGGGCCGCGGCAGCGTCTGCATCAACACCGCAGGTGAAAAGGTTTACCCCGAGGAGGTGGAGGAAGTGCTCAAAACCCATCCCGCCATTGCCGACGCGCTTGTCGTCGGGGTGCCTGACGAAAAATGGGGCGAAGCGGTGACCGCTGTGGTGCATTTGACCCAGGATGCGGACTTCGACGCGCAAGCGATCAAGGATCACGTGCGCCAGCAACTGGCAGGTTACAAAACGCCCAAGGCGATTTGCCCAACGCAAACCGCCTTGCGCGCGTCAAACGGCAAGGCGGATTATACTACGGCTAAAGACATCGCGAAAGCGGGTGCCGGGGCCTCGTGAGCCATTCGCCCCCTCCTGACTATGATGTCGTAATCGTCGGGGCCGGGTTCAGCGGAATATACCTGCTTTACAAGCTGCGTCAGGCGGGGTTCGATGTTCTGCTGGTAGACGCAGCGGAGCAGCCGGGCGGAATCTGGTACTGGAACCGCTATCCGGGAGCACGGGTCGATTCCCAGGTTCCACTTTACGAATTTTCCATTGCGGAAGTATGGAAAAGCTGGACGTGGAGCGAACGATTTCCAGGCTGGGAAGAACTGCGCGCCTATTTCCTCCACGTCTGCGATACGCTCGACCTCTGGCCGGCAATGCGAATGAAAACACGGGTCGAAAGCGCGCCGTTCGATGAAGACACCGCCTGCTGGCGATTGAAGCTCGACGATGGCGGAAAAGTAAGCGCGCGTTTCCTCTTGCCGGCGCTGGGGTTCGCCTCGAAACCCTACATTCCCGATATCCCGGGCCTTAGCGATTTCGAAGGCGAATGGTGCCATACCGCCCGCTGGCCGCAGGAAGGCATCGACCTTTCCGGCCGCCGGATCGCCCTGATCGGCACGGGTGCCAGCGGCGTACAGGTGGCGCAGGAGGCGGCAAGCTGTGCGGAGCAGCTGACGCTTTTTCAGCGAACCCCGATTCTCGCCCTTCCCATGCGGCAGGAAAAACTGGACGCTGATCGTCAGCTTCGCGAAAAATCCGAATATCCCGCTGTCTTCCAGAAAAGGCTTACGACAAGTGGCGGTTTCGAATGCCAATCGCTGGACATCTCGGCCCTGGCTGTGACCGAGGAAGAGCGGACTACGCATTTCGAGGATTTGTGGCAGCGAGGAGGGTTGCGCTTCTGGTATCATAATTTCGCTGACATACTGACGAACGAGGACGCCAATCGCCACGCCTACGAGTTCTGGCGTGACGAGGTGCGCGAGCGGATCTGCGACCCGACCATTGCCGAGAAGCTCGCTCCCGATGAGCCGCCACATCCCTTCGGGACCAAGCGACCATCGCTCGAACAGAATTATTACGAGATCTTCGCACAAGACAATGTGACGCTGGTCGATCTGAACGACACCGCGATCACTCGCGTCACCGAGGCCGGGATAGAAACAGCCACTGGCATGATCCCGTGCGATCTCATTGTCTTCGCGACCGGCTTCGATGCCGGTCGTGGCGGGCTCATCGACATGAACATCACCGGCCGCGGTGGGCTGGCGCTGGCAGAAGCATGGAAGAGTGAGATCAAAGCCTATCTGGGCATGGCCGTCGCCCAATTTCCGAACATGCTGTTCGCCTACGGCCCGCTCAGCCCTTCAGGCTTTTCCAACGGTCCGACAAGCGCCGAAATCCAGGGTGACTGGATCTGCGATTTCCTGATCTGGCTGCGCGATAACAGGATCGGCCTTTTCGAAGCCGATGCGCTGGCCGAGCGAAGCTGGACCGATATGGTCGCCCAAGTAGGGTCGATGACGCTCTTCCCCAAGGCTGAATCGTGGTACATGGGCGCCAATATTCCCGGCAAACCCCGACAACTGATCAATTTCCCCAGCGTATCTGGTTACGCCGATCTATGCCACGATGTCGCACGGCACGATTATCGTGGTTTTATCAGGAATACACTATCCGGTATGGAGACTGCGCCGAAATGAATGAAATGAAACCAATCCACGACGGGTCAACAGATATTGATCCCGTATGGGCCGGCGACGGGGCGGATATACCCGAATGGTTCGCCTGGGCGCTGAGCGTGCCCCGTGAGGAAGGCTTCGTAGAGGTTGGTGGCGCGCGGGTGCATTATCTTCGCTGGGGCAGGCGTGACCGGCCCAAATTGCTCATGACTCACGGTTTTCTCGCCCATGCCCGCTGCTTTGCCTTCATCGCACCGTACCTTGCCGAAGACTACGACGTGGTGGCGTTCGATCTGGCCGGTATGGGCGATAGCGAGATGCGCGGCGTGGCCGATATAGCTGCGCGGGGAAAGGAATTTGTCGAGATCAGCGAAGCGCTCGATTTGTTTGCGGATGGAAGCAGACCGACGATCATCGCCCATAGCTTCGGCTCGGGTGCAGCGCTGACCGCCGTTTCCCAATCGCCGGATGCCTTCGCCGGCGTTATTGTCTGCGATCTCATGGTGATGCGGCCCGAAAAGCTGGAGAAATACTGGACCATGGGCAGATCGAGCCCCGGGTCGGGTAATCCTGACAAACCGGTGCGACGCTACCCCACCTACGAAGCGGCGCGCGAGAGGTATATCCTGTCGCCGCCGCAGGCAGTTGGTGAGCCGTTCCTGATGGATTACATGGCCTATCACTCTCTCCGCCGCGATGGCGAGGAGTGGACATGGAAGTTTTCTCCCGAAGTGTTCCGGCGCAGCAACAAGCCCGACGAATGGCTGACAGTAGGCCAGAGGCTGGTCGATGCGCCCGGGCGCAAAGCGATTGTGTACGGCGAGAAAAGTCAGCTCTTTGATCGCGATTCCGCCCGCTATATCCGGGAACTGGGAGGGGGAAAGATACCAATTGTTGCAGTGCCCGATGCACGCCATCATCTCATGCTGGATCAGCCGCTCGCGTTCGTCGCTGCGCTTCGGGCGGTACTGGCCTTTTGGAGCCTCTGAGATCCCCCATACTAAGAGGCTGGTTCCTGGTCAGAGGCCAGCGAGATGGGGGCAAAGGGCGTTCATATTCATCTTGTACTATATCCGAACCATTGTCGCCGTCGGCACGACGAACGCTTCGTTGGTCTCGATGCCAGCTGGGGCAAAAGCTTTATCGGGAGCAACTCGCTTAGCGCGCCAACCATTGCTGATCTTTAGCAAACGTTCACTCCGCGTGCGATCTGGATCGTGGCCCATGGGGTCAAAAGATAAGGCGCTTTACTAATATCACGCGGACGTATATGCCCATGGACGGGGATTGGGCTAATTCTTTCCCTCTCCTCTCCACAGACTAAGGGGCGACCCTCGAGGTCGCCCCATTTTGCAGTAAGCGGCGGAGCCAATTATCGTCGCACTGAAGAGATGGGAAGGGATGCTATATGACACTGAGAGCGATGGTGCTCGCCACTTCGGCCATCTTGGCTTGGCCGCAGATGGCTTTAGCGCAGGATTCCACAACTGATGAGGCGGAACCCCAAGGATCCGTAATCATCGTGACGGCCCAACGCCAATCTCAAAGTCTGCAAGAGGTGCCGATCGCGGTCAGTGCCTTCGATGCTACGGCTCTCGAAAGCCAGCAGATCGAAAACGCTGCTGACCTTCAATTGACGCTCCCGAACGTCTCATTTTCGAAGGGCAACTTCACCGGGTCGTCCTTCACCATCCGTGGTATCGGCGATCTTTGTGTTGGTGTGACGTGTGACGCAGCGACGGCTATCCATATCAATGGTTCCCCTCTTTTTGGTACCCGGCTGTTCGAAACAGAATATTTTGACCTTGAGCGAATTGAGGTCCTACGGGGGCCGCAGGGCACCCTCTTCGGCCGCAACGCTACCTCGGGTGTTGTCAACCTTGTGACAGCCAAGCCTGACCTCGGTTCTTTCGGCGCGGCCGGAGAGTTCGAGTATGGGAATTACAACAGCATCAAGGCCGAGGGGGTGGTCAATGTCCCGATCGGCGATTCTATCGGCGTTCGGGTAGCCGGATTCTTTCTGAATCGCGACGGTTACACCACAAACCTTTTCGACAATTCGGATGTCGACGACCGAGACATGTACGCTGTTCGTGGTTCTCTTCGTTTTGAACCCGGTGCCGATACCACTCTCGACTTCATGGCATATTATTTCAGGGAAGATGACACCCGTTTACGTAATCAAAAGCAGGCCTGCCAGCGTGACCCGCTCGGCGTGCTGGGTTGTCTGAACAATCGCCGCGACTTTGACATCACCAATGCCAATTCCACAGTCGGCGCAACGCTCAGTTCGCAAGAGTTCTTCGCTATTCAGGGAATTCCCTCAGTACTGGGATTGGGAAGCCTGTACGGCCCCGATGCATTTGCAGGATTCGATAAGCCCGACGATGTGCGCACGGTAAACACGGCGTATACTCCATTCTATTTTGCCGATGAAGTGCAGCTACAGGCCCGTCTCGAGCAGCGCATCGGAGCTATGACACTGACTGCAACCGGTCTTTATCAGGACACCGAAGTCGATTCCCGGCAGGACTACTTTCTGGGCATTCAGGATCGTACCGCCTTTGCTACGGCCTTGAACGTGTTGTCCGGCTTCGCGGCCAACGGTTTGCCTACCGGCCTCCCCGCACCTGCACCGGCGTTCGTGCCAGGTTCGTCGGCGTATTTTACCCCGATTGTGGAGGCTCTCATCCCCAATGGCCCAGGGGGCGTATTGTGCACCTCCGATAACGATGATGGGAACAGGGGCGCGTTCGAAGGTAATGTATTGTGCGGCGAAACGCCGCTATCCTTCGACAGGTCTTCAGAGCAACGCGAATCCTGGAGCGGCGAAATCCTCCTTTCCAGTGATTTCGACGGAGCATTCAATTTCCTGCTCGGAGGGATCTATGCAAAGTCCAAGACTACCGACAACAGTTACTATGTAAACTCATTCGCGCTTGACTACGCCAGTGCCATTCTGGGATCGTTTGGTACTTTGGCAGGCGGTGCACCGCCATCCTACTTCGCAACATCCATGTACCGCAACAATTCTCTCGAGGCTAATCTTGAGAGCTTCGGTGTGTTCGGGGAGATCTACGTCGACCTGACCGAGCGTCTGACCTTCACCGGAGGTTTGCGGTATAACGACGACAAGAAAGACGTGACTGCGCGCACGACCTTGATTAGCTTCCTCAATCCTTACGCGAATGACGGGGAGCCGTTCGACAGCCCGATCACTCCCTTAACCGGTCCCTCTGGTCTTTTTGATGCCGATCCTGGTACGCCAGGTGAGCAGCTGACGCAATTTAGAGAAGTAGGTTTCGATGAAATAACCGGGCGTGCGGTGCTCGACTACGAAGTTACGCCTGACAATTCGATTTACGCATCTTATGCCAGGGGCTATAAATCCGGGGGTATCAACCCGCCCCTTTCGCCCGTTTTCGATGTGGCTGAAAGCTTCGGATCAGAAACCATCGACGCATTTGAAATCGGATCGAAAAATACCTTTGCGAATGGCGCACTGCAATTAAACGCTACTGCATTCTACTATAAGTATAGCGGGTTGCAGCTTAGCCGCATCGTCGCCCGTACCTCAGTTAATGATACTATCGATGCCGATATCTGGGGTGTGGAACTAGAGTCCGTTATCCGGCCCGATCCCGATTGGCTTGTCAACTTGACGTTCAGTTATCTCAACGCGGAAGTTGCCGGCGACCAGTTCTTCTCCAATCCGCGCGACCCGGGTGGCGGCGATCCTGATGCCGTCATCATCAAGGATATCAGCAACGGTGCTAATTGTGCCGTAACCGGGCCAGCCCCCGGCGTGGCCGACGCATTCGTCGCCGGAGTGAACGCAGCTCTGGGTCTTCGTGGTCCCGAAGAATTTCCTAACGACGGCAATCTTGCGTCAAGCGGCGCATTCAGCATTTGCGATGTCTTGGCCGGAGCCGTTCCGGCGGGCAGCGGCCTTGCGGTATTAAGCCCTGGCGTAGAGGTCAACTTAAAAGGGAACAAGTTGCCGCAGGCCCCCGAAATGAAGGTTTCGATGGGTGTGCAGTACACCGCCACTTTCGACAATGGCATGACTCTGGTTCCTCGCGTGGACGTAGCGCTGACTGGTGAGCAATACGGCAATATCTTTAACGGCAGGGTCAACCGGATCGAGCCATTCGTGCAAGCCAACGCGATCGTGCAGTTGAACAGTGCGGATGAGCGTTGGTTCGTGCGCGGATTTGTTCAGAACATTTTCGACAGCAGCTCGGTGACAGGCTTGTACTTGACCGACGCATCCTCGGGGAATTTTACCAATATCTACACTTTGGATCCTCGTAGATATGGTGTTGCTTTGGGGTTCAGTTTCTAACAGGTCCAGATCGTGTTGGCGGGGAGATTGGTGGTCCTCCCAACGACCCGAACGGACAGTGCCAGCTAGTTCGTATTTCGACCCATGACTTTATAGCTTTTCCAGAGCGGCGTAATGCTCGATGACCGCCTCGTAAGCCTACCGACAAGGCGGTCATCGAACCGGCCAAATGCGAGCTGCACTCGAAATGCTTTTACGATCGCTCGTTGATGTCGCTACGAGATGCTCGCGGAAAGCTTAAGGCCTTACATAGATACGACAATGAAGAGTCACCGAATAGTGCAATCGGGATATCCGATGGTGATACTGGCAAACGCACTCTGCGAAAGGCGGAAACATGCTGACCCCTATGATCCAAGATTGGGTCAAAGTGCACGAGGTGCTGACGCGTTAGGAAAAGTTGGAAGGGGCTGCGGGGCAGACTTCTGAGAAAACTTATCCTAACTCTGTTCAGGTTTCATAACTGATTTTCGATCGACCGGAGCAGGCTCAACCGACGTGCGATTGTCGCGAGACAATTCGACCCATCCCAACCCAAGCGACTTCTGGATCGCGATCCAGCCATTTGTCATGGCGGCGATCGCCCGATCGAGATTTGCTCTGGCCTGTTCGCGCTTGCGGATCGAAGTGTTGAGTTCGCCTTGCGAGATTACCCCCGCGGCGCGGCGTTGCTCGTTAAGCTCCGCAGCCGTGTCGGCCTGTCGACTGATCTGCGCCAGCGCGGCTACGTTGGCTCTTTGTTGCCCGAACCGGGCAAGCGATTGTTCGGCGTCGCGCAGTGCGCCAAGGACCACTTCAACATAACGCGCTTCGGCCTCGTCGCGCGCACTCTCGGCCTGATCGATCGATGCTGCCGTGCGGCCGAAATCAAGCAGGTTCCACTGTAGCCGCGGCAAAGCGATTGCCGATAAGTTGCCCGGGTCCAGGATGTCGTCGGGCTCCGATCCGCCCAAACCGAGAATCCCCATGAAGGAAATCTTGGGGAAGCGAGCAGCCTCTGCCACGCCAATCCGCGCATTCGCCGCGGCCAGCATGCGTTCGGCGGCTCGAACATCCGGCCGCCGCGCTATTAGCGCTGCGGGATCGCCCACCGCGACCCGTTCGGGGGGAAGCGGAATTTCGGCCTGAGCCGCCAGGAGCCCGTCGAGTGCGCCGGGCGCTTCGCCCGTCAGCACCGCGAGCGTGTCTTTGAATACATCGATGTCCGCTTGAGCTTCCGCGATCTGCGACTTGAGCAGTTCGAGCTCGGCGTTCGCGTTACCGACCGGGAACAGCGCGAGAGCGCCCTGTGTATAGCGCTGATAGGTCAATTCGAGAATTTGCTGCTGCAAGTCGCGCTCTCGCTGGACAAGCTCGAGCCGCCCTTGCGCTTCTCGCAGGCTCACATACGCCCGCGCGATTTCGGCGGCGAGCTGGACTTTCGCATCCTCGGCGTTCGCCACCGAGGCCGCAGCCTGAGCGTTAATGGCCTCGACACGCCGTGCCTGCCCCCCAGCGAAATCGATCTCCCAGTTTGCGTTGAGCCCGAGGTTGTAGACGCTGAGGCTGTCCTGCTCTTCGGTGTCTGCAGGAGCGCCGGGCGATCCCGGGGGCGGGCCGCTGCCGATATCTAGCCCTGGGATATTCGCCTGGACCGCAGTCGCCTGCGCAGCCACGGCGGGTAGCCGGTTGGCGCGCTCCTGGCGGACAGAAGCCCTTGCCTGTTCGATGCGAGCGCGCGCTGCGGCCACGCCCGGATTGCCGGCCAGCGCACGCGCCTCAAGTTCATTGAGAACCGGATCGCCGAGCAGCGTCCACCAGTCGCCGGCAATCGGCGCCAACGGATCGATTTCGGGGCCGGCCCGTACGAACGCATTGCCTGCGTCGGTCGCAAGTTGCGGGGGGCCGGCATAGTCGGGACCGGACATGCAACCCGCGAGGAGCGCCATGGGAGCGAGGAGGGTTAGGGTCTTGCGCATAGAGTTCTCAGTGCATCGAAAGGGATAAGTTCTTCGGGAGAGGCTTGAGGAACAGTACCAGCGGCACCGTGACCAGGGTAATCGCGCCCATGGCGAAAAAGACATCGTTGTAGGTCATCACGAACGCATCGCGCTGAATGATGCCGGAAAGCATCTCCAGCGCGGCCTGTGGATTGCCCAACGACGCCGTCATGGTGTCCAGGTATTCCTGTAGCCGGGGACTGTTGGCGTTGAGAGTTTCTTCCATCCGCCGACTATGATGCCACAGGCGCTGGTCCTGGAACGAAGCAAGCCCGGCGAGCGCGAAAGAGCCCCCTAGGTTTCGCGCCGCGTTGAAGATGCCCGAAGCATCGCCGGCATCCTCCTTGGCAACCGAAGCTACCGTCGCCTGGTTGAGGAACATCATCGTGAGGATCATGCCGATGCCGCGCAGGAACTGGCTTTCGGTGAACACTCCACCTCCCGATTCCGCTGTCAGATTTATGCTGACGAAACAGCTTAGCGCCATGATGAACATGCCCGCGCCGACCGCAATGCGGATGTGAATCCTGCGGATCATGAACGGGAGAACGGGCATCAACAGGAAAGCCGGAACGCCCATCCAGAAGATCACAAGTCCGGTCTGCAAGGCATTATAATCGGAAATTATCGCGAGAAATTGCGGGATCACGTAGGTCGAGCCATACATGACCATGCCAAGCGCCAGTGCCATCACCACGACGCTGGCAAACTGCCTGCTGAGCATCAGGCGCAATTTGAGCACGGGTTTGCGCGCGTAAAGCTGTCCGTAGGTCAGAAGTGCAAAACCCACGACCGTCATCAGTGTGAGCTGGACGATCAGCGTGGAATCGAACCACTCCTCACGGTGGCCTTCTTCCAGAACGATGGTCAGCCCACCCAACCCAAGGATCATACCAGCTATTCCCGCCCAATCAGCCTCGCGCAGGTAAACCCAGTCGGGCTTTTCATGGGGTAACCCGATGAATAGTAAAGCAAGGAGCAACGCGCAGACGGGCACGTTGACGAAGAAGGCGTAGTGCCAGCTCAGGTTCTCGGTAAGCCAGCCCCCCACCAACGGGCCCATTACCGGCCCAAGAACCACGGTCATTCCGAAGAGCGCCATGCCAATCGGCTGTTGCGATGGAGGCAGTCGCTTTGCGACGATGGTCATGGCGGTTGGAATAAGCGCGCCGCCCATGAACCCTTGACCGGTGCGACCGATGATCATCGTCGTCAGATCGGTGGCAATGCCGCACAACACCGAAAAGGCCGTGAAGGCAGAAACCGCGACGATGAGCAGCGTGCGAAGGCCGAGCAGTCTTTCCAGCCACGCGCTCAGAGGGATGATGATGATCTCGGCAACAAGGAAGGCTGTCGCGATCCAGGTGCCTTCGGTTCCGGTCGCGCCGATTTCCCCCTGGATCGTCGGCAGCGCCGAATTGACGATCGAGATGTCAAGCGTTGCCAGCATCGCCCCCAGCGCACCGGCGGCTACGGCGATCCAGGCCGTAGCATCGGCCTTTTCGACCGGCGGCGAAACCGCTGCAGCGGCGCCTGCCATCGGTCAGTCTCCGGCCGCGTTGCGGATCGAATCGAGTTGGTCTCTAGCGGCGCGCGTATCGACACTCGCGACAACAGACATGCCCGGCACCAGCAGACGCAGGATCTCGGGCGAAGCCTGAATGGATATGCGCACCGGGACGCGCTGAACGATCTTGGTGAAATTACCCGTCGCGTTCTGTGGCGGAAGGATTGAGAATTCTGCCCCGGTCCCGGGGGCGATGCTTTCCACTCTTCCTAATAGCTCGAGGTCCGGCAGCGCGTCGATTTCCAAGGTGACGGGTTGCCCCGGGCGGACAAGTCCGAGCTGCGTTTCCTTGAAATTTGCTGTCACGTAGAGGCGGTCGGTCGGTACGAGGCTCATAAGGCGTTGGCCAGGCTGGACAAATTGTCCAGGTCGGACCGTGAGGTCACCCACCCGCCCGGAAATACTGGCCTGGAGCGTGGTCGATGACAGGTTCAGACGGGCGGCCTCGAGTTGCGCACGAGCGGCGTTGGCTTGCGAATTGGCCTGGTCTATCTGCTCGCTAAGCGTGTTCTGTCGGCGCTGTGCCGCCGTGAGCGCGGCGCGCGCTGCCGCGACTTGAGCCTGCGCTTCTCTGGCCTGGGCCTCCAGCTGATCGAGCCTCTCGCGCGGCTCCGCTCCCGAAGCGGCAAGGGGGCGGTACCGGACAACCTGCTCAGCAGCGAGACCAGCCTGTGCAGATGCTGCTGCGAGCTGTGCACGGGCCTGGGCAATTGCCGCGTCCTGCTCTTGTTGCTGGGCGCGTACCGTATCTGCTCCGGCGAGCGACGCGGCGATCTGGGCTTCGACCTGGTTCGTTTGGGCACGATAATCTCGCACGTCCAGCTGGACAAGTGCATCGCCCGACGCGACCGTTTGATTCTCCGTCACTAATACGCGCTCGACGTAGCCCGCAATTTTGGGGGAGATGATGACGCTGTCGGCGGCAATATAAGCGTTGTCGGTGGACTGCTGGAATCTGCCGTACGTCTGATGATTGTAATACCAGTAGCTCCCGGCGAGCAGGACCAGAATGCCGGCGATCAGCAGACCCAGCCGGACCCGCGGACTGGACAACCCCGTCGGACGTGCGCCTTCATCGCTAGCCCCTGCTGTCTCGTCCGCCATGATTATTTCGCTCCTCGCCATCGTTTGAGCCGCTGCGCGAGCGATATAGCGGCCAAAACAAAATGCGAAAGTCCTTTACTATTTTTCTCCGATCGATAGGAATGTCTCATGCCAGAAGATGAGGGCACTCTCGCACTCGACAATGTCATCACCCACGATGATCGAGCGATCTTCATGATGGACCAGATCAGCCGCGCCGCGCGCAAGGCATTCGATGACCGAGCACAGCCGCTGAGCCTCAATCGTACGCAGTGGCGTGTGTTGGCGCAGCTCATCAGAGCTCCTGCCCTGAACCAGACGGACATCGCCAGGAGACTTGAAATCACATCCTCCAGCAGCGGCCTGGAAGACATGACGCCTTCGCGCTTGAGTGACCGGACGCGGCTTGCGCAAGTCATAGCAATATTCGGTCGCCACGGGCGGGGCGGCATCACGCCCGTGTTGGGACTAGGCCGATCTCAAACCAAAACACATTCGACGCGCCCGGATGCCCCGCTCGTGGCGATTGCGCCAGGGGACGAACCTCGGTCATGTTCTATAGCGGACAACCGAATGGAGCATGCGGGACGCGAACTTTCATTGCACCGGCCCTCTGCCGGACGAACAAACCGCTGGCGGCGTGCTAGATGGAAACTAACGCAAACTTCTCCCTAGTGGCGTGGATCGTTGGCATTCTGATGCTTACGACCATCGCTTTCGCGATGTGGCTAATCGATCCCAGACCAAATCAGGAAACATATCAGATCAAGTTTGATCGCTCCGTGGAAGGCCTTCAGTCGGGATCGACTGTAACACTATTGGGAGTCCCTGTGGGACAGGTAACATCGGTCCGTCTGGCGGAAAATGAACCGGAAAACGTGGTCGTTGTTCTGACTCTCGATCCTTCTGCGGCGAAAGTCCACGGCCTTGAAGCGACAATCAGCACGGATCTGATAACTGGAGAGGCTGCGCTCGTGCTCGAGGGCCGACGGGGTCGTGAGGGCATTTACACCGACAAGTCAGGAAAAAAGATCATTCCCGCCGCGGACGAAACCGGACTATTGGGGAGGGATGCGACCGCCACTGTAGAGACCGTGGCAAATAGCATTCGCGCTCTGAACGAAGGACTGGAGCCAGAAAAGCAACGGGTGATCACCTCCGATCTTGTCCGGCTTCGAGTCACGACGGCCGCACTCGCATCGGACGCCGAAGGTTGGGACGAACGATTGGCCTCAACAAAAGGAAGATTGTTAGACTTAGGGCAAAGGGTTGGTGGATGGGGAAATAATCTTCGAGATGCAGATCGGCGGATCTCAGGGCGGAGCGCTTCTGCTATCGCGCAACTACGCCTTCGCCAATTCAGGGAGGGGGTGCAGAACGCTGAAAACAAACTTTCCCAGATAAGGAGTGGCATTCCGGCGGTCGAAGATTCTTTGGTTGAAGGTGAAACGGACCTTCGCGAACTTAGTCGCGAACTTGCTCCTCTCAGTGAAAAAATCGAAGATATTCAGGTTGAGGGAATTACATCAAATCCTCCCCTCCCAGACTATCGGCCAAAAAGAAGAGAAGCTGGAACGAATATCGATGATTTAAAGTAAACCGAACGGATGACTGCTTCCGGGCAGAGCGCGCAGCCCGTAAAATAGCGGAGATTGGAGCGCAAAGCGGATAACGACCTACTCCGCGGTCAAGTTTGAAATTGAAATTCCGAGTCCTAAAAAAGGCATCGAACCAATACATTAGAGGGATTTTGCGGGCCTTTTGCGGGCTTTTCAGCTTGACCGAAATATCTAAACATCAGAAATTAAACGGAAAAGAAGTTCGAATGTGATGCCTCTTCTGGCACCATCTTTCGGAAACTAACGCAAAATAGCGATGTGAGCTTAGGCACCTAAGGCCGGGGTCATCTGAAGAAGGCTTCAGCAAGCTCGTTGTTCGGCGCTGCATGTCGCCGGTGCCACGTCCCGCCAGGCTGGCGCGGTGAAATCAGCTTCAGCTAATCGCATCGTGCTTGGTTATTCGAAGTGTTGATTGACCTTCTGCACAATTCTACCTTGCCTGACTTAAGTTAGTTGCTCCCGCTTTGACACCGGCCTGCCGGGCAGATAGCGAAGCGTGGAACAAACAGGGACTATCTGTGCGCACCGAACTATTCCTCAAAGGCAGGCTTCGACACGATCTCAGCGCGGATGAGAAGAGCGCTCTCGAGGATGCCGTTGTCGATGTCGTCAAACTCGATCCGCGCAAAACATTGGTTGAGCGGGGCGAGCGGATAGAGAATTCCTACTATATCATCGAAGGGACGATGCTCCGGCATATCGATGATCGCCGGGGCGAACGCCAACTGGTCGGTCTGAACGTCACGGGCGATTTCGTCGACCTGCACGGTTTTCCCATGAAACGGCTCGACCACAATGTGGCATCGCTCGATACTGTAACCTTGGCCAAAGTGCCGCACACGGCGATCGCCCGGCTGGTCGAGCGTTTCCCGCATCTGGCCCGGGCGATGTGGTTTTCGACCTTGCTCGACGCGGCCATGCATCGGGAATGGATATTCCGTCTGGGGCGTCTCAATGCCGAGGGGCGGATAGCGCATCTGGTTTCGGAGATAATCGAGCGGCTCAAATTCGTCGGGCGTTTTGATGGCACCAATCTACCGGTTCCGCTGTTGCAGCGCGATTATGCAGAAGCGTGTGGTATTACCTCGGTCCACGCCAATCGCAGCTTCAGAAACCTTCGTGAGCGCGGAATTCTCGATCCACAAGGCGATGGCAGGATTGTCATCCAAGACGAGGCGGCATTGAACAAGCTGGGCGAGTTCGATGGCGACTATCTGTATGGCGACGGCGACCTGGCGCTGGACACACTGGACGACCGTTAGGCGCCAAACTGGCGGTAGAGGTCCGTTATTTCGCGGGCCATTCTGTCGGCCGAAAACCGTTGCTCGAACGTCTTGCGGATGATGGCAGGGTCGAGGTTGCGAATTTCCGGCAGACGATCGAGCGCCTCCTCAACCGAATTGACGATAATACCCGTTACCCCATCATCGACGATTTCGCGGACACTACCCTCATCCCATCCGATAACCGGAGTTCCGCATGCCATGGCTTCGATCATGACGAGGCCGAACGGTTCAGGCCAGTCGATCGGGAACATCAGGGCCAGTGCGTTCGACAGAAAACCTTGCTTCTGATCGTCCGTGACATTGCCCACGTGCTGAATAGCGGCATCAAGATGCGGTTTAACGACGTCGTCGAAGTATGTTGGATTGCCGGGGTCTACCGGCCCCGCAAGTTTTAGGGTCAGACCGCTCTGCCTGGCGAGCGCGATGGCGCGATCGGGACGTTTCTGGTCAGTCATTCGCCCGAGGAAGGCGAGGTAGTCAGTGCCGCTGCCTCCGAAGGCGTACCGGTCAAGCGGTATGCCGTGATGCACCACTCCCGCCAAGTTGGCGCGAGGCACGTCCAAGGCTTGCCGCCGAGAAATTGCAATGACCCGTTCCTTCGGGAAGCTTTGAAAATGTCGCACGTGATCTGGTTCGTCCGCTCGCCAGTGAACCGTGCGAAATGTCGGAATTCCTAGTGCAGCACATACTCCGCTCGCATGAGCCGAGCCGTGGAGGTGTACGACGTCGAACTGCGCAGCGCGCGTTACGAGATCGGCGAGTTGTTCCGCCTCCAATTCTGCCGGGAAGCCGGGCGTCAATTTTCCATATGTGTCGGAAGATGCGGAGGCTGAGCGATAGCTCCCGACTATTTCGACGTCCGTTAGCCTACTGTCGCAAGGCGCGAACACAGTGACCTCATGCCCCGCTTTGGCCTGCGCCGAAGCAAGATCGGCGACGACACGCTCTGTCCCGCCATACGTCTTCGGCGGGACGGGATAAATCACGGGTGCGACATGAGCTATACGCATAGAACTAACATAGATTGCCTGCTATTTCAGGAACTTAGCATGTATAAATGAATCCTACCCTTTGGAAAGGGTCTTCACATGTTCATTTGTCACGTTGCGCTCCAAGGGTGTCTCACTTTGCAGGATGTTCCCTATGGGCTGACGGCGGACACCGGCGGTCACATCAAATATCTGCTGGAGCTTGCTGACGCGAGCGCAAAAGATCCGTCCGTTCACCGCATCGATCTCGTGACGCGAGGGTTCGTGGATTCACGACTGGGCGATAAATTTCGACCCGGTGAGAGCGAGCGTGATGACAAGGTGCGTCTCGTCCGGATTGCCGATGGCGAGGAAGCCTATCTTCCCAAGGAAGACCTGCGCCATCGCCATCGCGAGCTGTGCGATGCCTTCATCGCCTATCTTCGCGGTCTCCGTAGGAAACCTGATCTTATCCACGCGCACTACGCCGACGCTGGCATTCTGGCTCGCCGCGCGAAGGAGGTGTTTGGCATTCCCTATGTTTTCACAGGACATTCTCTGGGAGCGGTCAAACGCGAGGCCAACGGCCGAACCAATGACGAGCTGGAGCGGCGAATAGCTATTGAAGAAAGGGCGCTGGAAGCCGCCGACGCCGTGATCGCGAGTTCGCGCGACGAGGCTGAAGCCCAGTATGCGCATTACGGTTCGATCCCTGCGGGACGGATCCGGGTCATTCCCCCTGGCTGCGAATTGGAACGCTTCGAAGGAGCGACACCAGATGCGAAGGTGCAGCAAGAGGTTGAGCGCTTTTTACGAGATCCGAAAAAGCCCATCATTCTGGCCATCGCCCGTCCGGTTCGAAAGAAAAATCTGATTGGGCTTGTAGACGCATATGCGTCCAACCCGTCTCTTCAAGACCGTGCGAACCTGGTCATCGTTGCCGGTTGCCGGAGCAGGATTACCGATCTCGAGCCTGAATGTCGGTCGATCTGCGAGGAGCTTATCCGCGCGGTCGATTCGCACGATCTGTACGGGAAGGTCGCCTATCCCAAATCGCACGAGCCCGAAGACATCCCGGCCTATTATGCTCTTGCCCGGGAGAGTGGCGGCGTTTTCGTAAACCCGGCACTGAATGAGCCATTTGGTCTGACCCTGCTCGAAGCGGCTGCTGCGCGTCTGCCGGTAGTTGCTACCGATAGTGGAGGGCCCAACGATATCGTGGAGCGCTGCAAGAACGGTCTTCTGGTTTGTCCCAAAGATCCAGCGGCGATTGCCGGTGCCTGTCTCGAGATTATCTCCAATCGACGCGAATGGATTCGATACGCATCGGCGGGAGGCGATGCAGTCGCCGCCTACGACTGGGAAGCTCACACGCACATCTATCACAAGCTGATCCGCGAGCTGGTTGAGCCTCAGAAGCCGCGCAGCGAGCATCGACGGCTTCTTGTCTGCGACATCGACAATACCCTGCTGGGCGATCGGGCGGCGCTGCGCGAATTTCTCGAATGGCAAATTCAGAACTTATCCAAGATCGCGTTGGGAATTGCTACCGGGCGCAGCTTTCACAGCGCTCAGGCGATACTGGCAGCAGAAGGAGTTCCCACGCCGAACGTCATCATCAGCAGCGTGGGCAGCCAAATTCATTGGTATGATCCCGCGACGCGAAGCTATGCGGAAGACAGCGCATGAGCAAAGTACGTGGCGCGGGATTGGCGAGGTGAAGCAATAGAATGCTTGGCCAGAGACCTGGGCCTTCGCCCCCAGGCGCCACTCGAACAGCGCAAGGGCAAGGCGAGTTACTTCCTCGACGATCACGATCCGGAAGAAATCCGCCGAACCATGCACGACGCCGGTTTGGATATCGAGATCGTCGCCAGTCATGGCCGATATCTGGATATCCTGGCCAGAGGCGTGGGAAAACACGCCGCCGTTCTGCATGTTGCAGATGCG
Organism: Qipengyuania pacifica; assembly: GCF_019857205.1. GTDB lineage: Bacteria > Pseudomonadota > Alphaproteobacteria > Sphingomonadales > Sphingomonadaceae > Qipengyuania > Qipengyuania pacifica. Next base: position 182,011 of record NZ_JAHWXO010000007.1, on the reverse strand, counting down.
CTGGGCATGACTCAATCGCAGGTAGTCGTGGCAGGCGACAGCGGGAACGACCGGGCCATGCTCCGCGCATGTCCTCATCCCATCATCGTCGGCAACTGGAGTGACGGCCTCGGCGATGATCCCGCGCTCTCCCATGCCTATATGGCATCTGCTACCCACGCTGGGGGAGTGCTTGAGGGGGTCCGCCACTACAGCGAGGCCGGGCACTGGCAATGACGTACCGCTCGGTATCTGTGCTCACGCTGGTGCGGGGACGCCAAGTGCATCTGGATCATCTGATTGCCGGGCTATGCGCGCAGGCGAGAATGCCGGACGAACTGGTCGTCGCTTTCATGCAGGACCTAGCGCCTCGAGTTCCTCCAGACTGTCCGTTCCCTATTCGTCTGCTGCAAATCGATGGCGATGCCCTCCCGCTGGCCAAAGCGCGAAACCATGCGGCCGATCAGGCGGAAGGAGAAATTCTGGCCTTTCTAGATGTCGACTGCATCCCTGATCGAAACTTTGTGAAACGCGCGATCGAAGCCGTCGACCAACTTCCCGATGGCGTCTTTCTGCCCGAGGTCCGCTACCTTCCAGGTAATCCGGACGGCTGGCTGGACCACACGCAGCGCGCGCCTGATGTCACCAAACTCGAATGGGCAGGCAAGCGCCACCCGGCGAAACCCGACCTTTCCATGTGCGCAACCAGGGCTATTCAGGACTTTGGTGAAATCTGGGGTCTTGCCTTCATCCTTATAGGAAAGACGTGGGACAGCGCAGGAGGCATGGATGAACGATACGTCGGCTATGGCGCGGAAGAAACGGATTTCGGTCGCCGCCTCGAAAGAGCCGGAGCCGAACTTTACTGGCTGGGGGGTACGGTATGTTACCATCAGCATCACACAATCAACAAACCGCCTCTCCAGCATTTCGAGAGCATTGTCCGCAATGCGACGCTTTTCCACGATTGCTGGCATGAGTGGTGCATGGATTACTGGCTGGACGATTTCGCACGTCGCGGATTGATAGAGCGTGATGCGGATAAGCTGACCGTGATCCGCCATCCAACAGCGTCAGAGATTGCCAAGACAACGCAGGGGCCGGAAGTCCGTTTCAGTTAGCCCATAAACGGCGCGCTTCGCTTTCCAGCCATTGCGCCGCCTTCTGCGCAGCCTCCTCGTCGTGAAGGGTCGCGAGCCTCGAATCATCCAGCCCGTCCGTGTCTGCGAGCGCACGTTGCCAGTCTGGTATCGAAGCTGGCCAAGTGTTGAGGTGGATGGCGGCACCTACTCGGGCCAACTCGGCAGCCTTGGCCTGTTGTTCATCGAAGTATCGCCACTCTGGAATGCAGAGGAAAGGCTTGGCCGCTCTCGCGATCTCATGGACCGTATTGTCGCCGGCCGATGCAACGACCCGGTCTGCCGCACACAGAAACTCCGTCAGATTATCGATCCATCCGAGTTCGCGCAGGTTGCCGAAATCCGTTTCATGTCCTTCGCGGTGGACGGGGCCTGCAACGAGCCACAGACCTTCGGGTTCTGCCCGGGCAGCCACGGTTAACGGAGCGTATGGAGTACCCGATCCACCGCCGCCTGCGATCACCAACGTAATGGGCTTGTCGAGCGGCAGGTCCAGCCGTTTGCGGGCTTCGTCTCGCGTGAGGATTGGATCTTTCGTGGTGCAGAGGCCGCCAGTGTAAAAGGTGCGCGAGCGAGCCCAGTCAGGGTAGCTATCCTGTTCGATGGCGTCGTCGAACGGCGCGAGCATGCCCACACAGGCTTCGTATCCCGCGAGATGCCCAATGTCTGACCGATCGCCATGCATGCGGATCGTGACGGCTGGTACGCTCATGATGCGCGAAAGAAGTGCGATCTCCGCGGACACATCGATGACGAAAAGGGCCGGATCGATGGCCCGTAAGGTTTGGGCGATAATGCCCATATGATCGCGCATCTCGTCTACGCCGAGCGGAACGCAATGCAGAACGGATGGTGTCGCCTGGTCGTGCAAGGCTTTGGATCGCGATGGCGCGCCGATCATGTCCGGGAGCCGGACGAGCTCAGCCTCGCGAGGTAGGCTTTCAAACTGCCCCGGTTTCGCAGTCAAAATGGTGATAGGTCTTTCGGGAGGAATGTGTTTGGAGATCGCCATTATCCGGTTTGCGTGGCCCCGGCCCTGATGATGGGCGAAGAAGGCAATCGGTTTCTGGTTCAAGGGGTATAACCCTCCGGGGCAGCAAGACTGTCGGCGCCAGCTATCGAGTCCCTGCTACGACCTAGCGACCAGTTCTCCGCGACCCGCACCTTCGGGTTGGGTGCACACCAGATTTCGCCGCCCTCATCCAGGGCAGTCACCCATATCAGATTATGCTCCGCGCCATAATCGATCACTGCGAAAGCCAGCCCCGCGCCTTTGCCGATCACATGAACCGGAAGGGGCGTCTGCAATTGCGTGAACATTCAAGCAGTACCCTTTGCTGTAACGACATGGATTCTCACGAGCCTGGCGTATGATGCCGCGCTTACTGGTTCAAAACACGGATTGCGTCGATCGTAGCGACTGAGCGAATATCGCCTCCATCGGGTTCCTTCACACAACAAAGATCATGTGGAATTATCATCAGAACACCGAGACATACGTCTCGAAAGGAGGCGCAACTTATGTTGTGCGCAAAGCGGCGGCTGACGTGGCACTGAAGGCATATGACGAAATCGAGCGACACCGCCGAGCTTGCCGGAGAGCGTACCGATCTAGCTGAGGACCGCACCGTGCTAGCGAATGAAAGAACATTTGCGGGCTGGATGCGAACAGGTCTTGCAGCGGTTGGCATCGGATTGGGATTCAATGCCTTGTTTGGAAAGATGGAACCCTCTTGGTTGCCCAAGGCAATCGCATCCTGCTTCATCCTGTCTGGGATGGTGATATTCTACCTCGCGGAGCGTAATTCCTGCAGCGTTCTCGAGCGGCTGGACGCTCATTCTGTCCAGCCCCTGAGGCGGATGAACCTGCGGCTGGTCGCCAGTCTGATGGGAACCGGTTCGGTCGTTTTGCTGGGAGGTATGTGGTTCCTGCTGTGAGCTGTCCGGGGTTTTGGAGCATTTCCCCCGTTGATCTCACAACGTCGGTGGTATCGAGAACGCTTACGCTTTTACGAGCACGAAGGAGATGTTGTCGCGCCCGTCTCGCTCGAGTGCATTCCTGAGCAATCGATCAGCCATGGCATCGATCGGCTCCTCGTTGCGAAGATCGTCACTGACAAACGAGCGAGAAAGGCCGTCAGAGCACAAAAGCAACAGGTCGCCCGCACGCACTTCGATCTCCCGCACGTCGAGATCGATACTGCTGGCAATGCCGAGCGCACGAGTGATGACATTGGCCCGAGGGTGTCCTGCCGCTTCGTCGGCGGCAATTTCGCCCACTTCGACCAGTTCCTGTACAAGGCTATGGTCTCGGGTGAGAAGGTCCACTCTCCCGTCTCTCAAACGATAGGCGCGACTGTCGCCGGCCCACCAGATGCGCGCGCAGTCATGAAATATTTTCAGTGCGACGATTGTCGTCCCGCTTTTTCCGCCAGCCTGTTCAAGGATCGAGCCATTCGCCGCTTCGATGGCAGCGCGAATGGCCGCCGGTTCCTGTACCTGCGGCAAACCTCCAAGATGGGCAATGACGGTCTCTGCAGCGAGACTGCCGTTAACATGACCGCCCATGCCGTCGGCGATTGCCCATAACCGGGAATTCGGACGATCGAGGATGCGGTCCTCGTTAAGAGTGCGGAACCGCCCGACATGGCTGCGGCTTACGGATTGAATATCCGCCGATGCCAGCGGATCGCTCTCTTTCCGATGCCGGAAGAACCTGCTCAGTCGCATTTATCAGCAACCGTTTCCGCTTCGTCGTAGGCTACCACGAAGGCGCGGTCGAGCGCGCCCGGCACACCGTCCGCGATCTCGGAACAAAGTTCGGCATGACGCTCGCGTAGTTGTTCCAAGGCTGACTGAGAGCGCGTCTGAAGCAACGTCTTGCGTCGAGAACCCGACCCGTCCAGTCGATCGGGGTTCAAATGGTTGATCGCTGCGCGCAGGCTCCCGCGCATGCCTGCAAAGGTAGCGACGAGATGCCGTTTGACGTCGCGAAACGAAGCCTGGAGCGCTGTAGGACCGGACATGAAGCCGGTTGATTCTGCAAGCAGGAGGTCGACGGCGAGCCTTTGGGACGGTGCCCATTTGAAAGGATTGTTGTCTTGGCCCGACATGGTTGTCCGGTTGAGGCTGTATCTTTGCCGCGCAGCATTGCGTTCGGACATAAGGTCGCCAATTCCAAGGACCATCTGGCGGTAAAGAGCGCCCGCGCGGCGCATGATCTCATCGGGGTCTTCGCTGGACAATAGCGAGGCATCGAGTTGGGCGCCCTGACAGAAAGCTTCCAGAAGCGTTCCGCTGGCAGGTGTCGATTGATCTGTCGGTTCGTCCCATTCGCTGGGAACGTCGGTCGATGTGCCAAGCGGAGGAGTAAGAACCATCGTGCGATCTGCTGCGCCGGAAGGCGATGCGGCAAGGGGCGCAGGAGCGATGACGATGCGGAACCGTCCCAGCCTCAATGTTGCCGGCAGAGAGAGCACCAATTCGGCGTCGTCCGGATAACGGGCACCGCTGAAGTCGTCATAAACGCCGTTCGCTCCGCTGACATGGAGCGACAGGCCATTGTCCGAGATCCGAAGTTCGCAGTGATTGCGGGACACTTCGCAATTGGGGTCTGCAATACTCCAGTCGGCAGCAGCGTCGCGTCCGATCGTGAGGTTCCCCGTAGCAAACAGCCGTGCGTCGATCGGCTGGACTGCGTCGTCGATATCGAACAGTTGAAGCATGTACATTGCGATGCTCCTACGCCGCGATCCGGGTAGCAAGAACCGCGGTATCGGACGGTTTCGAGGTGCTGGCACTGCGCACCTCAGCGGTGGATGCTGCGCGGTTGAAGGCATCGAAAGCCTCGCCCACCTCGTCCCGGCGCTGATGTGAAATGCGAGTGGTGAGATCGCCCGCCGTCATTTCATCCAGCGCCTTTCGCAGGCGACGCAATGGACGCGCCACAAACGCGCCACTTAAATAACCAATGAGCAGGACTACGGCCATGACAGCGGCCGAAAGCCCTGCAAACAAAGCCTTCGATGTATAGAGGGCCGCATTGAGCGCGTCGCGTTTCAGCACCAGGTCTACTGTTCCGAACCGGACCCCGGCATAGTTCACCGGATGAACAAAGCGCATGCCACCGCCATCCGCTTCGGACACATTTGTGACGCGCCGATCCGGCTGTTCCAGGATCGCGCTCTCGGCGTCATGACTCTGATAGCGCCTGCCAATAAGTCGTGGGTTGCTGGACGCCCGGATGGTGCCATCTGCGTCGGCGACGATAATTCCGCGCATGGCGTCGTCTTGCGCGGCAGTGGTGACAAACGCCTGAAGAGCTGTCCAGTCCTGCTGCGCAGAGGGCATTCCGGCGTTCTCTGCAATCGTGACGGCAGCATTGCCGGTTATGAAGGCTGCAATGCTGTTGCCGGTCGCTGCCGCCATCGTTTCGAGTGCTTGCTGCTGGCGGTGAAGAATGACGCTGACGCAAGCCGCCAAGGCGAGGGCCGTGACTAGAAAGAGCGCGATTGGAACTTTGAACCGCAAAGAAAGGCCTCGCGAAACTGCGCCTCCTTCGCGTGCGTCGTTCACTTCGCGTTCGAGCACTTGGGCGAGGGCAGTGCCGTCCGCATAACGTTGCTCGGGTTTTTTCGCGAGAAGTCTGTCTATGACCGCGCGAAGTCCAGGTGGGCAATCAGTGGTGACCTCTCCGATCGGCGTGACTTTGCCCTGAGCGATCTGGATTGCGAGCACTGCCAGTTCTCCGCCAGGGAAAGCTGGTTTTCCGGTTGTCATTTCGTAGAAAACCGCCCCGAGTGAGAAGAGGTCGGAACGGGCGTCTACCGGCAGACCGAGCGCCTGTTCGGGGCTCATGTAGCGCGGTGTGCCGACAAGCTGGCCCACCTGCGTCCTCTCAAGCGCGGAGGGATCGGCATCGCCCATTCTCGCTACCCCGAAGTCGAGCAGTTTTACGGTCTTCCCATCTTCGGAGATCAAAATGTTGGATGGCTTCACGTCGCGATGCACGATCCCCATGCTATGCGCATAGCCGAGAGCCTGCGCGAGTTGCAGTGCTAGGTGGAGCGTTCGTTCGTGCGGAATCCTGCCATTGGCCGCAATCCAGCGGTCGAGCGGCCGTCCGTCCACCAACTCCATCGCGATGTAGGCAATTCCGTCGGCCTCACCTACGTCATAGATTGTCGCGATGTTGGCGTGGCTCAGGGCACCTGCGGCCCGCGCTTCGCGCAGGAAGCGACTACCAATGTCTGCATTGCTGGCGAATTCGGATTTGAGAACCTTGATGGCAACCGTACGACCGATTTCCGGATCGTGTGCACGGTAAACGTCCGCCATGGCGCCTTCGCCAAGCTTGCCCTCTATCCTGTAACGGTCGAGCCGTTCGATCATACTGTGCGCGTCCCTTCCAGCTCGATAGTCTAATCGGCAGGTGACGCGGCATTAAAGTAAAAGTCTTATCAACCAATTACTGTCGTGCCCTGACAGTTGCGGCAATCTGTTCCGCCCGGCGCAGATCAGCTGCAATTGCCTTGTTGTCTGGGTCGAGCGCAGCTGCGCGGCGGAGCAGCGAAACCGCTTGTTTCACATTGCCCTGATTGAGGGCAACAAGCCCCGCGGAGCGCGCACGACGGACAGCAGCATGATCGACAGTCTTGCGTGGCCCAGGGGCGGCTGCCGGCTTAGCTGGCTTTGCCACTTCCGTTTTTGGGCGGGCAGGTGCGGCTTTTTCCGCCTTTGGTGTCGATCGAGGGGTGCTCGCTGCATTGGGTGACTGTCCGGGTATCAGAAGTTCGCGCCCGACTTCCAATGCGTCCGGCACATCGATACCGTTATATTTCGCCAGTTGATAGGACTTGAGGCGGTTGCCAAGGAAGCGTTCAGCCAATTCCGTCATCGTTTCGCCAGAGCGGACGGTGTAGCTGAAGTTTTTCGGTCCCAGATCGGTTCGGGCGTCACCTTCGATCCCCTGTAGAAGGACTTGCAGGGAAGGGTTCATCGGATCCCGGTCCAAACCTTTCCGGAGTCGTTTCTCCGCGGATCGAACCTCTCCCCGGTCAAGCAAAGCTGCAATTTCTTCGACCTCATCAGGATCGACCTGCTGTATGGCCGAAGCGGGCACTATGCTCTTTGGTCCGGACGAGCATGCGCTCAGCACCAGAACACCAAGCAGGCCCATTCCTATGTTCACGCTCCGCAAAAGGGTCGTCATGCCCGCATCCTCTCAGAAATCAGTTGTGTGTCCGGCTGCAACAATTTGTTGAGCGTCTGTTCGTCTTTGACAAAAGTCAGGAAGTCCTCGCCCGAAAGCGGCCGGGCGAAATAGAAACCTTGGAAGAAACGACATCCATGATCGCGCAGCCATAGAAATTCTTCGGCTGTTTCGACGCCTTCAGCCAAGACGTTAATGCCAAGCCCCCGGCCAAGCGTAAGAATGCTGGAACAGATCGCCTGGCTTTCGCGTCGGGCATGAACGTCAGTTACGAATGCCCGGTCGATCTTTATCTTGTCGAAGGCGATGGCATTGAGCGCCGCGAAACTGGAATAACCGGTGCCGAAATCGTCGATTGCGATCCGGATGCCCCGCGACCGCAGAGCGTCGCTAAGGCGCGCGGCGCAGTCGCCTTCGGCAAGGGCAACAGTTTCTGTCAGTTCGATCTCCAGAGCTTCCCCACCGAGATCATGTCGTGCCAGTGTCCGTTCGATCAGGAGCGGCAGGTCTGCGCCATCCAACTGTCTACCGGACACGTTGACCGCAACACGCAAATCATGTCCACCGTCGCGCCATTGGCGTGCCTCTCGCGCCGCCCGGTTAAGAGCCCAAAGGCCAATTTCAGGCGACAGATCGGAAGCTTCCATGATCGGAATAAAGCGGGTCGGCGGGATCAGTCCTCGCGTGGGATGGTGCCAACGGAGCAATGCCTCTGCCCCCGACACCTGCCCTGTCGACGCGTCTATCAGAGGTTGAAACTGCATGCGCAGTTCGTCCCGTCCGACAGCCTGACGCAGATCCTGTTCTATCTGGAAGCGCTCGCGCGACTGGATCACCGGATCGATGCTCGATACGATCTCCCGCACGTCGGTGATCAGTGGAACCGAGAATGATGAAAGGGTTTGCGACAGCAAGGCTTCGGGAGCTCCGCTGTCGGACGTGAACTCTCCGGTACGGAATGCGATTTCGGGAAAAATTTCTCTTTCGCCGTCACACCAGCGATCGCCCAATGAGTAGGCGAGTGCTTCCACCTCGGTAGTCGCCGCCGCCAACTCCATGTCCGGGCCAATCCAGATAGCCAAATGGGAGCGATCAAGCTGTGCGACGAGCTGATCTCTTGGCACCATTGCCATCAAACGCTCGACCATGATCAGCAACAAGCGCTCTGCCGATTCTGGGTCGAAGGCGCACAAGCGATCGTAGTCTTTCAACGCCAGGATGCCGAGTGTACCCTTTCGATCGCTCTTCATCCGCGCAATCAAGGGTTCGCGCGTCGGCAAACCCGAAATCGCGTGAGATTGCGCACGCGGCGCTGAGCTTTGGAGCGCCTGCTCCATTGCCACGATTATTTGTGACGCCCGGGTCAGAAATCCGCCGGTATGCTTTACTCCGATCAGTCCTTCAGCGCGCTCTATGGCGCCGTGCAGTTGGATGAGTTGCGGCCTGAGCCAAACGGCCAGCGCTATGCCCACCATGCCGGCGACAGCGAGAGTGATGAGGATTGCGACCATTGCTTGGGCGAGGCTTCTCGAGGCGTGGTTAAGTGGAACTGAAGCATCGCGTTAGTATGGAAAGATTGAGAAAAGCTTGAAAAATCCAACCTTTGCCTAGTGCGCGCCGGTGAGAATGCTGGGTGCTTTGTGCGGGCTGGGCAAGGCGGTCGATGTTTTACCTGCCGCAATAGACGCCGCGTACCGCGGCCTGACATCGGGGGCCTGTTCCAATGTGCGCTGGGACAATAGCGCCGTGCTTAAGATGGCAGTGCCATTTGATCTCTTGACGATCGTCCGTATGATGCCAGCATCCTTACCCACTGTTCGCCGAACCTTGGGACAGCCAAGTCAGCGAGAGAACCATGTCATCCGATGAGCCCAAGGGGATAGCCCCGCCATTGGTCGAACTGCCGATCAGCACGGCCGATCGCGGCTTTTACGATGGCTTCAGCCGTCAGGTGACAATCCCAGCGAAGATCATAGTCACGCTCATCATCCTGTGGGCGATCTTCTTCCCAGTCAGCGCCAACGAGACCCTGTCGGCGGCCAATTCAACGATCATATCGTCCTTCGCCGGCTGGTATGTCTATCTTGTGGCGGCGCTCATAGCGATCTGTGCCATCCTGGCAATTTTCCCACAAACCGGCAGCCTCAGGATAGGATATGCCGGAGAAAAGCCTGAGTTCTCACGCCTCTCGTGGTTTGCCATGCTATTTGGCGCGGGCATCGGTATCGGGCTGCTCACCTATTCGACGGGTGAGCCCCTCTCCCATTTTTCTGAAAATCCAGACATCATCCGCGGCGCGGTCCAGGCGCAATCCTGGGACGCGGTGCGGCCTGCATTTGTCTATACGTTCCTCCACTGGGGCTTCGCGGCCTGGGGAACATATGCCCTTGTGGGGCTGGCGATCGGCTACGTTGCGTACAGGCGCGATCTTCCGCTGACGATCCGGTCCGCTCTGGTTCCTCTGTTCGGAAAGACCATGTCCGGATTTGGCGGCCACGTGGTCGATGTCGTCGCGGTCGTGGCAACCATACTCGGCGTTGCAGTGACCATGGGCCTCGGCGTAGAACAATTCGTTGTCGGTCTTTCGCGCGTTGGCCTGGGTGATTGGCTGCTCAATCCGGATGGGTCCTCTTCCCTGCCTGCCATTGCGCTTGCCCTAGCCATTCTGGTCGGTGCCTCTACCCTCAGTGCGCTGTCGGGCGTGGGAAAGGGTATCAAGTGGCTTTCCAACCTCAATCTTGGCCTGTCCTTTCTGCTGCTCTTGCTGTTCGCGATCATGGGCGCCGGCCTATTTGCCCTGAAACTGCTGGGCCAGGGAATCGCGGATTATATCGGGCATTTCATTCCCCTGTCGCTCACCCTGTTTTCCGATGAGAGCCCCGTAGGAGAGCAATTGGTAGCGTGGCAGCTGGACTGGTCGGTGTTCTACTGGGCGTGGTGGATCGCGTTCTCCCCTTTTGTCGGCATGTTCATCGCCCGCATTTCAAGAGGGCGGACGATCCGCGAGTATATCTTCGGCGTGGTTCTCGTCCCATCTTTGGTATGCTTCATCTGGATGACATTGCTTGGCGGCACCGCGATCGCCCTTGAACTCAATGGAAGTGCAGGTGGCACCATTGTGAATGCCACGATGGCCGACCAGCTTTATGCGACCTTAGCCGTCATCCTAGATCCTGGAACGGCGTTTGCCGTCTCGGGCATGATCGTGGTGCTTTTGATGACTTATCTGGTGACCTCCACCGACAGCGCGATCCTGATCGTAAATACGATCAACGGAGCAGGCGACACGGAAGGCGAACATCGAAAGCACATCCTGTTCTGGGGGGGCGCTCTCGCCGCAGTAGTCGGCAGCATGCTGGTTCTTGGGGGAATCGAGGCGATCCGGATCACGATGATCATTGGCGCACTCCCATTCTCGTTCGTCGTCGCCTTGATGGCGATTTCGATCGTGAAGGCGATCTGTTACGACTTGATCCGTAAACATCAGGGCGTGCCCACGACGGCGGTCGGGGTCGCAGCGGACAAGAAGTGATCAACAGCACAACTAAGTGACCGGCACTGCCGGGTGGCGGGATTAATTGTTGCATTGCAGCAACAGCCATCGGCCAATCCCGGGAAATAGGGGCACTTCGGTGGCCGAACGGGACCAGCTTCCGTAGGTCGCCCCCACACAACATCCATCATCGTCGATACCTAGCCGACTTGTCGCGCCGGTTGATCGACTTCACGCATGACATCTTCAAGGGGGCCATTATCCTATTTAAAACCGCACAAGGCATATCATTCGGTGCGCTTGCGATTGCACTTCTTTCACCCACACATGCGCACGCGCAGAGTTCCACTACTTCGGGAACCGCCACGCAGCCCGAGAGCCGGACCGGCGCTCAGAGGCAGCCGCGCCAAGGCGGCGTCACAACCATCGTTGTCACCGCCCAGCGTCGCAGCGAAGATCTGCAGGACGTACCGGTTTCGGTTCAGGCCCTGGGTCAGGAACAGCTCGACCAGCTTAACATCGCGACCTTCGACGATTATCTGCAGCAGTTGCCCACCGTGACCGCTGGCGGCGGCAGCCCCGGCCAGAGCACGATCTATATTCGCGGCCTTGCGTCGACCACGCCAAACCTCACGACGGCAGGCGTCGCGGGTCTTGCTCCTAACGTTTCGCTTTATCTCGACGAGCAGCCGCTGGCGCAGCCGGGTCGTAATCTGGACGTCTATGCCGCCGACCTCGAACGGATCGAAGTTCTTTCCGGGCCTCAGGGCACGTTGTTCGGAGCGAGTTCACAGGCTGGTGTCGTGCGGCTCATCACCAACAAGCCCGATCTGTCGGGCTTTGACACCCGGGTCAGTGTCGGCACGTCCTTTACCAAGGGGGGCGAGGCGAGCTACAAGGCCGAAGCCATGCTCAATGTGCCGGTGACCGACAATCTCGCCGTGCGCGGCGTCGTCTACCTCGATGATCAGGGCGGCTACATCGACAATGTCGCAGGCACCCGCGACGCCAGCGAAAGCGCGCGCTTTCGCCCAGCCGGAACGGTGCGCGACAACGGTGTGCCTGTGGCGCCCAATCGCGCCGGCTTTCAATCGGGCGATGACCTGTCGGGCGTTAACTTCATCGAGGCGAATAACGCTGGGCTGGTCGAGAATGACTTCAACGACACCCAATATTCAGGCTTCCGCGTCTCGGCCCTCTACGAGGTATCGCCGGACTGGCGGATCACCGTAGCGCACAGCCGCCAAAGTCTGGAGAGCGACGGAGTATTCTTCGCCGATCCGGAACTCGATCTCGATAATCTGGAGATCCAGCGCTTTGAAGACGACCGGCTGGAGGACGATTTCTCCAACACCGCCTGGAGCGTCGAGGGCCGTCTGGGCATGCTCGATGTGATTTACAACGGTGCTTACACGGAACGCGAAACCGAGCAGCGGATCGACTATTCGGATTATCTTTTCGCCGGCCAGTATCTTCCATATTACATCTGCGACGGGTCGGTCAGCTATCCCGGCGATGCGGCACCAAGCGGGACATGTCAGGCGCCCAACCTCTATGTCACCTCGGATAGCAATCTTCAGGTGTTTACGCAGGAATTGCGGCTAAGCACGCCGGAGGAAAATCGCTTCCGTGTGACCGCAGGGGGGTTCTATTCCGACCTCGTGCTCAAGGAACGCAACGACTATACCTATCCGGGTAGCGAACTGGCCCAGCCGTTCGGCGGGTTTGCGCGGAACTTCCCTTTCCCTGGAGCCTACGCCAGCGATGCCGGGCCGTTTCCGTATGGCGTCATCTTCCGTAACGACGTGAAGCGTACCGATCAGCAGTTCGGCATTTTCGGGGAGGCCACCTTCGACCTTGTTCCCGATTTGCTGTCGATCACCGGCGGCGCCCGGTATTACAACGTCGAGGTTGATTTCGAAGGCACAGCCAACAGTTCCTTCTGCAATGCGGGCGCTGCGCAGGATGCGAACGCCTTTGGCACAAACCTGTCGGATCTCTATGATGGCGATGGGCAATATACCTTCATCGGGTCGTGCGATGCCGATCTGCGTCAGACCTTCGGACGCGATGATAGCCTTGAGGACATACAGGCAGCAGGACTTACTGCTGCTCAGGCGCAACAGGTGTTCAACGCGATCCGTGCACCCGACAAGGCGAAGACCGAGGGCGTGATCTTCAAGGGGACTGTCAATTTCACCCCGACGGAAGATCTGCTGTTCTATGCGACCTATTCGGAAGGCTTCCGTCCCGGTCTGCTCAATCGTCCCGGCGGAGCGCAGGGACCGGACGGCTTCACGGTTCCGTTCGAGCTGGAATCGGACGAGGTGAAGAACTACGAGATCGGCGCGAAAACCGAACTGTTCGATCGTCAGCTGCGTATCAACGGCAGCCTATTCTACGTCGACATCAGCAATCTGCAGACTACCATTTTCGATCCCAGTATCACCAATCTGTTCTTTTCGGACAATGCGGCGAATGCAGAGATCAAGGGTTTCGAAGCCGATTTCACCTTCGCGCCTTATGCAGCGCCCGGTCTGACGCTTTCGGGTGCGGTGTCATTGCTCGATACCGAGATTACCGAGGTCCTGACCCCGACGGACGACGTGCAGGTTGGATCCGATCTTGCCTATGCCCCATCCTTTCAGGGTAATCTGCGGGTGCGCTATGAGTGGGATCTGACCGACGAGCTTGGCGCTTTTATCCAGCCGTCCATTTCGCATTCAGCCTCAAAGTTCACCGACATTATCTCCATCAATCGGTTGGAGCTCGACAGCTACACCGTGGTCGATCTGTCGGCGGGCGTATCCTACGATCAGTGGCGGTTCGAGGTTTACGGGGCGAACCTGTTTGACGAGCGGGCTCAAATCGCGGGCGACTTTTATTACGATCGCGCGCGCATCGTAACAAATAGGCCGCTGACGGTGGGCGCGAAAGCCACCTTCAGCTACTGACCCAGAACAACGGTCGTATCTATGGCGGGGGCGCAGCTTGAGGCTCGCCTCCGCCATTTGTACAAGAAATAACGAGGAGACAGGATGGATCGGCGTGACCAAACGCTGAAGGACGCGCAGGAAGCGCTGCAGGCCAACGCTTTCGAGCGGGGGCTGGCACTTGCCGAGGCCATCCTGGCCGATGTCCCGAATGATGCCGAGGCGCTCTATATCGCGGCGGTCGCAAACCGTTATCTGGCACGCCACCAAGATGCGCAGGATTATCTGGACCGCCTGCACGCCCAGATCCCCGAATATGGACGCGCCTGGCAGGAGGCCGGCCACCTCGCGCGTGCGACGGGCGAAACGGAGCAAGCAGTTGAAGCTTATGGCCGCGCAGTCCGGTTCAATCCCGCGCTCGCGGCAAGCTGGCGCGCACAGGCGGAATTACTCGAAGCGGCTGGTCGAATGGGCGAAGCGACAACTGCGCGCAATCAGGAACGGCGTCTCCTGGCCTTGCCTAAAGAGCTGATTGCGGTGACGCATCATCTCCATGAAGGCCGACCACTGCGGGCAGAAGAAATCTGCCGACACTTTCTGCGCCGCAATCCCAAGCATGTCGAAGCGATGCGGTTGCTGGCTCAGATCGGCCTGAGGCTGGGGATACTTGATGATGCGGAATTCCTGCTGGAGAGCGCCGCGGCATTCGAGCCCGATAATATTCAGGTTCGGCTCGATTATATCGACGTGCTTCGCAAGCGACAAAAGTTCGCTCGCTCATGCGAAGAAGCAGAGGCGCTGTATCGGCGAGATCCTGACAGCCCGCTGTTTCAGTCCCACCTGGCGATCGAAAGCATGCAGACTGGCAATTACGACCGGGCCTTCGAACTTTTCGATAGTGTATTGGCGCGCCTGCCCGGCGATCCGGCGACGCTGACATCGCGCGGCCATGCGCTGAAGACGGTCGGGGATCAGGAACGCGCTGTGGCGTCCTATCGCGCGGCGATCGCTGCGCGGCCCGGACATGGGGATGCGTATTACGCGCTAGCCAATCTCAAGACCTATCGTTTTACCGAAGCAGAGCTTTCCGCAATGCAAGGGCAGGCAGCGCGCACGGACATTGGCTTCATGGACCGGGTTCACCTTGCTTTCGCGCTCGGCAAGGCCTTCGAAGACCGCGCCGAACATGCCCAGTCATTCCGCTTTTATGAACTCGGCAATGATCTGAAGCGCCGTCAAACCGGTTATGATGCCGACCGGATGACTGCTGAAATGGACGCGCAGAAGAAAGTCTGCACATCTGAATTATTTGAGAGCAAGGCGAATGTGGGTAGCCGTGTGCGGGACCCGATCTTCATCCTCGGCCTGCCGCGCGCCGGATCGACACTGCTCGAACAGATCCTTGCCAGTCACTCACAGATCGATGGGACACTGGAACTGCCGAATATCCTCGCGCTCGCGCACAAATTGCGGGGGCGGAAGGCCGGCAAGAGCCGTTATCCTGAGGTGCTCCACGATCTTGACGCGGATCAATTCGCTGAAATGGGTAATCGCTTCATCGAGGATACTCGCATTCACAGACAGGGCGCGCCGTTCTTCATCGACAAGATGCCGAACAACTTCCGCCACATCGGATTGATCCACCTAATACTGCCCAACGCGACCATTATCGATGCGCGGCGCGATGCGATGGATTGCTGCTTCTCGGGCTTCAAACAGCTTTTTGCCGAGGGGCAGGACTTCACGTACGGACTGACGGAGATCGGTCGCTACTACCGCGATTATGTCGGTCTCATGGGCCATTGGGATAGTGTGCTTCCCGGCCGGGTCCTGCGAGTGAACCACGAGGATGTGCTCGATGATCTGGAAGGCCAGACCCGGCGCATGCTGGATCATATCGGCCTTCCGTTCGAAGAATCCTGCCTCGATTTCCACCGAACTGAGCGGGCGGTACGGACGGCAAGTTCCGAACAGGTTCGACGTCCGCTCAACCGGTCCGGGCAAGGGGCATGGAAGCCCTATGCACCGTGGTTGTCCAAGCTTGAGAAGGAACTGGGTGCGTTTGCCTGACCGCGAGGTTAGGTGTGGTAGCGAGAGGCGCGTGGGGCCTCCTCGCTACCACACCATGCATTCAATTACTCTGCAACGGCGAGATGGTCTTCCATCTGCGGAACATCCTGCAGAGGCATAGCAAAGCCCGACGTTTCGCTGACGGGTTCGACTTCGAACAATTCGGTCAGCCTGCCGTTGCTCAAATCATAGATCCAGCCATGCAAGGTCAGGTCCTGCCCGCGTTCCAAGGCAGCGCGCACAATGTCGAGCTGCGAAAGTCGGCGAAGCTGTTCACGGACGTTGAGTTCGGCCAAACGGTTCTGCCGATCCAAGGGATCTTCGATCGAATCGACTTCCAGCCGGTTTTCTTCGTAGACCTCCCGCAAAGCACGTAGCCAGGAATGCATGTGGCCCGTCGCGTCGCCATTCAATACGGCACCCATGCCGTTGCAACCGTATATGCCGCACAGGATGATGTGCGCGACTTTCAGATCGTCGACCGCATGCTGCAAGTCCGCCATCAGATTGTCATCATCCGAGTAGACCAGGTTGGCGAGATTGCGATGGATGAACAATTCGCCCGGTCGGGTCTGCGTGATCTGGTGCGGAAATACCCGACTGTCGGATCCGCCAATCCACATCACTTCCGGATTCTGGCCGACCGTCTGCCGCGCAAAATAGTCCTTCTTGCGCTCACGCATCTCGTCCGACCAGGCCTTGTTGGACAGCTTCAGTTCTCGAATGGTCTTCATGTGTAAGCTACCTTCTTGGCAGGGGCTTCCAGCGGAGTGTCTTCGAGGTGGTCGACATCGCCGCGGATGGTGACCGAAACGTCGCGGAACTTGGCGTTGCGGGCAAAGCTGTTGATGATGTCGATGTTGTCCGGATCGACAAATTCCGCCCGTTCGAGATCAATCACCACGCTCGCGCCTTCGGGCACCTTGTTGAGCGAATTTTGCAACTCGTACTTATGAATGAAGTAAAGGTTGCGGCGAGCGCGGACCATCCAGAAATCACCATCATTGGCTACGCTGACTGCAGTGCGGAAGTTGCGGGCGACGACGAATACGAAGCCGATGACCAGTCCGATGATGATGCCGCGAAGCAGATCGGTGAAGAGGATTGCTGCGATAGTGGCCATGAAGGGCACAAACTGATGCCAGCCCTGTGCCCAGCGGCGCTTGTAGAGTTCAGGCGTGTTGAGCTTGTAGCCGACCTGAATGAGGATCGCAGCGAGCGCAGCAAGCGGGATGAGGTTGAGTACGACCGGGATCAGCAGAACGCTCAGGAGCAACCAGAAGCCGTGGAGGATGGCCGAAGTCTTGGTTTCACCTCCAGCGGCGACGTTGGCCGAAGACCGGACGATAACGGACGTGAGCGGCAGGCCGCCGATCAGGCCGGAAACGAAGTTACCACCGCCCTGTGCGAGCAGTTCGTGGTTCTTGTCGGTCGTACGGCGGCGTGGGTCGATTTCGTCGACGGCTTTGACGCACAGCAGCGATTCCAGACTGGCCACGATCGCTAGTGTCACTGCGACGATCCATACGTCGGGCATGGTGATGGCCGAGAAGTCGGGAGTACGGAACTGTCCGACGAATTCGCCCAGCGATTCGGATACGGGGACCTGTACGAGCTGGCTTGGGTCGATGACGAGCCCGGGTGCGAAGAGCTTGAACGCTTCGTTTGCAAGCACGCCAAACAGAACGACAACCAGTGGTCCGGGCAGGAGCTTCAGCAGGCCGTCTTTGGGCCGGTTTGCATCCCACCAGAAGAGGAAGATAAGCGAAACCACTGCGATGATGATCGGCCCCAGCAGGAAGAAATCCCAAACGGAGTAGAACAAGGCGGAAATCGTGTTGAGACCATCAGGCTGGAGGAAGCTGAGGCTGCCTTCGAAATCCCCGTCATAGCCCATGGCATAAGGAATTTGCTTGAGGATCAGGATCAGGCCGATCGCCGCCAGCATGCCGGTGATGACCGAACTGGGCACGAATTCCGACAGAGTCCCTGAACGGGTGAAGTAAAGCCCGACCTGAAGCAAACCGGAGAGCAGAACTGCCAGGAGGAAGATTTCCCAGGTAGGCAGGACCGTCAATGCGTCGAGGACGATCACGGTCAAGCCCGCTGCGGGGCCGCTGACCGAAAGTTGCGATTTGGAGAGGACACCGACGACGATGCCGCCGACGATCCCCGCGATCAGCCCGGAGAACAAGGGCGCGCCCGAAGCGAGCGCGATACCCAGACACAATGGCAGGGCGACGAGCGCCACCACGATTGAAGCGGGAATGTCCTTGCCCAAGGACGAGAATAACGACGATTTGTCGGCCACGACGGCTCCTTAGTGTAAAAGTCTCGGGTCAGCAGATCTGACGGGAGGGTGGGCCGGTGCGCTCGAACTCCTGCGAACGGGCACCGGCCCTGGGAAGGGACTGGGAGGTCAGGCCGCTTCCCGAGCCTGCTGGCGATTACCGCCGAAATCGGCAACCGGGACCGGGTGCTGGGGATCTTCCATGCGGCGGAATTTGCCACTTTCGCCGTCGAGCGCGCGGATTGCGCCTTCGGAGATGTCGAACACCCAGCCATGCAAGCGGAGTTCGCCCTTAGCAAGTGCAGCGGCTACGCAGGGGTGGCTGCGCAGATGCGTCAGCTGAAGAATGACATTCTCTTCCACGAGGCGGTCAAGCTTTTCGCCATCGTCTGCCGAGCCGCAGCAAGCTTCGATTACCGAGTGTGCAGCGGTGGAATGACCAATCCATTCCTTGACCGATGGCATGGCATCGAGAGCGCCTTCGGGCGCGAAATGCGCCTTCATCGCGCCGCAGTCGGCGTGGCCGCAAATGACGATGTCTGTAACGCCGAGGCCCATGACGGCATATTCGATCGTGGAGGTCACGCCGCCGTTTACCCGCTGCCAGGGCGGTACGATGTTGCCCGCATTGCGGATCACGAACAATTCGCCGGGTTGGGACTGGGTGATGAGTTCAGGTACCACACGGCTGTCGGAACAGCTTATCATCAAAGTCGTGGGGCTTTGCCCGTCGCGCCCGAGGGTCTCGAGGCGTTGCTTGTGTTCGGGATAGACCGCATCGCGAAACCGCGACACGCCTTTCATCAGCTGTTCCATTTCTGGCTCCTGCTTGGTGGGGGGACGAAATCTTTCGCAGTGCACAATGGCGCTCGAACATTGCTGTGCATCGCCCCGAATGTAACAAAGTGTTGCAGGTGCTATTTTTTGGGGAACGTCAGCGTCGCCCGAAGTCCTCCGCCGCTGCGGTTGGCGAGTTCGAGACGGCCGCCATGGGCCTCCGCGACGTTGCGAGCGATGCTCAGCCCAAGGCCCATCCCGGGATGCCTGCCAGAGCGCGCTGCGTCGGATCGCTCAAATGGGTGCATCACCCGAGCGAATTGCGATGCAGGGATGCCGGGGCCGTTGTCTTCCACCGACACAATGGCCCAGTCTGGATCGGTGGCGAGCGTGATCGTCGCGTTGCCGCCATATTTGATGGCGTTATCGACCAGATTCTCGATGGCCCTTGCCAGATGATCGTGCACGGCGTCGATTACCAAGCGGTCAGGGCCCTCGAAACGAACGTCTGCTCCCAAGTCGTCGAAGGCTTCCGCGATCATCTGGCACAGACTGGACAGTTCCGTCGGTTCGCGATCCAACTGGCTCTCGCCAGTCTCGAAGAACTCTAAGAGCTCCTGCAGCATGCGGGTCATCTGATCGATGTCCTCACGTGCCGCGCTTCGATCCGCCCGATCTTCGATTCCATCCACTCGCAGACGTAACCGGGCCAGCGGCGTGCGCAGATCATGGCCGACCGCAAGCAGCGCTTGCGTTCGCTGATCGATCACGCCTTCCAGCCGTTCCTGCATTGCGTTCAGAGCCCGCGAAACCTCGCGCAGTTCTTCCGGGCCGGTGGTATCATCGAAAAAGATCCGCCCGGACGTTCCGATCAACTGCGCATTTTCCGACAGCCGGCGAAGGGGCGCGCTCAGCGTACGGACAAGCACGGCGGCGGATCCAAGGATCAGTACGGCTATCAGTCCAACCCGGATCGAGGTTTCCAGCAGGAGCCGCCAGTCGGCGACCCTTTCCTGCGTCGTGAAGCCAATCCATGTGTCTTCGTCTATCTCGATAGCGCCAATGACTTGGCGCTCAAGGTTGAGAAATGAACCTGTCTCGAGAGAAAGGCGCAATTCGTAATTGGCCAGGGCTGGCTCGAACTCGAAAATTGCATTCGCAATTTCCCTCGCTTCCGCATCTATGCCCGGACCAATCTCCGGGCTGCCTTCGACGAGTTCCAGTTTTGTATGAATTGTAGACAGGCTTTTGAGCAGGCGACTGCGGTCCGATCGATCGGCGGCAGTTATGATACGTTCCGCGATCAGCACCTGTTCGGCAACCCGTCGCCCTAGATCCTGACGCTGTATGTGCATCTCTCCGGTGCGAATTAGCACGCTGCCAGCAAGGAACTGGAAAAGTACGGCCAGCACCAGAACGAGGATTACCCTTCCGGTCAGACCCTTGGGCCAGAGACTGTGTCGTGCCATCACGCGTCTACTGACGCAGTAAAGACGTATCCCACGCCTCGCACTGTGCGGATCAAGTCGCGCCCGCCATCGACAGACCCGAGCTTGCGGCGCAGGCGGCTTACAAGCACATCCACGCTGCGATCGCTATGGTCGCGGCCCGGCAAGCGGCTTCTGGAATGCTCGAGCAGAGTGTCCCGGCCAATAACGCGCTGTGGCATGTTGATGAACACGTTGAGTAGGTCGAATTCCGCTTCCGAAATGGATACGCGTGAACCTTCCGGGGCAAACAGCTCGCGCCGGCGACGGTCCATTTGCCAGCCTTCGAACCGAACGATCGATGCATAGTCTGCCATGTCACGTTGTCCGGCTTCTTCCGAGCGGCGCAATACGGATCGGATACGCGCAACCAGTTCGCCTGGGTCCACCGGCTTGATTAGATAGTCGTCCGCACCAAGTTCCAGCCCCACGATCCGATCGGTATGGCTCGACCGTGCACTGATGAAGATGATCGGAACCTTACTCCTCTCGCGCAACCATCGGCACAGGTCGAGACCGCTGGTGGCAGGGAGCATGACATCGAGAATGACCAAGTCGAATTGGTCGGCAGATGCCCGAAATTCTGCAGCCGTCGCGTACCCGCGAACGGGAAACCCGCTCTGTCGGAGATAGCGGGTCAGCAAAGTACGCAGAGCGCCGTCATCTTCGACTAGCGCGATCTGGTAAGTACGTTCGCTGATTTGCATCGATTTCTCAGGTTACCGAAATGGCGCGGACGGCCAGCCCACGACCATCTGGTGCGAGCATGCATCCTTTACATCCGTCGACGCACCTACTTCAATGGCAAGATCTTCGCGATGATATGGTCCGCCGCCTCTTCGGGTGTCATTTCCACCGTGTTGACGCGAATTTCCGGACTTTCCGGTGGTTCGTAAGGGCTGTCGATACCGGTGAAGTTCTTCAGCTTCCCTTCGCGCGCCTTCTTGTAAAGCCCCTTCACATCGCGCGCCTCGGCAACTTCCAGCGGCGTATCGACATGGATTTCGATGAATTCGCCTCCATCGATCATGTCCCGCACCAACTGCCGGTCGGCGCGAAAAGGGCTGATGAAGGCTGTCAGCACGATCAGGCCAGCATCGGTCATGAGTTTCGCAACTTCGCCTATGCGGCGGATATTCTCGATCCGGTCGCTTTCGGTAAAGCCGAGATCCTTGTTAAGCCCGTGGCGAACATTGTCGCCATCGAGAAGGAAGGTATGCCGGTTCATGAGGGCCAGCTTCTTCTCGACTTCGTTCGCGATAGTCGATTTTCCCGAACCCGACAGCCCGGTGAACCAGAGCACCCGCGGCGTCTGGTTTTTCATGGAAGCGTGGTGGTCGCGTGTAATATCGGTAGGCTGCCAATGGACGTTCTGGCTACGGCGTAGGCTGAAATGCAGCATCCCTGCGCCCACGGTGTGGTTGGTGATCTTGTCGATCAGGATAAAGCCGCCCAGCGCGCGATTTTCTGTATAGGGATTAAAGACGATGCGCCTGTCGGTCGTAATCTCGCAAACCCCGATCTGATTCAGATTCAGCGTCTGCGATGCGAGATGTTCCACCGTATTGACGTCGATTTCGTATTTTGGTTCGGCGATTGTTACGCTGACCATCTGCGTGCCCAGTTTGAGCCAGTAGCCGCGGCCGACGACGAGCGGCTCGTCGTCCATCCACACGATGGTGGTTTCGAACTGGTCAGCGACTTCGGGAGGGTCGTCGGCAGTGGCAAGCACATCGCCGCGCGAACAATCGATCTCTTCCTCCAGAGTGATCGTGATGGATTGGCCCGCAACCGCTTCGTCGAGTTCCCCGTCCATGGTGACCACCGATTTTACCGTGCTGGTCTTGCCCGAAGGGAGAGAACGTAATTCGTCGCCCGGCTTCACGGTGCCGCTAGCGATCAGTCCCGAGAAGCCACGAAAGTCGAGATTGGGACGGTTTACCCATTGGACGGGCATGCGGAAGGGCTTCTTCTGGCTGGCAGTATTACCGATCTGCATCGTTTCCAGAAGGTCGATGAGAACCGGACCGCCATACCAATCCGTGTTGTCCGACCGCGAGGTGATATTGTCGCCCGCTAGGCCCGATATCGGAACGGCGTGGAAGCTTTCGATGCCGATACTTTCTGCAAACTTTGCGTAATCGGAAACGATGGCGTTGAACTTGGTCTCATCGTAATCGATCAAATCCATCTTATTCACTGCCAGCACGAGGTTCCTGATGCCAAGCTGGTGGCACAAGAAGCTGTGGCGACGGGTCTGGACTAGCACGCCCTTTCGAGCGTCGATCAGGATGACGGCACAATCGGCTGTCGATGCGCCGGTGACCATGTTGCGCGTGTATTGCTCGTGACCCGGGCAATCTGCGACGATGAACTTGCGTTTCTCCGTCGCGAAAAAGCGATAGGCGACATCGATCGTAATGCCTTGTTCGCGCTCGGCAGCGAGCCCGTCGACCAGCAGCGCGAAGTCGATGTCCTGACCCTGGGTCCCGACCCGCCGGCTGTCGTTTTCCAGGGCGGCGAGCTGGTCTTCGAAGATCATCTTGGAATCGTACAGCAGGCGGCCGATCAAGGTGGATTTACCGTCATCCACGCTGCCGCAGGTGATGAAG
The DNA here is from genome assembly GCF_019857205.1 of Qipengyuania pacifica. Lineage (GTDB taxonomy): Bacteria > Pseudomonadota > Alphaproteobacteria > Sphingomonadales > Sphingomonadaceae > Qipengyuania > Qipengyuania pacifica. Next base: position 159,020 of record NZ_JAHWXO010000007.1, on the reverse strand, counting down.
CGCAGCATCGATTTGTTCTGATGCTGCTCCAGATAGGCATCGATATCTTCGGCGATCAGGGCATCGGTTTGATAAATCGGATCGGTCATCAGAAGTAACCCTCCTGCTTTTTCTTCTCCATTGACGCATCCCCTGCGTCCTTGTCGATCACGCGCCCCTGCCGTTCGCTGGTGGTCGTCAGTAACATCTCCTGCACCACTTCCTGCAGTGTCGCAGCTTCGCTTTCCACGGCCCCGGTAAGGGGGAAGCATCCAAGGGTGCGGAAGCGGATCGAACGTTCTATTATCTCCGGACGGTGTCCGATAACCCGCTCCAACCTGTCGATGTCGTCGGCCATGAACAGCCCGCCATCATGTTCGTAGGTTGGTCGCTTCGCGCTGAAATAGAGCGGCACGATCTCGATATTTTCGGCCATGATGTATTGCCAGATGTCGAGCTCGGTCCAGTTGGACAGCGGGAAGATGCGGATGCTCTCGCCCTTTTTCTTGCGTGCGTTGTAGAGGTTCCAAAGCTCGGGCCGCTGGTTTTTCGGGTCCCAGCCATGCGTGGCGGTGCGGAACGAGAAAATGCGTTCCTTGGCGCGGCTCTTCTCTTCGTCGCGTCGGGCGCCGCCGAATGCCGCGTCGAAACCGTATTTATCGAGCGCTTGCTTCAACCCTTCCGTCTTCCACATATCGGTGTGTAGCGGGCCGTGATCGAAAGGGTTGATCCCTCGCGCCGCGGCGTCTGGGTTCTGATGGACGATCAGTTCCATCCCCGCTTCTTCGGCGGCCTTTTCCCGCAGCGCATACATGTCCTTGAACTTCCATGTCGTGTCGACATGCATGAGCGGGAAGGGCGGGGGCGATGGATAGAATGCTTTCTTCGCAAGGTGCAGCATGACGGCGCTGTCCTTGCCGATCGAATAGAGCATCACGGGCTTTTCCGCCTCTGCGACGACTTCGCGCATGATATGGATGCTCTCGGCTTCGAGCCGTTGGAGATGGGTCAGGGATTTGGCGTCGGTCATGGATCGGCTCCGCGTTTCTCTGGTGAGAGATAGGAAGCTGCATAGGCAATGGACCTCCCAAATGGGAGGTGATAGAAATGCTTGCATGCGCATCCCTAATCTTGGCGAAACGGAATTGCTCATCCCGCTTCATTCGGGCGTATTCGAGCAGCCCATGTGGCTAACCTTCCTGCGACTGATGCGCCGGGTCTGCGAAGCCGAGGGCGTGGCCATCTGGCTGACCGGTACGGGCGATACAGACGCTGTGGCCCTACATGACGGCGAATTGATCGGGTTCGTGGCGGAGGAAATGCGCAACGGGCGCGTCTATTCAGGTGAGGAGATCGGCTATGATGATGCTGGCCTGCGTGCAGTGCGCGTGGAAGGGGCCGGCATCGTTCTGACGCTGGCGGTTCTGGCGCAAGCGTCGCCAACGGCAAAGATCGCCAGCCTGCTGACGGCTCTGGTCCCGCATTTACGTGTGGCTCTGAGGGTCCTCGAAACGATCGAGCACGAACGTAGCCGTGCATCCGTGAGCGAGGAGGCGTTCCGGCGAATGAACTTTGGCTGGATTGCATTGGACGAGCGTTGCCGGATAGTTGATCTGGACAGTCAGGCAGACAGCTTCCTGCGCCGATCGGGCGCACTCAGGCGGGGTCCCTATGATCGCCTCGTGCCATCTTCGCCCCATGTGGATCGTGAACTGACAGCACTTGCCAAGGCGATGGCGGCCGACCGCCGACATCGCCCTCAGGCGATCAACATCAGCAAGGACCCATGGATCGATATTCTTGTTGCGCCTACGCGCATCAACTTGCTGGCGGGAAAGGACAAGGCGGTCGCGGTTGTCTACCTGCGCGGCGACCGCTCATCCTCCGCCGACCGCCATGAGCAATTAGTCGATCTGTTCGATCTGACGCCTGCGGAAGCGCGCCTTGCCTGGTCGCTGGCGCAAGGTTTGTCGATTGTCGAAGCGGCAGAAGTCCACGCCCTTACCGTCGAAACCGCCCGGTACTACTCAAAGAAAATCTATGCGAAGACGGGCGCTCGGGGTCAGGTCGACCTAGTGCGCAACATTCTTACGGGGGTGCTTGCGCTGGCATAATGCCGGCGATTTGCTGCGCCGGGATTGCACAGCGCGGCTAGGAATGGTCGGTTCGCGCGGAAAGGTCCCGCCAGAACCGGTCTGCCCCTCGCGCGATTACCTTACTGCCGAGCCGAGCGCTCCAATAGGCATCGTTGCCGAACTCGGAACGCCATTGCCACAACCGCCGGGTCAGGGGGGCTAACGCGTATTCTTCCGTGAAGCCGATTGCGCCGTGAACCTGATGAGCAACACTGGTGCCCATTTCGACCGCCCGGTTCGCGCGAAGCTTGGCAGCGGCGACTTCGAATTCGGCGTTACCGCGATCGAGCGCCTGTGCCGCACCCATCGCAGCGCAATTGGCCGCTGCCGCTTCGCAGGCAAAGCTCGCGAGAGACTGCTGTACGGCCTGGAATTTTCCCAGTGGCCTGCCGAATTGCTGGCGCTCATTGGCATAGGCGATCGACAAGGCCAGCGCCGCGTCCAGAGCGCCCGCGATCTGACAGGCGCGGGCAAAGGCCATTGACAATTTGGTGTCCGCCACTGCTGCCCGCTTAACGATGAGCTTCGGCAGGTCGATGCCAAGGGCGTGATAGCCGGCCAGGCGAAAGACCGTCAGTGCATCGAGCCAGCTGCCGCCGAAGCCGCCCTCCGCTTCTGGAACCAGAAGGTTTGGCAGTCCGAGCTCTTCAAGGCGCGCAAGGTCACGCTCGACAATGGCTGCCGCACCCATTCCCGCGAAAAGAGGATCGACCATTTCAGCCAGCATGCGGCGCGTGTCACTCATCTGAGGCCCAATCCGCGTGCGATAATTCCCCGGATGATTTCCCGCGTGCCGCCACGCAGCGAGAAGCTCGGGCTTACCTGCAGCAGGTAGAAGCAGACGGCTCGTAGCACCTCGGCATCTGCGTCGCCGAAATCGACAGCAGCCTGGACCAATTGTGGGATCGCCTGCTCGTACGAATTGCCAAGATCCTTGACGATGGTCGCTTCCAGCGCCGGGTCCTCGCCTCGTGCAAGCTTGGCCGCGACCGATGCGCTCATCAATCGCAAGGTCCACGCTTCTGCGGCAAGGCGGCCGACCAGTTGCTGGAGCGCAGGATCTGTCCGCGTTCCGGCATATCGCACCAGTTCCAGGAAGAGCACCATGGACGACAGGTATCGCTCCGGCCCCGACCGTTCGAGCGAGAGCTCGGCAGTGGCCTGCTTCCAGCCTTCGCCTTCGACCCCCAAAAGTGCATCGGCTGGCAAGCGGACGTCGTCGAAAAACACCTCGTTGAATTCGTGCGCACCCGTCAGGTCTATGATCGGTTTGACCGTGACGCCCGGCGCATCCATCGGAATCACGAACTGCGACAATCCGGCCTGTCGCTCGCTGCCTGCTTCGCTGCGGACAAGGGCAATCATGAACTGGCTGATATGCGCGCCGGTGGTCCACACTTTCTGGCCGTTGATGATCCAATCGTCGCCGTCACGGCGTGCCGACGTGCGGACCGAGGCAAGGTCCGAACCCGAGCCCGGTTCGCTAAGGCCGATGCAGGCAAATGCCTCGCCGCGGGCAATCGCGGGTACCCAGCGCCGCTTCAACCTGTCGTTGCCGAGACGCAGCAGCAGCGGCCCGCTCTGCCGGTCCGCGATCCAGTGCGCCCCGACCGGGGCACCAGCCGCCAGCAGCTCTTCGATCACTACATAGCGTTCGAGCTGGCTGCGCTCGTGCCCCCCGTACTCCTTGGGCCACGTCATGCCGAGCAGGCCCGCATCACCCAATTTGCGGCTGAAGGCGGGGTTCGGCTTGGTCCAGCTGTTTGCCCGGCGAACAGGATCTCGCTCGCCGTGCTGCGCAACCAGATCACGGACCTGGTCGCGCAGGCGCGTCGCCGTGTCCGGCCAGTCGACCGCTTCGGTTGCGAAGGTCTGCATCGCTCTCCTCTCCGGTGCTTCTGTCTCCAATTTCTGGCCGCGCCGCAAGACCCGTTGCATCATGCAACGAATCCCGACAGGATATTGCGGAGAGAAAATTCCTGGATTCCGGCAAGGAGAGAAAAGCGATGACAGACTATAAGAACCTGATCGACGGCGAAATGGTCGACAATGGCGAGTGGCTGGAGGTTCTGAACCCTGCCAACGAGCAGGTGGTCGGGCGCGTACCAGCCTGCGGCAAGGATGAACTGGACCGTGCCGTCGCTGCCGCGCGACGCGCGTTCAAGGAATGGAAGAAAACCCCGCAGGAAGAACGTCAGAAAGTGGTCCAGGGTATCGCGGCAGCGATCAAGGGAAATGCCGACGAACTCTATCGCCTGCTGACCAGCGAGCAGGGCAAGCCCCATACGCAGGCGCAACAGGAAATTTACGGCGCAGCCGGCCTTGCTGCTGCGCAATCGACGCTGACATTGGATGACGTGATCAGCCAGGACGATGATACGCGTCTGTCGCGTACCCGCCGTGTGCCTGTGGGCGTGGTCGGTGGGATCGTGCCTTGGAACTTCCCGATCATGATGGCCATCCAGAAGATCGTGCCTGCGCTGGTCGCAGGCTGCACGATCGTGCTCAAGCCATCGCCGTTCACGCCGCTGACTACGCTGCGCATTGCGGAATTGATCAAGGATGTGGTGCCGGCCGGTACGGTGAACATCATCACCGGAGAAGATACCTTGGGCCCGCTGATTACCGAGCACCCGGACATCGACAAGATTACCTTCACCGGGTCGACTGCCACGGGCAAGAAAATCATGGCAGGCGCGAGCGGCGACCTGAAGCGTATCACGCTCGAGCTTGGCGGTAATGACGCGTCGATCGTACTGCCGGATGCCGATGTCGAAAAAGTCGCCGAGCAGCTATTCTGGTCGAGCTTTTCCAATGCTGGGCAGGTCTGCATCGCGGCCAAGCGCGTCTACATTCACAAGGATATTTACGACGACCTGTCCAAGGCGATCGCTGCTTATGCAAACACCGTTGTGGTCGGCGATGGTTCGCAGCAGGGTACCGGCGTCGGCCCGATCCAAAACAAGAAGCAGTATGAGCGCGTGCTCGAACTGATCCAGGATGCGAAGGACAATGGCTACAAATTCCTGACCGGAGGCGACAAGGACCCGTCCGGCACCGGATATTACGTGCCGATCACAATACTCGACAACCCACCGGAAGATGCGCGGATCGTGGCCGAAGAACAGTTTGGCCCCGTCATGCCGCTTTTGAAATTCGACACGATCGACGAAGTCATCGAACGCGCGAACAATTCGGATTACGGCCTCGCCGGCGCAGTCTGGACCAAAGATACCGACAAGGGCGTCGAAATCGCGGAACAGCTCGAAACGGGTACGGTCTGGATCAATGAATTCATGCACCTCTCGCCGTTCGCTCCGTTCGGTGGGCACAAGCAGTCGGGCTTCGGCGCCGAATATGGCGTCGATGGCTTGAAGGAATTCACCTATCCTCAGGTCATCACGGTCAAACGCGACGCGGCCGTCTGATCGCGATCTTCACTTCTGGCGGGGAGGGCCGAAGCCTCCACCGCCGGGGGTGAGGATGACGAATGTGTCGCCGGGCTGCATGTCGCCCGAGCCCGTGGCGCCGAGATTTTCTCGTGAGCCGTCTGCACGCTCGATCCAGTTGCGGCCCGGCGCTGCATCAGTGCCGCCGCAGATGCCGCGCGGCGCGATCTCCCGCCGGTTCGCCAGCATATTGGCGCGCATCGGGTGGAGGAAAGTAATCCGGCGTTCTACGCCATCTCCGCCACGATATTCGCCATTTCCGCCGGACCCCCGCCGAATGGAGAAGGTGTCGAGACGGACCGGAAGCCGACTTTCCAGGATTTCCGGATCGGTCAGCCGCGAATTGGTCATATGGGTCTGCACGGCGCTGGTCCCATCATGGTCGAGGCCGGCACCCGATCCGCCGCAGATCGTTTCGTAATATTGATCTGCGCCGTCACCGAAGGTGAAATTGTTCATCGTGCCCTGGCTCGGTGCCAGTCTGCTGGTCGCTGCGAAGAGCGCGTCGGTCACGACCTGACTTGTCTCGACATTGCCCGCCACCACGGCAGCCCCCGGGCGCGGATTGAGCATCGATCCTTCCGGTACAACCAGTTCGACAGGACGGAGACAGCCATCGTTCATGGGAATGGCATCGTCGATCAGCGTGCGCACGACATAGAGTGCCGCTGCGCGCGTTATGGATTTGGGCGCGTTGAAATTATCGGGCAATTGTCCACTGGTGCCGGTGAAATCGAAGACCGCCGATCGCTCATCCCGGTTGATCCGGATGGCCACCTTTACCACCGCACCGTTGTCCATCGGATAGGCGAATGTGCCGTCGTCCAGCCGGTCGAGCAGCCGCCTGACGCTTTCCTCCGCATTGGCGAGAACGTGGTTCATATAGGCGGCCACCACGTCCGCTCCCTGATCGCGCGCGGCTGACTGAAGCAGTGACTCTCCGCGGGTGCATGCGGCAAGCTGCGCGCGCAGATCGGAGATGTTGCGATCCGGATTGCGCGCAGGATGCGTTGCCGCAGCGAGGACCTCGCGCATTTCCGCCTCGCGGAAATGCCCGGCATCGACCAGCAGGGCATTATCGATAAGTACGCCTTCTTCCTCGATAGTCCGGCTTTCGGGTGGCATCGATCCCGGTGCAATCCCGCCAATATCCGAATGATGCCCGCGCGCCGCCACGAACGCGCCGGGTTCGGAAGTATCGTCTTCGAAGAAAACGGGGACGATCACTGTGATATCGGGAAGGTGGGTCCCGCCGCGATAGGGATCGTTGAGCACATAGGCGTCACCCCGCCTGAAGCCGCGCCCGTCGCGAGCGTCGCCCCGCGCTTCGATAACGCGGGCGATACTGTCGCCCATCGACCCTAAATGGACGGGAATGTGCGGCGCATTGGCGATCAGTTCGCCCGATGCGTCGAACAGGGCGCAGGAGAAATCGAGCCGTTCCTTGATGTTTACCGAAGTCGCCGTCGACTGGAGAACGACGCCCATCTCTTCCGCGATCGCCATGAAGAGATTGTTGAAAATTTCGAGCCTGACCGGGTCCACCTCAGTCCCTGCCGCACGGTCGCGCTGAAGCGGTTCGCTGCGTGTAAGTACGAGGCTGCCTTCTTCCGCAAGCCGGGCCTGCCATCCGCCTTCGACGACGGTCGTCGATGCCGGATCGATCACCAGAACCGGACCATGCACGACGTCGCCCCGGCTCATCGCCGCGCGTTCTACGGTCTGCCATGTGCCCGAGGGCTTGCCGCTGGCGGCAACCGGCTGGGCCACTGCACTGCCGAGGCCGCCACTCATCCCGCTGGCCTCGACGCTCAGAGCCTCGACCACGATCGGCGCGTGGTCATCGGAATAGCCGAACCGCTGGCGGTGAAGGGTGCGGAACGTCCGGTCCATCGTAGGGACATCGCCGCAATCGATCGGCAGCAAGCTGTCACTGCCTTCGAACCGCAGGCGGGCGTGGCTTTCGAGCACGATCTCGCTGTTTTCGATACCTTGGTCCAGCAAGGCCCGGCGCGCCTGAGCCTCGAGGTCCGCTAGCTCTGCGGCGAAACTGTCGCCGAGCTTTCTGACGAGACTGACTTCGCGGATGGCTTTCACCGGCGCCAGACCGATACCGTAAGCGGAGAGAATGCCGGCGAGCGGGTGCACGAGAACGGTTTCCATGCCGAGAGCGTCGGCGACCCTGCAGGCATGCTGTCCGCCCGCTCCGCCGAAGCAGGCGAGGGCATAGGTCGTCACATCGTGCCCGCGCGCCACACTGATCTTGCGGATCGCATTCGCCATGTTGTCGACCGCGATATCGAGGAAGCCTTCCGCGATTTCCTCCAGCGATCTGGGGTGTGGAAGCGCGTCGGCGATTTCCTTCAGACGGTTGTGGGATGCATGCGGATCAAGCGTTTGATTGCCGTCCGAACCAAAGACGTTCGGGAAGAATGCAGGGTCAATTCGGCCAAGAAACAGGTTGCAGTCAGTCACTGTCAGCGGGCCGCCCTTGCGATAGCAGGCGGGGCCCGGATCCGCACTCGCGCTTTCCGGGCCGACCGTGAACCGCCCGCCGTCGAACTGGCAGATCGATCCGCCCCCTGCGGCAACGGTGTGGATCTGCATCATCGGGGCGGCCACGCGGACGCCGGCCACGACGCTATCGCCGGTCAGTTCATATTCGCCCGCATAATGCGCGACATCGGTGCTGGTCCCGCCCATGTCGAAGCCGATGAGCTTTTCATGGCCCAGTGGCTTGCCCGCAGCGACCATGCCGACAACACCGCCCGCCGGACCGGACAGAATGGCATCCTTCCCGCGAAATGCGCCGACTTCTGCCAGCCCGCCGTTCGATTGCATGAAACGCAGGCTGTCGGTTTCGGGCAGACCGGCCTGAAGAGTATCGGTATAGCGTCGCAGGACCGGCGAGAGATAGGCATCGACGACGGTCGTGTCGCCGCGTGGGATCAGACGAATGAGCGGCGCCACTTCGTGACTGACGCTGATCTGCGCAAAGCCCATGTCGCGCGCGATGGCGGCCAGCCGTTCCTCGTGATCGCGATATTTCCAGCCGTGCATCAACACGATGGCGAGCGCATCGACGCCGTCGGCACGCAGCCCTTCGAAAGCCCGACGCGCCTCTTGCTCGTCAAGGGCAGTCAGTACCTCGCCATCGGCGGAAACCCGTTCGTCGATCTCCACCACCTGCGACGCCAACTGTTCAGGCAGGACGATATGCCGCGCGAAGATATCCGGCCGTGCCTGGTTGCCGATACGCAGCGCATCCCCGAAGCCGCGGGTGATGGCGAGCGCAAGCCGCTCGCCCTTGCGTTCGAGCAGCGCATTCGTCGCGACCGTTGTCCCGATCCGCAGTTCCGCGATGGGGCCATTCCCATGCCGCTCCATGAGGCGCCGCACGGCTTCGCTCGCCGCATCCGCATAATGGCCGGGATTTTCCGAGAGCAGCTTGTCGGTCACCAGCGCCCCATCGGGCGTTACGGCAACGACATCGGTAAAGGTGCCGCCCCGATCGACAGCGAAGTGCCATGCCCTCTTTTTGCTGCCCGATGCCATTGTGCTGTCCCTTATTTTTAGGCGAGATCGCCCAAAGCTTCCCGCAGGGGCCCAAGCCAATTTGAATAAGGCTTCCAGATCGCCATGCCGTCGCGATTGAGGGGGCGGCGGACTTGCTCGCTACTCGGGGTGCGTACAACACGGTCCAGCTGGTGGAAGTCAAGCACGCCTTCTTCCCAATCGAGACCAAGGTAAGCCAGTACTTTGCCGATTTGCTGGCGAGGGTCTTCAACGAGCATCGAATAGTCGACATGATGCACCATGTCGGGAGCAACATCATCGAAATGTGAGAGCAGGCGGACATTGTCGACATAGCATCGTCCGACATCTTCCAGCGAAAAAGATGCGGCATGCGCGCTGCTGAATGACTGAGTGAAGTTCGAAAAACAGCAATCCATCGCCGGTCGGCGAATATCGATGAAGCGCGCCTGCGGTAGAATCTTACGAATGAAAAGGATGTTGCTCCAATTATGGGGCAGTTTGTCGATGAAGAATCGCGTGTTTTGGGTTCGATGGACTGATGCGCGTTCGAGATAATCCTGCCCGAAACGAGCAGCCTGTTCACCAGAGAGCCCCTCAATTGCCTGCGGTACAGTAGTCTTGCCCCTCCGGGTGGCCATCTCCATGAACCCGCGAAGGATTGCCGGAATGTATGGAAGCTCGCCGACCGGTTCGATCTGCGAATGCGAACCCAGTATCTGTTCCAGCAAGGTCGAGCCGGATCGCGGAAGGGAAACGACGAAAACCGGGATATCATCGCCTACCGATTCCGTTGGCAGACCTGACATATAAGTCGTGTCCACCTTGTCCCTTATCGCGTCCACTTCTGCGCTGAGTTCTTTCGCGTCATAGCCGATAGCCGTCGCGCGCAAGCGGTTGCCTTCTTCATAGTGATGAAATGCGTCCTCGAATTCGCCCTTGTCATGAAGAGCGCGCGCAAGGGAGAAATTGAGGGGGGCTTCGTTGCGTTCATCGATCGCGATTGCAAGCGCCGCCCTCATGACAGCGATATCGTCGTCATTCAAAATCGGTTTCTTGATGCTGGCGAGCCCCCACCAGGCATCACCAGTTCCATCATCAATCGCAATAGCTTTGCGAAAGGCAGCAATTGCATCCTCAACCTGGCCGCCGGCTCGCAAATTATGGCCGTAGGCGATCCACAATTGTGTACTCGTGGGCTTTTCATCGAGAAGTTGACGGTAGATCGCCCGCGCCTCATCCGCTTTGCCGATCTTTTCCAGCGTGTTGGCGAGTATCGCACGCACGCCGGTATCGCCCCTTTCGCTGGCGAGGTTTTCGAACATCGGAATAGCAATGGCCGGGCGTTCCTGCTGATTGACAACGGCAGCCAACTGGCGCCGCGTGTCGTAATCGCGAGAACCGAGTTTAATTGCCTTGAGGAGAAACTGCTCAGCCTGTCCGAGAGCGCCAAGGCAGTTGGCGGTTTCGCCAAGCAAGGCCAAAGCTTGCGGATGGTCGCGATGGCGGCGCAGAAAGCCGATCAAGAACTGAGCAGCCTGTTCGAATTTGGCGTCTTCGATCAGTTCCTTTGCCTTCGTCAGCTCCGGATTTATGGATACGGGCGTGCCATGATCATTCATCGTGCATAACCCCCATCACTCATATCCAAGCACATTCCGAAGCCCTGGAGCCTGATAGTCGACAAGAGCGCGATGCCGCGCGCCCAGCTTTTGAGGAAGATCCAAAGCTACACCTGTGAGGTTTTCGCGCGCCGTCGCGCTTTCTTCTCGGTTGGCGCCGAAGCGCACCCGTTCCATCCAGTCGGAAGGGACTACAATTCCCGCAGCGTCCAGAAGTACCGCGAAAAAATCGCGCGCAGCATCCGATTCGAGATCGTCGACATGCCGGATAAGCTCTTCATATCTGACGACGTGACAGCGTCCGCCAAGCCAAGCTGCCGCATTGAGTTCGTAGATGTCGTTTAGCGAGGGCAGCTTCTGGGGGAGCCCAAAAATCATCATTGTAAGCAATTCGTCAGCAGACACGGCGCCGCTTCGCAGATGGTCCACATTACCATGGAATTGCTCCGACAGGATGAAACGCGCACGCGCGATCACCCAGTCGTATGGGTCTCGGTACAGCAGTATGCGATGCGCTGATGCCGTTTCGATAACAGACGCATCGGCAAAGAACAGGTGGCCCCAACTCAGTTTCGGTGTTGCAGGATCAAACGCGGTACGATGCGTCTGCAGGTTGCCCCACTGGATGAAGTCGGCCGAGTATTGCTGATCGACTGGCACGAACATGCGCATGATGTTGCGCAGCAAATGACTACCACTCTTGGGGATGGAATTCAGAAATACCGGCTTGGCGATTGCAGCTTGCTGGAAGCGCCTATTCACGTCGTCGAGATTATCTTTTCGCACCAGGATTTCAGGCATCATCGCTCCTTCGCAGATGGCCTAACAGAAGGGGCGGCATGTTGCCATGCCGCCCCGAAGTTCTGGGGTTGTGGCCCCTTTATCTTTCGATTTCAGAACCGTGTAGACACGTTGATGAAAGCGCGTCGGCCGACGAACGGATATTGCGATGCCGACACGACCGGGCCGAGCAGACCAATCTGACCACCATTCAGAACCGAAACGCGCGGCGGACGCGTATCGAACAGGTTGCTGATGCCGGCAGTGATGTCGAACATACCGTCACCAATTTCCTGAGAGATAGAAATATTGTGGTAGAAAGTCGTCGGTGTCGTGAGATCCGGACAGTAACGCCCATAGATCGGCAGATCGCCAGCAGGATTGTCGGTGTTGAATGAATCGATACACCGGTCGCCGCCATTGTCCTCCAAGAAATCTTCGACATTGGAGGTCGAGCCGATCACGTTGATGCCGTAGAACAGGCTGAACCCTGATGGGTGGGCCCATGTTGCACGGAAATCCGCGACCCATTCAGGCGACCCGGCTTCACCATTATCGGATTCAAGGTCCGACGTCGGCAAAAGCCGGAAGTCGTCCTTGATCTGCCAGGTCCCTTCGGCCCGCAATGTCAAAAGGCCAGCGTTCCCCATGTCGTGGGAAATATTGGCTGAGACATCGATACCCGAGTTCCGCTGGCTGGCGATATTGATGTACTGGTCGTAGATTTCATCGATCTGGTACACCGCCGTGACGTTCTGGCCGCGAGTAAACAGATTACAAAGCGGTTCGGTGGCGAAGTTTTCCGACTGGTAACACCCGTTCAGGATCGCGGTCGGGCCAAGCTGGGAAATCTCCCCCTTCACCTTTATATCGAAGTAATCGACCGCAAGACTGAACCGTGTGTCGCCGAGGAAATTGAGGTCCGGCGTCAGAACGACACCGATGACCTTGGCATCGGAGGTTTCTGCCTCCAGATTCCCCAAGCCACCTTGGGAGAATGCAGTGGCGGTGATGCCGCCACCGCCGTAATCGCCCGGGATCCCATCTGCAGCGCAGTTGTCAGCTACGCGCTGGGACGTGGTTCCCGCTGCGAGACCACCTTGCCAGTTGATGCAAGGATCGAAGCGCTGGTTAACAAAGCTGGTTTCGTTAGCGAGGAATTGCTCGAAAAGTGCAGGAGCGCGGAAAGACGTTCCATAGCTGCCACGGAAACGAAGCCAGTCATTGAGCGCCCAATTGAAGCCGAGCTTGTAAGTGAAGTTGCCGTTGTCGCTGTCGCTGACGCCATCGGACGCGCGGGTTGCCTTCACATTGGTGAGACGCCCGGCAGCAGAGAGCGTCAGATCTTCGAAGAACGGCTGGTTTCTGAGTACCGGGATGCTGAGTTCGGCAAAAGCTTCTGTCGTCACGCTCTTGCCGGCAGTGATGCCCGAAGCCGAGGCGCCCCAAGCATTGCCGGCGCGAGTGATTTCGCCGGGAGTGTCGTCGATCCTGTCACGACGCGCGGTAATCCCTGCAGCTACGCCAAGCGGCCCAGCAGGCAATTCGAAGAGCTGCCCGCTGACCGAGGCTTCACCCGTCAGCTGGGTATAGATCGTCTGACCTTCTTCCCAATCGAAGAGAAAGCCAATCTGCTCCGGCGTCAGATTACCACGAAGGAATTCTGGATCGGTCCAGGGAATGTCGACGCATTGCCGCCCGGAGATCGGGGTGGTGGTACCGACACATGATGCCGTTTGGAAATATCCAGTGTCGTAAGCATCCTGCAGGATCTGCTGCGACCGATACCGGCCATCGCTACGGCTGTACTGGACGTAGGCTTCGTAGCGCCAGTTGCCAGCGGACGAAATGTCACCACGCAGACCGCCCACGCCACGGTAGTAATCCACCTTCTGGCTGGAGTCTGACTGATTGGTGATGGCCGTCGGACTGATCAAGTTGACGCCTTCGAAGCCGTCAGCCCAATAATTGAACGTCGTACCGGGGCCAGTGCCGTAGAGTTCACCCGTGTAGCCGAAATTCCAGAACTGGCGCCAGCCGTTCTGATAGGTTTCGCGGCGATTGAACAGAAATTCGCCAAACAGCTCTACGGAATCCGATACCTCGAACGATGCTTCCGCATAGCCCGTGTAAAGATCCGTTTCGGGAATGATCGTCTGTTCAGCCACGAATGGATGGTACGCATTCTGCACCGCCATCGACGCTGCATCATATCCGGTTGGGAACCAGCCGTCAGGAGCGCCGAAATCGCCGAAATATGCAGGGTCGCCGTATGCAGGAATGCCAAGCGCGCCGCTGCCCGGACCATTGGCATACTGGTATTGTAACAGGACGGTGCGCCCGAAGGGCGATGTTTGCGTTCCGGTGTTCGGACCGCCCGGGCCATCAAGCTGAAGGTTATCGATCAGATTGTAGGTCCAGATATGACCCCAACGCAAATCCTCGCAATGAGGCTGACCGGTACGCGGATCGATCAGATCTGCGCGCGCACCGTTTTCATCGAAGATATTGGCTTCCGGGCATGCGAGGTAGCTACGGTCCCCACGCGCAAGTTCGTTCGTATGAGAATAGTCGCCAGCTATCGTAATGTGTCCGCGGCTGAAATTCTTCGTGTAAGCGGCACTGAGCCGATAATCTTCACCACCGGAATCGAATGGCACAGAAACATTGAGATCGAGCTTCAGCCCATCCTCGCGGTCCCCGGTGAGAATGTTGACGACCCCGGCGATTGCGTCGGAACCGTAAATCGAGGAGGCGCCGGTCTTCAGGATCTGGATGTCGTTAACGATCGAAAGCGGCAACACGTTGAGGTCGAAAGACGACACTGCGCCCCTGGTGCCTGCAGGACCGGCACGCCGGCCATTGAGGAGGACAAGCGTTCGGTTCGCGCCCAAGCCACGCAAATCGATCGTCTGTGCCCCTGGACCGCCATTGGTAACAAAATTCGACGACAGCGCTGATGTGATCTGGGTCGAACCTGAAGCGACCGGCGAACTCTGCAGAGCGCTGGCAAGATCGAGGCGACCTTCCCGTCGGGCGATCTCCGGGCTAACGATCGATATCGGGTCAGGGCTGTTATAAGGCGTGACCGTTGTGATGCGCGAACCGGTAACGACGATGGCATTGGATTCCGCTTCAGTAGCGGTTTCAGTTGTCGTCTCACTCTCCTCCAAGACGGATGCATCTTGGGCGGACGCAGCGGAGGAAAGCGCAATGGCCGCGAGGCCCACGCTTGCCCACAGGCCGGATTTGCGATTTGTGAAAGAAGCAGGATTCTTCAAGTTTACCCCCCATGAATAGTACCTGAAGATCAGACAATATCGCTAAACGACCGTCTCCCAAGCTGGAATTTGTTCCTTGGCACGATTTTTCTGGTCACGCGTCCCCATTGCAACATTTCTGCAACTATGCGCGGGCTGCAGCAACATCGTTGTCGAGTGCTTAGGGGCGCTGGAATAAGTGCAATGACCTTGTGGAATCAGACCATGTCCTCTGGACGGACCAGGCGGTCGAATGTTTCCGCGTCGACCAGTCCCAGTTCGAGCGCGGCTTCCTTGAGGGTCTGGCCGTTCTTGTGCGCGTGTTTCGCGATCGTCGCGGCGTTGTCGTAGCCGATTTCGGGGGCGAGCGCGGTGACCAGCATGAGCGACCTGTCGACCAGGGCGGCGATCTGGTCCCTGTTCGCTTCGATCCCGTCCACGCAGCGTTCGGCGAAGCTCTCCATCCCGATCGCGAGCAGTTCGATGGAGCGGATCACGTTCGAGCCGATCAGCGGCATGAAGACGTTGAGTTCGAACTGCCCCTGCATGCCGCCGACCGTCACGGCCTGGTTGTTGCCGATCACCTGCGCTGCGACCATCGTCAGCATTTCGCACTGCGTCGGATTGACCTTGCCCGGCATGATCGAGCTGCCCGGCTCGTTGGCAGGCAGCGACAGTTCGCCGAGGCCCGAGCGCGGACCGGAGCCGAGAAAGCGGATGTCGTTCGCGATCTTGTTGAGCGCCACTGCCAGCGTATTGAGCGCGCCGGAGAAAAAGACGAGCCCGTCCTTTGCCGCCAGTTGTTCGAACTTGTTCGGCGCAGGTTCGAATTCGAAGCCGGTGATCTCGCTGATCGCGCCGCTCATGTCCTCGGCCCAGCCATCGGGCGCATTCAGCCCGGTGCCGACGGCGGTTCCGCCAATGGCCAGCTTGCGGATATTGCCATTGAGAGCGCCCTCGATGCGTGCCTTGCAGCTTACGAGCTGTGCGACATAGCCGGAGAATTCCTGCCCCAGGGTAAGCGGGGTGGCATCCTGCGTATGCGTGCGCCCGATCTTCACGATATCGGCGAAGGCTTCGACCTTGGCATTGAGCGAGGAGGTCAGCCGGTCGAGCGCGGGCAGCAGCGCATCGCGGGTGGCGAGCGCCGTCGCTACATGAAGCGCGGTCGGGAAGCTGTCGTTCGAACTTTGCGATTTGTTGACGTGGTCGTTGGGATGGACCGGCTCCTTCCCGCCGCGCGTACCGGCGAGCCGTTCGTTCGCGATCCCGGCGATCACCTCGTTGACGTTCATGTTCGTCTGGGTGCCGCTGCCGGTCTGGAAGATGGTCAGCGGGAACTCGTCGTCATAGTCGCCCTTGCGGATTGCCGTCGCGGCGGCTTCGATGGCGTCGGCCAGCTTCCCGTCCAGCCCGTGCTTGCGATTGATGCGCGCGGCGGCCTGTTTCACCGCGGCCTGTGCATGGACGATCTGGATCGGCATGCGCTGGTGAGCGGGGAAAGGGAAGTTTTCCAGACTGCGCTGCGTCTGCGCACCCCAATAGGCGCTGCTCGCCACATCGATCGGTCCGATGGAGTCGGTTTCGGTTCTCGTGTCGGTCATGGTGTCGCTCCTGATACTCGCGCAGACGTCGACCCGATTAGGGTGCTATGATCGCGCTGGCCACCCGTGAGCCGCCGACCCACCTTCCATTTCTTGCATATGTCGTTGCGCCGCGGACAATTGTTGTGTTCGCGGGGGCAGGTTAGGACGCAAACGAAGGAGATGGCCTGTGCTGTATGTACTCCCGAACCGGCTGCGCCCGATACTTCTGCTGCTTGCGCCGCTCTTGGCAATCTTTGCCGCGCGCATGGCAACTCACAGTGAAATTGCCGCTCGCTATCCGCGCACTGCCGCCTTGTGCTTTCTATGGATTGCCGCCGACAGCCTAACGTTGGCGCTCATCGCAAAGTCGCCGCGCAACCGGCCGCAACTGCGCGCCGTGCTGGGCGCCATCGCGACGGGTTTTCTGGTCGCGACCCTGGGCGCGGCCGATCCGGTCCGCGCTGCGCTGCTCGACATGCACGCCGTAGTTCTGGCGATGGCTCTGACCGTGGCCACTTATACCGGGTGGAGCCTGTGGCGGGCCAAACGGGTTTTTGAGCGGACTGGATCTATCGCAGAGGCCGCGCAGCAGGTGCTGCCCGAATTGCTTGTGCGCATGGCAGCGTATGAATTCGCCATGCTTCGCCTGGCGCTGTTCAGCTGGGGCGTACAGCCCGATATCCCTGCGAAAACGCAGAGCTTCAGCTGTCACCGCATAGTCAATCCGATGATTGCCACCTTGCTGGTACTTCAGCTGATCGAGATTGGAGTGATGCATCTGCTGGTCAGCCACTGGAGCGCCACGGCAGCATGGATACTGTTTGCGCTGGGCGTCTGGGGTTTGCTTTTCACCATTGCACTGATGAAGGCGTTCCGGATCTATCCTGTGCTGATGGACGAAAACATAGTGCGTGTGCGGGCGGGAACGCTGACCGACTTCGCGGTGCCCCATTGCGAGATTGCAGGCGTCGATGCGGCCATTTCACTGGAAGAAGCCAAACGCAGCGACGTTCTACATGCCGCCATTCTGGCGCATCCGAACATAATCTTGCGGTTGAGAAGGCCGATCCGGCATCGTGGGCTTTTCGGTAAAACGCGGACGGTCGAGCGGGTGGCATTCCGGGTCGATGAGCCAGAGCTGTTCCTCACTGCGCTGCGCGAACGTATTTAGTCGGACCCGAGGCACTTTTGCGTTGCATTGCGGTAGGGTTTGCCCACATCGTCAGAACAGAATGCTGCGCCAATACGAACTCGTAGAGCGGGTCAAGGAATACGACCCCGACGCCGATGAGGCGATGCTCAATCGCGCCTATGTCTATACGGTGCAGAAGCACGGCACGCAGACCCGGGCCAGCGGCGATCCCTATTTCAGCCATCCGGTCGAAGTCGCCGGGCTGATGACCGATCTCAAGCTCGACCAGGAAACAATCGCCACCGCGCTGCTCCACGACACGGTGGAAGATACGCTGGCGACGATCGACGACATCGAGGCGAATTTCGGCACCGATGTCGCGCGGCTGGTGGATGGCGTGACCAAGCTGTCCAAGATCGAGCAGATGCCCGAGAACGAGCGCGCGGCGGAAAACCTGCGCAAGTTCCTGCTGGCCATGAGCGAGGATATCCGCGTGCTGCTGGTGAAGCTGGGCGACCGGCTGCACAACATGCGCACGCTGCATTTCATCAAGAACCCGGAAAAGCGCCAGCGCATCTCGCGCGAGACGATGGACATCTATGCCCCGCTGGCAGAGCGGATCGGGCTGTACGAATATATGCGCGAGATGCAGATGCTCGCTTTCGAACAGCTGGAACCCGAAGCATTCCGGACCATCACCCAGCGGCTGGACCAGATCCGTAGCGAGGATGGGGGCCAGGTCGATGCCATCGCGCTCGACATGAAACACGCGCTGGCGGAAGCCGGGATAACCACCGAAGTATCGGGCCGCGAAAAGCACCCCTATTCGATCTGGCGCAAGATGGCCGAGCGCCATGTGAGCTTCGAACAGGTGACGGACATCATGGCCTTCCGCATCATCTGCGAGGAAGTGTCCGACTGCTACCGCGCGCTGGGCGTGCTGCATACGACGTGGCAGTTCCTGCCCGGCAAGTTCAAGGACTATATCTCGACCCCGAAGAACAACGGGTATCGTTCGCTCCACACCTCTTTGATCTATGGCAAATCCATGCGGGTCGAGGTGCAGCTGCGCACCCGCGAAATGCACCGGATCAACGAATTCGGCTTTGCCGCGCACTGGGCCTACAAGCAGGGCAATCGCCCCGACGGGCAGGTTGCCTGGCTGCGCGATCTGATCGAGATCGTGGATGCGAGCCACGATCCCGAAGAGCTGCTGGAGCACACGCGGCTGGCCATTTACCAGGATCGCATCTTCGCTTTCACGCCCAAGGGCGCGCTCTTCCAGCTGCCAAAGGGGGCGACGCCGGTCGATTTCGCTTTCGCCGTGCACACGGATCTGGGCGCGCAGACGGTGGGCGCCAAGATCAACGGGCGGCACATGCCGCTGCGCACGCAGCTGAACAATGGCGATGTGGTCGAGATCATCAAGAGCGCGCAGGCCGATCCGCAGATGAGCTGGCTGGGCTTCGTCGTCACCGGCAAGGCGCGTGCGTCCATCCGCCGCGCAGTGCGCCTGAAGGAGCGCGCCGAAGTGGCCGAAATCGGTAAGAAGCTGTTCGACGAGATCGCTTTGCGGGTGCCGGCAAAGATCGGCAAGAAAGCCCAGCGCGAGGCGTTGCGGCGACTGGAAATGGACGAGGAAGAGGATCTCTATTACGCCATCGGATCGGCCAAGATTTCCGATCGCGAGGTGATGGAGGCTCTGGTTCCGGGAAGCACGGCAGAGCTGGAGGACGAGCCCGACTGGGCGAAGAGCGGCAAGGCCCTGTCGATCCGCGGGCTGACGCCGGGCGTCGGCTTCAAGCTGGCGGAATGCTGCCACCCGGTACCCGGCGATCGGATCGTCGGGCTGCGCAAGCCCAATGAAGGTGTCGAAGTGCACACGATCGACTGTCATCACCTCGCCAGCGGTATCGACAGCGACTGGCTCGACCTGTCGTGGGGCAAGCGGTCGCGCGGGGCCACCGGGCGCCTGCGGGTGACGCTGTACGACCGGCCGGGCACGCTGGCCGAGATGGCGGGTATCTTCGCGCAGAACCACGTCAACGTGACGAGCCTCGACCAGACCCAGCTCGACCATCCGTTCACCACCTACGAAATCGATCTGGAAGTACAGGACGTCCCCCACCTCAACCGTATTCTCAGTGCCCTGCGCGCCAGCGATTCCATCGCTCAGGCGGAGCGGGTATGACCGCCGTCATCGGCATCGACCACGTGCAACTGGCCATGCCCCATGGGGGCGAGCCGCATGCACGGCGTTTCTGGATCGATGTCATGGGACTTGCCGAGGTGGCAAAGCCTGCACATCTGGCCGTCAACGGTGGCTGCTGGTTCGAAAGCGCCGGTATTGCGATCCACTGCGGGGTGGAGGAAGGTTTCCTCCCGTCGCGCCGGGCGCATCCGGCATTGCTGGTCGATGATCTGGCTGGCCTGGTGGCGAAGCTGGGCAAGGCGGGTATCCGCTACAAGCCGGGCAAGGATCTGGAAGGCTATCGGCGCGGCGATATCGCCGACCCCTTCGGCAATCGCATCGAATTGATGCAAAAGGTCTGACGGAGGGCGAGGCCGCGCATCCGTTTGGACGGCGGCGCTTGCCAATCAGCTCATATTTGGCGCCATCGATGCGGCGTCATTGACTGCCCGTGCGCCGGACCGGCACCGGAATATTGCAGATATCCGCGCCGCCCGCCGGAACGATGAAGAAGGGGTCGCGGCGATTGGCGCGCGCTTCGGCATAGCGGGCGAAACTGGCGCCGTTTGTCGCGAGATATTCGAACGAGGGACGCTCGGATGCGGGAAGATCGGCAGCCACCCGCACGGTGAGGATCGGTGTGCGCATCGCTTCGTCTTCGTAGAAGCCGAGCTGGCCTTTGCCGCGCGGCAGGCTGGACAGATGCTCTATCCCTTCGACCACGCGCCCGACCAGAGCGATGTTGCGATCCAGATGCCGCGGGGCATGGCCAATCACAGTGTAAAGCTCGGCCCCGGTCCCCGTGTCGGGTGACATCCCGCGCCCAACACCGACCATGCCGTAGCAGTGCACGGGCCAAGCGATCATCGGCTTAGTTGGTGCGATCCTGAATTGAAGCCCATAAGGAAACCCCAAAGCGAACGGAAAGCCGCTGTTGAAACCGTAAGATGAAGCATAAGGACCGGTGATCCGCACGGGATTACGAGCATCCGGCCAAGGTATGTTCGCAGAACCATAGGTCCTCCCAAACTCGTGCCGCCCCGCATCGGTCCAGGTGATAGGAAAAAGGTCCTCGTCCACACTTAGGGTATATGGAGTGCTGATAACCGCGTCGGAGTTCGGAACTTGCAGCCCTTCCGGCAGCGGTTTCGCCGGGCCGTCCGCTTCCGGGTTGTCGTAATTGGGATCGCCCCACTGGACGACGTAATTGTCCTGCACGCGGTTGACGCTGATGCCGTCGTACCAGTTCGCGCGCGCAAGCGTGCGGATGTTCTCCACCCACCCCTGGCTGAAAGGCGCCGGCATGAGCTGGATCACCACCTTGCGTTCCGATCCGTCCGCGGCAGGAGCCAGGGTCATCACCAGCAGATCTTCGGGCGGGATGACGACCCATTCTTCCGCGGGGGCCTGATCGACGATCTCCGCAGGCGAGGGCGGCGCAGGCGTTGCCTCCTGCGCGAAGGAGGGGGCAGCAAGCGCAAGCAGCGCGGCGAGGGAAATCAGCGGTCTCGTCATCGCGCATGGCGTGCCACCGTGCGCGGGAAAACAAAAGCCCCCACCTGCGCATTGTAGGGGCAGGAGGGGGCTTCGAGACGGAGTTCGCAGGGTATGCCTGATCCGCGCAGCTCCGTCGCAGCGCGTATCCTACTCCCATTTATGCAAATGCCAATAACACGCATGCCGTCCCGGCTTGCGGAATCATCGCCTCGCCGCTAGAGGCGCGCCTTCCTTGCTTGGCATGTCCGGGCGGGGAATGCGGAGCAGTGGCCGAGTGGTCGAAGGCGCACGCCTGGAAAGTGTGTATACGGTAACCCCGTATCGAGGGTTCGAATCCCTCCTGCTCCGCCATTTTCCTGTCTTATGCGGACATGTAGGCGGTGCGCCGAGGCTCCCTATAATCCGACGAATTCTTCGCCCAGGGCGAGGGGGCTTTCAAACTTTTCGTCCTCGGGGGCGCCGACGGCCGGTTTGGCGCGCACGTGTTTCTCGTTCTTCACGCAATCGACCATGAAGGCGCCGAGATCTCCTATGCGGCAGCGGAAGGCTTCCTGCGGGAGGTGTTCTTCATCGACCAGCAATTCGCCGTTGGCCGGCTTTTCGATGAGCCAGGCGGGACGCACGGCGGTCCATTCGAGATTTGCTGCCTCTTCCAGAGACGCCTCCATTTCCTTCATCTGTTCCAAGATGTTGTGCAGCGCCGGGACGACGGTGAGCTTGAACCACTTCGGCAAGCTGGGCTGATCGGCGACGAAGGCCGCAGAGATCACCACAATCCGGTCGATGCCAGCGCGCTGCATGCCGTCCAGGATATTGCCTGTGCCTTTGGTGTAGAGCGGGGGAGGGGACATGGCATTGCTTGGCGAGAAGGCGACACCCAGCGTCGAAATTACCGCATCGCAGCCTTCCATTGCGTCGGCGAGATCGTCTTCGAGCACGTCTGCCTGGCGATAGGTCACACCTTCGAGGCGGTCCTCCTCATCCGGCTGGGAGCGGTCGATAGCCACGACCTCGAGCCCGGCGCGCAAGGCATGTCTGACAACTTCGCGACCGGTTGCGCCGCTGGCGCCGAACACTGCAATCCGTTTCTGGCTCAAATTCGATACTCCCGCATCCCGTTTGCCGGGATAAATTGTTGCAATTGACCGTTTCCAAACCGCAATTCCGACCGCTATGTTCCCTCGTACACGCAGGGAATTATCCAGTTTCAGGCTGCCTCGGCGGGGTCGATCCATTTATCCGGGAGTGATGCGAATGTTTGCCGGCAGTTATTGCGGAAGCCCACCGGGCCTCCACGAAATCGCCATGCGGTGGAATTTCGACCCGGCACTGATCGCTGTCCTGGCATGCGGGCTGGCCTTGGCGTTGCGGGCACGCAACCGGTTGGCAGCCTCCGGGGTCGCGCTGCTTGCGGTCGCTTTCGTTTCGCCGCTCTGTGCTGCGAGTGCTACGCTGTTTTCGGCCCGCTCGGTCCATCATCTTTTTCTGATCGCGGCTTCGCTGGCCTTTGCGATGGCGGTGCGTGACAGCGGTACGTCGAGCCGTATCGTGCGTGCGCTCTCCGGCCTTCACATCCCGGTCGGCCCTGCAACGATCGTCATGACCGTCGTGCTATGGGGTTGGCACGTGCCGGCGCTCTACGATGCTGCGCTCTCCAACATGCTGGTGTACTGGGCGATGCAGCTCTCGATCCTCGCGACGTCCTTCGCGTTCTGGCATGCGGTTTGCCGGGCGGGCGCGGTGGGTGCAGTTGGCGGGCTGCTGGGCGGCATGGTGCAGATGGGTTTTCTGGGCGCACTGCTGACATTTGCAGCGCGGCCGTTTTATCTGGTCCATATCGTCGCTGCGCCATCGTGGGGTATTTCGGCGCTGGCCGACCAGCAATTGTCCGGGCTCATCATGTGGGTCGGCGGGATGGCGCCTTTCGCGATCGGCGCAGCCGTGATCGCTCGCAAGGCGTGGTTGCGTCAGGACGACATCATGCCCGCCGGCGGCATTGTCCGGAACCCGGCCTGAGATGATCCTCTCGCTCGTCAAGGCGGTTCACATCGCCGCTCTCATCATATGGTGTGCAGGGCTGGTGGGTCTGCCGCTCATGCTCAGCAAGCACGAAATCGGGGAGGGTCAGGGCAGCTATGCCCAGCTGCGCCTGCTGACCCATCGCGCGTATTCCTATTTCGTCACCCCCGCCGCCATCATTGCCATTACCGCAGGCACCGCACTGATTTTCCTGGCTGGGGCCTTCACCCTGTGGATGTTCGTGAAGCTGCTGGTTGTCGGCGTTCTGGTTTCGCTGCACGCTTGGATCGGGCATCTGGTGATCCTGATGAGCGAGAGGCGGGGCAGCTTCGTTCCGCGAAGTGCGCTGCCCACACTCCTGCCGATCGTCGTTGCGATGGTGGCGATCCTGTTTCTGGTACTGGGCAAACCGACACTCGACAGCTTCGCCCCGGCCTGGCTGGACCACCCGCTCGGTCATGAACTCCCGGTCGACGAGACCCCGATTTGATATTCGAAAACAAGCTTGCCCCCGTGCCAGCCGGTGAACCCGGTGAAGGCGACGGCGAAGGCGGAGATCATGATGCCAAATGGAAGCACGGCCTGTTCGTACCCGAGCAGTCTGAAACCCCAGTTCATTCCCAGAATGGACAGCAGCATCACGGCGATGATGAAATGCGTCCAGCTGGCGGCGCGCTGGCGGATACCGGGCACACTGAGCAGCTCGATCGTGCCGGTCACCCCGGCGAGAACGCCGAACAGAAACGCCATGCCGGCCGCCCACAACCCGGCGCGCGCCCAGAAAATGTCGCCGGTCCACCAATAGAATATGTCCGCACCAAGAACGCAGGCGGTCAGCGCAATCGGGAAAGCAACCAGCATCGCATGAATTGGATGACCGGCCAGAGCGATGCGCGATTCGAGGCGATGAAAATTGGGCTGCTGTTCGACCGGATCGACCAGCTCGTCGGGGTTCCCCTCGACCAGTTCCTTTTCGGCAACCTCTTCGTGCAACGTGTCGGTCAATGGTTTCATCCTCTGCGTAATCGGGTGCGTGCGGCGAGCGCGACGTTCGCGCTTGCCCCTCTTGCGGCCTGCAACGGGTCATTGTCCACAATCGATCCTGCCGGACCGTCCGCCTTGCGGGTGGCAGACCTGTGGTGGTGGATGCTCGGCGGGTCCCTGTTGTTGTCGGCCCTGGTCTTTACGCTTCTATTCATGGCCCTGTTCAGGCGCGGTGTCGCAGACCGCCAGAAGCCGGATCGAAAGAATGTGTGGATCGGTTGGCTAGGCCTGGCCATGCCGATCGGCGTTCTTTCGGTTCTGCTCGTCTACGCCCTTTGGGTGGGCGAGCGCAGCCTGCCCACTGGCACCGCAGCAGTACGGGTCGAGGCTACCGCCTACAATTACGGTTGGACATTCTGTTACGAAGACGGAAGCTGTTCGGAAGGGGTGATGCGCATTCCAGCCGAACGCCGGGTGGACATCGACATAACGGCCACCGACGTGATCCACAGCCTCTGGATACCCCGACTGGCAGGAAAAATGGATGCGATCCCCGGCCAGGTTAACCGCCTCAGGATCGAAGCCGAAGCGCCGGGGCGTTACGAGGCCGTCTGCGCGGAATATTGCGGCATAGGCCACGCCGATCATCGTTTTGTGGTCCAGGCGTACGACATTGGCGATACGGCGGACGCATTGGAGGCGGCACGATGAAAGCAATCCAGCTCCACCGCGATCTGACGCGCATCTGGGAAGGCGAGCCGGGCTGGCGCGGCGTTCTCACCAGCGTCAGCCACACCGATCTGGGCAAGCGCTTCATCATTGCAGCAGCTGTTTTCTTTGGGATCGGGGGCGTGCTCGCCATGCTTATCCGGGCTCAACTTGCGACGCCCGAAAGCGCTTTCGCCGGGCCGGAGGTCTACGGACAGATCTTCACGATGCACGGCAGTATCATGATGTTCCTGTTCGCCATTCCCATGCTGGAAGGGCTGGCCATCTATCTGCTGCCCAAGATTCTTGGCGCGCGCGATCTCGCCTATCCTCGGCTGACTGCTCTTGGCTGGTGGTGTTACCTGTTCGGCGGTTCGATCATGATCCTGGCGCTGCTGGGTGGCGTGGCGCCCGATGCGGGCTGGTTCCTCTATCCGCCGCTGTCGGGCAAGGAGTTTACGCCCGGCGTCAATTCGGATGTCTGGCTATTGGGCATTACCTTCGTCGAGATTTCGGCCATGTGCGCCGCGATCGAAATCGTGGTGACTATCCTGAAGTTCCGCGCAGCGAACATGTCGTTGACCAGAATGCCGATCATGGCGTGGTATCTGTTGGCGACGGCAGGAATGATGATCTTCGGCTTTCCGCCGCTGATCCTCGGGTCGATCCTGCTGGAACTCGAACGCGCGTTCGGCTGGCCGTTCTTCCAGCCCGAACTCGGCGGATCGCCGCTCCTGTGGCAGCACCTGTTCTGGCTGTTCGGCCATCCGGAAGTCTATATCATCTTCCTGCCGGCGGCCGGTGCGCTGTCCACCATCATTCCGGTCATGGCACGCACACCGCTCATCGGGTACGGCGCGATCGTGACCGCGGTCATGGCGCTCGCCTTTCTCAGCTTCGGCTTGTGGGTCCACCACATGTTCACCACCGGCATTCCGCACATGGCGCTGGGCTTTTTCTCTGCCGCATCGGTCCTGGTAGCGATACCGACTGCCGTTCAGATATTCGCCTGGATCGGTACGATCTGGGCAGGGCGACCGAAATTCACGCTGCCGATGTATTACATAGTCGGTTTTTTTATCGTCTTCGTGCTGGGCGGCCTGACTGGCGTGATGCTTGCGATCGTGCCCTTCGACCAGCAGGCACACGATACCGCTTTCGTAACCGCACACCTGCATTATGTGCTTGTCGGTGGGTTCGTATTCCCCATGCTGGCAGCGGCTTATTACTGGATGCCGCATGCCACAGGGCGGACGCGCGTGATGCGATTGGGTATAGCCGCCTTCTGGCTGATCTTAATCGGTTTCAACCTGACGTTCCTGCACATGCATCTGACGGGTCTGCTGGGTATGCCGCGTCGCATGTACACCTATCCTGCGGAAGCGGGCTGGACCTGGCTCAACCTGATATCCTCCGTCGGCAGTTTCATGCAGGCCTTTGGTTTCGGGCTCTTCGCGATCGACATCGCATTGCAGCGCCGGGTCGGCAACCGGTCGCGGCGTGACCCATGGAATGCCGAAACCCTGGAGTGGGCGATGCCTACCCCGCCGCCGCAGTATAATTTCGCCAGCCTGCCCACGGTCGACTGCCGCGAACCGCTTACCCGCGATCGCCTGCTGGGCGCAGGCCTCGCTGCCGGCAGGGGGTTGCTGGGCCGTACGATCGGCCACCGACGAGAGACGCTTGCCGTGGACATGGTTACTGGCGCGCCGGAGCATGTTGCCATCCTGCCCGGGCCGAGCATCGTTCCTTTCCAGACCGCTCTAGTCATCGGCGGCTTCTTCCTGTCGATGCTGTTGAGCCTGTATTGGCTGGCGCCGGTTTTCATTCTCGGTACGGCGGTCATGGTCTGGCGCTGGACAGCGACGACTGGAACAACCAAGGACGACGGGCCTGTCGATACCGGACAGGGTGATCAATTACCCACCAGTTTCGCGGTGCGCGGCAGCGTGGGCTACTGGGGCAGTGTGCTGGCAATCGCGGCGAGCGCAACGCTGTTCGCCTCGTTGGTGTTCGGCCATTTCTTCCTTTGGGTCGTTGCCCCCAACTGGCCTCCGCCTGGCGACTTCGGCGCATATTTCCTCGAACCTGCGCTGGTGACAGCAGGTTCACTCCTTGCTCTGGCCGCAGCGCGGATTGGCGCGCGCGATTTTGCACGATCGAGAAATGGCGCCATGATATCTGCTTGTAGTCTCGCATTGGCCGTTGCCGGTCTTCTCATCGGTGCAATTCGCCATTTGCCGGGCCCCGGCGAGCATTCGTTCGCCGCCGTCGGCTGGACACTGACAAGCTACGCGGTCTTCTCGGCAATTGTCGGGCTGCTCGCGCAAATATTCATAACCCGCCGGATCGCGAGCGGGCATACGACCTCCGACCGCCCCCATGAATTGCGCATCGCTGCGGTATGGAGTGATTACGGGGCCGCCGTCGCACTGGCTGTTGCCTGGATACTGTCGCTGTCGAGTGCATCGCTATGACGGCGCTGGTCCGCATGATCTCGGGCCTTGTATTGTGGAGCGTGGCTTTCGCAGTGCTTTACGCACTGCAAGGACTGGGCTGTGCACGAGGCTGGACCGAACCGGCCGTATTCGGCCTTACGCAGACAAAGGCGGTTCTGCTTGCGGTCTGGGCGGGGCTGATCGCCTCACAGGTGGTGCTGCTGCTTTGGCTGATGCGACGGCGCGATACGCAGATGGAGCGCATCGGCATAGCGATCGGGTGGATCGGCCTCGGCGCTACCGTGATAACGGGGCTGCCGATCCTGGCAATATCGACCTGCTTCTGACGTACGCTCTTAGCGCGTCGACTGGCGCGCTTCGCCAGCCGGTACAGCCGAACCGCCTTGCAAGGCGACACGCCAAACGGTGTTGGAAACGTCATCCGCTATCAGCAATGCTCGGCGCTGCTCGTCGAACAGGACACCGACAGGGCGTCCGCGGGCGTGCCCGTCCTTCAGGAAGCCGGTAGCAAGGTCGATAGGCTTGCCCGAGGGGCGCCCGTTTCGGAACGGCACGAAAGTAACCTTGTAACCCGACGGATCGCTGCGGTTCCAACTGCCATGTTCACCCACGAACGCGCCTTCGGAGAAGGAGCCCCCAAGGCCGCCGTTCGTGGTGAAGTCCAGTCCCAACGCGGCGACATGCGAACCAAGAGCATAATCTGGCGCTATCGCCTTGCGCACCAGATCAGGCCGCTGCGGGCGAACACGGGGATCAACATGTTGACCGTAATAGCTATAGGGCCAGCCATAGAAGGCGCCCTGGCGAACGGATGTAAGATAGTCGGGGACCAGTTGCGGCCCGAGTTCGTCCCGCTCATTAACGACCGCCCACAATTGCTCGGTCCAGGGATTGATGGACAGGGCCGTCGGGTTGCGGATGCCGGAGGCGAAGATGCGGTTGGCACCGGTTTCGCGGTCGATTTCCCAGATTACCGCGCGGTCTTCCTCCACATCCATACCGCGCTCACCGACATTGCTGTTCGAGCCTATGCCGACATACAGCTTCGAGCCGTCCGGGCTGGCGGTCATGGCCTTGGTCCAGTGATGGTTGATCACCGATGGCAGCTTGGTCACCTCGGTGCCCGGGCCATCGATACGCGTAGCGCCTTCGGTGTAATCGAAGCTGACCAGATTTCCCTGATTGGCGACGTAGATTTTCCCGTCGACGAAAGCCAATCCGTACGGAGCATCGAGCCCATCGATGAAGGTGGTCTGCAGATCGGTCTGCCCATCGCCGTCGCGGTCGCGCAGCAGGGTGATGCGGTTACCGCCTTCGACCGAACTTTTACCGCGCTTCTTGATCATTCCGGCGATGACATCCTTCGGACGGACAGCCGGGGCGTGTCCACCCGATCCTTCGGCAACCAGTATGTCGCCATTGGGCAGAAGCAGCATCTGCCGCGGGATTTTAAGGTCTTTCGCAATCGCAGTTACCGTGAAACCTTCGGGCACGGTCGGAAGTTCGCCGTCCCAGCCTTTGGGCGTGGGAATTTTCATGGCGGGCAAGAGCGTGTCGCTTTGCTGAGGAAGGTCGGGCCGTTCGCCTGTCTGATCCAGATCGGGATCGCTTTGCGATTGGCACGCGGCGAGGGAAGCTGCGAGAGCGAGAAGTACGATCCGTTTCATGCCCGATACTCCTTAACCTGGGTTTGGCCATAGGCGAGGAAGGCTGCGACAAAGGCCAGGATCGTACAGAGGATCGAGAGGACAAGACCGAAGGTGCCGACCGAATGCCAACCGTCACGTGCGTGCTGAAAAGCGTTGAGGACGCCGGCAATGAACATCAGCGCGACCACGATCACATATGCCCACCCGCGCTGCCTCGTGCGGCCAAGGAACTGGCTGACAAGGGCCCAGGCAAGAACAAGTCCCGCAAATACATCGGCCCCGGCAATCAGCCAGGATGAAAAATTGGTCCACTGGATGACCGCCGTGTTGAGATAGGTGATGTCGGACAAGAGTGCGGCGGGGTACAGCGCAACGGGAAAAGCAAGCAGGATCGCATGTATCGGGTTGGTGAATGACCTGGTTCGAGCAAGCGTTTCAGCCATGTAGATTTCCTCCGATTGTCATTCACTCCTGAACGCTAACCCCCCGTGGGAGGAATGGTGCCGGTGCCTGCTGCATTTAAGTGCTGCCGACGTAAGCTGTGTCTTGCTCCGTTCCCGTTCCCGCGAGCACGCCGGAGCCTGCTTTCTTTACGTTTTGTTAACCTCGATTTCCTAGCGAACGGGGCTCGAAGCATCGTGAAGAAGCGGCGGCTACTCAGCTACTAGAATGTCCTTTTCTTGAAACTTTCAGCGCAAAGATTGCGGATCGGGCTCGTCGGGTGGGTCCTGGTCGCCTCATGTATCGGTACGTTGATCATTCTCGCCTTTCTGGCGATCTCGACAAATCGTGGTTTCGAGGAAAACGACCGGCTTCGCCATCTCGTAACCGACTCATATGACGCAAGGTCGGCGCTGCAGGAGTTGATGACCCTGCATCAGGATATCGAGATAGGTCAGCGCGGTTATGCCATCACCGGTGATACCGCGTTCCTCGAACCATATCGCATTGCCGAAGCGCAAGTCGAAGGGCAGCTGAATGCAGTCGCCGCACGAACGAGCAAGATCGGCTCAACGCAGCTGGTTGCGCAGCTCAGGCAGGCGTCCCGTGACAAGCGAGATTTTGCCAAACGCACGATCGCCCTGGTCGCCGACGGTCGGCGCGGGGAAGCCCAGCGACTGATAGCGACCGGAGCCGGCAAAGTGCTGATGGACCGCGTTCGCGGATTGGTCGAAGAACTATCCGAAGTCGAACGGCTGATGCTGGATCGGAGTACCGCCAATGCCGAAACCGATCGGCAAAAGCTCCAAGGGCGGACGCTGGGGCTTGAAATCGGGCTGATCCTCCTGCTGACACTGGCCGGTCTGCTGGTCTTGCGCAGCCAGTTGAGCAGGCAATCGGCTCTGCGCAGGGCCAGCGATATGGCGGCGCGGCAGGAAGCGATCTTCGACAGCTCGATGGATGGCATGATCGTGCTCAACCCCAGCGGCAGTATCGAAAGCATAAATCCCGCAGCGGCATCCATGTTCGGCGCTAGTGCGAGTTCTCTCCTGCGGCGCGATATCGGCATCCTGTTTGAAGTCGCGCCAGATCGTGGACAGATCGAGACTTTCCTCGCCAGGCTCAAGGCCAAGCGTAGCGAGAACAAGGGCCGTATTCAGGAATTCTTCGGCCGACGCAGCGATGGGACGATTTTCCCGCTGGAAGTCTCGGTCAGCCCGGTCGATCTCGCCGACCGGACCAGCTTTGTAGCGGTGTTGCGCGATGTAAGCGAACGCCGCGAAGTCGAGCAGATGAAAAGCGAATTTGTCGCCACCGTCAGCCATGAGCTTCGTACACCGCTTACGTCGATTGCCGGCTCGCTCGGCCTGATAAATGGTGGCGCAGCGGGCGAGGTGTCGCCCAAAGTCGGGCGGCTGATCGAAATTGCGCATAGTAATGCAGCCCGGCTTGTCAGGCTGATCAACGACATTCTCGATATCGAAAAGATCGAGGCGGGGCGGATGCAATTCGATGTTCGACCGCTCGCACTCGCACCATTGCTCGATGCGGCTGTGCATCAGGCGGCCGGCTTCGCCGGTCAATACGATATAGCGCTCCGTATAGAGCCGTTCCCGCCCAATGCCGGAGTGCTGGCCGACGAGGACCGCTTGATGCAGGTGATGACGAACCTGCTGTCGAACGCGATCAAGTTTTCGCGGCGCGGAGAAACGGTCACCGTGGCCGTACGGCCGCTCGATCGTCGATATCGTATCAGCGTGACCGATTGCGGCGAGGGGATTTCGGAAGTCTTTCGCGCGCGCATTTTCCAGAAATTTGCCCAGGCCGATGCATCGGATTCCCGGCAGAAGGGCGGTACCGGGCTTGGGCTCAGCATCGTGAAGGAAATCGTTACACGCCTCGGCGGTTCGATCAGCTTCGATACTGTGGAAGGCAGGGGAACCGTCTTCCACGTCGACCTGCCCGCGGCCGAGCTCCATGGGCCGGTTGCGATCGAAGCACGACCGCAAGAGCGCCGCGAACCCGAACCATCGCTGCCGACGATTCTCCATGTCGACGATGATCCGGACATGCTCGCCGTCGTGGGAAGCGCCTTCGAAGGCAAGGCGCTCCTCCATTCTACGCAGAGCATGTCTCAGGCGCGAGCGTTTATCCGTCGCAGTAAATATGATGCAGCAATTCTCGATGTCGGCATGCTCGATGGATGTGGCACGGACCTGGTCGCTCCACTGCGCGAGCGTTCACCCACCGTGCCGATCATGCTGTTCACCGCACAGGAAGTCGAACCTGTAGCACGTAATGGTATCGATCTCGTCTTGGTAAAATCTCGCGCCAGTCTGGATACGCTGGTCGATCAAACCATCGACCTCATTGAGGCGCGCAAAAATAAGGGAATAGGCCCGTGACCAGCGAAATCCTCTACGTCGATGACGAGGCCGATATCCGCGAGATTGCAGAAATGGCCATTGGCCTGGACCCATCGTTGATCGTGCGAACCTGCGGATCAGGCCAGGAAGGTTTCGAGCAGGCCCGGCAGTCTCCGCCAGACCTGATGCTGCTCGATGTCATGATGCCCGGATTGGATGGACCAGGCGTGTTGAGCCTGTTGCAAGAGGATCCGGTTACCGCCTCCGTGCCCGTTGTTTTTATCACCGCCCGCACGCAGGAGCAGGAGATCGCCCACCTAAAGCAACTCGGTGCGCGGGGCGTTATCGCCAAGCCATTCGATCCCATGACACTGGCCGAACAAGTGCGGAGCTTTCTCGATGGATGACATCGACGAACGCCTTGCGGCCTTTTCCAGGCTGTTCGCGGAGCAGGCCGGCACCAGTGCCGAAGCGATCGAAAATGCGTCGAACACGGGCGATGTGCATAGGCTCCAGCAATTGTGTCACAGTCTGGCGGGGCGCGCGGGCATGTTCGGCGAAGCGGCGTTGGGCGAAGCTGCTAGCCGTATCGAGCAAGCGCTGGAAGCAGGACAGTCGCCACAAAGCCTGTCCGCTGCAATCGACGGGCTGACGGCCCAGCTCAGGGTGGTCCATGCACGAGCGCACCCGTAACGCAGCGGAGTTGAAGCGGGGTGGACCGGCGCTCGATGAGGGTGTTAGGCCTGTCGGCCCCCATGATTTGACCGGTGCAACAGAATGACCAAGGTACTCGTAGCCGACGACGATCCGTTGACAATGGCGGGCATCACGACACTGCTCGACAAGACCAATTTCACCGTCGTTGCGACGGTAAACACTGGCGCCGGGGTGCTGGATGCACTTCCCGGCGCGCGGCCCGAACTTCTGATCCTCGACAACGATATGCCCGAAAGAAGCGGGCTGGATGTTCTGCGCACGCTACGCAGCAAGGGCGACGATCGCCCGGTGGTTCTGCTCACCAGCCGGCTCAATGACGAGCTTGCCCGAGAGGCGGTGAAATTGTCGGTCAATGGCATCGTCATCAAGTCCACGGCGCCTCGTGACCTGCTGGTCTGCCTCGAAAGCGTCGTCCAGGGGCGTCGGTGGATCGATCAGGAAGTCATGCAGCGGGTGATGGAACAGGCCATGTCGCCCGATGCGCCGCGCGATCCCTTCGACGCGCTGAGCGCGCGGGAACGCGCTGTCGCATCGCTGGTCCAGCGCGGGCTACGCAACAAGGAAGTCGCCAGCGAATTGGGCCTCACCGAAGGGACGGTGAAGGTCCATCTTCACAAGGTCTTCGACAAACTCGGTATCCGCGGACGAACCGAATTGATCCTCCTTGCACAAGAGCGTGGCGACTGAGGCTATATCGAAAGTAATAGGCGCTTTTCGCCGAAGGTGAGGGCGTTTGTCTCCGTCGGGTGAATGGCTCGTAATCAACCAATGACGCATCTGTCTGGCATATCGGCGACATGGGGTCGCCGGCTGCAACAGGCGGACAATGAAAACTCTTCACGCGCTCGGAATGGCGATGCTGGTTGCGATCTTCGCGATCGCCGGCCAGCCCGTGCGCGCACAGACCACCGCCTATGCGGCCGGCCAGGGTGCGGTAAACAGCATCGAAGTGGGCGTAGAGGTTCGCGCCTCGGTTACCGGCCGCTGTGGTTTTGCAACGTCGGGCGCACCTTCGGGCACGATCGATCAGGCCGATTTCGATGTGAACGGCTTCAGCCGCGATTTCGCAATCCAGCTCAACTGCACGGGCGCCTCGCGCATTGCCGTGTCCTCGCTCAATGGCGGGATGGCTAGCCAGGGAGCGGGCGGCTCTGGATATCAGACCAAGGCACCTTACCGTGTGGCCCTCTATATGGTGGCCGACAACGGTACGAATGCTTCGGCCACCTGCGATGCGGCCACGCTGTCGGCGGGTGGCTCGTGCAGCTTTGCAGGGACCGCGACTGCAGCCCAGGGGCTCCGCCTTGCCGGAGCCTCGACGAAGGTAAACGGATCGTATCTTCGTGTCAGCGCACCCGCCTATACCGGAAGCGACACGCTCGTATCGGGCCGGTACGCCGACACACTTTCGGTCACTGTCAGCGTGAGTCCCTAACGCCATGGTAACGAACAAGATTCGCCCTTTGTTAGAAACTCGCCTATACCTCCGACGGTGTGACGAAACTGCATGTAATCCGTTCGGCCAGAATTCGCGCGATTGCCGCGCAGTCGACATGTATTGCAGCTGTGTTCTGTTCAGTTCCATCGGCGGCACAAAGCGCGGCAGAAGTGGACATTACCGGTCACGTGGCGCCGCGCTGCTGGGTCTCCGATCCGAAGGCTGTGGTCGTAACGTCCACCCCGGCGGCCAACGCTCGCCGGGCGGTCTGCAATCATTCCGTCGCTCGATCGGTGTCGGAAAACTGGACCGTCATGGCGAAGTTGCAGAGGCAGCCGCGCGGCCCCCTCAGGCCCATACCGGTTCAATCGGCAGAATTCTCTTCTCGCGCTGCACTGGAGATCGTCGTATCGCCTCAGGTATGAGGCGTTGGACAGTAGGTTTTGCAGCCGCCGCCGCGGCTTTCGCGATAGCATCGCCCGCACAGGCTCAATCGCAGATTTCGTCGGTTTGCGGCGTTACCGGTACGGCTACCGCACCGGCCAGCATCACTTATGATCCGTTCTCGCCCGGCGGCCTTTCGGAAGTGACCATCCCGCTGATCCTGCGGCGCAATCGAAGCATTCTTTTTGGGCGCACGGATGAGGTCAGTCTCGTCATCGTCGCACCGACCGGTTCGCCGGCGCTTGACGTGACCTATCGCGGTTTCCGGGTGATTTATCCCGAAGGATCGACGGCGGGTCGTCCCCGGTCGCTGGATTCGCGCGACAACGGTGCCGGGTCGGCGGGTGAAATACGCTATGACTTCGGCGGCATTCTAAGCTCGGATTTGTCCAATCCGCTCAACCTGCGCGTGACCGTGCCGCCTGGTACCGATCTGTCTGCCGGCGACCCGATTGTTCTCGACCTGCTATACATCTGCTCCGGTATCGGTGGACTGGCGAGCATACCCGTTCCCGTTCGCGAACCGGGCACCATTCGGATCAACGTCAACACGGTCAGCGCGCTTCAGGCATATTATGCCGGTTCCCCCCTCGACTTCGGCGAGATCGGTGATGCCAGCACGACGGCGGTACTGGCCGCGCCCGAACGTTACACGACGCCTGCAGGAAATTCGCTGCGCGTGCGCAGCTCCGGCCCGTTCGAGGTGAGGATGCGCTCGCAAAACGATTTCCGCCTTACCTATCCGGGCGGCAACCTCGGCGATGCGTCGCAGGCGATCCGCTACAATGCGCGCTTTCTGGGGCAGGAAGTGACCTCCAATGCCTCTTTCGGAACGCGGACCTGTGCACGTGCGGGCATGGACGGAAGCGCAGGGGTTCTGCCATTGCGCGCGACCTTGAAGGAAGGCGGGGCGGCCAAGACGCCGGCCCCCAACTACAGTGACGTGATCAGCATCACCTTCACGCCGGTGGTCACGGCTGCGTCCGCCAGCAATTGCGCCGGGCTCTGACCATCCGCAACCTATACCCAAGGGTATAGCGAATAACGCTCAAAGTTAGCGCCGTTTTCGCCACCCGCTAAATGGGGCGACGGGCGATTCCCGGCTATTTCCAACTCATCGGGGTGACGAGCCCCTCTGAAATTCTGATTGGAGATACGAAATGAAAAAGCTGGTTCTTTCCGTCCTGGTTCTCGGTTCGGCACTCGGCGCTACCCCTGCTTTGGCGCAGGCAACCGGATCGGTTGACGTCACGGGCTCGGTTGCAGCACGCTGCCTCGCCGTTTCGCCCATCAGCGGCAACATCACCCTTGGCGAACTGGCTAAGACCGACGGCACCGTCGACCCGAGCTTTGCCGGCAACACCGGCGGCCTTACCCGCAACTTCACCGTGAAGTGCAATGGCTCCAACCCGAAGATCTCGGTCGATGCCAAGCCGCTGATCAACGCCGCCGCTACGAACGTACCCGCCGGTTACACCAACACCGTCCATTACACCGCGACGCTGGTTGCCACCGGTGCCAAGGGCGGAACCACTCCGGTTGCCGACCAGTCGCTGACCACAGGCGCCACCTCGGCCCAGGTCGGTGACCGTCTGGCCGCCACATCCAACAATATCACGCTGACGATCGGCAGCGGGCTTACTGCGGATCCGGCTGCGATCCTCGATGCCGGTACCTATGCGGGTAAGGTGGAAGTCACCATCGCACCGACCGCCTGACAGGGGGGTTTCCGGCAGGCGCGGGGGCAGCCTGCCGGAAATTTTTGGAATTCTTCATGGTCACACATAATCCGGCCGATCTCGCGAACGAACTGCGCTTAAGAGCGCAGGATGCCGAGGGCGAGGAGCGTAACGAGCTGCTGTACCTCGCGATCGAATATGAACGCATGGCGCAGGAAACCGGTCTGGCAGCGCGCCCCGAATGGCGCGGAGTAGCCATTCCGAAGTAAGTGCTGCCGCAGGGAAACACCCCTGGGCCTATCCGGCGGTTCGCGGCAATTCGTCCTTGGCGAACCGGGGTGGGTCGGTCCATGGTCGCCCGATAAGGCTGTCTCGCAAGGAGTATCCATTGCAGTCACTTAGAAAAATTGCGGTCGCGCTGCTGGTTACGGTTCTTGGGGTGGTCGGCTCAGTCGCCGCCTATGCGATGATCGTCCAGCCCGTAGTCATCGACTTGACGACAGCCGGCCGCGGTATGAGCGATGTCGTGACTGTCGAGAATACCTTCGACAAACCGCTGCCGGTCGAAATGCGAATCGAGGCGCTGGAACTGAACAGCGACGGCGTGACCCCGACCGGGGTCGATCCCGGCGAACTCGTGGCCTTTCCGCCCCAGGCGCTGATTCCTCCCGGCCAGCGGCAGAGCTTCCGCGTACAGTATGTCGGCGATCCCGACCTTGCGCGCAGCAAGCACTATTTCGTCACGGCCGCGCAGCTGCCGGTTGAAACCAGCGATACGACTTCGAACGTGCAGCTCCTGTACAATTTTCAGATCCTCGTCAGCGTTTCGCCGGATGGCGTGAAACCTTCCTTGTCGATCGCCTCTGCAGAAATCGGCACCGATGCCGAGGGGCGGCCAGCCCCTGTCATTACCGTAACCAATGCTTCGGCTGCGCACGGCTATCTGTCGCGCGGACGGCTCCGGGTCGTCCAGACCGGCGCCGACGGCCGCGAGGTGTTCCGCAAGGAAATTTCAGGCCCGGAGCTGCAGCAGACGCTGGGCTATGGTCTGATTGGCGGGGGCCAGACGCGGCGCCTGACGCTGCCTGTGGTCCTGCCGCAAACGGATGGGCGTGTCGAAGTGCAGTTCACGCCCGACAATTAAGGGCCCCAGGTTCGTATGAACCGCCAGATACTCGCTGCTGTCCTGCTTGCCGGTTGCCTCGTTCCCCAAGTGGGGAATGCGCAGCCCGCTGCCCAGGTGCGCGCTCGCGTGGTGATCGATCCGGGCCCCGATGGCGATCAGGTCAATCCTACCGGGCGAACCTTCGTCCTGACGGCACCCCTGCTCGATGGCGAAACCTATATTGGCGACACGACCCTAACGCTCGAGCCGGGCGGGCAGGCAAGCTTCGCGGCAGAACGCCTGCTGGCGCTGCTGGAGCCGCGCATCGCACCGCAGCTCGTCGAACGGTTGCGCTCCCGGTTGGCCCAGCAGGGTCAGATAGGGCGATCCGATCTCGAAGCTGTCGGCATCGCGATCCGCTATGATCCGCAATCGCTGCAACTGATCCTTGATATCGCCCCTGCAAGCAGGGCGAGCCGGTCGCTGACGTTGGGCAACGAAGACGAGCGCGGGGTGGTCAACTATGTCGCGCCAGCCGATTTCAGTGCCTATCTCAACATACGCGGTTCGCTGGACTGGGTTCAGCAGGGTAGCGACGAAGGGCTGGCGCCGCCCATCACCTTTCTCGACGGAGCGGCGAGGCTGGGTGGCGTGGTGCTGGAAAGCGAAGCCAATTGGCAGGCCAGCGCGCCAGGGCCGGATTTTCAGCGCCGCGGAACGCGGCTGGTCTACGATGATCGACGCAATCTTCTGCGCGCATCGGCCGGGGACCTGCGCACATTGGCCCGCGGATTTCAGGCGGCACCGGAGATCAGCGGTCTTTCGGTTTCGCGCTTCTACTCCCTCCTCGATCCGCAACGGATCATCCGTCCGCGCGGCAGCCGCAGTTTCCGTCTGGATCGTCGTTCACAGGTGGAAGTGCGGGTTAACGGACAGCTCGTTCGGCGGCTGGAACTCGATCCGGGCACGTTCGACCTGACCGATTTCCCTTTTGCCCAAGGGTCCAATGACGTCGAGCTGACCATAACCGATGATACCGGACGCAGCGAAACCGTCGATTTCGACATTTTCCTCGATCAGGCACAGCTTGCCGAAGGTCTTAGCGAATTCGGGCTTTATGCCGGCGTGCTCGCACCATTGGGTGGGCGCGGTCCCGTGTATAGCGACGACCTCGCCTTCAGCGGCTTCTATCGGCGCGGTATCAATGACCGGTTGACACTTGGCGCGAATGCGCAGGCAGATCCCGACGGTTGGATGGGCGGTGTCGAAGCGGTTGTCGCAACTCCAATCGGGTCTCTCGGCGGGTTCGCCTCCGCCTCGCACAGCGAAGGCGTCGGCTCGGGTTGGGCATCGATCCTTACGTTTCAGCGGACTATCGCGCGCAATACTGCCGGCGGCGCTGACGTTCTGTCAGCCTCCATCGAGACACGAAGCCGGAACTTCTCCCCGATCGGTACCGGCTTGCCGTTCAATCCCTATCGCTACATCGCCGGGGCAAGCTACAGCGACACGGTCTATGCCGGCTTGGATGCGCGCTATTCGCGCGGCCGGGATGACGAACCCGATGTCGGCAGTCTGCGCGCCACCGGTGGTTGGCAGATCTCGCCCCGGCTGAACCTGACTGGCGATTTCGGATATGACCGGGTGGGCGGGCAAAACCGGCTCAGCGCGTTCTTCTCGCTCGTCTTCCGTTTCGATCGCAGTTCAAGCCTGCGCGCCGATTACGACAGCCGCGGCGACCGCAAACGCCTGACCTACCAGACGTACCACGGGACGGGGACCGGGGCCTATAATTTCAGCGCCGATATCGAACACAGCGACGTCGGCATAGTGACCGGCGCCAATGGCACGCTGTTCAGCAACCGGGCCGAACTGGGCTTCAGTCATTTTGGCGCGTTCGAAGGTGATCTCGGCGGATCGACGAGCCAGAGGACATCCCTTCGGTTCGGCACTGCCCTGGCTGTCGCAGACGGTGCATTTTCGGTCGGACGGCCCATCCAGGACAGTTTCGCCATCGTCAGTCCACATGCCTCGCTGCGTGGAACCGACATACTGATAGAACCGACCGGGCGCTCGGCCGCGGCAAACAGCGGCGCATTGGGTACCGCCCTGCAGCCCAGCCTGAGCAGCTATAGCGAACGTAACCTGCTGATAACTGCTCCCGATGCGCCCCTGAATACGGATCTGGGTGAAGGTTCCTTCCGGCTCCTTCCGCCCTATCGCGGAGGATACCGCCTGACTGTCGGCTCGGACTATATGGCGAGCGTGGTCGGGCGTTTGCTTAACGGCGATGGCGAACCGATTTCGCTTCTGTCTGGCGTCGCGATCGAGGATGCCCATCCCGAACGGGAACCCGTTGCGCTATTCACCAACTCGGCCGGCCGTTTTGGTGCGACCGGCCTTGCTCCCGGCCGCTGGACGATCGTACTGAACGATGCCGACCAGACGACCTTTGCCTTCACCATCGCCGAAGACGTCGATCAGACGGTCGCGCTCGGCGATTTGGTCCCCGCCGAATAGGGTGGCACGGGAAACCGGTTAATGCTGCGCGGGCGTTTCCTGGGCGTTGCCACCACTGCGAAATGAATCGCAAGCTCCAATCAGGAGATGCCCGGCAGTGCCGCGGCCGCGATGACCCACAGGCCTATCGCAAGGAATAGCAGCGCCGCAATAATCCGTACCGCTTTCAACGAGACGCGCTCTACGATGGCATTGCCGAAATAGACCGCCGGCACATTGGCCAGCATCATGCCAAGCGTCGTGCCCAGCGTGACCAGAAGGACGCTCTGGAACTGCGCCCCCAGGGCGATGGTGGCAACCTGCGTTTTGTCTCCGATTTCGACAATGAAGAACGCGATGGTGGTTGTCAGGAATGCCCCGAACCGCGGAGCCTTGGGTTGTTCATCGTCGTCCAGCTTGTCTGGCACAAGCGTCCACAGGGCCATTGCGATGAAGCTTGCTCCGACGGCATAGCGAAACCACGGACCTTCCAGAAAGCTGGCGACGGATTGGCCAACGAAAGCTGCAATCCCATGGTTTGCCAAGGTGGCGACCAGGATGCCGAAAACGATCGGCAGAGGTTTGCGAAATCGCGTTGCAAGCACAATGGCAAGGAGCATGGTCTTGTCGCCGATTTCGGCGAGCGCAACCACGGCGGTCGAAGTGAGAATGGCTTCCACAGGGTATCTCCGGGCCGGGCTTCAAGACTTCAACGGCACCGGACCTTCCGCCCGGCCGGACGAAAGTCAGGTGCCATTGGTCTTGCCCGAACGGATGCTCGAACCCCTGCGCCACGGCCTCTCGGCCGAGTATGTTGACGCGAGGGAACCGCACTGAATGCGGCGGGCTACTCCCCAGATGACGGTGGTTGGCTAGCAGCGACCCATCCGGCGCGCAAGGTAGGCCGGTACAGAGCTCGCATCATTACCGGCTTTCCTACTCGCTGCCCCGCGTGTCAGCGTATTCTCCATGCCTATCCCGCCCTGCCAGAATCGCAAAAAACCACCGTCGGACGAGAATTATCCGGCGGTGGTTTTTTTGCTCTTGGACTGTGTAACACCCGGTCCATGTCTCAGCTTTGCGGCTGCAAAGCTGAGCAGCCGGCCGTTCGAATCAGGCGTCTTCCTTCAGATACTTCTGAAAGCTTTTGCGCAGTTTCATCAGCTTGGGCGGGATAACTGCAAGGCAGTACGGATTCCGCTGGCCTTCGCCATCCCAGTATTCCTGATGGTAATCCTCCGCCGGGTACCATTCGCCGCTCTCGATGGTGGTGACGGCCTTCTGTCCCTCGTGTTCGTCGTTCCATCGCGCAATCGCGGCCCTGGCTTCCTCTTCCTGCCCTTCGAGTGGGAAGATCGCACTGCGATACTGGGTGCCGACATCGTTGCCCTGCCGGTTCAGCTGGGTCGGATCATGCGTGCCCAGAAAGACGTCGTAAAGCTGGGCCAGCGTGATCTGCTCGTCGTCGAATGTGACACGCACGCCTTCGGCATGGCCGGTATTGCCCGTGCAGACCTCCTTGTAGGTCGGGTTCGCCTGGTGCCCGCCGATATAGCCGCTCTCTACTTCGCTGACGCCGATCACGTCTTTCATCACCGCTTCGGTGCACCAGAAGCACCCGCCGGCAATGATCGCCTGCTGTTCTGCCATGTCATCAAACTCCTTGTTGGATACCAAGATAGGAATCCGTCCCGCGCTTGTCATCGTGCAGTTGCACGTGCAGGACATCACCGATCCATTCGAGGGAGAGATCAGATGCGTTACCTGCTCGCCGCCACAGCGCTGGCATTCGGCGTTCCTGCCGTTGCCGACGATCAGAAATTGCCCGATCCCGCGGCCTTTGCAGCGACTCATGCCGAAGCCATATCCGGCGCGATCAATCATCCCAGCCGCGCCGACGATCGCGCGCGTGATCAGTATCGTCACCCTTCCGAAACCCTCGCATTCTTCCGCGTCGCACCGGACATGAAAGTCGGTGAATATGCGCCCGGCGGCGGCTGGTACACGCGTGTGCTCGGGCATTATCTGGGCGGTGAGGGGCAGCTCGTCGGATTGTATTACGATCCCACCAGCGGTCCCTTCGACGCCGAAGCGCAGCAGCGCATCCGCGCCGGGGCCGCCGGCTTTCCTGCCGAAGCTGCCGAATTCACCGGGCTTCCGGCAGAACATTTCTCGGCCATGACGCTTGATGCCGTGCCGGAAGGCGAAGCGGGCACGTTCGATCGCATCCTCGTCATTCGCATGCTCCACAACATGATGCGCTGGAACAATGCGGACAGCGAAATCAAGACCATGCGCGGCCTGCTCAAGCCGGGCGGGATGCTTGGCATCGTCCAGCATCGCGCGCCCGAAGATGCCAGCGCCGACTATGCCAACGGCTCGAAAGGCTATTTGCGACAGGACGATGTCGTGGGCTTCGTGGAGGCCCTGGGCTTCGAATTCGTCGGCAGCAGCGAGGTGAACGCAAATCCGCGCGATCCGGCCAATTGGGAAGACGGCGTATGGATGATGCCGCCAAGCCTCGGGGGCGATGATGCGATGGACGCGCAAACCCGCGATCTGGGTGAAAGCGATCGCATGACGCTGCTGTTCCGCAAGCGGGACTGATCATTGCCTGACGCGCGACGGTTGCTTATCTGGCGCCCATGAGAGAACTGACCGTCGCCGTCCTGCAATTGCCGCTCGCCCGTCCCGATGCGGCAGACAATATCGCCGCCGTCTCGAAACTGGTGGAAGACGCGGCGGCCAAGGGCGCACAGATCATCCTGCCGCCCGAACTGTTCGCGGGGGAATATTTCTGCCGGGAGGAGGAGGAGGACCTCTTTGCTCTTGCTCACCCGACCGGCGAAAGTCCCAGCGTCATTGCCATGCAGGAAATCGCCGCAAGATTAAAGGTGGCCATTCCGACAAGCTTCTTCGAACGTGACGGCCAGCATTACTACAACACGCTCGCCATGATCGGCCCGGATGGCGAAATCATGGGGACTTATCGCAAAAGCCATATTCCCGATGGACCGGGCTACGAAGAGAAATACTACTTCCGCCCGGGCAATGACGGGTTCAAGGTATGGGATGTGTTCGGCGCGCGTATCGGCATCGGCATCTGCTGGGATCAATGGTATCCCGAATGTGCTCGCGTCATGGCGCTGAAGGGGGCCGAAGTGCTGTTTTATCCGACTGCCATCGGCTCAGAACCTTACGATGCAGATCTCGATACCAGCCGCATGTGGCGTCGTGCGATGATTGGTCATGCGGTGTCCA
The DNA here is from genome assembly GCF_019857205.1 of Qipengyuania pacifica. Lineage (GTDB taxonomy): Bacteria > Pseudomonadota > Alphaproteobacteria > Sphingomonadales > Sphingomonadaceae > Qipengyuania > Qipengyuania pacifica. The sequence continues at coordinate 116,086 of NZ_JAHWXO010000007.1, read as the reverse complement.
ATTGCATGCCCGTCTGCGCGGCCAATCGTATCGGACACGAAGGTCCCGCGGATCGTCAGCAGAGCTTCTATGGCCACAGTTTCATCAGCGATGAATGGGGCGATCTGGTCGAGGAATTCGGCGGTTCGTCACATGGTGTCCTCGTCGCAACGCTCGACCTCGACCGCGCACGAAAACATCGTGCGGGCATGGGCTTCTTTCGCGATCGGCGTCCCCAGCTTTACGGGCGCATCTGCGAGGATATCTGACGGCGGGCTGTGCGCCCCCGCGTTATCCGCCTGCCAGTTCCTTGAGTATGATCGTCCAGTGATCGAGGCCCGAATAGAATGCATCGACACTCGCCCGCTCGTTGAGGCCATGCGCATACATGTCCTGCGATCGGCTGGCCCCTCCGCTTATGGCGACCGTATCGTAGCCTAACGTGCGGTAATGCATCCCGTCGGTACCGCCCGATTCCATATAGGGAATGATGGGTATGTCCTTGCCGTATCGTGCGGCGAGGCTTTTTGCCACCGCTGCCCGGACATCGTCCCGGAGAACAGAGACGGGGCTTTCCGTCACCTCTGCCATCAGCTTGAACGAAACATTGTCGTTGCCGATGACGCGGGCCAGTTCGGCTTGGGTCTTCTCGACCCCGATGCCGGGGAAAATGCGGCAGTTCACGGTCGCCGTCGCGCTCTGCGGCAAGGCGTTTTCCGCATGCCCAGCGCGCAGCATCGTCGCAACGCAAGTCGTGCCGAGCGTACCCACCGTCTCGGGGTTCGACTGAAGCGTGGCGACGGCTGCCGGATCTTCAGGGTTTTCCGCAAAGGCCCGCATGGCATTGCCCAGTTCGCCCGGCACGCTCTGGCCAAGGGCTGCAAAATAGCTTCGTGTCAGCGGTGTCGCCTGAACTGCGAATTTGTGATCGGCCAATTTCAGAAGCGCTGCCGACAGTTCATAGATGGCATTGTCGGAGCGCGGCCGCGAAGAGTGGCCGCCTGGATTGGTCACGGTAAGCTCGAACGTCGCAAACGTTTTTTCTGCAGCCTGAACACGCATGGCCAGCGGCTTGAACTCGTCGTCCAGCGCCGTTCCGCCGGCATCGGAATTCAGCACGAAAGCAGGGTCGGCGTTCTCTGCGATCCACTTCGCCTGTGCGCGGGTGGAAACCATGCCGGTTTCCTCATCACCAGAGAAAGCCAGGTAGAGATCCCGGTTGGGCGTCCAACCTTCATTTTTCAGCCGTATGAAAGTGCCTACGAGATTGGCGACGCCATACTTGTTGTCCATCGTTCCGCGCCCGAAGAAATAACCGTCTTCTTCGGTCAGAGTGAAGGGATCGCGATCCCAATCCTCCGGCAGAGCATCCACCACGTCCATGTGAGCCAGCATCACGATCGGCTTGTCGCCCGATGATCCGTCACCGCGATATCGCACGATAAGCCCCTGCGTCAGTTCGCCGTCGCTGTCGTAGTCAGTGACCATCAGGTCTTCCTGCGCGAAGCGAGCGTCGGACAGACGCTTCGTGAGGTACGCGACCATGTCATTCACCTGCTGATGACCGCGCGCCGTACGAAAGCCTATTATGTCGCGATAGATGTCATGGACCATCTGCTGGTGATCGGTCAGTTGACGCGTTTCGGTATCCTGAGCCGCAATTGGGCCCGCCGAAGCCAGCGCGCCCGCCAGAAGAAATGCCTTTACCCTCATCGCCTGCCCCTCCAGTTGGCTATCACGCGGCGGGACGCTAGGACGGAGCCTTCATGGAGGCAAGCAAGCATCGCTACCTGATTGCACTGGGGTCGAACCGGCGCGTACCCCAGATCGGTGCCCCGCGCGCAGTGCTTGATGCGGCGGTGGCAGAACTGGCCGAGGAAGGCTGGGAGGTCGAAGCCGTCTCGTCTTGGGTGGATAGCGTGCCCATCGGCCCTTCGCAGCGGCAGTATGCCAATGGCGCTGTCGTAATCAGTGGCGATCTCGATCCCACCGAGACGCTGGAACACCTTCAATCAATAGAGGAAAAGTTCGGACGCGAGCGGCGCGGGCAGAGGTGGCGATCGCGCACACTCGATCTCGACATCGTTCTTTGGAGCGGCGGGGCCTGGCATTCGACAACTCTTTCGATCCCGCATCCCCTGTTTCGAGAACGTGAATTTGTGTTGCGCCCGGCGGCCGAAATTGCAGCGGATTGGCGAGACCCTGTCTCGGGCCACACCCTGCGTCAGCTCGCCAGAAGAAGTTTCCGCTGACCTGCGCCAAATCTCGCATGACCCGCTTGACCGCCCGCAAAGGCGCCCCTAGGTGGCACGCCGTGGTCGGGCCGTTAGCTCAGTCGGTAGAGCAACTGACTTTTAATCAGTAGGTCGCTGGTTCGAACCCAGCACGGCTCACCACCACTATCCGCACCGAGGCCGGAGTGCCGGCACCAACTACCGGAGCCGACATTCCCATGAAAACCCGCGCCGCCGTCGCTTTCGCCCCCAAGCAACCACTCGAAATCGTCGAGTTAGACCTGGAGGGACCAAAGGCGGGCGAAGTGCTGGTCGAGATCATGGCGACCGGTCTCTGCCACACGGATGCGTATACGCTCGATGGATTGGACAGCGAGGGGATCTTTCCCAGTGTCCTGGGTCATGAGGGCGCAGGAATCGTGCGTGAAGTCGGCGCCGGCGTCACGAGCGTCTCGCCCGGCGACCACGTCATTCCGCTTTACACCCCCGAATGCCGCCAGTGCAAATCGTGCCTGAGCGGCAAGACGAACCTTTGTACCGCGATCAGGGCCACTCAGGGTAAGGGCTTGATGCCCGATGGTACGACGCGCTTTTCCTACAAGGGCGAGCCGATTTTCCATTATATGGGCTGCTCGACCTTCTCGAACTTCACTGTCCTGCCCGAAATCGCGGTCGCCAAGATTCGTGAGGATGCCCCCTTCAAGACGAGCTGCTATATCGGCTGCGGTGTCACAACGGGCGTCGGCGCAGTGACCAATACGGCCAAGGTCCAGGTTGGTGACAATGTCGTGGTCTTCGGCCTGGGCGGGATCGGTCTCAATGTCATTCAGGGTGCGCGGCTCGCCGGCGCCGGCATGATCATCGGCATCGACATCAATTCTGATCGCGAAGAATGGGGCCGCAAGTTCGGAATGACCCATTTCCTCAATACCAAGGGTATGAGCCGGGACGAAGTGGTGGCCAAGGTCGTCGAGATGACGGACGGAGGAGCCGATTACACCTTCGACTGTACGGGTAATACGGAGGTGATGCGCACGGCCCTGGAGGCTTGCCATCGCGGCTGGGGTACATCCATCGTCATTGGCGTTGCCGAAGCGGGCAAGGAAATCTCCACCCGGCCCTTCCAACTGGTGACCGGTCGCAACTGGCGCGGCACGGCGTTCGGCGGAGCCAAGGGCCGCACCGATGTTCCGAAAATCGTCGATTGGTACATGGACGGGAAGATCGAGATCGACCCGATGATCACTCACGTTCTCAGCCTAGAGGACATCAACAAGGGGTTTGACCTTATGCATGCAGGTGAAAGCATCCGCAGCGTGGTGGTGTTCTGATGGCCGGCAAGATCTATTCTGACGCCGCCGCGGCGCTCGACGGGGTGCTGCGCGACGACATGCTTATCGCAAGCGGTGGCTTTGGCCTCTGCGGAATTCCGGAGCGCCTGCTCACCGCTATTCGTGATAGCGGGGTCAAGGGGCTCACTTTCTGCAGCAACAACGCCGGCATCGACAATGAAGGCATCGGTATGCTGTTGCGCACCCAGCAGGTGAAGAAGATGATTTCTTCCTATGTTGGCGAGAACAAGGAATTCGAGCGGCAATTCCTTTCCGGCGAGCTGGAGGTCGAATTCTGCCCGCAGGGCACGCTGGCCGAACGCATGCGGGCAGGTGGGGCGGGCATTCCCGGTTTCTACACCAAGACTGGCGTCGGCACACAGGTCGCTGAAGGCAAGGAGCACAAGGGTTTCGACGGCGAAACCTATATCCTCGAACATGGGATTTTCGCCGACCTCGCAATCGTGAAGGCATGGAAGGCCGACGAAACGGGCAATCTCGTTTTCCGAAAGACCGCTCGTAACTTCAATCTCCCCGCCGCAACGTGCGGCAAGGTCTGCGTCGTCGAAGTCGAGGAAATCGTGCCGACCGGTAGCCTCGATCCCGACTGCATTCATTTGCCCGGGGTCTACGTCCAGCGCATGATCGTTGGGTCACCTTATGACAAGAAGATCGAATTTGTGACGACCCGCGAAAGGGAGGCCGCATAATGGGCTGGGATCGCAACCAGATGGCCGCCCGCGCGGCCAAGGAACTGGAAGACGGATATTACGTCAACCTCGGCATCGGTATCCCGACGCTGGTGGCCAACCACATTCCTGACGGCATGCATGTAACGCTGCAGAGCGAGAACGGCATGCTCGGCATCGGACCATTCCCTTACGCCGGTGAGGAAGATGCCGATCTGATCAATGCTGGTAAGCAGACCATCAGCGAACTTCCACATAGTGCCTATTTCGATAGTGCTGCCAGTTTTGCCATGATCCGCGGCGGGCACATCGATCTGACTGTGCTCGGTGCGATGGAAGTCGCTCAAAATGGCGATATCGCGAACTGGATGATCCCCGGCAAGATGATCAAGGGCATGGGCGGCGCGATGGATCTTGTGGCCGGCGTCAAGAAGATCATCGTTGTTATGGAGCACACCGCCAAGGACGGAAGCCCGAAGTTCATCTCCGAATGCACGCTGCCTCTGACAGGGCAGAACGTGGTCGACATGATCGTGACGGATCTCGCCGTATTCCAGCGGCCCGACCATGACAGCGCATTTCGTTTGATCGAACTGGCGCCGGGCGTGACCGCCGAGGAAGTAGCCGAAAAGACGACCGCGCAGTACGAAGTCGCTCTCTAGGGATGGCTACCGCATTGGAAACAGTCGAGGAGCACCGTAGCCACGGCGGCATTCAAGGCGTCTATCGCCACGCCTCTTCTAGTACCGGCACCGATATGACGTTCTCGGTGTTTGTACCCGAACACAAAGAAGGCACGAAGCTGCCGGTCCTGTGGTTCCTTTCCGGACTTACGTGCACCCACGCCAACGTCACCGACAAGGGCGAGTTTCGTGCTGCCTGCGCCGAACATGGGATCGTCTTTATTGCGCCGGACACCTCACCGCGCGGCGAGAACGTGCCCGATAATGAAGCATATGATTTCGGCCAAGGGGCCGGGTTTTATGTCGACGCTACGCAGGACCCCTGGGCAGAGCATTTCCGCATGCGCAGCTATATCGAACAGGAACTGCCGGAGCTGCTTGGCGAGCACTTCCCCATCGATATGGAACGTCAGAGTATCACGGGCCATTCGATGGGCGGTCACGGCGCGCTGACTGTCGCACTCCGCAACGCGGACCGCTTTCGTTCGGTCAGTGCATTGTCGCCGATCGCAAGTCCGATTGCATGTCCGTGGGGAGAAAAGGCGCTTGGCGGGTATCTCGGGGCGGATCGCCAGGCTTGGCGTGAATATGACGCCTGCGCACTGATAGAAGACGGTGCGAGATTGCCTGCGCTCCTAGTGGATCAAGGCACGGCCGATGGCTTTCTCGAAGAGCAGCTCAAGACCGAACTGCTGATTGAAATCTGCGAAAAAGCCAGCATGCCCGCAGACATCCGGTTCCAGGATGGGTACGATCATTCGTACTACTTCATTTCGACATTCATGGCCGAACACGTGGCCTGGCATGCGCGACATTTGAAACAGAGCGGCGTCGAGTAGCACTCCCCACGGCATAAAAGCTCTGCCGCGCCCGATGACTGTGGCTTTGCGGGATTTCCCTGCTAGACATGGCGCGATGGGATCTGTGGGAGGCATCATCGGAACGTTTGGCGGCGCGGCTGCCCTGGCACTGTTCGCCTGTGCGTCACCTTCTCGTGCCCAAGAGGCTGGCGAAGATATCCCGGCCTACAGCAACGCAACCGATTTGCCCTCTCCGGTCGCCGACCCCCTCGATGTCGACTTCAGTTCAGATCCCATTCTGGCACTTGGCTCGTCCTCTGCCGATCCGGGGCAGTTTCGCCGCATCGTAGTCGCAGCCGTTGAACAAAACGCTTCCAGTCGTGAAGCCGATGCCAATGTCGCCGTGGCGTCTGCACAACTCGACGAGGCGGAAGCAGGCCGGTTGCCCACCGGGGATGTCACGGTCAGCTCCTACCGGACAATCGCTCGTAATTTCAGCGACGACCCCTTCAACATCATCGAACGTTCGCGCGCGACGCGCCGTACCGATGTATTGGGCGAGGTCGAGTACGTGCTGCTCGACTTCGGCGCCACTTACTATGGTATCGCCGCGGCCCAGGCCCGTCTCACTGCCACGGGGCATGAGCGGGAAGCAGCGGTTTCTGGGACGATTACGCAGTTCGTGTCTGTCTGGTACGCCGTGTTCGCATATCAATCTCTGGTCAGACTGGGTGAGAGCTTCGTATCTTCGCAGGCCGACATACAGGATGCGGTCGAGCGCCGGATTGCACAGGGTGCATCCGCGCGCAGCGACCTCGCTCGCGTCGCTTCGCTAAGAGCGCAAGGCGAAATCCGTCTTGCGCAGTTTCGCCGCCAACTTGCGAGTGCAGAAGCGAGGTTCGAAGAACTCAGCGGAATCGCGCCGCCTGCGCGCCTTCTCCGGGCGCCGCAACTGGTCGATGGCGCGATCAGCCGCGACTACGCTATCAACGCGGCCCAGGCGATACCCGAGGTCCGCAGTGCGGAAGCACAGGCCAGGGCAGCTCAGTCCGAAGCGAAAGCGACCGAAGGTGCCAATCAACCGCGTGTGGCCGCACGTCTCGATGCCGGAAGGTACGGCGTCTACGAGAACGATGGCGATTACGACGTTCGCGGTAGCATCAACCTTCGCTACCGCCTGTTTGGCGGCGGAGGAAATGCGCGACTGAGTGCCGCTCGTGCACGGGCGGATGCGGCCGATGCCGCTGCAGATCGAGTGCGACAGGAGGCCGAACGCGACGCTGCGGTGACGTGGGCCGATGTGCGTGCGCTGGAAGACCAACTGATCGCCCTCGATGCTGCCTATAAATCCTCGCGTCAGACACGCGATGTCGTTGTCACGCGGTTCGGCGCGCTGCGCGGTTCGTTGTTCGATGTTACCGAAGCCGAAAGCGCATATCTTCAGGCCGCAGTGGCCTACATCGAGGGATTGTCCCAACTCGATGCCGCTCGTTATTTGCTGCTTGCCCGTACCGGACGGTTGCTGGAAGCCTTCGACGTGGACGATTTGGAGAACGGGGTGATGGTTGATGGCTGACGAACCAATAGTACAGGTTCCCGGCAAGAGACTGGCCGACTGGCTCGCCGATCCGATCCGCGCCAACTGGCGTACATATTCCAAAGTCGCGTTGGCGGCGACTTTGATCAATCTGTTCGGTCTTGTCACAGCCCTCTTCACGATGACGGTTTATGACCGGGTTGTGCCGAACGCCGCGTTCTCCTCGTTGGCGGCATTGTCGATCGGTCTCGCCATCATTGTCATTTTCGACTTCGGCTTGAAGCTGCTGCGGGCGTATTTCGTCGATCACGCTGGCATGAATATCGACCGCGAAGTCGGCGAAAGGGTCTTTGGGCGCCTGATCGAAATGAGGCTCGAACTGCGTAAGGGGTCGACTGGCCAGCTCACCGGGCTCATGCGCGAACTGGAAACGATGCGTGATTTCTTCGCATCTGCCACTTTGGCGGCAGTTGTCGATGTGCCTTTCATCATAATCACCCTGATCGTGGTGGCATTGATTGGGGGCTGGGTCGTCCTGGTACCGGCAATCATGGTGCCGATCGTCATTCTGGTTGGCCTCTCGGCTCAACCTGCGCTGCAGCGGCTTTCTGCCCGCGCCATGGAGGAAGGGCTGCAGAAGCAGTCGGTACTGGTCGAAACGGTCGGCAGTATCGAGGCGGTCAAGACTGCGGGTGCGCGCCATCTGTTCGAACAGCGCTGGAACCGCGCGGTCGATGGGCATGCGCACGTGTCTTTGAGGCAGCGTCTGATTGCCTCCGTCGGCACAACCTTCGCCACATCTGCGGCGACCATCAGCTATGCGGGGGTGGTAATAGTGGGCGTGTTTGCCGTGGCCGACAATCGGTTGACGCTGGGTGGTCTGATTGCCTGCTCGATACTCGCTGGCAGGGCGATCGCTCCGTTGACGCAGATATCGCAGCTTGTTTCGCGAATAACCGCAACGCGGACCGCGTATCGCCAGGTGCGTGAGCTTATGGAGCGTCCGCCCGAAGGGCCGGATACAAATCCTATCGAGCTGGCCAATCCGCTCGGCGCAATCGAATTGCGCAATGTCAGTTTCCAATATCCCGGTGCGGCGTCAAAAGCGCTCGATGGAGTAAGCTTGGCGATAAAGCCGGGCGAACACGTGGCCCTCATCGGCCGCGTCGGCTCGGGCAAATCGACGCTCGCTCGGATGGTGCTCGGCCTTTATCCCCCGCAGGACGGCATGGTCCTGCTCGACGGCTTGGATATCGCTCAGCTTGATCCCAATTCTCTGCGTAAATCGGTATCTTCCGTGCTGCAGGAACCGTCGCTGTTTTCAGGTACAATCCGGGAAAATATTGCCTTGGGCAGACCCAAGGTCGATGACGAAGAAATGCTGAGGTCCGCCAGAATTTCAGGAACGGATCTTTTCGCAAGTCGAATTCCCCGGGGGTACGACATGAGGCTCGTCGACAGAGGGGAGGGATTGTCTGGTGGGCAACGGCAGTCGATCGCCATCGCCCGCGCTCTTGCTGGCAAGCCTCCCGTCCTGGTCATGGACGAGCCGACCAGTGCGATGGATGCTCAGACCGAAGCTGACCTGATAGACCGTTTGAAGGACGAACTTAAAGGTCGCACGTTGATCGCAGTCACCCATCGACAGCCGTTGCTGGCCCTCGTCGATCGAGTGATCATCGTCGCTGATGCCAAAATACGAGCCGACGGACCGCGCGACGAAGTGTTGGCTCAACTGGCGCAGGGCAATCAGCAAACTCGCGCCGTGGAGAAAAAATCGTGACTGCGCGTGCTGGCGAATCTGGCTCGACCCATTCACCCGCCTCTGATCACGAGGTCGACCGTCCGATCGAGCAAAGTGATCGGGAAACTGAAGAATTGCAAGGTATCGAGAAGATCATCGAGGGTCTCGAACCTTCGGTGGTTTCCCGTATCCTCTTTTGGGGAATTCTCGGCTTCTTCGCCCTCCTGTTTTTGTGGGCAGCGTTCGCCGAAATAGACCGCACCGTGCGCGGGCAGGGCAGGGTGATCTCGAGCAGCGAGCTGCAAGTCGTTTCCACCCTTGGGGGGGGTGTCGTCGAGGACATCTTCGTCAGGCAGGGGCAATCGGTGTCTGCAGGGCAGGAACTGCTTCGTCTTGACCCAACGGAAAGCGAGGCAAATCTCGGCAGTACATCCGCCACGGCAACTGCGCTGGAAATGAAGGTCGCACGATTGCGCGCTGAAGTTTCTGGCGGGTCGCCTCGTTTCCCGGCGCCAGCGGACGAGGAAGCTGCGCGCCAGCGCGAGATCGAGCGTGCGTTGTTTGCGTCCCGACAGGCCAATCTGGTCAGCGCCACCAGCGCAGCGCGCGCAGCGGTCGCCAGTGCGCGCCAATCAGTTGCAGAAGCCGAACGACGCGCGGATTCCTTGGCCAGCGCCGGTCGTGCAGCCAGGGATGAGGCAGAGATGCTGCGGCCGCTGGTTGAAAGCGGCATCGAACCCCGCCTCTCTCTTGTGCGGGCGGAGAGTCAGGCAACCAGCGCAGAAGCCGATTATTCCGGCGCTCTTGCTGCTATCGAACGCGCAAGGGCCAATGTTGCTGAAGCCGAGGCCAATTTGGCGCGAACGCTGCAGGATTGGCGCTCACGCGCGGGCGACGAACTCGCTGCAGCACAGGCCGAGTTGGGCGCGAACGAAGCTACTTTACCTGCTTTGGAGGAACGTCGCGAGCGAACGGCGGTTCGCGCTCCCGTTGCCGGAACAGTAAACCGCGTTCTGGTTACCACACGTGGGAGTGCGGTCGGATCGGGTCAGGAATTGGTTGAGATCGCACCATCGGACGATGCGCTTCTGGTGGAAGTGCGGATCCGTCCGCAAGATATTGCTACTGTCTATATCGGCCAGCCAGCGAAGGTTGGTATCACGGCCTTTGATCAAGCGGTCTACGGCAGTTTCGATGGAAAAGTGGAATCGATCTCGCCAGATTCGATCGTCGATGAAAGAGACGGCGGAATATATTATCTGGTCCGCGTGCGGACACAGGCTGAGGAAATTGAAACAACCCGCGGAGACCTTAGAATCGGAACCGGCATGGTCGCCGATGTCAGCCTATTAGGGGATAAGCGCACCGTGCTGGAGTATATCCTTACTCCGCTCAACCGCTTTTCCAGCAGAGTTTTCCGCGAATAGCGAAGTTCTCGGATAGCTTATCGCGCTTCAGGCGTTGAACGGGCATGATACTGGAAAACACGGTGCTGGATATCGCTGCGCGCGGCATCATTCTGTCTGCGGGAGCCATTTTTTGGGTCGTCATCCTGATCCGCATCAACGGTTTGCGATCCTTGTCCAAGATGACGAATTTCGATTTCGTCATGACCGTTGCCTTGGGCAGCTTGGTGGCTGGGGCGGCACAGGCCAGCAGCTGGAGCGGGTTTGCCCAGGCATCGGCCGGAATGCTCGGCCTGTTTCTGGTCCAGTTTATCGCTGCTTACATCCGCAAGACGTCGGATGTCGCAGAAGCGATTATGCAGAACGAGCCGGTCTTTCTGATGCGCAACGGCAAATTCCTGGAGGACGCGTTACGCAAAACCCGGGTGTCGAAAAGCGATCTGATCGCAAAACTGCGCGAGGCGAACGCGCTTGACCTTTCGTGCGTACGAGCGGTGGTTCTGGAAACCACGGGCGACGTTTCCGTACTGCACGGTGACGCTCTGGACGAAACCCTGATCGGGGATGTCCGGCGTCTCTAGCGCCGGTCCAGCCAGCGTGCAAAAGCCACGCCGCCTGTAATCAGAAACGGAACCAGCACGAAGCTGAGCGCCACCTTGGCGATGACTTGCCCGATGAGCAGATTGGTTATCTCGAATTGCCCGTAAAAGGCGAGCGTGATGAAGATGACCGAATCGATAGCTTGGCTGAGTGCGGAAGCAATTGCGCCGCGCATCATCAGCGAGACGGTTGAGGTACTCTGCGATGAGCCGCGTAGACGCGAAAAAATCCAGACATTGAGTAGCAGCGATACGATGTAAGCCGCGGGCCCGGCCATCCATACGCGCCACAGTGTAGCATGGACGCGCTCGAAAGCTGCGAGGTCCTCACCGCGGAACTCGACCATCTCTACTGAAGCAGGAAGATTCAGTACCAGTTGCATCAGTAGCGAAGCGATGAGCAGCGGAATGAACCCCCACCAAACGATCCTATTGGCGAGCTTTTCGCCGTACAGCTGTGCGATGGTGCTCGATATTACGACCAGCAGCAGAAAGGCGAAGATGCCGGATTCCACGGCCAGTTCGGTCGGCCACAACTGAACCTGCTTGTACGCGAGCACGCCTGCCAAGACGGTCATTCCCCCGTAGATCAAAGTGTAAACGAACAGGCCGAGCGGCATGGCGGCAGCAGCAGGCCGGATTTCGTTGGCGGGTTCTGTCATGGATGGATCTCGTGGAATTCGGGGACGGCGTGGCCATCGGTGAGCAGTGAAAATTGACTAATGGGACGGTGCAAGCAAGACAGCGGCTAATTTCATCCGCAACTTGTAGCGTCCGAAGGGAAGCCGATGTCGCCCATCTTTATCAATATTATCGGCATTCTGGCGATTTTGCTGGTCGCATTCTTGCTGTCGACCGGCAAGCGGAGGATCAAACTCAGGGTCGTCGGTGCAGCTTTCGCGCTGCAGACTCTGATGGCTTTTCTCGTACTGGCCACGAGCGGCGGGCGTGCCGTGATCCAAGGCATGGCCAATGGGGTGGCCGCCCTCCTTTCCTATGCGGACCAGGGAACGCAGTTTCTTTTCGGCCCGAACGAGACGAACCCGTTGGCGAACACCTTTGCACTGGGCGCGTTGCCGGTGATCATCTTTTTCGCAGCCTTGGTCTCGATCCTCTATTATCTCGGCATCATGCAGCGTGTCGTGCGTTGGGTCGGCGGTGCAATCGGCTGGGTGACGGGAATATCGAAGGTCGAATCGCTAGGGGCCGCGGCGAATATTTTTGTCGGCCAATCCGAAAGCCCGCTTGTCGTACGCCCGTACCTCGCCGCACTTGCGCCCTCTCGGCTGTTTACGCTCATGGCGGTGGGCATGGCCGGGGTCGCCGGTACGATCCTTGCCGCTTATGCCGGGCTGCTCGGCAATGCCTATCTGCCCTTTCTCCTGGCCGCCGCATTCATGTCTGCCCCTGGCGGCATATTGATGGCGAAGATCATCATGCCCGATGACGGCGAGCCCTCCCCCGAAGCGGAGGGTGAGTTGCCGTTGCCGCGTGGCCGGATCAGCGGCGAGGGGCCTGCCGCGCTCACCGAGAGCGAGAGGGAAGTGGAGATCGCAGAGACCTTCGAGGAGGGCGAGCGTCCGGCCAATGTCATCGAAGCCGCCGCGCAGGGCGCGCAAACCGGGGTCAAACTTGCGGTCGCCGTTGGCGCGATGGTCCTTGCATTCGTCGCGCTGGTAGCCATGGCCAATGGTCTTCTGGCGGGCGTTGGCGGATGGTTCGGCTATTCGGACCTCAGCTTCCAGAAGCTGCTCGGCTTCGTCTTCGCTCCCATGATGTATCTGATCGGCATTCCATGGGATCAGGCGGGCGCTGCGGGCGGACTGTTCGGGACGAAGATCGTGCTGAACGAGTTTGTCGCATTCATCGAGCTGGGGACGATCGGCCCCGAGGTCCTGACGGAACGCAGTCGCGCTATTATTACCTTCGCCTTGTGCGGTTTCGCCAATTTCAGTTCGATAGCCATTCAGATGGCTGTGACCGGCGGGCTCGCTCCCAACCAGCGGCCCGTCATCGCCAGGCTTGGTTTGCGAGCGCTTGCCGCCGGTTCTCTCGCCAACCTTATGAGCGCCGCGCTGGCAGGTCTTTTCCTACCGCATTAAAGGGCTTCGCCATGACCGATTCGAATACCGATATCGCGGTAGTGTCGCTGGCACAGCCGCTGGACAGCATAGCCGATGAACTGGGCCGTAGCTTTGAGCAATACGGTTTCGCGGTCATCCGCGATCACGGTATCCCGCAGGAGCTGATCGATCGCGCTGAGGCGCTGTCCAAAGAATTCTTTGCGCTCCCCGATGATGTGAAGAAGGCGTATCACACGCCTGGTGGCGGCGGGGCTCGCGGGTACACGCCGTTCGGGACCGAAAAAGCCAAGGATGCCAAGGTCCATGACTTGAAGGAATTCTGGCACGTCGGTCGCCAGCTGCCGGAGGGCCATGATCTGGCAGAGTATATGCCAGCCAATATCTGGCCGGCCGAGATCGACGGATTTCGCGAAACCTTCCTCGAACTTTACGCAGCATTCGAAGAAGCCGGCGGCAGGGTGCTGGAGGGGATCGCGCTTCATCTGGGGCTACCGCGCCAGTTCTTTGCTCCTACGGTAGAGGATGGCAATTCCGTCATGCGCCTTTTGCGGTATCCTCCCCTCGAAGGCGCAGAAGCGGAAGGTGCGATCCGCGCAGCCGCGCATGGCGATATCAACACGATCACATTGCTGCTCGGTGCGGAAGAGGCCGGTCTGGAACTCCTCACCGCGCAAGGCGAATGGAAACCCGTCGCACCGCCGGAGGGTGCGCTGGTGGTCAATATCGGCGATATGCTTGAAAGATTGACCAATGGCCGACTGCGTTCGACCAAGCACCGGGTGGTCAATCCGCGAGGCGAAGCGGCCTATCGCGCGCGGTATTCGATGCCGTTTTTCCTGCATTTCCGCCCCGATTATGTCATCGAGACGCTGCCTTCGTGCATCGACCCCGAGCATCCGGAGAATCGACCCGATGCAATCTCCAGCCATGAATTCCTCATGCAACGCCTGCGCGAGATAAATCTCGCGTAATCTGGTGCAGTGCACCAATTTGTGCGTTGCAAAAAAACCATAATCAGGAAAATTTCAGTCGTTGCCTGATTGCAACACCATCAACGTGTTGTTTCTTAAGTGCAATTTTGACGGGACACCTGAACTCTCGGCAGAAGTATCACGGTTGTCTTGACTCTGTCATATTTCCATCGCTTTGCGGAAACGTGTCCCGCCTAGCGGGGGCTCACCTCTCGCATTGCAATCCCGCATCAAGAGACTGAAGGGGTCTACTCTGATGAAATTCAAGTTTCTCCTGGCCGCATCGGTGGTCAGCACCGCCAGCGCCATGGTCGCCGTTCCTGCCGCCGCGCAGTCGACCGGCTCGCTCAACTTCGACGACGACGTCATCGTCGTTTCGGGTGCGCGCAGCACCGATGTTGGCGGGGTCGATATACCCGATTCGCCGAAGGCCAAGGTTCAGCTCGATTCCGAACTGATCCTGCGCCAGGCACCCGGCCAGACGATCAACGACACGTTGAACCTCGTCCCCGGCGTCAGCTTCACCAACAACGATCCCTTCGGTTCGCTTGGTGGCAACTTCACCATCCGTGGCTTCAATTCGGATCGTATTTCGCAGACGTTCGACGGCATTCCGCTGAACGATTCGGGCAACTACGCTCTTTACACCAACCAGATGGTCGATCCGGAAATCATTGAAGCGGCCACTGTGACGCTCGGCTCGACCGATGTCGACAGCCCGACCGCCGCGGCCGCTGGCGGTACGATTAACATTCGGACGAAGGTTCCGGACGATGAGTTCGGCGTCTACACCGCCACAACGTACGGCAATATCATTTCGCGCGGCAATCCGGGCGATCGCATGATGTATCGCTTCTTCGGCAAGGTCGAAACCGGCGAGCTTACCCCTGGCGGCCTCAAGGCCTTCTTCAGCGCTTCGACCACCGAGAACGAATCCACTTTCTCGAACTATGGCGGCGTCAACAAGCAGCAGTATAACGGCAAGATCTTCCAGCCGCTGGGCGACAACGGCGACTTCATCTCGATCGCTGCTCACTACAATGTGAACCGCAACAACTTCAACGGTTCGCCCTTCCGCTACTCCGGTGAACCGAGTCCCATTCAGGACCCGGAAGACCGTTTCTACGACCTTTCCGACGGCACGCCTTGTACGGTTGTTGCTGGTGTGACAGGAGTTCAAGACGGTTATAACAGTTGCGGCACCCCATTCGAACGCCGTTATAATCCTTCGAACACCGGTAACGTTCGCATCAACTCGCTCTTCACGCTGAGCGACAAGCTGACGCTCACTGTTGATCCAAGCTTCCAGTACGTTAAGGCGAATGGCGGTGGTACTTCGATTGGGTTCGAAGGCGCTTCGCCTGATGGGTTTAACGGCGGTATTTTTGCTGGTGATCCACGCAATCCACAGCGCCTCGATGATGCTGGTAACCCACGGTCGGCTCAGTATTACTATTTCGGCGGAGTCGATCTTAACGGCGACGGTGACGCTCTCGACTATGTCACGATACTTTCGCCGAGCCACACGCGCACCAACCGTTATGGTGTGATCGCCAACCTGATCTACGACATCAATCCCGATCACCGCGTACGTCTGGCCTATACGCTCGACCACGCGCGTCACCGCCAGACTGGCACTGCAGGGCTTCTGCGCCAGAATGCAGAGCCGTTCGACGTTTTCCCTGCCAATGATCCGCTTCTCGATGCGGACGGCATCGCTCCGCAAAAGCGGAACCGGAAATCGTTTGCGATCCTCAACCAGATTTCTGGTGAATATCGCGGACAGTTCGGCGACCTGACTGCTACGCTGGGTGTGCGCGCACCGTTCTTCGAACGCGAACTCAACCAGTACTGCGTAACGACCGACCCGTCGGGCAACGTGAACTGCATCAACGGCGATGCAGCGATCGCCGACTACGTGGCTGCAAACCCGGGCTTCGTGGCGCCGACTTCGGCTACTTACAAGTATGACAAGCTGCTGCCGAATATCGGCCTGAACTACGACATCACCCCGTCGGCCAGCATTTTCGCCAGCTATGCCAAGAACCTGTCGGTTCCGGGTACGGACCCACTTTACGGTTCGTTGTTTGTCGGCGTTGCGCCTGTTCCGGAAACCTCCGATTCGTTTGATCTCGGTGTTCGCTACCAAACTGGCAACATCCAGGCTCAGGTCACCGGTTGGTACAATCAGTACAATGACCGTCTTGCGACGGCGTATGATCCGATCTTGGACCGCGCTATCACGCGCAATCTCGGCAAGGTCGAGAAATACGGTGTCGATGGCAGCATTGCCTGGAAGCCGTCCGATCCGTTCCTGCTGTATGTTTTCGGCTCTTACCTGAAATCCGAAATAGATGAAGACGTGCAGACGGGCGAGACTACCTTTGCTCCGACTGCTGGGAAGCGTGAAGCAGGTGCTCCGCGTTACACGCTGGGCGCTCGCGCACAGGCTGATCTTGGACCGCTCGAACTGGGCGTGCAGGTCAAGCGCACCGGTTCGCGCTTCTTGAACGACATCAACACTATCGAACTGCCGGGATATACGGTGGCCGATCTCGATGCCCGCCTGTCGCTTGGCTACTTCAACGAGGACTTCGACAAGGCGTTCATTCAGATCAACGTCGTCAATCTCCTCGACGAAGTCTATATCGGCTCGGCTCCGACCGGTCTGACCACCTCTGGCGAATTCGTGAATATCGGCGCACCGCGTGCATTCACGGCATCGTTGATCTGGGGATTCTAAGCTTCCAGTTCGTGTAAAGAATGTAGGGCGGCTCTCCTGCTTGGAGGGCCGCCCTTTTTCGTGTGGATCATCGATGGTGACCGGAACGGGCACTGGAGCTATGCGGTTGTTCAGAAATGAACGAGCAAATCACTCGCTACTCCCAGATCCGGCGAAAACCCAACCCATGGGTGATCGCGCTGATCGTGCTCCTTCATGTCGCCATTTTTTATCTCCTGATACGCAGCTTTGCGCCGTCCGCGGTCTCGCAGGTCGAACAGAAGGTCGTGTCTGCCTTTACCGTGACGGTCACGACTCCCGAGCCGGAGCCAGAACCCGATGAACCTGAGCCTGCGGGCGCGCAAGGTGACCCGGGTCGCGAAGCGGTGCCGCAACCCGTTACTGCACCCGAACCGCCCATTCGCAGACCTGAAGCCCCCCCTGCACCCCGCGCGTCGTCGACCGGCACAGCGGAAACATCGGGAGCTACAGACGACGGGGCAGGCACTGGTCGCGTGGGTGACGGCGACGGCACGGGGAGCGGTACGGGCGGTAACGGTCAGGGCGGCGGGATCGCAACCAAGCCAGTCCTGACTCGGGCGATTACCAACGCCAGTGCCTTTCCAGTCCCTCCCGGGGGGAGGCAAGCCCGCATTGGTCAATCGGTCGTTGTCCGCCTGACCGTCTCGGCGGAAGGGCGTGCAACGCAGTGTAGCATCTACCGTCCAAGCCCCTTCCCGGAAACCGACGCGACCGTATGCCGCTTGGCATTGGACCAGCTACGGTTCGAACCGGCAAGGGACTTTGCCGGCAATGCAGTCAGTGCGACTTTCTTCTACCAGCAACGCTTCTTCAATTAAGAAGCTAGCTCTTTGGATCAGGACAGACTGCCGACCATTTCGACAAGCTCATCCTTGCCGTAGGGTTTGGTAAGGAGGCCCGAGGCTCCAAGCTCTTCCACACGGTCCTGCATTTCGCCGTACCCGGTCGCTAGCCAGAAAGGTATGCCCAGTTCCTGCAGCTTGCGGGCCACCGGCTCGCTGTTCTCCCGTCCGAGATTGTAATCGAGAATGGCCATGGCGGGAGGAGACTTCGCCAGCGCATCCAGAGCGCCGGCGACGGAGCTTTCTATGCGGACCTTCGCGATGCCCATCTCTTTCAGACAGTCTTCCGCATCGAGAGCGATAATCATGCTGTCTTCAACCAGCAGGACGCTTTCGGGAAGATTATCCAACGCTGTTGCCTTTCGTTGCTTTGCCTGGGCAGCCGCGCCGGCAGTTTCGCGCGCGCGCCATTCGACGAAGCGGGCAGGGATGCAGAAGCGCGCCTCTACCCCTTCCAGCCGGTAATCGATTTCCGCAGTGCCTTTGAGTTCATAAGGGATGGAGCGCTCGATGATGGTGCTGCCAAAGCCCCGCCGCTTGGGCGGCTTGACCGGTGGTCCCGCGCTCTCGCGCCAGGTTGCACAGAAATTGTCGTCGTCATCGCGGCTGACGATCACTTCCAGCTGACCGGACTGATCGCTGAGCGAGCCGTATTTGGCGGAGTTTGTCATCATCTCGTGAATGACGAGCGCCATCACCGTATAGGCTTCCGGCGCGATCATGGCCTCGGGCCCCTGCACATCCAGGCGGTCCTTCTTGCCTGTCAGATAGGCATTGGCTTCGGTTTCGATGAGTTCCGAAAACGGGGCGTGAGACCAGTTGCCCTTGGTGATATTGTCATGGGCCGATGCGAGTGAACTGATCCTTCCACCAACGATCTGAGCGAAGGTGTCGATATCGGGCGCATCGTGCTTCGATTGGTTGATCAGGCCACGGATAAGATTGAGGATATTGCGAACGCGGTGATTCAGTTCCGCAATGAGCAGTTCCTGCTGCTGCTGAGCCTTGGCCCGCTCTGCGACGGCCTCGTCGGTCAAACGCAGAATGATTTCGAGCAGGGTGACGCGCAGGCCTTCAGCAATGTCCAGTTCTGCTTCCGACCATTTCTCCGCACGGCCCTCTACGGTTTCCTGCCACGCTTCGAAGCTCTTTCGTGGCGTGAGGCGATCGCCATTCGGACCTGTTTCGACCGGTTTTTCCGGATTGCCCGCCCATACGACCGTTTGCGTAAGCGGCTTGCGCCAGAGGACCAGATAATCGCGCGGTGTGCGCGATACGGGAATAATCAATGCCCCCGCCGCGCGATCGGCAAACCGCGTCGCCCGTGGCATTCTTTCCGCGATCTGTTCGCTTGCCAGCAGCCGGCTCGTCGCAGCGGCATTCAGGCCAGGTACGATGGCGCGGAATTCTTCCTCGTTCGGGGCAGACCCACGTGAATCGTAAATATCCTCGACGAAGATACTCACGCCGTCATGCGGAATGACCTGCTGGATGACCGGTTCGATCATGGGCAGGCTGGAAGACAGGGGCGTCCCTGCTGCCACGTCACGCATCAGACGCGTGTGGATATCGCGCCCTAGTTCGCGCCGGTTGGCGATCTGGCGCGATAAGGTGCGGTCCAGTACCAGTGAGAACAGTTCGGAGAAGAGCTCCGCCGCTGTTCGCTGCGTGTAAGGCAGCAGTTTGGGGCCGTAATGATGGCAGGCGAAGAGCCCCCACAGCTTGCCACCCACTATGATCGAGATGGAGAGCGAGGCTCCCACGCCCATATTGTGCAGATATTCGATATGGATCGGTGAGACTGCACGTAGTGCGCTCATGCTGAGATCGAGCGGTTCACCTTCGAGCGAAATGCCGGGCTCGATCGACACGGGTTCAGCTTCGACATCGGCGATGATCCGAAAGCGATTACGCACATAAAGGGCGCGGGCCTGCGTCGGAATATCCGATTTGGGATAACGCAGACCGCGGAATTTCTCGAGATCTTCCCGGGCTGCTTCGGCGATGACCTCTCCTGAAAGATCGTCGCGGAAGCGATAGACCATGACCCGGTCGATTTGCAGCGTGTGACGAAGCTGCCGGGCAGCCTCCTCGACGAGTGGCAGCAAATCCGCGTGCTTCTCGAGGCGGCTCATGATTGGCCGCAGGACGGCCAGCTGGCGGTTGAGATCGCCCGCCGCGTGAGGCTCGATTTCGATTATCGTGTTCGCACCTGACGAATGCAGCGCACAGTCGAACAGATCGTCCGTACCGAACAAGGCTACCCCGAAAAGTCGTTCGACCTGATCGGGAATGGCCAGGTTCGCCGCCGCGCTGCGCAGCAGATCCATCGCGCCTGGCGTCATCAATCGCGTCAGGCTGGCACCTATCTCGACGGTGCGTCCACGCCCGAAGATGTCTTCCAGATTGGTTGATCGATGCGCGACAAACCAATCCGAGTTGACGGCGATCAGTGCGCCGAAAGCCTGAATCTGGCCCAACTGGTGGATTGGTTCACGATCGCAATTGGACAGCGTGACATTGGATGGGTTCGTCATGCTGGCTCAATTACCCGAGTGTTCATGGCTACTTGCTGAAAATGGGAGAATGTCGCTTGCGCTGCCATTAGGACCGCTTGGTCGTCCGGCAAACTATGCGGCCTTTCTAGTGCGGGTCGCAGATCTTGCCAGAACTGCACCATCCGGGGATCGGAGAGGAACGCGGTCGGAAGTGCAGTGCCTGTCTTCTTCAACCGCTTCAAAAGCGCGCGATTACCTAGTGAAGAACCGGCCAGCACCCAGACCGTACCCATGGGATCGGCATCTGGCGACGGGGCGAAGGCAGGCGGGTTGTCCGGCAGCGCGCAGCGCAGCGCCGCCAGATCGCGCGCGATCAGGTCCGTCTGGTGCGGAGGCATGGCCTCGACTTGGCTTTCCTGAAGCCAGTTCTCGACACCGACCCGGGCATGCCATTGGATTTGAAGAAACTCTGCATAAGCTGCCTCGTCATCGACGACGAGCTCGCCCATTAGCAGATCCAGCCGTTCATGGCTGTCCGCGGTCGCTTCCCTGAGATAATCCCTAGTGGTGCGACCCACTGCCTTAGATATCGGCATTCGCTCGGCCTCGCTTTCCCTACCGCTGCGCCCACGGAAGCGGATGCAATAAACAATCGATGGCCGAATGCACGCCCTTCCTCGACGCAAAGCGAACGGGGTTGCAAATGGTTCCTGAGAAGCGAAATTTGGACTGTGTAGTGCGCCTTGGTTACTTCGGCGCGATCAGCTTTTGCCCTTGCTGGCGGATAGCACTCGCAACCATGGGTTCGACGAACGAAAGCGCAGGGGGCAGGTTTACTTCGAAGATAACCTGCGCATCCTCGATGATGACGCTGCCGTCGATGCCCTGACCCATGGCCTTGACCGACAAGTCCATCCGGTCCTCGTTCGGCCAGGCCGTCTGCACATCTGCCACGCCCCCGGGAACGAACTGGCCGATTTCATGGCTGCGTGCGTGGAGGCGGCGCCGCACCTCTTCCTTGCCGATGTCGTGGGGAATAGGAACGCGCATCAGCTCTTGTTCTCCAATTGCGGGCTCGTCTGGGCCCCTTCGCCGAATTTGTAATCCAGATAGCGGTGCTTGATCGCGAGATCGTCGAGCGAGCCTTCCGCAAGCTGCCGGGTGATGGAATCGATTTCGCCGCTGATCTTGCCGAGGCTGTCGGTCAACTGCTCGTCCGGCGTAGAACCGGCGCGCTGTTCCTTGCGCAGATGGGCAGGGATGCGGCGATAGCTGTCGATCATCTCGGGCAGCTGCTCGCCCACCAGGCTGCGCACTTCGCGCGCCTTGGGGTGGTTCTGGTCGAGCCCTTCGAGTTGCAGGCCCAGCGCATCGAGCTGCACGCCCATGTCGTCGATTATCCGCGCGGCTGGCGCAGGGAGGGCGGGGCGCTGCGCTTCGAGCCACAATTCGGTGCGGCCGACCATCTGCCGGACGTTGCCCTTGTTGATGTCCGCCCGCTTGGGCGTGCCCATTTTCGGATAGCTGGAAAACACCGCAATCGCGATGATGCTGGCCACCAGAACACCCATCACGCCCCAGAAACCGATGCCGCTGAAGATCGCCCCGGCGACGCCGCTTGCCAGCCAGATCGCAAATACCGCGATCACGACGTTGCGGACCTTCTTCAGCAGATGATCGCGCTTCGCCTTGGCCGAGCCCTGCCCGATCGAGGGCGCGCGCCGGTGGCGGCCGCCTTCGCGGTTGTCGCGCACCAGCGCCTTGCTTTCGGACAATATCCGGTCGCTGTCGCGGGTGAGGTCGTTCACGATGCCGCCCTCAGCCCTCGATGCTCAGCAGGCCGCTTTCGGCAACCTGCTTCTGGGCCTGCGCCTGGCCTTCGGCGCGAGCGATATAACCTTTGGACTTCTCGACCTCGTCGGTCAGCAGCGTAACCGTCTGCTTCATGCTGTCGAGCGCGCGCAGCTTGAAGCTGTCGACCTCGTCCATCGTGTCGTAGATGTTCTGGAACGCGCGCTGCAGCGTTTCGAGCGGGATCGTGCTCGCGGCGGCCTGTTCGTGGATCTTGCCGGTCTGGTCGCGCAGCAGAGTGCTGGTGGAATCGATGATGCCCGCAGTCGTTTCGTTCAGGGCCGTGATCTGTCCCAGCACAAGGCGCTGGTTCGTCATCGCTTCGGCCACGGTTACCGCGGTGCGCAGCGCACCCACGGTCGTGGTGCTGGCACGGTCCACCCCTTTGACCAGCTCGACATTGTTCTTCTTCACAAGGTCGAGCGCGAGGTAGCCCTGCACGCTGACCGCCATCTGCGTGAGCAGGTCCTGCGTACGCTGGCGGACATAGAACAGCGCGGTTTCGCGAACCGCCTTGGCTTTGGCCGGATCGGTCGCGTCGAGTTCGGCGGCCTTGTCTTCCAGCTTCTGGTCCAGCGTGTTGGAAATGTGGATCATCTGTTCCAGATTGCCCATCGCCTCCCACAGCTTCTGCCGCTCCACGTCGATCGCGGCATTGTCCATGATCAGTTCGTCCTTGCCGCTGGCAAGGTTGTTGAGGATCGACTGGATGTGCGTCTGCGCGCTCTGGTAGCTGCGGAAATAATTGGTCAGCTTGTTGCCGAACGGAATGATGCCGAGGATCTTGCGCGGGCCCGCCAGCTTGCCGCGCTTGCCCGGATCGAGATCTTCGACGACCCGGCGCAATTCGGCCAGATTGGCGCCGACGCCTTCGTCCTTGTCCATGGCCCGCACCGGGCGGTCCAGGAAACGGTTGGACATGCCGGCCGCGGCCATGATTTCCTTGCGGCCCATATTGGTGAGCTGGTCGACCTTCTTGCCGAACTCCGGCGAATTCGCATCCTGCGAAATCAGGTCTTCGACAAACCCGTCGACCTTGGTTTCCAGCTTGCTCTTCACCTCGTCCGAAACCGGCACCAGCCCGGCAGCCTTCTCCGGCTTGACCTCGGGCACCGGATCGGGGGGCGTCAGGTCGAACGCGGTTTCGGTGGCAGTCTGCGTTTTCGTATCGCTCATGGGCGCAGGTCTCTCCAAGCGGCTATGATCCTGTATTAGGGTGGCAATACACGATCTTCAAGCGCACTGTCACCCGGCGCGGCGATAGTGCCGCGCCCTGGCGGGCAAGCGCAAGGCAATTCTGCTGCCGGAAAATCCTCAGGCAGCCAGGTCGAGCGGGGTGATCTCTCCCGATAGGTACTGCTTCTTCGCTTTCGCCCGGCTCAGCTTGCCGGAACTGGTGCGGGGCAGGGTGCGCGGGGGGACCAGTTCGACGACGCAGCTCATGCCGGTCACGCCGCGCACCTTGTCCGCGATCTGGTCGCGCAGCTTGATCCGTTCCTCGGGGTCGGACACCCGGCAGTGGACCAGCACGGCAGGCGCTTCTTCACCGCCTTCGGTATCGATGGAAAAGGCCGCGATGTCGCCGTGGTTGAAGCCCGGCAATTGCTCGACCGCCCATTCGATGTCCTGCGGCCACAGGTTCTTGCCGTTGATGATGATCATGTCCTTCGCACGGCCGACGATGAACAGGTAATTGTCGGCCATGTATCCCATGTCGCCCGTGTCCAGCCAGCCATCGACCAGGCAGTCGTTGGTGGCTTCCTCGTTGCGGAAATAGGAATGCATGACGCTCTTGCCGCGGCACCAGACCTTGCCGATCTGGTGATCGCCGCGGATCTGGTCGTTCTCCCCGCGGATTTCGACTTCCATGCCCGGGATCGGCTTGCCGCAGTTCACGATGGCGCGATACCGTGCGGGCTTGGACAGGTCGCGCGGACGCCCCGACAGGCGCTCTTCCTCGACCAGTTCGACCCGGATGCCTTCGCCCGGGGGCATGACGGTAACGGCAAGCGTCGCCTCGGCCAGGCCGTAGCTGGGATTGAAACTGCTCGCCTGAAAGCCTGCATCGGCAAAGGCGTTGACGAAGTTCTGCATCACGTCGGGGCGGATCATGTCGGCCCCGTTGCCTGCAACTCGCCAGCGCGACAGGTCGAACCGATCCTCGACATGCGTCTGGCTCGAAATGCGGCGTGCACAGATGTCGTAACCGAATGTCGGCGAATAGCTCAGCGTGGTGCCCTTGTTGCGGCTAATCAGATCGAGCCATGCAAGCGGGCGGCGCGCAAAATGTTCGGTCTTGAGATAATCGACCGAAACCTGGTTGGCGATCAGCGACAGGAAACAGCCCACCAGGCCCATGTCGTGATACCACGGCAACCAGCTGACCACGCGGTCGTTCGTGCCGATTTCCATCGATTCCGCATGGCCGCGCAGATTGTGCAGCAGCGCTTCGTGGGTTACCGCAACGCCTGTGGGAAAGCGGGTCGATCCGGACGAATATTGCAGATAGCAGATGTCTTCCGGCTTCGCTTCGGGAAGCTCGGCCTGGGGCGCAGGGCGCTGGTTGAAATCTTCCCAGCTTTCGCCCGCGCAGCCCTGGCGATCGGCCGCGGCCTTGGCCATGTCCGCAATCTCGCCCGGATAGATCAGGATTTTGGGATCGGAACTCTGCAACTGAACGGAAAGCTGGTCGATATAGCTTTCCTTGCCGCCGAAGGTGGTCGGCAGCGGCAGCGGAACCGGCCATGCCCCCATCAGGGTACAGGCACAGAAAAGCGCCGCGAATTCCGGGCTTGTTTCCGCGACGATTGCAACGCGGTCTTCCTTTTCGATGCCCATCGCAACCAGGCGGTATGCACCCTGGATCGCATCCTCGCGCATCTGCACATAAGGGTAACTGCATTCCAGCGTGCCACGCATGTCATGGAAGTTGAGACCCTTCGCACTCCGCGCAGCGTAGTCGATGGCTTCGTTGAAGGTCGCGAAATCCGAACGGCGACGCGGCAGGTCGCAATCGTTCGGCGTCGGCGAAATTTCGGCGTCGGTCATAATTTTCGGCGATACCCGTGAATAGCTGGTGCCTTACGGCTTACCTCATTGCGCTGTTAATGCGCAAACCGGCGGCTGCGCACTCTCCCACGTTTCCCATTCTTAAAGGACTGTGGCAGGAATATGGCCGATGAATGATGAACGCGCAACATCTGGTCACACTCGCCGCCGCGCAAAACCGCTTGATCGCAATCGACTGGAAGAATTGGCGCTCGCCTATGTGGCGCGATTTGCGACGAGCGCGGGCAAGCTGCGGACCTACCTCAGGCGTAAATTGCACGAGCGCGGATTTGTCGATGGCGAAGAACCCGACATCGAAACGCTGATCTCCAGCTTCGTGGACAAGGGCTATGTCGACGACGAAGCCTATGGCCGCGCCAAGGCCAACGATCTGGTCGCCCGCGGCTATGGCGGGCGGCGTGTCGAACAGACCTTGCGGTCCGCCGGCATCGCGGAGGATCTTCGCGAAGTCCTGCAACCGGACGAAGCCCACATGCGACAGGCGGTTGTGGTTCTCGCCCGCAAACGCCGGTTCGGGCCGTTCGGGCGACTGGGCGAAGCGAGCGCCGAAGACGCCCGCAAGCTTCGTGAAAAGCAGCTTGCCGCAGTGGTCAGGGCGGGCCATGATTTCGACATGGCACGGCGCGTCATAGAAGCGTCCACGGTCGAGGAACTGGAAGAATGGGTCACGGAAGCTTCGGACGAACTCGGCTGAGGGGATCGGGCTGCGCTCTCGCCATGCTGGCGGCGCTGGCCGCCTGCTCGCCCCAGACCCAGGCCGAAGCGTCGGCGGACAAGGGGCCGGCTGCCGCTGGCACCGCGGCGGCTGGCAATCATCCGATATCCGGTTTGCGGGTGGTGCCGCTGACCGTGACGAGTGGGGACGAACGAATCGGCTTCAAGGTCGAAGTCGCCGATACGCCCGAATCTCAGGCGCGGGGACTGATGTTTCGCACCGAACTCGGTGATTTCGAAGGCATGATCTTCCCCTATGGTGGGGTGACGGCGCAGAGCTTCTGGATGAAGAACACGCCGCTGCCGCTCGACATCATCTTTATCGGCCCGGATCGGCGGATTTCCAACATCGCCGCGATGGCAGAGCCTTATTCGCTCGAATCGGTCTATTCCGTCGGTCCGGTGCTCGGTGTGCTCGAATTGCGCGGCGGCCGGGCACAGGAACTTGGCATAGAGCCGGGCGATTTGGTGGAATGGTGATCATCGAATGGCTTGGCCACCGCGTGCGAATCCGCTAACCGCGCGACCATGAACTTCCTCGGCAAGATTTTCACCTGGTGGGACGGCGCCACGATCGGCACTCTCCTGTGGTCCTCACGCAATGGGGAGCATGTCGGCACAGATGTGCAGGGCAACCGCTATTATCGTTCGAAGAAGAAGACCGGTGACGGCCGGGAACGTCGCTGGGTCATTTACGAAGGCACCAATGACGCAAGCCGCGTTCCGAGTGAATGGCACGGCTGGCTCCATGGGGCGTTCGACGACATACCGGAAAGCAATCTTCCGCCTGCTCGTATCTGGGAAGCCGATTATACTCCGAATGCCACTGGCACGGTAGGCGCCTACCGCCCTGCCGGTGCGCTCGAAATGGGTGGCAAGCGGGCCAAGGCTACAGGCGACTACGAAGCCTGGTCGCCAGAGGCGTGACCATGCGCAGGGCATTCGCCCTTGTCGCTGCGACGGCGGCTGTTGCGGCCTGCGGGCAGGAAACTGCCGAACCCGAAGATGCCATCCGGACTACGATCCCGGAAAGCGTGCAGCAGGCGGAAACGCCTGTGCAGCCTGCCGACGAAGCGAATATCGGCACACCCATGGCGGAACGGGTCGCGACGCTCGGCCTCCTCAACAAACGCAACAATGTCAGCCAGGATCTCGAAATGCGTCCCGGCGAAGAACAGCGTATCGGCGACGTCATAGTCCGCCTTCAGGCGTGCGAGCGCACGGCTCCCTGGGAAATGCCGAAGGAAACGGGCGCATTCGTGCAGCTGCTCGTCCGGCAACGCGGCACCGAAGACCAGTTCGCGAAAGTCTTTTCGGGCTGGCTGTTCAAGAATTCGCCCAGCCTGAATGTCGTGGAACACCCGATCTACGATGTCTGGGTCAAGGACTGTGCGATGGATTTCCCGGGCGAAGAAGAGGCTGCGAATCGCGCGACGGCGTCGGGTAGCGACGCTGCGGGATAGCCGTCTGCGGCGATCAGCATGTCCATATACCGCGATTGCGGTACGGCGACGGCCCCCATGGTGGCCAGATGATCAGTCATGAACTGGCAGTCGAGCAGGGCAAAACCTGCCTGACGCATCGCCGCGACAAGCCATGCCAGCGCGACTTTGCTGGCATCGGTGGTGCGGCTGAACATGCTTTCACCGCAAAATACCCGCTCGAAGCTGACGCCGTATAGCCCGCCGACAAGCTCGCCGTTCTGCCAGCATTCAATGGAATGGGCGTGTCCGGCCGCATGCAGCGCGCGGTAGCTCGCCTCGATCCTGTGGCTGATCCAGCTTTCGGCATGTTCCTCGCGCGGGGCGGCGCATTCGGCAATGACATCGGCGAAACGGGAGTCGCAAGTGACGTGAAAACGATCTTGCCGCAGCACTTTCTTCAGGCTTTTCGAAAGACGAAACCCGTCGAGCGGAATGATCGCTCGCTCGCGTGGCTCCACCCAGTAGACTTCGGGATCGCTGCGGTGGTCGGCCATGGGGAAAACGCCGCCACGATAGGCGCGGAGCAGAAGTTCGATCGGAATTGGGGGCGAAACGGGAGCATGCATAGGCTGGAATAATAGCACTTCATCTCAACAAGCGATATGCGCCTTGCCAAGTGTCGGCGGCCATACTAATGCGCGCCCTTCCTGCAGGGGTGTAGCTCAGCTGGTAGAGCATCGGTCTCCAAAACCGAGGGCCACGGGTTCGAATCCTGTCACCCCTGCCATTTCCTTGTCCTTCAGCGCTTGTGCGCGGCTTGCCTGCGCCCTATCGCGCTGCCCATGACCGACAAGAAAAGCGAACGCGATCTGTCTGATCGCAAGTTCTATCCGGCCGACAAAGAAGCCGAATTCGAAAAAACGCAGCTGCAAACGCCGCAGACGGCCCATCCTGCCTATAAACTGGCATTTCAGGATACGGACTTTCTCCTGCGCGATGAATTGCGCCCGGTGCGGTTCCAGCTCGAACTGCTGAAGCCGGAAATGCTGCTCGACGAAGCGGGCGTGGGCTCCACGCTGGTGATGTACGGCAGCGCGCGCATTCCTCCCGAAGATGCCTGCGAAGCGGCGCTCGAAGGGGCCAAGGATCTGCCCGAAGACGAACGGCGGGTCGTCGAAAACCTCGTCAAGAAAAGCAAATATTACACCGAAGCGTACAAGCTGGCGCGGATCGCTTCCGAACGTTCGATCATCGAAAATGGGAAGCGCCAGTTCGTGGTGTGCTCTGGCGGCGGTCCTTCGATCATGGAAGCGGCCAACAAGGGCGCCAGCGATGCGGGTGCCGAAAGCGTCGGGCTCAACATCATCCTGCCGCACGAACAGGCGCCGAACCAGTATGTGACGCCGTATCTATCGCTGAACTTCCACTACTTTGCGCTGCGCAAGATGCATTTCCTCCTGCGCGCCAAGGCGGTTGCGGTCTTCCCGGGCGGCTTCGGCACGTTCGATGAATTTTTCGAACTTCTCACGCTTATCCAGACCGGCAAGATGAAGCCGATGCCGATCCTCCTGTTCGGCAAGGATTTCTGGACGCGAGTCATCGATTTCGAGGCGCTGGCCGACGAAGGAACGATATCCAGGAAGGATCTCGATCTGTTCCGCTGGTGCGAAGATGCCCAGGAAGCCTGGGATCACATCAGCGCCTTCTACGAACTCTAGCGAGGGATTTCTTCGGGCGGTTCCAACTTGCGGACCGCCTGATGTCCCATCGGGCCCGATCCCTCTCCGAAGCCGGGCGCATTCTCTATCGCGGCATAGGTGAAGGCACGCGCAATGCGCACAGCGTTGACCAGGGGCTGGCGATATCCAAGCATGGTCGCCAGCGCCGAAGACAGCGTACACCCCGTCCCATGCGTATGCCGCGTCTGGATCCGTGCATGGGCGAAGCTGGCTAACTTGCCGGTGGGCGACACGATCCGGTCGAAGACCTGCGTTTCGTCGCCCGCATGGCCGCCCTTCGCCAGCACTTGAACCCCGAAGCGGCTGGCGAGCGCTGCTGCCGCATCGAACACCTCGTCATCGGCGATCGCTTCCCGCCCGGCCAACACGCCCAGTTCGGGCAGGTTGGGGGTGACGACAGTGGCGATGTCCATCAGTGCCGCGAAGCTGGCGATGGTGTCTTCATCGGCCAGAATCGACCCGCTGGTAGCCACCATGACCGGATCGAACACGATAGGTCCTGCAAAGGTATCGAGCCGCTCAGCAAGCAAGGTTGCTGTCTCGGGCGAACCAAGCATACCGATCTTGATTGCATCCGCACCGATGTCGGACAGGCAGCTTTCGACCTGATCGAGAACAAACTGGGGCGACAGCGCTTCCACGCCGATGACACCGCAGGTGTTTTGCGCCGTTACGGCGGTAATGGCCGTCATGGCATAACCGCCCAGCATCGTGATCGTCTTGATGTCTGCCTGAATGCCGGCGCCGCCGGAGCTGTCCGAGCCGGCTATGGACAATATGCGGGGGGGTGGGGGAGCGTTCTCGCTCATCCGGCGCCTGTCGAAGTGCTCTGAGCGCGCAGGCTGGTTGGGGGGTATTTATCGTGAAGCCTCTTGGGGCGTGTCGGGCGGTCCATCAGCTCGCCCTTGCAATTGGGGCAGATGTCATCGAGTTCGTCAGCACATGTCGCGCAAAAGGTGCATTCTAAACTGCAGATGAAGGCTCCAGCGCCTTCGGCAGGCAGTCCAGTACCGCACCGCTCGCATTCGGGTCGCATCTCAAGCATCAGGCGGCAGCCTTTACGGCTTCGCAAATCCGGTCGACTACCGCCTCGACCTGAGCTGCATCGTCACCCTCGGCCATGACACGGATGACCGGCTCGGTACCGGACGCACGAATGACAAGGCGGCCCTTGCCCGCCAGTTCGTTCTCGGAATCGGAGATCGTCTGTTTGACCACTGCATTCTCCAGAGGTGTGCTGCCAGAGTAGCGGACGTTCTTGAGAAGCTGCGGTACCGGATCGAAGACATGAAGCAATTCGCTGGCCGGTTTGCCTGTGCGCACCAAGCTTGCCAGTACGCTGAGCGCGGCCATGGTTCCATCACCGGTCGTGGCATGGTCGGTCAGGATCATATGTCCCGATTGCTCGCCGCCAAGGTTGAAACCTCCAGCACGCATGCGTTCAAGTACGTAACGATCGCCTACCTTGGTGCGCTCAAGTGTCAGGCCCATGCTTTGCAAATATCGTTCGAGACCAAGGTTCGACATGACGGTGGCGACCACTCCGCCACCTCTTAGTGCGCCTTGCTCGTGAAGGCGGGTAGCGATCAGACCCATGATCTGATCTCCATCGACGGCCTTGCCCTTCTCGTCGATCACAATCAGCCTGTCCGCGTCCCCATCCAATGCAATGCCGATATCGGCACCTTCTTCGACCACGCGTTTCCGTATGGCATCGAGCGAGGTCGAACCCACCCCATCGTTGATATTGGCGCCATTGGGCGAGACACCGATTGCGATGACGTCCGCGCCCAGTTCCCATATGGCGCTCGGTGAAACTTCGTATGCTGCACCGTGGGCACAGTCGACGACCACCTTAAGCCCATCAAAACGCGTGTCGGAAGAAATGGACTGCTTTACTGCGTGAATATAGCGACCGCTTGCGTCGTCAATCCGGCGGGCACGGCCGATCTGATCGGGTTGGACCAGCACCGGTTGCTGTTCCAGAAGAAGCTCGATTGCGGCTTCGGCTTCGTCTGAAAGTTTGTACCCGTCCGGCCCGAACAATTTGATGCCATTATCCTCGAACGGATTGTGGCTGGCGGAAATCATCACGCCTAGGTCGGCGCGCATTTCGCGCGTCAGCAGCGCGATTGCGGGTGTGGGAAGGGGGCCAGTCATGATGACATCCATGCCCACGCTGGTGAAACCTGCGACCAGTGCGCTTTCCATCATGTAGCCCGACAAGCGTGTATCCTTGCCAATGACCACACGGTGACGATGGTCGCCGCGTAGAAAATGGGTGCCGGCAGCCTGCCCGACGCGCATGACAGTAGCGGCCGTCATTGCGCCTTCATTCGTGCGACCCCGGATACCGTCGGTACCGAAAAATTTGCGTGTCATTTGTTGGCGATCCCCTTTTTGCCGATTGACCCATGGCCCGATTGGAGCATGAATAAAAGACCGACCGTCCCCCTTTTCGCGCGTAATATCGTGGCTATGTGCAACCACGCGCGCGCCAATACGTTAGGGACGCGAGTACGAAATTCTTTCACACCAACCCAAGAGGGGAAAATCAATGGCTTTTGAGCTGATCGACCTGCCTTACGAAGACACCGCGCTGGAGCCTGCCGTATCGGCAAAGACCCTGTCGTTCCATCATGGTAAGCATCACAAGGCGTATATCGACAAGACCAACGCGGCGATCGAAGGCGGCGATCTGGCAGACATGAGCCTAGAAGACGTCATTGCTGCCGCTCGTGGCAGCAATGCAGGCCTCTTCAACAACTCGGCACAAAGCTGGAACCACGGTTTCTACTGGCATTCGATGGCAGCCGACGAAACCGGCGCTTCCGACGAGCTGAAGAGCATGATCGATGATGCCTTCGGGTCGACGGACGGTTTGAAGGAAAAGCTTGCCGAGCGCGGAGCCGGACATTTCGCCAGTGGTTGGGTGTGGCTCGCCGTGAAGGGCGGCAAGCTGAGCATCGAGGAAACCCATGATGGCGATACGCTCGCAGATCAGGGCGAATTCAATCCGCTTCTGGTGATCGACCTTTGGGAACACGCATATTACCTGGACCATCAAAACGCGCGTCCGGCTTATCTTGATGCGGTTAACGGCAAGCTGAACTGGAAGTTCGCAAGTGAAAACCTTGCGCGCGGAACAACTTGGAAATATCCCGGCTGATCCAAGCTTCATGTGAAGTTTTAAAAGCCCGTCGCCAGGAATGGCGGCGGGTTTTTTATTCGGCGCCCTGTTCCGCGGTGTCTGCTTCGTCGAAAAGATTGGCAGTGAATAACGGTTCGCCAAAAATGAAGCCAACCAGATTGGGCCTGCCGATATGGTCAAATAACGCGGTCAGCATCAACAGGATCGGAACGGACAGCAGCGCCCCGAATACGCCCCAGATCCATGTGAAGTAGGATAGCGCAATGAGGATCATGACCGGATTCATCGTGAAGCGAGCACCGAGTATGGAAGGCGTTACCAGATTTGCTTCAACGGTGTGTAGCGCAAGGTAAGCAAGAGCCGGCACAAGGCCCAGCAAGATTGTATCCGAAGTCCCGATCCCGAGAAGCCCCAGCAATGCAATCATCACAATGGGGCCAACATAGGGGAGGAAATTAAGCAGCGCCGCAAGACCGCCCCACATGATCGGCGCGTCTATGTCTAGGGCCCAGGCGCCCAAGGCTACTATGACACCGACCACAGCGTTGATCCAGCCGACCGTCAGAATGTACGCAGCGACGCGGTCCTGCACTTCGCGAATGACGCGCGCTGCCTTGATGCTGGTACCGAAACTCGCACGACCGAACAGTAGCCGCTGACGAAGGCGCACCCGTGCCTCAATCATGAAATACGCCATCAGGAGCGTCAGCACCACTTCGAGAACCACACTTGGGGTGGCGAACGCCACCTGCTCCAGCAGGCTGGGTGCCGCCAGTACCACTTCGCGCGTGCTGTCGGTGTTCATGAATGTCGCCAGCTGTTTATTCAGCGAGGCGACCCAGGCAAATTGCTCGCGAACTTCGCCGAAGCGGGCCATTACCTGCTGGGCCATGGCCGGAACATCGTCGAACAGCGCGATTGCCGGCTGCAGGATCGTTGCCAGTGCCAGCACCAGAATTGCGAAAAAGATGATGAGAGCGGCAAATGAGGCAAGGGCGTTGGGAAGGCCCCAGCCGTTGAGTTTGTCCGCCAGTGGCGACAGAATAACCGTAAGGACCAGCGCGGTTACCACCGGCAGAAAAACCACGGAGCCGATCGAAAGGACGAATGGCAAGGCAAAGAAAAGACCTAGTCCGATCAGCAAGACGAGCGAGGAAATAAGGCGCAGTTCCTGCTCGGCAAAAGCACGACGACGCGACCGGCGTGGTATCGCCGGCGCATCGCCTTGCTGAGGTGACTCCGTCTCGTTCATAACAGACTATCTGCCTCGCGCTGCAAGATGTGACAAGCGGCCCGAACGCAAAGATAATCTAGCTACGGCTGGAACCCTGCCCTGCGGCCACATCGTCCAATTCTTCGAGAATTGCGCGGTGGGCGGCATCGTCCCCGATCGACCGCTTGGGAATGTTTCCATCCGCCAGCATCGCATTGAGTGCAGCGCGCGCTCGTCCCACACGGCTCTTGATCGTGCCGACCGCGCAGTCGCAGATAGTCGCTGCTTCTTCGTAGGAAAAACCGCCGGCGCCAACCAACAGCAGCGCTTCGCGCCGTTCCGGTGGAAGGGTAAGCAACGCCCTGTGCATATCCGACAAATGGATGGGTTCTTCCTGTCCGGCAGGCGCTGTCAGCACGCGCTCTGCAACGGTTTCGTCATACTCCCCGCGAAAACGGTTGCGGCGCATATCTGTCAGATAGGCATTGCGCAGAATGACGAAGGTCCAGGCTCGCATGCTTGTACCGGGCTGAAAACGCTCCTGTGCGGCCCACGCCTTCAGCAGCGTCTCCTGCACCAGGTCGTCCGCCATGTCGGCGCGCCCGCAAAGACCGCGTGCAAACGCACGAAGGTGGGGCACGACGTCGGTCAGTTCACGCTTGAAATCGGCTTTTTCGGAGGCCGTCCGTTCTTCGGGCGGCATCAGCTGTTGGAATCCAGCTTGTCGATCAGATCCTGAAAGCTGTCAGGCAGCGGCTCTTCGACTACCGAGTCGTAGAGCTGCTTGAGGCCGTTGGCCCAGTCAGGGTCTTTTTCTTTTCCGGACCCGCTGGAAGCGGCAGGTGAACCGCTGGCGGGTTGCCGCTGCGGATTTCTCGGCGTGTGTGATGTCATGGCTTAAAAGATATTGCCCTCTTAGAATTCCCGCCAGGGCCTCTGAACAGACGCAGCAGCGGAAAAATTCGATCCCGAACGTGCTTCGCACAACGCACATGACAGCACAGTGTTCCCACCCATTTCATTTCGGAACCAAATGGCGTGCGCAGCATACTATATCGCCGGGTAAATCGTCAGGGGCAGGAAGCTGGTCACGGAAGAACTCCAACGCAAGGGTCGCCGCAGGCGTTGGCTGATCGATTATCCGCGCGGTATCCCGGTGCTGATATTCGTTCTCGTGACGGCGATAACAGTCCTCAGCGTGTTCTCCATCGAACGCGGTGAGGTCGAACGCGATGCGGCAGACGTATCGCGCAAGGCGCAGGCGATGACGTCGGCAATCGAGCGCCGTGCCTATACGAGCTCGGCATATTTACGAGCAGGGGCGGCCTTGTTTTCCACTCAGGCTGACGTGACCCCCGCGGTATTCCGCCGGTTTGTTTCCGAACTCAGGCTGGATTCCAATTACCGGGGTGCGGAAGGCATTGGATGGGCGCCCGTAGTCGCGGCCAGTCAGTTGCGGTCTTTCGAAGGACGGCTGAACGCCGAGCGTATCAGCGACAAGATGGTCAGGCCGACCCTGCAAGAGCAGCCTCGCGAAATCCTCACCCCGATCCTCTATATGCAGCCCGATACGGCGCGTAATCGCAGGGCGTTGGGATACGACATGTATTCGCAACCCGTTCGCCATACTGCGATGGATCTGGCAGCGGCCAATGATCGCCCCACGGCCAGCGGACCCGTCGTGCTGGTGCAGGAAGGCGGGGGCGATGCAGCCGGCTTTCTTATCTACATGCCGGTCTTCGAAGGTCTGAGCATAACGCGTAACCTCAAGGGCTTTATTTTCAGCCCATTCAATGCATCGCAATTCCTGGGATCGGCCGCAAATCTGGTCAGCTACGAATCTGTCGGTGCCCGGTTGAGGGATGGGGAGGCCCAAGGTGAGCCGATACTTGCGCAGAGCGATGGGTGGATCGATGGCCGCTCCGCTGTGACGCGCGAAGTCAGCCTGGCCAACCGGCGCATGTTGCTCGAGGTGCAGTCGACACGCGTTGAAGGCCTTTCTTCGATGTCGATGATCACCTTGCTGTTCGGTCTTGCCGTTGCCAGCCTGTTAATGCTGGTATCCCGCCTTCTGACACAGCAGACTCTGGAAGACCGCCGGGCGATCATCTGGTTCGAAGAGCAGAACTCCATTCGAAACTCGCTGACCCGCGAACTCAACCACAGGGTCAAGAACACACTCGCCAACGTCCTTTCGATTGTCTCTTTGACGAGGCGTCGGTCGGGAAGTCTGGATGAGTTCGCCGAAGGGCTCGATGGCCGCATCAGGGCTCTGTCGGCCACTCATGATCTTTTGACGCAATCGGAGTGGGGCACTACCCCGATCCGTTCTGTCGTCGATGTCGAACTTGCGCCCTATGCCCGCGACGAGGAACAGAAGCTGGAATTGATCGGCCCGCACACCGAACTTGCTCCAAACGATGCTCTTTCTCTCGGGTTGGCGATTCACGAGTTGGCGACCAATGCGGCGAAATATGGGTCGCTTAGCGTACCGGGCGGCTGCGTGACCGTGCGCTGGAGCCAGATGAACGAAACGCTGGCCAAGATTGAATGGGTGGAAAGTGGCGGCCCTTCCGTGTCGAAACCCATGCGCCGCGGCTTTGGGACCGACCTTATCGAGAAGATTGTGGCGCACGAACTGAGGCATCCGGTTGAGCTCGATTTCGCTCCGGAAGGCGTACGCTGCACCTTGCTGGTGCCAGTTCGCAAGCCGAGCGAGTTCGAATTGCGGAAGAAGGGGCCCAGCGGTCGCGGCCGCGGTCACTAAAACAAGACATTAAAAAAACCCGGGCCGAAGCCCGGGTTTATCATTTCATATTGTTTCCGCTCGGCTCAGCCGAGCGGGCGGCTCGATCCGAAGAACAGTGCCTGGCTGATGGCAGCCCGTACTGTCTGTTCCTGGAACGGCTTGGTCACCAGATACGTCGGTTCCGGACGGTCTCCGGTCAGGAGGCGTTCCGGGTAGGCCGTGATGAAGATCACGGGGACGCTGCTGATCGCAAGGATATCGTCGACTGCGTCGAGGCCCGACGAGCCGTCTGCCAACTGAATGTCGGCAAGGACGAGACCTGGTGTCTTTTCCGCGACAACTTCCTGCGCCTGCGTACGCGTGGCGGCAGTGCCGCAGACTTCGTGGCCAAGTGAGGTCACGAGATCTTCCAATTGCATCGAGATCAGGGGTTCGTCTTCGATGATCAGAACGCTGGTCGCGGATTCCTTGTCGATCTCCGAGATGGCTTCCTGCGCCAGCTGCTCGATATCCTCGGGCGACATGTCCATGATTTCACCGGCCTGGTCGGACGAGAAATCTTCGAGTGTCGTCAGAAGCAACGCCTGCCGATTGAGCGGTGTGACCGACTTGAGCCGGTGCTGGGCCGCATCTTCGTGCCCGTCGCCACCAACGGTTTCAGGCACATCAAGGTAGGCGCTCGACCAGACCTTGTTGAATGCGCGATAGAGGGGCACGCGGCCACCTTCGAGCGATTGTTTGAGTTCACTGTCGGCCAATGCGGCTTCGAGCGTGGCACGGACGAACGCGTCTCCCGTGGCCTGTGAGCCGGTCAACGCGCGCGCATAGCGGCGCAGATACGGCAAGTTACGAGCAATCTGATCACCTAGTGACATTTAGACCCCTTCCTTAAGGTGCGCGCTTCTAACGTCCCGAAACCGCTTAGGTTCCGAGCTGCGGGGTCGCAACCCGCGGTTTGACAAGCGCGCTTTTCCCAGCGCATGCGCACGCCGAAATATCGTTAAACGGGGAAACGATTGTCTTGCACGAAGTAACCGATCCCATTCCGTGTGCTGCATGCCCATTGCAATCCTGTCCGGGGCTGCGGCCGCTGGACGAAACGCAGCTTTCCTACATGCAGGAATTCAAGGCCGGCGAGATTAGGCTTGATCGGGGCGACGTGCTGATCGACGAAGGGGCTTCTTACGATCGCCTGTACACGCTTCTCGAAGGGGTGCTGATCCGATCGCAATCGCTCGAGGACGGGCGACGTCAGATATTGAACTTCATGTTTCCGGGGGATCTGATCGGTCTTCAGGGAGCATTCGACGAGCCGTCGAGCCACACCATCGAAGCGCTGATCGACGCCCACCTATGTCGGTTCAAGCGTGGCGACTTCGCAGGTTTCGTCTCGAAGAATCCTGGTCTGGCATACGACATCACGTGGCTGGCCGCGAAGGAGGAGACCGCTCTTGAGGGGCATATTCTGTCGCTTGGGCAACGCAACGCACGCGAACGCGTCACTTACCTTGCGGTTTGGCTTATCGATCGGGCGCAATCCACGTGCCTGGCAGATGAAAGCAACGTTCTCGCGTTGCCGATTACGCAGTCGCAAATTGCAGATATGCTTGGTCTATCTCTTGTCCATACCAACCGAACATTGCGCCAGTTGCAGCGCGAAGGGCTGGTGGAATGGAAGTCGCGAAAAATCCATGTACCTGATCTTGCGAAGGCGGCTGATTTCGCACAGTTTGATCGCTCTCGTGAAAAGAGCAGGCCGTTCTTATGACTGGCATTTTCGGCAGCTAAAAAAATTCATTGCGGCCGGGAACTCTACTTGAGAAGGCGCGTATTCCCTATGTCACCGCCGAGACCCCCCCTCCCGTCCAAGCGGCTGGTGATACGATCCCGAAAGGCCCCCGTTGAAATCAACGGGGGCCTTTTTTTCTAATTCCAAGTCAATAATCGTGGTCCGTCGGAAATCTTAAAAGTTACCCGAGCATTCCTGCGCTAGTAGACGCGCCCCCTAAGCTTGTGCCAAGGCAAATAACCCATGTGGCAGCTATACCAATTTCCTCTTTGTCCCTTCAGCCGCAAACTGCGCTTGCTGATGGGCGAAAAGAACGTTGCCTACGAACTGGTTCGGGAAAATCCATGGGAAGGGCGAGACGAATTCTGGCACCTAAACCCTGCCGGGCGTACACCTGTTCTGCATGATGCGGGGCGGGGTACCGCGCTATCGGATAGTCAGGCTATCTGCGAATATCTTGAAGAAACGGTAGATCGTAATCCGATGATCAACGGGTCGGCTCTGCAGCGTGCGGAAATTCGCAGGCTGGTCGCGCTGTTCGATGATAATTTTTACGCCGATGTGACCGAACCTGCTCTTCACGAAAAGATGAAGAAACGCATAGTCTTGCGCCAGTCCCCAGATGCGCAGGTTTTGCGCCAGCTCGGCCGGATGCTGCACGGACATCTCGATTACATCGATTGGCTGGTCGACACGCGGCAGTGGCTTGCAGGACCCCAGCTAAGTCTGGCCGATCTAACATGCGCCGCACATCTTTCGGTCGTCGAATATCTGGGCGCGATCGACTGGAAAGGACACGAGCAGACCCAAGGCTGGTATATGGTCGTGAAAAGCCGTCCCAGCTTCAGGCCGCTGCTAAGTGAAAAGATGGAAGGCATACCGCCCCCTCGCGAATACGCTTCGCTGGATTTATAGGACGCGGGCGACTCGGTCGTCGGGGCTGACGCCGAGCAGAGCGGCTACTTTTGGCAGACTGGGCAGAACCACGTACTTCGCCCACCCTGTACGATACGCCGGATCGTGCCGCCATCTTCATGATGGCAGACTTGCCTCTCTCGCCCGTAAACATGAAAGCGCGTGGCAAAATAGCCAAGATTGCCATCGGGTTGCGCAAAATCGCGTAAGGTGGAGCCGCCGTCGCGGATTGATCGTTCCAGCACATCCTTGATCGCCGGCACAAGACGGCGCAATTGCGGCATGGTGACCTTGCCCCCCGCTTTGCGGGGGTTGACCCCCGCCTGCCATAAAGCTTCACAAACATAGATATTACCGAGTCCCGCGACGACACGCTGGTCGAGTAGAAGCAGCTTAATGGCCTGTTTGCGTGCGCGCGTGGCTTCCCGCAGATGCTCAGGTGTAAGCATTTCACCCAGCGGTTCAGGTCCAAGCGCGGCAAAAGGTGGCCACAGGTCGAGCTCTGGCGCTAGCAGGAGGTCAACCGAACCGAACCGGCGGGGGTCGTTGAGGGCAAACACATGATCGCGCGTCGCCAGAACGAGGTGGTCATGCTTGTCGGCTTCTTCGGGATCGATCCGCCAGCGGCCGCTCATGCCGAGGTGAAACACCAGCGTTTGGTCGCGATCGGTGTGAAGCAAGCCGTATTTGGCCCGTCGCGAGAGGCCGGAAATCGTCGCTCCTGTCATCGCCTGAACCAATCCGGGTGGGAAGGGGCGGCGCATATCGGGCCGGTTTACCCGGACACTGACGATCTGTTCGCCATCTAGAAAACGGGCGAGCCCACGCAGTGTGGTTTCGACTTCAGGTAGCTCCGGCATGTCGTGCGCTCTAACACTCTTTGCCCGGCACACAATTACCCCTAAGGCACCCAGCCATGAATGATACCGTTTCCTTCGGCTACGAAGACATCGATGCGTCCGAAAAAACCGGCCGCGTAGGCGAAGTCTTTTCGAACGTCGCCTCAAAATACGACATCATGAACGATGCAATGTCAGGCGGCATGCACCGTCTATGGAAAAACCGCTTCGTTGCTCGTGTGAAGCCTCAGCATGGCGAAACGATACTCGACATGGCTGGGGGGACTGGCGACATCGCTTTCCGCATGGCGGACCATGGCGCCAGCGTCACGGTGTCGGACATCAACCAGAATATGCTCGATGTCGGCCTTGAACGTGCCGTAGAGCGCGGGATCGACGGTCTGGTGTGGAGCCGCCAGAATGCCGAAGAGCTGAGCTTTTCCAATCGCATCTTCGATGCCTACACTATCGCGTTCGGTATCCGGAACGTGACGCATATCGAAAAGGCCCTGAGCGAGGCGCATCGTGTGCTGAAATTTGGCGGGCGGTTCTACTGTCTGGAATTTTCCAGCGTTGAATGGCCCGGCTTCAAAGAAGCCTATGATCTCTATTCGCACAAGCTGGTGCCACAGATCGGCAAGGCCATTGCTGGCGACGAGGATAGCTATCGTTATCTGATCGAATCGATCCGGCGCTTTCCGAACATGGCCGATTTCGAACGTAGGATTCGCTCTGCAGGTTTCGAAAACACGCGCGTGGAACCGATCATGGGCGGTTTGGTCGCCATCCATTCGGGATGGAAAGTCTGACCTGGTGACGCGACCAGCAACGCATATCTGGCGGCTCTTCAAGTGGGGCATCACCCTTGCGCGACACCGCGCACTGGTAGGGATCGAACACGATCCCAACGCACCCGGTCCCGTACGCCGCATGGCGAAGCTCGCCCGTTGGGTGGCTTTCACAGGCACCAGTGGGGAGCGCGATTACGCGGGGGCTTTCCGGGACATTGGGCCTGCCGCCATCAAGTTGGGCCAGACCCTCGCCACGCGGCCAGATCTTGTTGGTGAAGAGCCGGCACGCAATTTGCTGAAATTGCAGGACGATCTGCCGCCAGTGCCCTTCGAAAAGATCAGGGCAAGCATCGAAGCCAGTTTCGAGCAACCGCTCGAAGCTCTCTGGTCGGAATTCGATCCGGTGCCGATCGGCGCAGCCTCCATCGCCCAGGTGCACCGCGCAACGACGACCGACGGCAGGCAGGTTGCCGTAAAGGTCCTGCGGCCCGGCGTTCGCGAACGGTTCGCGCGTGACATAGATACCTATGAATGGGCGGCCGCCCATCTGGAGAGTTTCGGTGTGGAAGCTGCCCGCCTTCGCCCCAGGCTCGTCATTGCCAACTTCAAGCGCTGGACCAATCGGGAACTCGATTTGCGGCGCGAAGCAGCCAGCGCTTCTGAACTCGCCGAGCACATGGTCGGGACGGAAGGATACGAAATTCCGGGCATCGACTGGGATCGTACCAATGGGCGTGTGATGACCGTCGACTGGATCGATGGCATTAAAATCAGCAATACCGAAGCGCTGAAGGCCGCCGGCCACGATACCGAGGAAATAGCCAGCAGGCTTGTCCTCGCTTTCCTGAAACAGGCCATCGCCGCCGGGTTCTTTCATGCCGACATGCACCAAGGGAATCTGTTCGTGAAAGCGGATGGGACCATCGCTGCCATCGATTTCGGCATCATGGGTCGGATCGATCGACGCGCGCGCATGTGGCTCGCGGAAATTCTCTATGGGTTGACCACCGGCAACTATCGCCGCGTTGCGGAGATTCACTTCGAGGCGCAATATGTCCCAAGCTATCACAACGTGGACGAGTTCGCGACCGCGTTGAGGGCTGTTGGCGAGCCGATGCGCGGTAAACCGGTTAGTGAGCTTTCCGTTGGCCAGATGCTCGACGGGCTGTTCGCGATTACGCGTGATTTCGACATGCAGACGCAGCCACATCTTCTGCTCTTGCAAAAGACCATGGTCATGGTCGAAGGCATTGCCACGCAACTCAATCCCAAAATCAACATGTGGGATGTCAGCGCGCCATACGTTCGCAGTTGGATCCGCGATGAACTGGGTCCGGAAGCAGCCATTGCCGATCGCATCCGCGAAGACACCCAGACTTTGCTGCGCATCCCAGAACTCGTTCGCAGGATCGAGGATAGATTCCCGCCCAAGGGCGGCGCGCCGGAGCTACCGCCCCTGCCCGATGTCGAATTGATGTGGGAAAGACGGCGCCGCACCGAAGCAGGTCGCGGCTGGATGGGCTATACGATAGCAGCGGTGGCAGGGGGTCTCGCAGTATGGGCAGCGATAATGCAGGGCTGGATCAACTAAAGGCGGCGCCGTGGGATCGCTTCGCCGGCTGGGACAGGTGGCCCGCACGTATACTGCTGTTGGTCGTGGCAGCGCTTCTTGTTCTTGCCGCTATCGCGCCTCTCAGCGCGAGTTTGGATGGAAAGCCATCGGAAGTTCCATCGCTCATCGGCGATGGGCCGCCGGACGGACAGACTGAATCCGAGCGTGACGAGGATCTTGCGTTCTACGACCGTGTGATCGAGCGGATCGGCCACGGCGAAAACTATTACGACTTCATCGTGGAAGAGCAA
This sequence comes from Qipengyuania pacifica, assembly GCF_019857205.1. Classification (GTDB taxonomy): domain Bacteria; phylum Pseudomonadota; class Alphaproteobacteria; order Sphingomonadales; family Sphingomonadaceae; genus Qipengyuania; species Qipengyuania pacifica. The sequence goes on along the minus strand of NZ_JAHWXO010000007.1, from coordinate 73,818 downwards.
CGCGCGCGCGATTACCCGGTGCGACCGGGTCTCGCCGTGCGTCTGCCGACGCTCGCCTGGATCCATGCCTCGCTGGGCGAGCCTGCAATGATTGCCCTTGCGATCGCTCTGCTCTTCGCATGCATCTGGGCATGGTGGAACCGATTGGGCGAGGAGCCTGGCGGTGTGCGCTTCCGCCTGCTCGGCACGGCGCTGATGGCAATGGGCGGTTCGCTCGGCCTCAATCGGTCTTTCTTCGTGTTGCATGAGCTTTGGGCGGGGATGCTGATCGCCCTGGCGTTCGGTCTTCATCGACCGGGGCGTTGGGGTGCGGCGCTCGTTGTCGCTGCGCTGGCGCTGGCATTGCGAGAACTGGTTTTGCCCTTCGTATTGTTGATGGCGGCGATGGCGGCGTGGCGCAAGGATTGGCGCGAAGCAACGGCTTGGATCATGCTGGTTGCTGTATTCGCAGCGATCATGGCTTGGCATCTGTCGTTGATAGCTGTGCAGGAGGTGCCTTCCGATCCAGTCGGGCCGGACTGGCTTGTCCTGCGCGGCCTTTCCGGATGGCTCGGGAATATCGTTCTGAGTTCAAACCTGCGTTTGCTTCCGCATGAACTGGCCAGTCCTGTAGTGATACTGATGGCGTTGGGTTGGGCCGGATGGAAATCGTCCGCTGGCACGACGGGTACCTTTTTGTATCTGGGCTACGGTCTCGCATTCATGCTCGCGGGCAGGGCAAACAACTTCTACTGGGGCGCAGTCGTCGCACCGGCGATGTTCATCGGCCTGGCTTTTCTGCCTATGGCGCTACCCTCACTGGTCCGTGCGGCGCGAGGGAACGCATGAATTTGCCCGATCGTCCCCTCGCGGTTTTACCACGCTGGGGCGCAGCAGCGCTTCTGATTGCGACGATCCTTGCGTGCGTATGGAACGTGTTCGCGCTGGAAGCGCACAATTCTGCGCATGAGGCAGATATAGAGCATAGGCTCGCACTTGGCGAGCGTGTCGATATGGACCTCTATCGCGCTATCGACGCTCGGGTCGCGGCGGGCGAGAATTATTACGAAGCGGCGGCTAAAGAACACCGTGAGTTCGGCATGCCGACCAGCCCTTTCGTTACGATAAGAACTCCTGTTCTGGCTTGGACAAGTGCGCTGTGGGGTAGCGACGGGTGGCGCGCAATCGCAGCATTTATGTGGGGCGCCAACGTTCTTGCCTGGTATGCGGCTTTGCGCGGCAGGGGTCGCGTGGAAGCAGCTGTCGGCGCGGGATTGGCAGCATTGTTCGGAATGGTCGCATTCATCCCGGACATCCCTTTCAGTCACGAACTCCTTGCCGGCCTGATGTTATCGCTCGCACTTGCCCTATCGGTGGGCCGTTTGTGGATCAGCGGTCTAATCCTTGCAGGATGCGCCATTGCGCTGCGCGAACTGGCGTTGCCGTTTCTCCTTGCGTGGGGCAGCGCTGCATTACTGGCTGGCGAACGCGCGAAAGTCTTCTCTATCTGCGGAACGCTGATGATAATTGCCTTGGGACTTGCGCTTCATGCGTTCACCGTTGCCGGTATACGTGAACCCGGGGACCTTGTCTCTCCGGGGTGGAGCGGAATGGTCGGGCCGGCGCTCGCTTTGTACGGCATACATGTCACAACATTGCTGCAAACATTACCAGTCTGGCTGGCAGGTCCGCTCGGTGTGCTGCCGCTGCCGGGCTGGTTGGCCGTAGGCGGAAGGCTGGGGGTTTTCGCCAGCGCCTGGTTTGCCGGTTTCATCGCTGCCGTTGCCATCTTTGCGCGGCAGGAAAACTTTTACTGGATGGGACTTTTCGTCCCCGCATATGGGGTAGGCCTGGCCTTCGCGCCGCGTGCAGTGACCGATCTATTTCTTGCCATCAGGTCCGCGTCGTCGGCCACCCCCACGCACGCATAGCGATCATGATGACAATGCAGTGAAGCGCCTCGACGCTCATCGGGACCATCCAACCTTGGTAGGGTCCCTCAACGACCAGATTGATTATGCGCCCAATCAGAGCGATGCCGAACAGTCCGAGAGCAGGTAATAGGACATCGCCCCGCCGCTTCCAGCCACCCCATGCAAGTGACAGTGCCGTCACGTAGAAGAATGCGGTCATGTCGCCCCTGAGGGTAGATTCTCCATGCATCGAAACGATGGCAAGGCCGAAATCTGCGCCCGAACTGCCAGGGTCGATCAGAAAGCCGGTACCAATCACCAGATCGAGTATTGCCAGTGCAAGCAGGATCGCGCTCAGGATGACATGCATGAAGACCTCCCCGTTTTCTCTTTTTTCACCATGTGACGTTAGGGTGAATATTGAAAAACGCCAGTGCTGAACGCTGGCATTGATGTACGGGGGGCGCTAGCAAGCGCATCAATGGCTTTAAGGGAATGCATTCGCCGGTTCGAGTGGCAACGCACGGACATGATGCAAGCGCAGGAACGCCTCGCATGAGCGGGCCGCGAATCCTGCTCGTCATCGGTGGCGGCATTGCAGCTTACAAATCCTGCGAACTCGTCCGCCTGATCCGCAAGGCTGGCGGCTCCGTCACCTGTGTATTGACGCAAGGCGGCCAGCAGTTCGTTACGCCTATGGCGCTGGCCGCTCTTAGTGAGAGCAAGGTTTATACATCGCTTTTCGACCTCAAGGACGAGGTGGAAATGGGCCATATCCAACTCAGTCGCGAAGCCGATCTCGTGGTCGTTTGCCCGGCCACAGCGGACCTGCTTGCCAAGATGGCGGCCGGCATTGCCGATGATCTTGCGACCACACTCATCCTCGCCACCGATAAACCGGTTCTTGCTGTTCCGGCCATGAATGTGAAGATGTGGGAGCATTCGGCAACGCAGCGAAACGCAGATTGGTTACGCCAGGCCGGCGTTGCAGTTATGGATCCGGACGAGGGGCCAATGGCTTGTGGCGAATTCGGCCCCGGGCGCATGCCCGAGCCGCCCGCGATCCTTGCGCGCATCGGTCAGGAACTCGACCTCGATATAGAGGTGCCCGAACTGGCTGTATTCAAGCAGGCACAGCTTTCGGCTCCCGCGGTCCGGGAAGAAATCGAATACGATCTGGACGAACCGCTCGAGCCAGAAGACGAAGAGGAAGTCGTAAAAAGTGGCGGTGGCCTTGGGGGCCTCTTGTCGATGATAATTCCCCGTTCGACTACACAACGCAGCCATGAGCAGATCGAAGCGGAATTGGACGATCTGCCCGAGCCCGACATGCTCGGAGCTGAAAGTCTTGGTGAAGTGAAAGAGCCGATCGCGGATAGCGGTCCGCTTCTGGCCAGCAAAGGGAAGGCATCTTCCGCACCACCGACTGATCCTGCTGCGCTCAATCACGAAGTGGCACGGCAGGACATGCGCGCCATGCCGCAACCGGGCGTTGAGGAAGCACAGACGTCGGGTATTGCTTTTGAAGATTCGCCGCTTGCCGGTCAGGCAGAGTTCGACCCCGATCCCGATCACCGACCTCTGTTTGGTAAACACGTTCTGGTGACTGCCGGTCCCACGCGCGAACCTATCGATCCGGTCCGTTACATTGCCAATCGGTCCAGCGGTAAACAGGGATTCGCCATCGCTGCAATGTCTGCCGCGGCCGGTGCGCGTGTCACGCTGGTCGCAGGCCCGGTACATTTGCCCACGCCGGTCGGGGTCGATCGCATCGACGTGGAAACTGCGGACGACATGGCAGAAGAAGTGCGCCGCGCACTTCCGGTAGACGTGGCTTTCATGGTGGCTGCAGTTGCCGACTGGAAAAGTCGGCATGTGGCAGGAGAAAAAATGAAAAAGCGCGGCTCTGCCCCGCCTGCGCTGATCTTGGCAGAAAACCCGGATATTCTGGCCAGTACGGCGGCCGGTCGTAAACGACCTGCACTTTTGATCGGGTTCGCCGCCGAAACCGAGAACGTAGTCGAAAACGCCAAGTCCAAGCGCAAACGCAAGGGCGCCGACTGGATCATCGCAAACAATGTTTCAGGCGCAGAAGGGGATAGTGTGATGGGCGGTGACCTTAATCAGGTGCACATAGTCACGTCTAACGGGGTCGAAAGCTTACCCGAGATGCCGAAGCAGGATGTGGCGCGCGAACTTGTGCGCCGCGCGGCAGCCGCACTTTTCCCCGTAGAGGACGACGCTGACTGACCCAAAGATTCTCAGGCCGTTGGCCTGCTATTCGGGCAGCAATCCTTTGCCCTCGAACCGGGCAACGGCATGGCGTACGACCTTGTCCAACGCCTCCTCGGAGAAGAAGCCGCCCGGAATCAGGCAGCGCTCGATCAGGACACGGCGAAATGCACCGAATGTTTCCATGTCGGGCGCGCTCGCTTCGCGCCAGAACCGGTCAATCCCATCCTGAAAGGTGATATCGGGAATGTCGTAAACGGCATGCCCCAGCGCAATGACCGGGACTCCCTTGGCCAGCGCCAACGTGCCGCTCGTGCTGTTGATGGTGACCATCCCCTTCGCTCGCTCGGCTACCGGCACGATGTCGCCCCAGGCCATATAATCCACCCGGTCGGACACGCCGAGCAAGGCAGCGATCGAACTGGTCTCTTCAAGCCAGTCGAACACCCCGTTATCCAGCGGGTGTTCCTTGACTACGAGGCGCGCGTCCTTGGGCGCATGCTTGGCAAAGGATCGAATGACCAACATCAGTGCGTCGGTCATGCTCGCAAATGGGGAATGCAGACGAATCTGGGCATCGGAAGCAAGCTGCAACGGGAAAAGGAAGTACGGTGCCTCGGAAGTCAGCAATCTTTCCGTCAGTGCTACAGCCTCCTTGCGTCGATCTTTCCCGCGAGTGAGCTTGCGAGCCCATCCCATACCCTCGATAACGGGGTGCCAGGGGCGATGATTGGCCCAATGCGGATAGTACCAGCGGCTGAAAATGTCGGCGACGTTGAATAGAAGTCCTTCCGTGGCCCGACGACGAAAGGATGACGGCACTTGGCGATGTTCAGGGACAGGCGGCAACTCTGCAGCAATCTGCCGATACCAGGCCGGATCGCGCGGCAGGGACGAATGCCCGTTTACACCACCCAGTTCCAGAGTGACCCAGTCCGGACGGATGTAACCTTCTTCGAACACGTGAACCGGAACGTCCAGTTCCCGGCATACCGCGGTGGCAACCAGATGATGGGGGCGGCAATCGCCGAACAGGACAACGTCGGTGACCCCTTTCTCAGCGATGATAGTCCGTAGCGTATCTGGCCATTCGTCAAGCGACTTGCGATATTCGATACCACCCGGAAGTCGCCAGAAGAGCCGGTCGCCACCGTTGAAATTGACCTTATAGACTTTGTGGCCGGATTTGATGAGCTGTTGACCAAGGCGGCGAAATACCCGGCCCATCAAGCCTTGCAGCAAAAGTACCGTTCGCGGAGAATCCGGCTTTCGGTCCTCATCCGGTTCGCGCGCCGTCATTGGTTCGGGCTCATTGCCTGAGCCACTTGCATGGTGGGCATCACCATTGAAATGTTTGAAATTCTGAACAACCACTACCGTCAATCCTTGCGCCCCTTCATAGGACACTTGGTGTGAAACGCGACGCTTATCGGACTGGTTATGAACATGAACAGGCTAGAGTCTTGAAACTGACATCTCATGAATTGTCACTTGCGTTCACTCGCCCTAACCGGATGGCGTGAGTTTGGCATGATGCATCTCGTGGTTTCCCTGTTAGTGGTCGCACCTGTCGCACTGCTGGTCGATATTTGTGCGCGTCCAAGAAGCGTAAAACGCCTGCGCTCTGCTCAAGGCTCCTTCCTGCTGGTCCAGATTGCTTTGTTCATCTTCGGCATTCTGCTTTTTGTAAGCGGTAATGCTGTTTTGGCAGCAGTCCTCGTTCTGGCGGTAAATCTTCTGTTCGTAGTCGCTTCCAATGCAAAGAACGACATGCTGGGCGAACCCTTGTTATTTTCCGATCTGGCCTTGATCGGTGCGGTGTTCAGGCATCCACAGTTCTATCTCTCTGCTCTGGAGCGATCTCAAAAACTACTCGGCCTTGTCGCTCTGGCCGTGCTCGTTGCGGCGTTCGTTTGGTTGTTCGAAGCAAATCTGGTCACTCGACTGATTGGCTTGGGTATCAGTCTGACTACCGTCATTCTCATGCGCATCTCTCTGGAGACGAAGACCTTTAAAGCGCTGGCATCAGAGCCCGATGCGGATGCAGATGTTGCCAAGCTTGGGCTTGCGAGCACCTTGTTGTTGTATTGGATTCGGTGGCGAGGCGATGCCGAAAAAGGCATGTCGTCGGCAACGGACCCATACGTTTCGGACTTGATAGATGCCTCGGAATGCTCACCCAACGCCGAACCCGAGATCATCGTCGTGATCCAGTGCGAATCCTTCGCCAATCCGATCGAACTGTTCGGAAAACGGGGTGTCGAACTGTCAAACCTCAAAGCTGCAAAAATGGATGCGGTCCTTTGGGGGAACCTGTTGGTTAGCGGGTTCGGAGCTTACACCATGCGAACCGAATATGGGGTTCTATTCGGGCGCGAGGAAGATGACTTAGGCTTTCGCCGCTACGATCCGTATTTGACGGCATTGAAGGATGGCGCGCTGGCGCTACCAAACAGATTGGGGGGCGATCGGTGGCGGAGCGTGTTCGTGCATCCTCACGACATGCGTTTCTACAGCCGCCACCGGATACTTCCTGAGGCTGGGTTCTCCCAATTGATCGATGACAGCGCGTTCGATCGGCCTTCATCCGGCGACGGTCGCTACATTTCGGATGCAGCGCTCGCGGCAAAAATACTGGAGGTTGCTCGGATCGCGACGGAGCGGACTTTCATTTACGCGGTGACGATCGAAAACCACGGTCCATGGTCGAGCGAGGGAGAGCCACTCGTCGCCCACTATAATCGGTTGGTGCAAGCCGGGGATTCCATGCTCGGCCAATTGCGCGATGGCATCGCTGAGTTGGGAAAGCCGGCGCTCTTGGCCTTTTTTGGAGATCACCGCCCAAGCATACCGGGGGCAAGCATGCCGGGCGGCGATCGACATACCCCATATGCGGTCCTGCGCTTCGACGCCGCTGGAAGCGTCATTCCAGGCGGCAACAAACGCAAAGACCTCACGCCTGCCCAGTTGCATCACGCGATCCTGTCACTGGGCAAACAATCGCGGTAAAAGGGTTAGGCCAACTCAGGGTCGGAGCTTGGCTAAAAGCCGATCGCGAAGGCTTGCGGGCAACAGTGCGTCCACCATCCGCAGAGCCGAGAATTGCCAAGGCGTCACGTAATGGCGCTTACCCTGTCTGCCCGCTTCGATGATGCGCTTCGCAGCCTCTTCCACGCTTAATTCAATCGGCCGGCTTGATGAGGCATTGCGAGTGGAAGGAGTGTCGATGAACCCGGGGGCTGCCAGGGTCACGCTCACGCCGTACGGCTCGACGGCAATGCGCAACGCGTCCGTAAAGCGTGCCAATCCCGCCTTCGATCCGGAATAGCCCGCAGCAAATGGCAGAGAGTGATGACCCGCCGCGGAGCCGATCACCACTATCCGGCCATGACCGCGCTCGGCCATTCTTCCCGCGATGGCTGCCGCCATTGCAGCAGGTGTGGCAAAATTTACCTGGGCTGCGCGAAGGACCAGCTCGGGATTTTCGACCAGATCGCCCTTGGCGCGCGTATCGCCGATGCCAGCGACGAGATAGGCCAGATCGAATGGTGCTTCCTTGTCCTGGCTCAGCACGGCATCGATGGCCGCCTGTCCGTCCGTGAGGTCGAAGCAGAACGCCTGCGCTTCTGCCCCTGCATGGCTGACCTTTTCGGCTATCAGGCCGAGTCTCGTCCGGTCGCGCCCCCAAAGGCTAAGGTGTACCCCCGGCGCTGCATGCAGTGATGCCAGCGCTCCACCGAGCGCTCCCGAGGCGCCGGTGCACAGAATTCTGGTCACGGATGCATCTTTCGTCATTTCGTGACCCTTGTGCCACATTGGAGTATCCTCAAATCCTCAATTAGCTGCGTTTCACCGCTTGTTTGTTGACAATCGGGTGCCTTTTCTATCGGGATATTCGTGTGATGAAGGGTCCGACTACCAAAGAAAAGCGCCTCGTTCTTTTCGAGAATCCGTTTCTCGAGATGCTTACGCTCGCGTCCATTTGGCTGTTTGCAGCAGTCTGGATCGTCGTCCTGCCGCTTATCGCCTTTGTCGGCTGGGGCACGGTTTCCGTTTCGACGGCGGTTGGCCTGAGCCTTGGCGGTCTGCTGGTGTGGAGCCTGTTCGAATATATCGCCCATCGCCATCTTTTTCATTGGGAGCCGCAATGGCTTCCCGCGCGCCAGCTCGTATTCGCGATCCATGGCAACCACCATGCCCAGCCGACCGATCATCTGCGCAATCTCATGCCGCCGATCGTCAGCCTTCCCGTCGCCGGGGTCATATGGGCGCTCAGCTACGCTCTGGCGGGGAATGCCGGCACCTGGTTCGTCTTCGGATTCCTGGTCGGCTACGTCCTGTATGATCTGACCCATTACGCCTGCCATCAATGGTCCATGCGCGGCCGCATCGGGAAAGTCATCAAGAAGCATCACATGCGTCATCACTTCATGGGTGAAGACGGCAACTTCGGTGTTACGACGCCTCTGTGGGACCATGTGCTCGACACGCGAATCGGCTCCGCCGGCCGGGTCTCGGCCAAGGCCATGCGCGAACTGCCCGTTCATCCCGCAGAATGATTCTTCGGTAGAAGCGCGGCGTCCTCGATCACCTTCGCGGCGATCTCCATATGAGAATCCCAGTCCGGCTCTTGCCAGGCGGCAACGCGCGTTAGTTGCGCACGTCGCATCGGGCCATCGTGGGTATGGTCCAGTACCGTCCGCTCCCAACCCGGCCCGTCGAGAGGATCCAGATAGTCGGGAGCATTTCCGCCGATTTCGCGATGGGCTTCGATATCGCTCGCGATGACCGGCGTGCCGACCGACAGGGCCTCGGCAATCGGCATGCCGAACCCTTCGGTAAAGGACGGCATCAGCAGCGCGTGGGCGCCGCGGATGGCCGCAGCCAGGTCGCTGTCGCCGCAACCGTTCACTTCCTCCAGCACCGGGCCGAGCGAAGGGCAGCGTTCGAGCATGTCGACGATCTGCTCATTCTCCCACCCGCGGCGCCCGATCACCAGCAAGCGTGGCACATCGTCCGAAGGCAGCGTTTCAGCCATTTTGCGCCACAGGTGAAGCAGCAGTAGATGGTTCTTGCGCGGTTCGATGGTGCCGAGACACACGAAATAGGGCTTTCCATCGGCATAAACGCGCGGTGCCGCTTTCGCGATTGGCTCTGTGCCAAGAAGCGCCACGTGGATCTGCGGCGGGATCCCGCCTTTGCTTTCGACCCATCTCGTTAAGGAGGCACCCGTAGCGGCCGAATTGACGATCACCGCATCGGCCAGCTCTGCCACCGTGCTCATCCGCTTTTCATGAAGCGCCGATCCACCGGGCCGGGCATATTCCGGATACTCGATCGGTATCAGGTCATGCACCATGCAGACGAACCTGGCTTCTTCGCGTTGCAGGATGCGCCGCATCTTGGCGGCGTGCGTGAGGTGGTGCGGCGAAACCTGCACCAGAACGTCGGCGGACCCGATTCCCGCACGCCGCGGAAGCAGCCGTGCCATCCATGGGAGGACCGATGCGAGAGTTCGCTGCCCTGAAGCTCGATCGGTCGCTGTCCAGCGCCTGTCGAGTTCGTCCAGATAAGCGATGGCCGTTTCGCGAGGAATCCTCCCATAGAGGCCTGTCGGATGGACGGCGGCGAAAGCAAGCTTGGGTCCGTACAGGCGAAGCAGTCCACGCGCATAGGCCATCTCTACGCGGTCTACGCCGGAAGGGCCGGAATGCCGCACACGCGAAATCAGCCGCGATATATCCAGAACCGCACGGGTCATCGGTGAACCTTCTTCTGCCCGCGTGAGCGGTGGCGCGCCATGACCCGTCCCTGGAACCGGCGAACCGGTTCGATCCATCCAAGACGGTTGGGCATCTGTTGTTGACCCATGCGTTTCACGAGCACTTCGGGCGGGCACGGTATGCCTGTCACCGGATCGAGATAACGGGGATAGAGCAACAGCACACCAGCAACGAGCTCGTCCAGGGAGAGCTTGCGCGACCTGCGCGGCGGCGTGGTCGCCATATCACGTGTGAGCCCCCAACCCGCGTAAAACGGGATGCCATGGCAGATGACTTCCCTGCCACGCAGCAGCGCTTCGAAACCGGAAAGCGAGGTAAGTACATGAACCGCATCTACCGCATCGAGTAGGTCAACCATCGCTTCTTCACGCACGATGCGGTCGGCATATTGCAGGGCATCTGCATCCACGACCTGGCCATTGCGGTGGCCTGCATCGACATCGGGATGAGGGCGCCACCAGATCTGTGCTTCGGGTTCTTCGGCGCGGACGCGGCGCAGCAGTTCGAGGTTGGATGTCAGCCCGCCGCCGCCGGCCAGCACCGACATGTCGTCTTCCACCTGTCCGGGTACCAGAACGATCCTTCCTTCGCGCGTCCCGATGACCTGCGCGGCCATTCGCTTCGCTGCTCGCGCATATTTGCTGATGCCCGTGTCCACGATCGTCTTCCGCAGCAGGCGCGCACGCTCGATCAGGTCGTGCGAGAATTCCTCATTCTGCAAAATCGTCTCGAGATCGCTCGGATGGCCGGGATCGAAATGGATACCACGCCGGTCCACAATCACGGACGATGGAGGCACCAGATTGCTGCCAAGGCCAACCGATCGCACGAAGCCATCCTCGACGCGAACGATCGGTACCCCTCGTTTTTCTGCATTTGCGAGGAGGGATTTTGAGATGCGCGATGGCCAGACAGCCAATGCGCCGCCACGCGCCTCGGCAACGGCCAGGGCGCCCGCTGAAGTGCGCGCTATTTTCAAAGGTTCGCCTGGCACCCAAAGGAACCGGCGGATTTCTTCGCGCTTCCACCAGCTGATCCCGCATGCCGCGACTATGGTCTGCCCCGCGGTGCCGCGATTGGCATCGATCACTCTGCGCCAGTCTGCCAGCAGTTCAATAGCTTTTGCCGGTTCGAGCCAGCCATCTGAAAACGGATCGCGCATTGGCTCGGCCAATGCCATCGCAGCCCTATACTCCAGTGTCTCCCCATCGTCGCCCGGCTCGCCATAACGGCCTGGCGATAAAACTTGAACGTGAATACCGGCGATGGTGGCCAGTGCGACCCATTCATCATCACCATGAGCAACCAATTTCCCCGTCTGCGACAGGACAGCCCAGGGATCGATATCTGCGCCGTAATCGAGCGCGGCGGTTCTCAGCGGGGATGCATGCGGGTGTCCGATGCAGATCGTCTTCTCTGCCCCGAAACGCGCGCGCAGTTCCGCTGCCTCGGACGCGGAACGAGGCCTGATGGCCATGTCGATAGCAAGTGGAGCGATTGGCTCACTCCAGTAAGATCCCCCGACACGCGCGTTGCTGACGGATCTGAACAAGGCCGTCCGCGTGTCGCCGGTCGGAGCATCCACCTCGGGCGGTGGTGAAAACATATACATGGCATTCGCCAGGCCGGGGAAGGGGGGGGCACGCAGCAACCTGGACGCGGCAGGGGTGGGAAGGGGCGTCATGGGCGCACTCCCCAGGCTTCGAGCTGTAATTGCCCCAAATCGCTGCAGCCAATGACGCCATAGCCGCCCGTCGGAAGTTTGAGGGAAGGTAGTGTGCTGGCTGCATCGCTAAGACCTTGCGCCGCCATCAATGCAAACCGCGCCGCACCATTGCTGGTCACGAGCAATGTCGCCTCGCCGGGATCGGCGTCTTCGAAAAGGTCGCGCCAGGCGGCAATTCGCCCTTCGCGATCAACGCTCCATCCCGTGGGCGGCACCGCGCCAGTTTCCCATGCTTTGAGTGCGTCCTCTCCAATTCTGGCAAGGACTACCTCTTCGGGCTGGTCCTCGTCCGGACCATGATCGATTTCACGCAGAAATGCGGCTGACTCTTGCTCGGGCGAATTCGCCTGCGTCGAGAGGATTTCGCCAGCCGTCTGCCGGGTCCGCTTGAGCGGAGAAACGAGTACGCGCGAAAACTGCCATCCCATGGCGGCGAAATGACTGCCCAGCGCCCGGGCCTGCTCAATGCCCTGCCCTGTTAGGGGCAGATCGGTGCGGGCCCCGATCCTGCGCGGCTGATCGCCGGTTTCAAATGTGTTGCCGTGGCGAACGATGACGAACATGCTGCTGGCTTCTAGCGCTTGCCGCCGGTGCCGCAACCATCCCGCTCACGCGGGGTAAGGGTCGCCCAGTTTTGCAATCGCTTCTTCCGCGAGGGCAAGGTCCGCTGCAGTGTCGATACCCGACAGCGCGTGCTCGGGCGGTGCAACGGGCACAGTCGCAATTTTCCAACCATGTTCGAGAAATCGCAATTGTTCGAGCCCTTCCAGGACCTCGTAAGTTCCGGGCGAATTTCCGACAAACCAGTCCAGCGCCTCGATCGTGTACGCATATAGACCCATGTGCTGCCAGACGGGCGATGTATCCATTTTGCGCAGATCTGCCTCGTTGCGCATTGCTGGCAGAATGGATTTGGAAAACCAGAGAGCATGGCCCTCTGAATCCCTCACACAGGTGGTACCGCTGAAGGGAGCGGTCTGCTTATGTGCTCTCAGCCGATCGAGCCTTGCCCAGTTCAGTTGATATACCGGCGTCGCAACCGACGCGTTGCCTTCGCGTAATATCTTTATCAACGATCCAATCGTCTGCGGCGCAATGAAAGGAGCGTCACCCTGCAGGCAAATTACGCGTTTTGGCTTACCCGATTTCAGTGCCGCGGCGTGTGCCCGGGCCGTTCCGGAATCCAGCGCCGCATCGGTCAGGACGGATCTCGCGTCCAGTGCATTGGCGTGTTCTGCAATTCGTTCATCGTCGGTCGCCACGACAAAATCGCAATTCCCGCAAAGGTCTGCGGCTTCGCGGGCATTGGCAATCACACGCTCTAGCAGAGTGCGCCCGGCCAATGCCATTAAGGGCTTACCGGGCAACCGGGTTGATCCGTACCGCGCCGGTATGACTATGAGATCGCGGCTTTCCATCCTCATCCTTTCAGCCAGCACCGCGGCTCCGGCTGACGGAAAATTCAGCCGATTCCCAGTCGAACCAGATCGTGCATATGAACGATGCCGACCAGCTTTTCGCTGTCCGTTACGAACAGGACCGAAACGGCGTTATCGTTCATCAAGGTCAGAGCTTGTGCTGCCGGCATGGACGGCTCGGCGGTGACCGGACGCGGTGACATATGGCTTCCGATGGGGTCGTCGAGATCATGGATTGCGATACAGCGGCGCAGATCGCCATCGGTGAATGCGCCGACGAGCTTCTCGTCGGCATCGATCACAGCGGTGCAGCCATAGCGTTTGCGGCTCATCTCGATCGTTGCGCTGCGCAGAGTGGCATCGAGGGTGACTCGCGGCAAAGCCTCGTCCGTACCCATGACCTTCTCGAGCGTCGTCAACTGCGCACCCAAGCGACCGCCCGGATGAAAAAGGCCGAAACTGTGGGACGAAAAACCACGAGCCTCGATCAGGGCGACAGCAAGCGCGTCGCCAAGAACCAGTTGCATGGTCGTCGATGATGTCGGTGCAAGCTCGTTCGGACACGCTTCCCGCACGACGGGTAAGGTCAGACAGATATCGGCCGCTTCACCGACCCAGCTCGACCCGTTCGCGGTCGCCACGATCAACGGCAGTCGATACATGCTACAATAATTGACGATGTCGCCAAGTTCGCGTGTCGTGCCCGACCATGTAATCGCGAAGACTACGTCATCGCGCGAAATTGCGCCGAGATCGCCGTGGCTGGCTTCTCCCGGATGCAGGTAGAGCGCGGAGGTGCCGGTCGAACAGAAAGTTGCCGCAATCTTGCGGGCGATGTGGCCGCTTTTCCCGATCCCGGTGACAATGATCCGCCCTTTGGCAGATGCGAAAGCGTTCACTGCCTGTTCGAAAGCATCGCCAAGGCCGGTCTGCTTGAAAGCACTTTTCAGATCTTCCAAGCCACCGATTTCGATCTCGAGCGTTTTGAGGGCGGAGACCATGTGGTCGGAGGCTATTGTATCGTTGATCATAGAAAGGAATTTCTGCGCAACTCTGGAAAACGATGTAGGGGGCGCGTATCTTGAAATCGCTTTGGCGCCCGCAACGGCTCGTTCACCTCTTGGTGCTGGTGATGTCAAGCGGTCACTTCTAGCAGCATGTATTTTTGGGGCGGACTCTACAAGATTTACGGTAGGGCGTTGTAAAAACACCTCAAAGAGCGGTCGATGAGAATGGATTTGAACAAATGATACTGTGTGGTCGCAAGATAACGGCAGAAACCCCGCTATTCGTGATTGCCGGGCCGTGCGTGATCGAAAGCGAACAACATTCTCTTCATGTTGCGGATACCTTGGCCGCCATTGCTCGGCGCCTTGATGTGCAGCTGATTTTTAAAAGTTCCTTCGACAAGGCCAACCGTACGTCTGGCGACTCGTTTCGGGGGCCTGGCTTGGACGAGGGGCTTCGCATTCTCGAAAAAGTTCGTGCCGAAACCGGGCTGCCGGTCCTCACCGATGTACATGAAGCGAATCAGGCCAACCCCGTGGCCGAAGTCGTTGACGTCCTGCAGACTCCTGCCTTTCTCGCCCGGCAAACCGACTTCATCGGCGCCGTCGCCGCCAGCGGAAAGCCGGTCAATATCAAGAAGGCACAATTCATGGCGCCAGGCGACATGCAAAATGTCGTTACGAAAGCCCGGCAGGCGGCGTCGGCAGCGGGCAAGGAAACCGACAATTTCATGCTTTGCGACAGAGGCACGTCGTTCGGATACAACACGCTTGTATCCGACATGCGCGGCCTCTCGATCATGGCGGAAACAGGCTGCCCGGTGATATTCGATGCGACCCATTCGGTTCAACAGCCCGGTGGGCTGGGTTCGCGCTCTGGGGGGCAAAGCCAGTATGTGCCTCTCCTGGCTCGCGCTGCCGTTGCGGCCGGCGTCTCCGGTGTATTCATGGAGGCACACCCTGATCCGGCTTCGGCGCTCTCGGACGGCCCGAATGCGCTGCCGCTTGAGAGGTTCGAATCCCTCGTGTCCCAACTCATGGCCATCGACCAGATCGCCAAAGATGCGCTGCGGGCCGAGGTGTAAGGGTCTTCCCCGCATGAGTTTGATCAACAAAGCCAAGGCCATCGCGCTGGCGCCGATCCACGTTCTTCAATTGGGAACCTCGGCGAAGAGCTTTCTCGACCATCCTCTGATCGGGTCGCAGCGCCTCAATCAAATGGGCCTTCACCGCGCTCGCGTACGCTTTGCGGATGCGATGTGCAGGTGGCGCAGGCGCCGTCTTGCAAAACATGTGCGTAGCGACTGGCGCGAAGCATTCGATCGTGACGGGTTCGTCGTTATCGAAAACGTGGTTCCAGCGGCGGAATTCAGGAAGCTCCGCGAGGCTATCCTGCACTCCGAATGGCCCGCCCGTGAGATGCGTCAGGGCGATGCCATCACGCGTCGCATCGCAATCGATACCGAAATGCTCCAGGCGGCTCCGGACCTAAGGCGGTTCTTGGCAAGAAAAGATATCAACGCGCTATTCCACTACGTAGCGAGCTTTCGCATTACGCCGCTCCATTACGTTCAGACGATCGTTTCCAACCTCGTCGGCGGGGGCACCGATCCGCAGCAGGTTCTTCATGCCGACAGCTTTCACGCCTCCATGAAGGCTTGGCTGTTCCTCAATCCGGTTGCGAAAGAAGACGGCCCTTTCACCTATGTTCGAGGTTCGCACCGCTTTACGCCGAAGCGGTTGGAATGGGAGCACGAGAGGAGCCTCGCTGACCCTAAGTCCATCGACCGCTTGTCTGCCCGCGGTTCGCCACGCGTCGATGCGTCAGGCCTGACGCAAATGGGATTGCCCCCGGCAGAGGCTCTGGCACTGCCGGAGAACACGCTCGTCGTAGCAGATACTGGCGGTTTCCACGCTCGCGGCGCAGCAGAGAAAGCAGGGGAGCGGGTCGAGATCTGGTCTTATGCGCGACGCAATCCGTTCTTGCCTTGGCTGGGCGGGGATCCCCTGAGCATTCCCGGAATAGCCGAGAAGCGCGTAGGTTGGCTCTGGTCCTTCCGCGATCGCTTCGAAAAGACCATCGGACAGCCGTGGCAGGATGTTGGCATGCGTAGACCTGTGGACGATAGTCCAGCCGACTAAATGCATCTCGGCTGGGTGCGCGGGCGTCTTTTACGTCTTAGCATAACCCACGTCAGTGCCGACGTTGCAATGATCGGCCCTATAACATCGGCGAACTGGTCGGCTTTAGTCCAAACCTTGAGATCGAACGCTGCCCACCAAGGGGCGTTGGCTCGGAGGCCATGACCGAATTGCTCGATCCACCGATATTCTGCCTGCGCCAATTCCCGCCCAATGAAATAACCACACGCAAGCAACGCTCCCGCCCACCAGTTCCGGGTCAGGAGCCCGACGATGATTTGAATCGCGAGCGCCACCAATGCATGTTCGGCAAGTTCGATGCGCAACCCTCCTTGCGGTCCCGAATATCCCTTAATTATTCACGTTATTCGCGACCGCGGTCGCAGTGACAATCGGCGAGAACAGCTGACCGATCGTCTGGATAAGCTTGCGGGGTTGATTGCTTTCGGAATTACCGAAGTAAAGGACATCGTCATCACGCAACGCAAACCGTTGCGCTAGGAAGAAGGTCGGCGTCTGCATAAGATTGAAATGATAGACCGTCGGCTGGGTTTTATTGGGTCCGGTGTACCGAAAAAGGAAGATGGCCTTTGGATCTCCGGCGTTGCTGTTCGGCCCACCCGCAGCTGCGATCGCTTCGATGACATTCATACGCTCGCGCACAAAAGGAATTTGCTGAACCCTGCCTGTGGCACCGAGGACCGAAAAGATCAGCGGTTCGGCAAGTATGGTTACACGATCACCGGGATAAGCGCGCACACGATCATACGTGCCGGCCAAAACATCGGATAAGCGCAGACGAACCAGATCGTCGCCTCGTTCGATGAGCAGGGTTAGGTTCTTCGCTTCTCCGCGATATCCGCCCGCCAACGCAATGACATCGGAAAGCGTTTCGCGATTGGTCTGCAATACGAGACGTCCCGGTTGTGCGACTTCACCACCAATGATGATAGAATTACCGATCACTTCCTGACGAGTGACTGAAACCTGAGGGTCCTGCGAGAAAGTGCGAAGTCCTTCACGAATCTTTACCTGAACATCCGCTAGAGTATTACCAAGCACCTGAATCGTTCCGACATAGGGAATGTCTATCATCCCGTTGTCGTCGACGCGCCGTGGAGGGAGCGTGTGGGTTTTGACCGAAGGGTCAAAACCGCCCGCGGCTTCTGCTGAACTGCCGCCTCCAAACAAGGCGACACCCGCCTCGAATACGGTGACGGAGAGTACATCCCCGGGACCGATCATGTCGGATGGTGGGGGATCATAATCTGGCAACTGCCAGTCAATCGGTTCTGCGACCGGAGGGACGTCGGCGATCGAATTTACAGGCACGATATCGATGGCTGCTCCGTCGACCTGTGCCTCCAATGCTGTATCGGTTATCTGGCCTCCAGTCGGTCCGCTCGAAGGCAAGGTAGAGCAGGCACAAAGCGAACCAAGCGCAATGGTCGACAAAAGCAGTTTCAGTTTCATGATGAATTCGTATGAGATTTGCGTATGAAGGCCTCCCTAACCAATAAGACGGTTCAGGGATAGCCCGTCGCGATCCAATTCACACCGCCATCAGAAGATAATGCGTTGAAGAGTAGTTTTCTAAGGCAGTTGCGGGACATTTTGCTGTTGCTCGCTTGTCGACCCGACCGTTTGGCGCTCATCGGTTGGTGGCGATTGTCCGGAAAAAAGTTGCGAGCTCACCATCGACTCCAAAGTGCGATTGCAGCCTTACCCTTCGCCAACGAACGCTGGATGTCTGACGCTGGTTCAGAAGATATGTCAGCAATCGCCGCGGCGCGAATGTCCAAAAGCCTACATAGCTTCTCAGTCCACGTACATATGGCAAATGATGACGACTGCCGCGTCGCTCGCCGAGCAATAGAATCGGCACTTGGGCAAAGCGAAAAGCCGGTACGCATATTTGTCACCGCCCCTCGCGCCATGAATGGCCTGCCCGCAGCCTGCGACCTGGTTTGTATCCTTCAGGAGCCCTGTGATAGTCGTATTGCAGGCTTGGAGCTCGCATTGGCCGCGGCCGAAGAGATTGGCATAGATTATGTAGTTCCCCTTGCTGTTGGCGCAATGCTTCCGCGTCATTCTCTAGCTGGATACGCTGCATTCAACAGCGAGCAGCGGCGTGAGAGGCTGCCTATTTTGTTTGGGGATCAGCTTGAGGATCTCACACATTCGAACGCTGCGATCGGCTGGTTTAAACCTCTGTGGGATCAGCGGATGATGCTATCTCAGGATTACATCAGCTCGGCATGCGCATTGCCGGTCAGTGCTGCACATCGGTTTTTTGTTAAGGAGGACGTTCAAGCTCCAACCTGCATTTACGAACTGATCCTACTAATGTCCTTGCCGCCGGATACTGGCGTTTCCGTTGAAAAAGTGCAGCGGATAACTATGCGCACAGCGACGGGAGACTGGTGCGCAGACGGAGATGCAAGGTCCCAAGCCGTTCAAAATGCCGCGCCTGAGAACGCATTGGTGTCGGCGGGACCATTCGGCACGGTACAGTTGCGTTGGCCACTGCCACAACCGATCCCAAAAGTTAGCATAATAGTCGCAACTCGCGATAAATTGGAACTGCTTCAAACGTGTGTAGAGGGCGTGCTTTTTCAAACCGCCTATCCCGATATCGAATTGATCATCGCAGACAATGATAGTCGGGAAACGGAAACCCTCGAATATTTAGACGAGATATTAAAAGACCCGCGCGTTCGCGTCGTGCGTTGGCCGTATCCGTTCAACTATTCGGCTATCAACAATTTTGCCGCAGGGCACGCATTGGGCGAATATTTGTGTCTGCTCAACAATGACATCGAAGTTCTGGAACCGCAATGGCTCGAAGAAATGGTACGCGAGGCTGTGCAACCGGGTGTCGGCGCGGTCGGCGCGCGTCTGCTCTATCCTGACCGGACAATCCAGCATGCAGGCGTCGCGCTGGGGATCGGAAACGCGGCCGGCCATGCGCACCGAGGATTGCAGGAAGATGAAGCGGGTTACTTTGCACAAACGCACATCGTGCGGGGAACAAGCGCGGTCACAGCAGCCTGCATGCTGGTGGCAAAGCGACATTTCGATGCCGTTGGTGGGCTGGATGAAGATGAGCTTGCCGTGGCTTACAACGACGTGGACCTTTGTTTGAAGCTAAGGATGCGCGGACTGGTCAACATCTACACCCCGCTTGCCACACTCATTCACCACGAAAGCAAGTCGCGAGGGCTCGACTTCGCGCCAGAGCACCTTGAACGCTACATGCGCGAACTCGCGGTGTTCCAGCAGCGGTGGGGGGCCGCGGAGGTGGTAGATCCGTGGCACCATCCGCGGCTGAACAGACAAAGCGAAGTGTTCAACTGACGTGCGGCTCGTCTAGAGACCGACCACGTCGATGAAGCTGGCAGTGTCCGGCACCTTGCCAGCTAGGTCAGCAAAGTCGGAGTGGCGAACCAGCACGCAGATGACATCTGCCTGAGACAAGGCCTCATCGATAGTGGCCAAGGTTACAGGCTTGTCTGCCAGGCTCGCGGGCAGCGCATCGATATGTGGCTCAACGGCCAACACCTGACATCCAAGATGGGCAAACTTCTCAGTGATCTGCAGGGCCGGGCTTTCTCGCAAATCATCAATGTCTGGTTTGAAGGCGAGGCCCATGCAGGCGACCTTGATATCCGCCATGCTGCGCGAAGTATCCGCCGAAAGCGCGGCAAGCACTGCGTCCGTACCCTTCTGCAGCACCCAGTCGGGCTTGGCGTCGTTCACCTCGCGTGCGGTGCGGATCAGCCTGGCCTCTTCCGGTGCGGAGGAGACGATGAACCAAGGGTCCACCGCAATGCAATGTCCGCCGACCCCGGCTCCAGGTTGCAGGACGTTGACGCGTGGATGGCGATTGGCGAGCGAGATCAGCTCCCAAACGTCGATGCCAAAGCGATCGCAGATCGTGCTCAGTTCGTTCGCAAAGGCGATCTGCACGTCGCGTGAGCTGTTCTCGGTCAGCTTACACATCTCGGCCGTGCGTGCATCGGTGATCACGCAGTCGCCGCGCACCACCTTCTTGTACATCGCTACTGCCATTTCGCTGGCGCGTTCGGTCATGCCGCCGATGATGCGGTCGTTCGAGATCAATTCGCTCAGCACATGGCCTGGTAACACGCGCTCCGGGCAGTGCGCGATCTGGATATCGGCATCGTCGTCCGCTGCCTGCGGAAAGGTGAGATCAGGGCGGGCATCGGCGAGCCATATGGCTAGCTGTTCGGTGGCCCCAATGGGAGAGGTGCTCTCGAGCACGACGAGATTGCCTGGCACCAGCACCGGGGCGATCATGCGGGCTGCTGACTCGATATAGGAAAGATCGGGCTCGTAGTCTTCCCTAAACGGCGTGGGCACGGCGATGATGAAGGCATCTGCGGGTTCGGGCTCCAGCGTTGCGTGGAGGCTTCCTTCCGTGACGACCTTGTGGACGACACCATCAAGATCGGGTTCGACCAGATGGATCTTGCCGGCGTTGATCGTCTCGACCACATGCGCGGACACGTCGACCCCGATAACCTTGGTGCCATGTGCGGCAAACAGCGCTGCGGTCGGCAGGCCAATATAGCCTAGCCCGACCATCGAAATACGTTCAAACATCAGTGAGTTGCCCTTCTTTTCAGCCGGGGGTCAGGGAATCGGCGATGCGCGCCGAAGCCTTGCCATCACCGTAAGGATTGAGCGCGCGGGCCATGACGTCATAGGCCTCTTGATCGTTAAGCAGCGACAGCGCACCGGAGCGGATCTTTTCCGCATCAGTGCCGACCAGTCGCACGGTTCCTGCGCCGACCGCTTCGGGCCGTTCGGTAGTGTCGCGCATCACCAGTACCGGCTTGCCGAGCGAAGGTGCCTCTTCCTGAACGCCGCCGGAGTCCGTGATGATGAAGTGCGAGCGACGCATCAGCCAGACGAACGGCAGGTATTCCTGCGGTTCAATCAGGTGGACATCCTGTGTATCACCGAGAATGCGGTTTACCGGCGCCTGAACGTTGGGATTGAGATGCACCGGATAGACGATCTGCGCATTGCCCAGTTCGCTGATATCGCGCAGCGCGCGGCAGATGTTTTCGAACCCTTCGCCAAAGTTCTCTCGGCGATGGCCGGTAACCAGGATCATGCGACGATCAGAATCCAGGAAGGGAAAACGCGACTCTATCTGGCCGTCGAGCGCCGGGTCGTCATCCAGCCGTGCCACCACTTGGTGCAGTGCGTCGATCACGGTGTTGCCAGTGACAACGATATTTGCGTCGGCAACGTTTTCCTTCAGCAGGCTTTGCCGTGCAGTTTCTGTCGGGGCGAAATGCAGGTCGGCCAGACGACCCACGATCATGCGGTTGGCTTCCTCTGGCCAGGGTGCGTAGAGGTTGCCCGTCCTGAGACCCGCTTCGACATGGCCGACGGGAACCTGCGCATAGAAGGCCGCCAATGCACCGGCCATCGTCGTGGTAGTGTCGCCATGGACGAGCAAGCGGTCGTATGCTCCTTCTTTCAGGACATTGCGCAAGGCGAGAATTATGTTGGCGGTGATATCGGTCAGATCCTGACCCGGCTTCATGATGTCGAGATCGATATCCGGCACAATTTCGAACAGTGACAGAACCTGATCCAGCATTTCGCGGTGCTGTGCCGTCACGCAGACATGCACGTCCAGCCCCGATCTCTCCTTCAGCCGATGGACTACTGGAGCCATTTTAATTGCTTCGGGCCGGGTGCCGAATACCACCAGGATTTTCAAAGCAGTTCCTCTCGTGCGCAATGATCCGTGGGCGAGGCGCTTTGCGCAATTTAAAGTGAGATACAACCCTTGCAGGGTTTCGGAGGGCTAAAAACGAGAAGCTAGGCGCATGCTGTCCCCAATAAAAAGCTATTGTCGCAGCGCTGTGATTGGCGCAACTTTCGCACTATGGTCGCTGGATGATTACGGATCAGCTTAAACCGGCACCAAGCTTCACCCACAAAGACAATGCAATGGAAGACCAAGCGCGAACAAGTAATATCGCACGGGGGCTTGCAAAGGCTGCGAACCACCTTGCAGCCACCAATGAAACATCCGCTTTTGCGCTTATAGGAGAAGCCTTAGCTTTAGGCCCTGACAGTCTTGTATTGGCGACGAACTGCTTGCTGTCGCTACGATGTTTGGACGCCACTCGGCTGGAGAAGGCTGCGGATCTCGCACGAGCTCATATCTACGATTATCCAGAGTTGACTATAGTCCTTCGCGAGCTTGAAAAGGGTCCTCTTCGCTCGATTGCCCTTTCGCGCCGACTTGACAGCACACAGCATCTGCATAGTCCAGCCATTCCGGGGCGCATAGCATATGTCCTTCACAGCTCACTTCCTCATGCGAGTAATGGCTATGCCATGCGCAGCCATGGCATAGCCAAATCGCTCACTGAGCGGGGTGCCGATCTCTTCTGTCTGACTAAGCCTGGCTTTCCGTTCGATCTTAATCGGTATCAGGATGAATACGATAGGCTTGCGCGTATGGATATCGTGGAGGGTGTCGATTACCATCGTGTCGCGCAGCCCCGGCAGCGCGATTTTCCTCGTCACCCCTGCGACATTACTGCTCACGCGTCGATCCAGTATCTCGAGCGTGCCGTTGATGCCTTCGTGGACAAATTTACAGAGGTGCGTCCTTCCTGCGTGGTCGCTGCTTCTAATTTCGTCGTTGCATTGCCCGCGGCGATTGCAGCCCGCAATTTGGGTCTGCCGTTCGTATACGAAGTGCGCGGCTTTTGGGAGATTACGCGCGATTCCCGTGCGCCGGGCTATCTGCAGAGTTCTGCCGGGCAATTGGAGGTTTTTTTGGAAACTGCCGTGGCCAGGGCTGCGGATAAGGTCATAACCCTCACCAGGCCGATGCGCGATGAGCTAGTGGCACGAGGCGTTCGCGCCGAGCGCATTACCCTCGCGCCAAACGCCTGCAACGTTGAAGATTTCGTACCGGGTCCGCGAAACGAAGCCTTGCAGACGCGTCTCGGCCTCGATCCAACAGTGACGGTGATTGGCTACGCCGGATCGTTCACACCGTATGAGGGCTTGGATGACCTCGTGCTGGCGTGCGGGCGGATCAAATCTCGGGGGACGAAGTTTCGATTGTTGCTGGTGGGCAGCGAGCCGGCTGATGAACACGGAGGATTCCCCGTGACCGACCGCATCCGTGAGTTGGCGCGTCGCAACAATATCGAAGACTGGCTCATAATGCCTGGGCGGGTTCCATATAACGAGGTGGCGGAATGGTATTCACTGATCGATATCGCGCCTTTTCCACGCAAGTCCTTGGCGGTTACCGAACTGGTCTCCCCGCTCAAGCCGCTAGAGGCGCTGGCCATGGAGAAGGCCATCGTGGTTTCGTCGGTTGGCGGCATGCGTGAAATGGTGCGGGATGAAGAGACCGGGTTGGTCTTCGCGAAGGATGACGTTGGAGCGCTGAGCGACGCGCTGTCCCGACTGATAAAGGATGCGGCGTTGCGCAGAAAGCTGGGCGAGGCGGGCCGCGCGTGGGTCGCTCGGGAGCGCTCATGGGCGGGTACTGCAGACACTTTGGCCGCTGTGGCCTGTAGCCCGATTTCGAGATAGGCTGCTATTCAGATCTATTGCTACTACCCCTTCGGGCAACTAGGCATCGCTGAAATGATCGAGAAATTTGATAAATACACCCTGCAGGGTCTGCGCCGAGCTGCCCTTGTTCTTGGCAAGACAAAGCGCAGCAACTCTTCCCTACAACTGCTAGATGAAATTCTCCGGCACAAGAGAGATTTGAGCACGCTCAAGGCCTATTACTGGGCTGCGATGTCTGATTTTAATTTACTGGCTGCCGCAAAAACTTTGCAGGAAATTCGCGAAGTATCCGGGGGAGACAAAAAAAGTAAGCTTTGGCTCGCTAAGGCGTCCTCTGCACCATTGGAGGGTTTGACTTTAACAGAACGACTAGCGCCGACGGCAAAGCCAGAGCAGATAGCCCCTATACTAGGGCGCGTGCTTTATTTGTTACACAACTCCCTACCGTATTCATCGGGTGGCTATGCGACGCGGGCCCATGGCATGGCGAAAGCTTTGCGCAATGCTGGGGTTGACATCATCTGTTGCACTCGGCCGGGATATCCGCATGATATTCCGGGTGACCATGATGGGCATCAGCTCGACGACATAGATACAATAGATGGCATTCCCTATTACAGAATATGGTCTCCACTACGTGCCGGGATAATTGCAACAGATTATATGTCTCAAGCAGCTGATGCACTGAAGGATATGATCAGGCAGGTGCGGCCGGCTGTGGTCATTTCGGCCTCGAACCACGCCACGGCGCTGCCTGCGTGCATCGCGGCGCGCCACTTTGGCTTGCCATTCGTCTATGAAGTTCGCGGCTTCTGGGAGATCACCCGCATATCGCGTGAGCCGGAATTTCTGCGAAGCACTGGCTACAAGATGCAGGTTTTCTTTGAGAGTTCGGTGGCCAAGGCGGCGGATCATGTGCTGACCCTGACGGGACCCATGCGGGACGAGCTTATTGCGCGCGGGGTGGAGGCAGAGCAAGTTACTCTTGCCCCGAATTCGTGTGACCCATCGCATTTTTCACCGCGAGCGCGGGACGAAGCTCTGGCGGCTAGCTTGGGGATTCCTGCAGAGGTGCCGGTTATTGGCTATATCGGCTCGTTCGTCCAGTATGAAGGGCTTGAACATCTTGTTGAAGCGGCGGTCAATTTGCGGGACCGCGGGCATGACTTTCGGCTTATGCTCGTCGGCAACGAAAATGCCTCCGGCAGTGAGCGCGGACCTATTACGCAGGAAATACTCGACATCGCCAAGCGCGAGAACCTCGGAGATCGCCTAATAATGCCGGGGCGCGTCCCTCATGAGCAAGTTGATGCCTACTACTCTCTGATCGATATCGCCCCGTTCCCCCGTAAGCCCCAACCCGTGACTGAGATGGTTTCGCCGATGAAACCACTTGAAGCTTTTGCCATGGAAAAGGCGGTGGTGGTTTCGTCGGTCAAGGCGCTTAGCGAAATGGTGCAGCATGACGTGACCGGCCTGGTTTTCGAAAAGGGCAATGTTGGTGCCATGGCCGACACTCTGGCGCGTCTGATCGATGATCCTGCGCTTCGCAAGCGATTGGGAAAGGCAGGCCGGACTTGGGTGGAGCAAGAGCGTACTTGGAAGCGCACGGCTGAGAAGGCGCTTGCCGATCTTTCAGCGCGAAATGTTCCTGTTTATCAGGCCGGGACGCCTGCGATTGGAGCTGAATTTTCAGATGGCGAGGTGCCAACCGCGAAGAAAAACCAATCTTCCGACGCAAGTCCGCTGTATATTGATGCCGATGGCGTGCCCAACATGTCGGCTGGTCAGGCCAAGGTTTACGACCGCGTCAAGGCAAAGTTCGACGCTCGCGACAAGAAGGACGGAAAGGTTAAATTCTCACGGCACGACTGGTTGCGGACTAAGACGGCCTTTGCACTGTTTGGTAAGGCGCGCAATCCTATCGACATTGGGATAGGCCAGGGGCAACTGATCAATCTATTTTGCGAGATGCCTTATTCCACTTCAGTGGTCGGTGTGGACCGGGTCAAGAATACCAAGCTGATAGCACCCAGGTCTGAAAAATACGATTTTGTGAGCCTCGATATAACGCAGTCGTTTCCGCCTGATCTGATGCGCTCCGATATCACCATCGCAATGGAAATCTTCGAGCATTTAGATGCCGATAAGCTCTCCGGTGCCATCGCTCGATCGCGCGCGAGCAGCCGCTTCGGAATGCTCTTTGCTTCGGTGCCATATCAAGAGAAGCATCCGCTATACCATCACGATAAACCGTTCGGTCACAAGCAATCTTTTGACGATGCCAAGGTGTATGAATGCTTCGGCGATGAGGCTATTTGGACCAATTTCAATAATCTCTGGTATTTGATTTTCATGTCGGAGGGTTTGGAGACGCAAGGCAGCGTAAGCTTCGAGCATTTTGCCAACCTCACTAGGAAGACATTTGATGCGAGGATGGCATCTGAAAGTGAACGGGTCGGTGCGTAAGCCATATAGGTCGGTACTTCTTTTCCTCTCTTGCGGGGGACACACGTGAGTTCGGCACCCTACATGCCGGAAGCGGAGACTGCATTTCTTCGGATGTTATACCGCAAGGCCCGGGTTATCTTGGAATATGGGGCAGGAGGATCGACGCATCTTGCGGCGCAAATGCCCGACAAATTGGTCATGAGCGTTGAATCTGATCTCGAGTGGACCCGGTCGCTAAGGCGCGAACTGGCAGACGCGCAATCGACGGCCATCCTGCAACACGTGGATATTGGTGAGACCGGCCCTTGGGGTCGCCCGCTCAATGCAGCAAACTGGCGGAACTTTCATCGGTACCCCAATTCGGTATGGGACGAGCCTTGGTTCAGGCAACCGGACGTCGTCCTTATCGATGGTCGGTTCCGCACCGCTTGCCTCGCGACCGTTATCCTGCGTACCAAGAAAAGTGTGAGGGTGATGTTTGACGACTACGGTGTGCGAGATAAGTATCGGCTCGTGGAACGTGTCATCAAGCCGTGGCAGATGATTGGTCGGATGGCTGAATTTCGTGTGAAGCCAGATAACTACTCTCCCGATGATATCGGTTTTTTGATAGAGCAGTATTTTCAGGGAACGATACATGGGGAGGGTGAGAAGGCGTATCGCGTGCCAGAAATGCGCAAGAAAAAAGACCTTAGGACATAAGGGAGATAAACAGTGATGCCCTTTCTCCAGTTTTTGGCATTTGCGTGGATTTGCCGCTATAAATGTTCGAATAATTGCATGCCGAATTCGGCTTGAATGCAATAGTCGTTAAATAGAGAATAGCGAGCCAGTTCAGAATATGAGCACCCCTACGTCAAATAACGATAGCGAAATGCCACAAATCGCTGAGGAAACGAAAGATCGTCAGGTCGACCCACAGGCGAAAGACGAAAGAATTGGTGATGACCTTGAATTCGCGCGGAAAGAAATAGCAAAGTCGCGTGAATCCGAAGCGAGTGCATTTCGTAAACTGGATACACTTAAATCGAGAATGTTCGACGTGAGCAGCAGGCTGGCTGATCTCGAAGCTGAGTTGCAAAATGAGCGTGATGCCAATAAACTAAAAATTTCTAATCTAGAGAAAGCGCACGGCAATCTAGAGAAAGAGTGCGGCGATCTAAAGAAAGAGTGCGCCAATTTAGAGAAAGAACGCGACCAGTTCGTTTTGATGGCTTCCAACTTAACTGAGGAGCGAGAGAAATTCGAAGTTGCTCTGGCTGCCGAGCGCGAAGAGTTGCGCAATAAATCGACGCAACACGCCGACCTTGAAGATCGCTACCTGAACCGATTGGCGGACATCGCCGAACTTGGCCATGCCATTACGCGCAAAGAAGTCCAGTTGACTAGAGTGACGGCGCAGCATGAGTATGTTGCGCTGCGTAACCATATAATTAGCACACTGACGCCAACCAAGGAAAGGCTGCACCGGGCAATAACCAAGCCGTTCTATTCAAAGGCACGCAGACGCGCAGAGAAGGCAGTGGCCAGCGAGATCGCGATGGTTGCGCAAAGCGGCTTGTTCGAAGCCGGGTGGTATTGCGAAAACTATCCCGATGTCGCGCAAAGCGGCGGTGATCCATTGCGCCATTTCGTGTTGCATGGCGCATATGAGTTGCGAGACCCTGGCCCGGCTTTCAGCGCTTTCAAGTATCATCAGAAGTACCCCGATGTGACCGAAGCCGGAGCACCGGCTCTACTACACTATCTGCGTAATGGCCGATCCGAGGGTCGGCTTGCATTCAAGGTGGGCGAAGACTCGTAAACTTCCCTTCATTGCCGGCTCATGACAGCGCTTGCTCTTGGATTGCGCGGGCGCGCTGGCGGGCAGTTCGGCTCATCCTGTGCAATTGGCGCCTCGCCACATCTAGCGCCAGCACCACATCGGCAACGCTCGCCACGCAGTCAGCAGGGGCCACAATACCAGTCTCGCCGTCGATCACCAGAGAGGGGGGAGCACCTCGATCATAGCAGACAACGGGGCGGCCAGCTGCCATCGCCTCCACCACGGTCCGTCCGAAGCTTTCGGCGAAGTGCGATAGGCTTGCGATCACGTCCACCTGAGCCATCGCGTCCAACGGAGTGGCAGCGTAGTCGCAAATCTCAAGGTTGTGAGGCAGAGGCTTAAGGAACTGCAGATCTGGCGATTGTGGGCCGATCAGAAGGAACCGAACGGCAGGCCCCATGGTGGCAACCATCCGCGCCACTTCCGCGAAGTCGCCAATCCCCTTCTTGGTTATGTTGCTGCTGACCAGGCCAACCTTCAGTATTCTGGAAGGAGTAAACGGCAGATCGAACAGCCTTTCGTCTACCGCATTCGGGCGAACGGTGCTTCTTTCAGGGCACTGCAGCCAGTCGCTCACCACCTGTGACGGCATGATGAAGCGATCAGCCTGGTCCAGAAGGGTTTGCCGCAAGGTCTCTGGCCCGATGCTCAGGGTGCGACACAAGGCAAAGTCTTCTGCAGGCATTTCCCGCACATACATGACGCTCGGAAGGCCCTCGGCGCGCGCTGCAAGCAGTGGGGCCTCTTGCATGAGGGTGTTCACATGCATTTCGCATGGCCGGTGTTTGCGGATTAATCTCCGGATCGCTTCGACTGTTTCTTCGTCTGCCGGGTGAAGGCCGTGGCGCCAGCGTTGCGGCAGAACTTCTACGGCGTTCGATATCTCAAGCAGCTGCGCAAGGTACTCAGGGTTATTCAGCGAAGGCAGCACCACAACAGGGACGAAGCCATCACGAGCCACGCGTTCGACCATGTCTAGGAAGCTGCGCTCCGCCCCGAACAGGGTTTTCCCTGACGTATGGGCGAACAGCAATATGCGTCCGCGATGCCCGAAGCCTTCGGCGGGTCTGCCTTCGAAAGTCGGCAGAGCCGAGGCGCCGTTGTCTTGGCCCTGGCACAGGTAGTGCAGTAGAGGATTGTCATTCGGGCCAAGCGCGTGTGCCTTGCGATATGCGCTGGTGCTGAACAGCGGGCCGGGATCGCGATCCTCCGCAGCCCCGGCGGCAAGATAGTGGCGGCCAGCGCCAATACCTGCCTGCAAGACATCGGGATAGGCCAGCGCATACCAATCGTCGTTTAGCAGGGCAGACGTTCCGAGAAGGTCGAAGTCGGTAGCCGGTCCTTCCTGGTCTCCTAAGGCGATTTCCGAAGGGACACGGAACGGGCGCCGCGTGGGTTTCTGTTCGAGAAGCAGATCGGCAGGGCGCTTGGCCATGCTGTGCCAGTGATGCGCGGCTTCCATGTAATCGTTCCGCACGCCCCTGAACTGGGTTCGCAGATGCGTTGCGCTTGTACTCGTCAGAGATTCCGGCGTAGTTCGTCCGAACGCTAGCGGAATGCCAGGGCAAACCTCACGGATAGCGCGCGGGCCAAAAGCACTGAGAATGCGGTAATAGTATTCGGAGTCCGCGTTCACGCGGACACGATCCCAATAGCCGAGCTTTTCGCGCAGCTCGGCGCGGAGCATCAGCGAAGAAACGTTACGATGGGTCCAGCCGTCTTCGATGCGCCAGCGTGTGAACTCCAAGTTGTTGCTCGCGCGGGCCCAGTGCGAGACCGAAGCCTTGAGTGCCTCGTCTTCCAGCAGTGTACTTGCCTGCATCTCGATTTTTTGCGGATGAGACCAGTCGTCCGAGTCATGGACAGTTATGAAAGTCCCGCGCGCTTCGGCCATGCCTGCGTTACGGGCTGCATAGGCGCCCCGGTTGCGGCCGAGCTCTATCACCCTGACGCGTGCATCCTGAGTGGCAAGGGCCTGAGCCACTTCCAAACTGTTGTCAGTCGACCCGTCATTGACCAGCAGCACTTCCATGGACAACCAGCTTTGAGCCAGCAGTGAGTGGACGGCGGAGGGCAGCAAATCGGCAGCATTGAAGACCGGCACGATCACGCTGACCAGTTCTGAGCTTGTTGCAGGTTCAGGTGCTGTGTGCGATGTCAGCCGATCAAACACCGGAGCAGTTCCGGCGGCCAGACTTAACGGCATCAACCCGCTGTCTTGATAGACCTGCGCCAAGATTTCAGACAGCGTTTCGCGCGGCTGCTTTTCGAGGATTGCCAGCGAGAACCTTGCCAGAGCGAGGTCCGGACTGGTCCCGAAGAGCGTGCTCGCGAAGTCAATGAAAGTCTGCGCGTTCTTGATATCGCCTATGGCAAGGCACGCTTCGACCCCCAGAAGGTATGGTCCGGGATGCGCCAGTTCAGGAACACTTCGTTGAAGCTTGGAATAGGCCAATATCGCTTCGTAAGCACGATCCCAATGCTGCTGGCTGGCAAACCAGCGAGCCAGAACCCAAGCTGCTCCGGCCCTCTCCGCGGGGGACCCTTTGTGGAGTAGCTGCTGGAGACGGGGAAGAACGCGATCCGGCAAACCTCGCCATAGCCACCGGTCCAGCTCTAAGGCGTGAACTGCGGCCCCGGCTTTGTCACTGGATTGCAGCCAGGCGAATGCCTGAACTCGACTGTCTTCGCCTGATCTTGCGACTGAACTTGCGCTTGCCCTGGGCATCTCGAGTGACGTTAGGTCAGCGGACGACAATCTGCTTTCCCAATGTGGAGGTAATGAACCAGCGCCGGCCAGCCAGCTTTCGCGACATCGGGATTTGCAAGATAATAGGCCATGGTTTCGAAATCTGCACTCGGATCTAACCCATCAAAAGCCCCGGCTCGAACGTAATATTCTGCCGCGGCCATGCTATCCGGCAAGGTTAAAGAATATCTGTCTGCAAACCATCGCCAGTCGAACAACGGGCTGTCTGCCACCATGCGAACTTGGGATTTAATCGCGGGCTGGCTACTCCCTGGGTCCTGTAACTGCATCCGGTATGACGCGTGCACGAGCGCTATCTCAATGTCATGGCGGCGATGCAGATCCCTGATTTCGCGCCTCAGCAAGCGCTGAACGCTCAGGTCGAACCGATCGCTGTCACTGCTCATGGGCGCCCTCGCAGAGCGAACTGGGTCACTCGAAGTATGGGGCCAATCGGTCTCGGTAAGCGCGCAGACACTTTAAAGCGCCTCATACACCGCAATCGCTTCGTTCACATCTTCGTACATCTGCGCCACCCCGTTATCCAGCACGATGGCGCGGTTGCAATATTGCCGGACCGTCGGCAGACTATGAGATGCAAGCAAGAGCGCGCGATCGCGGCGACCTTCGAAGAAGTGCTTCTTGCACTTTTCGCGGAAATTCTTGTCGCCGACCATGATCACTTCGTCGATCAGGTAGCATTCAAACTCAATGGCAAGGGACAGCGCAAAGGCGAGCCGCGCACGCATGCCGGATGAGTATTGTTTCACGGGCATATGTAGGTTGACGCCGAGTTCGGTAAATTCTTCCACGAAAGCACGCATTTCGGAGTAGGGCTTGTCATAGATGCGAGCGATGAAACGGGCGTTGTCGTATCCCGTTAGGCTACCTTGGAAACCTCCTGAAAACCCCAGCGGCCACGAACAGCTCATCTTTCGGGTGATCTTGCCTGAGGTTGGCATCTCCACGCCCCCGATCAATCGGATCAACGTCGACTTCCCGGCACCATTGCGGCCCAAGAGGCCGATTCTTTCCCGGGGGTTGATGCTGAAATCGACGCCGCAAAGTACCGACTTCGTAACCTTTCCGACATGGTATTCTTTATAGATATCGCTGCAAATGATCATGATACGGTAATCATGCGCCTCACACGTCGGCACAAGGTAAGCCCGACCAGCAAGAGGACAAGTGAGACGCCAAAGGCCTTGGACAAATCATAATAGGGGGTAATCAAGTCGCCGAACACGCCATAGCGCATCAGTTCCATTCCCGACGCCATTGGTGACCACATCAGCACTTCGCGCATTGTCGGCGTCAACCATTCCGCCAAGTTGAACACTCCTGAGAACGGAATAGCAATGTAGACGCTGACCGGGACCAGTTTCTCTATCACTTCCGACATTTCCGACAAAGGAGCCAGCGCTGTCGAAATGGACATTACGAAGAATACATAGACAAACCAGCCCAAAATGAGCGAGCCTACATTCGCTGGAATTGGGAAACTTCCGAAGAAATACAGTACCGTGCCTGCGAAGATGTACGCAGTCATGGCCCCGATTGCTTCGATCGTTACGCGCACCAATATGAAATCAAGTATTTTGACCTGACGGTGATAAAGCAAGGCGCTGTTGCTCTGAAAGATTTTGGCCGACCGTCCAAAAGAATGTCGCAGAAAGGTCAATGGGATATATCCAGTCACAACGAAGGCAACCACGCTGATACCTCCCTTGTCGACACCGCGGATAAAGGTCCATACGAAGCCAACCAACCCGGCAAATAGTAGAGGTTCGGCCACGATCCATAAGAAACCGATATTGTCGCGTCCAAACCGGGTAACAAGCTCGCGGACAATTAAAGCCTTAATGACCTTAACCTGTACACGAAGGCCCTGAGAGAAGCTCTTCATTGCCTAACTTTCCGGCGCATGCTCGCGAATGCCAACGGCCAGCATCCAGCCCACCAGATAGACACACAGCGAGGCGAAGATTACCGCCAGAATGCTCTTCAGGCGGTTCGGAAGAATGGGAGCATCGGGAAGGTTCGGTTCGACAACGCGCTCCAGATAGTACTGTTGCTGCTCTGCTTCGACCCGCGCCTGCTCGAAAGAGGAGTTCGCTACGGTCAAAAGTTGCGTGGCAAACTCCTGCTCGACAAGCAGGTTTTCGTATTCGGAAAGTCTGGAGGCGAGGCCGTCGCTGGTGCCCACTGCGCGACTGGTCTGCGAATCGATCTGTTGCCGGGTCGCCGCGATGCGCTCCCGAATTGCGGGGATCGACGGGTGATTGGGAGCCGTGCGCTGTAACTGCGAGAGCTGCGCTCGCAAGGCGGTCTCCTGCGAAATTAACTCATTGGACGCCGCCATTACGCCCATGCCTTCCTGCTGTGGGTCAAGGATACGTGCGGTGTTACGATAGCCACTAAGACTGATGCGTGCATCGCGCACCCGCTTCTGCGCCTCGTCGACACGCTCTTCCGCGTCTGCAATCGCCTGCGCATTAACTCTCTCGTTGAGCTGATTGACCAGATCTTCGCTTAATTCAAGAAGCCCTAGGTTGATGGCCTGCGCCTCTTGCGGAGTAAAGGCCTCCACTTTCAACTGGGTGAGGCCGCTGGCCGGATCTGGCATGGCGCTAACTTTTCCTAAGTAGAACGCATATAGATCTTCGAACGATCCTGTCGCCCACAATCGAGGAAAACCGCTGAAAACATCGGCTTCTGCAGAGGAGAAGGCCTCGCGGACGTCCACCTTCTGGGAAAGGTCGGCAAGTGCATCGCGTGAGTGCAGGTAGCCGATGATTTCGCTCGATTGCTCTTGTCCGCTACCGAGACCAGTGCCCTGCAAAATACTGCCGATCGAGACGCTGCTCGCCGATTGCTTGTCAGGCGCCTTGATGACGAAGCTGGATACCGAGACGTAAATATCGGCAGCAACGAAGCCGAAATAAACCGTGCCGAGCAGGGAAGGCAGAACTACAAATGCGCCAAACCAGCGCCATCGCTTGAGAAGGGCACGGAGCTTGTTTTCCGTTGCAGTTTCGCCAGCTTGGCGTTGGAGGTCTGGATCATGGTGCATTGGTAATAATTCAACTCAATCACGGGTAGAGCGAAAAGCGCTTGTCCACTTCGGCTGGCTAAGCCCAAAAGAGGGATCGATAGCAATAGCTTGATGGATCTCTCACAAAGAATTCTGCGCTATAGCGGATGGGTGACTTCTGATTTTGCCATAGGCGCTTTAAACGACGCCGTTAACGCAATGCTCTATGAAAGACACGTGTTTTTGCAATCTCGGGCTTGCGTCAGTGGCGGAAGTCCTCACCGGGAAATATCGGATAACCGTTCAAAAAGCATCCGCAGCACGCGGGCTGCTCCACGGCTTCCTCCCTTCGCTTCGCGCAGCAACTGCCAAAAATCCGGTCGCAAGCTGCCCCGTTCATCCAGAGCACAATAGATCCGCCAGTATCGTTCCACGCCCAGCACCCGCGGCATTAGAAACACGCCATGATATCCAAAGCTATCTGCCGGATCTCCAGCGCGCTCCGCGGCGAACGCATCCGCCAGTTCGACAGGGGCAAAGCGCATGCCCTGTTGCTCCAACACCGCTCGGTTGGTTCGGCAGATCGCCACGTCTTCTGGGTGATGGGCCTGAAAGCGGTCCTGACGGCATGCCTCCATCAGGCGACGACTGCGTAACGAAAAGCCGCCATTGCCGACCTCGTGGCGATCGTCGAACTGCGGCCAGCTGGCACCGATATAGTCGTAGTAGAGGAACTCCGCCCGCCAGCGAGCGGAGTCGATCACGTGCCCGTCCCATTGCGCCACTAGGCAATGATCGGTGGCGATATGATCGACCAATTGCGTGAGCATGAAGTGCGAATAGGCTTTGGCCGAGGTCAGCCGCTCTATAGGAACGATTTGGATCGCATCGCCAACTTCCAGCGCGGTATCGGTCGCGTGGGTGCAGAGGACCGCCTCGGCAAAGTCCACATATTGCATGCTTGTACGCATGGCCTCGACAGTGGCGGCCACGTTGGTCGAACTGACCGCACATAATGTGACGCTCGGCAACTGCAGACGCTTGCGGGGAGGTGGAGGCATCAGTCCATCGTTGGCCATCAGCTTGCCTAGACTCTTAGCTCAAACTGTTCGCTGAACGGGCTGAGCGCGGGGTGGTGGAACGGGTCCGCCTGACAGCTGCGCCAGTCGTCGTCCGGGCTAGGCTCGTGCACGCTCCAACGGCTGCGCAGGGCTGCTAGCTCTCCGGCCTGACGCTTGGCTCCCGCCGGATCACGATCAAACCCCCGTGACACCGATTCATGGTGCACGAGCTGTGCCCGCGGTTCGTAAAGGCTTTGCCAGCCGCGCGCATTCAGCCTCAGGCATATGTCGACATCGTTGAAAGACACGGCGAAATTCTCCGCGTCGAACCCTCCTACAGCAAGGAAACTGCTCTTGCGCATCACCATGCAGGCAGCGGTTACAGCAGAGGCGAATTGTGGCAATGCATGGCGGCGGAAGTAACCCGCTTCATCGGGTTTGAGCAATCGATGCGCATGCGCTGCTCCCCCCCCAATACCGAGGACTACGCCGGCGTGCTGGATTCGTCCATCGGAATAGAGAAGTTGCGCGCCCACTGCGCCCACATCGGCGCGCATCGCCTGATGCGCCATCACCGTCAGCCATTGCGGGTCGGTGATCTCGATATCGTTGTTGAGAAAGCATAGGAGGTCGCCCGAGGCTTCAGTCACCGCGCTGTTATTGAGTGCGGCGAAGTTGAATGGCCCATGGTCAACGACAACGCGGGCGAAGTCCGGGTCAAGATCGGCGAGGTAGCGCAGGGTTTCTGGCTCATCGCTCCCGTTGTCGATCACAATGATTTCCTTGCGGCGCGGATAGTCGGTGGCTGCGATACCTTCGAGGCAGGGGCGCAACAGATCGACTCGGTTGCGGGTGGGCACGATGATGCTCACGCTTGGAAGGCTGCGGCGCTCTTCGGGTGTGAGTTTCAGAGGGCCGGGCCGCTGAGGCTTGGGCCGCCTGTGTCGGTGGTACAAGACCTCGCGCAAGTGCACCGGCTGACCCCTACATTCGGCTGCCTGCCGGGCAAGACTGGCGGGCCAGTCATCGGCGAGTGGGGCGGTGTTGTCGGCCTTTGACAGGTGTATCAGCGCGGTGCCTGAGAGATAGTCAAAATGGCGGTATAGTTCGGCGTTCCAGTCCGGCTTGAAGTGAGGATCGCGGCGCTGACCGTCTTTGCCCAGCAGGTCGTCGTCGGCATAGATGATCCGGGTGGTATCGGCCGTTTCAGCCAGAGCCTTGCGCACAGCCTCGCCTGCCCCGGTAGCGAGAATGTCGCCAGCGTAGATGGGAAGCACCCAGGTGCCCCGCGCCTGCCGCAACAGCGTTTGCAAGGTGGCATCCGCGCGGGCGGGGGCAAGCCAGGCCGCGATACCCTCTGCCGCGAGGCTGGCCAGCG
This sequence comes from Qipengyuania pacifica, assembly GCF_019857205.1. Lineage (GTDB taxonomy): Bacteria > Pseudomonadota > Alphaproteobacteria > Sphingomonadales > Sphingomonadaceae > Qipengyuania > Qipengyuania pacifica. The sequence goes on along the minus strand of NZ_JAHWXO010000007.1, from coordinate 37,530 downwards.
TTGCCTCCTCTCCGGGGCCACTGCGAACCAGCGCGACGACTGGCGGCGCATCGCTTCGCGGGCGCGGCTCGATTCTGTTCGTTGTGGCTTCCTGCGCCATCCACAAGCGATAGGCGCGCGGTGAGGCGCCGAGCAAAGGCGCGATGGTCAGCCGCGCACGCAAGCGTTTGCCACACAGTTTCCACCATAACCCACGCAAATAGCGCGCCGGGTTCAACCGCAGAGCATCGAGGTGGACCGCCATCAGCAGGAACGCAGCGCTGCCACCTTGGGAAACTGCCTGGCGAGGGTGAGGCATTTCCTCCGTCATGATTGTCCTCGTGCCAATTCTGCCAGGCCATGGCAATCCAGCTTTGGCCGATCACCTCTTTAGCAGCGCCTGCCACCAATCTTCGTTGGCAAGATACCAGGTGAGCGTGGCGGCAAATCCTTCGGCAAATCTGTTGTGCGGGCGATAGCCTAGCTCGCGCTCAATCTTGTGGCAATCGATGGCATAGCGCCGGTCGTGCCCCGCGCGGTCGGTGACGAAGGTCTTGAGCGAACTGGTCGGTTTGCCCTGGGCAGCGGACGCGTCAGGATAGCGTTCGGCCAGCCCGTCGACATCGGAAAAAGCGCGGTCAACCGCCGCACAGATGGCGTCGATCACTACCATGTTCGGCAGTTCCTCGCCGCCACCTATGTTGTAGACCTCTCCCGGCTTGCCGTTCTCAAGCACCAGTTCGATGCCCCGGCAATGGTCTTCCACATGCAACCAGTCGCGCACATTCATACCGTCACCATAGATCGGCAGATCGCGACCATGCAAAGCGTTGAGAAGGAACAGCGGAATCAGCTTTTCAGGGAATTGATAGGGGCCATAGTTGTTCGAGCAATTGCTCGTCGTAGTCTCGAGGCCGAAGGTGTGGTGGTAGGCGCGCACGAGGTGGTCGCTGGCCGCCTTGCTCGCCGAATAGGGCGAGTTGGGCGCGTAGGGCGTGGTTTCGCTAAAGGCTGGGTCATTCGGCCCCAGCGAGCCATAGACCTCGTCGGTCGAGACGTGGTGGAACCTGTGCGGGCGGCCCTCGCCCTCGTCGAGCCACACGGTGCGCGCGGCCTTGAGCAGCGAATGGGTGCCATCGATGTTAGTGCTGACAAAGGCATCGGGGCCGCTGATCGAGCGGTCGACATGGCTTTCGGCGGCGAAATGCACCAGCCGGTCGATCCCGCGATCGCGCAGCAGGCGTTCGACCAGCGCTGTATCGCGGATGTCGCCCGCTACAAGTTCGACGCCGTCCAACCCGTCGAGATTGGCGGGATTGCCCGCATAGGTCAGGAGGTCGAGCACGCAAATGGCATCGTCCGAATGCGTCTTGCGCCAGTGATGTACGAAGTTCGCGCCGATAAAGCCGGCACCGCCGGTGACGAGGATTTCAGACATGCGCAGCTTCCTCTTGCAGCATGGTGCGAAGATTGGTGCGCCAGTGAGTATGCCCGTCGTCGAGCAGCGCGCGTGTCTTGCTGCAATCGAGCAGCGAGAAGGCGGGGCGCGCAGCGGGCGTGGAATAGGCGCTGGTGGGGACTGGAGCGATCGGAATGGCGTTGTCGAGCAGGCCGAGCGCCAAAGATTCTTCCTGAATGGCAACGGCGAAGTCATACCAACTCGCGACACCGGCATCGCTGTGATGGAAGGTTCCGTTGGCATCCTTCGCCACTAGCCTCCATAGGGTGCGCGCAAGGCCGGGCGCCCAAGTCGGCGCGCCGATCTGGTCGGCCACCACGTTTAGCGCAGGCTTTTCCGCCATCAGCCGCAGCATGGTGCGCACGAAATTGGCGCCGCCTGCGGTGTAGGCCCAGGCCGTGCGCACGAGCAGATCGCTGTCGCGCAAGCAGTCTTCGCCCTCGGCCTTGCTGCGGCCATAGACGGAAATCGGGTTGCGGCTGTCGTCGGGCCGGTAAGCTCGGCTGGACGTGCCATCGAACACAAAGTCGGTCGAGACATGAACCAGCTTGCCCCGATGTGCGGCAACGAGAGCGGCGACTGCTCCAGCATTGATCGCGCGGGCCGCGTCTTCGTCGCGCTCGGCCTTGTCCACGGCAGTATAGGCGGCGGCGTTGATCACCAGATCGGGGGCGACTTGCTGGATCAATGCGGCGATGGCGCTCGCATCGGCAAGGTCGCAGTCATCTCGGGTGACCGGATGCAGGTCGACCGTGGAGGGGGCAGTTGCGATCAGGCCGCGCCCCAACTGGCCCTTCGCACCGGTAATCAGGACCTTCACGCAAAGGCCTCCAGGTCGCTCAGGCGCGTGCCCTTGGCATCCTTGGCTGAAAGTTGCAGATCGATACCACCGAGCGGCCATTCGATGCCAACATCGGGATCGTCCCAGGCCAGCGAGTGTTCGTGCTGTGGCGCATAGGTGGCATCGCACTTGTAAAGGAAGTCGGTATCGTCCTCGAGCGTGAGGAAGCCGTGGGCAAAGCCCTGCGGCACCCAGAACATGCGCTTGTTTTCGGCGGAGAGTTCCACCCCGGTCCATTTACCGAAGGTGGGGGAGGAGCGCCTAAGGTCCACCGCTACGTCGAATACGGCGCCGCTGACCACCCGCACGAGTTTGCCCTGCGGGCCCGGATTCTGGAAATGCATCCCGCGCAGAACGCCCTTCTGCGAGCGCGAGTGATTGTCCTGCACGAAAGCTATGTCGAGCCCCTCCTCGGCGAACCTAGCAGCGTTCCAGCTTTCCATGAAGAAGCCGCGTTCGTCGCCAAACACCTTGGGTTCGATGATAAGTGGTCCGGGGATGTCGCATTCGGTAATGTTCATCACGCCCGCCCTTCATGCAGCAGCGCCATGAGGTATTCACCGTAGCCCGACTTTTTGAGCGGCGCGGCAATGGCCTCCAATCGCGTGTCGTCAATAAAGCCTTGCCGCCACGCGATTTCTTCGGGGCAGCAAATCTTGAGGCCCTGCCGTTCTTCCGTAATGCGAACATAGCTTGCTGCATCGAGAAGCGAGCCATGCGTTCCCGTATCGAGCCAGGCGAAGCCGCGGCCCATGATCTCCACCGACAGGGCTCCGTCGTCGAGGTAGAGGCGATTGAGATCGGTGATCTCCAACTCTCCGCGCGGCGAAGGCTTGAGGTCGCGGGCGCGCTCGACCACGGTGTTATCGTAGAAATACAGGCCCGTGACGGCATAGTTCGATTTCGGTTGCGCGGGCTTTTCCTCCAGCGATGAGGCGACGCCGTTCGCGTCGAAATCCACGACGCCATAGGCCTTGGGATCGTTGACACGGTATGCAAATACGCTTGCCCCGCTCGACCGCCGGGCAGCATTCTCGAGCAATTGCGGAAGGCCGTGGCCATAGAAAATGTTGTCGCCCAAGACCAGCGCGCTCGGGTGATTGCCTATAAAATCGGCGCCGATATGGAAGGCTTGGGCGAGACCGTCGGGGCTGGGCTGTACTGCGTAGCTCAGCGCCACGCCGAAATCCGAACCATCGCCCAGTACGCGGCGGAACTGATCCTGGTCTTCCGGGGTGGTGATAATCAGAATGTCGCGAATGCCCGCCATCATCAGCGTGGAGAGCGGATAGTAGATCATCGGCTTGTCATAGACTGGCATGAGCTGTTTCGAGACGCCACGGGTTAACGGATAGAGCCTGGTGCCCGACCCGCCTGCCAAGATAATTCCGCGTCGAGTGTTGTTACTCAAAGTCATGTCCTGATGCTGGAACTTGCGCCTTCGCCGCGACTTGCAGCCCATTGCTATTAGGTCAACTGCAATCCTTTCCGGCTTACACGCCACCTCGTTACGCGCTTATGCCGAAATGTTTTGGGGTCGTTCCTGCCTTGCCTGCTCGAAGCCGGCAGCCTAGCCCGCAGGAAACCGAGCTTAAGAAGGATCCATCGTTTGCCCACCAATAAAATCGAACTAAAAATACTCGATGATCGACTGCATGACTGGGGGCTGCCACGTTATCAGACGGAAATGTCCGCCGGCATCGATCTCTACGCTTGCCTGGACGAACCACTGGTTCTCGAACCGCAGGCGCCGGCCGTTCTGGTGCGATCCGGTATCGCGCTGTTAATGAACGACCCTCACATGGTCGGATTTTTGCTCGCTCGATCGGGGCTGGGTCATAAGAAGGGCCTGGTCCTCGGGCAATCGGTGGGCACAATCGATGCCGATTATACAAACGAAATTTTCATCAGCGCGTGGCTCCGAAACCCGCCGGGAAGTGACAGCTTGACGATTAACCCGGGAGACCGGATCGCGCAGCTGGTCTTCGTGCCGATCCTGCGACCGGCATTCGATGTCGTCTCCGAGTTTTCAGCGGATACCGGACGCGGCAAGGGCGGTTTCGGCTCTACCGGCGTCTCCGGCAAGGACAGCTAAGGGCGCGATGCAAAGTCAACCCATCAGCAGGGACTGGTCTTAATCTGGCTTGGATTTGGCCGAACATGAAAAAGGGCGGCCCGATCCGGAGCCGCCCTTCAACATCCTACCGCTCTAAAGCGCGTCGATTAATCGACGCGGCGTACCGTCGTTTTTTCCGGTGCGATCGAGATGCGAAGCGTTTCACCCGAATTACCAGGGAAATCGGTAAACATCGCCTCGACGAGATTGGGCACCAGATATTGCAGACGGTTCGAGGTGGAAATGGCCTGTGCCTTGCCTTCGAACAGTCGCTCTCCGGTTGCCGCGCGATCGATTTTCATGTCGATCCCGCTGGTATAAACCGTGTAGCTGCGAACGTCCGGACCGCCGAACCACGGATCGTAGAAACCGAAGCCCCAGCGACTACCGTAGAAAGGGCGTCCATAGCCAAAGCGCGACCGCCCCCAGCGCGATCCAAACCACGGATCGTAGAAGGGATCGCGGAAACCGGTGGTCCGTACCCGTTCGCGCCCAGTGCTGACGCCGTAATCGAAACGGACCAGCAGCGATGCGTTTTCAGCCGAGGCAGCTTGCGCATAGCCGAGGCGCGACATTTGTGCTTCCACGAGATCGGCATATTGCGCGAATTCGAGCCCACCAGCCAGGGCCGGATCGTCTGCGACGACGAAATAGCTTTCGCCCTGCGGTGCCGGAAGCTGCGTCTGGAAACGCGACACATCAGCGTTGAACGGTGTCGCGCAGGCAGCGAGGCTAGCTAGTACTATCGGTACGGAGGCGAGCTTAAGTTTGCGCCCCCAACCTTTTTTGCGGTCGGTCATGCTCAGTCCTTTTTCGAACATCGGTGTGCATATCATGCTTACACCGAATCATGCAGCCTACCGCCCCCCTGAGGCACACTGCCAGTTACTGTGCGCTTTTCTAGACGAACGGGGATGAACCCGGATTGAATATCCAGATTCACATTTGTTGCAAGTTCGGAAAGGGTTATCTGACGAAACCGAGCGCGGCGTAGGTGGCGTCGAGCGTAGGTCGGCCAAGTTCGCGCGCCCGCGAAGCACCGCGGGCAAGGATTGCGTCGAGTGCTTCGCGATCGGTCAGCAATTCATTGAAACGCGACGATATCGGTCGAAGCGTTTCGGCGAGCAATTCGGCCAATGCCGGCTTGAATTTGCCGAACCCTTCGCCGCCGTATTCGCGCAGCACGTCGTCGACGCTGATATCGGAAACGGCGGCGTAGATGGTGACGAGGTTCAGGGCTTCGGGTCGGCCTACCAGTCCGGCACTCTCGCTCGGGAGGGGTTCGGGGTCGGTCTTCGCCTTCTTGACCTTCTTCATTACCGTGTCTGCATCGTCGACCAGCTCGATCCGGCTCATTTCGGACGGATCCGATTTGCTCATCTTCTTCGATCCGTCGCGCAGGCTCATGATGCGCGCCGCCTGCGGCGGGCTGATCGGTTCGGGCAGGGTGAAGACGGGAGCGTCATCGGATGCGAAGTCGTTATTGAACTTCTGAGCGATATCGCGGGCAAGCTCTAGGTGCTGCTTCTGGTCTTCACCCACTGGCACATGCGTGGTCTGATACAGCAGCACGTCGGCAGCCTGAAGAACCGGGTAGGTAAACAGTCCCACGCTGGCGCCCTCGCGGTTTTTACCGCTCTTGTCCTTGAACTGCGTCATGCGGTTCAACCAGCCCATCCGCGCCGTGCCGTTGAGCAGCCATTGGAGCTCTGCGTGGTGGGGAACCTGTGCCTGATTGAACAGCACGCTTTTCTGCGCATCGATTCCGCAAGCGACCAGCGCCGCGGTCATTTCCAGCGTCGCCCGCTTTAGTTCGGCCGGATCGTGCGGCATGGAAATCGCATGGAGATCGGCAAGGAAAAACAGGCATTCCTGTCCCTCGGCCATCTCATCCTGCATGCGCACCCAGTTTCGGATCGCACCGAGATAATTACCGAGGTGAAGGTTGCCGGTGGGCTGAATGCCGGACACTACGCGCATGTTTACTCACTCATTCCGAAAGATTTGGCGGTCCGTCGCTCGCCGGCACCGCGCGTTTGCGCCGTAGCTGTGCAATGAGGTCCTTGTCGAGGGCGCCAACCAGATACGCCGTGGCGAAGAATACGCCCGCACCGGCAATAACGAGGGCTGCAAGCGACCAGATACGGTCGAATGCGCCGCCCCGCCAGTATGTTTCCAACGCTGGCGTCATCCACCACAGCAGAGCGCCCATGACCGCCGTTGCGATTATCTGGCGCACGATCCTTCCGGCCAGCTTGCCGGTCACATGAAACCAGCCACGGATTTGTAGAATGGCGTAAAGGGTCAGCACATTGAGCGTCGCGGTGATCGCTGTCGCTGCCGCCAGGCCCACGATGCCATAACGAGGCACGACATAGAAATTCAGCGCGATGTTGATCGCCAGTGCACCGGCCGCAACGAACACCGGAGTGCGAGTATCTTCACGGCTGAAAAATGCCGGTTGGAACACTTTCACAAGCACATAGGCGGGCAGGCCGCAAACCAGCGCAATTACGATATTGCCCATGATCGCGGTGTCTTCGGGCGCCATGCGTCCACCTTGGAATATACCGGCGGTGAATGCTTCTGCGCAGATCGAAAGTGCCACGGCACAGGGCAGGCAAAGCAGCATGGCTATCTCGACCGCATTGCCCTGCAGGCGCTGCGCTTCGCGGTGGTTGTCCGACTGGATATGGCGCGCCAGCATGGGCAGGATCGCGGTGCCCAGTGCAATCCCAAAGATGCCGAGCGGCATCTGGTTCAGGCGGTCGGCCAGCTTCAGCAGCGTGAGCGATCCTTGCGGCAGACTGGTGGCAAAGAAGGTGTCGACCAGCTGGCTGATCTGGTAAATTCCGGCTCCGAAGGTTGCCGGTAGCATCAGCATCATCAAGCGTTTTACGTCGGGCGTGATCTTCGGCATCTTGATCTGCAGCTTCACGCCGGCGCGCCGGGTTGCCCACCACATGTAGATCAATTGAGCCACGCCAGCGAGCGCCAGCGATATCGCCAGCGCCCAGGCCACGGGCAGGTCGTCTGCGCTATTTCCGCGCAAATACCATCCGGTCAGGATGCCGCCGATCATTACGATGTTGAGCAGCACAGGCACCACTGCGCCTGGAGCAAACTTCGAGCGGGCGTTGAGCACGCCCGACAGCATGGCCACCAGGCTTACCAGTGCGAGATAGGGGAAAGTCACCCGGCTGAGCATGACCGACAATTCGAACTTGCCCGGGACATCCTGGTACTCGCGCGCTAGGAGCCAGACGATCCCTGGCATGGCGATCATGCACAGCGCCGAAAAACCCAGCAGGACCCATACGAATACCGAGAGTACATCGCTGGCAAACCGGTCGGCGGCTTCGTCGCCGCCATCTTCCTCGGCATCCAGCCTCCGCGTGTACATCGGCACGAAGGCAACGCTGAATGCGCCTTCTGCGAACAGGCGGCGAAACGTGTTCGGCAGGGTAAAGGCCAATTGCCAGGCGTCGGCCGCCAGACCCGCGCCGAGGACGCGGGCCAGCAGCATGTCGCGAACGAAGCCGAACACGCGGCTGACTGCAGTCAGTCCGCCGATGGTGCCGACATTCTTGACCAGGCTCATCTGTCAGAGCCTTTGCTGCATATCGTTAACTCAGGCTTCGCCAGCGGGGGGCGAACCCTCGCCTTGCTGCCGTTCCTGAGCGCGGGCCGCCAGCTGTTGCTGGTAGAGAGCGCCGAAATCCATCGGGTCGAGCATCAGCGGAGGGAAGCCTGCATCGCGGCTGGCATCGGCGATTACGCGGCGCGCGAAGGGGAAGAGAATGCGCGGCGCTTCGGCGAACAGAAACGCGTGTGCGTGCTCGTCGGGCAGGTTGCGCATGCCCATCAGGCCGCAATAATCCAGATCAATGAGGTAGAGGCTGCCCTGGCTGGTCTTAGCGGCGCAGGTGACCTTCAGGGTTACTTCATGCACTTCGTCCGACACCTTCTCGGAAGCGATATTGACCTGCACGTCGAGCTGCGGCTGCTCGTTCCACTGGAAGCACTGCGGTGCGTTGGGATTCTCGACCGAGAGATCCTTGATGTATTGCGAAATCACACCGGCGCTCGGCAGATTGTCGGCGCCATTGGCTCCGGCTGCCGGATCGGGGTTGATGTCGGTGAGAACGTCGCCTTCGTCGGCCATGTGCAGTCGCTTTCCAAATTTCCGAATTCGATGGGCCTGCGCATTGTTGATGAAGCGCGGGACCAGTGCGGCGCGCGCCTAGCACTGTCGGGCACGCGTATCAATGCGCCGTGCATCGCGCCCGCGTCGTCGACATCGTTCATCGCAGGAACATTGTCGGTTTGTAATTCTTCCCTATCTAGGGCAGGACGCAGATTGGACTGTCGGGGCGGATTGCCCCTCTGCAAATCAAGTCGGGAAGCAGGTTATTTAAGTGATCACCGAGATCGTCATCCTTGCCATGATCGCAGCCTTTCTGGGGCTGCGCCTCTATTCTGTGCTCGGGCGTCGTTCGGAGCACGAGGAAGAAATCGTGCCGCGCCGTTTCGAACGTAGCGAGACACCGCCGCAGTCGGACAATGCACCGCAGGCTGTACGGCAGCCGGTGGTCCTGCGTTCGGGTGACGATCGCGCGCCCGCTAACGAAACCGGTATTCGCGCCATCGCTGCGGCGGACCAGGGCTTCGATCTGCTTGGCTTCCTCGAAGGGGCCAAGGGCGCGTATGCCATGGTTCTCGAAGCTTTCTGGAAAGGCGACCGGGAAACGTTGCGCGAATTGGCCGATGACGATGTGTATCAGAGCTTTGCAGGGGCGATCGACGCACGCGACAAAGCGGGCGAAACGCTTGAAAATCGTTTGATCCGGATCGAAGATGCGACCGTTCGTTCGGCGGAACTCGATGGACGGACCGCGCGCATCGCAGTGCTGTTTGTCGCCGATATCGCAGCGGTCACTCGCGATGCGGAAGGCAATGTCATTGCCGGATCGCTCGACGATGCGATCGAAAGCCGCGACGTGTGGACATTCACCCGTAATGTCGGTTCTTCCGATCCCAACTGGATACTCGACGAAACCGACGAAGGCTGACGCCTTTCGCATTCCGGGAGGGAATATGCGTTATCTGCTCGTGGTTGCGGCAACGATCGCTCTTGCCGCATGTGGCCGGGTCGTGCCCGATGCCCGCCCACCACAAAGCACGGTTCCCGTTCCTCCCCCCACCACGACCGTGCCGAGCGCCTCGTTGGCGCGGCTTTCGCGTGGGCCGGAAATCGGCTCGCTCGGGATCGGCGCCAATGATGCCACCACGGCGCTTGCATCATTTCGCGAATCCTGTCCTGCCATCCTGAAGCGCGAAGATCAGAGCGGGCTGACCCGTACCGATGATTGGCGCCCAGCATGTCAGGCCGTGACTTCCTGGCCCGTCTCAGACGCGCGGCGCTTTTTCACGAGCTATTTCGAAACGGCGCGGGTCGGCGATGGAGCGGCCTTCGCTACTGGCTACTTCGAGCCGGAAATCCGTGGTAGCCGCACGCGCGCACCGGGTTACGACGTTCCCGTTTATGCAATGCCTCCCGAACTCGTGCGCGACTGGCCGGACGACATGGCCCAGAGTGAACGCACGGGCCGTCCTCCGCTCGGGCGCCGTGACGCGAGCGGCAAATTCGTGATGTTTTACGAACGGGCGGAGATCGAACAGGGGGCGCTCGCCAATCGCGGACTGGAAATCGCCTGGGCGGCGGATCCGGTGGAATTCTTCTTCCTGCAGATTCAGGGGTCCGGCTTGCTCCGGCTACCAGACAATTCGCTGATGCGGATCGGTTATGCCGGGCAGAACGGGCGTGAATATGTCGGTATCGGCAGCGTCATGCGGGAACGCGGAATGATCGGTCCCGGTACCCCCTACGCCACTTCGATGCAGGGCATCATGGCATACATTCGCGATAATCCCGTTCAGGGACAGGAAGTGATGCGGCTCAACAAGAGCTGGATTTTCTTCCGCCCCCTCGACACCGACGGTCCGCTGGGGTCGCTCGGTGTACCGGTTCGCCGGGAATCCTCGGTCGCGGTCGATCCCAATTATGTACCCTACGGTGCGCCTGTCTATCTGGATCTCGAACATGATGTGGCAGATGGCCTGTGGATCGCGCAGGATACTGGCGGGGCAATCAAGGGGGCCAATCGGTTCGACACCTTCTGGGGCAATGGTGAGGATGCACGCCGGATCGCTGGAGGCATGAGTTCGCGCGGGTCGGCTCTCATTCTCGTCCCCAAGGGCACCGTCCAGCGTCACGAAACGGGCAGGTGAACGCGCCGCGGGGCCTGTCTGCCGATGAAGTCGAGGCATGGGACAAGCTCGCCGCAACGGTGAAGCGCCTGCACCCGCTCAAGCCTATCCAGCCGAAACCCGATCATCGACCCCAACCGCCGGTCCGTTCTTCACCAGCGAAAATCGCCACACCACCGCGCGTGCCGCGTGCCGCGAAGCCATCACCTCCCAAGGCCGTCCCCGTGCAGGATCGTGGGCTGGACTCGCATTGGGATCGCCGCCTCAAGGCAGGCCAGTTGCAGCCGGAGGTCACGCTTGATCTTCATGGCCACAATCTCGATGCAGCATACGACCGCCTGATGAGCGGCGTCGCGCAGGCACGCGCGATCGGGGCGCGAACCATCCTGGTGGTGACGGGCAAGCCGCGCCCTGTCGAAGCTGCCGATAGGGGGGCGAAGCGCGGCGCAATTCGTGCCAAGGTCTTGGACTGGCTGGCCGCCTCCAGTCATCATTCCGCGATCGCGGCAGTCCGGCGCGCGCATCAGCGCCATGGCGGTGACGGGGCCCTTTACATCGTCCTCAAACGCGAACGCTGACCCGGGTCGGATCGGCTTACGAGTGCTTCCTGAAACAGAAAAGCCCCCGACGCGGTGTCGGGGGCTCCTCGGTGGTCGATCAATCAGGCCGTCTAGGAATTAACTATGATATTTCCGGTAGGAAATGTCAAAACGGTCGGCATCCATCACCTTGGTCCAGGCTTTGACGAAATCCTTCTTGAATTTCTCTTCGCCGCCCTTCTGGGCATATACTTCGCCCACCGCACGGAGTTCGGCGTTTGAACCGAAGACCAGATCGGCACGGGTCGCGTGCCACTTTTCGCGGCCTTCAGCCCGGTCGGTTGCGACATATTCCTCGTCGCTGTCGTCGGTCGATTTCCAGACATTCGTCATGTCGTAGAGATGGACGAAGAAGTCGTTGGTAAGTTGACCGGAACGTTCGGTGAGGTGCCCATGGCCGCGTTCGCCGTGGTTGGCACCAAGTACGCGAAGCCCGCCGATCAATACCGTCATTTCGGGTACTGAAAGACCCAGCAGGCTGGCGCGATCGAGCATCATTTCCTCGGTTTTCACGCCCATCTTCTTCGGACGGTAATTGCGGAAGGCATCGGCTTCCGGCTCCATCCAGTCGAAGCTTTCGACGTCGGTCTGTTCCTGCGTTGCATCGCCGCGCCCGCCGGTGAAAGGCACATCCGTGGCGCCAGCTTTTTCCAGCGCAACCACACCGCCCAGAACGATCGCATCGGCAAGGCTCATGTCGCCGCGCAGTCCATCGAGCGTGCTGAGAACCTTTTGCAGGTTCGCAGGCTCGTTCACGTGCCAGTCCTTCTGCGGGCTGAGAGCGATCCGCGCGCCATTGGCGCCGCCGCGATGATCCGACTTGCGGTATGTGCTTGCAGACGCCCAGGCCGTCTTGATCAACTGGCTCACGGTCAGGCCGCTATCGGCGATCTTGGCCTTCACTTCGGAGATGAGGCTGTCCGATGGCATGGTGCCCTCGGGCACGGGATCCTGCCAGATCAGGTCTTCCTGCGGCACTTCCGGGCCGAGGTAGCGAATCTTGGGGCCCATATCGCGGTGGGTCAGCTTGAACCACGCGCGGGCAAAGGCATCCCGGAATGCTTCGTGATCGTTGCGGAACTTCTCGCTGATCTTGCGGAAGCCCGGATCGCGCTTCATCTGCATGTCGGCAGTGGTCATCATGGTGGGGACCTTCTTGGAAGAATCCCAGGCCGCGGGGGCCATGTCCTCTTCCTTCTGGTCGATCGGCTGCCACTGGTTCGCGCCGGCAGGCGATTGCACCAGCTCGTAATCGTAATCGAGCAGCAGGCGGAAGTAATTCTCGCTCCACCTGTCGGGAGTGTTCGTCCAGGCGCCCTCGATACCGCTGGTCACGGTATGCTCGCCGATGCCGCCGTGTTTCTCGCCCGAAACCCAGCCGAAGCCCTGCGCTGCAAGATCTCCGCCCGCTGGTGCCGCGCCCAGGGTCGATGCATCGCCATTGCCGTGGGCCTTGCCGAATGTGTGTCCGCCAGCAGTCAGGGCGACAATTTCCTCGTCGTTCATAGCCATGCGCTTGAAGGTTTCGCGCAGGTCGCGCGCAGCGCCTTCATCGTCATGCGGGTTGCCGCCCGGGCCTTCGGGATTGACGTAGATGAGACCCATCTGGATCGCGGCGAGCGGCCCTTCTATCTGTTCGTATCCGTGTTCAGGGGCAATGCGGGTCTGCACGCCTTCATTGACCCATTTGTCTTCGCTTCCCCAGTAGATGTCGCGTTCCGGTTCGAACACGTCGGCACGGCCACCGCCGAAACCAAAGATCGGCCCGCCCATGCTTTCAATCGCGACATTGCCTGCCATGATGAACAAATCGGCCCAGCTGATGTGCTGGCCGTACTTCTGCTTCACCGGCCACAACAGGCGGCGCGCCTTGTCGAGATTGCCGTTATCCGGCCAGCTGTCGAGCGGCGCGAAGCGCTGCTGCCCGCTATTGGCGCCGCCGCGTCCGTCGGCAGTGCGATAGGTGCCGGCCGCATGCCACGCCATGCGAATGAAGAACGGGCCGTAATGGCCGTAATCTGCCGGCCACCATGGCTGGCTGTCGGTCATCAGCGCGTGGAGATCCTCTTTCAGCGCCTTGTAATCGAGTGCATTGAAGGCCTCGGCATAATCGAAATCATCGCCCATCGGGTTCGATGGACCATTGGGGTTGAGGATTTCGGTTGCCAGCATTTCCGGCCACCAATCCTTGTTGGTACGTCCCAGAAGCGCCCGCATGCCGCCGTCGCCATGCATCGGGCAACCGCTCATTTCGCCTGTCTTCGCATCCATCGTTCGTCTCTCCACTCTACAAGACTCAGGGTGATATCGTGGAGAAAGGATGCGCTCTCGGTGCTGATGCGTCCAATCGATTAAATGCGTCGAATTGATAGCCTTAAACGATGAAGCGGCCAGTAGTGCTCCACATGCGAAAAGCGCCGCCATCCACGTGAAATGGCGACGCTTTCATGGCCGTTGGATGACGGGTCACGCGGCTTGTGCGATATCCTCGACCGGTTCGGTGCGGATGAGATAGTCGAATGCAGACAGGCCCGCTTTCGACCCTTCGCCCATGGCGACGACGATCTGCTTGTAAGGCACATCGGTCACATCGCCGGCGCCGAATACGCCCGGCAGGTTGGTGCGCCCTTCCTCGTCCGTTGCGATCTCGCCGAATTTGGTCAGTTCGAGGCCGGAATCCTTCAGCCATTCGGTGTTCGGGACCAGTCCGATCTGGATGAACACGCCTTCCAGCTCGACCCGGCGTTCTCCACCGCTCTTGCGGTCCTTCAGGACAAGGCCGTTCACCTTGCCGTCCTTGCCAGTGATTTCCGTGGTCTGCCCGCTGGTGACGATATCGACATTGCTCATGCTGCGAAGCTTTTTCTGCAGCACTTCGTCGGCACGCAGCTTGTCGTCATATTCGATCAGCGTGACGTGGCCGACGATCTTCGCCAGGTCGATCGCCGCTTCAACGCCGGAGTTACCGCCGCCGACAACCGCGATACGCTTGCCCTTGAACAATGGTCCGTCGCAGTGAGGGCAATAGGCAACCCCCTTGTTGCGGTATTCCGCTTCGCCCGGAACACCCAGATTGCGCCACCGCGCACCGGTCGCAAGGATCAGGCTGCGGGCTTTCAGGCTGGCACCATTGCCGAATTCGACCGTGTGCAGCCCGCCTTCTTCCTTCGCAGGAACGAGCTTCACCGCCTTGGCGAGATCCATCAGATCGATGTCGTATTCGCCGACATGACGCTTCAATTCGCCCGCAAGCTTCGGGCCTTCGGTGTAAGGAGTACCCGGAAGGTTTTCGATGCCGAGCGTGTCGTGCAGCTGCCCGCCGAACCGTTCCGCCGCGATACCCGTGCTGAAGCCCTTGCGTGCGGTGTAGATAGCCGTCGCCGCGCCCGCAGGGCCGCCGCCGACGACGAGAACTTCGAACGGCGCCTTGGCCGAAAGCTTCTCTGCCGCTTTCTCTTCGCTTCCGGTGTCGATCTTGGCGAGGATCTCGGCCAGTTCCATCTTGCCGTTGTAAAAGGGCTCGCCATTCAGGAACGTGGCAGGCACGGCCATCACCTCGCGCTCGTCGACCTCTTCCTGGAACGTGCCGCCTTCGATCAGCGTCGCCGTTATGCGCGGATTTTCCAGCGCCATCAGCGTCAGGGCCTGCACCACGTCCGGGCAGTTGTGGCAGCTGAGCGAGAAATACATCTCGAAATTGAAATCGCCTTCCAGCCCGCGGACCTGTTCGAGCAGATCGGCATCGACTTTCGGCGGATGTCCGCCGGCCCACAGCAGTGCAAGCACCAGGCTGGTGAATTCATGGCCCATCGGCAGACCGGCAAAGCGCACCCATTTTTCCGCATCGCTTGCGCGGCGGATCACGAAACTGGGCTTGCGTGCATCAGTCCCGTCGAAGCTGGCACTGACGAGGTCGTGCAGTTGCGCAATTTCCTCGAGCAGTTCGCGCGTCTGAACGCTCTTGGCGTCTTCGCCGAGCGAGGCGACCAGTTCGACCGGCTCGCGCAAATTGGCCAGATAGGTCTTGAGCTGCTGGGTCATCGTTGCATCGAGCATGGGCGGACTCCGGGTGTCGGATGGACAATGGATTTGAAAATTGGGGGGAATGAAAAGGCCCGGGGCGGGGGGGAGGGGGATGCCCCGGGCCTTCCAGCGACCCGAGTCAGGCTCGGGTTTTTGTACGGAAGGCCGCTAGGCCTTCCGATCTGTCTGGCGAATTAACGCTTAGATCTTGCCGACGAGGTCGAGCGAAGGAGCAAGCGTGTCGCTGCCTTCTTCCCACGCTGCCGGGCAGACCTGGCCAGGGTTGGCGCGGACATACTGTGCAGCCTTGATCTTGCGGGCCAGTTCGTTGGCGTTACGGCCAACGCCTTCGCAGGTCTGCTCCATGATCTGGATCACGCCATCGGGATCGACCACGAAGGTCGCACGGTCGGCAAGGCCCACGCCTTCACGCAGCACGTCGAAGTTGCGGGCAAGAACGTGGTTCTGGTCGCCCAGGAACGGGAAGTTGAGCTTGCCGATCTTTTCCGACGTATCGTGCCATGCCTTGTGGCTGAAATGCGTGTCGGTCGACACGGCATACACCTCGACGTCCATCTTCTGGAGCATGCTGTACTGCTCGCCAAGATTTTCGAGTTCGGTCGGGCAGACGAAGGTGAAGTCGGCAGGATAGAAGAAGAATACCGCCCATTTGCCCTTCACATCTTCGTCGGTGACGTCGTAGAAGTCTTCGCCGGCTTTGAACGCGGTGGCGGTGAACGGTTTAATCTGGCTTCCGATAATACCCATAGTATCTGATTCTCCGTGTGTTCGGGTTGAAACTCTCGAACCACAGATAGGGTGTGTTGCGATGCACAAAAGCGATATGTTGCGATTGCGAGCATCGGAATAATCGATCAATCCGATGGAACTTTCATAAAGCGCAAGCTTGTCGATACTCAGTTGCGTTTAGCGCAACCAAGCGCCCGGTTTCTGCGGTCTTTTATCGCGCTTTTACCGTCTTTCTCGCTTCATGGCTTAGGCGCCGGTCACCCGCATTGCGCGCGATGCAGGATTTTGTGATCCGCCAGTACCAGCGCCATCATGGCTTCCACCACTGGAGTACCCCGAATGCCGACACAGGGATCGTGCCGGCCCTTGGTTCGCACTTCGGTCGCCTCGCCCTCGCGCGTCACGCTCTCGACGGGCGCCAATATCGAACTTGTGGGCTTGAATGCTACGCGGCAGGTCACGGGCTGTCCGGTGGAAATCCCTCCTGCAATGCCGCCGGCATGATTGGCTTCGAACCGTGGCCCGTCGTTACCGGGCCGCATTGGGTCGGCATTCTGTTCGCCAGTCAGGCGCGCAGCGGCAAAGCCGTCGCCGATCTCCACGCCCTTGACGGCATTGATGCTCATCATGCCAGCAGCAAGATCGGCATCGAGCTTGGCATAGATCGGCGCGCCCCATCCCGCCGGGACACCCGTTGCCACGCATTCCACTACCGCGCCAAGCGATGACCCGGCCTTGCGCGCATTGTCGACCAGCGCTTCCCAGCGCTTGGCGGCGTCCGCATCCGGGCACCAGAAGGGATTGCGCTGGATTTCCTGCGCATCGAAATTGGCCGGATCGATCGCGTCGCCGCCGATCTCCGCGACATAGGCAATGATCGAAACTTCGCCGATGACCTTGCGCGCCACCGCGCCCGCCGCCACGCGCATTGCGGTTTCGCGCGCGCTGCTGCGTCCGCCGCCGCGATAGTCGCGAAAACCGTATTTCGCGTCATAGGCATAATCGGCATGGCCCGGGCGATAGGTGTTGGCGATCTCCGAATAGTCTTTCGACCGCTGATCGGTGTTCTCGATCATCAGGCTGATCGGTGTGCCCGTCGTCTGGCCTTCGAAGACGCCCGACAGGATTCTGACCGCATCGGGTTCCTGACGCTGGGTCGTGAACTTGTTCTGCCCGGGTTTGCGCGCATCGAGGAAGGGCTGGATGTCGCTTTCAGCCAGCGCGATGCCGGGGGGGCACCCGTCGACCACCGCTCCGATGGCGGGGCCGTGGCTTTCGCCCCAGGTGGTGAAGCGCAGCACGCGTCCGAAGGTGTTCCAGCTCATGCGGTTGTCTTAGCGCAAGTGTGGCCGCTGTCGAGCGGTGGAGCAGCGAAGATTTTCCTACATCCCGTCAACCTGGCATGATGCCGCCATGCCTTCTTCGTCGCATCATTCGTCCTTCGGTATCACCGCGAGAAGGAGCCTTCACGCCAGCGGAGTTTTTTCGTCTTGTACAGTGTAACACGTGGTCCATGTCTCGGCTCCACGTGCAGATATCTGAAAAATCGCCAGACACTATGCCGCGTACAAATGCGCGGCAGGGCTAGCCAAATTGGTGGCGATTCGGCAGGAACAAAACATGATTGCTAAGCTGAAGGGCCTGCTGGACGAAACCGGTGTCGACTGGGCGGTGATCGACGTCTCCGGCGTCGGCTATCTTGTCCATTGCTCGGCCAGGACCCTGAACGCACTCGGCAATGTGGGCGAAGCGTGCACGGTCTATACCGATCTTCAGGTGTCGGAAAACGACATGCGCTTGCTCGGCTTTGCCGAGGCGGCAGAGCGGGACTGGTTCCGCCTTCTCACGCAGGTGCAGGGGGTCGGCAGCAAAGTCGCGCTTGCGATCCTTTCCGCACTCTCCACGGGCGAGGTGCAGCAGGCTTGTGCCAATGGCGATGCTGCCATGGTCGCAAGGGCCCAGGGGGTTGGGCCCAAGCTGGCGGGCCGCATCGTGAACGAACTCAAGGACAAGGCAGGAGCCTTGCCCGGCGGCGGCATGGGAAGCGCCGCCCTGGCACCAACCCCTGCTGGCGGCGCCAGCGCCGACGCGGTGAGCGCGCTTGAAAACCTCGGCTTCAAACCGGCTGTAGCTGCCCGTGCAGTCGCCGCAGCTCAGGGCGAGCTGGGCGAGGGCGCTGGCGAGGGCGAATTGATCCGCGTCGCTTTGAAAAAGGCAGCCGGATGAGCGTCCGCACCGCCACTTGCATGTGTGGTCAGCTTACCGCGACCTGCGATGGTGAGCCGTTCCGCATTTCCGTATGCCATTGCCTCGATTGCCAGAAGCGCAGCGGATCGTCCTTTGCCGCTCAGGCCCGATTTCTGGCTGACAGGGTGAAGACGTCTGGCAAGGCTCAGATGTTCACCCGGAAAGCCGAAAGCGGTCGAACCAGCGAGCATCATTTCTGCCCGGTCTGCGGGTCGGAACTGTGGTATATCGCGCAGCCCTTTACTGACATGATGGCAATTCCGATCGGGCGCTTTGCCGATCCTTCATTTCCGCCGCCGGAATATTCCGTTTACGAAGAACGCAAGCACGGCTGGGTAGCGATCACCAGCGAGGGTACCGAACATTTTGACTGAACCCATCCCCCTGCATTCGCCCGAGCGGCAGCCGGAAGATCCGGACGCGGCGCTGCGGCCCAAGTCGCTCAGCGAGTTCGTTGGCCAGAAAGCGGCGCGCGAGAACCTTCGTGTCTTCATCGAGGCCGCCCGCGGGCGCGGCGAAGCGATGGACCATGTGCTCTTCTTCGGCCCGCCGGGACTGGGCAAGACCACGCTGGCGCAGATCGTCTCCAAGGAACTCGGCGTGGGCTTTCGCGCCACCAGCGGCCCGGTGATTGCCAAGGCGGGCGATCTTGCGGCTCTGCTGACCAATCTCGAACCCAACGATGTACTGTTCATCGACGAAATTCACCGGCTCAATCCGGTGGTCGAGGAGGTGCTCTATCCGGCGATGGAAGACCGCGCGCTCGATATCATCATCGGCGAAGGGCCGAGCGCGCGCAGCGTGCGGATCGACTTGCCGCCGTTCACGCTCGTGGGGGCGACCACGCGTCAGGGCTTGCTGACCACTCCCTTGCGCGACCGGTTCGGCATTCCCGTCAGGCTAAATTTTTATACTGAAGACGAACTGCTCAAGGTCGTCAGCCGCGGGGCAGGATTGCTGGGCATGGCTATCGATGAAGGCGGCGCCCGTGAAATCGCCCGCCGATCGCGCGGCACGCCGCGCGTGGCAGGCCGCCTGATGCGGCGCGTGCGTGACTTCGCATCGGTTCTTAAAGAGCCGGTCGTGACCACCAGAGTGGCTGACGAGGCACTGACCAGGCTCGAGGTCGACAGTCTCGGCCTCGACGCGATGGACCGGCGCTATCTCACCATGATCGCAACGACCTACAAGGGCGGGCCGGTCGGCGTCGAGACGTTGGCGGCGGGCCTCTCCGAACCGCGCGATACGGTGGAGGAGGTGATCGAGCCCTATCTCATCCAGCTTGGCCTCATTGCTCGCACCGCGCGGGGGCGCTGCCTCAACGATGGCGGATGGTTGCACCTGGGCCTCGCGGCACCATCGAAACCGCAGTCCGACATGTTCGACAAGTGAGCGCATCGGCGGTTTTAACCAAGGGGTGGATTCGGTCCCGAAACGGGACGGGTCGTCTTCAAGCCTCGCATTTGTCGAGAAAATTCACTTTCTGGGCGCAATAGCGATCAGTAATTATGCGTGAAGACCCGGGGGGATTCGCGAAAACACTATAGGATCGCGGCGGGGATGGGGGCTTCCCAAACATCCTGGCCCGGTCGTAAAAGGAATTCGAAGCGATGTCGGTCAAGTCAGCTCTTGCCAAACTATCGGCCACTGCAGCGGGCGGCGCCCTGCTTGCAGGCGGCGCGGTCCACGTTGCCGAGAAGCCGATTTCCGACAGTCCGCAATACAAGACCAAGTCGGTCAAGCAGGCCAAATATGTGAAACAGAAGCCACGCGCCGTCCCCCGGCCGACCGTGCCGCGCGCTCGCACCATTCCTCCGCGGCAGGCTGAATGCGTGCCCGCAGATTCTCCGCAGGCGGCCTACGATCCCAATAACATCTGTCCGCCCGTCTATCGTCAGGCGATGGTACCTGTACCGGTACCGCCGTTGCCTGCAGCGGCACCGATCGGCGGCGGCGGCTCCGCGCGCTCCATCCCGGGAGGTGGCTATGGTGGTGGCGGTTTCGGCGGCGGCTTTGGCGGCGGGTTCTTCGGCGGCTTCTTCAGCGGCTCCAGCGGCGGCGGCAGCGTCGTCGTGAACTCGACCACTACTACTGGCGGCGAGTTGCCACCAATTACGATTACCTCCACCACTTCCAGTGGCGGGACATCGACTTCCACATCCACTGGGGGCAGTTCCACTTCATCGTCTACCGGCGAAGTAAGCACGACAACGAGCAGCAGTAGTTCGGGTGATGTTTCAACTAGCACGTCTAGTTCAGGAAACGTGACCTCGAGCACCAGCTCCTCAAGCTCGACCAGCAGCTCAAGTTCGAGTTCTTCCAGCACGTCGTCTTCGACTAGCTCTTCGACCTCAACGAGTGGAGGCGACCAGCCGCCACCGCCACCGCCTCCACCGCCACCGCCTCCGCCACCGCCACCGCCAAGTTCGAGCGGCACCGATGTTCCGGCACCGCCGATGATGGCTCTTTTCGGTATGGCTGCAGTTGCCGTTCTCGGCCGTCGCAGATTCCGCATCAAGCGCGGGGTCTGAGCTCGCCCAGCGGCAGTGTCATCCGCGCTGTTGCATGCTCCATTCGCCCTGACGATACCACTGCGTCACCACATGCTTGCGTCCCGCCAGAACGGGCAGGGCGGCATGCCGCGTTGCAGGATTGGGCATGCCCTGACGGTCCATATTGTCCCATAACACCAGTAAGCCGGGCTCGGGTACGATCTTCAAATCCAGTTCGGAAAAGTCGGTTTCGCCACCTTCCTCGACTGCGTTGAGGTAGACCATGGCGGTCCATGTGCGCTGCCCACCGCGCCGCCGCTCGATCTGCCAATGCGGCTTATCGATCCGGAAGTGATCGCGATGATGGCGATACTCCTCGCCCACGCGATATCGCTGCCCCTGCAGCGGCTCGGCATGGTGCAAACCGATACCCGTTATCTCACTGATTTTGGCGGCAAGTGCCCTCGTTTCCGGCAGATCCTGCGAGAAGAAATGCGTGGAACTGGTGCGTCCCTTCGGCGCGACTGTTTCCGAAAAGAGAACCGACGGCTGGATGCGACTGTCGATGATTGCGATGAGTTTGCGGCACTGCCTGGGAGACAACAGCTTCGGAAGCAGGAACAGGTCGGCCTTATCGCCGCCTATGGCCTGGATTTTCGGATGGTCCTGCACTCTCTCGCGAACCTCGGTTCCGATCGCAGCAAGGATCGCCGGATCGGCCCTTTCATCGACAGGCTCGCGCCTCAATACCCGGGACAGGCGGCCAAGGATCGCCATGTCAGATTCTTGGCCGCTCAGTCACGCGTTACCGGCAGGTGGTTGCCTTCCCAGGCCCGGATGCCACCCTTCATATGCACGGCCGTATCGCCATTTGCCGCCAGCTTCTCTGCAGCAATACCGGAACGACGGTCGGACTGGCAGTAGAGGATGCGCTCGGCGCCTTGCGGATCGGGCAGGGTGGCTGGATCGAATTGATCGACCGGAATATTGATCGCACCTTCGATGTGGCCATCCGCAAACTCTTCCGGCGTGCGCACGTCGATAAGCTGGATGGCGTCGCCGGCATCAAGCCGCAGGGCGAGCGCCTTGGGCTCGATCAGGAGAACGCCGGCCTGGTCCTGGGTTGATCCGGCGTCTGCATCGGTTGGTGCGCCCGCAGAGCAGGCGGCGAGCAAGCCCGCCGCCGTTACTGCGAGGAGCGACCGTGCAATCAAGCCGCTGCCAGGTTGCGCAGGACGTACTGGAGGATACCGCCGTTGCGGTAATATTCCATCTCGTTCGCCGTATCGATGCGGCACAGCGCGGTGAAGGTGAATGTCGATCCGTCTTCACGGGTCACATCGACCTCGATATCCTGGCCCGGCTTCAGATCGGCCAGCCCCTTGATCGAGAAGCTGTCCGTCGCAGTCAGGCCCAGCGAAGCGCGGGTTTCGCCATCCTTGAACTGCACCGGA
Organism: Qipengyuania pacifica; assembly: GCF_019857205.1. Classification (GTDB taxonomy): domain Bacteria; phylum Pseudomonadota; class Alphaproteobacteria; order Sphingomonadales; family Sphingomonadaceae; genus Qipengyuania; species Qipengyuania pacifica. The sequence continues at coordinate 15,300 of NZ_JAHWXO010000007.1, read as the reverse complement.
AGCACGCCCATGCCGACGAGGTTCGAACGGTGGATGCGCTCGAAACTTTCGACGATAACCGCGCGAACGCCCAGAAGAATGGTGCCCTTGGCCGCCCAGTCGCGGCTTGAGCCAGTGCCATATTCCTTGCCGGCGATAACCACCAGAGGCGTTCCATCGGCCTTGTGCTTCATGGCAGCGTCGTAGATCGCCATCTGCTCGCCATTGTAGGTGGTGTAACCACCTTCGACGCCCGGAACCATTTCGTTCTTGATACGGATGTTGGCAAAGGTGCCGCGCATCATCACGTCGTGATTGCCGCGACGCGAACCGTAGGAGTTGAAGTCCTGCTTCGAGACCTGATGGCTCTTTAGATATTCGCCGGCCGGGCTGTCTTCCTTGATCGAACCAGCTGGCGAGATGTGATCGGTCGTTACCGAATCCCCCAGAATCGCCAGCGGCTTCGCACCGGCGATATCCGTGACCGGCGCAGGCTCCATGCCCATGCCTTCGAAGTACGGCGGGCTCGCTACATAGGTGCTGGTCGGGTTCCAGCTGTAGGTATCCGACGCCTCGACATTGATCGCCTGCCAGTGCTCGTCGCCCTTGTAGACGTCGGCATAGCGGGTGACGAACATTTCGCGGTCGATATTGGCCGCGCGATGCTCGCGCACCTCTTCGTTGGTCGGCCAGATGTCGGCCAGCATCACGTCATTGCCGTTCTGATCCTGGCCGATCGGCGTGTTGGTGATGTCTTCCGTCACCGTGCCCTTGAGGGCGTAAGCGACCACGAGCGGCGGGCTGGCAAGGAAGTTCGCGCGCACGTCGGGCGATACGCGGCCTTCGAAATTGCGGTTGCCCGAAAGGACCGACGCCGCAACGATGTCGTTGCCGTTGATCGCCTTGGAGATCGGCGGAGCGAGCGGACCCGAATTGCCGATGCAGGTGGTGCAGCCATAACCGACGAGATCGAACCCGAGCGCGTCGAGATCGGTCTGCAGGCCGCTCTTCTCGAGATAGTCGGTGACGACCTGCGACCCGGGTGCCAGCGACGTCTTGACCCAGGGCTTCGGCTTCAGGCCCTTTTCATTGGCCTTCTTGGCCACGAGGCCGGCTGCGATGAGCACGTCGGGGTTCGACGTGTTGGTGCAGCTGGTGATGGCGGCAATGACGACGTCGCCGTCGCCGATGTCATGGTCCTTGCCGTCGACCTCGACACGCGCCGGCTTGTCCTTCTTGTATACGGTGGCGAGATCGCTGTTGAACAGCTCGTCCACCTGCGGCAGCGCGACGCGGTCCTGCGGGCGCTTGGGCCCGGCAAGGCTGGGCACGACCTTCGCGACGTCGAGTTCGAGCGTCTTGGTGAAGACCGGCTCGTTCTCGGGGGTGAACCACATGCCCTGTTCTTTCGAATAGGCTTCGACCAGCGCGATCGTTTCTTCGTCGCGCCCGGTCAGGCGCATGTATTCGAGGGTCTTCTCGTCGATGCCGAAGAAGCCGCAGGTTGCGCCGTATTCTGGCGCCATGTTGGCGATCGTCGCGCGATCGGCGAGCGTGAGGTTGGCGACGCCTTCGCCGTAGAATTCCACGAACCGGCCGACCACGCCGACTTCGCGCAGCATCTGAACGCAGGTCAGCACCAGGTCGGTGGCGGTCACGCCTTCCGCCATGGCGCCGGTCAGCTTGAAGCCGACGACTTCGGGGATGAGCATGGATACCGGCTGGCCGAGCATGCCGGCTTCGGCTTCGATACCGCCGACGCCCCAGCCCAGCACACCGAGACCGTTGATCATGGTGGTGTGGCTGTCGGTGCCGACGCAGGTGTCGGGATAGGCGACCAGCTTGCCATCATCGCCTTCGGACGACCACACGCCCTTGCCCAGATATTCCAGGTTCACCTGGTGGCAGATGCCGGTGCCCGGGGGCACTGCGGTAAAGTTCCGGAAGCTCTTCGAACCCCATTTGAGGAAGTCGTAGCGTTCCGCGTTACGGGCGTATTCGAGTTCGACGTTCTTTTCGAACGCCTTGGGGTGGCCGAATTCGTCGACCATGACCGAGTGGTCGATCACCAGATTGACCGGAACCTGCGGATTGATCTTGGACGTTTCGCCGCCCAGCTTGCTGATGGCGTCACGCATTGCGGCAAGGTCCACCACGCAGGGGACGCCGGTGAAATCCTGCAACAGCACGCGTGCCGGGCGATACTGGATTTCCTTGCCGGTGGCCGGGTTCTTCTGCCAGTCCGCGATCGCTTGCGCATCGTCGGTGGATACGGTGAAGCCGCCATCTTCGAAGCGGAGCATGTTTTCGAGCAGGACCTTCAGGCTGAAGGGCAGCTTCGACACGTCGCCGATTGTCTTCTCCGCCTTGGCGAAGGAGTAATAGGCGTAATCCTTGCCGTTCACGGTGAGGGTTGAGCGGGTTCCGAGCGTGTCCTTGCCGACCTGAGTCATGCGCGCGTCTGTCCTTTCAGTTGAGAGCCGTCATCTGACCAATGGACAGAGCGGCAGAATGTGCCGCGCACCTGCGCTGAACCTGCGCAAAAATCAAGTGCGCGGCAGGGTGGTGTGCGGCTTTGACGGAACTTCGCGCAGCTTTCTCTGGTTATTAAGGCTAAATCATGGCAATAAGGCCGTATTGGCCAAAAGGCTGAATGAGGGAGTTTCACATGTCTCCGCTATCGGATGCGGGCGAACGCTCACGTGGTCCGCTTCGTTTTGCAGTAATTGCTGCCGCGCTTGGCATTGTCGGTTGCTTTGCAGCTGCTTTCACTTTTGCAGACGGGCCCGCCCAGGCTGGCGAGACCGAGCGATCTACCGAACAGCGATCAGGCCGCTAGGGAACCTCCGGCACGATCGCGACGCGACGTTTCCGGGTCGCTACCCAACATGATGTGATGATGATGGCGGTGCCGATGGTCGTCGGCATGGTCAGCGGTTCGGCGAAGAACAGCCAACCGAACAGCGATGCCCATAAGAAGCCCGAATATTCTAGCGGCACCAGCACTTGTGCTTCGGCGCGCGCATAAGCCCAGGCAAGGCCCATCGCCCCGGCCACTGTCAGGAAGGCAGCCGCGGCCAGATCGCCCAGTATTTTCAGGTTTGGCATTTCGAACAGGAACGGCGCCGCCAGCCCCAGGATGATCACCGATACCCCGGAATGGAAGGTCGCGATTTCGGCGGGCCCGGCAACCTGCGATTGCCGCCGGATCAGTATGAAACTGTAGGCGTAGAGCAAAGCGGACGCCAGGATCGATGTGAGCCCCAGCGCCGTGTCGGCATCGAAATCCGCCTGGCCGATCTTGCCGCCGATAATGATCAGTGTGCCGATAAAGCCCAGTATGGAGGCATAGATTGCCTCTCTCCGGATCGCCTCGCCCAGCATTACCCGCGCAAGATAGAGCGCAATCAGCGGCGCCACGAAACTGATCGCAATCGCTTCGGCCAGCGGCAGTTTGGTGATCGCGTAAAAGAACGTCAGCGCCATGAATGTCGCTATGATCGAGCGCTGCAGATGAAGTTTGAGTACCTCGGGACGCGGCCAGCGGGCGCGGCCGCGCACGAGCCACAGCGGAAGCGCAATTCCGGTTGCAATGACCGAACGCAGCCATGCCGCCGTCAGCGCACCGACCGCCAGAGCGGCACTTTTCATGAAGGCGTCCATCAGGGACAGGCAGGCGACCGCGAACGCAGCCGCAAAGACTGGCAGCAAGGCATGGTCCCGGTTCATCGCCACGCCCTATGCGCCCTTTCTGCTATAGTCACCGACAATTCAGGCCTGCGAAAGAAGGGATATTGGATTAGCCCTGTGCATTGGGCTATTATCCGGCCAAACGCGCTGAACGGCGCGGGGCGCATCTGGTAGGACTTATGACACGTTTTCGTTTGATTTTCGGTACTGCAATGGGGGCGGCCCTTTGCGCGACTTCTGTCCTGGCTCAGGACAACGCGCCGGAAAACCTCGTCCCTCCCGAACCGGCCAAGGTGACGGAAAAGCTTCCCGATTACCGCAATAAAGCCCCGCAGCAGCCTGCTACGCCAAGCGTCGATGAAAGCTTCGACGATATCCGCACATCGTCGCGCGAAATCGTCCAGCAGCTTCCTGTCTATGTTCGCGAATGGTCCGTTCCACAGGCGAAAAAACTGCTCGCGTTCATCCCCACGGTGGAGGCCGAAGGACTGTCGCCCGCCGATTATCGTGCCGACGAGCTTTCCGCAGCGATTGCAAACGGTCCCGGCACCGCGCTCAATGAAACAGCCAGCGAGATTTTCGTATGGCTCGTGGAAGACCTGCGCGACGGACGCACACCTATGGACGCTCGCCGCCAGTGGTTTGTCGTGGATCCCGATCCCGACGTCCTGCCTTCGGACCGCTTGCTCCTGACGGCTGTTGAGACGGGGGACATTGCCGGGACGCTGACCGCACTCAACCCGGTATCTCCTGACTATGCGCGGCTGAAGGAAGAACTCGCCAAAACGACCGACCCGGCGAAGCGCAAGCTGATCCGCGCCAACATGGATCGCTGGCGCTGGCTGGGACGCGATCTAGGCAAGCAATATCTGCTGACCAACGTGCCCGAGTATCAGCTTCGCCTCACGGTGAATAACAAGATCATCAAGAACTACCGCGTGGTCGTGGGCAAGCCCGGACGTACCGCGACGCCTCAGCTGGCCGAAATGGTCGAGGCCGTGATCTTCAATCCCACCTGGACGGTTCCGCAGTCCATCGTGAAGGGTGAAGGTCTGGGGGCGAAGGTGCTCAACAATCCGGGATGGGCGCGTGCCAACGGATACAAAGCGACCAAGGGCGCCAATGGCTGGGTAACCGTCGTTCAGCAGCCGGGGCCGGGCAATTCGCTCGGTCTGATGAAGCTCGATATGCCCAACGAACATGCGATCTTCCTGCATGATACGCCGGCCAAGGCGTTGTTCAATCAGGACAGCCGCGCCCTCAGTCACGGCTGTATCCGGGTGCAGGGCGCTCGCGAACTGGCGATGACCATGTCGATGCTCGGTAATGCCGCCAATCGTGACGAATTGCCGGCAATTCAGCAGGAAGTGTCTGAAATCACCGCCGGCAGGGAATACACGCGCTATCCGATGGCGAAGCAGTGGCCGGTCTACATCACCTATTTCACCTACGGGGTGGACGTGAACGGAAACCTGACCAAGTTTGCCGACATATATGATCGTGACGCGCCGGTTCTCGCGGCACTGGACGCTCCGCGCCAGAGCGATCGTGCACGTCAGACAAGTGAAGAAGTGGTCGAAATCGTCGACGACCTGCAGACCAGCTGACGCCGCCTAGAACGCGCCGGGATTGGTCCGTTCGTAGGTTCCGCCATATTCGTTACGCAGCAGATCGTATTGTGCGATCGGCGGCGTAACGGTGGTGCCGTCTTCCGCCAGACCGTAACTACCACAAACCAGCAGGCGACCCCCGGCAAGATCGATCAACGCGCGGTCGAACTGGTCCGGCCCCATGGCGAAACATCCGTTTGACCGCCCAAGGCGGCCGTATCGTTCGACATGCTCAGGCGTCGCATAATTCGCCTTGTGCATGACGATCGCACGGGGGAGGGCGTTGGAGTTGGTCGGATCAAGGCCGTCCAGTCGTATCGACGTGCCATATCGGCCGACATACCAGCTGCGGGTCATGAAGGCGCCGCGGCTCGATGCTTCGCTGCCTTCGATGTTGGAATATCGTTTCAGCCAGCCGTCGTGTTCGCTATCCGAACCCGTGCCATGGCTGACATGATAGCTTGCCACCCGTTCGTTCTCGAGGTCTACGAAATGGAAGCGTCGCCGGGCCGAATGCAGTCCGAAATCTGCGATGGCGACGATATCCTTGCGCCAGATGTTTCCGCCGACCCTGACCAGTTCTTCGCGGGCGATGTCCATGAGCTTGGCATCGCGCGTGGCAGTGGGATTCCACTGTGCGAACAGTCGGCTCGGTAGGGCTACGGCTGCGCCGGCGGCCAGCGATCCTTTGAGAAGGTCCCGTCGTTTCATGTCGGTCACCCTATCAGCACGGTTCTGGCCGCGCCATGAACATTGCGCCGGAACGAAAGACCTATTCGCCTAGCACCATTTTGTCGTGTTCGATCCGAACCGGCTGAACGGTCGAAAGGTAACTTTGACCCAAGAGCGATGTGTCCAGGCCTTCGGGCACAATGATCGCACTGACGTTATTCGCCTCGTGCCCGTCCAGCGAAATATGATCGAGCGTGAGTGCGACCCCGAAAACCGGACCGGATGCGCCGCGTGCGATGGGCCGGACATCGGCAGCCGACCAGTGCAATCCTGCCGCGCGCGCATCGGCGCCAGTCAGTGCCACGACACTGGCCCCCGTATCGATCAGGAAACGGATCCGCGAATTGTTGACCATGGCATCGGCATAGAAATGTCCATCGCCTGCGCGGGCGAGTTCCGTCGTGCCTGCCACCCATGATGCGTAGTCGAGCGTTTCGGGCTTCGGTTGCTCACGCGCAAAATCCCTGGCCGTGGTTTTGTCAGTGGGTTCGGCGTTCGCGCTGTGCGTCGCCGCATCGAACGCACCTCCGGGAACGAAGGCACTGCCAACGAAAGCCAGTACTGCAACGGCAAGAAGGGCGGCCTCACGCATAAACGCAAGGATGGCCGATCAAGCTTAATTTCGGGTAAAGCGGGTTACTCCGCCGCTTCCTTGGCATGCGGATCGAAGGCTACGGCTTCGCCCGCCTCGATCTGGGCGGCTTTGGTTTCGACGAGGCGGACGATGTGGTCGAGCATGTCGTCGCTTTTCACATGATGATCGGTCACGCCCGACAGATAGACCATGTGCTTGCCATTGCCGCCGCCGGTAATGCCGATGTCGGTTTCCCGAGCCTCGCCCGGGCCGTTCACGACACAGCCGAGCACCGACAGGCTCATCGGCGTCTTGATATGTTCGAGCCGCTTCTCCAGCGTTTCGACCGTTCGGATCACATCGAAGCCCTGACGCGAACAACTTGGGCAGGAGACAACCCGCACGCCGCGGGTGCGCAGGCCCAGGCTCTTGAGGATTTCGTAGCCGACCTTCACTTCCTGCTCGGGCTCTGCCGAAAGCGAAACGCGAATTGTATCGCCGATACCGGCCCACAGGAGGCTGCCGATCCCGATGGAGCTTTTCACCGTCCCGCCGACGAGACCGCCCGCTTCGGTGATGCCCAGATGCAAGGGGCAATCCACCGCATCCGCGAGCCCGTGATAAGCCGCCACTGCCAGGAACACGTCGCTGGCTTTGACGGCCACCTTGAATTCGTGGAAATCGTGATCCTGCAACAGCTTGATATGGTCGAGCGCACTCTCGATCAGCGCTTCGGGGCACGGTTCGCCATATTTCTCGAGCAGGTCCTTCTCGAGACTGCCCGCATTGACGCCAATGCGGATCGCGCAGCCATTGGCCTTGGCTGCGCGGACGACTTCGGCGACGCGTTCGGACGAACCGATATTTCCGGGATTGATGCGCAGGCACGCTGCGCCCTTGTCCGCCGCTTCCAGCGCCCGTTTGTAATGGAAATGGATGTCGGCAACGATCGGAACGTTGGCCGCCTTGGTGATCTTGTCGAAATGTTCGGTCGCTTCCGCCGTCGGGCATGACACGCGGATGATGTCCGCGCCGGCATCCTCGCAGCGGCGGATCTGGTCGATCGTCGCGCCCACATCCTCGGTCGGCGTGTTGGTCATGGTCTGCACGGTGATCGGCGCATCGCCCCCCACGGGGACATTGCCGACCATGATCTGGCGGGACTGGCGGCGCATGATATCGCGCCATGGGCGTACGGAGGACATGACACGGATATAGTCGCCCGATCATTAAGGGGCAATGACAGCGGCGGCTCCTTGTTGCATGATGGGCCGATGAGTCAGGAAACCGATGCCGCCGACACCGATACTCCCCTGCTGTTCGGGCGTGTGCTCGATGGAACGGGCAGCGCACGGATGATCCACTGGGACGAGGTCCAAAGCTGGCAGCCGTCCACTCCCGACGAAGTGCTCTGGATCCACATTTGCCGCACTCGGGATGGCGTGAAGGACTGGCTCGAAGATCATCTCCGGATTCCCGAGCCCACCGCAGAACTGCTGACCAGCGACCAGACCCGGCCGCGCGCGTTCCGCGAAGGCACGAACCTGGTCGGCACGCTTAGGGGGATCAACTTCAATCCGGGCGCAGAGCCGGAAGACATGATCTCCATGCAGTTCTGGTGTGACGGAAGGCGGCTGGTGACGCTGCGCCGTCATCCCCTCCAGACACCGCGCGAAATCGTATCGTTGCTCGATCGCGGTGAAGGCCCGCCAGACGCGGGCGCCACCATCACGCTGCTCGCCGAACTGCTCATCACCCGCATGAGCCAGTCCATCGTCGATATGAACGAGGTTCTCGATCTTCTGGAAGACGATGATCCCGACGAGCACGCGGATCAGATGCTCACCAAGATCTCGAGCATTCGTCGCAATTCGCTCGCCCTCAAGCGGCACATGGCCCCGCAACACGAGGCACTCGAACAGATCAGCCGCGATGCACCGGCTTGGTTCGAGGATCACGATCGGCGCGAGATAGCCGAAAGCATCGCGCGTCTGCGTCGCTATCTGGACGATATCGATATCAGCAAGGAGAGCGCGGTTGTCCTGCAGGACGAACTGCGCGCGCGCAGCCTCGCCAGCAGCGAACACGCAACCTACATGCTGACGATCGTGGCGGGCATCTTCCTGCCATTGAGCTTCCTGACTGGCCTCCTTGGCATCAACGTGGGAGGCATGCCGGGCATGAACAATCCGGAGGCATTCTGGGCCGTCGTCGCTCTGTGCGCGCTGCTCTTCGTGGGGCTGCTCGTCGTCTTTCGACGCCTGCGCTGGCTCTGATGCATCGCGTTCGCGGGGGCGGCCCGCAACGCGGTGACGCCATACTGGCTATTTTCCGACGAGACTGAATAAGAAAAGGACGCGGAGTGGTTAGCTCCGCATCCTTCTCATTTGTGCCAGACCGGTCGGCTGGATCAGGCGCCCGGCGGCAAGGGATCGGTCGACTTCGACGCAGCCTTGCGACGCGGTGTCGGCGTTGGCGCAGAACCAGTCCCGCCCAGATCGTTATCCATCTGCTCCAGCTTCCGTGCGGCCCAGTCGCGACCGCCAAGGCCGAAGGCCAGAGCGCCTGCGACAGACACGCCGGCAATCAGGATCGTCAGCGCATTGGCCGGAATCATACCGCCAATGCCGGTGAACTGCAGGCCCATGAAGACGAACAGGATGATCGTTGCCCAACGCACGATGGTCGCCGCGGTCGTCCCTCCTGCATCGCCCGCGATAAGACGGGCAAGCAGATTGGCGATCAGGAAACCAAAAGCGATGACCACCGCTCCGAAGATGACCCTTCCGCCCAATTCGAGGAGCTGGTCGAGGATCGCCGTCAGTTCAGGAAAGCCGAGCAGCCTCGTCGCCGCGATGGCGAAGAACAGCAGGATCGCAACCTGGGCGACGCGGGCGATGATTGCCGATGCTGTGGTGCCCTCGGTGATAAGACCGCTTTCCGCCAATGCCCTATCGACGCCAAGCCCCGGAAGAACTTCCTTCAGGATCTGCACGACGAACTTGCTGATCAGATAACCGATGCCCAGCAGAACGGCGGCGCCGATGATGTTGGGAATGGCCGAGAAGATCATTTCGAGCATGCGTGATGCAGGGTTGCTGATCGATTCGATACCGAGCTGCTCAAGCGCTGCAATGGCCACGGGTATTGCAATCAGGACGTAGACGATCGTACCGATGGTTTTGCTGATGGCAGGGTTGCCGGTGACATTGTCGACCCCGCCGCGATTGGCCCACTTATCGAAATCGACGGTCTGCAAGGTCGTGACCACAAGGTCGCGCGCAATTCGTGCGACCATCATGCCGATGAAGAAGATGAGTCCTGCCCAAAGAAGGTTAGGCAGAAATGCCACGACATTCTGAAGCAGGCTGTCGATCGGTCCGGACACTCCGCCGAGATCGAGGATGTTGAGAATGACCAACAGCCCGAACAGCCAGATCAGGAGGCTGACGATTTTCCCAAGGGATTCTCCGAGCGACTGGCCGTTACCGGTTCCGCGTCTGAAGAAATCCACAGTGTCGACGAGCTTGGCGAAAGCCCATTTCGCCGCGCGTGCGGCAAGCCAGGTCACGACAAGCGCGATCAGGGCGAGAAGAATTTTCTCCCCCAGATCCATCGCCAACTGTTCGTTGAAACGATAACGGTCGAAAATCATCAAGCCTCTCCCCGTTGGTGCTCGGTCGGACGAGCGTATCATGCCGAGCCGCGTGAACAAAATCGGTCGGGGGGTTGAGTGGATAACTGCGGCTGCTATCCCATTCCCATGAGTGGATTTTTCGCCCCCCTGGCCCGTTTGCTGGCCGCATTTTCAATCGTCCTGTCCATGCCCGCAGCGGCACAGGAAAATGGGCGGTGGTCGATCGCCATCCACGGCGGTGCCGGGACCATCGCGCGCGATAACATGACGCCGGAACAGGATGCAGCCTATCGCGAAGCACTGCGCAAGGCACTCGACGCCGGAGCCAAGGTCCTGCGGAATGGCGGCACGGCGATGGATGCGATCCAGGCCGCAATTGAGCCTATGGAAGACGATCCGTTATTCAATGCCGGGCGCGGTGCGGTGTTCACCTGGGACGGCGATATCGAGCTGGACGCATCGATTATGGACGGGCGCACACGCGATGCAGGCGCGATCGCCGGGGTGCGCGGGATCAGGCATCCGATCCAGCTTGCGCGCAAGGTGATGACCAACAGCCCGCATGTCATGCTTTCCGGCGAAGGCGCGGAGACATTCGCGGCGGAGCAGGGGATCGAAAACATGCCCAGCGAATGGTTCGAAACCGAGCGCCGGCGGGAATCGCTCGAACGCATGAAGGCAGAAAAGCTTTCGGCGATCGACGTCGACGTCAAGTTCGGCACCGTCGGGGCAGTGGCTCTCGACCATGATGGCAATATGGCGGCAGGTACGTCGACCGGCGGAATGACCGGAAAGCGCTGGGGTCGCATCGGCGATGCACCCATTATCGGCGCAGGGACCTATGCCGACAATCGCAGCTGCGCAGTGTCTGCGACAGGTTGGGGTGAATTCTTCATACGCGCCGGCGTCGCCCGGATGATTTGCGCGCGTATCGACCTCGGGAATGAGGACGCGCAACTCGCGGCGGATACGGTCATCGCCGAAGTGGGAGAAATGGGCGGTGACGGCGGTGTCATCGTAGTGGATCGCAGCGGCGACGCGCTATTCTCGATGAATACTAGCGGCATGTATCGCGGTCGTGCGACCAGCGAAGGCTTGTCCGAAGTGGCGATCTACGCTGACGAATAGAGCTGGCGTGGTTCAGGCGGCGGATTAAAACCGGCTGAAATCAATCTCTACCCGCGTTTGCGGACTTGCGCATAGCTGCCAAGCAGTCTGACGCCATTGGTCTGGAAGGCCAGCTCTTCGAGCGCCGCATCTACCCGGGCTTCACCCGGTGCGCCCTCGATATCTGCGAAGAACTGCGTGGCCGCGAAGCTGGCGCCTTTCTGGTAACTTTCGAGCTTGGTCATGTTCACGCCATTGGTCGCGAAACAACCGAGCGCCTTGTAGAGCGCGGCGGGAATGTTCTTCACTTCGAAAATGAAGGTGGTCATCGCCTGGGCGCCGGCAAGGTTTGCCGGATCCAGTGCATCTTTGGCGAGAACGACAAAGCGGGTCGTGTTGTCGGGAGCATCTTCGACTTCCCGCTCCACGATATCGAGGCCGTAAAGGTCTGCTGCCAGTGACGGGGCGATCGCAGCGACATTGGCCTTTCCGCTTTCCGCAACGAAGGCAGCGGCACCTGCCGTGTCTGCATGGCTGAGGCCGACGATCCCGCGGTCTGACAGGAATTTATGAGACTGGCCGAGCGCTTGCGGATGGCTGTAGGCGGCCTCGAATGGTCCGTTTCCCAGCGCCATCAGGCAATGCGTTATGCGCATGAAATGTTCTGCCACTATCGACAGGCCACTTTCCGGAAGCAGGAAGTGAATATCGGCCACACGGCCATGCTGGCTGTTTTCGATCGGGATCATGGCGCAACCCGCTGCGCCATTTTCAACCGCTTCCAGCGCATCTTCGAAGCTGAAACAGGGCAGGGGCAGTGCATCGGGTGCAAATTGCATTGCCGCCTGATGCGAATTGGAACCTGGCGCCCCTCCGAAAGCAATCGCCTGCGCGGGCTGCTCCGCCGCAGCGGAGCGCATCGAATCGACAAGGGCGAGGGCAGGTTTGGCGAACTGACGCATGATGTCCGGCGCGTTAAGGCGGCCTTTCTCGCGCATCAAGCGCTATTGCTGCTTGCGCACTTGCGAAAGCCCGCCTTGCACACTAGAGCGGCGCGCAACCATCAGACCAACCGATTTTCGCCGGGTATTTTACGTAATGGATGATCGTTTCAACACCGCCGCGGGCTGGGTCCTCTTCGCAGGGATCGTTGCGCTCGGAGGTTCCATCGTTTCAGGCATGTATTTCACTGCGGATAAGCATGCGCATGTCGAAGAGCCGGGCTTTTTCATCGAGGGCGTAGCCGAAGATGGTGGCGCCGATGCCGGGCCCGATCTCGGCACCTTGCTCGCAAGTGCCGATGCGGCAGCCGGCGAAAAGGTTTTTGCCAAGTGCACGGCTTGCCACACCATTGAACAGGGCGGTGCCAATGGCATCGGTCCGAACCTTTACGGCGTCATGGGCGAAACGATCGGCACGGGGCACGGCGGGTTCGCCTTCTCCAGCGCGCTTAGCGATCATGGCGGAACTTGGACTTGGGAAAATATGGATGCCTGGCTGACCAGCCCTCGTGCATTCGCCAACGGCACCAAGATGAGCTTTGCTGGCCTGTCCAAGCCGGAAGATCGCGCCAACGTCATGGAATATCTGGCAGCCAACGGCGGTGCTCCGGCCAAGCCGGCCCCTGTAGCTCCCGAGGCCGACGAAGCTGACGATGCTGTGGACCTTGGCGGCGAAACGCCCACCGATGCCGAAGCCGCTGGCGCGATGGCAGCCGATGAACCGGTTGCGGCAGACAATGCCGCTACGGAGGCTGGCGGCGTTAAGCCGGGCGCATAAGCCGGAACAGTCTACGGTAAGTAAGGGCCCCGCTTCTGCGGGGCCTTTTCATTTGTGCTTCAGCCCTTGAACCCCTGTGCGATGACATACCATTCGCTGGAGCCTTTCCGGCTTGCCGGGGGCTTGGCATGCTTCACCGTCCTGAAGTGCTTCTTGAGCAGCGTCAGCAGATCGTTATCGGTACCGCCAGCCAGAACCTTGGCGAGGAATGTGCCGTTGGGCGCCAGGTTTTCGACCGCAAACCAGGCACCAGCTTCGACAAGGCCCATCGTTCGCAGGTGATCCGTCTGTTTGTGGCCAACCGTATTGGCGGCCATGTCGCTCATGACCAGATCGGCCTTTCCGCCCAGGGCTTCTTCGAGGACCGCCGGTGCAGTGTCATCCATGAAATCCATCTGGAAAATGGTAACGCCTTCGATTGGCTCGACCTCCAGCAGATCGATGCCGACCACATGCGCCTTGGGCTTTACCTTGCGCACGACCTGGCTCCATCCGCCAGGCGCAATGCCGAGGTCTACGACCCGTTCGATGCCCTTCAGCAAACCGAACTTCTCGTCCAGCTCGATCAGTTTGTAAGCGGCACGGCTGCGATAACCTTCGGCCTTGGCCTGTTTGACGTAAGGATCGTTGAGTTGCCGCTGCAGCCACCGGGTCGAACTCGCGGTGCGTTTTTTTGCAGTTCGCACGCGCGTTTCGCGGTCTTTTCCTGACCTAGACATCCTGTTCTCGCATTCTTTGCACAGTCGCGCGGCTGCGGTCGCCTTCTACATCGGCGGCAATCAGGCTGCGCAAGATACCCTCGCGAATTCCCCTGTCGGCAACGCCGAGTTGCTCTGCTGGCCAGATGTCGAGAATGGATTCGAGAATAGCACATCCGGCGATGACCAGATTCGCTCGGTCGTCGCCGATACAAGGCAAGCGTTTGCGGTCCGGGCCGCTCATGCGTGACAGGCGGTTGGAAATGTCGCGCATGGCGATCGACGGAACGATCAGGCCGTCGACCGCGCGGCGGTCATATTGGGGCAGTTCCAGATGCAGACTGGCAAGGGTGGTCACGGTGCCGCTCGTACCCAAAAGGCGGATCGGCTCGGTCGAACGCGTGTAATCGCGGATGCGTTCGGCGAATTCGGCGAAGCTGCGCCCCACGGTGCGGCGCATGTTCATGTAACGATCGAGCCGCAGGTCGTGCGTCTCGTCCGATCCGTCGACCGTGTCGGTAAGCGACACGACGCCCCATGGCACGCTCAGCCAGTCCAAGATGCGGGGCACCTTTTCGCCCGGTTGAACCAGTACCAGTTCCGTGGAGCCACCGCCGATATCGAAGATAATAGCCGGGCCGTTACCTTCTTCCAGCAGGACGTGGCATCCCAGAACCGCGAGCCGGGCCTCTTCCTGGGCTGAAATGATGTCGAGCATAATGCCGGTTTCGCGCTTCACGCGTCTGATGAATGCCGGCCCGTTTGATGCTCTACGGCAGGCCTCCGTCGCTACGGATCGCGCCAGACGAACATTGCGGCGGCGCAGCTTTTCCGCGCAAACGTGCAGCGCGGCCAGAGTGCGCTCCATTGCTTCATCGGAAAGCTTGCCACTTGCGGCGAGACCTTCGCCCAACCTTACGACGCGGCTGAAAGCGTCGATCACGGTGAAATTTTCGCCCGAAGGGCGCGCTATCAGGAGGCGGCAATTGTTGGTCCCAAGATCCAGTGCAGCATAGGCCTGTTTGCGCGGAAGCTGGCTTGGCTGATCGTGCAATTTGGACGTTGGCCGGGATACAAAACCGCCATCGCGGCGCGGCGCATTGCGCCTGTCGCCTTGCTTGGCTTCGGGCCGGGAGGGGCGCTTGTAGCGGAAATCGGCTACCTTGCCGGACTTGCCGCCCCGTTGTGTCCCGTGCCCTCTTGTCGTGTCCGGCGGAGAATGATCCGCCATTTCGAGAGCTTTCTTTTTTCCTCCCGCATAAACCACCGTACGCGGGGACTTGACCGAGATTCTAGCGGTGAACAGTTGGCAGGGCAAGGGCGCCCGTCTCGCACGGGGTTGACCTTGTTCCGCGACGAAACTAAATGCGCGGCCTCCCGTCCCGGAGCAGCATGCGATTCTTGCTGCCCCCGCGGTTGATGCCCCGTCGTCTAATGGTAAGACTACGGACTCTGACTCCGTCAATTGAGGTTCGAATCCTCACGGGGCATCCA
>NZ_JAHWXO010000006.1 GCF_019857205.1 Qipengyuania pacifica | reverse complement strand
CTGACATCATGGATTGTGTATGAAAAAAGTATGAAAAAGATTCGTGGTCACTGCGTGCGGTGCTGAAGCAGCTTGCTGGTGAAAAATGTCGGATCAGTGGTCTGTCCAGGGCCCGACGCACAGACACCTGAGCCGGCACATTCGCAAACGCTTCATTCCAATGCTGCTTGTTCTTTTTCTGTTCTTCTTGCTTTCCTACACCTGAGAGCGTTTGGTATCCCGCAATCAATCCTGGGGAGGATCGCTATGTTACCAGGAAGACAGGATGTCAGACCCGAAGCGCGAGAGTGCCGAATTATCCGGCACGGTTAATCGAGAAGCCAGATTTCAGGAGCGGCTTGTTCGGCTACCCGAAGTTATGGCCCGCGTCGGAATGCGACGATCAGCGATCTATCAGCGGATGCGGGACGGGTCATTCCCCCGCTCTCGATCGCTGGGTTCGAAATGTACTGTCTGGATCGAGTCAGAAATTGACGACTGGATCAAGTCGGTCGAGGCGACTTGAAAATTCCACGGTTCGGTGAAACCATGGAGCAGGTCGGCTTCGAAAAACTTGAGCTAAAGGCAGGCAGAAGAGGCATCACATCCGGACTTGTTCCCCGTCAGCGCCTATGGCACAGATTTGAGGTTGTAAGTTAAGGAGGATTTGGGCTTCGTCGTAGTGACGAAGGAACGAAGATGAAGCCCAAATCCTCAAAATCCAAGATGCCTGCCGAGCAGGTCGTAAAGGACATTCGGCGCAAGACTCGCCGACACTTCTCCGCCGACGACAAGATCCGGATCGTTCTGGAGGGTCTGCGCGGCGATGCTTCCATTGCCGAACTGTGCCGCCGTGAGAGCATTGCCCAGTGCCTGTATTACACCTGGTCCAAGGAGTTCATGGAGGCCGGCAAGCGCAGGCTTGCTGGCGATACGGCCCGTTCTGCGACCACTGACGAGGTGAAGGATCTTCGCCGTGAGGCCCGCGATCTGAAGGAATGCGTAGCGGACCTCACCCTGGAGAATCGGTTGCTCAAAAAAAGCATGATCGCGGATGGGGGAGACGAAGAATGAGATATCCCGCATCCGAGAAGCTGGGGATTATCCGGATCGTCGAGCAGTCGCACCTGCCAGCCACGCGCACGCTGGACCAGCTCGGCGTGGCAAGGCGCACTTTCCACCGCTGGTATGACCGCTTCCTTGAAGGCGGACCGGAGGCACTGGCAGACCGGCCATCTGCGCCAAGCCGGGTGTGGAACAGGATCGCGCCCGAGGTCCAGGATGAGATCGTCGAGATGGCGCTGGAACAGAC
Source organism: Qipengyuania pacifica (assembly GCF_019857205.1). GTDB lineage: Bacteria > Pseudomonadota > Alphaproteobacteria > Sphingomonadales > Sphingomonadaceae > Qipengyuania > Qipengyuania pacifica. The sequence goes on along the minus strand of NZ_JAHWXO010000006.1, from coordinate 224,742 downwards.
CGATCTGTCTCCGCGCGAACTGGCGGTGCGCTTCACCGACGAGAAGCGCTACTTCGTATCGGAAGCCACGGTTTACCTTCTGCTCAAGGCCCATGATCTGATCACCAGCCCGGCCTACACGGTCATCAAGGCGGCAGAGGTGTTCCATACGAAGACCACCCGCCCGAACGAGATGTGGCAGACGGACTTTACCTACTTCAAGATCATCGGGTGGGGTTGGATGTATCTATCGACGGTGCTCGACGATTACTCACGCTACATCATCGCCTAGCGGCTGTGTTCGACCATGTGCGCCAGCGACGTCACTGAAACGCTCGATATGGCGCTGAAAGCCTCAGGCTGTGATCATGCCAATGTCTTGCATAGGCCGCGTCTGCTCAGCGACAATGGCCCCAACTACATCGCCGGGGAACTGGCGGATTATCTCGACGGCAAACAAATGGACCATGTGCGCGGTGCGCCCTTCCATCCGCAGACACAGGGCAAGATCGAGCGCTGGTACCAGACATTGAAGAACCGCGTCCTGCTGGAAAACTACTGCCTGCCCGGCGATCTCGAACAGCAAATCGAGGCGTTCGTCGAGCACTACAATCACCAGCGCTACCACGAGAGCCTCGACAATGTGACACCTGCCGACGCCTACTTCGGCAGGGCACCCGAGATCATCAAACGACGAGAAAGGATCAAACGACAGACACTCGAATATCGGCGCTTGCAACACCGCAAGCTCGCCGCTTAAACATCAATCCAAGACGAGGCCCACACTCCGCAAGCACACGCCGCGAGTTGTGCCAAATGTTCTGACGACGGACACCTCCCTGTAGCGTAGGGAGTCGAGAACCCATAGAAGGCCCATCTGTGCTTGATTCCCGTCTCAAATATGCGGTCGCAGTTGCTCGAATAGGTTCCTTCACAGGAGCGGCCAATGCCGTGGGCGTGACACAGTCAGCTGTGACTAAGAGCGTCGCCGATCTGGAGCAACAACTCGGAATTGCTCTCTTCAATCGAACGTCGCGCGGCATCTTGGTGACGCCTGAGGGTCGCGACTTCATCGATCGCGCGGCGCGCTTGCTCGCGGATGCAGACGATTTGTTCAGAGAACGCAATCGTGGTGCTGATCCTTACGCTGGGCTCCTCAGAATTGGCCTTTTTCCAGGTTCAATGGACTGGCTAATCAACGACGCCGCAATCGGGTTGCTCAAACGCCACGAGGGAGTTCGTCTCGAGATCGTATCGGGAAATAGTGAGCGCGCAGTGCAATTGCTGTCGCGCGGAGACATCGACGTCGCCTTCGGGCTCGAGGCTGCGCTTGCCGGTTGGCCTCAGTTCAAATGCGAGCGGATTGCAGCGGTTGATATCATGCCTTTCGTTCGCAAAGACCATCCGATCCTTTCCGAAACTGCAATCGATAAGCAGATGTTGGCGCGATGCGACTTCGTCGTCCCTTCGTCGTCCGAGCCGTATACACCTATCATTCGACAGATATACGAAGTGAACGATCAGCGCCCGGAAGATCGCATCCATATGACGGATTATTTTCCGCTCGTTCGCAGGATCGTGGCCGCTACCGATTCCGTCGGATTGGTGGCTAGCGCATTCACCTCTGCCGGATGGTTTCGCGACGAATTTGTCACGCTGCCACATACTGGTCTGCTGGAACCGCTGGTGCTAGCGTACGCCGCACGTGCTCGCTGGCCGGTCAAGCCCGCCGCTAGGGATCTCATCGCCCGAGTGCGACAGAATTGGTCATCAGAGTCTAATGCTCAGAAACAGTAGGCTGGAGCAAGTATATGTCCGGCCATATGCATGCTCGCATCGTAAAGGTCAAATGACAGACCCTCAGTATATAGCCTGTCCCGATTTTGTGGAATCGGAACAGGCTATGACCTTTTTATCTTCGTTTGTTCGTGTGAAGTTGGTCAATCAATCACAGATCACTCTAGAAACTCAGCGCCACTTCTCCGCCGATCGTCCGACCCTTATTCAGGGGTGACAAGCTGGCGCCTGGGCCACCGAACGCGGCTGGCAACGGCGTATCACCGCCATATGTAACCTCGTTGAGTAGATTGCGCCCATAAACCGAAAAGCGCCAGATCTGGTCCGCGGTTTTGTATGTCAGACTTGCATCGAGCATGTCTGCTGGCGACAGAAACCCAGCATTATTGTCAGTGAACCGGGCACTGTCACGATGAGTGAAGTCTATGCGGGCCGTTGCAGTACCTGCTGAGCCGAGTGTCTGATCGTAGGTCAGCCCGGCACCATAGGTCCACGGTGAAAGCCTGGGAAGCTTCAGGTCGCGATCTACATCGTTGATGACGCCATCGCCGCTTATGTCAAACTGGATATTGCGATATTTCCCGTGAACATAGCCAACCTGTCCTGAGAGCACCAGATTTGGCACAATGAAGAACTGGCCTTCCGCTTCGAAGCCCGTGATTGTTGCATCCGCCGTATTGCGGATCACTTGGCTGACTCCCAGCGGGCCCGGGAGGTTGATTTCGCGTTGGAGGTTCTTCATCTGGTTGTAGAACGAGGCGATGTTGAGGCGGCTTCTTCCGAACTGCTTCTTCGCGCCTATCTCGAAGCTGTCCTGCGTTTCCTGATCGAAAGGGCCGGGCGGAACACCGGGATCGGTATTGCGCAAATTGTAGCCACCGCTGCGGAAGCCGCGGGTATAGAAGCCATAGATTTGGGTTTGATTATCCGGCTGCCATTGTAGCCCAAGCTTCGGAGTAAAGCTTTTCCAGCTTTCGTCATCGATGAAGTTCGTGGCACAGCGCAACGTGTTCACGTCACACCCATTTGCACCCAGCGGTGCGATGCGCACGGCCTTGCGTTCCCAACTGTATCGCCCGCCGATATTGAGCGTGAGCGTATTGCTGAAATGCCAGTCAGCTGACGCGAACGCTCCCCAGGTTGTTTGGTCCTGAGTCCCGCCACCCGATAAGATCCTCGCACCGCCCAAAAGGTCGCGTTGCTCTGCGTATGCCAGGTCCTGCGCGAAGTAATATAGCCCGGTTGTCACCTCGACGGCGCCGATCTTTCCTGAATAACGCAGTTCATCGCTGATCTGTTCTTGATTGATGTTAAAGTAGCCGTTGAAAAAATGCTGTGGCGTCCCGTCAATATCGCTGGCAGCCCTCGACCGAAATTGCCGATAACCCATGATGTTGGTTATCACACCGTCTCCAAGGCCGACATCGATGTTGGTCTCTGCGATTGCTTGATTCCAGGTCGCATTATAGTACCCCGGAAAATCGATCGATATTCCGAACGTGTCGCGCGGGAAAATCGCGTGACTCTGCACTGGCGCGCCATCGCCATCAATGTCGCCGTGCTCATAGCGCAGATCCATCCGGAAGTTGTCGCCGCCCTTTACGCTAAGCGCGGGGCGAATGATGATGTCGCGGGATTTGCCAAAGCTGCTTTGATCAAACTGATTGCGGAACCATCCCTCATCCTTGCTGTAGTAGACGGCCAACTTTGCGGCCAGGACGTCCTCAGCGATCGGTCCTGTGACCATTGCACTGACGGTTTTCTTCAGACCGGTTTCCACCGATGCCTTGGTACTGGCCCTGAAATTGAAATCCGGGCGCGTCGTCCGCATCACGACCGCCCCACCCGTTACATTGCGGCCGAAAAGAAGTCCCTGCGGGCCGCGCAACACCTCGATCCCCTCGAGATCGAAATTGTCGAGCACAACGCCTGCATTGATCCCAAGATAGATTCCGTCGGTAAAGACGCCAACCGTCGGGTCGATGGAAGGGATGGTGCTATTGATGCCCAGTCCGCGGATCGTGAAGTTTGCGTAGCCTGGAGCCGTTCCGACACCCTCGAGCTGGACGTTGGGGACATCGTAGCTCAAGCTTTGAAGGTTTTGCACGAATTTCGCATCGAGCTGCGCTTCGCCAAATGCGGTCACCGCGACAGGCACATTCTGCAGGTTTTCGCCGTACCCCTTCTTGGTCGCCGTCACAATGATGACGTCAGACAAGGCGTCGGCAGTAGTTCCAGACGACGTTTTCTCAGATGGTGCCGTCTCAGTTTGATCGACTTGAGCTTGTTGAGCGAACGCTGGCCCGGACCAGACCAAGGCAACAGATGCCAAAAGCAAATATCTCATAGTTCCACCTCCCTAACTATTTGAAGCAATTTTTGGTGCGAAGGATGATCTGACTTGGGCCAATCGTCAAATTCAATATGCGGCCGATGTATTCCTTTTGCTCATGTCAATGCCAGAGGTGTTGAGCATAGTCCTCGGGCCAGCCAACCAATACGTTTGGATTAATCCCGGCGATCGTCCGCCATGATCCGCTGTACTGCATCGAGGCTGTCGTTCATGACAGTTGGATGCTCAGCGTCTGTGAAATCGACGATACTGTTCCAATGCTGGGCAATTTCTTCGGGCGCGAAAATGCCGTTCCTACCCAAGTGATAACCGCACGTCCGTTCCCAACGAAGTTTCGCGACATAACCGGCACCGATTTCGAACAACCCTTTGGTCTCGTAACAGCTTTCGTGCGCGAGCCAGCCAACCAACGCACTGACCGCCTCAGGCCGCAACCTGTCGAGCAACGCCTTGGGAAAGACCGTTTCAGTCATCCTCGAAGCCGCGATTGGAGCGATCGTATTGACGTTGATGTTCCGCGAACGCCCTTCCTCGGCCAGTGCATTGGCGAGACCTAGGATACCCAATTTGGCAGCTGCATAATTCGCCTGGCCAAAATTGCCGTAGATGCCCGCCGCCGAACTGGTCATGATGACACGGCCGTAGGCCTTGTTGCGCAGCGTCGGCCATGCCGCTTGAGTGACGGCCCGGCTGCCGTTGAGGTGGATGTTCTGGATCAACGTCCAGTCCTGGTCTGTCATCTTGTGGAAGCTGACGTCGCGCAGGATGCCGGCGTTGTTTATCACGACATCGATCGTGCCGAACGCATCGAGCGCAGTTTCGACGATTCGAGCGCCATCCTCGACCGAATCATAATTGGCAACCGCTTCGCCGCCGGCAGATCGTATCTCTTCGACGACCCGATCCGCTGCGCTGGAAGATCGTCCATCCCCCATTCGATCCCCTCCGAGGTCGTTGACAACCAGCCTTGCACCGCGTTTGCCGAACATTAGCGCATGCTCGCGGCCGAGCCCTCCACCCGCACCGGTTACGATCACCACCTTGTCGTCGTATCTTAGTTCTTCGTGCATCGGGTGGCGCCTTCTGTTATCGAAACGCGGCGACGCCTGTCAGCGCGCGCGAGACGATGAGCTTCTGGATTTCCGTCGTGCCATCGGGGATCGGGCAGATAATCGCTTCGCGCACGAGCCGTTCTACGATGAACTCACGCGTAACGCCGTTGCCACCATGGATCTGAAGTGCATCGCGCGTCACTCCAATCGCCATCTCCGTAGCATACCATTTGGCCATCGCGCACTCAGCCTCAGCGCGCACGTCGGCGTCGACCAGCGAGATCGCCCGGTGCGCCAGTAGCCTCGCCGCGTCGATCCGTGTTGCCATGGTTGCAAGCTTGTCGGCGATCAGTTGATGACCCGCAAGCTTGCGGCCATGCTGGGAACGCTCCTTCGAATAGGCGATCGCTTCGTCCAGCGCGCGGCGTGCAATACCGATGCTCCACATTGCCATGTGGCAGCGCGCGATCTCAAAGACTTTCAACGTGTTTCGTAGTCCATCGCCTGGCTGGCCCAGCATGTTGGACGCAGGCACGCGGCAATCGGTAAGAAAAATCTGCGCGGTCGACTGACCATTCAGTGCCATCTTTTCGATATCGCGCACTTCATAGGGACTTTCGGCGCGATCGACCAGGATGTGGCTGATCTCCTTCTCTCCGGTCCGGCAGGTGCAGATAAGTAGGTCCGAATATGCGCCACTTGTAATCCACGTTTTTTCGCCGTTGATCACCCAATAGTCGCCGTCGCGAATGGCTCGCGTTCTTACCGCCGCCACATCTGAGCCTACGTCCGGCTCGGAAATGCCCATTGAGACGAAGAGCTCGCCGGCGACCAAGCCGGGCAGGTAACGCTGCTGGATTTCAGGTGACGCGCTACGCCGGATCAGTTCGGCGCCGACCGCGTTGATGAAACCTGGAATAGCGACATCAAGCGACGAATAAGCGATCTCTTCGAAGATCAGGAGATGCGTCAGCCAACCTATATCGAGGCCGCCCCATTCCTCGCGGTGCGGGGCACTGATATGACCGAAGGCGGCAAGTTCGCTGGTCCATTTTTGCATCAACGGCCGCTCGATGAAGCATTCGCCGTGAGCGCGAATTTCAGGCTCCAGCTTTTCGTCGAGGAAGCGCCGAATGCTCTCGACTGCCATCCGCTGCTCGTCAGTGGGTGTAAAATCCATATTATCCGCTCCTTAACGACCAAGGATGGTGACTGCGACGACGGCTTCCTCCACGCCCAGAACCCCGCCGCCATTCTGCGCTACCGCGACCCGCGCTCCCTCGATCTGGCGAGCGCCGGCATCGCCACGCAGTTGCGACACCAGTTCGTAGATCTGACCGAGACCCGTCGCGCCGATCGGGTGCCCTTTGCATTCGAGGCCGCCCGACGGATTTACGGGGATGCGGCCGCCAATGACGGTGTCGCCACGCTCAGCAGCAATCCCTCCCTCGCCAGGCGGCACGAGGCCCAGAGCCTCAATTTCGATGATCTCGCCCATCGCCGTCGCGTCGTGCACTTCCGCAACGTCGACGTCTAACGGGCCGAGCCCCGCCATCGCATAGGCGCGCATTGCCGCCAGCCTTGTGACGTGCCGATCATAGTCGTAAGGGTCGCGCTCGGCACTGGTCTGGAGCACCGACGCAAGTACTCGGATTGCCCTGTCGTCAGACACCGCCAGCTTGCGCAAGCCTGCCGAGTTGCAGATCACCGCAGCCGCAGCGCCGTCACTGATCGGTGAGCACATCGGCAGTGTCAGCGGAAACACGATTGGCGGTGCGGCCAGCACGGCCTCTACCGTGTAGGGTTTGCGGTATTGAGCGAGCGGGTTGTGCGTCGAATGGACGTGGTTTTTGGCTGACACCGCTGCGATCTGCGCCTGCGTTGATCCGTAAGTGCGCATATGGGCGCGCGACATCGCAGCGTAGATGTCCATGAATACGCTGTAGGGTTGGTTTGACACCGACCCTTCTGGCACCTCAACGCCTTGGCCCATAGCGAGCAGTGTCTCGCGGCTGCACTCCGTCTCGTGCACGTCCCACGCCCCATCGAAAGCGCTGAACATCAAGGCCTTGTCAGGCGAGCACATCTTCTCCGCGCCGAGCGCGAGCACGATGTCCGCCATACCCGACCGGACATAAGCAGTCGCCATCGCGACCGCCGTCGAGGCTGTGGCGCAGGCATTCTCAACGTTGACAACTGGCACGCCCTGCATCCCAACCGCGCGTGCTACGAGCTCGCCACGGATCATGTCCTGCCCTTCCATGTGGCCCTGCACGCAGTTGCCAAAGAAGACCGCCTCGATGTCCTCCCGGCCGCATCCGGCATCGGCGAAAGCCCGAGCACAGGCGTCCGCCGACAGGTCCTTGAGGCTGCGGTCGAGTTGCCGACCGAACTGCGTCATGCCAACGCCGGCGATATAGATGTCGCTCATTTTCCTTTGAACTCCGGTTCGCGCTTCTCTGCGAACGCCGCTAGTCCCTCGCGCAGATCGTGTGAGGCAGCATAGGCTCCGATGATCTCGAGTTCCTGGCGCAGGCCATCTTCGAGGATGCAATCTCCAGCGATTGCGGCCAACTCCTTGATGTGCACAAGCCCAAGGGGACTCTTGGCGGCGAGCATTTCCACCACCGCCTGCGTTGAATCGACGAGCGCCTCCGCTGGCACCACCCTGCTCACAAGTCCTGCACGCTCCATCTCCCTCGCGGAGACGAATTCACCCGTCATCATGAGGTAGGTCGCGCGCGCCGGTCCGATCTTGCGGGGAAGGCGGATCGAGCCGCCACCGCCTGGCAGAAGGCCATAGTTGGCATGCGCGTCACCGAACCTGGCGTCTTCGGCAGACACCACAAGATCGCAGCACAATACGAGTTCGAGCCCGCCGGCAAGCGCCAATCCGTTGACCGCGGCAAGGACCGGCAAGCGCGACAACTCGATCCGCCTGAGCACGCGCCCGAGTTCCGCCAGGAAGTGCTCCAGTGGTTCCATGATCGACCCACCATAAGCATTGAGCGCGGCCAAGTCGGCTCCGGCGCAAAAGGCGCGTCCCGTCCCGGTGATGACGAATGCCCGCACCGCGGGATCGGCCTCGGCCGTCTCGATCGCCAACTCAAGATCGCGGGCCATTTCCAACGTCAGGCTGTTCAGCGCATCTGGACGATTTAGGTGCACCCATAAAGCCGCGCCACGCCTCTCAACGGTGATGGCTTCGAGCGACACGAGGTCTGCCACTTTTGAGTCAGGAGAAGTTGCCCTCATGCGCCTGAAACTCTGCTGGCCCGCCCCGCCCAGTAAGGCTCTCGGAGTTTCGATCGTAGCACTTTGCCGACGTTGCTGAGCGGCAGAGGTTCGGTGGTGAAGACGACCTTGCCGGGCTTCTTGAACGAACCCAACCGTTCGCTAACCAAATCGATTATTTCCTGCTCTGGCAATTCAGTGCCGGGCGCGACCACGACCAGCGCAAGCGGCGTTTCGCCCCACTTTTCATGAGGGATACCGAATACGGCGGCGGCAATCACTTGAGGATGATCGGCGATCACATTCTCGATTTCGGCCGGATAGATGTTGTATCCTCCCGACACGATCAGGTCGTTTGCGCGATCGAGCAGATAGAGGAACCCGTTTGCGTCGATGCGACCAATATCGCCAGTCTTTACCCAGCCGTCGACGAGGCGTAGCGCGGTCTCCTCAGGATCGTTCCAGAAGCCTTGCATCTGGCCGTTTTCGAACCGGGCGACAATTTCTCCGGGTTCGTCAGGCCCAAGAGCGCGACCGTCGGCATCACGGATTTCGAGATCAACAAAGCTCATCGCCCGGCCCACCGATTGGAGCGGCGTCGATCCTTCGGTTTCGCCGAACCATTCCTTTGGGCCTAGGGCAGTCACCGGCAGAATTTCGGTCTGTCCGTAAGCGGTGTGCAACACATCGTCTCCGAAAATCGAGCGGGCCTTACGCAACGTCGCTTCGGAAACTGGCGCAGAAGCACTGAGCAAACATCTCAAGCGCGGAAAAACGTGCCCACGCGGATTGCCGTGGTGAACAACTGCGTTGAGCATGGTCGGAGCGACGAACGCATAGCCGACCTCTTCGTGTTCCAGTATCTCGAGGAAGCTTGCCGGGTCAAACGCCTCCACCATAATGTTGCGGCTACCCACCGCCCAATAGGGAGAGAACATGAACCCGGAGGCGTGCGAAAGTGGCCCCACATGCAATACCGTCGCGCCTGGATCAGGTCTTGGTCCCACCTCCAGAAAGCCAGCGCAGCAAGTCATCCACGTGCGATGGGTATAGGCGACGCCCTTCGGCGCACCGGTCGTGCCCCCTGTGTGACGGATAACGCAATAATCATCTGGCGAGATGGTAGGGTCCGGATCCTGATCAGATGCCCGGGCGAGCCATTCCTCGTAAGTCCCGTCGCGCACGATCAGTCGCTTCAAGTCGGGCAATTCGGTCTCGAGTCCCGCGACCTCGGGCAAGAGCGCGTTGTCAACGAGCGCTAACCGGCAGTCGGTGTTGCGCATCATATGGGCATGGGATTCTCGGCGATTGCGGGCATAGAGCGGTACACGAACGAAATTGCCGATTGCTGCCGCGAGGAAAATGTCAGCCGCTTCAATCGAGTTCTTCTCCAGCGTGGCGATCTTGTCGCCCGGCCGCAGCCCCGCGTTCGTCAGCGCGTTCGCAAGCCGCACCCCCCGCGACCACGCTTCGGCAAAGCTGAATCGGCGCTCGCCGTGGACCAACGCTTCGTTGCAGGCGAAATAGCCGGCCGCCCGGCGGAGTTGGGTGCGCAATTCCATTAGCGCTGCCCCTTGCACGGGGCGGCGCTGCATCCGTTTGCGCAGTTTCCACGCATATGTATCCTCTCCATCGGATTTTCTCCGCTTAGACTTCAAACATCCCCGAAATGATCAGATTGGGTAAATCGTCACACCTGTCCAATTCATTATCCGCCGCTAATATTCCTCTAGTTCATGGTGGCAGGGCCCATTCAACATTCCATCTGGGAATATTTTGGAGCTTGAATGAATTTGATGCCCGATAATAGATCGGCGATGATCTCCGTAGTGTTCGAGCCATTGGAAAGAAATTGCAGATGTCGGGATGCGGTCCGCTCGCTGGTATCAGGGTCATCGAGATTGCCGGTATCGGTCCAGCGCCATTTTGCGGAATGTTGCTGGCAGATCTTGGAGCCGACGTTGTAGTTGTCGATCGTGTTATCCCTAATCGGGATACGATCGACCTTGGCCGTGAGGCGATTCTCAATCGCGGTAAGCGATTTGTATCCCTCGATTTGAAGCAGTCCGCAGCGGTCGAGCACGTCCTCGATCTTGTTGAGCACAGCCATGCGATCATCGAGGGCATGCGTCCTGGTGTAATGGAACGGTTGGGTCTTGGACCCGATGTTTGCCTCGATCGCAATCCGGCGCTCGTGTTCGGCCGGATGACTGGTTGGGGGCAGGATGGACCTCTCGCGCAGACCGCCGGCCACGACATCAACTATATCGCACTGTCCGGCGCGCTCTGGTATGCTGGCGAACCGGGTGCGCTTCCGATGGCACCTCCCGGACTCGTCGGCGACATCGGCGGTGGCGCGCTCTATCTGGCAGTCGGCCTGCTCGCCGCCATCCTTAGCGCCCGTGAATCGGGGAAAGGACAAGTCGTGGATGCCGCCATCGTGGATGGAAGCGCGCATATGATGAACCTGCTGCTCAGTTTGAAAGCAACAGGACATTTCGTCAACGAGCGCGGTCGCAGCATCCTTGACGGTCCGCACTGGTATTCGACCTATCGATGCGCGGACGATCGATACATCTCTCTGGGGTCGCTCGAACCGAAATTTTACACATTGCTTTGCCAGAAGCTGGGCATTGCGGATCAACCGGATTTTGCAAACGGCTACGATCCGGCCTGCTGGCCAGACCTCAGACATCGGTTCGAGGAACTATTCCGACGAAGGACGCGCGACGAATGGATGACCTTGCTGGAGGGGACCGATGCATGTTTCGCGCCGGTGTTAGATCCGGACGAAGCCGCTTCGCATCCGCATATGGCGGCCCGACAAATCTACAAGAAAATCGATGGAATCATTCAGGCAATGCCCTCGCCGCGCTTCTCGAACACACCGCCACCCGAGCCGACCGTCAAGTCGGCCGGGCCGAATCAGAAACGGACAATCTTGCAGCAATGGCGAACGACGCGCCGCCGCCATGTATCTCGATCGAAACTTTCGTGACATGAGCCGCAGTGCTCTCTCCACTGGTTTCAGAGTCGGACCGCCTTGCCACGTATGATCGTGACAGACGTCATGGGTCTCATTCCAGTCGAACCTCACAATCGATGGGTAAGGAGAACTTGTCGCACGTGCTAGGGCCGCTCAATTGATAGTTCGTCAGACGGCGGAAGCAGGGAGCCCGGCCAAGGCTGACAGCAATACTTGTGTTGAAGTATCCGCCGAGCGGGCTGTCAAAGGTGAGAACTCTGGAGAGCGAGAACCGTGGACTGCAGCGTACTAATGAGGCTGTGCGCAAAGCGTCGTGATATTTTGACCAGGCGGAGCAGTAAAGCGATGACTGCATTCATTGACGAGTATCGACGTAATTCGGGATCGAACCAATCTGCCGGGGCTCTGCCAATCTGGAGCATCTCGCCCGTCAAGCTGTACGCTCACGTTTGGCGAGAACCAAGAAGCTCAACCCGGCATCCCCCAATAGCGTTTCGGAAGTTAGATTCGTACGATCTACAAAGCCTAAACGCTCATTTCAAAACTAAATTCTCACCCCGGGCGCCCTGTCCTCGATAGCGAACCGGCGCAAATCGAAGCTGGCGCTATTGGGATCCGTCAGATCACGAACTGCGCGAAACCGGCCGTCGATCCGTTCAGCATCTATGTCGAGCAGAGTGTATCCGGCGTTATCATTATCATGGAAGCGGACCTGCGGATTGCGGCCCTGGATGCCTGTGAAGAGCTCTTCGGGGCCGCTGCGCGAGGCGAGACAGGACGTGACGATCTCGCTCGCGACCAACGACATCCCATCCACTCCGGATCGGATGGGATGTCGTTGGCCCAGAAGGAATGGACGTCGCCGCCAAGCAGCACCGCATTGCGCACCGCCGGCTGGCGCAGTGCAGCGATCAGGCGGTCGCGAGAGGCGGCGTAGCCATCCCAGATATCGGACCAGCGCGCATCGCCTCCGCCCGGCAAGGGCAGCCGCGAGACCATCGTCGCCTGACCGATCAGGCTCCAACGGGTGCGCTCGTTCGCCAGGCGATTGCGCAACCACGCCTCCTGTTCGAGCCCGAGCATGGTCGCCACCGGATCGAAGACCTCCGCGCAGTCCGCGATCACCTGCCCGCCGCGTCCACACGGCTGCGACGTGCGGAACTGGCGGCAGTCGAGAACCGAGAGGCTGGCTAGCGCGCCCCATTCGAATCTGCGCACAATGTCCGCCGCGCCATGCGGTGTTAAGCGGCGCGGCGATATCGGCATGTGTTCGAACCATGCCTGATAGGCAGCGGCCCTGCGCGCAACGAAAGCGGCAGGGTCTTCTGTGACGCTGCCCTGAAGCGAGGCATAGTCATTCTCTACCTCGTGATCGTCCCAGGTCGCGATGATCGGGAAGGCAGCGGTGGCGGCCTGCAGATCGGGATCGGTGCGGTAGAGCGCATGACGAACGCGATACTCGTCCAGCGTGAACGGATCGGGCGCGCCGAAACTGCGAACGTCGGGGCCGGTCCCGAAAGACTTCTCGTAGATGTAGTCTCCGACATGCAGGAGAACATTGATCTCCTGCGCGACCATGTCCCGATAGGCGGAAAACCAGCCATGTTCCCAATGCTGGCAGGCCGCGAGCGCGAGGCGCATGCGCGTGGCCTGCGGATCGATCGTGGCTGTGCGACCGATGGGGCTCGTCGCTCCATCGAGGTGAAAACGGTAGAAATAAGTGCGTGCTGGATCGAGGTCGACCGGCTCCACATGCACTGCGTGCCCGCGCGCAGGACTTGCGGTGACCGAACCACTGCGCACGATCCTGCGGAAACCATCGTCGTCGGCGATCTCCACACCGACCGTAGCAGTGCCCGACAGACCCAAAGGCCGAGTCCAGAGCACGAACCCATCAGGACGCGGATCGCCCGAGGCGACGCCGAGCATAAAGGGATCGCCATCGGCATATGGTTGCGGTTGCACAGCGATGGCCGTTACCGGAGACAGGAAGCGAGACGCAGCCAGCGCCAGCGCCGTCCGGCCAAGCAATGCGCGACGCGACACCATCAGAAATTCCCTCGTAGCTGCACGAAATAGCTACGCCCGTTGACGCCGAGCGGCGTCTCCTCGCCCGTGGGAAAGCTGCCGCCGGTTGCGGCGATGAAGCGCGCCTGATCAGCAATCTCTTCCGGCCGGTCGTCGAACAGGTTCTGCACGCCGGCGGTAAGCATGATCGCGGAAGACAGGGCGTAGCTCAGCGACAGGTCGAATGACGTGCCGCCATCGAAGGTCTGCGTCTCCACGAGCGGTTGCGAGGTGTAGGTGCCGAAACGGGTCAGCGCTGCACGTGCGCTCACTGACCGGTGCTCGACGACAGCCTGCACGGTTAGCTTGTCGCGCGGCTGCGCTTCGGTCAGGAACAAGATCGACTTCTCGCCGAGCAACGGCAGAGTCGGCAGCACCGGATTGGCGCGGAGACTTTCCAATTCCGTGTCATAGAGCGCGAAGCCGACATCCATGCTTGCCCGCGTTTCCGGACTGAGGCTGGCCGACCAGCGCGCGGTGGCCTCCACACCGGTAGTCCTGGTATCGACCGCGTTGGTGAAGAAGCGTACCTGCGAGAAGCCAACTATACCAGCGCCGGCCAGAATGGCATTCACCGCCGCCCCGCGCAGCTGTTCACTCAGCGCGATGCGATCATCGATTTGGATGTGAAACGCATCCAGGGTGAAAGCGAGGCGGGGCGTCGGCTCCAGCACGATACCCGCGCTGTAATTACGTGAGCGCTCGGGTCGCAGATCTCCCGCACCCAACGCGCGCGCGATCGGGTCGCTCACCGGCAGCGTCGCTACCGAAACCAGCTGCCCTGCCGAAAGTGCGCCCTGCACCGCGCTGAAATTCTGCTGTTGCAACGAAGGCGCGCGGAACGCAGTTCCGATCGCGCCGCGCAGCGCCAGGCCCTCTGTCAGATCGGCGCGGGCTGAAACCCGCCAGGTCGTCTCTCCACCGGAATCGTCATACTCGTCGTAACGGACCGCCCCGCCGATCAGCAGCGCCTCGATCGGGCGCAGCTCGGCGTCGAGATAGAATGCAAAGGCATCGCGCGCCTCATTCACCGGTCGGCGCGGAGCGAACCCCGCGAAACCGTCCGCACCGACTCCGGTCGAAGCGGCGGGTTCTCCCTCGCGGATGGCGTAGGTTTCGCGGCGGTACTGCGCGCCGGCGGCGATATTGCCTCCGGCGAGAAGTCCGAGCGAGCGCGAGACGCCGAAATCGGTGACATATTGTTCATAGGTCACGCCGCCCGAATCAAAGCTGGTCGGGCTGTCGAGACCCAGCGACACATTCACCGTATCGAAGACGCGGAAATCCGCCTCGTTGCGGCCGTAGGTCTGGCTCAGATCGAGCGCGAAGCCGCCGAGATCGGCGGAGATACCTAAGGTCCCGCTGCCATCCCAGATGTGCGGTTCGATGACCGGCAGGAAACCGTCGGGATAGAGCAGCGAGGTGCCGGGCACGCGAAAGCCCGCACCGTTGTTCGAAATTTTTTGCGCGACCGTGCCGAAACCGTAGAGTTCCGCGTCGCCGAGTGGCAGGCCGAAATTGACCGATCCGCCAAAAAGCGAGGCTTCCGGATCGCCTATCCGGTAGGTTACCCGGTCGAAGCGCTGATCGACAAAGGCGCGGTTGGTCGCTTCCTGCGCGCGGACCAATGCACTGAGAGTCAAATGACCGCCCCGACCGATCGGCAGCCCGCCGCTGGTCGAGGCGAGCCCGTTGAGCCCGTCGCCTTCCTCGGTGATGCCACCCAGCAGTTCGAACGAAGCGCCCTGGGCATCGTCCTTCAGGATGATGTTCACTACCCCGCCGATCGCGTCCGAGCCATACTGCGCTGCCGCGCCGTCGCGCAGGATCTCGATCCGCTGGATCGCGTTCTGAGGGATCGTGTCGAGATCGACGCCCGCCGATCCGCGCCCGATCGAATTGTTTACATTGAGCACGGCGTTGGTGTGGCGGCGCTTGCCGTTAACGAGCACGAGCGTCTGATCGGGCGACAGGCCGCGTAGCGTGATCGGCCGCGTGTTCGCCGCCGTGGCGGTGGTGGCCGCGCGCGGAGAATTGACCGACGGCTCGAGGAAATTCAGCGCGCGGTTGAGATCGGCATACCCGGTGGCGTTCAGCTCCTCTTCGCTGACAACGTCCACCGGTACAGCTGCCTCCAGTGCGCTACGTCCGGCGCTGCGGGTGCCGGTCACCACGATGGTATTGGCGGGGTCCTTCACGACCGGGCCCTCCGCTTCGGAAGGCAAATCCTGAGCTTGCAGAGGGGAGGTGACGATAGCGCCGGCGGTTATGGTTAAAGCGAGAAGCGCGAGATTCATCGTTGGCCCGATCCGATTTGCTGCAACTGCGAACGGGGCCGCATGTAACGAAGGCTTGGCCGGGCCGGGTATTGCGCAGACCGGCACGGTGTTGCTTGTCGGGCAACAGCAATTCTGCAACACTCCTGCTACAACCGCTCGATGGCGTGGCGATACGAGCTGGAGCGGGAAGATCTGCGATCTGACAGGATCGAGTGGAACCCCATCTTTCCTTTCAAACCGGGAGCGGTGCTGCAACTCGCGCTAACCGCCAATGTCGTGACCTATGCCCTGACCGGCGGTCAGTTCGGCTACTGGAAACTGTTTCCGACCGAGCCTCCCAGGATCGTGCCGCCTGCCTGGGGCGAGGTGCGCCTCGCCAATGGAACGATCGCTTACGGACTGGTTCCGATGGCATCGCACGCCATTCTGCGTCTTGAGCCAGCAAAAGGAGGATGGCGGGAAACGAGCGACGAGCGCGCGGCGGTCGACCGCGGATACAACAGATATCTTCCCGCGGCCGGTTCGCTCCGCGAGCGCGAAGATGCGCTGCTGTTTCGCCCGCTGGTAGTGCTGGGCCTCGTGCTCGATCGCTGGTTACGTGAGGAGAACTGGTTCGGAGCGTCACAGATCGCGGTGACCAGCGCGTCCAGCAAGAGCGCACTTGGCTATGCCCTACGCCACGGTGACGGTCCGCCGTTGCTCGGGCTGACGAGCGCGCGTAACCGGGATTTCGTCGAGCGCACAATGGTCTACGACAGCGTCGCGGCTCATGATGAGCTTCCGCAGCTTGCCGCCGGCACGCTCATCCTGGATTTTACCGGAGACCCTTCCCTTATCCGCGGTCTGAGCGAGCGGAACGGCGATGCCCTCCGTGTCGTGCGGATCGGGGCAACACATGCGGGAGCCGCCTCGTTGAACGACGATACCGTGTTTTTCGCACCGGAGCGGATCGGTAGGGAGATCGCGCTCAATGGCCTTGAGGTATTCGAACGTGATCGCGCGGCCGCGATTGCGGAATTCGCCTCGCGATCGACCGACTGGTTCATCCGCGAGCATGTCGACGGACCGGACGCGATCGTAGAAGCCTTTCGCGATTTGCTGACAGGGCGAGTATCGCCCGAACGGCTATTGATAGCTCGTCCTGAAGGAGCGTTCGAATGACCTTGCCCGACACACCGGAAGCTATGCGCGCCCATATCGAACGCGAAGGCGTCGCCGCCTCGCCCTTCACCAGCTTCTTGGGCCTGGAAGTCGTCCGCTGCTGGCAAGGAACCTGCGAACTGGCGCTAACCGTGCGTCCGGACCTAACCCAGTCGCACGGAACGCTACATAGCGGGGTGCTTTCAAGCCTGGCTGACATCGTGTGCGGTTTTGCTGCGGTTTCGCAATGCGGAGCGGTCGTTACTGCGAATGTGACGACGCATATGCTCGGCCCTGCACGTGTCGGTGACCGAGTGTATGCCAATGCAACGGTTAAACGCGCGGGTAAGCGTCAGGTGGTGGTGACTGCCGATTTCCATGCGAGCAATGGTGCCGAGGAAAGGCTTATCGTCACCGCCAGCGCCACCTTGGTGCGGATCGGCTAGAAGGTTGATCAACCAATTGCCGCGAAGCGATCGCCCGCCTTCCTTGCCTCCCTGCGCGCCCAATGGATGAAATGCGTTTCCGGTGCGGACGGACCCGCACGGCTGCGGCGCCGATAGAGTCTGTAATGCTCCCCGATCAGTCGCGACTGGCCGCACGGGACCAGCGAACCGCGGGCCAGGTGCTCCTCGCACATGAAAGGGATCGCGAGAGCGACGCCGAGTCCTGCAGCCGCGGCCTCGTATGCGAGCACATTCGTATCGAACAGTCGAACGTCGATCTCTTCGTGATCAAGACCGGCCAAGGCGAGCCAGCGCGGCCAGAGATTCTCCGGCAAGCGCGGCGCGAGTAGAGGAAGGCGAGCGATGTCGGCTTCGCCCAGTTCACCGCCTTGTTCTTCAATGAGCGATGGAGCGGAGACGGGGCACCCCAGAACTTCCAAGACGTTTTCCGAAAGGAGATCCGGATCCTGGAACGAGGCCCAGATCGCCAACTGTGCTTCCCCGGAACGCAGGATGTTCGGATCGCGGGTCGGTCGAACGTCGAGATGTACACCGGTTGTAAGAGCGAAATCGCCGCTTCGGGGAATCAGCCACCGCAGGGCGAGACTGTGCGATGCCGCTACGGTAAGAGTCGCGTCGCGCTTGGGGGTACCCATGGTTTGGACGCGACCGAGCGCTTCGATCGCTGCCTCGGCCGCATTGCGATAGGTCATTCCAGCCGCGGTGAGTTGCAGTCCGCCGTTCGAGCGATTGAACAGATCGATATCGAGAAAGGCCTCCAGCGCGGCGATCCTTCGACTGGTCGCTCACGGGCTGAGCGACAGCGTCGCCGCCCCTGCGCGCACCCCGCCCGCTTCCGCCACCGCTAAGAACGCCTCGATCGCTTCGAGGGGTGTACCTTTCTGGACACGAGACGGCGATAGCCGTCATCCGTTTAGTCTAGATGACAGGATCCGTTCCGCCATGCAGTTCTGGATCGAATGTAACATGTGGTGATGGGCCGCAGACTTTGTATTCTATCGAGTCGACGATATCGAAATGTCGACCCCAGATATCCATAGTTTTTGGCAGAAGCAGAATGTCCGGTTCAGACGTGACCATGGCTGAAACCGGAAAGTCTGCTCACGGCCCCATTCCTGTCTCCATCTGTGCGACAGCGCTCGTTTGAAGCCACAGATTGCGACGTCGAGGGTAATGTGTTCAGCATTCGCCAATAGGACTATGCGCTATCGAGGCGTTGGGATATCCAAACATCGATAGCTCGCTCTTCCCAAGCGACCGAATACCCACCGAGCTCCACCGGTCCCGGAAACTTGCCTTCGGCCATCCAGCGGTAGATCGTCGAACGGCCAAGCCCGACACGGTGCTGAACCTCGGGCAAGTGAATGAGCCGCGTCACCTGGCGTGGCTCTGTCGATCCTTTGTCGATCTCTTCACCCACGATGGCCTCCATCGGCAACGGTGAAGACATCGCCAAGCAGCGCATCCTTACGTTCGAGCTCATCGATGTGGTCTGAAAGCAGCCGTGCAACACGTTGCGCGGTGCCCTTGGCCCAACGCGGCTTCACCTCATGAACCTGGTTGCCCAAGACACGCTCGAGCGCTGAAGGCAGCTCGCCGGAAAAGTCCTCGAAAAATTGTGCGAGGTCCGATTGCAGCCACGCAATCGCGTGATCTCCGCTGCTGACGAGGAAAAGAAGCAGGTGTGCGTGCGGCGCGACGCCGCTCGCGGCGAGAATGCGCAGGGCTTCCCCTAGGCTGGCCGAGCGTTCACCGGCAAGGACGCGGCGCATAGCATCCTTATGGATCTGCGCGTCGCGCGCGATGTCGCAGCGGTGACGGCCGCTTGCTTCGACGGCAGCCAAAAGCAGCCGGGCGAGGTCGGCGCGAACCTGTTGTTCGGCAAAGAGCGCTATGTTGGTCATCGACGAATCCTTAGCTCCAGAGGTGATCAACTTACCGGCTAACCGCGAAGGAAGCCTGTAGGAAAACGAAAAGAACATTAAGAGAACATAGAGGAAGGAACGAATCAGCTTCCTTCGACGATTCGCGCGAATTCCGGTCGTGTTCGCGCATATGGCGGCACGCTTTGCGCCAAAGCCGGCACAGTAGGCGCTGCTCTGCGATCAGCCTGCGCGAATCCCGTCCATTGCCCCTTTCGACGTCGCGTTCTGTTTGGTCGGCAGCCCCAAAATCCAGTTCCCGATTTCCTACACCTCAGTGTTCTACTTATGTTCTCGCACGAGTCGAAACAAGGCGAAAGGTAGTGCGATGAGAATGTCCTTGGTGACCTGTGGGTGCGGTGCCTTTGCGATTGCGATCTCTGGATCTGCCTGCGCGCAGGAATTTCAGGTTTTCGATCACGACCTAGGCAAGGTTGAGGTTACAAGCGACCAAGGTCCCGGTGTCCACCCAACTGCGTTCTATCTCGGCAAGCCAGATGGCGAACCGGATCATATCGATCGAAGCTTCAAGGAAGCCCTGTACGAGCCACTCATTCGGCAAGCAGAAGCGCGATACTCGCTCCCCCCTCGCCTCCTCCTGGCTCTGGTGTGGCAAGAATCTCGCTTCAATCCCATGGCAATCAGTCCGGCTGGCGCGGCGGGGCTCGCTCAACTCATGCCGGGAACCGCGAGGCAACTTGGTGTCAGCAATCGCCACGATCCGGTTCAGAACATCGACGGTGGCGCGCGGTATCTGAAGCAGATGCTCGATCGCTTCGGCGCGATCCATCTCGCGCTGGCCGCTTACAACGCAGGCCCTGGCGCTGTGTCGCGAGCCGGCGGGATACCGAAAAATCGAGAAACACCTGGATATGTGAAGAGCGTTATCGCGCGATGGATGGCATACAGCTCGACATGAATGCGAATCGGAAAAGGATCAGCGGACGGCTCGAGCACCTTCCTCGGGGAGCTGCAATTGTAACTGATGCAGGGGATCACTGGGTTCTCGAGGGCTTTGAGCCGTCGAATGATGACTTCGGGTTTGAAGTCACCGCAGAGGGTGTTGTCGTCGGCCTTGATCGGCTGCGGGTAGATTGGCTGGGTGCCTGCTAGTCGAGAGTCGCTTGGCAATCAAAGCACAAGTTGCGCCAAGGCCTCCTCAGCGTCGTTTCGAACAAGATGCCCATAGTGGCGTTCGATCATAGCGACACTAGTATCCGCCATTTGCGCAACCGTAAGAATGGGAAGACCACCGCGAACCAAGTCGGTTATCACGCTGTGGCGCAAAGTGTATGCTGATGTTTGCGCAGGCAGCTCAGATGCTACCACAGCCTTCTTGATCGGACCCTTCCACATATCTTTCGACCATGGGATGCCGTCACTACGAGTAAACAACCATGCAGAAGGCAGCTTGCTTTTGGACTGCTCGCTCAAGAAGCTGGCGATGCTTTCCGGCACCGATATCTGTCGGGGCACGCCGTTCTTGTCGGACCCGATTGTAAGTGTTCTCGTCCGTTTCTCAAAGTTGCTCACATTGAGCGCAGCCAACGCACCCGGCCGAAGCGGAAGCAAACACAGTGCACGCACGAATGGTTCAATATCGGCGTCGAGCTCCGCAAGCAGCCGACGACGTTCTTGCCTGTCCAGATAGAGGTCTCGCCTCCTATCGGCGCCTTTGATGGGCTTCAACGCCTCTTGCCACGCCGCGTCTGTCTTCGGTGCGCCGGGCGGTAAAATTCGCCAAAGCGCTGCGCGAAGCGGCACCATATCTCGGTTGATCGTGGCAGCCGAACGGACCTTGACTCGTTTCTCGCCTTTCTTGCTTCGACTGATCAATGCGGGAGTATCTTCCAGGCGCTTTCGCCAGTCGCGAAGGTGTCGTCTCCGAAGCTTGGAGAGCTTGATCCGCGCGAGTGGATCGCCGAAAACATGGCGGCGAAACACGCCCTCTGCGATCGAGCCTGGCTTTTCGCTCAAATAGGCTCGACATGCGTCGGCCACGGTCTCAAGCTTCTCAACTTGGATGCCTCCGCTCTCGACGAGTTCCGCAAACGCCTCGGCTTCTTTCCTCGCCGCAGCAAATACGTCGTTGCCAGTGAGAGATCCAAACCGTCCGAGCGCCTTTCGGCGATACTTCCGCAGATCCTCATCGTAAGCGCGAGCGAACCAGGTTCCATGGCTTCCAAGTTTGGAGGGCCTATACCCGACATACCAGCCGGCTTGGAGGCGCTGCCAATAAGGCTCCTTGTCCGCTCTCGGCTTCAATTTGTCGCGCGATCCGATCTTGCTGAGGTCCGGCAAGCCATCCTCCATCCGCGCCGCAAATCGAAAAAGTATGAAAAAAGTATGAAAAACTTATGCGCACGCTTGAGGATGACCATAGACGAAAGATCCTGTTTTTCAAGTATAATTTTCGTCCGCATGCTTCCGCATGTGTCCTAAAACCCATCTTTCACACGGGTGGGGTCGCAAGTTCAATCCTTGCCGCGCCCACCATTTCCGCCCTTACCAATGCAAAAGGCCGCCCTCACAGGACGGCCTTCGCATCTCGTCGTCGATAGATCAGGCGACTTTCGCGGACTTTGCGGACTTGGTCTTGTGCGGGGCTGTCGATGTCGCAGGAGGCGTAGTTGCTTCGTTCTCCGCATTCCGCTTGTCGAAATGCTTCTTCGCGAAATAGCCGCCTGCGCCCAGTACCACCATTGCAGGCAGGCTGAGACGCCGGATGGCCGTGGCGGCCACTACACCAAGCGCAGCACCTGCCGGTCCTCCGACACCGCGGGTTTGTTTGGCGACCCTGTCGCCGACGACTGCTCCGATAATCTTGCCGATCATGTCGATTTCTCCTTTGGGCACTGAACGGTCTGGCCCGTCGGGAGTTCCGCGGATCAATCCCCGGATGAAGCGATGCCATGCGCCAGCAAATCGTTGGCGCGCCGCGCGATTTCTTCGAAAGCCGGGTCGCCCTCTCGCGCCCATATCGCATAGCGTAACCCCAGAAATACGTTCATCCCCATAACCGCCCAGGCTTCCGGCGCGCCGAGACCGGATATGAACTCGCCGTTATCGTCGCCTGCCTTCAGCCGCTCTTCAATACGCGTGCCGATGGTTTCGTAATGTGCGCGGTAGCTGTCGGGATCGACGAATTCCGCCTCGTCGATAATGCGGTAGATTTCCTTGTTCTCCGACGCGAAGGAAAGAAACGCGTGCAGCGCCGCATGTTCGATTTCCAGCGCCCCCATCGATGGCGAAAGCGCTTGGCGCGCGGCCCGGCCCACGCCTTCGCTCATGTCCGAAACCAGCGCCCGGAAAATCGCGTCCTTGCTATCGAAATAGGTGTAGAAACTGCCCAGCGCCACCCCCGCACGGCGGGTAATGCCGCTGATCGACGCATCGTGAAATCCGTGATCTGCGAACTCCCTCGTCGCTGCATCGAGCAGTTTGCGCAGCGTCTTTCGCCCACGTTCCGTACGGGGCGCCTTGGCTTGGTCGGGCCCCTGCTCAGCCTTCATTTCAATCCCCCTCGCATGGCTCGACGCTACCGATGCCATCCACTCGACGCAACAACAAACTTGAAAGGTGGTTCAGGTTTCAGTATCAGGGAGGCATATAAAGAAATTGGGAGGGAGATCCACATTATGAAAGCCACCAGATTCCTCGTTGCGGGCCTGCTTGGCAGCGCCGCAACCGCCGCGTTCCTTACAGCGCCCGCGTCTGCCCAGACCGCGGACGCACACCAGGCGGCCCCTGTCGTGGATGACGATAAAGTTATCGTGGTGACAGCGCGCCGGCGTGAGGAGAGCATCCAGGACGTACCGCTTTCCATCACTGCCATCTCCGGCGAAGCACTGGCCAAAAATGGCACGCTCGAGATCACCGAGATAGCGCAGGAAGTGCCCAACCTCACGCTCGAGGTCAGCCGCGGCACCAATACAACCTTGACCGCATTCATTCGCGGCGTCGGTCAGCAGGATCCTGTGGCTGGCTTCGAAGCCGGAGTGGGACTCTATGTTGACGACATCTACCTGAACCGCCCGCAAGGTGCCGTGCTCGATATCTACGATGTCGAGCGGATTGAAGTTCTACGCGGACCGCAGGGCACTCTGTACGGCCGCAACACGATCGGCGGCGCGATCAAATACGTCACGGCCGCCCTGCCCGACGAGACCGAGATCAAGGTCCGTGGGACCTACGGATCTTATAATCAGGCAGATCTGATCGTCACCGCATCGACACCAGTGTCCGATAGCCTGAAGGTGGGTGTCAGCGGTGCCCGGCTGTCGCGCGGCGGTTTCGGCGACAATCTGGTTCAGGAAGGTGTCGAAAACTACAACAAGGATGTCTGGGGGGCCCGCGGCACGATCGAATTCGACAATGGCCCTCTCTTCATCCGCCTGTCTGGCGATTATGTGAAAGACAATTCGGACCCGCGCCAGGGCCACCGCCTGCTGCCGGGTGCATTTTCCGGCGCGCCCGTCCTCGACGATGTCTATGATACCCGCGCCGGGCTTGATGTCGTGGATCAGGAGGTCGAAGCCTATGGCGGCGGCCTGACCATCGCGTATGAGCTGAATGACACCATGACGGTCAAGTCGATCACCGGCTATCGCAAGGATCATTCGACCACTCCCATCGATTTCGACAGCCTGCCCCAGGCCGATCTCGATGTGCCCGCCATCTACCGCAACAAGCAATTCAGCCAGGAACTCCAGTTCCTTTATGAAGGTGATCGCCTATCGGGCGTCCTTGGTGCCTACTATCTCGATGCCAGTGCCTTCACTGCATTCGATGTGGCACTGTTCACGACGGGCGCCATTCCGTCCGTGAATCTTCCCGGCCTCAATGCGCAGACGCTGGGTGATGTCGATACCAAGACCTGGTCGATATTCGGCGATTTCACCTACGATCTGACCGATCAGTTCAGTCTCTCGCTTGGAGGCCGCTATACATGGGACAAGCGGACCAGTCGCATCCTGCGCACCACGTTCGTCGGCGGGTATTCCGATCTTTTCCCGCCCACTGACGCGGTCCCGATTGCTGTCACGAGCGACTTCAACGGCAGTGCTACGTTCAAGGAATTCACCCCGCGCGCCTCGCTCTCTTTCAAACCGAACGCTAATCACACTTTCTACGCCACCTATTCGAAAGGCTTCAAGGGCGGCGGTTTCGATCCGCGCGGCCAGACCAGCCAGGCGCCGGACCTCGATGGCGATGGCGATATCGACTATGCGGACCAGTATGAATTTCTCAGCTTCGCGCCCGAAACGGTCGACAGCTACGAAATCGGCTGGAAAGCCTCCCTGCTCGACGACAGTCTGTTCATCAGCCTGGCCGCTTTCAAAGGCGATTACACCGACGTGCAGATCCCTGGCTCGGTCGGCGTCGACAGCAACGGCGATGGCATCAGCGACAGCTTCGTGGGCATCACATCCAATGCGGGCGATGCGGACGTCAACGGCGTCGAATTCGAAGGGCGGGCCGTTGTCGGCCGCAATTTTGCCGGACCCGGCAGCCGCCTGACCTTCAACTGGGCGCTGGGCGTGCTGGATGCCAAATACAACACATTCATCGACGCTCTCGGCAATGACGTTGCGGATCAGCGCGTATTCCAGAACACCCCCGATGTGACCGTAAATACCGGGTTCGATCTGGGCATTCCCGTGGCCAGCGGGATCGTGGATTTCCTCGGTTCGGTCTCGCTGCGCTCAGACGCGAGCCAGTTCGAACTGCCCGGGCCGCTTGATCAGGATGGTTATGCATTGGTCGATGCCAGCATCGTCTACACCGACGACAGTGATCGCTGGTCCATCGGGGTCCATGGGAAAAACCTCTTCGATCAGCGCTACATCGTGTCCGGATACGATTTCGTCACCGGATCCGTCCTCGGGCTGGAGGGTAACCTGACTGCCTTCTACGGCGATCCGCGCCGCGTATTCGTGACTGGACAGGTCAAATTCTGACCACACGAAAACTCAGCGGGATGTAAATGCAAGGGGTGGAGCGATTGCTCCGCCCCTTTCGTCATGCGCCTGACCGAAGACGCTTCGCATCGCTAATCGGCGTGCCAGTCGGAATACCATAAGTCTCGGTATAATCGGCGAACCGTTCACTCACCTCTTGTTCCCTTAGCCCGAATTGCTCCAGACTGTAACGGTGCGGTCGGCGCTTGAGCCTCGCCGAACGGTCGAGATAGCGCTGCATGGCGGGGATTGCCGGCGCCATATCGAGTCCGAGGAAGCGGTAGACACGTTCCATCGTTCCGCGCCAGTCGCTTTCCATATCCTCGTACTGGATGTCGATCATGCGGTTGGCCGGAATCAGGTCGCGCGAAGATCGCATCCGTTCGATCATGGTGGCGGTCTTGCCCAACCATTCCCGGCCCGTACGCGCAGCGTCGCAGTGATCCGAATAGATGATCTGCTGATTCCAGGCCAGCGAGGCTGCGCTGGCCACGAACTGCTTCGGATCGCGATGAGTGAATATCAACCGTGCATCGGGAAACACTTCGAGCAAGGCTGGCAGGTCGAGCATATGTTGCGGCGTTTTCAGGATCCACGGGCGCAGGGAACTTTCCTGCTGTGACCAGCCGATCAGACGCAGAAGGTTCGCCATGTGACGATATGCGGGGACCGGGTCTTCGTCTTCGCACCACTGCGCATAGGAGGGCACGTGCCACTGGGCGTCGTGTTTCATGCTCCACATGCTCGCCACCAGCAGACCGAGTTCCTCTTCAGGTTCATACGGGCCGGTGGGATGGATGGAGAGAGTGCGCGGATTGGCCAGCCTCGCAACCTTCATGATCCGGCTGGCCAGCTTCGGGCGGAAATCCTTTTTTTCTCCGGCCAGCACCTGTTCGAACTCCGGACGTGGTACCGGGCTGATCGTCTCGAAACTGCGCAGATGCGCGAAACGTTTGTCTCCCGCCAACAGACGATGAAGGCGCGTCGTTCCGGACCGCATGGGCCCGACGATCACAACCGGGTTCCTCAATGGCCGAGCCAGAATTTCAGGGTGCCGCTTGAACCACATCTGCGCATACAGCCGATCGCGCAAAATATGGTGAAATTGCTTCATAGCGGACAGGTCGCCTGCCGCGTTGAGCCGCGCTTCGCCCTTCACGCTGTCCAGTAGCGCATCGAAGGGCCGCTCGAACCAGTCATCGCCGAAATCATCGAGGCCGGTTGCCTGCATCGCACCGTCCAGCAATGCATTCTTATCCAGTAGGGCGGGATCTATCGCCCCTAGCTTGCGACCCGCTCTTATTACGCCATCGGCCACGTCGATGAAATGCGTACGTCGCGGCGGCTGGATTGGCTGGTCGATCAAGGTGGGGCCTCTCGAACTGTGGTAGGTGCCCCTCAACGTATTCTTCGACAAGTCGTGCCCGCAAAAGGGGGGCCACGCGGGAAGTGGCTGGCCAATCATGGTACGAAAAGGCATAGGCCGCGACCATGCACGACATCGCCTATATCAGAGCCAATCCGCAAGCTTTCGACGCCGCTCTTGCACGTCGCGGCGCCGATCCTGTGGCGGATCGCATTATCGCCCTCGACGCAAAAAAGCGCGAGGCAAGCACCAAGGTCCAGCAGGCGCAGAGCCGCCGCAATGACGCCTCCAAGGCGATCGGACAGGCCATGGGCCAGGGCGACAAGGACAAGGCCGAAGCGCTCAAGGCCGAAGTTGCCGAAATCAAGGCCAGCATGCCGCAATGGGAAGATGCCGCCAGTGCCGCCGGCAGCGAACTCGACGATCTGCTCGCTACGCTTCCCAACCTTCCCGCCGACGACGTGCCCGATGGGAAGGACGAGGCTGACAATGTCGAAGTCCATCAATGGGGCAAAAAGCGCGCATTCGATTTCGAACCGAAAGAACATGCCGATCTCGGCCCTGCGCTGGGTATGGACTTCGAAACCGGGGCCAAGCTGTCGGGCGCCCGCTTCACTTTCCTGCGCGGCGACATGGCGCGGCTCCACCGCGCGCTGGCGCAGTTCATGCTGGATACGCAGACCCGCAAGAACGGCTATACCGAGTGCAACCCGCCGGTCCTGGTCAATGACGACGCCATGTATGGCACCGACAAATTGCCCAAGTTTGCCGAAGACAGCTTCCGCACGACCGACGACCGCTGGCTGATACCGACGTCGGAAGTTTCGCTGACGGCTTCTGTTGCGGGTGAGATCCTGCCCGACCTCACCCAACCGATCCGATTGACGGCGCACACCTTGTGCTTCCGCTCGGAAGCAGGCGCCGCGGGCCGCGATACGCGCGGCTTCATCCGCCAGCATCAGTTCGAAAAGGTGGAGATGGTCAGTATCTGCCGCCCTGAGGATAGCGCTGCCGAACACGAGCGTATGACAGAGTGCGCCGAACAGCTACTTCAAACGCTTGATCTGCCATACCGCCGCGTACTGTTGTGCACCGGCGACATGGGTTTCGGCGCGAGAAAGACATACGATCTGGAAGTCTGGCTGCCTGGCCAGGGCGCGTGGCGCGAGATCTCCTCCTGCTCGAATACGGGAGATTTCCAGGCTCGCCGCATGAACGCACGCTATCGCCCGGAAGGTGAAAAGAAGACCGCTTTCGTTCACACTCTCAACGGCTCTGGGCTTGCAGTCGGGCGCACCTTGGTGGCTGTGATGGAAAATTACCAGAACGCCGATGGCAGCGTTACCGTGCCGGATGCGCTCAAGCCCTATATGGGCGGAGTAGACAGGCTGGAGGCCGTATCCTGATGCGAATCCTCCTTACCAATGATGATGGCATTCACGCTCCTGGCCTCAAGGTTCTGGAAGGCATCGCACGCCAGTTCAGCGACGATATCTGGATCTGCGCCCCGGACGAAGAACAGTCGGGCATGGGACACGCCCTTACACTCGCGCGCCCCGTGCGGCTCCGCAAGCACGACGATCGCCGCTTTTCCGTGACCGGGACACCCACCGACGCAGTGACCATGGGCATGCGCAAGGTCATGGACGCGCAACCTGATGTGATTTTGTCAGGCGTCAATCGCGGTGCCAATCTGGCTGACGACATCACCTATTCCGGCACTGTCTCGGCCGCGATTGAAGGAGCACTAGCCGGCATCCGCTCAATCGCGCTCAGTCAGGTTTATGCGAAGGAAGGCATGGGCGCGGACGTCCCGTTCAGCGCCGCCATCGAATGGGGTGCCAAGGTGCTGGCGCCGCTGCTCGACACACCGCTGCCGCAGCGCACACTCGTCAATGTTAACTTCCCACCCCTTCCCCCAGCGGAAGTCAAAGGTATCCGCGCAGTTCGGCAAGGTTTCCATGACTACTCGCGCGGAACCGTAGTCGAGGGCCGCGACCCGCGAGGGTTCAAATACTACTGGTTTGGCTTGGAAGCGATCGAACACACGCTGGATCATGGCACTGATCTGGAGGCGATCGACGAAGGTTATATTTCGGTCACCCCCCTCCAGCTGGACCTGACCCACCACTCGTCGCTCGGCGCGCTCGCAGACCGTTTTACCTCGTAAGCGCGATTATGTTGACCTTGCACCGTTCCCCGCCCACCTAGCGTAAGCATGAGCAGCAATAAGCAGGTCGACCGGATTGCCGCCAGCACCACGGTGCGCACCTATCGCGGTCCGCGCTTTCAGCCGCTAAGGCGCGCGTTAAAGATACCGGTGTGGGGGGACCTTGGTATCCGCCTCGGTCTCGCGCTGTTCCTCATCTTCGTGGTCGTCATGATCCACTGGTGGGACCGTGAAGGGCTGGTCGACAATCTCGACGGCGAAGTAAGCTTTCTCGACGTCATCTATTTCACGATGATCTCCATTACCACGACTGGTTTTGGCGACATCGCCCCCATTTCGGATCGCGCGCGGCTGGTCGAGGCGGTGATCGTCACGCCCATTCGCTTCGCGGTTTTCTTCATTTTTGTGGGTACGGCCTACAATTTCATCATCAAGCGCAGCTGGGAGAAATGGCGCATGGCCCGCATTCAGGAACAGCTTTCCAACCACATCGTGGTGCTCGGCTACGGCATTTCCGGCTCCGAAGCTGTCGGTGAACTGATCGAACGTGGAACCGACCCGTCCTGCATCGTCGTTATCGATCCAAGCGAGGAAAGGCTTCACGAGGCAGAAGCCCTGGGCTGCAACATAATGGCTGCCGATGCGACGCGCGATCAGACGCTGAAGGCCGTCCGCATCAGCGAAGCTCAGAACGTTCTGGTATCCGCGGGTCGCGATGATACGACGATACTGATCACATTGACCGTGCGCGCCCTTGCGCCGCATGTGCCCATCAGCGCGGTTGTGCGGGCGGACGATAACGAATCCCTGGCCAGGCAGGCTGGCGCAAACAATGTGATCAACCCCGTTCGTTTTACCGGACTGCTTCTCGCCGGAAGCGCAAAGGGCGAACATATCGCTGAATATCTGGCCGACCTCGCCAGCGTTTCGGGCCGCGTGCAGCTTGTCGAACGCCGGATTACCGATGAAGAGTGCGGCCTGGCCATCAGCGAGCTAAAAACAGGCGGCCGCGGCTTGCGCGTTTATCGCAACGGGCGGGCGCTCGGTTTCTGGGAAGACGAATGCCAAACTCTTCAGAGCGGCGATGTGGTGGTGGAAATCATACCCACGCCGAATGGCGAAACCAATGGCGATGGGCGGGATCGCGACGATCTGATCGACGCATAGGCTAACGGAACAGCAGAAAAACTCCGCCCATCGCTGCCATGCCGACAATGAAGTGCCCGGCATCGATAAGAAAGAGCGTCAGCGTTTTGCGCATAAAAAGATAGTTGATGCCGATCGCCGGCACCATGATTGTGGCGCCGAAGCCAACGGCCATCATCATCACAGCACGATCACTCGCCCCGCTACGCGCAATCGAATGTCCAAGTGTAAGTGCGATCACCAGTTCAGCGATGAAGGCGAGACCGAAAATCAAGCCCATGTTGCCGTGCTTTAACTGTTCATCGGAAAGGCCTGCCGCTTTCTGCCAAGCCTTTCCGAACACCATTCCATACCAGATGACGCCGACCAGAAAGAACGCCACGGCACCGAGCACCACCGCCAACCAGTTGATTTCGCCCATTTCCCATCCTTCCACTATTGCGCAGTACGCACGACGCTAGCGCAATGGTGCATAGAGGTGTAGAGGCGCGCGCAATCATGACCACCACTACCACCCCGATCCCCGACCAGAAGAAGGTCGGTATGGTTTCCCTCGGCTGCCCGAAAGCGCTGGTCGACAGCGAACGCATTCTAACCCGTCTACGCGCGGATGGCTATGCGATGAGCCCGGATTACGCCGGTGCCGATGTGGTCCTTGTGAATACATGCGGCTTTCTCGATTCGGCCAAGGAAGAAAGCCTTGCTGCCATCGGCGAAGCAATCGCAGAAAATGGTCGTGTGATCGTGACCGGCTGCATGGGTGAGGAGGCCGACGCCATCCGCGCTGCCCATCCGCAGGTCCTCGCCGTGACAGGTGCGCATCAGTACGAACAGGTGGTGGACGCGGTCCATACCTATGCCCCGCCCTCCCAAGGTCCGTATGTCGACCTGATCCCCCAGCCGGATATCAAACTGACGCCGCGCCATTACAGCTATCTGAAGATCTCCGAGGGCTGCAACCACTCCTGCGCCTTCTGCATCATTCCGGATCTGCGCGGCAAGCTCGCCAGCCGCAGGATCGATGCGGTACTGCGCGAGGCGGAAAAGCTGGTTGCCGCAGGAACGAAGGAACTGCTGGTCATCAGTCAGGATACCAGCGCCTACGGTGTCGACACACGCCACGAAACCCGCAGTTGGAAGGGTCGTGATGTTCGTGCGCATATGACCGATCTTGCGCGGGAACTGGGACAGCTCGACGTTGGCGGCGGCACCCCTCCGTGGGTGCGGCTGCATTACGTGTACCCCTACCCCCATGTAGATGCGGTCATTCCGCTCATGGCCGAAGGGTTGCTGACGCCTTATCTCGACATACCCTTTCAACATGCGAGCCCCAAGGTCCTTCGCGCAATGAAGCGTCCTGCAAATGAGGCGAAGGTGCTGGAACGCTTGAAGGGCTGGCGGGAAATTTGTCCTGAAATCGCTATTCGTTCTAGCTTTGTCGTCGGCTTCCCCGGAGAAACCGAAGAGGATTTCCAGTACCTGCTCGACTGGCTGGAAGAGGCTCAACTGGACCGTGTAGGCGCATTCCGCTTCGAACCGGTCGATGGTGCACAGGCCAACAATCTGCCTGATCCGGTGCCGGAATCCGTCAAGGAAGACCGCTATGCCCGCATCATGGAAGTGACCGAGCGCATCAGCGCCGCGAAGCTTCGCGACAAGATCGGCAAATCGATCCCCGTGATTATCGACGAGGTAGGCGAGCCCGACGAAGATGGTGACATTGGCGCAACCGGTCGCAGCCAGGCCGACGCGCCAGAAATCGACGGCGCGGTTTACCTTCGCAACGTACGCCCAGACCTGTCGGCAGGCGACATCGTGGATGTTTTGATCGAAGATAGTGATGCGCATGATCTTTTCGGAGCAGCCTGCGCCTAATGCGGATTTAGGGCGTCGCGCGAATGCGCTCCGTCAACATCGCAACCCTTATGCGGTTCAGCAACAAGGGTAATTTGCCGCCGCGTTCGCAACTGCCTGTCGACGTATCAGCGGTCTTCACCGGTAATTCCTAAAGCCAAATTTACCACTGAAACCCGCGGTTTGCTGCGAACCCGGTGGATTCTCTCACCCTTCGTCAAACCTTTTTTAAACTTAAGACCTCCATAAGGGTACTCGATGGGCGAAACACGCACCTCGAACCCTGCCAGGCATCTCCTTGCCCGGACACGCGCGCTTATTAGCGGGCGCCTGTTAGAGCGTCTGCGGCACGCAACATGGGCCTCGCTGATCAGCTTGGCTATGTCTGCCGTTTTTCTGCTCGAGCCATTGGATCAGTTTTGGTGGCTTTTTCAATCACGTATTGCGGACCGCGACCCTTCTGGCGACGTGGTTTTCGTAGGTTCTGATCAACCGTTGAATGATCCTGATTTGTCTCAGCAACGCTATAAGGTCGCGGCGGCGCTCGACGAACTTGATCGGCGCGGCGTTGGAAAAGTGTTTCTCGATGTGACCTTTACCGCGTCGAACGATCCACAAGCGGATCAGAGGCTGGCGCGCGCTATTGCCGATCTTGGACCACGCATCACGCTCGTTGATCATGCGGTCGAGGGTGCAAACGCTGACAGGGTGTTGCGGTCCACCACGCTAGAAATCCCTACCTCCGTAACTCGGGTTCTTTCTGACGAGACCGACCGACACTGGTTTGGAAATGCATGGGAACTGCATTACTCATATAATATAGATGGAAAGCAGTTTCGCTCGCTCGGGGCCGCAATCGCTGGAGTAGAGAACGATAGCAACGTTCCCTTCAGTGTCGATTATGGATTCAACTATCAAAAAATCCCAACTATTCCTCTGGATGAGTTGATTGGCAAAACGCAATCAGCGACAAGAACTTCCCCCGATGTGACGGGAAAGGCAGTTGTACTGGGTCACACTAATCAGGTGACGGGCTCGCAACAGCCCATTCCAGGTAAATACGACGCCCCGGCAGCTTTTGTGGACATCTATGCCGGCGAAACTCTCAAAGCGGGATACACTGCATATCTGCGCGGTCCGGTATTCTTAGCCATTATCGCCGCACTGCTCTGTATCGCTCTGATCCTCGGTAACACGCGCAAACGTCGCTGGGCAGCCTACGCTGGGGTAGTAGCCGCTGTCCCAGTGCTGCTCGTTCTAACCGCAAAGCTAGGCATAAGAATCGATATCTCCTACGCGCTTGCTTTCCTCGTTGCTTTCGCCGTCTTTCGATCCCGTACGCGATGGAAGCGCAGGATTGAATTGATTAATAGCGAAACGGGGTTGCCAAAAATTCGAGCTTTGGAAGCACGTTTAGTACGCGAAAATGTAATGACAGGATACGTTGTCATTGCCAAGATCCAAAATTACGAACGTGTACTTAAGACACTTCAGGCGAATGAAAAAAGTAGCTATGTTCTGAAGCTTGTTGATCGACTGCGCGCAGCTGATCCTAAACTAGTAGTTTACAACGATGGACATCATCTCGGCTGGCATGTCGTCAACAACGACGTAGAGGATGTAGTCGAACATTTGGAGGGGTTGCGGGCGATTTTTGCCGCTCCAATCAAGGTGGGCGGGTTTTCTGTCGACGTTGGCATAACCTTCGGCATCGCCTCCCTTGAGGGTGACCCACCGGCGCGCTTGGCTGCAGCAGTAGCAGCTGCTGAAGAAACCTCGGAAGCTCACAATCCGATCGCCATTGCTGAGACCGGTACACAAACCGACCTGCTGTGGGATATTTCTCTTCGGGCCCGCATCGATCAAGCCATGGAAGTTGGCGAAATCTACTGTGTTTACCAACCGAAGATCGACTTGAAGTCGAAAAGTCTCGCCGGTGTGGAGGCGCTGGTGCGTTGGCACGACCCCAGCCGAGGGTTCATTTCGCCAATGCACTTCATACAGCAATGTGAAAAAGCTGGCCGAATGGAGCACCTTACACGTTACGTATTGCAGAGCGCATGCTCTGCGGGGCAATTGTTGCACTCCCGGGGTCGCAGAATCACAATGGCGATCAACATCTCGGCGACTTTGCTTGGAGATATGCGAATTGTAAGTGTGGTTCGCACCATCCTCGACGCGACCAGCTTCGATCCAAAGTTTCTCGTTCTTGAAATTACCGAGACCGCAAGAATTACAGATTATGCCGCTGCTGGAAGTGTTCTGGAAGAGTTGCGAACGATCGGCGTTAAGATTTCTATGGACGATTTCGGGGTCGGTGCTGCCAGTTTTGAAGCTTTCTATGAATTGCCTTTCGATGAACTCAAAATCGACCGGCTATTTGTGTCCAACATGGCACAAAACTCGAAGGCACGTGCGATTGTAGCCAGCGTCGCTGCAATGGGTCATGAGGCGCGAATCACCGTCGTAGCTGAGGGTCTTGAAAACCCACAAGATATCGGATTGTTGGAAGCAATCGGCTGCCAGCAGGTGCAGGGTTTCGCATTTTCCCGGCCAATCTCGTTAACCAACTTATTGGAATATAACGAGGCGGACCTACCCAAGCCTGCAGCGAAGATGGTTTAAACTTTACAAACAAACATAGTTAATGAAAGGTATCTCTTGCACAAGCAGGAGGTATGATCATGTGGAATATCTGGGAATGGCTCATGACCCGCTAATCTTGGCGAGTTGATTGAGTTTCAAAGGGCTCCCTTGTGGAGCCCTTTATCGTTTCTGAGCTTGGTGAAACGAACGCCCCCGTGCAGCGTTCAACACGCATATGCCGATCATCATAGAAACCCGCTTCGCCTTTCACCTCGGCGCCCCGACAGATGTCTTGCTGCAATTCGAAGCGGCGGAAATTCCCGAACAGAGAATTCTTTCTACCGATACTCGGCTGGGCAGCAGTGCCCATTGCGCGCGCGTTCCTGCGAAAGACGACATCGGTGAGAGGATCTGGGTCCGTACCGAAGGCGACTTCGAAGTCGCGTATCGGGCCGAAGTCGAACTCGATCGGCAGCTTTCCCCGCTCGAAGAGCTATCAGGCCTTCCCCCACATGAAATGCCCGGGGATGTGGTCGAGTATCTGTTCGATAGCCGTTATTGCCCGGCCGACGACTTTCAGACATTCGTGGAATCGCGCTTTGCCGATACAACCGGTGGAGCAAGGGTCGCGGCAATCCGTGACTGGATTAACCAACATTTCAGCTACGTTCTTGGCAGTTCGACGACCAAGACCGGTGCGGCCGAAAGCTTCATCGCTCGCCAAGGCATCTGTCGCGACTACGCGCATATGCTCGTAACGCTTGCGCGCGCGAGCACCATTCCTGCCCGCTATGTCGCGTGTTACGCGCCTGGCGTCGATCCGCCCGATTTCCACGCGGTAGCGGAGGTTTTCCTGGCCGATCCGTTTACACGCGACGGGGGCACATGGCAGCTTGTGGATGCTACGGGCATGGCCGACCCCGCCGAAACCATAAAGATCGGCGTAGGCAGGGACGCCGCCGATGTCAGCTTTCTGACAAGCTTCGGCGCCAATGATTTCCGTTCAAGTTCGGTTCGCGTTACGAAAGAATAGGAATGCAGCCGGCTGGCATGCATTGCCTGCCCCTGATAACCGCCGCTCGAGGGAGAAAAGATGTGAGTGGGTGGCCCCAGGCATGACCTTGACCGCAGATCGACTGCTTTTGTTCGGCGCGACTGGCGATTTGTCGCAGCGCATGCTGCTTCCATCCTTATGCGCTCTCGACGCCGATGGGCTGCTCGAACCCGACCTCAAGATCGTGGGGACGGCTCGATCGGAAATGTCCACGAAGGAGTTTCGGGATTTCGCTCGGGAGGCGCTCGAAAAATACCTGCCGGATCACCGACGCGGCGGCGTAGCCGAATTCCTCAATCGCCTAAGCTACGTGCCGGTCGACGCTACCACGCTGGAAGGCTATGACGAACTTGCCCGCGAGGTAGGCGAGTACGTCAAAGGGTTGGCGATCTTCCTGTCGACCGCACCAAGCCTGTTCGAAGCGACGATCGACGGTCTTGTTCACGCCGGGCTGACCAAAGGCAATGTTCGTATCGGTCTGGAAAAGCCTCTCGGCATCGATCTGTCATCGAGCGAAGAAATAAACGATGCAGTAGCCAAGGCGTTCAGCGAAGACCGCATTTTTCGCATCGATCACTATCTCGGCAAGGAGACGGTCCAAAACCTTCTCGCATTACGGTTTGCCAACATATTGCTCGAGCCGGTGTGGAACTCGAACTACATCGATCACGTCCAAATCACCGTAGCGGAAACCGTCGGCCTAGAATCGCGCGTAGCCTATTATGACGATAGCGGTGCGTTGCGTGACATGGTTCAGAACCACATGCTGCAGCTGCTGGCGCTGGTGGCGATGGAGCCGCCAACGAGCTTTGGCTCGACCGCAGTGCGCGACGAAAAGGTCAAGGTTTTGCGCGCCCTTCGTCCAGTAGCTGCCGATGAAACCGTTACCGGCCAATACAGGGCAGGCGCAGTCAATGGCAGCCCGGTCCCGGGCTATGATGAAGAGCTTGGCAGGGACAGCGATACCGAGACGTTCGTTGCGCTGAAGGCGCATGTCGACAACTGGCGCTGGAAGGGAGTCCCCTTCTACCTGCGAACCGGCAAACGGTTGCCCGAGCGGGTAACCGAGATCGTCGTGCAGTTTCGGTGTGTCCCGCATTCGATTTTCGAAGGCCGGGGTGCGACCACTCAGCCCAACCGCCTCGTCATCGGAATCCAGCCGGAAGAGAATGTCCAGCTTTCCATGATGGCGAAGGTCCCCGGGCTCGATCGCGAAGGGATCAGGCTGCGCCAGATTCCGCTCGATATTGCCATGCCGGATGCATTTTCCGGGACCGTGAGGCGCATCGCCTATGAACGTTTGCTGCTTGACCTCATCGAGGGCGACCAGACCTTGTTTGTGCGGCGCGACGAGATCGAGGCGCAGTGGGAATGGATCGATGCCATCCGCCAATTGTGGGCAGACAAAGGCATAAAACCAAAAACCTATGGGGCGGGCAGTTGGGGACCAAATGCCGCCATCGCTCTTGCAGAACGGGACGGGGTGAGCTGGCATGACGAATAAAACGCTCAACGATACTATCCATCGCGTTACCCAGCGCGTGATCGAGAATTCCCGGAACAGTCGGGCCGACTATCTCGACTTGATGGATCGGGAGGGCGAGCGGCAGGTCAATCGCGGCTCCCTGTCTTGCTCCAACCTCGCCCATGCCTTTGCCGGGGCGGAAGAGGATCAGGAAGCCATCCGTGCTGCGAGGGGACCCAATCTGGGCATCGTGACCGCCTACAACGACATGCTGTCGGCGCATCAGCCCTATTATCGCTATCCCGAGCGGATGAAGATCTGGGCACGCGAAGTCGGTGCGACGGTGCAGGTGGCCGGCGGGACCCCGGCCATGTGCGACGGCGTCACTCAGGGCGAGGCCGGCATGGAGCTTTCGCTTTTCAGCCGCGATACGATCGCGCTCTCGACGACGATCGCCCTCAGCCACGCGATGTACGATGGCATGGCGCTACTGGGCAT
The DNA here is from genome assembly GCF_019857205.1 of Qipengyuania pacifica. Lineage (GTDB taxonomy): Bacteria > Pseudomonadota > Alphaproteobacteria > Sphingomonadales > Sphingomonadaceae > Qipengyuania > Qipengyuania pacifica. The sequence continues at coordinate 187,367 of NZ_JAHWXO010000006.1, read as the reverse complement.
TTGCGATAAGATCGTTCCGGGGCTCCTCATGGGGGCGCTGCGTTTCGGGCACTTGCCAGCGATCTTTGTGCCCTCTGGACCGATGGGCACAGGCATATCCAACAAGGAAAAGCAGCGCACCCGGCAGCTCTACGCAGAGGGCAAGGCCACCCGCGATGAATTGCTGGCGAGCGAAATGGGCAGCTATCATTCGCCGGGCACATGCACGTTCTATGGAACCGCCAATTCCAACCAGATGATGATGGAAATGATGGGCCTGCATGTCCCGGGCGCAGCATTTGTGCAGCCTGGCGCCAAGTTACGGCAGGAGCTGAGCCGCGCAGCTACCCATCGCCTCGCCGCAATCGGGAAATCGAGCGAAGACTTCCGTCCGCTGGCGCGAGTGGTGGATGAAAAGGCCATCGTGAACGCGGCCATCGGCTTGCTGGCGACGGGCGGGTCGACCAATCATGCGATCCACATACCGGCAATGGCACGCGCGGCAGGCATCCGGTTCGACTGGAACGATCTGTCAGAGCTGTCCAGCGCCGTGCCGCTGGTAGCGCGCGTTTACCCCAACGGATCGGGCGACGTGAACCATTTCCATGAAGCTGGCGGCATGGGCTATGTGATCGGCACGCTGCTCGATGAAGGATTGGCGCACCGCGATATCCTTACCATCTGGGACGGCGGCTTCGAAAGCTACAGCAAAGAACCCGGCATGAACGGCGACGACCTGACGTGGCGCGACCCGGGACCGTCGGGGGATACGGAGATGCTGCGGCCGGCATCGGACCCGTTTCAGGCAGACGGCGGCATGCGTCTCGTGCAGGGGAATTTAGGAAGGGCGTGCTTCAAATCCTCCGCCGTGAAACGCGAGCGCTGGACCATCGAGGCGCCCTGCCGGGTTTTCGAAACGCAAAAGGATGTCAATCAAGCGTTTGAATTGGGCGAACTACAGTGTGATGTAGTGGTTGTAGTGCGGTTTCAGGGGCCGAGAGCAAACGGTATGCCCGAATTGCACAAGCTGACCCCTGCCCTCGGCGTTCTGCAGGACCGAGGGTACAAGGTCGCGCTGGTGACGGACGGCCGCATGTCGGGCGCATCGGGCAAGGTGCCCGCGGCAATCCACTGCACGCCCGAAGCGCTGGGCGGAGGGCCGCTGTCGAAACTGCGCGACGGCGATATCGTGCGCGTTTGCGCAGCGACCGGACAGCTTTCGACCGATGCCGATCTCGATGCACGCCAGCCGGCCCCTGCGCCCCAACCCGAAACGGGAATGGGCCGCGAACTGTTCGCCATGTTCCGCAGCAATGCCGACGGTGCCGAACAGGGAGCGTCTTCGATGATGGCGATGGCAGGCCTGTGACGATGGAACTGGTCAGCGTCGACATCGGGGGCACCCACGCACGCTTCGCCATTGCGACTGTTGCCGATGACGGCACGATCAGCCTGAGCGAACCGGAAACGCTGCATACCGAGGATCATGCCAGCTTCCAGACGGCGTGGGAGGATTTTCGCGGCCGGATGGGCGGATCCCTGCCGCCGCGCGTGTCGATGGCGATCGCGGGCCCTGTCGGCGGCGACGTCATCCGCTTTACGAACAATCCCTGGATCATTCGCCCGGCATTGGTGAGGGAAAAGCTGGGCGTCGAAAAATACTGCATCGTCAACGATTTCGAAGCGGTTGCCCATGCGGTCGCGCGTGTCGACGAGGACCAGTTCATCCACCTCACCGGCCCCGACAAGCCGCTGGCACCGACGGGCCGGCTGAGCGTGCTCGGCCCCGGTACCGGCCTGGGGGTGGCGCATCTCTATCGCGAGGCTGACGGCACATACCGCGTGTCGGCGACCGAAGGCGGCCATATCGATTTCGCCCCGCTCGACCAGATCGACGATGCCATCCTGGCGCGTCTGCGCAAGCGGCACGTGCGGGTATCGGTCGAGCGCGTGGTGGCGGGCCCGGCCATCTCCGACATCTACCAGGCGCTGGCATCCATGGAGGGCCGCCCGGTCGCCGAGGAAGACGATATCGCGATCTGGAAGCGCGGGCAGGATGGCAGCGACAGCCTTGCTGCTGCGGCAGTCGATCGTTTCTGCATGTCGCTGGGCAGTGTTGCGGGCGACATCGCCCTTGCCCAAGGCGGTTTCGGCGGGGTCGTGATCGCGGGCGGCCTTGGTTATCGCATCCGGGACACGCTGCTCAAATCGGGCTTTTCCGAAAGGTTCAAGTCCAAGGGACGCTTCCAGGAGCTGATGGCCTCGATCCCGGTCAAGCTCATCGTTCATCCCCAGCCCGGCCTGTTCGGGGCCGCCGCAGCCTTCGTCAGGGAACACCCATGACCATAGCCGACATCATGCAGACCGCCCCGGTAATCCCGGTGATCGTGGTCGACGATCTGGAACATGCCAAGCCGCTGGCACGGGCGCTCGTCGCTGGTGGCCTGCCCATCCTGGAAGTGACCTTGCGGACACCCGTCGCGCTGGATGCGATCCGTGCGATGAGCGAGGTCGAAGGTGCTATCGTGGGTGCAGGCACTGTGACCAATGAGCGCGACCTCGCCAGCGCGGTCGATGCGGGAAGCCGGTTCATCGTTTCGCCCGGCCTGACCAAGCCGCTGGGCAAGGCGGCAATCCGCGACGACATTCCGTTTCTGCCCGGCATCGCCAATGCCGGAGACATCATGCGCGGGCTCGATCTGGGGCTGACGCATTTCAAGTTCTTCCCAGCAATGGCGGCTGGCGGATTGCCGGCCCTCAAAGCCTTGGCAGCGCCTTTCGGCCAGTGTCGCTTCTGCCCGACCGGCGGCGTTTCGCTGGACAATGCGGCAGAGTGGCTGGCGTTCGATCCCGTGCTCTGCGTGGGCGGCAGCTGGGTCGCGCCGCGCGGAGCGGTAGATGAAGCCAAAGTCGAACGGCTCGCCCGTGAGGCGTGCGCGCTGCGCGGTTAGCGCGACCGCTTTCCATCGTGCCCCAATGGGACGGCTTTTTGCGCAAAGTGGAACATTAAGCGTTTTGCGGGCATAACCTGTCCATGGATGTGATTCTGAAGTGGATCGGCGGCGGAACCGTCGCGGCTGCGCTCGTTCTGGCGGGCGTTGTGATCGGTAGCGGAGCGTCCGCCGAAAACCCGCTTGCCGGCGCATCGGTGTCCAATGCGCCTGTCGCGGCGAAACCGGTTTATGCCCATGGAGCGATCGCTGCAAAGGCCATTGCCGATGCAAAGCGGCTTTATACCGTGCGCCGCATCCTTCCAATCGAAGGGCCGATCAAATACGGCGAATGGCACTGGGACGACGAAGGCGTGCCAGACGGCCCGCTGCTGGTCACGGTGGATCTGGAAGCGCGAGTCATCTCGATCTTCCGGGGCGGTTATGAAATCGGCGCGGCTGCAGTCATGCTGGGCACGGACGACCACCCGACCCCCACTGGCGTATTCCCGATCCTGTGGAAGCAGCGGCACAATGTGTCCGAGAAATACGGTAACGCGCCCATGCCATGGAGCATGTTCCTGACATCCGACGGCGTTGCCATTCATGGCGGTAGCGAAGTCCAGAACGGCTATGCCAGCCACGGCTGCGTAGGCGTGCCGGACGAAATCGCCGAGCGGCTGTTCGCCATTGCCAAGAAGGGCGACAAGGTCGTGATTACCAATGGCCAGCGGATGAGCCACGGCGACAGCATCATCTAGCGATGCGGGTCATCCGGTCCGGCGCGGGATTTCCGGGCGGAAGACCCACAGACATTCGTCCCCACGGTCCTCCACATGGGCCTGCAAGCCGCCGACATTCGATTTTCTGCCAGCGACCAGAGTGTCCGCCAGTTCCGCCGCCTCGCCCTGCCCGATTCTTTTGCCGAACCGGCGGTAGATCGTGCGGATCACGCCTGCCCTGATCAGGCCATGCGGTACGCCGGTTCGCAGGGCCGCATAGCAAACCGCGTCGTCGACCGGGGTCACGCATTCGGCATATTCACGGCCGACCATCCATTCGATCGCGTCGTTGGCTTCGGCAAGAAAGCCGGCACTTTTCTCGATCGCCGAAATGTCGAGCCAGTCGCATTCGGCCAGCGCACGGCGCATGCGCACCCTGTCGTAGCGATCGTCATGGTTCGACGGGTCATCGACAGCCGACCAGCCAAACCGTTCGACGATGGCCGCCAGTTCATCGCGGCGCCAGCGCAGCAAGGGACGGACTAGCCCGACCGGAACCGAGGGGACCGAGCCAAGGGCCCGGATCGCCGACAGCCCTGCCAGGCCGCTGCCGCGATTGAGCCTCATCAGGAATGTTTCGGCCTGGTCATCCATCTGATGAGCCGTCGCCAAGGCGCCGAGATCGTATTCTTCGGCCCAATCGCCGAGCGCCGCGTAACGGGCCTTGCGCGCCTGTTCCTGCGTATTGCCGCGCGCAACGGATACGGTGAGCGTCGTATGCGCCATGCCGAGTTCGGCACAATAGCGGGCCACCCTGTCCGCTTCATCGGCGCTTTCCGGACGCAAGCCGTGATCGACCGTTGCCGCCTTTACCCTGCCGGGCAGTGCCGCATGGGCGAGCAGGAGCAGGGCGAGGCTGTCCCCGCCCCCTGAAACAGCGAGGCCCAATGCGGCCCCGGGCCTGTCCATTCCCGGCCAGAGAGGAGCGAGGTCGCCCCGAAAACGCTCGATCAGCGGCGGATCGAGCGATCCGTCAATTGCACTTCACCTTGCCGCGATTGGCATCGTACTGGCCTTGCAGGCGGCCAGAGGCGAGCGCGGGATATGTTTCTGCAAATTCCGCCAGGGCGATACATGCGCGGCGCGTATCGTTCAGCGCGATCATCGATTCTGCCAGATACAGCAAGCTGTCACCAGCGCGCGCACCGGTCTTGTCGTCCTGATAATTCTTAAGGAACCAAGGGGCCGCTTCCTTGGCCTTCCCATCGTCGAGATAGGCACGGCCCAGGAGGTTGCGGCCATAGGTAGCGCGCCAGTGATTGGGGTTCTGTTCCACGAACATGGTCAGCTGCTGCTGCGCTTCGGGATAAAGCTTCGCTTCCCACAGGCGGAAACCGTAGGAATATTCATCGTCGAGCGGATCGTCGGTCTGGGGTTTGGCGATGGCCTGGACCTTCGCCAGTCGTTCCTGCGTCGGCCCGGCCTGGGCCGCAGGGGCTGGAGCCGGTGCGGGCGTCGCACCGGCACTGGACGACGAGGTCGAGGTGGGCACCGGTGTGAAAGTCGACGAAGGCGCCGGCATGCTGCCCGACCGCGCCGCTTCGAGGGCTTCGACCCGTTCAGCCAGCAGACGGATGGTATTGCCGTTTTCTTCGTTCAGGGCAGTCTGGCGCTGGAGCTGCGTTTCCAGCGCATCGAGCCGGGCCAGAATATCCGTGACCGCAGTGGTGGATGTCGACGGAGCGGTCGGCCGCGCTGTGGGCTGTGCGCTGATTTCCGGTTCGAAGAACCGCCCGTCGGCGCCGGGGAATACCTTGCGCTGAAGCGCACGAACTTCCGATTCGAGACGGCGCAGGCGCGCTTCGTCATTGCCGTCCTGCGGCAAGGCAGGCGTCGAAGTGGCCAGCAGGGCAAAACCCGCACCCACGAAGGAGAGGTGACGGGCGAACGATCCGAAAGTCATCGGGAGAAGCTCCACACGAGTATTTATAGTAACCAAAACTGCACTAGGGCCGCGAAGCTGTCGAGGCCATGAAGGGGCTTATCCCCTTTCGACAGAAGGGCGATTCAGCCGCCGCTGGGCGCCGGTGTCGCAGGGCCGCTAGGCTGCTCGGCGCGCGCCAGCAATGCCTCTGCCGTCACCGGAACATCCTTGATGATCTCGTCCTCTTCAGAAAGCTTGGGAACAGCGCGGCCGCCGACCGTAATTGCGAGGGCATAGGGACGCCCGGTCCAGACCTGCGGCCCTTCGGCATCGGCGGGAATGGTGAAACTGTCGCCCTTGGCCATCTGCGCTTCGAACAGCCGATCCCCCTTGCTGTCGTAGAACTTGACCCAGGTATCGTCCATTTCGCTGGTGAAGACCACGGGCCCGGTCGCGGCCGGAGTCTGCGCCGGGGCAGGCGTGGCAGCGCCCTGGGCATTCGCCGCCACCTGTTCTTCGGGCCCCTTCAGCGGTGCGGGGCCGAGGCCCGGCGCGAAATAGCTGCTGTAGAAGGCGTAGATGCCGCCCATCAGAAGCACGGCGGCGAACAGCGCAAACCATGCAAGACCACGGCCGGGTACACGCGCAGGATCGCCCGGTTCGAACTTGGCCGGGGTGACGCTGCGATCGTTGCCCTGCGCCAGTTCTTCGCGCACCTGATCGACTATTTCGCGTTCATCCAGCCCGACGAGCCGGGCATAGGTTCGCGAGAAGCCGACGGCATAGGTGCGCGCCGGCAGATCTGTCAGGGCGCCTTCCTCTATCGTCAGCAGGTGTCGCTGCGGAATGCGCGTTTCGGCGGCGACCTGTTCGATATCGAGCCCGGCCTGTTCGCGCGCGCGCTTGAGCCGCGCACCGACGCCGCCAGCCTCTGGCACCGCTTCGTGTTCAAGAGTTTCTTCGTCGCTCATGCGATCCCCGATTTATCCGATCCTGCGGTTGTTCCGCATGTAGTCCTGTTGCCACGCAAAGCGAACCTGCCGGGCAACTGTCAAGCATGCTTAATAACACATATCCGAACGACCGACCAAAAGAGGCGCATTCGAGACGAAATCAGTCGAACTCGATATCCCGCTCGTTCGCCCACTGCTGCAGTTCGGCGCGCATGTTGGGGGGCGGCGATGTCAGCAGACGATTCATGAATTCGGTGATCTCGCCAAGGTCGACCTTGCGGACCAGTTCCTTGATCGGGCCGACCGCAGCCGGAGTGATCGACAGGCGCCGGTAGCCGATGCCGAGCAGCGCCAGTGCTTCCAGCCGCCGCCCACCCATTTCGCCGCACACGCCCAGCCTGACGTTCTGGCCGATCAACGATTGCGAGACGCGCGCCAGATACCGCAGGATCGCGGGGCTCAGCCAGTCGTAACGCTCCGCCAGTTTGGGATTGGCGCGGTCGGCCGCAAAGAGGAACTGGGTGAGGTCGTTGGTCCCGACCGAGATGAAGGACAGCTTGGGCGCAAGCAGATCGAGCACGTCCGCGAGCGCGGGTACTTCGAGCATGCAGCCGTATTCGATCGTTTCGGGCACCACCTTGCGGCGATCGCGCAGGAATTTCAGCTGGTCTTCGAAGACCTGGCGGCCGGCGTCGAATTCCCACGGTTCGCTAACCATGGGGAACATCACCGACAGCGAGCGCCCGGCTGCCGCTTCGAGCAGGGCGCGGGCCTGTGCCTTCAGCAGGCCTTCGCGTTCGAGCGAGAGACGCAGGGCGCGCCAGCCCATGGCCGGGTTCTCGTCACGCTCGGCCACGGCATTGTCGAGATAGGGCACCGCCTTGTCGCCGCCGATGTCGACCGTGCGGAACACGACCGGTTTGTCGCCGGCGGCGTCGAGCACATCGCGATAGAGGCGCATCTGCCGGTCGCGCTGGGGAAGGGTCGAGGATACGAGGAACTGGAATTCGGTGCGGAACAGGCCGACGCCGTCGGCACCGCTCATCGCCAGCGCGCTCATATCGTCGCGCAGGCCGGCATTCATCATGACGGTTATGCGCGTCCCGTCGCGGGTGAACGGTTCCACCTCGCGCAGTTCGGCATAGGCTGCCTGTTTCTCGCGCGTCTTGGCGAAGCGTGTTTCGAACGCTTCGAGGACCTGCTGGTTCGGGCGCAGGGTGACCATGCCGCGGTCGGCATCGAGTATCACCTCGTCCCCTTCGGCGACGCGCGAGCGGATCCCGGTGACGCGCCCGAGCACCGGCACGCCCATGGCGCGCGCCACGATCACCACATGGGCAGTGAGTGACCCTTCATCCAGCACCACACCCTTGAGGCGGCGCCGGTCGTATTCGAGCAGTTCCGCCGGGCCGAGGTTGCGCGCGAACAGGATCGCATCGCGCCGCAGACCTTGCGTCGCGGCGGTGCCGAGCTGGCCCGAGACGATGCGCAGCAGACGGTTCGACAAATCCTCCAGATCGTGCATGCGATCGGCCAGCAGCGGGTCGTCGATTTCACGCATGCGCATCCGGGTGCGTTGCTGGACGCGCTCGATCGCCGCTTCGGCGGTGAGGCCGCTGTCGATCGCCTCGTTGATCCGGCGGCTCCACCCTTCGTCGTAGGCGAACATCTTGTAGGTCTCGAGAACCTCGATGTGTTCGCCGCCCTTGCCGAATTCCGCTTCCCTGCCGAGCGTGTCGATCTGGTCGCGCATCTTGTCGAACGCGCGGTAGACGCGCTGGCGTTCGGCCTCGATATCCTCGGCCACGACCTGATCGATCTCGATCCGGGGCTGGTGGAAGACCGCCTTGCCCGCCGCCAGGCCCTTCACCAGGGTAAGCCCTTCGAGCACATCGTTTTCGACATGCGCGATTTCGAGGTCGATCTGCTCCTCGTCGTCGACCAGTTCCTTGTGGGCAATAAGCTCCGACAGCACCATGGCGGTGGTCTGCAACGCCTCGATCTCGACCTCTTCGTAGCGGCGCGGGTCGACATGCTGGACGCACAGCACACCCACGGCGCGTTCCCGGTAGACGATCGGCACACCGGCGAAGGAATGGAATTTTTCTTCGCCCGTTTCGGGGCGATAGGCGAAATCGGGGTGAGCCTTGGCCTCTGCCAGGTTCAGCGTCTCGATATTCTTCGCGATCGTGCCGGTCAGGCCTTCGCCGATCGCAAGGCGCGTGACGTGGACGGCTTCGGGATTGAGGCCCTGCGTCGCATAAAGTTCGAGAGCGCCTTCACGAAGCAGGTAAATCGAACAGACTTCGCTCAACAGGCTTTCGGCGATGATTTCGACGACCCGGTCGAGCTTGTGCTGCGCGTGGGTACGCCCAGCCATGATCTCGTGAAGGCGCGTGAGGATCTGGCGGGCGGATGCTGCAGCTGACATGGCTACAGCCTATAGCAAATATACCGAAAGGCGGAAGCGGGACGCATGGCCCCGCTTCGTTTTGGTCAAAGTCAGCAGGAAGCGATTTCTTCCTTGATGCGCAGCTTCTGTTTTTTGATCTGCTGCATCATCGCAATGTCGGGCGAAGGCCTGATCTGTTCTTCGTGCAGGCGAGCCTCGAGCCCGGCGTGCTTGGCTTTGAGCGCGTCGACATGGGATGATTGCATCGGGTTGTCTCCTTGACGTTTGTGCGACCCCAGGAACGACTCGTTTGCTTGTGCGGAACGAGCCGCCGGGAGAGCATGAAACCATAGGATTGCCAATTTACAAAGGGGCATCTTGCGGGCATGCGGCAAGGCGGTCGATTGGGGCGATTGTCCGGGAAGGTCGTGGTGAACGAACAGGAACTGCGCAAGAGGCTGGCATTGCTCCGGAGCGAGCATCGCGACCTCGACGTGGCAATAGCCGCACTGACCGAAGCCGGCGACCAGCGCGGCTTCGTGGACCAGTTGCAAATGGCGCGACTGAAGAAGCGCAAGCTGGTGCTGAAGGACCGCATCGCTGCGATCGAGGACGTTCTCCTGCCCGATATCATCGCGTAGACGGACCGGCCCACGCCGCCGGAGTGCGTCAGGCCGGGACAACAAAGATTAATCCGCTGGAGCCTTCGGCAGGTTGGGTTTATCGGCCCCCGCCATGTCGGCACGTAATATCAATCACGAAATCATCGAAGAACTGTATTCGGAAGCGCTGGTCCTGGCGGACGACGCACGGGCAGCCTTCGACCTCCGCTTTCAGGACAATGCAGCCGACTGCAATGATCTGACGCGCGTAGCACTTTCGATTGAAGGTCTGCGCACCACCACGCGCCTGATGCATGTACTGGCGTGGCTTCTCAATCACCGCGCCTACATGGCTGGCGAATTGTCCGATACGCAGCTTGAGCATTGCGGCACCTTGCCGGAAGAACGACAGGCCGATGCCGACAATCTTGCCCGGCTGGAACCGGAAACGCGCGCGTTGATCGAAGAGAGCGAACGGCTGCATGCCCGGGTCGCGCGACTCGATCGCGAAAGGCGCGCAGATATCGCCGTAAAGATGCCCGTGGCCTCCCTACAGGGCCGCATTGCCAAGGCGTTTGCCACAGGCTGATCAGGCCGCGCTGAGCGCTTTCGAGTAGCGGGCAAGGCGCGACGTTCTCACATTGCCATCCATCTTCGGCGAAAACGTAGTCGTTTCACTGCGCATGGTGAGAGCTGCCGTTTCGAGGTCGGCGTGGAGACCGCATCCAACCGCGGCCAGAATGGCAGCCCCGAGAGCCGTGGTTTCGATAAAGTCCGGTCGTTCGACTTCTATTTCGAGAATATCTGCAAGGTCCTGCGCCATCCAGTCATTGGCGCTCATCCCGCCATCGATCCTCAAATGCGTCCAGGGAGCACCATCGGCAGCGAAGGCCGATGCGAGATCGTGCGTCTGATGGGCCATCGCCTCCAGCGCGGCCCGGGCGATCTGCGCGCGTCCGCTGGCAAAACTGAGCCCGGAGATGACCCCTCGCGCATCGGGCAGCCAGTGCGGCGCACCGAGCCCCGCCAGAGCCGGAACAATAACCACCTCCCCGCTATCGGATATCGAGCGCGCGAGTTCTTCCGTTTCCGCTGCGCTGCCAATAAGGTTCAGTTGATCGCGCAGATACTGGATCAGGCTGCCCGCAACAAAACACGCCCCTTCGATCGCATAGGTCCTCTCACCATTTTCCTGATAGAGCACGGTGCCCAGCAGGCGGTTATCCGAATGCGGGATCTCCCGTCCCTTGTTGGTGAGAACGAAAGCACCGGTACCATATGTCGCCTTGGTTTCCCCGAAGGACAGACAACCCTGCCCGATTGTCGCCGACTGCTGATCGCCGGCAAGACCGCAAATGGGAACGGCGGCGCCCAGCCATTGCGGATCGCATTCGGCGAGCCTCCCATGCGTATCCACCACTTCGGGCAAGGCAGCAGGCGGGACCCCGAACAATTCGCATAGATCGCCATCGAACTGCGCCCCATCGAGCGAGAGCAGCAACGATCGACCGGCATTGCTGGCATCGCTGATATGTGCCCCGCCGGATAGCTTGTAGACCAGCCAGCTCTCTATCGTGCCGAAGGCGAGCGAACCATTTTGTGCGGCAGCCTGCACCGCAGCGTCGTGATCCAGCATCCATCGCATCTTGGTGCCGGAAAAGTACGGATCGAGTAACAGGCCGGTTCGCTTTTGGACCATCACTTCGTGGCCATCGGCTTTCATGGTAGCGCAGAAATCCGCCGTACGCCGGTCCTGCCATACAATCGCGCGAGCGAGCGGTTCGCCCGAATTGCGGTCCCAGGCCACAACTGTTTCGCGCTGATTGGTGATCCCGATGGCGGCGATCCGCGGAGCATCCTGGCCGACGACCTCTCGCGCGCATTTCAGGGTCTTGTCCCAGATTTCGCCTGCATCGTGCTCTACCCAGCCCGGCCGCGGGTAATGCTGGGTCAATTCGGCCTGTGCGACTGCCTCCACCGTTCCATCGCCCGCGAACACCATTGCACGGGTGGAAGTGGTCCCGGCGTCCAGGACGAGGATACAGTCGGCCATGCTCTCTCCCTTGCATCAGGCTGGACGTGACATGGCGCACCCCAGCCCCCATATGCAAGACCATGGCTGGACCTCCTCCCAAACCGTGGCCCACAGGCAAGGCAATGCAGCTCGAACCGCTGGTGCGCCGCGTACTCGCGCCGAACCCGTCGCCCTATACCTATACCGGCACCCAGACCTACATTGTCGGCATGGGCGATGGATGCGCGGTTATCGATCCCGGACCGGATGAGGAAGCGCACCTGCTTGCACTGGATGCGGCCATTGGCGATGAGCATGTCTGCGCGATCATGTGCACGCATACGCATCGCGATCATTCGCCCGCCGCCAGAACACTCGCAGCACGGACCGGTGCGCCCATCGTAGGTTGTGCCCCCCTGGTGCTGGACGATAGCGGCCCGCGTGCCGACGCCGCCTTCGACCGGACGTATGAACCCGATCGCGTGATGGAAGATGGCGAACAGATGACCGGCCCGGGCTGGACGCTTACCGCCGTCGCAACGCCGGGGCATGTATCCAACCATTTCTGCTTTGCGCTGGAGGAGAGTGGCGCACTGTTCACGGGCGATCACGTTATGGGCTGGTCGACCAGCGTGGTCATTCCGCCGGATGGCGACATGAACGACTATATGAAGAGCCTCGAGAAGCTCTACGCCCGTAGCGACACGGTTTTCTATCCTGCCCATGGCGAAGCGGTCGAAAAGCCTCGTCAGCTGGTACGCGGCATGATCGGTCATCGTCGCCAGCGGGAGAATCAGATTGTCCGGCATCTTGCCGAAGGGCCACACCGGGCGGCCGATTTCATACCCAAGATGTACAAGGGCCTCGATCCCAAACTGTTCAAGGCAGCAGAGATGTCGGTGACGGCCCATCTCATCGATCTGGAACAGCGCGGCCTAGTCGCTCGTTCGGGCGATATATGGCAGACGATCTGAAGACCCGCAAAACCACCGTAGAGCCGCAAGTCAGGCGCGAACAGTCACTCGCTCGTACGCAGGCGGTGCCGTGGCTGATCGTCATCGTGCTGCTTGCAGCGGCAGCCTGGCTCGGCTGGCGTGCTTTTTTCTATCACGAGGAAGGCGATCCGGTGGGAAGCGCCATGCTGGCCTTCGAAAAGCAGAATTCGCTGACCGTCTTCTCCAGTCGCTTCGAAGTCGTGGCGGAAAGCGAGGATCGACGCGGTATCATGGGGGTGGATCTGCTGAAAAGCAGGCAGGCGGCCATCATCCCCGCAACAGTCGAATATCGGCTCGACCTTTCGACCATGGACCGCGACCGGTTTGAATGGAATGACAGCAACGACACGATGACGGTGGTGTTGCCGCAGTTGCGCATTTCGCGCCCCAATCTCGACGAGGCCGAGCAGAAGACCTTCACCGAAGGCACCTATGTGAGCCGCGATGCCAGCGCCGATCTAGCACGGAACAATTCCCGTCAGGCCGAACGCAAGGCGGCGGAGTTTGCCAAGAATCCAGAGGTGCTCGCCCTGGCACGCCAGGCGGCCAAGGACGCGGTGCGCCAGAATCTCGCCATTCCACTCGAAGTGGCAGGGTATGGCAATGTCACCGTGAATGTGCGGTTCGATGGCGAGAAACAGCCGGGCTGATCCATCCCGGATTGACGCACTGGCACCTCTGGGAGTAAATCTGCGCACACAGAACAAGGTCGCTCGGTTCATCGCCTGAGGATTTCGAGTATGGCCACTGCTGCAGCGCCGCAGGTTCTTGTCGATCGCGGCAATACGCGTTTTTTCACCACAATGGCTTTCGCAATGGCGGCGGTCATTGTTACCGGTTTCTCGCTCAATCTGGCGATGGGCCGATCAACCTTCGCATCGCCGATCGTTTTTCATGTGCATGCCATGATCTTCATGGGTTGGGTCGGCCTGTATGTAGCCCAACATGTCACGGCCTCGCGTGGACAATGGGCCTTGCACAGATCGCTGGGCAAAATCTCCTATTTCTGGGTGCCTGCCATGGTGGCAGCGGGCTGTACGATCATGATATTCGTCGCGCGGCGCACCGGTGGGCCATTCTTCTTCAATGTCAGCGAATTTCTGATTGGCAATCTCGTCGGGGTGATGACCTTTGGCGGTCTGGCGTGGTGGGCGCTCAGAATCCAACGCTACACAGGATGGCACCGACGGCTGATGCTGGTCGCGATGAGCATTCTGACCGGCCCGGGTATCGGGCGGCTTTTGCCCATGCCCCTCCTGATACCCAATGCGTGGACAATTTCCTTTTGCGTGACGCTGATTTTTCCCCTGATCGGCATGGTTGCCGACAAGCGCAAGTTCGGGCGCGTCCATCCCGCTTATTGGTGGGGCATAGGGATCCTCATCGGAAGTTTTACCGCATCGATGGTTCTGGCTTTCTCTCCGGCCGGTTATGCCATCACCAATTGGGTGATTGCTGGCACGCCCGGGGCCAAACGCCCGATCGAGGCTTATCTTCCGCCTGGCTTTACCATGTGAAACCCGGAACGCCCTCGCCTTCCGGCCCGTTCGGTCTATAGAGGCCACAATTGGACCAACGGGACACGCAATGACCGCACAGACCGACCTGCCCACCGGACAGGATTTGCTTGCCGAGATCGACCGCCTCCGCAAGGAGAAGAACGCGATCATCCTCGCGCATTATTACCAGACCGCCGATATTCAGGATATTGCCGACTTCGTCGGTGACAGCCTCGAACTGTCGCGCAAGGCTGCCGATACCGATGCTGACGTGATCGTTTTTTGCGGCGTGAAGTTCATGGCCGATACGGCCAAGATCCTGAGCCCTGAAAAGATCGTGGTCCTGCCGGACATGGACGCTGGTTGCAGTCTTGAAGACAGCTGCCCGCCCGAAAAGTTCAAAGCCTTCCGCGAAGCGCATCCGGATCACATCGCGCTCACTTACATCAACTGTTCGACGGAAGTGAAAGCGCTGAGCGACGTCATCGTCACCAGTTCGAGCGCAGAAACAATCATCAGCCAGATTCCTGAAGACCAGAAAATCATCTTCGGCCCCGACCGGCATCTGGGCGGCTATATGAGCCGCAAGTTCAACCGCGAAATGCTGCTGTGGCCGGGCGTGTGCATCGTGCACGAAGCCTTCAGCGAAACTGAACTGCTGAAGCTCAAGGCGCAGCATCCCGGCGCCCCGGTTGCCGCTCACCCCGAATGCCCGCCGACGATCGTTGATCATGCCGATTATGTCGGCTCGACCAGTGGCATCCTGCAATTCGCGCAGACCTTCGAAGGCGATACGCTGATCGTCGCGACCGAACCGCACATCATCCATCAAATGGAAAAGGCGCTGCCTGAAAAGAATTTCATCGGCGCCCCCGGTGCGGATGGAAACTGCAGCTGCAACATCTGCCCCTATATGGCGCTGAACACGATGGAAAAGATGTACGCCTGCCTGCGGGATCTGGAACCGCGCATCGAGATCGAGGAAGGCCTGCGCCTGAAAGCCAAGCAGAGCCTCGACCGCATGCTGGAAATGGCCAGCGGAACGATCGGCAAAGGCGATCTGGGCAAAGTCTGAACTGAGTACGAGGGGAATTACATCATGGTCGCACGCTGGGCGCTGGCCGCCGCACTTGCATTCGCTCCCACGACGATAGCCGCACAGGATACGGACGCAGACGATCCGTATATCTGGCTTGAGGAAATCCAGGGCGAACGGGCCTTGGCAAAGGTCGATCAGTGGAACGCCGATACCGAAGCCGTCCTGACGGATCAGCCGGAATATCCGCTTGCCAAGGCATGGGCGAAGCAGATCCTCGACGATACGCGCCAGATCGCCCTGCCCGATGCCATCCAGGGCGACATGGTGACCAATCTGTGGCGCGATGCGGATAACCCCCGCGGGCTGTGGCGGATCGCCAGCCTGGAAAGCTATATGGCCGGGGCTCCCGAGTGGCGCGTTCTGATCGATGTCGATAAATTGGGCGAAGACGAAGGACAGAGCTGGGTCTGGCACGGAGCCAATTGCCTTGCCCCCGACTACGCCCGCTGCCTTATCGCGCTCAGCCCCGGTGGCACCGACGCTGATGTCGTCCGTGAATTCGATGTAACTACCGGTCGCTTTGTCGATGGCGGCTTCACCTTGCCGGAAGCGAAGTCGAACGTCGCGTGGTTCGATGAGGATACGCTGTTCGTCGGCACGGACGAAGGCGAGGGATCGCTGACGGATTCGGGTTATCCGCGCCTGGTCAAACTCTGGGATCGTGGCACGGATTTCTCCACTGCGCGCCAGATTGCGGAAGGCGAGCAGGCCGATATCAGCGCTTCGGGCTTTTCGGTGCTCGACGGGGATACACGCTGGCGCTTCGTCAATCGCAGCCCGAGCTTCTGGACCAACCAGATATCCCTCGTAAAAGCGGATGGCAGCACGGTTCCCCTGCCCCTGCCCGAGGATGCCGAATTCGAGGCGGTGCTGAACGGCCTTGTCATTGCAAAGCTCAATTCCGCGCTCGAAACGACGGGCGGCACCGAACAGCCGGGAGCCCTGGTTGCATGGTCGCTCCAAAGCGTTCTCGACGGCTCCGACCCTGCGCCATTCGCCGTTTTCCGGCCGAGCGACACGCAGGCAATCGAAGAAGTGGCCGCTTCGGAAACCAAGCTGTGGGTCAAGGTTCTCGATGACGTTTCAGGAAAGCTGATCGAACTTTCGCCCGGCCAGTCCGGATGGACGGCGCGCGACATGGAACTGCCTGCGAACAGCACGGTCCAGATTGCCGAAACCAGCGGCACGGGCGATACTGCCTTCGTCACTGTAGAGAGCATGCTCACGCCTCCCACGCTCTACGCCGTTCCCAGCGAAGGCGAAGCGGTCGCCATCGCCAGCGAGCCCGCCCAGTTCGACGCGAGCAAGTTCACGGTCGAACAGAAATTCGCCACTTCGAAGGATGGCACCAAGGTTCCCTATTACGTCGTACGACCGAAAGATGCGCAGGGTCCGCTGCCCACGCTAATCCATGCCTATGGCGGGTTCCGCGCGGCGCAGACACCCAAGTACCTCACGGCGGAGCCCTATCGAAGCGGGCCGCTGGGGCTGTTCTGGGTGGAGAGCGGCAACGCCTATGTGCTCGCCAATATCCGGGGCGGCGGCGAATACGGGCCACGCTGGCATGAAGACGCCCTGCGCGAAAAGCGGCAGAACAGTTTCGATGATTTCCATGCGGTGGCCGACGATCTCGTGGCGAGCCGTCTGACGACGCCGGGCCACATCGCTGCGAGCGGCCGGTCGAACGGCGGTGTGCTGGTGGGCGCCGTCGCCAACCAGCGGCCCGACCTTTACGGCGCCATCATCAGCGGAAGCCCGTTGATCGATATGCGCCGTTACAACAAGCTTCTCGCGGGTGCGTCCTGGATGGCTGAATACGGCAATCCCGATGTTCCCGAGGATTGGGCCTTCATGAAGGAATGGTCCCCCTACCAGAATATGTCGGACGGACCCGACGTACCGGCCGCCTTCTACTATCTGTCCACATTGGATGACCGGGTGCATCCCGGCCATGCTCGCAAGGCTGCTGCCAAGCACGAAGCGTACGGGCAGACATTCTATTATCACGAATACCGCGAAGGTGGGCATTCGGTCGGTTCCGACCATGAAGAAGACGCGAAGCGCGCGGCTCTGCTGCTCTCCTATCTGAACCGCGAAATCGGCAAGGATGCGGATTAAGGCACGCAATTGCAGGTAAAGCGTTCATCCCCTGATCAACATTGGCAGGGGATGGCCGCTTGACCGCCGACATTCGTTTTTTCTGGGCACGGCTTAACGCGAATTACTGGTTCTATCCGGCGTTGTTTTCCATCGTCGCGGGAGTGCTGGCTTTCGTTATGGTCGCCCTCGACCGCGCAGGCTTCGCGGAGTTTCTGAACGACATAAGCTGGATCGTCCCCGCACGTCCCAAGGGCGCGTCCGACATGCTCACGGTCATGGCGGGCAGCATGATCGGCGTCGCCTCGACCGTATTTTCAATTACAATCGCTGCAGTGGCCTATGCCAGCGGCAATTACGGTCCGCGCCTGCTCACGAATTTCATGGAAGATCGTGGCAACCAACTGAGTCTGGCGACCTTCATCGGCAGTTTCGTTTATGCTCTCGTCGTTCTGCGCGCTGTCAGGACAGAAGACGAAACGCCGACGAATGCCCTCGATGCGGCGACCACGGCCCTTCCCGGTTTCGTCCCGCAATTATCACTGCTTGTTGCATATGCCCTCATGGGCATGTGCGTCGCCGTCCTCGTTTATTTCCTCAACCATATCCCTTCCAGCATTCGCATCAACAAGGTTCTCGAGGGGATCGGAGAGAGATTACTCAAGGCAATCCGGGAAACATATCCTGTCGAGGAAGAGTTTCGCGACGCGGTTGAACAGAAAGGCGGCGAGCCGCTGAGAGCTTGGCATACCGGGTATGTGCAGCTGATCGATTTCGAAGATCTGGAGAAAATCGCCAAAGAATGCGGCTGTACGTTTTCGTTACGCATACGCACCGGCGATTTTGTTCATTGCGAGATGCCGTTCATCGATGTCGACGGATGCAACCCGGACGACGTCGAGGAGCGGGTTCGCAAATGCTTTACCCTGGGCCCATCACGCACTCCCGAGCAGGATCCGCAATTCCTGATCGACGAGCTGGTAGAGATCGGACTGCGGGCCTTATCGCCGGGGATTAACGATCCCTTCACCGCCATAACAGCCCTGCATTGGCTTGGGGCAGCCACAGCAGAAATCGGGCGACGGGATCTGCGTAAGGACATCTGTGGTAAGGATGCGGACGATTGCCCGGTCATCCCCCTGCCCGACGATTTCGCACATTATGTTAGTCGCGGTTTCGGAGCGATCCGCAGCGCGGTCGCGGATTCCCCGATTGCAGCAGAAGTGATGCTGGATACGCTCGCCAACGCAGCCATCCCGGTTCAGGATGAACGCCGTCGCGCCCTTCTGAAAGACCAGGCGGACAAGCTTGCTGGTCAGGCTCGCCTATCTTTAGTCGGGCCCGACCTCGACCGTTTCGAACGCCACGTAAACACTTTCAACAAGGCATTCTGGTAATCCTACCGAACGCGCCCAGCCTTGCCCGGGGCTCGTGCCAAGACCAACGCTGCGCCGACCAGCACCATACCAAAAATATCGAGCGGCTCGAGCAATTCGCCGAATGCCAGCCATCCCACGGTTGCCGCGATCGCAGGCTGGGTCAGCAGCGCCATGCCAATGACCAGCGGCGGGAAATTTCGAAGAGAGAATACCAGCAACCCCTGGCCGATGACCTGGCTGCTCAGGGCGAGCACCAGAATGGGTGTCCATCCAGCGGCACCGGGCCAAACGGGTTCGCCTGCCGCGACGGCCATGCCCAGCAATATCGGCGCTGCCGTCAGGCTGACCAGCAACAGGACAAACCAGGATCCGAGGACCGCTCGCGCCCGTTGGGCAGGCAACAGATAGAACGCATAGAATATGCCGGCCGCTAGACAGAACAGGTCGCCGATAAAGGTCGTTGCCGAAATCTCCATGCTACGGCCCAGCAGTATCCCCGCTCCTGCAATGGCAGCAATCACTCCCACTCCCTCCCGGCCCGAAGGAGCGCGACGGGCAGCAATCAGGCCCCAGACCATCAATATGATGCTGCCGGCGTTTCCGAACAATGTGGCATTTGCCAAGCGGGTTCGCTCGATCCCGATGTGCCAGCTTGCCAGATCGACCGCGAAGAAACCTCCGGCGATCAGGCAAAGCACAGTGAGCTTCTTGTCCAATGGCCCGGGCGAACGGGACCTCCAAGCTAAAAAAGCCAGTATCGGTACCGGCAGGATGAGACGCCAGAACCCTGCCGATACCGGTCCGGTATCGGACAGACGAACCAGCCATGGGCCGAGCGCCAATGCCGCATTTCCCGCAAGCAACGCTGCAAAGTGCCATGCACTTGCCTGAAAGCCATTCTTGTCCGGCCGGCTGCTTGTCTCGTCCATGACGCGCCCCTAGCTCAAAGGCCAAGTCGCGCCAGCAAAAAGGATTTGCCCCGCATGCACGAAAGTCTGTTTCAAACACTCATTATGGGCTCGCTCGAAGCCGCTAATCGCATATTCATGGCGCCGCTGACCCGCGGTCGATCGACCCAGCCCGGATCGGTCCCCAATGACATGATGACAACTTATTACCGTCAACGTGCCGGCGCAGGGCTCATCATCACCGAGGCTACCGGAATCAGTGTCGAGGGCCTTGGCTGGCCCGCTGCGCCTGGTATCTGGAGCGATGAGCAGGTTGAAGGCTGGAAGCAGGTCACCAGTGCCGTTCATGAAGAAGGCGGTCTGATCGTTCTGCAAATGTGGCACATGGGCCGACTGGTGCACCCCCTGTTCCTCGGCGGGAATCCACCAGTTTCCGCCAGCGCAACCAAAGCGCCCGGCCACGCACATACTTTCGAAGGACGTAAGGATTACGAACAGGCGCGCGAAGCCACGAAGGAAGACATCGCGCGTATCGTGGAAGATTATCGCCACGCCGCGGAAAACGCCAAAAAGGCGGGGTTCGATGGAGTGCAACTGCACGGAGCGAATGGCTACCTCGTCGACCAGTTCCTGCGGGACAGCACCAATCTGCGGACCGATGAATACGGCGGCAGTGCCGAAAACCGCACTCGATTCCTGCGCGAAGTGCTGACCGCGCTCGTCGATGTGTGGGGGGCCGATCGCGTCGGCGTCCGTCTGTCGCCAAATGGCGAAACGCAAGGCTGCGACGACAGCGATCCCGCGACGACGTTCGGTGCGGCTGCCAAGGTCGTGGAAGAGCTCGGCCTCGCGTTCCTAGAACTTCGCGAGCCGGGTCCAGACGGCACCTTTGGTAGCACCGACGTGCCAAAGCAGAGCCCGCTCATTCGCAAAATCTATTCCGGCGCGCTTATCCTCAACAGCGACTATTCGCCCGAGGAAGCGACTGCCGATATCGATGCCGGACGTGCCGATGCGGTAAGCTGGGGCCGGGACTTCATTTCGAACCCCGACTTACCGACCCGCTTCCGGATCGGGGCGGAAATCAGCCCCAATGTGAACGTACCGCATAGCTGGTATGGTCGCGGGCCTGAAGGATATGTCGATTATCCGGCGTTGAGCGAAGCGGAGCAGACCGCCGCAGAATGATCTCCCTTGCCGGTCGGGGATCTCAATCCTCGGCCGGCTCGGCAGCCTCATCCGGTTCGATCGACGCCGATGCGGCATCCGTTTCCGGATCGACACCCGGTTCTGTAGACTCGCTCGCTTCAGCCGCTGTCTCTCCACTTGAGCGTGACGGAGTTTCCGGCATGGGCGGCGATTGAGAACGCAGTTGATCGAGCGGGATCATAGCGTCGCTGATCGTTCCGCCGAGTACTTCCCCTTTCGCACCTCGTCCGGCTTCCGCCTCGGTTTCCTCAGGTGGCGCATCGTCGCCGCAGGCGGACAGCAAGATCGCACCTGCGACGAGACAAAGTGTCGAACGATAATTCATGGCTGCGCACAGGCCTTTCCATCGAGCGCTCCGAGAAAATCCGCGAAGCGCGCCCGCAATGCCTCATCGAAGGCTGCGGGTGCAAGATCGATTCCAAGCCGCTGCAGACTGGTCACACCAAACTCCTCAATGCCACACGGGACGATCCCCGTGAAATGCGACAGGTCCGGGGCGAGATTGACGGAAAAGCCGTGCATGGTGACCCACCGGCGGACACGCACGCCAATGGCACCGATCTTGGCCTCGCGCCCATCGATGTCACGCGTCCAGATGCCGATCCGCCCTTCACTGCGCCAGCTTTCGACACCGATGTCGGCGAGCGTGTCGATGACCCATCCTTCAACCGCATGAACGAAGCAGCGCACGTCACGCCCGCGCTCCTTCAGGTCGAGCATGACATACCCCACCCGCTGACCGGGCCCGTGATAGGTGTAGCGCCCCCCGCGGCCCGCCTCGACAACCTCAAATCTGGGATCGAGCAGTTCGGAACCGGTCGCGCTTGTTCCTGCCGTATAGACAGGGGGATGTTCCAACAGCCACACCATTTCCCGCGCCTCCCCTTCGGCAATGGCGCGGTTGCGTACAGTCATTTGGTCTAGCGCTTCACGATAGCCTACAGGCGCTATCTCGCTCCGCCATTCGACGTTTTCGGGGGCTATGGTCGACATGTGCGATTGCGTGGCGACTGACGAAGCGCTTATCAAGGGGCAAACAGAGGGAAGCTGCATGAAATTCGATCTCGACACCGCCTGGAAAGACACCACCAGCCTGTTGACCCGGAACCTCGGGCTTCTGGCAGTCATAGCCGGGGTCTTCTTCTTCATTCCCTATGCTGGGATCGCCATCGCGCTGCCCGGGATGGGCGAACTCGAAACGGCACAGGCCAGCGGAAATGTCGATGCCATGATGGCTGCTGTCACCGACCTCTATAAAACCTACTGGTGGGTCTTCCTGATCATCGCGATTCTTCAGGGGATCGGACTTCTTTCGATGCTCGCGCTGGTGCGACGCCGTGCCAATCCGACCGTAGGAGAGGCGCTCTCCACCGGTTTGCGATCCGTGCCGAGTTACATCGCGGCGCAGCTTCTGCAGACGGCCCTTATCGCCATCATAGCCGCATTGCTCGTTGGTATCGGGGCGGTGACGGGCGTCTCTGCGCTCGCGGCGCTGGGCGGCATAATCGCCTTTGTCGTGATCTGTTACGTCGTGGTCAAACTGTCGCTAGCGGCACCGATCATCGCAATCGAAGGGGAATTGAACCCGGTCAAGGTACTGAGGCGATCCTGGGCGCTGACACGCGGCAACAGCGTTCGCCTGTTTTTCTTCTATCTGCTGCTTCTCGTCGCGTTCATCGTTCTCTCTGCGGTCATTTCGCTCGTACTGGGGCTGGCGTTCGCGTTTGCGGGCGAGCAGGCGGCACTGTTCGGCGACGCCGTAGTTTCGGGCATTGTAAACGCGGCAATGATCATCGCCATGGTTTGCGTCATGGCGGCGGTGCACACCCAGCTATCGCGATTTGCCAGCCATGGTACGCCGGGCGCGGAGGACTAGTCCTTAGCGTCTTTCCAGCCCCAGAAGAGCTGGCAGGGGAGCACGTTCCAAAGCTCGAAACCGCGATCGATCCTGCGAAAGTGTTTCGCCATGAAATCGCGCGCCTTGGCCGAGAACTGGTAAACAAGGAACGCGCCGCCCGGACGCAGGACTTCGTGCGTCGCTTCGGCGATGGCGGGCCCTACGCCGTCGGGGAGCGTCGAAAAAGGCAGGCCGGACAGGACGTAGTCCGCGCCGTCATGACCATGAGCCTTCACGATGTCGATCACATCAACAGCAGAGCCATGTACGGCATGAAACCGGCTGTCGCGGAAATGCTTCTTCAGATAGTCGATATAGAGCGGGTTGGTATCGATGACGATCAGTGACCCATCCCGCCGAAGCCGGTCGAGCACAGGCTGGCAGAACGTTCCGACACCGGGGCCGTATTCGACGAACACCTCGCAGCGTTGCCAATCCACCGGCGCCAGCATCTTGTTGATCGTAAAGCGCGAGGATGGGATAATTGAACCCACCATCCGCGGCTCTTCGACGAACCCGCGAAAAAACACGCCCCACTGCCCGAAAAGCCGCGAAGCCCGCTTGCGCAAACTCGGCCGTGCGATGGCACCAGCACCGTGATGTCCGGTCAAAATTGCGTACCCTGTGACTGTTTCATCGAACCCCGCCTGTGCCAGCCTGTCCAACCCATTGCAAGGTCGCTGACGGCGGCGTACCGCCGGCACCATGGCCGACTTTGACCCCGTGAAAACCAGGACCGCGCCTCCAGCGTCGCGTTCGCACGCTATCCCGCGTTCGCGCATGGCGCTGCTATTCATGGTCATGCTGACGACGGCCGCGGGCAATACCGCCATGCAATCCGTCATGCCTTCGATCGGCACTTCGCTCGGCGTGGACGATGTATGGATCAGCTTGGCTTACAGCTGGTCGGCGCTGCTTTGGGTGGTCTGCGCCCCGATCTGGGCGGAACGTTCAGATAGAAGGGGACGCAAGGCGATGATGGCGCTCGGCATATCCGGCTTCATTGCCAGCTTCCTGCTGTGCGGGCTGATGCTGTGGCTGGGCCTTGCCGGCATTCTCCCCGCGTTCTGGGCGCTGCTGCTGTTTGCCGCAGCGCGCAGTTTGTACGGCGGTTTCGGCAGTGCTGCACCACCGGCGGTCCAGGCCTATGTTGCTAGCCGTACGCCGAGGTCGGAACGCACGCAGGCGCTTTCCCTTATCGCCTCCAGCTTCGGCCTTGGAACGGTGATCGGGCCGGCGCTGGCGCCTTTGATGGTCATGCCGGTGCTTGGCCTTGCCGGGCCGTTTCTCGTTTTTGCCCTGATCGGGGCGGTCACCCTGATCGCACTAAGGCTGCGTCTTCCGAACGACGAACCCCAGTTCGCCGCTCGCGGCAGCGCGTATGAATCGCCCTATTCCGGCAGCCCTACATCCGAAGTTGCGGAGGAAACCCGCGATGGCGACGAGGATGAGGATTACGGGCCTGAACCAGGCAAATTACGCTGGTTCGAGCCGCGGCTGCGCCCCTGGGTCATCTGCGGCCTTCTTGGCGGACATGCCCAGGCAATGGTTTTGGGCATTGCAGGGTTTCTGGTGCTCGACAGGTTGGGACTTCGTAGCGATCCCATGGCGGGTGCGGGGCCTGTAGGTCTGGTCCTCATGGCCGGTGCGATCGCCACGCTTCTTGCCCAATGGGGTCTGATACCGCGCCTCAATCTCGGCCCCCGGGCAGCTTCGCTTTCGGGCATCGCCATTGCCGCGGTCGGCACGATCGTTCTCGCTCTGGGGCAGAACCTGCACACGATCGCGCTCGGCTATTCCATCGCTTCCTTGGGCTTCGGACTTTTTCGCCCGGGGACCACATCCGGAACATCCTTGGCCCTGACCCGTGCGGAGCAGGGTCGAGCGGGCGGCATTACGGCGTCGGTCGCCGGTGCGAGCTTCATCTACGCGCCGGCTCTAGGGGTCTGGCTCTACAACCATTCCGACTGGCTCGGCTTTGGTTTGATCGTAGCGCTCTGTAGCATCGTACTGGTTTACGGCTGGACCGCTTTGCAGGCCGACAGCACGCTGACACAGGATCGCCGCTAGAGGATTTCGAGTACCAGATCCTGCGGACGGCACAGACGCGCACCCTTTTCCGTTTCCACCAGTGGCCGTTCGATCAGGATCGGATCGTTCGCCATTGCCGCCAGGATCTCCTCGTCCGGAGCATCGGGAAGTCCGCGTTCTTCGGCATCGGTCCCGCGCATTCGCAAACCGTCTCTCGGTGCGATCCGTGCATCCCGGTACAGCTGCGCGAGCTTTTCCGCGCTGGGCGGGTTTTTCAGATACTCGACCACTTCGACATCGACTGAAGACAGGTTTTCGAGAATGGCCAGCGTCTTGCGCGATGTGCCACACTTCGGATTATGCCAGATGGTCGCTTTCACGCCTCGATCTCCATGGTTCTGTTCAGTTCTCGCTTGGGTCCGACAAAGCCGGAATCTCGCGCGCTGCGTCGCTCGCGCTTATCCCTGGCGCCGGCGCCGCGCTAATGATCTCCTGCCGCTTGGCGACGCGTCCCGCGCGCTGGATGGACCGGACTAACCGCGGATACACCCCGCAACGGCATAGGTTGGGGATTGCAGCCTTTATCTCTGCCTCCGACGGAGAACCGTTCTTTGCCAGCAGAGCGCTGGCCGCCATGACTATCCCCGGCGTGCAATAACCACATTGGATCGCCTGCTCTGCTACCATAGCCTGCTGGACAGGGTGCGATCGGTCGCGGCTGAGCCCTTCGATCGTCGTGATGAAGCGACCTTCGGCTTCGGCGATGGTGATCAGGCAGGAACGCAGCGCTTCGCCATCGACGTGTACCATGCAGGCACCGCAATCACCCTCACCGCACCCATATTTGGTGCCGGTCAGGTTTGCCGCATCACGCAACGCCCATAGGAGCGGGGTATCCGGTTCCAGTAGGAAACGCACCGGTTTCCCATTGACAGTCATGCTGGTCATGAAACGGGCTTAGCTCAGGAAGTCAATATTTCCAGCTATCGTCGATCTTCGACACGCGGCGTTTCCACGCTTCGAAATCGAACACGCCAGCACCGCCCTGCGATGCCATGACCGAAAGGTCGCGTTGATGAACATCGACCACGTCCTGCGAGATGATGTTCGCCTCGCCCTGGCTGAGCGTAGCCACCTGAATTTCGCAGGCCCGCTGCAATGCCCACATTTTCACGAACATACCTGGAATGGTCTTGTCCATGACTACCGGGCCATGATTGCGCAGCATCAAGATCGAATGATCGCCGAGGTTTTCGACAAGTCGCTCGCCTTCCTCTGCGCGCACCGTGACACCTTCGAAATCGTGGTAACCGATCTGGTTCTGAAAGTTGCAGGCATAGAAATTCGTCGGAACCAGTCCGTCTTTATGGCTGCAGACCGCCATGGTCGCTGTGGTGTGTACGTGGCAGATCGCGTCTGCGCGCCGGCCCAGATGTTTATGGAAATAGGCGTGCTGCGTGAAGCCGGCCTTATTGACCATATATTGCGACTGGCCGACGTTGTTTCCTTCCACGTCGATCTTGACGAGGTTCGAAGCCGTAACTTCGTCATACAGCAGGCCGAACGGGTTGATCAGAAACACGTCCTCCTCGCCCGGCACGGCAACCGAAATGTGATTGTAGATGCTCTCGCCCCAGCCGAGATGGTCGAAGATGCGATAGCAGGCCGCAAGGTCCTGACGCGCCTGCCATTCCGCATCGCTGCATTCGAAATCGCGTGTCTTCATCTGGGTTGCCATGGCGCTCTCTCCATAAGAGGTTTTGTTTCAGGACCTGTATCGCATGGCGTCGCACCTTTGCGCAAGCGAGCCGACTTCGCGCTAGGCAAGCCCGCCGCACCCCGCTAACGCCCCGACCGATGAGCGAGACGGCCAAACTCACCCGCGGGAGTATTCGCGGCCATCTCGTGGGACAGACCCTGCCGATGATATTCGGCGTTGCCGCCATCATGTCGGTCGGCCTCATCGATGCTTATTTCATCGGCAAGCTTGGCGCACGCGAACTTGCAGCCGTCAGCTTTATCTTTCCTATAACCATTGCGCTCTCCAGTCTTGGCGTCGGCGTAATGGTCGGAATCAACTCGGTCATTGCCCGGGCGCTCGGCGAAGGCGATGTCGCGCGCGCGGAGCGACGGGCGAATTTCGGAGCGATCTTTTCACTCGCTACCGGCGTCCTCCTGGGGCTGGTTCTGTATGTATTGCTCGATCCGCTATTCCGATTGATGCAGGCATCTGACGCGCTGTTGCCACTGATCGGGGACTATATGCGCCCCTATGCCCTTGGCCTCCCTGTCCTTCTTCTCCAGATGGGCCTCAACGGTGTCCTTCGCGGACAGGGTGAAGCAAGGAAAACGAGTTACGTTTCGCTGACCTACTCGGTCGCCAACTGGATACTCGACCCGATCCTGATTACTGGCGCATTCGGTTTTGAAGGCTTCGGCGTGGCTGGCGCAGCCTATGCCACCATCATCGGCTTCTTCATCGCCATCCTGGTCGCGTTGTGGTTGATCAAGGGCGCTCAGCTCCAAATCCATCCAGGCACGATCCGCGAATGTGATATGCGCGCTTCGAGCAAGGCGATCTTGTCAGTCGCGGGCCCCGCTGCCTTCTCCAACGCCATCAACCCGGTCGGCCTGTCCGTACTCACCGCCCTGCTTGCAAGTCAGGGAGAAGCCGCAGTTGCGGGGTTTGGCGCTGCCGGTCGTCTGCAAAGCTTCGCTGTCGTGCCGCTCTTGGCACTCTCTGGCTCGATTGGTGCAATCGTTGGGCAGAACTGGGGCGCGAACCGACCGGACCGCGCGCGACGAGCCATGTGGTGGTCGGGCCTATTTTGCGTCGTATACGGGCTGGCAACGGCCATCGTTCTGTTTCTAACCGGTAATTGGTTCGCCGATTTCTTTACCGACAATCCAGCCGTCATCGAGGAATTCGATCGCTATCTCGTAATCTCGGTTTGGGGCTACGCTGGCTTCGGATTGCTCATAGTAGCCAACGGTGCACTCAATGCAGTCGACAAGGCAGGTTTCGCCCTCGCGCAGAGCGCGGCACGCGTCTTTCTCGTAATGCTGCCTTTTGGCTGGCTGTTGAGAGCGAGCTATGGTTCTGATGCCATTTATGCCGCCGAACTGATCGCCAATCTCGTAGGCGGCGCACTGGCCGCCTTTATCGTTTGGCGCATCCTTCGTGCCGGCCCCGAAAAGGTCGGGTAACGCCAAACCAAACGTTAACCATCGTCGTCCATAGCCTCTCCTGATCGTACGAGGGGCGTTACATGATGGATGACCTGCTGGCGGATTTCGTAGCAGAAACCCGCGAGATGCTGGAAGCGAGCGGCGGCGAGATCGTCGCATGGGAAGCCGATCCCACGGATCGGACGCGGCTCGATACAATTTTTCGTTTCGTTCACACCGTGAAGGGCAATTGCGGCTTCTTCGATTTTCCTCGCCTGGAAAAGCTCAGCCACGCTGCCGAGGATGCCTTGGCCGAATGTCGTGCCGAGCGCCGCGAACCGGACAGCACGCTCGTTTCGGCAGTCCTCGCCATCATCGATCGCATCAGCGAGATGACCGATGCGATCGGGGCCGGCGAAGAGTTTCCCGAAGGCGGCGACGATGCGCTGATCAATGCACTGCAGCCCAAAGAAACCATCGACATCGTGGGTGAACTTGCCTCGGCAAAAACGGATCACCTGACCGCCGAGATCAGCGACGATCCATCCACGCCCAAGACTGCGCGCACATCCGTCCAGCGTTCGATCCGCCTTTCGACCGAATTGCTCGACGAGGTGATGAAGGGCGTTTCCGATATGGTCCTGGCAAGAAACGACCTCGCCCGCCGGTTGCGCGAAGCGGGCGATCAGCCTGGAATCGATGGACCGTTCGATCGCCTCAGCGCCATCCTGACCGATGTTCGAGCATCGATCACTCGAATGCGCATGCAGCGACTGGAGCATCTCTTCACCACCTTCCCGCGACTGGTGCGGGATCTGTCGACCGAACTTGGCAAGCAAGTCATGGTGGATTTCGAAGGTGGCGAGGTCGAACTCGACCGCGAGATGGTGGAAATGGTGCGCGATCCATTGACGCACATTATCCGCAACGCGATCGATCACGGACTGGAAGGTCCGGGCGAACGCCTGAAAACCGGTAAGCGGGAAATCGGTCTGCTGAAATTCGCCGCGCGCCAGGCAGGTAATCAGATAACGATTGTCATCACCGATGACGGTCGCGGTATCGATACAGACCGCCTTGCGGCCAAGGCCGTCGCGGCAGGAATCTACAGCCAGTCCGAAGTCGACGAAATGTCCGAGCGCCGTCGACATTATCTGATCTTCGAACCGGGCCTCTCCACAGCCGAACAGGTCAGTTCCGTGTCGGGCCGCGGCGTGGGCATGGATGTCGTGCGAGCGAATATCGAGCGCGTCGGCGGCTCGATCGCCGTGTCGAGCAAGCCGGACGAAGGGACGAGCTTCTTTCTTAGGCTGCCCCTCACCCTCAGCATCATTGCCGCTCTGACCGTCAGCAGCGGTGGTCAGCGCTATGCCATCCCACGCAGTTACATCGAGGAAATCGTTTTTGGATCGAGCGACCATGTCGATTTCGCCGATGCAGGAGACCGTCGTTTGGTGACCTTCCGCGGCAAACGCGTGCCGTGTCTGTCGCTTGGCCATATTCTTGGCACCGAGGCGAACGACGAAGTCGATTGGAAGAATACCACTCTCGTTCTCATTCGGCTTGCCACCGATGACGTCTTCGCCCTCGCCGTCGACAGGGTTTACGATCACGAAGACGTGGTGGTTAAGCCCATCGCACCGGCCATCATGGAAACCGGTCTCTACGCCGGCACGACCCTGCTAGACGATGGACGGCCGATGATGCTTCTCGACCTGCCGAATATCGCCCAGACGCATCGCCTTGTGAACGAGATGCGAAGCACGGCGCGAGTGGCCGAGCAGAATCAGGTCGAGCAGCGCAAGACGCTCCCGGTCATGCTCTTCCTTGGCCTTGACGGACGGCGGCGCGCCGTTCGCCTGGAACTTGTGCGGCGAATAGACACTGTCTCGCGAGATGCTCTCGATATCGAAGGCGCACGTGCACAGGCCGTCATCGACGGCTCGATCTTTACGCTGGTCGGGCATGAATTTGGCGCGTTACCAGAGGAAAAATGCCGTTTGCTGCGCCTGTCGGACGCTGAATGCGAAATCGCCTATATCGTGCGCGAAGTGCTGGACGCAGCGAACATTAATGGCGAGATCGTTCCCTCGAACGACGAGCCGCTGATCGAAGGAACGACCCTTATCGATAACGGGCTGGTTCCCGTTATCGATGGGCATGCCCTTTTTGCCGTTCATCGGCCCACCGACCGTGGTTGCCAGCCGCTGTCATGCCGACTTCCGACCGACAGCGAATGGGTACGCACCATTCTCGAACCCCTGGTCGAAGCAGCCGGATACCGCATCTCGACCGACGAGAGCGAGGAAACGGACGTGGCGATCCGTCTGGCGGAAAATGCTGCAGAAGTGTTCGGACCGGCACGCCGCGTGATCCATTTGCGACCAGAGCCCGAGGTTGGCGAAAATGACCTCGGCAGCATCTATCGCTACGATCGCGATGCTCTGCTGGCGGCGCTTAAACAAGCTCGCACGGGGACCAGAGCATGAGCGAACTTTTGTTGATGTGCATCATCGGCGGGCATCGCGCAGCGATCCCTGCCATCCGCGTGCAATCCGTCATCGAAATCGAAGAGATCACTCCGATCCCCGGCGTGCCGTCGTTTATTCTCGGGCTTACGGCCCTGCGCAGTCAGGCTCTGACTGTGATCGACTGCTCGGCAGCGCTCGGATTCGAAAGCTGCGGCGACATCACCGAACGGCGCGCCGCAGTCGTCGATGTCGAAGGGCATCTTTATGCGCTGCTGGTGGACGAGGCCTATGATGTCGGCGAAGCGCGCAGCGAACCAGTCGATGTTCCTGGCGGCTTCGGCCCGGGCTGGCAGGCCGCAGCACGCGGCATGGTCGAAACCGATGGAGGCCCGGCGGTGCTTATCGATGTGGAAGTGCTCGTGAAGGGGCGCGTCGCACAGGCAGCTTAAGCGAATAGTTACCTCCCGAAGGTACGAATCGCGTGAAAGCACCAGAGGTCATTTGAAATGAAAACCTGCCTTATCGTCGATGACTCGCGCGTAATCCGCAAGGTATCGAGACACATTCTCGAAACGCTCGGGTTCCAGGTCGAGGAAGCGGAGAACGGACAGGAAGGGCTCGATCGCTGCACCGAAGCGATGCCCGATGTGGTTCTGCTGGACTGGAACATGCCGGTCATGACAGGCATCGAGTTCATCACGCAGTTGCGCGTGCGCGAAGGCGGCGACAAACCCAAGGTGGTTTTCTGCACTACCGAGAACGACGTCGCTCATATTCGGGAAGCCATCAGTGCCGGCGCCGACGAATATGTCATGAAGCCGTTTGATCACGAGACTCTGCAGATCAAGCTTCAGCTTGTCGGCATGGCCTGAGGTAGCGTGACATGGGCGTGCTTCTCCACTCCGATCACGTAATGGCGGATCAATCTTCCCGGATTGGCGCCGACCCGGTGCGGGTCATGATCGTCGACGATTCGCTGACCGTGCGCACCGTATTTTCTCGCATGATCAAGCTGGCAGACGACATGATTGTCGTCGGGACCGCCAGCACTGCGGAAAGCGGCATTGCAGAGCTGGCCGCAACCAGCCCGCACGTCATGCTCCTCGATCTCGAAATGCCGGGCATGGGGGGTATCGAGGCACTCCCCAAGATTATGGAAGCGGCACCCGATACCAAGGTGCTCGTAATATCGTCCCTCACCGCTGATGGAGCCGAAGCAACCATCAAGGCGCTTTCGCTTGGCGCAGCCGACACGATGCTCAAGCCGCGCCCCGGCGGCTTCGACGATGATTACAAGGCGAGCCTCCTTGGCAAAATACGCGCGCTGAAAGGGATCAGGCCAGCAGAGGCAGCCACGGCTGCAAGCAAGCCTCTCTCCACTCGCGCAACCAAATCGCCCCAGGTCGTCGCCATAGGCGCGTCGACCGGCGGCATTCATGCCCTGAACCTGTTCCTGCGCAACGTGCCGAAGAATTTCGATCTCCCGATCCTGATCACTCAGCATCTTCCGTCGAGTTTTATTCCGGTCTTTGCCAAGCAGATGGAAATGGCCGCAGGTCGCGAAGCGATCCTGGCCGACGAGGGCGTCGAAATACTGCGCGGCAAGATTTATATCGCTCCGGGTCACGGCCATATGGTCGTACGCAAATCCGCCGGGCGACACGTACTCGGGCTCGCCTATCACCCAGTCAAAAGCGGCTGCATGCCCTCGGTCGATCCCATGTTCGAAACCATTGCCGAATCGTTCGATGGCAAAGTCGCCGGCGTGCTTCTTTCGGGAATGGGCCGCGATGGATCAGATGGCGCCCAGTCAATCGTAAACGCAGGCGGCTCGATGTATGCCCAGGATGCGGAAACCTGCGCGGTCTGGGGAATGCCGCGAGCGGTAACGGAGCTGGGACTTGCGACGGCCGTCCTGCCGCCTGCGGAACTGGCCGATGCGCTCGTTGACAACGCAGGAGCCGGGGCGTGGAAATAAATGATGCTTCGCACCGCATCATCGGCGAACTTCTTACCCAGCGCACCGGTCAGCAACTGACGGAAGGCCGTCGCTGGCGCGTGTCGAGTGCCTTGTCCGGCCTCTTCCGCGAACTGGGTATCGAGAATGTGGACCAGCTCGCCTGCATGCTCGAAAGACCTGGCGAACAGCGTCTGGCGACAAAGGTCGTCGAATCGCTTTTGAATAACGAGACCTATTTTTTCCGCGATCAGGCCTATTTCTCGCAGCTTTCCAATCATGTCCTGCCTGATCTCGCGCGTAGCCGGGCCGAGTCGAAGCGACTATCGATTTGGTCGGCGGGTTGCTCGACCGGGCAGGAGGCGCTCAGCCTCGCGATGATATTTGCCGAACAGTCGCCCCGTTGGAAAAACTGGACGATAGAAATCCTTGGCACCGACGTTTCGGGCAAGGCCGTCGAGACTGCTCGGAGCGGCCTTTACACCCAATTCGAAATTCAACGCGGCATCAGCGTGGCGCAGATGCTGAACTTCTTCGCGGATTGCGGCGGCCACTGGCAGGCGTCCGACAAGATCCGGTCGATGACGCGTTTCCAGCAGCACAATATCCTCGACTATCCGCCATCGCCTGGCCGGTTCGATCTGGTCATGTGCCGCAACGTATTGCTGTACTTCGATCCTGCGACACGGTCCGCTGCGTTTGACCGCGTGGCCACTGGTATCGCAAGCGATGGCTGGCTGATGCTTGGGGCCGGCGAAACGGTTGTCGGCCAGACCGAACGCTTCAGGCCGGCCAATTGTGGTTCGTCCCTATACCGGCCCGTTCAGGTCGATCTGTCGATGGCGCAGCCAAGTCTTCGGGCAGCCATGCGATGAGGCACCGGCGGGACAACGGTTAGCCTTAAGTCTTGTTTTACCGTTCCTTAGCGAATGCACTCTAGCCCCTTCGAAAAGGTCGCAAACGTGGGGCGCATAGCGGAAAATGACTGCGGGTTCGCAAACTTCTGTCCATAGAGCAGGCTTGCGGACCGTCATCTTCGGTCCGATCGCAGCGCTCGCCAGCATATTCGTCCTGACTTGGGCGGTTGCTGTTGCCAACCGGCTTTACGGCTTCACTTCGCCCTATGCCGTCCTTGGGGTCGGTACCGTTCTGTTTGCTGCAACGACAGCGCTCAGCACCTGTTTCGGCCTTCGCCAGTTGCGCGCTATCGATCAACTTGCACGAAGTGACAGCCTCACCCAGCTGCCCAACAGGCGGGCGCTGCACAGCGATATTCAGGATGAAATCCGCCAGGGGCACGAAGTCGCGCTGGCGATGATCGACCTCGACGGCTTCAAGCTGACCAACGATCATTACGGGCATTTCGTCGGCGATGCCGCCCTCCGGCAATGCGCGGAAATCTTCAAGCAGATCAGCGATGGTGAAGCTCGCGTCTACCGCTTGGGCGGTGACGAATACGCCATGATGATCGGGGGGGCAGTCGCCGGTACCTTGCTGGAAGGCTTGAGCCGCCGGATCATCGAACGGCTGGCCAAGCCGATCCACGTCGAAGACAGGCGTCTGACGATCGGCGCCAGTATCGGGCTGGCCCGCCGTGCTCCCCAGGATGATGTCACGTCGTCGGAACTGCTGCGCCGCGCGGATATCGCAATGTATGCCTCCAAACGCGGCGGCAAGATGCGCTGCACGTGGTTCAACCCGGCGTTCGACCAGAGCCGTGAACAGCTCAAGGAAATGGACGACGAGTTACGCAGCGCGCTCGTCAACAAGGAATTCCGGCTTCACTATCAACCACTGGTGGATAGCACGACGCGCATGATCGTGTCCGCCGAATGCCTGATGCGCTGGGACAGGCCGGACGGTAAACGCATCGGGCCGAATGTCTTCATCCCCGTTGCGGAAGAAAGCGGCCTGATCAATTCGATCGGCCTTTGGGTGCTGCGGCAGGCATGTTGCGACGCGCTCGAATGGGATGGCATCTCGCTGTCGGTCAATATTTCGGCAGCACAGCTACGCAATCCCGAATTCCCAATTCAACTTGGCCACATTCTCGAAGAAACCGGTTTTCCTGCTGGAAGGCTGGAACTCGAAATCACGGAAACGTGCCTGGTTCTGGATCCGGTTGTCGCAGAGCGCAGCCTGGCCGTCATACGGGGCTTTGGGGTGCGCATAGCGCTCGACGATTTCGGAACCGGCTATGCATCGTTCGGCTTCTTGCGCCAGTTCCGGTTCGAAAAGCTTAAACTCGATCGCAGCCTGGTCGTTCAGGCAGGTCAGGACGATGGCAGCCGCGCGATGATGCTGTCCAGTATAACGGTAGCTCGCGCCATGAAGATGGGGGTCACCGCCGAGGGGGTCGAGACCGAAGAGCAGGCCGATATGGTCCGTGCCGCCGGGTGCGACCAGATCCAGGGGTGGCTCTATTTCAAAGCGATGCCGTCAGAGGAAATCACGCAACATCTGGGCAAGCCAATCGGACTTCCGCTCAAGACGAATGACAGGGAAAGCAAAGTCGCATGAGTGCGCTTCAGGATATGGCAAATGACTTGGTGGCCGAACGTAGCGTTCGGCCCGAAGAGCACGTGCCTGAAATTGCGACAATTGGCGTGACCTCGCACGCCTCGGAAAGATCTTATCATGACAGGGCAGGTGGCGTTGCTGCATGGCTGAACCGGCAATCGGTAGGGGAGAAGCTGCGAGCCATTTCGTTCATCAACGCCGGAATCGTTCTGGCTACCCTCCTGGTGGTGCTGGTCTGCGCGTACTTCGCGATCAGTGCCCGCATCGAACGCATGGCGTTGTCTTCGGCGGCCATTGCGGCTGAGCGGCTCGTGGCCGACACCAATGAAGGACGGCTCTTCGTCCAGCGCTACGCCATTTCCGGTAACCGGGACGATCTGACCTCAGCCCTGCGATCGCTCGACCGCGCTGATCGCGATGTCGAACTCTTCGAAGATCGAGCCATCAGTCACGCTCCCACGGTTCTGCCGAAATTGCGGGAACAGGGCGCGATGCTTGAAGGACTGCGGGTTCGGATCACTGGGTCGCAGAACCTGCGCTTCTCGGACGCTAGCCGACATGCCTTCGCTGATGCAATTGACGCGGATGGCCAGAAGATTGTCGATCTGGCCATTATGTCTCGCGAAGAGATCGAACGTATCGGCAATATTGCCGACGCAGAAGCTCGCGCCATGATAACCTGGTTGCTGGTCTGCCTCCTCTTGGCCGCGGTCGTCGGAACCGTGGTCGCCTGGATCAGTCATCGCGTTCTCGCGCGCGACGTTTCGGGCACCCTTCGCCAGATGACTAACGTTGCCGGCCGCTTGGCCGAAGGCGAAAAAGACATGCATATTCCCGCAACGCACCGAAAGGACGAGATCGGCGAACTCGCGCGTGCGCTCGAGGTATTTCTTCATACGTCGCGCCAGATCGAAGAGTTTGCTCAGGAGCGAGAAGCATCGCGCCGTGAGCACGGGCAAGAGCTTGTACGCCTTGCACAGCGTTTCGAAGCCACCGTCGGCGAAGTCGTCAACGGTGTTGCCGCTGCAGCCGCTCAGTTGCAGACAACTGCGGGGTCGATGGCAACCACCGCCGAACAGACGACTTCGAAGGCAGCGATCGTGTCGGATTCCATGATGCAGGCATCCAGCGGCGTCACCGCAGCGGCTGCCGCGTCCGACGAGTTCGCCATGTCCATAGGGGAAATCAGTCGCCAGGCTGCCCATTCTGCAGAACTTGCCCGCAATGCGGCAAACGCAGCAAATGGAGCCGACGAGACGATCTCCGCGCTTGCCGTATCCGCAGACCAGGTCGGGCAGATCATCGAACTTATCCAGTCGATCGCGAAGCGCACCAACCTCTTGGCCCTCAATGCATCGATAGAAGCTGCCAGGGGCGGAGAAGCCGGCCGGGGCTTCGCGGTCGTTGCCAGCGAAGTTAAGGAACTGGCCGCTCAGACGAGCAAAGCGACAGAGGAAGTCGCCAGTCAGATCCGCTCGATGCAAGATTCGACCGGGGCCAGCGTCAGCGCGCTGCGTTCGATCGCAGGCCAGATCAAGGAACTCGAAACAACTTCCGTGTCGATCGCCAGCGCTGTGGATCAGCAGTCGTTTGCCGGTCAGGATCTGGCACGCAGCATCGATCTTGCGGCTCGCTCGACCGATGAAGTTGCGTCGAATATCGACCATGTGCGCGAGACGAGTTTGGCGACCGGTGCTGCTGCGAGTCAGGTACTTAATTCCTCCACGGAACTCGAGGCTCAAGCGCGTACCTTGAAATCGCAGGCAGCCGACTTCCTCCTGCACGTGAAAGCGGCTTAACGCGATTTCAAGCATTCGCCCCGTACAGTTTACGTGACGTTGAGGGGGATGCCGGGATGAATGCTCATAGTTCGCAGATCTACGACGAGGAACTCGCGCGCGAAATCGCAGATGTTGAGATCGTGAACGCCGCGGACGTCCGCGCAATGCGTGGATGGAGCCGCTGGCTTATGGAGCAGCCGCTTGCAAATAAGGCGAAGCTGGCAGCGACCTTCTCGCTTGGCGGCATGACGGTAATCACCGCTCTCGCCTTGGCTGGATTTTACGTGCCGTCCTTTGCGGCAACCGCACAGATACTCATGATCGCTATATTGAGTGCGGCATTCGTCAGTGGAATTGCCAGCGTCCGGTTCGTGCTGAGGCATGTCATCGAACCTTATCTGCAAATCTCCGCGGACATGTCCCGCCTCGCGAACGGCGATCGCGATTTCACCGTATCCAATACCCATCGCCCGGACGAGATTGGCGATCTTGCCCGCACGTTCGCGGTCTTTCTCAGGTCTGGTCACAAACTCGACGAACTCTTTGCCGGCCGCAAGGCAAACGCGGAAGCCCGCAAGCAAGAACTGATGCGCATGGCGAAGGAATTCGAAAATGGCATCGGCGACGTTGTAGGCGGTGTCGCCGCCGCCGCCAGCCAGCTCAATGCTACCGCATCGGGCATGGCCACATCGGCGGAACAAGCCTCGAGTAAATCCCAACTGGTCACCTCGCTCATGGAGCAGGCCAACAACGGCGCCACTGCTGCCGCTGCCGCGTCCGACGAATTTGCCATGTCGATTGGCGAAATAAGCCGCCAGGCCTCACATTCCGCAGACCTTGCACGGCGAGCGACCGATACTGCCAACGGAGCGGACGAAACCATTTCCGCCTTGGCCTCTTCGGCTGAACAAGTCGGAAAGATCGTCGAGCTTATCCAGTCGATCGCGCAGCGGACGAACCTTCTCGCGCTGAATGCCTCGATCGAGGCTGCGCGTGGCGGGGAGGCCGGCCGCGGCTTCGCGGTCGTTGCCAGTGAAGTGAAAGAACTGGCCGCCCAGACGAGCCGCGCGACCGAGGAAGTCGCCGAGCAGATCCGTGCCATGCAGCAATCCACCGGAGCGAGTGTCGGCGCCCTGCGTTCGATCGCCGGGCAGATCAAGGAACTGGAATCGACCGCCATCTCGATCGCCAGTGCCGTCGATCAGCAATCCGTGGCAGGCCAGGACCTGGCACGCAGCATCGATCTTGCCGCACGGTCCACCGACGAGGTTTCGTCTCACATCGGACAGGTCCGCGAGACCAGCCTTGCGACCGGAACCGCCGCAAGCCAGGTCCTCAATTCCGCAAGCGAGCTGGAAGAGCAGGCTGGCGCTCTCAAGAGCCGCGTCGACTCGTTTCTCGGCCAGATCCGCGCAGCCTGAAGCAGAGCGGCGCGTAGCTAGCTGCGCGCCGCCCCTGATACCTCACTCCCACCAATACGGCAGGCGCCGCGCGTCGCCCGTCTCGACCTCGTTCATGGTCCGGGCATCGTATAGCCGCCCGCCGATCATCACGCGCTCGATCTTGTCCGAATTGCGGATGTTCTCGCTCGGATCGGCATCGAGTACGATCAGGTCGGCCAGCTTGCCTGCCTCGAGGCTACCGATATCGCGGTCCATGCCCAGCGATCGTGCGGATTCGATCGTCCCTGCACGTAGCGATTCGACGGGTGTCATGCCGCCACGCACGAAGCTCCACAGCTCCCAGTGCGAGCCGACACCGGCCTGCTGGCCATGGGCCCCGATGCTCACCTTCACCCCGCGCTGCGCCAGCTTTTTGGCTTCACGGGCCGCCTCGTCGTCGACGAAGGCCCATTCGGGGGCCGTCACCCTGCGCGCGGTTTCCGCAATCAGCTGCCGCGGCGGGGTGTGGACCATCAGGGGATTGTCGAACACATCGGTCGCCTGACGCCAGTAGGGGTCGGCCGCCAGCCCGCCATAGGTGACGACCAGTGTCGGCGTGTAATTGGACTGCGATCCGGCCCAATACTGCAGCACGTCTTCGTAAAAGACTTCGCCCGGGACATTATGCTCGATGGTCGAATTGCCATCGGCGATGAGGTTCATGTCCATGCCGAACAGCGAACCGCCCTCTGCCACCACCAGCATGTTTTCCGCACGGGCGGCGGCGACGACCTGCTGGCGCTGTTCACGCCGCGGCTGATTGTAGTTCTTGATCGAAATACCGCCCTGCGCCTTGATACGCTGGATGTGGGCCAGCGCATCCTCGTAACTGTCGATGCGGGCATAAACGCCGGGGGCCTTGGCTCCGTACACCACTTCCGCAGTCGAAAAGATACGCGGTGCCAGCATGTTGCCGGCCTGCTGCCGCTCCGAGGCGGAGAAGATCATGCTGGCGCTGGAAGACGGATCGTGGATCGTGGTCGTACCCATTGCCAGGTTCTGGACGAGCGACCAGTTCTGCTGCGGCACCAGGTCGCCCACACCTTGCGGACCATGCGCATGGGCATCCACCAGCCCCGGCATGATGGTCTTGCCCGCAGCGTCGATCATCGTCGCGCCCTGCGGTATCTGGACGGACAAGGCTGGACCTACCGCGGCAATCCTGTCGCCGACGATGACGATGGTGCCATCGGCAATCTCGCCCGCACCGTCGCCCGTCATCGTGAGGATCTTCGCACCCGTGATCGCCACGGTTGCGCGCGGCTTGTCCGCGCTGACCGTACGCTCAAGCGACGTGCCAGTGGTCGGCGGCACGAACTTCGGTGCGTCCTTGTCCTTCGGTGCGCTGGCGAACATCGATGCCAGGCTGGCGCGATAGAGAACGGGTCCCATCGACCAGGTCAGCATATCGCCGCCTTCGGTCCACCCGATATAATCCGCTCCGCCTTTGGATGCGCGCACGACCGGTAGCGAGCTTGCTTCCTCGCCGACCGTGACCGCCTGTCCGCCCGGCAGCAGCGGCATGGCGAATGCCTCGTAATTCTCCCGGAAGGCCACGAAATCGCCGCGCGGACTGACGTGATATTCGGTCGCCAGTTCGCCTTCGGCATGGACTTGCCTCGCATCGCCATCGAGATCGGCAGACAGAAGCTGGAGCTTGCCGTCCTGCCTGCCAAGCATGAACACTCTGTCGTTCTGGGCACCGAACTGGGGATTGGTCGTATCCCGCGCGATCAGTTCCGGTACGCCGCCGCTCGCGCTGACGCCGTAAACCCCGGCATTCTCCGAAAACTCTGGCGAGGTCAAATAGCCTCCCGAACGTTTTTCGAAAACGATCGTGCTGCCATCCGGCGAAAAGCTCGGCTGCGCATAGTGGCCCTGCATGCTGGTGACCACGCGCACATTGGACCCATTGGCATTGGCGGTCATGATTTGCCCGAGGCCCGCATCGGTCCAGCGCACATACGTGAGCCGCCGCCCGTCGCGGGACCATGACGGCCACAGTTCGAGTGCATCGTCATCGGCGGACGTCACTCGCCGCGCCGTTCCGCCCGCCACCGGCTTCGAATACAGCTTGCCCAAGCTTTCGAACACCACTGTTCGTCCATCGGGCGATACGCTCGTGAACCGCGGGATCTTGGCGGTAAAGCTGTCGGGCGAAACCGGGATTACCGGGTGGGGTGCATCGGCAACGCCGCGCGTATCGTCGATGGTAAAGGGAATAACGCTGGCGCCGCTGCCATCGGCGGCGACGCGCTGTAACTTGCCGCCTGCCCACAGCACGATGGAATTGCCGTCCGGCATCCAGTCCATCAAGGGATAGAAACCATGCACGGCCCAGGTTTCCTGCATGTCCATGTCGAGGTCGCCATAGATCATGCGCTGCTGACCGCTCGCCAGATCCTTGACCCAGAGCTCGGTCTTGTCCTTGTCCCGGCGGATAAAGGCGATGTTCTTGCCATCGGGCGAAGGCTGCGGGCGAACCGCGCCGCCATATCCGCTGACGGCTGTCGTCACTTCGCCGGTTGCCAGGTCGTAGCGCTCGATGGCGAAGGTTCCCTGCGTGGAATCCTGTGCATATTCGAAAATCGGCCCGGATGTGACGTTGCGCGAATAATACACCGCATCGCCATTGGGCGAATAGACGGGCTCGCCCAGTTCCTTTTGCAAGGTGTCGCTCGCCCGCTTCACCAACTGGACACCGCCCCCACCCGAAACATGATAGATCCAGATCTCGCCTGTGCCGAGCGAACGCTGGGTGGTGAAATGCTTCTTGGCGACGATATAATTGCCGTTGGGCGACCAGCTTGCCTGATTGATGAGGCGGAAATCCTCCTTGGTCAGCTGGCGCTTGTCCGACCCATCGGCATTCATGATCCAGATGTTGTCGCCGCCGCCCCTGTCGGAGGTGAAGGCGATGCGGCGGCCATCGGGTGAAAACCGCGGCTGCACTTCCCATGCCAGACCTTCCGCCACACGGGTTGGCGTTCCGCCTGTGACTGGCATGGTGTAGATGTCGCCCAGCAGTGCGAACGCCAGTGTTCGGCCATCGGGGGACACATCGACATCCATCCACGTACCCTCGTCGGTACGGATCGGCACCTGCCGGATATTGGCGCCGCGTGGCGCAGTGACGTCCCACTTCGCTTCATCCGTGCGCTCGGCTGCAGGGTTGGCGGTCGCCGCGGCCGCCTGGACTGTCTGGCCGCTGCCTTCTGCGGGTCCATCCTGCGAAGACGCCTCGACCTCCTGCTCCTCGACGGGATTGGGGCTCGGTTCGGAATCCTGGGCATACGCAGCCTGTCCCGCGAATAGGACGGCAAGAACGGAAGCAATACTTGTCTTCATGATATTCCCCTGAAAGCGAATGCGACGATCAACGCACACTGGCGCGTTCGACGAGGTGAACCTTGACACGTCGTTCGGGGCGATCTTCCCCGGATGCGAGAGCCGTATCGACCAGCGACATGCCGGCCTGAGCGAAATCGGGTTGTACGGTGGTGAGCGGGGGAGCGCTGAATTCGCCGGATCCAAGTCCGTCGAATCCGATCACACCGACCTGATCGGGCACTGCGATCCCGAGCGAGGCCAGTTCCTCCAGCGCACCGAGCGCCATGGCATCGCAGGCGAAAAAGAGCCCGTCGAACCCTGCGCCGCTGTCAGCCATCTGCCTGATCGCGTTGCGTCCTTGGGACACGCGATCCTCGCCGTCGCTGATGACCGGCTCGACCGGCGACAGGCCAGCCTGCTCCATGGCGTCGCGATACCCTTCGTATCGTTCCCGGAACTGACGCTGCGATGACGCCGTATCGCCGACGAAAACGATCCGCTCCGCCCCGCTACGCGCCAGCCGCTCGACCGCCAGGCGCCCGGCTTCCCGATTGTCGGAACGTACCCAGACGCTGTCGTCGAAAGGTGATCCCCAAAAGGCCATGCCTTTCGATTGCTCGGCGCAGGTGCGGAAATAATCCCATGCCGCCTCGTTGGTCGCCGTCCCGATGACCACCACGCCGTCGGCCTGCCTGCGGGCCACATAATGGCCGAAGAATTCCTCCGCTCGCGCCTGGAACGATACCAGCGCCTCGTACCCTCGCTCCGCTGCGGCGGCACAGGTACTGCCCAGCAGGCTGTAGTAGAACGGATTGATTGCCGCCGGCCCCTGCCCTTCGCGGCCGATCACCACGATGGCGATCGTTCCGGTTTCCCCGCGCCTCAGACCGGCAGCGCGCGCGTTGACATGATATCCCAATTGCTCGGCCGCCAGTTCGACACGGCGGCGGGTCGCTTCGGTGATCGTCTCGCTGCCCGACAAGGCACGGCTGACGGTCGATTGGCTGACCCCGGCCCGCTCGGCAACATCGATCGATGTCACTCTACGTAAAGGGGGTTTGTCGTTATTATTCATTGTTAACCGGCTCTCCCCTATGATCGATGCCCTAACGCAGCCGCTTCACGAAAGCGATAGCGAAGCATTTCTTGTCTAAATACTTCTGCCGTCGCTATCGTGGAAAAAAGGGTCACTACGAGAATCGGAAATGTCCAAGGAGTATCGTAGAGAAACGCGGCATACCGTCACTGTTGCAGGGCGCTATCGTGCGCGGCAAGGCGGCGCGCGCGATGTCTGGATCAAGGACATCTCCGAATACGGTTGCCGGTTTTTCGACAAGTTCTCGGTTCTTCAGACGGAAGCCGGAATCCTCGTCAAAGTCGGGAACGTCGGGCCGATCCCGGCTGACGTGAAATGGCGCAAGGGTCATGTCGTCGGCGCGGAATTCGAACAGCCGCTGCATCCCAGCGTGCTCGAACATATCATCCGCGAAATGGATCAGGGCGAAGAATAG
Source organism: Qipengyuania pacifica (assembly GCF_019857205.1). Taxonomy (GTDB): domain Bacteria; phylum Pseudomonadota; class Alphaproteobacteria; order Sphingomonadales; family Sphingomonadaceae; genus Qipengyuania; species Qipengyuania pacifica. Next base: position 144,557 of record NZ_JAHWXO010000006.1, on the reverse strand, counting down.
ACCTCTGGCGTCCCAATGTTCTCGCATCGTCCCGGCACATCCGCGTGGGCGACCGGGAAGCATTTAGGTTTCTCACTGCAACCGAGGCTGGCGCTGAAGCGAAGTCTGGGTTAGGCTCTTCCACACTTGGGAGAGTGACATGAAGAACACGGCGACCGATTTCGATGTTTTGATCGTCGGTGCGGGCATTTCCGGCATCGGTATGGCTGCGCATATGAAAGAGAAGGCGCCTGACCACAGTTTCGTCATCGTGGAACGCCGCGAAAGTCTCGGCGGGACCTGGGACCTCTTTCGGTATCCCGGCATCCGCTCCGACAGCGACATGCACACGCTTGGCTTCGATTTCGAACCGTGGCGCCATGAAAAATCGATCGCGGACGGTCCCTCGATTCTCGAATATCTCGAACGGATCGTTGATGAGCGTAAAATCCGTGACCATATCCGGTTGGAACACAAGGTCCTTGCCGCCGACTGGCGCGAAAGCGATGCACGCTGGCATGTCACGCTGGAAACCGGTGAAGGCGAGCGCAAGCATCTGACCGCCAACTGGCTGTATCTCGGCTCGGGCTATTACGATTACGACGAACCTTACGATCCGGGGTTCGATCTGGGCGAGTTCGAAGGGCAGGTTCTCCACCCCCAGTTCTGGCCGGATGATCTCGATTATTCGAATCAGGATGTCGTCGTCGTTGGCTCGGGCGCGACTGCCGTCACCATCGTTCCATCGATGGCGGACAAGGCGGCGAAGGTCACCATGCTTCAGCGCACCCCGACCTGGATGTTCAGCCGTCCGGCGAAGGATGCCCTTGCGAATTTCCTGCGCAGGATCCTGCCCGAGAAACTGGCTTACCGGCTGACCCGGTGGAAGAACATCACGATGCAGGATTTCGCCTTCAAGATGGCGCGCAACAAGCCGGAGAAGGTTAAGGAAGGGCTGCACAAGCGCATCCGCAAATCCATGGGTGAGGATTACGATCTGGCGCCGTTCACCCCGCCCTACAATCCGTGGGACCAGCGGCTTTGCCTCGTTCCGGACGACGATCTGTTCCAGGCGATGAAGAACGGGAAAGCCGAAGTTGTGACGGGTCACATCAAGGCTTTCGAAAAGGGAGGCGTCCGCCTGAAGGACGACCGCTTCCTACCCGCCGACATCGTCGTTACGGCGACAGGGTTGAAGCTGGCTGTCGCGGGCAAGATCGCGCTTTCGAAAGAAGGTCAGCCGATCGATCTCGCCCAGCACTTCTACTACAAGGGCTGCATGTTCTCGAATGTGCCGAATCTTGCAGTGGTCTTCGGCTATCTCAACGCCAGCTGGACGCTGCGCGCTGACATCAATTCGGATTTCATCTGCCGTGTTCTGAACGAAACACGCAAACAGGGTGTCGACGTGGCCGAACCGATACTCACGCCGCAAGCGGAAGCCGCGATCGAGGAAGACGATATTTTCGATTTCTCATCGGGCTATATCCAGCGCAGCAAGCATATCATGCCGCGGAACGCCGTGGCCTATCCCTGGCGCCTCAATCAGGAATATGTGCTGGACCGCAAGCGTATGAAGCAGGACGCGGTCGATGACGGGTTGCTCGAATTCCGTCGTCACGGGGCGAATGCGAAATTTGCCGATCAGCAACTGGAAGCTGCAGAGTAGCATTCGCCCGCCGACCGCGTTACGCCCTTCCCATGACCGAACGCATCTTTACCGCAGGACTTGTCATCATTGGTGATGAAATCCTGTCGGGCCGAACGCACGACAAGAATATCGCCCAGATCGCAAGCTGGCTTCAGATCCAGGGCATCAGGCTCGCCGAAGTGCGCGTCGTGCCGGATGTGATGGAACGGATCGTCGAAGCGGTGAACGCGCTGCGCGAAGGCAACGATTACCTGTTCACCACGGGCGGCATCGGCCCCACCCATGACGATATTACCGTCGATGCCGTGGCCCAGGCACTGGGTGTGAATGTGGTCGTTCATCCGCAGGCGCGTGCGATTTTGGAAAAGTACTATGCCGACAAGCCCGGCGGCTTGACGGATGCGCGCCTGCGCATGGCGCGCGTGCCCGAAGGAGCGGACCTGATACCGAACCGGATGTCGGGGGCGCCCGGCATCAAGATCGGCAATGTCCACCTGATGGCCGGCGTCCCGCACATCACCGCAGGCATGCTCGATGCACTTACCGGAACGCTGGAAGGCGGCGCCCCGCTCCTGTCGGAAACGGTGGGGTGCTGGACACCCGAAAGCGAAGTCGCAGACATCCTCCGGCAGGTCGAGAAGGCGCACGAACATTGCCAGATCGGCAGCTACCCCTTCTTCCGCGATGGGCGTGTGGGTGCCAATTTCGTGGTTCGTTCGACCAGCGCACAAGAACTGAAAAGCTGCGTCGACAGCCTCTGCGATGGCCTCGCGATGGCGGGGTTTGATTTTACCCCAGGCGGAATTTAAGAACATCCGGATCTGGAGTAACTGTTAACTCCCCTGTTGTAGGTATCGAGAATGACTGCAGTCTACATGACGATCGATACCGAATACTCCGCGCGACTTGCCACGCGCCTGGGCCTGCACGCGCGCCAGGAAGTCTTCGAACGCTCGATTACCTGCGTGACGGACTTCGGCGACGTGGGCATCGGTTACCAGATGGACGTGATGGAAGAGTACGGGATGAAGGGAATCTTCTTCGTCGATCCAATGCCGGCACTTGTCTGGGGCACGTCAGCCATCGCAGCCGTGGTCGAGCCGATCCTGAAGCGCGGTCATGAAATCCAACTCCACCTGCATCCCGAATGGCTGAAAATCGCAGGAGAAGCCAATCCCCTGCCCGGCCGGACGGGCCGCAACATGCATCAGTTTACGGAAGAAGAGCAGGTCGAACTGCTCGAGATCGCGCGCGACCACCTCATGCGTGCCGGGGCGCCCGCCCCCACCGCATTTCGCGCAGGCAATTACGGCGCCAACGATGCCACCCTTCGCGCGCTGGCACGCGTGGGCATCCGCTATGACAGCAGTCATGTCCCGGGGATCAGCCGGTCCGAATGCCGCATCTCGCTAAAGGAAACCGACCAGCGCGTGGTCGAGCATCAAGGCACCATCGAGGTGCCCGTCGGAGCCATTCGAAGCTTCCGCGGCAGGCGTCATGCGCAGATTACCGCCCTTTCGCATTGGGAGATGGCAGCCGCGCTCAACCACTGCCTGCGCAAGGACTATCTCCTCTTCAACATCGTGTGCCACAGCTTCGAACTGATGTGCCGCAAACGCAAGCGCGCCAACGCCATCATTCGCGCACGGTTCGAGAGGTTCTGTCGAACCATCGCCGAAACGCCCGGCGCAAAAGGGGCAACCTTCGCCAGCAAGCCGCCCCGTATCGGCGAAACGACAGGCGCGGCCTGTTTGCCGCAAAGCGAACTTCGCAGTGCCGCGCGCGTTGCCGAACAACTTGTATCGAACGCTATCTACGGGGCCTCGTGACTGGTTCGCAGCCGCAGGCTGCACCGCACCGGATTTCCTATACCATCGGTTCGCGTCGCCTGATTACAGTCGGACGCAATGTCATCCCAGTTGCCTTTTCGCTTACGGATGTGCTTGCAGGCAGGTTTCCTACGATCCCATCCATTACTCATGCTGATGGGTTCCGGATTCTCTCCGCGCCGCCGGCAGCAGAAGCAAAACTGCGCGACGCCATGCCGGGATTTCTCATGGGCGGGCGGGAAGATTACGAGCGCAATTACATCGACATGACCGGTAGTTACGATGATTACCTGGCGCGCTTTTCCGGCAAGACCCGCTCGACCTTGCGGCGCAAACGACGCAAGATGGAAAGCGAAAGCGGCGGATCGCTCGACCTGCGGCTATATTCCCGACCTGAGGAAATGGACGAGTTCGTCCACCATGCCGTTCCGCTATCGCGGATCACCTATCAGGCACGCCTGCTCGACGCAGGGTTGCCCGAAAGCGAAATAGCCCGCGCCGAAATGCGCGAGCTCGCCTGGCAAGATCGCGTCCGCGCCTTTCTGCTCTTCCTGAATGGCGAGCCAGTTGCCTATCTCTATCTACCGGTGATCGGCGAAACTCTGGTCTATGCCTATCTCGGCTACGATCCGGCCCACGCCAACCTTTCGCCCGGAACCGTGTTGCAAATGGCAGCACTCGAAAGGCTGTTTGCCGAACAACGCTACCGCTATTTCGACTTCACTGAAGGAGAGGGGGCACACAAGCGCCTGTTCGGCACTCACAGCGCACCCTGCGCAAGCTTTCTTCTGTTGCGCCCTACCTTGGCCAACCGTGCACTGCTGTCGAGCCTCAAGGCCTTCGACGCGGCGGTGGAAAATGCGCGATCACTGGCAGCGCGAACCGGGGCCGAGCACCTCCTGCGCCGCGCTCTACGCACATAAGAAAAGGGCCGGAAGGTTCGCACCCGCCGGCCCTTTCTGATCTGTCTCCGCCGACCTTGATCGGCGATCCGTCAACGCGGGAATTACGCGCCTTCGATTTCTTCGAGGTCGACCTTGAGGCCAGGCCCCATCGACGAGGTCAGCGTTACCTTGCGGACATACTTACCCTTGGCGCCGGAAGGCTTCGCCTTCACGATCGCATCGGTCAGAGCCTTGAAGTTCGTCTTCAGGTCTTCGTCCTTGAACGACAGCTTGCCGATGCCGGAGTGGATGATGCCCTGCTTCTCGACGCGGAATTCGACCTGGCCGCCCTTGGCGTCCTTAACGGCCTGCTCCACGTTCGGCGTAACAGTACCCAGCTTCGGGTTCGGCATCAGGCCCTTGGGACCCAGCACCTTACCGAGGCGGCCGACGACGCCCATCATGTCGGGCGTTGCGATCACGCGATCGTAGTCGAGATTGCCGTTCTGCATGTCTTCCATGAGATCTTCGGCACCGACCTTGTCCGCACCTGCGGCAAGGGCCTTCTCGGCATTGTCGCCCTTGGCGAACACGGCAACCTTGACGTCCTTGCCGGTACCGCTCGGAAGCGAAACCATGCCGCGGACCATCTGGTCGGCGTGGCGCGGATCGACACCAAGGTTCATCGCGACTTCGACGGTCTCGTCGAACTTTGCCTTGTGTTCACGCAGCGTGGCGAGAGCTTCGTCAACGCTATAGAGCTTTTCAGCGTCGAGCTTGGCGACGATCTGCTGCTTCTTGGTCTGCTTTGCCATGATCTTAGCCCTCCACCACGTCGAGGCCCATCGAACGCGCACTGCCTTCGATGATCTTGGTAGCCTGTTCGATGTCGTTCGCGTTCAGGTCGGCCATTTTCTGTTCGGCGATTTCGCTCAGCGCCGACCGCTTGATCGATCCGGCCGAAACCTTGCCCGGCTCTTTCGAACCCGACTTGAGCTTGGCGGCCTTCTTGATGAGGAAGCTGGCCGGCGGGCTCTTGGTGACGAAGGTGAACGAACGGTCCGCATAGACGGTGATCGTCGTCGGGATCGGCATGCCCTTTTCAAGACTGTCGGTCGCCGCGTTGAACGCCTTGCAGAATTCCATGATGTTCACGCCGCGCTGACCCAGCGCAGGGCCGATGGGCGGCGAGGGATTGGCGGTGCCCGCAGGCACCTGCAGCTTGATATAGCCGTCGATCTTCTTGGCCATAACTGGCCTCCTTTCTCACTGTCGCCCCGGCACTTTCGAACCAAGGCTCATGGTAAGCGGTCAGCGGCCTGCTGTTGCAAGCCTCCCGCACGATTCCCGAAGATGACTTGGGAAGGCGCGCACATAGCGTTTTCGCGTCTCAATGCAAGCAGTCGTTTCGCGTCCGGCCTTTGTCGAAAGCCCATCGCGTGCCACATTTCGCCGGTATAGTGTGAACTGGGATGAAACGATCTGCAAACTCAGCGATAATGGCTGCCCTTGTGTGCGCAGCTTCGCCTGGGTTTGCGCAGAATTCGGCAGCGCCTACCGGCAGTCTCCCAAAACCTCCCACGGCCGTCATCGACGAAGCGCTCGAGATCGGCGGCGAAGAAATTGCGGCAAGCAAGCTACGCAACCGAATGACTGTCGAAGTAAAGATCAACGGCGAAGGCCCCTACGAGTTCGTCGTCGACAGCGGTGCCGACAGTTCTGCGATAGGATCGGCCCTGGCGGGCAAGCTCGCTCTTCCGGCAACCGATCGCGCCTTGTTGCACAGTGTAACGGGTAGCAGCTTCGTCGATCGGGTGGTCATAGACGAACTGCAGTTGGGGCCTACGGTTACCACCGGCCTGGAAGTGCCGATACTCGACGAACGGGCAATGGGCGGCGATGGCATGGTCGGCCTGGACGCCCTAGTTAACCAGCGGCTGATGATCGACCTGGAAGAGCGAACCATCACGGTGGATGACAAGGTCGATTTGGGTGAGATCAGGAACGGAGTAATCGTCGTGACAGGCCGGCTTCGGCGCGGCCAGCTCATTCTTACGCAGGTCACGGCCGGTCGTCAGAAAGTCGAAGCGGTCGTCGACACGGGTTCAGAGGTCACGATCGGTAATCTTGCCTTGCGGGACAAGCTATTGCGCAAGCGCAAAAAGGCGTTCGCCACCATCAAGGTGTTCGGTGTAACAGGCCAAGAAATCGAAATCGAATTCGCAGTCATTCCGACTTTGAAGCTCGGTCCCATCACTCTGCAGAATGTGCCGATCGCGTTCGCCGACATCCCGCCGTTCGCCGTCTTCGGTCTTGAAAAGAAGCCCGCACTGCTGCTCGGTATGGATCTGATGGAGAGCTTCCGCCGCGTGTCGCTCGACTTCAAGGACAGGAAGGTCCGCTTTCAATTGCGTAAATGCCGACAGACCAGCACCATTCTTCGATCTGCGCGGGCAACACGGATCAGCACGACCGAGGAAAGCGCCTGCGCCCGCTAGTCAGAACCAGAAGCGAAGTCCGAACACAACACTGGTGACCGATACATCCCGGCCAGCCGCACGCGAGAAATCGGCGCCCCTGCCCACCTTCCATTCCTGTTCGACACCGACATAAGGCGCGAATTCCGGGACGAATTCATAGCGCAGACGAAGACCCGTTTCGATATGATCGATGCCGGCTCCCACACCCAGTTCGGGAATGTCCTGCGCCGACAGCGCCAATTCTGTGCGAGGCTGCAGAATCAGTCGCTGTGTAATACGCTGGTCGAGTTCCGCCTCGATTCTCGCCGTTACGTCCCCTTTGTTCGAAACGAAGGCTGCGGCGTCCAATTCAAAGAGATATGGTGCCAGCCCTTGCACGCCGATCACTGCGTGAGTTCGCGCTGGACTATTCAGATCCTGCCGGACGCCCGCCTGAAAATCGAACCAGGGGCCAATGGCGTGCGACCAGAGTGCCTGCACTTCGGCCCGTTCCAGCGGGCGGCCCCATTCACCCTCCCCTTCGCTTTTGACCCATATTTTGTCGATGTCGCCGCCATACCAGCCCTGCAGGTCCCAGAGAAATCCGTCGCGCCTCTCGCGTGTCCGCAATTCCAGCCGGTCGCCCTGTACCCACAGTAGCTGCATGCCACCATGCTCACGGGCGAGCGCTGCGCGGCTATCTTGCATTGCGTCCGCTCCCCAGATCGCATCTGCGGCTCGCGGAGGCCCATTGCCAGCCGAATCAGGGGGCCGCGCCAGCATTTTCGGCTCGGCCGCGTTTGGCGAATGCTGGTGGCCATGGTCCATTTCGGAATGGTCCACTTGCTCACGATCTACCGGCTGAGCATGTTTAGGTTCGGAATGGTCGGAATGCCCTTCGTGCTGGGCGAAAGCTGCAGTGCCGACATTGGCGCAGGCGAGCGCAAGGATAAGCGCGTATCTCATGCCTGGCCATCCGGTGAAGCAACCGTAACTACCTGAAACATGCCGGCATGCATGTGATAGAGCAAATGGCAGTGAAACGCCCAGTCCCCCGGCTCGTCAGCAGTGAGATCGAATGTCGCGCTGCCGCCGGGTTGCACGATCACCGTGTGCTTTTGCGGCTGGTGCATGCGATCAGCGCCGTTGACCAGTTCGAAAAAATGGCCATGCAGATGGATGGGGTGGGCCATCATCGTGTCATTCACCAGCTTCACACGGACCCGCTCATTATAAGCAAAACGAATGGGCTGGTCGGCGACAGCGCTGAACTTCCGTCCATCGAACGACCACATATACCGTTCCATGTTTCCGGTGAGATGGATTTGCATGTGGCGACTGGGCTTGCGCAGATCGTCGTTGGGTTCCAGCGCGGTGAGATCGCGGTACGTCAGCACCTTGTGTCCCACCTTGTCGAGCCCGAGACCCGGGTCGCCCATCCGATCGGCAGGATTTGCGCTGACCATGTCGACCCCAAGGCCGACAGCCACGTTCGGCGGCAGGCTGGATGTATCGCGCATTTTCATCGAGCCATGGTCCATTCGCCCGGTCGATGTGGTATGGCCCATGTTCGAATGATCGCCACCCGAATGGTCCATCCCGCCGTGACCCATGTCCGTCATGGTCAACAGAACCGGATCGCGCAGCGATGGCACCGGTGCCCGCGCACCGGCCCGCGAAGTAAGCGTGGCAACAGCCATGCCTGACCGATCCATTGCCTCGGCAACGATAGTATGCGCTTCGGCCGTCGGCTCGACGACGATGTCATAAGTCTCTGCCGTTCCGATCTGAAACTCGTCCACCTCTATCGGATGCACGTTCTTCCCGTCCGCCTGAACCACGCTCATCCGCACCCCGGGAATGCGGATGTTGAAGAAACTCATCGCGCTGCCATTGATAATGCGCAGGCGAACGCGTTCGCCCGGACTGAAAAGATATTCGAGGCTGTCTTCGGGCGCGTGGCCGTTGATGAGATAAGTGTAGGTCGATCCGGTCACATCGGCGATGTCGGTCGGCATCATTCGCATACCCGCCCACATCCTGCGATCGCTTCCGCTCAGGCGATAATCGTCCGTCCAGCTGGTCTTCTGACGGTTGAAATACTCCTCGCCCTTCTTGAGCTTTGCCATGATCGTATGCGGGTGAAGCGGGCTGAACTCGCTCAACAGCAGCACATAGTCGCGATCGGCCTGCACCGGATCGGGACCCGCAGGATCGATAATGATCGGGCCGTAATGGCCCGCCTGTTCCTGGAGATCCGAATGGCTATGCCACCAGTAGGTGCCCGACTGGCGCAGCGCCGGCAGTTCGTAGACAAAGGTTTCGCCGGGCTTGATGCCCGGAAAGCTTACCCCGGGCACACCGTCGAACTGAAACGGAAGGAGCAGGCCATGCCAATGTATGGACGTGTCCTGCGCAAGATGATTGGCTACGCGCAGGGCGACGGCTTCGCCTTCCTTCAGCCGCACCAGCGGGCCAGGCACGCTGCCGTTCACAGCAAAAGCGTGCCCACTTCGCCCGGCAACCTCGATTGCCCCCTGCCCAACCGCAAGGTCGATCACTCTGCCGGATACTTCGTCGAAGCCTTGCCGGATTGGTCCATACGGCATCGCCCGGGCCCACGCAGGAATTGCTGCAAGACCGCCAAGACCAACTGCGCCCTTGAGCATCGCCCGGCGGGTAGTAAATAATGCGCTCATTACCGTTGCAAACTCTCGTCTTGCAGCGCAGCTATACCCCCAGGGGGTATCACACAAGCAGGAATTCCCATGCCGGAAAAGTCAGCACAGCACCGGATCGTCGACCGGCTTCGCAGGGTAGAGGGTCAAGTGCGCGGGATTTCGCAGATGGTGGAAGACGATCGTTATTGCATCGACATCCTGCATCAGTTGCAAGCGGTGAAGTCCGCTCTGGCCCGCGCAGAGGACGAAATTTTGAAGAATCACGCCTCGCACTGTGTGGCCGAAGCTATCGCATCTGGCGATGCGGACGAGCAACGACAGAAATTCGGCGAACTGATCGATCTGTTCGCCAAGGCAAAACGTTAATTCCGGCGGCAACCACGGAACCTGACAGCGCAAACGGAAAGGCCTCGCCCGGCAGATCCGGACGGGGCCTTTCAAACGCGTTTGTCAGCCGTCTTACTTGACCAGTTCGACCTGTTCGAAGTCGAGTTCGACCGGCGTGGCGCGACCGAAGATCGAAACCGAAACCTTGACCTTCTGCTTGTCGAAATCGAGTTCCTCGACAAGGCCGTTGAAGCTGGCGAAAGGTCCGTCGAGAACCTTGACCTGATCGCCGATCTCGTAATCGACGCTGATGTCCTTCTTGGGTGCCGACTTCGCTTCTTCCACACCGCCGAAATAGCGCGCGGCTTCCTTCTCGGAGATCGCCTGCGGCTTGTTGTTGTTGCCGAGGAAACCGGTGACCTTGGGCGTATTCTTGACGAGGTGGTAGATATCGTCGGTCATGTTCAGCTTGGCCAGCACGTAGCCGGGCATGAACTTGCGCTCAATCTGGACCTTCTTGCCGCGCTTCACTTCGGTGACGGTCTCGGTGGGAACCTCAACTTCTTCGACGCCTTCCGACAGGCCCAGACGCTCGGCCTCGGCGATGATCGAATCGCGGACCTTGTTCTCGAATCCGGAATAAGCGTGGATGATGTACCAGCGTGCCATGTGTTCCTAACTACCCTGTCGAATTACTGCTCAGGCGACTGTCAGCAGCCAGCGCACCACAGCGCTGAACAGCGAATCGACGCCGAGGAAGAAGACCGAGAGAATGACCATCATGATGAAAACGAAAATCGCCGTGCGTACCGTTTCCTCGCGCGTCGGCCATACGACCTTGCGCCCTTCGGCCTGGACCTGCCGGAGGAATTCCGCCGGGCTGGTTTTCTTTTCGTCTGCCATCGCTCACGTCTCTCGCGTAAAAATCGTGCCGCCTTCCGCCACATCCCTTTCAGGTAGGTTCTCTCGCCGCCCCGGTTCAAGTCCGGGAGGGGCTTTTATCGATCCCAATGTCGGAAGACGGTGCAGCGTCTAGTTTGCCGCGCGCAAAAAGGCAAGCCGGGGACTGAAGTTCAAAGCCCCCCTTTGCAAGCGTGGCAAGCGCGACTAGCCTGCCCGCTTTCCAGTTAACGGGACGCATGAGGGGAATTTACGACATGGCAACAGGCCAGACGGCAAGTCTGGGCGAGCGGCTGATCGAGCCGGTCACCAACATTTCCGATTTTATCTGGGTGGGCACATGGAACGGCGCGGAGGTACTGCCCTTCCCACCCATGACGATCGTACTGCTCGGCATCGGCCTGTGGATCATGGTCGGACTGAAATTCTACCCCATTCGCAATCTCGGCAACGCATTTGCCGGCCTTTTCAAAGGCAGGAAAAGCGCGGGTGCGGGCGAAATTTCGCCATTCGCGGCCCTGTCGACGGCGCTTTCGGGCCAGGTCGGAACCGGTAACCTTGCCGGTGTGGCGACGGCCATCGCACTCGGGGGACCCGGTGCGATCTTCTGGATGTGGATTACCGCCCTGTTCGGCATGGCGCTCGGGTTTGCGGAAGGCAGCCTTGCCATCCGCTACCGCGAAAAGACGAGTGACGGCGTGCTGCGCGGCGGCCCGATGACCTATATCATGATGGGTCTTGGCAAGAAATGGACATGGCTCGCCGTGCTGTTCTGCCTCGGCACCCTGTTTTCCGCATTGGTGACCGGCAATTCGATCCAGTCGAACGAAGTCGCCAGTGGCCTCAACGAACTGTTCGGGATCGAACGCTGGATGGGCGGCCTGATCGTCGCCATTCTGGTCTTCATCGTCATTATCGGCGGCATCAAATCGATCGGCAACGTTGCCGAAAAGGTCGTGCCCTTCATGGCCGCAACCTACATCGCGATGGCGTTGATCGCGCTGATCCTGAACTTCCAGGACCTGCCCGAAACCTTCGGGCGCATCTTCGGCGGTGCATTCAACATGCAGAGCGCAAGCGGCGGTTTCGCCGGGGCGATGATCATTATCGCAATCCGTGCTGGCGTTGCTCGCGGCCTATTCTCCAACGAAGCTGGTCAGGGTTCGACGGCCATTGCGCACGCAGTCGCACAGACGAACGATCCCGAGCAGCAAGGCCGCATGGCGATGCTGGGCACGTTCATCGACACGATCGTCATCTGCACCATGACCGCCCTCGTGATCCTGACGGTGGAAGGCGATTTCACTTATCAGGGGCAGGCAGTGCAGCATGTCTGGCAATCGGATCTCGGCACGACGCAGATGTCCGGCTTCGTTACCACCTCAGGGGCATTCGCCGCGGCGTTTCCAACGCTCATCGCGGGCATACCGCTCGGCACGCTGGTGGCATCGGTGGCGCTGATCCTGTTCGTCTTCACCACGTTGCTGACGTGGAGTTATTACGGCGAGCGGGCGATTACCTTCCTTTACGACCGTATTCCGGGCTCCACCCGCGGCGGCGAGAAGATCCTGCACATCATCTGGCGGGTAATCTGGTGCATCGGCATTTTCGTCGGGGCGACCCAACCTTCGCAGCTGGTCTGGCGTTTGGGCGATATCTCCAATGCGGCAATGGCCCTGCCCAACCTGCTGGCTCTCGCATTGCTGAGCGGCGTCGTGTTCAAGCTTGCCAAGGGCGAGCGTGACGCAGGGCCTACCCATACGGAAGACACGCCGGAAGAACCGGAAGAATACTGACGGTCGTTAGACTGGCACGAAAAAGGGGCCGGGGGTCAACAGACCTCCGGCCCCTCGTCCTTGGTACGACTGAACCCTCAGCGCAGCCCGAACAGGCGAGCCAGGAAACCTGGCTCCTCCATGGGCAGGATCTTGCCGTGCATCTGATAACGCAGCGAGCTGTCGCTATAGGGTTTCGGCTTGGCCCAGCGATCCGGGCTACTGCTGTGGAAGGACAAACTTGACATGGCAAACCTCCATGAAATCTCTCCCACCGTCCTGATGAGTAAAAACCCTAGGGTTGCACGCTTGTTCCCGGTGGGCGGCCTCCGCGGCTCCAGACCAGCGCCAGCAACGCCAGCGCTGCGAGCGGCATCAGGTTTACACCCAGCGGGAATGCCAGAGCCCGTGTGGCGAAGGGCGCGAAGTAAAGGATGACCAATGCAAGCTTTTCGAATGGCCGAAACCCTCGTTCCAGACCTTGAGTGACCAGCCACAGCGTGGGAAAGACCAGAAATGGCAAATCGTAGTTGAAGAGATAAGGCGACGCGAGAGCGGTCGCCGCCAGCACGACCGCGCCCGTTGCCCTGGCATCGCCATCGAACCGCCGCCATGCGAATATCGCCGAGGCGACAGCCAGGCCGCCAGATGCAAGCCCGGCAATGCTCGCGGGCAAATCCCCCGCCCAAAGCCGTACCTGTGAGAAGAACGTCGCCATCCGCAGGAGGAAATCGGCCTCGACAACTTCCATCAGCGCCCCGCTCGCGCGCCAGCTCGTGGCGTAATCGCTAAGGATGCCCTTTCCGAAAACCAGCACGGAAGAGGCGAGCAGAGCCAATGTCACCCCCCCTGCCGACAGGAAGGCGCGCCACCGCCCACCGGCAGCAAACCAGATCGGGGCAAGCACCGCTAAATGCGGCTTGATTACCAGCGCTCCGATCGCTGCTCCGGACAATGCCGAACGCTTGCCCAGTTCATGGGCGCCAAAAACCAACAGGGCGCCAGTGAGCAGTCCCGTTTGCGCATGCGTTGCCGCGATCACTGCACCGGGATACGCGATTACCAGCGGCCACAGGCGAGGAAATGCCCGCAGGCTCGCCCATGCCCATAGTCCCCATGTCGCGGCGACCCAGGCGATCCATGCGATCGGAAACGGCAGTGCCCCGAATGGCACCGCCGCGAAAAGAAACGGGGGTGGATTAACGAACGCGAACCACCCATCGCTGCCGGTGCCAGTCTGCACTTGCTCTTGAACCGCGAGATCGTATGCCGCCGCCGGATCGCCTGCTGCCGTCACATGGCCTGCACCCCAGAATGCCAGAAAATCCGTACCGACAGGGCCCATTGCCTGAAGGTAGGCGTGACCCACCAGTACAAGGCCCGCCAGCGCAACCAGCCATGCATAGCCGCGCACCCGGTCCCTCGTGAGCCATTCGGCTTTGCGCAGCCAATCCACTTTTGCCTATCCGGCTTTGGCTGCGATCCAGCGGGCGATCTTCGCTTCAAGTACCGGCATGGGGAGGCTGCCGGTGCCTAGCACTTCGGCGTGGAAATCGCGGATGTCGAATTTGTCACCCAACTGTTCCTCCGCGCGCTTGCGCAGTTCCTGAATTTTCAGCGCTCCGACCTTGTAGGCGAGCGCCTGGCTGGGGATCGCGATATAGCGCTCCACTTCCGCCACCACCTCGGTTTCGGTCATGCCACTGTTCTCGAGCATGAAATCGATTGCCTGCTGCCGGGTCCAGCCTTTCGCATGCAGGCCGGTATCGACGACCAGCCGCATGGCGCGCAATTGCTCGTCCTGCAGGGTGCCATAGCGATTCCACGGATCGTCGAAAAAGCCCATCGGGTAGCCCAGTGTTTCGGCATAGAGGGCCCAGCCTTCGACATAGGCCGTATTGCCGCCGAACCGCATGAAGGCGGGCAGATCGGTATTTTCCTGCGCAAGGCTGATCTGGAAATGGTGGCCAGGCGCGCCTTCGTGCAGATACAGCGTGACATTGCCGGTCGTCAGGCGGCTCGGCAAATCATAGGCGTTGAAATAGAACGTGCCCGGGCGCGATCCATCCGGGGCGCCGGAATTGTACGATCCGCCTGCTTCGAACTTTTCACGATACTCTTCGTATGGCTTGATCTCGAGCGGTGTCTTGGGAACGAGCGAGAAATAGTCGCCGATCTTCGCATCAACCTGCTTGCCGATATCGTAGTAAGTCTGCGTCAGCGCCTCGCGGCTTTCCGGCTTGAACTTCGCGTCGGTGCGAACGTAGTCGAAAAACTGGTTGAGCGTGCCTACGAAACCGACCTCTCGCTTGATTTCTTCCATCCCGTTCTTGATCCGCGCGACTTCGGTCAGACCGAGATTGTGCAGATAGTCCGGCTCCAGGGGCAGCGTGGTCGTATCTTCGATAAGCTGTCTATAGAGTTCAGCTCCACCCTTCATCTGCGACAGGCCCACCGTGTCGCGCGCGACAGGCATATATTCGTCCCGCAGGAAATCGCGAAGGCGAGCGTGAACTGCATAGATTTCAGCGGTCCCGGCTCTGTATTCCTCGGTCAGCCGGGCCTTGTCTTCATCTGAAAAATCTTCGGGGAAATTCTTCACCGGCATGAAAAAGGGCGATTCTTCCACCGGCATGGCCAGTTGCGTGTCAAGCTGGCTGACGACATTGCCGATGGTCAGTTTCGTTTCTAAAACGCCGGTTTCCATTCCCTCGCGAAACCTGTCGATCGCCCGGTCGGTGATCGCGATATAGTCCTTGTGCCGTTTGAGATTGTTTTCGTAATCCGTAACTGTCTTGAACGGAGCCGCGCTCTGTCCACTGGCAAAGTTCGGATAGAACGTGTGGAAACCCGAAAAATGATTGATCGGGCGCACCTGTGTGACAGCCAGGATTTCCGGGGCGAAGCCTGCCAGCGTTCTTTGCTGATTGTAGGCGAACACGTCATAAGCCAGCTGGTCCGTGGCCGAAAGCTTGCTGCGGTCGATTTCTGCCAGCATGGCGATGTTCTTCGCATTATCCGCCTTGCTCGCAGCGAGATATTCGTCGGTCAGGTAATCGCCCAGCCGGTCGGCATACCGCATATCGCCACGAAACAGGGCGCCGACAGGGTTCAACTTCAGTTCGCGCTCGTCCGCATCGGCGAAAAGCGCGAACAGTTTATCATGTTCGCCAGCCTCGGCGGCAACCGCAGCATCATCCTGCCGGTCCTGTGCGATGGACGGAACTGCCGAGAGCGCGAGCGCAAAAGCTGCACCTGAAGCGAATGCATGGCTGACGTATTTCATCGCAATTCCCCTGAAACCTCTGAGTTCCGTTACAACACTGGTTTGATATGGCGGACAAGCAGGGTTTGCGACCGATGGCGTAAACGCATCGACCGAACGCCGGCGTCGGTGTCCCCCGACGCGTAGGTCAGTCGATCACGCGCCCGCGAACCATTACCCAACCCACATTTTCGAGCGTAGCCGTGTCTTCCAGCGGGTTGCCATCGATCGCAATCAGGTCGGCGGAATATCCCGGCGCGATCCGACCGATTTCATTTTCCATGCCGAGCACCTTGGCGGCATTTGTCGTCGCCGTGGCGAAGGCTTCGCGGTGGCCCATACCCTGCGCCACCATGAGCGCGAATTCGCCGGCATTGCGCCCATGACCGAAAACGCCGGCATCGGTCCCGAAAGCGATTGGCACGCCCCAGCGCATTGCCTTGCCCATGAATACCCGCGCCGTTTCGGCAACTGCCCGGATCTTCTCTTCGACAACGGGGGTGTAAATTCCTTTGCCCAGCCGTTCAGTCACACCCTGGAAAGCCATGAGCGTGGGGATCAGCACCGTGCCGTTTTTCTTCATTTCGTTGGCGGCCGCTTCGTCCAGATACGTACCATGTTCGATCGTATCGATGCCTGCTCGGCTCGCGGCCTCCACACCGCGGGCACCGTGGGCGTGTGCCATGACCTGCAGACCCAGCGAATGAGCGGTATCCGCGATGCTTTTCATTTCGGCATCGCTGAAATGCGCTTCCAGCCCGCGCCCCTGCTGGCTTAACACCCCACCGGTGGCGGTGATCTTGATGACATCAGCACCGTTCTGGCTGGCGAGGCGCACTTTCTCGGCACATTCCACTGCGCCGGTACAGGTGAACCCCGTGTCGAGAACCTCGTTCACTTCGGGACGGAAACCGCTGACATCGCCATGTCCGCCGACAATCGCCAGCGGGGGGCCCGCCGCTACGATACGCGGTCCGGCGATGAAGCCTTCTTCGGTGCCGCGCCGCAGGGCGAAAGCAGATTCCCGGCCGCTGCCTGCCTCGCGCACGGTCGTGAACCCTGCCAGTGCCGTCAGTCGGGCATTCTTGGCGCCCACGACCACGCCCCATTCGTCGGGTTCGACGGCTTCTTTCCAGAAGTCGCCCCCAGGATCGCCGGTCAAATGAACGTGCAGGTCGACCAGGCCGGGCGCCACGGTCTTGTTCCTGAGGTCGACCACCGTAGCTCCTGTCGGAGCATCGGCAAAACCGTCCTCTATGCTCACGATCCGCCCGTCGGTGACCGTAACGGTCGATTGCCCCCGCGGCTGGCTGTCGGCATCCACCACGACCGCACCGGCATGGATGACCGTCGTGTCCGCCAGCGCAGGCGTGGCAATGATTGCTGCGCCGAGCGCAAGCAGTGCGGCGATTCTCATATGTATCTCCCCTTTGGCGCAAGGGGATGCCTGCCCTCATCGGCGAGGGCAAGCAAAAGCAGGTGTCAGAACGTATAGCCTACGCCTACCGCCCCCATCCATTGGTCGGCATCGCCGCGGATCGAGGTGAACGGGGTGCGTTTCGCGTCTCCAAGCATGCGCGAATAACCGCCCAATGCGATCAGGGCGAGCCCGCCATTGGTCACGTCGCCATCGAGGTCGAATACACCCAGCAGGTTGACCCCGGCGCTTTCGAAACCGCCTTCCGCCTGGAATTCGGGCAGCGGCCCACCAGCCGGGACGGAGTAGTAATAGTCGGCAAAGTCATCGTCGATATGCTTTGCGCTGACGGACAGAGATACGGCGATACCGCGGCTCAGCGGCGTGAAATAGGTAATGGACGGGTTGACCGACATGCCGTTATGCGCGCCGGCCACGTCCCAGACCGCATCGATGTTGAAGCTCAGGCTGTCATAGGGGTTGAGCAGCGCCGGAACGCTGACCCCTGCGCTTGGCCCCACTTCGATCGCCGTTTCCAGCTCTCCATAGCTCCTCACCACCGGATCCTTGATCTGGGCAGCGCGGTTGCGGCTCAGCTTTGCAGCGATGCCGGCGGAAAACGACACTTCGCCGTCCCGGTCGGGAATGAAATCGAGCGCGATGCCGCCGGCTCTCGGGCTGATGCCGACCCCGCCCAGATTGCCCTGAACCACAGGGATCGGGGAGAAGACGTAGTCGTCCGAACCTCTGTAGCTCGGCCCATAGATCACGCCGGCGCCGACGCTCAGCCAGTCGCCGTCGAACACCGTAGGCTCGGCGTTGCCGCTAGCCGCAGCGATTTCGTCCGCCTCTTGGGCGGCGGCAGGTGATGCGCACAGGGCGACGGCAGCGCCCGCAGCGGCAAGAATGGCTTTCATGTGATTTCCCTCGAGGTTCCCTGTTTGCATTGAAACACCCGGTTCGCGCTCCTGTTCCCGCCAGCATCGTCAAGACGATTGTCCCCTGTGCGCTTCGCCTCTAAGCCTCTTGGCGATGACTGAGCGCATGTTCGATATCGCAATCGTCGGAGGTGGGCTCGCAGGCGGGCTTACCGCGCTGGCAGTCCACCGGTCACATCCGCAATTGCGCCTTGCGCTGTTCGAAGCGGGGGAGGTTTTCGGCGGAAATCACCGCTGGAGCTGGTTTGCCAGCGATCTGGATGACGCCGGCACCGATTTGCTCGCACCCTTTCGCAAGACCGAATGGCCCGCGGGCTACACCGTCGCATTCCCCGCCCACAGCCGGACGCTGGGCTCGGCCTATCGCTCGCTCGCCAGCCGAGACTTCGACGCTGCGCTGCGGCGCGAGCTGCCGCAGGAAGCGATCCGCACCCGGTCCCGTGTGGTCGCACTGGCAGCCAACGGCATCACGCTCGATAATGGCGAGCATATTTCCGCCCGGACAGTGGTCGATTGCCGGGATTTCCAACCTTCGCCCCATCTGCGCGGTGGCTGGCAGGTCTTCATGGGCCGCCACCTGCGCACCGATGCACCGCATGGCCTTGCCCGGCCGATCGTGATGGATGCGCGCGTCGCGCAGCACGATGCCTATCGCTTCGTCTACACGCTGCCGCTCGGCGCCGAAGAGCTGTTCGTCGAAGACACCTATTACGCAGACAGCCACGTGCTGGACCGCAACGCGCTTTCGGGCCGGATCGACCGCTATTGCGCCGCCATGGGCTGGCATGGCGACATCCTCGGCGGCGAAACGGGCGTCCTGCCCGTCATTACCGGTGGCGATTTTGCCGCATACCGGCGCGACGTGCGCCAACCTGGGGTGGTCCAGATCGGCGCGCGCGGCGGGTTTACGCATCCCCTCACCAGCTACACGCTGCCATTTGCCGTCGCCAATGCGCTGGTGCTGGCCCGCGAGGCCATGTTGCCGGGCGAACAGCTTGCCGCCCTGTTCGAAAAACGCGCGCATGATCACTGGCGGTCGATGCGGTTCTTCCGCCGGCTTGGCCGGATGCTGTTCGACGCCGCCCGCCCGGACGAACGCTATCGCATCTTCGAACGGTTCTATCGCCTGCGTGAACCGCTGATCGAACGCTTCTATGCCGGAGCCCCGACATATGGGGACAAGTTGCGCATCCTTTCCGGCAAGCCCCCCGTCCCCGTGACCGATGCCGTCCGCGCGCTGCTTGGCAAGGGCAGCCCGCTCGTCCATGAGAAGCCCCAATGACCGCACAGACCAGCCCTGCCCCCCAGGCGGCCCAAACCCCAGCGCCCGTTCCGCCGGGCCGCACCGCCTGCGTCATCGGCGCGGGCTTCGGCGGGCTCGCCCTCGCCATCCGGCTGCAATCTGCCGGCATCGCCACCACCGTGGTGGAGGGGCGCGACAAGCCCGGCGGCCGCGCCTACCACTGGCAGAAAGACGGTTTCACCTTCGATGCGGGCCCCACCGTCATCACCGATCCGAACTGCCTGAAGGAACTATGGGCACTGTCCGGCCACGACATTTCCGAAGATGTCGATCTGATGCCGGTCATGCCCTTCTACCGGCTCGCCTGGCCGGACGGAACGCAGTTCGATTATTCCAACGATGAAGAGCAGCTGTTCCGCGAAATCGCGCAGCTCAACCCGGCCGATGTCGCCGGTTACCAGCGCTTCCTCGAATATTCCGAAGCGGTCTATCAGGAAGGCTATGTAAAACTTGGCCACGTGCCCTTCCTCGACTTCAAGTCGATGATCAAGGCTGCTCCTGCGCTCGCGAAACAGCAGGCGTGGCGCAGCGTCTATTCGGTCGTTTCCAGCTATGTCGATAATGAAAAGCTGCGCGAAGCGCTGAGCTTCCACACGCTTCTGGTCGGCGGCAATCCGATGAAGACCAGCAGCATTTACGCGCTGATCCACAAGCTCGAAATCGACGGCGGAGTGTGGTGGGCCAGGGGCGGCACCAATCGCCTGATCGCGGGCATGGTCACTCATCTGGAACGCCTTGGCGGCACTGTCCGGCTGAACGATCCGGTGGTCCAGATCCACACGCTCGGCAAACAGGTGACCGAGGTGGAAACGCGGTCGGGCTGGAAACAGCGTTTCGATGCCATCGCCAGCAATGCCGACATCATGCACAGTTACAAGGATCTGCTAGCTGGCGCGAAACGCGGTGCCGATTACGCCAAGCGCCTGTCACGCAAGAGCTTCAGCCCCAGCCTGTTCGTCGTCCACTTCGGGATCGAGGGGAGCTGGCCCGGCATCCCCCATCACATGATCCTGTTCGGCCCGCGGTACAAAGGCCTGCTGGAAGACATTTACGATCACGGCGTGCTGCCGCAGGACTTCTCGATCTATCTGCACCACCCGACCGTCACCGATCCGTCCATGGCGCCCGAGGGGATGAGCACGTTCTACGCCCTCGTTCCCGTGGCCCATATGGGCAAGCTGGCGGTGGACTGGGAAGAAATGGGGCCGATGCTCGAAAAGAGCATTCTCGACGAACTCGAACGCCGCCTCATTCCCGGCTTGCACGATCGGATCGTCACCAAATTCCATTACGCGCCCAGCGATTTCGCCGCCGATCTCAACGCGCATATGGGCAGCGCCTTCAGCCTTGAACCCGTCCTCACGCAAAGCGCCTATTTCCGCGGGCACAACCGGGATGACGTGCTGGACAATTTCTATCTCGTCGGGGCAGGGACCCACCCCGGCGCCGGCATCCCCGGCGTGGTCGGCAGCGCCAAGGCGACTGCCGGACTGATGCTGGAGGATTTGGCATGACCCGAACTATGAACCGTCTGGCCGTCTATTGTGGCTCCGCCTCGCCGCAGGATCCGCGGTTCATCCAGCTTGCTTACGATGTGGGCAAGGGGCTGGCACAGCGCGGCATCGGGGTGGTCTATGGCGGCGGACGACTGGGCCTGATGGGTGCCACGGCCCGCGGCGCGCTGGAAGCGGGCGGGGAAGTTATCGGCGTCATTCCCGATGCACTGGCCAATAGCGAAGTCGCCAATCACGACTGCACCGAACTCTACACGGTCGGCGGGATGCACGAACGCAAGCAGCGCTTCACAGATCTCAGTGACGGCTTCGTCACCATTCCGGGCGGCGTCGGAACCATGGATGAACTGTGGGAAGCGATGAGCTGGGCGCAGCTTGGCTATCACGATAACCCGGTGGGCCTGCTCAACGCCTTCGGCTTCTACGATCACCTGATCGCATTCAATCGCCACATGGCCGAAGTCGGTTTCGTGCGGCCCGTGCACCAGAATATCCTGGTCCATGATACAACTCTGGATGGGCTGCTTAACCGTATGGAAGCATACGAACCCCATACCCCCATCTTCCAGATGAAGGCCGACGACCTCTGAACAAGCCCCGTACCCTCGTGCAGTCGCGCTATTTGCGCCCCACCCCCGCAAGGGCTGGCGGCGGGCGCGATCGTGCCGTGCTCGTCGATCGCTCGCTCGAATCGATCGAAGAGGGTTCGCACAGTTTTGCCGCGGCTTCGAAACTGTTCGATCGCACGACGCGCGAACGCAGCTGGCTGCTCTATGCCTGGTGTCGCCGGTGCGACGACATCGCCGATAACCAGGATAAGGGCGGCCCCCTCGGCGATCAGGGCACGCCAAAGGATGCGGAAGACCGCGTCCAGGCGATCCGCGTGCTGACCCGCCGGGCTTTCGAAGAACAGCCCACGGCGGATGCCGCCTTCGATGCATTTGGCCTTGTCGCGGACGAATGCGGCCTGACGCTGGAAGAAGCGAACGATGTGATTGCCGGCTTCGCGCTCGACGCCACCGGGTGGAGCCCGAAGACAGAAACCGACATGATGCGCTATTGCTACCATGTCGCCGGTGCCGTTGGCATCATGATGGCGCGCATCATGGGGGTTCATCCCGACGATGGCGAAACGCTCGACCGCGCCTGCGATCTGGGGCTGGCTTTCCAGCTTGCCAATATTGCGCGCGATATCGTCGAAGATGCGCAGGCCGGGCGCTGCTATCTGCCCCGCACCTGGCTCGACGAAATGGGTTGGGAACAGGGCGAACACGCATTGCCCGAAAACCGTTTCCGCCTGGCCAGCCTGATGCCGCGCCTCATCGGCATGATGGAAAAATACGAAGCCGCGTCGAAGCTCGGCGCCAGGCGCCTGCGTTTCCGTCAGCGTTGGGCCGTGCTGGCCGCCGCCCGCATATATGGCGCCATCGGGCGCAAGGTGCTTACCCGCGGGCAGCTCGCATGGGACAGCCGCACCAGGGTCAGTGGCCCGGAAAAACTGTGGCACATGACGGCCGCCTTCTTCGAAGCGATCGTGAACCGTCCGCAGGTTCCGTCGGAGCCGATCCTGTGGAGCCGCCACGATTTCAGGCCGGTCACCGGCTGGTAAGGCCCGGGGCTGCCGCAGCAGTCATTGCAAGAAAGCCCCATGGGCCGTCGCGCCAATCCATCACGCAGCTTCCTGTGCCGCCAACAGGGCTGACGTTGGTTTGCTTCGCCTACCGCTCGCAATGACTTGAAAAATGGGTTAGCGCCCCGCCCATGATCCAGAAGCTTCTCATCGCCAATCGCGGCGAAATCGCCTGCCGTATCATCCGCACCGCGCGCGAAATGGGGATCGCCACGGTCGCTGTCTACTCCGATGCCGATGCCCGGGCGCTCCATGTCCGCCAAGCTGATGAAGCGGTCCATATCGGCCCTTCGCCTGCTGCCGAAAGCTATCTGCTGGGCGAAAAGATCATCGCCGCGGCGAAGCAGACCGGGGCGGAAGCGATCCATCCGGGCTACGGCTTCCTCAGCGAAAATGCAGGCTTTGCGCAGGCCGTCATCGATGCCGGGCTGATCTGGGTCGGCCCCAAGCCTTCTTCCATCGAAGCGATGGGGCTGAAAGATGCCGCGAAGAAGCTGATGCGCGCAGCAGGCGTGCCGGTGACTCCAGGCTACGAGGGCGAGGATCAGTCGGTCGAACGCCTCAAGCAGGAAGCCGACGCCATCGGTTACCCCGTACTCATCAAGGCCGTCGCCGGCGGCGGGGGCAAGGGAATGCGCAAGGTCGATGCTGCAGCCGATTTCGAAGCGATGCTGGAAAGCTGCCGCCGCGAAGCCAAGGCCAGCTTCTCCAATGACGAGGTGCTGCTGGAAAAATGGATCACCTCGCCCCGGCATATCGAAGTGCAGGTGTTCGGCGATAGCCATGGCAACGTCGTCCACCTGTTCGAACGCGACTGCTCGTTGCAGCGCCGTCACCAGAAGGTCATCGAGGAAGCACCCGCTCCCGGAATGGACGATACAACGCGCGAGGATATCTGCGCGGCTGCCGTGCGCGCGGCCAAGGCGGTCGATTACGAAGGCGCAGGTACGATCGAATTCATTGCCGACGCCAGCGAAGGCCTGCGCGCCGACCGCATCTTCTTCATGGAAATGAACACCCGTCTTCAGGTCGAACACCCCGTGACCGAAGAAATCACCGGCGTCGATCTGGTCGAATGGCAGCTGCGCGTCGCAAGCGGCGAACCTATTCCGCTCTCGCAGGACGATCTTTTTATCGACGGTCATGCCATCGAAGCGCGCCTTTACGCAGAAGATCCGGCAGGCGGCTTCCTCCCTTCGACCGGCGCGCTCGATCACTTCGACCTCGGCGTTGAAGGCCGCATCGAAACCGGCGTCGAGGAAGGCGACCGGATTTCGCCTTTCTACGATCCCATGGTGGCCAAGCTGGTCGTCTGGGGCGAAACCCGCGGCGATGCTATCGACCAGCTCGCCGGTATTGCGGAAAATGTCGAAATCTGGCCGGTAAAGACCAATGCCGCGTTTATCGCGAACTGCCTTCGCGATGAGGATTTCGAACAGGCCAATCTCGACACCGGCTTCATCGAAACCAAGCTCGACGATCTCGTGTCGTCCGACGAAGCAGACGACGATATCTGGCAGAGCGCGGCCGATTTCATCGCTCTGGCCGAAACCGAAGATCATGAGGACCTGCCCATCGGCCTGCGCCTCAATGCCCCCGGCGTGTTGTCGGCAACGCTCACGCACAAGGGCGAAACCCGCACCGTCTCCGCCGCTCGTGCCGGCACGGAAAGCTTCGCGACGGGCTTTGTCGATCCCGCCAGGGCCGTGGTCTTTGCCGATGGGCAGAGCTTCGTCTTCGAACGTCAGTCCCGTGGGTCGGGTGCCGCAGCAGCGGGAGACGGTGCTATCCTCGCTCCCATGCCGGGCAAAGTCATCGCGGTCGATGTTGCCGAAGGGGATACGGTCACCGCGGGCCAGCGCCTCATGGTACTCGAAGCGATGAAGATGGAACACGCCCTCACCGCGCCCTTCGATGGCACCGTAACCGAACTGGCCGCCAGCGAGGGCGGGCAGGTACAGGTCGAGGCCGTTCTGGCAGTTGTCGAGCCGAAAGAAGAATAAGGCTTCACAAAGCCTCTCCTCATTGCGAGCGTGTCCCCCGAAGAGAGAGGGCACGAATGAGCTGGGACAAGGAACTCGAGGAACTCCGCCACCGCGAAGGACTGGCCGAGCAGATGGGCGGCGAGGAAAAAGTCGCGCGTCAGCATTCGCGCGGCAAGATGGATGCCCGCGCCCGGCTCGCCGCATTGGTCGATCCCGGCAGTTTTCGCGAAATCGGCAAGATCGCGGGCAAGGCCTCCTATGACGAGGACGGCAATCTCGAACATATTCTTCCGGCTCCTTTCCTCTTCGGCAAGGCGGAGATAAACGGCCGCCCCGTCGTCGCCACGGCAGACGATTTCACCATTCGCGGCGGTGCGGCCGATGCCGGGATCAGCCGCAAGATGGTGCAGGCGGAAAAGATGGCGCACGAGCTCAAGCTCCCCATCATCCGCATGATCGACGGCACCGGCGGCGGCGGCAGCGTCAAGACGCTGGAACAGATCGGCGCCACATACATCCCCGCCGTGCCGGGCTGGTCGGATGTCGTGAAGAATCTCGATACGGTGCCGGTGGTCGCACTGGCGCTCGGCCCGACCGCCGGTCTCGGCGCCGCCCGCACCGTCGCCAGCCATTATTCGATCATGGTGAAGGGTCTCAGCCAGCTCTTCGCCGCCGGGCCTGCCGTGGTTGATGGCCTTGGCGACAGCTATCGCGGCTCGACCGATCACCAGCAGGCCAAGGAAGATCTCGGCGGCAGCGCGATCCACACCCGCAACGGCGTGGTCGATGACGAAGTGGGGAGCGAAGCCGAAGCATTCGCCCGCGCGCGGCATTTCCTATCGTTCATGCCCGAACATGTTGGCCAGCTTGCCCGCCGGACAGACTGTTCGGACCCTGTTCGGCGCCGCGATCATACGCTTGATTCACTTGTGCCTCGCGATCCGAAGCAGGTTTATTCCATGCGCCGCTGCCTCGACATGGTCTTCGATCAGGGCACGGTTTTCGAGATTGGTCGCATGTGGGGTCGCGCCTGCATCACCGCTCTTGCCCGCCTCGACGGCTGGCCAGTGATGGTTTTGGCCAGCGACCCGTCCTACCTGGGCGGCTCGTGGGAAGCGAAGACCAGCGAAAAAGTGGAACGCTTCGTGAAGCTTGCAGACCGGTTCCGCCTGCCGATCGTCCACCTGGTCGACAACCCCGGCTTCATGATCGGTCGCGAAGCGGAAATGGCCGGCACCATCCGCTACGGTGTCCAGGCCATGACCGCGATTTACAAGGCAAACGTGCCCCTCGCCTCCGTGGTCTTACGCCGCGCCTACGGCATCGCCGGCAGCGCTATGAGCAACGCCGAGAATTTCCAGTATCGCTATTGCTGGCCCTCGGGCGACTGGGGGTCGCTCCCCATCGCAGGCGGGCTGGAGGTCGCCTACAAATCGGATCTCGAAGCCGCAGACGACCCGGCAGCGAAACTCGAAGCGATCCGCGAGCGCTTGGACAAGGTCACCTCGCCCTTCCGCAGCGCGGAACGCTTCAACGTCGAAGATATAATCGCTCCGCGCGACACCCGCCCGCTCTTATGCGAATTCGCCGATCTTGCTTGGCGCAAGCTATACGCCGAAGCCTAGTCTTCTTCCGGCTCGGGCGGTCCGAATAGCGTGCCGCGCTCGCTGATCAGCACGAAGACGAGGCTCAGCACCGCCGTACCGAGAAGGGCAATCGCGAGCGGCCGCGCCGTCCCGTCGTAAAGATAGCCGATATAAGCCCCCAGCGCCGCCCCGCTCGTCATGCGCAAGAAGCCCTGCGCCGACGACGCTGCACCCGCGATATGCTTGAACGGCTGGAGAGCGATGGACCCGAAATTCGCACCGATGAAGCCGAGCAGGCTCATATTGGCGGCCATCAGAGGTACGAACGTCCACAGGCTCTCATCCGGCTGGCTCGCAAACCAGTACTGCGCAGCGGCCACGGCGATGAAGGCGAACAGCGCCACATGGCTGACACGCCGTGCACCGAACCGCTCGACGATGCGGCTGTTCGACCAGTTTGAAATCGCCATGCAACCAGCGCAAATGGCAAAGATCATGGGGAATTTGTCGCCCGCGCCGAAAGCTTCCCCGATCAGCTGCTGGCTGGAATTGATGAAGCCGAACAAGCCACCAAAAACCAGCGCACTGCCGAGGGTGTAACCGATGGTTTCGCGCAAGGTCACGGCACTTGCCATATTGCGCGTGATCGTTGGCAGGTGAATCTGCTGCTTGTCCGATTCATGCAGGGTTTCCGGCAAGCGCACGTACACCCAGGCCGTCATAGCAACACCCGCCAGGGCCATGACGCCGAAAATCCAGCGCCAGTCGCCCATTAGCATCAAGACGCCCTGCCCGATGCTCGGTGCGACCGCCGGAACCAGCAGGAAGAT
Organism: Qipengyuania pacifica; assembly: GCF_019857205.1. Taxonomy (GTDB): domain Bacteria; phylum Pseudomonadota; class Alphaproteobacteria; order Sphingomonadales; family Sphingomonadaceae; genus Qipengyuania; species Qipengyuania pacifica. Next base: position 117,604 of record NZ_JAHWXO010000006.1, on the reverse strand, counting down.
CACGAAAATCAGGCTCATCATGCGGGCCATTTTATCGCCGCCCACACGGTCCCGAATGATGGCGGGCGGCAGAGCAATGATACCTGCAGCAAAGAAACCCTGCGCTGCGCGTAGAGCAATCAGCATATCGAAGCTCGTCGCCAAGGCGCAGGCAATCGATAGGGCGATATAGAAGAACAAGGCCGTGAAAAGCACCGGGCGTCGGCCGAACCTGTCGGCGAAAGCCCCAGGAATGAGCGTACCGATGCCCGCGGCGAGCAAATAGGCGCCGACCACGAACTGACGGTTGTTGCCTTCCACGCCGAGATCGCTGGCCAGGGCATCGAGGGCTGGAAGGATTGCATCGATACCGAAGGCGTTGCACGCCATCAGCAGAGCCATCATCCAGATCAGTTCGCGCTCGCCAATGCTCTTACCGCGCGCAGCGCTCGAAATCGGGCGCTCGCCGCCGGCCAACTGTTCGCTTCGCATCTGCACAAAATGGCAGTTGGCCGACAAGGTTCCGATTTGCAACCCGCGTCGCTATCTATTCTCTCATGAAAGATGGCGAAGTGCGTACCGATGCGGATGACAGCGAAGCCGATGGGCTGCGGAAGATCATTCACGTCGACATGGATGCGTTTTTCGCCAGCGTCGAGCAACGCGACCATCCAGAATTGCGGGGCAAGCCCGTTGCTGTGGGTGGATCGAGCGGGCGCGGCGTTGTCGCTGCTGCCAGCTACGAGGCGCGCAAGTTCGGTGTGCGCAGCGCCATGCCCTCTGTCACGGCCAAGCGCAAATGCCCCGACCTTATCTTTTGCAAGAGCCGTTTCGACGTCTACCGCGAGGTCAGTCAGCAGATCCGCGCAATCTTTCGTCACCACACCGACCTGGTCGAACCGCTCAGCCTTGATGAGGCATATCTGGATGTCACCGAAGACAAGCTGGGCATTGGCAGCGCCACCCGGATAGCGGAACTGATCCGCCAGGAAATCCGCGCCAAGACGAAACTGACCGCCAGCGCAGGGGTCAGCTACAACAAGTTTCTCGCCAAGATCGCGAGCGACCAGAACAAGCCCGATGGCCTGTGCGTGATCCGTCCCGGCGAAGGGGCCGCCTTTGTCGCCGACCTACCGATCAGGCGCTTCCACGGCGTCGGTCCCAAGGGCGCCGAAAAAATGGCGCGGCTCGGCATCGAGACCGGCGGCGATCTGGCGGAAAAGGACATCGAATGGCTGCGCGCTCATTTCGGAAGCTTCGCCGATTATCTCTATCGCGCTTCGAGAGGCATCGATTTGCGGCCCGTTCGATCGAGCCGTATCCGTAAATCCGTTGGCGGCGAGAGGACGTTCAGCCGCGACCTTTCGTCGGGTAGCGAGTTGCGCGACACAATGGAGGACATCATCGATATCGTCTGGGGCTATATCGAGCGCGCGGAAGCAGAAGGTCGCACCGTCACTCTCAAGATGAAATTCACCGATTTTCAGATTTTCAGCCGCGCCAAGACGATGGATCGGCCAATCGCGAACAAAGAGGAATTTGCGGCAATCGGCCGCGCCCTGCTGGAGGAGGTCCTCCCCCTGCCCATGCCGATCCGCCTCATGGGACTGACGCTTTCGAAACTGGAGGGGAACAGTGACCAGCAACCGCGACCTGATGCGCAGTTATCGCTGCTCTAGTTTACGCAGGACTGCCATAATTCCAGCCGCCTTCTGGTGAGCGCGCTCATCGCTTCGGGAAGCAGGCGTATCGCAAAGAAACGCGCTTCCACGATTTCTCGCCCGTCCGGTTCGGGTGCCGCATCCACGACAGTGCTGAAAATATAAGCGCGGTGCGGTGCGCCCGAAATTTCCTCGTTCAATATGCCGACAAGTTTCAGATCGGTCACGAGGCAGCCTGTTTCTTCGCGCATTTCTCGCCGCGCCGCGTGCTCCGGCGTTTCTTCCCGCCCGATACCACCGCCCGGAAAATACCACCCTTGCGGACCGTAACTATGCCGCACCAACAGGATTTCACCCTGCGGATTGGACGCAATGATGGTGACGCCCTCTGCCGTGATCCCGCTGAATTTGCGCCAGTGATGGCGCAACCGATGCGCAACCTTCAGTGCCACTCGGTGGAGCGGCTTGGGGATCAGGTGAAACATGTCACCGGTTGCCGGACCGCAGCGAGCAATCGCGCAATCGGAAGATCGTTATTACCTGCAATAGCCTGATCGAGTACGCTGCGTTTCTCCGCACCGCGAAGAACGAAGACCAACCGGTCGCTTGCGAGAAGCGATGGCATGGTCAAGCTGATCCGATCGAACGGAGCTTCGGGAGGCAGCGGATCGGGCGTCAAACGCACGACCGGTCGCGCGTCGTCGACCTTGGGATCCGTATTCGGAAATAGCGAAGCGACATGCCCGTCAGCGCCCATGCCAAGCCAGGCAAGAGCGAAAGGCGGCACGGCTTCCATCTCGTTCAGAGTGACGACTTCAGCCCCCGCAGGCTCGAATAGTTTGCGCAGCTTCCCCGTATTCGATGCGGCATGATCTTCCGAAACGATACGGTCGTCTCCCGGCCACACAACCAGCCGCGTCCAGTCCAGGTCGTGGCCAAGCAATTGATCCATGATCGGAAAGGGAGTGGATCCCCCGGGAACCGTGATCGTCACCGGCCCATCGGATTGATCCATCCGTTCGCGTAGATGGGACGCCAGCCAATCGGCAATAGCCGCATCACCCTGGCCCTCGATGATCGTCAAATTTTCCATACGCTATTGATACACCAATGCCGCCCGTCCCCAAGGGGAAAGGCGGCATGGGCGCAAACGAATAGGTATGTGCTTACTTGGTAGTCTGATTAAGGAACCAGACGCGTTCTTCGCACTGATCGATCCAATCGTCGACGATACCGCTGGTGGCGTTGTCACCCACTTCTTCCGCGGCGTCTTTTACCTCATTGAGCCGTGTGTGCAGCTTGCGGTTATCGTCACGCAATTCCGCCACCATCGCGTCGGCGGTGATGGTTACATCATCCTGATCGGAAATCTTTGTCTGCTTGGCGATGCTGCCGATCGATGTGAGCGTGAACTCGTCATTCTTGCGGACGCGCTCGCCAATGGCATCCACCGTGCCAACCAGCTGCGCTGCCTGCTCGTCAAAGAGCAGATGCAGGTCGCGAAAACGCGGTCCCGCCACATGCCAGTGAAAATTCTTGGTTTTGAAATACAGCGCCATGGTATCCGCCAGTGCGCCGTTGAGCGCGCTTACCAGTCCGGCTTTCGCGTTGTTGCCCAATTCTGCCATGGTATTTACCCCTTTCGTCGTTTTGAAGTTCACCTCATCAACGGCCTTCCGCCACTCCGGTTTCCCGATTAACGGCGGTTGCTGTGATCGGGTCAGGCGATGATTCCTCTCGCGCTGAGCCCGGTGATCACGCCAAGGCCGAAAAGCAGGACAGCCAGGCCGATCCTCAACCGCCGTAGCGGTAGCCTCGCTTCCAGTGCTGTGCCGGAAAGCCATCCCATAGTGACTGCAGCCCCTCCCCCGATCGCGCCGCCTAATCCCGCCAGCGGCCAGCAGGCGAAAACTACGGCCATCGCCGCTACCAGGAAGCGCGACGCGTCGGTCATTTGCCTGAAGCACAAGACGATGAACGCAGCCCCCAGCGAACGTGTCGGTTCCCGCGGCACTCGCTCCCGATTGGGCCAGGCGCACTCGAAAGCGGCCAGCAGAAGCGCGAGGGCCACGAACATGGTTGCCGCGCTTTCGGACATGGTTCTCGCCAGAAGGCTTCCCAACCAAGCCGCGGTAATCGCGGTCACAGCAGAACTCGTCAATGCCACCACGAGCAAACCGTTCGCCGCACCCAGAGCACCCGCAAGGCGCGCCACCAGCAGCTGGTCGCGCGCACCGATCGCGGCCACGAAGCTGGCAACCATGGCGAATAGCAGTGCCGTCATCCTCGCTCCCGTCCATCTTCCTAAGCGTCCATGCTTGCGATAGCACGGCACGCAGAAAAACGAACAGGAGAGCGATGTGAAACTCGCAGACGGCATGGCGGCAGTGGTCACAGGCGGCGCTTCGGGGCTCGGCAAGGCGAGCGCACAGGCACTGGCGGACGCTGGCTTGAAAGTCACAATCTTCGATGTGAACGAAAAAACGGGCGAAGAACACGCCGAAGCAATCGGTGGAAGCTTCGTGCTGGTGGACATCACCGATGAGCAATCGGTCGTCGATGGTTTTGCGAAGGCCCGTGCGGCCAATGGGCAGGAGCGCGTCACCGTACATTGCGCAATGACCAGCCGGCGCGGAAAAACGCTGGGCTGGGACAAGGACGCATCTCGGTACAAGCGACTGGAAACGGAAGACTATGCCTTTGGCGCCGAAGGCATCCTCGTATCATCCTATCGCATTGCCAGCCTGTCCGCGCTGGGCATGGCCAATTCCGAGCCGCTCAACGAAGATGGCGAGCGCGGTTGCATTATCCTGACGGCCAGCGTGGCGGCGCAGGACGGGCAAATCGGCCAAGTGATTTATGGTAGCTGCAAGGCTGGCGTCAACGGGCTCGTCCTGCCGATGGCACGCGATTTGATGGACATCGGCATTCGCGTGAACTCCGTGATGCCTGGCGTCTTCGCGACCCCGCTGATGCTTGGCATGAAAGAACGTAATCCGCAGCTGTGGGACCAGCTGAATGCGAGCGTTCCCTTCCCCAAACGCCTCGGTCACCCGGAAGAATTCGCTTCGCTAATCTGCGAAATCGCCCGCAACAGCTATATCAACGGTCACCAGTTCAGGCTCGACGGGGCGATAAGAATGCCGCCCAAGTAACCCATTTTAGGCGATTGGCAGATCCATACGACCGGACTTGCTCTCGTTCTACGTGTGACCACGAAAATCTTACATATCGCCAATCCAGAAACGCGCAGCTCAAGCACCGCACTTTAAGTTTCGAAAAAGACGTCCGGATTGGAGGGCCCTAAACCTGCCCGATCGCTTCGAGAGCGGCCCCGGCTGCCAGCCACGCTTCTTCTGCTACCGCCAAGGAATCGACCGTGTCGGCACGCCTTCTCAGCAACTCTTCCATCGATACGCCATCCAATCTGGATGTCTTCGCGCTGCCTTCGAGGATCGAACGGTCGAGTTTTTCGACTTCCGCTGTGAGCCGCTCCATGGTTTTTTCGGCCTTGGCCAGTTCGGACTTGGCCTCGCGGGACTGAGCCTCGGTTTTATTCCCGCGCGAGCCGCGCGATTTTCCGCCTCCACTGCGCCGGTCTCCCTTGGGCTGATTCCGACCCAGAACGAAATCGATGTAGTCCTGCATGCTTCCCGCGTACTCGGACGCAGTGCCACTATCGACCAAGATCAGCCGATCCGCAGTCAGTTCGACCATGTGGCGATCGTGACTGATAAGGATGACGGCTCCCGAATAATCGTTGAGCGCCTGTATGAGGGCCTCGCGTGCGTCGACATCCAGGTGGTTGGTGGGCTCGTCCAGTATCAGCAAGTGCGGCGCATCGCGCGTGATCAATGCCAGCGCCAGCCGCGCGCGTTCTCCACCCGATAGCTTGTCCACTCGCTGCTGCGCGCGCGGGCCGGAAAAACCGAACCGTCCCAGTTGTGCTCGAACCGCACCTTGGGCTGCGCCGTCCATCGCGCGGTTCATCAGGTCGAGAGGCGTGTCTTCGCCAGCCAGTTCTTCTACCTGATACTGGGTAAAATAGCCGACCTTCAGCCGTCCCGGTGCATTCACCTCCCCTTCCGCTGCGGCGAGCTGCGAAGCCAGAAGGCGCGCGAGCGTGGTCTTGCCGTTTCCGTTACGACCGAGCAGCGCAATGCGATCGTCTGCTTCGATCCGGAAGTTCAGTCGCTTGAGGATTGGCGGCGCTTCGCCGTAACCCACGGCCGCCTGCTCCAGCGTGATCATCGGCGATCGCAGCTCTTCAGGATCCGGGAAGTCAAAACTTAGGCTTGGGTCCTCCATGAGCGCAGCGATTGGCTGCATGCGCGCCAGCATCTTCGCTCGCGATTGCGCCTGTTTGGCAGTCGAAGCACGGGCACTGTTACGGGCGACGTAATCCTGCAACTTGGCGCGCTGCGCATCCTGCGAAGCCTTTGCAGCCGCCAGTTGCGCCGCACGTTCGGCCCGCTGTTTCTCGAACGCATCATAACCGCCCGGATACAGCGTCAACTGTCCACCCTGGAGGTGCAGGATGTGATCGACCACCTTGTTCAGGAGGTCGCGCTCGTGACTGATTACTACGAGTGTTGCGGGATAGGACTTGAGGAAATTCTCCAGCCAGAGCGTCGCTTCCAGATCTAGGTGGTTGGAAGGTTCGTCCAGAAGCAGGATGTCGGGTTCGGAAAACAGGAGCGCGCCGAGAGCGATGCGCATTTTCCAGCCGCCCGAAAAGCTTTCGACCGGACGTTTCTGCATCTCTTCATCGAAGCCCAGCCCGCTCAGTATCTTGGCCGCGCGCGACGGGGCACTGTAGGCGTCGATCGCCAGCAAACGGTCGTGTACATCGCCCATGCGATTCATGTCGGTGCAGGTTTCAAGCTCTTCCAGCAATTGCGCCCGCTCGGTAGCAGACGCGAGTACGACCTCTTCCGGCGTCATCGTGCCGCTGGGCGCTTCCTGCGCAATATAGCCAATGCGGGCGCGCGACGGTTTGCTGACTTCGCCCTCATCCGGTTCAATTTCGCCGATAAGCGCTTTCATCAGCGTGGATTTGCCTGCGCCATTGCGGCCGATCAGGCCGACGCGCGCACCAACCGGAACGGTCGCGCTGGCGCCCTCGAGAATGGCCCGGCCGCCAAGCCGCACTGTGACACCATCGATTGTAAGCATGCGCGGCCCCCTAACAGCCTATCGTCGTTCCCCAAAGAAAATACGGACTGTGAAACTTGCAAGATTTGCGTCGTGCGCTAGCCCGTCGAAATGGAGATGCAGGATCTGCTACAGCGGTACTTCGGCACGCCCGATCTGGCCAACGTCGATCCGGCTGCAATGCCGGCGGGGATCGATCGCATGCTTGTCGACCTCGGGCTTGAGCGCGACCGCGGCCGGCGGTTCGCGCTTTGGACATTGCTTTACATGCTGGATGCAGCGCCCGACCTTGATGTCGCATTCAAAGATGAAACCGATCGAGAGGCAGCGCGCAACATGATGGATATGATCGCCGCCGCCACGCCAGACTAAGGCCCCAGGAGACAAGTTGCCTTTAGCTACTGCGCGCCACCAAACGCGTTGCTGCTAGCTCGCTGTCAGCGCGCTTCGCTCTAGGTGACGTTCCAATTTGAATGCCACGCACAGGATCAGGATACCTCCCAGCGCGAGGCACAGGCCTACCCATCCCGGAGCGGTCCAGCCCATTCCGGCAGTGATGGCCAAACCCGCCAGCCAGGGGCCTAGCGCGTTGGCGATGTTGAAGGCCGCATGATGGAGGGCGGCAGCCATAGTCTGCGCCTCGCCGGCGACATCCATCAGGCGAACCTGGAGAATTGGGCCGAGGCCGCCGCCCATGCCGATGGCAAAGCAGACGAGAGATAGCAGCCAGAAATTCGTAGCAGCAAAAGTGAAGGCCGCGAGAAAGACTGCACTCCAGGCAAGCAGGCCGATCGCTGCAGCCTTTAGCGAAATATCCGCCATCCAACCGCCCAGCAGGTTTCCGACGAGAATTCCGACTCCGAATATCGCGAACACCCACGGAACCGAAGCAGGCGTGGCGCCGGTATATTCGGTAAGAACGGGTGCCAAAAAGCTGTATACTGCGAACAGGCCGCCGAAACCCACCGCACCTGCTCCAAGCGTCAGCAGAACCTGCGGATGCGCCAATGCATGCATCTCGCGCCGCATGCTCCGCCCTACTTCCACTGGTTGTCGGGGGGCAAGGATCAGGAGCGCGGTGGCGGTCGCCAGGGCGATTCCCGAGACACCGCCGAATACGACGCGCCAGCCGACATGCAGGCCAAGCCAGTTGGCGAAAGGCGCCCCGATCACCGTGGCGACAGCCAGACCGGCCATCACGTAGGATGCGGCCGCGGCGCGCTTCTCCGGAAGAAGCGAGGCGGCCAAGAGCGCTGCCACCCCGAAGTAGGCGCCGTGAGGCAGGCCGCTAAGGAACCGGAAAGCGAGCAGTGTATGATACGTAGGCGCCCACACTGTCGCCGCATTACCCATCGCGATCAGGACCATCAGCACAACCAGCAGACGCCGCCGCGGCCAACTCGCCCCGAACAGCCCGAGGATCGGCGCGCCGACCACCACCCCGAGCGCGTAGGCACTTACGGCATGCGCTGCGACCGGTTCGGTAACAGCGAAGTCTGCTGCGTAAAACGGCAGCAGGCTCATGGCAGCGAACTCCGTCGTGCCGATCGCGAACCCGCCGAGGGCAAGAGCAAGAATAATGAAGGCTATGCGACTCGTTGAGAGTGGATCTGCGGAATGGGTCATGATGTGGTCTGTCGCGGGGAGTGAGGGGAAGATCGCGCTAGATCGGTAGCGGCGCAGCTTCGATCAAGCCCCACGGCACGTCTCCCGATATTTATCCTAGACGCCAACCGCCTCTGGCGTGTCCCCGATATTGGTACAGACAGTTTGCTCCTCCGGAACGCGATGGCGCGTCGCATCGTTGGATAAACCAAAGGAGATCGTCATGTTCGGTTGGGCCATTACACTTGCCATCATCGCACTCGTCGCAGCAATCCTCGGGTTTGGAGGCGTTGCAGGCTTTCTGGCAGATCTGGCCCTGATCATATTCGTCGTCGCCTTGATTGCGAGCGCGATCTTCTTCTTCCTGGGCTGGAAGGGTGCGAAGGCGGCTGCAGACAAGCTGAAACAGTAAGCCGCTTACTGTGAGTGAATGACCGAACCTAATACCTGGCGAGTTCTGAATCTGCGGATCAGTCGTCGACCATGCGGGTCAATTCAACTGTGGGCTTGCCGCAGATAGACACCCCGGGTCGGTAGTCGGGAGGTGTTGCATGTCCAGGCGACCCCGTCCGGACCGTTTGACATCGTACATAAGGTTATCGGCCAGTCGGATCAGCGAACCTGGATCGGGATAGTTATCGGGGGGGATTACAATCCCGCCTGCACTTGTACTGACACCCCACGGTAGAGTTTCGATCGCTCCAACAAGCGAACTTTGAACACTCTCAGGCCTCGCCGGATCATTTGCGACCTGAAGAAAGACAAGAAACTCGTCGCCGCCGATACGCGCGACATGGTCTTTTTCCCGCAAGACACTTCGCAGGGCGGTGACGACATGACGCAGTACTTCATCGCCCCCCGAATGTCCGTAGCGGTCGTTGATCGATTTGAAGTGATCAAGATCTAGAAATATCAGAGCTGTCGTGCGGTCGTCACTTTTTGCCTTCGCCAATTCCGTCCGAAGCATTTTCTCGAAACCGCGCGGTGTGAGCGCTCCTGTGAGCTTATCGACATTCGCCGCCTTTTCGGCGTCGTTAAATCCAGATCTCGCTCTGCTCACGCCCACTCCTGCAGCGAGTGTCATGGGGACCAGTAAATATGCTTCCCATGGCATGTCATGCACCCACGCTGAAATCAGCAAGACAGCGCATGCCGACAGGATGATCAGGTGAGAAATCGGTTTGCGGAAGTGCCAGCAGGCGAAAGCTGTGAACAGCAGATATCCGCACTGTCCAGATGCTGAGGGAGGCGCCGCGATCAGCGCGGGGGTCAATAATATTTGCCCTGCCAAAAGGCCGTAGCCCAAGTGAGCCTGAGGCAACAATCCGCGCGACCGAACGGCCCCGGAAGGGTCGCTGTCGAAGTTGTATGAGTTGTCTCTCTGGCCCAACCGCATCGAGGCGAACTCCGCTCCTTACGGGTTGAATGCCGTCCCGGGCCACCCACGCACCCGGCAAGCTACGACCTCTCGCTGCGCACGTATAAGACCCACGACCAATTCCCCTGCTCAAACCCCAAATGCTTCGCCTATGCCTAACTTGCGCTAACTGGATTCGCACATGGCTTGCGCGCGCGATGAAGCAGTTGCCTTTCCGCATGGAAACCGTAGAAATCAGAATAGTGCATATTCCGATCGGCAATAATAACGACGAAGGCCTTGAACTTCTGAAGTAATTGCCCTGATAGAAGCAATGCTAGCGATGACGTGGTATTTGCGGGGGCGATAAATGCTTGGCTCGAATGAGGCTCAGCAAGAGCGGCAGAGCCGCCATCTGCGCAAGCTCGACCTTAATTTGCTTATCGTGTTCGAAACCGTCTACAAGACCGGCAGCGTCAGCGAGGCAGCCCGGGTTTTGGGTATGACGCAGCCTACTGTCAGCAATACATTGGCGCGCCTTCGAGATCATTTCTCCGACCAGCTCTTTGTGCGCCGGGATCGTAGCATGAAGCCAACGGCGCGCGCCCGGGCTCTCCTACCTCCAGTGAAAGAAGCGCTGACCGCTTTGCGGCGCGGCCTATCGCTCGAAACCGACTTCGATCTGATTACCGCCGATCGCCGGTTTCGGCTGCTCTTGCACGATTTCAGCGTACCGTCGGTTCTGCCGCCGATCATCAAAGCGCTCGATGATGCGCAGTCATCCTGCTCGGTCGAAGTGATTACGCCGGACTGGTCGCGACCGCACGAGGCGCTCACCAATGGCGACGCCGATATCATGCTCGACATTTCCCTGCACGATCAGCCGGGTGTCACGCTCGAGCCGCTTATGGACGGCGAGGCGGTCTGCGTCGTCCGGGCAGCCCACCCCACGATCGGGCACGCCCTCTCGACAGAGCAGTTCGCGGAGAACGGGCACGCCGTGGTCGAAAAGGAAATGCGACTGCACCTTCCCACGGCGCGGCTGGTGATGGCGGCCGGGTTGGAACGCCGGGTCGTAGCCGTGGTACCGAATGCTGCCAGCCTGACGGTTACGATCGCAACGACAAACCTGATCGCGATAGTGCCGCGACGCTATGCTGAACTGGTGGCACCGATCTATCGGCTGAGAATACTTCCGGTCCCCTTTGAATATCCAAAAACCAAAATTTTCTTGGGTTGGGCCACAGAGCGCGCTGACGATCCAGGACTTCAATGGCTACGCGGCCTGATCCGGGCGACCTTCGCCGCCTGACCAATTCCCGATGTGCCAGACCAAAGGCTGCACACCTTACGGTTCGCTAACCGGTGGTTATCTTGAGGCACGCTAGGAAAACTGGAGCGGGTGAAGGGAATCGAACCCTCGTCGTCAGCTTGGGAAGCTGCTGCTCTACCATTGAGCTACACCCGCGAACCATGTCCGACTTCATGCCGTAACGGCCATACAACGCGTCGAGGCGACTGCCACGACAGGGCTCGATCAGTCAATATGGCTTGGCTGCCCCTACGTGATGCACCAGCGAACCCCGACCGAACCCAATTAGGGAATGAAGTCACCATCTGGTAAGTAGGCTCCCGTTCACCATCACTGGACGGAGTCGCAGGCTTTCAACCGACCACTTGGCGGACTCCCCGATCGGAGGGGGCTTATATGCACGACTATAATCTCGACTATGTGGATGACGATGGGCTCTCCCAGACGATCTCGTTTTCTGCTCTTACGCCCAATGGCGCGCTGGATCGGGCCATGACGATCTCGCCTGGTCGGTGGGCGAAGCTGCGCGACGAAGCGGGCGACATCTGTCGGATCGAACGTCTGTCCCATTCTGCCGTGTGGCGTATCGCGCGCAAGGCCTGACAGCCTTTTGTCGGCCGGCGCCGTCTGTCCTTTGCAGCGCGTGTATCGTCCGGCGTTGACCTGCCGCTAGCGCGATCTCCGACCAACCGCGGAAAACGTGTCCGGCGAGGGTTCCCTCCCGGGAGGAGGGCTATACAAGGCCCCAATGTCGACCAATCGTGAATGGGTGAACTGGGCCATCGGCCGGATCGAAGCCGATTTCCATCGGTCGGCCGATACTCATCTCATACCTTTGCCCGTTCCGGCCCTGCCGGATATCGCCATCTACCTGAAAGACGAATCCAGTCATCCGACCGGCAGCCTGAAGCATCGCCTTGCCCGATCACTATTTCTGTATGGTCTGTGCAACGGATGGATTTGCGAACGCACCGCTATTGTCGAGGCGTCCAGCGGATCCACAGCCGTTTCGGAAGCCTATTTCGCCAGGATGCTCGGACTGCGTTTTATCGCAGTCGTTCCACGCTCGACAGCGCAGGCAAAGCTTGATGCCATCGCCTTCTACGGAGGGGAATGCCACTTCGTCGATCGGCCATGCGAAATATACGATGCAGCGCAGTCGCTCGCCGATGAACTGGGCGGCCATTACATCGACCAGTTCACTTTTGCCGAACGCGCCACAGACTGGCGCAGCAACAACAACATTGCCGAATCGATCTTCGCCCAGATGGAGCGTGAGCCGCATCCCGTACCGCGCTGGATCGTGTGCGGTGCAGGCACGGGCGGGACGTCTGCCACCATCGGGCGCTTTGCACGATATAATCGTTTCGACACGCGCGTATGCGTGGCCGATCCGGAAGGATCCGTGTTTCACCGCCACTGGCAGGATCGCTCGATCGAGCGGGTGGATCATTCAGCGGGCTGCATAGAAGGCATCGGCAGGCAGCGGGTCGAGCCCAGCTTTCTCCCCGATGTGATCGACCGCATGGAAGCCGTGCCGGACGTCTGCTCGATCGCGGCGGCGCACGAAGTCAGCCAGCGTCTGGGTCGCCGCTGCGGCGGATCCACCGGAACGAACGTCTGGGCGTGCGCGAAGATCGCGGCGGAGATGGCCGAACGCGGCTGGAAAGGATCGATCGTGTCCATCCTTTGCGATGACGGCGCGCGCTATTCCGATACGATCTTCGACAGCGCATGGCTCGCTGCGCGTGGTCTGGACATCATGCCGCAGCAAAAGAAAATCGCGCATTTCTTCGAAACCGGCACATTCGCGGCCGAATGACATTCAGGCAGGATAAGGGGCCGCACTATCATGATCAGCGATGACAGGATAATCCTTGGCCTCTTGGCTCTCGTCCTCGCGTTCGTGTTCGCCACGCGCGACAGGCCCGGCTGGCAGCGATTCTACGTCTTCGTGCCGATCATCCTGATCTGCTACCTCGTGCCAAGCCTGATGACGACCTTCGGCCTGATCGACGTGTCGCAGAGCAATCTGTGGCCCGTGGCAAAGGACTATTTCCTGCCCGCCGCGCTGTTCCTGATGACGCTCAGCATCGACATCAAGGGCATTCTGGGCCTCGGCAATAAGGCCATCATTATGTTCCTCACCGCCACCGTCGGCATCATCCTGGGTGGCCCACTGGCGCTGTGGATCGTTGCGCAGTTCGAACCATCGATTATCGGTTCCGGCGACACGGCAGCATGGCGGGGCCTTGCCACGCTCGCAGGAAGCTGGATCGGCGGCGGAGCGAACCAGACCGCGATGCTCGAAGTCTATGGTTATCCTCTCGAAGGTTTCGCTGCGCTACTGGCTGTCGACATCATTGTCGCCGAAATCTGGATGGTCTTTCTGCTCTATGGCGCTGGCGCGCATGAGCGTGTCGACCGCTGGCTGGGCGCGGACAGTTCTTCGATCGCCAAGCTGCGCGATACGATGGCCGACTACACCGAAAGTATCGAACGCGTCGCCAAGGCAAACGACTACGTCCTGCTATTCGGCATTACTTTTGCGGTTGTCGGCCTCTCGCATCTGCTCGGCGGCTGGCTCGGGAATTTCTTCGCCGAATTGCAGGGCGAAGAGGCGACGCTGGCCAGCGAATTTTTCTGGGTGGTGGTCATTTCGACCACTGTCGGCCTTGCCGCCAGCTTTACCCGCGCCCGCAAACTGGAGGGTATCGGGGCGAGCAAGTTCGGTGTGCTGTTCATTTTCCTGCTCGTTGCAGTAATCGGCACGCGAATGGATGTTACGAAGATCGCGGATGCTCCTGCTTTCATGGCGATCGGCTTCATCTGGATGCTGTTCCACGTGATACTGCTGCTGGTTGTCGCCAAGATCATAAAGGCGCCGTTTTTCTTCGTCGCGGTAGGTAGCAAGGCCAATGTCGGCGGGGCCGCGTCCGCACCGGTCATAGCCGCTGCATTTCACCCCGCCCTCGCCCCAGTCGGCGTGCTGCTCGCCGTGCTTGGCTATGCACTGGGAACATACGGCGCCATCCTGTGCGCGCAGATGATGGCAGGGGTCGGCTAGACCGCAGTTCGTGAAGGTTTCAGCCGATACCGGTTGATTTCGGACCTCTCGTGCGTATTGGCCGTTGCCAACGAAAGAGAGGATTTTTCCTATGCGTCAGGTTGACCATTTCATTGCCGGCAACAGCCCGGCAGCCACCCGCAAGCACAAGATCTGGAACCCGTCGACGGGCGAGGTTCAGGCCGAAGTTGCGCTGGGCGATGCTTCCCTGCTTGATCAGGCGGTTGCGGCTGCCAAGAAGGTCCAGCCCGAATGGGCCGCGACCAATCCGCAGAAGCGCGCCCGGGTCATGTTCGAATTCAAGCGACTGGTTGAAGAAAACAAGCAGCAACTTGCCGAGCTGCTCGCCAGCGAACATGGCAAGGTCGTGGACGATGCGCATGGCGATGTGCAGCGCGGGCTTGAAGTCATCGAATATGCGTGCGGCATTCCGCAGGCGCTCAAGGGCGAATACACGCAGGGCGCTGGGCCCGGCATCGACGTTTATTCGATGCGCCAGCCGCTGGGTATCGGCGCGGGCATCACTCCGTTCAATTTTCCGGCGATGATCCCGATGTGGATGTTCGGCATGGCGATCGCGGCGGGCAACGCCTTCATCCTCAAGCCGTCCGAACGCGATCCCAGCGTGCCCGTTCGCCTCGCCGAACTCTTCGTCGAAGCTGGCGCACCCGAAGGGCTGCTGCAGGTCGTCCACGGCGACAAGGAAATGGTCGATGCCATCCTCGATCATGAGGATATCGCCGCCGTCAGTTTCGTCGGTTCGAGCGACATCGCCCACTATGTCTACAAGCGCGGCGTTGCTGCGGGCAAGCGCGTGCAGGCCATGGGCGGCGCAAAGAACCACGGCATTGTCATGCCGGATGCCGACCTCGATCAGGTAGTCAACGATCTGGCCGGGGCAGCCTTCGGTTCGGCGGGCGAGCGTTGCATGGCGCTGCCCGTGGTCGTCCCGGTGGGCGAGGATACAGCGCACAGGTTGCGCGAAAAGCTCATCCCCGCGATCAATGCCCTGCGCGTTGGTGTCAGCACCGACAAGGACGCCCATTACGGTCCCGTCGTTACGCCCGAACACAGGGCGCGGATCGAACAGTGGATCGACACGGCGGAAAAGGAAGGCGCCGAAGTTGTGATCGACGGTCGCGGCTTCAGCCTTCAGGGCCATGAAGACGGCTTCTTCGTCGGCCCGACCCTGCTCGACCGCGTCACCACCGACATGGAAAGCTACCAGGAAGAAATCTTCGGACCCGTGCTGCAGATTGTGCGCGCCCGGGATTTCGAGGATGCCGTTCGCCTGCCGAGCGAGCATCAATACGGTAATGGCGTCGCCATCTTCACCCGCAACGGCCACGCCGCCCGCGAATTCGCCCACCGGGTGAATGTCGGCATGGTCGGCATCAACGTGCCGATCCCCGTCCCCGTCAGCTATCACAGCTTCGGCGGCTGGAAGCGCTCTGGCTTCGGCGACACCGACCAGTACGGCATGGAAGGCCTCAAGTTCTGGACCAAAGCCAAGAAGGTCACGCAGCGCTGGCCAGATGGCGGCGGCGATGGTTCCAACGCCTTCGTCATCCCCACGATGGGATAAGACCTTTGGCAGGAGCGTTGGGGACTGATGATGACACGCAAAGCTCTCTCCTTCGCCCTGCCCATGGTCCTGCTGGCCGCCGCCTGTTCGGACAATTCCGACACCGATCCCGATGCCACGATGACGGTCGAACCCGATGGCGGCATCGGCGACGGGGCCGGTCCGCCCGAACCCGTCACGGCGGATACCGTCCCCGCTGCGTTTCTGGGTGTGTGGGATGCTGGTAGCGGCGATTGCGCCCCCGCTTCGCTCACCCGGATGGAAATCCTGCCCACCACATTCCAGTTTTACGAATCGCACGGCGACGTAACCCGTATCGAAGTCGACAGTCCCGAAAAGATCGTCGTCTCGCTGGCGATGGAGGGCGAAGGCGAACAATGGCAGATGGCCCGTATGTTCACCCTTTCCGATAACGGCCAGAAACTAACCCCGTCCGCTGTCGATCCCGAAGAACAATTCGAACCCACACCCCTGACGAAGTGCGAATAGGAGCCCCCATAATGCGCATTCTCACCCTGGGCCTCATGGCCGTCCCGCTTGCCGCCTGTGCCACCACCCCGGCGCCCGATACCCCAGCAGATCAACCGCCGCCCATGGCCGGGGCCTGCAACGCTGACGCTGCGCAATCGCATGTTGGCAGCACGGTTTCGGCGGCAATCGGCGCCACCATCCAGAAGGAAAGCGGTGCCCGGTCGCTGCGCTGGGGCCCGCCCAATTCGGCATGGACGATGGATTACCGAGAAGACCGCGTGAATGTCCGCTATGACGACGAGATGAAAATCACCGAAATTACCTGCGGGTGACACGCCGACACGCCTTCACCGGATCGCCCTACGAAGCGCAATTCGGCTTCGCTCGGGCGGTGCGGCAAGGCAATCGAATAATCGTGGCCGGAACGGGTCCTGTGGAAGACGATGGCTCGTCCACGCCCGGCGATGCAGCCGCTCAGGCCGAACGCTGCTGCGTCCTCATCCTGCGCGCTATCGAAGAACTGGGCGGCAGCGCAGATGATGTCGTACGCACCCGCATGCTGCTGACCGATCCGGCCGATCAGGATGCTGTCGGGGCTGTCCATGCCCGCTTTTTCGGCGAAGCGCGTCCGGCAGCGACGATGGCGGGCATCGCGTGGCTCTGCCGTCCGGAATGGAAGGTCGAGATGGAAGCGGAAGCTTTGCTGGGCATGCCACCCTCGCGCTGATTGTGCCCATCGACCCGATTGGAACGTGGGACAGCACAAACGGTTGATCGCAAACGCCAAGGCATTTCCCGGAGATTGTTTATGAAGCCGCTGCTGTATCTTGCCCCGATTGCTCTAGCGGGCCTTGTCGCCTGCTCCCCGTCGGGCAATACCGATGAAACATCCGCGGATGCGACCGTTGAACCCACCCCGGCCGGAACTATCGAACCTGATCCGAACGGACCTGCGGCGAACCCCGGCGCTCCTGACGCGATGGGCGATACAGCACCCGTCTCGAATGACAGGACCTTCCCTGTCGCCCTGCGTGGCAAATGGCGTCTGACCGATGGCCCTGCGCCCACCGCAGCGCAGTGCGAAGGGGCGACAGGCGATAATATCGGCAAAGTACTGGAAATCCACGAAACCCGCTTCAGCGTCTTCGAGAATGGCGGCAAGTTCACCGAAGTGAAGCAACGCGGGGCGGGCATGGTCCGCGCCATATTCGATACGACATATGCCGATACGCCGACCAGCGCGGATCTGACATTCGCAGTCGATCCGGAAAGCCGGACGCTTACGGTTACCGATAATGAAGGGCGGGACGAAGCGCGCGTTTACAAACGCTGTCCCGGCTGAAGCGCGCCCGGGCGGCATTCGGCACTGATCCTGCTGCACACGGCTACCGCATTACGCCGCCCCGCCCCCTTTCCGGCGAAGCACTGCCTTATCATGATTTCCGCATGATCCGGCGCGGCCTTCGTGATATCGCTCGATTGGGTCGACGCATAATTGGGGGCATACAATTACAATGAAATCACATGTCTGGTGGATAATCGGCGGAATAATCGCTCTGATCGGCGGCTTCTTCGCTCTTCTCAATCCTGTACCTGCGACGCTCGCAGTGAACTTTTTCTCTGGCTGGTCCTTCATCATGTTCGGCATTCTCGCCCTCGTCGGCGTGTTCCAGCTCGACAGGGGACGCCACAAGATGTTCATGGCCATCTTCGGCCTTGCTGCACTGCTCCTTGGCATTTCGCTGATCGCCAATCCGCTCGCCGGCGTACTGACGCTTACCCTACTGGTTGCCAGCATCATACTCATCTCGGGTATTGCGCGGATATTCTCCGCATTTCATCTGCGCGGCACCCGCCTGTTCTGGCTGATGCTCGTCTCTGGCGTTATCTCTGTCCTCCTTGCAGTCCTGATCTTCGCGGATTTCCCAGCTTCCGCCATGAGCATTCTGGGACTTTTCCTGGGCTTCGAGCTTCTCTTCAGCAGCATCTCCATGTTTTCCATGGCATCTATCGCTGCACAGGCCGAAAAAACCCGCGGGCAATTCTGATCTCACTGGCTGTGCCCGATCCATTCCAACGACCTTGGTAATCTGATCGGGCACCGCCCTCCTCCGGACGCCCCCTTCCCTCGCCTGTCCGGCGGCGCTACAGCGCGCCCCATGACGACGAATGCAGGACAATTCCAGCTCACCGAAGAACAGCTGCAGATCCAGGAAATGGCGCAGCGCTTCACGGCCGACAACATCACGCCCTTTGCCGGGGAATGGGACGAGAAATCGCACTTCCCTATCGACGTGATCAAGCAGAGCGCCGAACTCGGCTTCGGCGCGATCTACGTCAGCGAGGAATCAGGCGGTATCGGCCTCGGTCGGCTTGAAGCGGCGCTGATCATGGAAGCCATGGCCTATGGCTGCGCGGCGACCAGTTCCTTCATATCCATCCACAACATGGCCGCCTGGATGATCGACCGCTTCGGTGGAGAAGAACTCAAGGGTCGGTACCTTCCCGACCTCGTCACCATGAACAAGGTCGCCAGCTATGCCCTGACCGAGCCGGGCAGCGGATCGGATGCCGCGGGTCTCAAGACCACTGCGAAGCTCGATGGCGACCACTACGTGCTGAACGGAACCAAGCAGTTCATCTCGGGCAGCGGCTTCAACGATGTCTATGTCACGATGGTCCGCACCGGCGAACACAAGACCAAGGGGATAAGCTGCCTCGTGATCGACAAGGACACGCCCGGCGTGTCTTTCGGAAAACCGGAGAAGAAGCTCGGCTGGAATGCCTCACCCACCGCACAGCTCATCTTCGAAGATGCGCGGGTGCCGGTCGCCAATCGTGTCGGGCCGGAAGGCGATGGTTTTCGCTACGCCATGGCGGGCCTAGACGGGGGACGCCTCAACATCGGCGCCTGTTCGCTGGGCGGCGCACAGCGCTGCCTCGACGAAGCGGTGAAATACACCAAGGAACGGCAGCAGTTCGGCCAGCCGATCGCGGATTTCCAGAATACCCAGTTCATGCTGGCCGACATGGCTACCGATCTGGAAGCTGCCCGCGCGCTGCTTTACCTCGCGGCGGCCAAGGTCACCGACAACGCGCCGGACAAGAGCAAGTTCTCCGCCATGGCCAAGCGGCTCGCAACCGACAGCGGCAGCAAGGTAGTCAATGACGCGCTGCAACTCTTCGGTGGCTACGGCTATCTCAAGGAATATCCGATCGAACGCTTCTGGCGCGATCTGCGCGTCCATTCGATCCTTGAAGGCACCAATCAGGTCATGCGAATGATCGTCGGGCGGGAGATGCTGAGACAATGACCGAAGACGTAAACATTCATGTCCACGGCCACGCCGGCCATCTTTCGCTCAACCGCCCCAAGGCGCTGCATGCACTGACGCTCGACATGTGCCATGCAATCAGCGCGGCGCTGACTGACTGGGCGGATGACGAAGCCGTGCAGGCCATCATTCTCGACCACGCCGAAGGGCGCGGCTTCTGCGCGGGCGGGGACATCAATCTCCTGCGCAATTCGGCGCTCAACGACGGCGGTAAAAGCGGCCGTGAATTCTTTCACGACGAATACCAGCTCAACCACCAGATGTTCGAATATGAAAAGCCGATCGTGGCCTTCATGGACGGCATCACCATGGGCGGCGGCGTCGGCATCGCCATGCCGTGCAAATATCGCGTCGCGACCGAGAACACGCGCTTCGCCATGCCGGAAACAGGGATCGGCCTGTTTCCTGATGTCGGTGGCGGCTGGCACCTGTCGCGCCTCGGCGGGCGGCTCGGACAATTCCTTGCGCTTACCGGTGCGCGGCTCGATGGCGCGGAATGCGTGTGGGCAGGAATTGCCACGCATTATCTCGATCCAGCCGATCTGGCCGAAGCCAAATCGCGCATCGCCGCCGGTCACGAACCGGGGCAGGTCTTGAGCGCGCTTGCCAAGACCCCGCCGGCTGCGCGGCTCGAAAGCAACGAAGCTGCCATCAAGAAGCATTTCGCATCCGACCGCTACGAGGACATCCTCGCAAGCCTTGAAGCGGACGATAGCGAATGGGCAGCGAAGGAACTCGCGACGCTGCGCACCAAGAGCCCGCAGACCTGCAAGGTAGCCCTGCGGCAGCTTAAGGAAAGCGAACAGCTCGACAGCTTCGCCGACAACATGCGCATGGAATACCGCATCGCCAGCCGCGTTCTGACCCGTCCGGATTTTTCGGAAGGCGTGCGCGCAGTGATCGTGGACAAGACCAACGACCCCAAATGGGACCCGGCGACGCCCGAGGGCGTGAGCGAGGAACTGCTCGACCAGATCTTCGCCCCGCTTCCCGCCGACGAGGAATGGAGACCCCTATGAGCTATGAAACCATCACGGTCGAACAGCGCGATGCCGTGACGCTGATCACCCTGAACCGCCCCAAGGCGCTGAACGCGCTTAACAGCAAGGTCCTGGAAGAACTGATTGATGCGTTCGCCGCCTATCAGGCCGACAGCAGCCAGCTATGCGCCGTGCTGACCGGATCGGGTGACAAGGCATTCGCGGCAGGCGCCGACATCAAGGAAATGAGCGAGAAGGAAGCAGCGGACTTCTATCTTGAGGATTTCTTCGCACCCTGGACCAGCGAGATCGTGAAGAAGACCCCCAAGCCGTGGATCGCCGCGGTCAACGGCTTCGCGCTGGGCGGTGGATGCGAACTTGCGATGATGGCCGATTTCATCATCGCATCGGAAAACGCCAAGTTCGGCCAACCGGAAATCAAGCTCGGCGTTGCCCCGGGCATGGGCGGCTCGCAACGCCTCACCAAGGCCGTCGGCAAGTCCAAGGCCATGGAAATGTGCCTGACCGGACGCATGATGGATGCCGAGGAAGCGGAGCGCAGCAATCTCGTCGCCCGCGTCGTGCCGCACGATCAGCTTCTCGACGAAGCAATGAAGACAGCGAAGCAGATCGCCTCGATGCCGCCGATGGCCGCGATCGCGAACAAGGAAATGGTCAACGCCGCTTTCGAAACCAGCCTCGATCAGGGCCTGATCGTCGAACGCCGCATCTTCCAGATCCTCGCCGCGAGCGAGGATAAGAAGGAAGGCATGGCCGCCTTCGTCGAAAAGCGCGAAGGCCAGTGGAAGGGTCGCTAAGCCGATCCCCTCGGAATAAAAGAATACCCGGAGAGAGAACATGAAAATCGCCTTCATCGGCCTCGGCAACATGGGCGGCGGCATGGCCGCGAACCTCGTCAAGGCGGGGCACGAAGTGAACGCCTTCGACCTGTCGGAAGAAGCGCTGGCAACGGCCAAGTCCAACGGCTGTGAAACTTTCGCAGATCCGGGCGAGGCCGTCCAAGGCGTCGACGGCGCCGTGACCATGCTGCCCAATGGGGAGATCGTGAAGTCGGTCTACGAAGGCAGCGTGATCGGCAAGGCTCCGCAAGGGGCCGTCCTGCTCGATTGTTCGACCATCGACGTTGCCACCGCCAAGGAGGTGAACGCAGCGGCCGAGGCCGCCGGATATGACATGGTCGACGCGCCGGTTTCAGGCGGGATCGCGGCGGCCAACGGCGGCACGCTGACCTTCATGGTCGGCGGGACAGAAAAGGCTTTCGGACGTGCCGAAGAGGTGCTTCAGGCCATGGGCAAGGCCGTCATTCACGCTGGCGATGCAGGCGCTGGCCAGACCGCCAAGATCTGCAACAACATGCTGCTCGCCATTTCCATGATCGGCACTGCCGAAGCCATGAAGATGGCAGAGAAGCTGGGCCTCGACCCGCAGAAATTCTACGAAATTTCCAGCCAGTCGTCGGGCTACTGTTGGTCGCTCAACGCCTATACCCCGATGCCCGGTGTCGGCGTGGAAAGCCCGGCGGACAAGGATTACAAAGGCGGCTTCGCTACGGGTCTAATGCTCAAGGACCTGCGTCTCGCGATGGAAGCCGCACAGACCGCCGATGCTTCCACCCCGTTGGGCGCCCACGCGAAAGAGCTTTACGAACAGTTCGCCAAGGACAACGCCGGCCTCGATTTCTCGGCGATCATCAGGACGCTCTGATTTCATCGAGTACCCGCGCGAGCCATTCGCGCGGGGCCTTGCGGCGGCCGATATCGGCTACGAATTCCTGTCCGCGGGCGACGCTTTTCAAGCGTCCGCCCCACAGCCAGCGGTCGGCGCGATCATGATAGCTCAGCCCACCGCGCGCCATCCAGGGCGGCCTCTCCCATACGGATGGCGACGCGCCCGCAGCGGTCAGGCGCAAGGCATCACTGGCCCGCCGTGCCTCTTCGCCCGCCCCCGAATATATCGTGTCGTTCGAAGCATGCATGGCGAGGGCATGCGGGTGTCCATGCTCGATCAGTCGGTCCGGAACCTCTCCCGTCAGGTCGATCACCTCACCGACTTCGAGATAGCCGAAGATGCGATGATGCGGATCGCCCCCGTCTTCGCGAAACAGGCCGAAGAACAGGAAGACATCGCCCAATCCTACGCCGCGATTGGAGAGGTGGGTTTGCGCCGCCCCGCACTGGCCGAACAGGCAGGTGCCATTGCCGAGAAACATCGGGTCGTGATGGCACAGATCGTCTGCTCCAAGCCGCCCTCTGCTGGCCTTGGCTGCGTGAGCGCCGAGACCAAGATCGCCAAATGTGGTGCGCGACGCCGCTCCTGCGGGAATCGGCAGGCTGAACGGACGCCCCTCGACGATCGGCGAAGGTCCACCGCCCGACGCGCTATCGAACCCCTTGCGTGAAAAGATGATCCGCATGCCCCCTCCACTGCCCGAGGGCCGGTACAGTGACAACCATGACCATCGCGCCTATCTGCCATGGCATGAGCAGCGTTTACGATGGCAAGGTCAACGCCCTGATCGTGGCTGGGACAAGCTCCGCCGCGCTCGATCCGCTGGCCGAGCGCGCGGGCGTGTCTCACAGATACCTGGTTCCCGTCGATGGGATGCCCATGATCGAGCGGCTTGTCATGAATGCCGCCTTGAGCCCGCGCATCGGCGCAATCCGCATCGCCGCACGCGAGGCCAATGAAATCGCAGCCATTCCATCGATTGCAAAGCTGGTCGATAAAGGACGGCTGGCATTCACGTCAGAAGCGTTCGACATCGTCGACAGCATGTTCGCAGGCGCCGATGGCGCGAACTATCCGATCCTGATCACGACGGCCGACAACTGCCTGTGGCTACCCCGGGACTTTACCGAGTTTGCCGACAAGGCCATCGCGAGCGAGGCCGCTGCCGCCGCCGCGATTGCCCGCGAGGAAGACGTGATCGCGGTCGATCCGGTCAGGCAAAAGGGGAGCTACGAATTTTTAGGCGGTGCATATTCGAGCTGCAACACCTACTGGATCGCCGATGCCTGCGCACTTTCCGTGGCGCAGATCATGAGCAGCGGCGGAGAGTTTGCGAAGGATACCGGTCGCATGGCCGAAGCGTCGCAGCGCGACGGCTTCGAACTCGTTCCGATCGAGATGGAGCACGGCTACTGCGCGATCGCCGTAAACGATGAGCACAGTTTGCAGGTCACCCAAAAGCTGCTGATGAAACGCCTCGCCACGGCCTGACAATCAGACCGCACCGACGTGCCGCCCTATCCGCCAGTGTGTCTGACCGGGCGCTGCATCGACGCGGTGCTGATGGGACGAAGCCCAGGGAATATGCCCGCGGGCTCGCCTGCTGCTAGCGGCGGCCCGGAGTATCATGCCATATCGGGATCGTTCCAGGCCAGCACCGGCTTGCGCGCGGCTTGCGTTTCGTCGAGGCGGCGACGCGGCGCGTAATGCGGCGCGGTCTTCAGGCTTTCGTCGCCCTCTTTCGCGCGCTCGGCAACGCTGCGCAGAGCCATGATGAACTGGTCCAGCGCCGCCTTGCTTTCCGTTTCGGTCGGCTCGACCAGCATGGCCCCGTGGACGACCAGCGGGAAATACATGGTCATCGGGTGATAGCCTTCGTCGATCATGGCCTTGGCCAGGTCCAGCGTGGAGAGACCTACTGCAAAGCCCTTATCGCTGAACAACGCCTCGTGCATGCACGGGCCGCTTGGTCCGAACGGCGCATCGAGCACGTCGTCCAGGCTGCGCAGGATGTAATTGGCGTTGAGCACGGCATCTTCGGCAACCTGCTTTAACCCGTCCGCCCCGTGGCTGAGGATATAGGCGAGCGCCCGCGTGAACATGCCCATCTGGCCATGGAACGCGGTCATCCGGCCGAAATGCTGCAGCGCCCCGCCGAAATGTTCCTTGGCGAACTCTTCCGCGTCCTCTTCTTCGATCAGGTGGACGACGCCGTCCTCGGTCCGCGCCGTGTAGGGCAGCGGTCCGAACGGAGCGAGCGCTTCGGAAAGGACGACCGGGCCCGAGCCCGGGCCGCCGCCGCCATGCGGGGTGGAGAAGGTCTTGTGGAGGTTGATGTGCATCGCATCGACGCCGAGATCGCCGGGGCGGACTTTGCCGACGATGGCGTTGAAGTTCGCGCCGTCGCAATAGACGAAACCGCCCGCCGCATGGACTGCGTCGGAGATCGCCTTCATGTCGCGCTCGAACAGGCCGCACGTATTCGGATTGGTAATCATCACGCCAGCGACATCGGGGCCTAGCCGCGCCTTGAGCGCTTCCAGATCGACGCGGCCTTCGGCGGTCGCGGGAATGTCTTCCACCTTGTAACCGGCGAAGGCAGCGGTCGCGGGATTGGTCCCGTGGGCGCTTTCCGGCACCAGGATCACCTCGCGCGCATCGCCCCGCGCTTCGAGTGCGGCGCGAATGCACAGGATGCCGCACAATTCGCCATGGGCGCCCGCCTTCGGGCTCATGGCGACGGCGTGCATGCCGGTGAGATCGATGAGCCAGTGAGCGAGTTCATTGATGACTTCGAGCGCACCGCGCACCGTGTCGACCGGCTGCAGCGGATGCACGTCGGCAAAGCCCGGCATGCGCGCGATCTTTTCGTTGAGCCGCGGATTGTGCTTCATCGTGCACGAGCCCAGCGGAAAAAGACCGAGGTCGATCGCGTAATTCTGCCGCGACAGGCGCGTGTAATGACGGACGGTTTCCGGTTCGGACAGGCCCGGCAGGCCGATCGCCTCGCTCCGCTCGAAACCGCCAAGCCGGTTCGCCCCGCTCCCGGGATCCGGCAGGTCCACACCGGTCGTCTCGACATGGCCGATCTCGAACAGCAGCGGCTCTTCCAGCATCAGCGCGCGATTGCCGGTGGCCGTATCGGGACCGCTCATTGCGTTATGGCCTTCGACGGGGGTGCCGGGCTTCCAGCCCGATGCATTGGGCGTGCTCATGCCAGCACCTCCTCGAGTGCGGAGGCAAGCGTTTCGATGTCCTCCTCGGTGGTGGTTTCAGTGACGGCAACCAGCAGTCCGTTTGCCAGATTCCCGCTTCCCGGGAACAGGCGGCCGAGCGACACGCCAGCAAGAACGCCGTCATCGGCCAGTTGACGCACGACCGTGCGCGCATCGGTGCCGAGAAGGACTGTGAATTCGTTGAAGAAGGTATCGTTCAGCACCGTGACACCGGGCACCTTCGCCAGCCGATCCGCGGCGAGGCACGCCAGGCGATGGTTTTCCATCGCCAGCCGGCGCAGGCCCTTTTCGCCAAGCAACGTCATGTGGACGTTGAAAGCCAGCGCGCAGAGGCCCGAATTGGTGCAGATGTTGCTGGTCGCCTTTTCGCGGCGGATATGCTGCTCGCGGGTGGACAGGGTCAGCACGAAGCCGCGCTTGCCCTCCGCATCTACCGTTTCGCCGCACAGGCGCCCCGGCATCATGCGCACATGCTTTTCATCGCGCACGGCAAACAGGCCGAGGTAAGGGCCGCCGAACTGCAGGCCCACGCCGATCGCCTGGCCTTCGCCGACCACAATGTCCGCCCCCAGTTCGCCCGGCGACTTGATTGCCCCCAGCGCGACAGGTTCGGTATTGACTGCAATCAGCAGGGCGCCCTTGTCATGCGCGGCTGCGGCAATCTTCGCGAGGTCGGGCAGACGGCCGAGAATGTCGGGATATTGCACCACGACACAGCTCGTATCGGCATCGATGCGGGCAATCAGGCCATCATCGTCGGGCTTGGCGGTCAGGCTCGGCGGGGCGCCGGCGATCTCGTCGTCGGTGAACTTCGCCATGGTCCGCACGACTTCCGCGTAGTGCGGGTGCAGTGCGCCTGAAAGCACCACCTTGCGCTTCTTGCCGCGCGCCACGCGGCCCGCCATGGCGACCGCTTCCCAGCACGCGGTCGAACCGTCGTACATGGATGCATTGGCCACCGCACATCCGTAAAGCCGCGCAACCTGGCTCTGGAACTCGAACAGCATCTGCAGCGTGCCCTGCGCGATTTCCGGCTGATAGGGCGTGTAGGCGGTCAGGAACTCGCCGCGCTGGATAATGTGATCGACGCTCGCGGGGATGTGGTGCTTGTAAGCCCCCGCCCCCAGGAAAAAGGCCGCATCCGATGCCGCCAGATTCTTCTTCGACAACCGCCGCATATGCTTTTCGACGGCCATCTCGCTGGCGTGCATCGGCAGGCCCTCGATCGGTCCGGAAAGGCGGGCCTCTTCGGGCACATCGGCGAACAGGGCATCGATGTCCGGTGCGCCGATCACGTCCAGCATTGCCGAACGATCGGTATCGGTCAGGGGTAGGTAGCGCATTTCAAAGTCCCGTCATCCCGGCAAAGCCTGGGATCTCGTGCAGCTATGTCCGGCGTGGCGGCCGGACGATCCCGGTTCGCGCCGGGAGGGCGGTTACAATCCGTCGCAGAAGCTCTTGTAGGCGGCTTCGTCCATCAGACCGTCGAATTGCGATTTGTCGCCAATGGTCATCTTGAAGAACCAGCCATCTTCTTCGGGCGAGGTATTCACCAGCGCCGGATCGTCTTCGAGCGCGGCATTGGTTTCCATGACCTCGCCACTGATGGGGGCATAGACGTCGCTGGCGGCCTTGACGCTTTCGACTACGGCGGCATCCTTGCCCTTGTCGATCACGGTGCCGACATCCGGCAATTCGACGAAGACGATATCGCCCAGCTGGCCTTGTGCGTAATCCGTGATGCCGACAGTGGCGGTTTCGCCCTCGACGTCGATCCATTCATGTTCATCGGTGAAGTAACGGGCCATCGGTCAGTTTCCTCTGTGATAGCGGTGTGGGACGAAGGGCAGCTTGGTGACCTTCGCTGGCAATCTCTTGTTACGAACCTCGACTTCGAGTTCGGTTCCCTCGGAGGCGAGCGCGGTGTCGACGTATCCCATGGCGATGGGCCGCTCGAGCGTGGGCGAAAAACCGCCCGAAGTGATCCGGCCGACTTGTGTGTCGCCCGAATAAATCGGCGCGCCTTCACGGGCAGGCATCCGCCCGTCGATGGCAAGGCCAACACGCTTTTGCGCAGGGCCGTTTTCCAGCACGTGCATGACCTTTTCGTGCCCCATCCAGCCGCCTTGCTCGCGGCGCTTCTTGGTCAGCGCGAACCCCAAATCGGCAGACACCGGGTCGGTATCCGTCGTGATGTCGTGGCCATAAAGGGGAAGGCCTGCTTCGAGCCGCAGGCTGTCGCGTGCGCCAAGCCCGATGGGCCGCACTTCGATTTCCGCGCACAGGCGATCGGCCAGGCTTTCGGCGAATTCGGCCGGGACGGAAATTTCGAACCCGTCCTCGCCGGTATAGCCGGAACGCGTGATGCGCAGCGGCCATTCGCCGAACTCATGCGTCACGCTTTCCATGAAGACCATGTCGTCGATGACATTGCGCATGACGCGGTTCAGCGCGGTTGCGGCACTGGGGCCCTGCAACGCGATGAGCGCGTGTTCGTCCATGTGGGTGAGCGTGACATCGTCGTCGATGAACTCGCGCAGGTGGCCGATGTCTTCCCACTTGGTCGCACCGTTGACGACGAGGTAATAGGCAGGCTCGCCCCAGCGCCCTTCGTCGCCTGCATCCACATCACCTTCGATCCAGGGCGTGGCATTGGTGACCATCAGATCGTCGAGTATGCCGCCATCCTCGTCTAGCAGCAGCGAATAGCGCACCTTGCCCGGCTTCAGCGACGCAATCGCGCCGGGGAGGAGCTTTTCCAGCTCTTCGGCCGCTTTTTCGCCGGTGACCATGATCTGGCCCATGTGGCTCACGTCGAACAGGCCTGCCTGGCTGCGGGTCCAGTTGTGTTCGGACACGATCCCGTCGAACTGGATCGGCATGTGATAGCCGGCAAACGGCACCATGCGCGCGCCCTTGCGGCGATGCCATGCATCCAGCGGCAGCGTTTCGGTTTCGGCAATGGTATCGTCAGTATCGTCGCTCAAGTCCCGTCCTTCGCAAAGCATGGGTGCGCCCCGCAAAGGTGCGCTAAGAAAACCCATGCCCCCTCTGTCGGGAAACCTGAGAGACTGACGCACTAATGAGTGCGCTTACCCCTTCGGTGGCCCCCGCCGGAGCGGAGACGCTTTCCAGAGTGTCGATGGTGCGCACGGTCCGTTTAGCCTGAGAGTTTCCGGGGCGGTTGCTCCTTCGGCGCCGGATGGACGCCGCCACCCGAACTCTCCCGTACGCGCCTGCCGCAGAATCGCCTCTGCAGCCGACGCCTGCTGCACTGCGATATTCGGCGGTAGCGGTCAATCGCCCAGCTGCATCAAATACGGTTCAGCCACAGCAAATATGCCGCCGATGCGACGATCCATGCCCCGTCCAGCGTCTTGAGCCGGCGCGCGCCCAGCCACAGGGCGATCGGACGGGCGAAAAACCCGCCGACCGCAGCGGCCGGCCCCGCCAGCAGGACGACCTCCCACTGGATCGTGCCCGCGCCGATATGCCAGACCGAGCCCGCGATCACGCTGACAGACGAAATGACGCACGCGGCACCGGTGCACAGCAGCACGGGATAATGCCGGATGAAGAGATAGAGCGCGACCAGCTCTCCCACCCCCACCGAAAACAGCGCCGTCAGAATGCCGCCGGGTATGGCGAGCAGGATGAGCACCATCAGATCGCCGCGCTGCAGCGTCCCGCGTTCCGGTCGGGCGAGATTGACCGTCCATGTGGAGGCGATCAGCGCCAGTCCGAGCAGGATCGAAAACGCCTTGTACCCCATCAGCACCGCATGCTGATCGAATGCCGTCAGCCTTTGCGTAAGCAGCATCGCGGGAAGCGACAGGGCAAGAACCGCCAGTGCGACGGTAAAGAAATCGCCCGGGGCAACCCGTGCGTGAAGCGGCGCGGGTTCTGGCTGGTGATAAAGCCGGTCGGTCCAGCGCAAAGCGCCCATGGTCATGCCGAAGCTCTGGATGGCCATCGATACGCCGACGACCTGCAGCGGTTGCAGGTCCATGACCGACCATTCGCGAAGCGCATTGAACACCGGCACGAAGACCACGCCCCCGCCAGTGCCCGACGTATTCGCGATAATCGCGCCGATCACACCGATGCCGGGCAGGAACCACAGCCTGCGCAGCAGGTCGGCATCGTAGGAAACGAGCAGCACCAGGAGCAGCCAGACGGCGAGCAATATGCCGCCGCCGATCAGCACCAGCCTCCCTCTGGGGAGCGCGGTCAGTCCAGATTGGGTCGCAGCCATCGCTCGGCAGTCGCCATATCGACGCCGCGCCGCTGCGCATAGTCTTCCAGTTGATCGCGCCCGATGCGGGCCACGCCGAAATACTGCGCCTCGGGATGGGCGAAATAGAACCCGCTCACCGCCGCGGTGGGATACATGGCGAAATTCTCGGTCAGCGTGATCCCGGTGTTGGCTTGGGCATCGAGCAGGTCGAACAGCATCGGCTTGAGGCTGTGATCAGGACAGGCGGGATAGCCGGGCGCAGGGCGGATGCCGCGGTATTTTTCCTTGATCAGCGCCTCGTTGGTCAGCTGTTCCTGCGGCGCATACCCCCACAGTTCCGAACGGACATGCTGGTGCAGCCGCTCGGCAAAGGCCTCCGCAAACCGGTCGGCCAGCGCTTTGAGCAGGATGTCGGAATAATCGTCCTTGTCCGCGAGGAAGCGCTTTGAATGCTCTTCGATCCCGTGGATGCCGACCGCAAAACCGCCTATCCAGTCGCCCGCCGGGTCGATGAAATCGGCCAGGCACATGCTCGCCCTGTCCCGGCTCTTCTTCACCTGCTGGCGCAGGAACGGCAGCACCGTGTGCGTTTCGCCATCGAGATCGTGGATGGTGACATCGTCGCCATCGCGTGCGCAGGGCCAGAAGCCGGCGACACCGCGGGCGGTGAGCCATTTTTCCGCAATGATCCGCTCCAGCATGGCATCGGCATCCGCCTTCAGGCTGCGTGCGCTTTCGCCGACCACGTCGTCGTCGAGGATCTTGGGGTAGGTCCCGTGCAGTTCCCAAGCGCGGAAGAAGGGCGTCCAGTCGAAATAGTCGCGCAGTTCGGCAAGGTCCCATTCCCCAAACACATGCGTGCCCGGCTGCAGCGGCGGCGCGGCCTTGTCCGACAGATAGGCATCGTAGAAATTCGCCCGCGCATCTTCCAGGCTGAGCAATTCGCTCTGCCCCTTGCCCGCCCGCGCATCGCGCACATGGGCATAGTCCGCCGCGGTGGTCGACACGAATTCCTCGCACTGCGTATCCGACAGCAGACGGCTCGCCACACCCACCGCGCGGCTGGCGTCGAGAACGTGGATGACGGGCCCGGGATAGGCCGGATCGATCCGCAGCGCGGTGTGCACCTTGCTGGTGGTCGCCCCGCCGATCAGCAGCGGCATGGTCATGTTGGCCGCCTTCATCTCTTCCGCAACGGTCACCATCTCGTCGAGCGAGGGGGTGATCAGGCCCGACAGGCCGATCATGTCCGCATCGTTTTCGTTCGCGGCTTCGAGGATCCTCGCCCACGGCACCATCACGCCGAGGTCGATCACTTCATATCCGTTGCACTGCAAGACCACACCGACGATGTTCTTGCCGATGTCGTGCACGTCGCCCTTGACCGTGGCCATGATGATCTTGCCCTTCGCGCGGGCGCCCGCTTCCTTTTCCGCCTCGATGAAGGGGATGAGATGCGCCACCGCCTTTTTCATCACGCGGGCCGATTTGACCACTTGCGGCAGGAACATCTTGCCGCTGCCGAACAGGTCGCCGACAACGTTCATGCCGTCCATCAGCGGGCCTTCGATCACCTCGATGGGCCGCGCGAACTGCTGGCGCGCTTCTTCGGTATCGGCGACGACATGCGCGTCGATCCCCTTGACCAGCGCATGTTCCAGCCTGCGGCCCACTTCCCAGCCGCGCCATTCCTCGGCTGCCTTTTCGTCGGCCGCGCTCTTGCCCTTGTAGCTTTCGGCCAGATCGATCAGCCGCTCCGTCGCATCGGAACGGCGCATCAAAATCACGTCCTCGCAGGCTTCGCGCAGCACCGGGTCGATCTGGTCGTAAACGTCCAGCTGCCCGGCATTGACGATCGCCATGTCGAGCCCAGCAGGAATCGCGTGATAGAGGAACACCGAATGCATCGCGCGGCGCACGGTCTCGTTGCCGCGGAAGCTGAAGCTCAGATTGGACAGGCCGCCGCTCGTCTTCGCATGGGGGCAGCGCGCCTTGATCTCGGCCACCGCCTCGAGGAAATCGAGGCCATAACGGTCATGCTCCTCGATCCCGGTCGCCACGGCGAAGATGTTGGGGTCGAAGATGATGTCCTCGGGCGGATAGCCGATGTCCGTCAGCAGGTCGTAAGCCCGCGCGCAGATTTCTACCTTGCGCTCCTTCGTATCGGCCTGGCCCGTCTCGTCGAACGCCATGACGACCACCGCGGCCCCGTAATCCATGCATTTGCGCGCATGGTCCAGAAACGCGTCCTCGCCTTCCTTCATGCTGATGGAATTGACGATCGGCTTGCCCGATACGCATTTCAGTCCGGCCTCGATCACGCTCCATTTGGAACTGTCGATCATCACCGGGACCCGTGCGATATCGGGTTCCGCAGCGATCAGCTTGAGGAAGGTCGTCATCGCCTTTTCGGCATCGAGCAGGCCTTCGTCCATGTTGACGTCGATCACCTGCGCACCGTTTTCCACCTGCTCGCGCGCGACTTCGACGGCGGTTTCGTAATCGTCCGCCATGATCAGTTTCTTGAACCGGGCGGATCCGGTCACATTGGTGCGTTCGCCGATGTTGACGAACCGGGCGGTGGATTTGTTGCTCATGATCTCAAAGTCCGGTCGAGTGCGCGCGCCAGCACGACGTCATCATAAAAGGTTCCGCCCACGTCGAAACGACGCGTGGCGATCTGTTCGAAGCCCTGCTTCCTGTAGAAACCAATGGCCCGCTCATTGTCCTGCTTCACGCCCAGCAGCAGGCGGTCGTGGCCTGCAGCCCCGGCCAGCGCCGCCTCGAACAGCCGCCCGGCAATACCGCTGCCGTGGAAACGCGACAGCAGGTAGATTTTCTTCAATTCGATATCGCCGGGTTCCGCCGCGTCCAGTTCGGGCCGGTTGACCAGCGCATAACCGATCGGCGCCGCGTCCAGTTCGGCCAGCCAGGCCTTTGCCCCTGCCGCCAGCAGCTGGCGCAGATAATCCGCCGCATGTGCCCGTTCGCAATGCGCGACCAGCGCCTCGCCGCTGATCATCCCGGCAAAGGTTTCCAGAAACGTGGCATCGGCCACCAGCGACAGGCGGCCCGCGTCCGCTGCCCCGGCCTCCCGGATGACCACTTTGCTGGCGTCGAACCCGGTCATGCCGCGATCGTGAACGGCTCGAGCCCGGCCAGATGCATTTCGGGATTGCGGCTCGGGCGCTTGCGCGGGGCCAGCCCTTCGACCGCCTTGGCCATCGCTGCGATATGCGCAGGCGTCGATCCGCAGCAGCCACCCAGCGCATTGATGCGCCCGTTTTCGGCCCAGACCCGGGTCAGCGCCGCCGTCGTTTCGGGCATCTCGTCATATTCGCCCAGATCGTTGGGCAGGCCGGCATTGGGATAGGCCATCAGCCAGCTGTCGGCGATGTCCGACAGCAATTGCACATGCGGGCGAAGCTGTTCGGCGCCGAAACTGCAATTGAGGCCGATGGTCAGCGGCTTGGCATGGCTCACAGTGTACCAGAATGCCTCCACCGTATGGCCCGACAGATTGCGGCCCGAAAGATCGGTCAGCGTCAGCGATATCATCAGCGGAATGTCGCGGTTCAGTTCGCGCTCGAGCTGCTTCACCGCCATGATCGCAGCCTTGCAGTTCAGCGTGTCGAACACGGTTTCGATCAGGATGAAATCGGCTCCGCCCTCGACCAGTGCGGCGCATTGTTCGCGGTAGACATCCACGATCTCGTCGAAAGTCACCTCGCGGAAGCCCGGGTCTTCCACGTCGGGCGACAGCGACAGCGTTTTGTTGGTCGGCCCCACCGCCCCGGCAACGAAGCGCGGCACGCCATCGTTACGCGCATCGATCGCTTCGCGGATGATCCGCGCTGCCGATATATTGATGTCGCGCACCAGTCCCTCGGCCCCGTAATCGGCCTGGCTGATGCGGTTGGCGTTGAAGGTATTGGTCGCCAGGATATGCGCGCCTGCATCGATATAACTGTCGCAGATCGTGCGGATCACCTGCGGCTGGGTCAGATTGACCAGATCGTTATTGCCCTTCTGGTCGTCTGCCAGCCCGGTATCGCCTGCATAGTCCTCCGGCGCCAGTTTCGCGCGCTGGATCGCCGTACCGTAGGGGCCGTCCTTGATCAGGATGAACTGCTTGGCAGCGGCTTCGAATTCTTCGCGTTTGGTCATGGTCAGGCCTTCGGACGCAGGCCGAGCATGTGGCAGATCGCATAGCTCAGCTCGGCGCGGTTCAAGGTGTAGAAATGGAACTGGCGTACCCCGCCTGCATAAAGGCGGCGGCACATCTCGGCAGCGATCGTGGCGCTCACCAGCTGGCGCGCCTCCGGGCGTTCGTCGAGGCCTTCGAACAGGCCTTCCATCCAGTGCGGGATGGCGGTGCCGCACAGTCCCGACATGCGCTGCACGGCGGCAAAGCTCATCACCGGCATGATGCCCGGCACGATCTCGCCCTTGATGCCGGCCGCTGCCGCCTGATCGCGGAAATCGAAGAAACATTCCGGCTCGAAAAAGAACTGCGTGATGGCCCGCGTCGCGCCGGCATCGAATTTCGCCTTCAGATTGTCGAGATCGGCCTTCCGGTCGGACGAATCCGGGTGAACTTCGGGATAGGCCGCGACCGAAATTTCGAAATCGGCCACTTTCTTCAGGCCCGCGATCAGTTCGGCGGCATTGGCATAACCGCCGGGGTGCGCCGAATAACGCGATTGTCCGTCGGGCGGATCGCCGCGCAGGGCGACGATGTGGCGGATGCCTTCTTCCCAGTAATGGCGGGCAACGTCGTCCACCTGCTCGCGCGTCGCCTCGACACAGGTCAGATGCGCGGCGGCCGGAATGCCGGCCTCGTTCTGGATCCGCACCACCTGCTGGTGCGTGCGTTCACGCGTCGACCCGCCTGCGCCATAGGTAACGCTGGCAAAACGCGGGCCCAGCGGCGCAAGCGTTTCCACGCTCTGCCACAGGGTCTCGCCCATCTTGTCGCTCTTTGGCGGAAAGAATTCGAAGCTCACCTCGATATCGCCGGGCAGGCCGGAAAAAAGCGGGGCTTCCAATGCGCGCTGTGCCTCGCGCATCTGGTCAAGGGTCGGGCTCACACTGCTGCCTTCCTGCTTTGGGTGCGCCGCTGCGCAATCCAGATTTTCACCACGAGTTCGCCGTCTTCCAGCGCAATCGGATCGGCCGGTTCGAAATCCGCTTCATGCAGCAGGGTGCGCATCTGCCCGTCTTCGAAGCCGAGGCGCGCATGGGCATGCCTGTCGCGCAGTTCCTCGCGCTGGTGTGCGGCGAAATCGACGATCGCGATGCGCCCTTCGGGTCGGGTAACGCGCGCGGCTTCCATCAGGACGGCGCCGGGTGCCTGCGCAAAATGCAGCACCTGATGGAACAGCACCGTGTCGAAACTGGCCGCCGGGAAGGGAAGCGATCCGAAA
Source organism: Qipengyuania pacifica (assembly GCF_019857205.1). Lineage (GTDB taxonomy): Bacteria > Pseudomonadota > Alphaproteobacteria > Sphingomonadales > Sphingomonadaceae > Qipengyuania > Qipengyuania pacifica. The sequence continues at coordinate 82,450 of NZ_JAHWXO010000006.1, read as the reverse complement.
TCGCCCTGGACCAGTTCCACGCGCTCGGTCGGGAAATGGTGCAGCTTGGCCCGCGCCACCCGCAGCATGGCCAGACTTTTGTCGAGCGCTACGATCCGCTCTGCCCGTTCCGCGAACAGTTCCGCCATGCGGCCCGTACCCGTCCCGATATCCAGCAGGCGCCCCATCGGCATATCGCCCAGCGCAAGGGTCAGCGCTTTTTCGACCGCTTCGTCCGATGAATGCATCCGGCGCAATTCGTCCCAGTCATGGGCGTGATCGGAAAAATAGGCCTGCGCCTCGTTTTCGCGGTGCTCGCGAATTTCGGCAAGCCGCCGCCGGTCCAGCTCGCATTCCTCGGCGAACTGCGAATCGCTGGCTTCCGCTTTCACCAGCAGGTCGGCGATCGCCGTGCTCAGCGGCGGGGCATCGTTCGTATTGGCGCAGGCGCGCAGGAAGACCCAACTGCCCTCGCGGCGACGCTCTGCCAGACCGGCGTCGCACAATATCCCGATATGGCGCGAAACGCGGGGCTGGCTTTGCCCCAGCACCTGGGCCACCTCGCCCACGGCAAGTTCCATCGAACCCAGCAGGCGCATGATCCGCAGGCGCGTGGGATCGGCAAGGGCCCTGAAGATGGTCTCGGTCCGCATGATGAAATGGATATAAAGATATTTTTATATCTGTAAATCGCTTCCATGGCCAGTCGTCGAAATGAGCCGGGCGAGCGACGAAATCTCAAATCCAAACCTGATATTTACCATTAGGGCCGAAACCGGTTGGCTATGGCACTACGCCCAACCGACCATGGCGCAAAGCGCGAACGCTTCGTCGAAGACCTGCTCGACATCATGTCGATGGAGGAAAAGATCGGTCAGCTGGTGCTGCGCCCGCTGCCCACTTCCGATGATCCGCAGGACATCCGGCACATCCGCGATCAGTTGAAGCGTGGTCATCTCGGTGGCCTGATCGGCAGCGCTTCGCAGGTCGAAAGTGCCACCTTCCGGCGCATTGCGGTCGAAGAAACCCGGCTCGGCATTCCGCTGCTCTTTGCAGACGAGGTGAGCCGCGGGGACGCCGTCGTCATGCCCAGTCCCTTTGCTCTGGCCGCAAGCTGGTCGCCCGACATCGTCGAACGCGCAGCCGCGGTCGTCGCCGACGAAGCGCGTGAAACGGGCAAGAACTGGCTGCTCGGCCCCGATGTCGTGCTCAGCCATCTGTCGGCCGACCGCAATGGCGCCGCCACCTGGGGCGCATCGGAATTCCTGGCGCGCACTCTTGCTGCGGCCACCGTACGCGGGCTGGAAAACGACGATGATGAAAGCGGCGGCTCGCTGGCTTGCCTGCGGGTGGACGATCCGTCCTGGACCGATCGCCGCATGCCCGACGCCATAATCGACAAATTCCGCCTCGTTGCAGGCATTCTGGGCATCTCGACCCCTGCCAGCGTCGCGCTCGACCCAGCAACCCAGTACGCACTCGATATTGCGGGCGCGGACGATCCTGCCTTCTCCATCGGCGGGCCGGGCGGGTATGAAGGCATCGACCTTTCCGAATGGGCCGCCATCGCCCGCGCGGCCGGTCAGGACGATCGGCGCGGCCCCTATATCGGCCTCTCGGTCGATGCGGTGATGGCCGCCTTCAGGGCCGGGCGCATCACGCAGTTGCAGGTCGACGACGCGGTTCGCCGGGTTCTCGGGGCAAAATACGATCTCGGCCTGTTCCGCTCGCATGGCCGCGCGGATCGCAGCCCGCCAATGCCGGCTCCCGCCCCGCTCGACCCGCGCGCCGTCGCGCTCGATGCAGCGCTGCATTCGATCGTGCTGCTGCGCAATGAACCGGCGGTGCTCCCGCTAGTTTCGGGGCCGCACGAAATCCTCGTGGTGGGTACGGCGGCCGCTGAGCGCTCCCTTTCCATGGGCGATGCGATGGCGGACGGGGCAAGCCTTCTCGACGGCCTCGATGGCCTCGGTCTGCGCTATAAATATGTTCCGGGCCTCGCCCTTCGCGATGAAGGGGAACGCTCGCAATCGGGCAAGCTGGTCAATGCCGACCGGATGGCCATCGGCATGGCCAGCGAAGCGGCGCGCCGATCGGAAACGGTCATTATGGCGCTCGGCGAAACCGACAGTCTCGGCGAAGCGGCACAGGCCCTGCTCGATGCGCTGCACGCCGCCAACAAGAACCTCGTGCTGGTCACGCTCGGTTCGCGCCCGCTCGATCCCGACGTGAGTGGGCACAAGCTGCCCTGCGTCCTGCATGCAGGCCAGCTGGGCAGCGCGTCGGGCCACGCCATCGCTCTGGTTCTGACCGGGGCGTTCGCCCCGCGCGGACGCCTGCCCGTCGCCCTCATCGACAAGGGCCGGATCGGCCTTCCCTTCGGACACGGTCTGGGCTTCTCGCAATTCGAGCTGGAAGATTACAGCATCGAACTGAGCCATGATCGCCTCATCGCCAGCACCGTCCTCTACAACACCGGGGACAGCGAAGGGCAGGAAACCGTGCAGGTCTATCTCAAGCGTCCTGCATCGCGGGACCGCGGTCCCTCGGAACTGGCAGACTTCCAGCAGATATCGCTGCTGCCCGGCGAAAATCGTCGCCTGCTTTTCGAACTGGGCGGCAACCAGCTCGGCCGGTTCGAACGCAATGGCCGGTTTGTCATCGATCCCGGCAGTTACACGATCGCCGTCGGTCTCAGCGAAGGACAGGCGCAGGCGGCGGAAATCTCCATTCCACCGACGGTTGCCGAAGCGATGGGCAAGGCCCGCTCGCTGGAGCCGTTCCCTGCACTGTTCGGGCGAATGCGTCGTTCGGCCTGACAATCAAACGTATGATTGACATGTGATTTCTGGTGCAGGGTCCACTATTTCCGTTTCGGGATGGCCCTGCACCGTGTAGGGGCGTCGCCATGCACGATGCATTTGGACGCCGGATCAACTACGTCCGCCTCTCGGTGACGGACCGCTGCAACCTGCGCTGCACCTACTGCATGGCCGAGGACATGCAGTTCATGCCGCGCCGGGATCTGCTCACTTTCGACGAAATCGAACGCCTCGCCCTCCACCTCGTCGGCCGCGGCGTAAAGCGTATCCGCCTCACCGGCGGCGAACCTCTCGTCCGCAAAGGCATCGTCGATCTCGTCTCCCGCCTCACGAATCTGCGCGAGCACGGGCTGGACGAAGTCACACTGACGACCAATGGAACGCTGCTGCCCGAACTGGCCGCTAACTTGGCAGCCGCCGGCATCCGCCGGATCAACGTCAGCCTCGACACGCTCGATCCGGCACGCTTTGCAGAACTGACCCGGCGCGACGAATTCGACAAGGTCATGCGCGGCATCGACGCCGCGCGCAGCGCCGGCCTCGCCGTGCGTATCAACACGGTCGCCATGCGCGGCGTGAACGATGGCGAACTGCCCGCCCTGCTCGAATGGTGCGGCGAACGCGGCTTCGATCTTGCGATGATCGAAGCCATGCCGCTCGGTGACGTCTCCGTCGACCGCAAATCGACCCATCTCGATCTGACCGAAGTGCGCAAGCTGCTGCAAGAGCGCTTTACCCTTTCCCCATCCATCCACCGCACCGGCGGCCCAGCTCGCTATTTCGACGTTGCCGAAACCGTCACCCGTATCGGTTTCATCACCCCGCTGAGCGACAATTTCTGCTCGGGCTGCAACCGCATCCGGATCGCCGCCACCGGCACGGTTTACGGATGCCTCGGCCACGATCAGAAGGTCGAACTGCGCGAAATCCTGCGCGCAGAAGGTCCCGGCACGCTGGACGATGCCCTCGATCGTCTGCTGGCCGGCAAACCGCTCCGTCACGACTTCGACATAGACCGCGCCGAACCTGCCCTGGCACGCCATATGAGCGCCACGGGCGGCTGAGAAAACGCGCTGCGCAATAGGTGCTGACAACGGACCTTCGATTGCATATGGGGCCGCCATGAAACGCGTTCGCGGCCTGGTTGAAGACCACCGCTATCTCTTGATGCTGCTGCTGGTTCTGGCGTTTTGCGTCCGGGCTGCGATCCCTGCCGGGTACATGATCGCGCCTTCGACCGAGAAGCTGGTCGAGGTTTCCATCTGCCATGGCGGTACCGGCGAGCGCAGCCTCGCCACCATTGCCATTCCGATGAAGACCGACGCGGACGAAAGCCGGCATTCACCGGACGCGAAGGACACGCATTGCGCGTTTTCCTCCCTCGCCCAGCCCTTGCTCGGCGGCATACCGCCCGTACTGCTCGCGATTGCGCTGGCAGCGATCATTCTGCTGGGTCTGGCGCCGCTTGGCCGCCTGCCCGTTGCGCCCATTCCCTACCTCCGCCCGCCCTTGCGCGGACCACCGGCCTCGATCTGAACCCGTAAACTTTCAGATCAATTGCGCGGGAATGCGTGCGCAGAGCCGCACCGCGCAGCAGGGGAATTACCGTGAAATCTTCTATTTTCGTCCTTGGGGCGGCAACCTTCGCCGTGGCCGCGCCCGCTTATGCCGAGACATCCGAAAGCGATGCCGCCGGCGAGTCGGACCGTACGATCATCGTGACCGGCCAGCATGCGTCGACCGAAGCCAAGCGGCGCGCCGATGCCACGCCGGGCGGCACCGATGTCGTCACGCATGAAGACTATGCCGACAAGTCGCTGGTCAGCCTGCGCGATGCGCTTGCCTTCTCGCCCGGCGTCTATCTCCAGCCCCGTTACGGCCAGGAGGTTCGCATCTCGATCCGGGGCTCGGGTCTTTCGCGCGGTTATCACATGCGCGGCATCACGCTGCTGCAGGATGGCGTTCCGATCAATCTCGCAGATGACAATGGCGACTTTCAGGAACTGGAGCCGATTTTCTTCGACTATCTCGAAGTATATCGCGGCGCCAACGCGTTGCGCTTCGGGTCGGGCACGCTTGGAGGAGCAATCAATGGTGTGACACCCACCGGTATGATGGCCAGTGGCATGTACCTGCGCGCCGACACCGGCAGCTTCAACACCTGGCGCGGCTTGGCTTCATACGGCGCAGCGAGCGGCGCTGGCGATGTGTGGGCCGCTGTCAGCTACGATCATTCCAATGGCGACCGGGACCATGCCCATCGCGAAAGCCTGCGCTTTCACGGCAATGTCGGATTGCAGATCGCCGATGGCGTAGAGAACCGCACATATGCCAGTATCAACCGCATCGATCAGGAACTTCCCGGCGCGCTCGACCTGCCGACCGCGTTGACGGCGCCGAAAACCGGCAATTTTGTCAACGATCAGGCGCGTGACATCGACTCTCTGCGACTGCAAAACCGCACCCGGTTCAGTTTCGCCGATGGCCAGCTCGACGCCGGCGTGTTTATCAATGCCAAGTCGCTCCACCACCCGATCTTTCAGGTCGTGGACCAGAAATCCGTAGATCGCGGAGCCTATGCACGGTTCGATTATGCGGCCGGGCCATTCGAACTGACGCTCGGCGGGGAGGCGCGTTTCGGCGACGTCGATTCAAGACGCTTCGTCAACATCGACGGCGAACGCGGAGCAAAGACTTTCGAAGCCAAGCAGGAAGCGCGGACCGCCAACATCTACGGCGAATTCCGCTTCCGTCCAGTCGACCGACTCCAGCTCATTGCCGGCGGTATCTATGCCGATGGCCAGCGCGAACAACATCTTCTGTTCGACAGCTTTGCCGGCGGGGTCACCGATGTAACCGGCTCGGCAGGCTTCAACGCGTTTTCACCCAAGTTTGGCGTACTGTACGAACCGGCCGACGGCATCCAGCTGTTCGCCAATTACAACCGTTCGGTGGAATTTCCCGGCTTCATCGAACTGGCGCAGGTGGCAAGCTTCGTGAATCTCGATCCACAGAGGGCGTGGAGCTTTGAAGTCGGAACTCGTGGGCGTGCGGGGATCGCCGAATGGGATTTGGCCGCCTATCGCGCGGACATTCGCGGCGAGTTGCTGCAATTCAATGTCGGCCCCGATATCCCTGCATCGACTTTCAACGCCGACGAAACCTTCCACCAAGGCGTCGAGGCGGCGCTTTCCATCGATCTGGGGGAATGGGCCAAGCTGCGGCAGGTGTACCAGTACAGCGACTTCCGCTTCAAGGATGATGCGCAATACGGCGATAATCGGCTGCCGGTGGTACCGCGCCATGTCTATCGTGCGGAACTGCGTCTCGGAACCGACAGAGTACATGTTGCGCCCAATGTGGAGTGGGTGCCGCAAGGTGCATGGGTGGACTACACCAACTCGTTGAGAACCGATGGCTATGCGCTGGTCGGTCTATCAGCCGGAGCAACGGTGACCGCTGGGATCGACCTTTTCCTCGACGCCCGAAATCTGCTTAACGAGAAAGCCGTCGGCGATATCAGTGCGGCCATAACGGCCACACCGGCATCCGTCGTCTTCTATCCCGTGGAACGCCGCGCCGTCTTCGGCGGCGTACGCGCACGGTTTTAGGGGGGAGAAGACCGTGGCCGATACTGCGACCTACCGTACGATCTGGCGCTGGCATTTCTATGCCGGCCTGTTCGTCCTTCCTTTCATCCTCATCCTGTCGCTGAGCGGGTCGATCTATCTGTTCAAGCCACAGATCGACCGGTGGGAAGAGCGTAACTATCGCGGCCTGTCGCTCGAAGGCGCAGTGTCGGCCGACCGGCAGCTCGAAGCCGCACAGACGGCTTATCCGCAAGGCAGCTTTCACCATTACCGCATGCCGGAACATGCCGGCGATGCCGCCATGATCCAGCTTGGTCTACCCGGCGGGGCGTTGACGGACGTCTTCGTTTCTCCGCAGGGCCAAGTTCTGGGTACGCTTGATCCGACCGAACGCATCCCGAATGTCATCGCGACATTCCACGGCTCGCTTCTGCTCGGGGATTGGGGCGATCGGCTGGTCGAACTTGCAGCGAGCTGGACGATCGTAATGATCCTGAGCGGCCTGTATCTGTGGTGGCCGCGCCCGTTCAGGGCAGCGGGCACGTTCTGGCCGCGCCTCTCTCTCAAAGGACGTGCGCTGATGAAGGACCTGCACCGCGTGACAGGTTTCTGGATTGCAGGGCTGGTCCTGGTCATGCTTGCTAGCGGTTTGCCCTGGGCAGGCACATGGGGCAGCGCCTTCAAATGGGCACGCACTGAACTGGGGCTGGTGGAAGGACCCCAGGACTGGAAGATCGGGTCGGGTCCAGAGATCGTTCGGCATGAACCGGCAGGCAACTGGATTGCCCCTGCGGCCCATGCCCATGCCGGACACGATCACGGCGACATGGCAGCGCCAACGATGCCAGCACGACAGGCCACCAAGGGCGAACCGCTGCCGCTCTCAAGCTTCGTCTTGAAAGCCAGTGAAGAAGAGATGGCGTTTCCGGTGCTGGTACTGCCGCCTCACGCCCCGCAGCGTTTCGGCCCGCCAACAGGTGATGTATGGACGATCAAATCGGAAACGCAGAACCGTCCCTTGACCCAAAGTGCCACTTTCGATCCGATTGATGGGCGAGAGGTTTCGCGCACCGACTTTGCAGACAAACATCCGATCGATCGTGCGATCAATTACGGAATTGCCTGGCATGAAGGGCAGTTATTCGGCCTCGCCAATCAGATCATAGGTCTGATGACCGCGTTCGCCTTGATCGGGCTATCGGTGCTTGGGGTGATCATGTGGCTCAAGCGAAAGCCGTCGGGTAAACTGGGTGCACCTGCCGGATCATCGGTTCCGCATGGTCCCGGTCTGATCATCGTAGTGGTGCTGCTCGGCTTGCTGTTACCCCTGTTCGGCCTGTCATTACTGGCAATTTTGGCGCTCGAACGCGTGGTCGGTCGTTTCGGGAAACGGCGCAGCAAACGCGTGCGATGATTATCGGGAGGGGCGGTGTCCGAACCCGCCCCGCCCGCCTGGCGATCTCGACCAGCCCTGACGGGCGAAACCCTTGCGCCGCCGGCGACTTCCCCCCACAGATCGACACGTCAATTATTTACGGGAACGACGGTGGCAAATCATCGACAGACCGGCGGGCCATATCTGGCCGGGGTCGAACTTGGCGGTACCAAATGTATATGCGTTCTTGCGGATACATCCGGCGCCATCTTCGCGCGGGAAAGGGTGGCGACGGGGCATCCGAGCGAAACCCTTTCGCGGATCGAGACGGTTCTTCACGGTTGGCGCCGTGAACATGACATCGCGGCAATCGGGATTGCCAGCTTCGGCCCACTCGATACGGATCCCGCCTCCGCAAACTATGGCCAGTTGCTCGCCACTCCCAAACCGGGATGGGCCGGGGCGGATTTACGCAGGCTACTCTGGGACATTCCATTCCTCATCGATACTGACGTCAACGGCGCGGCCCTCGCCGAAGGCGTCTGGGGCGCGGCACGCGATCTGCGATCCTGGTGCTATATCACGATCGGAACCGGGGTCGGCGTGGCCCCCATTATCGATCGCCGACCGGTGCTCGGCCTCGGACATGCCGAGGCCGGTCATATGATTGTCCCCTCGCCGCAGCCGGGCTGGGCGGGAAGCTGCAGCTTTCACAAGGGCTGCGTCGAAGGCTTCGTTAGCGGGCCCGCATTGGAGGCCCGCTGCGGCCAGCCCGCATCGGACATCGCAGACAGTGACGATGTATGGGACGATGTGGCACAGATCGTTGCGACCTTGTGCCATAATCTCGCTGTGACAGTGGTCCCGGAGCGTATCATGCTGGGAGGCAGTGTCGCTATCAATCGACCACATCTGCTTGAAGTCATTCGGGCGAAGCTGAACGCGAGCCTCGCCGGTTATGCGCACGGCGCTCGGATAGCTCTGATGCCGGAGTTTCTCGTCACCGCGAAGCTGGGCGAGGATGCCGGGCCGCTCGGGTCCATACGCCTAGCGCAATTGGCATTGGCGACATCGGCTCCCTGACAAACCGGCTACCCGCAGCAGCGCCTACGCGCGGTGCAAGCGGGATTACAGAGCTTGGGCCATGAAACCGAGAGCGCCCAGCGAAAAACAAATCTCACGCGCATCCTGTGCAAACATACACTGTCCGGGCTCAACCCGTTCAGACCCGACCGTTGCCGTACCGCGATATGGCAACACAAAAGCCTTCCCGGAACTGGCGGGCTTATCGTCATTCGACGATCCATCCACCCGCCAAAGGCGGAAGTAAGGGCCGTCAACGAGCAACGCATTGCCCACGTCGCCTACTTGGCAATGCAGCGACATATCGTAAGGTTCGCGCTCCGCGATTGCCAAGGCTTCGTCGAGATGAAGTTCGCGAGGGCGCCCGTAATCGTACAGCCGATAGGTCACGTCGGAGTTCTGCTGGATTTCGATGATGCTGATGCCAGCCCCGATCGCATGTACGGTATTGGCGGGGATGTAGAAGAAGTCGCCCGGTTTGACGTTATGCCAGGCGAGCAAATCCATGATCGACCCATCCTCTGCCCCGCGCTGCACCTCATCGCGAGAAACGGAGCGTTTGAAACCGATAGCGAGCTTCGCCCCGGGCTCGGCATCGAGTACGTACCAGCATTCCTCCTTGCCCGCTCGGCCCAGACCTGCTGCCATGGCCTGATCGTCATTGGGATGCACCTGCACCGATAACCGCTGGCTGGTGAAAATATACTTCAGTAGCAGTTCGTCAGCCTCAGTGGGAGGCTCGAACCAGATTTCCCCAATCGTATCTCCGGGCGTCTTGTCGAACGGCGCCGAGAGCTGCTTCCGCCCCCAAGGCTTTTCGACATGCCGCGTTCGAAGTTGTTCGGTTGCCGCCATTTGCTCAGATACCCATCGCCATGGCGATAACGGGTAAACCAAGCGGCCCATGTTGCAAACCAAACTGATTGCGAATTGACACCGACACAATTGCGTAGAAGATTGCGCGCACAATGGCGTCGCACTCGTGGCTTACCGCATTGGTGGCATTTGTACTGGCTTTCTGGCCACAAGCGTTACGCGCCGATGAATTGCCACCAGCAATCGAACTGAAGCCAGACGTCAGCGCAACCGACGTTGTCGCGCACATCCGCTATACGCGTGACCAGGACGTGATCGACGGCCTCAGCCTAACGGCTTTCCTGAACCAACGGCTGCAACCGATTTCCGGCAGCGCGGCTCATTTCGGGGCGCCGGGTGACCGAATTGCCCTAGCCATCCGGGTTCGCAACGTGGGCCAGGAGGCTGGCAGCTGGATCGTTTCGACCGGGCGCGGATCACTCAGCTATTTCCGCATGTACGAAAGCCGCGGGGATCGTCTCGCTTTACTTGTAGATGGCACCGATCCTTCGGCGGCAGCGGAAAATTTACGTACCTATCAGGCCTTCAGCAGCGAACTGCTTCTGCAGCCGAACGAAGAGCGGACGATCGTCATCGACTTCAGGTCGGAGAACTCGACCTACATGCCACTGGTCATCCAGACCTATGGCGATTTCTTTTCAGATCGCCGCACGAACATCGCCATGGTGGCAGGCGTTGTGCTGGGCGTTCTGGTACTGATCTTTCTGAATTTCGTTTTCTTTTCCATAACCGGACATCGCGAGTTCGCTTGGCTGGCGCTGGCTCAAGCGCTGTTCGCGCTGAATACGGTTCATGCGGAAGGGTACCTGACGATATTTTTCCTGCCCGACAGCCCGATGCTCGGCGTGGCGATAGAAGACGCGATCAAATGCGGATTTGCAGCGGCCATGACGCAGTTCGCCCGTAGCTTCATGCGCACGGCCGAACTCTTTCCGCGGCGCGACTTGTTTCTGAAAATCGTGATTGCGGTAAGTCTGCTGGTGATCGCTTTGCAGGCCGGGCTGGCGATCTACGAACCTGCTTTGCGCAATGCCATCCATGCCATCGCCTGGCTGGTTGCGGTCGTCGTCGCGCTTTACCTCCCCTTCCTCGCCGTGGCGGGTATGCGGACGATCGGGCGCCAGCTCTGGCCCTTGCTGATTGGTTGGGGAAGTCTCGCATTATTCATCGTATATGCCGCCGTTGCATCGATGGGTGTATTCGACTGGCTGCCGATAAACTGGCATTTGGCGGGCCCCGTCGGATTGTTCGAATCCCTTATGGTCACGCTTGCTCTCGGTCTTCATCTCAAAAAGCTTCAGGCTGACAAGCGCGAGGCGGATAGCAATTATGCGCGATCGATGGCCGAGCGCCTGGCGATCAGCGAAGATGCGCAGCGTCTTGCCGAAGAGAAAGCTTTCGCACTGGCCACCGTGAACAGTCAAAACGCTCTGCTGCACGCCTCGGGCCATGACAGTCAGCAGGTTATTCTGGCGCTTAACAGTGCAGTTCATGTGCTCGATGAAAGCGGCGATCCAGACAACCGCGAACTGTCCGACATGCTCAGAAGTTCGGCAGACTATCTGGCTGAAATCGCAACGACGACGATGTCGGGCGCTGCGATCGTCGGAGAGAATTCTGGCGCAGCGACCTTGAGCTGCTTCAGTCTGCGCCATCTGGCCGAACCGCTGATCATGATGTTCCGTGGCTCGTTCGCCGCCAAGGGGCTGACGCTGCAGGACGATATCGAAGAGGGTCCCAGCATCGTCTCCGACCGACCGGTACTTATGCGTGCTCTCGCGAACATTTTGAGTAATGCCTACACCTACACCAGTTCCGGCGGCGCCCGATTATCCATGCGCGTGAGCGGCGGTAAGCTGATCATTGAGCTAACGGACACCGGCGAGGGCATCGAGGAAAGCGTGCTGAAACAATTGCACGACGATCACGCCAACCGCACAACGGCAGGAGAGAAACGCCAGGGTACCGGTTCCGGGTTCCGGTCGGCCAAACGCCTGATCGAAGGATTGGGAGGGGAACTGACCATCGTGACGTCTGGACCTGACGGCACCATTATTCACGCCATCCTCCCCGGAACCTTCGAGCAGAACCGGTCGTGCACGATCGCCGAGCTCGAAGGCCGGGCGCCGGGATGGCACATTATCGATGTGGACCGAGTACCGGCTGACCAAACATCGATCGCACGTCGGGTGGATGGGCGTAAGCTTGCAGCCGCAACCTACGACGATACTACCATAACACGAGGAAGGCTCAGTCGATCTGTCGATGTCATCCTGATAAAGCCGCTCTGCTGCGAAATGGCCGACCACCCCCTGCTGAAGCGTGAATCACAGCAGCTTTAGCTCCTGCGCCCGGTCAACGATCTTGCGGTTGCTAGGCACATCGAGCTTCCGGCGCAGTTCGGCAATGTGGAAAGAGACTGTCGGCTGCGCGATCGACAGGCGGTAGGAAATCTCTTTATTCGTTTCCCCCTGAGCCAGATAATGAAGGATCGCCATCTGGCGCGGAGACAAAGCGATTTCGGGAGCCTGCACCGACGCCAGCCCCCTCCGCATCATTGGTGACAGATAGACTTCACCATCGAGGGCAGCATCGCACGCGCGTAGAATTTCCGTCGCAGGCTCGCTTTTACTGACGGCACCTCGAGCGCCCAGCTTAAGCGCGTACTCGATCTCCGTGAACTGCGTTTCGCCGGTCAGGATAATCACGGTCATGTCATTGGAACCGACGATTTCCGCCAATACGTTTATGCCGCGCAGGCCAGGCATATTCATGTCCAGCACCACCAGATCGACTTCCTGCGAGCGAACGAAGGCGCTTACTGGAGCCCCATTGTCGAGCACGCCGACAATTCGATAGCGATCGCTCGTGGCAAAGACGGAACGCAACCCGCCCTGGGCTATCGGGTGATCATCGACAATCAGCACCTTGCAGGGATCCGAAGTGCGGCAATTGCCCGGTTCCGAACTGCCTGCATCCCTCACGATGCAAGGGAACCTTGAAAATTTGAACGACCGGGAAGCAGGTGAGCGGGCGGCACGGAAAACCTCTCGACCGGAATGCGGTCCGCTCATCAGTTTGGCGCAAACAGATACGCAATCAACCCTAAATTAATTCAGCTTGCGACTCTTCTCCGCGCGTGGGCAAATCGACGTGCGACCCGGAGGGCGTAACAGCCCTTTTACCTTTAGCGCCTCGCCTTCGGGCGGGGCGTTTTTTCTAGGCCTTGCCCGACCGGCAAAATTGTGAAGAGCTATGTAGCCCAGCGCGCGATGAAAAATCCGTCGAGGCCACCAACTTCCCCAAGCATGCCCGGATCGGTGCGCAACCAGCCTTCGGCGGTCGGTTCGAGACCAGCCGGAAGGTTCTGCGAGCCGATCGGCAGCGGCGCAAGATCGACGGCGCTCGTCTGATCTTCGCCTTCTTCGCGCTCCAGCGAACAGGTTGCATAGACGAATATGCCACCCGGCTTATGCCATCCCTTTGCCCGGTCTAGCAGGGCCGCCTGCAGTTCTGCCATTTCCTCTATCTGCCGAGCGCCGATACGATGCAGCACGTCTGGATGGCGCCGCGCGGTGCCGGTGGCTGTACACGGTGCGTCCAGCAGAATCGCGTCGAACTGATGTTTCGGCTCCCATGTCAGCGCATCCGCGCGCACGGTGCTGGCCGCAAGCCCGGTGCGTTTCAGATTGGATTTGAGCAGTTCGAGGCGCCGCTTGGATATATCGAGCGCGGTGACCTTCCAGCTCTGCGCCGCCAGTTGCAAAGTCTTGCCGCCCGGTGCTGCACACAGGTCGAGCACGTGGCGGCCTTCTCCATCTCCAAGCAGCCTTGCTGGGAGAGACGCGGCGATGTCCTGTACCCACCAGGCACCTTCGGCAAAGCCTGGCAGTTTTTCGATGTTGTCGCCGCGCGCCAGCCGCAAGTGACCCGGCATCAGGCTGTCTGCAGATAGCTGGACCTGCCAGTGCTCCGTCTCTGCCGGATCGCGCAAGGTCAGATCGAGTGGGGGTGGATCGGCAAGTCCGGCTGCGATGGACGCGGCACGATCGCCCCACCGGGTAGCGACCTCTTCGGGCAAGGTCGGGGCGGGCGGCAAAGCGACCTCGCGTTTGGTGAGCGTAGAGAAAACCCCGTGCGCAAGCCGCCTTGGACCGCCGGCCAGCAAATCCAGCCCCGTCGCCACAACGGCGTGCGGCGGCGTCTGTAGCCGAAGCCATTGAGCGAGCATCATGCGCAGAACCATCCGCACCTTGGCATCGTTGGGCAGAGGCTTTTTCGTGGCGCTGTCGATCAGCCCGTCGAGATCGACCATCCAGCGCAGGACCTCGGCGGCAATCGCGCGGGCGAGAGCCTTGTCTTCGAACTTGCGCACGTCCTTGGTCGCGCCGTTGAAGGCGACGTCGAGCGTTTCACCGCGGCGTAGGACTGCATCGAGCAGGCGCAGCGCAGCGCGGCGAGCATGGATACCTTGGAGTTCAGCCATTGGCCGCGCCCTTACGCGGACTTGCGCAATGCCGCCAGCACCATCATCTAGAGGACATGACGAAGCAAGAGAGCAAGCGTCCGCAGGGTTTCGAAAAGCCCGCGCACTGGACCAACGATCCCCCGCCCGAACCGAAAAAGGGGACAGACGAGGAAGAACTGAGTCCGACCCGCTACGGCGACTGGGTCAAGGATGGCATCGCAATCGATTTCTGATCAGAGCGCTGTCAGCTTGATCTTCAATCCATCTTTCGGCTTCGGGATTGGCCAGGCCTGCCATTCCGGATCGCCATCGGCCAGTTCCACCCGGTAACGCGGCAGCAGCTGCGCCATCAATATCTTCACCTGCATGTAGGCGAAGTGGAGGCCAAGGCACATATGCGCGCCGCCACCAAACGGTACCCAGGCATACTTGTGCCGCGCCTTTACCTGATCCGGCGTAAAGCGAAGCGGATCGAACTTTTCGGGTTCGTCCCAGTACTCTTCGCTATGGTGCGTCCAGTGGATATTGATGCCGACGGGCGTCCCGGCAGGAATTCGGTAACCGCCATACTCGAATTCTCGCAAGGCACGGCGCGGCATTGACGGCACCGGGGGAACGAAGCGCAAAGCTTCCTTGAACGCCATTTCGGTAAGTTCCAGCTTGCCCAGATCCTCGTAAGCAAGGTCGCGCGGTCTCCCGTCAGTGCCCGTACCACCGGTGACGGCCTCCACTTCCTGCCGCAGCTTTTCCTGCCATTCGGGGTTCTTGGCGAGCAGCCACAATAGCGATGTCGCGCTCGACGTGATCGTGTCGTGCGCGGCCATCATCAGAAAATTCATGTGATCGACCACTTCGTCGACAGGCATCAGGCTACCGTCGTCATACTCGGCCGTGGCGAACTGGCTGAACATATCCTGCCCCCCGCCCTCGGCCCGGCGGCGATGCGTTTCCTGCGTGAAATAGTCGACGAGGAACGCCCGTCCATCGACCCCTTTTTTCATCTGCGTGAAGGGAAGCGGTTTGCGTACGGGCGCCACGCTGGCTTGCACCATGTCGACAAAGGCCCGGTTGATCCGGTCTGCTTCCGGGCCCCAGGAAATGCCGATGAAACTGTCTGCCGCAAGATCCAACGTCAGTTCCTTGATCGCGGGATAGAAGCGCATATCTCCCGCGCCCCATTTTTCGACCTGCCGGCCGATCCCCCGATTGAGTGCATCGGCATAGTGGCGCATCGGTCCCGGCTTGAATGCGATCGACAGCGCGCGGCGGTCGGCCCGGTGGTGATCGAAATCCATCAGCATCAACCCACGAGGGAACAGCCGATCCAATATGGGGCCCCACCCCTGTTCGGAAGAAAACAGCTTTTCGCGGTCGAACAGGACCAGCTCATTGGCGTCCGCCCCGATCAACGCCACGTTCCAGCCGCCAAAGGCCTTGTTCTTGTAGACCCGGCCATATTTGGCGACCATCGCCTTGGCCATGCCATGGGGATCCGCGAGCATTTTGAAGGTATTGCCGACGAGCGGCCAGCCTTTTTCGCCCGGGATGTGGGCAAGCGTATCCTCATCCGGATTGCCCTGCGTCCAATGCGCGGGTGCAGCGTCGATGGATTGATGAGCGGCAAGCGTAGCCATAGGTAGCTCCTGACAACTTACCTTAGTGTAAGTAATTCCTAGGCGCTAATCCACCCCGACAATTCGCGTCGCAAAAGCGTCTCCAGCATGGCGAGTCCGGGATCGGATGCGTTCAGGCACGATAGGGCAGCAAACTGCTCGCCGCCGGCCTCGGTAAATTGCTCGCGCCCCTGGATTGCCAGTTCTTCCAGCGTTTCCAGGCAATCGGCAGAAAATCCCGGTGCAGCGATGGCCAGCCGCTTCGTTCCTGCCTTTGCCTCTTCCGCCAGCACCGTATCCGTTGCGGGTTCGAGCCATTTCGCGCGGCCGAAACGCGATTGGAACGTGGTTCGGAAATTAAGGCCCGGCCTGTGCAGCTTCTCCTGCAGGAGGCGCGACGTCTTCTGGCAATGGCAATGATACGGGTCGCCAAGATGCAGTGTGCGTTCGGGCATGCCGTGGAAGCTCAGCAGGAGCACTTCCGGCTCGAAATCGAGCGCATCGAGCTGCTTCGCCAAGTCGGATGCCAGCGCATCGATATAGGCGGGATCGTCGTGATAGGGTGGCAGAGTGCGCAGCGCTGGTTGCCAACGCATTGTCCGCAGGCAATCCGCAGCCTTGTCCACAACAGTGGCTGTCGTTGCCCCGGAATATTGCGGGTAAAGCGGCGCGAGCAGAATTCGCTCGCAACCGGAATTCTTGAGAGCCTGCAAACGGTCCGGAATGGAGGGTGATCCATACCGCATGGCCCAGTCGACGTGCGCTTCATCCCCCAACCTTGCTTGCATAGCCTCGGCCTGCTGACGCGTAATGACCGCCAATGGTGACCCAGCGTCGGTCCAGACCTGGCGGTACGCGTGCGCACTTTTCTTGGGCCGTGTATTGAGGATGATGCCGCGCAGAATGGGCTGCCAGGCAATGGGCGGTATCTCCACCACCCTTCTGTCGGAAAGGAACTCCGCGAGATAGCGTTTGACCGCCCCAGGCTCTGCCGCATCCGGCGTACCAAGATTGACGAGAAGAACGCCGATCGCCCCGGATTTTACCTGCGGATGGTCGGCTGGAAGCTGTTGATCACGCCAGGTCATATGCCCTCCGAAAGCAGTGGCAGACGGCGAAAGCGGACTCCGGTCGCAGAGTAAAGGGCATTCGCAATTGCAGGCGGGGCAACCGCCACGCCGAGTTCACCAGGATCGAACGACGGTGCATCGCTCGTAATGAACTCGACTACGATGTCCGGACAATCCGCCAGCGTCGGAAGCGACAGTCCCGACAGACGGTTGGGCACAGGTTTACCGTCTTCATACGCGATGCTGGACCCGGTCGCGAAGGATAACCCGAAAATCAATCCGCCTTCGATCTGCTGCCGGGCGATGTCATGATTGACGATCCGTCCGATATCGACGGCCGCATGCAGTTTCGTGACACGGACCCCGCCCTCGCCCAATGCAGCCTGCGCCACGCAGGCAATACGCCCGCCGCTGTCGGGAGAGCCCATCCGGACCATGGCCAGCCCCTGACCGGTGCCGCGCCTGCCGCCGTCCCACCCGGCAAGCCGGGTTGCCCGGCGCAGGCAATCGGCCATGCGCGGCATGCGGCCCAGCATCTCCATGCGATAAAGGAATGGATCGCGCCCTGCGCGTTCTGCCAGTTCATCGATAAAGCATTCGGTAAAGAACGCCGTGTAGGCCGGCGCATTGCCGCGCAGCCGCCCCGTTGGAAACGGCAATGAAACGGGCAGATGATCGATGGCCACGTTATCGATCGCATAGGGCGGAACGGCGCCTTCACAGGCCAGCACGTCAGCTTCCCCCTCGGAGTGTTTCATTGCAGCTTCGGCGGTCTTGTTGTCGAACAGCCGTCTGCCGAATTCGCGAGCGGTGGCGGGCATGGCAAGGCGTGCGCGCCATGCGGCTATGCGCCCACCGCTGGCAGGCACGAATGCGGCCTCCATGCGCGCACTGACCGGGGTGCGGACCGGCACCGACTGAAACTCCTGCACGCGAGGCCATGTCAGTTGCACTGGTCGGCCAACCTCTTTGGCGATCTGCGCGACTTCGATGGCATGCCGCCTCTCGAGGCGGGCATCGAAGCTTCCCCCCGCCGCCGTGGGATAGAGAACGACATCTTGCGGTGACAGTCCGATCGCCTTTCCCGCCGCCCGGCGCGTCATTTCCGGTGCCTGTGCGGCAATCCATAATTCGAGCGTGTTGCCGTCGAAACGCGCGGTGGCGCTGGCCGTCTCGATGGCAGCATGCACTGCCGGAGCGACCGTGTAGGTTTCCGCATAATCGGGACGAGCCAGCAGATCGTCGGCGTCGCCCACATTGATGGTACGCTGTGCATCGACGGCACCATGCGCGGCCTCCAGCGCTTCCATCGCGGCGTCGCTTTCTACAGCGCCATCCCCGCCGAAGACGGGCCGGATTTTGCGTAACGCCTGCTCGGCGATCCACCAGCTCTCGGCTGCTACTGCGAGGTATTTCTGCGACTTCACCACGGCGACGATACCCGACATGCCGGTAACCGCCTCGGTGTCGAACCGCAGCAGGTGCGATGCACCGAGAGGGCCATGCCTGATCGATGCATAGACCATTCCCGGCAACCGGATGTCGCCTGCGAAAAGGAAACTGCCATCGACCTTTGCAGGAAGGTCGAGGCGGGGGAAAGCCGGGGCAAGTTCGGCTTCGGCAGGCGAGGGATCTTCGGCGGCGCGTTCGACCTTCACCGGGGGCGGTTCGGGCGGATCGAATTGCGCTGCATCGACCACCAGATCGCCGAATGCAAATTGCTGTTCGCCATGGCGAACGAGGCCGCCAACAACTTCGCATTCCTCCCAGTCGACATTCCATCGCGCTGCCGCTGCCATGGCGAGCAGGGACCGTGCGGTGGCGGCAGCTTCGCGCAGGGGTGGCTCGTATCCTGCCAAACTAGTGCCATCTGCCGTGGCGATGAAGGCGTTGCTGCGAGCGAAGTTCTCCGCCAGCCGACTGCCAGGATCATCGGCAAGACTAGGCAGATTAGACCAGAGCGGCGCCCATTTCGCAGCGAGAGGAACATTCGCATAAAGGCCGGAAGGCGGCGCGGGCTCGACGGCAATCTGTCGCCAGTCCGCGCCAAGCTCGACGGCCACGACCTGCGCAAGCAGGGTTGTGACCCCCTGCCCCATCTCCAATTGGGGAACGGCTACCGTCACCACGCCATCGCGGCCGATGGTGATCCAGCCGCCGAATTCGCGCTCGTCCGGTCCGGGCGTTAGGGGGCTCGAATAGTGACGCGGCCATAGCCACCACGCGACAGCAAGCCCGCCACCCGCCGCTGCGCCTGCAATAAGGCCGCGCCGGGTCACGGGGAGCTGACTTAACTTTTCGCGCCAATCCATTCGTCGACCTTGGCGGCGATATCGTGAAAGGGCTTCGCGAGCGCATCATCGCCTGCGGCCGGCGGTGTACCGCGATCGCTTCCCTGCCGAATGGCGAGGTCGAGTGGGATGCGCCCGAGAAAAGGCAGTTCCAGCCGTTCCGCCGCCGTTTCCACTCCGCCTTTACCGAAAGGGTCAGAAACCTCGCCGCAGTGCGGGCAGGCGTAGCCGGCCATGTTTTCCACCAGCCCGATGACCGGAACGCCGGCCTGATCGAACAACTGGCCTGCCCGCGCCGCGTCGATCAGGGCGAGGTCCTGCGGCGTCGAGACGAGGACGGCGCCCATGGGCTTGTAGCGCTGGAGCATGGTGAGCTGGACGTCGCCGGTGCCGGGGGGCAGATCGACCAGCAGCGTATCGACATCGCCCCAATGGGCATCGATCAACTGCGAGAGCGCATTGCCTGCCATCGGCCCGCGCCATGCAAGCGCGCGGCCCGGCTCCACGAGATGGCCCATGGACAGCATCGGAACGCCGAAGGAACTTTCGATCGGGACGAGCTTCTTGTCGCGCGCGATGGGTTTTTCGCCCTGATTCCCAAAGATCACCGGCTGCGACGGGCCGTAGATATCGGCATCGACGAGCCCGACAGCCCGGCCCGTTTTCTTCAGCGCGATGGCGAGATTGGCGGTCAGGGTCGACTTGCCGACGCCGCCCTTGCCGCTGCCGATGGCGATCAGGCGGCGCTGCTTGCGCTCCGCAGTCATGACGATGCGGACGTCGGAAATGTCGTCATACTCCAGCAAACGGATGTCAATCAAACGTTTGATTTCGTCGCGTTGATGCTCGTTCAGTCCGGCAGCGTCGACGACGGCAATAGCCCTGCCGTCCTTGACGGAAAGCGTGGTGACGTGTTCGGCAAGGCCGGCGGCAAGTAGCGATTTCGGGTCGGTCGAACTCATGGGCGAGGCTGCTGTAGCATCGAAAAGCGCGCGGCAACCCCTGTTTTTCCGCCGAACCACACCTATAAGGGTTCGCATGAGAATTTTTGACGGGTTCGGACACAGGGTTTCCCTGGCAATGGCGGGCAAGAAAAGCCCTTGGGGCGGAGGCTCCGGGGATGACGGCGACAGCGACGGCGGCAAGCCGACGGGTTCTGAAGGCGGCGACAAGCCGAAGGGTCCGCGCAATCCATGGCTGCCACCCGGTAGTGGCGGTGGCAGCGGCGATGGTCGCCGCGGCCCCAATATCGAGGATATCTTCAAGAGCCGCGGTCCCGAGGGCCCACGGCGCCGCGGCGGCGGTGGCGGTGGCACCGGCGGGCCGAACATGCGCTTCCCGCAGCGGCCCGGCGGCAAGAGCTGGTTCCCGATCGCCGTGATCGCGATCATCGGCATCGGTGTATTGGCGACCAGCGTGCATCTGGTCGGCCCGCAACAGCAGGCAGTGGTCAAGACGCTCGGTAATTATACCCGCGCCATGCAGCCGGGTCTCAATTTCTCGGCCCCCTTCCCGATCGAAACGGTCGAAGTCGAAGATGTCGAAGGTGTGCGTTCCGTCCGCATCCCCGGCAACGACAATCAGGCCAAGCTGATCCTGACCGGCGACCAGAACCTGGTCGACCTGAGCTATATCGTGCGCTGGAACATCAAGGACCTGTCGGACTTCAAGTTCCGCGTTGTCGATCCCGTCGACACGGTCAACGAAGCGGCAGAAGCCGCCATGCGCGCCGCAGTTGCCGAAACCGAGCTGGACGAAACCTTCTCTGGCCAGGGTCGCGCCGCGATCGAGCTGGATGTGCGCGAGCGCATGCAGCGCACGCTCGACGGCTACCGGGCCGGCGTCAACGTGCTCGGCGTCGAAATCGAAAAGGCCGACCCGCCCGCGCAGGTCGTCGATGCCTTCCGCGACGTACAGGTCGCCGAACAGAATGCCGATGCCGCCCGCAACCAGGCGCGCGGTTACGCGCAGCAGGTTCTGGCACAGGCGCAAGGTGAGGCGGAAGCCTTCGACAAGGTGTACCAGCAGTATCGCCTTGCCCCGCAGGTCACCCGCCAACGTCTTTATTACGAAACCATGGAGCGTGTGCTGAGCCAGACCGACAAGACCATCGTCGAGACCGGCAATGTGACGCCCTATCTGCCGCTTCCCGAAATCCGGCGACGCGCCCAGCAGAGTTCACCTGCCACCGTTGTGACAGCACCGGAGGGCCAGTGACATGAGCAACTTTTTGCAGAACCACCGCTACACGGTCATCGCATTGGGCGTACTGCTCGTCATCTTCATGATGAGCGCCTACATCGTGCCCGAGGAAGAACAGGCCGTCATCATCCGCACCGGTGAACCGGTCGGCACGGTCAACACGCCCAATGGCACGACCAATGCGGGCATTTATTTCCGCGTACCGTTCATCGACAGCGTTCGCCGCGTCGAGAAGCGGCTGCTCGATCTGGAAATGACCGACGAGGAAGTGCTGTCCGCCGACCAGCAACGTCTGCTGGTGAACGCCTATGCCCGTTTCCGCATCACCGACCCGGTCCGCATGGTGGAACGTGCCGGATCGACGGACGGCGTGCGCAACGCGCTGCAGCCGATCCTGAACTCCGTCCTGCGTCAGGAACTGGGCCGCCGGACCTTCCAGGCCATGCTGACGGCAGAGCGCGGCAGCGCGCTGGCCAACGTCCGCGCCAATCTCGACCGTCAGGCGCGCCAGTATGGTGCCGAAGTGGTCGATGTGAAGATCATGCGTACCGATCTGCCCGAAGCGCCGTTGCAGTCGGCCTTCCGTCGCATGGAATCGGACCGTGCCCGTGAAGCGCGGACGATCCGGGCGCAGGGTGACCGCGATGCCCGGATCATCCGGGCCGACGCCGACGCGGAAGCCGCGCGGATCTATGCCGAAAGCTTCGGTCAGGATGCGGAATTCTACGATTTCTACCGTGCGATGCAGAGCTACGATGCGACGTTCTCCAACAGCGAGAATCCGTCGGAGAGCAGCATCATCCTGTCGCCGGACAACGAGTATCTGCGGCAGTTCCGCGGTCGGCGTTGATCGTTCGTCGAACGATCCCGGTGCCGTTCAATCGGCATTCAGCGGCCAGCGACACAGTCGTTCGCCGGAACGTCAGGCTCGTTAGGCGGTAAGTCTGCCGTCGGTAGAGTCGGTGCAAGTATTTGAAGAGGACGAAAAGGACGTGAAGCCAGTGCGATATGCATATTCCGTGACGAGTGCGCTGCTGGTAGGCGGCGCCGCGATCTCGCTCGCGACCGGTTTTCCGGCTGGAGCCCAGGTTGCGCAGAACGACGACAGCCATATGGCCCGTGTCGTCCCGCGCGCCGGTGCCCCAGAGAGTTTCGCCGACCTGACGGCGCAACTGCAGCCAGCGGTGGTGAACATTTCGACCCGGCAGCGGATCGAAGTGCCGACCAGCTCGGGCAACCCTTTTGCAGGCACGCCGTTCGAAGGCCTCTTCGGCCAACGCGGCGGCGCGCAGCAGGAACCGCAGTACCGCGAAGGCCAGTCGCTGGGTTCGGGCTTCATCATTTCGGCCGACGGTTACGTCGTGACGAACAACCACGTCGTCAGCCCGACGGGGCGCGGGACGGTGGAAGAGATTACCGTCATCATGCCCGACGGGACCGAACATAATGCCGAACTGGTCGGCACCGATGCATCATCCGATCTCGCGGTGCTGAAGATCAGCGGCAGCAAGGCTTTCCCCTTCGTCGAGTTCGGCGATTCGCGTCAGGCGCGGCCGGGCGACTGGGTCGTGGCCATCGGCAATCCCTTCGGCCTGGGCGGAACGGTAACGTCCGGCATCATTTCGGCCATCCAGCGTGTCACCGGACAGGGCGGCGCATACGACCGCTACATCCAGACCGACGCCAGCATCAACCGCGGCAATTCGGGCGGTCCGCTGTTCGACATGCAGGGCAATGTCATCGGCATCAACAACGCGATCTTCTCGCCTTCGGGCGGCAGCGTGGGCATCGGCTTTGCCATCCCCGCCGAGATCGCCGCGCCTATCGTGCAGAAGTTGCGTGACGGCGTGGAAATCGAACGCGGTTATCTGGGTGTGCAGATCCAGCCGGTGACAGACGATCTGGCAGCATCGCTGGGCATTGCACAGAAGCGCGGTGAATTCATCCAGTCGGTCCAGCCCGGCGAAGCGGCCGAAAAGGCCGGCATCGAGGCTGGCGACATCGTGACGAAGATCAACGGCAAGGATGTGACGCCCGAACAGACGCTGTCCTTCCTCATCGCCAATATCCGGCCCGGCACGACCATCCCGGTCGAACTGATCCGCAACGGTGAAACCCGCCGCGTCAATCTGACCGTCGGCCGACGCCCGTCGGAAGAAGAACTGCGCCAGCAGCAGCAGTTCAATCCCGATGCGCAGGACGAGGATTCGATGGAGCCGGGCGACAATGCGGTGATCGAGGACAACCTCGGCCTGCAGGTGCTCCCGCTCACGGGTCAGATCGCGCGCCAGCTTGGCGTCGATGCCGATACGCAGGGTGTCGTCGTGGCCGGTGTCGATCAGAATTCGGACGCAGCCCGCAAGGGCCTGCAGCGCGGCGATATCATCCTGACGGCGAATTACCGTCCGGTTACCACGCTGGAAGGCCTGGAGAATGCGGTACGCACCGCACAGAGCGAGAACCGCGAGGCCTTGCTGCTGCGGGTGCAACGCCGCGGCCGTCCGCCGCAGTATGTGGCCGTGCGCCTTCGCTGAAGCATCTGCAACACGGACAAGAAAAGGGCGGCCGCCGGAATGGGGGCCGCCCTTTTTCGTACCCGGGCCAAATCATTGAGCCTTCGGGGCGGCGCTGGCGCCGCCGGGGCTATGGGCGCTGGTCGCGCCTCGCCCCCGTGGCTTCGTTGAGGAAGTCGTCCCCGATCGCCTGAGGCGCGCCATCGACCCCGCGCGGAGGCTGTTGGGGCTGGGGCGGCTGCTGCGACTGCTGCGGCGGCCTTTGACCCGGTATGGGCTGACGCGGCCGGTCGCCTTCGAGTGCCCGGTCGAACTCGTCGCCGAAGGGATCTTCGCGCGGTGTGTCCGACGTGCCGGGTTCGATCAGATTGCCCTGCTCGTCGATAAAATAGTAATCTTCCGGATCGCCGAGCATGTACTCGTCATCCGGTTCGAGTTGCCATTCCGGAAGCTGCAGATCGGTGTCGAACTGTTCCACCGGGCGATCCTTGACGGCATAGCGCATATAGGCGGCAAAGGCGCGCGCCGGCGCAGTACCACCCTGCAATCCGCCCACGCGCACATTGTCGTCCCGGCCCATCCAGACCCCGGTCGTGATGCCGGAGGAAAAGCCGACGAAATAGCCATCCTTGTTGGAGCTTGTCGTACCCGTCTTGCCCGCTACCGGCCTGCCGATATCGGCGGCGCGGCCGGTCCCGGTGGCGACTGCGGTCTGCAGCAGGTCCGTGATTCCGGCAGCGACATAGTCGGGTACCAGCTGCGTGCTGCGCGTGTTGCGCTCGTGCTCGTAAAGCAGGTCGCCATCGGTCGTTTCCACTTTAAGGATGCCATAGGGTTCGACCGAATTGCCGCCTGCCGACACCGCGGCAAAGGCACGCGTCATGTCGATCAGGCGAACCTCGCTCGTGCCAAGCACCATCGATGGATAGGTGTTGATTTCGGTCGTGATCCCGAAGCGCCGCGCCATGGACGCGACCGTACCGAAGCCGACTTCGTTGCCGAGCTGCGCGGCGACCGTATTGATCGAATAGGCAAAGGCCGTGCGCAGATCGATTTCACCGACATTGCGGCCCGACGAATTGCGCGGGCTCCACCCGTTGATGCTGACCGGCGTATCCACCACGCGGTCGTCGGGCGTGTAACCGGCCTCGAGCGCTGCGAGATAGACGAACAGCTTCCACGACGAGCCCGGCTGGCGACGGGCATCGGTGGCGCGATTGTAATTGGTCTGGATGTAATCGGTGCCGCCGATCAGCGCGAGCACCGCCCCGTCACGGTCCATGCTGACGAGCGCACCCTGCGCGCCATCGGGCGTATTGGACTTTATCGATGCGGTGGCGGCCCGCTGCATCCCCACATCGAGCGTAGTCCACACCTCGATCGGTTCGAACGTTTCGGGCAGCAGAAGATCGAGCTGCGGCAAAGCCCAGTCGGTGAAATAGCGGACCGAGTTCTGGCCCGCTTCTTCCTTGAGCTTCACGGCGCTGGGATCGACGGTCGCATCGGCGGGGATGCGGCCCTGTTCCTTCATCAGGCGCAGGACGACACTGGCGCGGCCCACTGCGGCATTCACATCGGCCGTGGGCGAATAACGGCTGGGCGCCTTGACCAGCCCGGCGATGATCGCCGCTTCGGCGGTGGAGAGTTCGGTCGCCGGATGGCTGAAGAATTTGCGGCTGGCAGAATCCACGCCATAGGCGCCGCCGCCGAAATAGACCTTGTTGAGATAAAGCTCGAGGATCTGTTCCTTCGAGAACTTCGCCTCCAGCGCCATGGCGAGCACAGCTTCGCGCAGCTTGCGATCGAGCGAACGGTTGTTGTTGAGAAAGACGTTGCGCGCCAGCTGCTGGGTAATCGTCGAGGTTGCCGACACGCGCCGGTCACCGGTCGCCGCGGTATAGACGGCGCGGACGAGGCCATAGGGATCGATCCCGAAATGCGAATAATATCTGCGGTCCTCGACCGAGATCATCGCATCCTTCATCACCTGAGGGATTTCGTCGGAAGTCAGCCACTTGCCGTAGCTGGGGCCGAGTTCAACGATCTCGGTCCCGTCGCGTGCGCGAACGACGATGGTCTGCGCCGTCTGCGTCGCCTTGAGCTGATAATAGCCGGGCATCGACCGGGCCGCGAAGACGACGGCGAGGCCGACGAACAGGGCGACAAGGACCGCCAGCGCGCCGCCCCAGATGACAAGGCGGCGCATCCAGAACTTGATCCGGCTCTGCGGCTCGTCCGCTGCTGCGCGCGATGCGCCATCCTTGCGCGCGGCGCTCTTGCGGCGGCTCCCTCTCTTATCCATCGGTTATGCAGATACCCATTGTTAGTCGCCGGCTCCAGTCGGAGGCCCTATAAATATCGGGACATCGCATGGCGAGGTCTAATCCCGCCTGAATGGATGCGGGTGAAGCGTCAGTCGTCGGGTTCGAAATCCAGCGCAGCCGAATTGATGCAATATCGCATGCCGCCGCGATCGGGCGGGCCGTCGGGGAACACATGGCCCAGGTGGCCGCCGCAGTTCGAGCAGGTCACTTCGGTGCGGATCATGCCGTGGGATACGTCGCGGTGTTCGTCC
The DNA here is from genome assembly GCF_019857205.1 of Qipengyuania pacifica. GTDB lineage: Bacteria > Pseudomonadota > Alphaproteobacteria > Sphingomonadales > Sphingomonadaceae > Qipengyuania > Qipengyuania pacifica. The sequence goes on along the minus strand of NZ_JAHWXO010000006.1, from coordinate 55,993 downwards.
ACGACCTCGCCCTCGGCCGGGGCGGTGAAGGCGGGCCAGCCGCAGCCGCTGTTATATTTGTCGTCGCTTTCGAACAGCTTCTGGCCGCAGCCCGCGCAGTAATATTCGCCGGCATCGTAATGCTTGTCGTATTTGCCGGTGAACGCGCGTTCGGTGCCCGCTTCGCGCAGGACGTGGTACTGTTCGGGGGTCAGCTTTTCGCGCCATTCGGCATCGCTGGTGTCGGGCTTGTCGCTCACATACTTGTCCTTTTGCCGGAGGTCCTACATATAGGAGCAACCGGAGCCGATGCACGCAGTTCCGCAACCGCGTTCCGGTCGCCACCACGATTTGCTTGACGATTCGCAGGGGCGCCGCTAAGTGCGCCGCTTTCCGGCGGCCCGTGCCGCCCATTCGCACGCACCCAAAGAGATTTCGCCGCGCATGCCGTGCGGCCTGACGAGGACAAACATGGCCAATACGCCGCAAGCCAAGAAGCGCATCCGTCGCAACGAAAAGCGCGCCGACATCAACGGTGCCCGCCTGAGCCGCATCCGCAACTTCCTCAAGAAGGTGGAAGTCGCAATCGAAGGCGGCGACAAGGACAACGCCCAGGCCGCGCTCAAGGCAGCACAGCCGGAACTGGCACGCGGTGTCGCTCGCGGCGTGTTCCACAAGAACACCGCTGCTCGCAAGATGAGCCGCCTGTCGAAGCGCGTTTCCGCGCTCTGATTCGCTCTCGCCGGTACGCCGGCAGGGTAAGACAAAAGGGGCCGCCGGTCGAACCGGCGGCCCTTTTGTCGTTTTCGCGTTTCGTTTTGGTACGCACCTTTCGGGCGGCCTCGGGAAGAAGCACCAGAAACCCGCGATTCGCATCCTGATTTCGAGCAATTGCGAGCAAATTCATCGACTTGAACGGGGGCCTGCGGCTTACATCTGAGTCAACAAGTATATTTCAGGTTTTTTACAGTTATCCCCCTTGCGACTCATCCGGCCCGCGACCTAGACAATGGTCATCGGCTCGGGACGGGACAGCCCGGGCTCTTAGAAAATCGATAAAGTGAGGGAGACCTCCGGAAGCACCGATTCCGGAGCATGGCCAAACTGTGCCTCTTTCGCTGACCATCAATTCAAGGGTGCCGCACGGCGCCCTTCGGGGGACTGTACGAGAATGCGCGACGCAGCGAAATCCGGGGCGACCAAAAAGGCACAGGACGATTTCATGGAAGATCTGGAAGCGGTAAACCTGGCGGCGGATTGGGCGGACATCAGCCAGGGCCTGCGAAAGGATCTGGGACACCAGCTTCACAGCCAGTGGATCAAGCCGATCCAGGTCGGCGGCATCGAAAAGGATACGGGCACGCTCGACCTTTTCCTGCCCACCGAATTCAGCGCCAACTGGGTCAAGGATCGCTTTGCCGACCGCCTGAGCCTGGCATGGAAGATCGCCCGCAGCGAAGTGCGCGATGTCCGCATCCAGGTGCATCCGGGTCGCCGTCAGGTCACCGATCTGCGCCTGCATTCCGATGGCCGCCGTCCGGCGAACGACGGCGCGGATACCTCGATGATGGCAATCGGCGCCGATACGCTGGGCGACACCGGTTTCACCAGCTCGGTCGGGCTCGACCCGTCGCTGACCTTTGCAGCCTTCATCACCGGCGAAGCGAATGTGCTCGCCTTCAACGCGGCGCAGCGCATGGGCGCCACCGAGAAGCCGCAGTTTTCGCCGCTCTATCTCAAGGCCGCTACGGGCCAGGGCAAGACTCACCTGCTCCACGCAATCGGCCACAGCTTCCTGCAGGCTCATCCGCGCAGCCGCATCTTCTACTGCAGCGCCGAACGCTTCATGGTCGAATTCGTCCAGGCGCTGAAAGCCAATCAGATGCTGGAATTCAAGGCCCGCCTGCGCAGTTTCGACCTGCTGCTGGTGGACGACATCCAGTTCATCATCGGGAAGGCCAGCGCGCAGGAAGAACTGCTCTATACGATCGATGCGCTGCTGGCCGAAGGCAAGCGGCTGGTATTTGCCGCGGACCGCGCGCCTCAGGCTCTGGACGGTGTGGAGCCGCGCCTGCTTTCGCGTCTCTCGATGGGGCTGGTGGCCGATATCCAGGCAGCCGATATCGAACTGCGCAAGAAGATCCTCACATCCAAGCTTACCCGATTCGCGCCGCTCGAAGTGCCGGCAGATGTGCTCGATTTCCTGGCCCGGACGATCACGCGCAATGTGCGCGAACTGGTCGGCGGCCTCAACAAGCTGATCGCCTATGCGCAGCTGACGGGGCAGGAAGTGTCCCTGCAGCTCGCCGAAGAACAGCTGACCGATATCCTTTCGGCCAATCGCCGCCGGATCACGATCGACGAAATCCAGCGCACCGTGTGCCAGTTCTACCGGATCGACCGGTCCGAAATGAGCAGCAAGCGCCGTGCGCGCGCCGTGGTCCGTCCGCGTCAGGTTGCCATGTATCTCTCCAAGGTTCTGACGCCGCGCAGCTATCCGGAAATCGGGCGCAAGTTCGGTGGCCGCGATCATTCCACCGTCATCCATGCCGTCCGCCTTATCGAAGACCTGCGCCAGCGCGATGCCGATATGGATGGCGATGTACGCAGCCTGTTGAGACAGCTGGAAAGCTGACAGGAAAACCCTGCAGCTCTTCGGGCCGCTTCCACAATCCATGCACCGCCTGTCGACAGGACCATACACAGACCTGTCGACAGGCTGCGCGTGACAGGCCAAAGGGCTGCGGATGCCGCATCACGACTCCCCTGCCCCGCGAGCGCATATCGACCTGCCGCATTCCTTCGCCGCCGTGCTCATCCGCGGTGCGCGCGGCGATTGTCCGCGCTGCGGGGAGGCGAAGATCTTCCGCAAATGGCTCAAGCCCCATGATCGCTGCGCAGCCTGCGCGCTCGACCTTTCGGTCCAGAGCGCAGACGATTTTCCGGCTTACATCTCCATCTTCGTGACAGGCCATTTGCTCGCGCCGATACTGATCATGCTGGCCAGCGATTTCGCCCTTTCGGCCATGGCGATCGTCTCGATCATCATCCCGCTCGCCATCGCCATGCTGCTGGCGCTGCTCCAGCCGTCCAAGGGCGCCGTGATCGCCATGCAGTGGTGGCATGGCATGCATGGTTTTCGCAAGGAACGTGCGCCCGAGGGCGAGGACGAACGCGCGTGAGCCTGTCACCGGAACGCCTCGATCGCTTTGCGCGCCACATCGTCCTGCCGGAAATCGGCGGCGCGGGGCAGATTGCCCTGGCAAAAAAGCATCTCGTGCTGGTCGGGCTCGGCGGTATCGGCAGCCCTGCCTTGCAATATCTCGCCGGTGCGGGGATCGGAAAACTGACCCTGGTCGATGACGACCGTGTCGATGCCAGCAATCTCCAGCGCCAGACCTTGTTCAACGAACGCGACATCGGTCATGGCAAGGCCGTCATCGCCAAGCGTTGGGTAACCGGCTTCGATCCCGAACTGGACGTGCAGATCAGCGACCGGCGGATCACGTTAGCCAATGCACCCGACCTCGTGATCGGGGCGGACCTCGTACTCGACGGGACCGACAATTTTGCCACGCGCCTTGCCGTTTCCGACGCCTGCGTAGCAGAGCGCGTGCCCCTGCTCTCGGCTGCTGTCGGGCGCTTCCAGGGGCAGGTCGGCGCCTTTGCCGGACATCTCGCCGGGGAAGCCTGCTACCGTTGTTTCGTGGGCGACGCTTTCGATGCAGAAGACTGCGACACTTGCGCCGAGGACGGCATGCTTGGCGCCATGGCGGGATGGGTTGCCACCTTTGCAGCGATGCAGGCGATCCGCATCGTGCTCGACGGCGTCAGCACCTTGGGCGATGCCGATTGGGGCCGCGTCCATCTGCTCGATGGCCTGAAGCCGGGCATGCGCAGTTTCGCCATCGCCAAGGACCCGGCTTGCAGCGCCTGCGGATCAGCCGCCTAGCACCTCGTCGACCCATTGCGGTACCAGCTGCGTGGCAGGGCCATGACGCGATTCGTGGAACCAGCGCGAACCCATGCTTGCCTCCAGATTGAGTTCGAGTGTCCGCACGCGCATTTCGCGCGCTTCCTGTACAAAGCCGGCAGCCGGATACACCGCGCCCGACGTGCCGATACTCACGAACAGATCCGCCTTGCGCAAGGAAGCGTAGATGCGGTCCATCTCGTAAGGCATTTCGCCGAACCAAACGACGTCGGGGCGCAGTGCACGTTCGCCGCATTCGGGGCAGGCCGGCCGGTCGAGCATCGGCCCGGTCCATTTCGTCCGCATATCGCAGGCCGTGCACCATGCATTGAGATGCGTACCGTGCATGTGCAACACACGGCTCGCGCCGGCCCGTTCGTGCAGATCGTCGACATTCTGGGTGACGATCAGCAATTCGCCGTCCCATGCGGCATCCAGCTTCGCCAGCGCCTCATGCGCCGCATTGGGCTGCTTGGCCTGAATCGCCTCTCGCCGCATATCGTAAAAGCGCAGCACAAGGTCCGGATCACGCTCGAAAGCTTCAGGTGTCGCGACGTCTTCGACCTTGTGCTGTTCCCAGAGCCCCCCTGCGTCGCGGAAGGTGTCGATCCCGCTTTCAGCGGAAATTCCCGCCCCGGTCAGGATCACGATGTTGCGCATATCGGCCATTGCCCTCAAGTAGCGAAGGCGCAGGGCAATTCAAACCACCTGCAAACAGCGATACCAAATCAAACCTCACATGGAGAACCAATGGCGCGGATCGGGATAATCGGAAGCGAAGGTGCCATGGGCCATGCGCTGGCTCACGTCGTCGCGTCGAGCGGACACGAACTGGCCGGCGGTATCGACCGCGGCGGCGATCCGGCGGGGCTGGCCGATGTGAGCGACGTGCTGATCGATTTCTCCGTTCCGCAAGCCCTGGATGCGAACCTTCACGCCGCCATCGGTGCCGGTATCCCCATTGTCATCGGCACGACCGGTCTCGATACATCGCACCATGATGCAATCGACAATGCCGCGCGGGTCGTCGCCGTTCTGCAGACGGGAAACACCTCGCTCGGCGTGACGCTGCTGGCGCATCTCGTGCGAGAGGCCGCGGCGCGGCTTGGCCCGGACTGGGATATCGAAATTCTCGAATTGCACCATCGCCGCAAGGTCGACGCGCCCAGCGGCACGGCGCTCTTGCTGGGCGAGGCGGCGGCGCAGGGGCGCGGCATCGACCTAGCCGAGCAGTCCGAGCGCGGGCGCGATGGGCATACCGATGCGCGGCAGGAAGGGGCCGTGGGCTTCGCCAGTCTGCGGGGCGGGACCGTGGCCGGCGAGCACAGCGTGATCCTAGCAGGCGAGGAAGAGCGGCTGACATTGTCGCACAGCGCGGAAAACAGAAGCATCTTCGCCCGCGGCGCCGTGCGCGCTGCCGAGTGGATGCTCGCGCGCGAGCCGGGCCGCTATACGATGGAAGAGGTTTTGGGTCTTCAATGACGAAGGACCAGATTTTCGAGTTCTTCCGCCGGCTTGCCGAAGACAATCCTTCGCCCGAAACCGAACTGGAATACGGCAATGCCTATCAGTTGGTCGTCGCGGTTGCCCTGTCCGCACAGGCGACAGATGTGGGGGTCAACAAGGCCACCCGCGCTCTGTTTCGCGAGGTGGAAACGCCGGAACAGATGCTGTCCCTGGGCGAAGATGGCCTGAAGGAGCATATCAAGACCATCGGCCTGTTCAATTCCAAGGCGAAGAACGTGATTGCGCTGAGCCAGTTGCTCGTCGACGAATACGACAGCAAGGTGCCCGACACGCGCGAGGATCTCGTGCGGCTGCCCGGTGTCGGGCGCAAGACGGCCAATGTGGTCCTCAATTGCTGGTTCGGGCAGGAGACCTTCGCGGTCGACACCCACATCTTCCGCGTCGGCAATCGCACCGGCTTGGCCAAGGGGAAAACGCCCGAACAGGTCGAGGCAAAGCTTGAACAGCGTGTGCCCCAACCCTTCCGGCTGGGCGCGCATCACTGGTTGATCCTGCATGGCCGCTATGTCTGCAAGGCGCGCACACCCGAATGCTGGCGGTGCGCCGTGGTGGACCTGTGCAGTTACCGCAAGAAGGTGCTAGAGAAGCCAGGCAGGGGCAACACAAAGACCGGTCCGGGCTGATGTGACGGTCCGGGTCAGCTGGAGATGCGCGATGATCCGTACCGCCACCGTTCTCGTTCTGCCCCTTGCCGTGCTCGCTTGTGCACCCGTCGAAGACGATCAGCCTTTCGTCAGCAAGGCCCCTGCAGCCACCGTCACCGGCGAACCCCAGCGGTGCCTCAATGCATCCACGATCAGCCGGACCATTGTGCATGACGATCGCACTATCGATTTCAAGGTGGGGTCGCGAACCTGGCGCAATACGCTTCCCAACAGCTGCCTGCACCTCGGCATCCGGCGCGCCATCAGCTACGACGTACGCGGCAACTCGCTCTGCGCAGGGGAGGTAATTTACGTGCTGGACGGCCACGGCAGCCCATCCCAACGCGGTGTGTCATGCGCGCTGGGAGAATTCGTGCCCGTTGAGCTAGCTAAAGCGAGCTAATCGTCACACGTCGTCCGCCGACACCATTTCCCCTGTGTCGATTTCGCCGGTCATCACCGCCACGGTCGTCGCCACGGCAGCATCGCCGCTGACATTGGTCGTGGTGCGCATCATGTCCATTATCCGGTCGACGCCGGCGACGAAGGCGATCGTTTCCAGCGGCACGCCGACGGCACCGAAGACCAGTGCCATCATGATCAGTCCGGCACCCGGGATGCCTGCAGCGCCCACCGCGCCCAATGTCGCGAGGATCGAAATGAGGAAGTAATCGGCCCAGCTGAGGTCGACGCCGAAGATCTGCGCGCCGAACAGCGTGGCGAGCCCCAGATACATCGCCGTGCCATTCATGTTGATGGTCGCGCCAAGGGCAATCACGAAACTTGCCACCGAGTTCGATACGCCCAGGTTGCGCTCCGCACAGCGCAGCGTCACCGGGAGCGTCGCGTTGGAACTGGCGGTCGAATAGCTCACCGCCATCGCATCGATGATCCCGCGGAAGAAATCGCGGACGGGCAGTTTGGCGAGAAACTTGATCATCGCGGAATACATGACGAAAATGATCAGCAGGCATCCCGCGTAGTTGAGCGCCACGAGTTTTCCAAGCGCCAGCAGCGCATCGAAGCCCAGGGTTCCTGCCACCCAGGCCATCAGGGCGAAAACGCCGAAGGGGGTGAGTTCCATCACCACCATCGTCACCTTCTGCATGATGACGGCCCCGCTATCGAAGACCTTCTGAACCGGGAGCCCTTCCTCCTTCGCCATCAGGATGCCGATACCGATGAGCATGCTGAACACGATCAGGGGGAGGACCGAGACGTCCGCCATGACCTGTACCGGGCTTTCGGGCACGATCGAAAGGATCATGTCGACTGCCGTGGTCGGGTTGGGTTCGGGCGTTGCGCCCATTTCGATCGCGCTAGTGTCTACCCCGCTGCCCGGTGCGACCAGTGTGCCGAGCCCCAGGCCCAGCCATACGGAGATTTGACCGGTCACGACGAAGAGAAGCATTGCTCGCCCGCCGACCGCGCCAAGCTTGCGCAGGTCGCCAATCGCGGCAACGCCTGACACGAGGCTGAAGAAGATGAGCGGAACGACCAGCATCTTGATCGACCTGATGAAGAAATCGCCGATCCACTTGATCGATTCCGCATCCGGGCCCCACGCCCAGCCGGTGAGCACGCCGAGGATGAGCGCGGTTATCACGCGCTGCCACAACGGAATTTCGAACCAGGTCCTCAGCATGCGATCCCTCCCTCGTGCCCGCTAGCGGGCCAGCGCATCCCTAGCAATGCGCGTATAGATGCGGCTTAGCGTCGAAAGGTCGGCCATGGCTACAGCTTCGTCGCGCTTGTGCATGGTTGCGTTGCACAGGCCGAATTCGATGACCGGACACACAGCCCGCAGAAAACGGGCGTCCGACGTTCCGCCGGTGGTGGAAGGTTCGGGCTCGACGCCGGTTTCCGCCTTTACTGCAGCATGGATGATGTCCGAGAATTGTCCCGGCGGCGTCAGAAAGGGTTCGCCACTGACGATAGGCAGGGCGGTGCCGCCATGCTTTCTGGCAATGGCGGCGATCTGATCGGATAGTGACGCGCCCGAATGGCAGTCGTTGAAACGGATGGAAATCCGCGCCTTTGCTTTTTCCGGGATGACGTTATGCGCCGGATTGCCGACCTCGAGATCGGTTATCTCGAGGTTGGACGGCTGGAACCAGTCGGTCCCTTCATCGAGTACCAGTGCATCCAGTTCGGCAAGCATGGCGACGAGCTTCGGGATCGGATTGTCGGCAAGGTGCGGATAGGCGACATGCCCCTGTGTGCCCTCAACCTCCAGCCAGATATTGACCGAACCCCGCCGGCCGATTTTCATCATGTCGCCAAGGCGGTTCACGCTGGTAGGTTCGCCAACCAGGCACAGATCGGGCGTTATGCTCTCTGCGGCCATGTAATCGATGATCGCCCGGGTGCCATGCAGTGCGGGGCCTTCTTCATCCCCGGTAATGATAAAGCTGATGGTGCCGGCATCGGCAGGAACCTGCGCGACCGCATCGACCATGCAGGCGATCGCGCCCTTCATGTCGACCGCGCCGCGCCCGTAAAGCAGGTCGCCGCGCTCTTCTGGCTCGAACGGCTCGCTCGCCCAGCCGCCGCCTGGCGGGACGACGTCCAGATGTCCTGCGAAGGCGAAATGCTTCGACCCTTCGGGGCCGCGCCGGATGGCGAACAGGTTCTCCACCGGCGCTTCGGGAGTGCCCTCCTCCCCGTCGCCGCGCATGAAGCGAGTGACCTCGAAACCGAGAGGGGCGAGCATGGCTTCCATCGCGTCGAACACGGATCCGGTAGCCGGGGTGATGCTGGGTGCGGCCATCAGTCGCTTGGCGAGGTCGATCACTTGCGTCATTCCTGCGTCGCTAGCAGGAGTGTACGACAATGCCCAAGCTCGATCTCGATGCCATTCCCCAGACCAATGCCACCGGTTATCCGGCGCCGTTCGATGCGGACGTACAAGGGCGGTGGTATCGCCGCCTCGCTCCGGCATCGGGCCTCACCCGTATGGGGGCAAGCCACGTGACGCTCAAGCCGGGCGCCTTTTCTTCGCAGCGGCACTGGCACCGCCTCGAAGACGAATTGGTCGTCATGCTCGCCGGCGAGGCCGTGCTGATCGAGGACGAGGGAGAAAGCATCGTTCGACCGGGCGATGTCCTCGCCTGGGCGGCTGGCGTGGAAAACGGGCATCGGCTGCACAATCGGTCCACGTCCGATTGCGTGTTCGTGGCAGTGAGCGCGGGCGACAAGGCCCGCGATTCGGGCGCATACCCGGATATCGACATGGTCTTCGGGCCGGATGGTTATACCCGCAGGGACGGCACGCCCTACCCTACCAAACGCCTTCCCTAATCGCTTGCCGGTTCCGGCAGGGGACCGGGCTCGAACGCCGCGTCGAGATAATCGGCCATGCGCAGTCCGGCCTGTAATACCCGGCGCCGGGCGATCGGCAGCGAGCGGTCGATGATCGCCTGCGACATGTCGACCTGGTCAGGCAGATCCCCCTCGCAAGGATCGCAGCCGAAGGTTTCGGGATAGATGAATTCCCGCGCGATTTCCCAGCTTTCACGGCCCCAGTCGGCGGATGTGCCGCCGGCCAGTTCGGCGCGCTCCTGCGCCGTATACCGCCGCGCTACCGGGGGATCGCCGCTGATCGCACGTTCTGCCAGCGGGCCGTCCCACACCCAGTGGAGATTGAGCCCGGGCACGATCCCATAGGTCGTTTCGCGATCGTTGCCGCCGCGATCGTCGAGGTCGCCCGAATGCAGCGGCATGTGGATGTCGCCGATGAAGTGGACGAGGAACGCCAGCGCTTCCACGCGCACATTGTCGGGCAGGCTTTCATCGGCAAGGATACGCTGGTTGCGTTCGACCTGCGCGCTGACGCAGTTGAGGCCGGAACAGTTCTTGCGCGCGTCGTATTCCTCGGTCACCGGCTCCGTCTGGTAGTGCCACGAAAAGGTGTAACCCCACCTCCAGTAGGCCCCGCGCAGGCAATCCGGCCATACGGCCGCATCCTGCAACGTTTCGATGGCGCAATCGGGTGTGCCCAGCATGGGCGATGCACGAAGCAGCCGTGCAATCTTCGCCCGCGTTTCGGGCCGCACGTTCTCCATCGCAATATCGGCGGTCACGGTATGGGCGTAAAAGCCCCATGCCTGCGCCTGCGCGGGGAGGAACAGCGCCCCCAGCGCAGCTATGGCGGTCAGCCAACCGTTTCGTATTGTTCGATAACCCATTCTTCGTTTTCCGATGCGGCGATCCAAGCTTCCATCCACTCATGTTCCCACAACGCCTGCATATAGGCGGCGGCGAAACCCGGGACGGGGATCTGATAGCTGATGAAACGCGACACTACCGGGGCGAAGAATACGTCCGCCGCGCCGAAAGTGCCGAACAGGAACGGCCCACCGCTGCCGAAACGGCTGCGCGCTTCGGCCCACAGGCCGAGGATGCGCAGGATGTCGGCCTTGCACGCCTCGCTCGGCTCGAAACCGTCGAAGCGCTTGCGCACGTTCATCGGGCATTCGCCGCGCAGCGCGGCATAGGACGAGTGCATTTCGGAAACCATTGATCGGGCCATGCCCCGCGCCACGGCATCCTTGGGCCAGAACCGGTCGCGTCCGACCTTGTCGGCGAGATATTCGAGAATGGCGAGGCTGTCCCACACCACCGCGTCGCCATCCCACAGCAGCGGCACCTTGCCCGACGAGGGTCGGATCTGACCGCCATGCTTGTCGGCTTCCCAGTTCTCGCCGAACAGCGGGACGACGATTTCCTCGAACGACAGGCCCGATTGCTTCGCGGCGAGCCACCCGCGCAGCGACCAGCTGGAATAGTTCTTATTGCCGATGATGAGCTTCATGCGGTGCCCCTTGCGATTCGTCTGGGGGTTAGGCGTTCATCCCGTCGCTGTCGATGCTGAACGATTGACCAGATCCTGGCCTTGCACGGAGCGATGGGTTTGAACGGGAGGCCTACCCCGACAGGCGCAGGTGACTGTAGGAAAATGTCAAACGCTGGCCTATTCCATCACCATGACATTGCGCCCGTTCCACCTCGCCTTTCCCGTCAACGATCTCGCCGCGGCGCGGGAGTTTTATGGTGATGCCATGGGCTGCCGCGAAGGGCGCTCGAGCGACGAATGGGTCGATTTCGACTTTTACGGCCACCAGATCGTCGCCCATCTCGCCCCCGGCGGGGCTGGAGATCGGACAAGCAATCACGTCGATGGCCACGGCGTTCCGGTGCCGCATTTCGGCATCGTGCTCGCCATGGAAGACTGGCAGGACCTGGCCGACAGGCTGACGGCGGCCGGGGTCGAGTTCGCGATCGAACCGACGATCCGCTTCAGGGGCCAGCCCGGCGAACAGGCCACGATGTTCTTCCGCGATCCCAGCGGTAATGCGCTGGAGATGAAGGCCTTCGCCGACGATGCGATGCTGTTTGCGACGTAGCCGGTTCGGGGCACCTTTCCCGCCAAGCCTCTCAAGAACTGGCCGCTTCTCTCCCGGTTTCGTCGATCCATCGATTGCGCGCGAAGGCTTCGGGGCAGGTTTGCGATATCCAGTCGGTGATCCCTTCGCGGATATCGCACCGCAAATCGAACAAGGTCGGCGAATCCTTGGCGCTCATCAGAAGCCTGACTTCCTTGGTATCGCGCGTCGTCTCCGTCACCTGCGTAACCTGAACGCGTCCGTCCCAGCGCTTGTTGGCGTTGATCTGCCTTTCGAATTCCCTCCGGATCGGCTCCACCCGCGCTGCCGGGTCGAGATAGAGAAAGACCGTGCCGAGCAGCTTGGCTGTCGTCTTCGTCCAGTTCTGGAATGGCTCTTCGAGAAACTTGGTCGTGGGGACGATCAGTCGCCTTTCGTCCCATATCTTGACGACCACATAGGTCGTGCGGATTTCTTCGATCCAGCCCCACTCACCCTCGATGATCACGACATCGTCGATGTTGATCGGCTCCGTGGCCGCCATCTGCACCCCGGCGATGAGCGAACGCAGCGCAGGTTGTGCAGCAGCACCCACCGCCAGTCCGGCAAGACCCGCCGACGCGACCAGTGTCATGCCGATATCGCGCACCCCCGGGATCGATAGAAGCATCACCCCGACCGTGACGAAAATCACCAGGAAAGTGGCGATGCGGTTGAACATGGCGAGCTTGGTCCGCCTTCGCCGTGCTCGCAGATTGTCTTCGACCGAAACGTCCGCGCTCAGGGCCATGGTGTTCACCAGGGCGTGCAGGACCGCCAGAACCATCCAGCCGATCAGGGCAGGCATGACGAAGCCGGCGACCTTCTGCCAGATTTCGTCCAGAAGCGGCAATTCCCGCGCCACGATAATCAGAGCAAGCGCGAGAATGGCGAAACGCGTGGGACGCCGGAGCCGGGACACGACGATATTGTCGGCCTTGCTGCCACTTGCATCGGAAAGGTGCTGCAATCCGCGGAACACCAGCCAATGCATAGCCAATGCAACCATCGCGACGAGCACGGCAATCAGAACCGCTTCCGCCACCTCTCCATGAAGGCCGATATCGGCACCGATGAAATCATTGATCCGGTCGAGCATTCGGCATTCCCCGTACAAGGTTGTCGACCTCTCCCCGCAATCCGTCTGCGCGAACTCTCCTTCTACCAATGGCAACCGGAAGGCGAGGTTCCGTTCGGGGACAAGGGTAGAGCTTCCGGCAAATGCGCCCTGCGCCCCTCGGAGCGTGCTTTCGTCAGTGACGGCCTGAGCCAGACAGCCTGTCAGCGGCCCCCTTGTGAACCAAAGCATTACCTGATTTGATTGAGAGTATGAGCAGTCCAGACGTTCCGCAGGCTAGAGGCCAGTGCCCTTCATGCAGCGCCCCGATCACCTTCGCTCGAGCGAACTTGCTGAGGAGAGGCGTTCCCTTCGGTTGCAATGGGTGCGGCACGCAGTTGATCCTGCCAAAGGTTAGCATCCCATTCTTTTTCGGCGGCTTTGCGCTGATCGGGTTGTTGGGAAAGCATGTTGGCATTTGGGCGGTCTTGGTCGTTCTCGTTCTTTTTTCCTTGGCCGAATGGATGCGGGTGAAAGTCTCGCTCGCACCGCAGCTAGAAAGTTAGCTGCCCGCCTGCCGGAGCAAGCCCAAGCTCCTACCGGCTCTTCACCCATGCGCGGCCTTTGAACTGCGTCGGACAATTGCCTGAACGTCAGCTGGCAGCTTCGAAACCCCCTTGCCTAGAGCCGCATCAGCCGCCGCCCCCCTTGCAGTCGTTCCATCGATGATCGATTGTCATGTGAAGCCACCGGAACAATCGCGAAGGAACAGACGAAACAATGCTTTGGAAACACGCCCTGCTAGGCATTGGCCTATTTCTCGCATCGTGCAGTGAGCAGTCCGAGCAGGACGCAATGACCGACACCCTCGCGAAGAGCATCCGTGTCGGAGAAGCTGCTACCGATGCCCGGCCCGGCTATGGCTTCGACCTTTATCCCGGCGCACAAGTTGTTGCTTCGATGATGAACGGGATGAGCCTGAGTATCCGATCGGACGCCAGCTTCGAGGAAATCGTGACGTTCTAAGAAAAACAACTCACTGAGAGGAAATGGGAGATCCAGAGCCGTAAGATGACTAACGGAAAGATGGTTCTAAAGAGCGTCAATCATGCAAGCCCAGAAGAGCTGATGAGCATCGCTATCGCTCCCGCAGAGAAATCTGGAAGATATAATTTGGTCTTCATCAAATTGCTCGTGGACAATTAGGCCCAAGGTTTACCGAGCGAAGCATCGACCAGCCCGCTTCCCACCACAACTTAGGCCAGAACGGACGAACGCAACGCCACCTACCGGTCATTCTTCATCGCTGTGGCGTTCCGCGCAATATGTCATTCGATCGGCAATTGACGGGCTATATTGGACTGATCAAAACAGGCTGTGAAAATCCGACAGGTTGTTACCCAATAGCATTGGTGAGCACCCTGATCGGAATTTCAGACATAATGAGGGGGTTTAATGTCCAGGTTACTTAAAATGCCGTCACCCGAATTGGTATGGGCCTCGATGCAGGGTGTGGCTGTTGGCGCTGTATTGTACGCGATAGTGAAGTATAATTTTTTCATGTAGGTATCGAGAGCCTCCACCAGATACGGCCGGGGCTTTTCGAGCGAAGAGTACACCCGTCCGCCCTCGACGTCATTCCCGCGCAGGCGGGAATCCAGCCCGGCCCGGCGCGTCATCGCCCTCTCGCCAATGACTGCAGCCGTCCCCGCCACAAGTCGTAGGACCCCCTCTCGAACAATCCTATTTCTGCGCTAAATACTTGACTTTCATGCACCTTTTCGGCATAGACCCCGCCGGATCGGGAGGGCGCGAAAGCTGGTGCACCCCCTTCCTTGCCCCCATGGCCCGCGACGGCGGTGTCCGGAAGGGTAACGCGGCCGGTGCGAAAGGCGCGGGCGTCCAGATCGGGATCGGATGACCTCTTCCGGATCGCAAGGACACCTCTCCTCCTTCACCGGATGCGGCAGGCAGTACGATAGCGGTTGCGGGGCCCTTTCGCCCGCGCGGACAGCGGCAGGGGCTCCACGCTTTGTAAGGCGAACCCTCCCCGTCGCACCGATTGCCCATGTCGCACTCGAGTATAATCGGGGTTCAGGTTCGTGTTCATGCCCTCCCGCCTCAAGGCTCCGGTAGTGCATGGAATATCCGTGCGATGCGGCTTTACCGCCCCGTCGCACGAGGCCCGGCAGGCAGCCACGCGAACCGCGCCGATACTCCCCGGCCACCGCCATCCCGCTCCCGGGCTACGCCGCGCGTCTCGCGCAAGGTTCGCCCCGGCCGCGTGATCTTGTTTTGTAGGCATTACAGTCCGGGCTCGCCGCCGGATGTTTTCGTGTGTCCGGAAACAAATGCTTCCGGCCATCCGCGGACGCGAACAAAGGGCCGGTTCCGCGGTCTGCTAGACCCCCGCATCCCCCAGCACGGCAGCGCGCAGTTCGGCGATGCCCATGCCCTTTTCCGCGCTGGTTACATGGATGTCGGGATAGGCAGCGACATGCTTGCGCGCTTCGGCCTGCGTGGCTTCGATGATCTTGGCGAGTTCGCTCGCCTTCATCTTGTCGGCCTTGGTGAGCACGACGCGGTAACCCACCGCCGCCTCGTCGAGCATCTTCATCATTTCGCGGTCGACATCCTTGGGGCCATGGCGCCCGTCGACCAGCACGAGCGTGCGCGCGAGTACCGGCCGGCCGCGCAGATAGGTGCGGACCAACGCCTTCCACTTCTCGACCACTTTGACCGGCGCCTTGGCAAAGCCATAGCCGGGCATGTCCACCAGGCGGAAAACGGTCGGGTCGCCGACTTCGAAGAAGTTCAGCTCCTGTGTCCGCCCGGGCGTGACGGAGGCGCGTGCGATAGCCTTGCGTCCCGTCAGCGCGTTGAGGAGCGAGCTCTTGCCTACATTGGAACGACCGCAGAAGGCGATCTCCGGCACGGTCGGTTCTGGCAGGAACTTGAGCTGCGGGGCCGAGAGGAGAAAATCCACCCGCCCCGAAAACAGCTTGTTCGCGCGCCGTTCGAGCTCGGCCCGTTCGGCAGCTTGTTCGTCGCTCATCCCCTGGCCTTCGCTTCGGCTTCGGCAGCCTTCTTTGCCTTTTCCTCGTCTATGGCAGCGCGCAGCTGCGGATGCCGTGAGTAGAGGTACTTCTGCTGCGCCACTGTAAGGATGTTCGAGGTCACCCAGTACAGCAGCAGCCCTGCTGCGAAGGGTGCCATCACGAACATCAGGATCCACGGCATGATGTTGAAAATCTGCTGCTGCATCGGATCCATAGCACTCGGATTGAGCTTGAACGTCAGCCACATGGTGAAGCCCAGCATGACAGCCAGCACGCCGATGCCGAACACGATCATCAGGAACTGCGGCACCTGAATGCCGACGAGCGAGAGCGCATTGGCGAGGTTTGCCGGATCGGGCGCGGCCAGATCCTTGATCCAGAGGAATTCGCGGTGCCGCATCTCGATGCCGAGAACCAGAACCTTGTAGAGCGCGAAGAAGACCGGGATCTGCAACAGCATGGGCAGGCACCCGGCAACAGGGTTCACCTTCTCCTGCTTGTACAGGGCCATGATCTCCTGCTGCTGCTTCTGTTTGTCGTCCTTGTACTTTTCCTGGATGGCTTTCATCTTCGGCTGGATGGCCTTCATCTCGGCCATGCTCGCGAAGCCCTTCTGCGCGATCGGGAACATGAGCCCGCGCACGATGAAGGTCAGCGCGATGATCGCGATGCCGAAATTGCCCACGGCTTCGTAGATCGTACGCAGCAGCCACAGCATCGGCTTTTCGAACCAGCGGAACCAGCCCCAGTCGATGGCGAGGCCGAATTTCTGCAGGCCAGCGTCTTCGTAACGATCGAGCACGACGCTTTCCTTCGCCCCGGCAAACAGCCGCGATGTGGTCGTCAGCGCCTGGCCTGCGGGAAGCGTCACCGCATCGTAGATCATGTCGGCACGGTAGATTTCGTTACCGAGCGCCCGGAATGTCGCGGTCGGCGCGCTGCCGGTCTGCGGCACCAGGGCCGACAGCCAGTAGATATCGGCGAAGCCCGACCAGCTCGGCCGACCGGCCGGTGTGATGGTCTGCGCTTCGTCGACATCGTCGTAATCGATGCCGTAATCGGCCGCGTCGGCGAACACGCCGATCGGTCCGGAATGCGCGATCCAGAGATCCTCGCTCGCGGTGCGGCTGGTCCGGTTGACGTAGCCATAGGGCTGGACGACCGCCGGGTTGGGCCCGGTATTGGTAACTTTCTGTTCGACCGTGAACATGTATTCGTCGTCGATCGAATAGCGGATCGACGCGCTGACGCCGTCACCCAGGTCGTGCGTCAGCGTCACCGGCGTTTCACTGGTGAGGATACGGCCATCGGCCTGCCAGACGGCATCGTCGGCAATGCGCGTGCCGTTGATGAGATAACCGAACTGCGCGAATTGCTGGGCGGGCGTCCCGTTCGGCGAAAACAGGCGTACCGGCTCGCTGTCGTCGCCTGTGCCTTCCATGTGATCCTTGAGAACCACGTCGTCGACCACGCCGCCGCGCAGATTGATCGAGCCCGCCACGCGCGGTGCATCGATGCGGATACGTTGCGGGCTGGCCAGCGCCGTCTTGAGGTCGGCTTTTTCCTGAGCCTGCAGCGCCGGATCGACGAGCCCGCCGGTGCGCGTGTGGCGCGTGGCAGCAGGCGCCTGCCCATCGGCAATGGCAGCCTGTTCGGCCGGGGTATCGGCCTTGTCCTGAACCAGCGCCTGTTCGGGCTGCGGATAGAAAAAGTCCATCGCCGAAGTCCAGCCCACCAGCAGCAGGAAGGAAAGCGCAATGGCGATGATCACGTTGCGATGGTTGTCCAAGGTCGGTCCCGTCTATGTCCGGTCGAAAATCTGAATGTGGGGCGGTGTCTTAGCCTGTCAAGACAGTGCTAGGGCACCGGGTCGTGGCCATGACCGCCCCAAGGGTGGCAGCGCATTATACGCTTCGTCGCCAACCATCCACCCTTGATCGCACCGTATTTCGTCAACGCCTCTATGGCGTACTGGCTGCAGGATGGCTGATAGCGGCAGGTGGAAGGCAGAATGAGGCTGGGCCCCAACTGCCAGAAGCGGGCAATCCAGATGAGCGGATACTTCATGCCCGGCGGCTCCGGCGATGACGCGGCGGGCGCGGGCGGTCGCCCTTGCCTTCCGCGGCGCGGGTCAGGGCCGCGGCCAGTTCGGTGCGCAAGGCAGCGAAATCACGCTCCACACCGCCGTCACGGCCGATGAGGATGTGGTCATGGTCGGGCAGCCCGCCTTCCGGCAGCGCCGCCCACAGAAGTTCGCGAAAGCGCCGCTTCATCCGGTTGCGGACCACGGCGTTACCGATCTTCTTGGTCACCGTTATGCCGTACCGCTTGCCCTTCCCGCCATTGGGATTGGCCAGCAGCACGAAACCCGGGCGCGCAACGCGCAGCCCCCGATTCGCGGCGAGGAAGTCGCTGCGCTTGCCGATCACGGAAAGAGATGGATGCATGGAAGCCAGATACGCGAACGGGCCCCCGAATGGGAGCCCGCCAGCATTTCGGTGATTGTCGCCACGCCTGAGGCGCAGCGGCTCATATCACGCGCAGAGCTTCTTGCGGCCGCGGGCGCGGCGAGCGCGGAGAACCTTGCGGCCACCCGGAGTAGCCTTGCGAGCGAAGAAACCGTGGCGGCGTGCACGCACGAGGTTCGAGGGCTGGAATGTCCGCTTCATCGGATCGTCCTTACAAAAGAATTTCGTTCAGTTTCGGCACGTACGAATCGCGCCAACAAAAAGGGCCGCTGCTGCCAGCGACCGCCTACAGGGCCGCGCGATTAGGCGAAGCCCGCCTTGTCGTCAAGAGAAAGTAACGTCGGCATAGGCCAGATTCGGGGCCGGTTGCACCGGCTTTGACTGCGCGCGCACCGTGGCAGGCTGCGGGTGTCCAGTCCAGCGGCGCATGTCGCCGGCACCAAGCCACAAGGCGCCGTGATGCGGTACGGAATTGGTAAAATCGTAAAAGGCACGCGCCTGATCGCTGCTCATGCCCATTTCGCGATAGTAATCGAGATACTGCCGGTTTTCCGGTGAATCGATCGAGAAATCACCCGCCTCGCGGCCATAGGGATCCATCCAGCTATGCACTGCGAATTCGGCACCCTGGCTGATGTCCCGCTGAACGCCGGCGAAGAAAAGCTCGACCGCGCCCGAGCGTACCGACCCGATGGCCGGAACATGGGTTACGAGCCTCGCAGCGCGAATCATGCGCCCCAACCTGAGATTTGCGCGATCGTCCTGAGTACCCGGACATTCGACCATGTCGAGCTGGCGCAGACGGGGGAACTCCCTCAACATCGCGCGAAACTGGCTAGGCGTGGAAGCATCGGTTTCACCGATCATGGCTACCCGCCTGTCATCGAGTACGAGGAACGGCCCATATTGTGCGATGCCGTCGCGATAACTGCGGAAACGGCGGTCGACGAATGCGGGCGGTGTCCAGGCGGGTAAGGCCGCAGCCTCATAGGCTTGCGGGCGGATCGCAGCGAACTGCAAGGTTTCTGCATGTTGCGGGACCGTCGGTCGGGCTGCCCCGGTCGAAGTGATCGCCCGCCCCTGATGTGTCTTTTGGATGGAGGGCATCGACACATACACCACTGGCAGATTGACCAGCGCCAGCGATTGCGCGGAAATCGGCGATGCGATCAGAGCGCCAAGGGCGGACAGCAGGAGCGCAGCAAAGCGAAACATGTCGCATGCGTGCAGCAGGGCAAGTTTCCGGCTTGCCAATGCATATGCCTAAAGTGTTGTTAGGCATGATTCTTCGCCGTGGTTCTGAACCCGCTTTCCGCTCGACATTCGTCTGGCTTGCCGTCATCACACGGGCGAATTCGGGGTGGGGGTTAACTCTGGTCGCACTAGTAAAAACGGTCGCTTATCTAGGGTTGGAAGCGCGCAGCGTAGAGGTGCAATGCTCCGTCGCGCCGGGCTTGCCCAAGTTCAATATCGTCGGGCTGGCGGACAAGGCCGTCGGTGAAAGCAAGGAACGCGTTCGCGCCGCGCTGTCGAGCATGGGGCTTGCCCTGCCGCCCAAGCGAATCACCATAAATCTGTCCCCGGCCGACCTGCCGAAGGAAGGATCGCATTACGATCTTCCGATCGCACTCGCCCTGCTTGCCGCGATGGGGGTCACGGATGCGGAACAGTTGGGCGACTGGATCGCGGTAGGGGAACTGGCGCTCGACGCGCGAATCGTACCCTCGCCGGGCGTCCTGCTCGCGGCCATCCATGCGAGCGAGCAGGAAATCGGACTTATCTGCCCCAGGGCTCAAGGGTCGGAAGCACGCTGGGCGAGCGAAGTCCCGGTGTGCGCGGCCCCCGATCTCGCCAGCCTGCTCAATCATCTGAAGGGAACCCAGCGCCTGCCCGATCCGGAGCCGGGCGTGGTCGAAAGCGAACCGGCCGGTAGCGATCTCAAGCAGGTCAAAGGGCAGGAAACTGCAAAGCGCGCGCTGGAAATCGCTGCGGCAGGCGGACACAATCTCTTGATGATCGGGCCTCCCGGCGCGGGCAAGAGCCTTTTGGCCAGCTGCCTTCCCGGCATTCTCCCTCCGCTTTCGCCGTCGGAAGCACTGGAGGTTAGCATGGTGCAGTCCGTGGCCGGAACGCTGGAAGAAGGGCGTATCAGCCGCACCCGTCCGTTTCGTGCGCCGCACCATTCGGCGAGCATGGCAGCGCTCACTGGCGGAGGGTTGCGGGTCAAGCCAGGCGAGGTCAGCCTCGCGCATCTCGGCGTCCTGTTCCTCGATGAATTGCCGGAATTCCAGCGTGCCGTGCTCGATTCGCTGCGACAGCCGCTCGAGACTGGCAAGGTCGATGTTGCGCGCGCCAATGCGCACGTGTCCTTTCCCGCCAACGTCCAGCTCGTCGCGGCTATGAACCCATGTCGCTGCGGCCATCTGGGCGATGCCGCACTGGCCTGTAGCCGAGCGCCGCGGTGTGCCGCCGATTATCAAAGCAAGGTTTCCGGCCCCATGCTCGACAGGATCGATCTGCATGTGGAGGTCGATCCGGTCAGCGCCGCCGACCTGGCCCTTCCGCCCCCGGCGGAGGGAAGCGCACAAGTTGCTGCACGCGTGTCACAGGCGCGAGAGCGGCAGACAGCGCGGTTCGATGCGACGAAGGCCCGGACCAATGCGGATCTCGAAGGGGACGCGCTGGAACGTTTTGCCACACCTGACGAGGCCGGGCGGCAACTACTTATGCAGGCGGCAACAGCCATGCGCCTGTCGGCACGCAGCTATACGCGCATGCTTCGCGTGGCGCGTACGATCGCCGATCTCGCCGGTGCAGAGGAAGTCGGCCGGATCCATGTTGCAGAGGCGCTCAGTTATCGCAGACAGGCGCCGAGAGCCTGATGGCTCTGGGCAAGCGTGGCGATCAATCTTCGCTCATGTCGAGGTTGAGCCTGACCGTTTCGTGTTCGTAATCGCCTTCGAATTTCTTGAGGAAATCCTCGATCGGCATCTGCTGACCGCGATCGACCAGCGGGTTCGCCCGCGACATTTCGATCGCCTTCAATTCTTCCGGGGTCATGCGGACATGAATGTACGGCACCCATATTTCGCCGAATTCGGCCTGTTGATACCAGACATCGAGAATGTCGTAGGACGCCCATTGCCCGTTCGGCTCTTTCAGTCGGATGCCTTCGCCAATGCGCGGCACACACATCGCCTTGATACGATGCACGTCCTGGTGCGTTTCATTCTGAACTTCGATTTCGATCACAATGGCCCGTCCGCGCTGCAGGGTTGGATTCGCGAAATGCCATTTTGTGACGGCGACTTGTTGAGATCGTTTTAACGATGACGTCACGGTGGCACGGAGCGGTGATATTCACACGCCCCTATGCTTTTCTTGTAACTGCGCATCGTTTGGCCCATGCGGAAATACGTGGGGTAGGCATGAATTGTCGGCTTGCGCCGGCCAGAGGCACAGACGTCAGAACGCCGCAGTATCCGTGACAGAACGCACCACCCCGATCGATTCGCTACGGCGACGCTATGACGAGCTACGTCCCGAACTGCGCCAGCGGTTGCCCGCGCTGGCGCTGGCACTGGCGCTCGAAGCCCTGTTGGTTCTTATACTGCTTTCACTTGGATCGGTGAAAGAACAGGCAGGCCAGGTTCGCGACACGCTGGTTGCTTTCACGTCCGCCCCCGATGAGGCAGACCAGCCTGAAGAATCCCCGGCACCTTCTGCCGCCGCGCCGGACCCATCGCCGCAACAGCCCACTGCTGAACAGCCACCCCAGGACGAAACGACACCGCAGCCGCCCGTTTCGCAGCCAGCGCCAGCACCCAGACCGATCCTGCGGAACGATTTCTCGCTCCAGGAGACGCCGAGACAGGCGCCGCCTGCTTCCCCGGCGCAGGGTCCGCCGGCACCGGCCTATGGGCCGCCAGACACTCCCGCTCCCGGGGACACCCCCCGTATCGCCGGCAGCGGGCCCAATGGCGAACCGCTATATGCCGCTCGCTGGTACAGGCGACCGTATGACGACGAACTGGCCGGTTATCTTTCTACTGCCCAGGGCCCCGGCTGGGGTCTGATAGACTGCAGGACCGCGCCCGACTTCCGCGTGGAAGATTGCGTGATCGTCGGCGAATCGCCTCAGGGCTCGGGCATCGGCCGCGCGGTCCAGGCGGCGGCATGGCAATTCAAGGTCCGCCCACCGCAAAAAGGCGGTCGCCCCATGGTGGGCGAATGGGTGCGGATAAGGATCGATTACGGAATCAGAGGCGCTGCAGCGCGATAGACCACTGTGAGCAGGGGCTCCTCGCCCGATTGTGCGGGTAGATACTGCTCAAGCAGCGTTCTTGGTCTTCTGCCCGCCGGTAAATTGTACGACGTCGCCCCGATCGATCGGCTCGCCGCCTTCGGCTTTTGATCCATCCGCACGAATTCCGAGATTGTTCCGTTCGACGAGGTGAAGGTCTGCCGGGCCGAGAATGCGGCCATCGTGACTGAGGATCGACGTAGGCCCGATCGGCAACCGGTCGCGTTCGTCGACCAGCACGGGATTTTCGACCACCTCTGCGCCGTATTTCTGCCCCCACTGGCGCAGAGCCACCATGGCCGGGAGCAGGTCCAGCCCTTTTTCGGTCAGGCGATATTCGATCTTGCGCTTGTCGTCGGCACAGGGGTCCCGCTTGAGAATTCCGTTTTCAACCAGCTTGGCGAGACGGTTGGACAGTATATTGCGGGCGATGCCCAGTTCAGTGAGAAATTCTTCGAAGTGGTGCAGTCCGTTGAAGCTCGCGCGAAGAATCATGAACGACCATCGTTCACCCATCGCCTCCAACGCCTGTGGCAGGCCACATTCGGTCAATTCACGCAGCGGTTCGCGGATCTCGCCCATAATTTCAGTCCTTTTCCAGAAACCTATCTAGCGCAAAAAACCATTTTGCCAAATTCTTCAAATTTAGGTTGCATTGCGAAACCTATACGGCTATCCGGCCTTTCAGGATAAGTTGCGAATTGCAACCTAGTTGCAACAACAGCAATCTCCGTTGAAAAATTTGCAATTAGAAAGGGACTTCTCATGACCACTCTCTCGCGATCAACCAATGTCGGCGCGCTTGCGGCCGCATTTGCTTACACCACGCTCATCTTCGGCGCCGCCATCGCCCCGTCCAGCGCGGAAGCAAAATCCGGTTCCATGTTCTATACTGTCGAACTGGCACAGCCGGTGACCAAGACATCGACCACTATCGCCGGCGGCGTGGCTTGGGCCTGCAAGGGCACCACCTGTGTTGCACAGAAAAGCAACTCGCGCCCGCTGCGCGTCTGCCGCGAACTGCAGCGCGAACATGGCCAGATCACATCCTTCACCGCCAAGGATGAAGCTCTGGATGCCGACAATCTTGCCAAGTGCAACGCCTGATCCAGTCGATCCCCACCCCTCTCCATCGGGTGGCAACTCAGGACCCCGGCTCAGGCCGGGGTCTTTTTCACATCAGCCCCCGCCTCTCGAGATCTGCCTCCAGTCGAGGCGCATCGACGAAATGATGCACCTGCCAGCCGCAGTTCGCCGCACCTTCGATATTGGCGTGATTGTCGTCGATGAAGAGCATCGCTTCTGCCGGATAGCCGAACCGCGTCTCGGCAAGATCGAAAATTGCCGCGTCGGGCTTGGCCAGCTTTTCCGTACCCGACACCACGATATCGCGAAACGTATCGAATATGGGTGCCGTGGGCCTGAAGCCCGCCCAGAATTCATGTCCGAAATTGGTGATCGCGAATAGCGGCACACCGCGTCTGTCGAGCAGATCCACCAGCGCATGACTGCCGGGCACCGGCCCCGGAATGGTTTCGTTGAAACGCGCGGCATAAGCACGGATTTCCAGTTCGAAATCGGGGAACTGAGCGATCCGTTCCGGCACCATTTCCGACAGAGGTTTCCCCTGATCGTGCTGGAAATGCCATTCCTCGGTCACGACGTCATCGAGCAGTGTCTGTAAACGCACCGGATCGTCGACGATCTTCTCGAACAGCTGGGCGAGACGCCATTGATAGAGCACTCGCCCCACATCGAACACGACCGCTTCGACCTGCATCACGCCACCTCAAACACGAACGGCCCGCACTCCTCGTCGGAGCCGGGCCGGTCGAACAACGCATCCGCCCTTATCGGGCGGAGCCGCAATTAGCCCTGGCGGGCCTTGAAACGGCGGTTGGTCTTATTGATAACATAGGTGCGCCCACGGCGGCGGATCACGCGGCAATCGCGATGACGGCTCTTGAGCGACTTGAGGCTGTTGCGGATCTTCATGATGTCTCTCGTGAAATAAATGCGCGCCGGAGATGGTGCTCCGACGCGCCGAAATCAAGCGGCCCGTTAACCGGCCCCAGGGATTCGGTCAACCTCTTTCCGGCTACGTCGCAGGACCGGGTCGACTTACTTGCCCGCCCCGCGTCCCCTCGCAATCATCGGCCCCAGCGGCTCGCCCCCGAAGATATGGACATGCAGATGCGGGACCTCCTGCCCCCCGTGTGTGCCGATATTCGCCATCATGCGATAGCCGGGCTCCACCAGCCCGAGATCGCGGGCGACCTTGCCGACAGCGCGGACGAAACCGGCGATCTCGTCCGGCTCTGCCTTTGCGCTGAAATCGTCCCAGCTGACATATCGCCCCTTGGGAATGACCAGCACATGGACCTGCGCCTGCGCATTGATATCTTCGAAGGCGTACGCCCACTCGTCGTCGTAGACCTTGTTCGACGGTATCTCGCCCCGCAAGATCTTGGCGAAGATATTGTCGTCGTCATACGGCTGGGTCGGATCAATCGGCATTACACGCTCCTGCTGACTTTTTCCTCGATACCCGAAACGCCCTCGCGCCGGTCGAGTTCGGCCAGAACATCGGCGAGCGGAACGTCGCGCGCATTCAGGGCGACAATCAGGTGGAAGAGAATATCGGCTGCTTCGCCGACCAGTTCCTCACCGCTTCCCGAAAGGACTGCAACCGCGGCTTCGACGCCTTCCTCGCCCAGCTTGCGGGCGATCTGAGGCAGGCCCTTGGCATGGAGGCTCGCGACATAGCTCTGTGACGGATCGGCCGTACGTCGCTGCGCGATCGTCTGTTCAAGGCGGGATAACGTTTCCATGACCCGCGCTATGCACGGACCGCCCTTACAGCGTCAATCCGGGTTGCGTCCCAGCAGGAAACGTCCGACCACTACACCGGCCAGCCCGATCAGAACCAGCACCATGGCACTGGGTTCGACCATTTGCATGTGCATGGCAGTGGAGCCTCCGATATTCGCAATATGCGCAGCAAGCGAGACGAACTGGAGGGTCATGGGCCGCCCTTACCACCTTCGTTGCCTGGCGCCTGCAATCAAGTCGGGTCGTCCCGCCGCGGGACGAAACCCCCTAACCGCGCGCTGGCAACCCAGCCGCGCGCAAGGCAGCATGCGCTTCTGCGATGGTATGTTCCCCGAAATGAAAGATCGAGGCGGCGAGAACGGCACTGGCGTGGCCGCGCGTCACGCCTTCCACCAGATGCTCTAGCGTGCCGACGCCTCCGCTGGCGATCACCGGCACGGAAACCGAATCCGCGATCGCCCTTGTCAGTTCGACATCGTATCCCTGCTTGGTGCCATCGCCGTCCATCGATGTGACCAGCAATTCCCCCGCACCCAGTTCCGCCAGCCTGATCGCGTGTTCGATGGCATCGATACCGGTCGGCTTGCGTCCGCCATGGGTGAATATCTCCCAGCCGCGCACCGAACCGCTTGTTGCGGCGCGGGCATCGACACTGGCAACCACGCACTGGCTACCGAACTTTTCGGCAATCTCCCGCACCAGCTCAGGGCGGGATACGGCAGCCGAATTGACGGCGACCTTGTCGGCACCGGCCAGCAGCAATGCGCGGGCATCCTCGACGCTGCGCACGCCGCCTCCGACGGTCAGCGGCATGAAACAGACCTCCGCCGTGCGGCGTACCATGTCGAGCAGCGTGCCGCGTCCTTCATGACTGGCCGAAATATCGAGAAAACAAAGCTCGTCGGCGCCTGCCCGGTCATAGGCCTGGGCCTGTTCTACCGGATCGCCCGCATCCTTGAGATCGACGAAATTGACGCCCTTCACCACGCGCCCGTCGCGCACATCGAGGCAGGGGATGACGCGAACCCTCACGGTCATGGCAAAACCCTCACCCTCATTGCCTTGCCGCCATGGCGAGCGCTGCCGCAAGGTCCAGGCGCCCGTCATAGAGCGCCCGCCCGGTGATGACGCCTTCGATGCCTTCATTGGCGTAGAGCGAAAGGACATGGATGTCGTCGAGCCCCTTCACGCCGCCGCTGGCGATGACCGGGATATCGACGCGCCTCGCGAGATCGACGGTCGCGTCGATGTTCACGCCCTTAAGCAGACCATCGCGCCCGATGTCGGTGAACAGCAGGCTGGCAACGCCCGCGTCTTCGAACCGGCGCGCCATGTCGACAATCGACACATCGGAAACTTCGGCCCAGCCATCGGTCGCGACCATGCCGTCGCGCGCATCGACCGCTACGACTATGCCGCCTTCATACTCGCGGGCCATGTCCTTGACGAATTGCGGATCTTTCAGCGCCGCGGTCCCGATCACGATGCGCGCAACGCCCGCCTCGAACCAGCCTTCGACATCGGCTGGCGTGCGAATGCCGCCGCCCAATTGCACATAACCCGGAAATGCCGCGACGATCGCCTCCACCGCTTCGCGGTTCTGCGCCGAACCCGCGAACGAGCCGTCCAGATCGACGACATGCAGATGGCCTGCCCCGGCAGCGTCGAAAAGTCTGGCCTGCGCGGCCGGATCATCGCCATAGACCGTCGCGCGGTCCATATCGCCTTCGGCAAGGCGGACGACTTCGCCGCCCTTCAGGTCGATTGCGGGGAAAACGATCACGGCTTCCACTCCAGAAACTTGCTCAGCAGGTCCAGCCCGTAGGCCTGGCTCTTTTCGGGATGGAACTGCACTCCGACGACATTGTCGCGGCCCACTGCCGCCACCAGCCCGCCGCCATGATCGCTCATCGCCAGCACATCTTCGCGGTAACGCGCTTTGAAGTGGTAGGAATGCAGGAAATAGGCCTCGCCTTCGGCGACGACTTCGTGCCTTCTTGCATGCGGCAGGGGCGCCACATCGTTCCAGCCCATATGCGGCACCTTTACGCTGGTATCGATCGGTTCGATCAGACGAACGGTCCCGTCGATCCAGCCGAGACCCGGTGTCTCGCCGTGTTCCAGCCCCCGCACGGCGAGCAACTGCATGCCGACGCAAATGCCCAGGAAGGGCGCCCCGCCGACGAAGACACGTTCGTGCATCGCCTCGATCACGCCCTGTTCGGCCCGCAGTCCTTCGGCGCAGGCCCGGAACGACCCGACGCCCGGCAGAACGATACGGTCTGCCGCGCGCAGCACGTCCGGGTCGGCCGTAACCTTTACCGTCGCGCCGACCTTGCGGAGCGCGTTCTCGACCGAGTGCAGATTGCCCGCGCCGTAATCAACGAGGGCGACTATCTCAGCCACCCAACTGCCCCTTCGTGCTCGGGATCGTGCCGCCCTTGCGCGGATCGACTTCGACCGCAGCCCGCATAGCACGGGCAAAGCCCTTGTAGATCGCCTCGCAGATATGGTGGTTGTTGGTACCGTATAGCAGTTCGACATGCAGTGTCAGGCCGCAGGTCTGCGCGACCGAATGGAACCAGTGTTCGATCAGCTCGGTGTCCCACTCGCCAAGCTTTTCCTGGCTGAAGCCTGCGCGCCACACGAGATAGGGTCGCCCGGAAATGTCGAGCGCTACCCGGGCCAGCGTTTCGTCCATGGGCGAATAGGCACTGCCATAACGCGCGATACCGCCTTTATCGCCCAGAGCGGCTGAAAGTGCCTGGCCGAGCGCCAATGCGCTGTCCTCGGTCGTATGATGCTGATCGACATGCAGATCGCCTTCGACCTTCAGCGTCACGTCGATCAGCGAATGTTTCGCAAATTGTTCGACCATGTGGTCGAGGAAACCGATGCCCGTTGCAACGTCATAGCTTCCTGTGCCGTCGAGATTGACGTCCACAAGAATATTGGTTTCCGCAGTGTTACGCTCGATACGGCCAGTACGCATGGCAGCCGCGCTAGAGCGCTGGCGGGCGGGGCGCAAGAAATTGCGCATATCGGCAGGGTAAAGGCGCGCTTAAAGCGCTTGACCCATGACGCGCCTCGCTCCACCTAGCAGCGCATGAGCGAAGAGACGCCCGACAGCCTGATCCCTTACGATTCCATCGTCCAGGAAGCATTGCGCGCCGTCGTCGGGCGCGTGCTGAGTGAAATCGAAGATGGCGGCGGCGAACTTCCCGGCGCCCATCATTTTTACATCACCTTCAAGACACACGCTCCGGGCGTATCCATCCCGGCCAGCCTGCGCGAACGGTTCCCTGACGAAATGACGATCGTGCTCCAGAACAAATTCTGGAACCTCAATGTCCGCGAAGACGGTTTTGCCGTCGGCCTGTCGTTCAATCAGGTGCCGGCAGAACTGGACATTCCTTACGCGGCTATCACGCAGTTCGTCGATCCTGCCGTGGACTTCGGGCTCCAGTTTCAGGCCACTGTCAACGACATGGCCCCCGCTCCAACCGAACATCCCGACAATGACGGCACGGAACAGGCCGCAGAGGAAGGCGTTAAGGGAGCAGACGACGGTTCGAATGTCGTCACGGTCGATTTCGGCCGCAAGAAGTAGGCGCCGGGCCTTCCCGGCAAGCGGGGCAGGACATGGCGAAACGCCGGAAAAACAGGCAGAACAAACCAGATCACATCACTGACATGGTCGGTGAACCCATCAGTGCACCCGATCGCGCCGCGAGGCATCGGCACGTGGTCGCCGGGCCCAGCACGAACCCCGCCACCAATCTCATCATTCATGACATAGCGCTGCGCAGTGCCGGGCGCCTGTCGCGCATGGCGGTAGAGAAAGCCGTCCTCGGCAAGCAATACGGCACGAAGTTTGCCAAGGAAGCGGTCGAAAACCGCTCCATGTTGCAAACGCTGGCTGCTTACGGCGTGACCAAAGTCGCTACCCGCTCTGTTCCGGGGGCCCTGGTGGTGGGCACCGGCCTTGCCCTGAAAGTGCTGTTCGACCGCAGCCAGTCGAAACGCAAGGCCCGCAGAGAAGGCGACCGGTCCTTGCGCAGGCAGGCCGGACGCGACGACAAGAACTGAAACTTATCCGTCGGCAGGACTTGATTCGCCTGTGCCTCATGCGCCAACAGCGCGCATGACCGATTCCACGATTTCGCACGACAAACTGGCCCGGCGGGGCCTGCTCTTCATCCTTTCATCGCCCAGCGGTGCAGGCAAGACCACGATCAGCCGCATGTTGCTGGGCGCCGACGAAGAGATCAAACTGTCGGTCAGCGCGACTACGCGCCCTCCCCGTCCGGGCGAAATCGACGGGGTGCATTATTATTTCGTCGATGACGCCGAGTTCGACCGCATGGTCGAGGAAGACGATTTCTACGAATGGGCGCCTGTGTTCGGCCATCGCTACGGTACGCCCAAGGGGCGGATCCGCGGCGCGCTCAAGGAAGGCCAGGACTTTCTGTTCGACATTGACTGGCAGGGCACGCAGCAGCTCTACCAGAAGGATCAGCAGGACGTCGTCCGCGTGTTCATCCTCCCGCCAAGCATCGCCGAACTGGAACGGCGGCTGCGTAGCCGGGGTACCGATGCCGACGATGTGATCGCCGCCCGCATGGAACGTGCGCGCGCGGAAATCAGCCACTGGGATGCTTACGACTACGTCATCATCAATGAAAATGTGAATGCGTGTTTTGCGAAAGTGCGCGAAATTCTCGATGCCGAACGCATGAAGCGCCAGCGCCAGACCGGGCTGATCCCCTTCGTTCGCGAACTCATGAACTAGCGGACGGGCGGGCCGGTCGCCCTGCCCGTCCGTTTATGCATCAGCTGCCGATCAGCGATCCGATGTATTTGCGCACATCGTCTTCGTCTTCCTCGCCTTCATCGTCCACCTTGACGACATAGAAGACGACGAACACTTCCTCGCGCGAAGGTCCGGCGAGCGATCCGACGAAATTGCCGGCGAAGCCATTGGCTTCGTCCTCGATCAGCCCGTTGAAGAATCCGTTGGTGCCCACGTTCCCGGAAATGGGGAGAACGGCCCGTACGACGTTATTACCATTGACGGTTTCCAGAATACGGATCGTGCCGTTGATCTTGATGTTGTTCCCGTCAGGACCGACGACCAAAGTGGTTTCGGGCGACGTAATAACGCCGGACGGCGTAACGCCTGCCTCGCCGCCGGTCGCCTGCGGCGTACCTGTATAGGAAAGGTTCGCCGTGATAGTTGTATCCGTGGTGACCGGATTGAAGAACAGCGCATAGCGGAAGCTGCGCAGCGTGCCGGGCACCGTGTCGCGGATGAATGACTGCGACTTTTCATAGGCTACGCGCAGAACGTGCTCGAACGGCAGCTCCATCTGAAGCCCGTCTGTCGTTCCCTTGCGATATGTCCTGATCGTGGGGGACGAGTTCAGCAGGTTTGCTGCCGTGAAACTTTCCAGCTCGAGCGTGTCGGGCCAAGTGTATTCGACGTTCTCCGGCGCGACCTCATATGCGATCGTGCTCTGGCCGTTGCGGCGCGAACCGTCGCTCCACACTTCGGCGCCGCCTTCCGGCGCGAAATAGGCGAAGGCATAGGCCGAGTTGGTGATGCTCGACGTGAAATCGGTGGAGAAATCGAAATCGACTTCGGTTGGCGTCGGCGTGGGGCTCGGCGAGGGTCCGGGCGTCGGGCTTTCGGTGGGGGTCGGGGTCGGCGAATCGTCACCGCCGCACGCGGTTACGAGAACGCAGCAGAGTGCTGCACTGATGGCACGGACGGAAACACTACGCACTTTATCGACCCCTCACCGCTGGCGAATGCCGGCTGACTGCTTGAAAAATATTCGCGCCAGTTAGCTTGGCTGCGCCGCCACCCGCAAGGAAATTCCGCTCTCCTTCAACGGGTAGTGGCGCTTATCGGATCAACGGTTCGAACCCTTATCCCGGATCGGCAAAGTGGGTCGGAAGGAGAGCATTCACAATGCCGCCATCGACCGTCAGCGTCTCGCCGATGGTATAGTCCCCGGCCCGGCTGGCGAGGTATACGGCGGTGCCGCCCATATCCAGCTTGTCGCCCACGCGCTTGCTCGGGATGCCGGCGGCCGATTTCTCCTCATGGTCGCGCGCTGCGCGGTTCATGCTGGAGGGGAAGGCGCCGGGCGCCAGGCTGGTGACGTAGATGTGGTCCTTCACCAGCCGCGCCGCCATCCGGCGGGTCAGGTGGATCAGTGCGGCTTTCGACGCCTGATAGCTGTAGGTTTCCCAAGGATTGACCCGTTGCCCGTCGATCGAGGTGATGTTGATCACCTTGCCCGGTTTGTCCGCACTGGCGGCGGCGGTCAGCAGCGTGTGCAGTTTCTGGGTCAGGAAGAACGGCGTCTTCACATTGAGGTCCATGACCTTGTCCCAGCCCGCTTCCGGGAACTCGAGATAGTCGACGCCCCAGGCCGCCCCGGCATTGTTGACGAGGATATCGAGCTTGCTCTCGCGGCTCGACAGCTCTTCCACCAGCGCCTCGATGCCCGAGATCGTCGACAGATCGCCCTGGATGCCGATCACCCTGTCGCCCAGCTCGGCGCAGGTTTCCTCGATTTCGTCGATCTTGCGCGCGCTGATGTAAACGCGCTCGATCCCGGCGGCGAGGAAGCCTTCGACGATCATCTTGCCGATGCCGCGGCTCCCGCCCGTGACGAGCGCAACGCGCCCCTTGAGGCTGAACAGGTCTTCAAGCGTCATCATGTCTCTCCCGCTCAATAACCGCTCAGCTCGGCAACGCGGCCGGCGTGGTAATACTGGTCGCCCAGGAATTCCTGCAACGCCCGGTCGCGCTTCATGTAGAGCCCGATGTCGTATTCGTCGGTCATGCCGATGCCGCCATGCATCTGCACGCCTTCGCGCACGGCCAGTCCCGCCACCTTGGCCACCTTGGCCTTGGCGACCGATGCCATCAAATCGGCCTTTTCGCTGGCGCCGTCGACAAGCTGGGCTGCCTTGATCGTGACAGCGCGGGCGATCTCGACTTCGGAATAGAGATGCGCGGCGCGGTGCTGCAGCGCCTGGAATTCGCCGATCACCTTGCCGAACTGCTTGCGCTGGCGCAGGTAATCCACCGTCATGTCCATCGCGCCGCGGGCAACGCCCACTCCTTCCGCTGCCGAACCGACGCGGCCCGCCATCAGCATGGCGTTGAGGACTTCGCGCCCGCCATCGACTTCGCCTATCACGGAATCGCCGTCCAGCTCCACGCCGTCGAAGGTGATGTGGCTGGCCATCGAACTGTCGACCAGGCGCACGCTGTCGTGGCTCATGCCCGCGGCATCCTGCGGCACGGCGAACAGGGTCACGCCGTCATCATCGCTGTCACTGCCCGAAGTCCGGGCAGCCACCACGATCATCTCGCTGCTGGCGCCATAGACCACGAAATCCTTCTTGCCCGACAGGCGAAAGCCATTGCCCGATTTCTCGGCATTGCAGGCGATCGTTTCGGGACGGTGCTTGGGCCCTTCGTCGATCGCGACGGCATAGACCTTGTCTCCCGAAATCAGGTCCGGAAGCCAGCGGCCCTTCACATCGTTGCTTCCGTGCTTGAGCGCCGTCGCAGCCAGCACGGAAGACGACAGGAAAGGCGACGGCGTCAGATTGCGCCCGATTTCCTCGAGCACGATGTTCGCCTCCACCTGGCCCATGCCGAGCCCGCCGTCGTCTTCGCCCACCAGCATTCCGGTGAAGCCCATTTCGCCGAACTGCTTCCACAGGGCATGGCCGAAACCGTCCTTGCAGTTGCGGTCGCGCCAGTGGCGCAGCTGGTTCTTGATCGACCCTTCTTCCGCCATGAACTGGTTGGCGGTTTCGGCCAGCATCGTCTGGTCGTCGTCGTAATACAGAGGCATCGATCAGGCTCCCGGCAGGTCGAGAATACGTTTGGAAATGACGTTGAGCATGACCTCGCTCGTACCGCCTTCGATGGAATTGGCCTTGGTGCGCAGCCAGCTGCGGGCGGTCTTGCCGCCGTTGCTCTCTTCGCTTTCCCATTCCAGCGCCGCACTGCCGCCCGCTGCCATCAGCAGTTCGTGGCGGCGCTTGTTCAGCTCGGTCCCGGCATATTTCAGCATGTTGGGCTGGGCGGGATGCCCCTTCCTGGCCTTCAGTTCGTCCATGAATTTCTCGCTCATGGCGGTGAAGGACAAGGCATCCACATCGAACATGGCCATTTCGGCGCGCAGCACCGGATCCAGCAGGCCCGCACGCGACGTCACGGCACCCAGCGAAGAGGCACGGTCGCCGCCGCCGGTAGCCGAAATCATCTCGCGCTCGTGGCCGAGCAGATATTTCGCCACGTCCCAGCCGCGGTTGATCTCGCCGACATAGCCGGGAATGTCCTCGCCATAGCTCTTGGGGACGGTGACATCGTCCATGAAGGTTTCGCAGAACGGGCTGTTGCCGCTGATCAGCTTGATCGGCTTGGTGCTGACGCCCTCGTTCTCCATGTCGAACAGCATGAAGGTGATGCCCTGGTACTTGTTCTCCTTGTCCGTGCGGACGAGGCAGAAAATCCAGTCGGCTTCGTCGGCATAGGACGTCCAGATCTTCTGGCCGTTGACCACCCAGTGGTCGCCCTTGTCTTCACCGAACGTCTGCATCGAAACCAGGTCGGAACCGCTGCCCGGCTCGGAATAGCCCTGGCACCAGCGGATTTCGCCGCGCGCGATTTCGTTGAGGAACTTCTGCTTCTGGCCTTCGGTGCCGAAATGCAGCAGCGCCGGGCCAAGCATCCAGATGCCGAAGCTGGACAGGGGCGGGCGGGCGTTGATGCGCGCCATTTCCTGCCGCAGGATCTTGCCTTCGGGCGGGGTCAGGCCCGCACCGCCATAGGCCTTGGGCCATTCGGGCACGGTATAGCCCTTGTCGCGGCACGCCTCGAACCAGGCTTTCTGCGCATCGCTTTTGAAGCTGGCATTGCGGCCGCCCCAATAGACATCGCCCTCGTCACGGACGGGTTCACGCATTTCGGGTGGGCAGTTGGCCTCGAGCCATTCACGCGTTTCCGCGCGGAAGGCTTCCAGATCGCTGTCGGACATGTGCCGAATCCTCTCTTCTAAAGCAGCGGTATGTTGACGCTTACGTTAGGGTGATTCGCATGGCATGTGCAAGACCACTGGCGACGGTCCGCATTGCCGTAACGTCAGCCGGAATGCGTTGACGCGGCGCAGCGCTCCCCTAAGCTTGAAACGGAGAAATTCGGGGAGAGAGTAGGCATGCGATTCTCGGGCAAGACCGTAATCGTTACTGGCGCAGCGTCGGGAATCGGCGCTGCTGCAACCGCGCTGTTCGCCAGCGAAGGTGCCATCGTTTTCGCCGCCGATATCGATGTCGACGGGGGCGAGAAACTGGCCGCCGATACTCCGGGTGACGTGCGCTTCGCCCGATGCGATGTCTGCGATCCTGCTGCCATAAAGGCGCTGATGGATCGCGCAGGCGATGAAACGGGCGGTATCGACGTCGTCTTCAACAATGCCGGCGCCGGCGGCACCCGCGCCGACATCTCCGAAATGGAACCGGATGACTGGGACCGCACGATGGACCTGCTGCTGCGGTCCGTGGCCTTCGGCATCCGTTATGCCGTCCCGCATATGAAGGGGCGCAGGGGTGCCAGCATCGTCAACGTATCCAGCGTGGCGGCCGTCGGCCCGGGCTACTCCCCCACCGCCTATGCCGTGGCCAAGGCGGGCGTGCTGCATCTCACCAAATGCGCAGCGACCGACCTTGCCCGGCACGGCATTCGCGTAAACGCGGTCCAGCCCGGCTTCATCAACACCAATATCTTCACCGCCAGTCTGGAACTGACGGGCGAAATGAAAGCGATGGCCAAGGCCGCAATCGCGCAGATGTCCGCCAACGCCCAGCCCGTGGCGCGCGGGGGCCAGTCGATGGATATCGCCAATGCGGTCGCATTCCTCGCCAGCGAGGACGCCGGCTTCGTAACCGGAACGTCGCTGCTGGTGGATGGCGGTCTGACAGTCGGCCCGCGCCATAGCTGGGACCCCGAAGAACCCGGCCTGCTGGCTTCTCTCGAAGCGATGGAAGCGCAGGCCAGGGAGGCGCAGAAAGCGCCCTGATGCCCTTCGTCAAAGGCCCCCTCCCCCAGCGTCTGAAGCTGGCCCACGGCTTCGGGGCCGTGGCCTTCGGCGTGAAGGATTCGGGCTTCAGCTTCTTTCTGCTGCCCTTCTACAATCTCGTTCTCGGCGTGGACGCCAGCACGGTCGGGGCGGCGCTGGCGACAGCGCTGCTGATCGATGCGCTGGTCGATCCGCTTCTCGGCCATCTGTCGGACCGTACCTATACGAAATGGGGCCGCCGCCTGCCGTGGCTTTATCTCGCTCCGATTCCGCTGGCCGTTCTGTGGACACTCCTGTGGTCGCCGCCCTTCACCGGCGCGCCGGGCTATTGGGATATCGTCGCACTGGCTGTCGGCGTGCGCCTGCTCCTGTCGGCCTGCGAAGTGCCGTCGGTCAGCCTGGTGCCCGAAATCACCGACGATTACGATGAACGCACCACGCTGTTCCGCTACCGCTTCCTGTCGGGCTGGCTTGGCGGCCTGCTGATGATGGTGCTGACCTTCACCCTGTTCCTGCCCACCCCGCAATCCCAGCTCCAGCCCGAAGGCTATGCGCTCTACGGAATGTTCGGGGCGGGCCTGATCGCGCTTTCGGTCATCGGTTCTGCGGCGGCCCAGCACCGCGTCGTGGCGCATCGCCCGCCGCATCGGCCCCCTGCCTTCTCTATCCGCAATGCTTTTTCGGAAATCTTCGATGCCTTCCGCGAAAAGGCCTTCGTCATTTTCGCGCTCGGCGGGCTGGCCGCTTACATCCTTCAGGGCATGACCTTTTCGATCACGCAATATGTGAACCTCTACGTGTGGCAGTTCAGCGATCTGGCCTTCAAGCTCTATCCCGCCGTCCTGTTCCTTTCGGTCGTGCTCATGTTCCTGATCGTCAGCCCCATCCATCGCCGCTGGGGCAAGCCGAAAGCCGCCGCCGTCTCCGCGCTGGTCGGTCTGGTATTCTACTGCGGCCCCTACTTCCTGCTGCTGGCAGGCGCATGGCCGCCTCCGGGAACGACCGCTTCCACCGTCCTGCTGTTCGCCCTGCTGATCGTCGCCAATACGTCCAGCGTCATTTCGATCATTTCGGCCACCTCCATGGTCGCGGAAATCGTCGAGGCGTTCGAAGAACGTACCGGCAAGCGGGCGGAAGGCACGTTCTATTCGGGCAACTGGCTGGTGCAGAAATGCGCCACCGGTGGCGGCATCATGCTGACCAGCCTGATCGTGCAATCGGTCGATATCGCTCCGGGCACACCGCAGGCCGCTGTTTCGCCCGATGCCGTGCGGCAACTGGTGGTGCTGTTCGTCATCGCGGCCAGCGCGCTGGCGCTCTTCGCAGCCTTCTGGCTGGGGCGTTTCCCGATCACGCGGGCCCAGCACGAAGCGCGGGTGGCGAACCGGCTGTCGCGCCGCCCGCCAACCGAAGAAAACGACCCGATCGATGATGCCGTGCGCGCCGACCCGGATGCGCATTCGATAACCCCCTGACCGGCCAAGCGGGCTTGGCTTGGCACTAACCTTATGCCAGTTTCATGGCGCAACCGAATTGAGAGAAGAGGACAGATACGATGGATTTCGAACCCACTGAGAGGCAAGCATACTGGCGCGACCGGGTGAAGAATTTCATCGACGATCACGTTCGCCCGGCCGTCTCCACCTACAAGAAACAGGATGCCGAAGGCGAACGCTGGAAAGTCATTCCCGTGGTCGAAGATCTCAAGGCCAAGGCGAAGAAGGAAGGCATCTGGAACCTCTTCATGCCGCCCCGCAACGACGGCCATCACCACGTCGAAGAAAGCTTCGAATTCGAAGGTCCGGGCCTCACCAATCTGGAATATGCCCTCTGCGCGGAAGAAATGGGCCGCATTGGCTTCGCTTCGGAAGTGTTCAACTGCTCCGCGCCCGACACCGGCAATATGGAAGTCTTCCATCGTTACGGTACGCGCGCGCAGAAAGACCAGTGGCTGACGCCGCTGATGAACGGCGAAATCCGCTCTGCCTTCCTGATGACCGAACCGTTCACTGCCTCGTCCGACGCGACCAACATCGAAACCCGCATCGAACGCGAAGGCGATGAATATGTCATCAACGGCCGCAAGTGGTGGTCGTCGGGCGTGGGCGATCCGCGCTGCAAGGTTGCCATTGTGATGGGCAAGACCGATTTTTCCGCCGGGCGTCACGCCGCCCAGTCCATGCTCCTGATGCCGATGGATGCTCCGGGCGTGAACATCCTGCGTCACCTGCCTGTCTTCGGTTATGACGATGCCCCGCACGGCCACATGGAAGTCGAACTGAAGGACGTGCGCGTTCCGGTCGACAACATGCTGCTGGGCGAAGGCCGCGGCTTCGAAATCGCGCAGGGGCGCCTCGGGCCGGGCCGCATCCACCACTGCATGCGCACCATCGGCGTTGCCGAAGAAGCGCTCGCCAAGATGTGCAAGCGTCTCCAGGAACGCGAAGCGTTCGGCAAACCGATCTACAAGCACTCGGTCTGGGAAGAACGGGTGGCGCGTGCCCGTATCGACATCGACATGACCCGTCTGCTCTGCCTCAAGGCCGCAGACATGATGGACAAGGTCGGTAACAAGGCGGCCAAGCAGGAAATCGCCATGATCAAGGTGCAGGCACCCAATATGGCGCTGCGCATCATCGACGATGCCATCCAGGCGCATGGCGGCGGCGGCGTGTCGGACGATTACGGTCTGGCCAATGCCTATGCCCATCAGCGCACGCTGCGCCTTGCCGATGGTCCGGACGAGGTGCACGCACGCTCGATCGCACGGATGGAATTTGCCAAGCATCTTCCCGAAGCCGGTCCCACCGCCAATGCCCTGCGCGAAGGTGCGGCGCCCACATCGGGCAACGACAACCACAGCTCGGGCGACATGGGGGCGACACGCTGATGGCAAAGGCAGCTATTCTTGAAAAGGTCGGCGGGCTCACGATCGGCGAGGTGGAACTCGCCGATCCCGGACCGCATGAAGTCCTGATCGACACCAAGGCATGCGGCCTGTGCCATTCCGACCTCCACTTCATCGACGGTGCCTATCCGCACCCGCTTCCCGCCATTCCGGGGCACGAAGCGGCGGGCGTGGTGCGTGCGGTCGGATCGGAAGTGAAGACGGTGAAGCCAGGCGATCACGTGGTTTCGTGCCTGTCCGTGTTCTGCGGACACTGCGAATTCTGTGTCACCGGCCGTATGGCCCTGTGTCTTGGGGCCGATACGCGCCGTTCGGCCGACCAAACACCCCGGATCATACGTTCGATTGACAAGACTCCTGTAGGGCAGATGCTCAATCTGTCCGCCTTCTGCGAACAGATGCTGATCCACGAGAATGCCTGCGTCGCCATCGACAAGGACATGCCGCTGGACCGTGCGGCCATCATCGGCTGCGCCGTAACTACCGGAGCGGGAACGATTTTTAATGCCTGCAAGGTCGTCCCGGGCGAAACCGTTGCCGTGGTCGGCTGCGGCGGCGTCGGTCTGGCGGCCATCAACGCAGCCAAGATCGCCGGCGCGGGCAATGTCATCGCCATCGATCCCCTCGCCGAAAAACGTGAACTCGCTCAAGTACTTGGCGCCACCCACACGGTCGATGC
Source organism: Qipengyuania pacifica (assembly GCF_019857205.1). Classification (GTDB taxonomy): domain Bacteria; phylum Pseudomonadota; class Alphaproteobacteria; order Sphingomonadales; family Sphingomonadaceae; genus Qipengyuania; species Qipengyuania pacifica. The sequence goes on along the minus strand of NZ_JAHWXO010000006.1, from coordinate 17,032 downwards.
CATGGCCGATAACGCGGTCGAGGAAGTCATGAAGATTTCCCGCGGCGGCGTGCACCACGCCATCGAGGCCGTCGGCCGCCAGGCCTCCGCCGACCTGTGCGTGAAGATCCTCCGCCGCGGCGGCACCGCCACGATCCTCGGCATGATGCCGCTGGACTGCAAGGTCGGCCTCGGCGCCATGGACCTCCTGTCGGGCAAGAAACTCCAAGGCGCGATCATGGGCATGAACCACTTCCCGGTCGATCTGCCCCGCCTCGTCGACTTCTACATGCGCGGCCTCCTCGATCTCGACACGATCATCGCCGAGCGTATCCCGTTGGAGAAGATCAACGAGGGATTCGAAAAGATGAAGCAGGGAACCTCTGCGCGCAGCGTGGTGGTCTTCGACTGATGGCCGAAGAACAGGCGATCGATTTCGACAAGGAAATGGTCGGCACCATCGAGGTTCCCGAAGCCGACCGGATGGACCTCGACGCGCTGTCAGATTGGTTTACGGCCAATGTCGAAGGTTTCGAGGGCCCCCTGAGCTATACCAAGTTCAAGGGCGGTCAGTCCAACCCGACCTACCGGATCGACACGCCGGCGCGCAGCTATGTGCTGCGCCGCCAGCCCTTCGGCAAGCTGCTGCCAAGCGCGCATGCCGTGGACCGGGAATACACGGTGATGCATGCCCTCGGGCCCACCGGCTTCCCCGTGCCCAAGACATACGGCCTGTGCGAAGATCCGGAAGTTATCGGTTCGAAGTTCTTCGTCATGGGTCTCGCCGACGGGCGCAGTCTCTGGAACGGCTCCCTGCCCAATAATACACCGGCCGAGCGGAGGGAAATCTACAACTCGATGATCGACACTTTTGCCGATCTCCACACCAAGGATCCGGTTGCCATCGGGCTTGGGGATTTCGGCAAGCCGACCGATTATTGCGCACGTCAGATCAGCCGCTGGTCCAAGCAGTACAAGCTCTCCGAAACCGAGCACATGCCCCAGATGGAGCGGCTTATCGAATGGTTGCCCGAGACCATCCCGCCGCAGCACGAGAGCAGCGTGGTCCATGGTGACTACCGGCTCGACAATATGATCTTCCGGTCAGATTCCAACGAAGTACTCGCAGTGCTCGATTGGGAACTGTCCACCCTCGGCGATCCGATTGCGGATTTCAGCTATCTGATGCTGAACTGGCATAATCCCCATGACGGGCGCGCTGGGCTGGAGGGTCTCGACCTCAAGGAACTTGGCATCCCGTCGCAGGACGAAGCAGTGGAGCGCTATGTAGCGCGCACCGGCTATCCCGTGCCGCCAATGGACTGGTACTTTGCCTATAATCTGTTCCGCCTGGCGGGCATCATGCAGGGTATTAAGAAACGCGTGATCGATGGTACCGCATCATCCGCTCATGCGAAGTCGATGTCCGAACGTGTCGCGCCGCTGGTCGACAGGGCATACCAATTCGCCACGGCAGCAGGGATGGACTAGCGCAGCAACGCTGCTAACGCGTGCTCCGAATTATCCGGAGATGAAGATGAGCGCCGACCTCGAAAATCGCATCGAAGCTGCGTGGGAAGACCGCGCCAATGTCACTCCGCAATCGAGTGACGTGCGCCAAGCGGTCGGAGCGGCGCTCACCTTGCTCGACAGCGGCGAAGGTCGCGTTGCAGAACCCGATGGCAAGGGCGGGTGGACCGTCAACCAGTGGCTGAAGAAAGCTGTTCTGCTCAGCTTCCGCCTCAACGACAACCAAGTCATGGAAGGCGGGAGTGCGGGCCATCCTGCATTCGACAAGGTTCCAAGCAAGTTCGCCGGCTGGGACGATGCCCGTTTCCGCCAGGCCGGGTTCCGCGTTGTGCCCGGCGCAATTGCCCGCGAAGGTGCCTACATCGCCCCCGGCTGCGTACTGATGCCCAGTTTCGTCAATATCGGAGCCTATGTCGGCAAGGGCACGATGGTCGACACCTGGGCCAGCATCGGCAGCTGCGCGCAGATCGGCGAAAATTGCCATATATCCGCCGGTGCGGGTATTGGCGGCGTGCTGGAGCCGATGCAGGCAAATCCCACCATTATCGGCGACAATTGCTTCATCGGCGCACGGAGCGAGATCGTCGAAGGCGTGATTGTCGGTGAAGGCTGTGTCGTCGCGATGGGCGTTTTCATTACCCAGTCGTCCAAGATCGTCTATCGCGACACCGGCGAGGTCATCCGCGGACATATACCCCCTTACTCGGTGGTCGTGCCCGGAGCCCTGCCGGGCAAGGACGGCGGCCCGGGCCTGGCCTGCGCCGTGATCGTCAAGACGGTGGACGCCCAGACGCGAGAGAAAACCGGGATCAACGATCTGCTGCGCGACTAGCGCAAAGGAACATTCCCCGCACGGAAGCGTAAATCTCCCTGATACCTGCGGGTTCGCACATTTTGAGGGAGTATTACCGCGTGCACAAAGAAGGCGAAGAGATCCACATCGACGAAACCGAAGCAAGCGGTGGCTCGAAAGAGGGCGTCGTACGCTGGGTACTGGCCGGAGGTCTGCTTCTGGCAGTGATCCTTCTGTCGATTACCTGGATTATTCCCGCAATGACCACGGGCGATGTCGAGGAAGAAGGCACAGTGAGCGGTCAGATTTCGTCCATGGAAGACGGTAGCACCGATACCGACAGCATCGTGACCGATCTGGGCGATGACGAGGCGACAACGCAACAAGACCGCACCACTACCGAAGACGGACTGGAAGTTGTCGAAAACTGAGCATCTGCGGAGAGGTCGCATGAGCAATTCAAACAGTTTCAGGTCCGGCCAGTATGTCGAATGGAGCTGGGGTAACGGCAAAGGTAAGGGTCAGATTTCGGAGCGGTTCGAACGGAAAGTCACCCGCACCCTGCAGGGTGCGGAAGTGACGAAGGATGGCGACGGAGATAATCCGGCTTATCTCGTCCGGCAGGATGATGGCGACGAAGTCCTGAAATTAGGATCCGAACTGGAGGCGCAGAACTGATGCCTGCACAATCGAAAGCCCAGCAACGCGCGGCCGGCGCTGCGCTGGCCGCCAAGAGAGGCGAGACAAAGGTCGGTGACCTTCAGGGCGCTTCGAAAGACATGTACGATAGCATGAGTGAAGACGAGCTCGAGGATTATGCCTCGACTAAGCTCGACGGGCTCCCCGACCATGTCGACGAAGACGACTGAACGTAGCGAGTTCGCCCATTTCCTGAACGCTCAGGACGGCGGCGCTTACGACGTTGCACTTGCCGAACTTCACGAAGGCAAGAAAGTGGGCCACTGGATGTGGTTCATCTTTCCCCAGATTGCCGGACTAGGCAGCAGTGCAAACGCCCGGAGATTCGCGCTTGCCGACAAGGCCGAAGCGACGTCCTATTGTACCCATGACGAACTTGGCCCGCGGCTTTTTGAAGCGACGGAAGCCATGCTGGACTGGGCCGGCACAATGTCGGCCGAAGATATTCTCGGACCTGTCGATGCACTGAAGTTTCGAAGCTCCATGACGCTTTTCGAACTCGCCTGCGGAGATGAAGACGCGCAAGTCTTCTCCGAAGCGCTCGAACAGTTCTACGACGGTGAGCGAGATCCCCTCACACTGGCAAAACTCTGACGGCGTCTCCAGCGCCAGTTTACAGATTGTCGCCTGGGCATCGCATGTTGGCGTTCATTCGCTATCGTCACGAGGTTCGCCAGCCGGGTATTCGATCGGAGGGAGGTCGGAAACGCTGGCGGCGAACGCTTCCGCTTCACGCAGAACCCGCATCATATTGCGGGATGATATCTTCTCGAGATCATCCTGCGAATACCCACGCCCGGCGAGTTCCGCAAACAGGGCGGGATAGCCGGCGACGTCTTCCATTCCTACAGGGCCGCTCGGCATGCCATCGTAATCGCCCCCGATGCCGATATGATCGATGCCGGCAACATCGCGAATATGATCGATGTGGTCAGCCATATCCGAAATGGTCGCGACCGGTTCGCGATTTTCAGCGTCCCATTTGGCAAGCTCGGCTTCGACTGTATCTGGAAGGCCCGGATATAGGGCTTTCAGACGGGCTTCTTCGCCTGCTCGATTGGCCGAATGAGTGCGAAGGTCCTCCTTGATGAACCACGGCAATGCAACGACCATCACGATACCGCCATTTGCAGGCATGCGGGCAAGCACACTATCCGGAACATTGCGCAGATGCCCCGCGACGGCCCGCGCCCCCGAATGACTGAAAATGACGGGGGCCTGCGCTACATCGAGCGCATCCATCATCGATGCTTCGCTGACATGGCTCAGATCGACCAGCATCCCGATGCGGTTCATTTCGCGCACGACATCCTTGCCGAACGCGTTGAGCCCTTCATGCCTGGGAGCGTCGGTGGCGCTGTCGACCCAACTCAAGGTCTTTCCGTGCGTCAGCGTCATGTAACGCGCGCCAAGATCGTACATTTGCCGCAATACGGCGAGGCTCGACCCGATCGAGTGGCCACCCTCCATCCCGATGAGCGAGGCAATACGCCCGGCCGCCATCGCCTCCTCTACCTCATCCGCGCTCAGCGCGAGCTGCATATCGTCGGGATAGCGCGCGATGAGGCGCTTCGTGACGTCGATCTGCTCGATCGTAGCCTGAACCGCTTCGGGCTCCGCCAAGTTTGCACTGACATAAACGGACCACCACTGCGCCCCGACCCCCCCCTGCTTTAGGCGGATCAGGTCCGAATGCATGGCCGAATGATCTGCAGAGGCCGTATCAAGCGTATCGCGAAAATCGAAATCGTTGATCACGTTGCCAACCCGCGAACGCAGCTGGATGGGAACATCGTTATGCCCGTCCCATACAGGAGCCGCTTCGAGAGCGGCTGCAGCGATGCGCTCCGCATTGTCTTGAGCGAATGCCGGGGAGCCGCACGCGATGGCGGCAGCCGCAGAAGCTAGCAGGAAACGGCGCATGGACAGGAACCCCTTGTTGTTTCGCGGACTGTCCTAGCAAACACGAACAACAAGAAAAGGCTTCGCCCATGACCGTATCTGCGCATTGGAATGGCGAGCTGCTTGCCCGCAGCGACGAAACGATCGTCGTGGAGGGAAACCATTACTTCCCTGCAGACGATGTCGCGCGCGGTGTTCTGGTGCCCAGCGATACCACCAGCGAGTGCCCGTGGAAGGGTACGGCGAATTATTACTCGATCAACGCCGGCGGGCAGATCAATCCGGATGCGGCATGGTATTACCCCGAACCAAAGGAGGCAGCGGAGGAAATAAAGGGCCGCATCGCTTTCTGGAAGGGCGTCGAGGTTGTCGACGAACGGAGCACGGGCTAATCCCCAAGAAATATAGAGCCACTTTTTGGCGCCGGGATCTCTGTCTTTTCATGATCGATTGTCTGGAACCGGCAATCGCATACTGATAGCGGGGCTCATGATCAGGACCGGACTTCGTTGGCTACTGGCAGCCTTCTATGCGTTTGCAGGCGTCATCCATCTAGCCGACCCACAGCCTTTTCTGTTGATTATGCCGGGCTGGGTGCCGATGCCGCACGCAGTGGTTTTCTGGACGGGTGTTGCCGAACTGCTGGGTGCGGCGGCGCTGGTGCAACCGGTAAGCCTGGCTTTGCGGAGGGCCGGAGCGATCGGCCTTGCAGCTTATGCCGTTTGCGTATTCCCCGCCAATATCCATCATTTCGCTTTGGATATGGCCCGCGCCGATGGCGGATTTGGGCTCGGCTATCACATACCGAGGATGATCGCGCAGCCGATCCTGGTCTGGCTCGCGCTATGGACCGGCGGCGTAACGGACTGGCCGTTACACCGCCGATAGCCAGTTGTCAGCTCATGTGCTTCGAGACGGCGCCCGTCATCTTGAACATGGAGATCTGTTCCTTGCCGATCACCGCGCCGAGCTTGTCGTCGGGGTTGATCATGCGCTTGTCCTTGGAATCCTGAAGGTCGTTAGCCTTGATGTGATCCCACACCTTGGAGGTGACCTGCGCACGGGTCATCGGACCCTTACCCACGACATTCTCCAGTTCCGGCGATAGATTTACCGGCTTCTGCAGTGCGTTGTTCTTGCCAGCCATGACTAATCCTTTCCTAGGCTATGCTTCAATCTACGTCGCCGAGATCCTCGACGTCCAGTTCCTCGACCTCATGGCCTTCGAACCGGGCGGTGAGAACCGCAGCGGCGGTCACGTGTCCGTCCAGATTGCGGACGAGTTCCTCATGCGTTGCCCCCGGCATCAGTGTGAGCGGGAGATCAATCGCGAAAAGCTGAAAGACATACCGGTGTTCCTCGCCCAGCGGAGGATCGGGCAACAGCCACTCCGAATTGCCATGCGCGTTCTTGCCGGTGCGGGGGGGCGTTTCGCCCTCCATCAGCTTGCCCTTCTGCGGGGGAAGGCCCCAGACCGTCCAGTGGACATGGCCCTTATCGGCATCCTCTGCCACGAGAACAATTTCCTGGGCCCCTGGGGGCGGCGACGTCCACTCCAGCGGAGGAGCGACCGCATCCTCCTCGATCGCCGTAAACGATGGGTCGAGTTCGCCGCCGTTTTGAAAAGCTGCGCTGGTCAATGCAAAGCCGCCGCGTCCAAGCACGCTCTCGTCGGCAACCTTCTCCAGTGTTAGAGTATGGCCGACGGGAACCCCGCCAACCGCATTCAGCACCCAAGGCGCTACGCCGCTCGCCATGAAATCTCCTCTTTTCCGCTATTGCGGGCATCTTTCGGCCTGCCCTTAAGGCATAGCTCGGGGGTGCAAACCATCCCATGAGGCGAAATTTGCACCGATTTTACGGGGAAATGGGCCTTGCAGGCGTTTATTCGTGCTATTGCTCACCCTCAATTAAGCCGTCATGGTCAGAAGAAGGCCGATCGCCGGGATTTAAGGCGGATAGCAAGGGGAGCAGGATTATGGGGTTGGGTCGCACCGTTCTAAGCGCAACATTGGCAGTCTCACTGGCCGCATGCGGGGGCGGTGGTAATTCCAGTGGCGGCGGCGGCAACACCGGAACTGGCGGTGGCACCATTGCCGATGCCTGCTCTCTTGCAAGTCGGCAGGACTGGGCGCTTCAGCAGCTGAACGAATTTTATCTCTTCCCCACCCTGCTCGATCAGACCGTTAACCGTGCAAACTATTCGACGGTCCAAAGCTATATCGATGCTCTGGTTGCGCCAGCCCGCGCCCAGCAGCGCGACCGGTTTTTTACCTACATCACGTCGATCGCGGAAGAGAATGCCCTCATCAGTAGCGGGTCGAGCGCAGGCTTCGGCATCCGGCTGTCTTACCAACAGGCATCTCAGCAGGTTTTCGTGGTGGAAGCGTTCGAGAGCGCTCCGGCACTGGCCGAAGGGATCGACCGCGGCAGCGAGATCATCGCGATCAATGGGCAAAGCGTCAGCCAGCTTATGGCCAGTGGCGGCCCGCAAGCCGTGGTGAATGCGCTGGGCCCTAGCGATCCGGGCGTAACCCGGGAGCTGACCGTGCGTCAGCCCGACGGCACCGAACTGACAGCATCGGTGACGAAAACCGAATTCTCGCTCGATCCGATTTCGGATCGATATGGTGCCAAGATCTTCGACAATGGCGGTACCAGGGTCGGCTACGTTAACTTGCGAACCTTCATTATCGAAGATGCCACTCGCCAATTGCGGGAGGCATTTCAGGTTTTCCAAGACGAGGGTGTAACCCAGATCATCCTCGATTTCCGTTATAACGGCGGGGGTCTCGTTTCGGTCGCCGAATTGCTTGGCGATCTCCTGGCGTCTGACAAGGTCGGTCAGGTGTTCAGCAAAACCGTATTCCGCGATTCCCAAAGCCAGTTCGACGAAACGCGCCTGTTCAATTCCGAGCCGCAAGCAATCTCAGCGACCAAGATCGCCGTAATCGGTACCGACGGCACGGCATCAGCCAGCGAATTAGTACCGAATGCGTTTATTCCCTACCTCGGCAACAATATCGCGCTTGTCGGGTCGGATACCTTCGGCAAGCCGGTGGGCCAGATCGCGCGCGACCGTTCAGCCTGCGACGATCGCTTTCGGGTCGTCGCATTTCGCACAGTGAATGCCAACGACGGCGGGGATTACTATGACGGCCTCGCCAGTGTGATGCCGCGGACATGCCGGGCCGAGGACGATATCTCGAGACAGTTGGGCGATCCCCGGGAAGCTTCGATCGCTACCGCGCTCGATTTCCTCGCCGGCCGCAGCTGCACGGCGATTGGTTCGGCACCCGGTTCGACTACTGCCAGGAGTGCGGCACCGGATACGAGCCAATTGATGATGCCCGACGCGCCCAATTCCGCGCAAATCGAGATACCAGGCTTGCAGTGATGGCAGAGCGTTACACCACCTTTGCCGAGTTCTGGCCCTTTTATCTACGCGAACACTCCCGCCCCGGCACACGCGCGTTGCATTATATCGGCACCAGCTTGGTCGTGGCGGTAGCGATCGGCGCCGTGGTGACAGGAAGATGGTGGTGGTTGCTCGCTATGCCGGTAGCTGGCTATTTCTTCGCATGGATCGCGCATTTTGCTCATGAGAAGAACCGGCCCGCGACGTTCACCTACCCGTTGTGGAGCTTCAGGGCCGACTTCCAGATGTGGTGGTTGTGGCTGACGGGCAGGCTAGGCCGCGAACTTGACGCCGCTGGTGTCACCTCGAGCTAGGCCAATGCGGCTGCCAGGGTCAGTAGTCCCAAGCCGATAGATAGCGGCACCCGCAGTGCCATCCACCATGGCGGCGCGAGAGAGTTTAGCTTTGCATCGACACCGAGGCTGACAAGAAGCCCGCCGGCGAGCATGATCAGCGACGGCTCAGGCCATTCCCAACCCAGAAGCCAGGGTAGGAAACAAGCAAGTCCGACAAGAGCCGGCAAAACCGCTGCAATCCAAACCCAGCCAAGAGCCCGCCTGCGTTCGGCGGCCGGGGCCATGGCTGCTATTCCCCACCATGTTCCACCCAGAAAAGCCAGGATCAGTGCGGCATAAGCTACGCTGATGATCTGTGCCGGTTCACGGCTATAATCTGGCCCCCAATAGAGGACAGCGACACAGATGAACTGAGGCAACAAACCGGCAAGGCCGAGCCAGCGTGGCATCCGGGGAACGTTGCCCACTACTGAGCCTCGGGCCCGCTAAAGGGCTGGCTGTCCGTCCACGCGCACCCTTGCCGTTGCTCCCCACCGACAAGCAGGGTGGCAGTATAGGGAAAGATGCGGTCGCTCATGCCATCGGAGCATTCGCCGGGAGTGATCATCAGATCGAAGCTCGCTCCGTTCAGGCTGCCGCTGATGCCAAGGCCGTTATTGCCAGCAAAACGTTCAACCGGAAATTCACTTCCGTCAGGATTTTCGGGGGTGGAATATGTGGCCATGCCCGCTCCGGATGCGCCTCCCCAGAACGGCTCAGTTCCAGTATAGTGGATGACCTCACCAGCCGAGATCGCATCGAATGTGCCACCATCCTTCACGCTGTTCGACGCTCCATTGTCCGCGGTACAAGCAGCCAGCAAGATCAAAGAGCTTGCCACTAGAATCTGCAACTTCATCGCTTTTCCTGTGATAACCAATGCGTTTTTGCGCCTTCCCACTGTTTGTCTGCCTTGAAGAATGCGGCAGCCGGGAGAGAAGCCAAGTCCCCTATAAGCTCCATCACCCCTAATTCGCACATATCTTTTCCCTCTGCGAAGGACCGGCCAATAGAACGGAACGTACCAATGGCTTGCCTTGCGGGTATGCAGATGAAACACTGCATGCATGAAGTCGACGCGTCTCCATTTCGTCTGGTACGCCGCCCCCGCCGTGTTTGCCGTCGTGTGCGCGGGGGCGTTAGGCGGATCCTCCATCGGCTCAACAACTAGTCTGACAAAGCCGACTAAAGTTCTTCCCGATATGTCGGGAAATTCTGCCATTGGGGATTACCAGCCATCTGACAGCCGAAAACTGCCCAATCACTATCCATTGGTGACACCCTCCGGGACTATTCCCGTTGCCGAATTGGCCAGGCATGGGCGCTTGCGTAATTCACGAAATGAATGGCGCGGCCCGTTCGACGAAAGCGGGGTCGATACCAAGCAGGAATGGGAACTCGACAATAACGAGATTGATCGTTTGGCGGACTGGCACCCCACAAACAATCGAGCTACTGAAGCGTTCGATCGCGCCTATCAATCCGATCGGACAAAGAACGCATTCAGCGAAAACGCAGAAACCGGGTCGAAAGAGGCGCAAGCGATCAAATCTGTTCGCGCAAAAATGCAGGTGGCCGACGCCTCAATTAAGAGCCAGCGACCTCCAGGCTCTGATAATGTGCGCAGAAGCGATGCCGAGATTGGAGAACCTCTTCCTATCTCGCCGCGCCCCGCGGTCACGCAGTAAACTGGTCTGTGTGGGCGCTCGCTTGGTAGAACAGCGACGGCGATAATTTAGGCACAGCCTTCAACATAACCCAGCTCGGGCATCACACCGACATGGATGATGGAAACCTTCCCGTCCGGGTTAATCTCGAACCGAAGTCTGGGCTCATCGCCGGGCTGGGTAAGGTATTTGCCTTCAGGACCGGTATATTTGTGAGGCTCTTCCCGGAAGCTCGGGAATTCAGCACGCACGTCCTCGATGGTCGAACCTGGACCAATGCCTTCAATGAGCTTTACGCCGCTACCATCAGCGACTGAAATGCGGCGCACTTCTCCGTTGGTTCGAATGGCGTAAACCCCCGGCCATTCGGGAGATGACAGGGTTTCGCACCCATTTCCGATCTGACCGTCGCCCGCAGTAAAATTGCTGTTGGCGGGTACCGGCCGCCCAATTGTCAGGCCTCCCAGCCCCTCGAGCGTTAGTGTTTTTGGCCCGGGCGACGCGGTTTTGTCGGATGCGGGACTGGCGATGGCTTTGGTAGCTGCCTCGGATTGCGTCGCAGCAGAAGGGTTATCGTCCTGCGATGAGCACGCGGACAAAAGAGCCGCGGCGAGAGGAATGGCTAGATATCTCATGACGACATTAGCGCCTGTCAGGGCCGCTGGTTCCCCAACGATCGCAAATCAGAGCGAGAGGCGGCCGCGTGGCTTTTGGAATTTTACGAAATGCTTGCGCGGCTAGACCATATTATACTTATATTTCATACCCAATCGTGGGAACATTTCCGCATCCTGGAAATTCGTTCGACAATGGAGGAAAGGAATAGATGCGAGCAGCACCGCAGCATCAGGACGATCCATTAACTGGGCGCCAGAAAGAATGTATGCTGCTGCTTCAGGATGGGCTGAGCTCAAAGCAGATCGCCCGTGAACTGGGCATTTCCCCGCGTACAGTAGACCAGCACATTTCGGCTGCGCTTGAAAATTTGGGCGTTCACAGTCGTCTGGAAGCTGTTTCCCTCCTTCACGATCAAGAGCTTGTGGAAGTCTCGGAAGGCACCGAACCTCCTCAAGCACCGTCGCGCGATAAGCGCCAGCATCACCTGAGCCCGCTCCCTCGCCCTAGCGAAGTTTACCGGCGATCAGGCTATCTTCCCATTTTCCCTCCGATCGGAGGCGGGGTGAACGCAGCGTCGACCAAAGATCGTATCATGTGGATAATCCGCATCGGCATCCTCAGCCTGATGCTGACCTGCCTCGCGGTTGTATTCATTTTGGGCCTTTCCGAGATGGTCAGGCACGTATCCGGATGATTTCATGCCCCCTGCATTCTCCAATCGTGGAGACGGCGAGAAAGGACATAACCATGCATGATATCGAACCAGCAGCGGGCCAGGTAGTCGCCAGCGATACGCAGAAATCGGTCGAGGCAGTCGATCAGGCCGTGATGTCGCTTGCACATCTGTGCGCCAGCATTGTCGAGGTGAGCAAAGCGTCACGCCTTCCCATCAGTACGGCGCAGGGCGCCCTTGCAATGGCCGGAACGGGACTGACGAAAGCGATCAGCAGCCGGGAAGACCTGAGCCGCGCCACCAGGGAACTGATCAAGATCCAGAATGCGTCCAATCTGGAAACGGTGGCGTTCGGATGCCCACCGCTTCATGAAGCAAGCGCTCGCCTTTCAGACGATGTTGCCGTGGACCTGGCTGCCTGAACAATGAACGTGATTTTCCTGCTTGCCTTCTGGCTGTTTCTGCTCACGGCACTGACACTCGGATGGCAGGCAGGTAATCGCTACGACCGCAGGGTAATTACCGCGATTGCGGCAGCAGCGCTAATTTCGGCTGGCGCCAGCCTTTTCTTGCAAGAGCGCATTTCGCTTCCCCTCGTCGCAGCTGTCGATGTGCTGCTTTTGGTCGTCGTGATGCGATACGCATTGTCGAGTGGGCGCTACTGGCCCATCTGGTTTGCGGCGTTTCATATGACTTCGGTCGTGTTCACCGTACTGGCCGTTGTGCTTCCGCCCACCCCCCATATGGTGGCCGAACGCATTGCGGGGTTCTGGTCTCTACCGTGCCTGATTGTGATGGTCGTGGGGCTGATTGTGGATCAACGGCGCGGTGTGAACCCGTCACCTACATAGAAAAGGGCGACCCGAACGGATCGCCCTTCGCATTTTCAGATCAGCATCAGCAGTCGATTACGACGGCATCATCACAGTGTCGATCGCATGGATGACGCCATTCGATGCTTCGACATCCGTCATGGTGACGGTGGCCTTGTTGCCAGCCGCGTCGGTAAGAACGACATTGCCGCCTTCCATGGTCGCAGTCAGCTTGGCACCGTTCACGGTGGTGATTTCATAGCCGTCTTCACCGGCGCCCTCGATTGCCTGCGTCAGTTCGCTGGCAGGCGTTGCGCCTTCGACTACATGGTATGTGAGAATACCGGTCAGGTCCGACTTGCCAGCCGGGCTGAGCAGTTCGTCACGGGTCGCCTTGGGCACCTTTTCAAACGCAGCATTGGTCGGTGCGAATACCGTGTAGGGTCCGTCACCCGAGAGGGTTGCACCGAGATCGGCTGCCGTGACGGCCGAGACCAGCATGGAGAAATCCGGGTTGCCCTGAGCGACTTCCACGATGGTGCCGGGTTCGGTGGTGGTGTCGTTGGCCATCTGATCCGCAGCGGCGGCATCAGTGTCCATGGCGGAATTATCGGCAGGTTCTTCGGCGCAGGCGGCGATGGCGAGCGATGCGGCCGAGGCGAGTGCTATTGCGAGCTTATTCATATCCGGGTCCCTTTTCTATTGGTTCCGAGAACGTATTGGCCGGCGGTGCCGACCTTATCGTCGCTCCATCCAACGAGCGCCGCGGCTGAATGTGCCCAAATGCTGCCACAATGTGGCGAGCCGGTGCACCGACGCGACGAATGACATAAGCCCACTCGCGCTGTCGATGCACTGGCGCGCGCGGCTACATCACCTTTTCGGGGCGGGCTTCGTGCCGGTGCTTCGCTTCCTTGCCGAACAGGCGGGTGAGGCGCTGGGCCATGGTGCTGGCCGCCTTGCGCGCAGCGGCATCCACGGAAGAGCCATGCTCGGTCACGCCGATCGGCTTGCCGCCGCGGGGGCGCGCTTCGATGGTGCAGCCCTTGTCGTCATTGCCATGGGTGTGATGGTGTTCGTTGTGGACGTGCACTTCGAGGCGGGTGAGGCGTTCTTCGAACCGCGTCAGTTTTTCGCGCACCTGTGCTTCGATGCGTTCGGCGACGTCGTCCGTGCCCATGACGCTGCTGTCCGAATTGAACTGGAATTGCATGGCGTTGTCTCTCCTTTTGCATGCTTGTCTATTCAACGCCCGGCAGGCGCATTCCGGTCCGCGTTTTCGACGCGAATGAGCAACTTTCCGACCGGGTTCAGCGCAGCGACGGGAGGAGACATGGACCGGGTGTTACACAGTCCAGGGAGAAAACTTTGTCGGCTTGTGCGAACAGGCGTCGGCTTATGGGTCCGCAGCGTCGGCTTCATGCATTATCATGTCGGCATGTTCGGCCCGCATGTCGGCTTGCGCGGCCAGCATGTCGGCATAGGCCCCGGATATGTCGGCTTGCGAGGGGGCTGCGCGCAGATAGTCGAGCGCGGCAAGGCCCGGCCCTTCCCAGCGCGAGCGAGCAGCCTGCAGACGCTGCCTGCTGGCAGCCGCGCGGGCCCGCAACCCCATGCGCCGGGCCCCTTCGAACGCTTCGCGGAATTGCGGCCCGTCGAGCCGGGCGCGCAGCGCATAGGCCGACTGCCGGCTCATCCCCACAGCCTTCGCCGCCTCCGCCACGCGCCCGCATTGTTCGAGCGCGAGAAGGAAGGCCTTCACCTTGGGCACGGTCCAGCGATAATCGGCATTGCACTGCCGCACCCGACTGCTCGGGCGGGCGGGAGAGGCAGGTGGCGCGTCGGTTTCATCGGTCATCCGGCAGGATGAGCCACAAAACCGGGTGTGTAGGAAAATGTTTTCGTATCAGCCGGGCGTGCGCACAAGCATCAGGCTGCCGAGATCCACACGGTCGCTGCCAGCCGTCGGCGTGACGGGCGTATTGGTATCGGTGATCCAGAGGAGCTGGCCCGAGCCATCTTCGATACGCACGCGGGCAGTCGTGCGCACGGCACCCTGCAAGGCGTCGCGCGGCACCTCCACACTGAAGGGCAGCGGGACCTGACGCCCATTGGTGGGCATGATTTCTTCGGCCAGAACCGTGGCGGGCGCATCGGCGCGCGAGACATCTTCGATCCGCACGGACATCACCGCCTGCGGCGGCAGGGCGATGCGTTCGCGATAGGTGGCTTCGCCCGAAACCGTCACCACGTCGGCGCTGGAGGGCACAGTGGCACAGGCGGCCAGAGGGATGGCGAGTGCGGCGGCGAGGGGTGCGAGGATCTTCATTTCCAGCAAACGCCGGTATGCGCGCCTGCGTTCCCGGCCCCACACCGTCCGGGCGGAACGCGGCGGCGCGACGAGCATTGGGACACATAACAAAAGTGAAAGGAACCGTTCATGAAACTGCCCAAGCCAATCCTTTTGAGCATCGTCGGCGCCACCGCCCTGACGGCCGCCTGCGGCGAAACGCCGGCCGAACAGCAAGCCGACACCATGGACGACCAGATCGAGATGGAAGCCGACCGCAGCGCGGTAGCCGCCGGCACGGACGAGGCGGCGCTGGGCATGACCGAAGCGCAATTGCTGGACGCCGATTTGGTGACTGCCGACGGTACCGATCTGGGCGATGTCGCGCTGGTTCGCCGCGACGACAATGGCACCGTGACCGGGCTGGTGATCGAACTGGAAGACACCGATCCCGACCGCTGGGTCGAAATTCCGATGGATGGCCTGACCCTGCGCGGCAATGCCACCGACGGCGATGTCCAGACATCCATGACCGCCGCCGATCTGGCGGCCCTGCCCGACGCCGACATGAGCGCTGTCAACAACACGACGATGTAAGCGCAGCGCAATTTTCCGTTTTTTGCGAAGGCCCGTCCCGGAGCGATCCGGGGCGGGCTTTTCGGTGTGGGGGTGCCCCTTCCTGCGATCCGGTTATGACGGAGCGACTGTGCGCGCGGCCCGGATATGCTATTGCCGGGGCAGGAGGGGCCGGGATGATCGAGCAGCTTGCGATTGCGACGGGCATGGTGCTGGCAACGGTGGCGATCCATGGGGGCGGCCTGGTGCTGCTGAACCGGCTGCTGCGGATCGAACAGCGCGAGGAACGGCAGGAACACCTTTCGCCCGTGAGCCTGCCGGGCATGATATTCACCTTTGCGCTGGTGATGGGCCTGTTCGCGATCCACGGGGTCGAAATCTGGCTTTATGCCCTGCTCTACTGGCTGACGGGCGCGCTGCCGGACCTGCACATATCGGTGTATTTCAGCACCATCACCTATGCCACGATCGGTTATGACGACGAGGGGCTGGAGCGGGCGTGGCAACTGGTCGCCGCGATCGAGGGGATCAACGGCATCCTGCTGCTCGGCTGGTCGACGGCATTCTTCGTATCGCTGATGGCCCGGATGGGACGGCGCTAGACCGTCCTTGCATTCGCCGGGCCGGATCGCGGCAGGTCCGGTTTCCCGGCGCCTGCCGAATTGATGCAGGCGATTGCGGGAAAGAGCGTAGGGTGCGTGCGGGGCATGCCGCCCCGACTGGAAACGATCATGGCCAAAGGCCAAGCAAAGAAGAGCCGAGAAGCGCGCAAGCCGAAGAAGGAAAAGATCAAGACCAACGCGTCCCAACCATCGCAGAAGCCGGGTGCGATCAAGGGCCTGGAGAATATGAAGAACAGCTGAGGCTGCGGCACGCCTTGAAGCGGCCGAATTATGCGCGGGCGGCATGCGGTGCTAAGGCGGCACCGATGCCCGCGCCCCAATCCCCCGATCGACCCGGCCCCGACGATACCGGCGATATGCCGGCAACCATCCTGGTCGATGCCGACGCCTGCCCGGTGAAAGACGAGATATACCGCGTGGCCGAACGCCATGGCGCGCATGTGCGCGTAGTGAGCAACGATATCTTCCGCGTTCCGGTGAGCGAGCGCGTAAAACGCGTGGTGGTGAGCGACGGTTTCGATGCCGCGGACGACTGGATCGCCGACAATGCGAGCCCAAGCACCGTGGTGATCACGGCGGACATCCTGCTGGCCGAGCGCTGCCTGAAAGAAGGCGCGCAGGTGCTGGCACATAATGGCAAGCCATTCGATACTGCGAGCATCGGCGGCGCGGTCGCCACGCGTGCGATCATGGCGGATCTGCGCGCCGGAATGGACGGGATCGGGGGCGGCCCGCCGCCCTTCAGCAAGGCCGACCGTTCGCGGTTCCTGCAGGCGCTGGACCGGGTGCTGACCGGGATGCGCCGAACAGGCTGACAGCGATCAGCCCGATTTCTTGGCCTTGTGCGCGGCAATCGCCTCGTCGATCGCGACGATCCGTTGCCGCTCGGGCGTGTCCTTCGCCAGCCCCTTGAGGCGGCAGGTTGCCCATAGCTGGCGGCGTTCGGATTCGAGATTCTTGAGATAGAGATCGGCCATGCGGATGCCTATGCGCGCATCGGCGCGCGCTGGCCAGTGGGGCGTGCAGCGATCATTCCTCGTCGCTGCGCCGCCCGTCGCGTTCCTTGGCGACACCCTTGAACGGCTCGCCATCCGATTTGACGTCCATGAACTGCCCC
>NZ_JAHWXO010000054.1 GCF_019857205.1 Qipengyuania pacifica | reverse complement strand
GTTGCCGTCGGGCTTGCCGCGACGGTGGCCGGGAAGACCAGCTCGACCGCCGATCCCTGGCCGACGGTTTCAACCGCTATCTGGGACGCTTCAATTTGTTCGGCACCAAGCAGGACAAGGCCTTCGGAAAGCTCGACCTCCTCACTCGTCTCCTCGGCGTTTTGGTCAACTTCGTTATCGGGCCACAGCATGAGCGCCGCGACTACAAAGAGAATGGCAAGGCCGATCACGACGGCCAGACGTTTACGGTTCATCGGGAAATACCTCATTGTGCACCGAGCCAGATCAGTGTCGCCGCCAGGCGACCACGATCTTCCTGAGCTTGAATCAAAGCTTCACGGATGGTGTCGCGTGCTTCGGCCGCAGCCAGAACTTCGATCAGCGGAAATCTGCCGTTGCGGTAGCCAATCCGAACGAGGCGCAAGGCTTCTTCGGCTTGGGGCAAGGACGTCTCCGCGAGGGTCTCGACCCGCGCTTCGGCTGCCAGAAATTGTCCGCGGGCCTGCGTGACC
>NZ_JAHWXO010000053.1 GCF_019857205.1 Qipengyuania pacifica | reverse complement strand
CTTGCCGTCGGGCTTGCCGCGACGGTGGCCGGAAAGACCAGCTCGACCGCCGATCCCTGACCGACGGTTTCGACCTCTATCTGGGACGCTTCGATTTGTTCGGCGCCAAGCAGGACAAGCCCTTCGGGAAGCTCGGCCTCCTCGCGCGTTTCCTCAATGTGCTGGTCGGCACTGCCACTTGGCCACAGCATAAACACTGCAGCGGCGATTGAAACGATCACGCCGATAAAAACGGCCAGACGTCTACGGTTCATTTGGAAATACCTCATTGTGCGCCGAGCCAGATCAGCGTCGCCGCCAGGCGGCCACGATCTTCCTGGGCTTGAATCAATGCTTCACGGATGGTGTCGCGCGCTTCGGCCGCAGCCAGAACTTCGATCAGCGGAAATCTGCCGTTGCGGTAGCCAATCCGAACGAGGCGCAAGGCTTCTTCGGCTTGGGGCAAGGAGGTCTCCGCGAGGGTCTCGACCCGCGCTTCGGCTGCCAGAAATTGTCCGCGAGCCTGCGTGACT
>NZ_JAHWXO010000052.1 GCF_019857205.1 Qipengyuania pacifica | reverse complement strand
ATCGAAGTTCATCGCTGCGAGCATCCGCATCCCGAGCTTCGCGCGGCCTGATCGCGCCGTTCTAAAAGACCGAAACAGTATTCGAGGACTGTTATACTGTAACAAAAGACTTATACTTCATCGTGTTACGGAACTTGCAATCTTGATGCGGTTTGCTATGAGCCATTGGAATCCATGACTACAAGCTATCGTCGCCTTGTCCTGCACCCTTTCGTCGTCCTGCTCATGCTGGTCGCGATGGTGTTCGTGACGGCGGCGGATGCTGCTGCTTGCGGTGCCGAAGTGGCGCCCGGAAGCACGCCCGTTCTGGCTTCGCTCGATAGCGCTTCTGCGTCATCCGCAGCCGCCGACGAAGTGCCGGGCGATCCGGATGCGCCGGCCGAGCAACACGGCGTGTGTGGACACGGCCATTGCCATCACGGGGCGAGCTTTGCCGGCACCGTGCAGAAGGATTCGGTCCCTCACTTGGTCGTGGTTCCCGATGCGCCTCCCGCCGAAGCGCTCGCTTCCGACATTACCGACCGACTGAAGCGCCCCCCTCGCGCCTGACGACCGTCACCGCGCTGCATGCCGCAGCGCAGTTCGGATCGTCAGCAGAGGAATTTTCGAAAAATGTCAGCCATTCATTGGCGAGGGGTCCTCCTTGGAGGGCTGTTCCTCGCCGCTCAAGCCACG
>NZ_JAHWXO010000051.1 GCF_019857205.1 Qipengyuania pacifica | reverse complement strand
TACGGGCCGCAGACGAGCCATGGCTCCTTCCTTGATGGCGTCCTCGAGCGGCTTGCCGTCATCCATCAGCTGCCGGATGAACGTCAGCATGACGACGCCGTTCAGCACGGCGATCCCCGACAGGGCGATGAAGCCGACCCCCGCCGAGATCGAGAAGGGGATGCCGCGCAGCATGAGCGCGGCCACCCCTCCGGTAAGAGCCAATGGCACCCCGGAAAACACGACCAGCGCGTCCTTCACCGAGCGAAACAGCGCCACCAGCAGGCCGAAGATCAGCAGCAAGGCGAGCGGAACGACGATCTGAAGCCGCGCACTCGCGGATTCGAGTTGCTCGAATGTGCCGCCATAGTCGACCCAGTAGCCCTCGGGCAGCTCGACCTCCGTCGCGATCCTCTCTTGCGCCTCGGATATGAAGGAACCCAGGTCCCGTCCGCGCACATTGCTGGTGACCACCGCGCGCCGCTTGCCGTCCTCGCGGCTGATCTGGTTCGGCCCCTGAACGTTCTCGATCGTCGCGACCTCCGACAGCGGGACAGACCCTCCACCTGGCAGTGCGATAGGAAGACGCTCGAGTACCTGGCGATCCTCGCGCATCTCTTCGGGCAGCCGGACGACGATATCGAAGCGTCGATCACCTTCGAAGATCTGGCCGGCCTCGGTCCCGCCGATTGCCGTCGACACCACT
>NZ_JAHWXO010000050.1 GCF_019857205.1 Qipengyuania pacifica | reverse complement strand
CACGGGCCGCAGACGAGCCATGGCTCCTTCCTTGATGGCGTCCTCGAGTGGCTTGCCGTCATCCATCAGCTGCCGGATGAACGTCAGCATGACGACGCCGTTCAGCACGGCGATGCCCGACAGGGCAATGAAGCCAACCCCCGCGGAAATCGAGAAGGGGATGCCGCGCAGCATGAGCGCTGCCACGCCTCCGGTAAGAGCCAATGGCACCCCGGAAAACACGACCAGCGCGTCCTTCACCGAGCGAAACAGCGCCACCAGCAGGCCAAAGATCAGCAGCAAGGCGAGCGGAACGACGATCTGAAGCCGCGCACTCGCGGATTCGAGTTGCTCGAATGTGCCGCCATAGTCGACCCAGTAGCCCTCGGGCAGCTCGATCTCCGTGGCGATCCTCTCTTGCGCCTCGGATATGAAGGAACCCAGGTCCCGTCCGCGCACATTGCTGGTGACCACCGCACGCCGCTTGCCGTCCTCGCGGCTGATCTGGTTCGGCCCCTGAACGTTCTCGATCGTCGCAACCTCCGACAGCGGGACAGACCCTCCACCTGGCAGTGCGATAGGAAGACGCTCGAGCACCTGGCGATCCTCGCGCATCTCTTCGGGCAGCCGGACAACGATATCGAAGCGTCGATCACCCTCGAAGATCTGGCCGGCCTCGGTCCCGCCGATTGCCGTCGACACCACC
>NZ_JAHWXO010000005.1 GCF_019857205.1 Qipengyuania pacifica | reverse complement strand
GCTCGCCGTCATCAGCGACACAACCGCCACGGGCCCCACCGCAAGCGTCCGGCTGGTGCCGAAGATCGCGTAGGCGACCAGCGGCAAGATCGAGGCGTAAAGGCCCACGACCGGCGGCAACCCCGCCAGCAGCGCATAAGCGAGGCTTTGCGGGATCAGCATAATTGTTACGATGATCGCCGCGACGAGATCGTTCGTCAGGACCGATCCGTTGTAGGTCCGGCCCCACTCGAGGATCGGGAGGTATTGCGCCAACAGCCCGGGCTTTTGCCTGCGAGGCAAACCGGACGGCTCGCCAATCGGCCCTGGATTGCTGTCGCTCACGATTAGGCAGCCTTCTTCAAGTGCGGCTTGGCCATCCATTCATGGCCCTTCAGCATACCGTTCCAGTAAATCCACGGCAGCGCCTCTGACTTCAGAAGCCAGCTGAGCTTCCGCGGCTTTGTGCCGTCGATTACCCACTTCGGGAAGCTCGGAAGAAGTTTTCCATCATAACCAAATTCGGCGAGCACAATCTTTCCGCGTTCCACTGTCAGCGGGCAGGAGCCGTAGCCATCGTAATCGGCCACAGCCTGCTTTGCATCGAGCTGTGTGAGCGCATTGACCGCGACGATTGGTGCCTGTTTGCGCGCAGCCGCCATTGTCTTGGCGTTGGGCGTAGATCCCGCATCGCCGAGACCAAACACGTTGGGATAGCGAACATGCTGTAGCGTGAACTTGTCGACGTCGACAAAGCCGCTTTCGGCATTCGCGAGAGGACTGTCGGCGACGAACTGCGGGGCTACCTGCGGCGGAACCGCATGGAGCATGTCGAACTCGACCGTCTCTTCACCGGCCTCGGTTTTGAAAACGGCTTGCTTGCCGGAGCCCTCGACCGCAACGAGTGTCTGGTTGAGCTGCAAATCGATCCCGTATTTTTCGACATATTCCATCAGCGCCGGGACGTATTCCTTCACACCGAAAAGGACGCCGCCAGCGTTGCGGAATTCGACATCGATGTTGCCGAGAACGCCGCGCTCCATCCAAGCATCGCATGACAGATACATGGCCTTCTGCGGTGCACCTGCGCATTTGATAGGCATCTGCGGTTGGCTGAAGATCGCACGCCCCGATTTCAGGTTGCGCACAAGCTCCCAGGTGTAGGGTGCCAGATCGTAGCGATAATTGGATGTGACGCCGTTCTTGCCGAGTGTCTCTTCCAGCCCGTCGATCTTCTCCCAGGCGAGCCGGATGCCCGGAGCGACAATCAAAATACCGTAGGTGATCGTCGTGCCGTCGCTGAGCGTGACCTGATTGTTTTCGGGCTGGAAAGACGCGGCGGCCGTTTTCAACCAGGTCGCCTGTTTCGGCATTACGCTCGCTGTGGTGCGCTTGGTCGTTGACGCTTCGAAGACACCGCCACCGACCATCGTCCACCCGGGCTGATAATAGTGATCTTCGCTAGGCTCGACGATTGCGATATTGAGTGACGGGCGCCGCTTCAGCATGGACGATGCAGTCGCAATTCCTGCTGAACCTCCGCCGATGATGACTACTTCGTGTTTCAGGCTTCGGGCCATGACAAACTCTCCAATGTCTTTTCGTTATTCGCCAAGCCGGTCGCGCAAGCCCGACAGATCGTAGCCGACGCACTGCGCACGTTCGATGCGCGCGTCGGCAGTTTCATTCTCGACGTTGGCGAGAGCATCGAGCGTAATGGAGCGCGTGCCGGTCCGGCAGAAGGCAAGCACCTTGCCGTCCGCTTCTTCGCGGACCTTGGCGAAGGCCTTGATCGCAACCGGCGGAAACTCGCCTCCCGAAACCGGGATATGATGAAAGGCCAACCCAGCCGCTTCGGCAGCTTCCCGTATCGCAGCGACGGTGGGCTGGCTCGGCTCTTCGCTATCCGGCCTGTTGCAGATCACCGTGCGAAATCCGGCGTCGGCAAGCCCGCGCATGTCGCTCGGTTCAAGTTGAGGAGAGACGGCGAAGGTTTCGCTCACATTGGCAAGCTTCGTCATGATGCTCCTTCGAAAAGCCGGACAAAAACCATGCCGGCGAGCATGGAGACGACGAATATCGCGGCTGCAGCGGGTTCGATGACCAGAGCAGCTATGCCAGGTCCCGGACAGAGTCCCGCGATCCCCCAGCCGATACCGAACAGAGCTGCTCCGCCGACAAGGCGGGGGGTGAGATCGGATTTGGTCGGCAGGTGAAATTCGCCCGCGAAGATCGGTTCGGCTAGGCGCGGGACGATCCGCCACGCGATGGCCATGACGATGACGGCTCCGCCCATCACGAAGGCGAGGGTTGGGTCCCAATCGCCGAAGATGTCGAGAAAGCCGCGCACCCGCGCAGGGTCGGTCATTCCGCCAAGGGCAAGCCCAGCGCCGAAAAGAACGCCGGATACGATCGAGGTGAGAGCGGTTCGCATTACAACACCTCCAGCCCGAGCGCATTCATGATCGCGACTGTCGCAATGCCGGTCGCCATGAAAGTAAGCGTTGCGACGATCGAGCGGCCAGACAGACGGCTAACACCACAAACCCCATGTCCGCTGGTGCATCCACTTCCCAGGCGCGTGCCCACACCGACAGCCAATCCGGCGATCGCAAGCGTTACGGGGCTGGCGAAGCTGGCCTCGAGCCCGCCCGATGCCAGCATTACGATCAGCGCTCCTAGCGGCAGGCCGATCACGAACATCCATGCCCCGCTTCTGGCAATGCCGCTGCCGCCAAGCCCGACTGCCTTCGCGGCAAGACCGGAGACGCCGGCGATCCGGCCAAGGCCTAGCAGCATAACGGCGGCCGCCAGACCGATCAGGACGCCGCCCGCCAGGCCAGCAAGCGGCGCAGCTTCAGGAAAACTCGGGAGCATCATACCGCATTCACCGGAATCTTGATGTAGCTGACGCCGTTATCTTCGGGGTCGGGCAAGCGCCCACCACGGATGTTAACCTGCACGGAGGGCATGATGAGCTTCGGCATTGCGAGCGTCTTGTCCCGGCCGGTCCGCATCTCGACGAATTCGGCTTCGCTCACTCCATCCTTCACATGCACGTTCTCTTCGCGCTGCTGCTTGACGGTGGTTTCCCACGCGTATTCGTCACGCCCCGGCGCCTTGTAGTCGTGGCACAAGAACAGGCGCGTTTCGTCCGGAAGCGAGAGCAGCCGGCGGATCGACTGAAACAGTTGCCTTGCGTCACCACCGGGGAAATCGGCGCGAGCGGTGCCGAAATCGGGCATGAAGATCGTGTCGCCAACGAATGCCGCATCGCCGATGATGAAAGCCATATCAGCCGGCGTATGACCCGGCACGTGCAATGCGATGCCTTCCAGCTCGCCGATCTTGAAAGTCTCGCCGTCCTCGAACAGCTTATCGAACTGCGATCCGTCGCGTTCGAAATCGGTGCCTGCATTGAAGAGCTTGCCGAATACCTCCTGCACGCGGATGATATCGCGTCCGATGGCTAACTTACCGCCAAGCCGCTCCTGCAGATAGGGGGCCGCTGAGATGTGATCCGCATGCGCGTGAGTCTCAATCAGCCAAGTCACCTTCAAATTATTAGAAGTGATATACTCGATAATGCGATCGGCTGAGCCATTCGAGGTCCGACCGGACGCCGCCTCAAAGTCCAGGACCGAGTCGATTATAGCTGCCTCATCGGTCTTTGGGTCGTGCACCACGTAAGAGACCGTATTCGTTGCCTCGTCGAAAAAACCCGCGATTGAAGGGCGGAGGCACTTGTCGGCTTGTGCGCGCTCGATCTGGGAGGCGGCATTATCCAGTTTTTGATCGTCAGCCATGACTTGATCTCCATACATTTACATAAACCGTTTATATGTGTTGCTATTCGGCTGTCAAGTGGTATGAAGGCTCGATGACCCAGATGATCGAAGCGAATGTCGAGCGAGAGGCGCCTTGCGCCGGACTGCGTATCGGCGACGTCGCCCCGGACTTTTCCGCACGCAGCACAACGGGAGATATTCGCCTTTCGGATTACCGAGGGCGGTGGCTGATCTTGTTTTCGCATCCAGCCGACTTCACACCCGTGTGCACCACCGAGTTCGTGGCACTGACCCAATCGGCCAGCGAGTTCGAACAGCGCGACTGTGCGCTTATGGCGCTCTCTGTCGATAGCCTGTTCTCGCATTTCGCCTGGTTGCGGCTAATTCGCGATCGCTACGACATCGAGGTGCGCTTTCCGATCGTGGAGGATCCGACGCTCGTGATCGGGCGCGCCTACGGCATGGTGGCACCGAACGACAACGATAGTGCGACGGTGCGGACGACATTCTTCATCGACCCGCACGGCGTCATCCGCGCGATGACCTGTTATCCCGCTAACGTTGGACGCTCGACACCCGAAATGCTGCGGACCCTAGATGCGCTTCAGGCGGTCGACGATGGACCCGTACTCGCCCCCGCTAACTGGGCACCTGGGCAAGCGCTACTGGCCCAGCCCGACGCATCGCTGGATACGGTTTTCTCCGCCGAGGGTCAGACCGACTGGTTCATGAAGGAAACGAAGCGAGGGTCTCGCAAATGACCGACGAAGAGCTTGTCGACGCCTTGAAGGCCCTCGCTCATCCCGTGCGTCTTCGCATCATGCAGGCTCTAACGGGCACGGAGCGGAACGTCGGTGAGATCGACGATGCGGCCGAGATCGGTCAGCCGACGCTATCGCAGCAGTTGGCGGTCCTGCGCAACGCGGGCCTTGTGAAGACCCGAAAGGACGCCAAGCTCGTCTATTACCGGATTGATGATGTCAGGCTTGCGAAGGTTGTCGATGCCGCGGGCAAACTTGGCGGGATATCCGCTAGGCCCATCCGGCATTCGCGCCAGCCAGCACCCGGAGTGGCCAATTTTGCGAGATTAGGATGAGCTTTTTCGTGGCTTGGTAAAGGCCTATCCTGTTATCAAGCCCGATGCCTTAGACTCGGGCCACTTGCTCAAAGCATTATCGCGATCAGCGACAAACTTGGAACGACCGCTTTCCGGTAGCTCCAATGCGAGACCGAACGACCGAAATTGGGGCGCGAAGCGGACATGGCTCGCGTGGACTAGGAGCGCCGCGACAGTTCCACGACCACGCAGGCTGCCAATGCATCTTCGGCTTTCTCGCGTCGCTCCTGAACAGACGAAGCCAGCTGACGTTTGGAGTGGTTCGGCATCCTGGTGATAGCAGCGAGCACGATGGCTTTCACGAGATCGGGATGCATCGTCATTGCTCCATACGTGCAGCCGGATCATCTTCTGGTTTCCGCCTCCGCTCAACCAATGATCGGAGACTGGCAGTCAGCACCAGCGTTGATCTGCCCAGCTTGATGACCTCGACCTCGCCTTCACCGATGAGCACATAGAGCGAACTGCGCCCGATCCCGAGATAACGGCAGGCCTCGGGGACACGCATCACGATCGGTTCTATTGTCTGGCGCTGTCGTTGCTCGCGAAGATGATCTGTCGTGCCTGCGGATGGCATGCCGGTCGGTCCTTTCATTCATTCGGGTGATGACGGACCGACCTGGGGGATCATGGAGAGGAACAGACCGGCCCGCCATCGACACCGAGTATCGCTCAATCGGGTGCTGCCATGCCACATGACGTTTCTACGCCGGGACCGCCCCTCCTACGCTAGCGCGCCGCTCTTCAGGCAACTGTGCGCAAGGTGTATCCGAACGTGTCTACGAGGACGAATGCGGACCTCATCTCAGAAGCTCATTTGCAGCATTGCTGCTCGATTATGAGAGGCGCCGTCGCACTCTGTATTGAAAACAAAAGGATTTCAGAGGGCAGCGCCAGCAGGGCACCTTCGGTGCAGTCGGCAAATGATCAGCAAAACCAACCACCTGCAGCCCGACCGACGGCGCTGCTTTTATCTCGCAGTCTTAAATTCCTACCCACCCCAAACGCCCACGGACACTTGACCTGAACGGCACGCGATGCAGCGTCGTTGCAATTACATCCCACCGATGTTGCGAGGCGAGCGCAGCGATTGCAGCGGACCAGAAACGGCGTGAGTGCAGGCCGAATGCACTTCTACCAGCGCTGATCTGTCCTCTCGATTGCAAGTTCACCGGTCCATGGCTTGCAAAGACTACGCGCCTCTCTTGTCGAACCATCGGTCCATTTCGACCAGTCGTCCTGCACCAGCAGTACCGGCATACGCGAATGACATTCCGCTGTAACGCCTGCGCTGTCGGTCATCACCATGGAATAGACGAGACCCCATTCGTCGCTGTTGCGCCACAGCCCTGCCGCTGCAAACAATTCGCTATCGGGACGGCTTAGCCAGGTCCGCGTTTTGCTTCCCGGCGTGCCTTCTGCCTCCGCCCAGGCCGTCAACGGAATGAGGCAGCGGCGTTCCTCGAAGCTGTAGCGCCACATGTAGCTGTCGAGCTTATCGGTGCGAGCGTTGTTAACCGGCTTCGGTTTGAGCGGCTCGCCGGTGCGCTTGCTTTTGAGCGACAACGGGAAACCCCAGGTCATCTGCGAGAGCTTGCCATCTGCAATCACAGCGCCGGGATATCCGGGAAAGACTTCGGTCCCAAAGTTGGCGTTGCCGAGATGATCGGCTGCATTGAACCAGCGCGCAACTTCGTCGTTCGCCTTCGTCATTCGGTAGAGATTGCACATCTGGGGACGCCTGCCGGGAGCATGTTTTGCTGTCAATCGGCTGCAGGGCGGAAGTTTCACATTGGCATTTAGTTCGCGTTATGTTCTACCTGCAAGAATGTTGATTCGACCAAGCGATGATGAACTAACCCATGTGATCGGGGCTGCACTAGGTACGGCCGAGACGTACGCGCTCCGCGACGTGCTTTCAGCAACGAGAGCATTCAACCGGCGCGAAGCGGTCGAAACCCTCACGGCAAGAATCGTAAAGGCGCTCGAACCTTATGAGATTACCCGGCAGGCAAAGCAGGCGGGATTGGACGACGAAACTCTGCCCCTCTTTCCTGAAGCCGAACAGACGAGTCTGCACAGCGATCCGTAGTCTTGACGAATTTCAAGCCAAGGCAGCAATTGTCTAAGAGCATTTCACGGCATCGGCTTTGAGTTTCTCCAATCGCTCAGAACACACTTTGTGGACGACGCGGCCGAGCTCCTCGACCTGCTCACCGAGCCATTCGAGCTCCTCTTTTGTGATGCGGTAATGCTTTGAGTAGCGCGCTTTCACATAGGCTTCCTTGAGCTTCTCGAAGCGTGCCCGGTCGCGCTTCGATTCGCGCGGCCAGACGTAAGTAAGGCGCGGGTCGATGCGCTCGGCCTGAGTGCGCAGAAAACCGAGGTTGTGGACGTGAGGCGTGTAGAACGTGCAGACCAAGAGTACACAGTGGTAGAGTGCCTCAGTCGCTTGGTGCAGATTAAAAGCTGCCTTTTTGTTCCAGCCCTTGTCGATTGTGAAGCGAGCAGTTTCCAGTGACTGTTGACCACTTGGTAGCCACTCCTCGAAATACTCCTGCGCCATAGCCAAAGCATGTTCGGGGGTTTTAGGCTTAGGTGTGTGTAGTTCGGTGTCATCGAACTGGTAGAGCGCTACGCCGTCCTGCTTCACGTCCATGAAGAAGTAGCGCCCATGGGCGAGACCGTCGTTTACCTCCTGGAGGGTGTGCACGATGAAATTGACCGGCGTATGCAGCGTGCCCGTCACGCCGTATTCGCGCATTAGGCGCTCATCGAGCTTGGCCCAGTATTTGACCCTGTCGGTCAGTCGCTTGTCATTGACGATGATCAGCAGATCAAAATCGGACTGGTACCCCTTAGCGGTGTGCGGCTCGTCGACCCAGGTCCCGCGCGCGTAGCTGCCGTAGAGAATGACCTTGAGAATGCGCCCGGCTTTTTTCCAGTCGTGCTTCGCCAGCGCAAACGCATCCTCGAACTCTTCGAAGATCAGCTGAACCACGCGTTCCAGCTCGCGCCGCTTTTGCGGGGGCAGGTGATCGAGGTCCGTCTTCATCAATCTATGCCTAGCAAGCTGCTGCGGAGCTTGCACCTATGCATCGCGTCTAATCCTCATCCAACAATTCTCCGGGACGTTCGCTCGTCGATAGTGATTCACCGCGACCAGCGTCCGTCAATACCCAGAACTGGGGAGGGGGGTGAATACAAGCGTCGGAGCCCTTCGGCACCGGATGAATCCGGACGGAATTGGACGGTAATTCCCCTTCATTCGGGATCACATTCGGATGTGCTGGAATTGGAGCGGGGAGACGAAATCCCGACAAAGCGCGCCTCAAGTGCTCTGCGCTACGCCAGAGTTTCCGCGGCTCTTACGCCACTGCACGAGGCCGCTTGATTACGTGGTGATTAAACGGCCCTGGACACCCCATGGGAAGGGCTGTAATATCAGCCTTAAGTCTTTGAAAGGTTTGGTGGACGCACTAGGGCTCGAACCTAGGACCCGCTGATTAAGAGTCAGCTGCTCTACCAACTGAGCTATGCGTCCACACTGCGGCGTACCGCTGCCTCGTGGATTGAGGCGTTCCCGACTCGGGAGGCGCCCGTATAGCGGGGTTTTGCGGGAAGAAAAGCCCCTAAAGGCAATCTCTGCTGGCGCATGCGAAAAACCTGCCATTCGGTCAGGTGAACCCGTAATTTGGCAAGCCTGTCGACACCGAAATCTGACGATGCCGCCCAGGCAAGCGTGCGGCTATCGCATGATTCCGGCGCGGGGTGCTTTCCGGTTCCACCGGTCGACCATCATGATCGATCCAAGACAGATCATGTTGGTGAGCATCGAACTACCGCCATGGCTCATGAAGGGCAGGGGGATACCCACAACGGGAGCAAGACCCATCACCATCATGAGATTGATCGCGACATAGAAGAAGACGGTTGCCGTCATTCCCAGGGCGATCAGCTTGCCAAAACGGTCGTTACTCGCGCGTGCAACGGACAGGCCCCAGCTGAAAATCAACGCGAAGGCTCCGATGACCACAAGTCCGCCAAGGAAACCCCATTCTTCGGCCATGGTAGCGAAAATGAAGTCGGTATGCGGTTCCGGCAGGTAGTGCAGGTGGCTCTGTGACCCTTCGTTGAAGCCTTTTCCGGAGAACCCACCAGACCCGATGGCGATCTTGGACTGGGTGATGTGATAGCCGTCACCCAGCGGATCGCTTTCGGGATCTAGGAACGTGAAGACGCGCTTCTGCTGGTAAGGTTGCAGGCCGACAAAAAAGGCTATCGGTGCAAGAACTGCCGCAGCCAATCCAGCGCCCATGAACCAGCGAATGGGGAGGCCTGCGGAGAACATGACGAGGGCTCCGCCGAAGACGATGGCGAGCGAAGTCCCCAGATCGGGTTGCAACAGAACGAGCGCGACGGGGGTAAGAATCAAGCCGCCCGCCGGGATCAGCGCACGCCAGGTCGGGATCATACCTACGGGGAGCGACGAGTAGAACCGCGCAAGCACCAAAACGATGGCCGGCTTCATCAATTCCGATGGCTGCAACTGCATGAACCCGAGGTCCAGCCAGCGTTGGCTACCTCCGCCGACGAAGCCGATCGCTTCCACCGCAACCAGCATCAGCAGAATGATGCCGTATATGGGAAATGCCAGAAACATGGCCCATTCGCGAGTAAAACGGGCCAGAATGAAGGCCATCACTAGGAAAATGCCAAATCGCAGGATGTGCGAGGCGGCATAGGGCTGCCAGCTTCCGGCTGCGGCGGAGAAAAGCACCAGCGCGCCGAATCCGATCAGGACGAAAAGCGGGAAAAGCATTCGCCATGGCTGGCGCGCGATGGGCGCCGGAACGATCCCGCTCATTCGCTGGCCTGTCCGGATGAAAGGGAGGTGTCGAGACGCGGATCAACCTTTTCGTCGGCGAGGCTTTCCTGCCGGCGCACGGCGAGACGGGCTTCGGCCTCGACCTGATCGAATATCTCTTCGTCGCGGGCCGGAACGGGTTTGACGTCCTCTCCGGCTGCTGCCGCATAGGCGCGGTATTTCGCATCGAGCCGTTGCTGCGCGGTGCCGCCCCATTGTTCCTCGAAGCCGCGAAGCATTTCCATGCCCTTTTCGGGATCGAACAAAAAGGTCATGACATCACGCGCGATCGGATAAGCGGAACCGGAGCCACCGCCATGCTCGATCACGACGGCCCCCGCATATTTCGGTTTGTCAAAGGGCGCGAAGAAAATGAAAAGTCCGTGGTCGCGGTACTTCCATGGCCCCGATTTACCGTCCGACAAATTCAGACCCACGACCTGTGCCGTTCCTGTCTTGCCCGCCATCTTGATGTCGTCGAAGGGCAGTCGGGCACGACCGGCAGTTCCGGGGCCGTTGACGACATCGCTCATCGCCTGACGAACATACGCCACGTGCTCGGGGGCAAAATCGACTTCGTCGAAACCTTGGACCGGCGTGGAGGTTACCAACCGGGGCTGAACGTGCCGCCCGGTCGCGAGGCGCGCCGACATCACTGCCAGTTGAAGCGGATTGGCCAGCATGTAACCTTGCCCGATGGTCGCATTGACCGTGTCGAATGCCTGCCAGGGGCGGCCGTATTTTTCTTCCTTCCAGGCGGGGTATGGCACGGTGCCATAAAATTGGCTGGCGACGGGAAGGGGGAATTCCTGCCCCATTCCGCAACGCTGCGCCATGGCAGCAATGGGATCCATGCCGATACGCTGAGCGAAGTGATAGTAATAGACGTCGCAGGACTGGTAGATGCCCTTGGCCATGTTGACCGTGCCATGGCCGCCGCGTTTCCAGCAACGGAATACGCGATTGCCCACGCGCAGACCGCCACCGCAGAAAACGGTTTCGTCCGGGTCCAGACCTTCACGCATGAACGCCATGGACACCATGGGTTTGACCGTCGATCCAGGCGGATACAAACCCTTTAGAACCTTGTTTCGCAGCGGCACGCGTTCATCGTCGCGCAGCATGGAATATTCGACGCGCCCGATCCCTTGCGAAAAGCTGTTCGGATCGAAGCTGGGCATCGATGCCATACACAGGAGGTCGCCGGTTTCGCAGTCCATCACGACGACAGAGCCGCTTTCCAGGCCGATGCGCCGTGCGGCATAATCCTGCAGGGGCCCATCGATGGTAAGCCGAATCGGGTCGCCCTGGATATCCTCGCGAGTTTCCAGTTCCCGTACGATCCGGCCAGATGCAGTCACCTCGACCCGCCGGGCGCCGGGTACACCGCGAAGTTCCTGTTCGTACTGCTTTTCCAGTCCGTCCTTGCCGATCTTGTAGCCCGGTGTGACGAGCAGAGGATTCCGATCCTGTTCGGCGTATTCTTCGGCATTCGCCGTCCCGACGTAGCCAATAAGATGGCCTACGCTGGGCCCTGTCGGATAGAAGCGCGAGAAACCGCGCTGAGGAACGACACCGGGCAGATCGGGCAGCCTCACGCTGACCGCGGCGAATTCGTCATAGGTTATGCCGGAAGCAATCTCGACAGGCTGATATCCAGGACCATCGGATACCTGCTTGCGAATATCCGCGGCCTGATTTTCATCGAGGTTCAGGATCTTCGTAAGGGCAGCGATCGTCGCTTCCGTGTCGGGAGTGCGATCGGGAATAATATCGACGCGGAAATCCGCTCTATTGGAGGCGAGGGGGGCGCCATTACGGTCCAGAATCCAGCCGCGCCGGGGAGGGATGAGCGAAAGGTTGACCCGATTGCTTTCCGATTCCAGTTCGTATTTTTCGTTCTCGGCAATCGCGATGTATCCCATCCGCGCTGCCAACAGCACGCCAAGACCGCCCATGGCGGTGCCGATGACGAAGGTCCGCCTGTCGAACGCATTGTCCAGCGTCGATTGCGTTACGACCTCTTTCGGCTTTGCACGCTTGCGTAGACGCATCACAGCGCCTTCCACCTGGTCAGGCGGAACCGGTCGAGCATGGCGACCAGACGTGCGGCGATCGGGAAGAGAAGAATGGTAAGCACTAGCTGCGGTATCAGGGCGATGAGAGAATGGAACGTGGGTTGGCCACCTGAAAGCAGCCAGCCTGCCAAGAGATAACCGAAGATCAATATACAGGCGGTGAACCAGTCTTGCCAGAATGTGCGCCACGGCAGCCGGGTTTCAATAAGTTCGATTACGATCATGATCAGAGACCATGTGAAAATCGCAAATCCGAAGGGCTGGCCGTTATATAGATCGTCGAGCAGACCAAGTGGCATCCCTGCCCAGATCGGCATCAGGCCTGGGCGAACCAGTCGCCAGGCGAGAAGCATCAGCAATCCAAGGGGTGGAATGATCGGGAGAGCCGAAGCGATCGGAAAGATGGGCAGGATCGAAGCGACCATGATGCTGACCCAGGGAACAACATTTGCCAGCAAGCTGGAATGCGAACGGTTGATCCGGCTGCCATAAGCATCGCTGCGAGAACGCGGGTCGTTGCGTTCCATCAGTCGGTCAGTTCGCGCTCGATCGGCGTCTCCGCGCCGAGCACTGCTTCGGGTTCGTAGATCGGTTCTACACTTACATAGTCGGTGGCCGCGGGATCGCTGATAATGCGCGCCACCCCGCCGTCATCGGTCGTTTCCGTCAGGATGGCGACTGCGATTCCGGGAGGGTAGTATCCGCCAGCGCCGCTGGTCACGAAAACATCGCCGGGTTTGAGCGGGTTGATACCCAAATTGATAAGCCTGATCCGTATCAGCCCATCTCCGCGCCCCTCGGCGAAGGCGACAACCTCGTCATTGGCGCGGCGGACCGGGAGGATGCTCTCGGTGTCCGTAAGGAGAAGAACGCGCGAACTGTCGCTGCCGACCTCGAGAATCCGGCCAACGATGCCGCGCGGCGACCGTACCGGCATGCCGATCTCGACACCCTCGGACGAGCCAGCGCCCAGATAAGCGAAGCGTCTCGTGCTCGAGGCCGAAGAGCTCACCAGGCGGGCCACCGCAACGGGCTCACGCTCGGCGTCCTGAAGCTTCAGCAAACCCTTGAGGTGAAGGTTCTCGCGCTTCACCGCCTCCGCTTCGGCAAGGCGGATCCGCGCGATTTCCATCTCGCGCTTGAGGTCAGCATTCTTGGACCCGGCCCGGTAGTAGCCGCTGATCGTGTCCCAGAACCCCTTGCTTCCCGTACGAACAGTAGAGGCAGCTTCCGTGGCGGGCGAAACACCATCCTGCGCGACCCCGCGGAGTCCCCCGAACAGATGGGGTTGAAAAAACGACAGGGCGAGCAGGATCGCGCCGATCAGCGCGCCGATGCCCGCGATCACGTAACCGGTAAAAAGATTGTACTGCGCCCTGCGAGAATACCCCGAGCGCCGTGAACTTATCGGCGCCATCCGTTTTGCCTTTCTACGCCGTCATCAGGACGCCGCGATAGATCGGGTCCTCCATCGCACGACCGGTGCCGAGTGCGACGCAGGAAAGCGGATCTTCGGCGATGGTGACCGGCAGGCCGGTTTCTTCGCGCAGGTAATCGTCGAGCCCGCCGATCAATGCGCCGCCGCCGGTCAGCACGATGCCCTGATCGACGATATCGGCAGCCAGTTCAGGTGCAGTATTTTCGAGCGCAATACGCACGCCTTCGACGATAGCGCCGATCGGTTCATTGAGCGCTTCGGCAAGGTGACCCTGATTGATCGTGATTTCCTTGGGCACACCGTTCACGAGGTCGCGGCCCTTGATGGTGATGCTTTCGCCAACACCATCTTCCGGCGGGCGCGCCACGGCGTAGTCTTTCTTGATGCGTTCGGCTGTGCTGTCGCCGATCAGCAGGTTGTGGTGTCGGCGGACATAGGAAACGATCGCTTCGTCCATCTTGTCGCCGCCAGTACGAACCGACGTGGTATAGGCAAGTCCACGCAGGGAAAGAACGGCGACTTCGGTCGTGCCGCCACCGATGTCGACGACCATGCTGCCGACCGGTTCCGTAACCGGCATATCGGCGCCGATCGCAGCGGCCATCGGTTCGAGAATAAGATAAACCTGCGATGCGCCAGCATTCGATGCCGCATCGCGGATCGCGCGACGTTCGACCGAGGTGGAACCCGACGGAACACAGATCGTGATTTCCGGATAGCGCATCAGGCTCTTGCGACCATTCACCTTGCGGATGAAGTGCTTGATCATCTCTTCGGCCACGTCGAGGTCGGCGATCACCCCATCACGCAGGGGACGGATGGCTTCGATGCTGTCCGGCGTTTTGCCCATCATCATTTTCGCATCATCGCCTACAGCCTTGACGCGCTTCATACCGTTGATCGTCTCGAGGGCGACGACGCTCGGCTCGTTAAGAACGATGCCCTGATCCTGTACATAGACGAGGGTATTTGCGGTCCCTAGGTCGATCGCCATGTTCTGCACGCCGAATTTGAAGATGTTGTTCCAGAAGCCCATTTTAACTCGATTTTCCGTGTTGTCGCGTGGTCAGGCGAGGGGGATGCGGCCCACTCGCACCTCTCCGGGGGGATATGGTGGCCGTGCCTTAGCGAGATTAAGCAGGGAATGCCAAAAATTTCCGTGCATCTCATGGGGGATAGCGAAACGCACTGTCTCGGAATCGTGGCGCTTCATCGTTAGGATTGCCCATCAATGCCCGAAATACGCCGCCTGCCCGAGAATCTGGTCAACCGAATTGCCGCCGGTGAGGTGGTGGAGCGTCCGTCTTCGGCGCTCAAGGAAGT
This sequence comes from Qipengyuania pacifica, assembly GCF_019857205.1. Classification (GTDB taxonomy): domain Bacteria; phylum Pseudomonadota; class Alphaproteobacteria; order Sphingomonadales; family Sphingomonadaceae; genus Qipengyuania; species Qipengyuania pacifica. The sequence continues at coordinate 277,209 of NZ_JAHWXO010000005.1, read as the reverse complement.
GGTCGAAAACGCCATCGATGCTGGCGCAAACCGGATAGCGATAAAGCTGGTCGACGGTGGGTTGACGAGTCTCGAAGTGACCGACGACGGGTGCGGCATGTCGCCCGAGGAAATGGCGCTGGCGTTAGAACGTCATGCCACGTCCAAACTGCCGAACGAAGCAATCGAACAGGTTGCAACGCTCGGCTTTCGCGGAGAAGCGCTGCCGAGCATCGCCAGTGTGGCGCGCTTTACGCTGGAAAGCCGGCCGCACGGGGCCGAGCAAGGCTGGAAACGGGTGGTGGACCACGGCGAAATTCGCGACGAGGGACCGGCTGCACTGCCACCGGGGACGCGCGTGCGAATCGAAAACCTGTTCGGGAAAATTCCCGCGCGGCGCAAATTTCTACGCACCCCGCGCAGCGAATACGCCGCATGCAAGGATGTGGTGCAGCGACTTGCCATGGCGCGGCCCGATATTGCGATCACGCTCGACCACGGCGATCGCCGCATTTTCGGTTTGCAGGCCGGGGAAGGGCTGGCGAACCGCGTGGCACAGCTTGTAGCACGTGAACTCAAGGATAACGGCGTTGCCATCGATCTCGAACGTGGGGCGATGCGTCTGACCGGAATTGCCGGCCTGCCGACGTATAACCGCGGCATTGCGGATCATCAGTATCTGTTCGTCAATGGCCGGCCAGTAAAGGACCGCCTTCTGACCGGCGCAGTTCGGGGGGCTTATGCCGACATGCTCGCCCGGGATCGCCACGCTGTGCTGGCGCTGTTCCTCGAACTGCCCTGTGAAGACGTCGATGTAAATGTCCACCCGGCCAAATCGGAAGTGCGTTTCCGCGATGCTCAGGCGGTCCGCGGATTTATCGTTTCCGGACTGCGGCAGGCGCTGGCAACGGGCGACAAGCGCAGTGCGCAATCGCCGGATGCCGGAGCGATGGCGCGCTGGCAGCAGGAACCGGTGCGCGAAGAACCGGCTGCGGCATTGCGGTCCATGTTCAGCGGTCGGGACTGGTCCGCTCCGCAGCAGCGCGTGGCGGAAGCCAGCGCCGCCTGGCGCGGCGTCGAGGCCGATGTCATGGCGCAGCCGCAGGGACGCGCAGAAGAAGCTGCACCGGTAACACAAGCAACGGATGAATATCCGCTCGGCATAGCGCGTGGGCAAGTGGCGAACACCTATATTGTCGCAGAAGCGAAGGATGGTCTCGTACTGGTGGATCAGCACGCGGCGCACGAGCGTCTGGTGCTGGAGCGACTGCGCGAGGCGGGGGCTGAAGAGGCCGTGGCACGCAGCCAGGCCTTGCTTATTCCCGAAGTGGTCGAACTGGACGAAACGAGTTGCGACAGGCTGGAGGATGCAGCGCCGAAGCTGGCCGAACATGGTTTGGCTATCGAGAGGTTCGGCCCTTCCGCGATGCTTCTCCGCAGCCTGCCGCATGCCATTGCACGGACCGATCCGGAAAAGCTCTTGCGTGATATCGATGATGATCTCGCGTTGAACGGGGAGGCATTGCTTCTGGGCGAAAAGCTCGATCTCGTGCTTGCCACCATGGCGTGCCATGGGTCGGTAAGGGCTGGGCGCGTCCTGCGTGTCGATGAAATGAATTCTCTACTGCGCGAGATGGAGCGGACACCGCGGTCCGGGCAGTGCAATCATGGTCGCCCGACCTGGGTCAAACTCTCGATGGATGACGTCGAAAAACTGTTCGGAAGGCACTGATGCGCATTTCAATTGTCCTGCTCGCCCTGACGCTGACGGCCTGTTCGAATGAACCGAACGAAGAAGAACGCGCTGCCGCGGTTGCTGAGGTGGAGGCTAACCGCGTCCCTCCGCCTGAGGAGCTCCAGCTCGAACCGATCCGCTACCGTGAGATCGAGAAAAACGAATTATACGGAACAGGCTGCAGGTTTGCACCGGACGGCGGGGGCATGTCTGCGGTCGCCCTGGCGATGGCCGAAACCGGTCATTTTCTGCGCGGCGATAAGCTGATTACGCTTGCAGCCGACAAGGGCAGCCCAGAATTGCCCTATCTCGCGCGTCGCAAATATGACGGGGCGGCTTATTCGATGACCCTGGATCTCGATGAGGCCGAGGGCGAACAGTCCGGCGAAGAGACAAGCGACTATCCGGCCACCCTGACGATCCGGGATGCAAGCGAACAGGTCGTGTATCGCAAGAGCGGGATTGCCCAATGCGGCGCGTAGCCTAGTCGTTCCCTTCCGGGTCGCGCGTGCTGATCAAACCATTGGACACCATTTCCAGAACCGGCTCGTCGTTCTGATTGAACACGGTCAGCGAGCTTTTGAAGATTCCCATCTCCGGGCGCGATCCACTGCGGCGCTTTTCTATGACGACACTTTCACAGCGCAATGTGTCACCGGGAAAAACGGGTTTCTTCCAGCGCAGTTGATCTATGCCGGGCGAGCCGAGTCCTGCCTGGCGGTTGGCCTTCAGGTTCTCGACCAGCATGGCCATTGTCATTGCACAGGTATGCCAGCCACTGGCAGACAATCTACCGAAATGCGTCGCAGCAGCAGCCTCGTCGTCCAGATGGAAAGGTTGCGGATCGTATTTCGAAGCGAATTCGATCACTTCTTCACGCGTTACTTCGTAGCGCCCGAAAGCCTGCTTCTGCCCGACGGCTAGATCTTCGTAAAACTGCATTGCATATTGCAATGGATCACAAAGTCGGACGAAGCAACATCCAAATCGCCATGCCGATCATGGCGAGATTTTCGCTCAGGGAAACGAAACCCAGCGGCACGTTCGCACTGCCGCCGACACAGGCACATTTGATGCTGCGCTTCTGGATGTAAACCGCATAGAAAACGCTGATCGCGCCTACTGTCCCGATGAACAAGGCAACGGGTATGGATAGCCAAGGCCAAAGACGGCCCGCCATCAGGATGGCTGCGGTCGCTTCCAGGTAGGGGTAGGCATAGGCGTAGGGCACCCATTTTCGCCCAAGAAGATCATAACCGACGAACATGGTGGAAAACTGTTCGACATCCTGCAGTTTCAGCATGGCGAGCATCGCCATCGAAAAGGCGACAAACCATTCGGCAGTGCGAATGGTGAAGGGCAGCTGAAAAACGAACAGGCTCAGAGCAATCGCCAATGCAGCGCCGACTGCGAATACGGCGATGACAGGCCGATAGCTTGTCCCCTCCGCATCGCCGCTATCGTGACCGAAATGCTCTCGGAGCTCGGTGTAGCCACCAATCCGCTTGCCATCGATAAAGGTCTGCGGGGTGGTTTCTACCCCGTGTTCTGCCTTGAAGGCATCCGTTTCCTCACGAGTGGTCAGGTAACGATCATCGACCGAGAAACCTTCCCGTTCAAGGAGCCACTTCGATTTCACACCGAATGGACAGACATGCTTGTCCATCACCATTCGATACAGGGTCGCGGTTCTCGACATAATCGAAATGTATACCCCTAGGGGGTATTATTCAACTCACGAACGAAACTTGGGAACGCGCCCGTTCAAATTCATCTCGGGAATGGTCCGATACCTCGCGAGCACCAGACTGAATATCCCGAACGCCAAGACACCTATCGCGACAAGGGTGAAGGCAATCCCTTCGCCGGCAAGGGCTGCGACCGCGTCGCCAAGCGTTTTAATCTGGCCTGCCCCGGCTGACATGAACCCGGCTTTGAGCAACGACCACCCGATGACGAGGAACACGACAGCCCGTGCGATGTATCCGATGCCCCCGAGCAAGCGTGTTTGTGAAGGAGCAGCAGGACTGATCCGGTTCATGAAACTGCCGGTCACCGCCTTCTTCGCCTGAAAAAAAGCAGTCGCGAAAAATGCAATGCCTAGTAGGCCGAGCGCTGCCCCGCCGAATTGCATGGAAAGTATGCCCGAAGCTGCATCCTGCGCCCCGCCACCATTGTCGCTTCCGGTAGTCGCGAACTGATATGCGGAGAAGGCCAGGGCAAGGTGACCGATGGCACTACCGGCATGGCCGATACGATGCGCCCATCCCGTGGTGTCGCTGCCTTGGTTTTCGATATCGAAGAAGGTCGAGGCGAAGCGAAACAGGGCATAGGCCAACAGGCCGACCACCATCAGCCACAGGATGGCATGCCCCAACGGAAACTCTTCGATGGCGTCGAAGATGCCATTCGTGCCCTGACTGATCCGACCGGCACTGGTCAGGGCGATCAGGCCGAGAACGCAATAGAGGATGGCACGACTGAAGTAGCCGACGCGCACCAATGTGCTGAATTTAGAAGACTTGCTACCCACGTTTCATCCCCACTACCTTTGCATGGCAACGGGGACATGGGACGCTCGTTCCGGATGGTGCTTAAATTAGGGTAGCAGCGCCCCGGACACATCGGACAGTTCGCCGTCAGTTTTGGCTGCTTGAGGAAGGCCCAGTAGCTGGCGAAGCAACGGCGTCACAGCCGTATTCTGAAAAGCAGGGAGCGTGGTACCGTGCTGAAAGGCTGGACCATTGACGATGAATAGCGACGTCATCTCCGGCGAATTGGGATCGAAACCGTGATTGCCGCCGTGCCAGCTACCTTCCGGCGCCGTCGGAGTGATGGTCCAACCTGTATCCGGCAAACAGAAATAAGGTGGGATACGTCGGTGGGTGCCATACTGGAAGCGGGCGGGCATATCCCCCTTGCGCCAGCATTCCATATGCTCGTGCTCACGCAAGAGTGCAGCTTCCAGCGCAGCCGTGTTGCCTTCAGTCGGCTCGAACGTGGCATAGGCGCCGCCTTCTACCAGGCGATAGAGCGACGGATCGACGATTTCGGCCAGCACGACCACTTTGTCCGATCCTGTTGCGGCCATGCCGTGATCGGACACGATGACCAGATTGGCTGGTTGCCTCAGGGTTTGAAGGCCCGAAACTAAATTTGCGATGTGCTGGTCCACGTCTGCGAGTGCGCGGTTCACCTCTTCGCTTTCGGGACCGCCATCATGGCCCGCGCTATCGACGGTGTCGAAATACAGGGTCACGAATTCGGGACGAATGTCGGCAGGACGCCGCAACCAGTCGAGCACCGCATTGACCCGTTGGGTATTCGAAACCTGCATGCTGAAAGCCTGCCAGTCACTCGCCATCTCGCCATCCGTGACGGGGCCGTAGCGAACCGCGGTGCCGCCCCAGGGGACCGCCGAGCCGGGCCAGAACATGGCAGCACTGCGGATCCCTGCCTCTTCCGCTTCCACCCAGATCGGCTTGGCCTCGCTCCACCAGTAAGGATCGACCGTTGCCATCGTAAAGGTTTCACCGGGCCTGCTCTTATCCTCCATCTTGTTGGCGATAATGCCATGATGGTCGGGGACGAGACCCGTTACCAGCGTCCAGTGGTTGGGAAATGTCTTGCTGGGAAAGGACGGTCGCATCGGCGCAGTGACGCCATCCGCCGCCAGACGGGAAAGGGTGGGTGTCAAGCCGCGATCCAGATAGCTGGGATGAAATCCATCTATCGCGATGAGAATGGTGACCGGATCACGCTGTTCGATAGCCGCGCTTGCGACGGGCTCGCCGGTATAGGTAGCGCAGCCGCTCGTAATTGCGGCAAGACCAAGGGCGAGGGCGGCAGCGATCCGGTTCATTGGTGTTCTCAGACGTTGAATTTGAAAAGCATGACGTCGCCGTCCTGCACAAGGTATTCCTTGCCCTCCTGCCGCAGCTTGCCCGCTTCGCGCGCACCGCTTTCGCCACCGAGAGCGACGTAGTCATCGTACGCAATTGTTTCAGCACGAATAAAGCCGCGCTCGAAATCGGTATGGATTTCACCGGCCGCCTGCGGAGCCTTGGCGCCGGCCGGGAATGTCCATGCGCGTGATTCCTTCGGGCCGGCTGTAAAGAAGGTCTGCAGGCCGAGCAGCTTGTACCCTGCCTTGATCACACGGCTGAGACCCGATTCCACGAGTCCGAGTTCGGCGAGATATTCTGCGCGGTCCTCTTCCGGCATGCCGACCAGTTCGCTTTCGATGGCTGCTGATACCACGACGGCTTCAGCGCCTTCGGCAGCGGCTTTGGCGAACACCTGTTCCGAAAGCGCGTTTCCTTTCGCAGCATCTTCTTCCGCGACGTTGCACACGTAGAGGACGGGCTTGGCAGTCAACAATTGAGCCTGACGGAAAACCCGCGCCTCTTCCTCATCCTTCGGTTCGGTGAGGCGGGCTGGTTTGCCATCTTTCAGCAGTTCCAGCGCCTGGCCCAGCACGCTGGCCATCAGCTTGGCTTCCTTGTCGCCGCCAGTGGCACGCTTGGCCGCTGCCGGCACGCGCTTCTCCAAGCTCTCCAGATCAGCGAGCAGCAATTCAGTCTCGACCACCTCGGCATCTGCGAGGGGGTCCACCTTGTTGGCTACATGCTGGATGTCGTCATCCTCGAAGCAGCGCAGCACGTGAACGATCGCATCTACTTCACGGATATTGCCGAGGAACTGGTTGCCCAGACCTTCACCCTTGCTCGCACCTTTCACCAGACCGGCGATGTCGACGAAGGCCAGCTGGGTTGGAATAGTCTTGGCCGATTTGGCTATCCCGGCGATTTTCTCGAGCCGCTCATCAGGGACAGACACCTGGCCGACATTCGGTTCGATCGTGCAAAACGGATAGTTCGCAGCTTGCGCAGCCTGCGTCTCGGTCAGTGCATTGAACAGGGTGGACTTGCCGACATTCGGCAGGCCGACGATCCCGCAGCGGAAACCCATCAGAAACTCCGGATATAGTGTGTGGCGCGCGCCTTAGCCGCACCCCACACGAATTGCCATAGCGTCAGACGTTGTGGACGGCCTTGATCAGCGGGCCGTAGCCGCTTTCCCCCAACCACCCGACCTGGGTCTCGGCGCAAACCTCGTTGATCGCGACTTGCGGAATGCTTCCCGCACTGACTGGCAGGCGCACGGGGCGAGTGCCTGGCGCCATGGCAAGCACCCTGGCCATGGCGCGTGGGACGTCCATCGGATCTGCTTGGCGTCCCGATCCGTCCTCAGTTCCCATGGTCGCGACGATTTGCGGGTAGCCATCGAGATGAATTTGAGACGCGCGATTCTTGAGGTCCTGCGAATATCGATTTCGGTTGACCCAAACCTTTGTCGGATAGCCGCCCGGCTCGATTATCGTGACGCCGATATTATGCGGTACCAGTTCGTAGGCTAGCTGCTCGAACATGGCTTCGACCGCGAACTTCGTTGCGGAATAGTGCCCGGAATAGGGGACCATTACCCGGCCGAGCTGGCTTGAAACAGCAAAGATATGACCCTGTTTGCGCGCACGCATTCCGGGTAGGACAGCGCGGACAAGCCGGTGATAACCAAGCACATTGGTATCGAAAGCGAGCTTGGTTGCCTCCATGTCCTGAACCTCGACAGGGCCCGTAATGCCGACACCGGCATTATTGACCAGAACGTCGATCCCGCGTCCAATTTCTCGCTCTGCTGTCGCAATCGCTTCCGCAACCTCATCGTCGAGCAGAACGTCGAGCCGCAATACCCGGATATCCAGACCTTCGTCGCGCGCCAATTGCTGCAATTCATCCGCTTCGGGCCGCGGCGTATTGCGCATGGTAGCGAAGACCGTGGCGCCGGTACGGGCAAACAGTTCGCTCGCCCGCCGGCCGAAGCCGGACGAGGTCCCGGTAATCAGGATTGCCTGCCCGGTCAGATCAGGAAGGGTGTCTAGCTTATCGTCCTGAGCGAACGAGGCCGTAGCGGCTAGCGCGCCCGTTGCCGCGGCGCCCGCGAGCAAGGTTCGGCGAGTAAGATCGGTCATGACTGGTCTCCTTCACAGCCATGATGCCGCGGCATGGCCCAATTGGCCAGCGCGTCATCAGGATCGTGAAAAAGTCTGAGCCGACCGGCCAGATAGTCGCTGCCTTTGCGGTCCCATAGCGGAACCGCCAAATGTCTCAGCGCTTTTCGTTGCGCTTCTTGCGGCGGTAGAGCGCGACGGCCGCGCCATAGCCCGCAACGCCGGTTCCCATCATCGCGAGCGCGCCGGGTTCTGGCACGGACGTCCCACCGCTGCTGCTGCTGCTGCCACCCGTATCGCTAGGCGGACGGGTCATGGCTGCTGCCGACGTGGCCGAGGCAAGCAAGGTAGCGGAAAGGAGAGCCGTCTGAACTAAGCGCATGATGAAATCCCTGAACGATCTTGATTGGGGACTAGCGTTTAGAGGACGAAAATCGACTGCCGGCTTCAAGCTGTCTCTTGCCGGGACAGTTTATTGCAGCGCAGCGTAAGTTAGTCAGATCCGCAAGGCGAGATCGCTCATGAAGCGTGCGTCATCGCCTGCGGCGAGCCACTTGGCTTCGGCGGCGATTCCGGCAAGCATGTCGGTCAGCGGATCCATTTCAGATTTCGCGTAATTGCCCAGTACGTGGCCATGGACGCGCTCTTTGGTGCCGGGATGACCGATGCCGATTCGTACACGGCGGAAGTCGGGGCCCAGGTGCTGATTGATCGATTTGAGGCCGTTATGGCCTGCCAGGCCGCCACCGACCCGGACCTTTACCTTGAACGGTGCCAGATCGAGTTCATCGTGAAAGACTGTGAGTGCATCGGGCTCCAGCTTGTAAAACCGCAATGCCTCGCCTGCAGCACGGCCGCTCTCGTTCATGAAGGTGGCGGGCTTCAGAAGCAGAATCTTCTCGGACCCGATCCGTCCCTCCTGTACCCACCCGGAAAATTTCTTCTGAACGGGGCCGAAATCATACATGTCGGCGATCACGTCCACGGCCATGAAACCGACATTGTGCCGGTTCATCGCATATTGCGGTCCGGGATTTCCTAGGCCTGTCCAGATCTGCATGCGGCTCCTCTAGCTTCGCTCACCTCAAAAGCAAAACGCCGGCCCCTTGCGGGACCGGCGCTTCGTAAAACCCTGGTAAGGGCGGAAGGATTAGTCCTCGCCGCCTTCTTCCTCGGTATTCTCTTCGTCGCCTTCGCCAGCGTCCTGCTCGGTTGCAGGAACATCGGCTGCGTCGGCGCTGGTCGTATCGCCTTCGGACTTCTTGAGAGCCGAAGGAGCAACGAGCGTAGCGATGGTGAAATCGCGATCCGTGATCGCGCTTTCGCTGCCTGCCGGCAGTGCGACTTCGCTGATGTGGATCGAATCGCCGACTTCCTTGCCGGTGACGTCGATTTCGATTTCGCTCGGGATCTTGTCGGCATCGCAGACAAGTTCAAGCTCGTGGCGGACGATGTTGAGCACGCCGCCCTTCTTTAGGCCCGGCGAGGCTTCTTCATGCGTGAAGACAACCGGAACCTGGACTTCGACCTTGGCGCCCTTCGAGAGGCGCAGGAAGTCGGCATGTTCCGGACGGTCTGTGACCGGGTGAAGCGCTACGTCCTTGGGAAGTGTGCGGAATTTCTTGCCGCCCAGTTCGATTTCGACGATCGAATTCATGAAGTGGCCGCTGTCGAGCTGCTTGATCAGCTCCTTGGCTTCAACATGGATCAGGGTGGGTTCTTCCTTGCCGCCGTAAATCACGGCGGGGACGCGGCCATCGCGGCGCAGTTGACGGGAGGCTCCCTTGCCAGCCCGTTCGCGCGCCTCGGCCGGCAGGGTCAGAGCGTCGCTCATGTCACATACCTTTCGAATGCATATTGGTTGCTCGGTCCACCACACCTCCAGGGATGACCATGGTGCCGAAGGGCGCGCCGATAGCACGAAGCGGGGGAAAGGCAAGCCTTAACCGGCCTGTCCGGCTATTCGATTCGCCTGACGGTATAGCCGCGTTCCTGCAATAATGCCGGCAGGCCGCCTTCGCCCAGAAGGTGCCCGGCGCCAACCGCGATCAACGGTTTTTCTTCGGCAGACAGCAAATTCTCGATCTGTGCCGCCCAGCTCGCATTACGGTCGTGCAGCAGGGCTTTCTCGAGTTCTGGATCGGCCAGAACCCCGCGTCGTGTCAGGTGAGTCAGCTGGTCTAGATCGCCGGCAAGCCAGGCTTCGGCGAGAGCGCCCCGGCCATCGCCATACTCGCTCGATTCCTCAAGCACGGCATTCAGCAGGTCGCGCTGCTCGGATTCGGGAAGCCTGTCGAAGATCGCCAGCTGTTTTCGCGCCCCCTCCAATTCCACGATTTCGCGTCCGTCAAAGGCGGTCAGTAGCGCGCGATCGGCACCATTCTGCGACTTATTGGACTGCGCCACCTGAGACAGTGCCAGAGCGGCCGCCCAACTTTCCATCGAATCGAAATGGTTGCGCCGGACTTTTGCCTTCGCCAGCAGCGTTCCGAACTCGTCACGAAATTCCGGGTCGATGCGATTTTCCAAAGGGCCGGTCGGCTGATCGAATGCCATCTCGCCGAACAGCCGGGACAGTTCCGCACCGTCCTCCAGATTGGCGACCTCGACCACCAGCGTATCGGCGTTGTCGATAACCTCGGCCAGTCTGGGCGAACGCCATTTGGTGCCGTCGGGAAGGGCGTGAATGGTCCCGAACATCCAGCCTTCCACCGAGCCGGAGCCATTCACGATTTCCCACAGGGCCGGGTGCGGTCCCTCCGCTTTGCCGATATCCGGTTGCGAACCGCATGCCGCGATCAGCACGGACAGCGCGAGGCAAATGGACGTGAGGAAGCCGCGTTTCACGAAAAACCCGCTATGCTCGAACGTTACTGTACGCGCTCAACGGTCAGACCTCGCTGTGTCAGGTAATCCTGCACGCTTTTTTGACCTGCAAGGTGCCCCGCGCCAACCGCGATGAACACGGTACCAGGACGCTCGAGGCGGGTATTGATCCACTCGGCCCAGTTTTCGTTGCGTTTGTAGAGCAGGGCATCCGCCAGCGCCGGATCGGTCAGGCCTTCGTTCATCAGCTCGGCCAGCCCGTCGGCATCGCCGGCGAGCCATTCGGCGACCATGCTGTCCATCATCGGCACGATGCGATCGATATTTTCCGCCGACACCATGAGAAAGGCCGTCTGGGATTCCTTGGGCAGGGAATCGAACAGACCGATCTGCCATTCCATGGTTTCCAGCGCTCCGCGAGCGGCCGAGGCTGGGGCGAGCTGCTCCAGCTTGGCTTCCACGCCGCTTTCGGCGCTGTACCCGGCCTTTATCAACGGCAGCACCGACAGCGTCATTCCGGCAAACCACGGTTCGAAACGGTCGAACGCTGCGGGCGGCATGTCCAGCTTGGTCAGCGCCGCTTCGTATGTGGTGCGGTCGCTATCGCTGAGCATTTCGCGCAGCGACTGATCTGCCGGCAGGATCGCCTTGGACATCACCATCTGCTGCGATGCCGGGTCCTGCGTTTCGGAGCTCGGAATTTCCGTCACCAGTTCCTGCGTTTCCGCAAGCGCGCTTTCGATCGGTCCCTGATACCAGTCGACGCTATCGGGCAGGGCGTGAACCGTGCCGAACAGATAGATCGTCGTATCCTCATCCGCCACCTTCCACAGGCCCGGGCCATCGCCTGTCCGCCCATCCGCCACGGGCGCGGTGGCAACATTTTCCTCCGAATGAGCGGCACACCCCTGCAGCAGAAGTGCAAGCGACAGAAGGCAGCCCGACAGCGGGCCCGAAGTAAGGCGTTTCATATTATGTGATTCCCTGTTGATTGACACAGGGATAGCGGGCGGCACGGCCTCTTGCAAAGCAACCCGCACGCGAAAGGCACCGAAGGCGCGACGCTGTGGCATTGACGCATTTTCGCGCTTGCGCCATTGCCCCGCGCCATGGACCGCAATCCGCAGAATTCCTTCCAGGACATGATCCTCGCCCTCCACGATTTCTGGAGTGCACAGGGGTGCCTCATCCTCCAGCCCTACGACATGCGCATGGGCGCCGGGACCTTCCATACGGCGACCACATTGCGCGCGCTGGGGCCCGAACCGTGGAACGCCGCCTTCGTGCAGCCCTGCCGCCGCCCGACCGATGGTCGCTATGGCGAGAATCCGAACCGGCTGCAGCATTACTACCAGTATCAGGTGATCCTGAAGCCGAGCCCGCCCGACATTCAGGATCTCTATCTCAAGAGCCTTGAAGTGATCGGCATCGATCCGCTGAAACACGACATCCGCTTCGTCGAGGACGACTGGGAAAGCCCGACGCTGGGCGCATGGGGGCTGGGCTGGGAGGTCTGGTGCGACGGGATGGAAGTTACCCAGTTCACCTATTTCCAGCAGATGGGCGGCTTCGATTGCAAGCCGGTGGCGGGCGAGCTGACCTACGGGCTCGAACGGCTTGCCATGTACATCCAGGGCGTCGACAACGTCTATGATCTCAACTTTAATGGGGGCACGTCCTCAAGTAACGAAGCGGTAGGACGCGAAAGACTCGTTTCCTACGGCGACGTGTTTCTCGAAAACGAGAAGCAGATGTCGAAATGGAACTTCGAAGTCGCCGAAACCGGCGCGCTGTTCGACCTGTTCAACAAAGCCGAGGCCGAGTGCAGGAATGCGCTCGCGAATGAAGTGCCGATCGCCGCTTACGAGCAGGCGGTAGAGGCGAGCCACATCTTCAACCTCTTGCAGGCGCGCGGCGTGATCAGCGTGCAGGAACGGGCCAGCTACATGGGCCGCGTCCGCGATCTCGCACGCGGATCATGCGAAGCGCACATGGCGAAGGAAGCGCCCGTCTGGGCAGAAAAATATCCGGAGTGGTCGAAATGAGCGACTTTCTCCTCGAACTGCGCAGCGAAGAGATCCCGGCGCGCATGCAGGCAGGCGCGCGCGCCGAACTGGAAAAACTGTTCCGGCGCGAGCTGGACGCGGCGGGCATTTCCGCAGGTGAGATCACTGTGTGGTCGACCCCGCGCCGTCTCGCATTGATTGCCCGCCGTCTTCCCGAGGCAACCGAGGCCGTAAGCGAAGAACTGAAGGGCCCACCAGTGGGCGCGCCCGATCAGGCGCTCGAAGGCTTCTGCCGTAAGGCCGGGGTCGAAAAGGCCGACCTCGAGATCCGCGAAGTGAAGGGCCGCGAGACCTATTTCGCCATCAAGAACGTGCCCGGCCGCGCGACCAAGGACCTGCTCGCCGAGGCAATACCCGCGATCGTTCGCGATTTCAGCTGGCCCAAGTCGATGCGCTGGGGCGCGGCCTCGATCAGCACCGAAAGCCTGCGCTGGGTCCGTCCGTTATCGGGAATCGTTGCGCTGCTGGGGGACGATGTGGTCGATTGCGAGGTGCATGGCGTCACCTCGGGCGCGGTCACGCTCGGCCATCGCTTCCACCATTCCGGCGACATCACCATCGGTAACGCCGAAGACTACGCGATGAAGCTGCGCGCTGGTCACGTGATTGTGGACCACGAAGAACGTCAGGACCTCATCCGTTCGGGCGCTGCCAAGGTTGCGTCCGAAGCTGCCCTCAAGCTGGTCGAGGATGAAGGGCTGGTCGTCGAGAACGCCGGCCTCACCGAATGGCCCATTCCGCTGCTCGGACGGTTCGAGGAAGATTTCCTCGAGGTCCCGCCCGAGACGATCCAGCTTACCGCCCGCGTGAACCAGAAATATTTCGTCTGCGAGGACGACAAGGGCGAACTCGCCAACGCCTTCATTTGCACCGCCAATATCGAGGCCGAAGATGGCGGCGCGCGTGTGGTCGACGGCAACCGCAAGGTCCTCGCCGCCCGCCTGTCCGACGCCCGTTTCTTTTGGGACGTCGACCGCAAGAAGACGCTCGCTCAGCACGCAAAGGGTCTGGAGCGGATCACTTTCCACGAGAAGCTGGGCACCGTCGCTGACAAGGTCGACCGGGTGGCCAAGCTGGCCGATTGGCTGGTGTTCGATGCCAAGGCCCCGAATGGCGATCATAAGCTCGCACGACAGGCAGCCGAATTGAGCAAGGCCGATCTCGTGACCGAAATGGTCGGCGAGTTCCCCGAGCTGCAGGGCCTGATGGGTGGCTATTATGCCAAGGCCGAAGGTCTCCCGCTGGAAGTGTCCGAGGCCATTCGCGATCATTACAAGCCCGTCGGTGCGAGCGACGAGGTGCCGACTGCGCCGACAACGGTCGCAGTAAGCCTCGCGGATAAGCTCGACAATCTGCTCAGCTTTTTCCGCATCGGCATCCTGCCGACCGGATCGAAGGATCCCTTTGCACTGCGCCGGGCCGCGCTCGGCTATCTGAGGCTGGTTCAGGCGAATGGACTCAAGCTTGAGCTGGATCAGGTGGTCCACGCCTGGGCAAGCCAGCGCGTTGCAGGTTTGCCAGAGAAACTGGGCGAATTTCTCCTGGACCGTCTCGCGGTGCAGCTTCGTGATGAAGGTGTGCGGCATGACTATATTCAGGCATCGCGTAGCTGGCAGGGGCGGCCCGACATGCGTGTCGACCGCGTCGAAAGCCGGGCGAGGGCGCTTACCGCGTTTCTCGGTGCCGAAGACGGTGCCAACTTGCTCGCCGGTTACAAGCGCGCCGCCAACATCCTCAAGAAGGAAGACTGGCACGGCAGCGAGGGCGAGATCGCCCGCACAGGCGAAGAAGATCCTCTTGCGCTTGTCGACGATCCCGACATGAAAGCCGTGATCCAGGCCAAGATGAATGAGCGCCACGCGAAAGAGCTTTCCTACACTCCGGAACCGGCCGAAAAGGCCCTGATGGACGCGCTGGAATCATCGGAACCGGCAGCTACACGAGCCATTGATGCGGAAGACTTCTCCGGCGCAATGGCTGCACTTGCTTCTCTGCGCGCACCGATCGATCGTTTCTTTGATGAAGTGACGGTAAACGCGGATGAAGAAAACAAGCGCGCCCATCGGCTCGACCTGCTTGCGCGTTTTCGCGCTGCAGTGCACCAAGTGGCAGATTTCTCTCGCATCGAGGGATGACTTTTTCCCCCTTGGACCGTGTAACAGGCGGTCCATGTCTCGGATAAGCAGGGATTAGAATGAACGATACGGTCTTCACCTTCGGCGGCAACGCTCCGCATTCGAATGCACGACAGAAGGACAAGACCGTCACCGGCGGCAAGGGGGCGAACCTGGCCGAGATGGCCAGCATCGGCCTGCCGGTTCCCCCCGGCTTCACCATCGCGACCGAAGAATGCCTCAAATATCTCGCAGGCGGTTCGGACTTTTCCGAAAAGTTGCGGGCGGACGTTGCCGACGCACTCCGCCACGTAGAAGAAACGGTGGGCAAGGGCTTTGGCAATGCTGCCGATCCGCTGCTCGTGTCGGTCCGATCGGGCGCGGCCATTTCCATGCCGGGCATGATGGACACCGTGCTCAACCTCGGCCTGAACGACGAGACGGTCGAAGGCCTTGCCAGAACGTCCGGCGATGAACGCTTCGCGTGGGACAGCTACCGCCGCTTCATCCAGATGTACGGCGATGTGGTCCTCGGGGTTGATCACGGCCTGTTCGAAGAAGCACTGGAAATCGCCAAGGAAGACAACGGCTATTACGCCGATACCGAGCTTTCCGCCGACGAGTGGAAGACGCTCGTCGCGCAGTATAAGTCCATTGTCGAAGAAGAACTCGGCGCTCCTTTCCCTCAGGATCCTATCGAACAGCTATGGGGCGCAATCAGCGCCGTCTTCGACAGTTGGGATACCGAGCGCGCCAAGGTCTATCGCCGCCTGAATGACATTCCGCATGACATGGGTACTGCGGTGAACGTGCAGGCAATGGTATTCGGCAACATGGGCGATACCAGCGCTACCGGCGTAGCGTTCACGCGCGATCCGTCGACCGGTGAAAAGGCTTACTACGGCGAATGGCTGGTCAATGCGCAGGGCGAAGATGTGGTCGCGGGCATCCGCACGCCGCAATATCTCACCAGGGCGCGCCGTGAAGCCGCCGGGGCAGACAAACCGAGCATGGAAGAAGCCATGCCCGAAGCGTTTGCCGAACTGTCACATCTGTTCGATCTGCTGGAACGGCATTACACCGACATGCAGGATATCGAATTCACCGTACAACAGGGCAAGCTCTGGTTACTGCAGACTCGCAACGGCAAGCGGACGGCCAAGGCCGCGCTGAAGATGGCCGTCGACATGGTGGATGAGGGGCTGATCGACGAGAAGACCGCCATCCTGCGTGTCGATCCGATGGCGCTCGACCAATTGCTGCACCCCACGCTCGATCCGAATGCTCCGCGTGATGTTTTGACAACCGGCCTTCCTGCATCGCCGGGTGCCGCAAGCGGCAAGATCGTTCTCGATGCGGATACCGCCGAACTTTGGGCAAATCGCGGCGAGAAGGTCATTTTGGTTCGTGTTGAAACCAGCCCGGAGGACATTCACGGCATGCACGCTGCCACGGGCATCCTGACGGCGCGCGGCGGGATGACCAGCCACGCGGCGGTGGTCGCACGCGGAATGGGGCGTCCTTGTGTATCGGGCGCTTCGCAGGTCTCGATCGCACGGGAAGGGCGCACGCTGAGCATTGGTGATCGCGAACTTTCCGAAGGCGATATCATCACCATCGACGGTGCCAACGGTCAGGTCATGGCGGGCGAGGTCGCAACCATCGAACCCGAACTTGCTGGCGATTTCGGTACGCTGATGGAATGGGCCGACAAGCACCGCCGCATGCGCGTGCGCACCAATGCCGAAACCGAAACCGAATGCCGCATGGCGCGCCAGTTCGGCGCCGAAGGCATCGGCCTTTGCCGGACCGAGCACATGTTCTTCGATGCCGGTCGGATCAGCGCCGTGCGCGAAATGATCCTCGCCGATACCGAAAAGGGCCGCCGTGCCGCGCTCGACAAGCTGCTGCCGGAACAGCGCAGCGACTTCGTGACCATCTTTGAAGTGATGGCGGGTCTGCCATGCACTATCCGCCTCCTCGACCCGCCGCTGCACGAATTCCTGCCGCACGGCGATACCGAGTTCGAGGAACTGGCCAAAGCAACTGGCGTGCCGATCGAGAAGCTCCGCCGGCGCGCTGGCGAATTGCACGAATTCAACCCCATGCTCGGCCACCGCGGTTGCCGCCTGGGGATCACCTATCCCGAAATCTACGAGATGCAGGCACGCGCGATCTTCGAAGCCGCCTGTCAGGTCGCCAGGGACAGCGGGGACGCACCTGTCCCTGAAGTCATGATCCCGCTAGTCGCCACGCGGCGCGAACTCGAATTGCTCAAGGCTGTCGTCGATAGGGTCGCGGCCGAAGTGTTTGCCGATACCGGAACGACGCTCGAATACCTCGTCGGGACGATGATCGAGCTTCCCCGCGCTGCACTCATGGCGGGCGAGATCGCCGAAGTCGGCGAATTTTTCAGCTTCGGGACCAATGACCTCACCCAGACCACGCTGGGGGTCAGCCGCGACGATGCCGGACGATTCCTCACAACCTACGTCGACAAAGGCATTTTTGCGCGTGATCCGTTCGTCAGCCTCGATGTTGACGGCGTCGGGCAACTGGTCGAACTCGCGGTAGAGCGGGGCAGGGCCACGCGCGAAGGACTGAAGATGGGTATTTGCGGCGAACATGGCGGCGATCCGGCAAGTATAGCCTTTTGCGATCGTACCGGTCTCGATTACGTAAGTGCGTCCCCTTACCGCGTACCCATTGCGCGACTGGCCGCTGCGCAAGCCAGTCTTCGTTAGTCTTTCCAGCCTGTAAGCGTCAGTATCTCGAAAATTTCGAGCACACGGCCCTTGTCGTTGGCAGCGGTCATGAACGCGTTGTCCGCTCTCTTCTTTGCCCTTTTTCCGAGCGGTGGAGGCACATTGTCTAGCGTGCTGCCCAATCCCTGATCGCGAAGGTCGGACACAAGCCGGTCAAGCGAGGCGAAGGATACGGTCAGGCGCCGACTGTCGACCACCTGCCGTTTGAACAATGCGCGCTGGAGAAGGGCAGAGGCCGCCTGATTGTCGACTAGCGGATGCATCCGCGCCGTGGGCCTGTCCGGCTCGCTCGCGATCATGGCGCGCCGCAGATTGGGAAGGCTTCCAGCGCCGAGGAAACTGGCCACCATCAGACCATCATCCGCCAAGGCGTTGCGCATATGGAGAAGAGCGCCTGGAAGGTCGTTGACACGGTCAACCGAAGAAAGGGTCACGATCAGATCGAACGGTTGGCCCTTGATCGGTCGCTCTTCGTCAAGAGTGGCAACGTCATGCTCGACGACGGTTGAACCGGCGCCTCGCAGCGACAGCGCCAGAGTTCCAGTCCAGTCGCCGATTACCAAGACACGTTCGGGCGACATGCGGATAAATTCGAGCCGGTCGAGAATATCCTCGACCATATCGTCCATGATGTAACGCGCCGCGTCGCGATGAGCCTGCCTCACCCGGGCACGGCGCAAGCCTGAAATACGGCGCTCGCGAGAGAATATCCGGGGGGGCGTGGAGGAATTCATGCCTCGATCCCTGCCGCGCTTGCCAGGTGCGCGCAAGCCGGGCAGCAAGGGAAGGTGTCGACAAGCCGCCTTCTCGCGACCAGCTTCGCGCCCGTGCTCAACTTCGTGTATCCTCCCCGTTGTCCGGCGTGCGGTGGGGGAGTGGGCGAACAGGGCGGTTTGTGCATGATTTGCTGGGATGATCTTGTCATTCCATCGGAGCCGTGGTGCACCTCGTGCCAGCGCCCATTTAGCGAAAACGGGTCGATCGATGGCGCTATTTGTGCGCCCTGCCTTGCCGATCCACCGAAGCACGACGGGATCGCCGCAGGAACGCTCTATACCGATACGTCGCGAAAGCTCGTTCTCGCGTTCAAGCACGGACGCCGGATCGCGCTAGCGCCGATGCTTGCAAAACTGATCGCCGCCCGGCTTCCGCGAGGAGACGGCCTCAGGCTTATTGTTCCCGTTCCTCTTCACCGCGGAAGGCTGTGGCACAGGGGCTATAATCAGGCAGCGTTGCTCGGACGTGAGCTCAGCCGCATGGGACATGGAACCCTGTGCGTCGATGGATTGATACGAACCAAACCCACGCCAAGCCTTGGCGGTCTCGGTAAAAAGGCCAGGGCAAAGGCTCTTTCCGGGGCCGTAAAGATCAATCCCAAGCGCGCACGAGTTTTGAATGATGCTGAGATCGTGCTGGTCGACGATGTATTGACTAGCGGTGCGACGAGCGCGGCTTGTGTGAAGGCCTTGAAAGCTGCTGGCGCGAAGAGGGTGATGATCGCGTGTTTTTCGCGCGTTCTCGATGAGGCCATACGAAACTGACCCGTAACGGAAACGCCCGGGATCTTGCGATCCCGGGCGCCACGTGACGAATATAACCGGACCTGCCTTGCGGCGCGGGTGCAGCCCCCCAGCATGCACCTTGGGTCCATCCCTCATCGTTTCCGGATGCGCCGCGCATACCCTCATCGCGGCTGCGGATCCGTTAACCCCCTGAACCTGGCGCTCTACTGGCACCGCTGCTCCGGTGGGCAGGCCTCACGTGCCTGCTGACCCTTTTGTTCCTCAAAAACGCCTGACTTCAAACACACTTCTGCAAGAGTGTGTGATTTTGGGTCGACTTTGTGGTTATCGTGCAACAAGCATGTCGCAGGAGTACAATTTGAAAGGTTCTACCATGTCAGATCGATCCGAGCGCGAAGCTGGACGGTCCTTTATGCCGAAGTTCGACGACAAGGGCCTCCTCAGTGCCGTGGTGGTTCACCACGAGACTCGCGACGTGCTCATGGTAGCCTTCATGGATGCCGAAGCGCTGAATGCGACGCGAGAGACGGGGGTCGCCCACTTCCATTCCCGCTCGCGCGGCAAATTGTGGAAGAAGGGTGAAAGCTCCGGCAATATACTCAAGGTCCATGAGATACTGGTGGACTGTGATCAGGATGCGCTTGTTCTGTCTTGCACACCGGCGGGGCCGACTTGCCATACCGGAGCCCGTAGCTGCTTCTACCGCGTATTGCAGGATGACGCTCTCGAACCCGTCAAGACTTGACGCTTACGTAAACGTTGGATTATTGGAAGGGCATGAACCAGCCGCTTCCCAAGGATGTCACCGCCGCGACTGGCGATCGCCGCCACGCCGGCGCCCATATCGAACGACCCGACGAATTGGGTCGCGAACAATACTCGATATCCGATCTTACCAGTGAATTCGGTTGCACGGCGCGGGCACTCCGCTTCTACGAGGACGAGGGCCTTATTGCGCCGTCGCGTATCGGGCTAACCCGCATCTATTCGAAACGGGACCGCGCGCGACTCGCGTGGATCATGCGGGCCAAGAACGTCGGCTTCTCATTGGTCGAGATCCGCGAGATGATCGACCTCTACGATCTGGGTGACGGCCGCGTCGAACAGCGGCGCGTCACGATCGAGAAGTGCAGGACCCATGTCGCCAAGCTGAAGGAACAGCGCGACGATATCGACAGCGCGATCAGCGAACTATCCGACTTCATCGAACATATCGAAACACTCGACCGCGATTGATTTCACCAACCGGCCCCATGCCGGCCAGGCTCAAACCAAGGACACGCAGATGCCCACATATACCGCGCCGACCCGCGATACCCGCTTCCTTGTCAATGAACTGCTCGATCTTGCCAGCTACGGCAACCTGCCGGGCTTCGAGATGGCGAGCCCCGATGTCACGGATGCCGTGATCACCGAAGGCGGCAAGTTCTGTGCCGAGGTACTGGCGCCCATAAACCAGTCGGGCGATCAGGAAGGCTGTACGCGTCACGAGGACGGTTCCGTCACCACTCCGAAAGGTTTCAAGGAGGCCTTCAACCAGTTCCGCGAAGCGGGATGGGGGACGCTGGCGCAGCCCGAGGAGTTTGGCGGACAGGGCTTGCCGCATGTGCTCGGCTTCGTGATGGAAGAATTCATTTCCAGCGCCAACCAAGCATTCGGCATGTATCCGGGCCTGACCAATGGCGCCATTTCTGCACTGATCGCCAAGGGCACTCAGGAACAGAAGGAAATGTATCTGCCCAAGATGGTGTCCGGCGAATGGACCGGCACCATGAACCTGACCGAACCGCAGTGCGGCACCGATCTCGGCATGATCCGCACCAAGGCGGAGCCGAAGGGCGATGGCAGCTATTCGATTACCGGCACCAAGATCTTCATTTCTGCCGGCGAGCATGACCTTTCGGACAACATCATCCATCTGGTTCTGGCGAAGACCCCGGGAGCGCCTGACAGCACCAAGGGTATCTCGCTGTTCGTGGTGCCGAAGTTCCTGGTGAACGAGGACGGTTCGGTTGGCGAACGCAATGGCGTGATGTGCGGTTCGATCGAACACAAGATGGGTATTCACGCCAATTCCACTTGCGTCCTCAATTACGACGGCGCCACGGGATGGCTTGTCGGTGAAGAGAACAAGGGCCTGGCTGCAATGTTCATCATGATGAACGCAGCCCGCCTCGGCGTCGGTATGCAGGGTCTCAGCCAGGCTGAAGTCGCATATCAGAACGCTGTCGCCTACGCTCTCGACCGGCGTCAGGGCAGGGCACTGACCGGTCCCGCCGAGCCGGAAGCCCAGGCCGACCCGATATTCGTCCACCCGGACGTTCGCCGTATGCTGATGGATGCCAAGGCCTTCACCGAAGGCATGCGCGCCCTGTCGCTGTGGGGGGCGTTGCTCGTCGACCTGACCCACAAGGCGCAGACCGAAGAGGAACGCGCCGAAGCCGATGCGATGATCGGTCTGCTGACCCCGGTCATCAAGGGGTATGGCACCGACAAGGGCTATGAGGTTGCGACCAACATGCAGCAGGTCTTCGGTGGCCACGGCTATATCGAGGAATGGGGCATGAGCCAGTTCGTGCGCGACGCCCGGATCGCCCAGATCTACGAAGGCACCAACGGCGTGCAGGCGATGGATCTGTGCGGCCGGAAGCTCGCGCAGAAGGGCGGGGCAGCCATCCAGGCATATTTCAAAGCGGTGGGCGACGATATTGCAGCGGCCAAGGACGACGACGATCTGGGTGCAATGGCCGAAGCTCTGGAAAAAGCGCTTGGCCAACAGCAGGCGGCGACGATGTGGTTCATGCAGAACGCCATGCAGAACCCGAACCATCTTGGCGCTGGCGCGCACCACTACATGCACATCATGGGTATCGTGACCCTGGGCTGGATGTGGCTGCGCATGGCCAAGGTGGCACAGACAGCTCTCGCATCCGACACCGATGACAAGGCGTTCTATGAGGCGAAGCTGGCAACTGCGCGCTATTACATGGACCGGTTCCTGCCTGACGTGGGAGCGCTGCGTCGCAAGCTGGAAGCCGGTGCCGATAGCCTCATGGCGCTGGACGAAGCAGCCTTTTCAACTGCCGCCTGACAGCAGGGCGGGTGACGCCGACCGGGGGTGAATTAAAAACTGCCTCCGGTCGATTTCCCGTTTACAATCATTGAACTACGAGCCTCTTCGACGAAGCGTGTGTCACCTTTCGCCCATCTTCGAGTATGGGCGACACATCTAAAAGCGCGATCGAGAAGATGCGACTTACGCAGTAAAGTGGCGCGGCTCGCCGTCAGTTCTTCATTAATGTGAAAGAGCTGGCTCCAGCATCTACCCGACAGCAGCAGTGTAGGAAAATGCTTTTGCGCTCGTGAGTAACGGCTTCAACAAGATCCGCTAAGCATCGGTAAGAAAACGTAGATCAGAAGTTCGATCTTATTCATCACCGGGACGTCGGAGCACAGATTGACCTGCCTTGCTCCGAACGAAGCGCAGAGCGGACAATCATTCCACCGAATTGTTTCCAAGGGCATGGTCGTTAATCCCGTCAAACCCTAATGCGCGTTTAACCAAGCATTCGCACTTGGAAGTTACCGACTGGCTCCGCTCATGACCGCCGTTTTCATCCTCAGCATCAACATGTTCGTTTCGGCGCTGTTTGCGGTGGCATTTGCGGTGGTCGCATCTACCAATCCAACCGTTCGCGGTGCGCGGTGGCTCGCTGCCGCCTATGGCATCGGAGTAATCGATGTCGCGCTGGAGTTCCTTCTGCCTTCGCTGGCCCATCCGGGGGTGGGCGTGGTGGCGATCTATCTTGTCTATCTGACTGCACTGACCTTTGGGGTCGTGGGCGTCGCAACGCATTACGATGTGAAGCGACCGAAGATAGCTTTGGCGACGATCTGGGTTGCCGCCCTGGGGCTGATCCCGGCCCTGTTCTACCTGCCATATGGCTCGACCCTGCGCACGCTCCTGTACCAGCTTCCTTATTTGTCGCTGCATGTACTGATCGTTGTGCTCGTGCTCCGGTCCGGAAGGCGTATGGCGCTCGACAGGCTCCTGGCGGCCGTCAGTGCGATGGGCGCGCTCACCTATCTGTCAAAATCCGCCATTGTTGCGCGAGTGAACAACGCCCCCGATCCGCAAAGTTACCTCGGTTCGGAATACGCCGCGATTTCTCAAACCCTGGGCGCGGTTGTCCTCGTCGCCCTGGCATTGGTCCTGTTGCTGGTGATCATGCGCGACACCACGATGGAAATGGTCGTCCGCTCCGAAACGGACCCGCTTTCGGGCGTACTCAATCGTCGCGGCTTCGAAGCGCGCGGACAGCCTTATGTCGAACGCGCAAAAAAGAACGGTCAGCCATTGGCACTGATCACGATCGACCTCGATCGGTTCAAGGCGATCAATGACAGCTTTGGACATGCCGCGGGCGACATGGTGATCGCGGACCTAGCCGCATTGTTGAGTGCATCGTCCGGCCAGAGCGATCTGGTCGCGCGGTTGGGCGGTGAAGAATTTGCGATGCTTCTGCCGGGGCATAATGCAGCACAGGCCCAGGCTTTAGCGGAAGACATCAGGGTGCTGATTTCGCGCAAGCTTCCCCTTCGCTTGGGCAATGAGAAAGCGGTCACGGCATCGTTCGGAGTGGCCGAGTTGCAAATGACCGATCAGCTTTCCGACCTGTGCCGTAGATCAGACGTCGCCCTGTACGAAGCGAAAGCCGGGGGCCGCAACAAGGTCGCCGCGGCATCCATTCTGCGCGCGGTCGGTTCCGAAGAGGACAGGCGCGATTACGGCCGGGTGCAAGACAGCCGCACCAAATACTGCGCGTAATTTGCTGCGCTAACTGCGCAATTCCAGGACTTCGTCGAAGAGCGCGTGCATTGCGGCCCAGCTCTGGCGATCGGCGCTGGGATCGTATGCGGGATTTGGCGTCCCGTCGCGCGCAAGCGGGTTGGTAAAGCCATGTTCAACGCCGGCATAGCTGTGGAAGTGCCAGTCGGCCCCGATTGCGTCCATCTCTTCCCAGAAGGCCAGAACCTGTGGCCGCGGAACCAAGGAATCCGCGTCGCCATGACACACCAGAATGCGCGGTTTTATCGGATCGTTTGCGGGAAGCGAGGTTTCCAGCATCCCATGGAAGCTGCACACGGCAACCAGATCCTGCCCGGCGCGCGCCATCTCCAGTACCGCCATTCCCCCCAGACAGAAGCCTATCGCCAGATGGGGTAAATCTGGGTGCAAGGTGCGTAGGAGCTCGAGCGTTGCCCCCAAACGCCGGCGCATGGCTGCCGGATCGCTGCGCAAGGTCCGCATGGCGGCAAAGGCCTCTTCGGGATTTTCCGGTGCTTCGGGCCCGTAAAAATCGCCGATCAGAACGGCGTAGCCGGCATCGACCAGTTGCCGCGCCTTCATTTCGACCGCCGGGGTCGAGTTCATGAAGGTCGGATAGATCGCGACAGCGGCGCGGATCGCATCTTGCGGGTGTGCATGCAGTGCGGTCAGATCAACCGAACCGTCGCGATATCCGACCTTCCTGAATTCCGTCATTCGGGAAGGAAATCCGGCACCGAGAGGTAACGTTCACCGGTGTCGTAGTTGAACCCCAGGACCCGGGTGCCTGCGGGCAGATCGTTCAGCTTCTGCTTGATGGCGGCCAGCGTCGCGCCGCTGGAGATACCGACGAGCAAGCCTTCCTTTGCGGCACATTGACGAGCCATTTCCTTCGCATCTTCCGGTTCCACCTGGATGGTGCCGTCGATCGCCTGCGTGTGCAGATTGTCGGGAATGAAGCCGGCACCGATACCCTGAATGGGGTGGGGACCAGGCTGGCCGCCGCTGATGACCGGAGAGAGCGTTGGTTCGACGGCGAAAGCCTTCATATCAGGCCACGCGTCCTTCAGCACTTGTGCGCAGCCGGTAAGATGGCCGCCCGTGCCAACACCGGTGATCAGCGCGCCGATCGGCGCGTCGCTGAAATCGTCGAGGATTTCCTTTGCAGTCGTGCGTGCATGGACCTTCCAGTTGCTGTCATTGTCGAACTGGCTGGGCATCCAGGCACCATCGGTCTGTTCGACAAGCTGCTGCGCACGCTCGATAGCGCCCTTCATGCCGCCTTCCTTGGGCGTGAGATCGAAGGTGGCGCCGTAGGCGAGCATAAGTCGGCGACGTTCGACGCTCATGCTTTCCGGCATGACCAGAACCAGCTTGTAGCCTTTGACCGCGGCGGCCATGGCAAGTCCAATGCCGGTATTGCCGCTCGTCGGTTCGATAATCGTGCCGCCAGGCTTGAGCTTGCCCGCCTGTTCCGCATCTTCGATCATCGCCAGACCGATGCGATCCTTGATCGAGCCGCCGGGATTGGCGCGTTCGCTTTTCACCCAGACTTCGTGATCAGGGAAAAGTCGCGACAGGCGAATGTGTGGGGTTCCGCCAATGGTGGCGAGGACGGAGTCGGCTTTCATGGCATCTGCTCCTGCAGTTTTTCTTCAGGGGGAGAGTCTAGCAATTCCTCAGGCGGGTCAAAGGTCCGCGTGGTGCGCAAAACGGGAAATATTCTGGCCCAGATGGCGACGGTGACGATGGCGCCGACCCCGCCACCCACGACAGCGAAGACCGGCCCGATGAGAAAGGCCAGGCTGCCGGAGAAGAAATCGCCGAATTCGTTGGAAGCGCTGATGGTCAAGAGGCTGACGGACGAGACGCGGCCGCGCTTGTCATCGGGCGTGTGCAACTGGATCAGCGACTGACGGATGTAGACGCTGAACATGTCCGCGGCACCCACGATAAAGAGCATGGCCAGACTGAGCGGCATCCATTTGGATAAGCCGAATATGATCGTGGCCATGCCGAAAATGCCGACGGCCCACAGCATCCGAGGGCCGACATTGGTCTTTAGGGGCCGGAAGCTGAACCAGAGCGCCGTCAGCGCGGCGCCTACTGCAGGTGCCATGGCAAGCTGGGCAAGGCCGGTCTCGCCAACCTGGAGGATATCGCGTGCGAAGACCGGGAAGAGCGCCGTGGCCCCGGCAAGAAAGACGGCAAAAAGGTCGAGCGTTATCGCGCCCAGAACCATCTTGTTATGCACCACGTAGCGAAGGCCTTCGACCATTTGATGGATCGGCCGCTTGTTCGCTTCACGCGGGGGCTGGGGGACCTTGCCGATGAAGGACAGGGCGGTAATGGCGACCCCGAACAGGACGCATGCGAACGCATAGGGAAGCGCCGGATAGATGGCGTGGGTGTAGCCGCCGATCGCCGGTCCGACGATCATACCCGTCTGCCACGCGATGCTGGAGAGCGCGATGGCGTTGGGCAGGATCGTCTTGGGCACCAGATTGGGGGCCAGCGCGGATAGGGCCGGGCCATTAAAGGCCCGCACTATGCCCAGCACGATCGCCACGCCGAACAGCGCTGTGATCGTAAGCGTTTCGGACCAGGTGAACCACGTGAGGGTGGCGGCGCAGCCGAGCTGTGCAAGCATCGTCAACCGGGCGACGTTGCGACGGTCGAAATGATCGGCGGCCCACCCAGAAAACGGGGTAAGCAGAAACAGGGGCACGAATTGCAGCAGGCCGATCAGCGCGAGCTGCCCGGATGCCTCCGCAACGCCCAAACCGCTGTCACGGGCAATGTTGTAGGTCTGCCAGCCGATGATCAGCATCATCGCATACTGCGCCAGCGTCATCGTCAGTCGAGAGACGAAATAGGCGCGGAAATTCGCGATGCGCAGTGGCGAGGATTCGGGAGAAAGGGTGTCGGTTTCGTTCACCCCCGGACGCATGACAGGCCCGCCTTCGGTTGTGAAGACGGGCCTGCTTGTTCTTCTAGAAGAAGGTGTTGCGGCTCAGCGCAGCTTGCGTAGGCGCGGATTTGGCTGAAGCGTGTCGATCAGCGCCAGAAAGTCGTCGACGCGGATGATGCGTTCGAACTGAAAGCCAGCGCGGTTATCGCGGGTCCAGATGCAGTAGGCCTCGATGCGTCCGATGACAGGAAGCCGCACGATTACGCGCTCGCCTCGTGCGATCGCATCGGCGTTGTCGACCATGAAGCCGTTAGCCGAAATATTCGCAATGTGCAGCCGCACGTCGCCCCTGCCGAAATGTTCGGCAATGACGGGGTGGTCGACCGGATGGCGCGCCATGCGCCGCTGATCGGTTACGCTCAGTTGTGCTCCGGCACTCATGGCTGACGATCCCTTTATTCGTGAAACAATCGAGGGTCTCTATGCCTGTAAAAGGCTAGCAATTGGTAAACCGAAGCACTGTAATTGGGCGTTGTGCCGGCTAACGGCGGATTATGGCGTGCTTTTTCTTGCCTAGGCTGAGCTTGGATTCCGCGCCTTCGGCTATGGTTACCAGAAAGGCCGGATCGGCGACCGGTTCTCCGTCCAGCCTCACTGCGCCTTCGGTCAGTTTGCGCTTCGCTTCGCCGTTGGAAGCGGTGAAGCCCAGTGCGGTCAGAACGGCGCCGATGCGCATGCCGTCCGCGCCCACTTCCAGAGTGGGCAGATCCGCACCGGCCCCGCCGCCGGCAAAGGTTTCCGCTGCGGTTCGCTCGGCCAGCGCGGCAGCCTCGTCCCCGCGAACAAGCCGCGTCACTTCGTTGGCGAGTACCGTCTTCGCGTGATTGATTTCCGAACCTTCAAGCGATTCGAGCCGCGCGATCTCGCCAAGATCCAGATCGGTGAAGAGCCGCAGGAAGCGGCCGACATCCCGATCGTCCACATTGCGCCAGTACTGCCAGAAATCGTAACTCGGCAGCTGTGCCTCGTTGAGCCAGACCGCGCCCGCAGCGGTCTTGCCCATCTTGGCGCCATCGGCCGTAGTCAGCAGCGGCGTCGTCAGGCCGAACAGCTCGCTGCCGTCCATGCGGCGGCCCAGTTCCATACCGTTGACGATGTTGCCCCACTGATCGCTGCCGCCCATCTGCAGCCGCGCGCCCATT
The DNA here is from genome assembly GCF_019857205.1 of Qipengyuania pacifica. Taxonomy (GTDB): domain Bacteria; phylum Pseudomonadota; class Alphaproteobacteria; order Sphingomonadales; family Sphingomonadaceae; genus Qipengyuania; species Qipengyuania pacifica. The sequence continues at coordinate 249,250 of NZ_JAHWXO010000005.1, read as the reverse complement.
TCCTGCGACAGGTAACGGAAGTCGTACCCCTGCAGGATCATGTAGTTGAATTCGAGGAAGGTCATCGGTTGTTCGCGCTCGAGGCGCAGACGAACCGAATCGAAGCTCAGCATCCGGTTGACGGTGAAATGCGTGCCGACCTTCTGCAGCATTTCGATGTAGCCCAGACCGCCGAGCCAGTCCTGATTGTTGACCATGACCGCATCGGTCGGGCCGTCGCCGAACGTCAGCAGTCGTTCGAAGACGGTCCTGATGCCGGCGATATTCTCGTCGATCGTGGCGTCGGTCAGCATTTTGCGGCTTTCGTCGCGCCCGGTCGGATCGCCGATCCGTGTCGTGCCGCCGCCCATGAGGACGATCGGCTTGTGTCCGGTCTGCTGCAAACGGCGCAGCATCATGATCTGCACGAGGCTGCCGATATGCAGAGAAGGCGCAGTGGCGTCGAAACCGATGTAGCCGGGCACGATCTGTTTTGCAGCCAGGGCGTCGAGCCCCTCGGCGTCGGTTATCTGGTGGATGTAGCCGCGCTCGTTCAGCAGGCGCAGGAGATCGGATGTGTAGTTGCTCATGACGAGGCGTCCGCTAGCAGCTAAGGGGCGGCATGGAAATGTATCGATTGGTGCCGCATCAGGCTCATCCACCACTCGCCATTACAAGCATCGAAGCACGCGTCATCGGACGCGATACGAATTGGTTGAGGCTGCGCTGGCGTATCGAGGGGGCGGGCAGGCTCGTCGTGCCGAAATTCGCGGGCAAGGGCCGGGCGGACAATCTGTGGCAGACAACCTGCTTTGAAGTGTTTCTGCAACCCGAAGGCGGTGAACCCTATTGCGAATTCAACCTTTCCCCGTCCGAAAGGTGGAACGCCTATGATTTCCAATCCCGACGCGAGGGCATGGCGGAACGACCCGTCCAGCGCGAGCCCGTCTGCACGATGCGCATGGGCAGCAGCTTCGCCATTTTCGACGCCGCAATTCCCGGCGCGGCGTTGCCGCAGTCGCACTGTGCCATGGGGCTGACGAGCGTGATCGAAGAAGAGGACGGGCATAAAAGCTATTGGGCGCTGGCTCATCATGAAACGAAGCCGGATTTTCACGATCCGGCTTGCTTCACCGCCCGCCTTGCGCCACCCAGCGCGACATGAAATTCGGCATCGATCGTCTCATTGCAGAAGATGAACTTCGCAAGCCCCTTCAGAACCAGAGGGTTTCGCTCATTGCCCATCCGGCGTCGGTTACGGCGAGCCTCGATCATTCGCTCGATGCGTTGATCGATCGCGGGGTGAACGTCACCTCCGCCTTCGGTCCGCAGCACGGTCTGAAGGGCGACAAGCAGGACAACATGGTCGAGACCGCGGATGAAACCGATCCGCAGTATGGGATCCCCGTATTCAGCCTCTACGGAGAGGTTCGCCGCCCTACCGGACAAATGATGTCGAGCGCCGATATCTTCCTGTTCGATCTGCAGGACCTGGGTTGCCGCATCTACACCTTTGTCACGACATTGCTCTACATGCTCGAGGAGGCTGGGCGAGCGGGCAAGAGTGTCTGGGTGCTGGACCGGCCAAACCCTGCGGGCGGCCCGGTCGAGGGCACGCTTCTTCTACCGGGACAGGAAAGTTTCGTCGGCGCCGGACCGATGGTGATGCGCCATGGTCTTACGATGGGAGAAATGGCAAAATGGTTCGTCGACCATTTCAAAATCGACGTCGACCTCAAAGTGATCGAAATGATCGGCTGGAAGCCCGGGCATCCTTCGGGATACGGTTGGCCGAAAGATCGGGTCTGGATCAATCCGAGCCCCAATGCCGCAAATCTGAACATGGCAAGAGCCTATGCCGGCACGGTGATGCTAGAAGGGACCACGCTTAGCGAGGGCAGGGGCACCACCCGCCCGCTGGAAGTGCTGTTCGGCGCGCCCGACATCGATGCGAAGGCGGTTCTGGCCGAGATGAAGCGTCTGGCACCGGTCTGGCTGCGAGGCTGCGCAATACGCGAATGCTGGTTCGAACCGACGTTTCACAAGCATGCCGGCAAACTGTGCAATGGCCTGATGATACATGCCGAGGGACCGTTCTACGATCACCACGCTTTCCAGCCATGGCGACTGCAGGCGCTGGCTTTCAAAGCGATACGGCGCTTATATCCGGATTACCCCATCTGGCGGGACTTCCCTTACGAGTATGAATTCGATCGGCTGGCAATCGATGTCATCAATGGTGGACCGGCCTTGCGCGAATGGGTCGACGATAGCGAATCCGTGCCCGACGATCTGAATGCCCTCGCGAGCGCCGATGAGCACGCATGGCGCCAAACCATCGCGCCGCATCTTATCTACAGCTAGTTCTCCCGTGGCCTCCCCCGTGAGAGCCTTATCGTCCCGACCGTCGGTTCAATTTTCCATCAACGGCCTTGACGAAGTGTCGTAATCAGTAAAGCTTGGCCAGACAAAACGGGCATACCCGTACTTCTGGAGAGGTTTTAATGGCGACGTCGGCAGAACGGCAGACCGGTGGGTCGGTGAGGGTTACTCTGTGGATCCTGCTGATCGTCTATATCTTCAATTTCATCGATCGGCAGATCGTCAATATTCTCGCCGAACCGATCCGCATGGAACTTGGCCTGAGCGACACGCAGATCGGATTGATGACCGGGCTGGCATTCGCGCTGTTTTACACCGTGCTCGGATTGCCGATTGCACGGTTCTCGGACCGTTCGACCACCAACAGACCATGGCTCATCGGCGGGGCCCTGGCGATCTGGTCCGCAATGACTGCCCTGTGCGGACTGGCGCAGAATTTCGCCCAGCTTCTGCTGGCTCGGATCGGCGTGGGCGTTGGTGAAGCAGGCTGTACACCGCCCGCGCACTCCCTGATTGCCGATCTGGTCGAACCTTCCAAACGGGCATCGGCGCTTGCCTTCTATGCCCTGGGAATTCCCGTCGGCACGCTCCTCGGGATGTTCATAGGCGGTTTACTGGCAGACGCGGTGGGGTGGAGAAACGCGTTCCTGATCGTGGGCCTGCCCGGATTGATCCTAGCGGTAATCGTCTTCACCACCCTGAAGGATCCACGGCGGACAGGGCTCGTCAAGCAAACAGCTGCCCAGGCATCGGCTGGACAGATGCCGTTAAAGGACGCGCTGAGGGCGATGTTCAGTTCCCGCGCTTTCGTGCTTCTGGTGATCGCCGGTTCGGCGGCCGCGTTTCTTGGCTATGGTAAAATCACGTGGATCACGATCTTCTTCCAGAGAACGCACGGCCTGACACCAGGAGAGACGGGCTTCTGGTTCGGCGTCGTCAATGGCGGTGCGGGTATCGCCGGCACCATGCTGGGCGGATATATTGCCGACCGGTACGGCGCGAAGAACCGCAGGCATGTTCTGACCGCACCGGCCCTGGGAATGGTGCTCACCATCCCATTCGCGCTGTGGGCGTTCATGACCGACAACTGGTTCCTGGCTCTGTTCCTGCTGATCATACCGACGCTGTGCAACTCGCTATATTACGGCCCCACATACTCGAGCGTTCAGGGTCTCGTCCCGCTTCGGGCGCGAGCGATTGCAGCTGCAGTATTGCTCTTTTTCCAGAACCTGATCGGCCTCGGGCTGGGGCCTCTATTCTTCGGTATGCTGTCCGATATGCTTCAGCCTACGTATGGAGAAGAAAGCGTCAGGTATGTGCTTTACGGAGCCACTTTCCTCGGGCTCGTCCCCGCATTTTTCTTCTGGCGGTGCTCGCTGCGACTGGACGAAGAGCTCGACCGTAAGGATTGATCGGGCTCACGAACCGGGGCCACCAGTTCAACCAGGACGAAACTGATCAGCATCAGGAGAAACCAGCTGCCCAGCTTGGCGAGGCTGACCATCTGCCAACCGTTCTCCTGACCGGGATAAGTCCAGGCGCGCGCGAATGTGCCGATGTTCTCCGCGCCCCAGATGAACAGGGCAACGAGCAGGAACCCCAGCAAGAGCGGCATCCAGCGATGTTCGCGCCAGTTGCGGAAATAGACCCTGGTACGTGCAAACAGGAGGATAGTAGCCGCGAAGAGAGCGAGGCGTATGTCGGGTAGCCAGTGATGGGCGAAGAAATTCACATAGACCGCGGCGGCAAGCAACCACGTCCAACCACGCGTTGGATAGCAAGTGTAGCTGAAATCGAAAATTCGCCAGACCCTTGCGATATAGCTGCCGACGGCCGCATACATGAATCCCGAGAAGAGCGGGACCGAGCCGATATGTAGAGTGCTTGCTTCGGGATATACCCACGAGCCGGCGGCTGTCTTGAACAGTTCCATGACCGTGCCGACCACGTGGAAGATCAGGATCACCTTCGCTTCCGCCCAGGTTTCCAGTCGAAAGGCGAGCATGCCGCCCTGAATGGCGACTGCGGCGATCGTAAGGAAATCATAGCGGTGAACTGGCGCGTCTTCCGGATAGAAGAAGTGCGTGGCCAGAAGAAGCGCGAGCATGAGGCCGCCGAACAGGCACGCCCAAGCCTGCTTTATGCCAAACAACAGAAATTCATACAGCCCAAGGCGCCATCCGGTACCTGGATCGAACCGTTCGAGGCTGAGGCGAATTCGAGCGAAGCGTGAGTGATCGAACTCATCCGATCGCAACGCTGTCATCGAGCCAGATCAGCGCGCCGGTTCAAGACGGGCTGGGCCATCCGGAGAAGAGGGCAGGGGGCGGAAATCCGCCTTGTCGTTGTGCATTACCATGACGCTGCAACCGTCAATCTTCTGGTCAACTGCGGCAATGAAATAAGGTTTGTCAGCCGTTGCAGGCTGGCGATCCAGTTTGGTCAAGACGGAATCCTGGCGCGCTTGCGTAATCAGATCATCGCACGCGTCTCGCTCGACATCCGGAGTTCCCAAGACCGGCATTGCCGATCGAGGCGCGCTGTGCGTGGCTTCGCTTTCAGGTGAAGATGCCGCTATCGACACGGCGGCTGCGCAAAGCAGGAATGTAACTCTCATCGACATTCTCCTTTCCACGCACGGTAGATCAAAATTCAGCGGAGTTACAAGATGGGTTCATTTGGCCGCGTCAGCCCTGCTTGCGGCTCAGTTCGCGCATCGCATCATCCAGCCCGTCGAGCGTAAGCGAGTACATACGATCATTGACGATGTGTTTCATCACCTTGGTCGACTGCGAATAGCCCCATTGCTTTTCCGGCACGGGGTTCAACCACACGGTTGCCGGGTAGGTGTTTACGACGCGCTGCATCCACGTGGCGCCAGCCTCTTCGTTCATATGTTCCACACTGCCGCCGGGATGTGTGATTTCGTACGGGCTCATCGCGGCGTCTCCAACGAAGACAACCTTGTAGTCATGGCCATATTTGTGGAGCAGGTCCCAGGTCTTGGTGCGTTCCTGCCAGCGACGACGATTGTCCTTCCAGACGCCTTCGTAGAGACAATTGTGGAAGTAGAAGAATTCCAGGTTCTTGAATTCGCTGGTCGCGGCGCTGAACAGTTCTTCGGTGATCTTGATGAACGGGTCCATAGATCCGCCGACGTCGAGAAACAGGAGCAGTTTCACCGCATTGCGACGTTCGGGTCGCATATGAATATCCAGCCAGCCCTGCTTTGCCGTACCTTCTATCGTCGCGTCGATATCCAGCTGGTCGGCGGCGCCTTCACGCGCGAAACGGCGTAGACGGCGCAGGGCCATCTTGATGTTGCGAGTGCCGAGTTCCTTGGTGTTGTCGAGGTTCTTGAATTCTCGCTTGTCCCACACCTTGAGCGCGCGCTTGTGCTTGCTTTCGCCGCCTATACGCACGCCTTCCGGGTTGTAACCGGAATTGCCAAAGGGCGAGGTACCACCCGTGCCAATCCACTTGTTACCGCCCTGGTGACGCTTTTCCTGTTCTTCGAGCCGCTTCTTCAGCGTCTCCATGATCTCGTCCCAGTCGCCCAGGCTCTTGATCTTTTCCATCTCCTCGTCGGAGAGAAATTTCTCGGCCACAGCCTTGAGCCAATCTTCGGGTATGTCGACAGGGTTCTGACCGTAATCGCTGAGGACACCCTTGAAGACCCGCTGGAAGACCTGGTCGAACCGGTCGAGCAGGCCTTCGTCCTTCACGAAGGTGGCCCGGGAGAGGTAATAGAACGCCTCGGGCGATTGTTCGATGACATCGCGATCCAACGCCTCGATGAGCGTCAGGTGTTCCTTGAAGCTTGCGGGGATGCCCGCAGCGCGAAGTTCGTCGACGAAATTTAAGAACATCGGTAATGTCTAGCGCGTGCCGATCCGTCGCACCAGTCCTGCTTTGCCACTCGTCGCGGAGGCCATTTAACCGTCCGCTAACCACCCTTCGTTAGGAGGTTCGCAAACAGGGACAAAGGGGTCACAACAGCCATGGAACTTAGCGCGATCGATGCCCGGGGCGCATCGGCTCTCGACAGGATACCCGAAGCGTGCGGGAAGGTCACCGTGGGCTGTTCCGACGTCGCCGGTATCGTTCAGGGCGTGATCGATTCCTTTGGCCACCTGCGTAGCGAATATGTCGAGTTGCAGGGTACCGTACGCGCCCTCGACGAGGACCAGAGTAAAGTCCTGGAGGCGAGCGACGAAGCGCGTTTGCTTTCCGAACGCGCCATCGAACGCCTAAACGATGGCACGACGCTTATCAGCAGCTCGCTCAACGAGATCGGCAATCTCCTGAGCCTGGTTGAAACACTGACGGAGCACGTTACCGGCTTTGCTGCGGCAATGGACCAAGTGCGGCGATCGAGCCAGGAAATCGACCAGATTGCCGAAACGACTAATATTCTCGCGCTCAATGCCACGATCGAGGCCATGCGGGCCGGTGAACAGGGACGCACCTTCGCCGTTGTCGCCAACGAGGTAAAAGCGCTCGCCAGCGAAACGCGCAAGGCGACTGAGGAAATCAGCCGGACCGTCGATATGCTGGGCGGCGAGGCGGAACAGGTCATCGAAAAGATCCAAAGCGGTGCCGCCGCCAGCACGCAGGCCAAGAACTCTGTCGGTGCGATCGAAGACACGATGCGCAGCGTCACCGAACTGCTGCTCGAGGTCGACGGACAACAAGACCAGATTGCCCGCAACACAGCCACGATTTCCGATCACGTTCACCGGGTTCAGGACGTGCTCGGTGATTTCGACGGTGCCGTCAGCGAAAACGAAAGCAAGCTCGCGACGGCGCATGGGCGCATGGAAGAGCTTGAACTGATCGCGAGCGACATGTTCGACAAACTGGTCAAAGCTGGTCTGTCGCCGCAGGACAGTTCCATGGTCGAGAAGGCGCAGGGGCATGCGCAGGAGATCGTCGCACTTGCCGAGCAAGCAATCGCCGCGGGCGAACTGTCGGTGGATCAGCTGTTCGATCGGAACTATCGCCAGGTCCCCGGTACCAATCCGCCACTATACCGCACGGCGTTGAGCGAATGGGCCGATGCCAATTGGCGTCCACTGAATGATCGCGTGAGCGGCGAAGGCGGGGCCGTCATCATGTGTTCGCAGGCAGACATGAGCGGATTCCTTCCGACCCACGTCACCGCGCATTCGCGTCAGCCGACTGGCGATCTGGCCCATGACACGAAATACTGCCGCAATGGCCGCATTATTCTGGAAGGGATCGACCACGTCGCCAAGGCGACAACCGATCCATACACGATGGCGGTCTACCGCCAGGAAGGCGACGGCAAGAACTACATGGTCGTGCGCAACGTTTATGTGCCGCTTCACATCGGCGGACGGCGCTGGGGCGATTTCGAGCTGGCTTACAGCTTCCGGTAAAACCGTCGGTCGGGAAGGGCGACGGGACTGCAAACGTCAGCCCCATCGCACACGGAATTATTGCTGGCGCCGGGCCATGAAGGCGAGGCGTTCGAACATCATAACGTCCTGTTCGTTCTTGAGCAGGGCGCCGTGCAGCGGCGGGATCGCGGCGTTGGGATTGGCATCCTGTAGCACGTCCAGCGGCATATCTTCGTTGAGGAGCAGCTTGAGCCAGTCGATCAATTCGCTGGTCGAGGGCTTCTTCTTCAGGCCGGGCACGTCACGGATTTCGTAGAAAATCTCCATCGCCTTGGTGACGAGAGATTTCTGAATTCCCGGAAAGTGGACTTCGATGATGTCGCGCATCGTGTCGTGATCGGGGAACTTGATGTAATGAAAGAAGCAGCGGCGCAGGAATGCGTCGGGCAGTTCCTTTTCATTGTTCGAGGTAATCACCACGATCGGACGTTCTTTCGCTTCGATCCGCTCGTGCGTTTCGTACACGTCGAAGCTCATGCGATCGAGTTCCTGCAGAAGATCGTTCGGAAATTCGATATCGGCCTTGTCGATTTCGTCGATCAGCAGGACGGGCAACTGCGGTGAGGTGAAGGCTTCCCACAGCTTTCCCTTCTTGATGTAGTTGGCGATGTCGTGAACGCGCTCGTCACCGAGCTGGCCATCGCGCAGACGGGCAACGGCGTCATATTCATACAGGCCCTGCTGCGCCTTGGTGGTCGATTTCACGTTCCATTCGATCAGGGGCGCATCGATGGCCTTTGCGATCTCATGCGCAAGGACCGTCTTGCCGGTACCCGGTTCGCCCTTGACCAGAAGCGGGCGGCGCAGCGTCACCGCGGCGTTGACCGCCACCTTGAGATCTTCGGTGGCGATATAGGACTTCGTACCTTCGAAACGGCTCGGTTCGGTCATCGGTTTTCCCTTGCAACTTTACGTAAGCGTTAGGGGCCGCAGAAGTGAAGGGCAAGGGGCATCTCGAACCCAAGCGTGACAGCGACCGGGGGTGGATTAAAAACTCCATATCCTTCTATTACGACGCAAATACAGATAGATATGGGGCAATTGATCAAACTCATTGTCACCTTAGTTTTCGCCGGCAGCAACCATGCAAACTGCCGGTCGATGCGCCGACATGCACGAATTCCCCTTTGTAGGAAAATGTCCTGTCGCGTGACGACGGCGAAAGAGGGTGCCACCCCAGCGGTATCTTTGCAGAGCCTTCGTCCCTACTATCGAAGATCAGATTATCCGTCACGCCGCGAGGAGACCCCATGCCGACCGAAACCATCACCATTGCGACCAACGCGGGCCATAATCTGGAGGGTTCGCTCGAATTACCGACGGGTCTGGTGCGTGGTGCCGCGCTGTTCGCGCATTGCTTTACCTGCACGCGGCAGAGCAGGGCGGCGGTACATGTTTCCCGTGCCCTGGCGCAGCAGGGCATCGCCTGCCTGCGGTTCGACTTTACCGGGCTTGGTGGCAGCGAGGGGGATTTCGGGCATGCGGGCTTCGCCACGGATATCGCAGACCTGGTTGCTGCGGCAGAGCATTTGCTCGAGCGCTTCGCACAGCCGATCCTGCTTGTGGGACACAGTCTGGGCGGCGCAGCGGTTCTGGCGGCGGCAGATGATATCGGTTTCGACAGAATCGCTGCCATCGCCACCATCAGCGCGCCCAGCGACGTGCCGCATGTCCTTCAGCGCATCGACGGCGATATCGACGCCATACGAAAGGAGGGGGAGGGCCCGGTCACAATCGGCGGGCATTCCTTCACACTCAGCCGCGAATTTATCGAGCGGGTAGAGGATGTCGATCTGCTTTCCCAGGTCAGCAAGTTGAAGCGGCCCCTGCTGTTCCTCCATTCACCCACCGACGAGTTGGTGGGGATAGAGAACGCCACCGCCCTGTTTAGTGCCGCGAGACATCCGAAGAGCTTCGTCAGCCTGGATCACGCCGATCACCTCCTGCTGGACGACAAGGACGCCGCGTTCGCAGCCGATGTCATCGCCGCATGGGCGAGCCGCTATATCCCTGTAAGGGACGATTGGCCGATGCCGGAGGAAGGCGTGGTCGTTAAGACGGGCCATGGCAAATTCGGAACAGAAGTGCACACGGCCACCCACCGCTTCGTGGCCGACGAGCCGACAGACTATGGCGGTGACGATAGCGGTCCCACGCCCTACGATCTTTTGACCGCGGCGCTGGGGACCTGCACGGCCATGACGATGAAAATGTACGCGGACCGGAAAGGCTGGCCGCTAGACGGAGTGACTGTGCAGGTGACGCATGAGAATAATCACGAATGCGTGCATGCCAAGGCGATGGAAGACGGAACCAAAATCCAGGCGCTCAATCGCCGGATCTCGATCCACGGCGATGAACTGGACGACGACCAGAAAGCGCGAATTCTGGAAATGGCGGACAAGTGCCCGGTTCACCGCACACTTGAAGGCGAACTGCACATCCACACCGATCCGCTTTAGAATTGTAGAAAATTGATACCCGGCGACAGGCTTCACGCTTGCACAGAAGCGTCGCCGGGCATCTGTCGTAGCCTGTTAACTGAGCAGGCGCGCGACCTGCTGGACGGCAAGCACCACGAACAGGATTGCAGAGCCCGCGAGCGTCAAGTTCGCGACCACACCGTTTCGGGCATGGGCTGGCACCCGTTCGGAATTGTTGAGCATCAGCAACGTAACGGCAAGGAACGGCATGAACAGCGCGCCGAACGCCCCGTAGATGATGACCAACAGGAACGGCCGGTCTGCAAACAGCAGGATCATAGGCGGGAATGTCAGCCAGGCGAGATAGAACTTGTAGGCGCCGCTGCCTTCATGGCCGCCTTCGCTGGCGCCGCGCAACTGGTACCACCAGTCGGAGAAGAACAGGCTCATGCCCTGCCAAACACCCAAGAGCGATGAGAGGGAAGTCGCCGCAAAGCCGACCAGGAACAAGGTCGCGATGGTCGCGCCGAAGCGTTCTTCGAGCACCCCGGACAGACCCAGCAGCCCCTTGTCGCTGTCTTCAAGCGCAATACCTGCAGAATAAAGCAGTTCCGCGCCCACGATCAGCATGGCGATGACGAAAATGCCGGTAACGATATAGGCCAGCGCATTATCCACCCGCATCATCGGGAACCACGGCATGCCGCGCCAGCCCTTGGCCTGCGTCCAGTATCCATAGGCCGCGGTGGTGATGGTCCCACCCACGCCGCCGATCAGGCCAAGCGTATAGAATAGCGATCCTTCGGGAAGTTCGAACGTCATTCCGCGTGCCATGTCGGGAAGGCTGGGCGCCACCAGGAAAGCGAGGCCGACCATGATGATGAACATGAGGCCAACCAGTATCTTCATGACGATTTCGAAGGTTTCGTACCTGTTGAACCACACGAAGACGAAGCCGAAGATACCGGCGATGATCGCCCAGGCCCGCAGGGGCAGTTCCGGGAACAGGGCTGTCAGAGGAAGGGCGGTCGCGCTCATGGCGGTGGCCCCGTAGATGAAGCCCCAGATGATGACGTAAACACCGAAATACCAGCTCGTCCATTTGCCCAGGGAGCGCCAGCCCGCCAGGATCGTGGACCCAGTGGCAAGGTGATAGCGCGCCGACCCTTCGGAAAGAGCGATCTTGACGATGCAGCCGACGACCGCCGCCCACAGCAGAGCATAGCCAAAGCGGGAACCGGCAATCAGGGTGGCGACCAGGTCGCCTGCACCGACACCGGTCGCGGCGACCACGATGCCAGGCCCAAGATGGCGCCACATCTGCCCGCGGGTGGGCGGAGCGGAATGCGCATCGGGTCCCTCGGAGCTGGTGGCCGATGGGCCAGTCTGCGCAGTTACGCCGGTTTCAGTATTCATGTCTCTCCCCTGTGACCTTGGCGGCCCTTATGGTGGAACAAAATCAGAAGCGGTAGCTCAGCCACGCTGTCGCAAAAAAGCTGTCGGCATAGCCCGCGCGGGTCAGGACGTTTCGCGCGATGGTGTATTCGGTGCGTGTACCCATGAAGAGGCGCGGCGTGATATTCCACCGCGTCTGCATGCGGATCATGTCGGCCACCTTATGCCCGGACACCTGATCGGTGCCTACGTAAGGACGGTTGATGGGGCGATAGACCGCGTCGGTTTCTTCCGGACGATAGCTGAGCTGGTATTCGAGATTGACCGAAAAGTTCTTGAAGGCCTGGAAATTGAAACCGGGCGTGACCGCCAGCAAATTGGTCGGCGTCATAGTGATCTGATAGCCGAACGGCGCATTGATGCCATAGGGCGTGGTGGCGGTGCGCAATGTGCCCGTACCGCTGGTGCCGTTGCCCCCGCTGCCATAATCGAAGCGCAGACCGACCGAAGGCGCGGTGCGGTCTTCGCCCAGACGATAGGTCTGCGACAGGAATACCTGCCAGGCGGAAATGTCGCGATCGCCAAATGATCCGGACTGGTAGTTCGCGTTCCAATCCACCGTGATCGGACCAGCGCTGCCCCAAAGACGTGCGCCCGTATACAGGCGCCGATCATCGGCAATTTGTGGCCCCCACGTGAGATCGTTCTGCCTCAACCGCCAGATGAAGGGATCGAAGTACAATTTCGATCCCCCGAACATATCGGTCGGCAAGACAAAACCGAGATTTACACCGCTGAAGCGGGTATCGTCGTCGCTGCGATCGTCACTAGTGCCACCCGCGCCAAGTTCGGTGAACTCGAAATCGAACAGTCCTGCGCGAACGCGAGAGCCGCGAACCCATGTCCGCAGGCCGTTGACGACGAAGCGGATAGTGTTGAAATCGCGTGACCCGATCAACAACGCGGACCCATCGAGGAATTCCTGGCGGCCGTAGCGCGCACCAGCCTCGAGCCCTGCAATATCACCGCTGACTTCCGCAAAGGCTTGCTGGACGACGAGGTCGTTCTTGAAGTTGGTCTGCTGGGTTGTGAGATTGCGACCGTCGAGCCCCCCATGGGCGATCTCGGCGAAGAGCCGGACATTCGGCCCTAAATGCAAGTCCGCGCCGCCGATCACCCGGAGCCGGTCACGCCGTTCGGTAGGGCGATCGACCAGGCCGGTGTTGGTGAGAAAATCACTGCGGACGCGAATTTCGCCCGAGAGGGTCAGATAGACTTCGCCGTCGTCCGAAAGAGGCAGGAATTTAAGCCGATCCAGGAAATCGTCGCGCTTTGTCTGGTCGGCCATGGCGCGCCAATCCTCGGTCCAGCGGGTCGAGGCGAGGCGACCCACAACCTGACCTTCGCCAATTGCTTCGCGTGGGTAGGGATCGGTTACGGGTGTCTCGTCCCGGTCTTGGCCTACATCGCCCGCGGCCTGCGAGGCGACGGGCGCCTGGGCGCTTTCATCGTCACTGCTAGCGGCGGGCAGATTGGGCTGGGCAGCTCCTGCAAAGGCCAGGGCGAGCATGATCGATTGCATGATCCGCGCTTCTTATCGAGCTGCGAAAAACTGGCCGGCGGGCGTTGACCCACACGTCGCTTGCGCGAGCGGCGGTGCGATGGGTCGATCGATGATCGGCAAGTCTTGTGCCATGATGATGTCCTCTCTCTCTCGCAGGTCCCGCTTTCTGCGGGATCCCCCATCGGCGGAGCATTCGTGCGCCCTGCCGACCTTGAAGGAGGAGAATGACCGATTTCGTGGCGTGGCGAAGAGGAATTCCATCTTGGGTAAAGTGGCGGAATATCAGTGATTTGCTTTACGCCTCCAGTTTTTATGTGCCGAACTATAGACAGACATACCTCGGTATGTGCAGAAATGTGCACATAGTGTTCGAACGTGATTCGCCCCTCAGATATGCCTGGCGCTGGATAGTTGCGGTCGTTGTAAGCGTTACTGCGGCGGGATGGCTTGCCGGACTGGCCGCCGCGCAATTCACGCAGGATGCGGCCGCATCACGTATGGCAACCGAAGCGCAACTGCGCGCCTCGCTGCTGGAAAGCGAAGTTGCGCGATACCGGCTTCTGCCGACGCTGCTGGCGAACGATGTCGACGTGTTGCGATCCGTGGATGATGCGCCAGGCGCACGCGAGACGCTCGATGCACAGTTTGCCCAACTCGCCGATGCGACCGGGGCAGCGGCCATTTTCCTGCTGGCACCCAATGGGGATACGATCAGCGCCAGCAACGCGAACACACCGATGAGCTTTCTTGGCCAGAATTTCGCCTTTCGCGAATATTATCGCGAGGCGCGCCGCGGCGGCACCGGTATCGATTATGCCCGGGGAACAGTAAGCGGCAGGCCCGGACTGTTCCTCTCCCGCGGAACTGCCAACGGCGGCGTGGTCGTCGTCAAACTCGAATTCGATGAGCTGGAAGCCCAATGGGGTCGTGGGGGAGGGGCCACCATGGTCGAGGGGAAGAACGGGACTGTCCTGATCACCAGCGATCCTGCCCTGCGTTTCCGCACCAGCGACGCGGGTAGTGAAGAGGGCGATCTCTCGGCGCTACTGGGCGGCGCGCAAATCGCCGCTGCCGTCCCGATCGCCGTTGAAGGCTGGAAGCTCGTTCATGCAGAACCGCGCGCAGTGGCGCTTGGGGGAGTGGTGCCGATTGCCCGCCTCGCCGGCGCGCTGGCGGCGCTGGCCGTGCTTGCGCTGACGTGGATCGTTCTCGCGCGTCGCCGCCGACGGGTCGACATGGAGCGCGCGCGGATAGCACGCACGGCGGAACTCGAATCCGAAGTGGAGGCCCGCACTCGCGCTCTCCGGCTTGAAATGGACGAACGGGCAGCAAGCGAGGAACGTGCCGCCGCCCTGCGGGAGGGCCTGCGTCAGGCAAACCGCCTCGCCACGCTGGGACAGGTGACGGCCGGGGTCGCCCATGAAACCGCGCAGCCGGTCGCCGCGATCCGGACCTATGCTGCCAATGGCGTTACCCTGTCCGAAAGGGGAGACAGCGCAGGCGTATCCGAGAACTTCGTCGCCATTTCACGTCTGGCAGACAGGATCGGAAAGATCACAGCAGAGCTTCGCAATTTCTCCCGAAAACGGACCGACAAGCTTGAAGATGTCCGACTGAGCGATGCCATGGCGGGGGCGCAACTCATTCTCAAAGAGCGGTTGCGGCCGATCGAGCTCCATCTCGCACCCGAAATGGAGACACTGACAGTCCGCGCCGGCCGGGTTCAACTGGAGCAAATCCTAGTCAATCTGCTGCAGAATTCGGCCGAGGCGCTGGTTGATGTGCCGGATGCAAAGGTCACGATAAGTGTACGAAAAGAAAACGGAATGATTGTCTTGAACGTTGCCGACAATGGTCCCGGTCTATCGAAAGCGATGATTGCGCGACTGTTCACTCCGTTTTCCACCGAGCGTGAGGGCGGGCTGGGGCTTGGCTTGGTGATCGCCCGTGACATCGCGCGAGATATGGGCGGAGATCTTCGTCATGTCGCCAACGGCGGGAAGGGCGCGGCGTTCGAGCTTACCTTGCGCCCGGCAGGAGAAGTGCCGTGACGTCTCTCGGACCGGTGATGGTCGTCGACGATGATGCGGATCTGCGCGCATCATTAAGCCAGATGCTGACACTCGCCGGATATGAGGTCAGCGAGGCGCGCGACGGCGCCGAAGCGTTGCGGGCACTAAGTCGCGAATTCGCCGGACCAATCGTCAGTGACATCCGCATGCCGGGAGTGGACGGGATCGAGCTGCTAGAGGCAGTGTACGACATGGATCCCGAACTCCCGGTGATCCTGCTGACCGGTCATGGCGATGTTGCGATGGCGGTGGACGCCCTGAAATCAGGGGCTTGGGATTTCCTGACCAAACCCTTCGACCCGCACGAGCTTGAAGGGGCCGTATCGCGCGCGGCGGACAAGCGGCGGCTGGTCATGGAAAACCGCCAGCTAAAGGCCATGGCGGGGAAGGGGGCGCGGACATCCCCGATCATCGGGCATTCTGCCGCTATCGAACAAGTGCGCCAGACGCTGGCGGCGCTGGCCCCGACGCCGATCGATCTGCTGATCGAAGGGGAAAGCGGAACGGGAAAGGAACTTGCGGCGCGTGTGCTGCACCATGATTCCCGAAATTCGCGGCGGTTCGTTGTGCTGCCCTGTGCAGGTATAACGGAAGCGATGGCGCAGGATCGGTTGTTTGCGCCCGATGGCCCCATCGCCGATGCGCAAGGCGGCACGCTTTTCATCGATGACCTGCATCGTGCCGGGCCGCTGCTGCAGTCTCGCCTCGCGGAATTTGCGGAGACGCGCCAACTCGGCACTCTCGATCGGGATCAGGCGCTCAGCGTGGCCTGCCGGGTAATCACAACGGTGGCTCACCGTGACGATCTCGCCAAGATCGATCCCGCCTTGCTTTATCGCGTATCCAGCATGCGCGTAACTCTGCCGCCGTTGCGCGAGCGTCGAGAAGACATTCCGTTGCTGCTTACCCATTTTCTGGGAGATGCGGCCCAAAAACATGGGCGTGATCCGATCCAGCCCGATCGGTCCACGTTGGATTGGGCGGCGGGCCATCGATGGCCCGGCAACGTCCGCGAGCTCGAAAATCTGGCCGAACGCATGATCCTTGGGCTGGAAACAAGTTTTGGCGTTGGAGAGCAAACGCAAACATTGCCGGAGCGGCTCGAGGCTTTCGAGCGCAACCAGATCATCGCCACGCTGGCCGCGTCAGGTGGCAGCGTCGCCAAGACGATCGAGCGCCTCGGCATTCCGCGCAAGACGTTTTATTACAAGGCGAACAAACTCGGGATCGATCCAGCGCAGTTCCGCGGCGACTGAATGAAACGATCGTTTTTCAGAATTTTGCTTGGGAGGTGTTTGCGCGGGGGCGTCCAATCCTGGACGGACCGACAGAAATCCAAGATTGATAATATATATTATGTTAAATTGAGTGTGGGTCGAGTTAGCGTACGATGTCGACGAATAAAATGACGATGGCGAATATACCCGCCCATGCACCGGCCATATAAAGCCCTTTCTTCCAGTTCACGTCGCGCGAGCGAAATGACCATGCGACCAGTATCAGAAAGCCAGTCAACGAAATCAGCGACACGATCTGATACTCGTTCATACTTCGAGGCCCAATCCATCGAAGCCGACCACGACGTCTTTGGGCACTTCATCGCACAGCGTTCGATAGTCCATGCTCTTGTCCATATGAGTGAGGACGGTCTTCCGAGCCTTGATCTTGCGCGCGAGATCGATTGCCATCTCGAGATGCGCATGCGTTGGATGAGGACGGCGGCGCAGGCAGTCTACGACGAGAAGATCAGGTCCTTTGAAGCACTTGATCATTTGCGGGGTGATTTCGCTGAAATCCGTCGCATAGACGAGAGATTTGCCATCTGCCTCAAAGCGAAATCCGGTGCTTGTTACCGGCCCGTGCGGCATCTCGACGAACTGAAAGGAAAATCCCGCAACCAACTGGGCATCCTTGACATTCTTCAGACCAATCAGTGTGGGATATCCGAACTGGCCTTCGAATATATAGTCGAACCGCCGACGCAGCCGCTCGCACGTTCCTGTGTTGGCGAAGCCTGGTAAGGGATTGCTTCGATCGTAACGCATGACGCGAAGATCATCGATTCCGTGGCAATGATCGGCGTGATCATGCGTCCAGAAGACGGCGTCCACCTTTTCGATGTCATTTGCCAGTAGTTGAGCCCGCAGATCCGTCGATGTGTCGACGAGGATCCGCTGTCCAGCATCATTCTCAACGATGATCGACACGCGGGTACGGCGATTGCGCGGTTCGTTCGGATCGCATTCGCCCCAGTCGTTACCGATACGGGGCACCCCCGTGGAGGTACCCGAACCGAGCATAAGGAGCTTCACGGTACCGCCTTGCTGAAGAGCGCATAAAAATTCCGGGTCGTGTATTCAGCCAGGCTGTCGAGACTTTCGCCGCGAAGGTCCGCCAGGAATGTTGCCGTATCATGCACGAAACCGGGTTCACATGTCTTGCCACGGTGAGGAACCGGAGCAAGGAACGGGCTGTCGGTTTCGACCAGTAGACGGTCTTGAGGAATGGCTTTGGCAAATTCCTGCAGGTCGCGAGCATTCTTGAACGTAACGATGCCCGATATGGAAATGGACAGCCCAAGATCGAGTACCTGCTGACCAAAGTCGGCCGATGCAGTGAAGCAGTGAATGAGGGCTGGAAAGGCCCCCTTCCCCATTTCATCCTTGAGGATGGCAAGAGTGTCATCCTCTGCATCACGCGTGTGAATGATTACAGGAAGCTGCAGCTCTCTCGCGACATCGATGTGAAGGCGAAACAGGTGCTTCTGCGCCTCGCGGTCGGAATGATCATAGTAATAGTCGAGACCGGTTTCACCGATGCCGATGACCTTCCCACCCTTCGCCGCAGCCAGGAGGTCAGCCCTTTCGAGCTCTGAATGCTCATCCGCATGATGCGGGTGAATGCCGACACTGGCGTAAACATCCGCCGTTTTCTGCGCCGTGCCCACGACCTGCGCCCATTCGGCTTGTTTCGTCGAAATATTGAGAAAGGCCTCAACCCCTACACCGCGCGCACGATCGAGCACGGCTTCCTGTTCGTCGACCAGCCCCTCATATTCCAGGTGACAATGGCTATCGACCAGCATCACGCAGCCTCTTCGGTGGGAAGTTCCAGGCGCGGAAAGATAGGGGTAGGTTTGTCGATTGCATGATCGGCGGTTACCAATTCGCCAAACCAGCTCTGGTCCGAAAGATCGGCGTAACTACGGCGATCGGTTGAAATGCCGAGCTGATCAAGCACCGCAGCTGCTTTTTCCGGTACAACCGGTTGGATCGCAATAGCGAGATCGCGGATAGCAATAAACAAGGTCTGCAGTACCGCCTTCATCCGCTCGGGGTCAGTTTTCTTGAGCGCCCAGGGCGCCTGTTCATCGACATAGGCATTGCAGGCATAAACGGCCCTGAGCCATGCTTCGATCCCAACGGAGAAGTTCAGCTTCTCGAATTCTCGCGGCAGTTCGGTTGCGCACGCTTCAGTGACCTTTGCCAGAAGCTCATCATCGGCGGGCTGCGTTTCGAACTGCTCCAGCTTCCCATCCATATTCTTGGCGATCATCGACAATGTACGCTGTGCGAGATTGCCGAAGCTGTTGGCGAGTTCAGCATTCACCTTGTTTACAAGAGCTTCTGCCGAATAGCTGCCGTCCTGGCCGAAGGTTACCTCTGCCAAAAGGAAGTAGCGCAGCGCATCGACGCCGAATGTTTCGGCAAGTTCCATCGGGTCGGTGACATTCCCGAGCGACTTCGATTCCTTCACACCCCGGTTGAGCAGGAAGCCATGGCCGAACACCTTCTTCGGCAGCGGCAGATCCGCGCTCATCAGGAAAGCTGGCCAGTAGATCGCGTGGAAACGAACGATGTCCTTGCCGATCAAGTGCAGATCGGCAGGCCAGAACTTGTCCCATAATTCGCCACCATCCGGATAACCGAGGCCGGTGATGTAGTTCGTCAGAGCATCCACCCAGACGTACATCACGTGGCCGTCATTATCGGGAACCTTCACACCCCAATCGAAGCTGGTTCGGCTGACGGACAAATCCTGCAATCCGCGCTCGACGAAGGCGACCATTTCGTTACGGCGACTCGCCGGCTCGATGAAGCCTGGTGCGTTCAGCACGTCCAGAAGCGGTTCGGCATATCTCGACAAACGGAAGAACCATGTCTCTTCCTCCGTCCATTCGACAGGTGTTCCCTGCGGGGATAGCTTTTCGCCCCCCTCCCCTTCGACGAGTTCCTTTTCGTCGTAGTAAGCCTCGTCACGTACGGAATACCAGCCTTCGTAGCGATCGAGGTAAAGATCGCCTTTGGCTTCCATCGCCCGCCAGATTGCTCGGCTGGCGCGATGATGATCGTCATCGGTCGTTCGAATGAACCGGTCATAGGATATGTTCAGAACATCGAACAATTCCTTGAAATACCCGGACATTTCATCAGCTAGCTCACGCGGACTCTGGCCCAGATCGCGAGCTTTCTGCGCCATTTTGAGGCCGTGCTCGTCTGTTCCGGTTTGAAAACGAACGTCGCGTCCGCGCAAACGTTGGAAACGGGCGACAACATCTGCTGCAATCGTCTCATAAGCATGGCCGATATGCGGCTTGCCATTGGGATAGTGGATTGCGGTGGTAAGGTAATACGGTTCAGCCATCGGCTCGCTCGCTAGCGGTGGCAGCGTTGGCGAGCAAGGTACCGATTTCCATTGCGAGCAATCCGGCGTCGAAATTATAGGTCGGTTGTTCGCCGGTGAGGCGGACCAGCTCACTGTGCGTGTCGATTATCCGGCGCGGGTCGGACAGATTGTTCTCAAGCCTCTGACCCACCACCGATCTCGCAAGTTCCAGCACGGCGCGGATGCGATTGCGATCGGGGCGTCCGCCGATCAGGCCTGCCAGTGTCCCGCGCATTCGAAAATCGGGGTCACCCCGATCAAGAATAGCGCGCATTTCCTGGGCGACTTTGCCGAGTTCCATATCGACGAATTCGAGAGCGGCCCCGGGCGATCCTGCTGCCGCGGCAATCGCCGCAGACCGGGTGGCATCATCGGCGCCCGGGGACAACTCTATCAGCAGTCGGTTCATCTCGTTATCGCTGACGGTCGGGAAGCGAAGGACGCGGCAGCGCGAACGGATCGTGGGCAGTAGCCGGGCAGGACTATGCGCAACCAGCAGGAAGTACGTGCCAACGGGCGGCTCCTCGAGGCTCTTCAGCAGAGCGTTCGCTGCGTTTCTCTCGAGATCGTCCGCCGGGTCGATAATGATCGCCCGCTTTTCGCCCATGGTCGGCCGCGTGCTCAGCCGACTTTGCATGGCGCGGACTTGGGAAATCCGAATTGAGCGAGCCAGTTCGAAGGACTTTCCTTCGGCGCGTTTACGCTCTTCCTTGTCGTCCTTCGGCGCGAAGGAGAGGACGTGAATATCGGGATGCTGGTCTGCCTGTCCATCGGCCCCGACCAGTTCGCGAGCAGCGGCAAGCGCGAATGTGGCCTTGCCGACGCCGCGCCGACCGGCGAGCAGCCATGCATGATGCATTCTGTCCCCGGCCATGGCCTTGTGCCATTCGCGCCAAGCTGCTTCATGGCCGAGCAGGGTCATGCCGTAACCTCGAACCGCTGCGAAATGGCAGCGACAACCTGCTGATGAACCTCTTCGATCGATCCGGAACCATCGATGACGGCAAACCGGTCCGGTTCGGTATTGGCGAAATCGCGAAACGCCGCGTTCACCGCCGCGTGGTAATCTGCGGCTCGCCCGCCAATGGCGTCGCTCGTGTCGCCATCACGCTTGGCCAGGCGCGCGGCGACCGCATCATTCGGCGCATCGATCAGGAGCGTCAGATCGGGAAGCAGCCCGGCGCTACCGATCCGGTGAAGCTGGCTGACTCTATCGTCGCCCAATCCGCCCGCGATCGCCTGATAGGCACGGCTCGAATCGATAAAGCGATCACACACAACCCAGGATCCCGCCTCGAGTGCCGGCCGGATCCTGCGCGCGACGTGATCGGCGCGGGCGGCAGCAAACAGCAGCGCTTCGGCCTCGGGCGTCCACCCCTCCCCCGGAGGTGACAACAGCAGATTGCGGATAGCTTCGGCACCTGGAGTGCCGCCGGGTTCGCGCGTCAATTCAACCTTGATTCCATCCCGCTGCAGCCAATCCGAGAGCAATCGGGCTTGGGTCGACTTGCCCATCCCCTCGCCGCCTTCGAAGGCGATGAAGCGGCCACGGGTCACGTTGCCCAACCCTTGAAGGCATTGAACACACGCTGGAGCGCAGTCGCTTCGATGACCTCCTCTCCTGCTACCAGAGGCACGCGGTGCTGGGGCATGCCGGCGATGGAGACGACCAGTTCGGCCACCTCCTCCCCCTTGGCAACCGGCGCTTGCAATGGCCCTTCGTATCGCAAGGACAGGGAAACGTCCGGATTGCTGCCACGGGGAATGGATATCCGCACGCCGCGCGGGGCGATCAGCCTGACTTCGGATACTCCGCCGTCCTGTACCTGCGCGCTGGCCACGCGCTCCCCTTCTCCGAACAGGACGCGGCTTTCGAAATTGCGAAAACCCCATTCGATGAATTCACGCGCCGCCTTGTTCCGGCCCCTGCCGGTCGGACTCGCTGCGACGACCATCACAAGCCTCTGACCGTTCCGCTTCGCCGAGCCGAGAAAGCCGTAGCCTGCCTGATTGGTAAAGCCGGTCTTGATACCATCGGCGCCCTCAACGACACCGGATATGGGGTCGTGATTGCGCTGTTCGATGCCGTTGTATTTCAGACCCGTCGCGCCCACGAAATGCCGATATTTGGAGGGATGCCGCGTGACCATGGCTTGCGCCAGCGTGCCGAGATCGCGGGCGGTCACGAAGGTCTTTCCGCCGTCCATCCAGCCATTGGGCGTCCCGAAATGGCTATTCGACATTCCGATCGCATGAGCCCTCGAATTCATCGCGGCGACCCAGTCCTCGACCGATCCGGCCGCACCTTCTGCCAGCACGACGGCTCCGTCATTGGCTGAAACGGTGGTGATGCCATGCAAGAGATCGTCGACCGTCACGCGAGCGTCGGCGGGGAGAAACATGGTCGAACCCTTGCGGTTCCATTTGCGGAACGTGTCCGGTCGAACACCATAGACTTGCTGAGGGAACAGACGGCCCTCTTCCATCCATTCGAACGCCAGGAACGTGGTCATCACCTTGGTGATGGACGCGGGCATGAAGCGGCGGTCAATGTCGCGTTCGTACAGCACCTGTCCGCTGGACGTATCGAGCAGATAGGCGATCGGCGCATCCTGCACATCGGGAATCCGCGCAGTCACCTTGTTCTGCGCACCCAGAGGTGTTGCGATATGAATCGTCGTCAGCAGAGCCAGCGACATCAGGCGGTTACGCAAGTTTGCTCCCGTGCCGGGCGAGAGCCGCGGCCTGTCAGTCCAGTGAATGTATCAGAGCATCGCTATAACCGCGCGCGCGCAGCTTGGCGAGCGCCTGTTCGGCCTGTCCACGGCTTGTGAAGGGCCCGACGCGAACCAAGGAGAACCGACCGCTGGTAGCGATGCTGCCATCGACCTCACGCGCAAGCTTCTCGGCATTGGCGCGGATGGCAAAAGCACCGAGCTGCACGACATAGCCACCTTCCGCAGTTGGCGGGCTTGATGGTTGGGCCGGTTCAGCAGCACCTTCACCTGCTTCGGCCAATTCGACACCTGGCGTCATGGGCGCGGCGACTGCAGCCTGCTCGACGTCCTCCGGCTCAGTCCGCTCTGACGTCATGACGGCTTCGCTTGTCGGGTCAATTGCCATCACAATGCTTTCGGTTGGTTCCTTGCCGCTGACCATAGCCTGGCGCGGATCGCCAAGCGGCGCGGCGCCCTGTTCCGGCAAGCGTCGGCGCAGGACCTCGAGCAGACCAGCGGGCGTGTCCATGCGAAGGGGGGCTTCATTTCCGGCACGAAGGTCCGCCCGATGGTCTTCGGGCGGATTTACGCGTCGCATGCGGATCGGTGCTCCTGCGACAACGCCCAACTGCGCTAAAGTGGGTGCAGACAGGGCCACCAGGCCGTCGCCGGTCATCGGCCCGCGCCGTTCAAGCCTAACGAGGATTGTTCGGCCGCTATCCAGCGATGTCACCTCGACATAGCTGGGAAGCGGCAGGATGCGGTGCGCTCCGGTTATGCCCGACGCGCCAGGGGCGTCTTCGGTCACATAGCCGACCTGATCGTAATTCATCGTGTCGATCGGCGTGTAAGTAACGCCGTCGATCACATAAGGCTCGCCGATTACCACCGGGTAATCCGCTGCCGGACCGGTCCTGACAGACGAGGAGGTATCGTCCGGCTGGTCCTTGGCATAGCTCGTGCCACCGGCAGGCGCGAGCGCAACCAATGCAGTCACTACGGCAAGCGTAGTCTTAATTGGCGATTTCATCAGCGAGCAGCCCCACACTCATCGCGTAATAGTTCGAGCAATTATACTCGAGGATGACCCGATAGTTCGAAGTCAGCAGCCATGCCGGCGTACCCGGCCCATCAGGCTGGAACAGCGTCGCGAGCGTATCATCACCAATCGCGCGTTGTGGTTGGATGCCGAGGCTGCGCCATTCGCGGACCGGCTTGTAAACGCTATGGCGCTCGTGAACGCGCGAGCAAACCGGGGCAACGATGGGGCTGCGGTAGGCGTTCACGTTGAAGCCAGAGGGAACCGAGGCGCGTACACCCCAAGGTTGACCGTTGCGCCATCCGGCATCGCGGAAATAATTGGCGATAGAGGCCAGCGCATCAGCGCTATTGTTCATGATATCTGCCCGGCCATCACCATCGCCATCCGTTGCTAGCCGCAGATAGACCGACGGCAGGAATTGCGGATTGCCGAAGGCACCTGCCCAGCTGCCTTTCAGTTCGTTACGCGAGTAGCCCTTGTCAGCCACTTTCATGAGCGCAACCCATTCGCTCGCAAACAGATCGCGGCGGCGACCTTCCCAAGCGAGGGTAGCCAGCGATTGCGACAAGTCGAAGCCACCCTTCACGGCACCGTAGGCTGTTTCATGCCCCCAGATGGCGACGAGAATTTCGGCCGGAACGCCATATTGCCGTTCGATCGCCCGTAAAGGGCCAGACCAGGTCGCGCGGGCACTGCGCCCACCGCTGATCCGTGCCGAATCGACATGCGTGGCGATGTAAGGCGCGAGCGGAGGATAGCCGGAGCCACTCGACGAGCCAGGCTGGCTCTGATCGAGTTCGATCACACGACTGCTTGGTTGAAGACCCGACGTCATTCGTTGCAGCGTAGCCTCGCTGACCCCTTCCGCCCGCGCGCGCGCAATGAGCAATTGCAGGTATGCATCGAAACTCAGATTGTCCTGAGCATTCGCTGGCATACCTGGGAGCGCGAGTGCTAACGCCCCGAGGGCGGCTAAAAATCTTTGAAAAATCATGAGGAGGTTGTCGCAGAGTGAAGCTGAACCGCAAGTGTCATCTGTCGTTTACGGAGAACCCGCTATCGATGTTCCCGCAAAGACGTGACAAATCGAAAAGATACGACTAGCTAGCCTCGGCTCGCGGACAGGTGGCAGAGCGGTTGAATGCACCGGTCTTGAAAACCGGCAAGGGTGCAAGCCCTTCGTGGGTTCGAATCCCACCCTGTCCGCCAGCTACTCCGCCTGCAATGGTGCGCCCGAAAAGGCGCCGCTGCGATCATGCTCCCGATGGCCTGCCTGGCGCGTGCTTCGCAGCCTTTCCAGAGCGACATGGTCTTCGACCAATCCGCCGTCCCGGTTGGCATGATCGCTCTCTTCGAGGCCCTGCGGGTCATCCCTGATTTCATATTCCATCTCTGTCTCCTCGGGGAAGGAAACGAACGGTGCGAAATCCGGCGCAAGAGGTTGCGATGAAACGATTTTACTTTGCGACAGGATGCATCACAAGGCGTGTTGCAACAGGGCCTCGTAATCCTCACGGCATTCGGCCGCCACATCGGCAAATGCCCCCTCCAATTGTGGCAGGTCCGCGGGTGGTTTACCGAAGCCAGTCGACGCGTTGACCTTGTCGTACCAATGCCGGCCCCAAATGCCGTCTTCGGGGTGTGGACCGGTTTGCCAATGCAACATCGAAGTGTCCCAACCGATGCCCAAAGCCGCACAAAGCTTTTCCAGCATCATTGGCGGATCATTGAGGATGGCATCTGAGTCCACGACGGGCGGGACGGTCCCCTTACGCTCCCGCTCGTAATCGAAATACCGCCGCAAACGGGAGAAACCAAGCAGTTCGGCACGCCGCAGTTCATTCTTCTGCTGGTAACTTGCAACGACCCGTTCCGGCGCTCTTATCAAGAAGGCGTGCCGGTGGTCGGGCATGTCGGCAATCGACACCGGGCCTACCATGTGGTGCGGCATGTGCTTCTGGTACCAGACCGGTTCGCCACCGGGCGGGGGCCCGGATTGGGTGGCCAGCACCGAATGCCAGTCGCAATCCATATCGGCGATCGTTTCGGCTGCCAGCGGATGCGGTTCTCCGGTCGCCTTCAGGAAGGCACCGTAGAATGGCTCGTCCGAAACCGCACAGTCGGGGCGCGCACCGAAACTGCGCATCATCGCGGTCGAGATGTTGCGCGGGCCGGACCACATTGCGATGCGAATGGTCATGGACGGCTCCTTCCACTCACCTCGTCAGCAAGACGCGCCAGATAGAGCTGTTGCAGCCGCTCGACCATCGGGCCGCGTTCTTCGCCAATCACCCGTCCGTCGATCGACCCGATGGGCGCTACGCCGGCGAAGGTGCCGGTGGTGAAGGCTTCGTCCGCGCCATAGACATGGGTCAGCGAGAAGTTGCGTTCGCGCACGGTAATTCCTGCCTTCCGCGCGATCTCGATGACGACCCCGCGCGTGATCCCGTCGAGGCAGTAGTCGCCGCTGGAGGTCCACACCTCCCCATCCTTGACGATGAAGAAATGCGTGGAATTGCAGGTCGCGACAAACCCGTGCGGATCGAGCATCAGCCCCTCGTCGGCACCAGCCTGCGCCGCCTGAATGCATGCAGTTATGCAGTTGAGCTTGCTGTGCGAATTCAGCATCGGGTCCTGAACGTCGGGATAGCCCCGGCGCACGTGGACAGTGGCCAGCGCGAGCATCCGTGTTGCGGTTTCGGGTGCAGGCTCCTTCCATTCCGGGATGATCACAATGGTGGCAGGCGTCACCACCACTCGAGGGTCCTGATATGGCGTCGAACGGATGCCGCGCGTCACCATCAGGCGGATATGGACGCCATCGCCATGCATGCCGTTTGCATCGAGTACGGCGTAGAGGCGGCGTTCCAGTTCTTCGCGCGAGACGCCGATATCCATGTGGATGGCCTTCGCTCCGCGCCACAGACGGTCGAGGTGCCGATCCAGGAAGGCGAGGCGGCCATGATGCAGGCGAATGCCTTCCCATACGCCGTCGCCCAGCATGAAGCCGCTGTCGAAGACGCTGATCTTTGCGTCCGGTCGCGGGAAGTGGTCCCCGTTGATGTCGATGACGACCGATGCGTTGCGATCATCAGCTACGTAATTGTGGGTGCCTTGTGTCATTGACCTCTCTTGACGATCTCATCCATCTGTTCGCGCAGGACCGGATCCCATCTTGCACGCAATTCCCTGATCTTCGCCACCAGCGCCTCGTTTTCCATCGGCGGTATGTCCATGTCGTAGACCTCGGCGATTTCGAGCATCGAACTGCGGTCCATTTCCTCGAAGGCGCCGGCCATCGCGATGGCATTCTGGCGGTCTACGCCCAGCGCCTCATATGCGGATCGCCCGATACGAATGCTGGCATCGTAGGTTTCGCGGATAACGTCGCGGCAGCCATAAGCCCACAGTTCGTAGACATGGTTGCGATCTTTCGCCCGGGCGATGACATGCAGGTCCGGGAAGGTCTGCACGGCGTATTTCACAAGCTTGTCGATCTGTTCGCGCTCATCCAGTGCGACGACCAGCAGCTTCGCGCGGGCGATGCCTGCCGCGTGGAGCAGATCGGGGCGTGTCGCATCGCCGTAATAGGTGCGGACGCCGAACTTTTGCAGGATCTCCAGATGGCTGCTGTCGTAATCGACCACGGTTGTGGTGTAACCGGCCGTCTGGAGCATGCGATCGACGATCCCGCCAACCCGGCCGCGACCGGCGATAATGATCTCGTTCTCTTCATCGATGGCGTCCGGTTCGCGTTCCATCCCCTTGCAGTAGGAATGGGCAATGACCTTGTCGTAGAGAATGAAGAGCAGCGGCGTGACCAGCATGGTCAGGGCCACGACCAGCAGCATGAGATCGGCCAGGGCGCTGTCGATGACGAAATTGGCAAGCGCGAAGGCAATCAGCACGAAGGCGAATTCGCCGGCCTGTGGAAGGCTGAGGCAGAAGAGCCAGAGCGCCTGTTTGCGCAGGCCGTAAAACCACCCGACAGCAGCCAGCACGATGAACTTCGCAGCGATGACAACTGCCGCCCAGAACACGACTTCTTGCCATATCTGCGCAGCAAGGTCGAAATCGATGCCAGCGCCGACGGTGATGAAGAAGAGGCCCAGCAGCAGGCCCTTGATCGGATCGATATCGCTTTCCAGTTCGTGCCGATATTCGCTGGTCGCAAGAACGACACCCGCCACGAAGGCGCCGAGCGCCGGGGAGAGGCCCACAAGCGACATCAACAGGGCGATGCCGATCACAACCAGCAGGGCAGCGCCGGTGAACAGTTCACGCAAGCGGGCGGCGGCAATGAAGCGGAACAGGGGGCGAATAGCGTAGATGCCGATGACCACCACCGCGGCGACCGCGCCGATGCGGGCGATGGCGGCGAGCCACATCGGCATGGAGGCGGTGAGGTCAATTCCGTGATGCGCGCCTGTACCGACGGGGCCGCCACTCGACGCATAGAGATCGGGCATGGCCAGCAGCGGCAGGAGAGCGAGGATGGGGATGACCGCGACGTCCTGGACCAGCAGGACCGAGAAGCTTGCTTCACCGCCTTCGGTGCGCATGAGTTTCTTCTCGGTCAGCGACTGGACGATGATCGCAGTCGACGACAGGGCCAGGATCATGCCAATCGCCACCGCCGTCTGCCATGGCCGGGCATCGAGCAGGGCGATGCCGGTAATGACCGCAGTCGTCAGGATGACCTGCCCGCCGCCCAGCCCCAACAGCTTGCCGCGCATGTCCCACAGGCGGCGCGGTTCCATTTCGAGGCCGATGATGAAGAGCATCATCACAACGCCGAATTCGGCGAAGACCTGCAGGGCCACGACATCGACGTTGAGGGCGGCCAACAGAGGCGCGATCGCCATGCCAGCCAGCAGGTAACCGAGCACGGAGCCCAGCCCGAACCGCGTGGCGAGCGGTACGGACACGACCATCGCCACGAGGATCAGGAAGGCGAGTATCAGGAAACCGGTCATCTCGCCCTCCCCCTATGTGCAGCGCAGGCTAGATATGCAGTGCGCGCCCGTAGCTCGCAAGCACGCTCTCGTGCATGCTTTCGCTGATCGTCGGGTGCGGGAACACGGTCTGCATCAGTTCCGCTTCGGTGGTCTCGAGCGTCTTGCCGACGACGAAGCCCTGGATCATCTCGGTCACTTCGGCTCCGACCATGTGCGCGCCGAGCAGTTCGCCCGTCTTCGCATCGAACACGGTCTTCACGAAGCCTTCCGCCTCGCCCAGCGCGATGGCCTTGCCGTTGCCAATGAAGGGGAAGGTCCCCGCCTTCACGTCGTGGCCTGCTTCCTTCGCCTTGGCTTCGGTCAGGCCGACGCTGGCGATCTGGGGGTGGCAATAGGTGCAGCCCGGGATGTTGCCCCGATCGAGCGGGTGGGGATGGACATCCTTGTTGCCAAGCTCTTTCGCAATCGCTTCGGCAGTGGTGACGCCTTCGTGGCTCGCCTTGTGCGCCAGCCAGGGGCCGGGCGTGCAGTCGCCGATGGCCCACAGGCCCTTGGACTTCGTGCGGCCGTAGTCGTCGATCTGGATGAAGCCCTTTTCCATATCCGCCAGCTTGTCGAGGCCGATGTCTTCCGTGTTCGGCACGATGCCGATAGCGGTGATGCAGTGACTGAATTCGGTTTCGGTGACCTTGCCCTTGCTGTCCTTGATCTTGGCCTTCACGCCCTTGTCCGAAACCTTGAGGTCTTCGACGCCGGCGCCGGTCATGATGGTCATGCCCTGCTTGGTCAGGCTCTTCTCGAGGAAGGCCGACACGTCCTTGTCTTCCACCGGCACGATCCGGTCGAGCATTTCGACCACGGTCACATCGCAGCCCATGTCGTTGTAGAAGCTGGCGAACTCGATGCCGATCGCGCCGCTGCCGATGACGAGCAGCTTCTTGGGCATTTCCTTGGGCGTCATGGCATGGCGATAGGTCCACACGCGCTTGCCGTCCGCCTTGGCGAAGGGCAGGTCGCGCGCCCGGGCACCGGTGGCAACGATGATGTGCTTGGCGGTAAGCTTTTCCTCGCCCTTTTCGCCCTTCACCGTGAGGCTGGTCGGGCCGGTCAGCGTGCCCTCGCCCATGTGCACGGCGATCTTGTTCTTCTTCATCAGATGCGTGACGCCCTGATTGAGCTGCTTGGCGACGCCGCGGCTGCGCTTCACGACCGCTTCCAGATCGGCCTCGATCTCGCCCGCGATCTTGAGGCCGTAATCCTTCGCGTGCTGCGCGTAATGCAGGATCTCCGCCGAGCGCAGCAGCGCCTTGGTCGGGATACAGCCCCAGTTGAGGCAGATGCCGCCCAGCAGTTCGCGTTCCACGATGGCGGTTTTGAGCCCGAGCTGCGCGCAGCGGATAGCCGCGACATAGCCGCCGGGTCCGCTGCCGAGCACGATTACGTCGTATTTGTCAGCCATGATTCGTACCTGTCAGTTGTGTGTTCGCCCGAGACATGGACCGGGTGTTACACAGTCCAGAGGCAAAAGAAGTCGGCTTGTGCGCAAAGGTGTCAGCTTGCCGGGATTTGGTGTCGGCTTGCGCCTTCGGCGTGTCGCTTTGCGCGGCCTGCCTGTCGGCTTGCACAGTGAAAATGTCGGCTTGGCGCAGCCGGGTGTCGGCTTGCGGAGCGCCTGCGCAAGGTGCAGCGTCGATGGGCGATATCGGGGTCATGATCGCACCCATCGCATATTCGCAGTCCTGTAGGACAGCGCTCATGCCCACCGCTCCGCCACTGCACGGGGCCGGTCGTTTTCATCGAGCAGGACGAATTTGAACGTGCCCTGCCCGACCCTCGTTTCCGCATCGCCATTCCGCTCGCGCGCGATCGCTTCGGCGGAGATGGTGAGCGAAGTGTTTCCTGTGGCTTCGATTGCGCAATAGACCGACAGTTCGTCCCCCACCGACATCGCGCCGGGAAAGGCGAAGTCAGTGGCCGAGACGACCACGGCCTTGCCCTTCCCTTCACGACTGGCGAGGCTGCCGGCGCCAAGCGCCATCTGGCTCATCAGCCACCCGCCGAACACCCCGCCATAGGGGTTGAGGTCGGTCGGCATGGCCGTGACGCGAATGAACGGGGTGCGACTGTCCCCGGTCATCAGCGCTGGCTGAGGATCAGGGTGATGCCGTCGTACCAGTTCACCGTCACGGTGCCATCAGGCTGAGTGGCAAAGGATGGCTCATCCGCGCTCGAGGGACCGAAGAACTGCCCATCGGAGCAACGCAAGGCGAAGCGGCCTTCCGACGCGGTAACGCGTTCCGGCGATGAACAATTGTCGCCGAAACTATATGCCTTCAACGTCGTCCCGATGGCATTTCCCTGCCACTGCACGTCATCGTCGGACACCACCAGTTGGAGCGAACGCGCGGCTTCGAGTTCGGCGTCGCCGATCGCCTGGACGCCGCCAGGTCTGGTCAGACGCGTATCGACTACCTGCCAGGTTCCGGATGCAAGCGGCGCGGCCGCATCCGATCCGGGCGTGGTGGTCGGGGCGGTTGTTTCGGTCGGCTCCGTCGCTGTGTCCGCCGGTGCGCTGGAAGCAGGCTGATCCGGCGTCATCTCCGCCTGTTCGTCCACGTCGCCGCCATTGGAGCAGGCAGCGACCAGAGCAAGGGTGGCCAGCGGTACGATGTGCTTCAACATTTTCATACAACCAGTCCCATCGGGTTTTCGATCAGGTTCTTGAACGCTTCCATCAGTTGCGCGCCGGTAGCACCATCGATGGCGCGGTGATCGAAGCTGCCGCTGGCGGTCATCACCGTGGCGACCTGCAATGCGCCGTCGACGACATAGGGGCGCTGTTCGCCAGCACCCACGGCCATGATCATGCCCTGCGGCGGGTTGATGACCGCGTCGAACTGCTTGATGCCGAACATGCCGAGGTTGGACAGGCTGGCAGTGCCGCCCTGATATTCGTGCGGCTGCAGTTTTCCTTCACGGGCCTTCTCGGCCAGTTCCTTCATATGGGCGCTGATCGAGGCAAGACCGCGCGTATCGGCTTCCGTGATGATCGGCGTGATGAGGCCGCTGGGGGCAGCCACCGCGACCGAGACATCGGCACGGCTGTAACGGTGCAGCGTATCGCCCTGATAGCTGACGTTGCAATCGGGCACGCGCATCAACGCGCGGGCCAGTGCCTTGATCAGCAGATCGTTGACCGACAGCTTGACCCCATCCGCTTCCAGACCGGCATTGAGCTGTTTGCGCAAGTCGAGCAGCGCATCGAGACGGATGTCCACGGCAAGGTAATAATGCGGGACCTGCTGCTTGCTCTCGGTGAGGCGGCGAGCGATGACCTTGCGCACGTTGGAGAGCTTTTCTTCCTCGTAAGGCGCGCCGTGATCGCTGGCGGGTGCCTTTGCGGAAGATTTCGCTCCGTCCTTGTCCTTGGGAGGGGAGGTATCGGCAGCGGATTTGGCCGAGCCGCCTTCTGCGCTTTCGACATCTGCCTTCACGATCCTGCCACGCGGACCGGAGCCGGTTATGGTGGAAAGATCGACGCCGTTCTGCTCGGCGATGCGGCGGGCCAGGGGGGATGCAATGATGCGTTCGCCGCTATCGTCCTTGGGAGCGGCGGGTGCCTTGGTATCGGTATCCACCGATGCGCCTGCGGGCTTGGCGCTTTCGCGCGGTGCGGCCTTGGCCGGTTCCGATTTGTCTTCGGATTCGTCCCTGGCGGGTTTTTCTTCGGCAGGCTCTTCATCGCCGGATGGAGCGGCGGCTGCCGCCTCGTCCACATCTTCGCCTTCTTCGGCGAGAATGGCGATCACCGTGCCGACCTTTACACCTTCGGTCCCTGCCTCGACTGCGATCGAGGCAATGGTGCCTTCGTCCACAGCTTCGAATTCCATCGTCGCCTTGTCGGTTTCGATTTCGGCCATGATGTCACCGGCGCTGACCGTATCACCCGGCTTCACAAGCCATTTGGCGAGCGTGCCCTCCTCCATGGTGGGCGAAAGGGCGGGCATCTTGATCGGCGTTGGCATGGCTGTTTACGTTACGTCCTCGCTGGGGAGATTGTGCGCCCGCACCTCTGGCGAAAAGGTGCGGTCCTCGCAAGGTCCTTGCGCAGAATACGAATTAGCGAGTAATCCGCAGCCGAGGGAGACGGGGAGCAGATATGCGTACTTATCTAGTCGTGATGGATGAAACGGACGAAGCGAAGCAGGCCTTGCGCTTTGCATCGCTGCGGGCGCAGAAAACCGACGGTTCGGTCCACATCCTCGCCCTTGTCCCGCAGCAGACCTTCAACGCATTCGGCGGGGTTCAGGCGACCATCGAACAGGAAGCGCGCGAACGTGCCGAGGTCATGGCCAACAGCGCAGCCGGGAATATTTTCGGCGAAATGGGCAAGATGCCCACCATCGCCGTTCGCCCCGGCCCGCCGGCGGACGTCATCCGCAAATATATCGAGGAGCATGGCAACATCGCCGCGCTGGTGCTGGCGACGAGTGCCGAAGGGGGCTCCGGCCCGCTGGTGACGCATTTCGCAGGCCATGCGGGGCACCTGCCCTGCCCGCTCTATCTCGTGCCTGGCGGGCTGAGCCGCGAACGGATCGACGAACTGGCCTGAAGCGCTTCGTCTTCAGGGATCATTGCGAAAAGCCGCGGGCCGTGCGGACGCCCCAAGGGGTTGCCGCCCAGGCCCTGCGGGGTTGCTCGCGATAAGGGGGGCGGCCGCTACTTGCGGCGGCCCTGATGGCGGATGTTGCCGGGTCGTCCGCGCTTGCCCTGATCGTGCGTCTGACGCGGTGCGCCCGCACCTTTCTTCTGATGGGTGCGCTTCTTGGGCGCAGGACGATTGCCGCGCGGTTCGATACCTTTGCCATCGCTGTCCGGCACTTCGAATTTGAGCGCGCCGGTCAGCGCGTTGGCTTCTGCCAGCTTCAGCTTCAGCCGATCGCCCGTAGCATATTCGGTACCGGTCTTTTCACCGACGAGCTTCTGCGCCTTTTCGTCATAGGTGAAATATTCGCGGCCCAGCGTGCTGACGGGGACGAGGCCGTCACCGCCCAGCTTGTCGATAGTGGCGAAGAAGCCGAAGCCCTGAACGCCGGTGATGCGGGTGTCGAATGTCTCGCCCACACGGCCCGAGAGCCACGCCGCGACATAGCGATCGATCGTATCGCGCTCCGCCTCCATCGCGCGCCGTTCGGTCTGGCTGATCGCATCGGTGATCTGATGCAGCGCATCCCTGTCGCGGTCGGATAGACCCGTACCGTCCGGCAGATCGATCTTGGGCTTGGGTTGTTCCAGCTTGTAGGCATCCACGAGCGCGCGGTGCACGAGAAGATCGGCATAACGGCGGATCGGCGACGTGAAGTGGGCGTAGCTGCCGAGCGACAGGCCGAAGTGCCCTGCATTGGCCGGGCCGTAATAGGCCTGCGTCTGGCTGCGCAGCACGGCTTCCATGATCAGCGCCTTTTCGGCGGGATCCGACACGTCCTTGAGCATGCGGTTGAACAGGCCCGGCGTGATGACCTGACCCAGCGCGAACTTGCGCCCCTGACTGGCGAGATATTCCTTGAACGCCATCAGCTTTTCGCGGCTCGGCGTCTCGTGGATGCGGTAGACGACCGGCGCAGCCTTAGCCTCCAGCGCCTTGGCGGCAGCGACATTGGCGGCGATCATGAAATCCTCCACCACGCGGTGCGCATCGAGCCGTTCGCGTATGGCGATTTCCTCGATCACGCCTTCGTCGTTAAGCCGCACCTGCCGCTCCGGCAGTTCGAGGTCGAGCGGGTCGCGCGCCTGGCGGGTCTTGAACAGCAGTTTCCACGCGCCCCACAGGTTCTGCAGATATTCGGGCGCCTCGCCTGCATCGATCGCCGCCTGCGCGTCTTCATAGGCGATGTTGCGGGCCAGACGGACAATGGCGCGGGTAAAGCGCCAGTCGCTGATCCTGCCTTCCGCGTCGATGCGGATGTGACAGGCCATGGCCGCACGATCCACGTCTTCCTTGAGACTGCAGACGTCGGCGCTCAGCACCTCGGGCAGCATGGGGACGACGCGGTCGGGAAAATAGACCGAATTGCCGCGTTTGCGCGCTTCGCGATCGAGCGCGCCGCCCGGGCGGACGTAATAGCTGACATCGGCAATCGCGATGATGGCGCGATAACCGCCCTTCCCGTCCGGCTCGGCCCAGATGGCATCGTCATGATCGCGGGCATCGGCCGGGTCGATAGCGACGATGGGAACATCGCGCAGGTCTTCGCGGTGCTCGCTCGAAAGCGGCAGGTCGACTGCGCGCTCCGCCTCGGCGATGGTTTCCTGCGGAAAGACATGCGGGATGCCATGCTTGGCAATCGCGATCAGGCTGAAGGCCTTGGGGGCCAGCGGATCGCCGATCACCTCGACGACCTTGACCTTGGAGCGGGCGGATTTGCCCATGCGCTCGGCCAGCACCAGTTCGCCTTCCGCGGCCTCGCCGACATCGCCGATGGGGGCAGAATCGCGCACGCGCTTGTCGACAGGGGCCAGCCAGTAATTGCCGCTACCGTCCTTCTCGACCACGCCCATCAGACCTTCGGTGCGCGCAGGCAGCTTCTTGATCGGCGTGGCGCGCCACCCGCGTTCGGTTTCCTCGTTACGCGCAAGGATGCGATCGCCGCGTTTGAGCGCGGCCATCTTCTTGCTTTCCTTCACCATTAGGCGAGGCGGCTTTTCCTTGGTGTCGGGCGACCAGTTTTCGGGCTCGGCAACAGGCTCCCCATCCTCGATCGCGACGATCTTGAGGACGGTCACCTTGGGCACGCCGCCCATGCGGTGATAGGCCGTGCGCTTGCCATCGATCAGGCCTTCTTCGGCCATGTCCTTGAGGCGCTTTTTCAGCGCGATCTTTTCCTGCCCCTTGAGCCCGAAAGCCTTCGCGATTTCGCGCTTGCCCGCAGGTGTCTCGGAGGCCTGGATGAATTCTAGAATCTGTTCTTTGTTCGGCAGTCCCTTGGGCTGCCGGTGCTTGTTCTGTTTTGTCATGCGCGCGATATGGGGACGATCCGCCCCCATGTCACGGTGTGGATCAATACGCCTTGGCGAGAAGCACGCGCTCTACCGCCGGTTCGCCGGTGAAGATGCAGGCGCCGTCAACCGGCGCTGCGTCCATCGGGACATTACGTATCGTGAGCTTGTGCTCTTTCAAGCGTTCGACGACCTTTTCGAGAGCGTCACCCGTGGGCTTGGACCACTGGACTTCGACCCAGCCCGGGTAGCGGGATGCGCCGAAGTGATCTTCAACCGCTGCAAAATCGGTGATGCCGCGGGTCACGTTGGCATCGCGCCGCTCGGCAGCCTGCGTGAGCAGCGCGCTCTGCATATCGGCGAGAACGTCGGGGATGGTCTGCCCGGCAACTTCGCGGGTCGGGTTCTGGAAATCGACCTTGCCGGTTTCGCTATCCCACAGGCGGTCACGGCGAAGCATGCTGACAACGCCGTTTTCCATGTCGCGGCCGCCGACCTCGACGATGATCGGAGCGCCCTTGCGCACGTAATCCCACCGCTTCTGGGCAGCCTTGCCGGGCCGCGTGTCGAGAAGCACGCGCAGCGGTTCGCCGAAGGCGCTCTGCCCGGCGAGGGTGGCACGCAAGGCTTCGCAATATTCGATCAGCGCATCGTCTTCCGGCTTGTCGCGCAACATGGGCAGGATCACGACCTGCTGCGGTGCGATCTTGGGCGGGAGACGCAGGCCATCATCGTCGCCATGCGTCATGATGACGCCGCCGACCATGCGGGTCGAGACGCCCCAACTGGTCGTGTGGGCGAGGCTTTCACTGCCTTCCCTGTTCTGGAACTTGATGCCGCTGGCCTTGGCGAAATTGGTACCGAGATAATGGCTCGTTCCAGCCTGCAATGCCTTGCCATCCTGCATCATCGCTTCGATGGACCAGGTTTCGACTGCGCCGGGAAACCGTTCGTTCTCGGGCTTTTCACCGGCAGTGACTGCAAGCGCGAGATCTTCGTCCGCAAAGGCGCGATAGACCTCCAGCATGGTGAGGGTGTGGTCCTTCGCCTCGGCCTCGTCAGCATGGGCGGTATGGCCTTCCTGCCAGAGAAATTCGCTGGTGCGCAGGAACATGCGCGTGCGCATTTCCCAGCGCACGACATTGGCCCACTGATTGAGCTTGAGCGGAAGATCGCGCCAGCTCTGGACCCAGCGCGCCATGGCATCGCCAATAATCGTCTCCGAGGTCGGCCGTACAACCAGCGGTTCTTCCAGCTTGGCCTCCGGATCCGGAATAAGGCCGCCATCCTTGCCAGCAATCAATCGGTGATGCGTGACCACGGCCATTTCCTTGGCAAAGCCTTCGACATGCTCTGCCTCACGCTCGAAATTGGAGAGCGGTATGAAGATCGGGAAATAGGCGTTGGCGTGGCCGGTTGCCTTGATCCGGTCATCCAGCAAGCGCTGCATGCGCTCCCATATGCCGTAGCCCCAGGGTCGGATGACCATGCAGCCACGCACACCCGATTCTTCGGCCATTTCGGCAGCGCTGATGACTTCCTGGTACCAGGCTGCAAAATCATCGTCGCGCTTGGTGTTCAAGGCATGGCGTATCTGGGCCACGTTATATTCCCGTAATTGCTGGTCGGATCGGCGGGCGGGCCGATGCCGCTATTTGCTCATCTCGTCCAGCTTCTTCTGCATTTCGGCCATTTGCCGGCGCATCTGAGCCAGGTCATCCGACTGATCGTCCCGCGCCGGCTTGCGCGTTGCCGGAATGAAGGCTTCCGCAGCGTTCTGCATCATCTTGAAATTGGCTTCGGCCATCTTGGCCAGCGGATTGCTTTCGATACCCTTCGCGAAGGCCGCCTGGAGTTGTTCGCGATTCTTGCGCAGGTTCGTCATGCTTGCTTCAAGATAGCTTGGCATCATCGCCTGCATGGAATTGCCATACATGGAAATGAGATCGCGCAGGAAACTGACCGGCAGCATCTGCGTACCGTGGCTTTCTTCCTCTACGATGATCTGCGTCAGGATCGTATGGGTGATGTCGTCACCGGTCTTTGCGTCGAGCACGTGGAAATCCACATTCTCGCGGACCATCTTCGCAAGATCGTCCAGCGTGATGTAACTGCTCGTATCGGTATTATAGAGCCGCCGGTTGGCGTACTTCTTGATGATGATCGCTTCGCCTTCGGCGGTCCTCTTGGCCATGCCAGCATGCTCCCAAATTGTGCATTGCGAGATACTTAGCACGTGCAAAATGTGCAGCGCAACGTCACCTAAACGTCAACCGAAACGCTGCCCCAGAACCGTGAGCAATTCATATTGCGAAAGAGAGGTTTGCTGCGCAGCATCGGGCAACCAATAGGGCAATTCTACCCAGTCCCCTTCGCCCAGTTCCGGCGCAGCGGTCAGGTCGATCACGATCATGTCCATGGAAACTTTGCCGAGTATCGGAAGCGGCGTTTCGCCCCACCGGAAATGCGCGCCGGCCCAGCTGCGCAGGATGCCGTCTGCATAACCGAGGGAGACAACCCCCGCTTTCATGCGGGCAGGCGCGGTAAATGTCGCATTATAGCCGACCTTGTCCCCGGCCTGCAGTTCCTTCACCTGAATGAGCGAAGCTTCCGGACGGGCTACCTGCCGTATCGGTCCGTCCAGTTCGGCGCGCGGGACCCCGCCATAGAGCGACAGACCCGGACGCGTCAGATCGAAGGCATAATCCGCGCCAAGGGCGATGCCTGCGCTGTTGGCCAGACTTGTCCGCTGGTGCCGAATGGCTG
Organism: Qipengyuania pacifica; assembly: GCF_019857205.1. GTDB lineage: Bacteria > Pseudomonadota > Alphaproteobacteria > Sphingomonadales > Sphingomonadaceae > Qipengyuania > Qipengyuania pacifica. The sequence continues at coordinate 210,868 of NZ_JAHWXO010000005.1, read as the reverse complement.
GAATGCAGGCGCGAAAGTCTTCGAGCTGTTGTGCGTTCATAGGACTGTCTTCGTCCGCGCAGGCGAGGTGGCTCATGAGAATATCGACATCGAGCGCCTGAATGACAGGATCGGCGATGTCGGCAGGCGAAATGCCGAGCCGGTTTATCCCCGTATCGACCATCAGGTGGCATGATCCCCCGCCGCCATCCTGCCAGATCCTTGCCTGCCTGAGATTGTCGATCACCGGGCTGACGTATGTAGCGCGGGCGTATGCTGCCTCTTCTGCACTAAGGACGCCGTGAAGTACGCTGACCTGCGTCGCAGGGACGTGGCGAAGAACCGCGGGAACTTCGCTCCAGTGGGCAACGAAGAAATCCTGGCAGCCTGCATCGCGCAGTTTCGGCACGCAGCGATCGACACCGAGCCCGTAACAGTTTGCCTTGACCGCGGCGCCTGCCCGGCCACTGCCCGACATCGCATTCAGCGCCTGCCAGTTTTGCGTCAAAGCGTCGCTATCGATGCTCAGCCGCAAAGTCGGCGGCGGACAATCTGTCATGGAGTACTCACGGAAAGGAAGGCGTAACCGGCGGCGTCTGTTCGCCATCTTCGAAATCTCGCGGAGGCCCATCGGGAAGACCCCACCACGCAACGATCAGGCCGAATCCGACCACCGCCATCGTGTACCAGAGCCCCGCATATGCGTCACCCGTCATCGCCACAATATAGCCCGCAATCAGCGGCAGGAACCCGCCCAAATAGCCCGCGCCGATGTGGTAAGGTATCGACATTGAACTGTAGCGGATCTTGGCCGGAAACATTTCCGAAAGCAGGGCGGCAACCGAACCGAATGTCAGGGCCGACAACATACCCAGCACCAGCAGCAGCCCGATGATCCCCGCGATGTTGACCAGGGGCGGGAATTGCCGCGTGAAATCGTAGCCGTTGGTTTCGAGCCAGCCCTGCACGATCGCCCGCCGGGTGTTGTCCGGAATATCGTCATAGACGTAAGTCGCAGAACCGATCGACAGGCCAGAGGCCGGATCGTTATCGATGGTATAGGGAACTCCGAGAGCGGTCAGATCCTGCAGGACGCGCCCACACGGGCTTGCCTGGATTTCCGCGAAAGGATCGTATTCGCACCGCGGCCCGGCGACCGTGATCGGCGCTGCCTGCGCACTTGCCTGAAGCCCCGGATTGGCCAGTGCGCCGATCGCCCAGAAGATCGGAAACAGCAGCGCCAGCGCTGCTGCCGCGCCGATGATGATGGGTTTTTTCCTCCCCACCCTGTCGGACCATTTTCCAACGACAAGATAGAAGCTCATGGCGATGGCCCCGGCGATCAACAGCATCCATTCGACCAGGGTTTCGTCCACCCGCATGGGACCGCGCAGGAACGACAGGCCCGAAAAGAACGCCGTGTACCAGATCGTGGTCAGCACGCCGGTTATGCCGAACAGAGCCACAAATATCCTCTTGGGATTGCCGGGGTAGGTCAGACTTTCCTTGAACGGGTTGGTGCTGGTCTCGCCGGCCGCTTTCATCGCCTGAAAGACGGGGCTTTCAGACAGCTTCAGCCGCATCCACAGCGAAATCCCGAGGAGGACAATCGAAAGGAGGAATGGGATACGCCAACCCCACGCCGCAAAGTCTTCCGGGGAGATCAATGTCCGGCACGCGATGACCACTAGGATCGACAGGACGAACCCGCCGACGACGCTGGCTTGAATAAAACTGGTGTAGAACCCCCGTTTCTCAGGCGGTGCGTGCTCGGCAACGTAGATCGCCGCTCCGCCATATTCGCCGCCGAGTGCGAGTCCTTGCAGAATGCGCAAACCTATGACGATTATCGGAGCCGCCAGGCCGATGCTCGATGCGCTGGGGATGAGCCCGACACCGGCAGTGGCAATCCCCATCAGGGTAACAGTCACAAGGAAGGTGTATTTGCGCCCCAGCCTGTCTCCAAGAAAGCCGAACAGGATCGCACCAAGGGGGCGAAAACCGAAGCCGACTGCAAATCCTGCCCATACGAGCAGGATTTCGAGTGTCTCGTTGTCGCTCGGGAAGAAGGCCGCGCCGATCAATGCGGCAAGCGTGCCGTAAATGAAGAAGTCGTACCATTCGAAGATCGTACCGGCGCTGCTCGCAGCTATGACAAGGCGGATTTCCTTGTCCGTGGGCTCCCGGTTAACCGCCGCCACAGTCTCGACCATCTCGCGCTTCCTCCCCCGCGAATATTCTTTGCGTCGGGAAGCTAGCGGGCCGCTTCAGTCTTGGAAAGCGCATCCAGCGCCGCTCTCCACGGCAGGAGAATTGCTTCGTGGCGCCCCAGATGCGGCCGGGCGGGTTCAAGCAGTTCAAGTCGGGGAAGAATGGAACTGGGTGCCTGGCCTTGCAGCCATTCGCCGAGGGTTTCGACCATGGCCGCTACCGCCGCAGCATCCATGCCGGACGACTCTCGCGCGAAAATGGCTGCTGACGCCTGGCCGACAGCACAAGCGGAAACCCTGAGGCCAAGATCCTCGAGTGATCCACCAGAGGACGACAGATTGATTACGCTTCCGCAGCTGCGCGACCGGGCATGGCCTTTCGCGGGGGCTGCAGCATCAAAGGGATAATCGGCCAGTTCGATAGCCAGAGCCAGCAGTTCGGTCGAGTAGAGCGCAGGCGCGCGGGAGGAAGCCATCACTCGCTTTCGTCAGACTGATCGCGTAAAGTAGCTCGCCGCTCCGCCAGAACCTGAACAAGGGCACGCGAGCTGGAATCCACCAACTCATAGCTGCGCGCTGTGGTGATCCAGTTGGGCCGCCCCTTGTAGCTCCATACCGTATCGTAACCCAGTACGAGCAGCGAAAAGGCGATCACGACGATGAGCATGCCCTTCAGCGCGCCGAACCCGAAGCCGAGAACCCGGTCGATCGGCCCAAGCAGCGAATTGCGCGATGCCATCCCCACATTGTTGGCAATGACCTTCATCGCGGCATAGGGAATGAGCAGCAGCAGGGTGAATGCGAGCAGCGATGTCGTGATATCGTCGCCGAGAAAATCCTGCAGCGACAGGGTCAGAGGCGTGTGCAGAAAGCGGATGGCGAACGCGGCCAGTACCCAGGCTGCAAGCGAAAGTATTTCCTGGAGGAAACCACGCATGAAGCCGCCCGCAGCAGCGATGCCGACGATCAACAGGACGATATAATCGAAACCGGTCATGACCCTTCCTTGGTCGTGACTTATGAATTACCGATTACGCGGTCAACGAGGTTCGCCAGTTGTCCCAAACCATCGTAAGCGAGCGCGGACGATCCCCCCTTCACATCCAGCGGTCCGAACCCCCGATCGAAGCCCAGCTTGGCAGCTTCCCGCAGGCGCAGCCCGCCATGCGCGACCGGACGAATTTCGCCCGCGAGCGAGACCTCGCCCAGCCAGATGCTGCGCGCCGGCAGAGCCTTGTCCGACATCGCGCTGACGAGTGCCGCAGCGACGGCAAGATCCGCTGCAGGGTCGGAAAGCCGATAACCGCCTGCCACGTTCAGATAGACTTCTGCCGAACTGAAGTTCAGCCCACATCGCGACTCCAGTACGGCAAGGAGCATCGCAAGCCGGCCCGTGTCCCAACCGACGACGGCACGGCGAGGCGTCGCCCCGGATTGCAGCCGTACGATCAGCGCCTGAATCTCCACGAGCACCGGGCGCGTGCCTTCGATGGCCGGGAAAACGGCACTGCCGGCCATCGGTTCGTCGCGGCCCGAGAGGAACAGCATGGAAGGATTGTCCACCTCTTCCAGCCCTTCCCCCGCCATGGCGAAGACACCGATTTCGTCGACGGCGCCGAAGCGATTCTTGAGTGCGCGCAAAATCCGGTACTGATGGCTCCGCTCCCCTTCGAAACTCATCACCACATCGACCATGTGTTCGAGCACGCGGGGCCCCGCGATGCTGCCATCCTTGGTTACATGACCGACGAGCACAAGGGCGACACCGTTTTCCTTCGCGTAGCGGATCAGTTCGAATGCACAGCCACGGACCTGGCTGACCGTTCCCGGCGCCCCTTCGATCGTGTCGGAATGCATCGTCTGGATCGAATCGATCACGAGCAGACCCGGTGCATCCATAGAACCCAAGGTCGTGAGAATATCGCGCACACCGGTCGCCGCTGCCAGCTTTACCGGGGCATCGGAGAGACCCAGCCTCGCCGCGCGCATGCGCACCTGACCCGATGCTTCTTCGCCGCTGACGTAAACGACCCCGCGCCCTTCGCGGGCGATCCGTGCTGCCGCCTGCAGCAGAAGGGTGGATTTTCCGATGCCCGGATCCCCGCCGAGCAGGATCGCCGAACCCGGAACGAGCCCGCCACCCAGGGCCCGGTCGAATTCGGCCAGGCCAGTGGGCTGCCGCACGGGAAGAGGTCCCGGCTTGTCCAGTTCGACAAACTCGACGGCCCGCCCCCCACTCGAAAGATCGTGTTTCATCGAGAAGACTGTCGCCGGGGCATCTTCCACCAGCGTATTCCATTCTGCGCAGTCGGCACATTGCCCCTGCCAGCGATGGGAGACACTGCCACAGGCCTGGCAGACATAGCGTTTCTTCGGCTTTGCCATGAGCCCAGCTAGACGGAACATTTGATGAACGCAATTGCCTTGCGCCGTTTATCCGTGCACACGTCGGGCGATGCGGCACAAGGAACTGAGGATCGCGCTGGTATGCTACGGCGGAGTCAGCCTGGCGGTCTATATGCACGGGGTTACACGCGAATTGTGGCAGCTCGCCAGGGCTAGCCGCGATTTCCATTCGGCCAGTTCGTCCCCCGACGGCGTAGGCAGGGTCTATCGCGATCTGCTTGAGCGGATTGCGGCAGACCAGGACCTGCATGTCCGGGTCCTGCCCGACATCATGAGCGGCGCGAGCGCGGGCGGGATCAACACCGTCTTTCTGGCGCAGGCGGTTCATTCGGGCCAGTCACTGGAGCCGTTGACCGATCTCTGGCTGGAGGTCGCCGATGTGGACGAACTGGTCGATCCAAAGGCACGGCTCAAATGGCGCTTTTCGAAAATGTGGGCGCAGCCCTTTGCGACCTGGCTACTGAACCGTCCGGGCGGCGATCTCGCCGATGCCGTCGCACCGGAAACGCGGGCAGAGGTCGAACGCAAGGTCTCGCATCTCGTACGTGGGCGCTGGTTCGAACCGCCATTTTCCGGCATCGGCTTTTCTCGTCTGCTGGAACGGGCGTTTTCGGCAATGGCCGAAAGCAAAATAGAAAAGCCGCTCCTCCCACCGGGCCACCCGCTGGACCTGTATGTCACCACGACGGACTTCCATGGGTATCTGGAACTCCTGCGGCTCCATAGCCCGCCTGTCGTCGAAGACACCGAACACCGCATGCCCATATCGTTCAGGACGCGCACGCCCGCGGCGGGTGGACGCGATCTGGCCAATCCGCTCGAACTGGTATTTGCGGCCCGAGCGACAGCCAGTTTTCCCGGCGCCTTCCCACCCTTGCGCGTCGAAGAGATCGATCAGCTTTCAAATCTGACCGAACGTACATGGGCTGGGCGCGATGATTTTATCCAACGGATAATGCCCGTTCATGCTGCGCGGGATAGTATTGAAAACGTGTCGCTTATCGACGGATCGGTACTCGTCAACAAACCATTTGCCGGCGCAATTTCCGCTCTTCAGGGTCGTCCCGCTCAGCGCGAGGTTGATCGCCGTTTCGTATATGTCGATCCGCGTCCGGACAGGTCCAGCAATCGCACCTCAGAAAAGAACGAACCGGTTGGTTTTTTCTCCGCTATCTTCGGATCCCTTTCGACCATTCCACGCGAACAGCCCATTCGTGACAATCTTGAACAGCTCGAAGAACAAAGTCGCGAGGCCGAAAGGCTGAGGCGGATCGTCAGCGCCCTGCGGCCGGAAGTTGATGCAGCCGTCGATAAACTGTTCGGACGCACATTGTTTCTGGATCGCCCCACTCCAGCGCGGTTGAATGCGTGGCGGCAGAAAGCCCAGCAGGCGGCGGCTGAAAGGGCCGGATATGCATTTCACGCATACGCACAGGCCAAGTTTGCCGGGATCGTTACCAGATTGGCCAGGCTCGCCATCGAGGCTGCGCCAAAACTCGCTGTCGACGATACGTCTCCTATCGAAGCGGTGCTGCGGGCCGAATTGGCGCAGCGCGGTTTGGACACGCTTTCTGCACCTGGCGGGGGGGCATCGGCCGAAGCAATCGCTTTCCTGAGAGAACACGACATCGGATTTCGCATTCGCCGCCTGCGGTTGCTCGCCCGGCGCCTGGCGCGCGACTGGGAGGCAGATCCCGACATCCCGGACGATGCACTGGAAAAGGGGCGCGATGCGGTGTTCGAGATACTTGCCCTGTATTTCGAAAAGGAAGGCGTCGCGGCGCTCGGTTCGTCATTCGAGCCCCTGGCCGAAAGTGTGTTGCAAGATCCTGGAAGCCTGCTCGACATGATCGAGGCGAAACGTCTGTTGCCAGACCTCGACGAACGGGCGGAGGAAATGCTTGCCGCTGCGCTTGAGCAGATGCCAAAGAATCTGCGGCGCAGGATGCTGCTGACCTATTTGGGATTCCCGTTCTACGACGTGGCGACCCTGCCGCTCCTGCGTAATGAAGGGCTGACCGAGTTCGACCCGGTCAAAGTGGACCGCATAAGCCCCGATGACGCGCGTAGCATTCGCGAAGGTGGGACACGGGCCACCTTGCGCGGAATCGAGTTTTACAACTTCGGGGCGTTCTTCAGCCGGGCTTATCGCGAGAACGATTACTTATGGGGGCGGCTGCACGGGGCCGAACGTATGATCGACCTTGTGTGCTCAACCGTCAGCAAGCCCTTTGCGGAGGATACCCGCCGCAGCTTCAAGCGAGAAGCCTTCAATGCCATCTTGGACGAAGAGCAGGATGCCAAGCGCTGTTCGAAAAAGCTGATCGAGGAAATTCGCCGAGAAGTGTCGGAGCGTTTGCCTGACTAGCAAACGGGATCACCCGCCGAAGGCACCTTTCAGCTTATCGAAGAAACCACGGCTTTCAGGGCATTCGTCGCCAGTTTCCAGTTCGCGGAACTGTTCCAGTAATGCACGCTGTTCCTTGCTCAACCTGGTCGGAGTTTCCACGGCAATTTCGACAACGAGATCGCCGCGACCCCGCCCTTGCAGAACGGGCATGCCAGCACCACGCTGACGCAGCTGCTTGCCCGACTGAATGCCTGCGGGAATTTCGATCGTGACGTCTTCGCCATCCAGATTGGGAATGTCGATCGACCCGCCCAGCGAAGCAGTCGTGAAGCTGATCGGAACGCGCGTTGCAAGAGCTGTCCCTTCGCGCTGGAAAATCTCGTGCGGCTTCACATGCACGAAAATATAAAGGTCACCGGGAGGAGCACCACGGGGCCCAGCCTCCCCCTTGCCCGAAAGCCGAATCCGCGTCCCGGTATCGACGCCCGGCGGAATTTCGACGGCAAGCGCCTGAGGAACGTCTATGCGCCCTTCCCCGCGGCAGTCGCGACAGGGCGAGGTGATGACTTCACCGCTGCCATGGCAATTGGGGCATGGTCGCTCGACCACGAAAAAACCTTGCTTGGCCCGAACTTGTCCCTGCCCGTGGCAAAGGTTGCAAGTTCGCGCGCGAGTACCTGGCGTAGCGCCGGACCCGTGGCAGGTTTCGCAATTCTGTGAAACTTCGATCTCGATCTCGGTCGATTTACCGTGAAAGGCTTCTTCCAGATCGATCTGCATATCGTACCGCAGATCCGCACCGCGCCTGGGACGTGCACGTCCTCCGCCGCCGAATGCACCACCAAAGATCGTTTCGAATATATCCCCGATGTCGCCGAAGTCGGCACCGGGTTGACCACCGCCCGGTCCGCCTTGCTGAAAAGCTGCGTGGCCATAACGGTCGTAGGCGGCACGTTTTTGAGGATCCTTGAGAACCTCATAGGCGGCACTCACGGCCTTGAACTTGCCTTCGCTTTCCCCGCATCCAGGATTGCGATCCGGATGGTGCTTCATCGCCAGTTTGCGATAGGCCGACTTGATCGTCGCCCCATCGGCATCGCGGCTCACTCCGAGGAGTTCGTAAAAATCAATTTCGGTCGCTGACATGGCTTCCCAATACTCAATCGCCACCGGTGCATTGCGGCACCGGCGGCGACTGGTTTCTCATCGTCCGATCAGTTCTTCGCGTCTTCGTCGACTTCGGAGAATTCGGCGTCGACGACTTCTTCTTCCGAGCCGCCTTCACTACCGGCAGCCGCGCCGTCGGTCGGAGCGTCGGAAGCGGCCTTGGCCTGCTCCTGCTCGTAAATCGACTGGCCCATCTTCATCGCGCTCTGCGACAGGTCCTGAGCCTTGGCGTTGATGTCGGCTGCATCGTCGCCTTCGAGCGCCGTCTTGAGGGCGGCAACCTTCTCTTCAACTTCGCTCTTCAACGAAGCGTCGATCTTGTCGCCATGTTCTTCAAGCTGCTTTTCGGTTGCGTGAACGAGACTGTCGGCCTGATTGCGCGCTTCCGCAGCTTCACGACGCTTCTTGTCCTCGTCGGCAAACTTCTCCGCGTCCTGAACCATCTTCTCGATGTCATCGTCGGACAGACCGCCCGACGCCTGGATGCGGATCTGCTGTTCCTTGCCCGTGCCCTTGTCCTTGGCGGACACGTTCACGATGCCGTTGGCGTCGATGTCGAAAGTGACCTCGATCTGCGGCACACCGCGCGGCGCGGCAGGGATACCGACCAGGTCGAACTGGCCCAGCATCTTGTTGTCCTGCGCCATTTCGCGCTCGCCCTGGAAGACGCGGATGGTAACCGCATTCTGGTTGTCTTCCGCGGTCGAGTAGGTCTGCGTCTTCTTGGTCGGAATCGTCGTGTTGCGATCGATCATCTTGGTCATGATACCGCCGAGCGTTTCGATGCCCAGCGAAAGCGGGGTCACGTCGAGCAGCAGCACGTCCTTGACGTCACCCTGAAGAACACCGGCCTGAATGGCGGCACCCATCGCAACGACTTCATCGGGGTTCACGCCGGTGTGCGGCTTCGAGCCGAAGAATTCTTCCACCACTTCGCGAACCTTGGGCATGCGGGTCATGCCGCCGACCAGGATCACCTCGTCGATCTCGTTCTTAGACACACCAGCATCGGCCAGCGCCTTCTTGCACGGTTCGAGCGTGCGCTTGATCAGGTCGCCGACGAGCTGTTCGAGCTTCGAACGGCTGATCGTTTCGACGAGATGCAGAGGGGTAGAACTGCCGCCTTCCATGCGTGCGGTGATGAAGGGCAGGTTGACTTCGGTCTGTGCCGAGCTCGACAGTTCGATCTTCGCCTTTTCGGCGGCTTCCTTCAGGCGCTGCAGAGCGAGCTTGTCGGTCCGGAGATCCATGTTCTCCTTCTTCTTGAACTCGTCCGCGAGATATTCGACGATCGCGCTGTCGAAGTCTTCGCCGCCCAGGAAAGTGTCGCCATTGGTCGACTTCACTTCGAAGACGCCATCGCCGATTTCAAGGACCGAAACGTCGAACGTACCGCCGCCAAGGTCATAGACGGCGATGGTCTTGCCGTCTTCCTTGTCCATGCCGTAGGCAAGTGCTGCAGCCGTCGGCTCGTTGATGATGCGCAGCACTTCAAGGCCGGCAATCTGACCGGCGTCTTTCGTTGCCTGACGCTGCGCGTCGTTGAAATATGCGGGAACGGTGATGACGGCCTGCGTGACGGTTTCGCCGAGATAGCCCTCTGCCGTTTCTTTCATCTTCTGCAGGATGAAGGCGGATACCTGGCTGGGCGAATAATCTTCGCCGCCGGCTTCGACCCACGCGTCGCCGTTCTTGCCCTTGACGATGTCGTAAGGGACGAGACCCATATCCTTCTTGGTCAGCGGATCATCGAACCGGCGACCGATAAGGCGCTTGATTGCGAACAGGGTATTGTCAGGATTGGTGACAGCCTGACGCTTGGCCGGCTGACCGATAAGGCGCTCGCCGTCCTTGGTGAAGGCGACAATCGAAGGCGTCGTGCGCGCGCCTTCCGAATTTTCGATAACCTTGGGCTTGCCGCCGTCCATAACGGCGACGCAGCTGTTGGTTGTGCCAAGGTCGATACCGATAACTTTGCTCATGGTTTCCCCATCTGTTTCAAGTCGTTGGACACCGCATCATTGGTTCCCCGATCCTGGCGAAACCGGTCGGCGGCTCTATCCGGTGGTGTATTACTCGGGCGATATAGGTGTGGTTTTTCTTGGCACAAGGGAGGGGGTCGGCTAGTTTTTCGGCCAGTACGTAGAGGGGACAAATTGATGAAACTTACACATTTAGCACCGGCCGCCCTGACTTTGACGACGCTCACGTTGGCGGGATGTTCGAGCCCTGCTGAAGAAACCACTGCGCCTGCAGCGGACGAAGTGGCCCTCGAAGTCAGCAATGCGCGGCTGATGCTACCGGCAGTATCCGGCAACCCGGGTGCCATCTATTTCGATGTCGAGAACACCGGTGATCGCAATTACGCGATCCGTCGCGCAGATGTGAAAGGGGCCGGCAATGCGGAACTTCACGGTTCGCTGGAAGTCGATGGCCAGATGATGATGGACAGCGTCGGACAGGTGCTTGTCGAATCGGGTGGTACGCAGAACTTTCAGCCCGGCGGCTTCCACGTGATGGTTTTTGATCTCGACCCTTCGGTGCAGGCTGGCACCACGACCGACATGACGCTCACCGTCGTTGGCGGCAAGAAGAAGACTTTCCCCGTCGAAGTCCGCGCCGCAGGTGACGAGCGCTGAGCGACGGGCAGCAAATGCCGGGCGCGAAAATCATGGGGGATGATCTCGTGCCCGGATGTCCGATTGGGGGCGAGCGGCCCCTGACCTCAGGCGAGATAGAGCTTGCGCGAACCGTTTTCGGTCGCGCAATCGATTACAGCCAAATTATGATCAGGCGGAAAAAATGGTTTCCGTTTCAACCTCGTCAGGTCACCATGGCCCCGCGCGGCCACCTGCATTTCCATCCTCGCGGTCAAACTTACTGCGATGATTTCTCGAAGGTCGATCTACGGCGCCAAGGCCTTTTCATACACGAATTGGTTCATGTCTGGCAGGTTCAGACGAAGGGCGAATGGTTTCTGGTAACGCGGCGCATGCCCTGGGCGCGTTACGATTATTCACTCAAGCCCGGTTGGCCACTCGAACGATATGGTATCGAGCAACAGGCGGAGATCGTGAAACATGCTTTCTGGCTGCGCCGAGGCATGAAGATCGCCGGCGTCGCCGATCCGGCTGCTTACGAAATACTGGTCCGCTTCCCCGGCGCCGAAAGCTGATCCGGCACCGGGGTACGAAGCCTGCTTACCAGTATCGGGCGTAGCGGTCGTCATTACGGCAATCATCGTCGACATAACGGCCATCGCCATAATAGCCGTCGCACTCGTCGTTCTTGTCCGTGGCATAACCGACCACGCCGCCGATGGCGGCGCCGGCCAGCGCGTAGGTGGTGATGTCATCGCCCAGAATGGCGCCCAGACCCGCACCGGCTGCGGCACCGAGCCCGGCGCCTTCGACGCCATAGTTCTGCGCACACGCCCCGAGGCCCAGGGTGGAAACGGCCAGGGCAGGTGCAAGAAATAGCTTGGCGTTCATCGCGATTCTCCGAAATTGTTAGCGTTGGCCATCTACGGGCGGCGCCGGATGTTGTTCCTTGGCACCCGCTGCCCGCGCCGTATCCCCCGCCACGATTTCGGACGTCGTCAGTCGTAGGTAACCCCGGACAACCCCTGCCCGCCATCGGCGATGAACGCGTCGATCCGCGCTTCGAGCGCAGGAAGCGGAACCGAGCCAAGCGACAGCACCACATCGTGGAACCTGCGAATGTCGAAGGCGGAACCGAGCTCAGTCTCGGCCTTCGCGCGCACCCTCCGGATGGTCAGTTCCCCCAGCTTGTAGGCCAGCGCCTGCCCCGGCCAGCTAATGTAGCGGTCGATTTCGGTGCCCACTTCTCGGTCGGACAGCGCAGTATGGCTCGCAAGATAGTCGACCGCCTGCTCCCGGCTCCAGCCGTAGTGATGGATACCGGTATCGATGACCAGCCGGGCAGCGCGCCACATCTCGTAAGACAGTCGGCCGAACTTCTCGTAGGGCGTGCGATAGATGCCCATCTCTTCCCCGAGATATTCCACATAGAGACCCCAGCCTTCGCCGAAACCGGAGAAATAGGTCTGGCGGCGGAAGCGCGGCGCCTCTTCCTGCTCCAACGCGACGGCACCTTGAAAGCTGTGGCCCGGGACGCATTCGTGCAGTGTCAGTGCAGGGATATTGTAGAGTGGCCGGGACGCCAGATCGTAGGTGTTCATCTGGCAGGCATCGAGCCCGCCCCGTCCCGCCGTGTAGAACGGAGCAATGGCAGGATCGACTGGCCGGATGGTGAACCGGTGCCGGGGCAGGAAGCCGAAATAGTCGGCCAGGCGCCCATCGACACGCTTTGCGGCATAGGCAGATACGCCCATCAGTTCATCGGGCGTGCGCGCCACGAATTGCGGATCGGTGCGCAGAAAGTTCACGAACTCCGCCAGCGTGCCCTCGAAGTCGGCGCTCTCTTTTACCTTCTCCATCTCGGCGGTGATGCGCGCCACCTCGTCGAGACCGATGCGGTGGATTTCCTCTGCCGACAAGTCGAGCGTCGTATACTGCCGGATCTGCTGCGCGTAATAGGCCTCGCCATCGGGAAATTCGCTAGCGCCGAGGGTGGTGCGGGTCTGCGGGAGATATTCGTTGCGAAAGAAGACGAGCCAGTCGGCGTAGGCCGGCGTGACATCGTCGCGGATCGCTGCACGGCCGGCTGCCCTGAGACGTTCCTGTTCGGCTTCGGGAATGCTGCGCGGCATGTCGGCAAATGGTTTCCAGAACGGGCTGTCTTCCGGCTTTTCCACGACATAGGATGCGATGGAGACATCGCGGCCTTCCAGCGTAACCCGCGGCACCGAGAACCCGCGCGCGAGGCCTGCTTTTGCGTTGGCGGTCTGCTCGGCGAAATATCGCGGAATGTCCTGCATCCGGCCGATGTAGTTCTCGTATTCCTCTACCGTGGTGAAACCGCGCGAGGGCGCAAGATACGACCAGAAATTGGAATCGCTGTCGAACGGCATCTCCCATTCGGCGAACTGCGCATCGCCGATATCAGACTCCAGCAACGACCGAAGCACTAGAGCATTGGTCCTTGCCTTCTCGCTCAATGCTTTGCGATCGATCTGGTCGAGGCGTGTCAGATAGGACTTGTATTGCGCGGCGCGTTGACGCTGCGCGTCGGGGGTAACCGACCACAAAGTATCGCCCTGCTCGGTGCTACCGTTCGCCGCCGCGCTCATGCCGAACTGTTCGAGCTGGTAGTCGTAATATGCATCAGCCAGCGCCGACAGTTCATCGTCGGCGCTATCCTGAGCAGCAAGCGGTGTAGCAAAGGCGGAGGCGACAAGAACCGCCGCTCCGAAAATGGCAGTCCTCATCGTCATTCCCCTGCTTTGACGGAGTTAATCGGGCTTCTTGGCCACGCCGACCATTGCTGGACGCAGCAGGCGATCCTTGATCATATACCCGGCCTGCATTTCCTGCACGATCGTGCCGGGCTCTGCATCATCGGTCGGCACTTCCATCATAGCCTGATGCTGGTTCGGGTCGAGCGGCATGCCCTTGGCGGCAATGCGCGTGATGCCATTGCTGTTGAAGACTTTCTCCAACTCACGCTGAGTGGCTTCGATGCCAGCGATGAAATTCTTCGCCTTTTCGTGTTCGCGCAGTTCTTCGGGAACGTGGTCGAGCGCCCTCGCAAGATTGTCGGCAACACTGAGAATATCGCGTGCGAAACCCGTTGCTGCATAATTGCGGGCGTCCTGAACATCCTTTTCGAGCCGGCGACGCACATTCTGCGTTTCCGCACGCGCATACAGCACGTCCTGCATCGCCGATTCGAGATCGCCCTTCAGTTTCGCAAGCGCGTCATCGATCGGAGTATCGGCGTCGTCATCTGAATCGTCGCGAAGATGTTCGGGCACACCTTCCATCTCACGTGCCAGATCTGCATCGACCGCTTTTTCGTGCGGTTCGTTCTTGTTCTCGTCGTTCACTGGAAAACCCTGTCAGCCAATTCGTTTACCCAAGGATCGGGCGGTGAAATCCACCATGGGGACGACTCGCGCGTAATTCAACCGAGTTGGGCCAATGACACCCAGCACACCGACAACCTTACCCTCGCGGTCCCGGTAGGGTGAAGCGATCACGGAAGAGCCCGAAAGCGAGAAAAGCCGGTTCTCGCTGCCGATGAATATGCGCATCGCGTCGGCTCTCCGGGCACGTTCCAGCAAGCCGGCCACCGATTGCTTGCTTTCCAAGTCGTCGAGCAGCGAGCGAACCCGTTCGATATCGCCCAGTGCGGTCTCGTCGAGCAGGTTGGCCTGCCCTCGGACGATCAGGACCGGGCGGTTGCTGGCATCTTCGCTCCACACCGCGAGCCCCCGCTGGACCAAGTCGCGACTGGCTTCGTCGAGGGCAGATTTGCCGCTGGCAATCTCCCTTTCGACCATGCTCGCGGCCTGCGCCAAGGTCCGTCCGGAGCTTCGCGCGGTGAGATAGTTGCTCGCCTGCTCAAGCGACGTGCCGAGCGCCTCGACCGGAAGGGCGATAATCCGGTTCTCGATATGTCCGTCTTCGCCCACCAAAACAGCCAGCACGCGGTTTGCATCCAACGCGGTGAGGGATATCTGTGCCAGCTTGGGTTCGCGTGTCGGCACCATCACCATGCCTGCCGCGCCCGAAAGATCGGACAGCAAGGCGCTGGTTTCTTCCAATGCTCGCTCGATCGGTCCCGGCTCCGCAAGGCGCTGCTCGATTGCGGCACGTTCTTCGCGGGTCGGCTCGGCGACTTGCATCATCGCATCGACGAAAAGACGAAGGCCCGTTTCCGTCGGCATTCTACCCGCGCTGGTATGCGGTGCCGCCAACAGTCCGCGCTGCTCGAGTTCGGCCAGCACCGAACGTATCGACGCCGGCGAAAGGTTCACTCTCCCCTCCCCCGCGAGCGCCTTGGAACCCATGGGTGTGCCGCTTTCCAGATACCCTTCGACCACGAGCCGGAAGATGTCCCGTGCGCGATCGGACAAATCTGTGAGTGGCGGTGAATTCATGTTCCCTATCTAACCACTCCCCTTGCGGCCTCAAGACCCTTGCGCCACAGGCATCCCCGAGATTCGACTGCAATGGAGAAACCTATGCGACCTTCCGGCCGTGCGCCCGACGAAATGCGCGCTATCACCATCGAAACCGGCTACACCAAGCATGCTGAGGGCAGCTGCCTGATCAATTTCGGTGAAACGCGTGTCCTGTGCACCGCTTCGGTCGAAGATCGAATCCCGCCCTGGCTTCGCGGCAAGGGCGAAGGCTGGGTCACTGGTGAGTATTCAATGCTCCCGCGCGCGACGCATACCCGCGGCCAGCGCGAAGCGGCCAAAGGCAAGCAGAGCGGGCGGACGCAGGAAATCCAGCGTCTGATCGGCCGCAGCCTGCGCTCGGTCGTGGACCTGAAGAAGCTGGGCGAGCATCAGATCACGCTGGATTGCGATGTTTTGCAGGCCGACGGCGGAACTCGCACGGCCTCTATCTCCGGCGCTTGGGTCGCCCTTCGCCTGGCAGTCGATGGCCTGATGAAATCGGGCGCTATCACGCAGGATCCGATTTCGGCGAAAATTGCCGCGATCTCCTGCGGCATCTACAAAGGCACACCTGTCCTCGACCTCGACTATCCCGAGGACAGCAGCGCTGATGCCGATGCCAATTTCGTCCTCATCGAAGGCGGCAAGATTGCCGAGGCGCAAGCCACCGCCGAAGGCGCGCCCTATGACGAGGAGGGCTTCCTGCGGCTCCTGCGCCTTGCCCAGATCGGCTGCGCGCAGATCTTCAAGGCTCAGGACGAGGCAACGCGCAAATGACACGCCGCATCGGTTCGAGCACGCTGGTGATTGCCACGCATAATGCGGGAAAACTCAAGGAGATTTCCGCGCTGCTCGAACCGTATGGTGTCAAATGCATCTCGGCGGGCTCCCTCGGGCTGCCCGAACCTGCAGAAACGGGCACCACTTTCGTCCAGAATGCGCTTCTGAAAGCGCGGGCGGCAGCGGAGGCTTCGGGTCTGGTGGCTTTGGCAGACGATAGCGGCCTGTCGGTTGACGCGCTCGACGGGCGACCCGGCGTTTATACCGCGGATTGGGCGGAACGGCAGTGGTTCGAAGGCGATCCCGGTCGTGACTGGTTCATGGCCATGGGCAAGGTGGAAGGCATGCTCCAGCAGAAAGGGGCGAATGTCGATCGTTCCAGCGCTTTTCATTGCGTGCTCGCTTTGGCGTGGCCCGATGGGGAACAGGCCATCTACGAAGGGACCGCAAAAGGCACGCTCACCTGGCCTCCGCGGGGCGCTCTGGGATTTGGATACGATCCGGTTTTCGTGCCCGAGGGACGCGAACAGACTTTCGCTGAACTCGATCCTTCAGATAAGCACGCCATCAGCCACCGCGCGGATGCCTTTGGAAAGCTGGTCGCCGAGCAGTTCGGCTGAATCTCAGTAGGCTTTTCGGCCCCAGACATTCCCGGCAGGCCAGTACCGGCAGACAAGGACATCATTGCCGCGCGCCGTAACCACCGCGCATCCAATCTCTTTGGTGTCACGCCACACTATCTGAGTGTAATGGCCCACATCGCTCCAACTGCCAGTGCGCGAGATGTTTGGAAAACTGTCATGCCGGTAATGTTTTTTCTCTTCGAGAAACATGCCCACCATGGTCTCGATGGGCCAATTGCCGGCGGTTCCCATCCAGAGGTTCTCACCCGTACCGTTGCGTGTTGAACGATCGGCGTGTTGTAAAACGCCTTTTTCTGAGAGGACGCGCGCCCATTGTTCTGCTTCGCGCTCGAGATGGACATTCCATTTCAGCGGCTCGAGGCTGAGGCGGTTTCGTTCTGCATTGTGCATGCCGAGAATGCGTGCCGCGACCTGGACCCTGGAACCTGATGGCGCCGTTCGCTCCCCAGGCATCGCATAGCTTGAGTCAGACGATCCGCTTGCAGCCACGGCAGTCCCCGTGGCACAAAGCACCGCTAAAGCGCCGACGATAGGCGCAGTCCATTTTCCTGACCCGTCCATGGCGGGCAGATTCCGCATCCACAGTTAAGATAAGCTGAAGATATTGGCCCGCGCATTATACATTCATTGGCCGTTCTGCCTTGCGAAATGCCCCTATTGCGATTTCAACAGTCATGTACGGCAGACCACGGATGTCACGTTGTGGGAAACAGCCCTGCTTGCAGACATGCGTCATGAGCACGGCGAAGCCTGTTCCGATGAACCGCTGACGAGCATCTTTTTCGGTGGTGGAACCCCTTCCCTGATGCCCCCAACGCTGGTCTCGACCCTTTTAGACGAGGCCGAACACCTCTGGGGTTTCGAACCCGGAATCGAAATCACGCTGGAAGCAAATCCCAGTTCGGTAGAAGCAGCCAAATTCGCCGAGCTTGCCCTTGCCGGGGTCAATCGGGTTTCGCTTGGCGTGCAGAGCCTGCGCGACGACGTACTGCGTTTCCTCGGCCGCCTTCACGGCGCAGACGAAGCGGTAAAAGCTGTCGAGGTGGCGCAAAGCCATTTCTCGCGCGTGTCGATCGATCTTATCTACGCACGCCCGGATCAATCGGAAAATGACTGGAGCATGGAACTGGCCGAAGCTCTCGCGCTTGGCACCGATCACATGTCGCTTTACCAGCTCACCATCGAACCCACGACCCGGTTCGCGACCGATGTCCGTCGCGGCATTTTCGACCCGCTGGACGACGACAATGCCGCCGATCTCTTCGCTCTCACGCGCAGCATGACAGACGCAGCGGGGCTACCGGCATATGAGGTCAGCAACCATGCCCGCCCCGGGCAGGAAGGCAGGCACAACCTCACATACTGGCGATATCAGGACTATATCGGCATCGGACCCGGCGCCCATGGGCGGCGGCGGAATGTCGCAACGGTTAGGCACAAGAAACCGGAAAACTATCTTTCGGCAGTCGCAGATCACTCGCACGGAATTGCCGAAGCACGCATGCTCGATCGGCGCGAACAGGCTTCCGAAGCACTCCTGATGGGCCTTCGACTTGACGAAGGGATCGACCTCGCTGGGATCGGTGGCCGGTTCGATGTTACAACCTCTAGTCTGATCGATGTCAGCAAGATGGCCCTTTATCGGGATCTCGGCCTCGTGTGGTCGAAGGAGGAAAAGATCGGCGTCACTCCGCAAGGCATGCCATTGCTGGATGCGCTGCTGGGCGAATTGGTTCAGGCAGATCTGGTGGCATCATGAGCCGGGCCGAGCTGCTGAGTCCTTGGCACGATCACCTCGCTTTGGGGCTCAGGCGTTCGCCGCATACGGTTCGGGCTTATGACAAGGCCGCATCAACCCTTCTCGCTCAGCTAGACCTCAATTCTTGGGACCAGGTGGCCGATATCACGGCTGCACAACTGCGGTCCCATCTCGCCTCGCGGCGTTCGGACGGATTATCGAATGCTTCTGCGGCGCGTGAGTTGTCCGCGCTCAAGGGGTTTATCGCTTTCGCCCGGGCACAGGCAGGCCATGAACTTTCCGACCCTCCCCGAATGCGAGGTCCCAAAATCCGCAAGGGTTTGCCCCGCCCCGTCACGCCTGACGATGCGATAGGGCTTGCCGATACCGTGGAGGCTATCGCAGGCGAAGACTGGATTGGCGCGCGGGACCGTGCGGTTCTCCTCCTGCTCTATGGCGCGGGCATGCGTATAGCCGAGGCACTCTCTGTTTCAGGGGATGCGATCCCCCTGGGTGAACGACTGACCGTCACCGGCAAGGGCGGCAAACAGCGCGTTGTGCCTATCCTGCCCGTCGTGCGGGAAGCGGTGGCTGATTACGTCGCTCAATGTCCTTGGACGCTGAGCAGAAATGAGCCCCTCTTCCGGGGGGCCAAGGGCGGGCCATTGACCCAAGGTGTCGTGCAGAAGGCGACCGCTCGGGCCCGAAAGGCACTGGGGCTGCCAGACACGGCAACACCCCACGCTCTGCGCCACAGCTTCGCGACCCATCTTCTGGGCGCAGGCGCAGATCTACGCAGCCTGCAGGAATTGCTTGGCCATGCCAGCCTCGGCTCCACGCAGATTTATACCAAGGTCGACGCCGCTAGCCTGCTGGATATCTATCGCAAGGCCCACCCGCGCGAAGGCAGCTAGCGCTTGTCGCGCGGTTTCCACGTAACCACCCGCCACAAATATCCGACCAGCGCAAGGCCGATGAATCCGAGGATGATCCAGCCAAGTATGTGCTGCGATTCTTCCAGCCAGTCGGCGAGCCTTCGCCCGCCTTCGACCAGGAGAAGGTTCCAGATGAACGCCCCCGCAAAGGTAAAGGCAAGAAACCGCCAGACGCCCATGTGAGCCAAGCCTGCCGGAAGCGAAATCATGGTACGGAAGATCGGCGTAAACCGGAACACGAACACCACCCATGGCCCATGCCGCCGAAAAAACCCGCGTGCCTTTTCGACATCTTCCCATTCCATGGTCAGCCAGCGCCCCCATCTCTCGACAAAGGGTTCGAGCCTCGTTTTGCCCCAATGGTCTCCCAGCCAATACCAGGCATAATTCCCGAGAGTTGATCCGACCGTCCCGGAGATCATCAATGGCCAGAAATCCATCGTGCCGCGGGACACCGCCACCCCGCCAAGCCCCATGATGACTTCGGACGGGATCGGCGGGAAAATGTTCTCCAGCGCCATGAGAAGGAAGATGCCGACGAGGCCGCCCTGCTCTATCGCGCGGATGATAAGTTCGTGCATGGACCGCTAACGATCAACTCTGTCAGATGGTCCTACATTGCGGCATGACGGCGTTCGATCGCATCCCATATCAGCGCGGCCGTATCGGTGCCGTTGAATCTGTCGATCGCAACGATTCCCGTAGGCGAGGTGACGTTTATCTCCGTCAGCCACTTGCCTCCGATCACATCAATGCCAACGAAGACGAGCCCGCGCCGCTTGAGTTCAGGCCCCATCGCCGCGCAGATTTCCTCTTCCCGCGCGGTCAGCTCCGTCGCTTCGGCATGACCGCCCTGAGCAAGATTTGAGCGAAACTCGCCTTCGCCTGGGAAGCGGTTAATTGCGCCGGCAAACTCGCCATCGACCAGTACGATGCGTTTGTCGCCTTCACTCACTTCAGGAAGGAAAGGCTGCACCATGTGCGGTTCCGGCCAGGTTTGATCGAAGACCTCGGACAAGGCCGAGAGATTCGTACCGGACTCGTCGATCCTGAAGATCGCCTTGCCGCCGTTGCCGTGAAGAGGCTTCACCACGACCGATCCGTGTTTTTTCTGAAATGCTCGCAGATCATCCACGTGACGTGCGACGAGCGTCGGTGGCATATATTGCGCATAATCCAGCACGAACATCTTCTCGGGGGCGTTCACGACTTCTCGCGGGTCGTTGGCAACGAGCGTCTTACCCTTCAGGCGATCGAGCAGCAGAGCCGCACTGATATAGCCGAGATGAAAGGGCGGATCCTGGCGCATCAGGATTACGTCGATGTCTTGCGCCAGGTCGATGCGACGGCGCTCTCCCGCGTTGAAATGATTCCCTGCATCGCGCTGCACTGTTACCGGCGTGGCATGCGCGGTAATCCGGCCATGGGGTGTCCCCTCGCTTTCGTAAGCAAGGCTGGTCACATCATAATGCCAGAGTTCGTGCCCTCGCGCCTGCGCCGACAGCATCAGGGCGAAGGAACTGTCGCCCGCAATGTTGATGTTCTCGAGCGGGTCCATCTGGACGGCGACGCGTAGCGACATTTTATTCTCCGATCATCTGGCGCCCATTCAGCGATCAGGGCTGCCAGGCATTGGCGATGTGGCGAGGGAAGCTACCGGGCGCAAGGAGGATTACGTCGATCCGGATGTCTTCACCATTCACGGCATAACGATGCGCCGCCGCTTCGACCGCTGCGGCGACGCGGGAAAGACGATATTCGTCGATCGCATGATCGAGGTCGACGCCCCGTTTGCGCCATTTCACCTCCACAAAGGCGATGATCGAGCCGCGCTTGGCGACCAGATCGATCTCGCCGACGGGCGTTTTGACCCGCTGGTCGAGGATCTGCCATCCTTTCGCCCGGAGCCAGAGGGCTGCTCGCGCTTCACCGTCACGGCCATTCTTCTCCGCCGATTGGCGCTTCATGCCGAGCGGAGTTCCATCGCGCGGGCATATAACGTCTTGCGGTCCATCCCGGTTGCTTTGGCCACCTGAGCCGCGGCCTGCGAGGCTTTCATCGTCCTCAACGCATTCCGAAGCATAGCATCGGCATCTTCTTCGCTGGCAATGCTTTCCGGCGGGGGGCCGACCAACAACACGATTTCGCCTTTGGGCGGGTTGGCATCATAATATGCCAGCAGACCGGACGGCAGCCCGCGGCGCAGTTCTTCGTGAAGCTTGGTTATTTCGCGCGCCACGGCAACTTCACGATCGGGCAATGCCGCTTCGATCGCCGCTAGAGATTTCGTCAGTCGCGGCGCGGTTTCGTAGAATATCAGTGTGGCGTCTACTGCCGCAAGCTCATCCAAGGTCTCCCGCCTCGCCTTTTCCTTGCTCGGCAGGAAACCGGCGAACAGGAACCGGTCGTTCGGCAATCCGGACAGGGCCAGGCCACTGATAGCAGCGCAAGCCCCTGGAAGGGCGGTCACCGGAATGCCCTCGGCCCGGCAGTCGTTGACGAGGCGATAGCCCGGATCCGATACCATCGGCGTGCCTGCATCGCTGACCAGTGCGACCGCTTTCGATCGCATGGATTCGACCAGACGCGTTCGGTCGCGATGTTCGCTATGATCGTCATAGCGCCACATCGGTTTCGAAATACCCAGATGTTTTAGCAGCTTGCCCGTTACGCGGGTATCCTCGCACGCGATGCCGTCGCATTGTCGCAACACTTCGACCGCTCTCAGCGTAATATCGCCGAGATTGCCGATCGGGGTGGAGACGATATAGAGCCCCGGTGTAAGGGATCGGTTTTCGGGTGAAGTTGCATCGGACACCGTTCACCCATGAACCAAGAATGAGGGATGCGGCAAGATGAAGCGCTGGACTATCGACCGTCGGGCAATGGTTACCGTGGGGCTGGCAGCATTGCTGGGCGCCTGCGCGGTGATTCCAAAGGGTGCAGAACGCCCCGGACCCGTGGCCCAGACGCCCGCACCCGAACCGACCGAAAGCCTGCCAAGCGATGAAACGCGGCACCGCATCGCATTGCTCGTGCCGATGACCGGCCAGAACGGCCCGGTCGGCCAGTCGATTGCCAATGCAACCACCATGGCGCTGCTCGACACGAACGCCGACAACCTTCGCATCACGACCTATGATACAGCGAAAGGCCCGGAGGCCGCTGCCCAGCAGGCTATTGCGGAAGGCAACAAGCTCATCCTCGGCCCACTACTCGGTTCGAACATCCGGTCGGTCGTTGCCTCTGCCCGCGCGGCTGACGTGCCGGTCATATCTTTTTCCAACGATATCAGCGCTGCGGGCCCCGACGTGTTCATCATGGGCCAGATTCCCGACCAGTCGATCATGCGTACCATCCAGTACGCGCGCAGCAAGGGCGCCCAGAGGTTTGCCGTCATCGCGCCCGATGGGGAATATGGCGCCCGAGCAGAAAATGCCATGCGCCAGGCCGTGTCCGCCTATGGCGGAGAAGTGGTGTGGACCGAACGGTATGCCCGCGGCAATACCTCCATCGTCAGCGCGGCCCAGCGCCTCAAATCGCATGGGGGCTATGATGCGGTCCTGATCGCCGATGGCGCGCGGCTCGCGGCACAGGCGGCTGGCGTGCTCAATCCTTCGGGCGGCTCCGACAAGACCCGCCTTCTCGGCACCGAATTGTGGAGCGGAGAAAGCGCGGTCACTCGAGCCTCGGCATTGGGCGGCGCATGGTTCTCGGCCATATCGGACACGCGTTACAAACGGTTTGTGGACAGTTACGAGGCGCGCTTCGGCAGCCAGCCCTATCGCATCGCGACCCTTGGATACGACGCCGTCCTACTGACCCTGCGGGTTGCGCGCGACTGGCGCGTCGGGCGGGATTTCCCCGAAAACGAGTTGCTCGCGTCGGACGGTTTTCTGGGGCTCGATGGCGCATTCCGCTTCGGTCGCAACGGAATGGTCGAACGTGCTTTTGAAGTACGCGAAGTACGCAATGGCTCGGTCGTCGTGGTCGATAACGCGCCTGCCCGGTTCTAAGCAGGGCGGATAACCTGTCCGGGGCGCTTGTAGGCGGACAGATCGGCGCGATATAGCAGCAGCCATGTCCGACGATCTGTTCGAAAACACGCCCACCTCCAGCGGCGATTACGACGCTTCCTCGATCGAGGTTCTGGAAGGCCTCGAACCCGTTCGCCGCAGACCCGGCATGTATATCGGCGGGACCGATGACCGCGCGCTACACCATCTGGTCGCCGAAGTACTCGACAATTCGATGGACGAGGCAGTGGCCGGGCATGCCACGCGGATCGAGGTGCGGCTCGACGAAGGTAATCGCGTAACCGTGTCGGACAACGGACGCGGTATGCCGGTGCGCGAGCATCCCAAATTCCCGGGCAAATCCACACTCGAGGTCATCCTCTCCACGCTGCACTCCGGTGGCAAATTTTCAGGCAAGGCCTACGCCACCAGCGGCGGCCTCCACGGCGTCGGCGTTTCGGTCGTGAACGCCCTGTCCAGCGATACGCGGGTCGAGGTCGCGCGTGACAAGCAGCTTTACGCGCAGAGCTTCTCCAAGGGACAGACCTTGGGCGCGCTGGAAGAACTCGGCCCCACCCCCAATCGGCGTGGGACGACGGTCAGCTTCGTCCCCGATATCGAAATCTTCGGCGACCGCCAGTTCAGTCCCAAGCGCCTGTTCAAGCTCGCCCGTTCAAAGGCCTATCTCTTTGCAGGCGTCGAAATCCGCTGGAAATGCGCCGAAAGTCTGGCCAGCGAAGACGTGCCGGCAGAAGCCGTGTTCAAGTTTCCCGGCGGTCTGGCCGATCATCTTGCCGAACAGCTCGGCGGACGTGAATGCGTTACTACGCAGCCTTTCGCGGGCAATCAGGATTTCCCCGACGAGGCTGGCCGTGTCGAATGGGCCATCGCATGGCCGCTCTATTCGGACGGATCGACAAGCTGGTACTGCAATACCGTGCCCACCCCCGATGGCGGAACGCATGAACAGGGGCTCCGCGCGGCG
This sequence comes from Qipengyuania pacifica, assembly GCF_019857205.1. GTDB lineage: Bacteria > Pseudomonadota > Alphaproteobacteria > Sphingomonadales > Sphingomonadaceae > Qipengyuania > Qipengyuania pacifica. The sequence continues at coordinate 186,610 of NZ_JAHWXO010000005.1, read as the reverse complement.
CTCACCAAGGGTTTGCGTGGCTTCGGCGAACTGACAGGGGCAAAAAAGGCCAAGGACCTTACTGCCGACGACGTAATGACCGGCGCCGAGGTCATGCTCAGTGTCTTCATTCGCGACCCCCAGTTCCAGAGCCAGACCAAGGACCGGCTTACTTCGCCAGAGGCCGCGCGACTGGTGGAAAACGCCGTTCGCGATCATTTCGACCATTTCCTCTCCGACAATATGGATCGGGGCAAAGCCCTGCTCGGGCAAGTCATGGAGCGAATGGACGAGCGCCTGCGTCGCAAGCAGGAGCGCGAGATCAAGCGCAAGACCGCAACCAATGCCAAGAAGCTGCGCCTTCCGGGCAAGCTCACCGACTGTTCTGGCGAAGGTGACGGTGAGACCGAACTTTTCATCGTCGAAGGCGACAGTGCAGGCGGCAGCGCCAAGCAGGCGCGCAATCGCAAGACTCAGGCAATCCTTCCGATCCGCGGTAAAATTCTGAACGTCGCATCCGCCACCGCCGACAAGATCCGTGCAAACAGCGAAATCGCCGATCTCTCCCTTGCCATGGGGTGCGGCACACGCAAGGATTGCGATCCCGAACAACTACGGTACGATCGCATCATCATCATGACCGATGCCGACGTCGACGGCGCACACATCGCCACGTTGCTCATGACGTTCTTCTTCCAGGAAATGCCCGATGTTGTGCGCAACGGGCACCTCTACCTTGCGCAACCTCCGCTTTATCGCCTGACAGCCGGTAAGGAGAGCCGGTATGCACGCGACGACGCACACCGCAAAGAACTGGAAGAAACGGTTTTCAAAGGCAAGAAAGTCGAAGTCGGTCGCTTCAAGGGTCTAGGCGAGATGAATCCGGCCCAGCTGCGCGAAACGACCATGAACCCTGAAAGCCGCAGCCTGATCCGCATTACCCTGCCCGTCGAATTCGAACAGCGTGCAGTGGTGAAGGAACTCGTCGATCAGTTGATGGGGCGCAACCCAGAACACCGGTTCAATTTCATCCAGAACAATGCCGGCGAATTCGATCGCGAGATGATCGACGCGTAAATCCGCCGGTCCGGTCCGCAGGATCGATCAGCCCAAAACCCTAGCCTTTGGATTGGCCAATGTCCCATCAGACCGACCGACTATTGAGGATCATGGCGCGACTGCGCGACCCGAAGGCCGGCTGTGAGTGGGATAGAGCGCAGACCTTCTCGACGATAGCGCCCTATACCATCGAAGAGGCTTACGAGGTCGCCGACGCCATCGAACGGGCCGACATGGACGAGCTGCGCGGCGAACTTGGCGATCTGCTGTTTCAAGTCGTCTTCCACGCGCGAATGGCCGAGGAATCAGGCGACTTTTCTTATGAAGACGTCGCGCGTGACATCTCCGACAAGATGGAGGCACGTCATCCCCACATCTTTGGCAACGAAGGCGGGATCATGGAAGACAGCCGCTGGGAAGAGATCAAAGCGGCGGAACGCGCTGCTGCCGGGTCGACCAGCGCGATGGACGGCGTGGCGCTCGCCCTGCCCGCACTACTCCGCTCGGACAAGCTTCAGAAGCGGGCGGCGCGTGTCGGGTTCGAATGGCCCGATATCGAGGGTCCGATCCAGAAACTTCATGAAGAACTGGGCGAACTGGCGCATGGCGAAACCGAACGGGACAGGCTCATGGAAGCTGGCGACGTGCTGTTCGTAGCGGTCAACATCGTGCGGCGATACGGGGTCGATCCAGAACAGGCTCTCCGAGCATCGAATGGCAAGTTCGAACGTCGCTTCAAGAAGATGGAAGAACTGGCTCGAGGCGACGGCAAAGATTTCGCCCAACTCGATCTCGATACGCAGGAGCTTTACTGGCAACGCGCAAAAGCACAGATCGGTTAATCCAGCGCCTCGTACTGCCCCATTTCCTTGGGATTGAGCCGAACAGTGATGAGGCGGTTAGAACCGTCGGTTTCCGCTTCGACATCTTCAAGCACTTCGCCATGCGCATGCAGCCAGGCAATGCGGCGGCCGTCGCTAGCGGGCACCTCGAAGCTTCGGAGAGTAGCGTTGCGGGTCAACATGCTTCCGAGACGATCGAGCAAAGTATCGACACCGTCTCCAGTCAACGCAGACATGGCGACAATCTCGTCGTCAGCTTCGACCTGCTCGCCCATTTCTTCCGCGTCGTCGACGCTCAGCAAGTCCCATTTGTTCCAGACCTCCAGGATCGGGATCGACGTATCTCCTTCCCCATCGATTACGCCAAGATCGCGCAATACATCAAGGACCTGCGCCTTCTGCGCGGCCGTCGAGGGGTTCGAAATATCCCGCACATGGCAGATGACGTCGGCCGACGTCACTTCCTCCAGCGTAGCGCGGAAAGCGGCGACCAACTGTGTCGGAAGATCGGATATGAAGCCCACTGTATCCGACAGGATCGCCTTTTCGACGCCCGGCAAGGCTATTGCCCGCATTGTCGGATCGAGTGTCGCGAACAGCAGATCTTCCGCCATGACTGTGGCGCCGGTGAGGTAATTGAAGAGCGTCGATTTGCCGGCGTTTGTGTATCCGACAAGGGCGACCACTGGCCAAGGAGCCCGTTCGCGCCTTTCGCGATGCAAGCCGCGGGTCTTGCGAACCTGCTCGAGTTCCTTGCGCAAGCGGCCCATACGCTGGCGGATCATTCGGCGGTCGGCTTCGATCTGCGTCTCGCCCGGACCGCCGAGAAAACCGAAGCCACCGCGCTGGCGTTCGAGGTGAGTCCAGCTACGTACGAGCCGGCTCTGCTGATAGTCCAGATGCGCCAGCTCTACCTGCAAGCGCCCTTCGGCGGTCGCAGCACGCTCCCCGAATATCTCGAGGATCAGTCCGGTTCGATCGATGACCTTGCGGGAAAGCTTGTCTTCGAGATTACGTTGCTGGATCGGGGTTAGCGCCCCGTCAACCACCACCAGTTCGGCTTCGTTCTGTTCGCAAGCAATGGCGATGTTGTCGACCTGCCCGGCCCCGAACAACAGATTGGGTCGCACCTCCCTTACAGGCAGCACGAAGCTTTCCGCGATCGTAATACCGATGGCAAGCGCAAGGCCTTCAGCCTCGGCTAACCGGGATTGGGCATCCAGATCGTAGGCCATCCCACGGATGTCCGGGCACACCACGAGTGCCCGCGCCCCGCGGGATACCTCTCCCATCAGATCATCGTCGAAACTCAGGAGTCGTCCTCTTCCCATTCTTCCGTCAGATCGACCGCCGTAGCCGGCTGGATCGTCGAAACGGCATGCTTATACGCGAGTTGAACATACCCGTCGCGTTCTAACAGCATGCAGAACAGATCGTAGGCGGCAATCCTGCCTTGCAGCATCACGCCATTGACCAGGAACATCGTTACCTGCGCTTCGGCCTGGCTGACACGGCTAAGGAAAACATCCTGAAGCAGACGCTGCTTGGCGCCCGAACTCTGGCTGCCGAACTGTTCCGTATCAACCGGCTGTGCTGGCATGATCGTGCTGATCGCATGCTTGTAGACCAGTTGCGACTGCCCATCCCGACGAAGCAGGATGGAGAAGTTATCGAACCACGTGACGATGCCCTGAAGCTTGACTCCCTTGACCAGAAACATGGTCACAGGCGACTTGTTCTTTCGCAGGAGGTTCAAAAAGGCGTCCTGCAGGTTTTGCGGACGCGCCCGCTGTTCGGGCTGAGGCGGCTTGGGTCGTGGCCGCGCAGAGAGTGTTCGTTCGCCGGACATATTCTTTCCCGTTTTTTGGCGGCCCGTCTTAGAACCGCAATCTGGGCGCCCACCACGCCCGGGGTGTCCGCAAGTTCTTCGCGAACAAACCTAATGTGGTTGAATACTCATAACAACGCAACGCAATCCTAGTTTCGAATAAAATCGCGCAACTTTGCGATCCTGTTCAACTCTTACGATCGGATCCCTTGCGTTCGACCATACCCAGCAGCTTCAGTTTCCGGTGCAGAGCCGATCGCTCCATCCCGATAAAAGTCGCCGTCTTAGAGATATTGCCTGAAAATCTGCGAATCTGGACGGTGAGATATTCTCTCTCGAAGTTCTCGCGCGCCTCGCGTAACGGGGCGCCCATCATCGCTCCGACACCGCCGTTAGCGCCAATTTTTCCGCCGAGTACTTCTTCCGGAAGCATATCTACCTCGATCTGCTCCAGGTTTTCTCGCGGTGTCAGGATGATTGTCCGCTCAACGACATTGCGTAATTGGCGCACATTGCCCGGCCAGTCGTATGCTTGCAGAGCCGCCATGGCTTCTTCGCTGATTGTCGGTGGGCGCAATCCCTGTTCGGTTGCGTAACGCGCGAAAAACCCGTCGGCCAACGACGGGATGTCGTCCCGGCGCTCGGCCAGGGATGGGACTTCCACCGGCACCACGTTCAAACGATAGAAGAGGTCTTCGCGAAACCGCTTTTCTTCCATTTCGTTTGCGAGGTCGCGCGACGTCGAAGAGACGACGCGGACGTCTACACCGATTTGTCGAGTCCCCCCGACCCGCACGAAACTCTGTTCTGTCAGAACACGTAGAATGCGCGCCTGTGTGGAAAGCGGCATGTCCGCGACTTCATCCAGATAGAGCGTGCCTCCGTCGGCAGTCTCCAACAGGCCTGGGCGCACCAGCTTGCCATCTGCCTCTTCCCCGAACAGTTCCTCTTCAAACCGTTCGGGGGTGATGCGCGCGGAATTGACGATGACGAAGGCCTTGTCCGCCCGCGGGCTCCAGCTGTGGAGCAGACGCGCAGCCACTTCTTTGCCGGCCCCTGCGGGTCCGGTCACCAGAACACGACTGCCAGTGCTTGCGACGCGCTTCAGCGTGGCCCGCACAGCATTTATGACTGCCGAATTGCCGGTGAACTCGTCGATCTGCGACTCGTTCTCGCGCAACCGCGTATTCTCGCGGCGAAGCCTTTCCGTCTCCGTTGCTCGCTCTACCAGGTAAAGCAGACGTTCCGCTTCGAATGGCTTCTCAATGAAGTCGACGGCGCCGCGACTGACGGCACTGACGGCCGTATCGATATTGCCGTGACCGGAGAAAATGATGACGGGCAAATCGGGTTCACGCACCTTGATGGCATCGAGAACCTCGAGCCCATCCATCTGGCTACCGTGTAGCCATACGTCCAGCAGCACCAGGCTGGGTCGTTTCGTGTCGACCGCTTCGAGAGCGGATGTGCTATCGGCCGCGGTGCGGCACTCGTAGCCCTCATCACTCAGGACCCCCGCGACCAGTTCGCGGATGTCGCGTTCGTCATCGACGATCAGAATGTCTAACGCCATACGGCCTTATCCTTCATCTATCCTGTGTGCTGCCCGTCGCCGTTCTTGGCGAGCGGATCGCGTGCAAATCGCATCGTTACGCGCGTGCCGCCGGTCTCGACCGAGGTGAACGTCATTTCACCGCCGTGTTCCTCGACGATCTTGTTGACGATCGCCAAACCGAGACCGGTGCCTTTTTCGCGCGTGGTCACATAAGGTTCGAGAATGTTGACCCGGTCCTGCGGCAACCCAATTCCGTTATCCTGCACCGAGACGATTACCGAATCCTCGCCCGGCTCGACCGCGATCAGGATCTTGCCGCGGTAATCGACGTCGGACGACTGGAGTTTGGTTTCAATCGCTTCGTAAGCATTCTTGAGCGTATTGGTCAGCGCCTGGCCCAATTGGTGCCTGTCGCATTGCATACGTATCGGGCCATCATGTGGCGCTTCCAACCGGTAATCGACATCGGGGTGTGCGACTTCCTGGAGGAACAGCGACTGCCTGACCAGATCGAGCATGTCCTCAGGGCGGAAACTTGGTTTGGGCAGTCGCGCAAAGCTGGAGAATTCATCCACCATCTTCCGCAGATCACCCACCTGCCGAACGATCGTGCTGGTCAATTCGTCGAACAACTCGCCATCTTGTGCGATCTGTTTGCGGTATCGGCGCTTCAATCGCTCCGTCGCGAGTTGAATGGGGGTCAGCGGGTTCTTGATCTCGTGAGCAATCCTGCGGGCAACATCGGACCATGCGGCCTGCCGTTGATCGAGAAGCTGCCGGGTAATGTCTTCAAACGTAATGACGTGTCCGTCACTTTCGCGACCGATTTTGACCGCCAGCGTCAGCAATTCGCCCCTGCGGTTATGCGACACGACGCCTCTGGTCAGGCCGGCCCTGACCATTGCGCCAATCTGCGGTGCAAGATCATCGAGCGTGCTGGGCAACTCCTGTGGTGAGGCATCGTTTTCCAGCATAGCCTGCGCCGGTGCGTTCATCAGGAGCACATTCAGGTCGGTATCGACTGAAATCACGCCCGCACTCACAGATTCAAGAACCGCTTCGATAAAGCTACGCCGCTCTTCCAGCTCGGTATTTGCAGAGAGCAGCGCATCGGTCTGCTTTTCCAACTGAGCGGTCATCCGATTGAAAGCGCGGTTCAGCAACCCGATCTCATCGGCGCCCGTCCGTCCTTCGACGCGAAGCGCGAAATTACCCGCCCCGACCTTGCGCGCGGCCGCCACCAGATCGGTAAGCGGCTCGACCTGTCGGTCGGCAAAGCGAAGCGCGAACCAGACGGCGAGGCCCACCAGAGCAAGGGACACGAAAAACAGCGCGAGATTAAAGCGCAGTTGAAGGGCCCGGGCCCGCTTCGTCAGTTCGTTGTACTTGCTAGAAATCGAGCGAGCGGTCTGCCAACTGCGAAAGGTCCCGGCTTCGGCATTGCGCGCGGTATAGAGATAGATACCCGTGTCGCGATCGATCGGTGCAACTGCTTCGATCCGTTGAGGACTTCCCCGGACCGCAACCTGTTCTCCGGCGTTAAGTCGAGCGAACGATTGCTGCGCAAACGCTCGAGGGTCGCTGTCCTCATTTAGTCCGTAGACAACCGCAGTCCGCATCGACCTGTCGGGCATCGCCTGCAGAATTGCGCTTTCCATCACATCGCGAGGTTCCGCCTGGTACTGATAAACCAAGGCGAAATTCGGATCTGTCAATTCGACGCGTCCAAGAATGGAGCGCATGTCCATGGCCATCGAAATCGTTTCATTGGCCAGATCAAGCTGGTTTTCCTCATAGTAGCTGTCGGCGAGCCTATTGGCGTTTTCCATCAGGCCACGTGAATCGTCCGAAAACCAGAAATCGGCGCCCGACTGGAACAGGAACGCGGCGAAGCCGGCGACCATCAATGTCGGAACAGCGGCAATCATCGAGAAAAAGAATACCAGCCGCACGTGAAGCCGCGCGGTACTTCCCGCCGCTCGCCTCAGAGCAATCCTGCGGCCTGCCAGAACCAGCAGTGCCATCGAAGGGATTAGCATACCGATCAGAAGCCCGGCGACCTGCCGGGACGGCAGCAAGGCGCCGTCGGGCGGTGCATTGGTGAAAGTGGCCCAAGTGCTGGCCCCGATGACCACAATAGCGATCGCGGCAGCGATTTCGATATAGGCGAATATGTTCTTGCGGCGCGACGTCACAATGAATCGGCGCCACCAGCGAGGAGTCTGATTCCTTTGTACTTCTACGCCTGACGCCATCGTGGCGGGCATACAACGGGAGTGTTGCACATTTGCAAGTATAAATTCGACAAATTGTGGCCGGCTGTCGCCAGTTCGCGCGGCATCAACTCCGGCGCGCGAAATTTTCCGGTGTAATATCAAGCTCAGAGAGGCGTTTTCGCAAGGTGTTGCGATTTATGCCTAGCATGCGTGCCGCGCGTAACTGGTTTCCCTGCGTCCTCTGGAGTGTGTGCTCGAACAGCGGCTTTTCGAAGGCAGCGAGCGCCGCGTGATACACACCGCCATCCACCGGGCGTGCTTCGTCGAACCATGCTTCGAGCGCCGCTTCAAGACCATGTTTGGCGCTATCACCCTCTGGCTTTCGAACCGCTGGCAATAAATCGTCGACGGCAGAACGATCGATCACGTCCTCGCGCGCCATCAGGGCAAGGCGAAAGATCGCATTACGCAGTTCGCGCACGTTTCCCCGCCATTCGCGTGCCTCGAGGGCTTCGATCGCTCCCAGGCTCGCTAGTCGGTTAGGCAGACCCTCGCTCGCGGCCTGTCCAAGGAAATGGCGAACCAGCGCGCCGACATCCTCCGGTCGCTCCCGCAACGGCGGCAGATGGATGGGAACCACGTTCAGGCGATAATAGAGGTCCTCGCGAAAGCGCCCTTCGCCGATCATCGGCACCAGATCACGATTGGTCGCCGCGACGATGCGCACATCCACGCCGATTTCCTGCCGCCCTCCGACGCGGCGAATCCTGCCAGATTGCAATGCGCGCAACAGCCGCGTTTGTGCTTCGGCCGGCATGTCCCCGATTTCATCGAGGAACAGCGTCCCGCCATTGGCCTGCTCGAACTTGCCGATCTGTTGGCTGACAGCTCCGGTGAAGGCTCCGCGCTCGTGACCGAAGAGCTCGCTTTCAAGAAGATCGTGCGGAATGGCTGCCATGTTGACCGCCACGAACGGCCCTGTCTTGCGCGAACCGAGCTCGTGGATGGCTTCCGCCACCAGTTCCTTGCCTGTCCCACTCTCGCCGGTGATAAGAACCGTTAGATCGTTCCTCAGGACGCGGGTGATCATCCGGAACACGCCCTGCATGGCGGGACTTCGCCCGATCAGGGGCAACGCGCTTTCTTCCGGCTCCTCGACGCCCTCTACCGACGGACGGTTTGCAACCGCCTGCGCAACCGCCTGCATCAGTTCATCGAGATCGAACGGCTTGGGAAAATACTCGAACGCGTCGCTGTCGCTGGCGCGGACTGCCGTATCCAGCGTATTCTGAGCCGACAGAACGATCACGGGCATGTCGGGGGCGGCGCGCCGGACCGCGTCGATCGACGCCAGGCCATCGCCATCCTGCAGCATTACATCTGTCAGCATGACATCGAACCGACCATGGCCGAGCAGCACATCGCGCCGTTCGATGCTCTCGCAGGCGGTAACCTCGAACCCGTCCTCGCGCAGCGCCTCGGTAATGACCGTGGCGATGCTCTTGTCGTCTTCGACCAGCAGAACTGTGTGGCTCATCGGTCCCCTACCCTGCCGCTATCGGCAGATTGATGCGGAAATGCGTTTCACCCGCGCGCTCATCCCGCTCGTGCGAAATGCGCCCCCCCATGTCGCGAAGAAGCTTGCGGACCAGGGCCAGTCCAAGTCCCTGACCATGCGGCTTGCTCGATACGAAAGGCTCGAAAACATGATCGCGCAGCGCAGGATCGATCCCTGGGCCCCCGTCGGTCACGGTTATCTCGATCGGCAACCTGGTCGCCTTGCCGAAGCGTATCGTATTGAAAACGAGCCCGCTGACGAACCGGGTACGTACGCGAACTTTCGGCTCTGCCACTCCGGCACACGCGTCGCAGGCATTCGCGATCAGGTTGATCAGAACCTGCTCCAGCGCGCCCTGATCGGCAGCGACGGGTGGCAAAGAGGGGTCGAATTCTTCTTCCAGTTCGCACGCCGTGGTGCGCGCTGCCCTGACCGTAGCCATGGCATTGCGGATGGCGGCGTGGAGATTGCACGGCCCCGTGATCTCTACAGGCTTTGCGCCCAATTGCTGCATGCGGTCGATGAGCTGCGCAATCCGATCCACTTCTGTGGAAATCATCTGCGCCAGCGGCTTGTCCTTGCCCGCAACCCGCCGCGCCAGCAATTGGCTTGCCCCGCGGATCGCGGAAAGCGGGTTCTTGATTTCATGGGCCAGCACTGCCGGGGCACGCAATTCGACGCGTTCGGTTTCGTCTTCGTCGTTTTCCGGCTGCCCGGCATCCGACAGGGTAAGGACCCGCCATCCGTTCTCGCCAGGCATTGGCGAACTGCTGATATTCACCCGGCGATCGCCGATCGCAGTGGCGATGGTCGCACCGCGCGCTACGATCTGCGCATCGTTCGACTGTAACCGATCGCTCAGGCGTTGATCGGAAATTCCCACTACGTCCCAGAAGCGTTTCTCGGACAGTTTGCGAGCACTGCGACCGAGCATTTCTTCGGCAGCATGGTTGGCTTCGACGATCTTGTCGTCTTCATCGAGTAACAGCACTGCAAAGATTAGCGACGCTAGCTGGTCGCGCGCGTCGGGCGCACCAGCGGGCGTGCTCACGCGGCCCTTCGCTGCAGCATGGGTTCGTAGAACCGTTCGATCTCCTCGAGAACCTTCATGGGGTCGTCGATGAAGTTGACGAAATTCCTGAACTCGGCGGAACCGTGCAGGCCTTTGGTGTACCAGCCAAGGTGCTTGCGGGCGATCTTGGTGCCGACATCTTCGCCGTAATGGTCCAGCATCATACGATAGTGTTCGATCAGCGTTTCGAACTGTTCGTCCACACTCGGGCTTTCCAGCACTTCGCCGGTGCGCCACCAATGCATTACCTGACTCAGCAGCCAGGGTTTCCCATAAGCCCCGCGACCGATCATGATACCGTCCGCGCCGGATTGATCGAGCGCCTTCGCCGCATCTTCGATGGTGCAGATGTCGCCGTTGGCAATCACTGGAATTGACACCGCATCCTTGACCTTGCGAATGAACGCCCAGTCTGCGCTGCCCTTGTACATCTGATTGCGCGTGCGGCCGTGTACGGTGATCATTTTGACGCCGAGATCCTCGGCAATGCGCGCGAGTTCCGGGGCATTGAGATCTGCATGATCCCAACCCATTCGCATTTTTACCGTAACGGGGACGTCCACCGCCTTGACCGTCGCTTCCATAAGCTTCGTCGCCAGCGGCACTTCACGCATCAGGGCGGAGCCCGCCAACTGTCCGACGACCTTTCGCACCGGGCAACCGAAGTTGATGTCGATTATCGCAGCGCCATTGTCCTGCTGAAGCTTGGCTGCCTCTGACATGCTGACAGGATCGCACCCGACAAGCTGCATCGAAACAGGTTCTTCGGTCGCGTCCCACGCAGCCTTCTGAACGCTTTGCCGTGTTTCGCGGATCGCCGCTTCGCTTGCGATCATTTCGGTCACGTTGAGACCTGAACCATAACGGCGCACCAACTTGCGGAACGGCAAGTCGGTGACGCCCGTCATAGGCGCAAGCACGACCGGCGTGTCGATCGACACGTCGCCGACAAAAATGGGCTTCGGCGGTGCCGGAGGAAGAGGGGTCATCGTCATGCCGGAAATCATTGCCTAAATATTGGGCAGGCACATAGTGCGTTGCAGCTAAAACGGCAAGCCGCTAGCGCGCTGCTACCTATGGACGACGCCCCCACCCTCCCCTCGTTCGCCGCGATAGTCGTTGCCGCCGGCAAGGGGCTTCGCGCCGGTCAACCGCTTCCCAAACAGTTCGCGATGTGGCGCGGCAAACCGGTTTTGCGCCATTCTGTCGAAACGCTGCTCGATGCAGGGGCTCGTCCGCTCGTAATCGCTGTCCCGCCGGATGGCGAACAGGCGGTGCTGGACGCGTTGGCGGGATTGGAAGGGTTTGCACTGGTAACGGGCGGCACGACGCGTCAGCAATCCGTGAAGAAGGCTCTCGCCGCCGTCGAAAGCGCCGAACGAATACTGATCCACGATGCAGCCCGGCCCGATCTGCCCCTCCCGGTGATCGAACGCCTGCTCGCCGCGCTGGAGCATCACCCAGGTGCAATACCCGTCCTGCCGGTGATCGACAGCCTCTCAGTCGAGAACGACGGCGTGATGAGCGGCACTGCCCCACGTGAACAGCTTCGGCGCGTACAGACCCCGCAGGCATTTCGTTTTGATGCAATTTTCCGTGCACATCAGGCTTGGGAGGACGAAGACAGTGCCGGTGATGACGCGCAGGTCCTGCGTGCAAATGGTGGCATTGTGGCTCATGTTCAGGGCGATGAGCGTCTCGCTAAATTGACCTTCGCGGAGGATTTCATGGTTCAACAGCCGAGCATTCGGATCGGCATGGGCTTTGACGTCCACCGCCTCGTCGAAGGTGAGGAACTCTGGCTCGGCGGTATCCGCCTCGATCATTCCAAAGGGCTTTCCGGCCATAGTGATGCCGATGTCGCCCTGCATGCCATCGTCGATGCACTGCTCGGAGCAGTGGCGAATGGCGATATCGGCAGCCATTTCCCTCCCAGCGATCCCCGGTGGAAAGGTGCCAGCAGTGACCAGTTTTTAGAACACGCGGCCAGGCTTGTTCGGGAAGCCGGTTATGGTGTCGGCAACGTCGATCTGACGATTATCTGCGAAGCACCGAAGATAGGCCCGCATCGCGACGCCATGCGAACACGAATTGCCGATCTGCTTGGCGTTGACATCGCGCTCGTATCGGTAAAGGCCACGACGACGGAACGTCTCGGTCTTACGGGTCGCGGCGAAGGAATAGCCGCGCAGGCAATAGCGACAGTCATCAAGGAATAAGAACATGCAGAGTGCGACCGGCAGAAGAATGATCACCGCGGCCGTGGCCAGCCTAGCATTGCTACAGGCTCAGGCAGCCTCGGCGCAGGAATGCATTGCTCCGCAGGATCTGACCGACGCTGCCATCTACGCTGTGCCGGTCATTGCGAATGGCTTTCGTGCATCATGTTCAGCCCAGCTTTCACCCAATGGCTTCTTCGCTACCAAGGGCCAGGCTTTCGTCGCCCCTTATGAAGCCATGCAGGCAGAGCGCTGGCCGGGTGCCATGCGCGCTGTCATGGCTTTTGCCACTAGCGGCAAGGACCAGTTAGACGATGCCAGCATGCGTGAAATAGTACAGGATCTGCCGCCGGAAGCGCTGCGTCCGTTCGTCGACGCGATCCTCGCACAGAAATTGGGCGAATCCATCAAGCCGGCTGACTGTGGCAAGATCGAACGGGCAATGGAGCTGCTTTCACCCCTTCCGCCGGAAAATCTCGGCGGATTGCTGACGTTTGTAATGGATGTCACCGGTAACAGGCAGCCGGCAGTATGCGACGTGGACGGTTAATGTCTTCGGCGCTCCTCCCCGAAGATATCGAAAGCCTGGCGCGCAGGGTTGTCGATGAAAACAGGGCTGCCAACCGTAAAGTCGTGCTGGCGGAAAGCTGCACCGGTGGGCTGGTCGCAGCCGCACTTACTGAAATACCGGGATCGTCAGCCGTGCTGGATCGCGGTTTCGTCACCTATTCGAACGAAGCCAAGCAGGAAAGCCTGGGCGTCCCGCTTGAAATAATCGAAACGTTCGGCGCGGTTTCGATCGCATGCGCATGGGCCATGGCAAAAGGCGCTCTCGAACGCTCTCACGCGGATATCGCTGTCGCCATCAGCGGGGTTGCCGGGCCAGATGGGGGTACCGACCTCAAGCCGGTGGGCACGGTCGTGTTCGCGCGGGTCGTACGCGGTACGGAAAGCGAGCCCGAGGGTGAACTTAAACTTTTCGAACCGATCTCACGCGCCAGCATCCGCCGCGAAGCGACACTCTGCGCACTGGACCTGCTGCTACCCTAGAGATTGGCCGCCGCGTTCTCGCGTCCGTAGAGTTCATCCGCCCGGTCTTCGAAAGCCTGCACCATCTTACGGAACGCGCGGTCGAAATACTGACCGGCCAGTGCTTCGAACACGGCATTGCGGAACGTGAAATCGACGCAGAAGTCTATCTCGCACCCGCCGTCTTCGGTCGGGCTGAACGTCCAGTTGTTATCGAGATCCTTCAGCGGACCGTCGACGTAAATCACTTCGATGTGATCAGGGCGCTGCTTCAGCACGCGCGAGGTGAACTTTTCGCGAATGGCCTTGAAGCCGACGAGCATGTCCGCAACCATTTCCGTTTCGCTGTCGCTGCGTACCCGCGTTGCCACTACCCACGGAAGGAACTTCCCATAGTTGCCGACGTCGGCAACCAGATCGAACATCTGCTCCTGGCTATACGGCAGTCGCCGCTTTTCGCGAATGCCGGGCATCACGCACTCTGCTTGGCCAGCTTCGCTTCCCGCGCCGCGCGCATTTGGGCGAAGTCGTCACCGGCATGATAGCTGGACCGCGTAAGCGGGCTCGATGCCACCTGCAGGAAGCCCTTGGCCCGGGCGATTGAGCCATAAGCGGCGAATTGCTTCGGCGTTACGAATTCCTCGACCTTGGCATGCTTGGGCGTGGGCTGGAGATACTGGCCCATGGTAATGAAATCGATATCGGCGCTGCGCATGTCGTCCATCACCTGATGCACCTCGAGACGCGCTTCACCGAGGCCAAGCATGATGCCTGATTTGGTGAAGATCAGCGGATTATGCGCTTTCACCTCTTCGAGCAAACGAAGTGAAGCGTAGTATCGGGCTCCAGGCCGGATGGTCGGATAAAGCCGCGGCACCGTTTCCAGATTGTGATTGAACACGTCTGGCCCGGCCTCGCAGATTTCCTCGATCGACTGCTTCATGCGCCCTTTGAAATCGGGGGTCAGGATTTCGATCGTGGTATTCGGCGTCTCCCGACGCAGCGCGTTAATCACCTTGACGAACTGGCCCGCGCCTCTGTCCGGCAGATCGTCGCGATCCACGCTGGTGATCACGATGTGCTCGAGCCCCATCGCTGCCGCTGCAGTGGCGGTATGTTCCGGTTCAAGCGGGTCGACCGGCATCGGCATGCCGGTCTTGATGTTGCAGAACCGGCAGGCGCGCGTGCAGGTGTCGCCCAGGATCATCACCGTCGCATGCTTCTTGGTCCAGCATTCGCCGATGTTCGGGCAGGCCGCTTCTTCGCAAACCGTATGCAAGTTGAGCTCTCGCATCAGCTTGCGCGTTTCCTGATAGCCCTTGCTGACAGGAGCCTTCACCCGAATCCAATCGGGCTTGCGCTGCATTTTGGGGCGTTCGCCATCGGGCTGGGGTGCGGAAGAAAGGTCGTTCATATCGGCGCCCATCTAGGCTCCCTCCCCCTCTCCCGCAACCCGCATAGCTATGCGCGAGGCCTCTTGCATCGCTCACGAATTCGGGGCAGCGGAGCGACATGAAGACTTTCGACGAAATGATCGACGGCTACGGCCGCTTCCGCAGCGGCGACTGGAAGCGTCAGCACGAGCGGTGGGAACAGCTCAAGGAAGGCCAGTCACCCCAGGTTATGGTGATTGCCTGTTCGGATAGCCGGGTCGATCCGGCGCAGATATTCGATGTGGATCCGGGCGAGATTTTCGTGGTGCGCAATGTCGCCGCTCTTGTGCCGCCGTTCGAAACGACGCCCGGCCAGCACGGTGTTTCTGCCGCGCTCGAATTTGCCGTCCAGTTCCTCAAGGTCCGCGAAGTCGTCGTGATGGGTCACGGCATGTGCGGCGGCTGTCAGGCGGCGCTGACACAGAATCTGCATGGCAACCGCCTTGGCGAAGGCGGCTTCGTGGCCCACTGGATCGACATGCTGGACGACGTGCGTGAACCGATCGCGGCGGAAAAGGGTACCGTCGGACGCGACGCCGAGCGCGCGATGGAAATGGCTGCAGTCAAGGTGAGCCTTGCCAATCTGCGGACCTTCCCTTGCGTGCAGGAAAAGGAAGCGGACGGCAGCCTCAGACTGCGCGGAGCCTATTTCGCAATTTCCGATGGCGTGCTGCATCTGCTCGACGAGAAACGCGGGGAATTTCTCCCCGCCTCCTGACTTGCGCCCGGCACCGGGGGCGGCCATGTGTGCGCCATGTCAGATTCCGGCCTCAAGAACATCGCCCTGCTCATCGACGCGGACAACACCAGTCCCAAGGGTATCGATCCCGTCCTTACCGTCATGGCGGAACTCGGGCAGGTCAATATCAAGCGAGCCTATGGCAATTTTGCCAAGAACAACCTCGCCAACTGGGACAAGATTACCCACAAATACGGCATTCGCCCGCAGCAGCAGTTCGATCTGACAGCAGGCAAGAACGCCACTGATATGGCCATGACGATCGACGCGATCGACCTTCTCTATCAGGGCAAGGTCGATGGCTTCGGCATCATGAGCTCGGACAGCGACTTCACGCCGCTGGTTACCCGGCTCAGGCAGGACGGCCTGATCGTCTACGGTTTCGGCAGTACCAGCAAGACGCCCGCCGCATTCAAGAGCGCGTGCACTCGCTTCATCGACATCGATGCGTTGATCAAAAGCGCCTCGGACGAACCGGATGCGCCCAAGTCGGAGGCCGCTCCGGGCAAATCGGGGATTGACGATGAACTCGTCGAGCTTCTCGGGACCGCATGGAAAGCCGCGAAGCGCGACGAGAACGGCTTCGCGTCGCTTAGCGAGGTCGGCAATATCGCCGGCAACCGATCCAGCTTCGATGTTCGCAACTATGGGTTCAAGCGGCTATCGGACCTCTTCCAGTCCATCGACCAGTTCCAAGTCGAACGGCGCGAGAACAATCATCTCTATGTGAAACGGCTCCGCTGACGAAAAAGGGCGCGAACCGGAGTTCGCGCCCTCTCTTAATCTGCTGGATTGGAGTGTTACGCTCCGCCGCTTGCCTTCTGGCTTGCATAAGCAGCCCAAAGATCGGCGATCGGCTTGCGCGTTCCATTGACCGACTTGAAGGTCGTTTCGGCCTCGGCAAACTTGCCTTGGTCGAACTGCGCGATACCTAGGCGGGTCGAAACCATGCCCTTGTCAGCACTGGGCATGGACAGAGCCTTGGTATACATCGCTTCCGCATCGGCCGGACGCTTGAGGCCGAGCATGGTGTCGCCAGCAGCCATGACCGTCGAAAGCGTGGCACCGGATTTGTTCGCATCCGCGATCAGCTTGTCCGCATCGGCACGGTCGGCTTCTGCACGGCTAGCAGCCTGCTCGCGCGTGTCGGTGATGTACGGATCGGTCTTGTCGAGCGAGCCCTTGGCATAGCCTTCATCAATCACGGCAACCACTTCGGCAGGGAGACGACGATAGTCTGCCGCATCGACATATTCGCGGTACACATTGCCATCACGCAGGGCCCCCGCGCGCTGACCGAGGCGCAGCAGATCGAGCGTTTCCGGCTGCTGGTAGCCACCAGTGTTCAACTGGATTGCCACCGCATCGCCCCAGCTTTCGCTGCTCGGATACTGGCTGACATACCAGGTCGAATACTTGTTGGCCTCTTCCTTGAGGTTGTTGTTGTAAGCCTGTGCAAGCCCGCGCTTCAGCCACGCTTCATCGACCGGCTCACCAGCAGCAACCTTGCTTTCAATGATCTGGCTCAGATAGTTCAGACCCTGCTGGGCCTGATCTTCGGCAAAGTAGCTTTCCGCCACGAAGATCAACGGATCACGTTCCGTGTAACCTGCTTCGGCTGCCGCCTCGAAATAGGGGCGCGCCTTGGCGTAATCATTCGCCGCATAGGCGAGCTGGCCAGCCACGAAGTTGTACTGGCCAAGATTTTCAGCCGGAACGTTGCCGCTCTGCAGCATCATTTCCATGCCCTGCAGCGCGGTTGGCTGATCTTCCGCCTTCACGGCCGTTGCATAGATGAAGCTACCTGCGGCGAAGCGATCGTCGTTGTTTTCAGCCGCCGCTACCAGGCCCGGAACAGCCGCCTTGATCGATGCATAATCCACCGGTTCGGCCGATGCCATCGTTTCAAGCGGCTTGTACGCTTCGATGAATGCCTTCGAATATTTCGGCTGGCTCTTCTTTTCCTTCTGGGCAAACGCCGGCGCTTCGAATGCGCTGGCTGCGACCATGCCGCCCGCGGCGATCGAAACTGCCAGGGCCAAGGTCGAGGCCGCGTTGTTCTTGCGGGCAAGACGAGTGAAAATCATATGATAAACTCCCAAGAGTGGATAGGGGGCTGAGCGCCTCTGCGCCTGTTCAGATTTGGCTTGGCGGCACATGCCGCGTGTGGGCTCTCATTGCAAATTCTTCTACGGAAAGTGGGCTGAATGGGTATTGAATGCCTGTCTGGCTCACCGTTCATGGTTACCATCCTCGCTTGCAGTACCCATATGTGGAAAAAGCGCTCGAAACCGGGCTTTGGTTCCCGGCGCGAGTGGCGCTCCCCAACCCTTTCCCCTAGGCTCTGCACACCTAGAACATAAAGCCTTTGGCAGTACGGAAATACGTTTTGTCCGACGATATTGAAATTCTGGATACCCCCGCCCCCGGCGGTGAAGAATACGCCCGCATCGACATCGTCGATGAAATGAAGACCAGCTATCTCGATTACGCGATGAGCGTGATCGTCAGCCGCGCCTTGCCAGATGTGCGCGACGGTCTGAAACCTGTTCACCGGCGCATCCTTTTCGCCAGCAACGAGGGCGGCTTCGTTGCCGGCCGCCCCTACCGCAAGAGCGCCAAGATCGTCGGCGACGTCATGGGTAACTATCACCCTCACGGCGATGCGGCGATTTACGATGCCCTCGCCCGTATGACTCAGGACTGGTCGCTACGCGTGCCGCTGATCGATGGTCAGGGTAACTTCGGCTCGATGGACCCGGATCCGCCGGCATCCATGCGTTACACCGAAGCGCGGCTTGCACGTGTCGCCAATGCCCTGCTCGACGATCTCGACAAGGATACGGTCGACTTCACCGACAACTACGACGGGTCGCGCCGCGAACCGACCGTGCTTCCGGCCCGTTTCCCCAACCTGCTGGTCAACGGCGCAGGCGGTATCGCGGTCGGCATGGCGACCAACATTCCGCCGCACAACCTTGGCGAAGTGATCGACGGCTGCTTCGCGTTCATGGACAACCCGGCGATCACGTCGGAAGAACTGTTCGAAATCATTCCCGGTCCGGATTTCCCGACCGCACCGCTCATCCTCGGCAAATCCGGGGCACGCGCGGCCTATACGGTGGGTCGCGGCTCGATTCTCATGCGCGCGCGCCACGAGGTCGAGACGAAGGGCAATCGCCAGTCGATCGTCCTGTCTTCCATTCCCTATCAGGTCGGCAAGAGCGGGCTGGTCGAAAAGATCGCGGAAGCCGCAAAAGAAAAACGGATCGAAGGCGTCTCCGACATCCGCGATGAATCATCGCGTGAAGGTGTGCGCGTCGTCGTCGATCTCAAGCGTGATGCCTCACCGGAAGTCGTACTCAACCAGATCTGGCGTTATACGCCGGCACAGGCCAGCTTCCCGGCCAATATGCTGGCGATCCGCGGCGGCCGCCCCGAAGTGCTCACCCTGCGTGACTTCATCCAGGCCTTCATCGGTTTCCGCGAAGAAGTCATCACGCGGCGGACAAAGTTCGAACTGAACAAGGCGCGTGAGCGCGCTCATATCTTGCTCGGCCTCGTGGTCGCCGTCTCGAACCTCGACGAAGTCGTGGCGATGATCCGGGGCTCGTCCAATCCTGCTGCCGCGCGCGCAAAACTGCTCGCCAAGGAATGGGCGATTGGCGACATTGCGCAATATATCGCGCTGGTCGAAGCGATCGAACCGACCGACGAACAGACGGGCGGCACCTATCGCCTGTCCGAACGTCAGGTGAAGGCGATTCTCGAACTCCGCCTGCACCGCCTCACGGCTCTCGGGCGCGACGAAATCGGCGACGAGCTTAAAGAACTCAGCCTCGCGATCGAGGAATATCTCTCGATCCTGGCAGATCGCGTGAAGCTCTATCGCGTCATGCGCGAAGAGCTTGAGGAAATCCGCAATACCTATGCCACGCCGCGCATCAGCGAAATCGCGCCGGCCTGGGATGGTATCGAAGACGAAGACCTCATCGAACGCGAAGAGATGGTCGTTACGGTCACCCATGGCGGCTATATCAAGCGCACCCCGCTCGATGCCTTCCGCGCCCAGGCACGCGGCGGCAAGGGCCGCAGCGGCATGGCGACGAAGGATGAAGACGCAGTCGTCGAAATGTTCGTCACCTCGACGCATAATCCCGTGCTGTTCTTCACCAATACCGGCCGCGTCTATCGCATGAAGGTCTGGAAGCTGCCCGAAGGTGGCCCGCAGACCAAGGGACGCCCGATGGTCAACCTCCTTCCGCTGGGCGATGATGAGCGTGTTACCAACGTCCTGCCTCTGCCAGAGGATGAAGGCGAATGGTCCAAGCTCAACATCGTGTTCGCCACGGAACAGGGCATGGTCCGCCGCAATTCCATGGATGCCTTCACTAACGTGCCCAGCAACGGCAAATACGCCATGGGCTTTGTCGAAGGCAGTGGCGACCGTCTGATCGGCGTGCGCCTACTCAGCGAAGGGCAGGAAATTTTCCTCGCTTCGGATAGCGGCAAGGCAATCCGTTTCGCTGCCAGCGATGCCCGCGAAACGAAAAGCCGCACCGGTATCGGCGTTCGCGGCATGAAGCTTCGGGACGATCAGAAGGTCGTGTCCATGGCTGTTCTTGACGCTGGGGAGCGCGATACGGAAGTGCGCGACCAGTATCTTCGGGCCGCCGAATGGAAGAACAACGATAACGAACCGACGCTCGATGCCGAAAAGGTCGCCGAACTGGCCGAAGCGGAAGAGTTCATACTCACGCTCACAGCCAATGGGTATGGCAAGATCTCGTCGGCATACGAATATCGGACCACCGGCCGCGGCGGTCAGGGCCTCACCAATATCGGCGAACCGTCCAGCAATCCGAACCGCAACGGCCATGTCGTCGCCAGCTTCCCGGTACGGCACGGCATGCAGCTCATGCTGGTCACCGATCAGGCCAAGCTTATCCGTATGCCACTGCAGTTCCGTCATCTGATTGATGGCGGGTTCGACAGCCACACCGGCTTCTCGATCTCCGGTCGCGGATCGTCGGGCGTGCGCATCTTCAATGTCGCCAAGGGCGAACAGATCGTCAAAGCGGCAAGGATCGACGAAACCGAAGAACCCGAAAACTCCGCAGAAGAAGCTGTGGCTGACGAGATTGCCGATCGCGGTGGCCTTGATCGCACAACGCCGCACACCACCTTCCACTCGGACGACAATATCGAAGGCGAGCCCGACAGCGACTGACGCTTCGCGCCCGGATTGATTTTCCTACATGAACCGGAGGGGCTAAGGCTCCTTCGGTTCTTTCACATCGTCGCCAGCCCAAACCGATCGCACCGAAGCCCGTTCTCTCCGCTTTCAAAGATATTTGAAAGGTGACACGTCAGCGCGTCGCCTCGCCCGTGCTCGATATCATACACCGCTAATATGGTTAGACTTTTCTAACTGCCAGCCCCTCTCCAGAGAGGACGAGCAGTTTAGAAAACACCGCTGGTTTGCGTCAACCTCGCTGCGTGAAGCTCTTGCCCCGCAACGTCTGGACGACCCCGGTCGCGATCAGGAACTGCCCGCCGAAATAAAGCGGCCAGATCAGCCAGCTCGTTATCGATTCGGGCAAGACACCGGCTTCGCGGGAAAAAATAAACAGGTCGCTCACCACGAATAGCACGGCGCCCAGGCCGACCCGGTAACGCGGAAACCGGCTCAGCCATGCTGCCGCCGCCATGGCGCCGACAACTGCGGAATAAGCCGCCGCAAGCATCCAGTTATCCAACGGAAACGTCATCAGCGCTGTGATCAGCGGCGTCAGAATCAGCAGGGCAAGTGCCGCCATAAGTTGGCTCGAACTGGTCCTCTCTCGGCGATTCCGAAGGTAAAGCGCTATGGCTATCAAGTGTCCCACGGCAAACAGACTGCCGCCAACCACATAGCTGATCTCCAAGGCAACATCACCCAGTGCCCCGAACAGCATGACCGCGGCGATCAGCAGGCCATCGGT
This sequence comes from Qipengyuania pacifica, assembly GCF_019857205.1. Lineage (GTDB taxonomy): Bacteria > Pseudomonadota > Alphaproteobacteria > Sphingomonadales > Sphingomonadaceae > Qipengyuania > Qipengyuania pacifica. Next base: position 165,097 of record NZ_JAHWXO010000005.1, on the reverse strand, counting down.
CCCTCGTCCTCGAAATGCGGCATAGATCGCAAGGAAGGCGACGCCTGCCCCTTTCCACAGCATCAGCCAGACTCCGCCGATGGGATCGTCGGCTACGAAGAAGTAGCTGACGCCTGCAATCAGGCTGGCGAGCAGCCAGGGGCGATGTTCGGAAAGGGCGCGGCGCGACATTCGGCGACGCTAGGCCTTGCCGGAAGCCACTGGCAAGCATTAGGGCGCGCTCGATGACCCATGATATCCACATAATCGGCGGCGGCCTCGCCGGAAGCGAAGCCGCCTGGCAACTTGCCAGGCGAGGCTTCAAGGTGCGCCTGTCGGAAATGCGCGGCAGCGGCGAAATGACGCCGGCCCATCAGACGGACGGCCTGGCCGAACTCGTCTGCTCGAACAGCTTCCGCTCGGATGACGACACGAAAAATGCGGTCGGGCTGCTCCATCATGAAATGCGCCGCCTCGACAGCCTGATCATGCGCGCAGGCGAAGTCGCGCGCGTGCCTGCCGGTTCAGCAATGGCAGTCGATCGCGACGTGTTTTCTGCGGAAGTTCAGCGCATCCTCGCCGAACATCCCAATGTCACCGTCATTCGCGAACGGGTCGATGCCCTTCCCACCTCCGGTGCGACCATCGTTGCCACCGGGCCACTGACGGCCCAGTCGTTGGCCGAAAGTATCGTGGGGGCGACCGGGCAGGACCGCCTCGCTTTCTTCGATGCGATTGCACCTATCGTCCATCACGACAGCATCGACATGTCCAAATGCTGGATACAGAGCCGGTGGAACAAACGCACCGAAGCATCGAACGAAGATGGCGATTATATCAACTGCCCGATGACGAAGGAGCAATATCTCGCCTTCCACCAAGGCTTGATGGACGGAGAAAAGACCGAATTTCGCGAATGGGAAGCCGACACCCCTTATTTCGACGGCTGTATGCCGATCGAGGTCATGGCTGCGCGCGGCGTCGAAACGCTTCGCTATGGTCCGATGAAGGGGGTCGGGCTCGATAATCCCTTCGATACGTCGGAAGAGTTTCCGCAGGGCCGCTGGCCGTATGCGGTCGTCCAGCTCCGTCAGGATAACAAGCTCGGTACCTTGTGGAACATGGTCGGTTTCCAGACCAAGCTCAAATATGGTGCGCAGATCGAACTCTTCCGGACGATACCCGGGCTCGAGAATGCGGAATTCGCCCGCCTCGGCGGACTGCACCGCAATACCTTCATCAACTCGCCCCTCGTTCTCGACCGCCAGCTTCGTTTGAAGGGCGGCGATCACATCCGGTTCGCAGGACAGATTACCGGCTGCGAGGGATATGTCGAAAGTTCGGCAGTGGGTTTATTGGCCGGGCTCATGACGGCCGCTCAGCTTGCCGGGCGCGAATGGGCGCCGCCGCCGCGTACTACCGCTTTCGGCGCGCTTCTGTCGCACATCACCGGCGATGCCGAAGCGTCCACCTTTCAGCCCATGAACGTCAATTTCGGGCTATTCCCGCCCCTGCACGATGTCGGAAAGAAGGTGCGGAAAGAGGCCTATACCAATCGCGCGAAGGCCGATTTCGGAGAATGGCTCGCAGGCATGGAAGCGGTTCCCGCCTAGCAGGCGCAGCGCGGTTTCTTCTTCGGTTTGGGTGCCGTGGTCGCGAACTCGGCGGGGGTCAGCTCGTTGTCGCCATTCGCATCTGCAGATTCGAATTTTTCCACCGTGGCAACCGCCCATTCTTCGAAATCGAGCAGATTGTTGCCGTCCTTGTCGAGCTTGCGAAACGCCTCCGTTCGACTGGACAGCATTTCCGTACGCGTGATGCGCCAGTCGCGATTACGGTCATAACGGAAGAAGCGGCGCTGCTCCTTGGTAAGCTCGGTCGCCTCGGGTGGCGCGGGTCCCACCATGTCGCCCGGGTCGGAAGCCGGAATTTCCGGAAGGTTGGCCGAGGCTTCTGCAGGCTGCGGTGGCGGCGCTCCGCGTTCCACTTCCGCCCTGCCCTGCCACCAGAACAGCCCCAATCCAGTGAGCGCGAGTGCGATCAAGGCCCCCAACACGATCCGGTTCATTCAATGCCCCCCTTGAACCCTGCGCGAGCCTAGCGTCCAATCAGGCTCAACCGCAAGGCAATCAAGGGGCTGGCGCGATCGCCCAGCATCGGTCGTCCACGGAAATGCAGGGACCGCCGCGCCAGTCCGGCAATCACAGCGAGCGGCCGCATGTCGCGCGAAAGCCGCAGCCCATTCGCACCCTCTGCGGCTCCCAGTTTCACCGCTCTCGACAGTTCGGCTTCGTCGCGGGCGTTGATGGCAAGGTCAGCCAGCGCCCATAGCGTTCCGGCGCGGCGTACGTCGCGCTCGTGGTCCATCGTTCCAACCAGATTCGCCAAGCCCAGCGACAGGCTTACTCTACCGGCTACGAACTCCAGAATCGCCGTTTCTGCCAGCGGTCGCGGGGAGAGCAATGCTTCCCACCCATCGATCAAATCGACTAAAGCGGCCTCGTTCCAGTTCCAGTTTGTCCCGATCAGGTCGAGCAAATGGTCGCCCCGCGGCCGATCGTAGACCGGCTTGCCAAGCTGATCGCGCCACCATGCGACCCGCATCTGCCCGAGCATCGGCTCGCTTGCGCCAAGAACCATCCGACCGACGCGGCCATCGAGGGCAAAGGCGGCCAGCCAAATGTCCCGATGTGCCCTCGCGCTCGACAGAGCGACACGCAACACTTCGGGACATTCGTCGAGCAGGTCGGCACTCTCCATGAAAGCGCCCTCCCCGTCAGTCGCGATAACAGACCTTCTTGACGGCCTCGATGATCCGCGGCGTGTCGATCAGCGCAAGCTTCTCGAGGTTCGCAGCATAGGGCAGCGGAACGTCCTCATTGCAAACGCGGGTGACCGGCGCGTCGAGATGGTCGAAGCCTTCTTCCATGCAGATCGCCACAATTTCCGAGGCAATCGAACAGGTCGGCCAGTTTTCTTCGGCGATGACCAGTCGGTTGGTCTTGGCAAGCGAGGTAAGTACCGTTTCCTTGTCGAGCGGGCGCAAGGTACGCAGATCGATGACTTCCGCTTCGATGCCTTCGTTCGAAAGCTCTTCCGCTGCCTCGAGTGCAAGCCCCACAGCGATCGAATAAGAAACGATCGTCACATCCGAACCCTCGCGCATGATCCGCGCCTTGCCGATCGGAAGCACGTAGTCATCCAGATCGGGAACCTCGAAGCTTCGCCCGTAAACAAGCTCGTTCTCGAGGAATACGACGGGATCTTCGCTGCGTATGGCGGCCTTGAGCAGGCCCTTGGCATCTGCAGCATCGTATGGTGCGATAACTACCAAACCAGGTACGCTTGCGTACCATGCTCCGTAATTCTGGCTATGCTGTGCGCCTACGCGGCTTGCTGCACCGTTGGGGCCGCGAAACACGACCGGACAGCGCATCTGACCACCGGACATGTAGTTGGTCTTTGCCGCGGAATTTACGATATGATCGATCGCCTGCATGGCAAAGTTGAAGGTCATGAATTCAACGATCGGGCGCAGACCACCCATTGCGGCGCCGGTGCCGATGCCTGCAAATCCATATTCCGTAATCGGAGTATCGATGACCCGCTTGGCCCCGAATTCATCCAGCAGGCCTTGCGTGACCTTGTACGCACCCTGATACTGGGCCACTTCCTCGCCCATGACGAAGACGCGTTCGTCCTTGCGCATTTCTTCGGCCATGGCATCGCGCAAAGCTTCGCGGACGGAAACCGATGTGAAGCTGGTGCCTTCGGGAACCTCCGGATCCTTCACGTCGATCTTGCGCGGCGTCTTCATCAGCTGCGCTTCGCTGGCATCGGTAGATTTCTCTTTGCCGCCGCTCTTGTCTGATTCCGGCGATTCCTTTTCAGCGGGCGCCTCGATATCGGAAGCATCTTCGTCCTCGCCAGCCAGCATGGCGATCACAGTCCCGACCTTCACGCCTTCGGTACCTTCGTCGATGAGGATTTTCCCGAGGGTCCCTTCATCGACTGCCTCGAATTCCATCGTAGCCTTGTCGGTTTCGATTTCGGCTATAATGTCGCCCGCAACGATCTCGTCACCTTCGGACTTCAGCCACTTGGCCAATGTGCCCTCTTCCATAGTGGGCGACAGCGCGGGCATTTTCAGTTCGATAGCCATGGCTCAATACTCCTCCACCAGTACGTCGGTGTAGAGTTCGCTCGCTTCCGGCTCTGGCGAGTTCTCGGCAAAATCCGCAGCTTCGGTGACGGTCTTGCGAATATCCTTGTCGATCGCTTTCAATTCTTCCTCGGTCGAGCCGTTTTCGAGTAGCAGCTTCTTGATCCCTTCGATCGGATCCTTGTGATCGCGAATATCCTGGACCTCTTCGCGCGTACGGTACTTTGCCGGATCGGACATCGAATGCCCGCGATAACGATAGGTATTGCATTCCATCAGGACCGGACCCTTGCCATCGCGAACATGCTTGAAAGCGATCTCGGCAGCCTGCCTGACTTCCAGAACGTCCATGCCGTTCACGTCCATTCCTGGAATACGGAAGGCTGTGCCGCGGCGGTGGAATTCTGTTTCAGCAGAGCTGCGACCGACGGCGGTTCCCATGGCGTACTGGTTGTTTTCGACCACGAAGACGATCGGCAAATTCCAGAGCGCCGCCATGTTCATCGTTTCATATACCTGGCCCTGGTTGGCGGCACCGTCGCCGAAGTAGGCAAGACAGAAACCGCCATCGTCGTTGTACTGGTGAGCCAGCGCGAGGCCCCCGCCCAATGAAACCTGGGCTCCTACGATTCCGTGACCGCCATAAAATTTATGTTCGGTCGAGAACATGTGCATCGACCCGCCCTTGCCCTTCGAGATGCCGGCTTCCCTGCCGGTCAGTTCGGCCATTATGACTTTGGGATCGATGCCGTAGGCGAGCATGTGACCATGGTCGCGGTATCCGGTGATGACGCTGTCCTTGTCACCATCGAGCGCGGACTGGAGGCCGATCGCAACAGCTTCCTGTCCGATGTAAAGGTGACAGAAACCGCCGATCAGGCCGAGACCATACAGCTGGCCCGCGCGCTCTTCGAAGCGACGGATGAGCAGCATCTGCTCGTAAAAATGGAGCATCTGCTCCTTGCTGGCATCGTAGTGGCGATTCTCTTCCAACGCCTCTTGCAGGGAGTGGAGAGCGAAGTCGGGATCTTCCGCAGGCGATTTGGTGGGCTGCTTCTTGCTCCGGGGGGCTTTGGCCAAGACTTGTGTCCTTGTTCTTCCGGGGAGGATGTCAGTTGCGCCTATAGGCACAGGCTTGCGACCCGCGCAACGGCAGAGCGCATGTGCATACGAAAACCCTTACGGCAAGCGATGGTTTCGCTCCGTTCAGTCTTCCAGTTTTATGACGACTTCGTTCGGATGCACGACATTGAGCTGACTACGCAGCAGCTCGCCGACCATATCGGGATCAGCGGCGTTGGGATCGAGTAAGGCGACCCGGTTCTCCAGCGCATGCCTTTCGGCCTGCAGCTTCGCCAGCTGGGCCTCTCGCTGATCGAGCAGCCGCAAATTCTCACTCCAGGCAAGCAGTCCGGATGGACCTGCAATCGCCAATCCGCCCATGACCAGGAGCGCAGCAAGAGCGGCGTGCTGCGAGGTCCTGACTCGGCGGATGGAAGCTAGGGAATTTGTGCGGCGCATGAGGCGACAGAATCACAGTTAACCGGTTCGCGCAAGTACAATTCATCGTCGACATCCGTTTGACGCATGAAAGGAACTGGCCACCATGCACGGCCGTTGAAAACTTGACAGCTTACGAGCGACTGTGATTAGTTACTTTTGAAACCACCTAGCAAATCCCAGAGGATTGAAATGACCGATCTCTTCGAAAATCCAATCGGACTCGACGGATTCGAGTTCGTCGAATTCTGCGCTCCCGAAAAAGGCGTCGTCGAACCGGTCTTTAAAGCGATGGGATTTACCCATGTGGGCACGCACCGATCGAAGGACGTGGATCTCTGGCGTCAGGGTCAGATCAACCTCATCCTCAACTACGAACCGCGAAGCGCCGCATGGTTTTTTGCGCGCGAGCACGGCCCCTCGGCATGCGGCATGGGTTTCAGGGTTCGCGATGCGAAGAAGGCCTATGAAGAACTTCTCGATAAAGGTGCAGAACCCGTCGCGGTGGAAACCGGCCCGATGGAGCTGCGCATCCCTGCCATCCGTGGCATCGGCGGTGCTATCGTTTATCTCATTGACCGTTATGCAGATGCAGAAGGCGACGGCCTCTCCATCTACGATATCGATTTCGAATATCTCGATGGTGTCGAAAAGTGGCCTATTGGAGCCGGCTTCAACGTGATCGATCACTTGACGCACAATGTTTATAACGGACGCATGAAATACTGGGCGGATTATTACGAGACGCTCTTCAACTTCCGCGAAATCCGCTTTTTCGACATCAAGGGTGAGTATACCGGCCTGACATCCAAAGCATTGACCGCGCCTGATGGCAAAATTCGCATTCCGCTCAACGAGGAAGGTGAAGGCGGTAAGGGCCAGATCGAAGAGTTCCTCAAGGAATTCAACGGAGAGGGTATCCAGCACATTGCCTTGATCTGCGACGATCTTGTGCAGGCCTGGGACAATCTGAAGAACCTTGGCGTTCCCTTCATGACCGCCCCGCCCGAAACCTATTACGAAATGCTGCCCGACCGCTTGCCCGATCACGGGGAGCCAGTGGATGAATTGAAAGCCCGCGGGATCCTGCTCGATGGTACGACAGAAGGCGGGCACCCGCGTCTGCTGCTGCAGATTTTTGCCGAAGCGCAGGTCGGTCCGGTGTTCTTCGAATTCATCCAGCGCAAGGGTGACGAAGGTTTCGGTGAAGGGAATTTCAAGGCGCTGTTCGAGAGCATGGAGCGCGACCAGATTAAGCGCGGCGCCCTCAGCGTTGAGGACGCCAAGACAGTCGAGACGGAGCCCGCAGAATGAGCGAAGCACCTGTTCATCCCGTGAAACTGGCTGGCGTCCACCATGCGGCCTATCGCTGCAAGGATGCCAAGGAAACGGTCGAATGGTACGGCAAAGTACTCGGCATGGATTACACGACGGCCTTTGCAGAGGATCACGTGCCATCCACGGGCGATTACGACCCTTACATGCACGTTTTCCTCGATGCGGGTAATGGCAATATCCTAGCCTTCTTCGAACTGCCAAATCAGAAAGACATGGGCCGGGACGAAAATACCCCGGCTTGGGTCCAGCATCTCGCTTTCAAAGTTGGCAGCGAAGAAGAATTGCTCGCGGCTAAGACGCATGTCGAGAGCTTGGGCATCGAGGTTCTGGGTCCAACTCACCACGGCATTTTCAAATCGATCTACTTCTTTGATCCGAATGGTCATCGGGTAGAACTAGCCACGGATATCGGCACCGATGAACAGTACGCCGAATTGAAGCGTGTTGCCCCCATGATGCTGGACGAATGGAGCCAGACTAAGAAAGCTCCGAGGCACGCCGATTGGCTGCATGAAATCGCTCGCAAGGAACACGCCGGAAGCTAGCCTTTCTAAAGGCCATAGCCAGCAATTCGGAACCCTTTGTGCAACCCTCCCGTTGCCTCGCAAAGGGAGTTTTCTGCGACGTGAATTATATCGCAACGCTGCGCACGCAGTTGCAAACCATGGGCAAAGGCTTTGTAGAGGCGCTGCCCAGCCTTGCGATTGCATTCTTCATCATCCTTATGACGTGGATCGTTGCGCGATTTGCCGTGCGCATTTCCGACGCCGTCGTTGGGCGCACCGAGATACGCAGCAGCCTGAAGAACCTTATCGATACGCTCGTCAGGCTCGGGATCTGGACCCTCGGCATCTTCATCGCGGCGGTGGTGGTCATCCCCGATCTCACGCCGGCCAGCCTGCTTGCCGGGCTCGGTATCGGAGCCGTGGCGATTGGTTTTGCCTTCCAAGACATCTTCGAGAATTTCCTGGCAGGCGTGCTCATCATGCTGCGGGAAAAAATGCGCATCGGCGACGTGATCGAATGCGAAGATATCACCGGCAAGGTCGAACACATCACATTACGCGAAACGCATGTGCGCAAACTGTCCGGCGAACTCACAGTCGTGCCGAACTCCATCCTTTTCAAGAACCCGGTTGAAATCTTTACCGATGTCGATCAGCGCCGGCATCAGGTTGTAGTCGGCGTGTCATACGACACGCAGCTCGATCATGCTGCCGCTATCATCCGCCGGGCGGTCGAAGATGTCGATGACGTACTCGCCAGCAAGGGCGTTGATATCTTTGCGCAGGAATTCAATTCCAGTTCCGTCGACTTTCTCATCCGATGGTGGGCCGGGTCGACGCCGCGTGCGGGTTGGGAAAGCAAGGACAAGGTTATCCGTGCGATCAAGGCCGCGCTGGATGACGCCGGGATCGAAATTCCTTTCCCCTATGTGACGCATACTTTCAAAGAAACGGTGCCCGTTAGTCAGTTGGGTGACACGACGCAAAAGACACCATAAAGGTCCGAACACAGGACCGGCTTTCGCGGTCAGATTCAGGGTAATATCGGTGACCCATGCACCAAGACGTTGGGCGTGAGCCAGCCTACGCGACTGACCGGCGCTCAGGAAACTTCACTGGCAATTGCTGCGGCAGTGGTCACTGCTAACGCCTACTACATCCATCCGATAATCGCCGAAGTGGCCGATTATTTCGGGGTCAGTCATTCCCGAATCGGTTTAGTCCCGGCACTCAACCAGATCGCTCTGGCCGTAGGCATTTTTCTGCTCCTTCCGCTTGGCGATCGTATTTCGAACCGCAGGCTGACGATTACCTTTGCTGCTGGTCAGACCGCTTCGATCGCGCTGATGGCCATCGCTCGAGGTTTCACGCTATTCGTCATCGGGTCCACGATGCTCGGCTTTTTCACCATAGCGCCCTATCTTTTGCCGGCCTACGCTTCGAAGCGTGTTGCGCCGGAACGACTGGGTCAGGTGACGGCGAAATTGGCTGCGGGCGTTATTCTCGGGATCCTCGTTGCACGGGTGGGTGCTGGTGTGGTTGCCGAGCATTTCGGATGGCGAATGATCTATTGGATCGCAGCGGCACTGATGTTGGCTGTCACACTCGCCTTGCCGCGACTAATGGAAGGTGGGGAGCGATCTGCACGAGACCGGCAGTCCTATCTGAATCTCTTAGTCTCAGTATTCCCATTGATAGGCAAGCATCGGGAGATACTGTTTTCGGGCGCGATCCAGGCGCTGAACTTCGGTCAGTTCATTGCCGTATGGCTCGGCCTTGCACTTTATTTGACCTCTCCCGAAATGGGGTATGGGACGGACACGGTCGGGTATCTTGCGGGCCTTGCTGCGATCTCCATTTTTTCCACGCCCCGGCTTGGGCGATGGGCCGACGAAGTCGGCGCCCGCAAGGCGCGGGCGATCTTCGCGTTCTGTCAACTCGCAGGCATCTTGCTCCTCTGGCCCCTCGGCGGCTCGCTCTGGACCCTCATAATCCCGCTCATGATCACGAATTTCGTGGGCCCGGGTGTCGATGTAACCGGTCGAATGACTTTCCTCGCACTCGATCCGGGTGTGCGAACGCGGTTGACCACGGTTTACGTTGTCATGATGTTCATCGGTGGCGGCATCGGCAGCTATGCTGGCACGGCCGTTTACGACGCGTTCGGATGGGCAGGAACCTGTGGCCTACTTGCTCTGTGCTCGCTTGCACTAGCTTCTCTCGCGACCGCAGCCAGACGGTTCGGCCGATAAATGGCCACGGTGCCTCTTGATCTCGCATCCCATCACGTACACCCGGACCCGTCCCACTCAATGAGCACCCACGTTCTGACCTGACCATACTTTTAAGTATAATGGTGCGGTTCTGCAGTAGCGCGCTCTTAACATGCTGCAGGTTAAGCTCCGACGATCTCATTTAAACTAGGAACGTCAGTGGTCGCAGAATCGATAGAAGAGAGGCGTTTGGCAGCGCCCGCTTCCAAAGAAAAGTTCGGGGCGGGATCGGAACCCGCCTATGACGCGATCACCAAATTCGCTTCGAACGTGTTTGACGTTCCCATAAGTATTCTTTCGCTTGTTTTAGAAGATGAGCATGGGTTCAAGTCTGGCCATGGCCTCGACATGTACAACGTTGAGAGGGCGCGCGCTTTGTGCGCGCATGTACTCGGTACGCTCGAGCCGTTAATAGTCCTGGACGCCCGCTTCGATCAACACGTCCCCGGCGCTCCAGCCTTTGACGGCGAGGAGGAACTACGTTTTTTTGCCGGGGTTCCGCTCCTCAATTCGAGTGGTCACCCCCTGGGTGTGTTATGCATCGGCGACACCCGCCCGCGCGAAAGCTTTGATGCCAACACATGTGAGAAGCTTAAAGATCTTGCCGCCCTAGCCACTGCCTTGGTGGAGGAAAGCCGCACCAGTCTGCCAGATCGTGCGATCAGCAGTTTTGCGAAAGTTATGGGGCTGGCGTTGATAACGTCGAACGCAGCTGGGAAAATCACTTACTGGAACCCCGCCGCAGAGGATATCTTCGGATATTCGGCATCGGAAGCTATCGGTAAACCCATCGAAATCATCATCCCAGCAAGGTTCCGTGACCATCATGTCGCGGGAATGAAGCGTGTTTCCACGACCGGTGTGTCCAATTTGTCGGGCAAAACGATTGAGCTCGTCGCTGTTCGCAAGAACGGAAGTGAGTTTCCTGTCGAAATGAGACTTGCGAGCTGGCTTGGTCCCGATGGTATCGAAATCGGCGCGCAAATCCACGACATCACCGACCGTCGGGAGCGCGAACTTCGGCTGGAACACCTTGCCCATCACGATGCGCTTACCGGTCTAGCCAATCGCAATGGCTTCTCCAAAAAGCTGGAAGCGGTGATCGCTCGCGGGCACGCTACGGTATTCGCCATCGATCTTGATCGCTTCAAGGAGGTCAATGACACGTTCGGTCATGCGGTTGGCGACACTTTGCTCCAAGGCGTCGCCGTCCGCCTCGTTGGCCTACTCGAACCTAGCGCAATAGTTGCACGTCTGGGGGGAGACGAATTCGCAATACTGCTTCCGGGGAATGGAGCACAAAGCAGTGCGACGGCAACAGCTCAGCGACTGAATGACGCCTTTAAAGAGCCCTTCGTGCTGTCCGGGCACCGCATGCAAATCGGACTGAGCATTGGAATTGGCCTCGCGCCGCTTCATGCCGAAGATGCCGAAGAACTATTGCTGAGGGCCGATCTTGCCCCTCTCGAAGCGAAGAAGACCGGCCAGGACAACATCCGCGTCTTCGACCCTCCGATTGCCAACCAATTGACCGCGCGGCGAGCGTTCAAAGACGAGCTGCGCCTAGCGACCGAGCGCGGGGAATGGGAACTCACGTATCAGCCTCAGGTCCGGCTGTCCGATCAGGAGCTTATCGGTGTGGAAGCGCTGTTGCGTTGGAAGCACCCGGAACGCGGGCTGCTTTTCCCAGCGGACTTTTTGAACACCCTCGAAACGCATCTCGTCGCTCATGAGGCGGCGAGTGGGTCATAGATGAAGCGTGCCGACAAATGGCGGTCTGGCGAATGCTGGGCCTGGATGTGCAACGCATGGCATTGAACCTGTTCGCGGCCCAATTCACTAACGGCAATTTGGGAAAGACTATTGGTCAGGCATTGGAGAAACACGCTCTCTCGCCAGCGGACATCGAAATAGAAATCACGGAAACGATCGCGCTGCGCTCGGACGATCAAATTTTGACAGCGTTAAGTGAGCTACGGGATTGCGGAATCAACATAGCTTTTGATGACTTCGGGACCGGCTTTGCATCGCTTTCCACACTGGCACGTCTCCCTGTTACAAGGCTGAAAATCGACCGTTCCTTCGTTCAGGATCTTTGCAACAGGCCTCAAGGCGCAGCGATTGTATCTGCCGTGATTTCTCTCGGGCGGAGCCTCAACTTGGAGGTAACTGCCGAAGGGATCGAAACCGACGAGCAAAGAATTCGCCTGCTGGCTCTCGGTTGCCGGGAAGGACAGGGTTATCTATTCGGTAAACCCGTTACGGCGAGCGATGATTGCTGGCTTGATCGTAAGTGGCTCCCAGCAAAAAGAGCTTCGAACGCGTAGTTTTAGTTCGAGATTGAATTGCCGGTTCACCGGTTTGCGCCTGAATCGAAAAATCCAAGAATACTGCCAGTTTTCGAAAAATGGTGCGCCCGACAGGATTCGAACCTGTGGCCCCCAGATTAGGAATCTGATGCTCTATCCTACTGAGCTACGGGCGCGCCGGTGCCTCGTATAGCGGCTCGAACCGCCGAGGCAATCAGTTGAGTTCTTCTGGTGGTGCTACCGGTACGAGAAGAGGTGCGACAGAGATTCCTTCGGCCATCATGTCCTCCGCCTCGTCTCTGGTGGCGCGACCGTGAATCGGGGCCTCATCGGCTTCGCCGTAATGCATTTCGCGAGCCTTCTCGGCGAATTTGTCGCCAACCCATGTGCTGCTCTCCAGCGCTTTCGCCTGAGCTTTCGCCAGCTTTTCCAACGCTTTTTTCACCTCGGCTGGCATTTCGCCTTTGACTACCTGAGTGGTTTCGGCGGGCGCATGCGATCGGGTATTGCTCTTGGCTGGCACTGACGGGGCCATTGGCGCCTTGCCGATTTCCTCGCTGCCGCACTGCGGGCAGACGAGCAAGCCGCCTGCTTTCTGGTCAGCATAATCATCCGACGAGCCGAACCAGCCCTCAAACCGATGGCCTTCGCTACAGGAGAGATCGAACACTATCATGTGGCGGCCTATTTCGCTATTTCTCGTCTATTGGCAAGGCTTGGCACCTGCGCGCGAACTTCAGCAATTCTGGCAAGATCGATATCGCAGTAAGCAAGCGCCGCGTCGTCGCCCTCCATTTCAAGCAAGACGTCGCCCCAGGGGTCCACAACCATGCTATGGCCATAGGTCCGACGCCCGTCGGCGTGTTCACCCACCTGCGCCGCGGCAACGACGAAAGCGCTCGCTTCAATCGCCCGGGCCCTTTGGAGAACATTCCAATGAGCCCTACCAGTCGGTACGGTGAAGGCTGCAGGAATGGAGATGCAATCGCACTGCGCCCTACCCAACTGCTCGTACAGTGCTGGAAAACGAATATCGTAGCAAACCGACAGGCCCAGTCGCCCAACCGGAGTTCCGGGGACCGTGACCACCTCTTGCCCTGGCTCGTAAGCGTTCGATTCTCGCCAGCTTTCCCCACTGTCGAGATCGACGTCGAACATATGTATCTTGTCGTAGCGGCCCGCGATGTTTCCGTTTGGATCAATCACGAAAGCGCGATTTGCCCATCTGTCATTTGGAGACTTTACGGCAAGCGATCCGAGCGAAACCCAAATGCCCGCCCGATGTGCAGCATCCCGTGCCCTGGCAAGCGCAGGCGTGTCGCTTTCCAAGACTATCGACTTCGCAGCCCGTTTTCGATCGCGATCGAGCAGGCCCGACATTTCCGGCGTGAATATCATGGCAGCGCCATTGTCCGCCGCAGAAACAATGGCGTCTTCAATGGCTGTGGCGTTTTCTTCGGGATCGATACCCGAAGTCATCTGCAAGATGGCAATGCGGGGCATTCAACCCGTCAGCATAGCGTCGAGTTTTCCATCCCGCTCGAGCGCCGAGAGGTCGTCCGATCCACCCACATGGGTATCTCCGATAAATATCTGCGGCACGGTCGTGGCCTGCGGCGCCCGAGCCAGCATTTCGTCACGCTTTGACCCGCCCATGGTGATGTCGAATTCGTTATACTCGACCCCTTTTTCATCGAGCAGGCGCTTGGCGCGAAAACAGAATCCGCAACCAAACTTGGTGTAGATATCGACTTGCGGCTGACTCATGAAATTCCTCTATCTTTCCAACGCCCGAAATAGCGTGCGCCTGGTCTACTTGAAAGCCCGATCCGTGAACCTATTTCGGAATCGTTGCCATGCCTCGCATGGCGACGACGGGGTGCCGAATGCGGGCCTCGTCTGGTTAAAATCGCTCACAAGAGGATTTGTTTCGATGAACCGTATGGACCTTACACCTTTCCGCCGCTCCACCGTAGGTTTCGATCGTGTATTCGACCTGATGGAACGACAGGCGCGCAACGCCGGCGGAGATAACTACCCCCCCTTCAATATCGAGCGCCGCGGCGATGACGATTATCGCATCACGCTGGCAGTTGCAGGATTCCGCTCGGGTGATCTCGACATCGTCGCGCAGCAAAATCTGCTGGTCGTAACCGGCAAGAAGCGTGACGAATTCAACGAAGGCGAAATGCTGCATATCGGCATTGCCAACCGCGGATTCGAACGCCGGTTCGAACTGGCGGATTACGTGCGGGTGGACAATGCGGACCTTGCTGATGGGCTGCTTGTCATCGACCTCGTTCGCGAAGTCCCCGATGCGATGAAGCCGAAGAAGATCGCTATCGGCGGACAGCAACCGCTCGAAGTGGTCAAGACTGACAAGGAAGACGGCACCAAGGCCGCCTGATCATCTGGTCAATCTGGTGAAAATGTAGGGGGCGGAACAAAAGTTCCGCCCCCGCGACGCTTTACGCCGCCCAGCCCCGAAATCGGCCGTCCGGGTCGCAGAAGACGACCGTCATCGGGGCAAGCCCCACCGCATGTTGGCGAAGCGCATCTCTCTACCCTCTGTCCTCTGATGCGGATCTGACAGGATTTTGCACCAGATGTATCAAAAGATAAAGCGTCGACGGCTGGGCGCGATGATTTTGTCGCCTCGTTACAAGCGACCGAAAATCATTGATCTGCGATTTCAGTGAGTTGCCGTATCGGCTGCTTTTTACCCCGTCAGACCAGCCTGGCCTGTTCGAGCGCAGCGCCAACAAAACCGGCGAACAGCGGGTGCGGATCGAACGGCTTGGACTTCAGTTCCGGATGGAACTGTACCCCTATGAACCATGGGTGATCCGGCCGTTCTACGATTTCGGGAAGCAACCCGTCCGGCGACATTCCCGAGAACACGAGACCCTGACTTTCCAGGGAATCGATATAGGCGCTGTTGACCTCGTACCGATGACGATGGCGTTCGGAAATCATCGTATTGCCACCGTAAATTTGCGACACGTGGCTGTTCGCGGAAAGCTTGGCATCATACGCGCCCAAGCGCATCGTTCCGCCCAGATCGCCGCCTGCCTCACGCGTTTGCAGGCCTTCTTCCGTCATCCATTCGGTAATGATGCCGACGACCGGCTCGGCCGTTTCGCCGAACTCGGTCGAGCTGGCGCTGGCATAGCCTGCGGAACGTGCCGCTTCGATGCAGGCCATTTGCATACCCAGACAAATGCCGAGAAACGGCACCTTGCGTTCGCGTGCGAAACGGACCGCGGCGATCTTGCCTTCGCTACCACGCTCGCCAAAGCCACCGGGCACCAGGATAGCGTGCATTGGCTCCAGCTTCGCGGCAATATCGGCGTCGTCGCCTTCAAATATTTCCGCATCGATCCACTTTGTGTTGACCTTCACCCGGTGCGCCATACCGCCGTGAACCAACGCTTCATTGAGCGACTTGTACGCGTCCTGCAGGCCGACATACTTTCCGACCACGCCGATCGTGACTTCGCCTTCCGGATTGGAATGGCGGTCCACTACATCGTACCAGCGCGACAGATCGGGGTCTGGCGCATCGGTAATGCCAAAGGCGCGTAGCACTTCGGCGTCCAGCCCTTCACCGTGATATTGCAACGGCACGGAATAGATCGAGGGTGCGTCCAGTGCCGGAATCACGGCCTCCTGTCGCACGTTACAGAACTGCGCGATCTTGCGCCGTTCGCTGTCGGGGATTGGGTGTTCCGCCCGGCAAAGCAGGACATCGGGCTTGATTCCGAGGCTCGCCAGTTCGCGTACTGAATGCTGGGTCGGCTTCGTCTTCAACTCACCCGCCGCAGCAATATAGGGCACGAGGGTGACATGCACGCTCAGCGTCTGCCATGGCTCCAGCTCATTTCGAAGCTGGCGGATTGCTTCCATGAACGGCAGCCCTTCGATATCGCCAACCGTGCCGCCGATCTCACACAGGATGAAATCGTGATCGTCCTGACCGGCAAGCGCGAAGGCCTTGATCTCGTCCGTGACGTGCGGAACCACCTGCACCGTCGCGCCGAGATAATCCCCCCGCCGCTCTTTGGCGATGATGTCCTGATAGATACGACCGGATGTAATGTTGTCGCCCTGATGCGCCGACACCCCGGTAAAGCGTTCGTAATGGCCCAGATCCAGGTCCGTTTCCGCCCCATCGTCCGTCACATAGACTTCGCCATGCTGATACGGGGACATCGTCCCTGGATCGACATTGAGATAGGGGTCGAACTTTCGAATACGGACCTTGTAGCCACGCGCCTGGAGGAGAGCAGCAAGCGATGCTGCCATGAGACCTTTGCCGAGCGAGGAGACCACGCCGCCGGTGATAAATATATACCGCGCCATGGGAGTCGGGCCTTAAGCTTAGTGTTTGAGTCGGGGCAAGCGCAAACAGCTGCAAATCGCGCCGAGCATGCGGCGCAATCCACAAGCCTGCGATGTTCTGAAGATTATTCGGCTGGGGTTGCTAGCGGATCGGGATTCGCGGGCGCTTCCTGTCCGGTGGCGGCAGGCTGGTTAGTGGTTGCCGGGCCGAGCGGGTCTGCGGGCGCGGCCGGAGCGACCGTACGATCAAGTGTCGATTCGATTGCATCGCCGCCAGTCGTCTCGACCGCAACTGCAGCAAGACCGATCGACAGGACCACAAAAAGAATGGCAAGCCACTTGGTGGACCGGGTCAGAAAGTCCGCGGCACCGCGGGCACTCAGCATGCCGGACGGGCTGCCGCCCACTCCGAGGCCGCCGCCTTCCGAACGTTGCATCAGGATGACGCCGACTAGCGCGGCTGCGACGATCGCCTGAACGACGGTAAGGAAGAGGAACATGCGAGTACTCTTGGAATGTGATTGGCTGGGCTCACGCGCATTTAGGCGCGCGAGCGGAAAACGGCAAGGCGGGCCTGCTTATACCTCTTCGGCTTCCGAGGCGCCCACAACGATGCCGAGGAAGTTTTCGGCCGAAAGGCTGGCACCGCCGACAAGCGCGCCACCCACTTCCGGCACCGCAAGAATCTCGCGCGCGTTATCCGGCTTCACCGAACCGCCATAAAGAATGCGAACCTTGGCAGAAACATCTTCGCCAAAGGTCTCATCCAGTAGAGCGCGTATAGCGCGGTGCATGGCGGCAATGTCTTCGGCCGTCGCGGTACGGCCCGTGCCGATGGCCCAGATCGGCTCATACGCGATCGTGAGCCGGTCTGCCGGATCCTGAAAAATCGGCAACGCTGCGCGTAGCTGACCCAGAACGAAGCTTTCCGCCTCTCCCGCATCGCGGGTTTCCAGCGATTCGCCACAGCACAGTATCACGCGAAGGCCGGCTTCGAGCGCCGATTCGATCTTCGCGTTGATCAATTCGTTGGTTTCGGCATGGTCCTGGCGCCGTTCGCTGTGTCCCAGTATGACGAACTTCGCGCCGGCGTCGGCCACCATCGATGCATTGATATCACCCGTGTGCGCGCCTTCGGCGCCGGAATGGCAATCCTGTGCACCGATCCCGATCTGTTCGGCTTCCTTATGAACCGCGTGAATCAGAGTGTAAGGTGGCGCCACGGCAACCTCGACCTTCATGTAGCGCTGGGCCGCACGATCGATGGCGCGCGCTTCCGAAAGCATGGCGCGCGTGCCGTTCATTTTCCAGTTTCCAACGATGTAGGGCCGTTCGGCCATGGGTACGTCCTGCAAATTGTCTGAGTGAGGGCCCCGCTATATGGGGCAAGAGTTGCGCTCCGCTAGACAAGGTTTCTTCCCGCGTCAAAACCCTTTGCAGCCTGTTGCTCATGGGTCGCAGGGCGGATAAAGCGCCCCAACCCGTTCCGGCCCCGCCAGAACGACAGCAGCAACCCGATGGGATCGCCCGCAGATCATGTTCCAGTTCTTCCGCAACTTCTTCAAGACCAAACTCGGCCTTGCCATTTCTCTGGCATTTCTTGGACTTATAGCCCTCGCCTTTGCCAGCGCAGACGTTTCCAGCACCGGCACATTCGGTGGAATCGCAGGCGGTGATCGCGTCGCCGTGGTCGGCGATGAAAAGATCGGCACTGCCGACCTGGTAGTGGCTGCGAATAGTGGCCTCGACCGTCTTCGGCAGGAAGATCCCACGCTTTCCATGCCGGAATTCGTCGGCAGCGGTCAGCTGGAACTGGTTCTGGAAGCTCTGATCGATCGTAACGCGATCCAGGGATACGCCAGAAAATATGGGTTTCGTGCCGGAGAGAATCTGCTGAACAGCGAAATTCGCATGATCCCCGCCTTTCGCGGCGCGGACGGCAATTTCGACGAACAGACGTATCGCCAGGCGCTGGCCATGCAACGGATCAGCGACGCTCAGGTCCGCAGCGATCTCGGTGTCGGCCTGCTTTCGCAGCAATTGCTGATTCCGGCCAGTTTCGGGGCGTCGGTGCCGAACAAGCTGGCCTACCGCTATGCACAGTTGTTCAAAGAACGCCGCCAGGGTTCAATCGCCCTTCTGCCCGCTGCAACGTACGCCCCGTCGGGCGCCGCCGATCCTGAAGTTCTACGTGCTTATTACAACGCCAACCGGGAAGCTTTCGTCCGCCCCGAGCGCCGCGTGATCCGCTACGCTACGTTCGATTCTGATGCCTTGGGCGACCGGATCGAACCGACCGAAGCCGAGATCGCAGCCCGCTACAAGCGCGACGCCGAACAATATGCCGCAAGCGAAACGCGGAACTTCACGCAATTGATCGTACCCACCGAAGCTGCGGCAAAGTCGATTCGCGACCGCGTTGCTGGCGGCGCCTCCTTCGAACAGGTCGCACGGGAAGCGGGTCTGCGCGCGTCGCCGGTGGTGGACGTCACACGCAGTGCCTTGGCCGCGCAATCCTCTCCCGCCGTTGCCGCAGCATATTTCGCCGCGGCAGATGGCGCGATGACAACGCCCGCCCGCAGTTCACTTGGCTGGCACGTCGCACGCATCGATTCGGTGGAGGCCACCCCGGCCCGCACCCTTGCCGATGTTCGCGGAGAAATCTCCGACACGCTTCGCGAAGAAAAGCGCGTTCGCGGCCTCGCCGATCTCGCTACCGAGATTGAGGAGCAGTTGCGTGACGGTGCTACGCTCGCCGAAGTTGCCGACGATCTGGATCTTCAGCTGTCGAACGTCGGACCGACGCTCGCCGACGGCCGCATGTTCGAAAATCCGGAACAGTCCGTGCCCGACGTCCTGCGCCCCGCACTTGCCACGGCTTTTCAGATGGAAGTGGAAGAGCCCGAGATCGCACCTGTCGATGGCGGACAGACTTATCTCGTTTATGAAGTCGGCGACATCACCGGCGCCGCTGTCGCCCCCTACCAGGAAATCGAACAGCTCGTCGAAGCGCGCTGGCGTGCAACGGAGGGCATGAAGGCTGCACAGGCCGCTGCCGATCGGGTGATGGCCCGGGTGCGTAAAGGCAGCACGATGCAGGCGGCCCTTGCTGCAGAAGACCGCCGCGTGCCCCCGGCTCAATCGGTTGATATGACGCGCGAGGATCTCGCTCGCCAGCGCGAGCAGCGCGTACCGCCGCCTCTCGCCCTCCTGTTCAGCATGGCGGAGGGCACCACGAAAAAGCTCGATGCCGGCGGCAACACCGGGTTCTTCGTGGTCAAGGTCAACGACATTACCATGGACGACATCGCCAAGGACGACCCGCTGATCGAACAGGCGACCCGTCAGATGGGCCCCCTGATCGGCGAAGAATATGCCGAACAGCTCCGCCTCGCCATGCGTGAAGAGCTGGGTGTATCGCGCAATCCGTCGGCTATCGATGCTGTTCGCAAGCAGCTGATCGGCAACTGAGGCGCATTTGAGCACAAGTCTCAAAGGCGTCGACCAGGCGCGTGAAGCGCTGGCTGACGGCAGGCCTGCGCTGGTCTGGCGGCAGGTGGTCGCAGATACCGAAACGCCTGTCGGGGCGGCGCTCAAGCTATTTTGCGAAGGCCGCGGCGATTTCCTGCTCGAGTCGGTGGAAGGCGGCGACGTGCGCGGCCGTTACAGTCTCATGGGTCTCGATCCGGATCTCGTGTTCAGGGCGACCGGCGATCGGGCGGAGATCAATCGCGACTGGCAGAACGATCACCATGCCTTTCACGCTTGTGAAGGTGGCACCCTAGAAAATCTTCGCGCATTGGTGGAATCCTGCCGCTGCGATGTGCCCAGTGAATTGCCGCCAGCCCTTGCCTGCCTTGTCGGCCATTTCGGCTACGAAACGATCGGGCTCGTGGAGAAGCTGCCCCGCCCTCCACATGGCGAACTCGATCTGCCGGACATGCTGTTTGTCCGGCCCACTGTCCTGCTTGTTTTCGACCGGCTGAGCGACGCGCTGTTCTGCGTCGCACCCGTCTGGGACGAATTGGCGATGGAGCTTGCTGGCGAACGGATCGACGACGTTCTGCGCAAACTTGCTCAGCAATTACCACCATCCGCGAACGCCGTGACGGACCATCCCGAACCTTCCCTGGCCCCGACCATGTCCGCCGCGGATTACGAAGCGATGGTTCTCAAGGCTCAGGACTACATTTCGGCTGGCGACATTTTTCAGGTCGTCCTCTCTCAGCGCTTCACTTCGCCTTTCACACTCCCGCCGATGGACCTCTATCGTGCGTTGCGGCGCGTGAACCCATCGCCTTTTCTTTATTTTCTCGACATGCCCGGCTTTGCCATTGTCGGCTCAAGTCCGGAAATCCTCGTGCGCGTGCGCGATGGCGAGGTCACCATTCGGCCGATTGCCGGCACACGGCCGCGCGGCGCCAATTCTGCGGCAGATCGGCTTGCCGAACAGGACCTGCTCGCCGATCCCAAGGAACGCGCCGAACACCTGATGCTGCTCGATCTCGGACGCAACGATGTCGGCCGCGTCGCCGCATCCGGGACTGTTACCGTGACGGAAAGCTTCACTGTCGAACGCTACAGCCACGTCATGCATATCGTCAGCAACGTCACCGGGCGGCTCGATCCCTCGAAAGATGCGATCGATGCGATGTTCGCCGGCTTCCCTGCGGGCACCGTCAGCGGGGCGCCCAAGGTGCGCGCCTGCGAGATCATCGCCGAACTCGAGCCGGCGACGCGCGGCCCCTACGCTGGGGGCGTCGGCTATTTCGCCCCTGACGGTTCGGTGGACAGCTGCATCGTACTGCGCACAGCCGTGGTGCAGGATGGCATGATGCATGTGCAGGCTGGCGCAGGTATAGTCGCCGACAGCGATCCCGCCTATGAACAGAAAGAATGCGAAGCGAAGGCGAGCGCCCTGCTCGCTGCGGCCAAGGAAGCCGTACGCCTCGCGAGGGAGCCCGGATTCGGTCAATGAGAATTACTATCGCCGCCCTCGCCCTCCTGGCTTTGACTGCTTGCGAAGCGCAGCCCGAAGGCGAACCCGTCGCCCGCGCGCGCATCGATGGCCAAGCGCAGGTGGATCCCACGCCCGATCCGACCCCGACCGAAACGCTCGCAAGCCAGGTCGAAAGCGCCTGCCGTTCGATCATTTTCGAAGATACGCCGGTCACGCATTGCCTTGCCGTCCCGGCGCGTCACAGCATCAGCATGGCACTTGGGCGTGACGGTAAGTTCTATCGCAGCCTGACCGACTTCGCGGCGGCCACCGATGCGCAGACCGTCGCCTTTGCCATGAATGCAGGCATGTTCGACGATGACGGCGAACCGATCGGGTATTTCGTGGAAGATTCGGAACGGCTGCATCCGCTCAATACCGCCGATGGCGAAGGCAACTTCCACATGAACCCCAACGGCGTTTTCTACGGCACCGATGGCGAATGGGCCGTGCGCGCCACGGATTGGTTTCTGGAAAATGTGACGGAGCGTCCTCAATTCGGGACGCAATCCGGCCCCATGCTGGTTGTCGATGGCAAGATTCACCCGGAAATCACGCGCGACGGACCGTCTAAATTCGTGCGCAACGCCGTGGGCGTGGACGATGAAGGTCGCGCGCATTTCGTGATCTCGAATGCGCCGATTTCCTTCGGCAAGCTCGCCCGTTTCTACAAAGACGAGCTCCACGTGAAGAACGCGCTGTATCTGGATGGGAATGTTTCCCAGCTCTGGAACCCCGCCACGGAACGGCTCGATACCGGGGCCCCGATCGGCCCCATCGTCGTGGTTAGAAAGAAAGCTTCCGAATGACCGATACGCGCTGCGCCCTCTATCCCGAGATCGAACCCTATCAAACCGGGATGCTCGATGTCGGCGAAGGCCATTCGCTCTATTGGGAACGTGTCGGCACCAAGGGGGCGAAACCGGCCGTCTTCCTTCACGGCGGTCCGGGTGGCGGGATGTCGCCTGCCCATCGCCGCCAATGGGACCCCGAACTTTACGACGTGCTTCTGTTCGACCAGCGCGGCTGCGGCAAATCGCTTCCTTTCGCTGAAATCGAAAACAACGATACCTGGCGCATAGTCGAAGATATCGAACGTCTGCGCGAAATGTGCGGGCATGAAAAATGGCAGGCTTTCGGCGGTAGCTGGGGCTCCACCCTTGCCCTCGCCTACGCCCAGAAATATCCCGAGCGGGTAAGCGAGCTCGTATTGCGCGGCGTGTTCCTCGGCCGACAAAAGGAAAAGGACTGGCTCTATTCCTACGGCGCCAGCGAAATAATGGCCGAACAGTGGGACGACTTCACCGGCCTCATTCCAGAAGCCGAACGCGGCGACCTCGTGAAGGCCTATCACAAGCGTCTGACCAGCGATGACGAAGACACGCGCCTTGCCGCGGCAAGGGAATGGTCATTGTGGGAAGGAACCGTCGCCACACTTCTTCCCGATCCCGCCCTGCTCGACAGTTTTGCCGATCCTTCCAAGGCCGTTCCCTTTGCCCGCATCTGCGCCAAGTTCTTCCTCGAGGATTTCTTCCTCGAAGAGGCGCAGTTGCTGAAGAACGTCGACAGGCTCGCCGGCATTCCCGGTATCATCGTCCAGGGCCGCCACGACATCTGCACTCCGCCTGTCTCCGCGTGGGAGTTGAAAAAGGCCTGGCCCGAAGCCGACCTTTGGATTGTTCACGATGCGGGGCACAGCGCAGGAGAAACCGGGATCGTCGACGGTTTGGTTAAGGCGACGGACAAGCTGGCAGGCAAGAAAGCCTGACGTCACGCCGACGTTTCGCATCCCGCAGCTTTCCTTGCTTGAAAGCCGCGCATCGCGCCTCCATTGACGCCACGAATGACCGACCGCCGATCAATCCTCGTAATCGACAATTACGACAGCTTTACCTTCAACCTAGTCCATTACCTGATGGAACTGGGGGCTGAGGTCGAAGTCGTGCGTAACGATGCCGTCACTGCCGATGAAGCTCTGTTGGCAGGTCACGCAGGTTATCTCATATCGCCGGGCCCCTGCACGCCCAATGAAGCCGGCGTCAGCCTTGATCTGGTGGCAGCATGTGCGGACGCCGGAAAGCCGCTGCTCGGTGTATGCCTCGGCCATCAATCCATCGGCCAGTTTTTCGGCGGACGCGTGGTCCGCGGGGGGCTGATGCACGGCAAGACGTCACCCGTCACGCACGATGCCACTGGCGTATTTGCCGGACTGCCGTCTCCGTTCAGGGCAACGCGCTATCATTCGCTCGTAGTCGAAGACATTCCCGCCTGCCTGGACGTGAATGCCACCAGCGAAACACCGGGCCTCGACGGCAGCAGCGTCATGGGGTTCCGACACCGCGATCTGCCCATACACGGGGTCCAGTTCCACCCGGAAAGCATCGCGACCGAACATGGTCACGCCCTGCTCGCCAACTTCCTCGAAATCTGCGGCATTGCCGCCAGGGTCCCGGCATGAAAACGCTTCCCGACGCAAAGCAACATCTTGGGGAAGCGGAAGCAGAAGAGGTTTTCGGCTGGATCCTCGACGGTGAAACCGATGACGATGCGATCGCACGGTTTCTGGTCGATATGTCCGCGAGGAGCGAGACATCTGACGAGATCGCCGGCGCTGCGCGCGCGCTGCGGCAAAGGCTCATTCCCGTCGACGCGCCCGACGGCACGGTTGATTGCTGCGGAACCGGGGGTGACGGACACCACACGCTCAACGTCTCGACTGCTGTCAGCCTCGTCGTCGCAGCTTGCGGCGTGCCCGTCGCCAAACACGGCAATCGGGCCGCCAGCAGCAAATCCGGCGCGGCCGATACGCTCGAGGTACTCGGCCTCGACATGGAAGCTGCAGGAAAAAGTGCCGAGAAGACGTTGGCGGAACTCGGAATCTGCTTCCTTTTTGCCAAGAACCACCACCCGGCCATGGGACGGATCCAGCCCATTCGCCAGAAGCTTGGCGTTCGTACGATCTTCAATCTGATGGGTCCGCTTTCGAATCCGGCCGGCGTGAAGCGGCAGCTTATCGGTATCGCGCGCCCGGCCTATGTCCCCATCTATGCCGCAGCCAAGGCAAAGCTAGGCACCGACCGCACTTTCATCGCCTCGGGCGACGAAGGGCTGGACGAACTAAGCCTTGCCGGCGGCAACGAACTGGCAGACGTTCAGGGCAACGATTTCGAGATGCGCCGAGTGCTCGCGGTACATGCCAATCTGCCCCACGCACCGGTCGAGGCTATTCGCGGTGGCGATCCCCGTCACAATGCCCGCGCGCTGGAAGCCCTGCTTGCGGGCACACCCGGACCTTATCGCGACGCGGTACTTTTCAACGCCGCGGCCACTCTGATCGTAGCCGACCGTACGGACGACTGGACGGAAGGCGCCGAAATCGCCGCCGAAGCACTGGATTCCGGCAAAGCCAGGACCTTGCTCGAAAGCTGGATCGCAATGGCCGCCTGATATGAACAAGCTAGAACAAATCTGCGCCACCAAACGGGAAGAAGTGGCCGCACGCAAGCGTATGCGGTCGCTGGCCGATCTCGACGCTTCCGCTCGCGAACAGACCGCCCCGCGTGGTTTCCGTTCAGCGCTCGAACGTGCGGAACGGTCCGGCTTCGGCCTCATCGCCGAAATCAAGAAGGCTTCACCGTCGAAGGGCTTGATCCGGGAAGATTTCCATCCCGCTGCCCATGCCCGCGCCTATGCTGCAGGGGGCGCTGCGTGCCTTTCGGTTCTCACCGACGCCCCGTATTTTCAGGGTCACGAAGATTATCTGGTCGAAGCGCGATCAGCTTGTGAATTGCCCGTCCTGCGCAAGGATTTCATGGTCGATCCCTGGCAAGTGGCCGAAGCGCGCGCACTCGGCGCTGATGCGATCCTGATTATAGTCGCCGCACTCGAAGATGGTGCGATGGTGGAGATCGAACGGGCCACGGTGGAATATGGCATGGACGTATTGGTAGAAGTCCATGATCGCGCAGAGATGGAACGTGCAGCACTGCTTCAGTCGCGCCTCATTGGCGTGAACAACCGGGACCTGCGGACCTTCTCGACCGATCTCGCCACGACCGAAGCCTTGGCGCCTCTGGCACCTGAGGGTTCGCTTCTGGTCGGCGAAAGCGGCATTTCTCGGTTCGAAGACTGCCAGCGCTTGTCACACGCCGGGGTGAACAGCTTCCTGGTCGGCGAAAGCCTGATGCGCCAACGCGATGTCGAAGCGGCAACTCGTACCCTGCTCGGCAACTGATCTGTCCTACACGCTGCTGACCGGCTATGGGTGTCGGCTGCAAACGAAACCTCCTGCGTTCAAGCGCGATTTCGGCCTCGGTGCGGGGGGACTTTTTATCCCCCTGGACAGTGGTCCATGTGGTCCATGTCTCCCCTGCGCGCCCAAAAAGCTTAACGACAGCGGTTTCTCAGCGCGCTGATCCGGATCGAACCATGAACGGTTGTTCCGCAAGGAACGGCTGAATTGCTTGACTTTGCAATTTTGGTTGCTTAATTGTTCCGCATTCGTTCACGCCTTTTGTGAACACGCGATACGGAGTTCGCACAATGCTGACCGCCAAGCAGCACGAATTGATCCGGTTCATCCAGCAGCGTCTGGAAGACACCGGCATTTCCCCCAGCTTCGAAGAAATGAAGGAAGCGCTCGATCTGAAGAGCAAGTCGGGCGTACACCGCCTGATCTCGGCGCTTGAAGAACGCGGCTTCATCCGGCGCCTCCCCAATCGGGCGCGCGCGCTGGAGGTGGTCAAGCTTCCTGAAAATGCCGTGATGGGGTCGCCCGCTCCGGTGGCGGCAAACGACGCCGTATCGGCTGCGATCCCGGCAAAGGCGGTGGCGCCCGAACCGGCAAACGACATCATCGATGTTCCGCTTCATGGGCGGATTGCCGCCGGCGCCCCGATCGAAGCGATCGAAGGTCAGTCCAGCATGCCTGTGCCGGCCGCGCTGCTCGGTCCGGGCGAACATTATGCCTTGGAAGTTTCCGGAGATTCCATGATCGAAGCCGGGATCTTCGATGGCGACTTCGCTCTGGTAAAACGCACGGACACGGCTCGCGATGGCGAGATCGTCGTGGCGCTGGTCGATAATGAAGAAGCGACCCTGAAATACCTTCGCAAGGATGCAGGCCGCGTCGTGCTCGATCCGGCCAATGGCGCATACGAAGCGCAAGTTTATGAACCACACCGGGTTCAGGTTCAGGGAAAACTGGCGGGCCTGCTCCGCCGCTACCACTGATTTGCTGGCGCGCGCCTACTCACGCGGCGCGCGCCACCATCCATGCTCGCCCTGATCCTGGGCAACCGTATCGATCCTTTGGTCTGCCAGATAGATCGAAGCGCCCCCTTCCCGGTCGAGAAATCTTCTGTCCGCTTTGAGCCAGCGCGGCTGACAACTGTACGGCAGATACCGGTCGGCAATGACGATGTCGGCCCGCATGCAAGCCGCGGCCAGCGCCCGCTCTTCCACGAGATCTCTATTACGGGCGACGAGGACCGACCAGGGCCGCCCACCCCGTTCTAGGGCGAAGACGCAAAACTGGTCGCTGCACCGGCTGCGCGGCCAGTCGGCAATCGCGATAGGGCTCAGATCCGTACCGGCCAGTTCAAGCAGATTGTCCTGAGCATATCCGCCTTCGCGATCGTGCAGAACCAGCAACCGCTCGGCCTCGTTGGCAATGCCTATGTCGCGCCCGTCACGCGTAATGAGGATATCGGGTATCGGGGCGGTGATCATCAGCACGGCAGAGGCGAGAATTGGCGCGAAACCCAGCAGGCGCGCCCTGCCTTGCCATAACGCCAGCCAGAGCGCCCCGCCCACGTATAATCCCATCGCTCCCATACCGATCCGCGGCGCAAGTTTGACCGACCCCGGCTGCTCAGCGAAGAAATGGGCAATGGCCAGCAGCAGGTCGAGCGACTTGCCCACCAGCCACCAAGCCGGCGCGCCCGCTCCAATCAGATCGAGCGCCAAAGCAAGCGCCACCAGCGGCATCGATATGAATGTGACCAGCGGAATGGCGATCAGATTGGCCGCCGCTCCATAAATACCGGCGCGATGGAAATGGAATAAGACGATTGGCATCAAGGCCAGCTCGATGACCAGTCCGGTCAGGAACAGCATTGCCGCCCGTCTCGACATGCGACGCAGCCAGCTCTCCTGTCGCGGTGCGAGAAAGTCCCGTACCGCACGCACATTGTGGAGCGATACGATGGCGATGACTGCCGCAAAACTCATCTGGAAACTCGGCCCGACGAGCGATTCCGGCCACAACGCGAGCACGACTCCCGCCGCGATAGCGATCATCCGCATGGACAGTGGTTCTCGTCCTACAGCCAAAGCGACGAGTACGAGCAGAGCTCCGATACAGCTACGCACGGTCGGCACTTCGGCGCCGGTAAGTAATGTATAGGCGATACCGGCGATCGCCGATGCCCCGGCGGCCACCAGCGGCAGCCGGATGCGCAGCGTCAGCCAAGGCCAGAACGCGAGCAGCTTCAGAACCAGGAAATAGGTCGCAGCTATGATCGCGCTCACGTGCAGGCCGCTGATAGACAGCAAATGGGTCAGCCCGGAATCGCGCATCGCCTCCTCGTCTGTTTCGGGAATCGCTCCGCGGTCGCCGCTCGCCAGGGTGGCTGCGATGGCACCGGACGTTCCTTCGAGATTGGCGCGAACGTGTCGCGAGAGCTGTCTCTGAGCGGATGCTATGGACAGTCGGGATGCGCCAGGCGGCTCGATGATCTCTACATCGCCGACAGCCGATCCAGTTGCGGCAAGCCCATCGAACCAGGCTCGTCTGGCGAAGTTGTACGCACCGGGAACGATCGGCGGTGACGGAGGCATGAGACGTGCCGACAGCCTGACCCTGGCACCTTCTCGCAATTCCGGGTTGTCCGCAGACAGCAGCACATTGACCCGATATGCGTGCGCTTTTCCCGTCTCGCCGTCGCGCGCGGCCAGGACCAACCTAACCCTGTCTTCAGCCGGCTGCTCTTCCCGGCTCAGGACCCGCCCATCGATCCGCTCAAAACGTGGATAGGCAATCGGTTCTGCGCCCACGATCGCCGATCGGACCCACACGACCGACACGCCTGCAGTAACCGCCAGAGACAATGAAATAACTGCGGCAAGAGTGAATGCGCGACCGGGCTGATGGCGCCAACCCGCCCACGAGAGAACAGCCATTCCCAAGAATGCTGAAATCATCGCGACCCACTGCCACGGTGCGGCAAGATAGAACCACAGTCCGATCCCGCACCCGAACGCAACGGTAAGCCAAGGCCCGCGGTCGAACTCGGCGGCCTCCAGAAACGCTTCAAACTTGTGCGCGGAACTGGACAAGACACCGTGCGTACGCCAAGTGCGCGGCACTGTCTCGTGGGCCGTATCGCCCGCATCCCCCATAGGTATTGAAGGCGTCCCCTGCCTCGCCATGCAAGTGTTTGAAAGGAAATGAGAGAAAATGGCAAGCGATAGTGACCGCAAGGATTCCCCGGTCGTCACCCGCTTCGCTCCCTCTCCTACCGGTTATTTGCATATCGGAGGTGCGCGGACGGCACTGTTCAACTGGCTCTATGCGCGCCATCACGGCGGCCGCACGCTTCTGCGGATCGAGGATACCGACCAGAAACGCAGTACCCAAGACGCTATCGACAAGATTATCGAGGGTCTAGACTGGTTGGGTCTCGACTTCGACGATGCCCCTGTATTCCAGTCCGATCGGGCCGAACGCCATGCCGAAGTTGCCCACAAGCTGCTGGAAGCCGGCCACGCCTATAAGTGCTTCGCCACTTCCGAAGAGCTGGAGCAAATGCGAGCCGAACAGCGGGCAAACAAGCAGCCCATGCGGTATGATCGCCGCTGGCGCGACCGCAGCGAAAGCGAGGCCCCGGACGGCGTGCCGTTCGTAATTCGCCTCAAGGTTCCGACCGACGGGGAAACCACGATCCACGACGCGGTTCAGGGCGAGGTTACGGTCAAGAATGGCGAAATCGACGATTATGTCCTGCTGCGTGCAGACGGGACCCCGACCTATATGCTCGCCGTTGTGGTGGATGATCACGACATGGGTGTAACCCATGTGATCCGCGGCGACGATCATCTCAATAACGCATTCCGCCAGTTGCCGATCATCCGCGCCATGGATGAAATCGAGGGCGGTTGGCCCGATCCGGTCTATGGCCATGTTCCGCTGATCCACGGGCCCGACGGTGCGAAGATGTCCAAGCGCCACGGCGCTGTCGGCGTCGAAGGCTATCGGGACGAAGAAGGTGTCCTTCCCGAAGCGCTGTTCAATTATCTCCTTCGCCTCGGCTGGGGACATGGCGACCGTGAAGAAATCACCAAGTCGGAAGCGATAGAACTCTTCGATCTCGACGGCGTGGGCAAAGGCCCGGCGCGCTTCGACATCAAGAAGCTGCAGAACCTCAACGGCCATTATATCCGTGAGGCGGACGACGCGCGTCTCGCTAAAATCGTGGCTGCGCGAATGGACAGACAGGCCGATCTCGATCTTCTGACCCAGGCCATGCCGGTCCTCAAGACGCGTGCGAAATCGATCAACGAACTGGTTGAGGGCGCGGCGTTTCTGTTTGCGGAACGGCCATTGGAAATGACCGACAAAGCCGCTGGCCTGCTGGACGATGAAGCGCGCCAGCGCCTCGCCGGATTGTCGGAAATGCTGCATGTGCAAAATGACTGGACAAGCGAGGCTCTGGAAGCCACTACGAAATCGTATGCTGAGAAGCTCGAACTGGGCCTTGGCAAGCTCGCGCAGCCCATGCGCGCAGCGCTGACGGGGACTACCACGTCCCCCGGCATTTTCGATGTGCTGGTCCTGTTGGGCAAGGAAGAGTCGCTGCTTCGCATAGACGCGCAGGCCTCGCCCACAGGCACCGAAGAGAACGACTGAGGAGACACGCGTGGCCGATAAGCAGGCAACTCTTGATCTGGGTGGACAGACCCAGGAATTTCCCGTGCTGCAGGGCAGTGTTGGCCCGGATGTGGTCGATATCCGCAAGCTTTACGGAACGACGGGCAAGTTCACTTACGATCCAGGCTACAAGTCGACGGCAAGCTGCGAAAGCGCGCTGACCTATATCGACGGCGAAGAAGGGGTCCTGCTCCATCGCGGCTATCCGATCGGTCAGCTAGCCGAAAATTCCAGCTTCATGGAAGTCAGCTACCTCCTGCTCAACGGCGAACTGCCGTCGCAGGACGAGCTCGACGATTTCACCTACACGATCACGCGCCACACCATGGTGCACGATCAGCTGCGTCAGTTTTACCAGGGTTTCCGCCGCGACGCGCACCCCATGGCCATCATGTGCGGTGTGGTCGGCGCGCTGTCGGCGTTCTACCATGACAGCACCGACATTTCGGACCCCGAACAGCGCAAGATCGCAAGCCACCGCCTCATCGCGAAAATGCCGACGATTGCGGCAATGGCCTACAAATATTCGGTCGGCCAGCCCTTCATGCAGCCGAAGAATTCGCTGAGCTACACCGGCAACTTCCTGCGCATGACCTTCGGCGTTCCGGCTGAAGAATACGAAATCCATCCTGCGATCGAGCGCGCGATGGACCGGATTTTCATCCTTCACGCCGACCACGAGCAGAACGCGTCGACATCGACCGTACGTCTTGCCGGCTCGTCGGGTGCAAATCCCTTCGCCTGTATCGCGGCCGGCATTGCCTGCCTGTGGGGCCCAGCGCATGGCGGCGCGAACGAAGCCGCGCTCAACATGCTGCAGGAAATCGGCTCGCCGGACAAGATCCCGCATTATATCGAACGCGCCAAGGACAAGAACGACCCGTTCCGTCTCATGGGCTTCGGTCACCGCGTCTACAAAAACTACGATCCGCGTGCGACGGTCATGCAGAAAACGCTTCGCGAAGTGTTCGAAGCGCTCAACGTCAGCGATCCGGTTTTCGAGACCGCGCTCCGGCTCGAAGAGCTCGCGCTCAACGACGATTACTTCAAGGAAAAGAAGCTCTTCCCCAATGTGGACTTCTATTCCGGCATCATCCTGAACTCGATCGGCTTCCCGACCACCATGTTCACGGCCCTCTTCGCCCTTGCTCGCACGGTCGGCTGGGTCGCGCAGTGGAACGAGATGATTTCGGATCCCGCACAGGTTATCGGCCGTCCGCGCCAGCTTTATACCGGTCCGACCCAACGCGACTATGTCGCCATCGGCGATCGTTAAGATGCGCTTCGTCCTCATGGTCTTCGGAGTAGCTCTCATGCTCTCCGGAGGCCTGTGGGCACTTCAGGGCCTCGGGATTGTCATGTGGCCTGCAGAAAGTTTCATGCTCGCCGAGCGGCAATGGGCCATCTACGGCAGCATCACCTTCCTGATCGGGTTGTTCTTGTTCTGGCGGGCGTCTGCCCGGCGTTGATCAGCGCGGTATTTCCCGCATTTCATCAGCCGCAGGTACCGACAGGGTAAAACGCGCACCAAGACCCGGCGCGCTTTCTACCGTCAGGTCGCCATCCATCGCGCGCGCGATCCGGCGTGAGATATACAGCCCCAGACCGGAGCCCCCATCCCCGCTGCGGCCAAGGCGTTCGAATTTCTCGAAAACCTGCTCCTTCTGCGCATCTTCAAGACCGTGCCCCTGATCGGCCACGGTGATCAGCGCGCGGTTTCCAATCC
This sequence comes from Qipengyuania pacifica, assembly GCF_019857205.1. GTDB lineage: Bacteria > Pseudomonadota > Alphaproteobacteria > Sphingomonadales > Sphingomonadaceae > Qipengyuania > Qipengyuania pacifica. Next base: position 133,035 of record NZ_JAHWXO010000005.1, on the reverse strand, counting down.
GATCGAGCCTGATCCAGACCTGACTTTCCTCCGGCGAATACCGGATCGCATTGCCGACAAGGTTCAGCAGAATCTGCAGCACGCGGCGGAATTCGGCGATCGCCAGCTGGCTTTCGCCTTCCGGAGGCGCCACCAGCGTGATCCCTTTCTCGCGCGCCCTCACCCCCAATATGCCGCAGGCTCTGCGAGCGACATCGGCCAGTTCGATCCTGTCCGGTGCCGTGGCAAAATCGTCCGATTCGACGACTTCGAGATCGGACAGGTCGTCGATCAACGCCAGCAGGTGTTGGGCCGCTGTCGCGATGTCGGCAGCGTAGGAACTGTATTCGTCGGCCAGCGGTCCCGCCAGCTTCGTCCGGATGGTCTCCGCATTGGCGATGATCCGGTTGATCGGTTGGCGCAGGACGGGTGTCAGATCTCGGCCGAAGGAGGGTCCGTCGGGACCTGTCGCCTCTTCGTTCGTCAGGCCTGCCGACAACGGGCTGTCGGCCGTCAGGTATAAAACGAAACCCGCGCTGCCCGGTTGTGGCTGCCCCAGGGGCTCGAGGTGCGCCGTCCAGCTACGGCTCGATCCCTCGACAGTGCACTTCGTACCGTCGAGCAGACGCCAATGAAGCGGCTGCTGATGGCTGTTGCCCGGTAAACTGACCAGATCCGTCCAGGGCCTGCCGACATTGGCTAGGGCCGCATCGGCAAATTCGGCGAGATCGGGGGCCTGCGTATCGATGGAGAGCAGCCGCTGGCTGGAATCGAGCCTTGCGGTACAATCGGCAAGATGGCGGTTTATTTCGACACGCCTGCGCGCAGCCTCGATGTCGTTTTCCGGCGGAAGACCCTCGCTATGCCAGCTTACCACATCGATGGTGCTGCCGGAGTCTGCATCCTCGTCACTCGACTGTGGCGCTATTTCCACCCACGCCGTGACCCGATTTTCGCCGTCCACCGCCTCGAACTGACGGGCGAGGCGCAGACCATATCTCTGGGCCTTTTCGACAAGGGCGAGAAGCTCCGGAATGGCGATCCGGGAACCGATCGTCCCGCCACAGGCTTGCTGCAGCCGCGCCAGCACCTCGTCGGCTTCGATCAACCTTCCTTCGGCGTCGGCCTTGGCAGTCGCGATATATCGGCTTTCGACAGAGGCCATGATCACACGACTCCAGCGCTTGCAGATTCGGACAGGATCTGTCGGGCGGCTTCAGGGGGCATTTCGGCGATCTCGCGAGCGGGCACCGCCTTCGGATCTATCCGGAGGACCTGCCGCTCCACTTCTGCGCTGTCGAGACCGGCGCCGCGCAGTCCCAGCGCCAGACGCGCAGTCTGCTCGTGATTTGTCGAAAGCACGGCCGCCACCCTCGATTGTCCGGTTCGCGTTGCCAATGCTGTAAGATAGAAGGCTGCCCCGCCATGATCGATATCGAGCGCCCGCCTGCCCTCGCCGCCCATGCTGGCAATCACCCGGGACATCAGTGCGATCCTTCCGGCCCCTTCATCGAAGGCGTTGCGTAACTTCGCTTCGGCCCGGATCATGGCATCGGAACGAAGCTGCCCGCTATAGGCACGCCAGTTCATCAGCAAATCGTGAAAGATGTCCCCCGGTAGTTCCGCCAGCGGTAATTCCATTCGGCGCTGCGCCTGGGCGAAACGGGCCTGCGCCGTGAGCGAAGCCATTGCCGAACTGGCCAGCCCGCTGTCTTCGGATGCGATCAGCTCCTGCACCAGCGGCGACAGTACAGGATCGATGCCGTATTGCGTCTCGAGCCGTTCCGTCAGCTGCCATTCCAGCGCCAGGGCGTGGCAATGCGCCAGCAGACCCGGAGTGGCGAGCATATGCTCCGCCAACGCCGCGCCATGTCGTTCGGCAAAAGCCTCGCGGCCTGCCTGACCTGCCGCCTCGGCTTGCGCTCGCAGGACCTGCCACGCGAGGTGGTGACACATTCCCCGGATACGGGCTATGATTTCGTCACTGAAAAGGGAGTGGTCCGGCGTCGCCATCAGGTGGGCAAGGATGGGACCGATACGCGCAAGCGTCGCATTCCCGCGAACGAGGGCATCGCGCAGGCTTTCGTGGTCGGCGGCGACCGGGGTGGATGCATCAGGCATCGGCATGGTTCGTCGGTAAAGCTAACATGGTTAAATCCGCGTTAGTCGCGCGGACCGGAAGTTAGAAAAAGTGTTACCAGAATGGCGAGGGAAAGAACCGCCACCACCGGTTGTGTCACACCCAAGATCACCGCGGGAAGCAACATCACCGTCAAAAGAACCCTGTCGGCATAACTGCGCCGCCAGCGCGGTACGCTGATCCGGTCGCCAAGATGCAGCAGTCCGAACAGTATCGCTGGCACGAAAAGCCGCAGCCAACCGGTGTCTTCAGGTGAAGCCAGAGCTATCAATATGACCAGCAACGGATCGAACAGGATCGTGATCGCCTGAATTAACGGCGGCACGCGGGGTTTGACCTGCCCTGCATTGGATACGCGTCTCACCACTTCTTCCATCGCGAAAAGCAAGGCCGCCAGGATCGCCAGGCCGAAGGCAGGCAGCAGCCAGCCCCCGATCGCCGACGACAGCGCGAGAAGCCCGGAGAGCGCGGCACTTAGCGCGAGAATTCTCGGCAAGCGCCCACCGATCGTGTCCTGCGCAAGCCGTACTCCCATGCGCTCGGCAATGGCGAGGCCGGGTGCGGTAAACGCAGCAACATCCGCATGGCCCGAAACCCAGCTCTTTTCGCGGAAGGCGAGCTCTTCGGGAGAGGGATCCCGCAACCAGATATGTTCTTCCAGAAGCCGCGTTTCCAGCGGGACGGTCCTCATTCCGCTCTGCAACGCTATCCGCAAAAGAGCCGAAGGCGCATCGATGTCGCCGGGAAGCTGTGCGAGGGTTTCAACCGCATTGCCCTTCGTCAGCAATGCACCTGCCCAGGCGAAATGCGCATCGATCCGTTCGTAGCCTCGGTTGATTGCCGGGTCTTCTGGAAAAGCGAGAATACACGGCTTAGCCAGGTGGCGCAGAATGACCTCGTCATCGGGCAGGATACCGGGCGCGATAACGAGCAACTCGTCGCTCGCAGTCACCAGCCCGGACAGTTTCCGCGGTTCGCGAATTGCTATGAACCGCGCGCCGGCGGCCTCTGCGCGGTGCTGCAGGTCCATCACCTCCCGGCCGACCACATTCACGAGGCACGCGATGCTTTCGCATCCGGCAGCCAGCGCGATGTCGAGCTGTCGTTCGACTAACCGCGCGCCTGCCAGCCTGCGGAAAGGGGCTGGCACTTTGCGCGGATCGGATTGGCCATCGAGCACAGACAGCAGGGCGATGCGCAACATTAACTCCGGACAGGTTCTGAACGACGAAAGCCGCTTCTAGGGGCGGTAATGGGTGGTCGCCAACCCAGTCATTACATTTTCTGTGAGAGCAAGCGACAGATAGTCTTGCGAGGGTAAGTGATACGTCGCGGTCACACTCCCCGGCAAAGAGGTTAATTAGAGTTTAAGGCTGTGCGGATTGGTGATAGATTTCACCTCGATGACAAAGCACCCATTGATACAGGCAGTCGATCACCCGGCTGAAGTAGATGCTCCGGAAATGGCTAATTCCCAGGGTGTTATTGATGAAACCTTAGTCGAAGACGAACCTCTCTTTGAAGAAGATTGGGCGGAAGACGAGCCCGGCCAGGCGAGACGGTGGGTTGCACCTGCCTTGGCGATTTTCGCCGTGCTTGGCTGGACTGCCTTCTTCCTCTGGGCACGTCAGGCCGAAATCATGGCCGGCACCGACCCCGCCGCCTGGACCGCGCTCGTATCGCAATGGGCCGGGCCGGTATTGCTCGTAGTTGCGCTGTGGCTTGTCGCCATGAGGAACTCGACCCGGGAAGCGCGACGGTTTTCACAAGTTGCTTATTCCCTGTCGACCCAATCGGCAGAGCTTGAAGCTCGACTGGCCGTCATCAACCGGGAATTGAGCCTCGCGCGGGAATTCCTCACGAGCCAGACGCGGGACCTCGATTACCTCGGCCGCACTGCGACGGACCGTCTTTCGGAACATGCCGATCGCCTGCAAGCTCTGATCGTCGAAAACGGCGACCGGGTGGAAACGATCGCCACTGTCAGTGCCAACGCTTTGGACAATATGGACAAGTTGCGGAACAACCTGCCCGTCATAGCGAATTCGGCAAAGGATGTGTCCAACCAGATCGGCGGCGCCGGTCGTCAGGCGAGCGGACATCTCGAGGACCTGATCGAAGGTTTCCAGCGGCTCAACGAATTCGGCGTGGCCAGCGAAAGGCAGGTCGCGTCACTGCGCAAACGTGTCGATGCGTCTCTCGAAGCATTCGCGGCGCAGGCCGATCAGCTTGCCGATATTACGGAACAGCGGTTTAGCGAACTGCGTGAAAACAGTGAGATCTTCCGCGGCGAACTGGACAGCAGGGAAGTCGACGCACTGGCGTCGATCCGCAGCCGCTTCGAAAGCCTGCGGCATGAAATGGCCGATACGGAAGCCGCATCGGCTGCCGAACGTGACGCGGCGATGGATGAACTCAACCACCGTCTGGAGAAGATTCGGCGCGAAAGCAGCGAATTTGCCGATGAAGTGCGCGATGGCGAGGCTGCTGCTCTTTCGGCTTGGGCAAGTCAAATCGAAGCCATGCAGAAGCGCCTGAGCGAAGCGGTTGCTGCCGTTGCCCGTATCGACCAGGAAGCGCTCGATTCTGCCAATTCCAAATTGCAGGAATTGTTCAGCGAAGCAGAAGCCGTCGACGGCAGGATTGCCGAGCGGAACCGGCTCTTCGCAGAAGAAACGGGTAAACGCCAAGCCGCATTCCGAGAGGCGGAAGAAGCTGCGCATGCCAGCCTGACCGACCATTTCGCCCGGCTCGACGAAGCGATCTCGGATCGTCGCGCCCAGCAGGCAGAACAGCTTTCGCTGCTGGCAGCGGAAGGCGAAGAGCTCGGCGACAGAATTGCAGCCCTCAGCACGACGTTCGAACGGGTTTCGTCGCACGGACGTGAAGCACGCGTCGAACTCTCCGAAGGGATCGAAGCGCTCAATGCGAAACTGGCCGAAAGCCGCGATGCGCTGGACGGAACGGACATGGCTGTTTCGTCGCTGACCGATGCCAGCGTGCGCCTGCTCGAACTGATCCAGGCGAGCGCCAAGCATAGCCGCGAAGACCTTCCTGTCGCCATGGAAGCCAGCGAAACGCGCTTGGCCAACATCGAACACCGCGCCGACGAGGTGCGCAACCTGCTCGATCAGGCAAAAGCCTCTGGCGAGATGTTGACGTCCAGCATGGCAGCTGCCGAAGCCCGCAGCCGCGATGCGATGAACGGTGTCGATGAATTCCAGGCTCGCTTTGGCGAAACTGCCGCCGCTCAGGTCGATGGGATCGAGCGTTTACGCGCAAGTGTTGCAGCTCTCAGCGACGAGAGTCGGGAACTCTCAGCCCATGCGCAGGGCGAACTGCGCGACGCGATCGCCTCACTGGAAAGCAGCGCGCGCAACGCGCTGACCGCGATCGAGGCCGAACAGGCTGAGCGGATCGCACGGATCGCGGAAAAGGTTGGCGAGCAGAGCGCCGAGGCCATCGACAGGTCCCTGCAGGAACACACCGAACAGGCCATCGCTTCGCTCGATGCCGCGACCGAACGGTCGGCAGAAACCGGGCGCGAGGTCATGCGTCAGCTCCGCGATCAGCTGGCCAAGGTCAACGAACTCACGGGCAATCTGGAAAGCCGCATAGCGCATGCCCGCGAACGGGCGACCGAGGATGTCGGCAACGACTTCTCGCGCCGCGTCGCGCTCATCAGCGAAAGTCTGAATTCGAACGCGATCGATATCGCCAAGGCGCTCTCCACCGAGATCACCGACACCGCCTGGGCCAGCTATCTGCGGGGCGATCGCGGGATATTCACCCGCCGGGCCGTGCGCCTCCTCGACAATGCCGAGGCACGCGAGATCGCCGATCTGTACGACAGCGACCACGACTTCCGCGAACACGTCAGTCGCTACATTCACGACTTCGAAGCCATGCTCCGCACCATGCTCTCCACCCGCGACGGCAACGCCGTCAGCGTGACGCTGCTCAGCAGCGATATGGGTAAGTTATACGTAGTTCTCGCCCAGGCGCTGGAGCGCTTGCGGTAGAGGTCAGTCCGCCCACGGCCCCCAGAACATGATGTCGTTCACGGTGATCCAACCGTAGATGTAATTCAGCACATAGGCCGTCGTCACGAATGCCGCGAGAACCGCTGCGCGCAGCAGCAGGCGTCCTCCGCGGAATTCAGCCGGCGCGCTGTCAGCCTGCCCTGGCACCATCTCGAGCCCCGCCTCGTCATGCGTCCGCACGCCGAAGGGCAGCAGGATGAACGCGCTGAACACGAAGAACAGGAAATAAATGGCGAGGACGCTCGTCCACTGCATCGCCTTGGCTCCTATAGATTGGGGACAATCACGCGGACTTGGGGCCGCTTGCCCGACCACCGTTGCGCAGCCCGCCGTGCTGCAAGCCGTGCGGCTTCGTGCACGCTCTGTTCGTTGCGTCGATCCGCACCGCGCAATTTGCCGATGGCGCTTCTGATATCTGACGTCGCTTCGGTGACGAAGTCGGCATAATCTTCGTCGAGCGGCAATCCGAGACTGTCGATTCTGGGATTGAGGTCGCCGTCAAGCGCGACGATCACGACACCTTCGCGCATGATGCGCCGCCGCATGGCAATCGCCTCTCCATCGGCCGGCACGATTATATCGCCGTCGAGGACGAGGCGGCCGGTGCGGACATCCCCGATTTTTCCGGGTGCGCCGGGAGCTAATCGAACCATATCGCCATTTTGCTGGACGACCTGATCGGGGATGCCGCTGGCCTTCCCCAACCTACCCTGCTCCTGCATGTGCCGCATTTCGCCGTGAACGGGCACGAGGATATCGGGCCGAAGCCACCCATACAGGGCTTCGAGTTCCGGACGTCCGGGATGGCCGGAAACGTGTATCATGCTCTGGCGATCGGTCACCATGGTGATGCCTCGTTCGGCCAGCTTGTTCTGCACCGCACCGATGGAAATCTCGTTGCCCGGAATCTGACGACTGGAAAATAGCACCACGTCGCCGCTGACAAGTTCGAGTGGGTGATTTTCATCGGCAATGCGGGCCAGGGCTGCGCGCGGTTCGCCCTGCCCGCCAGTGGCCAGTATCAACACTTCACCACGCGGAAGGCTCATGGCGCTGTCGAAATCGATAAGCTCAGGCAGATCTTCGAGATAGCCGTTGTCCTGCGCCACTTCGATAATTCGGTCGAGCGACCGCCCGGCAACGCATAGCTGACGGCCAGTCTCGCGCGCTACATCGCCCAGCGTCTGGAGGCGGGCGACATTGCTGGCAAACGTAGTGACCAGAACGCGCTTCCCGCTGTGGCGTTGCACCTCTTCCAGCAGACCCTTGTGCACCGCGCCTTCAGATCCGCTCGGGGAAGGATTGAAAACGTTGGTGCTATCGCAAACCAGCGCAAGAACGCCTTTGTCTCCGATTGCGGCCAGTTCTTCTTCAGTGGTCGGCTCGCCGATGATCGGATCTTCGTCGAGCTTCCAGTCGCCCGTATGGAAGACGCGGCCGTGCGGTGTGTCGATCAGCAAGGCGTTGCCTTCGGCAATAGAGTGCGCCAGCGGAATATACGTTATTTCAAAAGGGCCGACTGTGAAGCTGCCATGATCGGCGTCGATCACCCGCAGTTCCACCCTGTCCACCAATCCAGCTTCTTCAAGCTTTCGCCGCACAAGGTCAGCCGTGAACGGCGTGGCGTAGATAGGCACGTTCAGTTCGGCAGCGAAATACGGTACCGCGCCGATATGATCTTCGTGTGCATGGGTCAGGACGATCGCATCAAGCTTGTCGGCACGATCCTCGATGAATTCCAGATCTGCAAAGACCAGATCCACACCGGGGTATTGATCTCCCGAGAAGGTCATGCCCAGATCGACCATCAACCATCGGCCCTGACAACCATAGAGATTGACGTTCATTCCGATTTCGCCCGACCCGCCCAGAGCGAGGAAAAGCAGTTCGTCTTCGGGGGTGAAATCCTTCTTCAAGCCGCTCGCTCCGCTAATATGGCCAAACCTTCCAACGTAAGGTCGGCATCGACTGCATCGAACAAGTCGGTATGCTCGTCGAACAGAATGGCCAGACCGCCTGTTGCAACTACTCTTGCAGGACGACCGATTTCTTTCTTCATTCGGGCAATCAGTCCCTCGATCAAGGCGACATAACCCCAGAAGACACCGATAAGCATCTGGCTTTCGGTGTTGCGTCCAATGACGCTGTCATTGGCGGGCTTTTCGATCGCAATGCGTGGAAGCTTAGCCGTGTTGCCAACCAAGGCATCGAGCGAGAGATTGATGCCGGGTGCGATGATGCCCCCCTTGTACGCACCGTTGAAATCGATGACATCAAACGTCGTCGCAGTACCGAAATCGACGAGTATCAGGTCACCATCGTACTTCGCATGAGCAGCCAGCGTATTTAGCGCCCGATCGGCGCCCAGCGAACTGGGTTGTTCGATGTCCAGCTCAAAGCCCCATTGCGCCCCGTCCTGCCCAGCAATAAGCGGCGTTATGCCGAGATACTTCTCGGATAGGACAGTAAGATTGTGGATCGCGCGGGGGACGACCGAACCAATGATGACCTGCGTGATGTCGCTCTTGTCGAAGCCCTGAAATTCGGCGAGCTGCAACAACCACACAGCATACTCGTCACCCGTACGGCGCGGGTCGGTTGCTATACGCCAGCGCGACTTTATCTCGCGCCCTTCGATCAGCGCGAAGACAACATTCGTATTTCCGACATCGGCAGCGAGCAACATCGCTCAGTTCCCTTCATCCGCGAGCATTACGTCACCTGCGTGAATGGCACGCGTCGATCCATCCTCCAAGCGCAGTAGCAGGGTGCCCTCTGCTGTAAGACCGTCGAATGTCCCTTCGATCCGCTGCTCGCCCGGTACATTAACCGTGAGCGATGCTCCTCTTGGGTGGGCGACACTCTCCCAGCGCCGAATGAGAGGTTCGAGCCCGTAGGTCCGCCAACGGTCAAGCTCCTGATCGAACGCATAGGATAAAGAACGTGCGAAGATTTCACGGTCCGGAGGCGGCCCGAAGTTTGTCAACGCAATCGTTCTGCGATCGGGTAAATCCGGAGCGGCGACGAGATTGATCCCCATACCGACGATCACGGCATTCCGTTCCCGCTCGAGGAGGATGCCGGCGAGCTTTGCATTCCGTAGAAGAAGGTCGTTTGGCCACTTGAGCTTCAATAAGCTCGGATCGGCAAGTACGCCCGAGACAGCTTCATATGCGGCGACGCCAGCAACAAGGGCAAGCGTTGCCGGATTGGGATCACGGGGTGACAGATGCACCACGGTCGAGCCCATGAAGTTGCCGTAACCATCGAACCAGGCACGCCCCTGGCGCCCGCGGCCCGACACCTGTCGGTCGGCTACCAACCACTCGCCTTCGGGCACTGCCATGCCCGCACGCAGTTCGCTAGCAAGGTCCGTATTGGTAGAACCGGTTTCGGTGACGAAGCGGATCACATCGCCGCGACGAAAGAGGCTGCAGCCTGCGCCGTCCAGTCACCAAGCGGCAAGGTAAGGAGGTAACCGAGCGGCGAGATGATTGCGACACAGATCGCCAGCACTGCCCAATGCGACGCTGGGCTCTCCGTTTCAATCTCGCGCAGCGGCTCATCGAAGAACATGACCTTGATGAACTTCAAATAATAGAAAGCGCCGATCACGCTCGCGGCTATGCCGATTGCAGCCAGAGCGACAAGATCAGCCTGTACCGCGGCCTGGAAGACGACAAATTTGCCCCAGAAGCCGAACAGGGGCGGTATACCGGCAAGGCTGAACATCAGCGCGAGCAAGGCCCAAGCCAGGGCCGGTCGCTTGGTCGAAAGACCGGATATGTCGGTAAACGTCTCGAGATTGTTGCCGGCGGGATCGCGCAGCATCAACAGGGCAGTGAAGCTTCCGAGAACCATCGCAACGTAGATAGCCAAATAGGTAAGCGATGCAGCCACGCCTGCGGGGGTCGCAGCCGCAAGACCGATGAGAATGAAGCCAACGTTATTGATCGATGAATAGGCAAGCAGGCGCTTGAGGTTCTGCTGGCCAATTGCGCCCAGGGCACCGACCACGATCGAAGCGAGTGCTGCGAAAATGACGATCTGACGCCAACTGTCCACTTCGCCGCCAAACGGATCCATGGCCATGCGCAAAAGCATTGCCATGGCAGCTACCTTTGGCGCGGTAGCGAAGAAAGCCGTGACTGGCGTGGGCGCGCCTTCGTAGACGTCCGGCGTCCACATGTGGAACGGCACGGCGCTAACCTTGAAGGCCAGGCCGGCGAGCACGAAAACCACACCGAACAATGCGCCGGTTGAAAAACCTGCATCGAATGCGGCGCGGATACCTTCGTAATTCGTCGATCCGGTGAAGCCATAGACCAGGCTCACACCATAAAGAATAATGCCGGATGCAAGGGCACCAAGAACGAAATACTTCAGACCGGCTTCACTGGATCGGCTGTCTTCCTTGAGGAAGCTGGCGAGAACGTAACTCGACAGGCTAGACATCTCGAGACCGATATACAGGGTCATCAAATCGGTGGCGGACACCATCATGCCCATGCCGACAGCATTGAACAGCATCAGCACCGGATATTCGGCCCGGTAGCTCGCCCGTTGTGTGAAGAAACGCGGTGTAACTACAAGAATGGCCGCAGCGGCTAAATATATCAGGATCTTTGCAAAGCTGCCGAAAGCGTCAGCGCGATAGAGATCGCCATAGGCGCGGCCAGCGACTTCACCTGCCGCCCGGTCAAACAAACCCATACTGAAGATCGCAGCACCGACCAGTGCCGCAACACTGAGGATGGTCACGATCCTGGCCGATTTCGTTCCAGTCCATGCCGCTACCAGCAGCAAAGCGAGCGCCGCGAGCGACAGGCCGATTTCCGCGCCCGTGAGGTAAAAAGACGTCGCGTAAGACATCAGTGCGCCCCCTCTTCGCCATGCGCAGCAGCGACGTAGTTCGCGTTATGCTCGCGCGGGGTGCCGATCACATTATCGGCGTCGAAGTGGGGTGCGGCGCGCGCGATACGCGCTTCTAGAGCGGCAATGTCCTGACGCATGGGGGCAAGAAAGCTTTCGGGGTAAACGCCCATCCACAGCACGGCGGCCGCGATTGGGGCTAACATGGCCCATTCGCGGGCATTGAGGTCGGGCATCCGCGCGGCATCTTCGTTGACTTGTTCGCCAAAAGCCACGCGGCGGTAAAGATAGAGCATGTAGGCAGCACCGAGAATGATGCCGGTGGTGCAAACGAGCGTCACCAGTGTCGAAACCTTGTAAAGGCCTGCCAGTGCAAGGAACTCGCCAACGAAGTTGCTTGTGCCCGGCAGTCCGACGGATGCCATCGTGAACAGCATGAAGAACAGCGCATATTTAGGCATGTTGATGGCAAGCCCGCCATACCGTGCAATCTCGCGAGTATGCAGCCGATCGTAGATTACACCCACGCACAGGAAGAGCGCGCCCGATACGAGACCGTGGCCGAGCATGACCATCATCGCACCTTCAAGCCCCTGCGCATTGAAGGCGAACAGACCGGCGGTCACGATCGCCATATGGGCGACCGAGGAATAGGCGATCAGCTTCTTCATGTCGTTCTGCACGAGAGCGACGAGCGAAGTGTAAATCACGGCAATCATCGACAGGATGAAAACCAGCCAGGTAAACTGAGCGCTGGCTTCCGGGAACATCGGCAGACTGAACCGGATAAACCCGTATCCACCGAGCTTCAGCAAAACGCCCGCCAGAATCACGGAACCGGCGGTCGGTGCCTGGACGTGTGCGTCAGGCAACCACGTGTGCACCGGCCACATCGGCATTTTCACGGCGAAACTGGCGAAAAAGGCAAGCCAGAGCCAAGTTTGCGCTTGTGGATCAAAATCGTAGTTCAGTAGCGTGGGAATGTCGGTCGTGCCTGCTTCATTCACCATCCACATCATCGCGATCAGCATCAGCACCGACCCGAGAAGCGTATAGAGGAAGAATTTGTACGACGCGTAGATACGGTTATCGCCGCCCCAGACGCCGATGATAAGGTACATCGGAATGAGGCCTGCTTCGAAAAAGATGTAGAACAGGAACATGTCCTGAGCGGCAAAGACGCCGATCATCAGGACTTCCATCAGCAGGAAGGCGCTCATGTATTCGCCCACGCGCTTGGTGATCGAATCCCAGCTCGCCAGGATGCAGATCGGCATGAGGAATACACTCAGCATGATCAGCATCAGTGCGATACCATCAATGCCCAAAGCGTAGCTGAACCCGGCGAATATCTCGGCCCGTTCGACGAACTGCCACTGCGCGCCGCCAATGTCGTAGTTGAGCCACAGCACGACGCCCAGCGCGAGGTTCGCGAGCGTAGCGACCAGAGCCACCATGCGCGCACTCTGCGCACCGAGGAACAGGCAAGCAATGGCGCCGACGAGCGGAACCGCGAGCATCAGAGAGAGGATGGGAAACTCCATCAGAACAGCACCCAGGTGATCGCCGCGACAAGTCCGAGGAGCATCACTAGCGCATAACTATAAAGATAACCGGTCTGGAACCTCTTGGCACCAACGGCGCCCTTCTCGACCACCCAGGCAACGCCGTTCGGGCCGAACCGGTCGATCGTGCCGACATCGCCGAGCTTCCAGAACTGGCGGCCAAGCCAGAAGGCCGGCACAACGAAAAGGTAGTGATATAGCTCGTCGAAATACCATTTGTTGTAGAGGAAACGGTAAACCGGGCCGAGCTGTTCGGCAGCTTTCGCCGGCACCGACGTATCCTTGATGTAGGCATACCACGCGACAAGCAGTCCAAGTAGCATCACGATAAAGGCCGCATACTTCACGAGATACGGCACACCATGCATCGCATGGATCAGCGGTTCGTTATAGAAGATCGAGCTACCCCAGAACGCTGCATCGTCGAGGAATGTCGGTGCAAAAACCTGTCCGGCCAGCACTGCTCCCACCGAAAGGATGACGAGCGGGATGAGCATCGTCAGCGGGCTTTCGTGCGGATGATAGCCGGCCGTGCCTGCTTCGTAATCTTTGGAAGGCACTGGATGATGTGCATCATGCCCGGCGTCTTCCTGGGATGCAGGATTGTGTTCGTCCGATGCATCGTGGCCATGGTGGACGGCGTGCTGAATATGCTCACTCTCTGCCCAGCGCGGCTTGCCCCAGAACGTCAGGAACATGAGCCGCCAGCTGTAGAAACTGGTCAGCAGAGCTGCGAACGTACCCATCCAGAAAGCGAAGTTACCGAGCTCGGTGCCGCGCCCGTAGGCGACCTCGAGGATGGCATCCTTCGACCAGAAACCGGCAAAGCCTGCGCCGAGATGATAGATGCCAACACCGGTGATAGCGAGCGTACCTGCCATCATCGCCCAGAATGTGAGTGGGATGTGCTTACGAAGCGCTCCGTAATAGCGCATATCCTGCTCGTGGTGCATCGCGTGGATGACGGAACCGGCACCCAAGAACAGCAGCGCCTTGAAAAAAGCGTGTGTGAAAAGGTGGAACATTGCCGCGCCATAAGCGCCGACGCCCGCAGCGAAGAACATGTAGCCGAGCTGCGAACAGGTCGAGTACGCGATCACCCGCTTGATGTCCCACTGCGTCGTGCCAACGGTCGCTGCGAAAATGCAAGTAGCCGCACCGACAAAGGTGACCATGCCGAGCGCCACTGGCGCCGCTTCGAACATCGGGGACAGACGACACACCATGAATACGCCTGCCGTCACCATGGTGGCGGCGTGGATCAGTGCCGATACAGGCGTTGGGCCCTCCATCGCGTCGGGAAGCCACGTGTGCAGGCCAAGCTGCGCAGACTTGCCCATCGCGCCAATGAAAAGGAGGATGCACAGAACATCCATTGTTTGAACGGTGTATCCCAGGAAGCCGATAGTCGCTCCGCTCATGCCCGGCGCAGCGGCAAGGATTTCACTGATCGATACGGTGTCGAACACCAGGTAAGTGCCGAATATCCCGAGCATGAAGCCAAGGTCGCCCACGCGGTTGACGACGAAAGCCTTGATAGCAGCCGCGCCAGCGCTCGGTTTTCGGAACCAGAACCCGATCAGCAGATAGGACGCGAGGCCAACGCCTTCCCAACCGAAGAACATCTGAACCAGATTGTCTGCCGTCACCAACATCAGCATGGCGAAAGTAAACAGCGAGAGATAGGCGAAGAAGCGCGGCTGGTCCGGGTCTTCGTCCATATAGCCCCAGCTATATAGATGGACGAGAGCCGATACAGTGTTGATCACCACCAGCATGATCGCGGTCAGCGTGTCGACCCGAAGTGCCCAGTCGAACGTCAACGTGCCGGACTGAACCCATTTGAGCACGGGTACGACAGTAGGCTCATACGTACCACCCACGAAGCCCAGGAAAATGGGCCAGCTCAGCGCAGCACCGATGAAGAGCGCGCCAGTCGTGATCGCTTTTGCGAACACGCTCGGCGCAGACTTGTTGGTGAACCCTGCAACGATCGCCGCGATCAGTGGCAGAAAAACAATGATGAGTATCGAATGCACCGTGGCTTACCCCTTGAGCCGGTCGACATCGTCTACCGCGATGGTGCCGCGGCCACGGAAATAGATCACCAGAATGGCGAGCCCGATTGCGGCTTCAGCCGCCGCGACGGTCAGGACGAACATCGCAAATACCTGTCCGACCAGATCGCCAAGAAACGCGCTGAAGGCAACGAGTTGAATGTTAACGCTGAGCAGGATGAGTTCGATCGCCATCAGGATTACGATGATGTTCTTCCGATTGAGGAAGATGCCAAGCACGCCAAGTACGAAGAGCATCGCACTCACTACGATATAATGCTCGATACCGATCACAGCTCGACCCCCTCGCCCACGATGGGCTGCTTCATGACGGTTGCCTCGTTCGGATTGCGACGAACCTGCTTGGTAATGTTCTGCTGTCCGCGCCCACCGGGGCGCTTGCGGTGCGTCAATACGATCGCGCCGATCATGGCAATAAGTAGCACAAGCCCGGCCGCTTCAAACAGGAAGAGATAGTCGCTGAACAGGACCGCACCTATGCTGGCGGTGTTCGAAGCATCGAGGATCGGCGACGTCGCACCACTCGCAACACCGAGTTCGATCCGTCCGGCCTGGTAGGCGCCGATGCCAAAAATCAGCTCCGCCGCCAGGATAAGCGCAATGATGATGCCGAGCGGGAAGTTCTTTACGAACCCGGCGCGCAGTTCGGCGAAATCGATGTCGAGCATCATCACCACGAAGAGAAACAGCACGGCTACCGCGCCGACATAAACGATGACCAGGAGTGCGGCTATGAACTCCGCACCGACCAGAACCATCAGGCCGGCCGCGTTGAAGAACGCGAGGATCAGCCAAAGCACCGAGTGCACCGGGTTGCGCGCCATGATGACCATGACGGCACTGGCGATGACGAGCGCAGCGAAAAGATAAAAGGCGAGCGTCTGGATCACGATGTCATATCCCTTGGCGCGGGCCCCTAACGGTACGGCGCATCGGCTTCAAGGTTCGCGGCAATGGCCCGCTCCCACTTGTCCCCGTTCGCCAACAGTTTCGCCTTGTCATAAAGAAGTTCTTCACGCGTTTCGGTGGCGTATTCGAAGTTCGGCCCTTCGACGACTGCATCGACCGGGCACGCTTCCTGACAGAAACCGCAATAGATGCACTTGGTCATGTCGATGTCGTAGCGCGTGGTGCGACGGCTGCCGTCCTCACGCGGTTCACTCTCGATGGTTATTGCCTGCGCGGGGCAGACAGCTTCGCACAGTTTGCAGGCGATGCAGCGCTCTTCGCCATTGGGGTAGCGACGCAGCGCGTGCTCACCCCGGAATCGCGGACTGATCGGGTTCTTCTCGAACGGATAGTTGATCGTCACCTTGGGCTTGAAGAAGTACTTCAGCGTGAGGGCATGCGCCTTCACGAACTCCCACAAGGTAAATGCTTTGATGGTTTGCGCGATACTCATCCGAAATGTCCCGTGGCCATCAGATAGCCCGAAATGACAACAACAAAACCGAGGCTGATAGGAAGGAACACCTTCCAGCCCAGGCGCATCAGCTGGTCGTAACGATAGCGCGGAACTGTCGCCATGACCCAGCTGAACATGAAGAAGAAGAAGAAAGTCTTGAGCAGAAGCCAGACAATGCCGGGCACGTAATACAGTGGTGCCCAGTCGATCGGCGGCAGCCAGCCACCCCAGAACAGCAGGGCATTGAGAATGCACATCAACAGGATGTTGGCATATTCACCCAACCAGAAGAGCGCGAAGCTCATCGAGGAATATTCGGTCTGATAACCGGCAACGAGTTCGCTTTCGGCTTCGGTAAGATCGAAGGGAACGCGCTGCGTCTCGGCGAGCGAGCTAATGAAGAACATTACCCACATCGGAAACAGCAACGGATGAATGACATAGGCATTCACGATGCCGAGGCCAAACCCTTGCTGAGAGCGGACGATATCATTCAAATTGAATGTACCTGCGAACAGCACCACACAAACCAGGATAAACCCGATCGAGACTTCGTACGAAATCATCTGAGCCGCGGCGCGCATGGCGGAAAAGAATGGGTATTTGGAGTTACTGGCCCATCCGCTCATCACCACGCCGTACACCGACAGTGAACTGATCGCGAGAATGTACAGCAGCCCGATATTGATATCGGCGAGTACTGCCGTGGCACTGAAAGGAACGACGGCCCATGCAGCAAGCGCCACTGTAAAGGTAAGGATAGGCGCAAGCAGGAATATGCCCTTGTTCGCCGCGCTCGGAATAATGGTTTCCTGCAGGAAGACCTTCAGACCGTCGGCAAAACTTTGCAACAGGCCGAAGGGACCGACCACGTTCGGCCCGCGGCGCAGGTTGATCGCCGCCCAGACTTTGCGGTCGACATAGATGATCATCGCCACCGACAGCATCAGCGGCAGAGCAATCAACAGGATGCCGGCAATGGTGGCAACGAACCACGCCCATTCGTAGTTCATGCCGAGGGATTGGAAGAATTCGGTCATTTGTGCTTCCTGCCCTTCCCTGCTTTCTCGCGCGTGGAATAGGCTTCGTTGCGCCAGCCATTGGCGGCGCTGGATTTGTTGCTGTTATCGCTGCGGAAGCCGCGCCAGACGGCAAGGCTGCTGGCACCGATGATGGCGAGTGGGATGATCGGGAATGCCATTATTCCGCTGCCTCCGCCAGTTCACCGCCGCCAAGTAGTTCAGCCGAACATTGCTGCATTACTGCGCTTGCTCGCGCAATCGCATTGGTCAGGTAGAAGTCCTTGATCGGATAAGCCGAGATGGTGCCTTCCGCCCTAGCCTTGGCGGATGCCTTGGGCATAGCACCGAAATCGGCAAGGCCTTCTTCGCCAAGCGCGGGAACTTCGGCGATCATTGCCGCCTGAAGCTCGGCAAAACTGTTGAACACGACCGAAACGCCCAGAGCGTCGGCAAGGGCGCGGAGAATTGTCCAGTCCTCGCGAGCATCACCTGGTGCGAACACGGCCTTCTCGGCGAACTGCACGCGACCTTCCGTATTGACGTAGGTTCCATCCTTCTCGGCGTAGCTAGCGCCAGGCAGGATGATATCAGCCGCATGCGCGCCCTTGTCGCCATGATGGCCGACATAGACTTTCAGCGCATCGGCGAAGGGTTCGAAGTCCATTTCGTCTGCGCCGAGGCTGATGACTACCTTGGGCTTGGCCGTGACGATGTCCTTCATCCCGCCTTTCTGCGCAAAGCCGAGCATCAGCCCGCCCATCCGCGCAGCACTGAAATGCAGAACGTTGAAGCCGTTCCAGCCCTCGCGGACGAGATTGAACTGCTCAGCAAAAGCAAGACCAGCGCCCAACGCGCCGTGGGCCAGAGCCGCTCCCCCCATGATGATGGCGGGCCGTTCGGCCGAACTGAAAATTTCACCCACTGCTTCGGGCAGCTCGCCGAGCGACGACAACTCGTCGCCGAGGAATACCGCCGGATACGTCGTGTCCCAGAACGCCCCGATCACGAAAACCTTGGCGCCGCGCTTCACTGCCTTGCGAATGCGCACATTCACCAAGGGTGCTTCCCAGCGAATGTGGCTCCCCACGATCAGGATTGCGTCTGCAGTTTCAATACCAGCCAGCGTCGAATTGAAATTCACTGCGGCGAGGTTGGAAACGTCGTAATCCATTCCCGTCTGGCGACCTTCGAGCAGGGATGAACCACTGGCTTTCAACAGAGACTTTGCTGCGAACATCGTTTCGCAATCGACCATGTCGCCCGCAATTGCGGCAATGTCCTTGCCTGGCTTGGCCTTGGCAATCGCTTTGAAGGCCTCGTCCCAGGTCGCGGGCTTTAGGCCGCCCTTCGTGCGCATGAACACTTTGTCGAGCCGACGCCTCGACAGGCCATCGACCTGATAACGTGCCTTGTCGGAAATCCATTCTTCATTGACGTCATCGTTGATGCGCGGAAGCGCACGCATGACTTCCCGACCACGACTGTCGAGCCGAATGTTGGCACCGATCGCATCGGACACGTCGATGCTCAGCGTCTTCTTGAGCTCCCATGGACGCGCTTCGAACGCGTAAGGGCGCGACGTGAGTGCACCGACAGGACACAGATCGATCACATTGGCCGACAGCTCATGCTCAGCCGCCTGCTCGAGATAGGTGGTGATCTGCATGTCCTCGCCGCGACCGACTGCGCCGATCTCGTCGACCCCCGCGATCTCCTCGCTGAAACGCACGCAGCGGGTGCAGTGAATGCAGCGGGTCATGACCGTCTTGATCAGTGGCCCCATATACTTCTCGGTTACCGCGCGCTTGTTTTCTTCATAGCGCGAACCACCACGGCCATAAGCAACCGACTGATCCTGAAGGTCGCACTCGCCGCCCTGATCGCAAATTGGGCAATCAAGCGGGTGATTGATCAGCAGGAATTCCATCACGCCTTCACGCGCGGTCTTCACCATCGGCGTATCGGTGCGGATCTCCTGACCCTCGGTTGCTGGCAACGCGCAGCTTGCCTGCGGTTTCGGCGGTCCAGGCTTCACCTCTACCAGACACATGCGGCAGTTTCCAGCGATACTCAGCCGTTCGTGATAGCAGAAGCGCGGAATTTCCTTCCCGGCAAGCTCGCAGGCCTGCAGGACGGTCGCGCCGTCAGGAGCGTCAATTTCCTGTCCGTCTACGGTGACTTTGGGCATTATTCAGCTGCCTCGGCAAACTTGGCGTTGTGTTCTTCGATCCGGCGTTCAAGCTCGGGGCGGAAGTGGCGGATCAACCCTTGGATCGGCCACGCTGCCGCATCGCCCAATGCACAAATGGTGTGACCTTCAACCTGCTTGGTGACTTGCTGCAGCATGTCGATTTCCTCGATCGCAGCATCGCCTGTGCGCAGACGCTCCATCATGCGCCACATCCATCCCGTGCCTTCACGGCAAGGTGTACACTGACCGCAGCTTTCGTGCTTGTAGAAATAGCTGATCCGGGAAATTGCGCGGACGATATCCGTCGATTTGTCCATCACGATGATGCCCGCCGTACCGAGCCCCGACCCCAGATCCTTGAGCCCGTCGAAATCCATCGGCGCGTCCCAGATCTGATCGGCCGGAACGAGCGGAACTGATGATCCACCCGGAATCACAGCGAGCAAATTGTCCTTGCCACCGATGATGCCGCCACAATGCTTTTCGATCAATTCGCTGAACGGGATGCTTAGCGCTTCTTCGACCACGCAGGGCTTGTTTACATGCCCGCTGATCTGGAACAGCTTGGTACCCTTGTTGTTCTCGCGACCGAAAGAGCTGAACCAGCTCGCTCCTCGACGCAAAATGGTCGGCACGACCGCAATGGATTCGACATTGTTGACTGTCGTCGGACAGCCATAAAGGCCCGCACCTGCAGGGAACGGCGGCTTGAGGCGCGGTTGGCCCTTCTTGCCTTCCAAACTCTCGATCATCGCGGTTTCCTCACCGCAGATGTAGGCGCCTGCGCCGCGGTGCAGGAACACATCGAAATCGTAACCCGACTTGCTCGCGTTTTTCCCGATCAGACCAGCATCATACGCTTCGTCGATCGCAGCCTGCAGGGTTTCCGCTTCGCGGATATATTCGCCGCGGATGTAAATGTATGCCGCCCTTGCTCGCATGGCATAACCAGCGACTAGCGCGCCCTCGATCAGCTTGTGCGGATCGTGGCGGATTATCTCGCGGTCCTTGCAGGATCCGGGTTCGGATTCGTCGGCGTTGATGACGAGAAAGCTAGGACGTCCGTCTTTGCTCTCTTTTGGCATGAAAGACCATTTGAGGCCGGTCGGGAAGCCAGCACCACCACGACCACGAAGACCGGAAGCCTTCATTTCCTCGATGATATCGTCATGCCCGCGCGCGATCAGCGACTTGGTGTCATCCCAGTCGCCACGCTGCTGCGCCGCTTTCAGGCCCCAGTCCTGAAAGCCATACAAATTGGTGAAGATGCGGTCCTTATCGGCAAGCATCAGAATGCGCCCCCTTGCGAGAGGAGATAGATTGCGGCGACTGCAATAATCGCGAGTGCGCCAAATTTAACGATACCGACGAGAACCTTCCACGCGATCCACGCGAGTACCAATGCAACGAGGATGGTGACGACTTCCATTACCATTCCCCCCGGTAATCGTGGTTTGCGCCGACCATGTCCTTCAATGTGGTGGGACCACCTTCAGGTTCGCTAGTGCGCTTGCCTTCGATCTGGGTGCCGGTCTTGGGCTGATTGCCCGCGGCCAGTTCATCGAGAATGGCGTCGAGCCGTTCGGGCGTAAGATCCTCGTAATTGTCGTCGTTGATCTGGACCATGGGCGCGGTAGCGCAATTGCCCATGCATTCGACCTCGGTGAGGGTCCACAGGCCATCGTCAGATACGTGGCCCTTGCTCATGCCACGCTTCTTACAGGTTTCGAACAAGCCGTCCGAACCGCGCAGCATACACGGTGTCGTTCCGCAAACCTGCACGTGGTACTTACCGACGGGCTTCATATTATACATGAAATAGAAGCTGGCGACTTCGAGTACGCGGATGACCGGCATGTCTAGATAGTCGGCGACATATTCGATCACCGGCAATGGCAGCCAGCCCTGCGTGTTGGTCTGTTCTCCGACCTGCCGCTGGGCAAGGTCGAGCAGCGGCATCACCGCCGAGCGCTGGCGCCCCTCGGGATAGCGTGCAATCGCTTTGTCCGCGCGCTCACGGTAGCTTTCGGTAAACTCGAAAGCACCCCAGCGCTCACGCAGTTCGGGAGTGTCGGGTGCGGGGTTACGGTCGGCCATCAGCGATCACACTCCCCAAAGACGACGTCGATGGCGCCGAGAATGGCAGTGGCGTCGGGCAGCATGTGACCTTTGCTCATAAAATCCATTGCCTGGAGGTGGCTGAAAGCCGTCGGACGTATCTTGCAGCGGTAAGGTTTGTTCGAGCCATCGCTGACGAGATAGACGCCAAATTCACCCTTTGGGCTTTCTGTCGCCACGTAGACCTCACCGGCTGGCACGTGGAAGCCCTCTGTATACAGCTTGAAGTGGTGGATCAGCGCTTCCATCGACTGCTTCATTTCCGCGCGCTTGGGCGGCGAAACCTTGCGATCGTCAGAGCAGATCGGGCCGCCCGGCATTTGTGCCAGGCACTGCTTCATGATCTTGGCGCTTTCGTACACTTCCTTCACGCGGACCACGAAGCGGTCGTAACAATCCGAATTGGTGCCGACGGGAATGTCGAACTCCATACGGTCGTACACATCGTATGGCTGACTTTTACGCAGATCCCATGGAATGCCCGCTGCGCGGATCATCGGGCCGGAGAAGCCCCAAGCCACCGCATCGTCCTTGCTCACCACGGCGATATCGACGTTCCGCTGCTTGAAAATGCGATTGTCGAGAACGAGGCTCATGGCATCACCGAACAGTTCGGGCAGCCGCGTGTCGATCCAGTTGCCGATATCGACAAGCAGTTTCTCAGGTACATCCTGATGGACGCCGCCTGGGCGGAACCACGCGCTGTGCATACGCGCTCCAGAAGCCCGCTCGAAGAAATTCAGACAGTCTTCGCGCAGTTCGAAAACCCAAAGGTTGGGCGTCATGGCGCCAACGTCCATGACGTGCGCACCGATGTTGAGCATGTGATTGCAGATGCGGGTCAATTCGGCGAACAGTACGCGCAGATATTGAGCGCGCTCAGGCACCTGGACGTTGAGCAGCTTCTCAATCGCAAGAACGTAGCTGTATTCCTGCGCGAGCGGGCTGCAGTAATCGAGCCGATCAAAATAGGGCAGCGCCTGCAGATACGTCTTGTGCTCGATCAGCTTCTCGGTGCCGCGATGCAGCAGGCCGACATGCGGATCGACCCTCTCGATGATCTCACCGTCAAGTTCCATCACCATACGAAGAACTCCGTGCGCCGCAGGGTGCTGCGGTCCGAAATTGATCGTGTAGTTGGTGATCACCTCGTCGCCGGTAGTCGGCGACTCTTCTAAATGCATGGCGTGGCTCATCCGCAGATCCAATTGCCGCTGTAGCTTTGTGATTTGCCGGCTGCATCCCGTACGAGGACATTGGCAGGACGGCGCTGCTGATCACCCTCTGCCGGGGAAACAGTAACGGTAAAACCTTCACCCTCGAAGGTCGTGCCACTCTTGACCGCATCAAGACCACCGACCGATGCATCGACAGTCGTCAGGCTATCGCCGATCCTTACAACCGCTTTGCCAGGTATCGCACGGTCGTTGACGCCGCCTGCTATGATCATCTCATCCTTGCCAATCATCAACGTGCAACCGCCTTCGCGTGTACCAAGATTGACGCCGCCGATATCGCCCAGCTTCTGAAGCTGAGTAAGATCGGCACCCTGGGGCGGTTGTGCATTGGCGGTATTGGGCTTGTCCGGATTGGCCATCCCGTCAACTGCCGCCGATTCATTCTGCCCGATACGATTGGCAAAATCATCGGCACCCTCCTGCTGCGAAGGTTCTGAAGAACAGGCCGCAAGAGCCAATGGTAGCGCGACGAAAAGAAGCCTACTCATTACTTCGGATCCTTCTTGGCCGCAGCAGGCTTACGCTTCGCCGGGGCACGCTTCTTTTTCGGCTCGGTCGCTTCGGCAGTATCGCTTGTTTTACCCTTGCGTTTTGGGCGCGCGGGTTGATCCTCGGTCGGCTTGGGCGCGGGAGCCTCTTCACCACCATCTTTCTCGGCGGGTGCTCCCGCAGTGACCTTTTCAGACGCCTGCTTATCAGTCTTGGCCCCTGCACCGGTATCGGATGGCTTCTCGGTCGTCTTGGGCTCATCTACCGGAGACGTATCTGCCTTTTCATCGCCGGGAAGAACGTAATCCGCCCCTTCCCATGGACTCATGAAATCGAACTGTCGAAGATCCTGTGCAAGTTCGACAGGCTCATAGACAACGCGCTTTTCATCTTCCGAGTAGCGCAGTTCATGATAGCCCGTAAGCGGGAAGTCCTTGCGGAAGGGATGGCCTTCGAACCCATAATCGGTGAGGATGCGGCGAAGGTCCGAGTTGCCGGCGAAAAGCACCCCGTACATATCGAATACTTCGCGCTCCAACCATCCCGCATTCGGCCACAGCGTCGTGACAGTAGGAACCGGAGTATCTTCCGAAGCCGAACACTTCACCATGATCCGGCTATTCGTCGTCAAAGAAAGCAGCATGTAGACCACTTCGAACCGTTCGGCACGGCTCGGGTAATCAACACCTGCGATCTCCATCAACTGCTGATACTTGTGCTCGTCGCGCAACATGCGAAGCACGTCTTCAACACTGTCACGCTTTACGGTAAGCAACAGCTCACCATGCTCCGCATGGGCGCCGAGCAGATGATCGCCCAACGCCTCGCTGAGCGCACTCTTCAGCCCGTCGATCATGGTAAAGCGGGGCGCGGAATGTAACGTTGCCATTCGGCCTTACCTTTCGATCGTTCCCGAGCGGCGAATCTTCCGCTGCAACTGCATGACACCGTACAAAAGCGCCTCTGCTGTCGGTGGGCACCCCGGGACGTAAATGTCGACCGGTACGATCCGGTCGCACCCACGCACGACGGAATAGCTGTAATGGTAGTAGCCACCCCCATTGGCGCAGCTTCCCATCGAGATGACGTATTTCGGCTCCGACATCTGGTCATAGACCTTGCGAAGGGCAGGCGCCATCTTGTTGCACAGCGTACCGGCAACGATCATCACGTCCGACTGGCGGGGTGAGGCACGTGGGGCGACACCAAAACGCTCCATGTCATAACGCGGCATGTTCACATGAATCATCTCGACCGCACAGCAGGCAAGGCCGAACGTCATCCACCATAGCGAACCGGTGCGCGCCCACTGGAACAGATCTTCGGTGCTGGTGACGAGGAATCCCTTGTCGTTCACCTCTGTTTGAAGCGCATTGAAATAGTCCGCTTCGGGCTGACGAACCTCGCCACCCTGGGCGGCAGGAACAGCGTTGGGCGGAGTGATAATGGTTGAATTGTTCATGGCGTTATTCCCAATCCAGGGCGCCCATCTTCCACTCGTAGGCGAGGCCTACGGCGAGGATGCCGAGAAAGATCATCATACCGATCCAGCCTTCCCACCCTGTGAACTGCAGACTGACTGCCCACGGGAAGAGAAAGGACGCTTCGAGGTCGAACAGCAGGAAGCTGATCGCAACGAGATAGAATTTAACATCGAACTGGCTGCGCGAATCTTCGAATGCGGGAAATCCGCATTCATACTCGCTGTTTTTCTCAGCATTGGGCTTGTGAGCCCCAGTTAGCCGCGAAACGCCCATCGGGAGGAATACGAACAATGCCGAAAGACCAACGGCAATGAACAGGAAAATCAGGATGGGCAGGTATTGTTCGAGGTCGACCACGAATGATTCCTAGGCACGGGAGCTTGTTTTCGCGCCCGCCTCTAGGCCCCTCACCCAGATGGTGCAAGGGTGGAGAAATGCGAACTATTCGCAATAAATCCGCGACATGCGCCGCGCTCCACACCCGGCCCGCTATTTCATCATGGTTTTGACAGCTTTTTCTGTGGCCGCTCCGTATGGCGGCTTGAAGCCGCCCAGTTTGGCAACGTCGATTTTTGGCTGTGTATAGATGCTGCGAGCATGGCTGAATTCGCGAAATCCCTCGACCCCATGATAGCTGCCCATGCCAGACGGCCCCACTCCACCGAACGGTAGATCATCCATCGAAACGTGGAACAGAACATCGTTCACGGTCACGCCGCCACTGATGGTTTTGCTCAACACCTTCTCGCGCTCGCTGCTATCCTGTCCGAAATAGTACAGCCCCAGCGGACGGTCGTGCTGGTTCACGTAGTCAATAGCGTCATCGATATCGGCATAGGTCTTCACCGGCAGGACCGGTCCGAAGATTTCTTCCTGCATCGCCTTCATGTCTTCGCTGACATTCTTCAGGATCGTCAGCGGCATCTTGCGCGCATTGGTGTTGGAGAAATCCTCGTTGGCGGGATTGACCTCGATCACCTCCGCACCCTTGTCGCGCGCATCTGCTACGATCGCCTGCAGGCGATCAAAATGCCTGTCTGTAACGATGCTGGCATAATCCTCGTTGTCGAGCAGTGAGGGGTACATGTCGGCAGTCCCCTCCCATACACCGTGGATCGCCTCATCCACTTTGCTTTCGGGCACGTATAGATAATCCGGAGCAAGACATATCTGGCCTGCATTCATCATCTTGCCCAGGGCCACGCGTTCCCCAGCCTTCGCGAAATCGGCGCTTTCGCCCATGAATACGGGGGATTTTCCGCCTAATTCGAGCGTCACGGGTACGAGATTTTTGGACGCCGCCTCCATGACCTTGCGCCCTGTTGCGGTCGATCCCGTAAAAACCAGGTGATCGAATGCAAGTTCACTGAAAGCAGCGGCAACCTCCGGCCCCCCGGTGAAGACAGCACATTCGTCTGGCGTGAAATATTCCTCGATAAGTTCCTTGGTGAGCAAACTGGTCTTTTCAGTAAACTCGCTCGGCTTGATCATCGCACGATTACCGGCGGCAAATACCTGCATGAGGGGGCCGAAGCTGAGGTTCACCGGGAAATTCCAGGGTGACAATATCCCGACGACGCCCTTGGGCTCGTAGCGAACCTCTGCCTTTGCCCCGAGCAGGCCCAAGGGAAACTGGACGTGGCGCTTTTCTGCCCGCGCCCACTTGTCCATGTTCTTGAGGCAATATTTTCCGAAATTCGCCGTTCCCGCAATGTCGGTAATCATCGACTGAAGCGGCGAACGGTTTCCGAAATCGGCAGCCATCACCTTGCACAGATCATCGCCGTGCTTTTTCAACAAGGTTATAGCGCGTTCGATGCGATCCCTGCGCAGGTTCATGGGCTCTGGACGCATCTGATGGTGGGCGGAGCGCTGCTTCCTAAGCACGGCTTCCATTGCCGCTCTGCGATCTTCAACCATCCTAAACTCCCTCGGTCCATGTTGCGTCGCAGCGACGCACATCCTATCTCGGCAGCGAGATATTCCAGAACACAAGGACCAGCACAAGCATGCCCAAGTTCAGCGCATCCGATCCCGTCGTCATTCTGTCTTATGCCCGAACCCCAATGGGGGGAATGCAGGGCGCGCTTGCGGATGTTTCGGCAACCGATCTTGGCGCGACAGCGGTTAAAGCAGCGGTCGAACGGTCGGGTGTTTCCGCCGATAAGTTTGATCGCACCTACATGGGCTGCGTTCTTCCTGCAGGTCTCGGTCAGGCCCCCGCCCGGCAAGCGTCCATCAAGGCCGGCCTCCCGAAGTCGGTTCAGGCAACCACAGTCAACAAAGTCTGCGGCAGTGGCATGCAGACTGTTATCATGGGCGCAGAAGCGCTGGCGAGCGGCACCATCGATTACGTTGTGGCCGGTGGCATGGAAAGCATGACCAATGCGCCGTATCTGCTGAAAAAGCACCGTAGCGGTGCGCGCCTCGGACATGACACGGCTTACGATCACATGTTCCTCGATGGGCTAGAAGATGCGTACGAAGAAGGCCGTGCGATGGGCACTTTCGCCCAGGACACGGCAAACGATTACCAGCTCACCCGCGAAGAAATGGACGCTTATTCGATTGAATCGCTCCGACGTGCAAATGCGGCCATCGAAAACGGCGCATTCGCTGGGGAAGTTGTGCCGGTCACCTTCTCCACCCGCGCCGGCGAAGTAACTGTCGAACACGACGAGCAGCCCGGAAAGGGCAAGCCCGACAAGATTCCTACGCTACGTCCGGCTTTCGCCAAGGATGGGACGATTACGGCTGCGACTTCGTCCTCGATTTCGGACGGCGCCGCCGCCGTTGTGCTGACCCGTGAGAGTGTTGCGGAGAAAAATGGACAGACCCCCGTCGCCCGGATTGTTGCCATGGCAGCCCATGCCCAGGCACCATCCGAATTCACGGTTGCTCCGGTCGGCGCTATAAACAAGGTTCTCGAAAATGCCGGATGGTCGGCTGACGACGTCGACTTGTGGGAAGTGAACGAGGCCTTTGCCTGCGTCGCGATGTTCGCCATGCGTGACATCGGCATCCCTCACGACAAGATCAACGTGAATGGCGGTGGCACGGCGCTTGGACACCCTATCGGGGCGAGCGGTACGCGGATTATCGTCACCCTTCTCAACGCACTTAAGGAACAGGGGAAGAAGCGCGGAATCGCGTCCCTCTGCATCGGTGGCGGTGAAGCGACGGCGGTGGCGGTCGAACTCGTCTGATTTTCGGGACCCTCCCCCTTTCGCGCGCGTTGTGCCCGCGAAAGGGGAGAACCGATGAAAAAGCTTATGGTCTTCGCCGCTTGCGCTGCGCTCGCCGCATGCGGTTCGAAAGAGGAAAAAACGCCGGAATCCACCAACACCGCGGCTGCAACCGCTAGCGGGACTGCTACGGGTGACGTAACCGGCACTTACGAAATCAAATTAGCCGATGGCAGTGTAACGCTGCAAACCATCAACTCGGACGGAACATACGTCGAGACTACGCCAGACGGTGATCGAACCGGTGGCGGCAAATGGCGAACCGGTGATGACGGTGCGATGTGCTTCGATCCGGAAGGTAACGAAAGCGAAGAATGCTACACCGGCGCAGCCCCCGGAGAAGACGGCAGCTTTGCAATGCAGGATGAGGATGGCAACACGACTACGGTGCGCAAGGTCAATGGCGGCGCTACACCCACAAGTACTCCGGGCACCTAGATGGCCAGCAGATCGGGGCGTTTGCCATCGCGCTTTTCGACGGCCTTTACCCTGACGCTGGCGGGCCTGCTCGTGACGGGTTGCGGTCAAGAAACAGAAGCCCCCTACGCATACGACACCACCGAAAACGATGAAAAAGCTCCCTCGCCAGATGCCTATGTCTTGGCACCCGGAGTATACTCGATCGAGAGTAGCGACGGCAGTCTCTACTTCCAGATGGTGATAGAACAGGATGGTACCTATTCGACACGCGATCCGGATGGGGAAACAATCGTAACAGGCAGATGGCGCGACGACCGCGGAAGAGCGTGCTTCGATCCGTCCGGTGCGGGAGAAGACAAGCAAGAACGCTGCTGGATCAATTCGTCCCTCTCCGAAGATGGAACGTTCACCACAACGGGTGCGGATGGCAGCGATAGCTACACCGTTCGTCCCGTAGCGAGCTGAGGGTTACGGAGGCCCCGCCCCCCAGAGGCGGGACGCAAGAATATATCCCCGCCGTTCCCCGATGGAAAATTCACACCAGCCATCGTCGCAATCGCCAAGTACGCCCACGACGCCAGGTTCAACGCGCCATTTGATGTCCGACCCTGAAGACGCACCATCACGCAATTCGGTCGACGCGTCTCCTATCACGATGGCGCCCCGATCTGGACTCAACAGGCGGGCGACGACCCAGCCCCGCGCGCCGTCCGGATCTTCGATCAGACGCCAGCCCTCCATCAGCCTCACAACCTTCACTGGCAGGCCCGGACGATGGTAGACCCAATCAATACGATAGTCCGCGCTCGGCCCTACTCGCATGTTAAGCTCGCTAGCCCTTATGGTGGCCCAATAGGGCACGTCGCGGTCCTGAGCCTGCACTGTGCTGGCCAAACCGAGAAGAACAAGAAAGGGAAGAAAAAGTCGCATGACCATGCAGCCACGAATTGAAGAAATTTGGCGAACAGTCAACGCGATTGGCAACAGCTTCCCCGCCCAAATCCTTGACCATCGACCCGGCGCCGTCCTAGCGATGCAATACGATGGCAAGCACGAACTCTACGCACTCCAAACGTCTCGAACGTAAACCCCGGGTATTCGTCACGCGGCATCTCATGCCAAGCGTGGAAGACCGCATGGTCGACCTGTTCGATGTCGTGCTCAATGCGGACGACAACCCGCTGACACGTGATGATCTGACCGCAGCTATGAGGGATTGCGATGTGCTGGTCCCGACAGTGACGGACCGGATCGACACCGATATGATAGCCGCCGCCGGAAAGGACCTCGGTCTGATCGCCAATTTCGGCGCGGGAACGGAGCATATCGACCTTGAAGCCGCAGCGGAGCGCCATATTCTCGTCACCAATACGCCAGGCGTATTCACTGACGATACTGCTGATCTTGCCATGGCAGGGATCATTGGCGTGCCGCGCCGTATCCGCGAAGGTGTCGAGCTCATCAGGAGCGGTGAATGGTCCGGCTGGACGCCAACTGCCCTGCTTGGCGCAAAGCTCGCTGGGAAGGTTCTGGGCATCGTCGGTATGGGCCGCATAGGCCAGGCTGTCGCGCATCGTGCCCGCGCTTTCGGATTGGAAATCGCTTACCACAATCGCAAACGGCTGCCCGAAGCCGTTGAGCGTATGTTCAGCGCCCGCTGGGTGGACAGCCTCGATGGACTGATGTCGGAGGCCGACATCCTGACGCTGCATTGTCCAGCAGGTCCGGATACGCATCACATGATTGACGCACCAAGGATCGGCCTGATGAAAGATGGGGCAAGCCTAGTCAACACGGCGCGCGGCGACCTCGTCGATCAGGAAGCGCTCATCGCGGCTTTAGAGGCCGGGAAACTTGCGGGAGCAGGTCTCGATGTCTATCCGGACGAGCCGCATGTCGATGCCCGCCTGATCCGGCATCCGAATGTGATGACCCTTCCCCATATTGGAAGTGCCACCCTCGAAGGGCGCGAAGAAAGCGGCATGAAGGTTATCGCCAACATTCGTATGTGGGCAGATGGCCACCGACCGCCCGATCAGGTCCTGACCGGGCTGGCCTGAACAGTCAGAGACGTTTTTCGTAGAAGACGTTGAATTCCGTTTCGACATAATTGCCGAAGGCGCTTCGCCGAGCGAAGCCATTTCGCAGGTAGAGGCGGTTTGCCGGTTCGAAGACAGGTCCCGTTCCGGTTTCCAACACCAGGAGTTTCAAAGACCTGTCTCGGGCGGCAAACGTGATCGCGTCCAGCAATGCCTGCCCCACACCGCGGCGAAGTGCCAGTTTCTTTGTACGCATGGACTTGATCTCGCCCATTGCCGACGAAAGCTGCATGAGCGCTCCAATGCCAAGCAACTCGCCGTCCTGCCTTGCATCGAAGACTGTCACATCGGGTCGTTCGAGACCGCTGAGATCTAGGGCGAACGACGTTCCTGGCGGCGATGCATTATACATTTGCCGCTGATGCAGAGCGATTAGATCGCGAACATCGGTGTCGGCGAGGTTGGCAACGCCGACTTCCAAATCAGTCACCTGTCAGGATACGGTCGACCAGTTCCTTCACCGTCGGCGTGAAATTATTGGAATAGAACGGGTCCAGTTTGAAGCGATAGGCAGCATGCCCCGCAAAGGCGAGATTCTCGTCCGGATCGCCCCCATGGGCGATATCCTGGAGGGTCTTTTGAATACAGAAGCTTCGCGGATCGGCGAGCCGGCCGGTCGTGTGATTATCGTGATCTTTCCAGCTGCTGAACTGGCAGTGCGACAGACAGCCCATACAGGCTTGCTGGTCTTCGCGAATTTGCTCAGCGCTTTCCGGGGTCACGAAGACCACTGTATCGTCGGGAGTTTTCAGCGGCTCGGAAAATCCTTCATGCATCCACGACAGCGCTTTGCGCTGGTCGCCCGGATGAACCCAGAAATACTTGGCTTTACCGTGATCCGACAGTGGAACGGTGCCATCTTCCTCATCGCGCTTGAAAATCGGAATTTGCCGATCCGACCGATGCATCAGGTCGTAGAGGAAGGGGGTCTTTACCGCACTGGAATAAAAGCCTGTCGGGCTGAATTTGTGCAGCAGCACATCACCCGGTTCCACCGTGCGAAGCATGTCCTTCCAGATCTGCGGGATCGGGCTCTCATGCGTCAGCAACGGACGAGTTCCAAACTGGAACATGATCTTGCCGATTTCGGGATTGTCGATCCAGTCGTTCCATTCGCGCAGGAACCACACGCCGCCCGCCATGACGATGGCGGTATCTTCCGACACGCCTTCCTTGCGCATAGTCTCGCGCAGCGCAGCGACACGAGGGTATGGATCTTCAGGCTTGGTCGGATCTTCGGCGTTGGACAGGCCGTTATGTCCGCCGGCCAACCAGGGATCTTCATAGACCACGGCTGCCATGAGATCGGGAACCTTGGAGTAGCTGCGCTTCCACAATGCCCGAAAGGCACGGGCCGAGGAAACGATGGGCAGATAGTGGACGTTGTAACGCGCCGCGATTTCCGCAAGTTTATACGGCATACCTGCGCCGCAAGTCACGCCGGTGACCAATCCCGGGCAGTTT
The DNA here is from genome assembly GCF_019857205.1 of Qipengyuania pacifica. Classification (GTDB taxonomy): domain Bacteria; phylum Pseudomonadota; class Alphaproteobacteria; order Sphingomonadales; family Sphingomonadaceae; genus Qipengyuania; species Qipengyuania pacifica. The sequence continues at coordinate 101,183 of NZ_JAHWXO010000005.1, read as the reverse complement.
TCGAGCACACCTTCCAGAACCTGCTGCGCACCACCCATTTCCCACAGCACGTTGATATTGATGGCGCCCTTGCCACCGGAAATTTCATGGGCGCGCTTCACCTGTTCGGTCGCGCCGTCTATGGCATAACGAACCAGTTGCTCGAACCGCTCCTTACGCGTCGCCTGCGGGTAAACTTGGGGGATCGGATTGCCATCGTCGTCGTAGCTGTCAGCATTGACTGCGCTGACAGTTCCAATGCCGCCAGCGGCTGCCCATGCGCCGGAGCTCAGATGGTTGGTTGCGGAAACGCCCTTGCCACCTTCGACCAGTGGCCAGACTTCCTTGCCGCCATAGCTTATCGGCTCCAGACCCTTGAAACTCATTGAATTACGCTTTCTTTTCTTTGCGGGCGCCCTGCGCCTCGTTGCCCAGCGCGGCACGTTCGCCGCGGCATGGCTGTATCTCTCCGGGTTCCGGCCTCGTAGCGGCTGCCTTGAACTGTGCATAGTACCCGGCCAGTTCAGGCGAATCCTTGAAGGTGACAAGTTCGTACCCTGCGGCTTTGAACTCGCAGCTTAACAGCAAGGGATCGATCCCGTGCTTGTCCGTCGCACGATCGATGTCGACCACGATCACCTGTCCACCTTTTCTCAAGGCAGGCCACATGCGCCACAGGAATTCGTAAGGTTGTGCGATCTCGTGATACATGTGCACCATGAAGATGCGGTCGAAACTGTTTTCCGGCAGCTTGGGATCAGCCAGTTCGCCCTGCCGGATCGATACGTTTTCAAGCCTTTGCCGTTCAATCCGCCGGCCTAAATGGTTGAGAGCATCCCGATCGATATCCTGCGCCAACACCCGCCCATCCGCGCCAACCCGTTCCGCAAGTCGGACGGTGTAATAGCCGTTTCCAGCGCCAATATCGGCCACCGTCATTCCGTCTTCTATTTCGGCGAGATCCATCACCGTCTTCGCTTCGCCGCGACTGTCTCGCTGGTCTTCAGTCGAAAACTGGTTCGAACCCAAGTCGGACACAGCCCTGTCTGGCTCAGGAAAGCGCGGCTCGTCGTCATCGACGAGAACCTGCCCCTTGCACGCGCCAAGCATGGCAAGCGGAAGGATCAAGGCCGCAACGGGCTTCAATCCTCATCCTCCACATCGACCATCTCGCCAGTTACACGCTGCGCCAAGGCAGCCGAAATGAACTGATCAAGCGCACCATCCAACACGTCATCCGGCGTCGGAGACTGCACACCGGTGCGCAGATCTTTCACCATCTGATACGGCTGGAGAACATAGGACCGGATCTGATGCCCCCACCCAATCTCGCTCTTTTCCTGATATTCCCCCGAAGCTGCGGCCTCGCGCTCTGCCATCTCGCGTTCGAAAAGGCGCGCTTTTAGCATGTTCATGGCCGTCGCACGGTTTTTGTGCTGGCTGCGATCGTTCTGGCTCGCGACGACGATACCAGTGGGTTGGTGCGTGATTCGTACAGCTGAGTCGGTCGTGTTAACGTGCTGCCCGCCCGCTCCGGACGCGCGATAGGTATCGATCTTCAGATCCGATGGATTGATCTCGATGTCGATGTCGTCGTCGATCACGGGATATACCCATACCGAACTGAAGCTGGTGTGGCGCCGCGCGGAGCTGTCGTATGGGCTTATGCGAACGAGGCGGTGAACACCGCTCTCGGTCTTGGCATAACCATAGGCGTTCTCGCCCTTGATCAGCAGAGTCGCACTCTTGATCCCGGCCTGTTCGCCGGCCGCATATTCAACAGTTTCCACTTTAAAACCACGACGTTCGGCCCAGCGCGCATACATGCGCAGGAGCATATCCGCCCAATCCTGGCTTTCGGTACCACCCGCGCCCGCGTTGATCTGGAGATAGGTATCGTTCCCGTCAGCCTCGCCTGAAAGCAAAGCCTGCACCTTGTCGCGATCGGCACGTTCGCCCAGACTCGCCAAAGTATCGAGCCCTTCGCGCTCCACTTCGGCATCGCCTTCGGCTTCGCCCATTTCGACGAACTCCATGGCATCTGCCATCTCGGCCTCGATCTCGCGGACAGTATTGATCGCCGTTTCGAGGCGCTTCTGTTCTTGCGTGACAGCCTGTGCCTGCTTTGGATCGTCCCACAGATTGGGGTCCTGAACGCGCGCATCGAGCTCGTCGAGACGGCGCAACGCCCGCTCCCAGTCGAGCGACTGGCGGACCAGTGCCAATGCGGCTTCGATCCTTTCGATATGGGCCTGCCCTTCGGCACGCATGGAACTCTCCTGGCAAAAGATGTGCGGGCGCGCCGCCTAGCGCAGACGCGCGGCGCGGGGAAGATGCTGCAGGCGGCCTACTTGCGCGCGAGCGAACGCACCGCCGCGAGGCTGCGTGCCACATGTTCCTGTGGCTTCAGGTTGGAATAGGAAAAAGCCACCTTGCCATCGCGATCGATGACATAAGTCGTTCGGTCGCTCCATCCGGCCTTGTCTGCCCCAAGGCCCAGCGAAACGTCATAGCGCTCGATCAGGTCCTTAGACGCGGTAGCAACGGGAAACTGGCCTGCGCAATGCTTGGCAGAGAATTCGCGCAACTGATTGGTATTGCCACCGGTCATGCCGATCACGGTGGCCCCTGCCTTGCGGAAGTCATCCATTGCCTCAGCGAAAGCCTGGGCCTCCAGATTGCAGCCCGATGTGAAAGCTGCCGGAAAGAAGTAGAGGACGACCGGGCCCTTTTTGAGCGAAGTGGCCAGATCGACCCGGATCGGCTTGCCTGCCATCGCGCCCTGCGCGGTAAACCGCGGTGCCTCCGCGCCTTTATCCAAAGCCGCGAGAGCGGGCGAAGCGGAAAGGCCGAGGGCGGCCGCAACGATGACTGTGCGCAGTATCTTCATGGCACCTATAATGGACCTTCGAAGCGCCCCTGCCAAGCCGCGATCAATATATTCCGCCCTGCTCCTCGACAAAGTCGTCGGCACGGACGCCATCCTGGTTGGCCTGTGCACGCTGCGCACCCTGCCTCGCCAGACGAATGAGTTCGAGAATCTCATTACGCTTGGCTGCAATCTCGTCCGACCGTGTGGCGCGCGGTGGCTCCGTATCGGGCTTGAAAGCTTCCCAGATAATCGACGCTGTCGGCTCGTCCGAAGGCGTTCCTTCGAACACGCGCTTGCCGCTGCGACGATCAATCTTGACCATGCGGACGCCCGGCGGTGCAACGAAGTCCTCGGCCTGCCAGCGATCCTTTGTCGCCTCGATAAAGCGCTTCATGATCGTCGCAGCCGTATTGCCGCCCTGCACCCATCCCCCAAGATTGCGGGGCTGATCGAAACCGACGTACATGCCTGCGATGATATCGGGCGAGCCCCCGACGAACCATGCGTTGGTAGGTCCGTTAGTGGTGCCCGTCTTGCCGAAAAGCGGCAGGTCGAGGCTGCGCAGACGCACGGCCGTCCCGCGGGTTACGACGCCCTGCAGCATGTGAACCATCTGGAATGCAGTCCGCGGATCGAGCACCTGCCTGCCTGAAACTTCGAAACGCGGCATCGGCTGTCCATCCCATTCAGCCATGTTGCAGCCGGTGCAATTCCTACGATCGGTCCGATAGATTACCTTGCCGTCGCGATCCTGGACGTAGTCTATGACAGAACCATCATTCTGGCGCCCCCAATTGGCCAGTGCGGCATAGGCATTCACCATTCGCGCAACGGTCGTATCGCCGGCACCCAGGGCGAAGGAATAATACGGTTCGTATTTGCCGATCCCCATGCGGTCGATCGTCTTGATCACATTGTCCATGCCGGTGTCGTCCGCGATATGGACCGTCATGAGGTTGCGGCTCTGTTCGAGACCCCACCTCAAAGTGTGGACACCGCCGCCCCCGCCACCGAAGTTGCGGAAGCATTTATCGCCAAGATTGGCGCCCTGCCACACGCAAAAGGTCTGGTCCGGGACCTGCGTGGCCGGCGTCATGCCGTGATCGAGCGCGGAAGCATAGACGAACGGCTTGATGGTCGAACCGGGCTGTCGAAGCGCCTGGGTCGCGCGATTAAAGCTGCCAAGTCGGCTATCGAAGCCGCCCTGCATGGCGAGAATGCGTCCGGTTTGTGGGGCTTCTGCCAGAAATGCGCCCGATACTTCGGGCACGCCGCGGATCGCATAACCGCTACCGGATTTGACCGCAGCAACAACATCGCCGACGGCCAGCGACGAAGGCCCACCCGACAAGGCAAACTCCTCGCCATCGGAAAAGCCAATTCGCCCGGGGGCAGTCACCACGCCCACACGCCAGTCTTCGTAATTGATCGAAATGTTCGATGACGCCAACTGCGACGTCAGATCGCCATTGTCGGGATTGAGTGTCGCGATAGGCTTCGTAAAGCCGCGATTGCCATGATAGCTGATCAGCTGCTTGCGCAACGCGTCACGTGCCGCAAGCTGAAGCTCGGTATCCAGCGAAGTGCGCACCCATAGCCCACCGGCATAAACGCTGTTGCGTCCATCGTCTGCCGTCTCGCCGAACTTATCGATCAGTTGGCGGCGGACTTCTTCGAGAAAATAGCCGGCATCGGCAGAACGCTCGCTCCGCTGCTGGACGAGGCCCAGATCCTGACGTTTCGCTGCAGCCGCTTCTTGGGCCGTGACGAAATTGTTGGCGACCATCTGGTCGAGCACGAAGTTGCGGCGGGTAATAGCAAGGTCGTGATACCGGGCGCGGCCGTAACGTTCGGGTGCCTTGGGCAGGATGGCCAGAAACGCCATCTCGTTCAAATCGAGATCACCGACATCCTTGTCGAAGTAAGCGCGAGCGGCAGCCTGCACACCGAAGCTGCGTCGCCCAAGCGGGATTTCGTTCAAATACAGCTCGAGGATTTCCTGCTTGGTCAGAACGCTTTCGATACGTGTGGCGAGGACCATTTCCTTCAGCTTGCGGGTAACCGAATATTCGTCGCCCAGCAGCAGGTTTTTGGCGACCTGCTGGGTAATGGTCGAGCCACCCACCGCGCGCTGGCCGGAACCAAACTTTGTGGCATAGTCGATTACCGCGTTCGCCGTTCCGGTAATATCCACCCCGCCGTGGCTGAAAAAGGTCTTGTCCTCGGCAGAAAGGAACGCGTCGATCAGTTTCTCCGGAAAATCCACATACTGGAGCTGGACGCGCCGTTCGCGGGCATAAGTGTTGACGATTTCGCCATCGATGCCGCGCACTACTGTGGGCAGCGGCGTTTCATATTCCAGCAGCGATTCGGCGTCCGGGAGATTGCGACCGAGCGTCGCCCATGCGAGCAGGAGCATGACGATGGCGAACCCGCCAAGGTAACATGCGAAGCGCAGCCTGCGGCTATGCGCCCAATTGTCATTGAACCAATCGATCAGGCGCTTGGGATCGCGCATGATGCGATAGCGATAGTATTGAAGGGCTGACTGCTCGGACATGGTATGGGATCGGCCTCTAGCACGCCAATTCTGTAATTCGCCAGAACGAAGAGTGTTAGCCGGTCAGCTTTCTTGCTGTCGCGCGAAATAAATGCGGATAGCCCGCGCCATGACTTCGGCGAACCGTGATCTACCTTCGGGAGAAGCAAGACGCTGCGCATCCTCTTCGTTAGTTATGAAGCCGCTTTCGAAAAGGATCGATGGTACGTCTGGCGCGCGTAAAACCTTCAGTGCTGCTGATCGGCGCGCCTGCGGATGAAAATCGATGACCCCGTCAGCCTCGCGAAGGATCAGCCGAGCCAGCTCGTCCGACTTTTCCTGCGTCCTGCGTTGCGATAATTCGACCAGTATGGTGCTTACAGCGTCGCTCTCACCGCCGACATCGACACCGTTCAATCGGTCGGATGCATTCTCCCGTTCAGCGAAACGAGCAGCCGCCTGGCTGGAAGCCTGGTTAGACAGCGTATAGATGCTGGCCCCCGTTACATCGGCAGCGTCTCCGGCACTATCAGCATGGATCGATATGAACAGATCGGCACCGAGCTTGCGAGCGATATCGACCCGCTCGGCGTGAACAAGATAGCGATCCTCGTCTCGCGTCAGTGCGACGCGCACCCCACCCCCTTTTTCGAGCTCGTCGCGCAGTGCCCTCGCCAGATCGAGCACGATAGTCTTTTCTCGATAGCCTTGACCCGCTGCCCCGGGATCATGTCCGCCGTGGCCGGCATCTATCACTACCAGCGGTGCGCTGTTCGCCCCCGCCACGTCTGGAAGCGATCCTGGCGTATCCGCAACGGGAAGTTCGATATGAACGACGTAGCCCCGGCCTATCTCAGGCACGGGAACACGCACGGCTGTCATGGCGAGTACAGCCAGCACTGCGAGCGGCAGCAACGTCAGCAAAAGGATTTGCGCGCGCATCGTCATTACGGGCACGGTTACCGCCTTGTTATCCAATGACGCAATATGGTTGCCGTGCGAAACCCACGGTGCTAGCGATAGCTCATCGGTTACGAGGTGCCTCCGATCGGCGCGAATATTGCGCGACGAAGAGGGTCACCGAAAAAAGCCGTTCTTTTTCAGGCTACAACGGCTTCGGTCGTGAAGGCCCAAATTAATACAGGTTGATGCCGGACATGGCCCGTTTCTCCCCGATAACAGCAGCGCAGGCGATTGCCTTTGCCGCTATTTCGGGCCGGACAGCGCTGCAGATGCGCAAGGCAAGCACGGCACTCACAAATACCCGGCCCCATGCAATTGCTGGAACTGGCCGGTTCACAAACACCGCGAAGCCCGGATCGGGCCGCGGACTTTCCAACATAATACGCCGCGCAGATTCAGGTTCACACCTGTCCCGTCGCGGCTGGAGACATATCAATGGCAACGCGCATGCTAATCGATGCGCGCCACCAGGAAGAAACCCGGGTGGCGGTGCTCAAAGGCAACCGGATTGAGGAATTCGATTTCGAATCTGCCGATCACAAGCAGATCAAAGGAAACATCTATCTAGCTAAAGTAACCCGGGTCGAACCGTCGCTTCAGGCAGCGTTCGTAGATTTTGGCGGCAACCGTCACGGTTTCCTGGCTTTCAGCGAAATCCATCCCGATTATTACCAGATACCCAAGGAAGACCGCGAAGCCCTGCTCGCTGCGGAAGCCGAAGCTGCAGAAGAAGAGCAACGACTGCGCGATGAGGAAGAGCAACGCGGTGAAATGCCGGGCGACGAGTACGACGCGGATGATGAAAGCTCCGAAGCGCTCGCCGAAGACCTTGCCGAAGATGGCCTCGAAGAAGTCGACACGTCCGACAAAGACGATGTCGCTACGATCGAAGAAGGCCACATGGAAAATGGCGACGATGACGATGACGATTCGTCGGATGAGGATTCCGACGAAGACGGTCGATCGCGAGATCGTGACCGCAACCGCCGCGGCCGTGGACGGCGTCAGGGCAAAGGTGGCCGTAGCCGTGCCAAGGAAGTCGACGAAGCCCGCGCCAAGCGCATGGCGCTGCGCCGTCGCTACAAGATCCAGGACGTCATCCAGCGCCGCCAGGTTCTGCTCGTCCAGGTCGTCAAGGAAGAGCGCGGCAACAAGGGTGCCGCATTAACGACATATCTCAGCCTGGCTGGGCGTTACACGGTGCTCATGCCGAACAGCAGTCATGGTGGCGGTATTTCCCGCAAGATCTCGTCGGCATCTGACCGCAAGCGGCTCAAGCAGGTTGTCTCCGATCTGAGCTTGCCCAAATCGATGGGCCTTATCGTCCGGACGGCTGGGCTCAGCCGCACCAAAACGGAAATCAAGCGCGACTTCGATTACCTCGCCCGCCTTTGGGATGAAATTCGCGAACGTACCTTGTCCTCCAGCGCGCCGGCACTGATCCATTCGGACAGCGACCTTATCAAGCGTGCAATCCGCGACATCTACAATCGCGACATCGAAGAAGTCGTGGTCGAAGGTGAACCCGGTTACAAATCGGCCAAGGAATTCATGAAGCTGCTGATGCCCAGCCACGCACGGCGGGTTAAACAGTATTCTGATCCGGTGCCTCTGTTCCAGCGCTACGGTGCGGAAGACGAACTGAAGGCCATGTACGATCCGGTCGTACAACTTAAGTCGGGCGGATATCTCGTAATCAATCCGACCGAAGCGCTGGTGTCGATCGACATCAACTCCGGACGCTCGACCAAAGAGCACAATATCGAGCAGACGGCACTTCATACCAATCTCGAGGCAGCGCGCGAAATCGCTCGCCAGCTGCGTCTGCGCGATATGGCTGGCCTGGTCGTCATCGATTTCATCGATCAGGAGCATCATTCGAACACCCGCAAGGTCGAAAAGGCGATGAAAGAAGCGCTCAAGAACGACCGTGCCCGTATTCAGGTCGGTCGTATCTCCAGCTTCGGCCTGATGGAAATGAGCCGGCAGCGTCTGCGCACCGGCGTGCTCGAAGCGACCACCCGTGATTGTCCACACTGCGATGGTACCGGCCTCGTCCGCACTGCATCTTCTGCAGGCCTGTCCGCCCTTCGCCTGATCGAAGACGAAGCGGCCAAGGGCAAGGGATCGATCATCCGGCTCGCCGCCAGCACCGAAGCGGCGATCTATCTCCTCAACGAAAAGCGCGCCGACCTCATGGAGATCGAACAGCGCTATGGCGTAACGGTCGAAGTCGTGCCCGAGGGTGAGGAAGAAGGCGCGAAGATGACCGTGTCGAGCCACGGGCCGAAGCCGAAAGATGCACCGCGCTTCGAACCTATCGTTCAGGAAGACGACGACGAAGAAGAAGACCTGCCCGAGCAGGATGAGGAAACCGACGAGGACGAGAACGATGATGATCGTCCCCGCAAGAAGCGCCGCCGCCGGCGCGGTGGCCGTGGTCGCAACAAGAACCGTCAGCGCGACGATGAAGACGGCGATGATGATGACGATGGCGACGAAACTTCGCACGAGACGCGCGACGAAAGCGATGATGAAGACGGTGACGACAAGCCGAAGAAGCGCCGTCGCCGCAGTGGCCGTCGCCGTGGCGGACGTGGTCGCGGAAAGAAGTCTGACGATATGACTTCGGAAGACACCGATGAACTCGGTGAAGTTTCCGAAGCGGTCGTAGAAGACATGGCTGTTGTCGCTGGCCCCGAAGACTCACCGGAAACGGCCGAGGCTGCTGCCGATACGGAAGCCGAAGAAAAACCGAAGCCGAAAAAGCGCGCGCTCCGCAAGAAGAAGGTCGAACCCGAAGCGGCAGCGGAACCCGAAGCGGCAGCGGAACCGGAAGAGGCCGAAAAGCCCAAGCCGAAGAAGCGCGCACCGCGCAAGAAAAAGGCCGACGCCGAAGCACCTGCTGTCGAAGCTGCGCCCGAGCAGCCTGAAACAGCTATCGAAGAAGAAAAACCGAAGCGGACACGCCGGAAGGCTCCTGCCAAGAAGACGGCTGCCAAGGCCGAGGCTGAACCTGCGAGCGAAGCTTCGCAAGCGCAGCCTGAAGCCGATCTGCCGGCAGCGCCGGACGCAGCCCCTGAACAGCCGAAAGAGGCCCCCGCGCCGAAGCGCGGCTGGTGGCAGCGGACTTTCGGAGACGACTAGGCCATTAGAAGGATCGGCGGGCCGATGGCTCGTCGATCCTTACGCCTTGCGCGCTACACCCCATTCCATCCACCCCATCACCTTGGGCGCCTTTTTAAGATAGGCCTGGCCGAGGGGTTCCACAGCGAAGCCTGCCGCTCGCAGGGCAGAGCCGATCGGGCGGGTCAGATGACAGCCGCCCGCCAATGGCTTCCACACCGGTTCGATCCGCTCCTGCCAGCGCGCGACAGCTGCGTCGGGCGCACGCCCATGTTCCAGGAACAGAAGCCTTCCATTTTGGGCTAGTATCCGTCGCAATTCGGATAGCACACGCGTGGGATCATCGACCGAACACAGCGTGTAAGTGCATACTACGGTATCGAAAGATCCGTCCGGAAAAGGGATGTCCTCCCCTACACCTTGGCGAATATCGACGCTCCAACCCTTCGCGCGGGCGCGGTTACGAGCGCCGTCTAAAAGTTTTGCATGGGGGTCTATGCCCGAGAACGATGTGACCGCGTCGGCGTCGTAAAGTGCCTGATTGAGCCCGCCACCACAGCCGATCTCGAAAACCCGGCCTCGGGCGAGTGGCACGATCTGGCGCCGCCGCTTCTCGATCCTTTCTTGCCCGCATGCAGCCGTGATCACTCGCGGCATCACGTGGTCATCGTACCAGGCCTTCATCCCCACAGCGCAATATCCTCCGGTTGCGCGACAAATCGAAGGCTACGCTGTTTCTCGACGGCGACAAGTCGTTTCTTCTTGTCCGTAAAGGGTTGGCGGGCTGACGAGGGAACGGTGTGATCGCTTGCTTAGCCAGTGATATTCACCCTGCCCTCAGGCAGGAATTTCCGCTCCCTGCCAATCGAACAACTTCCCGCTGTCGCCCGGTTCGAGACTATCGATCACAGCGAGCAGGTTGGTTGCGGCTTGCGCAGGAGGGACCACCTGACCATCCGGCAAGTTGGATTGGAACGGCGCAGAAAGATCCGTATCGACAGTCCCGGGATGCAGGCCGACCACGACCGCACTCTTGTGCGTTCGTTTCATCTCGATCGCGAAATTCTTGAGGAGCATGTTGAGCGCCACCTTGCTGGCGCGGTAGCTGTGCCATCCACCCAGTCCATTGTCGGAAATGGATGCGACCCTGGCCGACAACGCGCCAAAGAACGCGTACCTATCGCGCGCCAGCAGCGGCAGCATATGTTTGGCGATAAGCGCAGGACCGATCGTGTTGATGCGAAACGCTTCCTCCATGGCCTCTGCGCGGAGCTTGCGGAACGATCGCTCGGGCCCGGTCCCGTCGGCAAGCGTCAGAACACCGGTTGCGACCAGTACCATGTCGGGCGGATTTTCGGCCATTTGCTCCGCCACAGCAGCAATCGAGTTCTCGTCAGTCAGATCGAAACGGAACCCCCGAAACCGACTGTCAACCGCCCGGCCCGAGCGACTGCCCGCCCAGACATCCGCGCCGCGATCTGCCAGAGCCGTCGCAAGTGCGTTGCCGATGCCACCACTCGCGCCAAAGATCGCGGCCCGGCGCACTGTCTTTTCTGTCGCCATGATATCTGTTCAGACCATTGCCCGGCCAAGCGGTTCCCGGCGTCTCTGTACGGCAATTGCCGGGCCAGCTTGTCGAATTGTGCATGCGCACGCCCTTGCACCGCGCGCCACAAGCGCTAATGGGTTTCACCAAGCAACAGGACCGATACTGCACATGGCGACCTTCACCCTTCCCAAGAATTCGAAGATCACCGGCAAGAGCCGCGACCACAAGGCCGAGGGCGGCGCACGCATCCGCAAGTTCAAGATCTATCGATACGATCCCGACAGCGGCGAAAACCCGCGTTACGATACGTTCGAGATCGATCTGGACGATTGCGGTCCGATGGTTCTCGACGCCCTGTTCAAGATCAAGAACGAAATCGATCCGACGCTGACCTTCCGCCGGTCCTGCCGCGAAGGTATCTGCGGATCGTGTTCGATGAACATGAACGGGAAAAACGGTCTCGCCTGCACTACCGCTATCGAAGATCTGAAAGGTGAAGTGCGGATCACGCCGCTTCCCAGCATGGACGTGATCAAGGACCTCGTTCCCGACTTCACGCATTTCTATGCCCAGTATGCCAGCATCCGCCCCTGGCTGCAGACGGTATCGACGACCCCATCGGGCAAGGAACGCCTGCAGACGCCGGAACAGCGTGAAAAGCTGGACGGGCTCTACGAATGCATCCTGTGCGCCTGCTGCTCGACCGCATGCCCGAGCTACTGGTGGAATTCCGACAAATTCCTCGGCCCGGCAATCCTTCTGCAGGCCTATCGCTGGTTGGCGGACAGCCGGGACGAGATGACCGGCGAACGTCTCGACCAGCTCGAAGACCCGTTCCGCCTGTATCGTTGCCACACGATCATGAACTGCGCGAACGTCTGTCCCAAGGGGCTAAGCCCGGCCAAGGCGATTGCCGAAACCAAGAAGATGATCGCCGAACGCGCGATCTGATCCCTTGGCACTACCCGACCACGTTTTCGAACACGGTCCAGATCCGGAAAATCCCGGCTGGCGGCATTGGAACCTGAAAGATCGGACGCTGTTCAACGGCGCGGTGATGGGCAAGCTCATCACCCGTGTGGACGATGACGGGAAAGCGCGCCTGCGCATGTTTCCTGAGCGGCGCCATGAAAACCTGCAGGGCATCGTTCATGGTGCGGTGACGCTGTCGCTGATCGACATCAGCCTGTTTACCACCATGCACACGATCGGATCCGGCAATGCCGGCCCGTCGGTGACAGTGGAACTTTCCACCCAGTTCGTCGGCGGCGGGAAACCCGATCGCCCGCTCGATGCGGTGTGCGAAATCGTTCGGGAGACCGGCAGCATGGTATTCGTGCGCGGTATCGTGGAACAGGAAAATCATACCGTTGCCAGCTTCTCCGGTATCGTAAAGAAGATGAAGCGTCGCCCTGCCTCATGACCGGTATGCTCACCCGCTACGAGCGGCTGGTCGCCGCTGGCGAATTGCGTTCCGATCCCGACCAGCGCCGCGCTGCCGAACGGCTGAACCGGCTGCAGAAGGATCTGGAGGCGGAAAGTTCAGGCGGTCTGCTTTCGCAATTGTTCCGCGCCAGAAAGGCTAACCCGCAGGGCGTCTACATGTGGGGCGGCGTCGGTCGCGGCAAATCCATGCTCATGGACCTCTTCGTCGAAACTCTGGGCATCGATGAAAAGCGACGCGTGCATTTCCACGAATTCATGCTGGAGGTCGATCGCCGCATTCGCGAGCGCCGTGAATCCGATCCAGGCGATCCGACTGGCAAGGTCGCTCGCGATATCGCGGAGGATGTACGCTGCCTCGCATTCGACGAAATGGTCGTTAACAATACGGCCGATGCCGCGATCATGGCGCGCCTCTTCACGGCTCTTATCCGCGATCAGGGTGTTACGATCGTCACCACCAGCAACCGGCCTCCCCGCGATCTTTACAAAGACGGTCTGAACCGCTCCCTCTTCCTGCCCTTCATCGACCTGATAGAGACAGATCTCGATGTCGTTTCGCTCAACGGGCCTACCGACTACCGAATGGACCGGCTGGGGGACATCGCAACCTGGCATTCCCCGCTCGGGGATGATGCCACTGCGCAGGTGCGCGAAGCCTTCTTCCGCCTGACCGATTACAAGCCGGAAGATGCCGCCAACGTGCCCAGCGCCAATCTCGATCTCGGTGGCGGGCGGACCTTGCACGTCCCCAAAAGCCTCAAGGGCGTGGGTGTTTTCAGCTTCAAGCGGTTATGCGGCGAAAATCGCGGGGCGGCAGACTATCTCGCCATCGCACATGCCTACCATACCGTGATCGTTGTCGGAATTCCCGCCATGTCGCCCGACAACCGGAACGAGGCCATCCGGTTCACCAAGCTGGTCGATGCGCTCTACGAAAACAATGTAAAGCTGTTTGCCACGGCGGCCGCCGAACCGGAAAACCTGTATACCGCTGGCGATGGTGCGTTCGAATTCGAACGCACCGTAAGTCGCTTTAAGGAAATGCAGAGCAGCGACTACATGGCTCGCGGTCACGGCGTCGCCTAAGCCGCCGGGGCAGTTACAGCGGTGTTTCTTGACGGCTCTCTCGTCGGTCCCACATCAGGCGCATACCGGCGTTAACACCCCGCCGATGTGAGACTTTGACCATGATCGATATTCGTCCTTTCGCTTCCCTTGGGCACGCCAATCACGGCTGGCTCGATGCGCGTCATCATTTCAGCTTTGCCAATTATCATGATCCCGACCGTATGGGGTGGGGCAACATCCGGGTCTGGAACGATGACACGATCCAGGGTCAATCCGGATTCCCCCCGCATCCACACCGCGACATGGAGATTGTCACTTTCGTGCGCACCGGAGCGATCACTCACCGTGACAGCCTGGGTAACGAAGGCCGCACCGCCGCCGGCGATGTTCAGGTGATGAGCGCAGGCACTGGTATCACCCATGCCGAATACAATCTGGAAAGCGAAGACACCACGCTGTTCCAGATCTGGATCATCCCTGATCGTACGGGCGAAAAGCCGGGCTGGGGTCAGCGCGAATTTCCGAAGGCAACGCGCGAAGGCGGGTTTGCCGTTCTTGCGAGCGGCACGCCCGAAACCGACGATGCCCTCCCCATTCGTACCGATGCCAAGGTTGCCGCAACGACACTCGCTGCTGGACAGACCGCCACATGGACCACGTCGGGCGAACGCCACCAGTATCTCGTCGCCCCCACGGGACGGGTAAAGGTTAACGGGATCGAGGCTAAACCGCGTGATGGCATCGCCGTGACCGGCGAGACGGAAATCGTTGTCGAAGCGCTCGAAGACGCCGAGATCGTGCTGGTCGACGCGCGCTAAGCGCTCGGCTTGAGATGACGGAGTGAGCGCTCCAGCATCAGCAATTGCCATAAGACGCGTCCATGATCGGACCGCCCCGAAATATGTTCGTCCGCAAGCCGTGCAAGCGCCTTGCGGGCGAACAGTCCGTTGCCCGTGAGCAGTTCGCTGGATGCGATCGCCCTCGCCTCGCTTGCCAGCGGTCCACGAAACCATTCCGCCAGCGGCGTGACGAAACCCTGCTTCTGCCGATACAATATATCGTCGGGCAGATAGCGCTCCATCGTGCGCTTCATGAGCCATTTACCGCTCGTACCGCGCAGACGCTCACGGTGCGGCAGACGCGCACCGAATTCGATCAGGCGATGATCCAGCAGCGGCTCGCGCGCCTCCAGTCCTACTGCCATACTCGTCCGGTCGGTCTTGGTCAGGATGTCTCCGGGCAGCCAGAACTTGAGATCGGCATATTGCGCCCGGTCGAGACCGCTTCGCGCTGGCGCATCTCGCATCAGCTTTTCCAGCGGTTGCTCCGCCCGATAATCGCCACGTTCGCGCAGGAACGCCGCATCATAAAGCAATTCGCGCTGCTCGGGCGAAAGGATCGCCAGGGCCCGTGCATAGCCAGCTTCACCGCTGCCCCCGAGAGACAGCAGGGTAGTTTTCGCGCGCAGCGGGCGCGGTGCCCAGTCCGCTTTCGGCCACAGACGTCCGAGCGTTCCGAATACCGGTTCGCGCAGCCCACTCGGTAGAACAGATCGCACCTGCTCTTCGCGTGCATGGAATGCCTGACGTCGATATCCGGCGAACGCTTCATCGGCCCCATCGCCCGACAATGCCACAGTCACATGTTCGCGCGCCAATTCGCATACCCGTAAGGTCGGCAGCGCGCTCGCATCCGCGAATGGCTCGTCGAAGATCGCCGCGATCCGGTCGATATCGCCGAACTGGTCGGAGGATACGATCCGTTCGTGGTGGTCGGTGGCGAACAGTTTGGCGACCTGTCGCGCGTAAGCCGTCTCATCGACACTTTCGACATCGAACCCGATGGAACAGCTGGTGACAGGCGCGGCGCTGCTCTCGCTCATCAGCGCGACGACGGATGAACTGTCGACGCCTCCGGACAGAAACGCGCCCAGAGGAACGTCGGAAACCATTCTGCTCGTCACGCCTTCGCGCATCAGGTGGAGAAGCTGCGCGGAGAGGTCTTCGGTTCGCCCGGTCTCACGCCTGGTAAAATCCATGTCCCACCATTGCTGGGGCGGGCCAGGCGCGCGGCCATGATCCAGTAGCAGGAAATGTCCTGCCGGAAGCTTCTCAACCCCTTTCAGGATGGCGCGATGATCGGGCACATAGCCCCACGTCATGTAATCTTCGATCGCCAGCGGATCGATCACTCGGCGCATCAGCGGATTGGCCAGAAGGCCCTTCATTTCGCTGGCGAAGGCGAGCGCGCCGCCCTCCAGTTGCGCCAGATAAAGCGGCTTCACCCCGAAACGGTCGCGGGCGAGGAAAAGCTGCCGCCGGTCGATGTCGTAGAGCGCAAATGCGAACATCCCATCGAGCCGGGACAGGCAATCCACTCCCCATTTCTGCCAGGCGGCAAGAATGGTCTCGGTATCGCCATCGGTCCGGAAATGTGCTCCGCCGCGCTCCAGTTCGCGGCGCAGTTCGCGATAATTGTATATCTCGCCGTTGAACGCGATCACGGCGCGCCCGTCCGCCGAACGCATGGGCTGTGGGGATCCGTCGAGATCGATGATCGAAAGGCGTCTGTGACCAAGTCCGACGCCCGGTGCAGTCCAGACGCCGCTACCGTCGGGACCGCGGTGCGCCAACGCGTCGGTCATCCGTTCGACCCGCTTGGGATCGACCGGTTTTACCGTCTCGTAATGGAAAATCCCGGCGATCCCGCACATATGCGAGCGGGCCTAGCCGAGCCGCGGCATTACGGCAAAGACCAAAGCGGCAGTAAGTGTCGCGCCAAGGACAAGCGCGGGACTGGCACCGTTCCTCTCCAGCCGTTGCAACATTGGCAGGGCCGAAACCTGCTGCGCGCTCCAGCCTGCCTCTTCCGGCTCGCGCTCGAACCAGCGCCACGCCACTCCCAGAACCAGGGCGATGACAATACCGAAGAAGAACCAGCCGTAGACGATATGGTCGAAACTGCCGGCGGCTTCCGCGCCGACATACTGAGCAATGAAAATCGTTGCCCATGCCCGAATGCCGTTGGCCACGATCGGCACGATCACGCAGGCCAGCAGGAACAGGATGCGGCGTTTCCAGCTCGCAAAGCAGCTGTATGCAACCAGCACCCCAAGCGCGACCATGGCAACGAGGAACTTCACGCCCGAACATTCCTCCGCCACGATAAACAGTCCGGCAGGCGTGTCGATATGGATGCCATCTGCCACCGTTTCGACACCGCTGAACCGTGTGAGTGCGGTCGCCATTTCTGCGGTGACATACTGCAAAGGCGGAATGATCTCGTCTCCGAACGGAACGAGGAAGAACATGTAGGCCAGAGGAAAGGCGAGGATGAGCCCAACTCGGAAGCCGACTATCCCGAAAGTCGCACCCTGGAATGCCACGATCACGCCCAGTTGCGCGATCAGATTGATATCAGCCGACCGACCGACGAAGCAGATGGCGAGTCCAAGCAGGCACCAAAGAAAGCCCGGCCACCAGCCCCGGGCCTCGACCAGTGCCACTTCATCCCGGCGGATCCAGACGAGCCATGCCAGTATGGGCAGGATCAGGAGGATATGGCTATAGGTGTCGATGTTCCACCATTGATGGGCCATCGCCGACCATTCCCTTAGCGTAGCTGCGAACAGCCCCGCCCAACCAAAAGCAAGCAGCGCCGCGCTGCGGCCGCGGCCCGCAATCGATTGTCCGGGAATGGCAAGGTCAGGCTGCATCGCGTCCAGTGTCGCCGCTCACGAGCAAACGCTCAAGTTCAATGTAAACGCTGTTCCAGCTCATGTTCGCCAGCACAAAATCCCGGGCCGCCCTGCCCATCCCGACGCGCTTGCCTTCATCCGCCAGCAGCGTCGCGATCCGCCGCAGCATTTCAGGCGCTTCGGGCCGTGCCACCGCAAAGTGCACATCGTCCTTAGCTTCTATTCCGGTGGCTGCACCCGGCGTCAGCACAATCGCCTTCGCCATGGCCATGGCCTCCAGAACCTTGTTCTGCACCCCGCGTGCTATCAGCAGCGGCGCCACGACGAGATCGGCAGATGTCAGGAAAGGCCGGACGTCCGGCACCTCACCCCACACGCGCACGCCGTTTTCACCATGCCGGTTCCTGAGGCTCGCCACAGGTGCCCGTCCCACGATATGAAAACGCGCATGGTCGTGCATCTTGCGCAGTTCGGGCATGACATTCTCTATCATCCATTCCGCCGCAGCCACATTGGGGGGATAATCCATCTGACCCGTAAACAGCAGCTGGGGCCCCTCGCCCTCTTCCAGATCAGGCTGCACCGGCACATGTGCCGGATCGAAGAATTCGGCATCGATCCCATTGCCCAGCGCCCGAACATTGATCTCTTCCGATCCATCTAGGCGTGACCGGAAAAGCGCGGCCTCGCTATCGGTGATCAGCAAGGTGGTATCCGCACGGTTGGCCAACCGCATCTCTTCTGTCGCAAGCAGACGCCCCTCGCGGCGATTGATCCATCTGCGCTGGCCGGCGTCGGCGTAGGCTTCGAACTTGGCGCTATCCACATCGCACAGATCGATCACGACCCTACCCGCGAAGTCGTCCGGAATGTACTGCCCCATCTGGCTCGAAAAGACGAAAATCGTGTCGATCCGGTGGTTGCCCAAAGTCTTGGCAACATAGCGGCGCATGGCAGCGTGATCGAAGGCGGCGAGGCTGACCGGCTTACCCTTCAACACCGCTTCGATACCCGCCTGCGGCAGTGGCTTGGTGCGTTCGATCAGCGCATGTGTTTTGGCAACCAACGCAAGCGCGCTCTTCTGCGCCATATCATGCGATGTTTCGCCAAAGGTGCCCACATGCACCGGCCCCAGCTTCGCCAACCCCTTGAGCAAGTGATGCGAGCGGATCTTGTCGCCGCGATCCGGCGGAAAGGGGACGCGGTGCGCAAGGAACAGGATCTCTCCCATGTCAGCCCAGCCCACGCGCAATCCAGGGACCCAGCCGGTTCGCGATCGGCAAAGGCAACCGCTTCCAAAGAGCGATCTTGGCGGAATAGCCCTCATCCGTCGGATCGACATTTCGCGCTGCTGTGCCCGGTGCCGACCAGGTGAAATAGGTCAAGGGCTGCGGTTCGAACCCCCAGTTCTTCTTGAACGCGAACGGCCCGCTTCCGACTTTCGAGCGCCCGAAATCGAAACGAACGCATCCCCTCCGGCGGGCGTGACACATCAGTTCGTAATACATCCGCTCATTGGCGCGCAGGTGGCGCGCCGCCCAGGTTCCGCCGCCCCAGAACGGCATGACCGTTTCGTCATGATAGAGAGACAATACACTTGCCACTGGAACGCCTTGCTGACGGACCGTCAGAATGTCCGCATCATCTCCGAAGATATCCAGAACAGCATCGAAAAGACTGCGCGGGAATACCGGCGTCCCGAGATTGCGCACGCTTTCGGCGTAAACGGCGTAATGGGCGGATCGCTCCTGCCCGTCACTTCCGATGCTCACCGAAAGGTCATTCGCCAACCCCTTGCGAACTTCAGCGCGTGCTTTCCGCAGAATGGCGAGCAATTGCGCATCGTCGTCTTCCGCCAGATCCGCAGCGAAGTTTGCATGCTTGCCATCGATAACCAGCCAATCGGGTGAAGCGGTTCCGCCGCGCAATTCAACTGTTGAGGCGGAACGACGCAGCGCAATTTCCTGCGCCGCACGGCACAATTTCTCCGCATCTTCGGTGCGCGTGGATAATACCCCGCCTCCTACACCGAAACCGCTCGATACCAAGGCGCGCCCGAAGAGCGCCGAATGAATCTCGGTTAGCGGCAACCAGCCTTCGAGGCCGCCGCCGCGCTCCAGCATCAGCCCTACCGCTGAATTGCCGGTGCCCCGCTCGACCGCTTGCAGCCATGTCGGACGGTGAAACACGCTGCCACAGCGGTCCGCGACATAGCTTTCGATCCGTGCCAACTCGGCCTTGTCGCCAAAGTCTGCCTGCCGAATGGTCGCGATGTGACTGATCGGCGCGTTCATGCGGCCCACTTCACGCTGCGCGATCTTTCCTTTGCCGCGAGTTCGTCCATCCTACCCCAAGCGAAATCGCCGAGCAGGTCGGACAATTTGCCAGCCATTCTGGATAGATTGGTGTAATGTCTCAATCGCGATCGCACCGAAGCGTTGGACACGCGCGGTTGGTCGGGATCGACCTCCCATGGATGGAAATAGAATACCGCGGGTCGGTGATCGGAATTGACCTGCCTGATCGCCCAGCGGGTGAAGCTATAGGGGAGCACGCGAAAGAAGCCGCCGCCGCCTGCTGCAAGGCGGCGTTTACCCAACAGCGCAGTTGTGACCGGAATTTCGACGAGATCACTGCCCGGCACCGGGTCGAATGCGAAACGCGGCGCTTCGCGCCAACCATAGTGATCGTGGACTACCGGAGCGACCGATGACGAATAGGCATAGCCATGCTCTGCCAGGACTTCATGTGCCCATGGATTGCGTGCATCGATAGAAAAGCTTGGCGCACGATACCCGGTAACGGCTTTTCCGCTGGCATCTTCCAGAATGGCGCGCGCCTTGGCGATGTCGGCAGAAAACTGGTTGCGCGTGAGAGTAAAGACCCGTGTGTGATCGTAACCGTGGCTCGCCAGTTCGTGGCCCCGGTTGACGATCGACTGCATCGCTGCACGGTTACGCTCTGCCACCCAGCCCAGTGTGAAGAAGGTCGCTTTCACCCCGGCTTCGTCGAACAGGTCGAGAATGCGTGCGACGTTGTCCCCTACACGCAGTTCCAGCCCATCCCAATCTGCACGCGAGATGGTGTTTTCGAACGCGCCGACCTGAAACCAGTCTTCCACATCGACCGAGAGGCCGTTGACGATCATATTGTCGCTCAACGCTCGCTCCTCGCCATCTCAGGCCGCTGCGCGCGAACCCTGCGTTTCGAAATAGTCGATCATCATGGTGAGGACATGGCGCAAGGACCGCTCCTGCTCGTCGAGCCTGGCCTCGATAGCGACAAGACGCTGGCCAAGATCGTCCGGCACTTCACCCGACGACTTGCTCTGTCCCAATTTCTCCACTTCGCGGCGCAAGGCCATCATATGCTTGTCACGGTGCGCGAAGGCCGCTTCGATCGCTTCGATCTGATGGTCGAGCAAGCCCTTGTTGCGGGTTTCCACATCACCCTGTGCCTCGGCGGTCGGACGCCGCGCTTCGTCCTTAACCTTGGCGATCGCGTCCGCGGCGGGAAGATCCCGGTCGGGACGCGGTTTCGCAGCTGCATCTTCGGCAGCCGCAGCGGCATCACCAGTCATCTCTTCGACGACTGCGTCGAGCATGTCCGTGTCCAGCACGGATTTCTCTTCGACGGCTCCGAGCAGAAGGAGGCGCGTCATGACCTGGTTTACCTTGCGCGGTATCCCACCCGTCGTCTTGTGCAGCCTTACCCAGATGCTGCCATCGAATTCCGGGGAACCCGTCCAGTCCACATGCTGAAGGCGATGCATCACATAAGGTTCGATTTCGCCGGGCTGCATCGGCTCGAGATGATGTGAGGCGATGACCCGCTGGCGTAGCTGCTCCAGTTCATCCGACTGGGCCAGAAGCTGTTTGAACTCTGGCTGCCCCAGCAGCAATGTCTGAAGCAACGGGTGGGAGCCCAGCTGAAAATTCGACAGCATGCGCAGCTCTTCGAGGGCG
Organism: Qipengyuania pacifica; assembly: GCF_019857205.1. GTDB lineage: Bacteria > Pseudomonadota > Alphaproteobacteria > Sphingomonadales > Sphingomonadaceae > Qipengyuania > Qipengyuania pacifica. The sequence continues at coordinate 79,979 of NZ_JAHWXO010000005.1, read as the reverse complement.
CCGATCGAGAGATTCTGGGCCTCGTCAACGATCAGCAGTACGCGGCGGCCATTACGTGCTTCTTCGTGAAGGAACAATTCGATCGCCGCCAGCGCAGCCGCCTTGTCACCGCCGGCAATGTCGAGGCCGAAACTTCGCGCTGCAACGTGGATCATTTCGTCATCGTCCAGCGCGCTGGTCACGACTTCGCCAACGGTCATCCGTTCGGCATCGAGCTTCTGCTTCAGATGCGCGACGAGCGTAGACTTGCCCGAACCCACCTCTCCGGTGATGACGACGAAACCCTCACCTTGATTGAGGCCGTAGCCAAGATAGCTCAGCGCTTTCTTGTGCGTGAGGCTCTCGAAATAGAAAGCCGGATCGGGCGTGAGCTGGAAGGGGCGCTCGCTGAAACCGTAGAACTCTTCGTACATGGCGCGCTGTCCTATCAGAAATCGTAACGCAGGCCGAGAAGGGCCGATGCAGTTGTGAAGTTATCGGGTGCAAGATCGCTGTCGAGCATCGAGATGGCGACGGCGGCACGTGCCGAAAGGTTGCGATATATCTCTTCGGTATAGCTTCCCGAGGCGCCGATGGCGCGCACGCTATCCGTTCCCAACGCACCGCTATCGAACCAGCTGGCGAAGGTGTTGATGGCAAAGGAAGCTCGCGAACCCACTGGCCCGGACACACCTGCAGTCACGTAATAGCTTTCGTCGACTACGCCATCCGCAAGCTCGAGCACGGTTCCCGGCGCACCGATAAACCTGCGGCGGTCGTATCCGGCCCCGATGCCGGCGGTCATCCGGCCGATTTGTCTGCTGTAACTTGCGACTACACCGCGTCCGCGAAAGACCGATGATCTCAGCGATCCGAACAGACCGTCAATGCAGCCGTTACCGTCGACCGTGTTAACGCAGCCGGTCAGCTCGCCCGTGATCGGATCGCGGATCACACTGAAATCGGTCGGTAAGGCTGCGATCGCGTTGTTGAGACGTCCACCGAAGCCCTGAATACCGTCATATACGGCAATCTGCAGATTGCTACGGCGGTTCGGCTGCCAGCTAAAGCTGCCGTAGAATGTTTCACTGTCGTACCGATGCCCGAAATGCGCCTCGAGCTGGGTCCTGCTGCTGGGGCTCCAGACGACGCCTACGTCCCAGATCAGCCCGCTTGCATCGTAAGCGATGACACGCGGGGCGGCGGGATCCGTGACGAAGCGTCCGTTTGTGTCGATCACCGGATTGCCATCCGCATCACGCAGGGCATCCCGGCTCGACACCTCCACATCTTCGACACCGACCCCCGCCACGAAGGCCAGCGTCGGTGTGATCGGAACGGTCACATCGCCGCGTACATAAGCGTCGCGCACCCGCTGATCGAGGTTGGAAACGTCTTCCTGATAGAAGCCGGCACCCACGCCGACGCCGACCGGAAAGGGACGGTATGGGCGCGTTCCGGCCCTCACCGTTGCACTGTGGGTGATGCTGTCGTCGAACAAATCCGCAGGCGTTCCGCCTGCCGTCACGAAATCGGGACCATCCACGCGGGTATAGCCAATGCGGTAATTCGCGTTGATATCGACATCGCCGGCGCGTGTCTGAAGGTTGGGCCCGGCATAAACCGAATAGGTCTGGGTCGACAGATTGTCGTCCACGATCGGGTTGAACACCGAGCGCCCCTGCGCATCGACGCGCGTGCTGCTTGCCAGCGCACCTGCCTCTACGGTCAGCACCCGCGGAATGATCGAGGCGTAACCCCGGGCCAGACCCGTAATCGTATCCGAATCCGCACCGTCGGACTGATGGGCGAAATTGCGCTCGTAACGCAGTGAAACGCTGCCGCCGTTGTTGCGGCCGTTAATCGTTGCATCAACGCCGGCAGCAAGCTGCGTATAGGTCACCACGTCGCTCACGGGCGAAATCTGCCAAGCGGCGATATTGTTGAATTCGATGTACGGATCGATGGCCATGCGTCCGCGGCCATTCGAGGGGGCTTCGCTCTCGTTCGCGGTCGTATCTTCGCCCGAATAAGTCTGCGCTTGCAACGGCGCCGCAACCATCATCCCAAGGAGCATCAGTCCACGTGCAAGCCAGGGCACTTTTCCGTTACACGGCATGGAGTTATTCCCCATATCCATAGTAACTTCCGAACTTTCGTCCGCTCGGGCTGAATGTCGCATCATTGAGCACCAGCTTGATGTCTGGACATGCCGACAGGAGATCGATGGCATCCTCCAGCGCAGCGCGGCTGCTCATGTCCGCGCGCGCGACGAGCAGCGCCTGGCCGACGTGCTTGGCAAGTTCGGCGGCAGGTGTGGCTGCCAACGTAGGCGGGCTGTCAAACACGATGATCCTGTTTGGGGCGCCGCGTGTCAGCCTGTTGAGGACAGACCAGGTGCGTTCGCTAGCAAGATATTCGCTATCACGGCCTGTGCGCTGGCCGGCAGGCAACACCCAGAGCCCAGGAATATCGGTGCCGACGACGAAATCTTCGATATGAGCCGCCGGATTGGCAAGAACGTCCATGAAGCCCTTGCCGGCATCCAGCCCCAGCTTGCCCATGATCGACGGCTTGCCGAAATCGGCGTCGACGAGAAGCACTTCCAGATCGCGCTCGCCCGCCAGAGCGATGGCGAGGTTGAGCGCACAAAAGGTCTTCCCCTCGTTAGGATGTGGCGAACACACGAGCACCCGGCGGGCCTGAGGGCTTCCCTCCGCTTTCGCAGCCGACAGAACCTGACGCTTAACGATACGAAATTCTTCGAGCAGCGTCGATGCGCCGCCGTCGGGATCGATCAGGCCGTTCTCCCGCAGCAGCGACCGCACCACTTCGTGTTTGGGACCGGTGAACTTTACGGCCGGAGTTTCCGGCTCTGCAGGCGCTACCACCGCCGGCGCAGCAACATCCACCGACTGCGCGGGCTCACCGATCCAGTCGGATGCGCGCCGCTTGGGCGTCTCTGCAACAGGCTTGGAGGCCGGCTCCGGCTTGCGTTTTGGTGCAAACTTCTTCGCCTGCTCCCCGTCAAGCTCGCTAGGCACGGCTGCCGGAGTGAGAGCATCCAGACCGAATGCACCACTGGCGCGTTCGAACAGCGACGCGCTTTTCTCCTTACCCGCGTCTTCCTTGGGCGGTACGATATTCGTTGGCTTGTTCACTGACACGATCCCCTCAGGCCACCGATCCGACCTGGATCATCTCGACTGCCAGCAGCAGGAAGCAGACTGCCCCCAGCCCGCCCGCGCCCGCCAGAAACTGTTTCAACCGCAATTTTTCGTGTCGCCGTGCGGCGTCGGTCATCGATCGGGAAATGGTCCCGATGACCGGCAGGTCCAGCGTGCGCTGCAATTTATCGGATGTAGTGAAGCTCGACGTGAGCTGCCCCATGACAAAGGCGACGGCCGAACCGGCTCCGATGCCGAGGATCAGGACTACGAACAAGAGCAGCGGGCGGTTGGGTGCCGCTGGCCTGCGCGGAGCTGTCGGCTGGTCGATGACTTCGAACTTGAACGCACTACGCTCGGTTTCAACCTGACCACGCAGGCGCATTTCCTCACGGTTTCTCAGCAGCTCGTCGTACTTGTCCTTGAGCACCTGATAATCGCGGCTGATGCGGTTTGCCTCGGCGGCAACGGCGGGCTCATCCGCCTGCGCCGCGATCAGCGCCGAAATATCCGATTGCAAGGCCGCCTTGCGTGCCTCCAGCGCCTGGACATTGGCTTGCCGTTCCGCGCGAATGGACTGAAGCGACGTGTAGGCCGGGTTGGGCGAACCGCCGGTTCCGGCAGGTTCGTTTGCGGCCTGCTCACGCAGCGCTTCCACCTGACGCTTTTGCGACTGAATATCGGGATGACTGTCCGTGAGGCCGCGCGCGCGCATGGTGGCAAGTTGCGACTGCGCCTGAGCCAGCGCGTTACGGGCACCGCCACTATCGGCCGTCATGATGCTGCGCGGCGTGCTGGCAAGCTGCCCATTGATGGCGGCAAGCGCGCTTTGCGCAGCAGCGATATCGGCATCCACCCCTCGCATTTCGGTGCGCATGCCCTGCAGACGCCCCGCGACCGTTGCCGTGCCGCCCACCAGATCGGGATTCTGCGCCTCGAACGTCAGCCGGCGCTGCTCCGCCGATTCCAGTTCGGCCTTGCGATCATTCAACTGCTCGTCGAGGAATGCGATCGTGCTCGCCACTTCACCGCGATTGCCGGCTACGTTCGATTCCCGAAAAATGTCGATGAGGCTCTGAACCACGTCCTTGGCGAGCGCGGCATTTTCGGCATCGCTCAGGTTCGATTTGCCAATGGTGGCGGTAATTTCGAACAGATTGTCCTGCTCGCTTTTGACGACGATGCTTTCCGTCAGGCTTTTGACCGCGGCCTGCATCTCCGCATCCGTCACCACTTTCTCGCCCAGCTTCGTGGTGCGGATCACCCGTTCCAGATTGACCCCGCTTACCAGGGTCTGGCGAACCTTGGTGATGGCCTGCTTGCCATCGCCGGATATGTCGAGCTGTTCGGACAGGACATCTTCCAGTTCGACGTAGATCCGCGCCCTGCTTTCATAGCTGTTGGGGATGAATGCGATCGCCAGCCAGCCAAGGACGCAAATGACCCAAGCCACGCCGAGCGCGACCCAGCGGCGGTTCCAAACCGTATGCAGCGCGCTGCGGATCTCGTCGAAGACTTCCTGCATGCCCCGGCTGATCCTTAGAAGGTGCTTTCGGGAATGATGATCACATCACCCGGCTGGAGGAGAACATTGGCCTTGCTGTCGCCGCGCTTCAAAAGATCGGTCAGGCGCAGCGCATATTCGCGCTGGTTTCCAACCTGCTTGTCGAAGCGGATCAGTTTCGCACGATTGCCGGCAGCGAATTCCGAAAGGCCGCCCACCGCAATCATTGCGTCGAGCACGGTCATGTTCGCCCGGTACGGCAGCGAAGCCGGTTTCTCCGTCGCGCCGACGATGCGGATCTGCTGGCTGAATGTACCGGCGAATTCATTGACGATAACCGAGACCAGCGGATCTTCGATGTACTGGCTAAGCTGCAGGCGGATATCCTCCTCCAGCATGGACGGGGTCTTGCCCACTGCCGGCATGTCTTTCACAAGCGGAATGGTAATTCGGCCGTCGGGGCGCACCTGAATTTTTTCGGCACCCAGTTCCGGATTGCGCCAGACGTGAATGGTCAACTCATCGAGCGGACCGATCACATATTCCTCGCCCGGACCTTCCTGCATGGCGACGAAGGTTGCCGGAGGAAGCTCGGTTTCAGGCCCGCTCGCGCAGCCGCCCAGAACAAGCGTAGCGGCAACGCATCCGGCTGTAAGCGAAGCAATTCGGGTTAAGCGCATTAATCATTTCCCTGGCATCGTCCTGGAAAGCATCGAACGAGTTGCGCGCCCGATACTCCCCGTTATGGAACAGCTAATGCCCGAAATAGGTGAACAGACTGTTAGCCATAGGCCGTCGAAACCGCAGATTTCACGGCGATTTTGCATTAGTCGGTTTTGATCAGACCAGCATCTCTATTGCAGGACCCTGTCCCAAAAAGGCACTGGGTGATGCACTGGCACCGTATGCGCCCGCGCAGAAGACCGCGATCAGATCTCCAACCTCGGCCCGTGGCAGGTGCGCCTTGTCCGCCAGACGGTCCAGCGGGGTGCACAGACACCCCACGACATTGGCTTCTTCCTCCGGCTGCACGTCGAACCGGCTGGCGATGGCTACCGGATAGTTTCGTCGTACCACCGTGCCGAAATTGCCGGAGGCTGCCAGCTGGTGATGAAGGCCCCCATCGGTCACGAGATAGGTTTCGCCGTAACTCACCTTGCGGTCGACAATGCGTGTGAGATAAACTCCTGCTTCGCCAACAAGATAGCGACCGAGTTCAATAAAAAGTTCAGCATCGGCGAAAGTGTCGGGCAATGCGGCAAACTGCGCCTCGAGCGCCTGCCCCACAGCGTGGATGTCGAGCGGTTCGTCACCTGGAAAATACGGAATGCCGAAACCGCCACCCATGTTGAGCTTGGGCAATGGAACGTCTGCTTCCCGCGCAAGGCGATCCGCGCAATCGAGGACTTTGGCCTGCATGTCTATTACCGCCTCGGCGGAAAGGGCCTGACTTCCGGTGAAGATATGCAGTCCGCGAAAATTGCAGCCCGTTTCTACAATCTTCTCGATCAGCGATGGAACCCGCTCCGCATCTATGCCGAACGGTTTCGCCCCGCCCCCCATCTTCATGCCCGAACCTTTAAGTTCGAAATCGGGGTTCACCCGAACCGCTAGCGATGGGGTCAAGCCCAGGCGTTCGGCGATGGCAATTGCGCGATCGGCTTCCGCCTCGCTTTCCAGATTTAATGTCACGCCGGCCGTAATAGCGGATTCCAGTTCGACATCGCGCTTGCCGGGACCGGCGAAACTCACACGAGAGAGATCGAGACCCGTCGCCCGAACCATTTCCAGTTCACCACCAGAGGCGATATCCAGTCCATCGGCCAGGTTCGACACGAATGAAAGCAACGGCGCAAAGCTATTTGCTTTTATGGCATAATTGATCTTCAATCGATCTGGCATCGCTTCGCGAAGATCGGCGAACCGCTGCTTTATTCGTGTCTGCGAATACACAAACAGCGGGGTTCTGCCGGCTTGCTCTGCCCAATGGCTCACCGGCTTTCCGCCAATGGCCAGTTCACCGTCGATCGCCTGGAAACCAGGCGGAATGGGCCCTAGCGGCTTCATGCGCCGATCTCCGCAGCCAAGGCTGTCCGGTCGATCTTACCATTCGGGTTTACCGGCATCACGTCGCGCCAGTGAATGACATGCGGTTGCATGAAGTTGGGCAGTTCCTTTTTAAGCTCTTTCACGAGCGCTTCCTCGCTGTCGAGCGCAGTCGGCGTCGGCCTAACGATCAGATGGATGGCGTGCCCTAGCCGCTCGTCCCTGACTCCCAGGGCCACGGCTTCTGCGACCAATCCGGTCGCCAGCGCAGCACTTTCCAGCTCTTGCGGACTGATACGATTTCCCGAACTCTTGATCATGGCGTCACGCCGCCCGACGAAATAGAGAAATCCGTCCTCATCCCGCCGGACACGGTCGCCAGACCATACGGCCGTTCCGCCATATCTTGAGCCCGCGGGCGCGGGTTTGAAGCGTTCCTCAGTCCGCGCCGCGTCTTGCCAATATCCTTGCGCCACCAGCGGCCCACAGTGCACCAGCTCGCCTTCCTCGTTAGCCGCGCAAATTTTGCCTTCGTCATCGACCACAAGGATTTCCGCGAAGGGTATCGCCTTGCCCATCGAGGTTGGGTGCGTGTCCACCAGTTCTGGATCGAGATAGGTCGAGCGAAAAGCCTCGGTCAGGCCGTACATTGGAAACAGGCGTGCCTCCGGGAAGAGTGCGCGTAGTTGACGTACCAATTCGCGCGTCAGGGCCCCTCCGGTATTGGTCAGCCTCCGGATGCCGGCTATTGCCTCGGCAGGCCATTCGATCTCGGTCAGTTGGACCCACAGTGGTGGGACAGCGGCAAGCGTCGTGACGCCATATTTAGCGCAGGCCTTGGCCACATCTCGAGGGAAGAGATAGTCGAGCGGAACCGCGCAAGCTCCGGCATACCATGTCGAAAGCAACTGGTTCTGGCCATAATCGAAGCTCAACGGAAGGACTGCCAGCACGACGTCATCCGCTGCAAGGTCAAGATAGTTCGCCACACTGACGGCACCCAGCCACATATTCGCGTGGCTCAGCATCACGCCCTTGGGCTTGCCGGTGGAACCGCTTGTGTAAAGGATGGCCGCCAGTTCGTCGGGATCGTGGCGCGACGGGGGCAACTCGGCACCTTCAGCCTCTGCCAACCCGAATATTTCGCTTTCATCAAGGGCCTCGCAGCCCACCGGTAGATCTTCATCTTCCAGAGACGTCAGGCGCGCCTTCGTGGCCATCAACATGATCGAGCCGCTATCGGCCAGAATGTGCGCAACCTGGGCCCGCTTGAGCAGTGGGTTGATCGGCACATGCACCAGCCCCGCCCGCGCCACCGCCAATGGCAGCAGACAAGTCAGCTCGCCTTTTGCTGCCCAGCTTGCCACTCTATCGCCCTTGGCCGCACGACTTGCCAACCATCCGGCCAGAAGCGAGACACGTTTCCTCAACTCCTCAAAGGTAAGAGTGCGATCGCGCAGCACCAGCGCAGGTGCCTGTGCACTCCCGCGCTCGGCCAGTTGATCGAGCGGATAGGGCGTGGGATCAGGCATTAACGCTCCGAGAGAAAGCCGTTGGACATCGCAGTCAGCTATCACGACACGGGTACCAAACTGCAAGGGCTTGATCTGCCGGCCAGCAGCCCTTTCGACAGGCTCGAATGGTACGCCCTGCTTGAGCAACCCCTGTTCGCTTTGGCGGAACGGAGCGACGACCGGATGGTGGTTCCGCTCCAACGGCACCCAAATGGTCTTTCGTCGCTGACGAATTGGTTTAGCTTTACGTGGCGACCTATTGGAACGTCTCAAGAATTAATTCGCAAATTAGCACGCGATCTGCGGTCGCGAACGCATCGAGTCACATTCTCCCCTCTTCCTAATGAGGACGGCACGACCGAACAATTAGAGCAAGCTTTCCGGGATGCGGGTTGGTTTGTGCTGCGTGATCAATGCGATGAAAATCACGTTCTGCCCGTAGCTGGCCGAACATTTGCCGAATATTGGGCCGGACGCCCTGGCAAAATGCGCACCACGCTCAAACGCAAGGCGAAGAAGGTCGACGTCGATATACTCACACATTTCGACGAAACGGCCTGGGCCGCTTATAAGGCGATCTATTCGGAAAGCTGGAAACCGGAAGAAGAGCGGGCCGATATTCTCGAAGCTTTCGCAGCGGCCGAAGGCGCAGCCGGTCGCATCCGGCTGGGCATCGCGCGCGCGGACGGCGAGCCCGTCGCCGCGCAGTTCTGGACGGTCGAAAACGGCACTGCCTATATTCACAAGCTCGCGCACATTGAAGCCGCGACACCTTTATCGGCCGGCACGACGCTCAGTGCCGCTCTATTCGAATATGTCATCGATACCGACGGGGTCGAACTGGTCGATTTCGGGACGGGCAGCGATGCCTACAAACGCGACTGGATGGAACAGGTGCGACCCCGCTTCAGGCTCACCTGCCTCGACTGGCGCCAACCGCGAGCCTGGCCTGCCATCGCCAAGGCGTTCTTGCGCCACCTTGCACCGCACAATCGCCCCAGCTAAGGCCTTCGCCTCGAGTGGAAGGCCAACGACAGGGAACGCCGAAGCAATGATTGCCGAAACCGCACAAGCCGAGCCTACCGGGCCGAGCCGCAGCGATATCGACCAGACGCTCCGCGCGATCCTGCGCGATGTTCTCGGGCTCGATCAGGATCAGGTAGACAGCTTCACTGGAGACACGGGCCTGTTCGGTCATCTGCCGGAGCTCGATTCTATGGCGGTGGCCGGATTGCTGACCGAAATGGAAGACCGGCTCGACATCGTTATCGAGGATGACGATGTCGACGGAGAGATGCTGGAAAACTTCGGCGGCCTCCTTGCCTTCGCCGAAGCGAAGGTGATCGAGGGCTGACCTCCGCCATGTATTCAGTCTGGCCTTGCCCATTGCCCGATGGCGGCATGGGTGAGGAAATGGTGCTTGGTTTCGACGAAGCGCGCGAAAAACGGATACTGGTTATCCCTCCCCTATTCGAAGAAGCGAACAGATTGCGCCACCAAATCGTTGAAACAATGCGAAAACTCCATTCGCGCGGCGTAGACTGCTTCCTACCGGACCTGCCGGGATGGAACGAGAGTCTGGCCGGCTTCGACAACCAATCGCTCGCCCATTGGCGGGTCGGCATTGCCGCTGCGGTGGAGACTTTCTCCACGACCGCTATTCTCGCCGTCCGGTCTGGCTGCTGGCTGGTGCCGGAGGACAGTAGAGGCTGGCTCTATGCCCCACCGAAACCTCAGCAGATCCTGCGCAACATGCTCCGGGCACGCATCCTGAGCGCGCGGGAAGCCGGGCGGGAAGAGATTACGGAAGAGCTCCGGAAAACCGGCCGGGAACGCGGTGTCACGCTTGGCGGGTGGCCGCTCGGCCCTGAATTGTTTGCAGAACTCGAAACCGAAGATTTCGCTGCTCCGCCGGGCTATTCGACCGTCGAACAAACGGTTTTGGGCGGAACGCCGCTCTGGCTGCGCGCCGAAAACGATTTCGATCTCGCACAGGCCACAGCGCTTGCCTCCATCGTCGCAACGTCGGGCCCGGGCGCATGAACCGGCTCGCGTTCTCCTTCGAGTGCCAGGACGCGCGCTGCGGCGCGACACTCGACAGCGCGCCCGGAACGACCGGGCTGCTCCTCGTCAGCGGCGGCAATGAAGTTCGTGCAGGGGCGTTCAATTCTCAAGCTCGCCTTGCCGCCGGCATCGCCCGTGCGGGTTTTCCAGTCTTCCGCTTCGACCGGCGAGGGATTGGAGACAGCGAAGGTCAAAACCGCGGATTTCGCAATTCACGCAAAGACATGGAAGCCGCTCTTCTAGCATTTCGTGCACTGGCACCGCAGGTCGAACGCGTCGTCGGTTTCGGAAATTGCGACGCGGCAAGCGCACTCATGCTAAATGCCGGCGCCGAATGCGACGCCCTCGTGCTCAGCAATCCGTGGACGATCGAGAACGACGTCGACAACATACCGCCGCCTGCTGCAGTGCGTTCGCGCTATGTCGAAAAGCTGAAAAACCCCAAGGAACTGCTGCGCCTGGCGTCTGGCCAGGTCGATCTGAAGAAACTCGCGCGCGGATTGCGCCAGGCTTCGAAGAAACAATCCGCGCCCTCTTCGCTTGCCGATCAGATGCGCGCCGCCATAGCGGGCTTCACGGGCCCCGTTCGTATCCTCCTGGCCGAGACCGATAGGACGGCCCAGTTGTTCGGTGAACGATGGGACGCTGCGGACACGCGAATCAGGCGCTGCAAAGGTGCGGACCATGCCTATTCGACGCCGCAGGCAAGCGAGTGGCTGCGCGCGCAAATCCTCGAGGTTCTGCGCCGCTAGCGCCTGAAGTAACTGGTCAGTTCGACATGAGTCGACCAGCGGAATTGCCCGACTGGCCGCAGCTTCTCGAGCCGGAAGCCCGCATCAACCAGTACTCTGGCATCGCGCGACCAACTGACAGGGTTGCAACTGATGTATGCCACGCGCGTCGCCTCGCTCGCCACAATCTGAACCACCTGCTCCCGCGCACCCGCCCGGGGTGGATCGAGAACCAATGCTCCGAACCGGCTCGCCTCATCTGCCTGCAGCGGATTGCGAAACAAGTCGCGATGAAGCGTGTGCACCGGTATCTGCCGCCCATTCGCAGCCGCCTTGCAGGCGAGATGCGCATCGCGCGCAGCCTCCACTGCCAGCACCTTCCGCGGCCCCGCCAAAGCAAAGGCGAACGTGCCGAGGCCTGAAAAAAGATCAGCCACGGTCGTTGCGCCATCGAGAAAGTCCAACGCATCGGCGACCAGTGCACGCTCGCCATCGACTGTGGGCTGGAGGAAGCTACCGTGAGGAAAGGGCACCGCAATGTCGCCCAGCCCAACGGTAAGCGGCTCGGGCTCCCAACTTGTCTCCGGACCAAACCCGCGGTCCACAGAAAGGCGAGCCAGGGAATTCTCACGCGCAAAGTCCAGCAGAGCTTCCGTCGCGGCCAGCCCATCGGCCTCGATACCCTTCAGCGTACAATCGACGCCCTGATCGACCAGCGTCAATTCCACGTCGACCGCTTGGCGGCCGCCATAACGACCGATCAGTTTTCTCAGCGGCTCGACCAGGGCGAAAAGCTCGGGCACGAGGATATGGCATTCCTGCATGTTCACAATTCGGTGCGATCCGCTTTCGCGGAAACCCAGCACGGCGCCCTGCGCGGTCTTCAGCGCATGCAAGGTGGCGCGTCGGCGCGACCGTGGCGGTGACAGCTGCGTCGCAAGCACTTCACCAACGTTGAGATCCTGCGCCCTGGCAGCACCGACGACGCGGTCTGTCACGAACTGCCGTAGCGCCTCTTCATCGACATGCTGTAACTGGCACCCACCGCAGACCGGGAAATGTCGGCACGGCGGGTCGGCGTGATGCGGGCCTGTCGTCAGTGTGCCATCTTCGCCCACGGTGTCGCCCGGAACGCCGCCGGAGATGTGCCTCCCCGACGCGGTGACGCCATCGCCGCGCGCAGCAATGCGGATGATTTCTTCGGTTTCGCTCACAGGAAGGACGCCATGGCCGGTTTTACCGCGTGAGCAAGTTCCCCTGCAGAAAATGCCGGGGATGCAAGGCGCGCCGCTTCGTGATGCAGCCATACGCTCTCTTCGGCTGCACGCCGCGGATTACTATGGGTTGCGAGCCGCGAACCCAGGATCCCCGCCAGTACATCGCCGGACCCTGCCACGGATAGCCAGCTTGAGCCTCTAGGGAAAAATGACGTCATGCCGTCATGCACAAGAACGGTGTCGGGCCCCTTGGCCAGCACCGTCAGGCCGGTGACATCCGCCAATGCGCGAGCCCGATCGAGTTTGCTTTCCGCCGTGACGCCAAACGTCTCGCAGAGTTTTGCCAGCTCTCCTTCGTGAGGCGTCACGCACAAGGTCTTGGCGTCGGTCATCGCGAGAAGTTCCGGGTCGAGAAGATGCAGCGCATCCGCATCCAGCACTGGCGGCTTTCCGCTTTCCAGTACCTTGGCCAGCCTTCCACGAGCCGCGTCGTCGCGGCCTAGTCCCGGTCCAATCAGCAAAGCCGAAATCCGCTCGTCGGAAAGCACATCGGCGAGGCTGCCCTGCTCGATCACGAGTTCGGCCGGCGCATCGGGATGAGAATGATCGCTGAACAGTTTCACATAGCCCGCCCCCGCGCGCATGGCTGCCTCCGCGGCAAGCAGTGGCGCGCCGGGCATTGCCCCTGCTACGATGGCCAGCAGCCCGCGATTGTATTTATGGGCATCGGATTTGGGCGAAGTTATCTTGGGCGCGGCGGAAACCGTCGATGAAACATCTTCGAACTCCAGCCCGATGGTAACCAGTCGCTTTTCGCCCAGCGCTGCCATAGCCGGCATGAGAAAATGGGCCTGCTTCCACGCGCCGAGAGCCAGTGTCAGGTCATATCGAGGAAGCGGGCCAAGCACGCGCGCAGCGTCACTCTGCACTGCACTCGGGACATCGATAGCTATTTTATAACAGGGTGATGCTACGAGTTTCTCCAGTATTTTCGAGAACGGCTCCTCGACCTTTCGATCCAGGCCGTACCCGAACAGACAATCGACCACCACGCCTGTGCGCAGAGCGCCATCAAGAGTGACCTTGCCCTGAAAGGCGGACCGCGCCCTGCGAGCGGTCTCGCTCTTCGGCTCTATGGGCGCAATCACGTCCACTTCGTACCCTGCCCGGCTCAACACGTCCGCGATCACGTAACCGTCACCGCCATTGTTGCCGGGTCCGCAAAGCATCGTGACCTGCCGCCCTGCAGCCATACGCATGACCCACTGCGCTGCATTGGTCCCTGCACGCTGCATCAGCTCCCACTCGCTGGTCCCGCGATCCATTGCGGTTTTCTCCGCCTCGCGCATCTCGGCGACGGTGAGCACAGGCTCAGTCACGTACGGGCTGGCCCCAGCGATAGCGATCCTCTCCGATCGCGAGCACGACCGCGTCCCCTTCGCGCCAGCTTTCCGCCTCCTGCGCGCCGTCGAACTCGGCCAGGCCGGACACCGTTTCAGCGCGTGCGAGCCTGCGGAAACCGCCATCCGGGTGCCGCATGATGAGGTAGTTCGCACTGCCATCGCCTACTTCGACGAGACGGCATTCGCCGGTGAAGTCGGTTGCCCCACCCAGAGCGCAGGAAATCGTTGACCCGCCCTCGCTCGCTATCTCGGGCGAAACCTCGCACGCTCCAAGACCGAGCGATGCAACCAGAAGAACCCAGAGGGATCGTTGCGGAAAAGTCATGCGTAGCCGCTGCCACGCACGGCGCTCGGGGGCAAGTCTCAGCGCGTTTTCAACTGGCTAACATCTCGGATTGCGCCGCGCGCCGCAGAAGTCGTCATCGCAGCATAGGCTTCGAGCGCTGGCGAGACCCGCCGGTCTCGCGGTTGGGCAGGAAGCCAGCCCTTCTTTTCCATGACGGCGCGCCGTTCCGCCAGAACTTCGTCGGACACGGCAAGATTGATCGTGCGTTCGGGAATGGAAATTTCGATCATGTCCCCCTCCTCGACCAAAGCGATGGCGCCGCCTTCCGCGGCTTCGGGCGACACGTGGCCGATCGACAGGCCTGACGTTCCTCCCGAAAACCTGCCGTCGGTCAGCAGGGCGCAGGCTGCGCCCAGCCCCTTCGATTTCAGATAGCTCGTCGGATAAAGCATTTCCTGCATGCCGGGTCCGCCTCGCGGCCCTTCGTACCGGATGACGACGACATCGCCTTCGACGACCTGCCCCGTCAGGATCGCCGTCACCGCGTCGTCCTGGCTCTCGTAAACCTTGGCTGGGCCCGAGAAGTTCAGAATGCTCTCATCGACCCCCGCGGTCTTAACGATGCAGCCATCGCGCGCGATATTGCCATAGAGCACGGCCAGCCCGCCATCCTTGCTGAACGCGTGTTCAGCGCTCCGGATAACTCCGTTTTCGCGGTCCGTATCGAGCTCTTCCCACCTGCGCGACTGGCTGAAAGCGGTCTGCGTCGGCACCCCGCCCGGCGCCGCCGCGAAAAATTCGCGGACCTTGTTGTTCTGCGTGCGGCCAATGTCCCAGTCATCCAGCGCATCGGCCATGGTCGGGCTGTGTACGGTCGGCAACGCGGTGTGAAGCAGGCCTGCCTTTTCCAGCTCGCCGAGGATCGCCATGATTCCGCCTGCCCGGTGGACATCCTCCATATGGACATCGCTTTTCGCCGGTGCGACCTTTGACAGGCAGGGGACCTGACGGCTCAACCGGTCGATATCCTTCATGGTGAAATCGACCCCCGCCTCATGCGCGGCAGCAAGCAGGTGCAGCACGGTATTCGTCGAGCCGCCCATCGCGATATCGAGGCTCATCGCGTTCTCGAACGCTTCGAAACTGGCGATGGAACGTGGCAGGACGCTCTCGTCATCTTCCTCGTAATATCGCTTCGCCAGCGTCACCACCAGCCGCCCTGCCCGTTCGAACAGACCCTTGCGGTCGGCATGCGTGGCGAGCTGCGAACCATTGCCGGGAAGCGAGAGACCGAGCGCCTCGGTCAGGCAATTCATCGAATTGGCCGTGAACATGCCGCTGCAGCTGCCGCAGGTCGGGCACGCATTCTGCTCGATGGCCGTAACTTCCTCGTCCGAATAGGCTTCGTCCGCGGCAGCGACCATGGCATCCACCAGATCGAGGGCGACCTCCTTGCCTTTCACCACAACCTTGCCTGCCTCCATCGGACCGCCGCTGACGAACACGGCGGGAATGTTCAGGCGCATCGCGGCCATCAACATGCCCGGCGTAATCTTGTCGCAGTTCGAAATGCACACCATCGCATCGGCGCAGTGGGCGTTGACCATATATTCGACGCTGTCGGCAATCAGGTCGCGGCTCGGCAACGAATAGAGCATGCCGTCGTGCCCCATGGCGATCCCGTCATCGACCGCGATGGTGTTGAATTCTTTGGCCACGCCGCCCGCGGCCTCGATTTCGCGTGCGACCAGCTGCCCCAGATCCTTGAGATGCACGTGCCCCGGCACGAACTGGGTAAAGCTGTTGACCACCGCGATGATCGGTTTGCCGAAATCACCGTCTTTCATGCCCGTCGCGCGCCACAATCCGCGCGCGCCGGCCATGTTGCGGCCGTGGGTGGTGGTGCGGGAACGATAGGCGGGCATGGCAGGTCTCTCTTGGCTTCAAGGCGAAGCCTAGCAGACAGCGAAGCCTACGCTAACGGAAGAATGCCCGTGGTCCGGCCAAGCTCGGCTTTACACCTCCAGCGCGACACGACCCATGATGTCTGCCAGCATTACCGCCCAGCGCGCCTGCCCTGCGGCCGTATCGATCTGATCCTGTCGTATCTCGACCGTGCAATAGGGAATGCCATTCGCCTCGGCATGGCGATCCATCGTGGCGTTGAGCTGTTTGCCCGAATAGGGCTGGTTGTCGCCCACTGTCAGGCCCTGTTCGCGAAACAGCCGAATGGCATGTTGCGCCGCTCTCTCATCCTGATTGTACAGCAGGGCGACTTCCCAGGGTCGCTCTTCATCGCTGGTTGCCAGGCTAGGCGTGAAGCTGTGAACTGCCACCAGCATACGCGGCCGGGCGCGTTCGATCAGCGCCGCCAAAGCGTCGTGATATGGTCGATGATAACGTGCGAGCCGCATTTCCACATCTGCGCCGATATTACCCGGGATCAGGTGCCCGTCGCTGGTCGTCGGAACAACGGCTGGTTCGTTCTCCTTGC
The DNA here is from genome assembly GCF_019857205.1 of Qipengyuania pacifica. Lineage (GTDB taxonomy): Bacteria > Pseudomonadota > Alphaproteobacteria > Sphingomonadales > Sphingomonadaceae > Qipengyuania > Qipengyuania pacifica. The sequence goes on along the minus strand of NZ_JAHWXO010000005.1, from coordinate 63,574 downwards.
GGTGAAAATCGCAAACGAGACGGCTCACGGTGGCGATGTGCACAGGTAGATCGTGGCGGCGGGCAAGACGATCCGCCACGCCTTCCACCCCGATATCGATCGCAATATGATCGTTCATCAGCTTGGGATCGATCCCCAGCTCGATGCCCGCTGGAACATGGTTCGATGCGTGATCGGCCACTACCAGCAATCCGCCGGGTCGAATGTCGTCCACATTCACCTGGCGATAGGGCCGACCGTCGATCATCTGAGCTTTCCTCGCATCTGCCACCAGCCGGGATGGTCGGCGGCCATGCGATCCGCCGCCTCGTCCCGCGCTGCCTTGTCATCGAACAGCGCGAAACAGGTCGCGCCCGAACCCGACATACGGGCGAGAAACGGCGAAGTTCCGCGCAAAGCGGCAAGTACCCCGCCGATCTGCGGGCACAGCGAAAGGGCGGGTGCGTCGAGATCGTTTCGCCCTTCGAGAGTGATCGTGCGGGCATCGCCATCGGGCAAGGTGCCGCGATCCTTCTCGTCCCAATGCCTGAACACCGGCCCAGTGGACAGCGGGACGCGCGGGTTTACCAGCAGAACGGGTGTGCCCGCCAGACTGTCATCTGCCGGTTCGAGTTCGGTGCCGGTGCCGCGCCCGATACAGGTACGACTTTCGACACAAGCGGGTACATCCGCGCCCAGTGCAGTTGCGCGCTCGTGCCAGTCGTCCGGCAAACCATGAAGCTCTTTCACGATGCGAAAAACGGCCCCGGCATCCGCCGAGCCCCCACCGAGCCCCGCTGCAACAGGGAGGTTTTTCTCCAGCGTGATCCTGAGCCCGTCGGCGCGCGGGACCTTGCCCAGCGCTTTTGCCACCAGATTGTCGAACGGATTGTCGAGACCGCCCGCGAACTCGCCCATGACCGTCACGGCGTCCTGCGCAGCGCTGGTTGCTGTCAGCACGTCCCCCGCATCGACGAAGGCAAACAGCGTCTCAAGCTCATGATAGCCATCATCCCGCCGCCTGCGGACATGGAGCGCGAGGTTGATCTTGGCGTAGGCGGTTTCGCGCACGATTTTCGTCCTACTCGTCCTTATCCGCTTCGCCATTCCTGATGGCAGCGACCTGTCGCATTGCGGCAAGGTAAACTCGCCAGCTCCAGATCGTGAAGAGAATGACCATCGGCACGACTACAACGACCAATTCTACAAGACCGGGCTTGTCATCCGGATGCACGATGAGCGAGAAAATGATTACCAAGGTGACTGGCACGAACGCGACCAAAGAGGACCAGCCATTCATTGAAGGCCAGCCAGTCCCTAAATCCCTATCAATCCAAGCGATATAAGCCCGCCACATTACGCGGAATCACATATTCGGATAGTTCGGCCCGCCGCCGCCTTCGGGTGTAACCCAGGTGATATTCTGGTTCGGATCCTTGATGTCGCACGTCTTGCAGTGGATGCAGTTCTGCGAATTGATCTGGAACTTGGGCTCCGCGCCTTCTTCCAGGATCCATTCGTACACGCCCGCCGGGCAGTACCGTGCAGACGGTCCTGCGAAGATCTCCAACTCGCTCTCGCGCTGCAGTTCCATGTCCGCGACCTTGAGGTGACACGGCTGATCTTCGGCATGGTTGGTGTAGCTGAAGCTGACATTGGTAAGCCGGTCGAAGCTCAGTACACCGTCGGGCTTGGGATAGGCGATCGGCTTGAAGTTGTCGGCGCGCTCCAGCATCTCGTAATCGCGGTGATGCTTCATCGTGATCGGCAGTCCGATCTTCAGGGTGCGCATCCACATGTCGATGCCCGCAATGACCGTACCCAGATCCTCGCCCCACTTGGCGACGGCGGGCTGCGCGTTCTTCACCTTCTTGAGCTCGTCTGCGATCCAGCTGTCGCGCACGGCGGCATCGTAATCCATCAGCTCGGTATGCTCGCTACCGGCGGCGATCGCCGCAGCGATGCTCTCCGCGGCCAGCATCCCGCTCTTCATCGCGGTGTGGCTGCCCTTGATGCGCGGGACGTTCACGAACCCGGCCGAGCAACCGATCAGCGCGCCGCCGGGAAAGGCGAGCTTGGGCACGGATTGCCAGCCGCCTTCGTTGATCACGCGCCCGCCATAGGACACGCGCTTGCCACCTTCGAGGATCGCGGCAATGTCCGGATGGTGCTTCCAGCGCTGGAATTCCTGATAGGGCGACACATAGGGATTGGCGTAATCGAGCGCGGTCACGAAGCCGAGCGCCACCTGACCGTTGGCCTGGTGATAGAGGAAGCCCCCGCCCCAGGTGCCGGTTTCGCTCAGCGGCCAGCCTTGCGTATGGATCACGCGGCCGGGCTCGTGCTTGGCCGGATCGATGTCCCACAATTCCTTGACGCCGAGACCGTAGACCTGCGGTTCGCAATCGGCCTCGAGGTCGAATTTCGCCTTCATCTGCTTGGTCAGATTGCCACGCGCCCCTTCAGCGAAAAGGGTGTATTTCGCATGGATTTCCATGCCCGGCTGGTAATCGGCCTTGTGGCTGCCATCCTCGGCGATGCCCATGTCCTGCGTGACGATACCGGTCACCGCACCCTTGTCGTCGAACAGCACTTCTGCGGCGGGAAAGCCGGGGAATACCATCACGCCCAGAGCTTCGGCCTGCTCGGCCAGCCAGCGACACATATTGCCCAGCGATCCGGTATAATTGCCGTGATTGCTCATGAATGGCGGCAGCAACATCTCGGGAAGGTCGGATTTTCCGCTTTCGGACAGCACCCAGTGGTGGTTCTCCGTCACGGGGGTTTCCGCCATCGGGCAGCCCTGGTCGCGCCATTCGGGCAGCAGTTCGTCCAGCGCACGCGGATCCACCACAGCGCCCGACAGGATATGCGCGCCGATTTCGCTGCCCTTTTCGAGCACCACGACTTCGAGTTCCGCGTTCACTTGCTTCAGCCGGATCGCCGCGGCGAGGCCTGCCGGGCCTCCGCCGATGATCACGACATCGCAGGGCATGGATTCGCGTTCGCTCATGTCTCTCTCTTTTCGTCGCTTTACTGTTGCGAATGCCTTGATTGGTGGCGCTTTAGAGGTCAAGACCCGCGCCCAAGTAATGATGCATGCCGATCCCCCGAATTCGCGCGATGTCACGGCGCTCGAAAGCCTGGAAGGCGCGCTCGACTGGTGGCGCGAGGCTGGCGTCGATGCCGATTTTCTGGACGAGCCGAGTGGCTGGCTGATCGAGCCGGAGGCCGACGATGCCGTAACGGCTCCTCCTCCGCCCGCACCGCCCCCGGTACAGCGCAAGACCCCGCTGCAACGCGCGCTCGAACAGGGCGAAGGTGCGGCCACACAGATCGATCGCTCCGCCCTTCCCGACACGCTCGAAAAATTTCGCGAATGGTGGATGTCGGAAGCTTCGCTGGCGGATGGCGCGCTCGATCGGCGCGTTCCCCCGCGGGGCGTGGCAGGCGCGAAGCTGATGCTGCTGCTGCCCCAGCCCTTCGATGACGATGCCGAAGGACTGCTGACGGGCGGCGCCGCCAAATTCGTCGATGCCATGCTCGCGGCAATGGGAATAGCCCAGCACGAAGCCTACATCGCCAGCGCCCTTCCGACCCCAATGGCCCTGCCCGATTGGGGTCAGCTCGCAGGTGCCGGTCTGGGCGAAATCGTCAGGGCCCATATCGCGCTCGCCGCCCCGCAGCGCGTGATCCTGTTCGGACGCGCGCAACTCGCGCTTTTCGGCAAGACGCCCGAAGATGCGCGCGACCCCCTTTCGCTGGACTGTGACGGCAAGATCTACCCCCTGCTCGCCGCCCCCGACCTGCGCAACCTTGCCCGCTCGGCCGCCCGGCGGGAAACTTTCTGGAACCGATGGCTGGACTGGACTTGATGACCCTTCGCATTTTCGCCGCCGCCGCTTTGGCCGCCACCACCTCCCTCCACGCGGCCCCGGCCCTTGCGCAGGGCAGCGTGGAATATTTCACCCGGTCGCACGCAGCTTCCCTCCCGCAGCTCCTCTCGCAGGACGACCGCGCCTATTACGGCTCGCTGTTCGAAGCGATCGACAGCCAGAACTGGGACAGGGTCGAGGTCATGCTGGCCAGTCGCGATGACGGCCCGCTCCACGGCGCGGCACTGGCGACCTATTACCTCCATCCGCAAAGTCCGCGCATCGAACTGCCGCGCATCGAAAGCTGGCTGTCACGCTATTCCGCGCTGCCACAGGCGGAATCGATCGTCCGCCTTGGCCAGACGCGCGGGCTCGTGAACCCGCCCTATCTGCGCCCGGCGCGCGATCTCGTCCGCCAGCCCGGGTCGACCAAGCGTATCCGGCCCAGTTCGGTCAACGACGGGACGATGCCCGAAAGCGTGAAGGCCGCGATCCTCGAACGCATCACCAATGACGATCCGAATGGTGCCCGCCTGCTGCTGGACGGCGTGGATGCCACACTGTCGCGCCATGCGCGGGCGGAATGGCGCTACCGCGTCGCTTTCAGCTACTACATCGAAAATCAGGACGCGCAGGCCTGGGCCATGGCGGATACGACCCGCGATGGCGGCAGTGGTGCCTGGGTCGCCGAAGGCGATTGGGTCGCCGGGCTCGCCGCATGGCGGCTGGGCGATTGCGACAAGGCCGCAGAAGCCTTCCAGCGCAGCGCGTCCGGCTCCGCCAATCCCGAACTGACCGCAGCGGCGCATTACTGGGCCAGCCGGTCTTTCATCCGCTGCCGCTTCCCTGAAAAGGCGGCCGAACAACTGCGCGGCGCTGCGCGCTTCCCGGAAACCCTCTACGGCATGCTGGCCCACGAACAGATGGGCCGTGACCTGCCGCGCACCCACGCCTTGCCCGATCTGACACAGGCCGATTGGGAACATCTGCGCAAGGAAGATGCAGTCCGGCAGGCCGTCATGCTGGCGGAAGTCGGGCGGCGCGATGCGGCGGCGGACGATCTCGTCTGGCTGGTCCGCACGGGCGACCCGAAGGATTACGGCGCATTGTCGCGGCTCTCGCGTGCGCTAGGCCTCACGGGTGCGCAGACCTTCATGGCCTATAATGCTCCGCGCGGCGAAGGGGCACATCCCAGCCTGCGCTATCCGGTCACCTTCCGCGCACCGGTCGGTGGATGGCGCGTGGACCCTGCCCTCGCCTTCGCCCATGCCTTGCAGGAATCGAACTTTCGCGAAACCGTGGTCAGCCCGGCCGGTGCCATCGGGCTGATGCAGATCATGCCGATCACGCAGCGGGAATATGCCGCATCGATCAACATGAGCTCGGGCGCGGATCTGAAGGACCCGGCCGTCAATCTCGCGTTCGGCCAGCGCACGCTGGAATCCCTCAATTCGTCCAATTTTACGCAGGGCAAGCTGCCCAAGGTCATGGCGGCTTACAATGCCGGACCCACGCCCGTTTCGCGCTGGGAAAGTGAAATCCGCGATCAGGGCGATCCGCTGCTCTACATGGAAAGCATCCCCTATTGGGAAACGCGCGGCTACGTCGCCATCGTGATGCGCAATTACTGGATGTATCTGCGCCAGGCGGATGCCGATGCGCCAAGCAGGGTCGATCTGGCCGAAAACGACTGGCCCATGTTTCCGCGGGCCAGGTAAGGAACACGCTTATGCCAATCGACGAAAGCCGCACCTTCAAGCCAGTGCGTATCGCGCTGCTGACCGTATCCGACACGCGCACCTCGGCCGATGACACGTCGGGCGATATTCTGGCCCGGCGCATCGCAGATGCTGGCCACGAACTCGCCGATCGCGATATCAGCCGCGACGATGTGAACCAGCTCGCCGCGCACCTTCATCGCTGGATCGACGACGAACAGATCGATTGCGTCATCACAACCGGTGGCACCGGCCTCACCGGCCGCGACGTGACGCCCGAAGCGCTCGACAAGGTCAAAAGCAAGGACATTCCCGGTTTCGGCGAACTCTTCCGCTGGATCAGTTACGAAACCATCGGCACCAGCACCGTCCAGAGCCGCGCCTGCGCCGTGCTCGCCCGCGGCACCTATATCTTCGCCCTGCCCGGCTCGAACGGCGCAGTGAAAGACGGCTGGGACCGCATCCTTGCGCACCAGCTCGACAGCCGCCACCGTCCCTGCAACTTCGTCGAACTGATGCCCCGCCTCCGGGAAAGATAGCCTCCGCCTTTATTGCTAGCAGCCGGAGGCGACCCGGCAACCCATGCTGCCGCCACCGATCGGCAAGCCGAACCCCTGCAAGAATTCATTTTCCTACTCGGCCCCGCCTGCATAACAGACCTGATTCGCTTCCATTCCCGACAGGAGACGCGGATCATGACCGACATTACCGAACCCTTTGCCCATGCCCCGGCGCGCGGCTGGACGCCCGAACTGAAGGCGCGCTTTCTCGACCGGCTGGCGGCTCACGGGAATGCCCGCGCCGCCTGCCGCGCGGTCGATCTGTCCGCCGAAGCGGCCTATCGCCTGCGTCGCCGCGATCCGTTCTTCGCTCGTGGCTGGGCCGCTGCGCTGGTCTTGGCGCGGGAAAACGGGGTCCAGGCTCTGGCAGAGCGCGCCATCGAAGGGGTGGAAGAACAGATCTATTATCGGGGGGAGCTCGTCGGCACGCGCCGGCGCTACGATGCGCGGCTTTTGCTGGCACATCTGGCACGCCTCGACGCGATGGTCGGTGACAATGCCGCCTGCGCCGATGCCGGTCGCTTCGACGAACTGCTGAACTGCGTTGCCACCGGCGAACTGGCCCTGCCGCCCGTGCGCAAGGATGCTGTCGCCGCGGCAGGCGATGAAGCTCGCCGCAATCATCGCGAGAAAGAGCTCGAGGTGTTCTACGGCGCGGCGGAGGACGACGATCAGGACGAAGACGACAGCAGTTAGACCGTCAGCGAAAGCAGCGCCGAATTCCTGGGTGGTCTCGATGACGAATGCGAAGAAGTGGCTGCACAGGGCAGGGAAGACGCGGGGCACGAATGGGATCGCCGGCTTGTCGACACCTTCGACGCTGTCGATGCCCTGTGTGGATGGCCCGCATCGCCCACCGCTCCCGGACTGCCCACAAAGGTCCGGCAACCACGCGTCGATCCTTCCGCGCTTGCGCAGGTGATGACGCTGGCATGCCAGACGGTCGATCGACCCGCTAGCGAACCCCTGGCCTCGGCACTCCCCAGGACCCTGTCAACTGTGTCAACCTGTGCCGTCTCGCGAATGCTTGTGCGCAGCCCGTCGCACCGAGCCGCATCGCACCCCCGCTCACCCTTCGGAGCGCCGCGGACAGATGCGCGGCGATAGCTGCCAAGGCTTGCGAAAACGGGCTGGCAAAGCTTTTTTGTTCGCTGTATGTTCCGCTTCATGGAACGTCGTCTTGAACCAGCGATTCCCGGACGCGGCGCACAGGGCGCCGATGTGCCGACACGCTTCGGCCTCGCCACGCGCGAAGTCGATGGCGACTGGCGCGATCATATGGAAACGCTGGACGGCCCGCCGGTCAAGCTGCGCACTCAGGTGACCGAAGAACGTCCCCGGACGATCCTCAGCTTCAATCAATCGCCCGATATCGCGTTCGATCGGTCCGTGAACGCTTACCGGGGGTGTGAACATGGCTGCGTCTATTGTTTTGCCAGGCCGACGCATGCCTATCACGATCTGTCTCCCGGTCTGGACTTCGAAACGAAGCTGTTCGCCAAGCCCAATGCCGCTGAAATCCTGCGGGCCACTCTCGCCAAGGCGAAATATCGGCCGCGGCACATCGCCATGGGGACGAATACCGATCCCTACCAGCCGATCGAGCGGGATTATCGCATCACGCGCGAGGTGCTCGAAGTCTGTCTCGATGCTCGTCACCCCGTGACGATAACAACCAAATCGGATCGTGTTTGCGACGATCTGGATCTGCTTCGTGCTATGGCCGAACAGAGGCTGGTTGCGGTCGCAATATCGGTAACCAGCCTCGACCCCAGGCTATCGGCCAAACTGGAACCCCGTGCGGCGGCCCCGGCGAAGCGTCTGGCCGCCCTCGCCAAACTCGCCGAAGCGGGCATACCCGTCCATTGTTCGATAGCTCCCGTGATCCCGGCCATAACCGATGAATTCATGGAAGACATCGTTCAGCGGGCGGGCCAGCTCGGCATCGGCAGCGTCGGCTGGATACCCCTGCGCCTCCCGCACGAAGTCGCGCCCCTCTTCCGGGAATGGCTCTCGGTCCATTTTCCGGAACGCGGCGACAAGGTCATGAACATCGTCCGCTCGATCCGTGCCAAGGACGGGCAGGCGCGGGACAACGATCCCGATTTCTTCACCCGCATGAAACCCACCGGTGTCTGGGCCGATCTCTTCCGCGCCAGGTTCCGCCTCGCCTGCAAACGCGCAGGCGTGGGCAAATCGAAATTCGAACTGGACTGTACCCGGTTCCGCCCGCCGGCCGTCGGCGGTCAGTTGCGGCTATTGTGAAAATTTCCGCAGGCTTAGAGGCTAGAACCCGTCGCCCATCGCTCCTGGCTTGAAGCGAACCAGCCTGCTGTCGGCCAGCGCGGCGGTGCGATTGACCACGGCCTTCTGATACTCGGGATCTTTTACCATCTCGAAGAACGCGGCCGCACTGGGATATTGCGCGATAAAGCCATCGTGCCAGCGCATCGCTTCCGGCCCGGTCAGCACCGCCTCGAATGCCCCGCGCCAGACGATTTCGCCGCCCACGCGGCGGAAGATCGGGCCGCTGGTCTTGCCATACTCCTTGTAGGCCCGGCGCCCGCTCCAGTCCTTGCCGGCATTGTCATGGCCTTCGGGATATTCCGCCTGGTCCCGGTACTGCAGCAGGTTCAGCATATGGATCGGCTGATCGCGCGGCAGGTCCTTGAATGCTTCGAAATTGGTCTTGCTCGGGTCGATATAGCTTTGCGTCATGGTCCGTCCTCCTCAGCCCAGCGTATAGTCGCTGAAGCGCTCGCGCAGGTCTTTCTTACTGATCTTGCCGGTGGCGGTGTGCGGGATGTCGTCGACGAATTCGACCGCATCGGGCAGCCACCATTTGGCGACCTTGTCGGTAAGGAATGCGGTCACGTCCTCGGCACTGCACTCCGTCCCGGATTTCCTGACCACGAACAGAACGGGCCGCTCGTCCCACTTGGGATGGGGCATGCCGATAGCCGCCGCTTCCGCCACGGCCGGATGGCCCACCGCCGCATTTTCGAGCTCGACCGAGCTGATCCATTCGCCGCCGGACTTGATGACGTCCTTCGTGCGGTCGGTAATCTGCATCGTCCCATCGGGATGCAGGATCGCCACATCGCCGGTATCGAACCAGCCGTCCGCATCGGTCGCGTCCTCTTCCGCCTTGAAATAGCGCTTGATGATCCACGGCCCGCGTATCTGCAGCGCACCGCTTGCCTCGCCATCGCGCGGAAGAACGGTCGACCGGTCGTCCAGATCGACCGTACGCAGTTCGACGCCGAAGATCGGCCGCCCCTGCTTCATCGTCTTTTCCACCTTCTCCTCGAAGGTCAGTTCGTCCCAGTTCGCCGTTGGACCGCCGACCGTCCCGATAGGCGAAGTCTCGGTCATTCCCCATGCGTGCTGCACGCGCGTACCGTTCTTCATCAGCCGTTCGATCATGAACCTCGGTGCAGCGGAACCGCCGATCGTCGCCGATTTGAGCTTGGGCAGATCCTTGCCTTCCGCATCACAATACTGGAATGTCGCCAGCCAGACGGTCGGCACACCTGCGCTGTCGGTCACTCCCTCACGATCCATCAAGTCGCACAGCACCGCCGGGTCGTTCACGGCGGAAAAGACGAACTTGATCCCCGCCATCGCCCCCGAATAGGGCAGGCCCCAGCTGGCGGCGTGGAACATCGGGACCACCGGCAGCATGACGGACGATCCGCTGAAATTGAATGCGCTGGTCTGCAGCCCGGCCATCGCGTGCAGCAGCGTGGAACGATGTTCGTACTGAACACCCTTGGGATTGCCGGTGGTGCCGCTGGTGTAACAGATCATGCAGGGATCGCGTTCGTCCCCCTCGACCCATTCGAACTCGCCGTCCTGCTCGCCAATCCAGTCTTCGAAACTGGTCGTATGCTCGCCGCTGTCGAAGCAGATGTAATGTTCGACCGTCGGCCATTTGTCGCGCATCTTGTCGATGATCGGCTGGAACGCCGCGTCATAGATCATGACTTTGTCTTCGGCGTGATTGACGATGTATTCGAGCTGGTCCTCGAACAGACGTGGATTGCAGGTGTGGAGCACCCCGCCCATGCCCGCCACGCCGAACCAGCTCACCAGATGGCGGGAATGGTTCATCGCGAGACTTGCCACCCGATCGCCCTTTGTCAGGCCAAGCGCCAACAGCGCCTGAGCCATCTTCTGCGCGTCCAGATGGATGCCCGCCCAGTCCGTCCGCGTTTCGGTGCCATCGGCCCAGTGGGTCACGATTTCGCGACCGGATGCTTCCCGAGCCGCATGATCGATCACATGCGATATTCGCATGCTCCAGTCCTGCATCGCACCAAACGCCATAAACTCTCCTCTCACCCGTCGGTTCGACCGTCAGGCAACGAGGCGCAAGTTTGCCTTTCCTCGTCGCGCGGTCAGTTGCACCTTGGCAAGGCCGGGCACACTTGCCAAGCGTTCGGCGAGGTCACCATCGATAGAAAATGCCCGCCCCAGGCGCATGACGGGCGGCGCCAGATCGCCGGTGAGCAGCGTGGCCATCACCTCATCGCCCCCTGCGCCGTCTTCACCGAGTTCGATTGCCAACTGGTTCAGCGCGTCGACGCTTTCTACCTCGAGCGTCAGCAACATCGCCATGCTTCCCCGGACGGCATCGAGCGGGACGGCATGCCGCACGGTTATGCGGGGCGGCTCATCGGGGCTCGGACTGTCGAGCTCCACATCGAGCTTCACACAGGTTTGCTTGTCCGCCCATTCAAGGAATCTGTCGACCAGACCTTCTTCAAAGCAGGCGGCGCTGAACTGGCCCGAGCTATCGGAAAAGTCCGCGCGGATAAACGGCTTGCCGCGCTTGGTAGTGCCTTTGCTGGCTCCTTCGACCTGCACCGCCATCACGGCGGTCATCCGTCCGCCACCGGGAACGCCCCCTGTGATCAGAGATGCGTGCGAGCGGGCGCCCTGCGCGCTGGAAATTTCCCGATAAACCGCCGTGGCATGTTCCTTGAACGAAAACCCCATGTTCTCTTTCTCACGGTGACGCGCTTCACTGAGCGACCAGTCCTCGACTTCCTTGAGGCGCAATGTATCCTCGACCGGCGCGGCCTCGCCTCCGAACAATCCACCCTGACCGCTCGACCGCTCGCGCTCCGCGGCATCGGCCACTGCCAAAAGCATGTCGGCATTGGCGAACAGCTTGGCGCGGTTCGGTTCGAATTCGTCGAGCGCCCCGGCACTGATCAACGCCTCCAGCTGGCGAGAATTCATGGAGCCCTTGGGCAGACGCTCGAACAAATCTTTGAGGCTTTTGAAACGCCCTGCAGCCTCGCGCTCGTCGACGATCGCTTCCATAGCTCGCTCGCCGACGTTGCGTATGCCAGCCAATGCATAACGCACTGCATAACCGTCATCGGTTTGCTCGACCGAATACTCCGCTTCCGAATAGTTCAGCGACGGCGGCAAAACCTTGATGCCGCTACGCCGAGCATCGTCAACGAAGATCGCCAGCTTTTCGGATTGATGCATGTCGAAGCACATCGAGGCGGCGTAGAATTCTTCAGGATAGTGCGCCTTCAGCCAAGCCGTCTGATAGGCAAGCAATGCGTACGCTGCGGCGTGAGACTTGTTGAAACCATAGCCCGCGAACTTGTCGATCAGGTCGAACAGCGCGTTGGCCTCGCCCTTGTCGATAGCGGATACTCTCTTGCAGCCATCAACGAAACGTTCGCGCTGCGCATCCATTTCGGCCTGGACTTTTTTACCCATAGCGCGGCGCAGAAGGTCGGCGTCGCCCAGGGAGTATCCTGCAAGGATCTGCGCGGCCTGCATAACCTGTTCCTGATAAACGAAGATCCCGTAGGTTTCGGCCAGAATGCCTTCCAGCTTGGCATGCGGATATTCGATTTCAACCTGACCGGCCTTGCGCTTGCCGAACAGCGGAATGTTATCCATCGGGCCCGGACGATAAAGCGAAACAAGCGCGATGATGTCGCCGAAATTGGTCGGCTTAACCGCCGTCAGCGTACGGCGCATACCTTCCGATTCAAGCTGGAAAACCCCAACTGTATTGCCGCTCTTCATGAGCTCATAGACCTTGGCGTCATCGAGCGGCAGAAGCGAAAGATCGATCTCGATGTCACGCCGTTTGAGCAGGTCGGTCGCCTTCTTGAGAACCGACAGCGTCTTGAGACCGAGAAAGTCGAATTTGACGAGGCCGGAGCTTTCGACATTTTTCATGTCGTATTGCGTAACCGGCATGTCCGACCGCGGGTCGCGATAAAGCGGCACAAGCTGGGCAAGGGGTCGATCACCGATCACCACGCCTGCGGCATGGGTCGAACTGTTACGAGGAAAGCCCTCGAGCTGCATCGCGAGATCGACGAGGCGCTTCACCTCATTGTCGTTGTCGTATTCCCGTTTGAAATCGGCGGCCCCGTTCAGCGCCCTGGGCAGCGTCCAAGGGTCGGTCGGATGGTTCGGCACCATCTTGCAGAGGCGATCCACGTGCCCATAGCTCATCTGCAGGATGCGGCCGGTATCGCGCAGAACGGCGCGCGCCTTCAGTTTACCGAAAGTGATGATCTGAGCGACGTGATCGTGGCCGTATTTCTGCTGGACATAACGGATCACCTCGCCCCGCCGCGTTTCGCAGAAGTCGATATCGAAGTCGGGCATCGAAACGCGTTCGGGGTTGAGAAAACGTTCAAACAGCAGACCGAGCTGGATCGGATCGAGATCCGTGATGGTCAGAGCCCATGCAACGAGGCTACCCGCACCCGAACCACGGCCAGGACCTACCGGAATATCATGGTCCTTGGCCCATTTTATGAAGTCGGCAACGATCAGGAAGTAGCCCGGAAAGCCCATCTGATTGATGATATCAACTTCGAACTTCAGGCGATCGAAATAAATCTTTCGCTGGTCGTCGGACATCTCGCCATACGGTTCGAGACGCGCTTCCAGACCCCTGTGGGCATCTTCCGCCAACATGCGCGCCTCGCCTTCGAGGTCACCTGCAAGGCTGGGCAGGATCGGCTTGCGGTATGGCGGGGCATAGGCACAGCGTTGCGCCACGACGAGCGTGTTCTGAACAGCCTCCGGCAGATCGTCGAAAGCCTCGTCCATCATGTGATAGGTTTTTACATAGCTTTCCGGGTTCGACTTCGCCCGCTCGTCGGCGTCGATATGCGTGGATCCGGCAATGCACAGCATGGCATCATGCGCCTTATGCATGTGCGGCTCTGCAAAATTTGCAGGGTTTGTGGCGACGAGAGGGAGGTCACGGTCGTAGGCCAACTCGACCAGCGCTGCCTCTGCCCGCTCTTCCACCTCGTTACCACGGCGAGCCAACTCGATGTAAAGCCGTTCGGGAAACAACTCCTGAAGTTTTTGCAGCAGGATCTCTGCATGGCTCTGCTGTCCCTCGGCCAGAAGCTTCGTCAGCGCGCCCTCGCTTGCCCCGCTGAATGCTATGAGCCCACCGGTGTGGCCATCAAGATCGGTCAGGCGGACATGGGGTTCGAACTCGAGCGGGCGTTCCAGATGGGCGCGGCTGACGAGATGGCAGAGATTGTCGTACCCCTGCTCGTCCTGCGCGTAGAGTGGCAGGTAGTCGACCTGCTTGCCTTCGCTATCCCGCGCAACACCAAGAAGGGTCCCGATGATCGGCTGGATGCCCTCCGCCTTGCAGGCGTTCGCGAACATGACTGCGCCGTAAAGGCCGTTGCGATCGGCAATGGCGATAGCGGGAAAGCCGCGTTCCTTGGCCAATTTGGCCATCGCCTTCGGGTCAATCGCACCCTCCAGCATGGTGTAGGCGGAGAGGATGCGGAAAGGGACGAAGGGCTTGAACGACATGCACTGCAATATGCGTATTGCAGGCTCGATTCACCAGCCACTTCCGGCCTCACTTCTCCACAGCTCACCGAAAGATCAGAGGAGCTTCTCGATATCCTTTGCAATCGACTTGGGTGCGTCGGTCGGGGCATATCGTTTCACCACATTGCCCTCTCTGTCGATCAGGAACTTGGTAAAATTCCATTTGATTGTCTTCGACCCCATGAGACCGGGTTTTTCGGCCTTCATCCAGTCGAACAAGGGGCTCGCGTCGTCGCCATTCACGTCGACTTTCTCCATGAGGGGAAAGGTCAGCCCGAAGTTCACTTTACAGAATTCTGCAATTTCACTCGGGTTGCCCGGTTCCTGTCCACCAAACTGGTTGCACGGAAAGGCAAGCACTTCGAAACCCTGCTCCCGGTACTGCTGAAATAGTTCTTCGAGCCCCTCGTACTGAGGTGTGAACCCGCACTTACTCGCGGTGTTCACGACAAGAATGATCTTACCCAGCTTCTGCTTCAGATCGATCTGTTCGCCCTTGTAATTTACGACGGTGAAGTCCGCGATGGTTGTCATGGCAGGTCAGTCCTTCGAATCTGAGCTCATGGTAAGGCCGGGGTAAAACATTAACCCGGGAAGTCGTCCCGCGCGGCGAGCGCCTCTATCTCAGCCAGGTCAAGACGATGGTCTCCAGCCTTTTGAATGACGAAGCGGCCCCGCTCAGCGGGAGGATAGGCCATCACTTGCGAGACCATCTGGGCCAGAGTGCCTCCGCGCAATCCCTTGCCGCCGTCCAGAATACCCTGGCCGTCTTCGGCGGAATGAATCTCTGCGCGGTCGTCCCACTGCACGCCCTCGCGGTGGGTATCCTCGCCCTTGAATGTACTTGGATGGTCGGTCATCAAAATCTCCTTTCCCGATCAACGAGCAAAGAGCGATGTGGGTCCTCTATTCGAGCAACCCCTCTATTCGAGCAACCCTTCGTGCAATCGAACCACGCGGTCCATCTTCCGGGCCAGGCGTTCGTTATGCGTCGCGATCAGGGCCGCGCTGCCTTCGCCGCGAACGAGCGACAGGAATTCAGCCAAGACCTTGTCCGACGTCTTTTCATCCAGATTGCCAGTCGGCTCATCCGCGAGCACCAGATCCGGCTTGTTCGCAAGACCTCTGGCTACGGCCACGCGCTGCTGCTCCCCGCCCGAAAGCTGGCTGGGGCGATGGTCGAGCCGATGGCCCAACCCAAGCGCAGTCAACAATTGTTCTGAGCGCGCTTCTGCTTCGGCGCGCGGGGTGCCCGCAACCAGTTGCGGCAGGATCACATTCTCACGCGCATCGAAATCGGGCAGCAAATGGTGGAACTGATAGACGAACCCCAGATGTTCGCGGCGAAGCACGGTGCGCGCGCGCGAATCTGATTTCTCGGCAGATTGACCGCCGATCACGATCTCGCCGCCAAAGCCGCCTTCGAGCAAGCCAACAGCCTGCAACAGGGTCGACTTACCCGAACCCGAAGGGCCAAGAAGGGCTACAATCTCGCCGGGCATAATCGCCAGATCGACCCCGCACAGAACGTCGATCTTTACGCCGCCCTGCTGGAAGCTGCGTGTCAGTCTTTTAAGTTCGACAACTGGTTCCACACCGCGCCTATTCATAACGGAGCACCTGTACCGGATCGGTACTTGCGGCCTTCCATGCAGGGTAAAGGGTTGCAAGGAAGCTCAGCAGAAGCGCGAGCAGCACGATCATGCTGACCTCCATACCGTCTATCTTGGAAGGGATTGTCGTCAGAAAACGATACTGCGGGTCCCAGAGGTTTTGCCCGGTCAGCGCACCGATGACCTCGACGATCTGTTTGCGTCCGGCAAGTATCAGGAAGCCGAATGCAAGTCCGGCCAATGTCCCCATGGCCCCGATCGTAAAGCCCGTTGTCACGAAAATCTTCATCAGGCTCTGCCTGGTCGCGCCCATGGTGCGCATGATAGCGATGTCCCGGGTCTTTGCGCGAACCAGCATGACGAGGCTGGAAAGAATGTTGAATGCCGCAACCAAGACCATGAAACTCAATGCGAACGCCATTGCGGCTCGCTCCACCTGCAAGGCCTCGAACAGGGTCGCGTTTATGGTCTTCCAGTCCGATACCACCGCACGTCCCTGGAGCGAACGCTGTACAGGGGCAAGGATTTCGCCGACCTTGTCGGCATCGTTGACGGTGACCTCGATCATCTGAACGGTATCGCCGAGTAGCAGCAGCGTTTGCGCGTCCTGCATCGGCATGACCACGAAGGCCCCGTCGTAGTCGTAAACGCCGACTTCGAAGATTGCGGCCACTTCGTAACCGACCTGTCTGGGCAGTGTGCCAAATGGAGTGGAACGTCCTTGCGGATTGATGACGGTAATGGTGTCGCCGACGCGCGCACCGATATTTTCCGCGAGGCGAATGCCGATGGCGACCTTTCGCGCTCCAGGCGCAAGCTCATCGATATTGCCGCTCACGACCTTGGACGACAGATTGCGGATGTCCTGCGGGGTGTTGCCGCGCACCAGAATCGCCTCGACCCTTCCGTTGAAACTGGTCAAGAGGGGCTGTTCGATAAGAGGCGAGGCACGCACCACGCCCGGTGTCTGCCGCACTTCCTGAAGGATGTTTTCCCAATCGTCCATGCGCCCGCCGTAGGCCTGAACGATGGCATGGCCATTGAGGCCTACGATCTTGTCCAGCAGTTCTGCGCGAAAGCCATTCATGACGCTCATCACCACGACGAGCATGGCAACAGACAGCATCACGACGCCAATGGAGATGCTCGCGACAAGCGCAATAAATGCCTCGCCCTTGCCCGGAAGCAAGTAGCGTTTGGCGATGGTCCATTCGAAAGGAGAGAGGATCAAGACGTCCCTTGTCTTTGCCTGCAGGTAACAGGCCTGTAGGCAGACGAACCTTTCCGCGCAATGAAATCATGCGGCGGGACAGGTCAACCGTCGCACTGCCCTTGTAATCGACGCGTAACATCGCCATTGGAGCGCGCATCCCGATCAGCCGCGGCAGACAGGCCTTCCGATGAATATTACCCACCCGTTTCTCGACGAGGATGGCGACAAGCTGCGCGAAGAGTGTGGCGTCTTTGGTGCCATCAATGCGACCGATGCCGCTGCCGCTACCGCGCTCGGCCTGCATGCGCTTCAGCACCGCGGTCAGGAAGCTGCCGGCATAACAAGCTTCGACGGCGCCGAATTCTACACGCGCCGCGGCCTAGGTCACGTGGCGGAGAATTTCTCCTCACAAGAGGCAATCGCCGAATTGCCCGGTACGATGGCCGCAGGGCATGTGCGGTATTCGACGACGGGCGGTTCCGGCCTGCGCAACATTCAGCCGCTGTATGCCGATCTTGCGAGCGGCGGTTTCGCTGTGGCGCATAACGGCAATATTTCCAATGCGGGCATGCTCCGCGAAGATCTCGTCCGGCGTGGGTCGATTTTCCAATCGACCAGCGATACCGAAGTGATCATCCATCTCGTGGCAACCAGTCGTTATCCGACGACGATGGACCGGCTGATCGATGCCCTGCGTCTGCTCGAAGGCGCTTACGCGCTTATCGTCATGACTCCGGAAGGAATGATCGCCTGTCGCGACCCGCTCGGCATTCGTCCTTTGCAGATGGGCCGGATGGGCGATGCGACCGTCTTCGCTTCCGAAACAGTCGCCTTCGACGTCGTCGGTGCGCAATTCGTCCGCCAGGTCGAGCCAGGCGAAGTGATCAAGGTGGGTTTCGATGGCAACGTCGATTCGCTTCATCCCTTTGGCAATTACGCCCCACGGCCCTGCATTTTCGAGCATGTCTACTTCAGCCGTCCGGACTCAGTGTTCGACGGGCGCAGCATCTACGAAGCGCGCAAGGCCATCGGCGCAGAGCTGGCTCGGGAAAAGCCGATCGAAGCTGATCTCGTCATTCCCGTGCCCGACAGCGGCGTTCCGGCAGCCATCGGTTATGCGCAGGAATCTGGAATTCCTTTCGAGCTTGGGATCATCCGTTCGCACTACGTTGGACGCACCTTCATCCAGCCTAGCGACGGCGCCCGCCATGCCGGGGTCAAACGCAAGCACAATGCCAACCGGGCTCTTGTAGAAGGCAAGCGGATCGTGCTCATCGACGACAGCATCGTTCGTGGCACCACCAGCCTGCAGATCGTGGAGATGATGCGCGATGCTGGGGCTACGGAAGTTCACTTCCGCGTGGCGAGCCCACCGACGGCACACAGCTGCTTCTATGGTGTCGATACGCCTGAACGCAGCAAGTTGCTGGCAGCACGCATGGATGTCGAACCCATGCGCGAATTTATCAAGGCCGATAGCCTGGCCTTCGTGTCGATCGACGGGCTTTACCGTGCGGTTGGTGAAAAGCCGCGTAATTCCGCCTGCCCACAATTCTGCGATGCTTGTTTCACGGGCGATTATCCGACCTCGTTGACCGATCTGTCGCGGCGCGAGGATCGACAGCAGCAACTTGCGTTCCCGGCGGAGCAGGTCGCCTGATGACCAAACCGATGGAAAACCGCCTCGCGCTGGTAACGGGGGCCAGCAAAGGCATCGGCGCTGCGACCGCCACTGCACTCGCTTCAGCCGGGGCGCATGTGGTCCTCACCGGACGCGATGTCCGCGCTTTGGAAAAAGTGGAAGACTCCATTCACGAAGCCGGTGGCGCTTCGACAATCGCGCCGGTCGATCTGGCTGAAAGTGACGGAATTGCGCGCCTAGCCTCGGCGATCGGCAGCCGGTGGGATAGGCTCGACTATCTTGTTCTGTCAGCAGCTTATCTGCCAACCCTTACACCGGTTACGCAAATCGATGGGAAGCAGTTGAGCCAGGCGCTGACAGTGAATTTCCTTGCCTCCCAAGCACTACTCGCCAATTTCGATCCGCTGTTGAAGCGCGCCGACGCAGGGCGGGTTATAGGCCTGACAAGCAGCGTCGGTGCATCCCCGCGCGCGTACTGGTCCGCCTACGCATCCACCAAGGCCGCGTTCGACAATCTGCTCGAAAGCTATGCGCAGGAGGTCGAGAAGATTTCGAAGGTACGCGTGGCCGTGCTCGATCCTGGCGCGACTCGTACCGAAATGCGCGCGAAGGCTTATCCGGGTGAGGATCCGAAAACGGTAAAGGCGCCCGAAGAGGTTGCAAAGCGCTTGGTCGAGTTACTCGTTAACGATTTCGAGGGCTTCCACCGAGAGCGCGTCGAAGGCTGAATTAACCAGCCGTCCTAACGAATTTGCAACCCTGATACGCGATATTCGATAGTGCGCGTCGCGTATACGCGAGACGTTTCGATTTCGAATTTACCGCGGAAGGGCGAAAGCCATGATCCACCATACACACGACCGCTACTCCTTCGTAGCGCAGGAAGATCGCTGTGCTCCGCGTACGAAGCTCACCATCCCGGGCCAGTTGCGTGCTAGCGGCGGGCGGGCGTTTCAGACCGTTGTGCACGACCTCTCGATTTCGGGGTTTTCGGCGGCAGCACTCAATCGCATGCACGAAGGGCAGCTTTGCTGGCTTACCCTTCCCGGTCTGGAATCGCTGCAGGCGCAGGTTGTCTGGTGGGAAAGCTGCATGGTCGGCTGCGCTTTCAGCGAATTGCTGAGCCCGATTGTCCATGAGTCCATTCTTGCCCGGTATAGCGGCGACGGAGCTTACCGCTCCTACTGACATTCCGCTGCGAGTATAGCGAGTAGCACGTTGGGCGCCCCATCCGATGATCGGACAGGGATCTATCCGAATGGCGAGCGATGACGGCGCGCCCCGAGGCCACCGTCATCATTCTTCGCCGATCTATTCCTCAAGTGCTTCGGTGATTTTTCCAACCAACTCCCGAAATCCTTCTCGGTCGGTTCTGCTGGTCGCGGTCTCCCAGTTGCTCACAACCGCAACGACCAGCTTCTCTTTTGGTACGATCGTAATGGCCTGACCAAAAATACCCTGTGCGCCGTAATTGCCGCCTGGATAAGTCCACCACTGATATCCGTAGCCGAAACCTGGAGCTTGGGGACCAAAGTTGACCAGCGGCGATCCGGCGGTGACAAACCAGCCTTCGGGCACCACTCCTTTGCCTCCCTCGAGTGCAAACTGGCCCATTCGTGCATAATCGGCGAGCCGCAACGAAAGGCAACAACCGCCGATATTTCCGCCGGTCAGATCCTGCATCCAGAATAGGCCACCTTCGAAACCGGCCGGCTCAACGATCTTTTCCGCTGCATAGGCCGCGAGGGACTTGCCAGTCGCCTCTTCCACGATCAGCCCAAGAAGGTTGGTTTCGAGGGTCTTGTAGACCCATTTCTCGCCCGCAGGCGCTTCGCGCTGGAGTGTGCGGGCGTAGGTAACAGCCTGCGATTCGCCAGCTACTGGCGTGATGCCGAGCATCTTGGCAACATCGCTGTCGGGGTCGCTGTAATCCTCGTTCCACGCCACCCCCGAGGTCATCGTCGCGATCTGGCCGACGGTTACGCCTTCATACGCCGTGCCAGCGAGGGCCGGAATGATCTGGGTAACGGGAGTATCGATGCTTTCGATAAAGCCATCCTTGATCGCCGCGCCCAGCAGAGTCGATGTGAAGCTCTTTGCAACCGAAAAGCTGGTCCAGCGCCCGCTTGGACCGAAACCAAGACCGTAATCTTCGAACACGATCTTTCCATCTTTCAGCACCATAAACCCGGCAGCGTGACTGCTCGTCATATAGGTTCGGATCGAACTCTGAAGCGTGTCCGGCAAGGTCTGTGTCGAACGTGGCAAAGGGCGTGGGACAGATGCCGGAGCAACTTCGAGACCGGGGAAGTGCGCCTCCATGGCGCGAAAGGCTTCAGATCGGCGGTCGTCGCTCCAGAACAGTATGGAATCGCTTGGATCCAGGCTCGCCATATGCTCGGGCGTCGACTGCGTAACTGTTGGCGTTTGTGCTGCCGAGCCAAGCGTATCGGTATTAGTCGAAACGCAGCCGGCCAGCGCCAATGCGGCAGTCGAAATCAAGAGCCGTTTCATTTGTCTTCTCCCTGTTTGACTAGCGTGACCTGGTGCACGTCGATCCCGCCACCACGAAAACCACCTTCGCAATATTGCAGATAATACCGCCACAGATCGCAGAACCCATCATCAAACCCTTGCGGCAGCCGCCCTTCTGCCTGCGCGGCATCGAAGTTGTGACGCCACTCCTTCAGCGTTTCGGCGTAGTCCAGACCGAAGTCTTTCTGATCCTGCCACGACAAGCCTCGCTGTTCGGCAAGTTGCCGGAACTCGCTGGTTCTGATGAGAAGACCGCCGGGGAATATATAGGCCTGAATGAAGTCCGCGCTTTTCGCGTAGTCTTCGAACAGGTCGTCGCGCATCGAGATGTACTGGATGGCCGCCCGGCCACCCGGTTTCAGATTCCGCGCCACGCAATCCATGAAGGTGGGCCAGTATTCACGCCCAAGCGCTTCGACCATTTCGACGCTGACGATGGCGTCATATTGCCCGGCGGTATCGCGATAATCCTGCTTGCGGAAATCCACTGCGACGTCGTGATGGTCGCGCGCCCATGTCAGTTGCTCATCGGACAAACTGATCGCGGTGACAGAAGCGCCTCGAGAGGCAAGATGCGCGGCGAGCGCACCCCATCCACACCCTATCTCAAGCACTTTCGGCGCGTCGTTGATGCGCGACGCCAGTGCATCCCATTTACGCCGCTGCGCCGGTTCAAGCCCGTCGTCGCGCAACTCTAGAGCGGATGAGTAACTCATCGTCGCGTCGAGCCATGCCTGGTAGAAGTCGTTCCCCAGATCGTAATGCGCGCTGATGTTTTTCTGCGCGCCTTCATGGGTGTTTCGATTGATCAGATGGGCCAGCTTAAGCGCATGGCGAAAAGGGCCCTTGGCGCGCGCCGTATCGCCCAGACGCCCTGCATGCTGCATGAAAAGCGCGAAGAGCGGAACCGGATCCGGGCTCCACCATTCACCCGCTTCCCAAGCCTGGTACCAGCCGACCGAGCCATTGCTGGCGAGACGAACGAGAGCGTTCCAGCTGCGCAGCTGCACTTCGCAGTCGAAGCCTGGGGCACGGCCGCCGAGCACGCGACGAGTTCCATCCGGCAAAACACCGTAAATTGCACCGGAAGTCAGCGCGGCGTCTATCCGGTCCAGTATCTTGCCGAACCCCGGCGCGGTGATCCTGGCAAGCCAACCGGGCTTGCGCGCAAAACGCTGGGATCCGGAAAGCAGCTCGCGGCCGCGCTGGGTTGTCGGCATGTCCATCGCCGGTCCTATGGCGCGTCCGGCCGTCCCGCTCAAGCATCACTTGGCCGCGCGATACGCCTCCAGTGCCCGTTCGCGCGCCTCCTTGTGACCAATCATCTTGGACGGATAATCTCCGCGCTTTTCATCGGGCGGATCGTGAACACAATCGTCGGACAGGTCAGCCAGTTCGGGCACATACTCCCGGATATAATCTGCTGAGTTGAATTTCTCGCTTTGTGTGAGCGGCGCCATGATCCGCACGAACATATTGCTGTCCACCCCGGTACCGGAAATCCACTGCCAGTTGACGCCGTTGTTGCCGTAGTCCGCATCGACGAGACAGTCCCAGAACCATTGTTCTCCGTAACGCCAATCGATCAGCAGGTGTTTCACCAGAAAGCTTGCCGCGATCATCCGGACACGGTTGTGCATCCAGCCGGTCTTCCAAAGCTGTCGCATGCCGGCATCGACGATCGGATAACCAGTCATGCCCTTCTGCCAGCATTCCAGATCCTCTTCGATCAGGTGCCCCGCGTCCGGGTTGCGCCACAATTTGCGCTCATCGTAATCGCGGTAACTTTCGCGCGGATAGTCGGGGAATTGATCGATCACATTCTGCGCATAATCGCGCCAGATCAGCTCCTTCGCAAACGTACGCCATCCGTCGGAGCGCTTATCCTTGAGCTTGTGCCAGACCTGCGCCGGACTGATCTCGCCCCAGTGGAGGTGCGGCGACAGGCGGGAGGTAATGTCCTGCGAAGGCAGGTTCCGCCCCTCGTCGTAATCGGCCACTTCGTTGGCCCACCAATCGAGCCGATCGTGCGCTGCGGTCTCGCCAAAATCCCAGAAGTCGGTGATCCCGCCCGCCCAGTCTGGCTTTGCGGGCAGCAATTGCCAGTCATGCAGATCGGCACTGTCTGGCCAGCTATCGGGCGAATGAATCGTGCCTGGTTCCGGCAACGGATCGCGCGGCGGCATGACGTCAAGCATCGCCTTCGAAAAGGGCGTATAGATCTTGTACGGGCTTCCCGAACCGGTCGTCACACTACCAGGGGGAAGAAGATAGTTGCCGTCGTAGAGACAGAGCTTGCAATCGTCCCCTAGCGCATCGCGCAGTTCGTCCTCTGCCTCTTTCCACCAGGGTTCGTAATGGCGCATTGCATGGATGCAGGCCGCACCCATTTCATCGGCCAACGCGGCGAGCACCTGCGGTGCATCACCCCGGCGCAGCACGATGCGCGAACGATGCGCTCCCAAGCTGCGCGCCAAACTATCTAGCGAGTGATGCAGCCAGACCCTGCTCGCCCCGCCATAGGCATGGTCCCCGGCCCGATCGTCATCCAGAACATAGACCGGGACGACCGGACCGGCTTGGGCGGCGGCGTGGAAAGCGGGCTGATCGGCCAGACGCAAGTCGCGCCGAAGCCACACAATCTGAACAGAACTCATGCCTGCGGAACCCGGATCACGGCGCGCTTGTTCCTGACTGCATGAGCGACATCATTCACGATTCCGAGCATCTGGCCGCCGAAACTGTTGTTCTGCCGGAGCGCGGCTTCACGATTGACCGTGGCAAAGCCTTGTTGGCGGCAGCAATACTGTGGGTCGGCTGGGCGCTCATGGTCTATCTGGTCACACATGCACAGACCGGCGCATTCGATGAGTGGGGCCTTCATCTGTATCGTACCGGCGCCGCACTGGAACCCATCGGCAGTCCACGCATCCACGAGGCAGTCCGCGACGTGACTTCCCTGGGCGGCATCTTCCTGAGCACTCTGATAGTGATCGGCGCGGTAACGGCATTGCTGTTCCTGAGCTTGCGACGCGAGGCGTTCCTGTTCGCGGCGACCGTCTTTCTTGGCTGGATGCTCAACAATGTCATGAAATGGCTGATCGGGCGGCCACGCCCGGAAATCGTGCCACACCTGACCGAGGCTGGCGGCAACAGTTTCCCGAGCGGGCACAGCTTCGGATCGGCCATGATCTATATCGGTATGGCGCTGGCCTTCGCGTCGCTCAGCAACCGGCATTCGGTGCGCTATACACTGGTTGGCGCGGCGATGATCATATCTGCGATGATCGCCTGGAGCCGCGTGATGCTTGGCGTGCACTATCCGAGCGATGTCGTTGCTGGATGGATGGGCGGTGCTGCCTGGGCGTTCACGGCTGCCGCGCTGCTATATCGTCCGGTACGGGCAGTGGCGGATCACGAGTTGGGGGAGCCGAGCCCCCAGACCGTTCGTTGAAATAGCTGCTGCATACCTCCTGCGGCAGCGGAACGGAAAAGCGACCGGCGGCGCGCGGGTCCGTGAACCTTGCATCACGTAAGGTTAGTGACCCGTCGCTGCCCTGCTCGATAAAAGGGGTGCGCGACCAGAACAGAAATGCACCGACCTGGCTGTCGGTCTTGGCCAGTTCCGCCAGTTGACAGGACGGAAGGTAGACATCACCCAGATGTTCCACCTTCTGGCTGGCGGACGACCCCGAAAATCGTGGCAGGATTTCATATCTACCATTGGGATCGGGAAAGATGATATCCCTTTGCCAGAATGCGAACGGCACCGGTGAGGCGATCGGCTTGCCATAAGCGACGTTGAGATTGCCGAGTTCGCTCATGGAACGCGACGTAGCCCAGTTGCCGCCGATATAGGCCAGCGCGATCACTATCCCCAATTGGGCGGGCTGCATCCAGTTTCCACCGCGCTTCTCACGGCGAAGCGAAAACCACAGGGTGAAGCCCATAAGAGCCCACAACCACACATCGATGATGAACAGCGTATCACCGTAAAACCAGCGGTGGCTGAAGGGTTCGAGCAGGCGAATGCCGTATGAGTTCAGCCAGTCGAACGCCGGATGCGTCAAGCAACCGATAAGACTGAGCAGATAAAGCCATTTGAAATTCACCGGTCGCCGCGCGGCTGGCCGCCTGCCACGCCTTGCCTGCCAGCGATCAAAACCCCAGAGCAATCCAGCGAGGATCAGTGGCAGAAGCACCAAGGCGGGCGGACCGTGGGTAATACCACGGCGAAAGCCGAGATGTTCGACACCATCGAGCCAGAAAAAACAGGCCGCATCCACATCAGGCAGGTTCGCGCCGATGATCAGTGCGGGCATGGCCAGACCCGTCTTCTTCTTGAGACCTGCCTGACCGAGCAATGCCCCGACCAAGCTGTGCGTCAGATTATCCATCGGCGTTCAGATCAAGATTCGCGGGCATTTTCCCGCCGCAGGTTGACGGAGTTGACACAGTCCTGATGCAGGATTCCCCCCCACCAAATTTGGACGCAGGAGCCCTGCCCTTACGGACATATTCGCCAGAACATGACTGAAAGAAAACCATATCCAAGCGCGTAACTGGTACGCTGCAAGTAGGAAAGACACAAAACGGGGCGACGAAATATCGCCGCCCCGCAGTAAATCGGCTTCGATTCAATATTTACATGCTGGAAGAACCCGGCGTGCGCGAGCTGTCCCGGGCAGCCGAGAATTCGCCGTCGCTAAGGTAGCTGTCGCCATCTTCATCGAAGTAGAAGAATGTCTGTCCCGCTTCGTTGATCTGTGCCGTCGTAATGTAAGGCTTCGTCTGATCGTTGGAGACAGGTGTATTCGGATTGGCGGGTACAGCCCAAATCGCATATTCCGCAACCGACAGCTTCCCGTCCGAATTACGGTCAAGATAGGCAAAATCCATTTCCGAGCGCGGCGGTATCGGGTTCACGTTCGCATCATCGCTGGACTGCGACGCGTCCATAGAAGGACTGCTGTCACTTTCGCTCGCGCTGGCCATTTCCGCGTCGCGATTGGCGTCATATTCGTCGCTCACAGCCTGGCGGTCCATGGCATCATATGCAGTCTGCTGATTTTCGGACAGTTCGCCGCCTACTGGCATCGCGTCATCTGCCATCATGCCCGTTTCGGTCGCCATTTCGGGTGTGTCGGTAACGGCCGTCTCATCGGCGTCGTTATCCGCACAGGCGGAAAGGGCCAGGGCAGCACTGGTCAGGGCGAGAATAGTGAGATTTTTCAAAACGTCCTCCTGTTCTAGAGATCGTCGCAAAACGCGACGTCTTCACCTTCCCAACGGGACAGGAGGCTAATCGTTCATATTAAAGCAATATTCTGCCGAAGCGGTTTCAGACCGGGCCCTGAGCCGTGCCGCTCACCGTCCAGGTCTGTCCCTTGCCGAGCAGCTTGGCGAGATTGGCTTCCTTGCCTTCGCTCGCCGCAGCCTTTTCGGCCATAGCGGCAGCTTCGAAGGTCGGACGTGGATCGTCATAAAGCACGCCGAGCGCCATCGGGAATGGACCGAATGGCATTTCGACCAGCATATGCGCGATCGAGCGATTTGTGACATCGTGCACGATCACCTTCGCCGCTTCCCAATCGCCATCAGTCACATCGACCACTTCGAGGCTGAGAGTGTCATGGTTCAGGGCGATGCCCTTGGCGCCGCCGGCGAACAGCATGGGCTGGCCGTTTTCGAGCCAGAGCTGCTGATCTTCCGCGCCCTTGGGTGCCGCGAAGTCGTTGAACACATCCTTGTTGTAGACGATGCAGTTCTGGAAAATCTCGATAAACGCAGCGCCCTGATGGCCATGGGCCGCCTTCAGTACATCGGGAAGGTTCTTGGACACGTCGAACCCGCGCCCCACGAAGCGCGCCCCGGCACCGAGCGCAAAAGCGGCTGGACGTGCGGGATGATCGTAACTGCCGATGGGGGTCGAAGGCGACTTGGTCCCTTCCCGGCTGGTCGGCGAAGCCTGGCCCTTGGTGAGGCCATAGATCTCGTTGTTGAACAGCATGATCTGCATGTTCACGTTTCTGCGAAGAACGTGCATCAAGTGATTGCCGCCAATCGACAATCCGTCGCCATCACCGGTCACCAGCCAGATATCGAGCTCCGGATTGGCCAGTTTCGCGCCCGTCGCAAAAGCGGGCGCACGGCCGTGGATGGTGTGGAAACCGTAGCTCTCGACGTAATAGGGAAACCGGCTGGAACAGCCGATGCCGGAAATGAAGACGGTGTTCGCCGGATCCGCGCCAAGCTGCGGCAATGTGCGCTGCACGGCCTTGAGGATCGCATAGTCCCCGCAACCCGGGCACCAGCGAACTTCCTGGTCGGTTTCCCAGTCCTTGAGCGTGGTTTCGATCTTTACAGGAGCGTTCATTCTGCGCCTCCATCGGGGCTCGGCAACTGGTCGTCGTTGACCAGGACCTGCCCGCCTTCGTTATCGGGAATGCCATCGAAATATTTGCCGATCGCTTCTTCCAGTTCAGCGATCTGGAACGGCTGGCCGCTGGTCTTGGTCAGCGGCTGCGCATCGACGAGGAACTGGTCGCGCAGCACGGTCTTGAACTGCCCGGTGTTCATTTCGGGCACGAGGATGTTGTCGTATTTCCGCAGCAGCTCGCCGGTGTTGGAAGGCATCGGCCAGATGTGGCGGACGTGGATGTGGCTGACGTCCATACCCTTGCGGCGGCAATTGTCGACCGCGCGGCGGATCGGGCCGAAGGTCGAACCCCAGCCGACCACGGCCAGTTTGCCGCCGGCATCGTCGCCGTCCGGGCCGAGAGTGACGCCTTGCGGGGCCAGCTCCTTCGCGATCCCGTCGATCTTGTTCTTGCGCGCATCGGTCATGCGCTGGTGGTTGTCGGGCGAATAATCGATATTGCCGGTAAGCTCGTGCTTCTCGATCCCGCCGATGCGATGCATCAGGCCCGGTGTGCCCGGCTTGACCCAGGGGCGTGCGCCCTTCCCGTCCCGCTTGTAGGGCAGGAAATTCTCACCGTCATTGGGCTGGTCGAGGAATTCTACCGGGAACGGCGCGAAATCGGCCGGGTCCGGCACCTTCCACGGTTCGGCGGCATTGGCGATGTAACCATCGGTCAGCAGCATGACCGGGGTCATGTACTGTACCGCGATCCGGCAGGCCTCGATCGCGCATTCAAAGGCATCGCCCGGGCTGCTGGCAGCGATCACCGGCATCGGCGCATCGCCATTGCGGCCATAGACCGCCTGATAGAGATCGCTCTGCTCGGTCTTGGTCGGCAGGCCGGTGGACGGGCCGCCGCGCTGCGAATTGACGATGACCAGCGGCAGTTCGGTCATGATGGCAAGGCCCATCGCCTCGCCCTTGAGCGCAATACCCGGTCCCGACGAGGAGGTTACGCCGAGACTGCCGGCATAGCTCGCGCCGATGGCGGCACAGATCGCGGCGATTTCGTCTTCCGCCTGGAAGGTGGTAACGTCGAATTCCTTGAGCCGTGCCAGATGATGCAGGATCGCAGAAGCAGGGGTGATCGGATAGCCGCCGAAGAACATCGGCATTTCGGCAAGCTGCGCGCCTGCGACGAGGCCGAGGCTGACGGCTTCGGCACCGGTGACGGTCCGGTAGAGACCGGGGTCGCTAGGCACAGGTTCGATATGAAGCTGTTTAAGCGGGCCAGACAGTTCCGCCGTTTCGCCATAGGCATGGCCCGCGTCGAGCGCGGCGATATTGGCGTCGGCAATATCGGGCTTGGACTTGAACTTGCCCCTCAGCCAGTCGTGGATCGGCTCGCGCGGGCGATCGAACATCCACAGCGCAAGGCCGAGCGTCCACATGTTCTTTGACCGCAGAGCATCCTTGTTGCCGAGGCCATAAGGCTTGACCGCCTCGATAGTCTTTTCGCTGATGTCGAAGGCGAGCACATCGAACTTCGCCAGGCTGCCATCCTCCAGCGGATTGGCATCGTATTTCGCCTTGTCGAGGTTGCGCTTGGTAAAGGCACCGGTGTCGGCGATGATCAGCCCACCAGGCTTGAGCGCTGCTAGGTTCACCTTCAGCGCGGCGGGGTTCATGGCGACCAGCACATCGGGCGCATCGCCCGCGGTGTTTATTTCGCGGCTGCCGAAATTGATCTGGAATGCCGAAACCCCGAACAGCGTCCCTTGAGGAGCGCGGATTTCTGCCGGAAAATCGGGAAAGGTCGCCAGATCGTTGCCGGCCAGCGCAGTCGACAGAGTGAACTGCCCGCCGGTCAGCTGCATGCCATCGCCAGAGTCGCCGGCGAAGCGCACGACAACGCTTTCGGGATTTGCGGGGAGGCCGTCCTGGGTCAGGTCGGCGTCATTCGGGGCGACTGTCGCCATCCGGATCTTCCTTGTCTGCACCGCCAGTTTGCGGTGCCGTTTCTTCTGGGATGCGCCACCTAGGCCCCACCCCATCCTCTCGCAATGAAGTTTCTCTGCTAGGCCAAAAAAGACGCATGGAAAAGCGCTGTGAACAGGCTAAGTCCCGAAACGCAACGCAACTGGGAGAGATACCGATGGCCGATACCGAACATTACGTCCGCGACGATGTGCGCGGGTTTCTCGACATGCTCGAACAGATGGGCGGAAAGGGCGTGGAAGAAGTCGGTGCCGACGAAGGCCGTGCCCAGATGCGCGCCATGAGCGCAGTAGCCGAAGCAGAACCGCGCGCGATGGCGGTCCAGAAGGATCTGACCTGCCCCGGACCTGCCGGCCCGGTTCCCATCCGTTTCTACGACGTGAAGGCCGAACGAGGCCCCAGCCCCTGCGTGATTTTCATCCACGGTGGCGGCTTCGTGATCGGCGATCTGGACGTCTACAACGCGCTGTGCACCGAGATTTCGCATCATCTCGACCTGCCGGTGGTATCGGTCGATTATCGCCTTGCACCCGAAAATGCCTTCCCCGCTGCGCCCGACGATTGCGAAGCGGTGGCACGCTGGGTTGCATCATCGCCGGACGAGCTGGAGCGCGACATTACCGGGTTGATCATTACCGGCGACAGCGCGGGCGGCAATCTGACGATCGTCACCACCAACCAGCTTATGCGCGATCCCGCAGCTGTTCCGGTGATCGTCCAGGCGCCGATATATCCGGTGGCAAGCGACGTATCGAAGCACAAGAGCTTCTCGCTGTTTGCAGATGGCTTCTTGCTGACCGGCGCGGCGATGGCGTGGTTCACCGACCAGTACAAAGGCGATGCGAACGACCCGCGTCACACCCCGATGGTAGGCGACTGTTCCAATACGCCGCCGACGGTTCTGTGCACCGCGGGGCTTGATCCGCTGCGCGATTCCGGCCGGGAATACGCCGCACACCTGGTGCAACTCGGCACGGAAGTGGTCTTTCTCGAGTTCCCCGGCATGATCCATGGCTTTACGACGCTGCGAAAAGCGATACCGAGCGGCCAGACCGATCTCGAGGCCTTCCTCGATGCCGTGAAATTGATGGTGGAGCGTTACAGGTGAGCGAACTCGGGTACCGACCCTGCGTGGGCGTGATGCTGGTGAATGGCGATGGCAAGGTATTCGTCGGCCGCCGCATCGACAACAAGGAAGGCGACTGGTGGCAAATGCCCCAGGGCGGCGTCGATGAGGGCGAAGACCTCAAGGATGCCGCCTTGCGCGAACTGGGCGAAGAAACCGGTGCCAGGCCCGAGCACGTTACGATCCTGAAGGCGATGGATGAGCCGATACGCTACGATCTGCCGGAAGAACTGATCGGCAAGCTGTGGGGCGGGAAATATCGCGGGCAGGAACAGGTCTGGTATTTCGCCCGCTTCAACGGCGCGGACGAAGATATCGACCTGGAAGCGCACGATCCGCCCGAATTCTGTGACTGGAAATGGGTCGAACCCGAGCAGCTCCCGGAGCTGATCGTTCCGTTCAAGAAACGCGTTTACCGCACCGTGGTCGATGCCTTTCGCGAGCTGGTCTAGCTCAGTTCTGCTGCGTCGCCCCATCTTCGGGCAGCACTACTTCGGCCGTCTGAACGCGCTTGGGCGGACCGGCGGCGATGCTGGCGGAAAGCTGTTCGGTTTCGGCGCAGTTCTGGCCGCACATCGATTGGAGCTTGGCCAGATTGCCCTTGGCCTTTTCGACCGCGCCCTTTTCAACCATCGCCTCGCCTTCGCCCGCAAGGGCGGCGAGGTTGCGCGGATCCCGGTCTAGCGCTTCGCGGTAATAACGGATTGCCTTGCCCTGCAACTGGTCCGCACGCGCGGCTTCGGCGAGATGGAGAAGGATCGGCGTGTAACCGGGATCGACGGCGAGCGCGGCTTCATACGCATCGATCGCGCCCTGAACATCGTTCTGCGCAAGAGCTGCTTCCCCTTCCGCGATTAGCACCGCGGCGCGCTGAGCCGGTTCGCGTTGATCTGCCCAACCCACGCTCGAAGTTGCGGCAAGGGCCAGCGAAAGGGCAGCGGCGGCGGGTGCGAAACGCATGAGAGTCTCCAGCGGGGTATTCCGTCCAATGGGCGGCGTATCAGCCATAATCGGTATGGCTAACATGTTCATTCTGCACAGGCGATGAAAAAACCGTCGGTGCCATCATGAAACGGTGACAGGCGTATTCCTTTCCCGCGCGGGCGACCAAGAGGAAGGGTCAGCTCTTTCGGCCGAAGTTCGGAGTGGCGGCCGAGGAAGGCATCGAACTGCCCCGCCCCTTCTTCGTCCAGGAGGGAGCAAGTGACATACACGATCCGACCGCCAGGCTTGACGAGTTTCACCGCCAGATCGAGCAGGTAGGACTGGATGTCGGTAAGGCGGGCCAGTTCCTTTTCGTCGAGACGCCAGCGGGCTTCGGGATTGCGCCGCCAGGTGCCGGTGCCCGAGCACGGCGCATCGATCAGGACCGCGTCCGCCTGCCCTGTGAAATCTGCAAAAGCGTCAAGTTCCTGCGCCGGATTTAGCAGGATCGTCTGAATGTTCGTCGCCCCGGTCCGCTCGGCGCGCGGGGCAAGGCGAGACAGGCGATTGCGGTCCGTATCCGAGGCGATGAGACGGCCCAGATTATCCATCGCGGCAGCAAGAGCGAGCGTTTTGCCGCCGCCGCCAGCGCAAAGATCAATTACGGTTTCGCCCGATTGCGCCGCGACCGCCATGCAGGCGAGTTGCGAACCCGTATCCTGTACTTCGATCGCACCATCGCGAAATGCCGACCATTGTTTCACCTGGGTGCCCGGCTCCACCCGCAACCCATTCGGCGCCGCGGTCGTGATGGCAGGTGCCGGAAGCTCCAGAGTGGCGCGGTCGGCCTTGAGCGTATTGACCCTCAGATCGAGAGGCGCGCGTTCGAGCAGAGCCTCTGTTTCCGGCCCTGCCATATGGGATGCGGCCAAGCGCTGTTCGAGCCATTCGGGAGCAACCCCGCCCGGGGCTGCGCTTTCCCCGTCGCGAACGACCGCGGGCCCGTAGTTCGATCCGTCGAATAGAGCCGGAATGTTCTCGTCGACCTCGCCGAGGCGCAGCATAGCGGATCGCCCGCTTGCCGGCATCGGGCCACAGGCGCGGATAGCGGCAAACACCAACTCACGGATGGCACGGCGATCTTTCGATCCGGCGAACCGATTGTTGCGGAACCATTCCGCAAGGATGCGATCGGCCGGCGCGCCTTTGTTGCGCGCGGCTTCGATGATGCTGTCGAGCAGCTCTATCGAAGTCTGAACCCGTGCGGCGGGGGTCATGGCCTATCGCGTCGGATAGTTCGGCGCTTCCCGGGTGATGGCCACGTCGTGGACATGGCTCTCGGTCAGACCCGCATTGGTAATACGCACGAATTTTGCATTCTTGCGCAAGTCCTCGATCGAAGCGCTGCCGGTATACCCCATGGCCGCCTTTATTCCGCCGACGAGCTGGTGGATCACAGCACTTGCGGGGCCTTTGTAGGGCACCTGGCCTTCGATCCCTTCGGGTACCAGCTTCTGCTGACTTACGTCCGCCTGGAAATAGCGATCGGCGCTGCCACGCGCCATCGCACCGACGCTGCCCATGCCGCGATAGCTCTTGTAGCTGCGCCCCTGATAAATGAAGGTTTCGCCCGGGGCCTCTTCGGTTCCGGCGAGCATCGATCCGACCATGATCGTCGAAGCACCTGCGGCAAGCGCTTTCGCTGCATCGCCGCTGGTGCGCAGACCACCATCGGCAATGGCGGGTACACCAAGCTTTTCTGCTTCTTCCACGCAATCCATGATCGCGGTCAGCTGGGGTACGCCAACACCGGCCACGACGCGCGTGGTGCAGATGGAGCCGGGGCCGATGCCCACTTTCACGGCATCGGCACCTGCGCCGGCAAGCACCTTGGCCGCTTCGCCCGTGGCAATATTGCCGGCAATGACCTGAACGCTGTTGGAGAGCTTCTTCACACGCTCGACCGAACGAGCGACATCGCGGTTATGGCCGTGGGCCGTGTCGATGACGACAACGTCCACTTCGGCATCGATCAGCGCTTCGGTGCGTTCGAAACCCTTGTCGCCAACAGTGGTTGCTGCGGCAACGCGCAGGCGCCCGGTCGCATCCTTGGTTGCATCGGGATAGGCCACGGCCTTCTCGATATCCTTGACTGTGATCAGACCAACGCAGCGCCCGTTATCGTCCACAACCAGCAGCTTTTCGATGCGCCGTTGGTGAAGCAGCTTGCGCGCTTC
Organism: Qipengyuania pacifica; assembly: GCF_019857205.1. Taxonomy (GTDB): domain Bacteria; phylum Pseudomonadota; class Alphaproteobacteria; order Sphingomonadales; family Sphingomonadaceae; genus Qipengyuania; species Qipengyuania pacifica. The sequence continues at coordinate 29,936 of NZ_JAHWXO010000005.1, read as the reverse complement.
TTCCTGGCTGGTGCCGAGCGGCACGGTAGCGAGGTTTTCGGTGGTCATCAGTTCGCTGACAGGCTGGCGCGGATTTTCCGCGAAACGAACGTCGCGATTGGTCAGTATTCCGACCAGCTTGCCGCTGCGATCCGTGACAGGGATCCCGCTGATGCGATGCTTGGCCATGATTTCCTGAGCCTGCCCCAGCGTTGCATCCGGGTGGATGGTGATAGGATTGACCACCATGCCGCTTTCATACCGCTTTACCGCGCGAACAGCGGCGGCCTGTTCGTCGACCTCGAGATTGCGGTGAAGAACGCCGATCCCACCCAATTGCGCCATGGCGATGGCCATGTCGGCTTCCGTCACCGTGTCCATCGCGGACGAGATGACGGGGATATTCAATGCGATTTCGCGCGTCAGCCACGTGGTCGTATTGGCCATGGATGGCAGGATCTCACTCTCCGCCGGTACAAGAAGTACGTCGTCGAAAGTAAGACCGAGGGGAATGTCGAGATGTGCCACGTAGAGAATCGCCTGCCGGAGGAAATGTGGCGGCCCATGTAACGACGGTTTGTTGCGGGCGCTAGTGGCTCAGGCCGAGTGGCTCCCTGCCGAGCTGCTACGGCGATGCCAGTACAGGCGCCCCAGCACCAGCAAAGCTCCGACAGGGAATAGAAAACGGATCAACACTGGTTCCCAGCTTCCGTCACCAGTCGAGAAGGACACGGTCGGCAATGCGATTCCGAAGAACCAGTACACTTCCTCTGGCGTCGACCAGACCGTTACTGCACCTCCAACCCCGACGAAGGCGAGAACCATCCACAACGGCTTCAGTGCGAGCCCGGGTTCGCGCAGCGCCAGCACCATTGCAGTCAGGCTGACCAAGAGGCACGCGAAAGCCGCGGCGAGGAAAGCGGTGAGTGACAAAGATACGATCTGTCAGTCCGCCGTCCAGCCGCCATCCACGCTCCAGTTGGCGCCGTTTACATTCTGCGCCTCGTCACGGCACAGGAACACAGCCATCGCGCCGATTTCCGCCGGTTGAACGAATTTCTTGGTCGGCTGTTTGGCGAGGAGCACCTCGTTCATAACCTGCTCGCGTGTCATGCCGCGCGCCTTCATCGTGTCCGGAATCTGGTTCTCGACGAGAGGCGTCCAAACATAGCCGGGGCTGATGCAATTGGCCGTCACGCCGTGCTCCGCCACTTCCAGCGCCACCGTCTTGGTGAGGCCGTCCAGCCCGTGTTTGGCTGAAATATAGGCGCTCTTGAACGGGCTTGCGACCTTGGAATGGGCGCTCGCAGTATTGATGATACGGCCCCAGCCCTTAGCCTTCATCCCCGGGATTGCGAGGCGCGTGGTATGGAACGCGGCGGTCAGGTTCAGCGCGATGATCGTATCCCACTTTTCGACCGGGAAATCTTCCACCGGTGCAACATGCTGCATACCGGCATTGTTCACGAGGATGTCGATCCCGCCCGCTTCTTCCATCATCGCTTCGATCTGCGATACGTCGGTCAGATCGGCCCCGCTGTGAGTTGCGCCCAGCTCGTCGCACAGTTTCGCGATCTCGCTATCGTCCCCGAAGCCGTTGAGTACGACGCTTGCGCCTTCGGCTGCGAGCGCCCGTGCGATCGCGAGGCCGATGCCGCTGGTCGACCCAGTGACGAGTGCGCGCTTACCATCGAGAAACATTTGAACCTCCGGCCGTTATAGGGAATATCGATTCAGGCCATCGCGCACATAGTGAGCGCTGTAAAGCCGACAGCACAGGGGGAACGGATGCGGCTAAATCCTTTCGATACCGGTAATATCAATGTCCGATCGAGCGGCGGAGGCATGCCCGGCGGCAAGGCGGGCGGTATCGGTTGCGGCACGATCATCATCGCGGCGCTGGGCTATTTCGTTTTCGGCCTGGATCCGATGCAGACTGCGGGAATGGTCGAGAGCGTGCAGCAAGGTCAGCAGCAGGCTGGGCCGGCCAATACCAATGAGCAGGAAGTCTGCACCAGCAGCGAGTATGCGACCGAAGCGTGTAATGCCCTGACATCGCTCAACACAACGTGGTCCCAGACCTTCCGTGATCAGGGATACGATTTCCAAGAGCCTACGCTCGACCTGTTCGGCGGCGGCGGCGTCCGTACGAAAGGGTGCGGAAATGCATCTTCGGCAGTCGGCCCGTTCTATTGCCCGGCAGACCAGACAATCTATATCGATACGAGTTTCTACGACACGCTGGAAAGGCAGTTGGGCGCTGGCGGGGATTTTGCCCGTTATTACGTTCTCGCCCACGAATACGGCCATCATATCCAGACGATAACGGGCATTTCCGACCAAATGCGCAGCCTTCAGCAGCGGAACCCGCGCCGGGCGAACCAGCTTCAGGTGCTGATGGAATTGCAGGCAGATTGTTACGCGGGTGTATGGGCCGGGAAGAACCGCAATCTGATCGAACCGGGCGATATCGAAGAAGGCATGAACGCTGCGGCCGCCATCGGCGACGATCGGCTAACGGGCGGACGGGTCTCGTCTGAAAATTTCACCCATGGTACCAGCAAGCAGCGCAGCGACGCGCTGCGCATGGGTCTGCAAGGTGATGACCGGGCCTGCGATCGCATCACGAACGTAGGCTGACCGTACTTCGAAAACCGAAAAGGGCGCGGCACAATGACCGCGCCCTTCGTCTACGCGCCTGTGGGGGACCTAGCGCGAAAGTCCGGAGATTTCGGCGTCGAGTTCACGCAGCGCTTCTGCGCGCTGACGATCGGAAAGGTTGCGCTCGAGGGCGAGTGCCTGCCGCGCAGCCTTCAGCGCCTTGAGTGCAATGCGATCGCCATATTCTTCGCAAACATACATGGTGGTGCGGCCCTGAGCGTCGGTGACCGATGTAACCGGCGCATCGTAACCGCGGCACTGGTTCACGACGCGCGGCGCCGAAGCACGGGCACGCGCAGCTACTGCGCGAGCCTGCACGCCTGCCGCGGTGGCCGATGCCATTGCGACCCGCATTTCGGAATTGGCGCGCGCTTCTGCTGCCCGCTCGCGAGCCAGCTCTGCGGCTTCTATCCGAAGTTCGCGCTGCTCGCTCAGGCGCTCCTGCAGATCGCTGTTCCGCTCTGCACGGTCTGCTTCCAGTTCGGCCATTCGCGCTTCGTGTTCTGCCATGGCTGCCTGGTGATCCGCTTCGTCGCCTGCGGTCATTTCCGACCATTCACTATCGCCGTAACGCACAGTCCGCCGCTCGGTCACATTGCCGTTGTCATCCACGCGCTCAATGCGGACCGTGCGATCGCCAGGTTCGACTGCCGCAACTTCCTGGGGCGATAGAGGCGCCGAAGGTGCAGCTGGCGAAAGCGGAGAAGCGGGAATCTGCGATTTGGTGGAGGGCGCAGCAATTGCTTCGGAATAGTAGACGCTGGCAGTCATCGGCAAAGCGACCAGAGCAGCCGCGACCGTGCCGCGTGCCACCAGGCGGCGCCGGCGCGAATGGTCCGTCATCGGCAGACTACGCAGGCGATGAATGATCGATTTGTCGCCGAGCACCGGACAGGCCATCGGCGCAGCCAGAGCGGGTCGCGGGGCAGGCCCGGAGCGGCGGGCATAGTCGGCGATAACCGCCGCATAGGCCGCCCGTTCGTCACGGCTGCGGCTGGCGACTACACGGGCGTCGCAGAATGCTTCCTGGTCCCGGCGCATGGCCGTCCAGCCCATCCAGCCGAGCGGATTGAACCAGTGCAACGCAAACAGCGGCTGGATCAACATGTTTGCAAGTATGTCGTGTCCGCGATGGTGGGCCACTTCATGCGCGATAGCGAGATCGCGGACCTGCCGTTCGCGGCTGACCATGAAGCCATCGGGAAGCGCAACGACCTTGTCTAACACGCCGAAAGCCATGGGACCTGAAATCGCAGGCGTTTCGATGAGGCGGATATTGCCCACCTCGCCCACCGGCCGCGCATCCACGAGCAGTTCCCTGCGCAATTCGCCATAGAGCCAGAAGCGACGGCCCATGAAGATCGCCGCGCCGACCAGCCAAACTATCACCAACGGAACCACGAAATCGATGGGAGAGCTCGCCGGCATCGGCATCGCCGGCGCGACGAATTCGGTGTAGGAAAAGCCGACGTCCACACCGGGTGCAGAAACCAGCCCCGACCGGACAGGCTCTATCAGTGCCCCGCTCTCGGACGAGGCAGGCCGCATCCATGCCGGAAGGGTCACGGGAGGGAATAGCAGACGCGCGAGTGGCAGAAACCAAAGGGCGTAGGCCGCGCCCGCACCAAGGTGCTTTGCCACGGGGCGGCGCAAAAGTAGCGCCAGCGCGATGAGACCACCGGTCCATAACAGCGTGTCGAAAAGGAACAGTTCCCAATAATCGCGAACAAGTTCGGTCATTTGCGCATCTCCCTCAAGAGCGCCTCGATTTCGGCAAGATCGTCATCGGTCAGCGCTTCGCTTTCCGCAAGCTGCGCAAACAATGGAGCTGCACGGCCACCAAATAGTCGATCGACAAGGCGACGGCTTTCGCCTCCGACATAATCGGAGCGTTCGATCAGCGGGCGATATAGAAATTTGCGTCCGTCGGGTTCGGTGCCGACAGCCTCTTTCTGAACCAGGCGACTAAGCAAGGTCTTTACCGTAGCGATGGACCAGTCGCGTTCGTCACAAATGGCGTCGCAGACGTCGGTCGCGGACACGGGGTTCTTGTCCCACAACACTTCCATAATGGCGTGCTCGGCATCGCTGATCCGCTCACCGGTATCCTTGCGCCTGGACATTGCCTGCTCCCATTGGTTCGATTGCTAGCGAAGTTTATATCGACTTCGATTACGCATGTAAACACTCGATTCCGTGTGATCATCGGTCTGGAACCACCTCCCCCGCGGTGCGCTGGGGAGAATACTCGACCAATAGGAAACCGGACCCGATGAACGACGACGATCGAAATGCCATTCTTGCCGCGCCGCAACTCCGCCTCGTCGGGAGTGTCGACGAGGCCATGTATGCCGAATTCCGCGATCAGCTGAGCGCAGCACCGAAGGAAGGCCTGCTCGTGATTGCGCTCACCACCTTGGGCGGAAATCCGGAAATCGCGAGAACGATGGCCGACGACGTTCGCCTCCTCCGCAATGCCGGTCGGACGATCTATTTCCTCGGAAAATCCGCTGTCTACTCGGCGGGCGCGACATTCATGGCCGGATTTCCCGTAGAATGCCGCTACATGACCGAAGATTCCTCGCTCCTTCTGCACGAGCGCCAGATTGCGAAGACGATCCAGTTAAACGGGCCGCTGAAAAGCTGCATTGCTCAGCTCAAAGCAGCGTTGAACGAAATCGAACATTCGATCGCCATCGAAGAACAGGGTTTCCGGGCGATCGTGGACGGGGCCGACGTCGAGTTCGAGGAGGTCCGCGACAAGGCGCCGGACAATTGGTACATTGGATGCAAGGAAGCCGCGGAGCGCGGCCTTATTGCGGGTGTGATCTGACAGGCCACCATGTCATGCTGACGGCATGATCCGTCGATTCGCCCTCGCCGCCGCCGCTCTACTGGTTACGTCTCCGGTTTTCGCCCAAAGCGAGCCGGAGGTACAAAGCCGTGAGTATGCCACGCAACTCGTCCTGATCGAGACCACGATGGGCGATATTACGGTATCGATCGAGACCGAGCGAGCGCCGGTCACCGCGGCAAACTTTCTCCGCTATGTCGACGAGGATCGGTTCGACGGCACGCATTTCTACCGCGCAATGCACCTCGATTGGGGTGAACCTCCCAACGGCTTGTTGCAGGGAGGCACGCAGATGAACCCTGATCGCGTCCTCGATCCGATCGCACATGAGCCGACCAGCCAGACGGGACTGAGCCACACGAATGGCGCACTATCGATGGCGCGCTACGATCCCGGGACGGCCACGGGCGACTTCTCGATCATGATAAAGGACCAGACGGGTCTCGATGCCGATCCCACCTCATCCGATCCCAATCTTCAGCTGGGCTTCGCCGTCTTCGGTTATGTCGTGGACGGTATGGATGTCGTGCAGGCGATCCATGCGTTGCCGCCCGACCCAGAAAAGGGAGAGGGCTGGATGAAGGGGCAATTGTTGGCAGAGCCTGTCGAAATCGTGGATATGCGCCGCGTAGAAGCCACCCAGCCCGACTAGCACACCTCAGCGGTGTTTAGCGGAGGCGGCCCCGGAGGGACTCGGGCGGGATGCATGTAGAATGGGTCCGACTCAAGTTCGTGGCTGTCGCCGTAAGCTTCGGCCAGGACCGCATAGAGCTGCGGATCGTAATCGGCCAGATCGCGAGCGTTCAGTATCCGGCGTCCATCGAAGGCCTGGAGACGGTTCGAATTGAACCAGAACTGCGTTCCTTCCGCCCAATATTCCTGTATCGTCGTGGTGTTGTATTCCTCAAACCACAGGTCGTTTGCCAAGGCATTTGCGTAGGCTGCCGTGACCCTTTCATAAAGGACCGGATCTGCACCCTCGATCGCGAACAGCACATTGTGGGCAAATTCGTGAACGAAGATCGTCTCGCCCCAATACCGGCTTATCGGCAGGCCCAAAACGTCCTCTTCGGACCCGACCATGCGTTCACCCCCGATTCCCCGCGCCCGTTCGTCCCAATATTCCCGGTCGGTCTTCGAGCCGATCCGTTCGTCGTAATGCTTCAGTTCGCATCGGGTCAGGCGCGGATCGTCACGGGCCGGCTTGGTCCAGTTCGCATTTTCCGGCAAATCAAGCAGCGCTTCGTCGCGGGAAATGAGCGCGATGCGATAATCGTTGGAAACGAGCCATGCCGCGAGATCGGGCCGGTGAGCGAGCATGCCGCGGACCATGTCGCGTGCCGCGAAAAGTGCCGCGTCCGGGACGCGGGCGGAGGAGAGGATAGGTATGCCCGCCGCGTCCACGTGCTTGCGGTAGAAAGGATCCGCCGCAAGCCGCGCGGTCGGCGCAGCTGCGATCGTTGCGCAGGCCGTCAGCAGCGTCGCAGAAACGATAGTGGCGAGAAACCGCATTGCCACGCCTAATCGTCGGGACGTTCCTGAGACAGTCGGCTCATCAGAATGGCTGTGCGCTGTGCCTGCCGAATGATGGAGCGCAGTTCGATCGTCTCACCTTCCGCGTGGCTTCCGGTGCCGGCCGGTCCCATTCCCGCGAGCCCATCGGTGTAGGGTGCAACGAAGCTGATATCGGCCGCCCCGCGAAGCGAAGGAGGATAAGGTTGCATCGCTTCGCGACCCAAGTCCGCGTTGATCAGATTGAGCTTGTCCAGCAACGCACGGTTACCATCGGTCGGTGCCATCGGGGGATAGCGAAACTCGATGGCAATCTGCGCCTCGGTTCCGGGGAGGTGGTCGGCAACGATAGCCCGCATTCTCTCGGCTACACGCTCGTTCTGTTCCTGCGTCAAAGCGCGCAGATCGCCGCGGGCTACCGCGGTAGAGGGAATGATGTTCGTCTTGCCGCTAGTGGTGGCAGAGAGGCCGTCTTTGGATAAATGCGCCGGTGTCCCGCCGGCCATAAAGCCTACATTGTAGGTCAGATCTTCCTCGGCCAGCTCCCTGCGAAACGTATCGAGAATACGGGCCATTTCATAAATCGCGCCATAGCCTGCGTACTCCGAGAAAATCCCCGAACTGTGGCCGCTTCTCGCGCTGGTGGTCAGCGTCCAGCCTCCGGATGATCGCCGTGCAATGACGCCCATGTCCTTGCCGTCGCGGATCGACAAACCTTCGAAGCCGAGCGCTACATCAGACCATTTTCCCGCTTCGACCAGATCCTTGCGCGCCGCTTCGAGCGGTTCACCAGCATCTTCCTCGTCCCCTGTCAGCGCGACGACGATATTGGCATCGTCGAGCGTGCCGGCCTGTTTCATAGCGCGGAGAGCGGCAATGATTACGACGATCCCGCCCTTGTCGTCCAGAATGCCGGGGCCGACCGCAGTGTCACCCTCGCGAACGAAGCCGGTGAACGGAGAATCGGGCTCGAACACGGTATCCAGATGCCCGATAAGCAGCATCTTGGTGGTGCCAGCCACACCATCATGGCGCGCAAACAGATGCCCCGCTCGCCCATTGCCCGATTGGTCGATCCATTCGGTCGTGAAGCCAAGCGCTTCGAATTCCGGGATGAGCGCATCGGCAACAGCCTTCACCCCCGCATGATTATGCGACCCCGAATTGATCAAGGTTATCTCTTCGAGCAGCGCCACATCGCTTTCGAACCCGTCCTCGACGGTTGCAACGATAGCTTGCTCTGCGGGCTGGAGTTGCGCGGCAGCGGGGGCGGCGGCGAACGCCGCGACACCCGCGGCGAATGCCACCACCCTCGCTCGCATCAATAAACCCGCTTTTTCGGTTCGATATATTTCACGTCATCGGTCAGCGTGTATTCGTGGACCGGACGGTAGTCGATCTTCACGCCGCCGCCGTTGCCGCCCCAGCCGTCGAACCAGGCAATGGTGTGCTTCATCCATTCGGCATCGTTGCGATCGGGGTAGTCTTCGTGAGCGTGCGCGCCGCGGCTTTCCTTGCGGTTCTCCGCACTCGCCATGGTCACGTTCGCCTGTGCCATGAGATTGTCGAGTTCGAGCGTTTCGATCAGATCGCTGTTCCAGATCAGCGAGCGGTCGAAGACCTTCACGTCTTCCATCCGCTTGTTGATCGCCGTCAGTTCCTCGACGCCTTCAGCCAGGAGCTTGCTGTCGCGGAAAACGGCCGCGTGGCGAGTCATCGACTTCTGCATATCCGAACGCAGCTTGGCGGTCGGGGTGCTGCCATCGGCATAACGGAAATGGTCGAGACGAGTCAGGGCGAGATCGGCACTGTCGTTCGGCAGTTCGTCGTGGCTGGTACCCGGCTTGATCAGTTCCTTCAGGCGATGGCCAGTAGCACGCCCAAAGACGACGAGATCGATCAGCGAGTTCGAGCCGAGCCGGTTGGCGCCGTGCACCGACACGCAGGCTGCTTCGCCCACTGCAAACAGACCGGGGACGATCTTCTCGGGATCGCTGGTATCGCCCGCCATTACTTCGCCGTGGAAGTTACAGGGAATGCCGCCCATGTTGTAATGGACGGTCGGCGTAACCGGCAGCGGTTCGCGGGTCAGATCGACACCGGCGAAGATCTTTCCGCTTTCGGTAATGCCAGGCAGGCGTTGGGCCAAGACGGTCGGATCGATATGGTCGAGATGGAGGAAAATGTGGTCCTTTTCCGGGCCCACACCGCGGCCTTCACGCATTTCGAGCGCCATCGAACGGCTGACGACGTCGCGCGAGGCCAGATCCTTCGCGCTCGGGGCGTAGCGTTCCATGAACCGCTCACCTTCGGAGTTGGTCAGATAACCGCCCTCCCCGCGTGCGCCTTCGGTGATCAGTACGCCCGCACCGTAAATGCCTGTGGGATGGAATTGTACGAATTCCATATCCTGCAAGGGCAAGCCAGCGCGAAGCACCATGCCGCCACCGTCACCGGTGCACGTGTGCGCGGAGGTCGCAGTAAAATAGCAGCGGCCATAACCACCGGTTGCCAAAACCACGGCTTTCGAACGGAAACGATGGATCGTCCCGTCATCAAGGCACATGGCGATCACGCCGACGCAGACGCCATCTTTCATGATCAGGTCGAGCGCGAAATATTCGATGAAGAAATCCGCGTCGTACTTCAGGCTCTGTTGATAGAGCGCGTGCAACATGGCGTGACCGGTACGGTCGGCCGCGGCGCAGGTACGCTGCACCGGCGGGCCCTCGCCCATGTTCTGCATGTGCCCGCCGAACGGGCGCTGGTAGATCGTGCCGTCGTCGTTGCGGCTGAAGGGCACACCGGCGTGCTCCAGCTCGTAAACCGCCTGCGGTGCTTCGCGGACCATGTATTCGATCGCGTCCTGATCCCCGAGCCAGTCGGAACCCTTGACGGTATCGTACATGTGCCACTGCCAGTGATCGGGCGTGTTGTTGCCCAGGCTGGCGGCGATGCCCCCTTGCGCGGCAACCGTGTGCGAACGCGTCGGGAAGACCTTGGTGATGTTCGCGGTCTTGAGGCCACTTTCGGCTGCACCCATGGTAGCGCGCAAGCCCGAACCGCCCGCGCCCACGACGACCACGTCATACGTGTGATCGGTGATCGGATATTCGCGTCCGTTGATGCTGAAAGTCTGATTGAAAGCCATCAGGCGGCTCCTCCAAGGGCGAGGCGTGCTATCGAAACAAGGCCGAACGCGCCGCCGCCGATGGTTGCAAGGTTGAGAAGGGCGAGGACGCCGAACTTGGTTCCGGCGTCGTGGACATAGTCTTCGATCAGCACCTGCAAGCCGATGCGTGCGTGCCAGAAGACCGAGATTATAAGCAGCGCCAGTGCCGTGGCGGGCAACGTCTGCGATGCCCAGCCCGTGACGGTGGCGAAGCTGTAATTCGGCAGCAGCGCGAGGCTGACCGCCAGAAACAGTGCGAGGACCAGATTGCCGATCGCGGTGAAGCGCTGCAGCAGCCAGTGATGCGCGCCTTCGTGTGCCGAGCCCAGCCCGCGCACGCGTCCGATGGAGGTTCCGTTACCCATGGGTCTTACCCTTTAACGAAGCAGAATGAGGGCCCAGAAGCCCGCCGTGAGAAGAATGCCGAGCAGCGGCGCGAGAATGGACCACGTCTTGTTCGTGTCGAGTTCGTAACCGGCACCGATGTCCATGACGAAATGGCGAAGGCCGCTCATCATGTGTGAAAAGAAAGCCCAGCTGAGGCCCACCAGCACGACCATACCCAATGGCGAGCCCATGACCGTCTGGAAGGTCGCGTACGCATCCGGACCGGCTGCCATTGCGCCCAGCCACCAGAGCAGGACGGCCAGGCCGACCAGGGCGAGACCATCGCCGGTTACGCGATGGAGGATGGAGATCGCCATGTGCGGTCCCCATTTCCAGATTTGCAGATGTGGTGCGATCGGGCGGTTGGCCATCATTCTCGTCCGGTTGGATAATTTGAAGGCCTTCCCTTAGCGAAGCTGACGCGTGGCGCAAGGATGGCAATGCGGCTTTCCCTTCGATACAGCGGCGTAATGACTACCATCCTCCTTACAGGTTCCTCCCGCGGCATCGGCGCCGCTGCCAAGGCATCGCTCGAAGCACGCGGTGCGAAGGTTATCGGTCAGGCGACGTCGAGCAAGGCTGTCGACACCGTCCCTGCAGATTTCTGCGAGCCGGGTGCTCCGCACGAATTGTGGGAGGCCGCGCTCGCCAGGACTGGCGGCGAAATCGACGTCCTGATCAACAATGCTGGTCTTTTCGATCCGAACCCGCTCGATAGTTCGGATATCGAATGGCTCGACGCATGGGAGGACACCATGCGGATCAACCTGACCGCTTCGGCGCAGTTGAGCCGGTTTGCAGTCAAACACTGGCAGGAACGCGGCTTTTCCGGCCGCATCGTTCACGTCGCCAGCCGAGCGGGCCATCGCGGAGATTCGCCTGCCCACTGGCATTACGCCGCGAGCAAGGGGGGGATGCTGGCCATGCACAAGACCATCGCCCGCCAATATGCGCATCAGGGTATCCTCAGCTTTGCCATCACACCCGGATTTACGGATACTGCGATGGCGGGCGATTACCTCGAGAGCCGTGGCGGTGCAGGCCTTCTTGCCGATATTCCTCTTGGCCGGGTAGCCGAACCCGAAGAAATGGCGCGGATCATAACCTTTTGCGCGCTTGATGCTCCTGCAAGCATGACGGGAGCTACACTCGACGCCAACGGAGCCAGCTATGTTCGCTAGATTGCTACCAGCGCTGTTGCTTGCCGGCTGTGCTGCGCCCCCCACGCCCGATGCCGTGTCGATGCCAAGCCTGGCGGCGGCCAACCTCGCGGACGCCTCGTTTTCCGAAAGCTGCGAAGACTGGGACGAGTGGGACAAGGCAGCCCCGCCCTTCCGAATTCTCGGCGATAGCTGGTACGTCGGCACCTGCGGGATTGCCGCAATCCTTGTTGCGAGCCCTCAAGGCCATGTTCTCATCGATAGCGGTACCGAGGCAGGTGGCGAACTGATCCTCGCAAATCTGCGCCGGATCGGCGTGGATCCAGAAGATGTTCGGTACATCCTCGCCAGCCACGAACATTTCGATCATGTCGGTGGGCATGCAATTCTCGCCAAGGCGACCGGTGCACAGATTATCGCCTCGCCCCTCGCAGCCCCTGTTCTCGAAAGCGGGATGGTTTCGGATGAGGACCCACAGGCGGATGCCGGTCATCCGGCTATGGCGCCTGTGAAAGTCGCCCGCATCATCCAGGATGGAGAGACCCTCACGCTGGGCGACATTGCCATTACCGCGCACGCCACCCCGGGCCACACACCCGGAGCCATGAGTTACACCTGGACCGCCTGCGCCTCCGATGACGAGCCGCCCGCCTGTCGTCGCATAGCCTATGTCGATAGCCTTTCACCCGTCTCGGCGGACAATTACCGCTTCAGCGACCACCCGCAGACCATTGCCGCTTTCCGCACGAGTATTTCCAAAGTGTCTCAATTGCCTTGCGACGAATTGCTGACGCCCCATCCCTCGGCCAGCAGCCTGATCGAGAAATTGCGCGACGGCACGCTCGGATCGCCGGGTCAATGTCAGCGTTATGCTGGCGCTCTCACTTCCGCACTGGACAAGCGCCTTAGCAAGGAACGTGCGGGTGGCTGATAGCTGGAAGATCGTTGCGGAAGTTTCCAAGGATGTCGCCAGGGCGGCATTGGTCGCGCACGAAGACGCGATCGACTGGCCGCCTGAATGGATCGTCACCGGCATGGAAGTGGCCGATGATCGCCCTGAAGAATGGACGGTCGAGGTCTATCTGGAACATAAGCCAAAGAAGGCTGAGCTCAGACGCGTCGCCGCCTTGTTCGATAGCGATGCACCAACCCTGGCGGTCGAGAAGGTGCCCGAAGCCGACTGGGTGACCGAAAGCCAAAAAGGCGTCGAGCCGATCCGCGCGGGCCGCTTCCACGTCCGCACGCCTGATCATCCCGCCGATGCGGGGATGGTGGATTTCGCCATTCCTGCCAGCCAGGCCTTCGGAACCGGGCAGCACCAGACCACCGCGGGCTGCCTCGCCATGCTCGACCTGATGAAGCGCGAAGGCGTGGTCGCCCGCAACCATGCCGATATCGGTACCGGCACAGGACTGCTGGCCTTTGCTGCCATGTATCTCTGGCCAGGCGCAACCGCCACCGCATCGGATATCGATCCGGTCTGCGCGGGCGTGGTGCGGGACAACATGGCGATGAACGGCATCGTCGAAGGCGACCGCGCAGGCGAGCTGATCATGGTCATCGCCGACGGAATGGACGACCCGCTGCTCAAGCTGCGCGGCCCGTACGACCTGTTCATTGCCAACATCCTTGCCGGACCGCTGGTCGAACTGGCGCCGTCCTTCGCTTCCGCCGTCACTCCAGGTGGCAATCTGCTGCTCGCAGGGTTGCTCGAAACGCAGGAAACACGCGTGCGGACCGCCTATCGCAAACTCGGATTTCGTCTTGGTCGCCGGTTGGTGAATGGTGACTGGTCGATATTGTGGCTGCGCAAAAGTCGCCACCGATGAAGCGCGCTGCGCGTGTCGGCGCGTGGGCACTGGCCGTGCTCATCGGCCTGTTCGTGCTGTTTCTTATGGCTGCATGGATCGGCAGCGCCATTCCGCGGAATTCGGGCTGGACCGAACCCGATAGCGGTATCGAAATCATGATCGAAACCAACGGCGTCCATACCGCAATCGTCATGCCGCTCGTCACACCGCAAAAGGACTGGCGAGCGGATTTTCCAGCCGGCGATGTAGACGATTTCCAGCGCCCCTATACGCATGTCTCGGTGAGCTGGGGGGAACGCGAGGTATTCCTCAACACGCCGACCTGGGCCGACATCACCGTGTCCACCGCCATAGGGGCGATCATCAGCGGCGACAGTCTGCTGCATGTCGCCCATTATGTGCGCCCGGCCCCCGGCGCGGATCTGCGTCCGCTTGTTATTTCTCCAAGCCAATATGCCCGGCTCGTCGCCGCTGTCGAACGCCAGATCGTCCCACCGGACAAGCGCACTTTGTATCACGGGTATTTCGGGAATGACGTTTTTTACGACGCGCCCGGCACTTATCACCTCGGCAACACCTGCAACCAGTGGACCAGCGACACCTTGGCCACCGCCGGTATTCGCGTGGGCCTGTGGACGCCGCTCGAAGGTGGCGTCATGAAATGGATACCCGAACCGTTGCAGGCCGGTTCGCGGTAGCAATCGGTTCAGTCAGCCCCGCCTTCTTCTGGCATTCGCCTGTCCACATCTCGATCCTCGGCGATTGTCGTATCGTAGTTCACCACCGCGCGCACGACCTCCTGCATCATCGCCATGCGTTCCGGAATGGACACCCGCGTGCGGGCGATCATGACAGCAATGGCATAGGTCCGCCCGTCAGGCGATGTGAACAGCCCGATGTCGTTATATCCGGACTGCTCCCCGTCATAGACCTGACCCGTTCCGGTCTTGTGGCGGACGATCCAGTCTTGCGGTGCACCGGCCTTGAGGCGTTGAGGGCCGCTCTTCGTGCGCGACATCGTGGCCAGAAGCAATGCGGTAGACGGGCCGGAAAGTAGTTTTCCCTCGTGCAGGCGGGCCAGCGCCTCCACGATGGCAACCGGCGGGGCACCATCGATCGGATCGGCAAGATAGGCCTCGAACGCATTGCTGCGCCTCTGGCCGGGCACCTGTTCGCGCGCATCGAAGAAGGCAGCTCCCTTCGAGTAGGCTTGCGTCCACGTCAGCCCCGCAATGCCGCTCTGCTTCGTCCGTTCGTCGGTACCGAAACGGATGCTGGACAGTCCATGATCGTCGAGGAACTTCTGCACCACATCCGGTCCGCCGACGCGGCGCAGGATGCGGTCGTTGGCCGTATTGTCACTATGGGTGATGGCCCGTTCGATCAGATCGGCATAATCGGTCGTAAAACTACCTCGCCGGCGAACGATGTCGCGGATCGGCTGGTGGAAGACGGTCAGGTCCGGATCACGGATTTCGACCTTCTCGGTCAATTCGAGCTGCCCCGCATCGACCTCGCCGAGAGCAGTCAGCGTGACCCAGAGCTTGCTCACGCTCTGCTGAGGGAAAAGCTGAAGGCCGTTGAAATGAAGCGTCCTGCGTGCAGCAATGTCGCGCACGGCAATGCCTACATGGCCGGGAAATGTACCACCGATACGGCTGATTTCTCGGTCCAGCTCGCGCTGTTCAGGTGTCATCGGGGCCGGTCGGACCTCGTCTGCCGCCTGTTCGACAAGCGGATCGCCATCGACTTCCGGATGGCTGCGCGGTGTCCACACCAGGATCAGCGCCAGCAGCATGACGGGAACGGCGAAAATTATAAACCGGAATGATGCGCTCACCCCGGTTCAACGCAGTGCTGACAGCTTGTTCCTGAATCAGCGATTTAGCGCTTCCTCCAGCGTTATCAGTGCCTCCGTAGCAAAAGCTTCCATGTTGGCGATCCGGTCGTCCCTTCCGGTTTCGATTACCCGCGCGAGCTCGAAACCATCCGGCCCCGCCACTGCGGAACAGCTCCTCCCGGCCGGCGCGCCGCTTGGGTGGTTCGATCCGCCGACCGAACCGCTTTCGGCCAGGCCCCACTCCGCTCCGAAATTGTCCCGAATGGCGCGCGCCTGAAGCAGCGCATAGTCCTCGCTCGCCCCGCGCATTCCGTCATAGGCATCACGCGGAAGATCGAAGAGCACGTCGCGCGCGCGAAAGGAATACACCACCCCGCCCCCGACGAAGAAATCGAGCGCCCCCGGAACGGTGAGTATCGACGCGGCGATCAACCCGCCTGTTGCGCCATCGGCGACCGCGATTTTCTCACCACGTTTGCGCAGCAGTCCGGCTATGCGGAGCACCCGCGGCTGGATAGCTGCCAGCACCTACTCGGCCGCCTTGACGATGTCGGCCCACGCCGCCTCGTCGATCACTTCGATACCAAGGTCAGCGGCCTTTTTGAGCTTACTGCCCGCGCCCGGGCCAGCCACGAGCAGGTCGGTCTTTGCACTGACCGATCCGCTGGCCTTGGCTCCAAGACGTTCGGCCTGTGCCTTTGCCTCATCCCGGCTCATGGTTTCCAGTTTCCCGGTAAAGACAACTGTCTTGCCGTTGACCGGACTATCCCGGGTTTCGACGACATAGCGAGGCGGCGCTACTTGCGAGAGGATATCGTCCCACACCGCCTTGTTATGATCTTCATGGAAAAAATCGCCGAGCGCCTCGACAACCGCACTGCCGATACCATCGATGGAAACGAGCGAAACCAGCGCGTCCTCATCACCCGCATGAGCCTTCTCCGCCGTACTGCGCAGCGCGGGCAATTCGTGAAAGTTCTTCATCAGATCGCGCGCGGTCACCGACCCGACGTGGCGAATTCCCAGTCCAAACAACAGGCGCGCGGCATCGGGCTCCCTGCGGGCTTCCACAGAAGCCAACAGGTTGTCCACAGACCGCTCCTTCCAGCCGTCGAGGGCTAGAATATCGGCGCGCCGGTCTTTTAGCCGGAAGATGTCGGCCGGGCTTTCCAGCCAGCCAAGTGCAAAGAACTGATCGATCGTCTTTTCGCCCAGCCCGTCGATGTCGAGCGCCCCACGACTGACAAAGTGTTTCAATCTTTCCGTACGTTGCGCAGGACAGATAAGGCCGCCGGTGCAGCGCACGTCGACTTCACCTTCTTCCGCCACCGCCTCGCTGCCACACTCGGGGCAGCGGTCGGGAAATTTGAACGGTGTGCGCTTTTCGTCCCGGGTCAGATTATCCACAAGCTGTGGAATAACGTCTCCTGCACGCTGCACGACCACGCGGTCGCCGGGACGTACGCCCAGGCGCTCGATCTCGTCGCGATTGTGAAGCGTGACATTGGTAACCGTCACGCCGCCGACCAATACCGGTGCAAGACGCCCGACCGGTGTCAGCTTGCCCGTGCGTCCGACCTGGATATCGATGTTTTCCAGCGTGGTCTCCGCCCGTTCGGCAGGAAACTTATGTGCCAGCGCCCAGCGCGGGGCTTTCGCAACAAAGCCGAGCCGCTGCTGGTAATCTAGCCGGTCCACCTTGTAGACGACGCCATCGATTTCATACGGAAGTTCAGGTCGCGCTTCGCCGATGGCCTCATAACTGCCCAGTAGTCCTTGCGTATCCTCCACGCGACGAAACAGCGCAGATACCGGGAAACCCCATTCGCGTAACACGTCGACCACTTGCTGTTGCGTCGCTCCCGGCACAGCCGACGCTGCGCCCCAGCCATGCGCCCAGAACTTCAGCGGGCGCTTTGCCGTAACGGTAGCATCCTTTTGCCGTAGCGAGCCGGCCGCAGCATTGCGCGGGTTGGCGAAAAGCTTGCCGCCTGCCTCTTCCTGCGCCGCATTGAGGGCAAGGAAATCGGCCTTCGCCATGTAGACTTCACCGCGGACCTCGAAGACGTCGGGTACTTCGCCGGCAATCGATTGGGGAATGTCTGGAATGAAGGCGACATTGGGGGTCACGTCTTCCCCCACCTGACCGTCGCCGCGGGTGGCCGCGCGAACCAGAACGCCTTTCTCGTAACGGAGCGCGCATGACAGGCCGTCGATCTTGTCCTCCGCCGTGAACGCCAGCGGCGCGTCGTCCGCAAGCGACAGGAATCGACGAACGCGCGCGACCCAGTCTTCAACCTCTTGAGCACTGAAGGCATTATCGAGGCTCATCATGCGAACCTCATGTTTTACTTTGGAAAGCGGCGAGGAAGCGATGGCATGGCCGATCTTTCGGCTCGGAGAATCCTCCCGTACCAACTGCGGAAATGCGGCCTCCAGTTCGGCATTGCGCCGCACCAGCGCATCGTATTCCTGATCGGTTATCTCAGGCGCGTCCTCGGCATGGTAAAGTCGATCATGATGCGCAATCTGCTTGGCCAGCCGCATCAACTCGTTTGCGGCATCGGCCTCGGTGAGGTCTGGCGTCATCAGAAAACATACTCATCTTGAAAAAGGCAGGCCAGCAGTGGCAGCATTTTACACGCCTTCCAGCAGACGGTCGGCTTGCGCCCGCGCCTCGGGGGTTACTTCCGCGCCGCTTAACATCCGTGCGATCTCTTCCTTGCGTCCGGCTTCGTCCAGCAGGGCGACACCGGTCTTGGTCACGGTGCCATTTGAGCTTTTTGCGATCATGTAGTGCGTACGCCCCCGCGCCGCGACTTGCGGGCTATGCGTCACGGCAAGCAGCTGCCCGTCGGCTGAAAGGCGCGCCAGTCGCTCGCCGATCGCACTCGCAACCGCGCCGCCTACGCCGCGGTCGATCTCGTCGAAAATCACCGTGGCCGCACCGCCCTGCTCCGCCAGCGCGACCTTCAACGCCAGTATGAAGCGCGACAATTCGCCGCCGCTGGCAATCTTGTTGAGTGGCGCGAAATCAGCTCCCGGATTGGTTGCAATCAGGAATTCGACGGAATCCATTCCCGCAGCCCCCCATCTCTCCTCTGGCAACTCGGTAACCGCCGTTTTGAAACGCGCCGCATCGAGCTTGAGCGGAGCGAGTTCACGCGCCACCGCCTCGTCGAGCCGCAGTGCTGCAGCAACCCGTGTAGCATGCAACGCCTCGGCCTCGGCGCGATAGCGCTGGCCCGCGTCCTTTGCCGCAGCCTCCAGCGCATCCAGCTGCGCTTCCCCGCCTTCGATGCTTTCCAGCCGGCTGCGCATCTCGCGCATCTTGGCGGGCAGTTCATCCACCTCGCAGCGATGTTTTCGTGCGATTGCACGCAATTCGAACAAACGGGTTTCCGCTGCGTCAAGCGCAGCAGGATCGTGAACCAGTGCTTCCGCGGCGGCTGAGAGCTTGTCTTCTGCTTCACCCGCTTCGATCACCGCACGGTCCAGCGCTCCGAGCGCCTCTGTAAGCAACGGGTGCTCCGGGGCTATGCGGTCGAGCCGCCGCGCGGCTACGCGCAAAGCCGCTAGGGGTGAATCCGACCCCTCCCAGATGTGCCGCAATTCGTCGAGATCGCCCGACAGCTTCTCGCCTTTCTGCATGTCCGCGCGCGTTTCGGCCAGCCGCGCTTCTTCGCCAGCCTGCGGTTCGAGCGCCGTCAGTTCAGCAAGGTGGGCCAGTAGGAGGTCCTGGTCGGCCTTCGCGGCCTCGACCGCCTCTCGTGCCTCTGCCAGTGCGTCTTCGGTGGTGCGCCATTTCGACCATGCCGCTGCCACACGCCCGGCATCACCGCCCGCGAACCGGTCCAGCAAGGCCCGGTGACCGCGCGGGTTCACGAGGCCGCGATCGTCGTGCTGGCCGTGCAGTTCGACGAGATACCCGGCCATTTCCCGCAGCAAGCCGACACTGGCCGACTGATCGTTGACGAAGGCTTTGCTCTTCCCATCCGCCTTGATCTGGCGACGCACGATCAGCGGCTCACCTTCCTCAAGTTCGATGTCGGCATCGTCCAGCAATTGCACCAGACCGCCCGGCAGGCTGTTGAATTCGAAACTGGCCGAAACGCTGGCCTTGTCCTCGCCGCCCCGAACCAACCCGCTATCCGCACGATTGCCCAGCACCAGACCAAGCGCGTCGAGCAGGATCGACTTGCCTGCCCCGGTTTCGCCCGTCAGCACGCCCAGCCCCCGACCGAAGGCGAGATCGAGGGCTTCGATCAGGACGATGTTGCGGATGGATAGCCGGGTCAGCATGCAGGCACCTCCTAGCGGCTGCCGCGAGCCGAGTCAGCAGGGCACGCACGCCAATCGACACCCTTTCGATGCCTGACCGATGTAAACGGCGCATGAGCTTTTGCCCTGCTTGCCACTGATGAGCGATCCTGCCGGTTGGGACGGCTTGTACGGCCAAGCGGATCGCGCGCTGTATCGAGCGAAGAATGATGGCCGCAACCGCGTGCGGTCCCACAAGATCGAAGCGAAGCCGAGTTACAAACCGAAGAGACCCAAACCGAAAGCCCGGCTTGGCTGAATGGATCAGCTCGGCGTCACGCCTGCTGCGTGATCCTGCACCAGATCATACGCCTTGTCGTACCATTCCGTGCCCGGGTAGTTCGCACCCAGCACCGCCGCATACTTCACCGCTTCGTCCGGAATACCCAGCGCGAGGCTGGTTTCCGTGAGACGGTACAGCGCTTCGGGCGCGTGGCTCGTAGTCTGGTAATTGTCGACTACGTTCTGGAAGCGGATCTGTGCGGCAATCCAGCGGCCAGCCCGTTCGTAATGGCGGCCGATTTCCATTTCCTTGCCCGCCAGATGGTCGCGCACGAGGTCGATCTTGAGACGTGCATCGGACGCATAATCGGAATTGGGGAACCGACGATCGATTTCCTGCAGCGCCGTCAGCGCCTGTTCGGTCACCTTCTGATCGCGCTGCACATCGCTGATCTGTTCGTAGTAGCTCAGCGCGATCAGATAGAAGGCATACGGCGCATCCTTGTTACCCGGATGGATCTGGAGGAAACGCTGCGCCGACTGGATCGCCTTGTTGTAATCTTTGGCCACATAATAGCTGAACGAGCTCATCAGCTGTGCCCGGCGGGCCCATGGCGAATAGGGATGCTGGCGTTCCACCTCGTCGAACAGGGCCGCCGCAAGAGTCGCCTGGCCACTGTCGAGCCGCCGCTTTGCCTCGCCATACAGCGATTCCACGTCGCGAGCGACATAGGAAGTATCGGCTGGGCCGCTGCTGCGGCCGGCGCAGGCCGCGGTCATCAGAGACGCGCCTGCAAGCGCGGTGCCGAGAATGAGCTTCGTCGTGGAACGGGTCTGGTTCGTCATGGGTAGCAGCCTATAGCCACCGCCCCCATGAACGCCAAGTGAAGTTAGCAGCCCTGTCCCCCGGCAGCAGCCACTATCGTCATCCAACGGCAGGCTGGTCCCAATCCCGGCGCGCGATTTCTTCCGGAGCGTCCCACAGCAGGTGGCGATGTTCCAGCATCACCAGATTGGCACTCCGGATGACTTCGCCCTTAGTGCGATAGCCCAGAAGCTGTTCGGCCTGAGTATCGGGATTGTTGGTCAGCACGCGCAATTCTTCCGACGTGAAATCGCTCAATCCGCGTGCACGCTCGATACCCTTGCTGTCGTAGATATGCAGCACATCACCGCGCGTGAAATCGCCGGTCATCGAGATGACATCCTGCCGGCGAATCGGCCGATCCCCACTCAACGCCGCGGCGATCGCATCCGAAATCACGATGCTACCCGCCATTTGCAGCCGGTTGGCGATCCAGCTGTCCCAGCCGGACAACGGGTTGGGATGCGGCAGGATCTTGGTCGACCGGCGCGATCCATTGAGCACTTCGGAAACCGGATGGTCTACCTCGCCCTGCGCGATCCAGGTGGTGACGCCTGCCTCCTGCGCCATATTGGCGGCTAGAAGTTTGGTTTCCATGCCGCCGGTGCCAAGCGTGCTCTTGCCCTTGGTCGCGTCCATATACATGCCCACGTCCTCGACCTCGGGCACGAACTGCGCCTCGGGATCGTCGGGATTTCGGTCATACAGACCATCGACACTGGTCAGGATGACGAAATCGTCAGCCCCGACCATCTGCGCGACCTTCGCTGCCAGCCGGTCGTTGTCGCCCACGCGAATTTCTTCCGTGGTGATCGAATCGTTCTCGTTCACGATCGGAACGACATCGGATTCAAGCAGGCGGTGCACGGTGTTGCGAGTGTTGAGGAAGCGGCGGTGGTCCTCGAAATCGCCCAGCGTCAAAAGGACCTGTGCGATATCGAAACCGAATTCGTGCCCCACCTGCTTATAGGCGTTGAGCAGCAAGGGCATTCCACAGGCGGCAGCCGCCTGTTTGTCGGAAACACCGGCGCTTTCGGGCGTTTCACCGATAATACGCAGACCCAACGCCACCGAACCGGAGGAGCAGAGAATGACGTTGCTACCCTGCGCCCGCAATTGTGCGATATCTTCCAGCAGGCGCTGGAGGAAACCATAACGCGGCGTGAGGAGTTCCTGGTTGGCAAGAAGGGCCGAACCGATTTTGACGACAATGGTAGGTTTTTTAGTCATGTTCCCAAATATTGCGCAGCCTTGAAATTTTCTGAAAAGAATATAGATCGTAATGGTGCGGCGCACAACCGGATTTTTGAAAATATCCATACGTCGTTGATAAATAGGTATTCTCCAGTTTAGCCGCTTAACGCTCAAATAATTCGACACGAACACAAAGTATAAGACACATTTAAATAGAGCCGTGACGCTCGGAAACGGAATTTAGACATTACAAAAACAGTTTGCATTGTCGGCTGCGGGAAAATGGGTTCCGCTTTACTGTCCCAATGGGTCAACGGCCCCGAAGCCATCACAGTGGTGGACCCCGCCGGCAGCGACGTTCCCGACGGTGTCGCGCTCGTCACCGATCGTTCGGAAATCGCGGATGACCAGTTCGATTGCATCATTGCCGCTGTAAAGCCGCAGTTGATTGACGACATTCTGGCAGATTACGTGAGCAACCTGGCCGCCGGCGGTTACGTGTTATCGATTGCTGCAGGCTATTCGGCCGCACGCCTGTCAAAGCTCATGGGCGATGCACCCGTCATTCGCACGATGCCCAATCTGCCCGCTGCAATCGGTCGCGGGGTCAGTGGAATTTGCCCCGGCCCGCACGCAAGCGATGACCACCTTGCCCATGCGCAGGATTTCATGAGCCGAGCCGGGTCGACCGTGACGGTCGATAGCGAAGATAAGCTGGACCGGGTGACCGCCGTTGCAGGCTCGGGCCCGGGCTACGTGTTCGAAATTGCCCGCGCCTATGCGGAAGCCGCCATGAAACAGGGCTTTACCGAAGACGAAGCGCGCGAAATGGTTCTCGGCACCATTGGCGGCGCGATCGCAATGGCCAGCGAACCGGGCGCCCCAAGCTTGGAAGAACTGCGCAATTCCGTCACCAGCAAGGCCGGAACGACTGCCGCCGGCCTTGATGCGCTCAATGGCGATGGTGGCCTTTCCACCCGCCTCCATGATACGTTGCAGGCAGCTTACGACCGGGCGGTAGAGTTGCGCTGACCTTCAGCGCCTCCCGTTCCGAATACAAGACAAGAGAGAAACTATGACCGACCAAGCACTTGATCCGCAAATTCACATTCACGAACTTGGCCAGCGCGCTCGCAAGGCCGCTCGCGGCCTCCTGTCGGCCACCACAGACGCAAAGAACAATGCTCTGCGCGAAGCGGCAAAGGCCCTTCGGACCCGCAAGAGCGAACTGCTCGAAGCCAATGCAGAAGATGTGAAGAGTGTCGAAGGCAAAAAGCCCGACAGTTTCATCGACCGGCTGCGTCTGACCGACGACCGGATCGACGGCATGGCCGGTGCGCTGGAAGAAATCGCCGAACTGCCCGACCCCGTTGGTCGCGAGCTTGCGACGTTCGAACGACCCAACGGCTTGTCCATCGAACGTGTCGCCGTGCCGATAGGTGTGATCGGCATGATTTACGAAAGCCGCCCCAATGTCGGGGCCGATGCCAGCGCGCTCTGCCTCAAGTCTGGCAATGCAGTCATCCTGCGCGGCGGCAGCGAAAGCCGCAACTCCACACGCGTGATCGTCGAATGCATGCGCGCCGGGCTGAAGGCAGCCGGTCTCCCCGAAGACGCCGTCCAAACCGTTGGCACGACCGACCGCAATGCCGTCGCCGCGCTTCTGAAAGCCGACGAATTCGTCGACTTGGTAATTCCTCGCGGCGGGCGTGGACTCGTCGAACTGGTGAGAGATCAGGCCAGCGTCCCCACCCTCCTCCACCTCGACGGGAACTGCCACAGCTACGTGCATTCGGCCGCCGACGTCGACAAGGCGGTCAAGGTCGTCCGCAATGCGAAGCTTCGCCGCACAGGCGTATGCGGCGCAACGGAAAGCGTCGTGGTCGATCGGTCCGTGGCGGAAGCATTCATTCCCAAATTCGCCGATGCAATGGCCGGCGATTGCGAGTTACGCGGCGATGCCGACGCCGTCGCAATCGACGATCGCCTCAAGCCGGCGACCGAGGAAGACTGGAGCACTGAATATCTCGACCCCATCGCATCGGTGAAGATCGTCGATGGACTGGACGAAGGCATTGCTTGGGTGGAAGAACACTCCAGCCATCACACCGATGCCATCATCACCGAAGATGCTGATGCAGCACGTCAGTTCATGACATCGATCGATAGCGCCATCGTGATGCATAACGCGTCCACCCAATTTGCCGATGGCGGCGAATTCGGCATGGGCGCGGAAATCGGCATCGCGACCGGCAAGATGCACGCCCGCGGTCCTGTTGGCCTCGAGCAGCTGTGCAGCTTCAAGTACCTCGTCCACGGCGACGGCCAGACCCGTCCCTGATTCCGGGACGTTCGCGCTGCGGTAAAGGCCGCCCGATCACCGTATCGGGCTGCCCGCCACCACGGCCGGATCGATGACGTCCGGCGGTATTTCTACATGGACGGTTTCCGGCCGATAGACTTCTATCAGAGCCGGTGTGACGGGCGGGCTACCTGCGAACCATTCGGCGCCGTTCTCATTCGGCACATCCACAGATTGTCCGATTTGCTGCTGCGCGCCGCGAATTTCGGCCAGTCGGTGCGCGTTTTGGCCTTTCGTATCGATCATGCGATCCACGGGCCCGCCCTCGGCCATCGTCAATGCGACAGTCAGCAGGATACCGCCAGCCAGCATCAAGGCAAATTTCTTATCCATGGCAAATTGCCTTTGCGAATAATCGATTGATTTAGGTCAGCAGGAATTGGTCGCGAGGCGCTGCGTATTGGTTATGTCCTGATTGGTCCGTTCACGCACGTTGAACGCGCTTTCGTATCGCAAATCCAACCCGCTGCTGACGATGCTTGGCAGGATCTTGGGCGTGTAATGATAGGATACCTCGGCAAACATTACCGCTGTGCCCTCGGCAGCCCTGATCCGCGTTGTGGCAGGGCCCATTCCTGCAGCGAGGGAAGAATCATTTCGTCCCTTGTTCTGCAAACCGTAACGTGGGGCGACCGCGAGCGACCCGAAGCATCGTTGCCAATTTATCATCTGGCCGGCGTTGCCGCCGGTTTTGCCATTGGGTTGCAAGGAAGATAGGACCACCCGGCCATTGCTTGCAAAATCCAAGCCAGTTCCTGCCTGCGTAGCCCCGGCAAATACTTCGTAAATATCTGCCTCGTCGATTCCCGATCGTGCACGTCCGGCGTTGTCCGCCACCGTGATTGCAATCTGATTGATCCGCATGTGCGCCATCACCAAATTGATTATTTCCAGCCCGCCGAATAGCAGGGTGATGAAAATCGGGAGAGAGAAGGCGAATTCGGTAAGGGCCAAACCGCTTTCCGACAAACGGAGCCGGCGCAGAAAGCGCCGTGGCAAGATTGCTTCACGCATCATCACACACACACCGTTGGTGGTTTCTTCTGAACAGCGTAGGGCTGGTTCCGGATCGCACTGGTCGCGTTGATGGAATAGTTCGGCGATACGTCCAGAAATCGATGGATCGGAAACAGGCGGGGCATGGACAGGTTCACTTCATAGAACACGACATCGTCCGCGCCGCCGATATTATTGCGCCCCGCACTTGCATCGAAAGCCCCATTCTCGTTGAGGTCGATGAAGCAATCGCCCGGATCGTACTGCCCGTTGGAATTATAATCGGTCACGAGTTTCTCGCTTCGCCCGATGCTGGAAAAATCATAGAAGCTGCGCATGGTGATCTGATAGGTGGCATTGCGCGCCACCACGTCGGAGCGGGTCCTGATCGCGCAACCGATCTTCGCCTCGACGCTATCGCCGCTGCAGGCAAAACCCGGCGCCTCGAGCGAGCCCGTTCGCGATACATCGTTGAGCGCACCCTGCACCACTGAGCGAAGATAAGCCTGATAGCCGAGATCCAGACCACCCAGGAGGAAGAGCATCAGCGGGGTCAGGACGAAGGCAAACTCGATTATCGCCGCACCCTGCTCCTCCTTGCGGAGGCGTTTGAACAGCCCGATCATTGCGTTAGCCTCAGTGCGCCGATCTGGTTGCCGATCTCTCGGAACTTGGCGATCAGAGCCGTGCGGTTGGCGGCCGTGTCCGCCTGCCCCGGGCTGCTCGCGCAGCCGGTGAGATTGGAATTGAGCGCCGTGTCGAACCCGATGACCCAAACCGAGGTGTTCATATTCTTTGCCGCGTTGCACGCCATGCGAAAGCGCTGCTCGTGACGAGCGCGTAACTGGGCAGTGACGGAATTGCCCTGATCGTCGGACGTGCAGTTGGTTGCGCCTTTCACCCGCATATCGTTGCGCTCGACGCCGTAAGAGCCGTACACATTGCAGTAGGCAGTCTGGTCGCCGTCCGTCATGAAAATGACGTGGCGGTTGCACGGCATGCCGTTGTAGACATCGCAGCTATCGCCGAAGATCCCACCCGTGGAGATAAAGCGGGCGCCCCAGATCATGCCAATGTCGTGATAGGTGCCGCCTACGGTCTCCAGCCCTTTGACGTAGGTATCCAGAGCCGAGCGGTTCCACACCGCAAGACGGCGCGCTTCCGAAGGGCAGGCCCAGTAACCACTGCTGTAGGAATTGTTCATGATGGAGCCCGAAGTGGTTCCGATCGATGTCGATGTGCCTGAGGTGGTGCCGGCATTGCGGGTGTAGATGAGGTTGGGCACCATCGGTCGCCAGCGCGTCGCATCGCTGTTGGGTATCAGATCGATATTAAGATCGTTCGCGCCCGAGGGGATCGTCATGCTGGTGCCGCCATCGATGCTGGTCACCGTGTCGCGTTCCTCGATACATCCGTTCCAGGTCATGTCGGCAACGCTTCCACCGGTCACCGCGGCGGCAAGGTCCTTCAGATTGAACGGGCCGGGCGTGCTGGTTCTGCCGGTACCATCGGTTGCGAAGGTCAGCTTCCCGTTTGTCTTGAGATACTCAGTGACGTCATACTCTGTCTGCTGGTAGGTCCAGCTGCTGAACTGCCTCTTGCTGGTGTCGTAGGTTGTCGTTTCGAGGACCCTCCAACGACGACAACTTTGATTGCTGCCCGAGCGGTCGGATGCTCCGGTGTAGCCCCAGTTCTCGGACTGGACGTAGGCATCGCTCGATGACGTTCCCTGATATTTGACTGCAGTCGTCGCGGTCGGAGGAGGGCCACCACCCGGAACATCATCGGCATTCACATAATTCTGACACTGATTGTTGCTGATGGAACCGCTGTAATATTCCCATTGCCCACCACTCAGTGTCGGCGGCTTCGGCGCATAGTCATCGAACCTTGCCACGCGTGACGGCACCGTCGTGTTCTTGCGCATGTAGTTGGGGTTCTGCGCATAGACCAACCGCCCAACATTCACCGTGCTCGAATAAGGCACGACACCGTACCGCAGCCGCAGACCCTGCGCGGTCAGCTGCGTCTGGATCGGGGCGAGCTCGTCGTAGAGCGCCATCACCGCATCCTGCAGCGCCTCGATCTTGCGCGTGCCATCGACGGGATCGTTCATCGACCCCGTCACGTCCAGCACCAGCACGATATCCGTGTTCACGAAGTTGAGCGAGGCATCGCAGCTCACCGCCACCGGCAGCGTTTCGAAGCCGAACAGGCGCATGATCGCGGTCGGGATCGCGGTCGAGGCGTTCACCCGGATCACGCCCGCTTCCGGCCTGGTGATCACCGGGGTGAAGGCCTGCGCCCCGTACTGCCCCTGCGGGAAGTTGAACGTAAAGAACTCCTGCCCCGTATTGCGCACCGTATCGTTGAGGGAATCGTTCTTCATCACCCGCCGCGCGGCCAGCGAGGCGGCGTCGCAGGCGCTCTGCATCTTGCTCTTCGCCATATAGGCGCGGCTGAGGTCCACCCCGCTACCGATCATGATGGTCAGCGGGACCAGGCCCGCTCCGACTATCGCCAGCACGTTGCCTTTGTGGTCGTGCAGCAGCCGGGCCAGTAAACGACACAGGAATGCCATCGCATCACACTTTCGCAAAGCGGGGTATGTCGACGCATGATGCATCGCCCCGCCCGACCCCTATCCTGTTCCGGTTAAGAAAAGCCTATGTCGCTCGGTTAAGCGAACCTTACCGCGCCCGGCCCGCCTGCGGCCGCAACCGCGTGTAGGAGCGACCCGCGCGCCGATCCTATTTCCCTTTCCTACAGCTGTCCGCCTGGCCCATGCCCGCGCGCCCATCTTTCAGGAGAGCCCGCATGACCCGCCGCAAGGACCCCGCCGAAACCCGCATCCCCGTCGCCGCCGAAGACCTCCCCGCCTTCGACAGCGTCCCCGTCAAATACCGCCACGATGGCTGGACCCCGGCGCGCCAGAAAGCCTTCATCGGCGCCCTCGCCGATACCGGCAGCGTCAGCCGCGCCGCGCGCTACGTCAACATGAGCCCCGAAGGCGCCTATTACCTGCGCCGCCGCCCGGGCTCGGAAAGCTTCCGCCGCGCGTGGGAGGCCGCACTCGATCTCGGCGTGCAGCGGCTCAAGGACATCGCGTATGAACGCGCGATCGACGGCCAGCTCAGCCCCGTCTTCGTCGCCGGCAAGCTGAAAGGCTTCCGCCGCATCCGCAACGATCGCCTGCTGATGTTCTGCCTCCGGATGAACGCCCGCGACGAACGCGGCAAACGCCTCGCCGCCAGTTACTTCGACAGCGACGCCGCAAGGCTGCATGGGGGGACGGGCACGTCCTCAAGCAGCGTAGCGATAGGACAGACAGGACCGTCCTCAAGCAGCGTAGCGATAGGACAGACAGGAACATCCTCAAGCAGCGTAGCGATAGGACAGACAGGAACATCCTCGAGCAGCACCGCCCCGCTCCCGAACCCGAAACCCGTCCGCCTCGGCGTAAGCTACACCCTCCCCGCGCTTTCCCGTGCGGAAAAGGACGACATGAACGCCGCCATGGTCGAACATTTCGATCCGGTGGACATGAGCCTGGCAGAGATCGAGGCCATGCAGACCCAGCTCGCCGAAATTGCCCGCCGCAAGCGCGACGAGGAAGACGGCCCGCCCGATCACGCCATCGACACCCCCTTCACCCAGCTAACCAGCAGCGACTGGAAGGCGGCGGGAGAGCTGGAAGACCTGATCGAGGTCGAGGACGAACTGGAACAGTGGAACGAGGAGGAAGACCACTGGCGCGACAATCCGGGCCGGGAGTGAGGCGCCCCCTCCCGCCTTCAGGAGGGGCAGCGAGACTGGGCCGCATAGCGGTCTTAATCGCAGCGGGGTGGGTTGAGTGGGAGGAGGCCCGGCGCGACACTGAGGCCCGCCTCTCGGAAGCCCTCGACCGGGAACCGAGCTACGATTGAACCAGTGACCTGAAGCATCCGCTCTATATTGATACGGATGAGCAGCGGTTCGACGCCGGGGAGGAGGAGCCCATAACCCCGCCCAAATGGGCCGAGCGCGCGCCAGTGAAGAGGAGGGGGAGCCGGAACCGCCGGGAGCTCGGCGCTGACGGTCGCTCAAGGATGAGGGGTAGTGGTAGTGACCCCTCCAGTTTCTTTCGAGAGAACTTTTACTCGCGCCAATTGACAATCGAGAAACCACCTCCTTATCAATTCTCTCCGCAAGGAGGGGGCAACCCAATGGAATTAATCAATGAGTTTGGTAGCGAAATTATATCAGCAATAGTTGGAGCGATATTTGGCGCGACCGTCACTTTCAAGATAACAAAAAATAGCGACAAGAATACGGTCACACAAAAGCGCATCCGCGCAAAAGGCAATGTCGCGGGCCGCGACATTCGCGGGGAATAAGGGATAGGTCACGCTCAAGTGGGCTACTCGGAAAATCGTGTAAACCAGCGTGACATCACGGCTGACGGCGACGTCGTAGGCCGCGACAAGTACATAAATATTGACCGGCGCAAATCGCAGGTGGATGGTTGGTTAGAGAAGCTCAACAAGGAACTTTCTGAAAAGCCCGAATTCCGAGAGTTTGTGGACAGCCTTCAATATTACCTGAAGAAATACGAATATGAT
>NZ_JAHWXO010000049.1 GCF_019857205.1 Qipengyuania pacifica | reverse complement strand
ACTTTCCTCGAACCGTCGGATTCCGGCGGATATTGCCGGATCCGGAATGCCTAAAGAGCGTTCCCGGGCGATCGCGGCATCCGCGGCCTCGCGTTCGGCACGGGCGACCTGAAGACGTAAGGCCGAACGTGACGCGAGCAGCGTCGCCGGAGGTTCGATCTCGGGGAACACCGAAGGCACGTCCGTAGCAGGTGTTGCCTCGCCCCAAAGCGCGGCTAGCGCGTTCCTCGCCGTACTGTCGGCAGCCAGGGCCGCTTCAAGCTCCGCGAGCGCCTCCGCAAGTGCCGCTTCGGCACGAAGCGAGCGCAGGGGAGGCTCCCGCCCGACATCGACCAGTACGCCTGCGATCCTGGCAAGCTCGCGATTGCGCTCGACTATGTCGCGCGCGAGTTCCAATCGGGCTGCCGCAGCGACGGCTTCGACATAGCGTTCGCGCACCGATCGCCCGAGCTGAGCAACCGAGAGCGCTCCTGAAAGGGTCGCGACGCGCGCTTCCGCCTGGGCGGCGCGGACGCGCGCTCCTCGTTTGCCGCCCAATTCGAGCCGCTGGCTCAGGGACAAAGTGTACTCGGTGGCCTGCAATCCCGAAAATGCGCCGCTTCCGGCAATGTTTTCGGCTTCGAGAGCAATTTCGGGGTTGGGCCGCAGCCGCGCCTGGTCGACCAGGGCCCGCGCCGCGTCGGCTTCGGCCCGCGGTCCGATCAGGCGCGGATTTTCTGGGGGCTCATCTGCGCTGTCGACGATGCCCGCACGAGCGAGCGCAGCTTCGAGCGTCAGAAGCTCACGCTCCTGCGCCGCCACGGC
>NZ_JAHWXO010000048.1 GCF_019857205.1 Qipengyuania pacifica | reverse complement strand
GCTTTCCTCGAACCGTCGGATTCCGGCGGATATTGCCGGATCCGGAATGCCTAAAGAGCGTTCCCGGGCGATCGCGGCATCCGCGGCCTCGCGTTCGGCACGGGCGACCTGAAGGCGTAAGGCCGAAGGTGACGCGAGCAGCGTCGCCGGTGGTTCGATCTCGGGGAACACCGAAGGCACGTCCGCAGCAGGTGCTGCCTCGCCCCAAAGCGCGGCCAGCGCATTCCTCGCCGCACTGTCGGCAGCCAGGGCCGCTTCAAGCTCCGCGAGCGCCTCCGCAAGTGCCGCTTCGGCACGAAGCGAACGCAAGGGAGGCTCCCGCCCGACATCGACCAGTACCCCTGCGATCCTGGCAAGCTCGCGGTTGCGCTCGACTATGTCCCGCGCGAGTTCCAATCGGGCTGCCGCAGCGACGGCTTC
This sequence comes from Qipengyuania pacifica, assembly GCF_019857205.1. GTDB lineage: Bacteria > Pseudomonadota > Alphaproteobacteria > Sphingomonadales > Sphingomonadaceae > Qipengyuania > Qipengyuania pacifica. The sequence goes on along the minus strand of NZ_JAHWXO010000048.1, from coordinate 384 downwards.
CACATAGCGCTCGCGCACCGATCGCCCGAGCTGAGCAACCGAGAGCGCTCCTGAAAGGGTCGCGACGCGCGCCTCCGCCTGGGCGGCGCGGACGCGCGCTCCTCGTTTGCCGCCCAATTCGAGCCGCTGACTCAGGGACAAGGTGTACTCGGTGGCCTGCAATCCCGAAAACGCGCCGCTTCCGGCAATGTTTTCGGCTTCGAAAGCAATTTCGGGGTTGGGCCGCAGCCGCGCCTGGTCGACGAGTGCCCGCGCCGCGTCGGCTTCGGCCCGCGGTCCGATCAGGCGCGGATTATCTGGGGGCTCATCTGCGCTGTCGACGATGCCCGCACGAGCGAGCGCAGCATCAAGCGTCAGAAGCTCACGCTCCTGCGCCGCCACGGT
>NZ_JAHWXO010000047.1 GCF_019857205.1 Qipengyuania pacifica | reverse complement strand
TAGGGTCCGGACCCATAAACGGGATTCACAGCAGCATCGAGATATGATTCAACTGTCTCCAGCGAGGAGGCATAGTGGATGGCGGATTTCTTCTGGTTTACGGATGAACAATGGGCACGGATCGAGCCGCTCCTGCCGAACGACACACGCGGGATGCCGAGGGTCGATGACAGGCGCGTGTTGTCGGGGATCGTCCATGCGCTGAAGAGCGGTGGCCGCTGGGGAGACTGCCCTGAGTATGTCTACGGGCCGAAGAAGACGCTCTACAACCGTTTCCGGCGCTGGGCCGAGCGAGGTGTGTGGGAGCGCATCTTCGCCCAGCTCGCCGGAGTGGACGGTGTGCCGGACAAACTCTTCATCGACAGCTCCTGCATCAAGGTCCACCGCACCGCCGGAGGCGCAAAAGGGGGGCCTTGGCTCATGGTATCGGCGTCACCAAGGGCGGAAGAAACACCAAGCTCCACGCCGTCTGCGACGAGAAAGGTCGCCCGCACGTCCTCCTGCTGACGCCGGGCAACACGCATGATGCCAAGGTCGCAATCCAGACGATCAATGCCGTCCCGCCCTCGCAGTATCTGGTCGCCGACAAGGGCTACGATAGCAACGCCTTGCGCTCCTGGCTGATCGAGCGCGGAACCACGCCGGTTATCCCATCAAAGTCCAACCGCAAGGTCCAGATCGAACACGACCGCCAGATCTATCGCCAGCGCAACGTCGTCGAGCGCATGTTCTGCCGCTTCAAGGACTGGCGCCGCGTTGCCACTCGCTTCGACCGCAACATCAAGACCTTCATGGCTACCATCGCCATCGCAGCCTTCGTCACATGGTGGATCTAATGAGTCCGCACCCTAG
>NZ_JAHWXO010000046.1 GCF_019857205.1 Qipengyuania pacifica | reverse complement strand
AAGGGCGAGCAATTGCCCGATTTCCACACCGACATTGAAGGCGAGAAGATTTGGGATGAGGCCGTCTTCGGCGATCTCGAATTCGATGATCTTCGTGGCAAGGCCGAAGCCGTGAAAGAAGCCGAAAATGAGGGTTGCTGCCTTGGTACTTGGCTGGAATCCGAACCACCGCTGGAAGGCACCGAGATTGTCCAACGCCTTGTAGACGACCGACAGACCGATGATCGCATCGATGAGATAGGCGTTGGCGGTGATACCGGTCAGGACACCGAACAGCAGCGTGGTCGAATGGCCGATCGCGAACAGCGTCACGTAGATTCCGACGTCCTTCAACCGGTAGAGAAAGAAGATGACGCCGAAAAGAAAGAGCAGGTGATCGTATCCGGTCACCATGTGTTTCGCGCCGAGATAGATGAAGGGCAGGATCAGCGTTCCGCTGCTCTCCTGGATGTAGCCCTTGTCCCCCTCGGCGACATTGTGCGCCCACGCTTCGGCACCCGAGGCGAGGAAGATCAACAGAACTGCAGCGAGCGCGAGAATGCGCACGACTGATGTATTGGAAAGAGATTGCGTTATGGACATTATTTCGTTCTCCGGTCCCGGATGTCGGCCGCCCGCGGGATTGCACCCTGCGGACGACCGCTCCGGCTTCAGCTTGCGAGTTGGGGGTTGGGGTTTCCGTCGGATGTCCCTGTCTCCGGGACTTCCGTGCGTTCGCCGCGAACCACCCTGTAAAGTGCTGGCAGAACCAGCAGTGTCAGCGCGGTAGCCGAGACGATCCCGCCGATGACGACCGTCGCGAGCGGACGCTGCACCTCCGAACCGAGCCCGACATTCAGAGCCATCGGAACGAAGCCGAGGCTTGCGACGAGTGCGGTCATGAG
>NZ_JAHWXO010000045.1 GCF_019857205.1 Qipengyuania pacifica | reverse complement strand
TATCGGGTGCGGGTCTGAAGGTGCCAGGACCCTGCTGCAATCAGCTTACCTCATTGCCTTCCGATGCCGCCAGGAGATCCATGAAGTTGCGGGCTGCTTCCCGGTCTTCCTCGTTCTCGAAGGCCACGTCGAGGTCGGGGGCAGACCCGAGCAGGTAGAGCATGGCCCACAGGGCAAAGCGTTTTCCCCGGTCCTGCTCCAGACCGAGATCGACCTGGCATCGCTCGATCCCCGAGGCCAAGGTTTCTGCGCCAACCGCTCCAGGATCGGCAGTGCCAAAATAGCGCATGAGAAGCGTATCGAGGTCCATCGCACTCTTTTCGCATCATCGGTCGGGCCGCGGCGAGGAAGGCCAGCATTCGTGTGCCGGTCATGCGTCGTTCAATCAGCGGTGGGGTGCTCGCGAAGCCGCCGGGCGCGCTCGACGAAGTGCTCCATCTGGGTGGCGGCATGCAGGGTAAGCGGATGCGGCTTCGCATCGGCACGCGGGGATATGAATTCCGCGATTTCTTCGATTGCTGCCAGCTGATCAGCGCTGGCCTTCGACAGAAGGCCGAGCACCATGTTCTCAAGGGCGATCACCCTGATGCGTAGCTGGATGATCTCGGCATCGGAAAGTGGCGGAATATCCCATTTCTCGCAATCGGCAGCGAGCGCTTCCTGCGGCCCGCAGGGCAATGCCCCGCCTTCGTCTTCCCAGCGCGACAGCGCCCCGGCTTTTCCCGTTTCCGACATATGCGGTTCCTTTCATAACCATCTAGGCGATCGTCTGCACGCTGTTCACATAGCACAAAGCCCTACCGGGATGCGCTTGGCACGGCGACAGCGAAGCCGGGCAAACGGAACCCCGCGCGTCGGGTTGGTCTTCACGCGGGGTTCCTGAACGACCCCTTGGGGGCACCTGCGACCCGCAGGGCTTCGGGGGGAGGCGGGGCCGTCCTTTCCTGATCTTGCGTTGTTCGTTGCGATTTCTTGCCGAGG
>NZ_JAHWXO010000044.1 GCF_019857205.1 Qipengyuania pacifica | reverse complement strand
GGCGTCGGCATCTTCGCCTTTGCGGCCTTCGTGTTCAGCTTCCTCGGGAGCGAGTTCACACCGCAATTGGACGAGCGCGACATCGCCGTGCAATCGCTGCGTATTCCTTCGACATCGCTCGAACGTTCGCTCGCGATGCAAAGGCGGGTAGAGGACCGGCTCGAGCAATTTCCGCAAGTCGAGCTTGTCTTTTCGCGGACGGGCACGGCGGAAGTGGCCAGTGACCCGATGCCGCCGAACGCTTCCGATGCGTACGTGATCCTCAAACCCCGTGAGGAATGGCCCGATCCCGACCTCGCCAAGGACGAGTTGGTCGCGCAAATGGAGAGCGCCCTCAGCAGTCTCGTCGGCAACCTTTACGAGTTCAGCCAACCGATCGAATTGCGGTTCAACGAATTGATCGCAGGCGTTCGCGGAGATGTTGCCGTCAAGATCTACGGAGACGATCTCAGCGCCATGACCTCGGCGGCGAACGAGGTTGCGGGCGTGCTGCGCAATGTCGACGGCGCCGCGGACGTCAAGGTCCAGCAAGTGACCGGGTTCCCCACCCTCGATATTGCCTTCGATCGGCCAGCGATTGCCCGTTACGGGCTGAAGGTCGAAGACGTTGCGCAATCGGTGGCGATCGCACTGGGCGGTCGGCCTGCGGGCCTCGTTTTCGAAGGCGATCGCCGCTTCGATGTGGTTGTGCGGTTGTCGGACGCGACCCGCGACGATTTCGACCAGTTGGGTGCTTTGCCGGTGCTGCTCCCGAACGGGGCAACCATACCGCTACGCTCGGTTGCCGAGTTCCGTGTGGTGGATGGTCTCGCGGAGGTTCGCCGGGAACAGGGACGCAGACTGGTGATCGTTTCGTCCAACGTGCGAGAACGCGACCTCGGGTCTTTTGTAGAAGAGGCCCAGGAAAGGGTTGCGGCGCAGGTCGAACTGCCCGCTGCCGCGTTTATCGAGTGGGGCGGTCAATACCAGAACCTCCAGGCTGCTCAGGAAAGACTTCAGAT
>NZ_JAHWXO010000043.1 GCF_019857205.1 Qipengyuania pacifica | reverse complement strand
AAAATAAATGTCGGTCCCTTCCTCGAAAATCGCGGTCACCTGGCTGAACCCGTTGCGCGATATTGAGCGGGTCATCTCCAGACCCTCGATACCGGCAAGCCCGGTTTCAACGGGATAGGTGACCTGCGTTTCGACTTGCGAAGGCGACAGGGCTGGTGCCTCGGTGTTGATCTGCACCTGTACATTGGTGATATCGGGCACGGCATCGATGGGCAGGCGCAGCAAATTCACCACGCCATAGATTGCCACACCGAGCGTCAGCACGACCATCGCCCAGCGAAAGCGCACGGCGACGTCGAGGATCATGCCGATCAGGCCATGGCGGTGCGGGCGATCCGCGTCCTGCATGTGATCAGTGTCCATGCTCTGCCTCCTCCTTCTCGAGTTCAGCCTTCAGCAAAAAGGCGTTAGTGGTGGCGATCCGCCAATTCGCTTCGAGACCGGACTCGATGACCACCCGTCCTCCCGAACGCGCACCGGTGACCACCGGACGGGCTTGAAACCCGCGGCGCGTGCGAACGAAGACCACTTCGGCGCCATCGATTGTCTGGACGGCACTTTCCGGCACCGACATGCGGCCTGTATCGACCTCACCCGAAGGGCGGATACGTGCCTGCAGGAAGGCCCCGGGCTGCAGGCCGGGAATCGGCCTTGCCAGCGACAGGACTGCCGTAGCGCTGCGGCTTTCGGGATCGAGCGAGGGAGTGACGGATCGCACGCGCGCACCCACTTCCCGGTTGTCCGCGATTTCCAGCGTAGCCTCGTCGCCAGGCTGGATGCGGCTTGCTTCAGCCGACGGGAGGGCAACCTCGACCTGCATGCCGCTCGGATTCACGACCTGATAGAGTTCTTCCCCGGCATCGACGAAGGAGCCGAGAACGATAGGCGCCGAGGTCACTCGGCCCGCGAGCGGGCTCGTAACCGCAAGGGAGCGCCCGTCGCCGCTAACACCCGCCGCGGAGACTGCCGCCTGGGCGCGCGCAAGTTCCGACTGGGCGACC
>NZ_JAHWXO010000042.1 GCF_019857205.1 Qipengyuania pacifica | reverse complement strand
GAAATAGATGTCGGTCCCTTCCTCGAAAATCGCGGTCACCTGGCTGAACCCGTTGCGCGATATCGAGCGGGTCATCTCCAGACCCTCGATACCGGCAAGCCCGGTCTCGACAGGATAGGTGACCTGCGTCTCGACTTGCGAGGGCGACAAGGCTGGTGCCTCGGTGTTGATCTGCACCTGTACGTTGGTGATATCGGGTACGGCATCGATGGGCAGGCGCAGCAAATTCACCACGCCATAGATTGCCACACCGAGCGTCAGCACGACCATTGCCCAGCGAAAGCGCACGGCGACGTCGAGGATCATGCCGATCAGGCCATGGCGGTGGGAGCGATCAGCGTCCTGCATGTGATCAGTGTCCATGCTCGGCCTCCTCCTTCTCGAGTTCAGCCTTCAGCAAAAAGGCATTGGCGGTGGCGATCCGCCACTGCGCTTCGAGACCGGACTCGATGACCACCCGTCCTCCCGAACGCGCACCGGTGACCACCGGACGGGCTTGAAACCCGCGGCGCGTGCGAACGAAGACCACTTCTGCGCCATCGATTGTCTGGACAGCACTTTCCGGCACCGATATGCGGCCTGTGTCGACCTCACCCGAGGGGCGGATACGTGCCTGCAGGAAGGCCCCGGGTTGCAGGCCGGGGATCGGCCTTGCGAGCGACAGGACCGCCGTAGCGCTGCGGCTTTCGGGATCGAGCGAGGGAGTGACAGACCGCACGCGCGCACCCACTTCCCGGTTGTCCGCGATTTCCAGAGTCGCCTCGTCGCCAGGCTGGATGCGGCTTGCTTCAGCCGAAGGGAGGGCAACCTCGACCTGCATGCCGCTCGGATTCACGACCTGATAGAGTTCTTCCCCGGCATCGACGAAGGAGCCGAGAACGATAGGCGCCGAGGTCACTCGGCCTGCGAGCGGGCTCGTAACCGCAAGGGAGCGCCCGTCGCCGCTAACGCCCGCCGCGGAGACTGCTGCTTGGGCGCGCGCAAGTTCCGACTGGGCGACT
>NZ_JAHWXO010000041.1 GCF_019857205.1 Qipengyuania pacifica | reverse complement strand
GCGCGTCAGCAGGTCAACGAACGGCTGACGCCCATAAGCGCTTCGCTGCCCGAGGGTGCCGAACCGGTGATGGGACCCATCTCGACCGGCTTGGGCGAAGTGCTCATGTATACCATCGAGTACGAATATCCTGACGGCAAGGAAGCGCCGCGGGGCGGAGCGGTCGGATGGCAGTCCGACGGGAGCTTCGTGACCGAACGTGGCGACCGGCTCGACAGCGATGTTGCCAAGGCTGCCTATCTGCGAACCATTCAGGACTGGGTGGTTGCACCGCTCATGCGGTCGGTCGACGGTGTGGCAGGTGTCGACTCCATCGGCGGCTTCGAAAAGCAATATCTCGTCCAACCCGATCCCGCACGATTGACCGGTTACGGTTTGTCGTTCGACGAGGTGATCGACGCGCTGGAAGCGGCCAATCTCGCCGAAGGGGCCAATTTCGTCGAACGGGCCGGTGAAGCCCTCCTCGCCCGGGTCGATGCGCGCCTCGGCAGCGTCGAGGATATCGAGCAGGCGGTCGTTTCCACCCGCGAGGGAGTGCCTATTCGCGTAGGGGACATCGCCACGGTCAGCATCGGCGGTGACCTGCGAACGGGCGCGGCGTCGCTGAACGGCGATGAAGCGGTCGTGGGCACCGTGCTCATGCGCGCGGGCGAGAACAGCCGCACCGTGTCGGCCCAGGCGGCCGAACGGCTCGAGGAAGTTCGCAGCTCCCTGCCGAAAGGAATTGTTGCGGAGATCGTCTACAACCGGTCTTCCCTGGTCGATGCGACGATCGCGACCGTCGAGAAGAATCTCGTCGAAGGCGCGCTTCTGGTGATCGCGATCCTGTTCTTGCTGCTGGGCAACATCCGGGCAGCGATCATCGCGGCGCTGGTCATTCCCTTTTCCATGCTGATGGCATCGATCGGAATGAACCGGCTCGGCGTTTCGGGCAATCTCATGAGCCTGGGTGCGCTGGACTTCGGCCTGATCGTCGATGGTGCCGTCATCATCGTCGAGAACAG
>NZ_JAHWXO010000040.1 GCF_019857205.1 Qipengyuania pacifica | reverse complement strand
GCTGCCGGAGCCGTAGCGGCGCAGGGGACTGAACTTTATCTCGACGCGGCAATCACCCTTGCAGCCTTGTCCGGTGTGATGCTGGCCGTGCTCGGATTCCTGCGGATGGGCTTCTTGGCCAACCTCCTCTCGCACCCCGTCATCAGCGGCTTCATCACCGCCAGCGGCATCCTGATCGCGACGAGCCAGTTGAAGCACATTCTCGGCGTATCGGCAGGCGGCGACAACTGGCCCGAGATGCTCGGCGGGCTCGCGGCGGCAATCGACACGGTCAATCCGTGGACGCTCGCCATTGGGATTCCAGCGACGTTGTTCCTCTTCTGGGTCCGAAAGGGCTTGAAGCCGGCCTTGGTCGCGATGGGTCTATCTTCACGAACCGCCGACATCGCGGCCAAGGCAGGTCCGGTCGTAGCAGTTGTTGCGACGATCCTTGCCGCCATCGGCCTCAATCTCGAGGATCGCGGTGTGAACCTCGTCGGTGCAATTCCGCAGGGTCTTCCGCCTTTCGCCCTGCCCTCGACCGATCTAGGTCTAATCGGGCAACTGTGGGTCCCCGCGCTGCTCATTTCGATCATCGGCTTCGTCGAAAGCGTATCGGTTGCGCAGACGCTTGCGGCTAAACGCCGTCAACGGATTGCACCGAACCAGGAGCTTATCGGCCTTGGCGCATCGAACATCGCCAGTGCCTTTTCCGGGGGCTACCCCGTCACCGGCGGATTTGCGCGCTCGGTCGTCAACTTCGACGCCGGGGCCGAGACGCCCGCAGCCGGAGCTTACACCGCTGTCGGTATTGCGCTGGCGGGACTGTTCCTGACCCCGCTGCTCTACAGCCTGCCCATCGCCACATTGGCTGCAACGATCATCGTCGCGGTTCTCAGCCTCGTCGATCTCAAGACTCCCGGCCAGCTCTGGAACTACTCCAAGGCCGACTTCGCCGCGCACATGGCGACGATCGCTATCACGCTGCTTGCGGGCGTCGAGCTGGGTGTGATCGCGGGCGTTGGCGTCGGCCTCCTTCTCTATCTCTGGCGCGCCAGCCGCCCCCATGCCGCCATCGTCGG
>NZ_JAHWXO010000004.1:307500-385416 GCF_019857205.1 Qipengyuania pacifica | reverse complement strand
GTCTATCAGCCGAAGCTTGATTTGAAGACTGATCGTATCACCAGCGTCGAAGCACTCGTCCGTTGGAATCATCCGCAACGCGGTCCGTTACGACCCGACCTATTCATTCCGATGGCCGAAGATGCGAACCGCATATGCGACCTGACCTTGTATGTTCTGCAAAGAACCATCGATGATTTGGCCGCTTGGTGCCAACATGGTCTAGTCGTCAGCGCTGCAGTCAATATTTCTGCAAAGCTGGTCTATTCAAACGAATTCATCGACAAGGCAAAGCGGGTCCTCACGGAGACAGGAATTCCGCGGGATCGTTTGATTTTCGAGGTGACTGAATCAGCAACAATCGATGATCCCAGCGCCGCTGTCGCCGCACTTCAGCACTTTCGCGATCTTGGCATCGCAATCTCGATGGATGATTATGGCACAGGCCAGTCGACATTGACTTATCTCAAGCAGCTGCCCTTGTCCGAACTGAAGATCGACCGGAGCTTTGTTCAACACGCCCATGAGGACCCAAACGATGCGCTTCTTGTCCAGTCGACCATCGACCTTGCGCATCGGTTTGGTCTGCGCGTTGTTGCAGAAGGAGTGGAGGATCGAAGCTGTCTCACCTTCCTCCGGGAAGCGGGCTGCGATCTTGCTCAGGGCTATTTCATTGGAAGACCGACAAGCCCAGAAGACATAAGGGAAATGCTTACGTCGCACACTTCACTTGCGGCCTGAACGCGACTAACAATTTTCTGCTTATCGACTGATAGCACTCGGCAAGCTAGGCAACCTTTCATTGTTAAGCGAACGTCCGCTTTTGGGTTGCTACATCAATCTCTCGAATGACCGTTATTAGGGCGCAAAGCAGTCATTCGTCGAGCCGCGTTGAGGATCGCCATTCGATGATTGTCACGGTAGCGACCGTGGGCATGCGCACCAACTCGCAGACGCTCTCACTAGAGGGTTTGGATTCTCGCTCCTAAATGGCTTGCGGTCCTTGAAGCACTCGAGTCGTAGGTTTCTCGAACCTTGCTGGCCGGGGGGGCAGAGCATGAAACTGTTACCCGCATAGCGCTTATTTTCTGCCCTTCCGTGTTGTTGATTTCCGGCGGACCTGCTGGAACTTTTCAGGTTCGCGCCTGAGTGCATTCCAGCATATTGGAGGATATTTCAGGACAAGCGTAGAATAAATAAATCAGAAAATCCTGCGCAGGTACGTAAAGAGTGATTTGCCATAAAATATCCTGAAATACCCTGAGATAGTTAATGTAACTAAAGATCAAATTTACTGACTCCAAGACTTTAACAGTTATGCTATAACTGATTATCATTCGAAGGCGCACTTGGAGGATAAAATGTTGAGAGGAGATATTATCTGTGGGGCTGCCGCCGCCGCAAAATATACGGGCCTAGAAGTACGAACGATCTATGGATTGTGTGCAAAAGACTATCTACCGTACGTCCGTCTCGGGCATCGACTTTTCTTCAGGAAGAGCGAACTCGATGCAACGTTCGCGGGGGCGTCCCAGAGGCGCGATGCTAGCTCATCGGGATCGCAATTCTCCGTGGAAGGGAGGGTAGCATGAGCATCCGAAAACGTACTTGGGTTTCCGGAGACCATACGAAGACTGCTTGGGTGCTGGTCTATTCTGACGGCAATGGGAAACGGAAACAGGAAACCTTCTCCACGAAACGCGAGGCGGAGCGTCGTTGGATTGAGGTTTCAGGCGAACTTCACCGCGGATCGCACGTCAGTCTTGCGGGCAGTATAACCGTTTCCCAAGCTGGAGAACTTTGGATCGACAGGGCAATATCTGAAGGTCTGGAGAGATCGACTTACGAGGAATACCGCCGCGTTCTGAGACAACATATCGTTCCGCGCATTGGCAGCCTTAAGCTTGCTAAGCTCACCCGGGCACTTGTTGAAGAATTTCGAGATCAACTACTTCGGGACCTCAGCCCTTATAGCGCTGCGCGGGCCTTCTCGTATTTCAAGATCATTATGAATCTGGGTGACGATAAGGACCTGATTTCCATAAATGTAGCTGAGAAAGTGAAACTAGAAACGTCGAAAAGGCACCGTCATCGGCAAGAGTTTTTTAAGATGGATGAAGTCAACTCAGCGCTAACCGCATCAACCATACTTGGTCCTAAGCACAGAGCTTTCGCGCACCTCTTCTGGCTTCACGGTTTGCGATCGTCCGAAGGACGTGGCCTTACTTGGGAAGGGGTAAATCTGGAGAAGGGGACGGTCACAATTTCACAACGGGCAGATCGATGGCTTAATATCGGACCGCCAAAATCGGTTTCCAGCTTTCGTACGATACCGCTGACACCCAGCTGCCACAAGGCCGTAGCTGTGTTGAAGGCGAAGGCTAACCCCAGTTCCGATGACTTCGTTTTCCCAGATAGGCAAGGACGGCCGATGACCTATTTTCAGCAAATTAGTCAGCTTTATGATCCGATAATGTTTGAGGCCGGTCTTACAAAGGTGGTCGAAGGCGCGACCAAGCATCTTCGAAGCTTGCACGCGACGAGGCACACTACAGCTTCGATATGGATTGAAATGGGGTTCTCTGCAAAGCGCGTCCAGAAACTTATGGGTCATTCTTCTATACAGGTTACGTTTGACCTCTACGGGCACCTAATTGACCTCAAGGAATGTGCCGCCGACATGATGCGGGCGGTGGATGATTGGGTTCTCAAAAATCGTCCCTGACGATATCTGTCCGCCCGACGAGGACGGTGTTCCCGATCGCGACTAATTCTCAATGCAGCAAATTTGCGACATGGATGCGGGAACGCCCCTGTTTCCCCCGATTTTTGACCGAGTCGTTGTCCGTTGCAATGGGACTCTGCCTCCGTCAATTGAGGTTCGAATCCTCACGGGGCATCCATTCTTCCCATCACCGTTGCCAAAGCCGAATTCCCGCGCCAGACAGGTTGCAATGGGAGACGGAGTTTTGAGCGAGACCTTTCCGGAAATCCGCGATGCGGTCCGGCGACTATGTGCGAAGTTTTCAGGCGAGTACTGGCAACAGCTCGACCGTGAGCGCGCCTATCCGACCGAATTCGTCACTGCGCTGACCGAGGCAGGGTTTCTGTCGGTCCTGAAACCGGAAGAATATGACGGATCCGGCCTGGGCCTGGAGGCGGCATGCGCCGTCTTGGAAGAAATCCATCGTTCAGGCTCGAACGGCGGGGCCTGCCATGCGCAGATGTACACGATGGGTACGCTTCTCAAGCATGGATCGGAAGAACAGAAGCGCACCTATCTTCCCAAGATCGCAAGCGGGGAATTGCGCCTGCAAGCCTTCGGTGTGACCGAGCCGGGTGCCGGTACCGATACCACGCGTATCTCGACCTTCGCTCGGCGGGAGGGCGACGACTACATCGTCAATGGTCAGAAAATCTGGATCAGCCGCGCCGAGCATTCCGACCTGATGGTCCTGCTGTGCCGCACCACCCCGCGCGACGAATGCGCCAAGCCATCCGATGGCATGAGCGTTCTTCTGGTCGATATGCGCGAGGCGGTCGGCAACGGGCTGACCGTAAGGCCCGTGCGTACCATGCTCAATCATGCGACGACGGAGCTGTTCTTCGATGATCTGCGCGTGCCAGCCAGCGCACTGATCGGGGAGGAGGGGAAGGGCTTTCGCTACATCCTTTCCGGCATGAATGCCGAGCGGATCCTTATTGCCAGCGAATGCATTGGCGATGGGCGCTTTTTTATCGACCGCGCTTCGGCTTACGCGAAGGATCGTACTGTCTTCGGTCGCGCGATCGGCGAAAATCAGGGTATCCAGTTTCCTATCGCGCGCGCGTACGTCCAGCTCTCCGCAGCTGCCGAAATGGTGACCAAGGCCGCGCGAATGTTCGACGCCGGGGAAGGCGCCGGGACGGAGGCGAACATGGCCAAGATGCTGGCGAGCGAGGCGAGTTGGTTTGCGGCCGACACGTGCATCCAGACGCATGGCGGCTTCGGCTTCGCCGAGGAATACGATGTCGAGCGCAAGTTTCGCGAGACGCGTTTGTACCAAGTCGCGCCGATCAGCACCAATCTGATCCTGAGCCATGTGGCAACGCATGTGCTGGATCTGCCGAAAAGCTTTTAGGGAGAGAACAATATGCCGAGCAACGGTCCGCTGACCGGCCTCAAGGTCGTCGAATTCCAGGGCATCGGCCCGGGGCCCCACGTCGCGATGATGCTGGCCGACATGGGGGCGGAAGTCGTGCGGATCGAACGGTCCGGCCATCAGCCGATGAATCCCGTCGTCGAACGCGCGCGCCACCGTGTCGCGGTCGATCTGAAGAGCGAGGATGGTCAGGCCTTCGTCAAGACAGCGCTGAAGCACGCCGATGTGCTGATTGAAGGTTTTCGTCCCGGAGTTATGGAGCGGCTCGGTCTCGGACCCGATGATCTGCTCTCGGCCAATCCGGCTCTCATCTACGCCCGTATGACCGGCTGGGGACAGGACGGCCCCTTAGCGCAAGCGGCCGGGCATGATCTCAACTACATCGCTATCACCGGCGCGCTGGATGCGATCGGCAAGCGGGGAGAACTGCCCGTGCCGCCACAGAATCTCGTCGGCGATTTCGGCGGCGGTTCGATGTATTGCGCCATGGGCATCCTTGCGGCGTTGTTCGAACGGACCAGCAGCGGCAAAGGTCAGGTTGTCGATGCGGCGATCGTCGATGGCGTCACCAGCTTGATGAGTTTCTTCTACGGCCAACCGCACAGCGCCTTGCGCACGGTCGATCGCGGCGCGGGCCTGCTGGGCGGGGCCGCGCATTTCTACCGCTGCTATACCTGCAAGGACGGGAAGGAAATCAGCGTGGGGGCCATCGAGCCGCAATTCTATGCCGAATTGCTTCAGCGTGCCGATGCGCCCGATCACCTGCGGGAAGCGCAGATGGATCCGTCGAAATGGGACAGCTATGCCCACGATCTTGCGAATCTGTTCGCGACGAAAACGCAGGACGAATGGTGTGAACTGCTCGAAGGCACCGATGCCTGTTTCGCGCCGGTCGTCCCGCTCGATCACGCGAAAGACCATCCGCATATGAAGGCGCGCGGTGCGTTCGTCGAACATGGCGGGCGCTGGCATACGGCACCTGCACCGCGTTTCGACCGGACGCCCGCGACCATCCGCGACAGCGTTCAGGATGGCGATGCAGTGGTGGCGCGCTGGTCCGAAGGAGGCTAGTGAACCGCGCAAAGGAGAGATTCCCATGCGCGATTGCACCAAATTCTACATCGATGGCCAATGGGTCGCCCCCGAGGCTGCAAACACCGTCGACGTCGAAAACCCGGCGACCGAGGAAACGATCGGCCAGATCAGCTTCGGCACGAAGGCCGATGTCGACAAGGCCGTGGCGGCAGCGCGCCGTGCTTTCGAAAGCTTCAGCCAGACGAGCAGGGAAGATCGGCTGACGCTGCTGCGCGCGATCCAGGCCGAGATCGAAAGCCGCAAGGAAGAACTCGCCACTGCCGTCAGCGATGAAATGGGCGCCCCGATGAGCCTTGCCAACGGCCCGCATGTCGGCTTGCTGGCCGGCCACTGCCAAAAGGCCATCGAAATTCTCGAAGGCTTCGAGTTCGAACGCCAGGACGGCCCGACGCTTCATGTGTGGGAACCGATCGGCGTTGTCGGCATGATCACTCCGTGGAACTGGCCGCTCAACCAGATCGCCTGCAAGGTCTTCCCGGCGCTTGCGACGGGCAACACCATGATCCTCAAGCCCAGCGAGATTGCACCCTTCAACGCTTACATATTCGCTGAAATCCTCGACGCGGCTGGTGTGCCTGCCGGTGTCTTCAATCTGATCAACGGCGACGGTCCAGGTGTCGGCGAGGCGATCTCGGGTCATCCCGACATCGACATGGTCAGCTTTACCGGCTCGACCCGTGCCGGCGTGCTGATTGCCAAGAACGCGGCCGATACGGTCAAGCGCGTGGCGCAGGAACTGGGTGGCAAGAGCCCCAACATCGTCCTCGATGACGGGTCGTTTGCAAAGTCGGTCGCCAAGGGCACAGTCGCGATGATGGGCAATTCGGGCCAGACCTGTACCGCCCCTTCGCGCATGCTCGTGCCGCGCAAGCGCATGGAGGAAGCCAAGGCTGCCGCCAGGGAAGCGGCAGAGGGTGTCATTCCCGGCGATCCCAAGGGCAATGCCGCAATCGGACCGGTAGTCAGCCGTACCCAATGGGACAAGATCCAGGGCCTGATCGAAAAAGGCATCGAGGAAGGCGCGACATTGGTCGCTGGCGGTCCCGGCAAGCCGGAGGGCCTCGAAACAGGTCACTTCGTCAAGCCGACCGTCTTCGCCGATGTCGACAACGACATGACCATCGCGCGCGAAGAAATCTTCGGTCCCGTGCTCTGCATTCTGGGCTACGACGATTACGATGATGCCATTCGCATCGCCAACGATACCGAATACGGCCTCGCCAGCGCGATCACCGGCGAAGATATCGAACTCGCCCGCAGCCTCGCCAAGCGCATCCGTGCCGGGCGGGTCGCGATCAATGGCGGTTACGACATGAACGCGGCTTTCGGCGGTTACAAGAAATCGGGCAATGGCCGCGAATGGGGTGAATGGGGCTTCCACGACTTCCTCGAGGTGAAAGCCGTCATGGGTCACAGCTGATGGCAGGCAGGCACTTCGATGAATGGACGGTCGGCGACAAGTTGACGCATGAAATACGGCGCACGGTGACGGAAGCGGACAACCTCTTCTTCACCGTGATGACCCACAATCCCCAGCCACTTCATCTCGATGTGGAAGCGGCCAAGGAGAGTGAATTTGGACAGATCCTCGTCAACGGGACCTATACTTTTTCGCTGATGGTGGGGTTGAGCGTGGGGGATACCACGCTCGGCACGCTGGTCGCCAATCTCGGCTATGACAAGCTGGTCATGCCCAAGCCGGTTTTCATCGGCGACACGCTTCATGCAACCAGCGAAGTCATCGCTCTGCGCGAAAGCAAATCGCGGCCGGACACGGGGATCGTCACCTTCATGCATGAAGCCGTGAACCAGCGCGGCGAAGTGGTATGCCGCTGCGAACGTTCGGCTTTGCTGAAGAAGGCGGGATGATCCGCGCGTAACCTTTTCGCCGTATGGGCGTTTCGTGCGCGAGGGAGTTGCAGTTGGCGCATCACGAACCATCCAGCGTAACCGAAGTGCTCAGCGAGCTCGACGAGCTTGCTTCGCACGGCGACAAGGTCTGCGTCGCGGATGTTCTGGACGATTTCGGCGAACGAAGCTTCGGCCCCTTCATAATGCTTCCCGCCTTGCTCGAACTTTCGCCGATCGGCGGCATACCGGGACTGCCAACCGCTCTCGCGCTGTTCATCGCGCTGATAGCGGTTCAGCTCCTCATTGGGCGCGACCATGTCTGGATGCCGCAGTTCGTGCAGAAGCGGGCGGTCGGCTCTAGGAAACTTCACAAGGCGGTCGGCAAGCTTCGCGGTGTCGGCAAATTTCTCGACCGGCACAGCGAAGGTCGCCTTGAAATACTGACCGAAGGCATCGCTATCAAATTGGTCGCGATCCTCATCATCGCATTGTGCTGTACGGTGCCGCCCCTCGAATTTCTGCCCTTCGCCAGTTCCTTCCCGATGCTCGCCATCGCAGTGTTGGGACTGGCTCTTACCGTGCGGGACGGTGCACTCGTCCTTGCTGCGCTTGTCTTCACCGGCATTGCGGCCGGGGCGGGCCTTTACATGTTCCTAAATTCTTCGGGCGATGGCGGCGGTCTGCCGTTCCTGTGAACCGCGCTGCGGCACACGTAAAATTGCGGGCACGGGTCAACTTGCCATTCACCTGTGGTATCCTACATACTCGGGAATGAAAGGAACCCGCGAATGAGCGAGCAGAATTCTCCCCCCGAGCCCGAAGGCAACGGACCCAACCCCTGGGTGAAGAGCCTGATGATCTGGGGCGGCATTTTTCTCGCCCTGCTGATGGTCGTCTCGTTCTTTGGTGGCAGCAGCAGCGGCAATGGTACGCAGCTGCTTTATTCCGACTTCCGCGACAAGGTTGCCGAAGGCTCGGTTGCCAATGTGCAGATTTCCGAAACCCAGATCGTGGGTGAAATGAAGAATGGCGAACAGTTTTCGACCATTCCCGTGGCCAACGATACATCGTTGCCCCAGCTGCTCGAAGACAATGGCGTGCGCTATTCGGGTGCGGAAGCCGATAATGGCAATATCCTGCTCTACGCACTGATCCAGATCCTGCCATTCGTGCTGATCCTCGGTATCGCATTCTTCGCCTTGCGCCAGGTCCAGAAGGGCGGCGGCGCGGGTGGCGCGATGGGTTTCGGAAAATCGAAAGCCAAGCTGCTGACGGAACGGCAGGGCAAGGTTACGTTCGACGATGTCGCCGGCATCGATGAAGCCCGCGAAGAGCTGGAAGAGATCGTCGAATTCCTCAAGGATCCGCAGCGCTTCTCCAAACTCGGCGGCCAGATTCCCAAGGGTGCGCTGCTCGTCGGCTCGCCCGGTACCGGTAAGACACTGCTGGCTCGCGCCATTGCGGGCGAGGCGGGCGTGCCGTTCTTTACCATTTCAGGGTCTGACTTCGTCGAAATGTTCGTCGGCGTCGGTGCAAGCCGCGTGCGCGACATGTTCGAACAGGCGAAGAAGAATGCCCCGTGCATCCTCTTTATCGACGAAATCGATGCCGTTGGCCGTTCACGCGGCCATGGGTTGGGCAATTCGAACGACGAGCGCGAGCAGACGCTGAACCAGCTGCTGGTCGAAATGGACGGGTTCGAGGCGAACGAAGGCATCATCATCATCGCCGCCACCAACCGCCCCGACGTGCTCGATCCTGCACTGCTGCGTCCGGGTCGTTTCGACCGTCAGGTCGTGGTGCCGGTGCCGGATATCGACGGCCGTGAGAAAATTCTCGCCGTTCATATGAAGAAGCTGCCGCTGGCGCCCGACGTCAATCCTCGCACGATCGCGCGCGGAACACCCGGTTTCTCGGGGGCGGATCTCGCCAACCTGTGTAACGAAGCGGCCTTGCTTGCCGCGCGCCGCAACAAGCGCCTGGTCGCCATGCAGGAGTTCGAAGACGCCAAGGACAAGGTCATGATGGGTGCGGAGCGCCGCAGCATGGTCATGACCGAGGATGAGAAGAAGATGACCGCCTATCACGAGGCCGGCCACGCGCTGGTGTCGCTGAACGAGCCGGCATCCGATCCCATCCATAAGGCAACGATCATTCCGCGCGGTCGCGCGCTGGGCATGGTCATGCGTCTGCCTGAACGGGACAGCTATTCCTACCACCGTGACAAGATGCACGCGAACCTGGCGGTCGCTATGGGCGGCCGCGTCGCAGAAGAGATCATCTTCGGTCACGACAAGGTATCGAGCGGTGCCAGCGGCGACATTCAGTACGCCACCGATCTCGCCCGGAATATGGTCACCAAGTGGGGCATGTCCGACAAGCTCGGTCCCCTGCAATACGAACAGAGCCAGGAAGGTTATCTCGGCATGGGACAGACCGCGCGTACCATGGGCGGTGCTGAAACGAACAAGCTGATCGATGCCGAAATCAAGGATCTGGTCGAAAACGGTCTGAAGCGGGCAACGGAAATTCTGACAGATCAGGAGGACAAGTTGCACCTGCTTGCTCAGGCTATGCTCGAATACGAGACACTGACCGGGGAAGAAATCGATCAGCTGATGAAAGATGGCAAGATCGACCGGCCGGACGAACCCAAGAGCTCCGTCACGATCAAGCCGCTTGCAGGGGCCGCTGTCCCGAAGGCCGGCAGGAAATTCGGCGGGGGCACTGCGCCGCAAGGTGCCTGAAGGCCATGGCCAACCCAATCATAAGGGGCGCTCCTCGCGGGAGCGCCCCTTTTTTCTTTCGCGTCGTCAGAACGCGCCGAGGAAGAACACCAGCTGGATGAAGAGGCTGGCAATGATGGTGATGAAGATCAGTAGCAACGCCAGCCGCCAGTAAGCCGAAAAGCGGTTCAGATCATATGCATGGCGCAATTGCTTGTAGATGTGGATCGGTGGCACGATAAACGCCAGGCCTGCCGATAACCACTCGGGCGCCCCGACCTTCACCAGGATCGAAATCACGATGAACAGGAGCGACATGAACGCGATCGAATATGTCACGAAAATCGCGTGGTCATAGGCGCGGAAGCGGCGCTTCCAGAAGAACAGAAGCCAGACGAACGGCAATGACAACGGAATCAACAGCCAGCTGAATTTGTAGCTGTTGCTCTGCAGTTTGTAGAGCATCAGGTTCGGGTTATCGTTCCACTTCTTGATCGTCTTATCGAACCACCCGATGCCGGATTTCCATTGCGTCTGTCCTTTCGCGCCGGGGCCCATAACCGGCAGCGAGTTCAGCGTTGTCACCTGTTCTTCCACTCGGGCCAGATCCGCCTGTGTTTCGGAACGCCCGGGGTCGTTGGGCTCCATTGCCGAAAGCTCGGCGCGCAAGTCGGCGCGCTCGCGTTCAAGATTTTCGATGGCGTGCGTGATGTCGCGGCTGGCAGAACCGAATTGCGGCGGGGTAGAAAGTCCGATCCCTGCAACCTGGAAAACCGCGAACATCAGGAAGACGGAGAACAGAAACAGGCCCATCGGGCTAACGAAGGATGCGCGTTCGCCTTCTATGTAGCGACGGGTAAGCTGGCCGGGCTTCAGCGCCAGCTTCGGCAGGGTCTTCCAGGTTTTGCCTTCGAAGTGCAGGGCGCCATGCAGAAGATCATGCAAGAACGCGCCCAGCGTCCGGTGCAGATGCGCTTTCTGGCCGCAGGCGTGGCAATAGTTGCCCGTCAGCGCCGTTCCGCAATTGAGGCATGCCCCTTCGTCGAAGTGGCCAGCCTGCAGCTCTGCAGCTTCTGGCAGGCCCTTGCTTCCGCGGCCCACGGCCTTGGCGAAAAGGCCGCCTTCGACTGCAGTCCCGAATGCGTCGCCGAACTCGCTCATATGCCCTCCTGTCCAGTTGCAGGATAAGGCCAGCGCCATCCTTGCTGCAACGCAAAAAGGCCGCCCAGCGGGCGGCCTTTCCACTATTTTCAGCAAGCCTGCTCGGATCAGCCGTCGTAGTCGGCGCCGATCGAGGTCGAACGGGTCGGTGCCGAAGCGGTGATCCGCAGTGCTTCTGCGGACTGGCTCAGCGAACCCACTTCATCCATCTCGTCATCGTCGTCCGGTAGGATTTTCTGCAGGTTGGTCACTGCAGCTTCGTGCAGTTCCTTCGGCTTGACCGTCTGTTCGGCGATTTCGCGCAGGGCAACGACCGGGTTCTTGTCGCGATCGCGATCGACGGTCATTTCCGCACCACCAGAAATCTCACGTGCCCGCTGGGCAGCCAGCAGGACGAGATCGAAACGGTTGGGGACCTTGTCTACGCAGTCTTCGACAGTAACGCGCGCCATTGGCACTCCGATGCAAATCAAGTGATTCCGGGAAAGCGCGCCATTTAAGCGCTCGGGGCTCGACAGTCAAGGATTGCCACCCGTCAGCAAGCGAGTAAGGCCGGAAGTATGGGAGACATCGAAACGGCCAGCCCCGGCGCGGACTTTACCGATCCGGAGCCTTTCGAAATGGATGCAGCGGGCCAGCATCTCGCTTTCTATCCGGGCGGGGAGGCCCGGCGTAAGGCGTTGTTCGATCTCGTCGCCGGCGCACGGAAAAGTCTCGACGTCTGCTTCTACATATTTGCCGAGGATACGGTCAGCACGCAATTTCGCGATGCGCTCGTTGCGGCGGCAAGGCGCGGGGTCGGGGTGACCCTCATCGTGGATCGTTTCGGCGCCGATGCGACCGATGCATTTCTGCAGCCTCTGGTCGAGGCGGGCGGCGAATTCCTGTGTTTTTCGGCGAAGTGGACCCGGCGCTATCTCATCCGCAACCACCAGAAAATGGTTATCGCAGACGGCAGGAAAGCGATGTTCGGGGGCTTTAACATCGCCGACGATTACTTTGCTCCTCCGGCCGAGAACGGGTGGAACGATCTCGGCATCGTCATCGAAGGATCTGCGGTCGAAGGCCTGAACGACTGGTATTCCAAATTGCGCCAATGGACCGAACGTGAAGAACAGCACGCCCGGGAAATCGCGCGCACGGTCCGCGACTGGGAATGGAAACAGGCCCGCACGACATGGCTGGTCGGCGGGCCGACACGCGGTTTGTCCAGCTGGGCGCGTTGCGTGTCGGACGATCTCGTCTCCGGCGATCGCCTGGATATGTTCATGGCTTATTTCAGCCCGCCGAGAAAGCTGCTGCGCAGGATGGGCCGGATCGCGCAGAAAGGCGCGACGCGCCTCGTGATGGCCGGCAAATCGGACAATGGCGCCACGATCGGCGCCAGCCGCTCGCTCTATGGCTATCTGCTTTCGAAACGGGCGCAGATCTGGGAATTCGCGCCCTGCAAGCTGCACACCAAGCTGATCGTGCTGGACGATTCGGTTTATCTCGGCAGCGCGAATTTCGACATGCGCAGCCTCTACATCAATCTCGAACTGGTGCTGAAGGTGGACGATGCTGCCCTGGCTGATCGCATGCGCGACTTCATCAGCTGGCACATCGAGGCGTCCGAACGCATTTCGATACCGCTTCACAAGCAGCGCGCGACGATCTGGAACCGCATTCGCTGGAACCTCAGTTGGCTGCTGGTATCGGTGATCGACTACACCGTTACCAGGCGCCTGAACCTGGGGATCTGACCTACTCGTATTCCTCGTAGTTCCGCACTTCCGGGCTGGAAAACTTGGTGAACTCGCTGTGGAAGAGCAGTGGAACATTGCCGGTCGAGCCGTGCCGCTGCTTGGCCACGATCAGGGTTGCCTTGTTGACCAGTTCCAGATGGCGCGCTTCCCATTCGGCGTATTTCATCCGCACTTCTTCCGAACTGGTTTCGTCGGGCGTGTCGGGCTTGGTCGCGTTGTGATAATATTCGGCGCGGAAGATGAACCACACCATGTCGGCGTCCTGCTCGATCGAACCCGATTCGCGCAGGTCGGCGAGCTGCGGGCGCTTGTCTTCGCGCTGTTCGACCTGGCGTGAAAGCTGCGACAGGGCGATCACCGGAACGTGCAGTTCCTTCGCCAGCGTCTTCAGTCCGCGGCTGATTTCCGAGATTTCGTTCACCCGGTTGTCGCTTGCACGGCCGGAACCCTGCAGCAGTTGCAGATAGTCGACGATCACCAGGCCGATATTGTGGCGCCGCTTCAGGCGCCGCGCCCGTGTCCGCAGCGCGCCGATGGTCAGCGCCGGGGTGTCGTCGATATAGAGCGGCAGGTCGGTCAGCTCTTGGCTGGCGAAGGACAGGCGCTGGAATTCCTCCCGGCTCAATTTGCCCGAACGCAGCTTTTCGCTCGAGATTTCCGCCTGTTCGGCCAGGATACGCGTGGCCAGCTGGTCGGCGCTCATTTCCAGGCTGAAGAAAGCAACGCCCGCGCCGGGCGACTTGTCGGCCTCGATTCCCGTCTTGAGATCGTCCATCAGCCGCCGCGCCGCATTGAAGGCGATGTTGGTGGCGAGCGAGGTCTTGCCCATGGCCGGGCGCCCGGCAAGGATCACGAGGTCCGAATTGTGCAGGCCGCTGGTCTTGTCGTTGATCGTGTCGAGGCCGGTGGTCTTGCCCGAGAAGCGCCCCCCCGAATTCATCGCCGCCTGGACCACTTCCAGCGCGCCGAACGCCGCCTTGCGGAAGGTCTGCGCCTCGCTGCCCGTCGTCGCGCCTTCGGCCACGCGGTAGAGATCGGCCTCGGCCATCTCGATCTTGCGCAGCGGTTCGACCTCGTCCGACGTGTCCAGCGCCCCTTCCACGAGATTGCGCCCCACGCTCACCAGTTCGCGCAGCAGCGCGAGGTCATAGATCTGGTCGGCCAGTTCGCGCGGGTGCAGCAAGCCCTGGCCGTCGGCTGTCAGCTGCGCCAGATAGGTCGTGCCGCCAAGCTGCTTCAGCGCCTCGTCGCTCTCAAAATAGGGCTTGAGTGTAACCGGCGTCGCCACCGAATTGCGGTCCAGCAGCTTGAGCACGCGTTCATAGATGCGCTGGTGCACCGGCTCGTGGAAATGATCCGCCATCAGCGGCGTGGTCAGTTCCTCGATCACCTTGTTGTCGATCAGCACGGCGCCCAGAAAGGCCGCTTCCGCTTCCAGGTTGGCGGGCAGCACGGGACCTTTCGCCGATCTGGCATCGGTCGAATCGTCGGTGCGGAAGAGGAGATCGGTATCGGCCATGCGCGTCTGATGCCTGCCGCGGGGTCGTGGTGACAAGGAAATTAGGCCGCTAAATTTTCATTTCGCCCTGTGGATAGTGGGGACACTTCGCGAGCCCCTTGCCGCAACCCGCCTATCTCTGCGAAAGCAGCGTGCAGGCATGACCGATTCAGCATCTTCTCCGGGCGACCATCGCATCGCGCATATCGAGCTCGATGAAGAGACGATCATCTGGCGCAATGCCGATATCGAGCAGGAACGGCGGATCGCCATCTTCGATCTGATCGAGGAAAACCTGTTCAAGCCGGTGCGCGCGGCAGAGCGCGGCGCGGCCGGGCCCTACCGCCTGACCCTTGCGGTTCGCGATGGGCGCCTGCTGATGCGGATCGCCGATCAGGACGATCAGCTGCTGGAAGAACTGTTGCTCGGTCTGGCGCGCTTCCGGCGGCCGATCCGCGAATATTTCGCCATCTGCGACAGTTATTATCAGGCCATTCGCAAAGCGACGCCGATGGAAATCGAGACGATCGACATGGCGCGCCGGGGCATTCACAATCGCGCGGCAGAGCTGCTGGTTGAGCGGCTGGAGGGCAAGATCGAAACGGATTTCGCCACTGCGCGGCGCCTCTTCACGCTCATCTGCGTACTGCATATCAAGGGCTGAGGGGTAAGTATGGCTAAGCGCGGACGCGGACGGCGCAGGGCCGGGGCGAAAAGGCTGTTCCCGCGGGTGGGAAAGATCGTGCTGCTGGTGCTGGTCCTGCTGCTCGTCGCCGGTGCCTATGGCTGGCACAAGGGTCGCAGCTGGCGGCCGGACGAGGCGGTCTGGCCCGATCAGGGCGCGCTGGTGGGCGCCGCCGATGGCGCGGTCGATTTCGGCACCATTGCGGGCCTTGGCGCCAAATTCGTCTATCTGGAAGCAAGCGACGGGGCCGGGCGCAAGGATATCGCATTCGGGCAGAACCTCGCCCGCGCACGCACCGCAGGGCTCGCGGTGGGGGCGACGCACCGTTTCGATCCCTGCGCCGTGGCCGATGGCCAGTCGGCCAATTTCGTCACCATGGTACCGCGCGACAGCGACCTCCTGCCTCCGGTCATTCTGCTGGAAACGACGGCCGACCAGTGCCCGTCGCGCGTGTCGGATGCCGCGGTGCAGAGCGAGCTGACCACGCTCGTCAACCAGATCGAGGCGCATAGCGGCAAACCCGCCATCCTCGCGCCGGTAGAAGAATTCGAAGCCGCCTATGCGCCGTCGCGCCGGTTCGACCGTCAGCTATGGCTTACCCGCAGCTGGGTCGAACCAGATTACGCAAGCAGGCCGTGGCTGATGTGGACCGCCAATCGCTGGTACAAGACCGAAGCTGCGCAGGAACCGCTGCGCTGGGTCGTTGTCCGGCCCTGAGGACTGAACGATGACCGACCAGGAACTTATCGATGCCGCGCGCCAGGCTGCGCAGCACTCCTATTCGCCCTATTCGAAATTTCCCGTCGGCGCGGCGCTACGTTTTGCAGATGGCAGCATCGTGACCGGAACGAATATCGAAAACGCCAGCTACGGCCTGGCCCTGTGTGCGGAAACGGTCGCGGTGTCCAAGGCCATGGCCGATGGCGCCCGCGGCGGGCTGCAAGCGGTCGCTGTGACCGGTCCGGGCACAGATCCGATCACGCCCTGCGGTCGTTGCCGCCAGGTGCTCAACGAACTTGCACAGCTTGGCGGGACGGATCCCGAAATTCTCTGTGTCGGCCCGGACGAAGTGCGCAGGCTGCGCCTGTCGGATCTGCTGCCGCACGCATTCGGCCCTGCGAGCCTCGCATGATCGCGCGCCGCACCGCGCTTGGCCTGCTGGGTGGGCTGGCGGGGGCGGCGCTCATGCCGGGTTCCTTGTCTGCGAAAGCTGGCCGCAAACCGCCGCGCCTGCGCGCAGGCGATACGGTCGGGCTGGTCGCGCCTGCCAGCGCCTTGACCCTGCCGGACGAACTGGACCGTGCCATCCACTGGATCACCGGCATGGGACTGGTGCCGAAGCTGGGGCAGCATGTCGGCGAACAATATGGCTACCTGGCGGGGACCGATGCCGCACGGGCAAGCGATCTCGATGTAATGTTCGCCGATCCCGATGTCCGCGCCATCTTCGCCATACGCGGCGGCTGGGGCGGGGCGCGCATCCTGCCTTTGCTCGACTGGAAGGGGATTCGTGACAACCCCAAGCTGCTGATCGGCTACAGCGATACGACTGCGCTGCATCTTGCCATCGCTGCCCGGGCCGGCTTTGCGACCCTGCACGCCCCCAATGGGGCGAGCAGCTGGCAGAAGGAAAGCTGGGACAGCCTGTGGCAGATCGCATTTGCCGCGGGCACGCCGGTCCTCGGCGGGGCGGATGTGGAAGATGCCGTCGGTCGCCCGGCGCGCACGCTGACCGGCGGCACGGCCCGCGGGCGCCTCCTCGGGGGAAATCTCACCATATTGTCGACCCTGATGGGCACGGGCTGGTTGCCCGACTTTGACGGTGCGATCCTCTTCGTGGAAGACATCAACGAAGACCCCTATCGCGTCGATCGCATGTTCCAGCAGTTGAAGCTTGGCGGAATCCTGGACCGTGTGGGTGGGGTGATCTTCGGCCAGTGCACCCGCTGCGGTTCCTCGGCACCGGGCAGCGATACCTTCACGCTCGACGACGTCGTCGACCAATACCTTGGTGCGCTTGGCAAACCGGCAATTGCCGGCTTCGACACCGGCCACGTCGGTAACCAGTTGAGCCTGCCGGTCGGCGTCGACGTGGAATTCGATGCTACGGCGCGAACCCTGCGGATGCTCCATCCCGCCGTGGCCTGATCACGGTACCCCCGTTAACCGCTCCGTGAGCGATGCAGGGTATTCCCGCTGCATCAGGAGACTCCCCAGTTATGAAATTCGTTGCCCTCAATTCGCGCGGCGGGAACTATCTCGTCGTCGCCTCGAATATCGCGTGGCTGCGCGCGGCCGAGAACGGCCAGACCACCGTCGGGATCGTCGGTGGCCAGCCGCTTCTCGTTACCGGCTCGATCGAAGAGGTCGCCCAGAAAATCCTCGAAGGCTGAGCGTTTCGCTCAGCCCTCGCGGGTTTCCAGCCATTCGAGCAGGCTGGCCAGGCAGTCGCGCGCCAGCATCTTGCAGCGTTCGGGGCTCCAGCCCTGCTCGGGTTCGGGGCTGGCCGGATTGTCCTTGTACGGCATTTCCAGCGTCATCGACGTGGCGCCGAAACGTTCGGCCACCTGATTGGTGCTCATCGCCAGATTGGCTTTGCCGGGGGCCGATTTGGTATAGCCCTGTTCGGTCTGGAAATCCGGCGTGCGGCGGTCGAGGATCGCCTCATAGCTGTAATATCCATCGCCCTGCTGGTCGGTCCAGCTCGGGACGCCTTCGAAACCAGCGAGGAAGCTGACCGGGATCGCTTCGTCGCCGTGGACATCCATGGCAAAATCGACGCCCGTTTCATCCATCCGGTTGCGAATGGCGAGTACTTCCGGTGATTTTTCTGCGCTGGGCTCGGCCCATTCGCGGTTTAGGTTCGAACCGGCGGCATTGACGCGCAGATTGCCGCGCTTCGAACCATCGGGGTTGCAGTTGGGCACCAGATGCAGGCGGCACTTCTCGCGCAGCAGACGGCCCACGCTGTCGGCGGGGTCGGTCAGCACTTCCAGCGCACCTTCCATCCACCATTCCGCCTGCGTTTCGCCGGGATGCTGGCGGGCATAGAGCCAAACCTTGAACTCGCCTTCGCCCATCTCGAGACAATCGATCGGTTGCCCGTCGAGCGTGGTGCCGAGGTGAACGTAGTCGACGCCTTCCGAAGCGGCCGCTTCCGAGATCAGATCGTGATGGCGTTCCATCGAATAGGGCGCGAAATAGGCAAACCACGCCACGTCGCTTGCCGGCAGATAACGGATCGTCAGCGTACCGCCGTCCGTATTCTTGTCGTAACTGGACGCGGCGCGCCCCCAGTAATCGCGATCTTCGGACACGCAGGCATCGTAACCGGGCCAGCCGCCGGGATAGGCGCTTTCTTCCAGCCCGGTGATGTTCAGTTCCAGTTCGCGGCCTGCCGCGCCCGATACGCGGAAGTGAAACCACTGTTTGAAATCGCTGTTCGTGTCTTTCGGGATCACCAGCCTGGCGCTGGCGCCGTTTACCGACAGCACTTCGATATTGCCGCTGTCGAACGCGGAATCGATCCGGATATCACTCACTCGGAAACCTCTACTTCTATTGTTTCGCCATTGTTGCCGGGGAAGTCCCGGAACAGCGCGGAGGCGACCGTCTGGGCGTTCGCGGGTCCGCGTGCAAGGGGCGAATCTTCAGGTGCCTGGAAATCGGCGCGGCCTTCCCAGATGCTCTCGCCGGTTGCCTTGTCGCGGATGGTTACGGCCATTTCCGTACCCAGCCGATCCTTCTGTCCGCCGCCAAGATTGATGCCGATCCCAAGTCCCAGGCCCGACCCGTAGCTGCCCGTGGAACCGCCCACACCGACATTGACCGGACTGCGGCGTCCGCCGCTTCCCAGCATGTAGCGTTCCACCGAAACCTGCGCGACCTGACCCGCGCCTTCGCGCGCACTTTCGGTATAGCCGAGACGGCGCAGCTCGTCGGCAACGGCCGCCTTGTAGGGTGACAGCGTCAGGCTATCGCCCTCCAGCCCGGCGGCGCTCTCGACGAAGATGCTCCCGCGGCCCAGCTCGGCCGTGCGATCGGCGGCAACGAACCGGGTTACCTCGACGGGACCCGTGGGCGTGGTGGTGCAGGCGCCGAGCGTCAGTGCAGCGGCAAGGCCAAGAGCAATGGGTAGAGGTTTCATGTGGGCGATCCTTCTCACGTCTGTCTGAGATTTCTGTCTTTCCCTGCAACGCATGGGCAGGCAAATCTGCACCGCGAACCGTCGAGGCTCGCGTGAAGCGTTGCCGCGTCCTGATCTTGTGCTAACTCCGCGCGCCATGAACGACGTTCGAAAAGTGCCCGTCCTGGTGACCGGCGGGGCCGGGTATATCGGCAGTCACGCGGTCCTTGCCTTGCGCGATGCAGGTTGGCCGGTGGCGGTGATCGACAATCTGTCGACCGGCTTTGCCTTTGCCGTGCCTGACGATGTGCCACTTTACGAAGGCGACATTGCCGATGCGTCCCTGTTGACGCGCATTTTCGCAGAACAGGGCATCGCGGCCATCATGCATTTTGCAGGGTCCGTCGTGGTCCCGGAATCGGTCGAAAATCCGCTGAAATATTACGACAACAACACCGTCAAAAGCCGCGCGCTGATCGAAGCGGCGGTTGCTGGCGGCATCCGGCATTTCATCTTCAGTTCCACTGCTGCGACCTACGGCACGCCCGAAGTCTCGCCGGTTTCGGAAGACAGCCCCAAACAGCCGATCAACCCATACGGCTGGTCCAAGCTGATGACCGAACAGATGCTCGCAGATGCCAGCGCGGCGCATCGTTTCAACTATTGCGCGCTGCGGTATTTCAATGTCGCGGGCGCCGATCCTCAGGGGCGCACCGGCCAGTCGACGGCTGGGGCAACACATCTGATAAAGGTCGCCTGCGAGGCGGCGACGGGCAAGCGGGACAGCGTGTCCGTCTTCGGCACCGATTACGACACGCGCGACGGTACTGGCGTGCGCGATTACATCCACGTCAGCGACCTGGCCGCCGCTCATCTGCTCTCGCTCGAAGCTCTCATCAGCCAGCCCGACCGTTCGCTGACCATGAACTGCGGTTATGGGCGTGGTTTTTCGGTGTTCGAAGTGCTCGATGCCGTTGTTCGGGTGACCAATCATACGTTTGATCGACATCTGGTGCCGCGTCGTGCGGGGGACCCGGGCGAACTGGTTTCGGACCCTTCGCGCATCCGCTCGGTCTTGCCGTGGCAGCCGCAATACGCCGATCTCGACGATATCATCACGCATGCGCTGCAATGGGAACGCAAGCTCTCCGACCTGCGCGGAAAGTGATGGATTCCCGCTTGGCCGCGCCAACACGTCGGTTCGTCGTTCTCCATTGCCGCGGGACTCCCGCCTCGTCTAAAGGGCGCCCTTGCCCATGACACTGCCCAATCTCCCGGACGGAACGCTCGAAGGTGATACCCACCTCTATGCCGTACGCGTCTATTACGAAGACACGGACCTGTCCGGGATCACCTACCACGCCAATTACCTGCGCTGGTTCGAACGGGCCCGCAGCGATCTACTGCGCCGCCTCGACATCGATCAGCGCGCCGCGATCGAGGCGGGGGAGGGGGCGTATGCCGTTTCGGCGATAAATCTCAAATACTTGCGCCCCGCCAGGCTCGATGACGATGTACTCATCGAAACGCGCTGTACCGAGCTGAAGGCGGCCTCCTGCCGCATGCACCAGCTTGCGTTCAGGTTGGCGGGTAAACAGCGCGAACTTCTGGCCGAGGCACATTTGCGCGTCGGCTTCGTTTCACCCGAAGGCCGGCCCAAACGCCAGCCAGAGGAATGGCGCGCGGCTTTCGCGCAATTTGCCGAGCAAGGGGAACAATGAGCTCGCTTACACTATTGGCCGCCGCGGCACCGACCCGGCTCGATCCGATCCGTCTCTTTCTCGATGCCGACATCGTCGTCCAGCTGGTCATGACCGGCCTGCTGCTCGCCAGCATATGGGTATGGATGATCATAGTCAGCTTCAGCCTGCGCGTCGCCAAGCTGCGCACCAAAACCATCGAATACGAGAGCGAGTTCTGGCAGGCAGACAGCTTCGACAGCTTTGCGTCCGAACGCGGAAAGAAGGATCTCCCGGTTGCTCGCGTGGCCCAGGCCGCCGTGTCCGAATATCGCCGATCAACCAAGACGGCGGTGCGCGATCCCGAAGCGCTCCGGGGCCGTATCACGACCGCCATGGACAGCCAGATTGCCCATGAAACCGACGAGATCGCCGAGCGGCTGAATTTCCTCGCAACCGTGGGTTCGGTTGCGCCGTTTGTGGGCCTCTTCGGTACGGTCTGGGGCATCATGAACAGCTTCTTCCAGATCGGCGCGCAGGAAAGCAGCTCGCTGGCCGTCGTGGCCCCCGGTATCTCGGAAGCCCTGTTCGCGACCGCCATCGGCCTGTTCGCCGCAATACCGGCTGTCATCGCCTACAACCGCTTCAGCCACCGCGTTGATCGTTACGAAGCGCGTCTGCAGCGCTTCGCAGACAAACTCAACGCAACATTCAGCCGCCAGCTGGAGGCGCGCTGATGGCGATGGGGCTAGCCTCATCTCGCGGTGCGAGACGCGGGCGCGGCGGTCGCCGTCGCCCCATGAGCGAGATCAACGTCACCCCGTTCGTCGATGTTATGCTGGTTCTACTGATCATTTTCATGGTCACTGCCCCGCTATTGACGGCCGGGGTGCCGATCGACCTGCCCGACAGCCGCGCCGCCCAGCTTTCCAATGAGCAGCAGCAGGTGACCATCAGCATCGACGAGGCCGGCTATGTCTATATCGACGACGCACCGGTCGAACTCGGCGGTTTGCCGCAGGCGCTCGAAAGTCTGCCTCGTGCGGGCGGGGAAGGCCCCGACATTACCCTGCGTGCCGATCGTGCGCTGGATTACGGGCGGGTGATGGCAGTGATGGGAGAATTGAACCGTGCGGGTCTCAATCGGATTTCGCTGATCACAAACAGCGCAACCCCTGCATCGGTCAACAACCGTTCATCTGGCGCGGAATAGCCGCATGCCGATGGAGAGAGTGGGCATCAGAGCAGAGGAGCGGACCGGGCTGATCGTCGCGGTCGTACTGCATGTCGCGCTTCTCGCCATTCTTATCGTGCAAGGCCTGTTTCCGGCGCCAGCTATCGATCCACCGCAGCGAATGACCGTAAGTCTGGCGGAAGATGTCGGCATGGAAGCAACGGCGCCCGACCCGGTAACGGAAAGTCGCGCCTCGACGGCGCCGACTATGGACGTCAATCCGGCTCCGGCACCGGAGCAGCAACAACCTGCGCCGCCTCAGGTGGAACGTCCGGTTCCGGCGCCGCAGCCGCAGCGCGAAACGCGGGCGCCATCGCCGCAACCTCGTACGGAAGCGCCAAGGGCGCGTCGGCCGGAACCGCAACGGACGCAGCCCCAGGCACAACCGCCGCGCGCGCAGCCGCAACCGCAGCCTCAACGCCAGACCAGCCAGCGCAGTGGTGGCTCGCGTCTGGGCGACAATTTCCTTGAAGGGGCCGGGGACAGCAGCCGCACAAACGAAACGCGAGCCCCGGCATCGCAAATCGGTGCCAGCACGAAGGCTTCGCTGTTTCAGGCTGTCGCCCGACAGCTTCGGCCACACTGGCAGCCGCCGAGCGGTCCCGATGTCGAAAAGATCGTCACCAAGGTACGCTTCAGCCTCAATCCGGACGGTTCGCTGGCCGGTGCCCCGAGCGTCGCCGGGCAGCGAGGTGTCACCGACA
This sequence comes from Qipengyuania pacifica, assembly GCF_019857205.1. Lineage (GTDB taxonomy): Bacteria > Pseudomonadota > Alphaproteobacteria > Sphingomonadales > Sphingomonadaceae > Qipengyuania > Qipengyuania pacifica. The sequence goes on along the minus strand of NZ_JAHWXO010000004.1, from coordinate 362,791 downwards.
CCAACCGCGCTCAGGCCGGCCGACATGGAGAGCAAGCTGTAAGAGCCGTTCAATTGGCTGCACCCTTCGATCTGCCTCAAGAGTATTATGAGGCATGGAAAGTCATCACCGTGGATTTCGACTGGAGATTGGCCCAGTGAAGTATGTTCTCTTTGCCGCCGCGGCGCTTCTCGCCGCCTCCCTTTCCGCCCAAGATCAGGCGGTTCAGAACCAGGATCTTGGGCAGCCGCTTCCCGAAGGAGGAGTGGTCGAAACCATCGATGAGGGCGAAGGCCTTTCGGGATCGGTCAGTTTCGAGGGTAATCTCGACGATCTTGGTATAGCCATTCCGGGCTTCGCGACCGATCGCGATGTATCTACGCCTGCCAATTCGTCGGGAACGGCAGCTCTCGGCAAGGAACTGGCCCGGGTGATCACGGCCGACTTGCGTAACAACGGACTATTCAAGCCGACAGGCCCTGATTCCCTTCCACAGCCCACATTCAACGAAATCACTTCGCCGAATTTTCCGACTTGGTCGAACCGCGGGGCAGAAATGCTCGTTCACGGCTATGTGCGCGGACGTACCGACGGCAAGCTTACGGTCGGCTGTTATCTCTACGACATGGCGCTACGGAGCGAACTCGTTCGTGAAGGCTGGGTGGTTCCCCCGGCAGACTGGCGGCGCGCGGCGCACAAGTGTTCCGACCTTATCTATTCGCGTCTGACCGGCGAAAGCCCGTTCTTCGACAGCCGGATTGCTTATATCGCAGAGACCGGACCGAAGGATAATCGCAGCAAACGCCTGGCCATCATGGATAGCGATGGTGCCAACCACAGGTTCATTACGACCGGTCGTTCGACGGCGCTGACGCCGCGCTATTCGCCAGACTACAAGAAGCTGTCCTATCTCAGCTATGTCGACGGCAATCCGCGCATCTACGTCTATGACATCGGAACCGGTCGTCAGACGTTGATCACGCAGAGCGACAACCCGACGTTCGCCCCGCGCTGGAGCCCTGATGGAAACTGGTTGCTCTATTCGATGGCAGTGGGCGGCAATACGGATATTTATCGCGTTTCGGCACGTGGGGGCGAGAGCATTCGCCTGACCGACACGCCAGGCATCGATATCGGCGGCTCCTATTCGCCCGATGGCCGCCAGATCGTGTTCGAAAGCGATCGGTCCGGCGCACAGCAATGCTATGTCATGAATGCCGACGGGACGAACCAGCGCCGGATCAGCTTCGGCGGTTCGCGCTGCGCGACCCCGGAGTGGAGCCCGCGCGGCGACCAGATTGCTTTCACCAACTCAAGCACGTTCAACATTTCTGTCATGACACCATCCGGCGGCAATGTTCGGGTGTTGACCAATGGCTGGCAGGATGAAGCCCCGACCTGGGCGCCGAACGGCCGCATCATCCAGTTCTTCCGTACCGAACGCAACAGCGGCAAGGCAGCGCTGTATCAAGTCGATCTTACGGGTGAAAACCTACGCCAGCTCCCGACGCCCGTCGATGCATCCGATCCGGCTTGGGGACCGATTCTGCCATAACTGCATTGAGTTATGACAGGGAATGGATCCTTGGCGGATAACGATCAACCAAGCTGTTTAAAAGGGGACAGCCTATGAATACTCGTGTTGCCACCGGCCTGATGCTTGCATCGACCATCGCGCTTGCCGCTTGCCAGAAGAAAGCACCGGAAGAACTTCCGCCGCCGCCGACAGAAACTGCGCCGGCTCCGGCACCGGCACCCTCGGGTCCGGGTGTTGGTTCGCAGCAGCATTTCATCGATGCGGTGGGACAGCAGAACACGGTCGTCTACTTCGACACTGACCAATATAATATCGATGCCGAAGACCAGGCTAAACTGCAGCGCCAGGCGCAGTACTTCAGCCAGTATTCGCAGGTGAACTTCACCATCGAAGGACATGCCGACGAACGTGGCACGCGTGAGTACAACCTCGCGCTGGGTGAACGCCGCGCAAATGCCGCAAAGAACTATCTCGTTTCGGTCGGCGTCCCGGCCAACCGCATCCGCACGATCAGCTATGGCAAGGAACGTCCGGTTGCCCTGGGGTCGAACCAGGCTGCCTGGGCACAGAACCGCCGCGCAGCGACGGTCACGATCAACTGACTAAGACGAAAGGGCTCCCGAGTTGGGAGCCCTTTTGCAGTCGGTTGAATTGTAATGACGGGTCACCGACCTGCGTAAAGTTCGATAAGCGGCGCTTTGCCGGCAATGTGCGCCGGATTTTCGATGGCGAATGCGCCGAAACCTGCACTTAGTGCGAACAATGCCATCGATATCGATGCCGCCAGTGCGGAAATCGTCAGCTGTCTGCTCATTGTATCATCCGTTCGATGCATTGCTGCCAATCATATAATTTGTCTTGGTTGCATTGCAGCATTTCATAATGAAACTGAATTAACCGATCTTGTACCTTTTGCCAGCGCCCCTAGATTGACCGCGATGCCCAATCGACAAACGACATATATTCGCCGTGGCTAAACCGCGTAGGTCCAACGATTGGGGATTTCCGCGCTGGCGCGGATATGGCTCCGCCCGCGAAGCTACCACCGTGCGGCTGTGCGATCGGCATGGCTGTGAAGAGCCTGGCAATTGTCCCGCCCCGAAGGCGCCGAACAGCCCAGAACGATGGATGTTTTGCCAAAAGCATGCCGCCGAATACAATCAGAAGTGGGACTATTTCGAAGGACTCGACAAAGCCGAAAAGGAAGCTCGCGCGCAGACCGAGCGCAGTGAGAACGCAGGCTATGCCGAAGCCCAACATTATGGCTGGAGCGGCAGCGGCGATGGTTCGCGCAGCGCGGATGAAATGCGCGCGCTCGAAGTTCTCGAACTCGAAGCCGATGTCGAGTTCGGTGCGATAAAGAAAGCTTGGCGGGAAAAAGCCAAAACGGTGCATCCCGACGTGAAGCCGGGCGACAAGCAGGCCGCGGCAGAGTTCCAGAAGCTGCAGTTGGCTTACGAAGTGCTGAAATCGGCGGAAGAGCGCCGCGAATGGCGGGGCTAATACGTTAGCGCTCGGCGGCAAGCTGAGTTGGTGCCTAGTGTTACTTAGGCATCTTTGGGGTTCGGTTCCTGGCGTCTTCTTTCAGGGCAAGTCAGTCAGGCGCGTGAGAATCGCTTTGGCCATCTTCTCACCGAACTGCGGTCCCTGCACGGGGTAGAGATAGGGTTCGATCATTTCCGCTTCCATGACCGCAAGTTCGCCTGAAGCGAGCCGGACCATATCGATGCGACAGTAGAGTGGGCGGTCGAAGGGTAGCGCAGCTACCACTGCCTCTGCTGTCGCGAGATCCTGTTCGCCCGGCACATAATCGCATTCGATGCCGCCGTAGAGCGACTGGATCCGGTAGTCCCCTTCTCCTGCGCGCTTCAGCACGCTGTGACTGAAACACCCTTCGATGAAGACGAAGGTATATTCGCCTTCCTGTACAATGCTCGGGAGGAAGGGCTGCACCATGCAGGCATGCCTCATGGCCCAATCTTCTTTGGGCAGTTCAGTTCGGCGGAAGCTATGCTGGCCGAGAGCCCCAGCACCAATCTGTCGCTTCACGACGATGCGATCGGTGTCGAATTCATCCATCGCGCGGATGATGCCGGCACGATCGACATCGTCGAGCCAGAGTGTCGGGACCGTCGTGGCGCCTCTATCCGCTAGCTCTTCCAGATACCGCTTGTTCGCGTTCCAGCGAACGATCTCGGGGGAGTTGCATATTAGGACGCCGCGATCCGCAAGAGCATCCAGTTTGGCAAGAAAATCCTGAGCGTGATCCTGGTAGTCCCATGCCGTTCCGAGCAGCACCAAGGCGATGTCGTCGAAGCATTCGAGCGGGGCTCGCCAGTCGATCTCGACCAGCGTGAGCCCCACGGTCTCGAAGGCCGGTCGCAAGGCGCCGACTTCGAGATCGTGTTCGAATGCATCCCCGCGACGGGGGCCGCCATTGGGAAGCGTTTCCGCGCAGGCGAGAAAACCGATGCGTGTCAGACTGCCTCCAGCGCCTGTTCGAAGTCGGCGATCAGATCGTCCGGATCCTCGATCCCGATACTGATCCGTACCAGATTATCGGAAATTCCGAGTTCCGCGCGGCGTCCTTCCGCGACCGAAAGGTGAGTCATCGAAGCCGGGTGACTTGCCAGAGTTTCTGTTCCGCCAAGGCTGACGGCGAGCTTGGCAATTTTCAGGCTGTCGAGAAAGCGGAAGCACTCGGCCTCTCCACCTTTTAGCAGTAGTGAAAAAGTGCTGCCAGCGCCCTTGCAATGGCGATCATAGATATCCTGCTGGCGGGCATCCTTTATCATGCCAAGATAGCCTAGGCCTTCGACCTTGGGGTGCTTGGCAAGGTAATCGCAAACCCGCGCTGCATTGTCTCCGGCCCGCTGCATGCGAAGTTCGACCGTCTCGAGCGAGCGCAGAAGCATCCATGCGGTGTTGGGATCGCAGATGCCGCCCATCGTGTTGCGAAGCATGCGGACCGGGTCCATCCATTTCTTCGCTCCGGCGATGCTGCCCGCGACGAGGTCGGAATGGCCGCCGACATATTTGGTCAGCGAATAGACCACGATGTCCGCGCCCTGGTCGAGCGGACGCTGCCAAAGCGGACCAAGGAAGGTGTTATCGATGGCAATCGGACATTCGAGCCCGGCCTCGTCGACGGCCGCACGGACGGCTTCGACATCGACCAGAGCATTTGTCGGATTGCCGGGACTTTCGAGATACACCATGCAGACGTTGCCGCCCTGCGATTTGGCTTGCGCCTTCGCTTTGCTGAGCACTGCGTCGATGTCTTCGCGCGTGGCACCGGCGGGGAAATCGACATAGGTGATGCCGAAGCGTGCAAGCACCTTGGCGACGAAGCCTTCAGACGCTGCATAAAGCGGACCAGAATGCACGATGACATCATTCTGATTGGCGTAGGCCAGCATCAGGACACAGATCGCCGTCATGCCGCTCGAGAAACTCAGCGCGTCTTCGGCGCCGTCCCAAACGGAAAGGCGATCCTCGAGAATTTCCTGATTGGGTGCGTTGAAGCGCGAATAGACCAAACCGTCCGAACCGCCTGGGCGCTTGCCGGTGATGCCTTCGAAATGGCGTTTCCCATCGGCCGCGCTTGGGAAAGCGAAGGTCGACGTCAGGAAGATCGGCGGTTTGAGGCTACCTTCCGACAGCACGGGGTCGAAGCCGTGACCCATCATCAGTGTGCTGGGCTTGAGTTCGCGGCCGCCGATCTTGGTCACTTCCGGCTTGGGCGCCATGCGGGGCGAGGTGGGGTCGATATCGTGATCGCTCATTGTGGGGAGCATCCTTCCTAAAACACGCTCCCAGGAAGGCGGGAGCTAATCGAATGGATCGCGGCACCCGTTCCTAACCTCCGCAGGAACGCCTCTCCGCCAATCGTTGCTTGTAGCGATCCCACTAGTTTGCTTCGTGATCGCGTTCAACTAGGCCTGCGCGTGGCGAGCAGGATCGGGCTTGCATCTGCAACAGTCTAGTGTGTCCAGTCGAGCTGGACGCTGTCGATATGCCAGCGCAGTTGTGCGGCACTGGCGCCGGGGACGTCGTTGACGCGGCGAAGGACGACGGGTCCTTCATATCGAACGGGACGGCCATCCTTGTCGGTTGCCGTTATTGTCGCTTCACTGGTATAATAGGATGATCCGGCCGCGCCTTCCATGGAGCCATCCGGGACTGCGACCGTAATCTTGCCGAGATCGGCGAATAGGGCGCGCCATTGAGCCTTGCTCCACCTTTGCTGATCACCCTCATCAAGCATTTCCCACGCTTGATCAAACTCGCGCAGCTCGATGGCGCGGGCAAAGGACAGCAGAACGTTGCGGGCGCCTGTTTCACCGCGTTCCGCTTCGGGAGTCAGGGGGGCGGGGGAGAGATCTGGCGAACCATCGTTCTCTCCACCTGTCACCTGCCCAATAGCCTGGGTCGGAGCAGGAAGGGCGACCTCCACGGAAGATCCACTTGCCGGAGTAGACGCCGGGCTGTCTTGATCTGTTTCGGACTGGTTGCATGCCGTTAGCGCGAGACTGCAGGCCATGGCGAGAATGGACGCTTGTTTCATGCAAAGAAAAACCGGGGAGACGCCATTCGCGTTCCCCGGTTCGTCGCTTTTGATTGCGTTGTCGGCTGACTATTTGGGAGCCAGCACCATGACCATTTGGCGGCCTTCCAGACGCGGGAAGGCTTCGACCTTGGCGATTTCTTCAACATCGTCACGAACGCGGTTGAGCAGGTCCATGCCGAGTTGCTGATGGGCCATTTCACGACCACGGAAACGCAGGGTACATTTCACCTTGTCACCGTTCTCGAGGAACTTGACGACGTTGCGCATTTTCACATCGTAATCGTGATCATCGATGTTCGGACGCATCTTGATCTCTTTGATTTCCTGCGTCTTTTGCGTCTTTCGCGCGAGGTTCGCCTTTTTCTGCGCCTCGTAGCGATATTTGCCGACGTCGAGGAATTTGCACACCGGCGGGTCCGCGTTGGGGGACACTTCGACGAGGTTGAGGCCGAGTTCGTTGGCCTGCTCGACAGCTTCGCGGGTGAACATAACGCCGAGGTTCTCACCTTCGTGATCGATCACGCGGACCTTCGGCACATTGATCATGTTATCGTAGCGAGGGCCGCTTTTCACGGGCATCTGCATGCTACGGCGGGGTGGACGGGCTATGGGGCAATCTCCTTTGGTGGCCGTACTAGAAAGGGCGCATGTAGGCATTGTTCCGAGGATTCGGAAGTGTGTTATACGAATGGGGCGCAGTTTATCGCTGCGGCGTTGCGCTTAAGCAGCGCGTTTCCACAAATTGAAGCGGGCCAACTGGCCTTTTGCGGGTACGACGGCATCGATCCGCTCGGCCGGTTGAAGCGCCGCAAGGATGGCTGGATCGGCCGCATTCATCCCACCCGTATAAGCACCGAAGGCCGGCAATATCATCCGACCGGATGGCTTCCCATCCGCCCCGTCGTTCGCGCTTACGACAGCGCATGGCCGACGGATGTTGCGATGGCGGATCTTGAGTTGCAGACGCGGATGGTAATGGCCCGACAGCTCAGGTCGGGTCTCACCCTTGTGCGCTCGGTGGCGCAAGACAACGCCCCCCAATTCGAGTTCTTCCACCAGAACACCGCCACATCGCGCATCCATGTGCGGATCGTGATTGCCCGTGATCCACACCCAATCGACGGCCTTCGTCAAAGCTTCCAGCATCCCGCAGGCATGAGGCTCGAGCCGCGTAGATCCGTCGGAATCATGAAAATTGTCCCCAAGCGTAATAACACGGCGCGCGCCTGTTTCGCGAATGGCGAGTGCAACACGTTCCAGTGTCTCTCTGCTATCGTAAGGCGGGATCATCTGCCCATGGCCCGCAAAGAAGCTCCCTTTCTCGAGGTGCAGGTCGGCGACTAGTAGCGCGCGTTCACTCGGCCAATACAGCGCGCGGCCCTCTGTCAGGAGCCATTCCTCACCGGCGAACGAAAGGGGAACCATAGCGCGCTATTGCCGTAGCCAAAGTGCGATGGCAAGGCCTTTGGCATGACCGACTGGACACAGCAAACCGACGCCGCCCGCAAATGGTTCGAAAACCTGCGCGATCGCATATGCACCGAGTTCGAAGCGATCGAGCGCGAGGCAGGTTCGGAGGCGAGTTTCCGATACGACAGCTGGAGCCGTGAGGAAGAAGGCAATTCAGATCCTGGCGGCGGTACGCGCGGTTTGATGAAAGGCAAGGTCTTCGAAAAGGTCGGCGTAAACGTGTCGACTGTTCGCGGAAATTTCGCGCCCGAGTTTGCAGGTACGATCAATGGCGCCAGCGCCGAAAACCCCGGCTTCACTGCGACGGGTATCAGTCTGGTAGCTCATATGGCCAATCCGCATGTTCCCGCGGTACATATGAACACGCGCTTCCTGACCACAGGGAAGGCATGGTTCGGGGGCGGGGCGGACTTGAATCCCCCGATCCCGTATGAAGAGGATACGGAACAGTTTCACGCGCGTTTTCGTGCCGCCTGCGCAGCACATAACCCGACCTATTACGAACGCTTCAGAAAATGGGCCGACGATTATTTCTATATCCCGCATCGTGGTGTGCATCGCGGGGTCGGCGGCATTTTCTACGATCACCTGGAATGCGAAGACGAGGCTGCATTCGAACGGAATCTTGCTTACACGAAGGACGTGGGTGAGGCCTTTCTGGATGTTTTTCCCTCGCTTGTCCGCCGCCGAATGGAAACCGAATTCACGCCCGAAGACAAGCAGACCCAGCTGGAATGGCGCGGCCGTTACGCCGAATTCAATCTGGTCTACGACCGCGGGACTTTGTTCGGACTGAAGACCGGGGGCAATATCGACGCCATTCTGATGAGCCTGCCGCCCGAAGCGGTGTGGAGCTGATCAGCTAAGCCAAAAGCGCAGGACGTAAGCGACCGCGCCGAGGACGCTTACGCTCGCCAGCCAGATCGCTGCCATCCAGGCGAGGCGCTTCCAGAGCGGAGCCTGCGTCAATGGTAGCCTTCGTCTCCGACCTTGCCACGAAACACCCAATAGGCCCAGGCGGTATAGGCGATAATCAGCGGCATGGTAATGCCGACGCCAATCAGCATGAATACCTGGCTGCGTTCGGGCGCGGCAACATCCCATATGGTGAGCCCCGGTGGGACCACGTACGGCCACATGGTAACGCCCAGTCCTGCCATGCCGAAAAAGAACAGCGCAAGGCTGAGCCAAAATGGCTTTGAATGACGCTCCACCGACAGCGAGCGAAGCAGTGCGAGCGCTATAAGTCCTGTCAGGATCGGCACGGGAGCAGCGAAATAGATTTCGGGTGCGGTCAGCCAGCGGTCTGCATATTCGGGTCGCAGCCCGAGATTGTAGATGCTTACGCCGCCCATGAGGATGAGAGTGGCCCATGCTGCGCGCTTTGCGAGGGTGCGGGCGTGCGCCTGCGCTTCGCCATCGAGCTTCCAGACCAGCCAGCAAGCGCCGAGTAACGCATAACCGGCTACCGTACCAATTCCGGTCAGCAACGTGTATGGGGTGAACCAGTCGAACCAGCTGCCCGCGTAGGCCCGGTCGACGACATCAATGCCTTGCAGCAGCGCGCCAAGGGTCATCCCCTGTGCCATCGCAGCCACCAGGCTGCCGCCGGTGAACGCGAAGTCCCAGAGGCGTCGATGGGAAGGGTCGCGCCACCGGAACTCGAAAGCCACCCCTCGGAAGACCAACCCGAGTAGCATCGCAATGATGAGTGGATAGGTGGCGGGAAGAATTACGGCGTAGGCGAGGGGGAACGCCGCGAACAGTCCGCCGCCGCCCAGTACGAGCCACGTCTCGTTCCCGTCCCACACCGGTGCTATCGAATTCATCGCGCGGTCTCGCTCGCGTCCGACTTCGAAGCTTGGGAACAGGATGCCGATTCCAAGATCGAAGCCGTCCATGACCACATAGGCGAAAACCGCGAAGGCGATGATAAAAGCCCAGACGACGGTGAGATCGACGTTAACGTCCATCGTCTGCCTCCTCGTGGTTCGAAGGGAGGGTGTCGGGATTGTGACCCGGATTTTGCGTCGGCCCGGGTGTAATACCGGCGGTCCGCACGGGCCCCTTCTCGGTTCGCTTCACGCCCTTTTCCCCGGCATGAGGCGGTGCCTTCATCAGTCGCAGGATATACCAGACGCCCACGCCGAAAACCGTAAAGTAGACGATAACGAAAGCGAGCAAGGATGCCCCGACTGCCGGGGCATCAAGCGGGCTGGCCGCATCGGCTGTTCGCAAAAGACCGTAAATCACCCACGGCTGCCGGCCGACTTCGGTGGTGACCCAGCCGGCGATGACAGCGATAAAGCCGCTCGGCCCCATGAGCAGGGCGGCACGGTGCAACCATTTCCAGTCGTATAGTTTGCCCCGCATTCTGGCGAAAAGGCTCCAGAGGCCTACTCCAAGCATGGCGAATCCTAAGCCGACCATAATGCGGAAGGTCCAGAAAACCACAGCCACTGGCGGCTGTTCGTCGCGCGGAACAGTGTCCAGCCCATCCAGCGACGCGTCCGGATCATGCTTGAGGATGAGCGACGAGAGTTTGGGGATGCCGATGGCATATCTGAGTTCTTGTGCATCCTGATCCGGAATGCCGAAGAGGTACAGCGGGGCACCGTCCGGATGGCTTTCGAAATGCCCTTCCATCGCCATCACCTTTGGTGGCTGATGCTCTAGAGTGTTGAGGCCGTGCATGTCGCCCGCAAATATCTGGATCGGCACCACGAGTGCCGCCATCCACATGGCCATCGAAAACATCTTGCGTGCGTGCGCATTCGTCCGATCTTTCAGCAGGTGCCATGCGCCGACACCTCCAACGACGAACGCGGTGGTAAGGTAGGCAGCCAGCACCGTATGGACCAGGCGATAGGGAAAGCTCGGGCTGAATACGATATCCCACCAGCTCTCGCCGGGCAGGAACTGCCCATTGGCGCCCATCTCGAACCCGACCGGGGTCTGCATCCAGCTATTGACCGAGAGGATCCAGAATGCAGATACGAAGGTGCCGAACGCGACCATGAATGTGGCCGCGAAGTGCAGGCCTTTCCCAACCCTGTTCATACCGAACAGCATGACTCCGAGAAAACCCGCTTCGAGGAAGAAGGCCGTAAGCACCTCGTAAGCCATCAATGGCCCGATTACCGGGCCGGCCTTGTCTGAAAACACGGCCCAGTTCGTCCCGAACTGATAACTCATCACGATGCCGGACACGACGCCCATCGCGAAAGTGATTGCGAAGATCTTGAGCCAGTATTTGAACAGGTCGAGATAGAGTTGCTTGCCGGTTTTCAGCCACAAGCCCTCGAGCACCATGAGGTAACTCGCCAGCCCGATCGACAAGGCCGGAAATATGAAATGGAAGCTCACCGTGAAGGCGAACTGGATCCGGGCGAGCAGCAAAGCGTCAAAGCCATCGAACATGGTTTATCGCCCTAGCCGGTCGCCCCAATCATTTCCAGCTATGTGCACGCACCTCATGTTGCGCGCAACGCAACCTTATTCTTCAGGCGCGTAAACCCTGACCCAATCGACGAGCATCGCCACTTCGCCCGACTTGACCTTGTCGACCGTAGATTGCGGAACGCCGTTATAGGGTTTTTCTATGCCGTTTGTCTTGAACGGATAGGCCCCGCCCATCGCGAAATTCAGGATCAGGTATTTGGGATTGTCGAATGCCCACTTTCCGTAATTTTCGACCATAGGGCGCGTCACGCGGTACAGCGTGCGGCCATCGACCTGAAACAGGATCTCATTCTTTTTCCATTCAACCGCATAGACGTGCCAGCCCGTTACATCTTCACCTTCGGGAAAGTAGAACTTGTTCACCAGCGGAGTTTCGCCGGAGTAACCAGGGCCGTGCAGGGCGACACCAACCCAGTCCTTCTCGCCCACATATTCCATGATGTCGATTTCGCCGGTGCCGGGCCAAGCATCGTTGCCGAGTAGCCAGAACGCTGGCCAAACGCCATCGGCGTCTGGCATTTTGATGCGGGCTTCGGCACGGCCATATGTGAATTCGTACTTGTTTTGGCTTTCCACCCGGCCGGATAGAAAATCCGCTTTGCGTTCGGGATGGGGATCTACGCCCGGCTTGAATACGGGGCGTAGAATGAGTGCGCCTCCATCGGCGCCTGACACCCCATCGACGATCGACAGTACGGCAGAGTCATCCACATAAGCCTGCTGTTCGTTATTGACCCAGAAGTCCGTGCCGATAACGCCCCACTTCGTGCGATCGAGTTCGGCCTGGTTGAATTCATCCGACCATACGAGCGTACGATCATCGCTTGGCTCCTGCGCCGCCAGCGATGATGCAGCAAGGCAGGCTGCCGCTGCGCATATGAGTGCAGTTCGGATCACAATATCTCTCCCTCGTCTTTTGTTAACGTTCTCATCGCATGGGATCAGGGATTTGGCCAGTGTCTTCGATATGATTTCGGCTGCAGGGCTGGCGCGCATTCGACAGATCGGCAATAAAGTCCCGAAACCGAAAAGAGGCCGGATCGCGCATCCGGTACCATAACAAGCCGGAGTTTCCCCATGCGTCGTCTAGCTGCCCCGCTCGCCCTGTTACTTGCCAGCACCGCCTGCACTACGATGGAGACCGCACCGCCCATGGCCAACTCTGCATCGGATCGTATGGTTTCACCAATTCTGACCCGTCCGGATGCCGTCGACAGCGCGACGTATGCAAAGCCCCAGATAGCGCGAGTTACCCACGTTGCGCTCGATCTGGCGCTCGATTTCGACGCTAAACGCGTAAGTGGCGCCGCCGAACTCGATGTGCTCGCACAGCCCGGCGCCGAAGAGATTGTGCTCGACTCGAATGGGTTGGAAATCGCCCGTGTAACCGATGGTGCGGGGCGTGAGCTTCAATATCAGATCGGCGAGACGATCGCCGAAGGAGGCAAGGGCGCACCGCTGACAATCGCGCTGGACGGCGCGCAAAAGCTGCGCATAGAGTACCGCGCGCCTGCTGACGCGGACGCGCTGCAATGGTTGAGCCCCGAACAGACCAAGGGCGGCGTCCATCCGTTCTTGTTCAGCCAGGGTCAGGCCATTCTCAATCGCACGTGGATACCAACTCAGGATAGCCCCGGCATCCGTCAGACTTGGGAGGCGCGCATCACCGCACCTAAGCCGCTCGATGTTGTGATGAGCGGCGTGCGGCAGGGCGAGCCCGAAGATCTCGGCGATGGCCGCCGCGCGTTCAAATTCGTGATGGACAAGCCGGTCCCCCCTTATCTGATCGCTATCGCGGCCGGTGATATCGATTTCAAAGCCATCGGACCGCGCACAGGCGTCTGGGCAGAGCCTGCAACGCTGGATCGCGCATGGAAAGAGGTTGGCGATACGGAAGACATGGTTGTCGCTGCCGAGCAGCTTTACGGCGATTATCGCTGGGGCCGCTACGACATGATCGTGCTTCCGCCTTCCTTCCCTTATGGCGGAATGGAAAATCCGGTCATGACCTTTCTGACACCGACTTTCATTGCGGGCGACCGTTCGAATAACGGCCTCGTCGCCCATGAATTGGCGCATAGCTGGTCCGGCAACCTCGTGACCAATGCCGTCTGGGAAGATAGCTGGCTCAACGAAGGCGTAACCTCATACTTCGAAAACCGGATCGTCGAGGCGGTCTACGGCAGGAAGCGCGCCGAGCAGGAGGCCGCTCTTTCATTCGCTGCGATCGAAGAGACGTTGGCCGAAGTCGGCATGGACGCGCCTGGTAGTGCGTTGCATCACGAACCCGGTGCCGACGAACTCGGCAGTGCGATCACGTACGACAAGGGCCATTTCTTCATGCGGACCTTGGAACGCACCATAGGCCGCGAACGCTTCGATGCCTGGTTGCGCCAGTGGTTCGACAACCACGCTTTCCAGCCTGCTACGAGCGAGCTCATTTATGAAGACATGCTTGCAAACCTCGTTTCTTCGCCAGCCGAAGCACAAGCGCTGAAGCTTCGTGAGTGGATTTTCGAACCAGGCTTGCCATCGAATGTCGTGCGCCCTGATCCTGCCGCTTTCGCTGAAGTCGATGCGGCCGTATCGGCTTACACAGCCGATGGGTCGATCCCTGCCGCCTATAGCGGCTGGAGCGCGGCGGAGCAGATGCGGTTCCTGGACAACATTCCAAAAACACGCAGTGCCGAACAACTCGCCGCGCTCGACAGCGCGCTCGGTCTGTCTGACGCTGGAAACAACGAGATCCTGTTCCTCTGGCTCGAACTTGGATTGATGAACCGATACGAGCCCGCAGTTCCGAAAGCAGAGGAGTTTCTGGCTGAGGTCGGCCGGGCAAAATTCGTGCGCCCGCTGTTTCAGGTCTTGTGGGACGAAGGCGAATGGGGCCAGCCGATCGCGCGGCGCATCTACGCCAAAACACGCGATAGCTATCACGCGGTAGCACGCGCCGGAGTTGACCGGATAGTGAAGGCGGATTGAAGACGAAGGCTCGTCCTTCGGGACGGGCCACCCTTCCGCGAGGTGGTTTCGCAGCGCCAAGAGCGATCGGGTCTTGCAGGGTGGTGGCGGAGACGGAGGATTTCTTAGGTCTCAACCTAATGAATTGAAATCTTTTTCTTATCCTTCAGCCGCCTAGCCCGTACCCACAGTCGTTACCACACGTCCAAGTCGTCATTGATGTTCGACGGTTAAACAATGCCTCATTGCGGCACTGAATGTCCAGAATTTTCCACCGCTATCCGTCGTCGATTGCAAGGATGAGCAAGCTTCGAACAGGTTTGTTTCTCGGTGCAACGTCGATACGCGAAATGGCTGGAACGGGGCCGGCAGCAGACAGTCCGGTTATGGGATTTAGAAAGCCGCATCCGGTCGTCCGGACCGCGAAGTGTCATTGCGCAGTTCCGTCGAATCCACCCTCTATTCATCGGCAAATATCGATGGGAATTGACGGCCGATCAATCCATCGATAATTGCCGATGTATGAAGTCGACCTCGGCACTCGATGTACTCTCTGCTCTGGCGCACCCAACGCGGCTTGATGCGTTCCGCCGTCTCGTGCGCAGCGAGCCCGACGGGCTCTCCACAGGCCAGCTCGTAGACGCCTCGGGTCTGACCCAGAGCACCTTCTCAAGTCACCTCGCGATCCTCGTCGGCGCTGGTCTCGTCTTGCCGGAAAAGCGGGGGCGGCAGATGATCCAGCGCGCGAACATCGAGGTCCTGCGCGACCTGATGCTGTTCCTCGCCAAGGATTGTTGTGAGGGCCGCGCAGAGCTTTGCGAGCCGCTCGTGGCCGAACTCTCCCATTGCTGCTGATGGAGCCGACAGTGCCTGACCAACCTTACAATGTCCTGTTCCTGTGCACGGGCAACTCAGCCCGCTCGATCCTGGGCGAAGCGTTGATGAACAAAATGGGCGGAGGTCGTTTTCGTGCCTACAGCGCGGGTAGCCAACCCAAGGGCGAGGTGCATCCGATGTCGCTCGATGTGCTGGAGAGCTTCGGCTATCCGACCGATGGCCTGCACTCGAAGAACTGGAGCGAGTTCACCAAGCCCGGCGCACCCGAGTTCGATTTCATCTTCACCGTCTGCGACAACGCAGCGGGCGAGAGCTGTCCGATATGGCCAGGCAAGCCGCTCACCGCGCATTGGGGCGTAGAAGATCCCGCCACGGTCGAGGGCGATGGCCAGCGGCAGGCTTTCGTCGATGCGCTCAGCTATCTCAAACGCCGGATCGAGCTGTTCCTGATGCTGCCGCTCCCGAGCATCGACGAAATGTCTGTGCGCAGCAAATTGGCCGCCATCGGCCGCGAAGAAGGCGCGAGCGCCAAGGCCAAGGAATCCTGAATGACCACCGACATCGTCGTCTATCATAATCCCGACTGCGGCACCTCGCGCAACACGCTGGCGATGATCCGCAATGCCGGAATCGAGCCGCATGTGGTCGATTATGTGAAGACACCGCCATCGCGAGCGATGCTGGAAAGCCTGATGGAGCGCGCCGGGCTAAGTCCGAGGGAGGTGCTGCGCGAAAAGGGCACGCCTTTTGCCGAACTGGGGCTCGGCGATGAGAGCCTGGGCGATACAGCGCTGGTGGACGCGATGATGGAGCACCCGATCCTCATCAACAGACCACTCGTCGTCTCCCCGCTCGGCGTCCGCCTGTGCCGTCCGTCCGAGGCGGTGCTCGACATTTTGCCAAGCCCACAGCAGGGCGCCTTCACCAAGGAGGACGGCGAGCAGGTCGCGGACGTAGCGGGCAAGCGTATCGCCTGATGCTGCTCGCGATCGCGATCTTCATTGCCACCATCACGCTGGTGATCTGGCAGCCGCGTGGGCTCGGCATCGGGTGGAGCGCGATCGGCGGAGCACTGCTGGCGCTTGCCACCGGCGTCATCTCACTCGCCGACATTCCAGTGGTGTGGAACATCATCTGGAATGCGACCGGCGCCTTCGTTGCGATCATCCTCATCAGCCTCATCCTCGACCGGGCGGGATTCTTCGAGTGGGCCGCGCTCCATGTCGCACGATGGGGCCGCGGAAACGGGCGCATGCTGTTCGTGCTCGTGGTGCTGCTCGGTGCAGGCGTTGCGTCCATCTTCGCCAACGATGGGGCCGCGCTGATTCTAACCCCCATCGTGATCGCGATGCTCCGGGCGCTGGGCTACAATGCCAAGGCGACATTGGCCTTCGTCATGGCAGCGGGATTCATCTCCGATACTGCCAGCCTACCGTTGGTCGTCTCGAACCTTGTCAATATCGTGTCGGCCGACTTCTTCGACATTGGGTTCGGCGAGTATGCGCTGGTCATGGTGCCGGTCGATCTTGCCGCCATCGCGGCCACGCTAGTGGCTTTGATGCTGTTCTTCCGGAAGGACATTCCCGCCAGCTACCATGTCGCCCAGCTTCGCCTTCCTGCAGAGGCGATCCGCGACCGAGCGACCTTCCGCGCCGGATGGGTGGTGCTGGCATTGCTGCTGGTCGGCTTCTTCGTCCTCGATCCGCTCGGCGTTCCGATCAGCGCGGTCGCCGCCGTCGGCGCGCTGGCGCTGATCGCGATCGCCGCGCGCGGACGAGTCATTCCGACCGGCCAGGTGATCCGCGAGGCCCCCTGGCAGGTCGTGATCTTCTCACTCGGCATGTATCTGGTCGTTTACGGCATGAGCAACGCCGGGCTCGCCGCCGCTATAGCGGAACTGCTCGAACGCTCGGCAGAGGGCGGTGTGTGGGGCGCTACCTTCGGGACGGGCATCCTGGCGGCCGTGCTTTCCTCAGGGATGAACAACATGCCAACCGTCCTCGTCGGCGCGCTGTCGATCGACGCTACGGGCGCCACCGGCCCCGTTCGCGACGCGATGATCTACGCCAACGTAATCGGCTGCGACCTCGGGCCGAAGATCACCCCGATCGGTTCGCTCGCGACCCTGCTATGGCTGCATGTGCTGGGACAGAAGGGCGTGAAAATCGGCTGGGGCTATTACTTCCGCGTCGGCATCACGCTGACCACGCCGATCCTGCTGGTGACCTTGGCCGCGCTAGCTCTTCGCCTGACGCTGGCCTGATCTACGGAGCTCGCTCATGTCCCGTTTACGCCCACTCACCGATCCCGACACCTTCCCGTCGCTCGACCCCGCCTTCATCCATGCCCGCCCTGCCGTTGGTCTTGGCGCCGACCAGCCGCCGCCGCGAATCCTGCTGCTCTACGGCTCCCTGCGGGAGCGCTCGTATTCGCGTCTCGCGGTCGAGGAAGCCGCGCGACTGCTCCAGCTGTTTGGCGCTGAGACGCGCATCTTCGATCCCTCCGATCTGCCGCTGCCTGACCAGATCGGCGGTGACGACCATCCTGCCGTCCACGAACTGCGCGAGCACGCCTTCTGGTCCGACGGCATGGTGTGGTGCAGCCCGGAGCGGCACGGCCAGATCACCGGCATCATGAAGACCCAGATCGATCACCTGCCGCTCAGCATCGGGGGAATGCGCCCTACCCAAGGGCGGACGCTGGCAGTCATGCAGGTGTCGGCGGGCTCACAGTCCTTCAACACCGTCAACACGCTGCGTCTGCTCGGCCGCTGGATGCGGATGTTCACCATTCCAAACCAGTCCAGCGTGCCTAAGGCATACGAGGAGTTCGACGGGGCGGGCAGGATGAAACCCTCGCCGCTCTACGACCGCATCGTGGACGTCATGGAGGAGCTCGTCCGCTTCACGGTGCTGCTGCGGCCGCACGCCGAACAGTTGGTCGACCGCTACTCGGAACGCAAGGAAGCAGGTCGCGCCATCGATCCACAAAAGGACATATCGGCGATTGCCTTGAACCCCTCATCTTGATGGAGTTCGATGAGTGGTGCGCTGCCAATACCGCTAGACATCATGTAACATAGGCCCGGCGGTTTACCGAAATCCCGCCGCCCATTTCAGTTACCCAACGCTCTCTGCGCGGGCTCCCGTTGGGAGTTCGCACACGATACCAAGGTTATATAGATGAACGAATCGAGCCACCGACTATCGCGTGACCTCGGCATAGGAGGCGCGATCATGATGGGCCTCGGCTCGATGGTCGGAACCGGCGTATTCGTCAGCATCGGTATCGCCGCTGGGGTTGCTGGCCCATCGGTCCTCCTGGCGATCGCGCTTGCCGCGCTGGTTGCGACCTGCAACGCCCTGTCGAGCGCGCAGCTCGCCGCCAGTCACCCCGTGAGTGGTGGCACTTATGAATACGGTTATCGCTACCTCAACCCGCGCCTCGGGCTCACCGCAGGCTGGATGTTCCTCTGTGCGAAATCGGCTTCCGCCGCCACCGCAGCGCTGGGTTTCGCAGGCTATGCGCTGCCGATGGCAGGCGGAGGTGCGGCGGCAATGCCTTGGGTCGCGATGGGTTCGGTCTTGTTTTTCACGCTTTTGGTGCTCGCTGGAATCAAGCGCTCAAGCTGGGTGAATATCGCAATCGTTTCGGTGACGCTCGCGGCGCTGGGCGGCTTCATCCTCTTCGGTTCTCCGAGTGCGTTCGCAACCGGTAGTTCAAATTGGACGCCCTTTTTCTCGGACCGTGAAGAATCTCCAGCATCGGCGTTCCTCTATGCGTCAGCGCTAATGTTCGTTGCCTTCACGGGCTACGGTCGCATTGCCACTCTTGGCGAGGAGGTGCGGGAGCCGCATCGGACGATCCCCCGGGCCATCATCGTCACGGTTGCGGTGACGGCGGCCCTCTACATATGCGTGGCGGCGGTGGTCGTGGGCATCGTTGGAACTGCCGTTTTTGCGGACGCGCCGGACCGGCAGGCAACTACCCTCCAGACCGCCGCCACCGCCATGGGGTCGCGTTCGCTTGCCTTGTTGGTGGCAATAGGCGCTATCACTGCGATGCTTGGCGTGTTGCTGAACCTGATCCTCGGACTGTCGCGCGTGGTGCTCGCCATGGGGCGACGAGGCGATATTCCGCCAGTCTTCGGCCGATTGACCGAAGCGGAAAAGGAACCAGCTTCTGCAGTCATACTGGTTGGTGTGCTCGTAACCGGGCTGGCAGCAATTGGCAGCGTCGAGACGGTCTGGGCGTTCAGCGCCTTCACGGTCCTGATCTATTACGCGATCTCCAACCTCGCGGCGCTGCGCCTGCCCGACGATCAGCGGCTATATCCGAGATGGATCTCCGTCCTGGGCCTCGCTTCGTGCCTTTTTCTCGCCTTCTGGGTTCCGGTCGATATCTGGGTGCTGGGCCTCGGATTGATTGGCGCGGGGCTGGTTTTCAAGACCTTCGCGCCACGCCTGTGGAAGCAGCCAATCTGACGGCGATGAAGGAATTGCTCCGGCTCAAGAGTTGCTCGGAGATCAGGACCAGTATCCGCGGCGAGCATGCGCTCCACATTCACAGTCCGAAGATTAAGCCGACCGACCGTTAAGCAGAGCGAGAAAGCTCGCTGAGGCAGCGGATGTAAATGTCGCGCTGCTTTTGCACGGGAAACGCTGCAAGAGCATCATCTGCGGGAAACCAGCGGGCGTCGGCTATCTCTTCAGCCTGCAAGTGGAGCGGGTGGCTGCGATCAATACGGCACGCGAACATCACCGCGTCCTGCCCGTCATGGTCAAGGTTGCGTTTCACCTTGTGCTCTGCCGAGTAAATGAACCGGTTGGTTACCGGCAGTTCCGATAACTCGGCCTCCAGCCCGACGCCTAATTCTTCCGCTAGCTCTCGGCGCATAGCCTCGACGGGAGATTCGCCCTCTTCCACGCCGCCGCCCGCAAGGGTCCATTCCCCATCGCGATATCCATGCGGCCGCACGAGGAGCACCTCGTCGTTCTCGTTCAATACAAGGGCCCGCACCTTGCGGCGCAGCCGTAATCCGTCGCTTTCGATATAGGCTGTCATGGTTGGAGAACCTGACAGGCTCGGGTAAACCTACCGTAAACCGCTCGTCTCAGGCACTCCCGGCAGCGCACTCCAGACACTTTATCACCGTCGGATTATTCCGCAGCCGACCCTCGGCAATCTGGTCGCCGCATTCGATGCAATAGCCGAACTCCCCTTCCTCGATCCGCTGGAGAGCTGCCGCGATGCCTGCACGTTCGGCCTTCCGCCGCCGCTTCTGCGCCAGCGCCATTGCCTGCACCTGCATCGCATCGATGCGAGAAAGTCGGCCCACGCTCTCCTGGTCCAGCGTCACCGGATCGCGATCCTTCGCGGAGATGCGATCCTGCTCGTCCAGTTCGGCGAGCCTTTGCAGCAAAGGATTGCGGAACGTTGCAGGATCGATCGACACGTCAGCGCACCATCAGCACCGGAGCCTTGACGGTGCGAACCATTTCAGTGGTCGTGCTGCCCACAATCATGCGACGTATTGGCGAATGCCCATAGGCACCCATAAGCAGCAGCGAATGCTCGGTGGCGGCAACGACGCCGGGAATGACCTTTTCGGCCTTGTCCCGCTCCATCACGACGGTAACGGGGTGGTCGGAAGCGAATCCCGCTTCTGCCCTGGTCAGCATCTCACGCTGCGCTTCGCCATCCGCCTCTGCCATGACGATGGTGACCGGCAGACCGTCGAACAGCGGTGAGTTGGCCAGACGCTCCAGCGCGCGTTCCGCGGCGGGACTGGCATCATAGGCGAAGACGACGTGCTCCGGTTCTGCATATTCGCGCGATGCGACCAGCACCGGCTTTTCACTCGACCTCACCACGCGCTCGATCATCGAGCCGATATGGTCCGAGGCATATTCGTGGCCGACGCCGCGCTTGCCCATGACAACCACGCGGGCGTGATCTTCGCGCTCGAGAATGGTCTCGACCACCCCGCCGTGGCGATGAAGCGTCGAGATGTCCGTAATGCCCGATTCACGCAGCAACTGTTCGCCCGCTTTTAGCATGACGCGGCCTTTCTCGATCTCGGTCCGACTGCCTTCTTCGGAAAGGCGGACAAGCTCTTCCATGAGGTCGCTCTTGACGCCCAAGCCAATGGCACCGGACAGGTCCTTGCGCGCCGTGATGGCGTCCTGTCTCTGGACGACGTGGAGCAGTTCGACCGGAAGCGACAGCCGCTTTGCCGCCCACCCGGCATAACCGCAAACGCTGGTGGCGTAGGCCGAGGCATCTATCGCCGCGAGGACGTTTTCCATTGCTGTATCTCCCATCAGTGTCCTCCCAGCTGCGCATCGGCGCCGGGCTTGTCATGGATAGCATAGCGCTCGATCATCCCGGCGCTCTCCTCGTTCAGGCCGCGGACCTCTACCGCGGTGCCCTCGCGGCGGAACTTGAGGATCGCCTTGTCGAGCGTGCCCACCGCCGAGATGTCCCAGAAGTGCGCGCGGCTGACGTCGATCACCACCCGGTCGAGCACTTCCTTGTAGTCGAACGCTTCGACGAAGCGATCGGAAGAAGCGAAGAAGACCTGGCCCCCAATGCGATAGGTCCGCGTCGTGCCGTCGGCGGACAGGTCGGTATCGACCGTGAACAACCGCTTCACCTTGCTGGCGAAGAACAGGCCCGAAAGGATCACACCAGCGAGCACGCCCTGCGCCAGGTCATGCGTCCACACGACCACGACTACCGTGACGATCATGACCACCGACGACTGCCAGGGATTGGTGCGGATGTCCTTGATCGAGCGCCACGAGAAGGTGCCGATCGATACCATAATCATGACCGCAACCAGTGATGCCATCGGAATGATCGCGACCAGCGGGCCGAGCACCAGGAGAAGAAACAGCAGGAAGACGCCCGATACGAAGGTCGAAAGTCTCGTTTCGCCGCCCGACTTCACGTTGATGACCGACTGGCCGATCATGGCGCAGCCGCCCATCCCGCCGAGGAAGCCGGTGAAGAAGTTTGCGATGCCCTGGCCCTTCATCTCCTGCCGCTTGTCGGACCCCGTATCGGTCAGGTCGTCGACGATCTGCGCGGTCAGCATGGACTCGAGCAGGCCGACCGCCGCCATCGTTGCCGAGTAGGGCAGGATGATCTGCAACGTCTCAAGCGTGAACGGAACGTCGGGAATGAGCCACGAAGGCAGCGACGAGGGCAACTCACCCATATCGCCCACCGTGCGCACATCCATGCCCATGTAGTAGACTACCGTCGTCAGGATGATGATCGCGACCAGCGGCGAGGGAATGGCCTTCGTGAGGCGCGGAAGGATGTAGATGACCGCCAGTCCCGCGGCGACCAGCACGTAGGTCAGCATCGGCACGCCGGTGAGTTCCGGCAGCTGTGCGATGAAGATCAGGATCGCCAATGCGTTGACAAACCCTGTGATGACCGAGCGCGACACATATTGCATCAGCAGGTGCAGCCGTAGGAAACCTGCGATGACCTGAATGACGCCCATCAGGATCGTTGCTGCGAAGAGGTATTCGACGCCGTATTGTTGGATGAGCGGCAGAACGAGAACGGCGATAGCTGCGGTGGCTGCCGAGATCATGCCCGGTCGCCCGCCTACGAGCGAGATGATGACCGCGATCGAGAACGACGCGTAAAGGCCGACCCTCGGATCGACCCCGGCAATGATGGAGAAGCCGATTGCCTCGGGAATGAGCGCAAGCGCGACGACGATGCCGGCGAGAATGTCGCGCCGGGGATTGGAAAGCCATTCACGCCTAAGCGTGGGAATATCGAACATGTGAACCCTAACACGACTCACACGACCGGCACGATGCGCGGAAGCATCGCTCAGCTGCGAACACTTTGTGCGGCCAGAATGCCGGTCTGAAAGGTTGTCCCGGGGATAGGCGCCGGGCCGAGCCACCCGGCGCGGCCGGGTCCGGTGGATTGCGGGCACTTAGCGGCTAAGCAAAAATGTTGCAAGTGCGAAGGGTGCAGTGGCATCGTCCGCGCGTTCGAAAGGCAGCTATCGGGCAGCGATCACAGAACGTTGAATGACCGAGATGGGGCGCGTAGCTGCCATAGTCAGAAAGCCTAGGACCGCTGCGAAAGCGCAATCACCAATCTGGCGGCCAGTGTTTCTTCTGCGTTTGCACGCCGCTCTTTCATCTTCGAGACCAGCTGACGTTTGGAATGATCTGGCATGCTCACGATTGCGGCAAGCACCACAGCTTTCAGCAAGTCAGGATGCGCCGTAATCATAAAGTGGTCCCCGTTACCTGATCGGCAGGACGACGCAGCCGCTCAACCAGCGAGCGCAGGCTGGCGGTGAGCACGAGGGTTGCGCTCCCCATCTTGATGATCTCGATCTCGTCTCTGGAAATGAGCACATAGAGTGTGCTGCGTCCGATCCCGAGATAGCGACAGGCTTCGGGTACGCGCATGGCGATCGGTTCGATGGCCTGGGGCCCGCATTGCTCGCGAAGATGCTCTGTCGTGCTTGCAGATGGCATAGCGGTCGATCCTTTCATCTGTCGGGTGATGACGGACCGACCTTGGGGAGCATGGAGGGGACAGGCCGGCCCGCCATCGGCACCGAGTATCGGCCGATTAGGGCACCCTGGGCCACATGACGTTCCTACGCTGCAGCTGCCGTTCTTTCGCCGCAGCGCAGAGGCCTGGGGCAAGCACTCCAGTCAAATGCACCGATGCTCATCTGGACGGCAAAGGACGTCCGGGCGAAAGCGGGTTTCCGAACGAAAACAGCACAGAACGCCAAGCGCCGTCGCCAATCTGTTTGATAAAAAAGAACTTTTCGAAAGGAGCGCCGCAGGAGCACTACGGGTGCCGTCGCATATTACTGAACGAAACCAACCACCTGCGCCCCGACCGACGGCGGCGCTTTTATCTCGCCCTCATTTTCTCGCTTCAAATCAGACGCTTACGGACGAATAATTACTCCGATTACGCCTGCAAGCGGAATGCATCGCGACTGCATCCGGCGCTGCCAGCGACCTGCCGTGATAGGGTCGCGGGTGTGCTTCTGATCTGCAACCAAGCGGCAAAATTTCTGGAGCGGCAGTGTCTAAGAGCGTCGCTGAATGATGCAACGCCATGGCAGCAAAACGACGCGGTCATCGCACACCAAGAGCCAGATATTCGCATTGCGAGCGCACACTGGATGTTCGACGATTGGTTGCAGCCACGCTCGTGGACGGCCTTTGTGTCAGCTTTTGGGTCAATAATCGTGACGCTTTAATGTCGTGAATTGGGTGTTAGCGGACGGTCTGCTTTCAGGAAGTTCTGGACTTGACCAGCCATCACCCTGAATTATATAGTTAGCATGATAACTAAAGGAATGTCATGATCCATCAGTTGAACATCATCGCACGGATCGCGCCGCATCCAACGCACTACAACAAGGCGCGCGAGGCCATCTGCGAGATCATCGAACAGACGCGCGCCGAACCCGGCTGCATGGAGTTTCGTCTCAGCGAAAATGCACAGGACGGAACACTGTATCTCTATGAGGAATGGCGAGACGAGGCGGCACTGGCATCGCACCACGATCAACCATACACCCGGGCCGTCTTTGAAGCCTACCGGGACTGGCTGGCAGAAGAGCCGCAAATCCTTCATCTCCGTCCGGTTCGGTAAGGCTGATGTTCTTTCTTAAAGAACTTCCCAGCCGACAAATGGTCGACGGTTATGCCGACCAATTCGCCGATGTCGATGTCGACAGAGTGCTCGACGCGCTTCGGTTGATGCGACGCGCGAGCCTGCTGATCCGCGAGCTGGAAGCATACTTCGCGCGCCATGACCTCTCGCAGCTTCGCTTTTTGATGATGATCCTTATCGACCGCGAACCCGAGCGAAACTGCCTCGCTGCAAGTGAAATTGCCGAAAGGCTGGACGTATCGCGGCCCGTCGTCACGCGCACCTTGCAGGGCTTGGAACGGGCTGGCCTGATCGCGATTTCGGAAAACTCAGAAGATGCTCGCTCCCGGAACGTGACCCTTACTCTCTCGGGGAAAGCCAAGCTCGACGAGGTTCTGCCGGGATACTTCGCCATCCTTCACCGTCCCGATCCAGCAGCCGACAAATGACATTCCGGATCGTTATATTGCGGACCATGCTCGTCTGGCTCGTCGTATGGCCGCTTGTGACCGGGATGCTCAAGCTGCTGAGGTTCATCGCGAGCGATATGGCGCTTGGATTTCAGACACTCATTCTGACGGCAATCCTTGTTCCCCTCATCAGTCTGCTGCTTGCTCCAGCGATGCATTCGCTGGCAACTCGCTTAATGAAGGAATGGTCATGACTGACAGGTTCGAAAGAGGCCTCGAGAATCTTCGCAGAATCGACGGTGAAGCCGGAGAGAAGGTGGTTGAAAGCTTAAAGGACATATCGCCGGATCTTGCCCGCTACACCATCGAATACCCGTTCGCCGATATCTACGCACGGCCCGGTCTTGGCCTCCGCGAACGAGAGATCGCGACGATCGCAGCCCTTACGGCGATGGGCACGGCACAGCCCCAGTTGAAGGTCCACATCCAAGCCGGACTCAATGTCGGTCTTACGAAGAGCGAGATCGAGGAAATTATCATCCAGATGAGCGTGTATGCCGGATTTCCAGCAGCGTTGAACGGGATGCAAGCCGCCAAGGAAGTCTACTCGAGCTCGGATGCCAGCGAATTCGATCAGGATGAGCCTAATTGACGGCAGCTTGCGGTAAGGAATTCTGCCCAGGCGAATGTCCGCAACGGGGTGGAAAGCTTCCGGTCCGCTTTCAGGAGGCTAAGCCGCGAAAGCCGCCGTCGAGGCAAGTAGCAAGCCCCGGCAGCTACGCGCCCTCATTCCGGAAATTGAAGATACAGATCCAGATTTCGAAAGCCGACATTCTCCAAGGGCAAGGCAGACTGTTCGCGTAAGGCTTTTGACAACACCAGATCAATGATCTAGCAGTTTGACTTCGGGCACTTATTCCGGCGCCCGGTAAGGCAATGCGCCCAAGTCCGGCTCGATGAGCTGTGTGCGAAGGACGCGTTGATGAATTCTCCCGCTAATTCAGGTTCCGTAGAACAAACTCCGATCCCGTTTTCCGATGGGGTGCGTGTCTGGGCGCGCATAGCCGCGTTGAGCTTTGGTGGGCCAGCCGGCCAGATCGCGGTGATGCACCGCATTCTAGTCGATGAAAAGCGCTGGATCGGCGAGAACCGGTTCCTGCATGCGCTCAATTACTGCATGCTCCTGCCCGGACCGGAAGCCATGCAGCTCGCCACCTATATTGGCTGGTTGCTCCACGGCGTTCGCGGTGGCCTCGTCGCAGGATGCCTGTTCGTCCTTCCCGGCTTCCTCAGCATTATGGCGCTTAGCGTGCTCTATGCCAGTTTTCAGGAGGCCAGCTTCGTCCAGGCGATTTTCTTCGGCATTAAGGCGGCGGTGCTCGCCATAGTCATCGAGGCCCTGCTGCGCATCGGGAAAAGGGCATTGAAAACTTGGCCCATGTATCTGATTGCCGCCGCAGCCTTCGTGGCGATATTCGCATTCGATGCACCTTTCCCGCTGATTATCGCGGCCGCCGCGCTGGTTGGTTTTCTTGGAGGGCATTTCGATCCTGCACGGTTTCTGGTCATTCGCGCCCGTGAAACGACCGAGGACGGGGAGAGCGAGCCGGAAGCCGTGCTTCATACAGGCGGTATGGCGAAAGCGCAGCCTACATGGCGCGGAGCAGTCCGCACGGCCTTGATCTGGGGCAGCATCTGGGCAGCTCCCATAATTGCGCTGATCCTTCTTGTTGGCCCAAATCACGTGTTCACGGAACTGGCGGTTTTCTTCTCCAAGCTCGCGGTCGTGACATTCGGGGGCGCGTATGCCGTGCTGGCCTATATGGCGCAGGAAGCCGTGCAGACGCATGGCTGGCTTGCCCCCGGTGAAATGCTCGATGGGTTGGGCATGGCGGAGACCACGCCGGGTCCACTGATCCAGGTCGTCCAATTCGTGGGGTTCATGGGGGGATATCGCGAAGCAGACATGTTAGGCCCGGTGGCTTCGGGCATCGCGGCTTCGGTCATCGTCACGTGGGTCACGTTCGTGCCGTGCTTCCTATGGATTTTCCTTGGTGCGCCATTTATCGAAAAACTGCGCGGCGTGAAGCTTCTGACAGCGGCGCTTTCGGCGGTGACGGCAGCAGTCGTCGGTGTGATCCTAAACCTTGCCATCTGGTTTGCGCTGCACGTTGCCTTCGCACGGCTTGACGAGGTTCGAGGTTACGGCGCACGTCTGCTCGTGCCGGACTTCGCCACGATCGACGTCGCCTCCGTCGTCATTGCCGCTGCGGCCCTGATCGCCATGCTGCGCTTCAAGATCGGGATGTTGCTCGTTCTCTTCGTGAGCGCACTCATTGGGTCGCTGTATTACCTCGCAATGATGGCTGGCACCTGAAATCACATCCAAGGAGAACTAAGATGAAGCAATTACCCAGAACATTGTTCGTCGGCGGCTTGGCTCTATCGCTATCAGCGATGTCGGCGGCTCTTCACGCGCAGGATAATCTCGGCAATCTCGAGGCACTGATTTTCGAGGCATCGCACTCGGAGGTCACCATGACCGACGATGGGGTCGCACGCATCGGTTGGACGCGCGCCGACGTGCCGGTGATGGTCGACGGCATGCGCCTCGATCCCCCGGCAGGTCTCGGCTCATGGGCTGCCTTCAAACCCGTCGATGGCGGAGTGATGGTCATGGGCGACACGGTCGTATTCGAGGATGAGATAACAGCCGCGATGGACGCTGCCCTCGCCAACGGGTTGACCGTCACCGCGCTGCACAATCATTTCATATTCGACGATCCGCCGGTCTATTTTATGCATATCGGCGGGCATGGGGAAACCGCCAAGATGGCAGCGGGTGTAAAAGCCGTCTGGGATGCCATCAAGGAAGTGCGCGCCGCCTCGCCGACGCCGCAGCGCAGTTTCGGTGGCATGACGCCGGATGCAAACGGCACGATCGAAGCCCTGGCGCTGAGCGAAATCTTGGGCACCGAGCCAAGCATCGCCGATGGTGTCGTGAAATACACCTTCGCTCGCCAAGGCCGCATGCACGGCGTTGAGATCGGTGGTTCGATGGGGCTTACGACCTGGGCGGCGTTCTCGGGCACCAACGACCTTGCCGCCGTGGATGGTGACTTCATCATGACCGAGGACGAAGTCCAGCCCGTGCTCCGCGCACTGCGCGAGCGGGATATCCATATCGTAGCATTGCATAACCACATGATCGGCGGTGAACCGATGTTTTACTTCCTCCACTACTGGGGAGTGGGTCCAGCAAAAGAGCTTGCAGCGGCGATTGCTGCTGCCCGTAACGCACAGGCCGAAACCGGATAGGCGCAACCATTCCGATAAAAATCAGTAAGGCAGCGATCGCTTGCACCTCATTGCGACAGGCATTGTCTTCGAAATGGCCGGGACGTGAGTTATGTCGTTAACTTTACGGGGTTGCCTTTGAATGCGATTTGGGTTGCGAACGGATTGTCCGTTTCCTTAGGAAAACGCCCGAAACCAGACTGTCTCGAAGCGGCCCCAAAATGGCTGAAGCGCATAAGCTGAGTCGACGGCAGATATCGGGAAGCAGGAGGCTGTCTCACATGGCCGCTTTGGCGTTGCAATCTGCTGGTCCGCTTCTGGCACAATCCACACTTGGTCTTAACGGCGAGAACTGGGGTGGTTTGCCGACAGGCTGCTTTTAGGATCTTGGGTTAAGGAAGCGGACGTTCACCCGATTGCGCAACTTCGGAATAGTTGCTGACTTCCGCGCATTATCTCGGTTCGGCGCAGTCGCTCAGCATCACCTATACGAGCATCGACGACGTATATTCGTGGGATTATCGCCTTGCATACTAAAAAAATTCTGAGTCTCGCGTTCGCCTTGGGCCTCGCATCCTGTGCGTCAGAAGAGGCGCCCGTTAACACCGCAGAAGAGCAATACCCATTCGACCGTCACGGCGCGTTGAGCGCCGCCGACGGAACGCCTGGCCAATCCGCTCTTGAGGGCGCAGAGGGCGTTCTCGGATATGAGCAAGGCTGCCTTTTTGTCGAACGGGACGGGGGGCGTTCCGGTCTGATACTGCCGGCGAATTCTTCCTTCGATGGCCGCGTATTGCGCTACAGGAACCTTGAGCTCAAACTGGGTCAGAGACTGACCTTCACTGGCGATCTTCTCGCGACACCCGATCGCGGGGAATACGGTTGCAAGTATGACGAGTTGCTGGAAGTCGCACCTTAGGGCGACTCCAATAAAGAGTGTTCCAAATCCGGTACTGAAAGGCAATTTTCTATGATCCGAAACCTAATTGTGGAAGGTCTACGAACGTCCTTTTTCGCGACATTCGACTTTCAGTGATCAAGGCAGGATAGCTGAGTTGGATCTTGGCCGGGGACATTTGCTAGATATTGTGCGAGGTCCCTGGGCCAAGAGAAACGAGGCCGAAGAAGTGTTCCGAAGCCGAGTAAATCGATGGATACAAAGCCCTCCGCTATTCAGATTTCAGCGATCCAGAGGGAAACACGGTAGGGCTACTGGACGGAAACTGATGCGCGTTGCCAAGATGTCGTAAACGGCGTCGGCAGCGGAAGGTCCGGATTTGGTGATCATTCCGCCGGGCGGAGATGGCAAGAACGGGGTGGAAACCGGTCAGCGGTCCGACACTTACACTAGCCCTCTCACGCCTCGGATCGGATCGACCTTAAGTGAACAAGGTAACGCCACATAAATATAGAAGAAAAAAACGACCCTATAATGAACAGGAAGATCGTGCCCGCCCGATCGCCAGCGAAGTATTGAAGTGCGAGCACTATTTGGATGCTGGGGAAAACAAAGGTGCCGAACAACTTCCAAAACGCAGCATGGGGCAACATCTGTTTCCAATAAGCTCGCTCTTTTCGAACGACCTCGTCGCGGATTGCCCATTGCTCGATCCAGCCATCAAACCTCGCAAGAAACCCCACTTTGACCCCCAACCGGCACCTCTAACGGGTGCACACTGGCGCAGTTTGCCGACGTCGGCAATGGCGTCGTAAGCGGAATGGCAGCTTTTAGGGCAGTGGGAGTGAAAAGCCGTCCTCCGGGCGGTCATTGGAAGTCGCTATGCCTTGTCGGAGCTCGCGAGCGCTTCGGCTTTGAGTTTCTCCAGCCGTTCCATACAAACTTCGTGCACGACGCGTCCAAGCTGCTCGACCTGCTCGCCAAGCCATTCGAGCTCTTCCTTCGTGATGCGGTAGTGCTTCGAGTAGCGTGCCTTCACATAGGCCTCTTTGAGTTTCTCGAACCGCGCGCGATCCCGCTTTAGCTCGCGCGGCCACACGTAGGTCAGGCGGGGATCGATGCGCTCGGCCTGCGTGCGCAAGAAGCCGAGGTTGTGAACGTGGGGAGTGTAAAATGTGCAGACTAGCAGGACGCAGTGATAAAGCGTCTCAGTCGTTTGATGTAGATCGAAGGCAGCCTGCTTCGAGTACTCCTTGCCTATCAGGAATCGCGCGCTTTCGAAGCGCTTCATGGCGCTAGGATACCATTCCTCAAAATACTCCTGCGCCATGCCCAGCGCCTGTGTCGGCGTCTTGGGCTTGGGCGTGTGCAGCTCGGTGTCGTCGGACTGGTAGAGCGCTACACCCTCGGCCTTCACATCCATGAAGAAGTAGCGGCCGTGCGCCAGTCCATCGTTCACTTCCTGAAGCGTGTGGACGATGAAGTTGACCGGCGTCTTGAGTGTGCTGGTCACACCGTATTCGCGCATCAAGCGGTCGTCGAGCTTCGACCAGTATTTGACCCTGTCGGCCAGCCGTTTGTCGTTGACGATGATGAGCAGGTCGTAATCCGACTGATAGCCTTTGGCAGTGTGCGGCTCATCGACCCAGGTCCCGCGAGCATAGCTTCCGTAGAGAATGACTTTGAGTATCCGTCCGGCTTTCTTCCACTCGTGCTTGGCGAGCGCGAAGGCATCGTCAAACTCTTCAAAGATGAGCTGCACGACGCGTTCGATCTCGCGCTGCTTTTGAGGGGGAAGATGATCAAGGTCCGTCTTCATCGGTCAAACCCTAGCAAGCTGTTCGGCCGCTTGCACGTGCCGAGTGCAGCAGCGCGCGGCGACGGCGCCATCCATAGCGCTGAGGAGCCGCGCGCGGAGCGCTCCACGTTAGCAACAATCCGGTAAGGATTGTCGTTAGGATAGTTAAAGGACGCTGGAGCCCAGCAATCCTGCGGGTTTGCCGCCTGTTTCGGTTCCCGATAGTCCGAACTTTCGGTTCCTGATAGTCCGAACGCTGCGGTTCCTGATAGTCCGAACAGGTGACAGGTTTATCCACAGGGACCGGCGTGGCTATGCGGTAACGGGAGAGTGGAAAAGGCGGCCTGATCGAAGGCGACCTGGATGCCTCACGGTGCATGATTTTCTGCATTGGGCTACGTTTCATCGCTTTAGCTTCCCTTGCAGCAGTGGGCAGCCCAGTCTTCCATCAACAGTTTGCGCTTCTCCAGCAGATTACCGCGCCGGTAGGCCGCCTCGGTCTTGTCCTTCACCACATGCGCCAGCGCTGCTTCTGCGACATCGCTCTGGTGACTGGTCTCCTCGCTCGCCCAGTCGCGGAACGCCGAGCGGAAGCCGTGAACCGTGCAACTCTCTTTCATCTCGCGCAGCAGCTTGGTCAGCGTCATATCGGACATCGCCTTCCTCCCTCGCATGCCGGGAAAGACGAGCTCGCAGTTTCTCACGCGCAGTTCCATGCAGCGCTCGATGATCCGTACTGCCCGATCGCACAGCGGCACGACATGCTCGCGATTGGCTTTCATCCGCTCCTTCGGGATGGTCCATAGCTTCTCATCGAGATCGAACTCATCGAAGACAGCATGGCGCACTTCGCCCGAGCGGGCCCCCGTCAGGATCGCAAACTCCAGCGCCAGCCTGCTGTAGCTTTCACGCTCGCGTAGCCGCGGAATGAAGTCCGGCACCTTGGCATAGGCCATGGCCGCGTAGTGGCCTTCCTTCTTCGGCTGGCGCGGCAGGCCCTTGGTGATCGCGCGCATGGGTGCCTCGCTGTCGCGGTATCCCGAGGCATAGGCCCAGTCGAGCACGGTCCCGATCCGCTGACGCACCCGGCGCGCCGTCTCAGGCTTTGCCAGCCAGATCTCGGCCAGCACATTGCGGATCATCGGCCCCGTGATGTCGTTGACCTGCACGTTGCCAAGATGGGGGAAGGCATAGGCCTCCAGCGTCCTGATCCATTGCTTCTCGTGTTTCTCGTTGCGCCATGTCGCGCGATGCTGGGCGAGTACCTTGGCGGCAGCTTCCCGGAATGTGGGAATGCCTTCCGCTTTCCGGCGCTCGAACAGCGGGTCCAGTCCCAGTTCGACCCAGGTTCGAACCTCGCGGGCCCGCTCACGTGCGACCGCCAGCGATATCTTCGATGCGCCTCCGAGACCGAAATCGCGGCGATTGCCGTTTTTCTGCACCCGGACCATCCAGCTCTTCGTGCCCGACGACTTCACCACGAGGTAAAGCCCATCGCCATCGCCTAATTTGCCGGGTCTCGAGGCGGCCTTTACCGCTGTTGCCGAAAGCTTACCCATGGCTGCAAATTCTCCCACATTTATTCCCACAAATCCAATCGGACACCGATGGATGAGCAAGGACAGTGTGGGACCCGAATCACCTGATAAGCCGCGCAAATGCTTGGCTTTTTCAGGTCATCGGTGGAAAATGGGGGAAAGGGTGGTGGCGGAGACGGAGGGATTCGAACCCTCGATACCCGTTACCAGGTATGGCTCCTTAGCAGGGAGCTGGTTTCAGCCACTCACCCACGTCTCCGCATGTCGCAATGAGGAAGCGTTCACTGCGAGGGGCGCCCTATAGCCATGGCCCTGCATGCCATCAAGGGGAGTTTTACGCTCGATTGCGAAAGGTGGTTCACCGCACTGAACGACTCGCCTCGCCGCATTTTCGATTCGGTTCATCGCCGTTTCATTGCCCCTCTGCTCAAAGAGGATTCTTCTCGTGGCGCAGCTGTCTGCGCTCGGATCGCCGACACGGAGGGATCGATGACGATATTCAACAAGAAACTACCGCGCTTTGGCTTGGTAATTGCCGCTTTCGGCATGGCAACCAGCCCGTTGGCCGCGCAGGTCGAAACAATCGATCCCAACTCGGCGATCGATGGCGACTTGATGGAGCAGCCCGGCGATCAGCCGGTATACGCCGAGCCTGATGCCGGTAATTCCTACTCTGAGCAAACTGATGTTGGCACGACTTATACGCCAGAACCCGATGCTGCTGCTCCGGTCGATGCCTATCCGGATCAGCCTCAGTGGTCGGAAAAGGCCGCCGAAGAAGCCGCTGGCGAGGCTGTGAGAACGGCGGGTACCGATGATCCCGCCACGACCTATCGCGAAGACGATCTTATCGGTGCCGCCGAAGGGGTCTTCGGTAAAGGCGCCAAGGGTGTCGCGGACATGATCAAGAATCTGCTGTCGAAGCAGGGCGAACCCAACGCCTATATCGTCGGGCGCGAAGCGGGCGGCGCATTCATCGTCGGCGCGCGTTACGGATCGGGCACACTATTCCACAAGGTCGAAGGCGAACGGCCCGTTTACTGGACCGGACCGTCAATCGGATTTGACGCGGGGGCCAACGCGGGCAGCACATTCGTCCTGGTTTACAACCTCTACGATAGCGAGGAGCTTTACGAGCGGTATCCTGCGGGTGAAGGTCAGGCCTATGTGATCGGCGGTCTTACGGCGAGTTATATGCGCAAGGGCGACGTAGTGCTCATACCTATAAGGATGGGTGCAGGGTTGCGGTTGGGCATCAATGCGGGTTACATGAAGTTTTCCAAGAAGCAGCGCTGGCTGCCTTTTTAAGAGTTTGGCGAAAGGAGCCCTTCGGGTCGCCCAACGATAATTCCTGAAGAGCTCCGGGGCCGCAGCAGGATTTCCTGTTGCGGCCCTTTCCATATCCGGCAATTAGGCGGGCATGCTTGACCAACTCGAAGCCCAGGCCCCCGACGCGCTGCTCGCGCTCATCAAGATGTACGCGCAGGATCCGCGCGACGACAAAATTGATCTCGGGGTGGGCGTCTACCGCACGAATGACGGGGCAACACCCGTCTTCCGCTCGATCAAGGCTGCCGAACAGCGGTTGGTCGATACGCAGGATTCCAAGAGCTATCTCGGCCCCGAAGGCGACCTGGGCTTTGTCGATGCTCTGAAACCATATGTGTTCGGAGCCGATCCGACGATGGGGGGAAGGGTCGAAGGGATGCAGACGCCCGGGGGCACGGGCGCGGTGCGTCTTGCGGCCGCACTTGCAAAAGCAGCCGGTGTCACACGCATCCATCTTGGTGTGCCGAGCTGGCCCAACCATGCGCAAATCCTGCAGGATGTTGGTCTCGAAGCTGTCACCTTTCAACACGCGAAAGCAGATGGGGCCGCCGATATCGATACCTTGCTGCAAACAATTGCCGATGCGCGCGATACGGATGCGGTTCTGCTGCATGGATGTTGCCACAACCCCAGTGGTGTCGATTATAGCGAGGCACAGTGGGGCCGAATTGCAGATGCATTTGCCGACAAGGGAATCCTGCCGATCCTCGATGTGGCCTATCATGGTCTGGGGCAGGGCCTGGAAGAAGACGTTGCGGGTGTACGCAAGGTCCTGGCCAAGGTCCCAGAAGCGCTTGTCGCATATAGTTGCGACAAGAATTTCGGCCTTTACCGTGATCGCGTCGGCGCGTTCTACATGATTGCGAAGCAGGCTGCTGACTTGCCCGCAATTGTTTCCAACGCCAATGCGCTGGCGCGGGCCAACTGGTCGATGCCGCCGGACCACGGCGGTGCTGCGGTGCGCACGGTTTTGACCGACGAAGAGCTGACCCAGCAATGGCTGGATGAACTCGACGAAATGCGGGCGCGAATGCGCCGCGTACGCGAGCGGTTGGCCGCAGCGGACAATGAAGTGCCAGGTCTCAACCTTGCCGCGTTGGGTGAACAGAATGGTCTATTCGCGATGCTGCCGCTCACCAAAGAGCAGATCGTGCGCATGCGCGAAGACCACGGCGTATACATGGCCGGCTCAGGCCGAATCAATGTGGCCGGTCTCCACGCTGGCAACACGGACAAATTCATCGCCGCGTTGGCGGACGTGACCGCCGGATAAGCCACCATGAACCGCCAGCCGATTTTACAGACCGATCGGCTGATCATTCGTCCATTGGTGCAGACCGATTACGAGGCACTCTATCAGATCGCTTCAGATCCGGCAGTGTGGGAGCAGCATCCCATTCATGACCGCTGGCGGCGTGAGGTGTTCGATGCTTTCTTCGCTGACGGGATGGCGAGCGGCGGTGCCTTGGCCGTAAAAGACAGAACGACCGGCTCGCTTCTGGGCTCGACCCGGTTCGGCCCATTCGACCCTGAAGAGGGCGGTGTGGTCGAAATCGGCTGGACCTTTCTCTCAACGCGCCACTGGGGCAAGGGCATCAATTCCGAGATGAAACGTGCCATGCTCGCCCATGCTTTCGCCAGCGTAGAACTTGTGGAATTTCGTGTCGGCGACACCAACTATCGCTCGCGCAATGCTCTGGAAGCAATCGGAGCCATGCGCAGCGACCGTTACGAACTTCAGAAGTATCAAGGGAAACGCGTGGTGCACCTCGTTTACGAAATCACCCGCGACCGTTTTGAACGCCACATGCTGGAGAAAAGGTGATGAGCAAACGCCTGCTGAAGCGCTTCCTGGGGCGGGTCATCGAACGTGGAACCTTGAGCATGACCTTTGCCGACGGCGAGGTCGTGACGATGGGCCAGGCTGAAAGCGGCTTTCCCGACGTTGCCCTGCGGCTGACAGATCGGAAGGTTCCGCGCGATATTCTGCTCGACCCGCGGCTCGGGGCGGCCGAAGCCTATATGGATGGCCGACTGCAATTGACCCGGGGCGGCATCATGGAACTGGTTCAGCTCCTGCGGTCCAATGCTCCGTTCGAAAGGGGCGGTCAGTTACGCGCGCCAAGTTTGGCCAAGCGACTGCGCAATCGGGCGGCCTTTGCAATGGAATCGGTCAACAACAGCGTTGGATCGAGACGCAATGTCGCGCACCATTACGATATCGGCAACGATCTCTATCGACTGATGCTCGATCCCGAACACATGCAGTACAGCTGTGCCTACTGGGATGACGGCACCGAAACGCTCGGCGCCGCACAGGAAGCCAAGCTTGCCCATATCGCTGCCAAACTGGCGCTATCCGGTGGGCAAAACGTGTTGGACATCGGCTGCGGATGGGGCGGCATGGCGATCTACCTCGCGCGGCACTTCGACGTGCGCGTTCGCGGCATCACTCTTTCAGAAGAGCAACTGGCTCTTGCGCGGGATCGGGCACAGGCCGCCGGTGTCGCGGATCGGGTTACCT
The DNA here is from genome assembly GCF_019857205.1 of Qipengyuania pacifica. Lineage (GTDB taxonomy): Bacteria > Pseudomonadota > Alphaproteobacteria > Sphingomonadales > Sphingomonadaceae > Qipengyuania > Qipengyuania pacifica. The sequence goes on along the minus strand of NZ_JAHWXO010000004.1, from coordinate 326,515 downwards.
TCGAACTGATCGACTATCGCGACTTGCCACTGCGGGGGGACAGGTTCGACCGGATCGTTTCTGTCGGGATGTTCGAACATGTCGGACGTCCGCAGTTTGAAACCTTTTTCCGGGCCACCGCGAATTTGCTCGAAGATGATGGCGTCATGCTGGTCCACACCATCGGGCGCATCGGCGGGCCGGGCACGACCGACGCATTCACTCGCAAATACATCTTTCCAGGCGGCTATATTCCTGCGCTTTCGGAAACGCTCCGGGCAAGCGAGAAATCTCGCCTGATCCATACCGATATCGAAACGCTGCGCCTTCATTACGCGAAGACCCTGCGGGCGTGGTATGCCAACTGCGAAGCCAATCGCGAGGCGATCGTCGCCATGCACGACGAACGTTTCTACAGAATGTGGACGTTCTATCTGGCTGGCGCGACAGCGGCGTTTGAGTGGGGCGGAATGGTAAATTACCAGATCCAGTTCGCGCGGGATCGCCGGGCGCTTCCTGTAACGCGCGATTATATCGCGGATGCTGAACGCGAGCTACTGGCGGACAGATAACGCTCCGGCAACCAAAGGAAGCTCTTCAAATCAAGACGATTGACCGAACCCCTTCCTATCGAGCCTCAACCTGTTAGTGCGAGCCCTTCTCAAAAGGAGGACCTGATTTATGCGTAAACTCATCCTTGCTGCTGCCCTTTCTGGCAGCCTTGCTACCGTGGCCGCCTGTTCCGGCAGCGCGGATAACGCGAACGAACCAATCGACACCGTGGCGACCGGCGAAGCGGCTGCCGGCGACATGGCGAGCGAGGCCACGACTGTTGTGGATGCGAATACCGCTACCGCTGAACAACTCGCCGGCACTGCAGGTGTCACTCCCGAACTCGCCGAAGCAATCGTAGCCGGAAAGCCTTATGCCAGCGTGACCGATCTCAATGCAAAACTGCTTGAAACCCTAAGTCAGGACGAGGCCGCAAATGTTCTGGTCAGCGTCTTCGTACCGGTAAATCTCAACACCGGTACGGAGGAAGAAATTCGCCTGATCCCCGGCATGACCGACAAGATGGTACACGAATTCGAAGAGTATCGTCCCTATGCCGACATGGGTGTGTTCGATCGCGAAATCGGCAAATATGTCGACGAAGCGGAAGTCGCACGCTTCCGGAACTACGTCACTCTCTGACGCTGCTGCAAGGCAACTCTGACGATCTCGATCGCGGCCAGGATGCCTACGTGTATCCAGGCCGTGGTCGGATCGAATGCCGACCAGACCCAATGAAGGAAGGCCAGTATCGCCGCTGGATAGACCAGTCGGTGCAGCCGCTTCCATGATCGCTTCAGTCGCCGAACCGAGAAATCGTTTGAGGTCATGGCAAGCGGCAGGAAGAGGGCGAGCGCTATCCAGCCGGCAAGGATGTAAGGTGTCGAGAGTTCGGCGAACACGAATTCGGGCGACCTCTTCCTGATGAGATACATTACTGTGTGGGCCAGCGCGTAAGCAAAGCTTGCAACGCCCAAATCGCGGCGGCGGCGCATGAGCCAGATCGTGCAGGCCTGCTTGCGGAACATGAGGCGCAGCGGAGTTACCGCAAGCGTCGCCATCAGTAACCAGGCAGCCCAATCGCCACTGTCGCCGATCGCATGACCATAGCCGTAGAGCTGGGGTGTCGCGATCCAGCGCCAGGCAATCCACAATCCCGGCAGCGCCAGGACGAAACACAAAACAGGGCGGGAATTTGCGGCAGCTTTCAACACATGTGTGCCCGCAGTGTCAGACAGCGAGGCTCTGCATGCGCTTTAGATACCGCGCAAGTACATCGATCTCCAGATTGACGGCGTCGCCTTCGGAAAGGTCGCCCAACGTCGTCACTTCACCCGTATGCGGGATGATATTGAGCGAGAAGCGGACATCGCCATTGGGTTCGTCCTCGACATCGTTGACTGTCAACGACACGCCATCGACGGTGATCGAACCCTTCTCTGCAATGAAAGGCGCGATCTCTTCGCTGGCGAGGATTTCAAGACGGGTTGAACCACCGATATCCTCGGCAAGGGCAATTCGGCCCACAGCGTCCACATGACCGGTAACGAGATGCCCGCCCAGTTCATCGCCCAGCCGCAGAGCCGCCTCGAGATTCAGGCGCCGGTCGGCGCGCCACTGGTCTTGGGGTGTCCGGCTGATCGTTTCGCCCGACACGTCCACCGCGAACCAGGCATCGCCCGGTTCGCCACCTTTTTCAACGACAGTCAGGCAGACACCCGAACAGGCAATGGAGGCGCCGATGTCCATACCTGCCGGGTCCCAGGGGCACGAAACTACGACGCGCAAGTCGCCTTTGTTCTCGACCTTGGTGATGGTGCCAATGGCGGTTACGATCCCGGTAAACATGAGTGCTCCTGGTTAACGCGTGCGGCTGTAGGCTGCGAAGGTGTCGCTGCCAAGCTGACGCCGCTCGACCTGACACCAGCGATCATGCGCATCTTCAAGTTTTGTCAGCCCGACATCGGCCACTGCGCCGCGGCCGCCACCGATCACAATAGGGGCGCGGTAGATTTCCAGGCGGTCGACGAGATCGGCCTTCATAAAGCTCGCCGCGATATTCGCACCTGCCTCGATGTAGAGGTAGAGTGCATCGAGTTGCGCAATCTGATCGGGGGTGTTGATGACTTTGACCCCGTCCGGCGCTATTCCGCGGGTGAGGACCACTCGCTGTGGGCCACGATCTTTCAGCCCAGGCAGCCGCACGTCGAGCCGCGGTCTGTCCGCCCGCCACGTGCCGCCGCCGACAAGTATTGCATCGGCAATCGCGCGGCGCGAATGCACATGTGCACGCGCCACTTCGCCCGATATCCACTGGCTCTCGCCACCCGCCGTCGCGATACAGCCATCAAGCGACATGGCCAGCTTCATCGTGACATGCGGGCGACCGGTATGCGCGCGCTTGAGATAACCCGCGAGGCTGGCCTCGGCTGCGGGATGATGGACCAGTTCGGCGGAAATGCCGGCGTCGCGAAGCCGAGCGAACCCGGCCCCTGCGGTTCGCGGGTCAGGATCTTCTACTCCTGCGACAACGCGGGCCACACCGGCGTCGACCAACCGTTCGCTGCAGGCCGGACCCCGCTCTGAGCGATGTGCGCAAGGCTCCAGTGTTACATAGGCGGTTGCCCCATGAGCGCGCTTCCCAGCTTGGTCCAGGGCAGCCGCTTCGGCGTGAGGGCGCCCACCCACGGCTGTCCATCCGCGGCCCACGACCATGCCATCTTTTACAAGGATGCACCCAACACCGGGGTTGGGATAGCTTGCGGGGCGCGCGCGACAGGCAAGCCGCGCGGCCGCATCCAGCCAGCGCCAATCACTCGCCGCTGTCGTCAACCGTCGAACCCGCCCGATATAGCTCGCGGCGGCGAGCCTCGGCTTCCGCCGCTTCGCGAGCGTTTTCTATGGCCGCCTGACGTGCCATCTCATCCACGTCGAGCCCGGTTGCGCGTCCGAGGGTCTTGTAGGCGTCGACCTTCTGCTGGCGTAGTTCGGCCAACTCCGCCTCGCGAGCGTCCTTGCGTTTCTGGTTCTCAAGGTTGCTTTGGCGAATTTCCTCGTCGCTTCGGCCTTCGGCGAAGGTGGAAATAAAGCTGACCTTGGGGGCGTCCGGCGGGCGGAAATGCGATTCCTGAGCCAGCATTGCGATCCCGGCAAGCGGGATCAAAATGGAAATCGTCAGGAAGGTCCAGCGATACGGCCGCGGTTCGCGAATATAGTCCCACAGGTCGGCGGCCCCGGCCTTGGCATCGAAACGTGTCTTGAGGCGCATGATGTTCAAGATAGAGGTTTTCGATGAACCGCGCCAGTATAGGCTATCCGAATGTCGCATAAAGCGTCCGGCCGTGTACGCTCAGCCAACGGTTCGCTCGTTCGATGTCGTCCTCGTACAGCCGGTCTAGCAGCGCGTGAAACGCGGGCGAATGATCGAAATGGACCAGATGTGCGACTTCGTGAGCAACGACCGAACGCCTGACAAAATCCGGGGCCTGGACGAGCCGCCAGTTGAGCCGCAGCACGCCTTCGGAAGAGCAACTGCCCCATCGGCGCTTGGCCCGGGTCAGTTTCACATCGGCGCGATCAAGGTCGCCGCGTGTGCAATATTGCGCCGCATCCTCGCCGAATAAATCCAGTGCCTCACGTTCGAGCCAGCGCTGCAGGCGTGCGCCGAGTGTTTCCCTCGGGCCTCCAACCCTGAACGCGCCATCTTTGAAATCCGGTTTGCGGGGCAGATCCTCACGCCATTCGACCGCGATGTCTTCGCCGCGAAAGAGCATCGTGCCATCGCGGGCGGGATCGCGCCGCTCGGGCACCTTGGCGAGCTGCGCGCTCAACCATTCTTGCCGGGCATGGGCAAAGGCGATCGCATCGGCACTGCGGCACCATTGGGGAAGGGTTATGCGCACGGCGCTGCCATCGTGCGCCAGTCGAAGGGTCAGCCGCTTTGCGCGGCGGTTGCGGACCAGATCGATCGGTACGTCGCGCCCGATAAGCTTGATCGTAGGCTCCAGTGCTTCACGGCGGAGCCAGTCGATCATGCTGCCTCCTCATCATCGTCGCCCCAGTCGACGACATGATGCTCCAAAGGGCCGGCCACATCCTCGCTGATCACGCGCCCGGCTACCGACATGCCCGCGCTTATCACATCCTCGCGACTGCCCGAGATAAGGTAGTGCCAGCGCGGGAGCGGCATCCCGTCCGCGCGCAGGCGATAGGCGCAAGTCGGCGGTAGCCAGCTTACCTTGTCAACGATTTTCAGGGTGAGCCGCAGACACTCCGGCACGAAAGTCTTGCGCCGGCGATAGTCCGTGCAGGCTGCCGTCTTGGTATCCAGCAGCTTGCACGCCACATTCGTGTGCTCGATCTCGCCGGTGTCTTCATATTCTACCTTGTGCAGACAGCAGCGCCCGCAGCCATCGCACAGGGCTTCCCATTCTTCCGTATTGAGATCGGCTAGCGGTCGCTCCCAGAAGCGGTCCCTTAATGCACCCATTTTTCCAGTTCCGCTGTGACCGCCTCTGCGCCTTCATCGGTCGGAAGCATGGCCAAGGGTTCGCCGTCGGGGCCGAACAGATAGGTGATATTGGTATGGCCGACCAGATAGCCGCCGCCTTCCTGCTTCTCGCCTATCGAATAGGTGGCAGCGAATTGGTCCGTTACCTTATCGAGCTGTTCCTTGGTCCCAGTCATGCCGATCAGGCGTGGGTGAAAATTGTCGGTGAATTCTGTGAGTGCCTGCGGCGTATCCCGATCGGGATCGATGCTGATGAAAAGCGGCTGGATCTTCGCACCCAGTGCAGGATTTTCTTTTTCGAACGCTTTCAGCCCCGCCATCGCGCGTTGTGTGTCGACGGGGCAGACGTCGGGGCAATAGGTGTAGCCGAAATACACAGTGCGATACTTGCCGTCGAAATCTTCCCAGCTGACCTGTTTGCCGTCTTCGCCCGTAAGTGTGAAATCTCCGCCGATGGCGGCACCTGCCAGGGGCGGTTCGGCGGGCGGGGTTTGGTTGCAGGCAGCCAAGGCAAGGAGGCCCGCTATAACAAGGGTTCGGTTGTGTAGCATGGTCTGACGGTTCATGGTCTGCTAACCGTCCTTCGGCAAGGGCGAGTCATCGATCCATTTGCGAATAATAGGGGTTTTCGCACTGTGAAGCGTTTCGCGACAAACATACTTCTGGCTGGGCTTGCGGGGATGATGGCAACTTCGCCTCTCCATGCGCAATCCCAGAGCGACGGTTACAAATTCCTCGAGGCAGTCAAAAAGCGCAATGGTGACGAGGTTACCCGTTTTCTCGAAGAACCTGGCAGTATCCTCGTTAATTCCCGTGATATATCCAGTGGCGACACCGCGCTTCACATCGTCACGCAGCGGCGCGATCCGGTTTGGCTGCGGTTCCTGCTGGCGAAAGGCGCTAACCCCAACATCGCCAACAGGAGTGGTGGCACGCCGCTGCAGCTCGCAGTCCAACTCGGCTTTGCCGAGGGGGTGGAAATCCTGGCTGATCGCGGGGCAGCACTCGATGTTCCGAACAGCACCGGGGAAACCCCGCTGATTACCGCTGTCCATCGCCGCGACACAGGCCTTGTTCGCCTGCTGGTGGAAAAGGGCGCTAGCCCCGACCGGGCTGATAATTCAGGCCGTACGGCGCGCGATTATGCCGCACTCATGGGCGCGCGCTCGGCCATGCTGGACGAAATCGAACGCGCCGAATCCTCGCGCGGCGAACAGACAAAATCGTACGGACCGAGCTGATTCATGGATATTGCCGATCTCACGCTCGACGAATTGCGCCTGGCACTTGCCCCTGGCATCGCGCAAGCAGCCGTGTTCGATGGCTGGAGTGCCGATGCGCTCGATATGGCGGCCGATCAGCTTGGCGCGGATCGCGACGTAGCGCGACTGGCGTTCAAGGACGATGGCGCAATGGGCATGATCTGCGCCTGGATCGAAACCATCGATCGGCAAATGATTCTGGACCTTCCGCCGGAAAAACTGGCTGCGATGAAGATACGCGAGCGTATCCGCAGCCTTCTGCAATTCCGTCTCGAAGCGGTGAACGGGCAGGAAGAATCCCTCCGCCGCGCCCTCTCCATCATGGCTATGCCGCAGAATGCGAGGCGCGCTTTGAAGGCCGGCTGGCACAGCGCCGATGTGATGTGGCGGCTCGCCGGGGATACCGCCACCGACTACAATCACTACACCAAGCGCGCGATCCTCGCTTCTATCTACGCGGCCACGCTGGCCGTGTTCGTCGAGGACGAGGGCGAGGAAAAGGCCGAGACCAAAGCCTTTCTCGATCGGCGCATAGAAGGGGTCATGAAGTTCGAGCGGACGAAGGCGAAGTGGTTTAGCCCCGATCGCGAGCATTTCAGTGTTTCACGTTTTCTTGGACGATTGCGTTATCCAGCTCGTTAGCGCGCTATTGATAATCGGTTGCAATAAAGCTGCGCATCTGGCAGCGGCTCCAGCATGACGCTCGACGGATTTGATCACGAAAAGACCGCCCGTATCGTCGCGGTTAACTGGACTGCGCTGGCTGAGGATGAAGGCAAGCGTCTCAAAGCGCTCGGCGTGGACGAAGGCGCGGAGGTCGCCGTCATCCACCGCGGTATTTTCGGCACGCGCGATCCGATCGCCATTCGAATCGGGCGGATGACAATTGCCCTGCGGCGCTCGCACGCCCTCGCGATCGAGGTGGAACCCGCATGAGCCGCAAGCGTACCGCAGCACTCGTCGGCAATCCCAACGCGGGCAAATCGGCTTTGTTCAACGCGCTTACGGGCGCGCGTCAGAAGATCGCCAACTATCCGGGCGTCACGGTCGAGCGAAAGGCGGGGCGACTGACCCTTCCCAGCGGCGAGCCGGTAGAACTGATCGACCTACCCGGTTCGTACAGTTTCGATGCCGCCAGCCCGGATGAGGAGGTAACCCGCAAGGTCATCCATGGTGAATTCGATGGCGAAGCGCTTCCCGACGTCATCGTCCTCGTCATTGATGCGGCCAATCTCGAACAGCACCTTGTCTTCGCGCAGGAAGTCCTTGAGCTCGGGCGTCCGACAGTCGTGGCGCTTAACATGGTCGATCTGGCGGAGCGTGACGGGCTGGTGCTCGATCCTGCCGCACTTTCCGAAGCTTTGGGCGTGCCCGTTGTCCCCACGGTAGCCGTCAGGCGCAAAGGTCTGACAGATCTCGCCGCCGCCATTGCCGAGGCAGAAACCCATGCGGACGAGGAAGCGCATACGCGCTGGCACATCACGCTGCCGGAACGCCGCCTGGCTGCCAAGCATATCGCGCGCGGCGCGATCCTGTCGAAATCGGCGCGTCACACGGTTGAAAATGGCGCTGATCGCATCCTGCTCAATCCTTGGATCGGGCCGGTCATCCTGTTCGGTCTATTGTTCGTCATATTCCAGGCGGTCTTTGCCTGGGCCACGCCTTTCGCCGATGCGCTGGAAGGCGGAGTCGGGGTAATCTCGAGCGCCGTTGTCGACACTATGCCATCCAGCTTCGTTCGGGACTTCCTGACCGAAGGCGTACTGGCCGGCGTCGGTTCCGTCGTCGTCTTTCTGCCACAGATCGTGATCCTGTTCTTCTTCATCCTGATCATGGAAGCGACAGGCTACATGGCCCGTGCGGCCTTTCTGATGGACCGCTTGATGGCGGGCGTGGGCCTGTCGGGCAAAAGCTTCATTCCGCTGCTCTCCAGCTTCGCCTGCGCCATCCCCGGCATCATGGCGACGCGCAGTATCCCCGATGCGAAAGACCGGCTGACGACCATTCTCGTCGCGCCGCTCATGACATGTTCGGCCCGCCTGCCGGTTTACGCCGTGATCATTGCCGCGGTCATTCCGTCTACCACGATCGGCCCCGGCATTGGCCTTCAGGGTCTGGTGCTCTTTGCGCTCTACCTTGCCGGGATAGTCGGTGCGATGGTGGTGGCTCTGGTATTGCGTCACTCGGTCGCCAAGGGCGCGGCGAGCGGCTTCATCATGGAGATGCCGCGCTACCAGCTCCCCCGCCTCAAGGACCTGGCGATCGGTCTGTGGCAGCGCGCCTGGGTTTTCCTGCGCCGTGCCGGGACGATCATCTTCATGGTCACTATCGCCCTCTGGCTGATGCTCAGCTTTCCCAAGGCAGAGCCGGGCGAAAGCCAGATGGATGCCAGCGTTGCTGGCATGATCGCGAGTGGGCTTCATCCCGTGCTGGAGCCGATCGGCTTCAACCGCGAGATGAGCCTTGCCCTTGTGCCGGCAATGGCCGCACGCGAAGTTGCGGTGTCCGCGCTCGCCACGACTTACGCGGTCGATGCCTCGGATGAAGATGTTGCTGCAGAAGGTGTTACCGACCGGATCGCTGCATCGTGGAGCTTGCCCACGGCGCTTGCCTTCCTCGCGTGGTTCGTCTTTGCGCCGCAATGCATATCGACCATTGCGGTCGCCCGGCGGGAAACCAACGGATGGAAATGGCCCGCCTTCATGGTCGGCTATCTGTTCGTCCTGGCCTATGTGTTCGCCGGGCTGACCTTCTGGATTGCTACCGCGCTGGGGTTATAGCGAACCCCATCTACACCCGTGGAAATTCGGTGGCGGGCCTAGAAGCGATGCGAAGGCTCGGTTAGGCCCTTCGCCAACAGAATACGAAGGGACGATTCGATGGCCGGAAGCCTCAATAAAGTCATGCTGATCGGAAACCTGGGCGCAGACCCGGAAATCCGCAGCTTCCAGAACGGCGGCAAGGTCGCGAACCTGCGCATCGCAACCAGCGAAACGTGGAAGGATCGTAACACCGGAGAACGCCAGGAACGGACCGAATGGCACACTGTCGCGATCTTCTCCGAAGGTCTCGTGGGCGTGGTGGAGCGCTTTCTGCGCAAGGGCAGCAAGGTCTACATCGAAGGCCAGCTGCAGACGCGCAAGTGGCAGGACCAATCCGGCAACGATCGTTACAGCACCGAAGTGGTCATCCGCGGCATGAACGGCTCGCTGACCATGCTCGATGGCGCACAGGGCGCCAGCGGTGGCGGCGGTGGCCAGCGTGGCGGTGGCAGTTCGTGGGATCAGGGCGGGGGCGGAAGCTCAGGCAGCTGGAACCAAGGCGGCGAATCGTCGGGTGGCGGCGCGCGCAGTTCCGGCGGCGGTTCCAATTATGACGATCTGGATGACGATATTCCCTTCTAGGCTGCAGTCTCCCGTTTCAGCTCTGCGGCGCGGGGCCGAAACGTAAAGCGTGCCATTCAGTCATCCGGTTGGATAATATTAGCTGTCCTGATCGGACCCATAGTCCTTTTGTCACTTTCGGGCGGATCAGGCGCGGTTTCGCTCGCCCTCTCGCAACGTCAGAACCTCGACGCCGCTTGCCGTCACGGCGACCGTATGTTCGAACTGCGCCGACAGCTTTCCGTCCCGGGTCGCCACGGTCCAGCCGTCGTCCAGGGTGACGGTTTGGCGACTACCCAGATTGACCATCGGTTCGACTGTGAAGGTCATTCCCTCGCGCAGCCGTAATCCCCTTCCGGGGCGCCCGAAATTCAGCACCTGGGGTTCTTCGTGCATCTCCCGGCCGATGCCATGGCCGCAATATTCGCGCACGACCGTACAGCCGTGTTTTCTGGCATGTTTCTCGATTGCGTAACCGACGTCGCCCAGATGCGCCCCGGGCCGCACTTTCCGGATGCCGGCCCACATGGCGCCTTCCGCGATCTGCACGAGCCGCTTGGCAGGCGCAGGGGCGTTGCCGACGACATAGGTCTTGCTCGAATCCGCAATAAAGCCGTTCTTCTCCAGCGTGATATCGAGATTGATGATGTCGCCGTCTCTTACGATCTCATCCTCCGACGGCACCCCATGACAGACGACATCGTTGATCGAGCAGTTGAGGACGTAAGCAAAGCCGTATTGCCCCTTGCTGGCCGGGCGGGCCGCCAGATCCTCGGTAATGAAGCGTTCGACGAGGTCGTTGATCTGCATCGTGGACATGCCGCAAAGCTTGATCGTGTCCAGCATCTCGAACACCGAACCGAGCAGTCGGCCCGATATGCGCATAAGGGTGATTTCGTCTGCGGTTTTGACCATTTCAGGCAGCTTCGGCCACACCTTCTGCGTCGTCGTGGACGTGCGCCATTTCGCGCTTCACGATCTCGCTGAAAGTCAGGGTCGGATTGGCTTCGGCCAGGCGGCCTATCTTCATCCAGAACTCGGCCTGCGCATTTATCGAGCGGCACATGACCGCACTCGCCCGGCGCACGCTCTCGTGTAGTTCATCGTCGATTTTTACCAAGCCCACGTCATCGCCCTTATACAAAACATATATGATTCGTATATTTACAGTCTGCGGAAATTGTCAATCTGCTTCGACGCGGCGCCCTAGTCGTTTTTCGTGGTCAGCGATGCCAGTGCTTCGGCCAACGGTCCGCTTGCGACCCGATCCTCATCGCTTTTGATCCCCACCTTCCGGCGTGCCTCATCGGCCCCGGGACCTTCGCGATATGGATCGATGGCCAGCGCCAGCGTCTGGGCAATTGCTTCGCCCAGATCGAAGGTTTCGCCCTCGTATTCGATCTCGTCGAGGTCCTCGCTTTCCAGCTCGATTTCCTCGTCCGGTGAGAAATCGGGCGTCGATCCCGCTGCAACGAAGCGCAGTGTCAGCGGCTCTGCGACCTCGTAGGTCAGTTCCTCCCGAGTAACGGCGCAAGGCTGTTCGATCGTCGCGGTCAGGGTGCCATTCGCCAGGACGGCCTCGTCCTTCATGCCGAACTCGATGGCGGCGTGAAGTGCGGGAATTGACGTCACGCCAAACCTTTCAGCCAGCGCGGCGCGCTCGGCTTCGCTGGTGTCCACTTGCATCGGTTCACTTGGCAGGGCGCGTGGCTTTACCAATCGGCTCAGTTCGGGTGCGCTCATGCCGCGATCTCCCCGGCCTTCAACTGATCGAGGTTCGATCGGGCCAGCCGCGCGTGGAGCGCGGCCATGCGTTGCACCAGCGCCTCGGCCTCGTCGGGCTGGGCCATCGTCACATTGCGGCGGACGGCATCGATCAGCACTTTGGGATCGCTGCGCAGTCCTTCGCGATAGGCGCCGATGCGGCCGTTCATGCTCTCCATCAGGGCATTGATCTTCTTGCCCACAGTCGGATCGCCGATCCCCGCCTCACGCATCTGTCCTTCCATATCGTCCACGAACAATTCGGTCAGCCGTGCCGTCGCCGGTCCTTGGCCGCCTTCGTCTTCCAGCCGCAGCATGACCAGGGTCAACACCAGTGTGATCATGTCGTATCGACCCTCGATGGAATCGGCGACGCCGCACATGCGATACCAGTCGGGGTCGCGGGCTTCGGCAACGGTGCGGTGCCACAGAACGCGCCACTCTTCGCGCGGGTCGGGTTTGGTGCCGAAAAGGCGGGCGAGGAAAGACAAGAGACTACTCCGTTCAGCGGCAATACAGGCCGCGATCCCCAAGCGCCCCGCATTGCCGAGTTGCATGGGGTGACGCTTTGGGATTAAGGCGTTGCCCGAGCATATAGGCAGGTGGCCGCTCGCGGCCAAGCACCTGCCGGAATACGGAGATTTGCTGTTCCCATGAACAGGTCGAAAATTCTGGGTCTCGCCGCCATTGGCGTGGCTGCCGTGGCCGCAAGCGGTTGCACCTCCATTCGCGAACCGCGCGGATACATCGTCGATGCGGCGCTGGTGCAGTCGGTTCAGCCGGGCATCGATAACGAACAGAGCGTGGCCGGCACATTGGGCCGCCCGACATTCGAAAGCCAGTATGGCGAAAAAACCTGGTACTACGTGTCCAGCACCACCGGGCGTAAGCCGTTCGTGCGTCCGCGCATCGAAGAACATTCCGTATTGGCAGTGAAGTTCGACCAGACAGGCAACGTCGTGTCCGCCGAACGCACCGGGATGGACAGGGTCGTCAATCTCAGCCCCGATGGCGCAACCACGCCGACCCTGGGCCGGGAGCGCACGTTCCTCGAAGACCTGTTCGGCAATATCGGTGCGGTCGGCGCGCCGGGTGTGGGTGGTCAGGGGCCGGGCTGACACGCCTGCCGCTTGACCCCCGCTTCATGCCCCCCATATCGCGCGGCATGGACGCAAACGACAATCGCCACGGCCTGGCCCAGTGGCATTCAACCACAATCATCGGCGTCAAGCGCGATGACAAGATCGTGATTGCCGGGGACGGACAAGTCTCCATGGGCAATACGGTGATGAAACCCAATGCCAAGAAGGTTCGCCGGATCGGCGAAGGCGGCAAGGTCGTCGCCGGCTTTGCCGGCGCCACCGCCGATGCCTTCACTCTGTTCGAACGGTTGGAACGCAAGCTTGAACAGCACAATGGCCAGCTCCTGCGCGCCGCGGTCGAGCTGACCAAAGATTGGCGCACCGATAAATATCTGCGCAATCTCGAAGCTCTCATGATCGTGGCGGACAAGGAAAACCTCCTCGTCCTCACCGGCAATGGCGATGTGCTCGAACCCGAAGGCGGGATCGCGGCAATCGGCTCGGGCGGCAACTATGCGCTGTCAGCCGCAAAGGCTCTCGTCGATTACGAAACCGATGCCGAAACCATCGCGCGCAAGGCCATGGCGGTCGCCGCAGACGTGTGCGTTTTCACCAATGGCAACGTCACCCTCGAAACGGTGTGATGGATCAGCCCACGGGCAACTCCACATAACCCCGCTCAAGCCTCGTGCACGAGCGCGATATTGGAAAAAATGAATTGACCGACAACCTCACCCCCAAAGCCATCGTCGCTGCACTGGACGAACACATCATTGGCCAGAAAGAGGCCAAGCGCGCCGTCGCCGTGGCGCTACGCAATCGCTGGCGGCGCCAGCGTCTCGGCCCGGAATTGCGCGACGAGGTCACGCCCAAGAACATTCTGATGATCGGCCCGACCGGTTGCGGCAAAACCGAAATCAGCCGTCGTCTCGCCAAATTGGCAGAGGCACCCTTCATCAAGATCGAGGCGACCAAGTTCACCGAAGTCGGTTACGTCGGCCGCGATGTCGACCAGATCGCGCGCGATCTGGCAGAAGAGGCGATCCGTCTGGAAAAGGAACGCCGCCGCGAAGCGGTGCGCGATGCGGCCAGCAAGGCGGCGATGGACCGCCTTCTCAATGCACTAGTTGGCGAAAATGCCAGCGAAGCGACGCGTGAAGCCTTCCGCCAGCGTATCGTCGAAAATGCGATGAACGATACCGAAGTGGAAATCGAGGTTCGCGACCAGCCCGGCCAGCAGATGGATATTCCCGGAATGCCCGGCGGAGTGGGCATGATTGACCTGTCCGATATGCTCGGCAAGGCCATGGGCAAGAACTCGATGAAGCGTCGCAAGCTGAAGGTGCCCGATGCCTGGGATCGCCTCGTCGACGAAGAAGCCGAAAAACGTATGGACCAGGATGACGTCAATCGCGTCGCGCTGGAAAATGCGGAAACGAACGGGATCGTATTCCTCGACGAGATCGACAAGATCGCAGTCTCCGATGTGCGGGGCGGATCCGTCAGCCGCGAAGGCGTTCAGCGCGATCTCTTGCCGCTCATCGAAGGCACGACGGTCGCGACAAAATACGGCCCGATGAAGACAGACCACATTCTGTTCATTGCCAGCGGCGCCTTCCACGTTTCCAAACCTTCGGACATGCTTCCTGAACTTCAGGGACGTCTGCCGATCCGCGTTGAACTTCGTGCGCTGACCGAAGAAGACTTCGTGCGTATCCTCAAGGAAACGCGGGCCAATCTCGTCGAACAGTACAAAGCGCTTATCGGTACCGAAAACGTCACTCTCGAATTTACCGAAGATGCCATCACCGAAGTTGCCAAGCTGGCCGCTCGCGTGAACGAAACGGTAGAGAATATCGGGGCCCGCCGCCTGCAGACCGTGATGGAACGCCTGCTCGAAGAAATCAGCTTCGAAGCGGAAGATCACGCTGGCGAAACGATCATGATCGATGCTGCTTACGTGCGGGAACGGCTGGAAACGCTCGCGGGCGATACCGACCTTAGCAAGTATATCCTGTAAGACAGGGTCCCTGCCGCTCCTGCGGCGGGGACCCTATTTGCTCGTGCCGCGGCGGCGCAGCAGTGCGCGTGCCGCCAGGGCCAGGACAATCGCGATCACTACGACCGGCATCAGCACGTGGGCGAAGGATCGTACTCGCCCGAATGCAGCTTCAATCGCCTGTCCGCTGACATAGCCAAGGCTCACGAAGACAGCGCTCCATACAAGCGCAGCGAGCGCATTTATGACGAGAAAGCGCCGCGCGGGCAGGGTGGTGGTGCCGATCGCAATCGGGCTCACCGTGCGCATTCCATAGAGAAACCGAAACGCGAAAACGAACAGCGTCGGATGTCGTTCGAATGCAGCCACCGCGCGGGCATATCCTTTCTTCTGCCTGAAACGCTTGATCCGCGGCCCGTCGCGGAACTTTCGGCCGATGGCAAAGAAGGATTGGTCAGCGATGAACGATCCCGCTGCTCCGGCCAGAATTGTACTCGCATAGGCAATGAGCTCTCGATGGACTGCGATCCCGCCTAGCACGAGCGCGGTTTCGCCTTCTAGGCCGGCACCCAGCGCAACCGCCCAGATGCCGTACTGCGCAATGATCGCTTCGAGGTTCATATCTTTCTCAGTGCGGGGCCAGCCCGCTTTCCACACCGGTCTTGTCGGTCAGGGCGAACTTGTCGACCAGATCAGCGCTTGCCCGGTTTAGCCCGATGACCTGCACACTGCGCCCGTTGCGGCGCATTCGTTCGACCACCTTGTCGAGCGCGCCGACCGCGCTGATGTCCCAGAAGTGTGCCTTGCGCACATCGATAATCACATGCGGTGCCGGATCGGGCTGGATGCTTTCTGGGCCGAGCGCGGCTTCGAACCGTTCGACGCTGGCGTAGAAGATCTGCCCCTTGGCACGATAGGTCGCGGTATCTCCCTCCCGCTCGCGCACTACTTCGAACATGGTCATCACCTTGTGTGTGAAGAACACGCCCGACAGGATCACGCCTGCCAGCACACCGAGTGCGAGATTATGCGTCGCCACCACCACGACGACGGTCGTGAGCATGACGACGCTGCTCTGCCACGGGTGCTTTGCGATGTTGGGGATCGAATTCCAGCTGAAGGTACCGATCGAAACCATGATCATGATCGCTACCAGCGCCGGCATCGGCACCTGCCCGACGAGGTCGCCAAGCAACGCCAGCAGGATCAGCAGCGCTGCGCCCGCCGTGAAGGTCGATAGCCGGCCGCGTCCCCCGCTCGTCACATTGATGACCGACTGGCCGATCATCGCGCAGCCGCCCATGCCGCCGAATAGCGCGGCAACGACGTTCGCGGCGCCTTGCCCCGCGCTTTCCCTGCGCTTGTTGCTGCCCGTGTGGGTCATGTCGTCGACGATCTGCGCCGTCAGCAGCGATTCCAGCAGGCCGACCGCCGCCATTGTCGCCGAATAGGGCGCGATGATGAGGAGGGTGTCCCACGTCAAAGGCACGTTCGGAAGGGCGAAATAGGGCAGGCCTTCCGGCAGCTTCCCCATGTCCGCAACGGTATTGACCGGAGCATCGAGCCAGATGGTCAGCGCGGTGAGCACGACAATGGCGATGAGGGGGCTCGGAACGGCTGACGTCAGTCTCGGGATCAGGTAGATCATCGCCAGCGCCGCCGCGACCATGGCATAGGTCGTCCAGCCGATGCCCGCTGCCGTCGGGTCGAGCTGGGGCAACTGGGCCATGAAGATCAGGATGGCCAGGGCGTTGACGAAGCCGGTGATGACCGACCGCGACACGAACTGCATCAGCAGGTCCAGACGTAACAGCGCCGCGATGCCCTGAAAGACGCCCATCAGGATCGTTGCCGCGAAGAGATAATCGACACCGTAATCGCGTACCAGCGGCACCACCACGACGGCGACTGCCGCCGTCGCGGCAGAGATCATGCCGGGTCGCCCGCCGGTGAAAGCGATGACCATAGCAATTGCGACCGAGGCATAGAGGCCTACCCGCGGGTCGACCCCTGCGATGATCGAAAAGCCGATTGCTTCGGGGATCAGGGCGAGCGCCACCACCAGGCCGGCGAGCAGGTCTGCCCGGATGTTTGAAAACCAGTCGCGATGAAGCGTGCTGCGGTCGAGCATGCGAGAATTCCGTTCGTCTAATCCGGGAATGGCGCGGCATCGGCGCCGTTGATCAGCGCATTATGAATAATGTTGCATCGCGGCACAAGCCGCAAGGTCGGCGGCGCTGTTCAGTCGCTATCCGACTTCTCTGCGCGCTGGCGATCCCACATCTCTGCGTAAAGGCCCTTGCGGCGCAGCAGATCCGTGTGGTGACCGCTTTCGACCAGGCGACCATGCTCCAGCACCAGGATCTTGTCCGCATCGGCGATGGTCGACAGCCGGTGCGCAATGGCCAGCGTGGTACGATGCTCGGAAACCCGGCGGAGCGTGGCCAGGATTTCCTGTTCGGTCCGGCTGTCGAGCGCGCTTGTCGCCTCGTCCAGCAACAGGATCGGCGGATCCTTCACCAGGGTGCGGGCAATGGCGACGCGCTGTTTCTCGCCGCCGGACAGTTTCAGTCCGCGCTCGCCGACTTCGGTATCCAGCCCCTCGGGCAGGCGCTCGATCAGCGGCATGATTGCTGCCGATTGTGCCGCGGCGATCACCTGTTCGCGCCCGGCGCCGCCGCGGCCATAGGCGATGTTGTAACCGATGGTGTCGTTGAACAGCACGCTATCCTGCGGGACGATCCCGATCTGCTCGCGCAGACTGTGCTGGGTAACCTTTGCAATATCCTGTCCGTCGATCAGGATGCGGCCCTCCTGCGGGTCGTAGAACCGGAACAGCAATCGCCCGATCGTGCTCTTGCCCGCGCCCGAAGGGCCGACGATCGCGACATGACTGCCCGCCGGAACCTCGAAGCTCAGCCCGTGCAGGATCGTCCGGTCCTGCTCATACCCGAACACGACATTGTCGAAGGCAACGGTTGGCTTGCGGATCAGCAGGGCAGGGGCGCCGGGAGCATCCTTTACCTCGGCGTCGGTATCGATCAGGCGGAACATCTCTGCCATGTCGATCAGACCTTGGCGAACTGTACGATAGACCATTCCCAGCATGTCGAGCGGACGGAAAAGCTGGATGAGATAGGTGTTCACCAGCACCAGATCGCCGGTGGTCAGCGCGCCCTTGCTCCACTGCCAGACGGTGAAGGCCATCGCTGCGCCCATCAGCAGGTTCATGATGACCGCCTGGCTGATGTTGAGCAGGGCCAGCGAGTTTTCGGACCGGATCGCCGCTTCGGCGAAGGCACGGGTCGATTCGGCGTAGCGGTCGCGCTCGCGCGTTTCCGCGCCGAAATATTTGACCGTTTCGTAATTCAGCAGGCTGTCCACCGACCGGGCGAGGGCCGTCCCGTCGAGTTCGTTCATCTGCCGTCGCAATTCGTTGCGCCATTCGGTGATCGTGCGCGTGACGAAGATATACGCCCCTACTGCCAGCGCGGTGGCGGCAACCAGTTCCCATCCGAAGTTGAGGTAGAAGATGACTCCTACCGCAGTCAGTTCCAGCGCTGTGGGCGCGATGTTGAACAGCAGGAAGTAGAGCATGACGTCGATGCTCTTCGTCCCGCGATCGATGGTCTTGGTCACTTCCCCGGTGCGGCGCGACAGGTGGAATCTCAGCGATAGCTGATGCAGCCGCGAAAACGTGTCTTCGGCAAGTTTGCGCGTGGCATCCTGTCCGACACGCTCGAAGGTGATATTGCGCAGATTGTCGAAAGCGACCGCGGCGAACCGCCCGGCTGCATAGGCAATCACGAATGCCAGAGCGACCATGACCGCCTGATTGGCCGGCGTCGTCATGGAATCGACCGCTCTCTTATAGGCGAACGGCAGGGCGAGCGTGGTCGCCTTGGCCGCGAGCACGAACATCATGGCGCCGACGATGCGGCGTTTCAGGGCCGGATTATCGGCTGGCCAGAGATACGGCAGGAACCGCTGGACGGTTGCCCAGCCTTCCGGATCGTCGCGCTGGGCGGAATTGGCAGTATCGGGTGGCATTCGGGCGCATACTTGGGGGCGCGGCACGGGCAGGGCAAGGTACACCGCCTTTACGGGATGAACGTAAACCGCTCTGGGACAGGTGCATGGATATTTGCTGACGCCGCCCTCTGCCGCGCGTATTGGCCATGCCTTCGGCAGCCTGGCGCATTCGTTTCATGACTGAAAAATCCAAACCGGTTCTCGTCACTGTCCTTGCCCATAATGAAGAGGCGAGGATTGCCCTTTGTCTCGACAGTCTGCCGCTGGAAGATCCCGATGTGCAGATCTGGGTGGTGGTCAACGGCAGCAGCGATTCCACGGCTGAGATCGTCCGAGGCTATGCCGCACGCGGTGTGCGGCTGGTTGACTATGCCGAAGGCGGCAAATCACGGAGCTGGAACAGGTTCGTCCTCGACGATGCGCCGGATGCGCAAACATATGTGTTCGTCGAT
>NZ_JAHWXO010000004.1:0-290000 GCF_019857205.1 Qipengyuania pacifica | reverse complement strand
GAGAAGCGCTTCGGTGTGATGGGAAGCGTTTCTCCGGCATTTTTGTCCGTGCATATTGTGCGGCGAAGCCGCTCGGTTCATCGGCCGCCTTGTTCGCGGCCTGCATTGAGCAAGCGACGACTTCCAAGCGCCAGTACCAATAGTGACAAGAAAGCCAATGCCGCGAGGGCTTCGGTGGGTGGGGTTCCTCCGGAGCTACGAGGTTCATATCGTGGGATCATTGCGAAGTCGCTGTGGTCGAAGGCCTGTTCCTCGAAGAAGTACGGGTAATAGAACTGCCGCAGTTTCGTGTGGAAGGCAGCTATGCTGTCCTGATAGGCCAGTTGGCCTTGGATGTCGGTGTCGGCCATGCGGTGCAGCACATTCATGGTCCCAACGCCGGGTAGGACGTAGCCCAAGAGCTTGGTCATCGTCTCGCGCTTCTTCAGGCTATCGCGATAGGCGCTGACGTCTGCAGCCACGGCTTCGTCGCCGACCTGATGCATGGCGTAATACCATTTCCAGTGGAAGCGCCCTTCGAACTCTTCCTGTCCGCGCCATTCGGGATGATTGACAAAGAAGCGCGCAAACGTTTCTTCTTTCGGCACGTCCCAGCCGTGATGGACCACTTCGCGCTGCGCCAAGGTCAGATCGACGCCCTTGGCCACGGGCACGGCCCGCGCGATGACAGCCTGGGCGAGCGTAGGCAGGATGAGCGTCAGGATGATCCAGCAACCGATCATCGTTGCGGCTGCGGTCGTGGACGCACGCGTTGCCCCGCCGATCAGCATCGCAAGACCGAACCAGAAGGCGCTGTAAAGAGCGGCGATCAGGATCATCGTTGCAATGCTGACTGCAGGCGCAGCCATAATCATAGCACCGATGATCAGCGGCAGCCCTATCGCCAAAAGAACCGCGGTGTAGCGCAGGCCCACGCGCCGGCGCCACAGGCCATTGCCGGGAAGGGACAGGAGTAACCGAAGCCGGCCGCCTTCCCGTTCCGCCGTTACCAGATCGTGCCCAAGCGCGATAACTACGAGCGGCAGGAGATAGATCAGGACGAAAGCCCAGTCGAAAACACCCGGCAAAGCGAGTTCCGGATTGTAGGTTTCAGAATCGTAGAGCTGTGACTGCAGGCCGAGGGCGCGCACGCGCAGAACATAGGGTTGGAGGTCACGCTGGCCGATCGCCGCGAAAGCGAGCGGGGGAGGGGGATCCTGCGTGAGCATGAAGGCATAATAGGCGTTGTAACCTGCCTCGCCTTCGGGACCTGCATTGGCCTCTTCTACAGCTGCGAGGTCGCGCACCTGCTCACGCTCGACCCGTTCGATTGTTGCGCGTTGATCCTGCACCTGAACTATGCCGGACCAGACTGACGCCGCAGAAAGGACCAGCAGCAGGATCAGAGCCAAGACATTGCGGTTCGAGCGCAGCAAGAGACTTGCTTCGGCACGCCAGAGGGAGTGGGAATGGTTCATCGTGCGACTCCTCCGATGCGGCGAGCGGCAAAGAGTGCCAGTACGCAGAGCGCTGCCAGCCAGCCAGCCAGGACCAGCAGCGGCCATATAATCCGGGTCCTATCGGCAAGGGGATTGAACGGTGAATAGGAAAAGCGCGGAACCTCCTGCCAGTATGCGGCAGAAATTCGGGGATCTTCGCCTCCTATCTCGGGCAGGAGCTCGGCCTGCATGCGGTTCAGCCGTTGCACGAATTCATACCGGAAGGCCTCCGACTGATCGAGGAAATCCTGATGCGCGGCGGGATCGCTACCGGCCAGGGTCATCGACAGCTGACGGATTGCAATGAGCGGGCTGAGAACGGAGAACGTATGGACGAAGGCATTCTGCTCCCGTTCCCGAGCGGCCTGGCGCTGCGCTGCATCGGCATAGATCTGCGTCGTTAGACGTTCTCCTTCAATGGCCACCAATCCGGCGTATTGGACTGGGAGTTCCTCGACCGTCCTCACGCCATATCGATCGAGAACCTCGTCGCGGAAATCGTTGAAATAGGGATCGTCGGGATCGTGGCTGTCGCCTATTTTGAGTAGATCGCGATGTAGAGCGATTTCTGTCTCGATCTTGGTGGCGAGCTGATTTTGAGCCGAGGCGGCTTCGGGAAGTGCTCGCGGCAGAAGGATGATCGTGATCATCCACAGACCCATCAGGATCGCGAGTGCGTCGCGCGGCCGTGCCACAAGGGCAGAGATAATCACGCTGGCGAACGCCCACAGCAGCAGCCAGCAAGCATATGCGATGATCATCACGCCGACGGTTGCCCAATCGGCGGCTCCGGTGGCGGCGAAGCCCAGCAGCAGCGCGAAGGCGGGCAACCCAACAGCGAGCGCGATAGCGCCATGGCCGAGCATCTTGCCGGCAATCAGGCTCCGCCCGCCGATCCCCTGTGCTAAGAGCAGTTTCAGGGTCGCGCGCTCCTTTTCCCGAGCAACACTGGCGAAGGCAAGAAAGATCAAAAGCAAAGGCGCCAGCGTTTGCAAAATAAAGGCCGGCGTCAGCTGGCCAAAACGCAGCAGCAGCGAGGATTGACGCGCCTCGGCAAAGTTCGCACTGTTCTGGCGGTGACCTTCGAGGAAGATCGTGTTCCCGGTGAAGCTGTTTACGCCTGCATCGAAGAAGGCGAGCGGCGCAATGGGGCGAAATAGAAACTGGCCATAATGAACCATGCGGTGCGGATGGCGATCGGGCTGGGCGTCGAAGGTTTCATCGACACTCGCCTGATACCGGGTCCGATCCGCTTCGATGGCGCTTCGGCTTTCCAGGCTCGTGAAGCCAGCGACCAATATGAGAAGCACGAGCAGGCCTGTGGCTATCAGGCCGGAACGGTTGCGCGCGAGCATGCGCCATTCTTCCCTCGCGATCAGCTTGACGGCAGTCATGCGGGCGCTCCTGCGACCAAGGTGTAGCGATCGTGAAGGGCATTGAGATCGAAGCGTGGACCGGCAGTGCTCGCCGTTTGCTCCTCCTCGATCTTGCCTTCGCTCAGGAACCCGATGCGGTCGGCGATATCGACTGCGCTGACGAGATCATGAGTTACCATGAGCACCGCGACTTCACGCTCGCGCGCGGCATCGAGCAGTCGATTGAATTCCAATACGGCGCGTGGGTCCAAGCCCGAGGTCGGTTCGTCGAGCAGCAGCACGGGCACGTCACGCGCCAGGGCAAGTGCGATGGCGACCTTCTGACGCATACCCTTGGAAAAGCCGGACAGGCGTTTGTCCTTGGCTGCTTGGGTGAGGCCCACCGCGGAGAGCGCGGCCTCGATCGCATCGCCTCCCCGTTCGGCCTTTGCGAGGGCAAGGAAGTATCCGATGTTCTCGCGCGCGGTGAGATGCTCGTAGAGGGAAACATTCTCTGGCACATAGGCCATCTGGGAACGGGCGGCGCGCGCGTCTGCCACCGGATCGGTCCCGCACACACGCACCGAGCCGGAGCACGGTCTGAGAAAGCCGAGCAGGGCGGACAAGGTTGTCGACTTGCCCGCTCCGTTGCCTCCTAGCAGGGCGTAGATTTCCCCGCGTTGGACTGTGAGGTCGAGCCCGCGCAAGACGGGATTGGCGCCGTAACTGTGGTGCAGACCATCGATCGCGATGGCTGGAGCGGTGAATATATTGGTCATGATCAGAATCCTGCCCTGAAGCCGAGTGTTGCAGTGCGGGGGGCGCCGGGTTGAACCCAGAGCTGCGAGTAGCTGTTGGCGTACCAATTGGCGTCGAACAGGTTGGCGATGGTCCCGAAAAGCGTGACGTTCGGCATTATCTCGGCTTCGCCGAAGATGCGTAAAAGCGCGTGATCGGGCAGATAGAAATCCGTGCCCGTCGCACCAAGTCGTTCGCCAACATACTGGATGCCGCCGCCCAATTTGGCGTCGCGCCCGGCGACGGCGAAGCTCTTCGATATTTGCGCGTTAAGCGTGTGGTCCGGAATATTGAGCAGCGGATCGCCCGGTACGATCACGAAGGAGAAGTTCGGATCGAGCACGCTCGATCGTGATTCCGCATCGACATAGGCGTAGCTGAGGAGAACATCGAGGTCGCCGGGTATTTGCCCTTCGACATCAAGCTCCACACCTCGACTTCCCGCCTCACCGATGGCGACTGAGAAGCCCGGATTATTGATATCGCTTGCCAGCACATTGTTCTTGTCGAGCTGATATATCGAGAAAGTTCCGGTCAGTGCGCCGTTCAGCAGTGTCAGCTTGGCGCCCGCCTCGATCGATCGGCTGCTTTCGGGATCGAAAATTCGGCCTGTAACGTCGGTACCAATGTTCGCCCGGAAGCCTTCACTATAGGCGGCAAAGAGCGTGATGGTCGGCGCGAGTTCGTAAACGAGACCGAACTGCGGACTGATCCGACCATCCTTGCGCTCGCTGTTCACCCCGGTGAGATAATTTTCCGTGCGCAGCGTGAAATCATCGTAGCGTGCGCCGAGCCGCACCTGGAGGCTGTCGGTCAGTTCGATCTGGTCCTGCACGAAGATCCCGGTCGACGTCTGCCGGTCCAAGCGGTCGTTGTTCGGCAGCGGTGACGGCGGATCGAAGCGACCATAAACGGGATCGAAGATGTCGATGACGTAGGATTCTGCATCTGTTGGATTGGTCGACAACGCAGGCGGTCTGCGGCGGCCGAATTGCTGATAATTGTCGAACTCGTCGTGGTCGGCGCCAAAAAGCACACGATGGCGTAGTGCGCCGGTCGTGAATTCTCCGCTCACTTCACCACGGACGACCGTCTGTTGGGAATCATAAAGGCGTGAGCGCCGTTCGCGAGCAAGTGAGCGCCCGTCGCGGAACAGTTTCTGACGGGATCCGCTCAGGTCGGGATCGGACGACAACCCGGTAAGCAAGGTATCGCGAATGCTACCGCCCAGAAGCACGCTCCAGCGATCATTGAAGTCGTGCTGCACGCGAAGTGAATGGCCTTCAGCCCGCGCGATGTGATCGCCGTCGCCCGGTTCGCCCAGATAACGGTTGCGAGGGACGGTCTCGAAATCCCCGTTTAGCACAACGATCCCGCGGTCGAACGGCACTTCGACACGAGTCTTTTCCAAATCGTATGTAACGCGCGTATCCGGTCCGATCGCCAATCCGATCGAAGGCAGGAAGCCCCAGCGATACTCGTTGACAGTATCGCGAAACGTGTCGCCATCTTCGATATATCCGATCAATCGCGCGCTCAGGGCGCCAGTGACCGCAATATTGATGTCGGTTTCCGAGCGCAGCCTGTCAAAGCTGCCGAATTGCGCACTGACAGTTCCAAAGGTGTCGCCGATCTGCGCCTGCTTGGTCACGAGATTGACTGTCCCACCGGGTTCGCCGCGACCCAGCAAGGCAGCGGCAGGGCCTTTCAGGACTTCGATCCGTTCGATCCCCGCCGTGTCCCGTTCCCCGCCGAAACCGCGTCCTCCATTAAAGCCATTGACCAGATAGCCGGTCGGGATGTTCTCATCGCCTGCAAAGCCGCGAATGGCGAAGGAATCCCATAACCCACCGAGCGTGTTCTGGCGCGCGACCGAGGCGTTGAGATCAAGCGCGTCGTTAAGTCTGACGAGATTGTTTTCTTCAAGCGTTTCGGAATCAATCAGGTCGATCGACTGAGGAATTTCGGTCACGGCAAAGTTTCCGCGATAGGCTTGGCGCACACCACTGACGACAATCGCCGAACTGCCATCCGGTGCGCTCGCCGTGTCCTCCTCTGGCATGCTGATGTTCTGCGCATGGACATTCGCCGCGGGCGCGATCAGACACAGGGAGGCAATAGCGTAAGCGGCAGTAGAAGGCTGGATGTTCATTGTATTCCAAGACAGGAGGGGCAAAGGGTATGAGACTATATCTCATAGCGTCGCGCCCATACCTGACGATCTGCCGAGGTCAATGATATAGTGTAACTTTCTTTAGGAGCCGAAGCCGTCGCACGCTCGAACCACCGTCGTGTGAGGTTACTCGTGGCGCGCCCGAATGGTCTTGCTCGTGCCCATCTCGTTCACGGCTACGAAGGTGAACGCCGCTGTCGCAGCATGGACGCGTATTCCGCTTAGCAGGTCTTCGGACCAGATTTCCACCGCAACGCGTACGGAACTACGCCCGGTCATCTTCACCTCGGCGACCAGTTCGACCATATCGCCTTCCCTGATTGGCGCGACGAAATCGATGCGGTCTGAAGATGCCATCACCAAGACCTCGCGTGTATGGCGGGTGGCGGCGATAAAAGCCGCTTTGCCCATCATCTTCAGCGCGTCGCCCCCGTAGAGCGTGCCGTAGTGGTTGGTTTGCCCAGGAAACACCATCTCCGCGAGCCGAAGAACAGAACTCTGCTTGATTGGGGCGCATTCGAACATCGCCGGAAGCGGCAGTTTTGTCGTGGGGCCTTTTCTTGCCACCAATGTGAAGCGCCCGCGGGTGCATAGGCGTCGTTCACCCGAAACCGGCGCTTCTGCGATCAGCTCGACTTCGACATCGAGTGAACTTGTGCCCACGCGTACGAGGTGTCCTGTCACTTCCACCAGATCGCCTTCTTGCGCGGGAGCGGCGAAGTCGATCCTCTGCGATGAGGCGGTGACGAAGGGCGCGCGTCCGTGGCGCGAGGCAGCGAGGAATGCGACCTTGTCCATGTGTGCCAGTGCGACGCCGCCGAACAGCGTCCCGTGATGGTTCGTGTCGCCTGGGAACACGATGTCGATCAACTGCACGGCGGGCCGCGCGTCCTTCGTCTTACTCATCGGATTATGCCTCGGTGTTTGTTTCTGCACGCAAGGTTCGGGCGGCCGATACCATCGCGGCGATTGCCGGTTTGACTTCGTCCCAACCGCGGGTCTTCAGCCCGCAATCGGGATTTACCCAAAGCTGCTCCGGACGCAGATGCTTCTGCGCTAGTCGCATCAATGCAACCATCTCGTCCTTGCTCGGGACGCGCGCCGAGTGAATGTCGTAAATTCCCGGCCCGATTGCGCTGGGATAGCGATAGCTGGCAAAACCCGCGAGCAACTCCATCTGCGAACGTGCAGTTTCGATCGAGATGACGTCGGTGTCCATGGCGCCGATCGAAGGCAAAATGTCGTTGAACTCCGAATAGCACATATGCGTATGGATCTGGGTCTGGTTGCCGACGCCGGCAGCCGCGAGGCGGAAACAGTCGACCGCCCAATCCAGATAGGCCGGCCAGTCACGCTCGCGCAGGGGAAGTCCTTCACGCAGCGCTGCCTCATCGATCTGGATCGCCTTGCAGCCCGCCGCTTCCAGGTCGAGTACCTCGTCGCGGATCGCCAGCGCGATCTGGCGGCAACTCGCCTCTCGGGGCTGATCGTCGCGCACGAAACTCCAGTTGAGGATCGTGACCGGACCGGTCAGCATGCCTTTGACAGGCTTGTCGGTCAGCCCCTGAGCATAGCGCCACCAATGGACCGTCATCGGTTCGGGCCGCGAAACATCGCCATATAGGATCGGTGGCCTGACGCAGCGCGATCCGTAGCTCTGCACCCAGCCATTCACGGTGAAAGCAAAACCCGCAAGCTTCTCGCCGAAATACTGGACCATGTCGTTTCGCTCGAATTCGCCATGGACCAGCATGTCGAGCCCGGCCTCTTCCTGCCATCTGATCGCGCGCTCGGTCTCTTGGTGCAGGAAAGCGTCGTAGCTCTTACTGTCCAGTACGCCGCGATTATACTCCGCGCGGGCTTTGCGCACGGCGCCGGTCTGCGGAAAGGACCCGATGGTGGTTGTCGGGAAGAGAGGTAGATTGAGCACCTTGCTCTGAGTCTTGACGCGCTCGGCATGACCCGCGCGGCGTTCGCGCATGTCAGGCGTGAGGGCAGCGATCCGTTCGCTGACAGTGCGATCATGGATGCGTGCAGCAGTCTTGCGCGCTTCGGTCGCACGGGCGGAGGCGGCCAACTCAGCTGCGACGCTTCTTCTTCCATTCGCTAACGCCCGGCGCAGCAGATCGAGCTCCTCGATCTTTTGCACTGCAAATGCCAGCCACTGCTTCAACTCATCGTCCAGCCTGCTTTCCAACTGCAGATCGACGGGCACGTGCAGCAGGGAGCAGGAGGGGGCGAGCACCAGATCACGCTGCGCCGCCAGCGGCTCCAGACGATCCAGCAGCGCGGCCAGATCGGCGCGCCAGATATTGCGCCCGTCCACCACGCCAAGCGAGAGCAGGCGGTTTTGCGGCACCGCCTTCACCACCGCATCCAATTGCTCCGGCGCGCGCGCCAGATCGATGTGCAGTCCGGCGACCGGCAGGGAGGCGGCGAGCGACAGGTTATTTTCCAGACCTCCGAAATAGGTGGCCAGCATGATCTTCGGCCCAGCACGGCCCAGCTTGGCATAAGCGCGGGTAAACGCGCGGCGCTGCCGATCGGTAAGGTCTGTAACGAGGATGGGTTCATCGATCTGCACCCATTCAGCGCCTGCTTCCTCAAGCCGTGCGAGCACAGTGACATAAAGCGCAAGAACCTCTTCGAGCAGGTCGAACGGATCGCTTCCGTACTCTTTTGCAAGGCTCAGCCAAGTTACCGGTCCAAGGATGACCGGACGCGTTTCAAAACCCTGCGCCTTGGCTTCGAGATAGTCCTCCAGAGGCTTGATGTGCCCGAGTTGCAGCCGAGTTTCAGGCTCGATCTCGGGGACAATGAAATGATAGTTGGTGTCGAACCATTTGGTCATCTCGCCAGCGGTCACGCTGCCATGCGCGTGGCCGCAAGTCGCACCGCCGGTCGCACCGCGTGCCATCGCAAAATAGGTTTCGAGCCCGGCTGCTTGGCCGCTGGCGAGGCCATAGCGCGCCGGAATGGCGCCGAGCATCACGCTTGTGTCGAGCACATGGTCGTACAGCGAGAAATCATTTGAGGGCAGCCAATCGACGCCGAGTGCCTTCTGCCGCGCCCATGTCGCGGTCCTCAGGCCCTGTGCGGCCTCTTCCAATTCGTCTTGTGAAATAGTGCCGGCCCAGAATTTCTCGAGTGCGAACTTCAGTTCGCGGCGTGGGCCGATGCGGGGAAACCCCAAGCTAGCAACGGAAACGGTCATTTTCATTTACCCCGATGAAGACGGGGGAGACCGGTCGGGCGCGCGCGCCGGACGCGCGACGGTAGATCCGGGCGCGCGTCATGCAAGCGACCAGACCGGGCACCCCGCCGGTGGACGTTATCGCGTCGGAGGCAGGTCTCCTGGCTCGCGGGTCAAAGCAAAACGGTCCGTCTTCCCGGAAGGCGAGCCTTCCAGTGACATGAGTGGACCGCCGCTCGCCGCTTACAGTTGCGGGGGCAGCGCCGGCATTGCGCCCTTG
This sequence comes from Qipengyuania pacifica, assembly GCF_019857205.1. Classification (GTDB taxonomy): domain Bacteria; phylum Pseudomonadota; class Alphaproteobacteria; order Sphingomonadales; family Sphingomonadaceae; genus Qipengyuania; species Qipengyuania pacifica. The sequence goes on along the minus strand of NZ_JAHWXO010000004.1, from coordinate 280,723 downwards.
TCAGGGCGCGCACCGGCTTCCCGTCTTAGCTCCGGCGCGGCGAACCGACCGGAGAACCTCGACAAACATCCCATCGGCTTTCCAAGCCATCACGTCAATAGAGCATATAAAGAATTCTTTATATGCTCTATTGATAGGCGATCATCCGAATTTTTAATGCCTGTACGTAAGGCGGAAAGGCATTTTCGCCTCGTCCGCCAGTGGACGAGCAGTGCTCAGCGCCGGGCCAGTTCTTCGACGAGGGCAGGGGCGGGATAGATCGTTTCCAACGCTTCCTGCACCGCGGCGGCAGAGACAGCGACGGTTCGATTGAGCGTGCCATCGTAACCGTAATTGCCACCCAGGGAATGGATGTTGCCGTCAAAGGCTGCACCGATCACGGTACCGGCCCGGTCGATCACCGGTGAACCGGAATTGCCGCCAATGATATCGTTCGTCGTCACGAAATCGTAAGTCGTATTCTTGTCGATCTTCGTCTGGTTTGCAGCGAAGGCCGGTGCCACATCGAAGGGTGCGTTGCCGGTAGCACGCTCAAAGGTTCCGCCCATCGTCGTTTGGAACGGGACCTGGTTGCCACGCTCGACCCAGCCCTTCACCTGGCCATAGCTGATGCGCAGGGTGAAGGTGGCGTCAGGATAGAGGCTGTCGCCGTAGGCGGCAAAGCGGGCATCGGCCAGCTTGACGCCGGCGGCTGCCAGTGGACCCGAATACTGGGCGTCGGCCAACGCCTTCAATTCGCGCTGACGCGTGGCCAGTTTGAGCGCGTATTGGATCATGGGATCGTTAGACGCCTCTACCGCCTCGAGACCGCCATCCCATAGCGCTTTGCGGACTGCCGGATCGGCGAGGGAAGTGCCGTTTACCAGCCGTTCGGCAAGCTGTTCCGGGCTCTCCTTCCCGAGCAGAAGTTTGGTGTCGGGATCGTCCACGCCGAGATATTCGCGCGCCTTGGATAGGCTCCATTCCATGCCCAGTTCATCCAGCCACGGATAGACGGGCCGTTCGTCGAGCACCTGCTTTTCAGTCAGCGGCAGCGCGCTGTCGGTATAGCCCGGCAGACGCTCGGAATTGGGTTTGCCGCGTTCCTGTGCCGCAAAGACCAGAGTTTGCGCGTAGCTGTAAAGATCGCCCGATGGTTGGGTGAAACGCAGGGGATAGTAGAGCGCGCGGTACGCGTTCATCGCCTCATCCACCGTCGTCCAGGGATCTCCGATCTCACTATCGCCCGCAACCTGCTGGCGCAGATCGTTCTGCGCTTCGGCGAGTTTGGCAGTGAAAGCCGGATCGTTAAGCGCCTTCGTGCGACCGATATAGACCTTCAGACTGTTCTCGATGCCGCTAAGCATGTCGCCGCCTTCGCGGGCATGTTCCTTGCTTTCTTCCATTGCGCGGATCAACCGACCACGCAGTTCACTGAGCGTGGCGACCGTAACCGGCAGCCGTACTTCGCGCTCGAATGCCAACTGGCTGTCCGTCCATAGGCGGCTGGTCGATCCCGGGTTGCCAACCACAAAGGTGATCTCGCCTTCTTCCGGAGCGCGAGGGTTCCATTTTAGGTGCTCGGGCGTCGCGACCGGCCGACCATTCTCATATGCGCGCAGAAAGCTTGCATCGAGCGAGTAGCGCGGAAAATTGAAATTGTCCGGGTCGCCGCCAAAGGTCGCGGCTCGATCTTCAGGTGCCCAGGCCAAGCGCACGTCGGAGTACTTGCGATAGGTGTAGAGCTTGTACTGTCCGCCACCGAAAAGCGTCACCACTTGACAGCGGGTCGTCTCCGAGTCGGGGCAGCCAGCCTTCTCCAGCTCGGCGATCTTCGCGTCGCGCGCTTTGGTTAGCGCCTCTCCGGTCTGCGATCCGATCGCGCCAATCACATCGGGCGTGACGTCCGAGATCATGGTGACCACTTCGGCCTGCTGACCCGGACATTTGAGCTCGGCATCGCGCCGGTCCGCAACGAACCCATTGAGCAGATAGTCGGCAGTCTCGTCCGAATTGTCGAACAGGCAGCTCGCGACACAATGGTGGTTGGTCAGGATCAATCCATCGGGCGATACGAAGCTGGCCGAACAGCCACCCGTCAGTCGCACAGCCGAATTGCGCACCGTATCGAGCCACGCCTGATCGGGAGCCCAGCCATATTGCTCGCGGACCTGCTCGGCTGGAAAACCGTCGAACGTCCACATGCCTTCTTCTGCCATGGCAGGTTGCGAAGCCAGCGCACAAATGGCGGTGGCGGCGAAAAGTGCGTTTCGATTGATTTGCATCTGACTGTTCCTCCTGGACCGCGAACTGGTTCGAGGGCGGTCATGCGATCTGTAGGATGGCCGCTCTTGGCGATATGTTAGACCTCTTCCGCGCCTTTGCGCCAGTCTTCTGGTAAATTCAGCGCTACTGAGGCCCTGACCCCGCGCTGGCTTTCGGGGCTCGGAATTTTCGCCGATCTAGACGGCCCACGGGCCTGTAATGGCAAGAGTCCGCGTCGGTGAATATGCGTTGACGAAGAACCACTTACCGTCAGGCGAAAAACATCCGCCTGCCAGTTCTGTCTGTATGCGCAGGCGACCCAGAGTATAAGCCCGGCCATCGGGCGTAATACCGCGAAGATGGTTATCGACCACTTCGGTATACTGGTCTTCGCAGACAATCAGGTGGCCGTTCGGACCCACGGTGAGATTGTCGCCGTAGTTGAACTGGTCTTTGCTCTGGCTTTCGAAAAACAGTTCGATCTGGTCGGGTTCGCCGCCAGTGCCGGGGACAAGTCGCAAAATCTGGCCGAGTTTTCGCTGGCCACCATTCGTTGAGCACACGAATATTTCGTCTGTTCCCGTGTGGATGCCTTCACCCCTTGCGACGAGGGCTGCACCCTTTGCCGCGGCCCGGCTTCGCAGGTCGTCATTCGGGGATCCGACATCGTCGCAATCGATCCAGCGTACGGTGTGACGAGACCCGACTGCCATGTCGGCTGACGTCCAGTTGCGCGTGTCCGATAGGCCCTCCACGACCATCGCCTGCAGCAGCCCGCCGTCGCCAAGGCGCCCCGGGGTGGTCGGAACGAAACGGTAGAACACGCTGTCGTCACGATCTTCGCTAAGATAAACGATCCCCGTCCTCGGATCGACACAAGCCGCTTCGTGATTGAAGCGACCCATGGCTTTCAAGGGAACCGCATCGATCAGGCCGGTCGCATTGGCCGGAACTTCGAACACCCAGCCATGATTTTCAGCGAGACCTTCGCCGAAACGCTGGCCCGGGCCCGTGGGTGCTTCTTCACAGGTCAGCCAACTTCCCCATGGCGTGATGCCGCCCGAACAGTTGCGGATCGTTCCTGCAAGCGAGCGGAACTCGCGCTTTACCTCAAGTGTGGTTGCATCGAGTACGATGGATGTGGTCCCGCCAGGCACGATAGCGCCGTCGCGTGTGCCGAAACCTTTGGCGAGAACGCCGCCGGCATCATCAGCCGGCACCAGTTCGTGGTTGCGGATGAGCACGATCTCGTCATTGCCAATCGAGAAACAGCCCATGCCGTCGGCCTTGTCGGGCACGGTGCAGCCATCGGTCATCGCATTCCCTAGGCTCGACAGGAGCCGGTAGGAAAAGCCGCGGGGAAGGTCGAGCATTCCTGCAGGATCGGGAACCAGTGGACCGTAGTCCGCGAATGATGACGGCGCCGACGCCAGCGGAGCCGACCGGCCTGTGCAACCATTCAACAACAACCCGGAAAAGGCCGCGCCGGTGGCACCGATGAAATTGCGGCGGTTCAGTAGCATCAGAATTCTCTCTTACCCGGTGACCGAAAACGGCCCTTTAGCGGCGATGCTCGCTATGGCCAACGCTCCTCTGAAAGGCAGCGGCATGACAACGGTTTAGTAATTCCGCGATGGGCGCGGTTAGTCATCGCTGCGGCTGGTCGCCACGAGCTAGTTAATTTTCGCGCTCATTTACGGACACGTGCTGTTTTGTCGTGACGGGGTTAGGGCTTGGGGAAGGGGTGAGCTCCTGATCCAGTTCCTTTGCTTTGCTTTCTATCTCGTCTTGGGCGATCTCGTACCGCTCATCGAACGACTTCTCCCGTTCGCAAGCTGACAGTACGAGCGGAAGCAGAATTGCAAGCCGTCGCATCAGTAATTCTTCCGATAACGCACGTTGACATTGGTAGCCCCTGACCCCCCGGCTTGGCTGAGGATCGACAGGAACGGTGTCAGGCTCACTTCAAGCTGTGTCGCGGTGAACCCCCGCGCATCGGTGATGAATTCCACATAGATGTCGTCGGTCAGATACTGACCTGCGGCGAGCGCCGTCCCGCGGCCGTTGGTGTCGTCGGGCCCGAGAATGCGGAGCCGGTCTACGCCAGTTGCCGAGCGCAGCTTCCCAAGGGGATTGAGGCCGCCGCCACTCCCGCGGAGCGAATTGAGCGAGGCTGCCAATTGCACTGCCTGTATGGTCGAAAGATTGCCGATCGAACTACCGAACAGAATGCGTGACACGATTTCGTCCTGCGGTAATCCCGGAACGCTCGAGAAGGCGATCTGCGGGTCGTAAGCACGGCCCGACACATTGACGTTGACGACGACGTCCTCGATGTCGTCCGTCGCCGTGAGCTGAATTACAGGATCGATGGACGTTCCACCGGTAAAATCTACTCGACCTTCGCTCAATTCAAACGACCGGCCGGCAAACCCAAGCGTTCCCCGCACGAGCTCAACCTCGCCTGAAACGCGGGGCGCGGTGCTGGTTCCACCGAGCCGCATGTCGGCACTCCACTCGGATTCGAGGCCCATGCCAGATACATAGAGCTGCTCGGGAGCACGCAACGCGATATCGAGCCTCAGCTGGTCGAAGAGCCCTGGCTGTGGCTGGGCGGGCTCCTCACCGGTTATCCGCTTAGGACCGCGCGGTGGCTTGAATCGCACGCCGGTCAGTTCGGGCACTTCGGCTGAACCCTGACGGATGATCTGGTAGCGTGTTTCTGGCAGCGTGATTTCGCCGGAGAGCAGGGCGGTTTCGCCCGCAGCCTTTGCCAGGCGCAGATTGCCTGTGGCGGTGGCAGCAAGGGCGTCGCTCCGAGCCAGCCGAGCGTTGTTCAGCGTGACGTCGACGTTCATCGGATATCCGCTCGCCTCGGCAAGGCTGATAAAACCCTGCGCACTTACCGATCCGTCACCGGCCGTCGCCGTCAGACGCTCAATGGCGAAACGATCACCGGTGAATTGGCCTTCGATTGCCATGTTCGACAATCTCGTCCCATAGGTCTGGTTTTCGTAAGTAAGACTGTTCGCGCGCACGATCCCCGACAGCTGCGGACTTTGTACGCGGCCGGAGAAATCTGCCGCCACGCCGATTGGTCCGGACAGGCGCTGATCGGGCTGACCGGCGAACGAGAACAGCGTATCCGCTGGCCCATTGTAACGGATGCCGCCATCCAGCGGAGCTGCGAGAAGCCGGGTAGTCCAGCTACCTGAGCCGGGGGGCAGCGGCCTCAGGGATGCATTCAGGCGACCGATGACGCTGCCACGACGACGCATGACCGCGCGCGCTTCACCGCCATCTGGAAGCAGCTTGCCCACGAAATTGATATCGAGCGGCTGGCTGACCGAAACCGCCGTCGTACGGCTGAAATTCGCGATCTGCAGCCGGGCATCGGCGCGGGGGAATGCAGAAGCATTCGGCTGGTCGAAATCCAGACTGCCGGTCGCACTGCCGTTGATGCCAAGACCGGGTACGAACGCTTCGACGATGGAGAGATCGAGCGAATCCAGGCGGCTCTGGATCTTCATCCCTTCGCCGTAAGTGCCGGCCAATCGAATGTTCCCGCGACCGAAATCGATCCGCGTGGGCAGCAGTTCATAGTCGTTCTCACCCGGGACGATGCGCGCCGGGCCGACTGTGGCGAATTCGACGCCGCGTACCCGGCCTCTGAGTGCGGCGCGCCAGAGGTCTGGCTTAAGCTCGGCATTCGCGGCGACGCGGAACGGAACGCCGCTAACCCCTTCCGCCAGAATGCGCGCAGTCCCGTTGCCATCGCGATAGTCGATGTTCGCTCGTGCCGCGGCAAGGTTGAGGCTCCCGAACGTGGTCTGGGAAAGTTGGGCATCGGCAACGACATAGGGCTGGTCGTAAAGAACGATCCGTGCATCGATGATTGCCGATCCGATCGCCAAGTTCGCGGGGCCGGGAAGCACGGTATTCTGAGCACGAAGGTTCACGAGTGCCTGCTGGTATTCGCCGGCTGCATCAAGCCGGACGACACCCGCAACGCCTCGACCATTGGCGTTGAGACGGCCTGCAAACGGTCCAGCCTGTGTTTGTCGCAGAGACCCGGCGAAAGCGATGCCCGCCAGATCGGCGTTGTTGATATCGAGCGTAAGCTGATCGCCCATGCCGAGCACCAAATCCGCGGTAAGCGGGCCGTAATCGGTATCGCCGGTGGCGGCGAGGCGATACCCATTGGGAGCCCCGGTGATATTCGCACGTAAATTTGCCAGACCGATGCCCAGATCGGGTCGCTCTGCAGTGACAACCGCGTCGGGATCGCTGAGTGTGCCAGCCACTCTCACCCCGATACGGCCATAGGCATCGGTGACCCCATCCGCGTTCAGGGCCAGTCTTCCATCGGGCGCGTAGAAACCGCTGCCCCCTGTGATGCGCGCGGCTGGGGCACGCAGGGACAGGTTCGAAAATCGGATTATTCCGTCCGGCCCATAGCGAACGTCGCTTGCCGCGACCGCATTGCCGCCGAGAAAGTCGCGTACGCCTTCGTTGAACAGGCTCGTCGATCGCGCGCGAACGCGGCCGGCCATTGCGAAGCCGCCGTCCTGCGATTCAAGATCGACATCGGTTTCGATGTTGAAGATCCCGACGCTTTCGACCCGGTAATTGTCGATCTTGCCGTCGATGGCACCGGTGTAGAGCCCGGTCGACGTATCCGCGAGCAGGATCACGCCCGCATCGATCCGGTCCGAGCGGATGCGCATATTGTCCGACAGGATGCGCGTGCCGTCGATGGCGAGGTCTCCGACCAGACGGACATTGCGCAGGGTTCCGCCAGCCACCGTGTCCAGTCCGACGATGCGGGATACGCTGGCATCGACCGGGATCATGATCCGCTCTGCATCGACTGTCGCTTCCCCGCTGGCGCGCAGGTTCTCGAGCCCCATGTCATTCATCAACAGGCGGTTGGCATTGATTGCATATTCGACACGCGGCGTGGCGAATTCGCCATTGAGTGTCAGCAAGGCGCGCAGGCCACTGCCACGAAGGTTCTCGGCCATTGCCGAAGGTTTCAACAGTACGAAGGACAACGCCAGATCGTCGAAGCTGTTGTCCGACACATCGACGAGGCCGTTCGTGTTCAGGCGAAATGCGTCGCTGTTCAGATTGCCGTCGAGCGTCACCCGGCGCTCATCCAGGGCGGCAGACATCTGAATATTCATCACCGGGCCGAGCAGGGCTGCAGTCGGTCCCTCGAACATGCGCGCGATCCGGGTCGGGCCGCGCACGGCAAAGGTGCCGTCGCGGGCAGTGATCTGCAAACGCGCGAGCTCACTATTGGCGAGATTGGCGTCGAGGCGCCCGTTCCAGGCGTCCCAGTTGCCAGTGCCGTCAAGCTGGACCCGAAGCGGCTCGGTCAGGCCGGCCATCGCGGCGATCACCCCGTTGCCTGGGGCGTTGAGGTCAAGCTTCAGATCTAGCTTGTTGTCTTCGGGGACGGCGTCGACAACCAGCGCAATGCGGTCGCCGCCTGCCTGGTTTCTGCCTGAAATAGTTGCGGCATCGAACGTCGCCTGCGCCCGGCCATCGGCTATATGCGCCTTGCCCGCGAGCGAGGCGACCCGGGGTTCACCGCTGACCGGCGCCTCGGCCACGAAGCGGTCGATCCGCAATTCGCCGATATCGATATCGTAATCGGGCAGCAAAGGGGCATCCGACGGGGGCGTCTCGGCGAATTCCGGAAGGCGCTGCAAGGTAACCAGCCGCGATGTGAGCGAGCGGATGTCGATATGGCTGCCGATAAAGGCGAATGGGCGCCAATCCATTCGTAGTTCGGGCGATGCCAGGAAGACGCCCTTCGGATCGGACAGTGACACGTCGTGCAGGATCATCTCGCCATACAGCGATCCCTCGATACGGCCGACGCCGATCTCCATGCCGTTCTCGAATTCGAGAGCGGCAATCTGATCGGCGACGAAGCGCTTGCCCGGCCCCGTGTTGAGACCAAGCAGCAAGGCTGCCACCAGGAGGACGAGGCCGCCGATGACGATACCGGCCCATTTCGCCACCTGGCGAGCACGGTTGTCATGGTGGCGGACGGTTTCCGTTTCCTCGGCCATCAGAATGCCTGCCCGATCGATACGTAAACGGCGAATTTGCTTTCGCCCGGGCGCCTGTCGAGCGGCATGGCGAGATCGATCCGCAACGGTCCGAAATTGGTATAATAGCGCCCGCCGATCCCTGCTCCGAACCGCAGGTCGCTGAAATCAGGCAGCGTGTCTTCGTATACCTGACCAGCATCGACGAATCCTACCACCCCGAAATTGCCGAAGCGATAGCGCACTTCGGCAGCGGCCTCGTTGAGACTGCGTCCCCCCAAGGGGCGGTAGATGAAGGGATCGGCGGATTCGTCCGGATCGTCTGGATCGAAATCGGGATTGTCGAGCACGACGCGCGGCCCGAGCTGCTGATAGCCGAAGCCGCGCACGGAACCGCCGCCACCGGCATAAAAACGCCGCGACGGCGCCAGATCAAATCGCTCGATACCCTGGATTGTGCCAACACGGACGCGGCCGGCAAGGGTGATCGCGTCGGTCGGCGAGAAATAGGCCGACCCATCCAGACGTGCGCGGACGTAAGGTGTGAAACCGTCTTGCAACGAACCTTCCGGTTCGATGATCGCGGTGATCTTGAAGCCTTCGGTGGCGTCGAGCAGGCTGTTGGTCCGATCGATCCCGGCTTGGCCTATCAACCCGCCGATAAAGAAGGTTCGCCGCGAAAAGTCCTGAAGGGCAAAATCGTAATCCTGCTCGTTCGTACCGATCAGCTGAACGCCGTAGGCGTAGGTGAAGGGCTTCTGCCAGATATTGGTCGAATCGTAACTGATCAGTGCCGAAAGCCGCCCGGTGAAGGCTTCATACGCGTCGTAATTGCTGTGCAGGGCTTCGGCCGTCGCCTGGAATGTGCGATCTCTCTGTCCGGCGTTGGACCGACGGAAGGTTACCCCCGCTCCCTGTTCCTGTGTACCAACCACACCGCGACCGATCAGCGCACCCTCGGGCGGGAAGAGGTTCCGATGCGTCCAGCTGCCCTCGATGCGGAACCCTTGACCGGTGCCGAATCCTGCACTTCCCGCCAGAGTTCGCGGTGGGCCTGCTTCCTGCTCCACGAGAATGGTCGCGTATTCGGTGCCTTCGCCGGCCGGTTCGCCAGTTTGCTGGGGCAGTACGGATACGGTGTTGAACAGTCCTGTCGCGACCAGCGCCTGCCGCAGATCGTCGACCATGCGGCTGTCGTAGAGTTCGCCCTGCTCGAACCGGGCCAGCACGCCGACGTGCTCTGCATCGAACGCCAGGTCGCCAGTGGTCTGGATTTCTCCGAAGCGCGACCGCGGGCCGGTTGTAACGGGTAGTGTATACACACCGTCGCCCGTCTCTTGGTCCAGAAGAATGTCGCGCTGGCCGATTTCCGCGAAGGGATAGCCGTTTTCCGGCAGGGCAACGGCTACATTCGCCTCCGCGCCCTGAACCCGCGCCGCGACGATCGGATCGCCAGTCTTGAGAACCAGATTTTTGCGGATCAGGTCCGGGGGCTCGGTCGGATCAGCGTCGATGACGATGTCGGAAAAGGAATATCGCGGTCCCGGCAGGACATCGATCACTGCAGTAAGCGACAGTCCATCGCCTTCGCCGGTCCGATCGATTTGTGTGGCTGCGCGCGCCTCGTACCAGCCTTCCGAGGCAAGGATGCGCTGCATCAAGGCGCTGTCTTCCGTCAGCCGGGCGGTGATCTGTGCGACATTCGCCGCTTTGCCATCCCCGTCTTCCAGCGCGGAAAGGTTATCGAACTGGTCGCGCAGGCTGGTGGCCGCCTCTGCGTCTGCAGCGTCGAGGCCGTTGACGCGGACGGAATAGGCGATCTCCGTGGTTTCGGTATCGGTTGCGTCCTGTGCAAACTCGACAGGCTCCACATTGAATTGATCCAGCGGGGGAAGGGGGGCGGCCAGTTCGGCATCGCGAATGGGCGCATCGCCGATTTCTTCCACTGCATCCCCATCGGCGAGGGTTGGGTCGCCAAGCGGGACGTCCTGACCCTCGGCAGGAGCAGCGCCAGCCTGTTCCTGGGCAACCCTCCGTTCGAAGTCTTCGATCGATTCCAACGGCGCGTCCAGGGCGGGATCGTTCGAAGGGTCGAGTTCGGGGACGGTTTCGTCGAACTCCTCGTCGCTGATGACCGGCTCGACTTGCGGTAGGTTCGCATCGGCGGGCGGGGCCGGAACGTCGAGTGCGCTTGTCTGGCCGACCGGGGCATCGGTGCTTTGCGCCACTGCCGGAACCGCAACCAGCGCCATCGCCAAGGCCAGAGCCGATGATGCACTGCGACGCGCGGGGGCACGTTTGCCCCGCGGCGGTGTTTCAACAGCAAAGGGCATATCGACAACCATAGAAAGCGACCCAACGTGCAAAGCGAAGGAAGAATCGGATCAACGCCAGGCGGTCAACACGCTCCCGATGAGGTCGAAAATCCCACCCTCGACATGGAGTCATCCTCCAAAGACGCGCCCGGTGCAACCGCTAAAAGCCCTTTGCAGATGCCGAAAGCCGCTTGGAAACAGATTCTTAGGCGCGTGTGGACGATGTGGGGATTCCACAATCTGTCGCTTTTGGGGGCAGGTGTGGCATTTTTCACCTTCCTTGCGCTTACTCCGCTGATAGCTGCGACCGTCATGGTTTACGGCCTGATCGGCAATGTCGATACCGTGCATGCCCAGATGCAGACGATCATCGAAGTGGTGCCCAGCGAAGTTGCCACGGTCATCGAAGATCAGCTTATGGGTGTCGTGACCGCAAATGCAGGCGTCACGGGGTTTGCCCTTGCGATTGCTCTGATATTTGCGATTTACGGCGGAATGCGTGCTGCCAACGGTCTTATCGGCGCGCTCAACATCATCAACGAAGAACATGAAACCCGCGGTTTCATTTCGCGGACCCTTCGCGCTGCCGCTCTGACACTGGCAGCAATCCTGGTGGCGTTGACCGGGTTGATCAGCAGCGGGATGTTCGCATGGCTGCAAACGCAGGCGGGCGGCCTGTTCGGCCCTGCCGCCGAATTCGCGATCAAATGCGTGACCTGGATCGCCTCGATACTGCTCGGAAGCGTAGGGTTCGCTCTGATCATGCGGTATGGGCCGGACCGCAAGCCTGCCCAATGGCGTTGGCTTGCTCCCGGTGCGATGCTTGCCACGGTGCTTTGGATAGCCGTCTCTTTCGGCTTTTCGTTCTACGTGGCTTATGTAAGCGACTACAACGCGACGTATGGGTCGCTGTCTGCCATCGTTGTGTTCCTTATGTGGCTGTTTCTGTCGGCTTACGGGGTCTTGGCGGGCGCCTTGCTGAATGCAGAAATCGAACGACAGACGGCAGTCGACAGCACGATAGGAACGCCGAAGCCTGCCGGCAGCCGCGGTGCGGTTCTCGCAGATGTGGCAGAGGGCGATCTCACGATCGCGCAGTGGATGGAAAAGGCCGAACGAAGAGCCGTGAACAGGCATCTCCAGACGAGCAGACTGAAGTCACTTGTGAAGTCGTCAGCCTAGCAAGCTTCGTATCGCAATCGAGCATGGCGGGTTACGATCATGCGTTAAACGAAGAAGGGCCCGGCATCGTGAGATGCCGGGCCCTTCCTTGTCAGGATTTATGCCGATTAGAATTCGGCGCGGACCGTGACGCCGTAGGTCCGCGGTTCGGCCAGGAAGGCCGAATAGGTCTGCTGTTCCGCAACGAACGGCGTATTGAAGGCGACCTGCGTGTAATCGGTGTCGAACAGGTTCTGCACCCAACCTTCGACCGAGAAGCTGCCGCCGATATTGGTCACGCCGATCCGTCCATTGACCACGACAAAGCCATCCTGCTCTTTGCCGTACAGTAGGTCCGACCCGGTGTTGTAATCGCTGGTCATACGGGCATTCACGAAGAAGAGGCCGCGCATGCCGCTATCACCGATGGGCGGGGTCCAGCTGAGTGACGACGTTGCCACGATTTCGGGAGCGTTGGACATATTGTCCCCCGGAAGCAGGCGCAGAGCCGGATCGAGCGGGGTTCCGTCCTCGTTGCCGATCAGATTGTTGGCAAAGCTGGTATCGGCGTAAGTGAGGCCAAGTGTTGCGGTGAGGTCGCGGACCGGAGACAGGTTCGCTTCGATCTCGACACCCTTGGCGACCACGCCGGGCTTGGTCCGATCACTAGCACATGCGCCAGTCGCCGCGCTGTTGTCACGATCTGCTCCGCCCAGATCGTCCTTACAGGCGTTGATGTTCTGCACGAGGAAGACGGAACCGTTGAACGTGTTCAGCTGGAAGTTCGTGAATTCCTGACGGAACGCAGCGACGCTGACGCCGAACTGGCGGGTCTGATACTTCGCACCGATTTCGAAGGCATCGACGGTTTCTTCCTCGAACTGCAAGTTCGTCGGATCCAGAGTGTTCACATTGAACGCTACCGGGGTCGTCAGCGCCGAGCGGTCGAGATTGAAGCCGCCAGCCTTGTAGCCGCGCGAGTAAGAACCGTAGAACAACAGGTCCGGGGTGGCCTTGTAGCTCAGGATCGCCGTGCCGGTGAATTGATCTTCGTCGCGAGTATCGGCGAGCGATATGCCGTCCAGTTCCGAAGTCGAATTGCCCTGACACGACAGCGAGATGATACCGCCTGCCAGGCCAGCCAAACTCGGGACCCCAAGCAGGGAGCCCAAAAGGGCGCGGTTCTGCGGGCAGATGACGTTGTCGTTGCCGAACGATGCGTTGAAGTCCTTCGTTTCATTTGTGTAACGAAGACCCAACGTCAGATCGAGCTTGTCGGTAATGTGGACGATATTGTGAGTGAAGAGCGCAAAGTTTTCGCTCTTCTGATTGTATACATCGCCCGTGCCACCGAGGTCGTTGATCTGGGCCAGATTGTCCAAGCCGGCAAAGATCAGCGGGGTTGCGGCACCAAAGGCGCCCGCACCGCCATTCGCGGCCAGCAGCGCTGCGCGTCCACCAGCGCTTAGGCATCCGGTGCTGAGTGGCGAGGCAAGCGCTGGATTGACAGCGTTCACGACGCGGCACGGAGCGAATGCTCCATATTGTGTGCCGAACCTCAGATTGTCGCGGGTCTCCAGCTTTTCATTGGCGTAGAAGCCGCCGACCAGCCAGTCGATGCGGTCATCGAGCAGCGAACCGTTGAACCGGAGCTCTTGCGTGAATGTCTTGAACTCGCGCGCACCGGCATTCGGCCCCGGAGCACGATACAGGATATCGACTTGGGTGTAGTCCGTGTCCGACCCCTGGAAGTTGGAATAGTCGCGATAGCCGGTGATCGACGTCATCGTGACGTTGCCGAAGTCCCAATTGACTTCGCCGGAGATACCGTAATCCTCGGTTTCCCCCTGATAGCTACGTCCCGGCGTGACGTAGATGTCGCGGTTGAACGTCGACTGGTTGAGCGCCCGCGGGTCCTGGCCGAGTGCCAACAACACCGGGATGATCGGATTGGCCGTGCTGGTCAGTGCAGGCGTCAGTGATCCGGGATAGTCGAACTTTGCATCGGCTGATGTCGGAGGCAGATCGTCCGACAGTCGTGCAAGCGGAGCGAAGCTGGGCTGCACGAAGGTAGCGGCGCAGCACGCCTCGTCCTTCTTCGAGTAATCACCGACGAGCCTGATGCTGAGATCCGACGTCGGCTCGAACAGCAACTGCCCGCGAATGAGGTAGCGATCGCGATCGTTCACTCTCGTGTCGTTGACGACATCGTTATAGAACCCGTCGCGCTGGAAATAGACACCGTCGATACGCGCCGCCACCGTTTCGCCTAAGGGCGCGTTGATGCCGCCTTCGACACGAATGGCATCGTAATTGCCGTAGGTGAAAGCGCCATAACCCGAAAAACCGTCCATCTCGGGTGGGGCGGTATAGATATTGATCAAACCGGCCGACGAGTTGCGGCCGCCGAGCGTGCCCTGAGGCCCGCGCAGGATTTCGACGCGATCGAGTGGTCCGAGTTCGGAGAGGGCATTACCCGAGCGTGAGCGATACACACCGTCGATGAACACCGCGACAGAGCTTTCGAGGCCAGGGTTGTCGCCAACCGTGCCGATGCCGCGGATACGGGCAGAGCCGTTGGATTCGTTACCGGTCGAAGAAATGAGCAGCGACGGCGCAACCTGGTTCATGTCGCGAATATCGGCGACACCGGATTTCTGCAGCGTTTCCGCGGTCACGGCCGAAACGGCCACCGGCACATCCGACAGGGTCTGGTCACGTCCCTGCGCGCGAACAATGATGACATTGCCGTCATCGACATCCGCGGCGGCGACAAGATCGGTATCCTGTTCCGTGGTCGCCGTGTCCTGGGCCGAAGCAGCGGATGGCGCAAAGGCCATCGCCCCCGCCAGTGCTCCGAGGGCGCATTGGTGGCGTAGATTGAATCTTTTCATCGGTTTCTCCTCTCCGTGCGGGCGCGCCTTATCCGGCGCATACCCTTGCCTCGAATCTCAAGGGAAAATGCTCATTTATGTCAAGGTGCAACGGTCCAACGTGCCGGATTGTTCGTCGAATTGCGTACCGCTGTTTCGAAATTGCCGCACTAAAGTAGCCTCAATCGAGCGATCCACCGTCCGCGGCCGTTTTGCGCAGATGCTCGCTGACCGGAAGGCCGTGTCTGTCCAGCCCCTCGACCACCGTTTCGAAACCGATGGTCTTCGCCCAGAACATCGGTCCACCCGTATAGAGCGGCCAGCCATAGCCGTTGATCCACACCACATCGATGTCGCTGGCGCGCTGAGCCATGCCTTCTTCGAGGATCTTCGCGCCTTCGTTGACCATGGGATAGAGCAGCCGCTCGCGGATTTCGTCCTTTGAAATCTCGCGCTGATCCTTGCCCTCCCTGGCAGCGAAATCGGCAATGATCTGCTTCACTTCGTCCGACGGCGTGCGGTTGCGCGCTTCGTCATAGTCGTAGAAGCCCTTGCCTGCCTTCTGCCCGAAGCGACCCGCAGCACACAGGGCTTCGCGCACGGTGGTCACCTTGCTCGGATCGCGGTGCCAGCCGATATCGATTCCGGCCAGATCGCCCATCTGGAACGGCCCCATCGGAAAGCCGAATTCCAGCAGAACGTCGTCGACGTCCCAGTAATTCGCGCCTTCCATGATCAGCGCATTGGCCTGTTCCTGGCGCTTGGAAAGCATGCGATTGCCGATAAAGCCGGGGCAGACGCCGGACACTGCGGCCACTTTCCCGATCTTCTTGGACAGCTTCATCACCGTCGCAAGCACATCGTCGCGCGTTTCCTTGCCGCGCACGACTTCCAGCAGCTTCATGACATTGGCTGGCGAGAAGAAGTGCAGGCCGACGACATAGCCGGGGCGCTTGGTGGCCGTGGCGATTTCGTCGATATCGAGATAGCTGGTGTTGGAGGCAAGGATCGCGCCGTCCTTCACCACGTCGTCGAGCTTGGCGAAGACCTTCTTCTTCACGTCCATATTCTCGTAGACGGCTTCGATCACGAGATCGCAATCGGCCAGATCGTCATAGGACAGCGTCGGAGTGAGCAGGCCCATGGCGGTATCGACCGCCTCCATCGTCATGCGGCCTTTCTTGGCGGTGTTCTCGTAATTCTTGCGCATGGTGCGCGTGCCGCGATCGAGCGCGTCTTCCGCCATTTCCAGGATCGTCACCGGAATGCCGGCCGACAGGAAATTCATCGTGATGCCGCCGCCCATCGTGCCGGCGCCGATGACGCCGACCTTCCTGATCGGGATCAGCGGCGTGTCCTTGGGCACATCGTCGATCTTGTTGGCAGCGCGTTCGGCGAAGAAATAATGGCGCATGGCCGCGCTCTGCGTGCCGCCCATCAGCTTGCCGAACAGTTCGCGTTCCTTCTTCACGCCGTCGGCGTAGGACAGTTCGCCCGCTGCCTTGACCGCCTCGATCGCGGCATTGGGCGCATCGAAACCGCGGATCTTGCGTCCTTGCGAGGCGCGGAAACGGTCGAACAGGTCCGGATCGCGAACGCCGTCTTCATTGGCCTTGCCTTCCGATGCGCGCGGGACCGGCTGGCCGATCTTCGATTTGGCAAAGGCGATGGCGTCTGCCTCGAGGCTGTCTTCGCCCACCAGCGCGTCGAGCAGTCCGATTGCTTCGGCCTTCTTCGCAGGGATCGGATTGCCGCCGACCACGAGGGGGAGGGCGGCCTCCGCCCCGACAAGGCGCGGCAGGCGCTGCGTGCCAGCGGCGCCCGGAATCAGTCCCAGCTTCACTTCGGGCAGGCCGAGCTTTGCCGAAGGCACGGCAACGCGGTAATGGCAGGCCAGCGCAACCTCGCAGCCGCCGCCCAGCGCCGTCCCATGGATGGCCGCGATGACGGGCTTGTCGCTCGCTTCCATCGCATCCAGCGTTTCCGGCAGATTGGGGCCGACCGGCGGCTTGCCGAACTCGGTGATATCGGCGCCGGCAAAGAAGGTCTGACCGTCGCAGCGGATCACGACGGCCTCGACACCGTCGTCTGCCAGCGCGTCTGCGATCGCATCCTTCAGCCCGGCACGCACTGCCTGGCCGAGTGCGTTGACCGGGGGATTGTCGGAAATGACGACAAGGACGTTATCGTGGCGTTCGGTGCGAATAGGGGAAGTCATGGACGGTCTCCATCGGCATAGCTGTCGGTTAGGGCGGAATAGATCAGCGTCTTCAATTGACGGCGGATCGGGTAGGTCGACGAAGGGTAAACCTGCGTCATGAACACCATGGTGATCCGTTCGACCGGATCGACGAAGAAGGCGGTCGAATAGGCGCCGCCCCAATAGAATTCGCCTTCGCTTGACGGCATTAGCGTCTTCGACGGGTCGATCACCATGGCAAAGCCAAGGCCGAAACCGGTTCCGGCATTGTTGGCTTCGGAAAACAGGCTGCTCGACATTTCGGTCAGGTCGGCATTGTTCGGCAAGTGGTTGGTACGCATCAACCGTATGGTTTTCGGGCTGACGATGCGTGCGCCGTCCAGTTCTCCGCCATTCAGCAGCATGGTCGAAAACCGGTGGTAATCGGCAATCGTCCCGATCAGCCCGCCACCGCCGCTGTCGAAGGCGCCCGGCTCGTTCAGTTTGCTGGTCGCGCCGGCATTGATCATCTTGGGGGCATGGCCCGGCTGGTAGGCATAGGCATCGACCAGCCGCTCGCTTTGTCCCTCGGCCACGCCGAAATGGGTGTCTGTCATCCCCAGCGGTGCGAAGATGTGCCTTTCGAAATAATCGCCAAGCCGCATTCCGCTGATCCGTTCGACGGCAACGCCCAGCACATCGGTGGAAACCGAATAATTCCAGCCGGTCCCCGGTGCGAACTCCAGCGGCAGCTTGGACAGCTTCTCGATAAAGGCATCGCTATCGAGGTGATCCCGGGCGAAATCGAAATTGTTCTCGCGATAGGCCGCATCGATATTGTTGCGGTTCTGCAGTCCGTAGGTGAGGCCGGACATGTGCGTCAGCAGGTCGACGAAACGCATCGCGCTGGCGGGCTTTCCGGGCGCAAACGGGATCGCCCCACCGCCGCCGGCATAGACCTTCAGGTCGGCAAATTCGGGGAAGATGCGCGCAACCGGTTCTTCCAGCGCAACCTCGCACTGCTCGACCAGCTGCATGAAAGCGATCGATGTGACGGGCTTGGTCATGCTGGCGATACGGAACAGGGCGTCATCGCGCAGTTCGCGCTTGTCGTCTCCCATCGAACCTAGCTTGGTGTAATGTACGGGCTGTCCGTCCCGCGCGATGACCAGCTGGGCATTGGGCAACCGCCCGCTGTCGATATAAGTCTTGGCAAGGAAGGGTGCGATTCGCGCCAGTCGCTCGTTATCGAATCCCAGTGTTCCGGCGTCTGCCAGCTCGAACATTCCTGTCTCCTCTCCGCGCATACCTATGCTTCGGTTTTGTACGAATAGCGAATTCATCTGTTCTTGCCACCCTCATACCTCAACTTCGAACACGGCTTGCGTGTCGGGGTTGGACGGGTGTAGCTTGTGCATTGGAGAGAGAGTCGCCCGACAGAGGCGACAGCAAGAGGGGATTGGGATGAGCGAGCTTGCGCGCGCAATGGCGATCGTGTGGCCTTTTGGCTGGCGGGCAGGGACCGGCAACGCTCACCGATTGCGACTTTCCGATGGCAAGCAACACCGGTGCAACAGCCTCCCGACATCCCCGGGAAATAGGGTGCTCGGCATCGCCATGCGCATCTTCGTCTCATGAGCCGCGCACCCAACACCCGCAAGTTCGGGGAAAAACGCGATGCCATCGTCAATGCGGCGTCGATCCTGATCAATGATGCGGGCGTGCAGGCAACGACGCTTGCGGATGTTGCACAGGCCATCGGGCTGAATGCGACCAGCGTGACCTATTATTTTCCCCGCAAGGAACAGCTCGTCGTCGCGGTCTATGACGAAACGCTCACCCTGATGGAACGGATGGCGGCAGAGGCGCTGGAACAGGACAATCCGGCGGCTCGGCTGCGCCATTTCATCGCCGCCCATGTCAC
The DNA here is from genome assembly GCF_019857205.1 of Qipengyuania pacifica. Classification (GTDB taxonomy): domain Bacteria; phylum Pseudomonadota; class Alphaproteobacteria; order Sphingomonadales; family Sphingomonadaceae; genus Qipengyuania; species Qipengyuania pacifica. The sequence continues at coordinate 261,965 of NZ_JAHWXO010000004.1, read as the reverse complement.
CCTTCGCAAACGCATCCGCGCGGGCGAACGAGGACTGACCACTGCATTGTCCGAAATCCGCACGCTCGACAGGGCGGCCTATGACGCGCTGATGGCTCATTACCTGCGGGTTGTGGACCTGGTACGGCGGTTCTTTGGCGATTGGGCTGACCGGGAAGAACGGGCGTTGTTTTCGGCGCGCGCCCATATCCTTCTCGAAGCGATGATGTGGTGGCCGGTCTGGTCGCTGCGCTATTCCGTTCTGGACTTTTCACGGATCGAGGATCGCCTGTTCGATATCCTCGCTTACGGTCTGCCCACGACGCGCGGACTGGTCGATCCCCAGCAACTCGTCGGCAATTGGCGCACGTCGGATGATGAACAGGCCGGGCAGAACGAAGCGTTTCTGCGGGCCGCTACGGTGACGATCAACGAGCGCGGCTATCGCGGCGCGTCCGTCAGTCGCATTGCCGAAAGCCTCAATGTGACCAAGGGCAGCTTCTATCACCATCACGAGGCGAAGGACGATCTGGTACTCGCCTGCTTCCAGCAGAGCTACGATCGCCTGTCGGCCGTCCAGATCGCCGGGCGCGACATCGAGACTGATTACTGGACCCGATTGTCGAGTGTCCTTGCCGAACTGATCGATCTGCAGTTTTTCGATGGTACGCCGCTATTGCGCACCACGGCGCTTCAGGCGCTCGATGCCGAACATAAGGAAGATGTCGTTACGCGGTCCAATCGGCTGGCACGCCGCTTCGCGGGCATGCTGATCGATGGGGTCGCGGATGGCTCGGTCCGCGCGATAGATCCGCTCGTGGCCGGGCAGGTGCTGATGTCCACGGTCAACTCGGCCTATGATGCACGGCATTGGGCGGCACGTTTCGATAAAAGCGAAGATGCGGTGAAGACCTATCTGTCGGTCATGGCGCAGGGGATGATCACGGCGCCTGCGTAAAGGTCGGCCGGTACGCCGTGTCCCGTCGAGGCCGAACGAAGATATCGCCCGTTCTTAAAGGAAGAGGCGCCCGCGATATGCGCAATATCGCGGGCGCCTCTTTTGTCGTCAGTACTTGCTCAACCGGGCAAAGCGATCCCGGAGATAGCTCGATGAACCCCAGGAGGATTCAAGCACTCGGGCACGCTTCAGGTAGAAGCCGACATCATATTCGTCGGTCATCCCGATGCCGCCGTGCAACTGGATGCCCTGATTGCTGATGAGATGCAGAACACGGTTGGCTTCCGCCTTGGCGACGGTCGCGGCCTGCCCCACACCGAACCCGCTGTCGATCGCCTGAAGGCCGCCTTCGACGGCCGAACGCATCTGCGCAAGGTCGGCGAACAGATCGGCCATGCGATGCTGCAGCGCCTGGAAGGTCGCAAGGACCTGGCTGAACTGTACCCGCTGCTTCAGGTAGTCGAGCGTCGTGTCGAACACGGCCTGCGCCATGCCGAGCATTTCGGCAGCCGTCAGTACGCGTGCACGATCGAGTACGTCCTCCAGCAGGCTGTCGCCGCCGCCTTCGAGCTTTTCCGCCGCTGCGCCATCGAACGCGATATCGGCATGATTGCGCTGGTCGGTCAGCTTGCGAGTGGTCAGCGAAACTCCGTCACCATTTTCGACCAGATAGAGGCCGTCCTTGGCCGCGACCACGAACAGGTCGGCGCCATGCGCTTCATGGACGAAGGCCTTCTTGCCGGTCATCTTTCCGCCGGACACGCTGGTTTCGATACTGGAAGGATCGTGACGGGCGCTTTCGTCCACCGCCAGGGTTGCAACGGCTTCGCCGCTGGCCAGCTTCGGCAGCCACTTTGCCTTCTGCTCGTCGCTGCCGCCAAGTATGATGGCGCTGGCAGCGATAGTCGTGGCGATCAGGGGGCTCGCGGTCAGCGTCTTGCCGAGCTCTTCGATAACCAGTCCAGCCGACATGAAGCCGAAGTCGGACCCGCCATGCTCTTCCGGAATGATGACCCCGGCCCAACCCATTTGCGCCATCGTCGCATAGGCATCGGCATTATAGGCCTGCGGCTCGCCGCTGGTGCGCACCTTGCGGAATTCGGCTACGGGGCTTTCGTTCTTTGCCCAGTCGCGCGCCATATCGCGCAGCATTTCCTGTTCTTCGTTGAGAACTGCCATTGTCTGTGTGCTCCCCTCTTACTGGTGGTCGAGCATGCCAAGCACGCGCTTGGCGATGATGTTGTTCTGGATCTCGGTCGACCCGCCATAGATTGTGGTTGCCTTGCCGAAGAGCCAGCCGCGCACGGATTCCAGTTCGCTGTCGGAAAACTCGTCGCCTTCCCAGCCCAGGCCCTGAAGGCCGCGAATCTCGATCAGGAGCTCCGCGCGTTCCTGCCCCAGCGTCGTGCCAACCTTCTTGAGGACGGAACTGATCTCGGAAACGCCGCCTTGCGCCTTGCTTTCGTCGACTGCGCGGCGCGCTGTCAGCAGGAAGCTCGACCAGCGGATTTCGAAATTCGCGATCTTGTCCCGCAGGATCGGGTCGGCCAGCGATCCGTCCTCATTGGTTTCGCAATATTTCTTGGCGATGTTCGACAGGCTGGCACCCATCATCCGGGCCATGCTGCCGCCGCCCGAAAGATTGGTCCGTTCGTGCTGGAGCAGGCGTTTGCCGATGGTCCAGCCCTGGCCTTCTTCGCCCACCAGGTTTTCCTTCGGCACCTTGACGTCGGTAAAGAAGGTTTCGCAGAACGGGCTCATCCCGCTGATCATGGTGATCGGGCGCACTTCCACGCCCGGCGTGTCCATGTCGATCAGCATGAAGCTGATGCCCTTGTGCTTGTCGCTCTTGTCGGTCCGCACGATGGCGAAGCACTTGTCGGCCCACTGGCCGCCGCTGGTCCAGGTTTTCTGGCCATTGACGAGATAGTGGTCGCCCTTGTCCTCGGCAAAGGTCTGCAGATTGGCAAGGTCAGACCCGGCATTGGGTTCGGAATAGCCTTGGCACCAGCGGATTTCGCCGCGGCAGATGGGTGGGATATGCTCCTGCTTCTGCTCTTCGCTGCCATATTCTAGGAGCGTCGGGCCAAACATCATCACGCCCATGCCCCCGATCGGGTTGTAGGCGCCGGCTTTGGCAAATTCCTGCTCGACGATGCGTGCTTCGGCCTTGTTCAGTCCGCCGCCGCCATACTGCTTGGGCCAAGTCGGTGTGCCCCAGCCGCGTTCGCCCACGGCTTCGCGCCATGCCTTCTGCGCCGGAGTCTCCTTGCTGGGTCCTTCCACGCCGGCAAGGGCATTGCCCCTGTTCTTCAGTTCCTCGGGAAAATTCGCGGCGATGAATTCCTGCACTTCGGTGCGAAACGCATTCTCATCGGCGCGGGCGTCGGGTTCAAGCTGTGTTGCCATAGGCCTCTCCTCTAATTCCTGTCCTTCTATCGGGCTCTTCGGCCCGCGGCCACGATCCATTCTGCTGGATGCTTTGTGGCCTCTACTCATAGTCTTGCGGGTTAACCTAAAAGCAGCTGCCGGTTGGATACCCTATATTCAAAAAGTTTTTCGACCCTAACCGAGATTCCCTGATGGATCCAAATTTCCACCGCGTTTATTCGAGCGTGGATTGTCCTTTCAGTCGGAATCGCAAGTCGACGAGGCGGTAACATACCGCATAATCGAATGCGGGCAAGCGCAACCATGTGGACGTTACGGCATGGCGCTTCACCCTTGACGCGGGCCCCTCCTTTCGCCTCAAGCATGTACATGATCAACTTACCCACCCTCCGCATGCGCAGCTGGCTCTTCGCGCCCGGCGATAGCGACAAGAAGATGAACAAGGCCGCCGACGGCGAGGCCGACATCGTCATCCTGGACCTTGAGGATGCCGTCGTCGAAAGCGGCAAGGCCGATGCCCGCAATGCGATCGCGGAACTTCTGCGCAGCAAGGACGAGGCACAACGCGCTCGCCTGTGGGTTCGCGTCAACCCGCTCGACGGCAAGTGGACGGCCGACGATCTGGCCATCGTCATGCCCGCGCGGCCCGGCGGCATTATGCTCCCCAAGTCGCGCGGCCGCGCTGATGTCGAGGAACTGGACCGCCAGATGACGGCGCTGGAAGTGGAAAACGGAATAGAACCCGGCTCTACCCCGGTCATCGCATTGGTAACCGAAACCGCGGCAGCGATGTTCACCACGGGCGATTATGCCGGGGCGCCGCGCCTGGTGGGGATGACCTGGGGTGCGGAGGACCTTGCCGATTCTCTCGGGGCGCAGAGCAACAAGGATTTCGAAGGCGAATTCGCGTTCACATACAAACTCGCCCGGAGCCTGTGCCTGCTCGGGGCAGCGGCTGCTGAAGTCGTGCCAGTCGAGACGATCGACACCAATTTCCGCGATCTCGAGGGTCTCCGAAAGCGTGCGATCGAGGTTCGACGTCAGGGCTATCGTGGCATGCTGGCAATTCATCCCGCCCAGGTGCCGGTCATCAACGAAGCTTTCACGCCGAGCGAGGAAGAGGTCGCCGAGGCGCGCGAGATCGTTGCCCTTTTCGAAGACAATCCGGGCGCGGGAGCGATCGGCTGGAGAGGCGGGATGCTTGATCGTCCGCATCTGTCCCGCGCGCGCCAACTGCTTGCGCAGGTCGAAGACTAGGTCGAAATCTTCGCGACTTCGGCCAGTACCTGTTCGGCCCATTCAGCCCGGCAGATCAGCAGGTCCGGCATATAGGTATCGGCATTGTTGTACACGAGCCGGCTGCCATCGATGCGGCTCGCATGAAGGCCATGGGCCAGTGCAACAGCAGCGGGGGCCGCGCTGTCCCATTCGTACTGGCCGCCTGTGTGGAGATAGATTTCCGCCTCGCCGCGAACCACGGCCATGGACTTGGCGCCGGCGCTACCCATTCCAATAAGTTCCGCTCCGATTGTATCGGATACCGCAACCGCTTCAGCGGCCGGCCGTGTGCGGCTGACCACCATGCGGGGCCTTTGGGGAAGGGCGGGTAGTGCAATGGGAGCATCGCTGCGCAAAACGATGCCAAGGCCCGGTAATGCAACCGCGCCTGTCTCCGGCCTGCCGTTTACGCATAATGCGACGTGGACCGCCCAATCGGTTCGGGCTTCGCCAAATTCCCGTGTGCCGTCGACCGGATCGACGATCCAGACCCTGTCCTTGGAAAGCCGCTCGTCAGTGTCCCTGCTTTCTTCAGAAAGCAGCCCGTCGTCGGGTCGCTGTTCGCGAAGGGCACTGACGAGAAACTGATTTGCGGTCTGATCGCCAGCCTTGCCCAGCGCCTTGCCGGTAAACATCCCGCTATCGCGAACTTCGATCAATATGTTGCCCGCGATTTTGGCGAGATGGGCAGCCAATTCTGCGTCAGTCATTTCGTAAACGCCCCCGCGTCACCGCATGTCGGGAACGCATGGCAGAACTGCGTCGATTTGCGAACCCCAAAGAGTTGCGCCCCCCCTCCCTGTCACGCTGTTGCGGGTTTTCGCGCGAAGAGTCCGAAGCTGGCGATGATGGCGTAGCAGATGGCGGGGAGGGTGAGGGCGAGGGGGAGGCTGCCGGTGGTATCGGCGAGGACGCCGAACAGCAGCGGGACGACCGCGCCGCCGAAGATCGCGACATTGATGATGCCCGATCCGTCCGCCGCGCGCGAGCCGAGCTTCTCGCAGGCGAGCGAGAAGATCGTGGGGAACATGATCGAGTTCATCAGGCCCACGGCAAGCAGGCTATAGGCGGCCAGCGTACCGGAGCTGTTGGCGCTGATCAGGATCAGCAGGATCGAACCGGTCGCGTTGAAGGCGAGGATCTTGCCGGGCGAGAAGAGGCGCAGGAAGTAGGAGCCGATGAACCGGCCCACCATCGCACCGCCCCAGTAGAGGCTGATCATCCAGCCGATCACGCTTTCCGGCTGGCCCAGCACGCGGTCTTCGGCAAGGTAGTTGATGATGATCGATCCGATCGACACTTCCGCGCCGACATAGAGGAAGATGCACAGCGCGCCGAAGCCGAACCGGCTGCGCTTCAGCAGGTCGAGCCCGGCAAAGCCGCTCGATGCCTCGTGCTTTTCGCCCTGCAGGCGATTGCGGAACAGCCAGACGGCCAGCGCGACCAGCGCGATGAGGGCGGCAACGCCCAGATAACCCTGCCAGATCGCTTCGCTTTCCGCCTGGCGATAGGCGGTAAGCTCGGCGCCCGAGAGCTGATCGGCAGTGATATTGGCCAGGCTGCCCAGAATGACGACCGAGCCGATCAGCGGGAAGACCCAGGTGCCCAGCGAGTTGAAGGCCTGGGCAAAGGTGAGGCGGCTGTGGGCCGTGCTTTGCGGCCCCAGCAGCGAGATCAGCGGATTGGCGACGACCTGGACGATCACCACGCCGCTGGCGAGGACGAACAGGGCAAGCAGGAACACCCAGTAGGTGGCGTTCTGGCTGGCGGGAATGAACATCAGGCAGCCGACCATCATGGTCAAAAGGCCGGCCACTGCGCCGCGCATGTAGCCCAGCTTCTTGACCAGCTTGGCCCCCGGGATGCCGATCACGAGATAGGCGGCGAAGAAGCAGAACTGCACCAGCATGGCCTGCGTGTAGTTGAGCGTGAACAGCTCCTTCAGCTTGGGGATGATGACATCGTTCAGGGACGTGATGCCGCCGAAGATGAAGAACAGGCCGAAGACGAAATAGTTGAGACCCGGCGCCTTGATCCCTTCGCCATCCTCGACAACTGCCGCAGGATCCGTGCGCGCTGCAACATCAGGGGCCAGTGCCATCTCTACATTCCTCCCAGGTGTCGGGGCTCAATGACGCCCGACATTGATCTTATCTTTGCGCTGTTTGCCAGTCTTTCGGCACTACACAAAGTGAATACGATTTCGTTTCCTCAAAACGAGCAAGGGGTGCCTTCTGCGACATCTTCACGCGTGATGCTCGAGATACGGAACGTAATGTCGCCTTCGGTCTCAAAACGGATGCGATTGCCGAGGCCCGGCGCGCAGGCATCGGTAATCAACATCTCGCGCCACCCCTTGCCCAGTGCGAGAGCGAAATGGTCAGTCAGGTTCACCACCGCATCTTCACCCACGCGCAGGGCGACCGGTGCGGCCGGGCGTGTGACGACCTCGTAAGCAATGCGATAGGCCCCGCCGCTGTCGCGATCCTGCCTGAGACCGAAGCGCGAGCCGGCACGCATATAAACTTCCCGCGCATCTTCCTGGGCATCACGGTCATATCCGCGCACCGTCACTCCAGCGTCTGTCAGGTCTCCGCGCATCTGGGCGAGATATTCGCCTTCGCCTTCGACATTGGGCTTGACCGCAAAGGCAAATGTGCCGTCGGCCAGCCGCCCTGCTTCGAACAATGCACGCGTCGGCCCGGCCAGAAGAGGCGCGCAATCTTCATCGAGCTGTGCGGTGGGAGAGGTGTCGGTAAGAGCACGACCATAGCCCACCGGGAATAGCGCACCATCAGGACCGTTGAGTGGCCCGAAGTCACAGGTCGCAGGCCAGCTGAAGCCCAGCTTGCCTGTAGCAGGTGTCGCGCCTGTCAGAACATCGGCAACACCTGCGCCTTCGCTCCCCGGCAACCAAGATGCGACGAAAGCGTCAGCCGCATTCATTTCGCGGTTTACCCACATCGGACGGCCGGAAAGGAACACGGCCACCGTAGGCACGCCTTCCGCCTTGAACTTACGCAGCAGACCTAGGCCTTCCTCATCCGTGAAGCCGAGGTGTTTGCGGTCCCCTGCAAATTCGGCGTAAGGTTCCTCGCCGAAGACCACGACAGCGGCATCAGGCTTGGAGGAATACTGGCCGTCCGGCGATAACGTGGCGCTGCCGCCACCTTCCTTCAAGGCCGTTTCCAGGCCCTTCCAGATCGAAGTGGCGCCGGGGAAATAGCTATTGTCGAGATCGCCGCCGCCCTGCCAGGTGAGCGTCCAACCGCCTGAAGCCTGAGCGATATCGTCTGCCGCGCTGCCCGCGACCAGAATGTTCGCGCCCTTCTTGAGCGGCAGGATGCCGTTGTTTTTCAGCAGGACCTGCGACTTCGCGACGGCTTCGCGGGCGATTGCACGATGATCGGCAGAGCCAAGCAGAGCATAATCGCCGGCATTTGGCCGCTTGGACGGCTGAACCATGTCCCCAAGCAGACCTGCCCGCATTTTAACACGCAGGATGCGGGTAACCGCCTCGTCAAGCCGGGCCATCGGGATCGTGCCGTCCTTGACCTGCGCTACAGTGGTTTCGAGCAGGCCCTTCCAGTCGTCGGGAACCATGTAGATGTCGAGACCGGCCAGCAGCGATTGCGGGCAATCGGTGTTGGTGCAACCCGCGACCTGGCCGTGGCCATTCCAATCGCCGACGACGAGCCCATCGAAGCCGAGTTCGCCGCGCAGGACATCGGTCAGCAGCGACTTGTTGCCATGCATCTTTTCGCCGTTGATCGAATTGAAGCTGGCCATGATCGTTTCCACACCGGCAGCGATGGCTGCCGGGTAGGGCGCGGCGTGGACCGCCTTCAACGCTTCGATATCGCCGGTGACTTCACCCTGATCCACGCCCTGATCGGTGCCGCCATCGCCGAAAAAATGTTTCGCTGTGGCAATCACGTGCCCCGCGCCGAGACGGTTCGGGTCGCCCTTGCGACCCTGGAGGCCTTCGACCAGCGCTGCGCCCAGGGGCGCGACGATTGCCGGATCCTCGGAGTAGCTTTCGTAGGTGCGACCCCACCGGTCATCCTGAGCGACGGCGATCGTGGGAGAGAAGTTCCAGTCGATCCCGGTGACCTCGATTTCCACTGCGGTCGCTTCGCCGACGCGGCGAACGAGGTCGGCATCGCGCGTGGCGCCGAGCGCAATGTTGTGAGGGAAGATCGTGGCGCGGATTATATTGGTATGGCCATGAACGGCATCGGTGCCCCACATGGTCGGAATGACAGGTTCGCCGCCTGGCATCGGTTCGACGGAGGCAAGATACATCTCGTCAGCGAGTTTGAGCCATTCACTCGCTTCGGCATATTCGTTGCCATACGGCCCGCCATTGCCGCCATTCAGATAGCTGCCGAACCGATAGCGACGCATGTCTTCTGCGGTAAAACTGTTGATCTGGGGTTGTATCAGCTGCGCAACCTTGCGTTCGACGCTCATTCGCGAAATCAGGTCGGCTATGCGGGCATCTTCGCTCGTGTCGGTGGCTTGAGCCACCGGAAGATTTTCAACACCGGATTGCGGCACGGTGCATCCAGCCAGAGCAACACAGGCAGCGGAGGCCCACAAGAACGCTTTCATACTCTATCCCCTCGCGATCCCGATTTGATTGGGAACGTTATCAATTGAGGAACTGGCACGGGCGGAATGCCAGGTCAAGCGGCTAGGCGCGGGGAAGAGTGATCAACAGGACGCAGGCGATCATACAGAGCGCTGCAAGCAGCATGAAGAGAGCCGCGAAGCCGAACACCGGTACGAGAGCAAGAGTGAGCCAGGGCATTATCAGGGATGGCACGGTGTTGGTCAGATTGAACAGGCCCAGATCCCTTCCGCGGGTTCGCGGTCTGGGAAGTACTCGCAGCGTCTGGCTGGAATGGAGAGCAAGGAAGATGCTGGTCGAGAGGCCGAATACGACATAGCCGACGACCGCTACGGCCATGCTGTCGGAAAAGGCCATGATCAGGAGGCCGACGCTCCCTACGCCGGACCCGAGGACCAGGGGCAAGATCGGCCGCTGACTACGATCGGACCAGCGACCCACAAACATCGCAAGCGGCACCGATATACCGAGGACGAGGCTGAAAATCGTGGCCGTGTCATTGTCGGTAGTCGTCTCATCAATGGCGATGAACCAGAACAGCAGAAACGCAAAGAGAGCCGCCTCGGCAATCTGCACCAGCAGGCGGGCCAGCCACATGCGGGCGACGGTAGTGTGCGGCTGCGAGGCGACTGCCTCCTCTGTCTCCGGCTTCTCCATGAGCTGCGGCATGGGGAAGGGGCGGGCAAAGAGAAGAGCTGGGCCGACCATAAGTGCAACGAGAACTGCGACCAGCACCAGGCGGGTATCCTGCGCAGCCAGGCCGGGAACTGTCACCAATGCACCGGACAATGCCCCCAGGGCCGGTGACAGGGCGAGCAGACCCCCAAGCAACCCCTTCTGATGGTCGGGAACGCAGTCTCCGGCCCATGCGGCAAGGGGGGCGAGCATCATGTTCAATGCGCATTGCCAAATGACGATCATTGCCACGAGTGCTGGCACGGTTTGCACGAATTGCATCGAAACCAGCAGGAGCGAGGACAAGACGAGTCCGCCGGCTATCCACGGGCGGCGCACCCCGGTCCGATCACTGATCCAGCCGAAGGCGATGTTGGTGATGCTCGCCGCGATCGCCCCAGAAAAGGCGGCGTAGGCAAGCGATTGTATCTCCTGGCCTTCGGCAATGTCGTTCATTCGCAGGGGGAGCATGATGGTCAGAAAGGGCACATAGGCCACAGCTCCGCCAGCGGCTGCCAAGGCATAAAGCCAAAGGAAGCGAGTTGGCTGTCCCTGTTTGAAATCTTCAGGCACGAGCACCTGCAGCCACGCGCGCAGTAGAGCCGCGCACGACCAGTTCGCCCTCGAGGACAACCGGTTCGGAGGGATGGCCATTTTTCTTAGCGTCGATCAACAGTTCGACCGCTCGCGCTGCGGTGGCCGAAATCGGCTGATCCAGCGCCGTCAGCGGTGGGTTGCTGAACCGAACGATCGGCGTGTTGTCGAAGCTTATGACGGAAAGATCTTTTGGCACGTTGAGCCCGCGTTCCTTTGCGGCTTCGAGTGTGGCCAGAGCCATCTGATCGCTACTGGCGATAATTGCCGTCGGCCTGATATCCCCATCGAGCAGGGCGCGCGCCGCGGCAAGTCCGCTCTCGAAACCGAAATCCCCTCGTTCGAGAAGGCCGTCGCAATCGAATTCGGCATTGGCCATGGCCTCGCGCCAGCCATCGACACGCCAGCTCGTCAGGCTGTATTCGGCGGGTCCGGAAATAAAGCCGATGCGCGTATGACCGAGTTCGATCAGGTGGTCGGTCGCCTTGCCGGCCAGCAGATCGTCGCCCATGGTCATGGCGATGCCGGGGCCAGCCTCCTTGGAGCCGATCCGGGCGAAGGGGATACCGCTTTCCGCCAGCAAGCCTGTGATCTGCGCGTTTTCCGAGTGCGGCGGCGTCACTATCACCCCGTCCGGCTGCAGGGCGGCGATGGCCGCGCCAAGTTCGCGTTCGACATGGTCGCTATGCGTATCAACCAGTTCGAAAATCATCCGATAGCCGAGCTCTGCAGCAGTCAGCATGCCGCCTAACAGCATCTGGTCCACCCAGTCCCGCCCATCACGCGCTTTCCAGTCCGCAATGGTGCGGTCGCGGTCGTTGATGGCCAGGATCAGATAGGAACGCGACCCGCTCATTCGCTGGGCGGCGATCGACGGAACATAGCCGAGCTTTTCGATACTGGCCTGAACCTTTGCCTTCATGGCAGGCCGAACATTTGGCTCGTTATTGATGACGCGACTGACCGTCTGCAGGGACACTCCTGCATCCGCTGCAACGTGCTTGATGGTGACTGATTGACGCCGCCGGCCCATGTTATCGGTAACCCCTCGAGTATTTTCTGGCTAATACGACGCCGCGTGAGTTGGAAGGCTGCTTTCAGGCAGCAGCGACCCCTTTTGCCCCGCAAAATTGCGCGACATAGGCGTGATGGGCAGGGAGACCTTGCACCGTACGCGCAACATTGGTGCGGAGCATCTCGAGAAACTTCGAAAGTTCCTCGTCGCTCATTTTCTTCGCCACAGGATGAAAAGCCTGAGGCAGGATGCCTTGGCCGAGCATCACCTGAACCCAGCTGTTCTCGACAAAGAGCTCGTCGTTTTTGCGGAACACGCGCCCGGTTTCGCGGAACAGTTCCATCTTCTGGGTAAGGCTATCGGGAATGTCCATCGTTGCGCATTGACGCCAGAACGCGCTGTCGCGCCTGTCGGTGGCTTTGTAATGCAGGATCAGGAAGTCGCGGACCTGTATCATATCGGTAAGTTGCTGATCATTGAATTCGGCGCTGTCGCGTTCACTCACCTCGCCGGCAGGCATCATACGCAGGAGGCGGATCACTGCACGCTGGATCAAGTGGATGCTCGTCGATTCCAGCGGTTCGAGAAAACCTGAAGACAGCCCGATGGCGATGCAATTGCGATGCCACTGCTTGCGCCTGGCTCCGGTGGTGAACGGGATTGCACGAGGTTCGCTGATCGCCTTGCCTTCGAGGGTCGACATCAGTCGATCATGTGCGGCATCTTTGGACAAGTATCGGCTGCAATAGACGATCCCATTGCCGCCGCGGTGCTGCAATGGAATGCGCCACTGCCATCCCGCATCGTGCGCGATAGCGCGTGTGTAGGGCACGGGAGACGCAGATAATTCCGTCTGCACGGCAATCGCGCTGTCGCACGGCAGGTGATGAGACCAATCATCGTAGCCAACGTGCAGCGCACCTTCGATTAGCAAGCTTCGGAAACCAGTACAGTCGACGAAAATATCGCCTTCCAACCGCTGTCCGTTCTCCAAGCCGATTGCAGCGATATTCCCGCTTTCACCGTCGAGTTCGACGTGCGCAATCTTTCCTTCAACTCTGCTCGCGCCGGCACCTTCGGCAATCCGGCGAAGGAAGGCGGCGAAGGCGGTCGCATTGAGGTGGTAGGCATAGTTCAATCGGTTGTCGGGCAAATGCGCGAACTTTCCGGCATATGCCGCGCACAGTTCGAGGCAATAGTCATCATAACTGTAGTCGTGCCCGCGCAGCAGCCCTTCGCCCCAGAAATGCTGGAATCCAGCCGACCAGTGATCGCGTCCTGTTGAACCGAAAGAATGGAAGTATTTCTCGCCGTCGCGCTTCCAGTTCTCGAACTCGATGCCGAGTTTGAACGTCGCCTGCGTCTCGCGCATGAACTCGGCTTCGTTGATGCCAAGTAGACGGTTGAAGTTGATAAGTGGTGGGATGGTTGCTTCGCCCACTCCGACTGTTCCGATCGCATCGCTTTCGACGAGTGTCAGATCGATCGCATCTCCCATCGTTTTTGCCAGCGCGGCCGCAGTCATCCAGCCTGCGGTGCCGCCGCCAGCCACTACAATGCGCCGGGGCTTATAGTCGCTGCTCATCGATTGAGGGTCCTCAAAAGAAACGCCCGGATCTGACCAGCTGTTCTGGATGTCAGCGGCGACAAGATGCCTCGGGCTTGTTCGGGTATGTGATCTGTCACTTCGGCGGGATTCTCGAACACATAATGATCGAACAACTTCCGCCAGAAATTCCGTTCTTCGCGTGGCAGATCCCGGATGGCGAGAATTGCGTGGTTAAGGGCCTCTTGGGGCTGACCCAGGAACGCGGGCGTATCGCGCCACCAATAATTCACCAGAACATTGAATGGGTCGAGGCCCTCTACATGATGCCACCACATCGAGGGGATGTAGACTGCATCGCCAGGTTCAAGTTCGACGACTTGAGCATGTCTTAAAGCTTCTGCGAACCGAGGATGAGCATCGAAATCGGGCGCGTGAAAATCCACCATGCTGACCGCCCGCCCTGCGGGTGTGTTTTCAAGTGGACCGACGTAGAGGTTCTCAAACTGCTCCGGCGGAAAGATGGTAAAACGTCGCCGACCAACTGCGCAACACGCAAGGTTGCGCGGGAAGTCGTTGTGGGCGGCAATTCTCGTGGCGGTGCCTATCCAAATGCTGTGGAGCGGGTCGCGGTCATCGACTGGCGACAGGTTGTCTTCAACGAGACCGTCGAAAAATAGCTTCATGTCGACCGACGTGAGATAGATCGCAGGAGCGTCCGAGCGACCTTCGTTGTCGTCAAAGCCGCGGAAAATATCAGGTAATTTCCCACGTGCGGTGCGGAAGTTCATCTCGAAATCGTCGTCGTAGAAGAGGCGACCGTCACGCCCAGGTTGTCCGATCGTGACCGTGAACGGTACGGGGCGGGCCCGTTCGAGCAGATATTCCCGCGCCTCGTGTGCAGAGTTCAGCCCGCGCGTTACGAGAGGCCAATCCTTTACCAGCCCTCGCACGACAAATGGCTGCGGGTCGTCGTCAAGCAGCGCCGAAAGCGCGACAGCGTCTGCCACCTCGCGGCTCTCGACGTGCTTCATCTGCGCGAAAATAGAGGGAGCGGCTTCAGCCACGATCCTCCTTTGCATTCTTCCGGACGACCAGTTCGGTCAGGTTGGAGAGAGATGCGACAGCCATGAATATCGGCATCAGATATCCGTCGGCTTGAAGTGCTCCAAGCGCATCGGCGTCCAACGAACGCAGCTTATCTTCATTTATCATGTGGAAGCCGACAAGCGACTGTTTCGATCTGTTTGAAAGAGGCACCTCAAAGACGAACGGTTCGAGCAAGTCATATCGCGCCAGCGCTTCGAAGAAGTGTTTGGACGTTTCATAGCCAGCATGGAGCAAACCAAGCTTTTCCGACATATCATCCAATAAAGGCGTGGCTTGTCCGTGCTCGTCGAAAACCCGCGTTCCTTCCTCGCCGATTGCTATGCGGGGATGGTCCATATCGATGTGAACCTGCGCCTCACCGCCCTCATCCCGACTGCGACCTATGAGAAAAGGGCGGACGGAGATTGATAGCGGGATGTACCGGGCGTCCCAGGCATCCTCGCCAAGGAACAGGTTCTCGCCATTTTCAAAGCCGAAGAGGGCTAAGGCACTGAATTCGCCGTTTTCCGCGTCGCGGCGGAATACTATCGGATAATGCGCCTGAACTTGACGAAACTCCTGAGGAACAACAAGGGCGGCCATGACAGCATCGCCGAGCGCAGTGCCTGCTTCGGTACGCACGCGCAGTTCCGCATGATCGGCAGTGTTCAGAACTTCGTGGCTAGTCATTGTCTGGTCGGTACCCCTCGTGCCGAATTCTTGTCCATTGATGAGCACAGTGCATCGAAATAGGCCCGGTTGGAAGGCAGCGCCGCGCTTAGCGCACGACTACGTTCGGCGACCTTCGCGAACTGTCGTTGTACCTCGCTGCTCGGCGCACTGCTGATGTCCGCTGGCTGCGGGAAGCGCATGCCGTAAAGCACATATTGGTGGCTCGCCGCTGAGAAAATCTCGTCGATCTGTGGGAAGTCGCCGCTGGATGGCGCGTGATCACGCCACAGATCGAGGTGGGCGGCAAGGGAGGAGGGTATGGTAGCGGGATCGCGGTGAGCCTGCCAATATGGTTCCGTGCGGGTACTGAGAACATAGTGGAGTTTGAGAAAGTCCACGATCCGCTCCCAGCGATAACGGAACAGGCTGTTGAAGCGATCGGCGAGCCGGGGGAGCGCTGCGCGGCTTTGCGGATAGCCGTCGGCCAAGGCCTTTAGCGACAATTCGATCAGCACGATGGCCGACGCTTCAAGCGGTTCGATAAACCCTGCCGAAAGACCAATTGCCAAGCAGTTGCCTGCCCAGAATTTGTCACGATAGCCGGTGGAGAACTTGAGACCGCGCGGAGTAAGAGCCGTCTGCTCGGCGCCAGCTATCCTAGAACCGATATAGTTCATCAAAATGGCTTGGGCCTCGTCATCTGAGAGAAAACCAGACGAGTAGACACAGCCCACCCCGCGGCGGGTCGGCAAGCCGATATCCCACAACCAGCCAGCCCGATGCGCAGTGCCGATTGTCTGTGATGCGATCGCGCTATCAGGCACGACGGGGACCTGAACTGCAAGAGCGCGATCGTTGAAAGAAACGTCGGACCGGTCGACCCATCCAATCTCGAGTTCTTCGCCGATCAACTTGCTGGCCATTCCGGTGCAATCGATGAAGAAGTCGCCCTCGATTGCTGAGCCGTTATCAAGCAGCAACCGAGTAAATAGCCCATCTACTGACCGCTCGGTACCCGTCACCTTCCCATGCACATGACGAACGCCAAGCCTCTTTACGCCGTGACTGGCAAGCAACGCGCCGAACTTGCCAGCGTCGAGGTGGTAGCCGTAATTGAGCGCTCCGGCGAAGGGAGGCATAGTTCGCTGCCGGGGGGCGAGGTCGCGGTTGCAGATTGCGGCTTGCGGGCTCACCGCCTCGGCATAGGGTTGCCCGTCATTCTGCATCTTCCAAGCCGTCAGAATGTCCGGCATGGAGCCCGAAAGCGGGGCGGAGAAGGGATGGTAATAGCAGTCGCGCTCGGAGCCATCGACCCATCCGTCGAAGCGGGAGCCTTGCTTGAACGAAGCGTCGCATTCCGTGAGGAACTCGGTCTCATCGATCCCGATAACGGCCAATGTCTCGCGTAGCGTTGGCCAGCTTCCCTCGCCCACACCGACCGTCGGGATGTCCGGCGCTTCGATCAAAGTAATTGCGAGTTCCGGCCGCCTGGCAGCCAGGATGCAAGCGGACAGCCATCCGGCCGTTCCCCCGCCTACAATCACCAGATTAGTAAATTCGCCTGACATCCATCTGGTCCATAACCTTGCTTATCTGCGGTGCCAAAGGAGCCGCACTGCTTGCTGGCAGTGCGGCTCTCCTAACATTCGAATACGAAGGACGTCGCCTCCGCTTTCGATTACCACGTAAAGCGCAGGCCAGCGGTATAGCGGGCGTGGCCCGGAGCGGCAAAGTAAACCGCCTGATCGGCGCGGCGATGACCGCGGCGATCTTCATTGAGCAAGTTGATCGCCTCGCCGAAAATCGTCACGCCATTGCTGAACTCGTAGCTCGCGCTGGCGTCGACTTGACCGTAGGCTTCGACATAGAACGGATCGAAGCCGTATCCGGACAGGAATTCGTCGCGCCAGTTGTAAGCTACGCGGGCCTGGAGGCCACCCTTGTCATAATACAGGACAGCGTTGGCGCTATCCGACACGCCTGTCACAGCGAACTGAGGCTCGGTGTAGCGCAGGGTGTTGTCGTAGTCCGTGTCGCTCTTCACGATCGTATAGTTCAGGATAACGCCGAAGCCCGTCTCCCAGAAGCTATGCTGCACTGCGAATTCGAAACCGTCGAGAGTCGCCGACTGATCGCTGTTGAAGGGCTGGGTCAGTGTAAACACCAGTTCCGGATCGCCAGGCTGGCCCAGCAGACCAACCGGGTCGCCATCGGCGTCGAACGTCACCATTTCTGGATTGTTCGCAGCGGCATAAGCCAGAATTTCAGCAAAGGTAGCGTCGTCGCCCAAAGCTGCGCGAGCTGCTTGAGCAACGGCTCCCTGGCTGGGGTTCGTCAGACCGAAGGCTGTGGTCTGCGTTGTCGCGTTAGCGATGAAGTTGCTGACGCTTTTCCGGAAATAGCCCACGGAAACGTAGCTTGCCGGGGCATAGAACCATTCAGCCGAAAGGTCGATGTTCTTCGATTTGTACGGAAGCAGGTTCGGGTTGCCCGAACCGCCAGTGCTGCCACCATTGGGACGAGCCGGCGAGTTCACGGTCAGCCCGCCATTCAGGCTGGCATAGTCCGGCCGCGTAATCGTATGGCTATATGATGCCCGGAGCACGACATCGTTGATCGGCGATATGTCGAAATCGACGGCAGGCAACCAGTTGTTGTACTTGCCTGCAAACGTGGTGAACCCTGCTGCTCCGCCATCATAGCGAACAGCGATTTCGTTTTCAGACGACTGCTCGGTACCGGTAGGAATGGGAACGAGCGCCGACGACTTCACGTCGGTTGTTTCATACCGCAATCCCAGACGGAGATGCGCTTCGTCCGCCATAAGGTCGAAAGTGTGAAGCGACTGGACGAACGGAGCGAGCGTCTTTTCACGCAGGCGACGATCGACCGAATACTCGGCGAGACATCCCTCCCCAAGTGGAACGCCTACGAACGGATCGGAACAGATACCGATGCTGGATTCGAGCAGATCGATCAGTTGTTCGGTGGCGATATTGTAATAGGTAGGGATGATGTTCGGACTGTCCGCGCCGTTCATCCCTTGAAGGTCTTCTGACGTGCTGCGCGGAGTGAAGAAATCGTCCGGCGTTTCGTCTGCGCTCAGCGTTCCGCCCCAGGTTTCATTCTGGAGGAAGCCGTAAGCCGTGCGAACCTTGTTGTCGGTGAAGGTGACTCCAAAGTCGAGGCTTTCGATGAAGCTGTCGTCGAAGTCATATCCACCACGCAGGGACGCCTCGATGATCCGGTCCTTCATATAGGCATTGCGGAATGCGTTGCCGGAAGGACGAATGTTCGAGGCATCGATCTCCGATCCCGGATACATGTTAACGGAGATCACCGGCAGGTCGGTGGTGAAATCGACAGTCTGGCTCTGCACGCCAAAGATTGATGTGCCCACGGCGACATTGCTGCCGTAAGGGGAGGTCGGCTTCGATTCAGCCGTCGAATAGTGCGCATCCAATACCCACCGCATGCCGCTCGGATGATTCCATTCGAGATTGGTGCCGATTGAATGATTGATGTTGCGGTTGGCCGCCACAGCCCCGGTGATTGCCAGATCTTTTCCGTTATTGCCGACGGCAGGTTCGGGCGGAGCGAAGACTTCCGAATAGAAGTTTGGTCCGGCGACCGGGCCGTCGGTCCAGCTACTGCTGGTTTGATCATGGTTGAACCATACACCGATACTGCTGGTACGCGCATCAATGGTGTTCTGAGAGAATGTATAGTCGAGGGTTGCCGTGAACTGGTCGGATGGCTGGAATTGCAGCACGGCCTGGCCGTTGATGCGTTCACGATCGATGTCGGTGAAGTCGTAAGCTGCGTTCTGCGGGACCTGATAGATATCGTCGCCTTCGGGACGGTTTTCGATGTTATCGAAACGTGGGTCGCCGGGCATCGCGAGAGAGCCCCAGTTTCCTTCGGTGGCGAGATAGCCTTCGCGCCATTCACCGACCGAGAATTGCGACAGGCTCGCCTTGCGGCGCTGATATGAGCCGGTCACCAGAACGCCGATTGTATCGTCTGCAAAGGTCTTGCTGATGATGCCGGAAACTTCCGGAGTGATTTTCGTGTCCTCGAACGTGTAGTCCAGCACACCCTTGACACCGATACTTCCCTGGAAGCCAGGACGGTCCAGAGGACGCGGCGTCTTGATATTTATGACCGAGCCAATCCCGCCGGTTGGCAGGGACGCGCGGCCCGATTTGTAGACTTCCACTCCCGCGACGCCTTCAGATGCGAGGTTCGCGAAATCAAAGGAACGCGATGCCGGTGCAGAGCAGCAATCGCCCAGCGTGGAGGCGGGCATCTGGCGACCATTGAGGAGCACGAGGTTGAAATCCGGTCCGAAACCACGGACGGTCACTCGCGAACCTTCGCCATTTTGACGGTCGATCGAAACACCAGTGATGCGCTGGAGCGATTCAGCCAGGTTCGTATCGGGGAATTTACCGATGTCTTCAGCGCTGATCGCGTCGACCACGCCAACAGCATTGCGCTTGATGTTCATCGCATCTTGCAAGCTGGCGCGAATGCCCGAAACGATGATGACATCGCTATCGTCTTGCAAAATTTCATCCGAAGTTTCGTCGCCAGCGGTCGCATCCTGCGCCATGGCGAGCGGAGCGCTGGCGCCCATTGCGGCAACCGATGCGCCGGCCAGAAATTGGACGAGCGAAGGCTTGCGCTTCAAATTCATGCTGATTCTCCTCCCAATTCGTGCGCATGCCACGCACGAAACACTTTTATGTGAACGTTCACCTATTTGATAACGTTCACTTGGTCAATTCTTCTAGCAAGGCGGCGCTGGAAAAAGGCGCTAATGTTGCAAAGATGTTGCAGCTTTCATGGGATGGAATTTACCCCGATAACGGCTTCAGCTGTTGCCGAAGAGGCAGTGCAAGGTTAGCTGAGCGACGATGTTCGAACCCAAGGCTTTCCGCGACGCATTAGGTAGCTTCGTTACCGGCGTAACGATCGTGACTGCGAGAGACGCGGAAGGGCGGCCTTTCGGCCTGACGGCGAACAGTTTTAATTCGGTGAGCCTCGATCCCCCGATGGTGCTGTGGAGCCTGTCGCTCAAGTCGGGCTCACTGCCGGTATTTCGCGATGCCGAAAGCTGGGCGGTTCACGTTCTTGCCGCAGACCAGCAATCCATGTCAGACCGGTTTGCGCGCCCGGGCGAAGACAAGTTCGCCGGCATGGATAGTGCCGATGGGCCGGAAGGCGCGCCGCTCTTGAATGGCTATGCCGCACGTTTCGGTTGCCGCGCGCGGTTCGAATATGAAGGCGGCGATCATGCGATCTTTCTTGGCGAAGTGGTGGATTTCGACCGGCGTGAGGCCGAACCGCTGATCTATCACGGCGGCCAGTACGGAAGAGTGATGCGTTCGCCGACCGGTGACGATCTGGAGAGGGAAGGCCTGGCCGAAAGGCTGGGTGGTGAGCTTTCCCTTACGACGAGCGGCAAGGAATTGCTCGAGGCTCTCGAAGCCTTGGCGAAGCGCTAGACTCATCGGCTGCACACCGATACCCGTTGCGAAAAGCAACTAGGAAAGATGCAGGCTATGAAAACCCGTATTACTGAAATGTTCGGAATCGAACACCCGATCATCCAGGGCGGGATGCACTACGTTGGCTTGGCAGAGATGGCAGCGGCTGTATCGAACGCCGGTGGGCTCGGCATAATCACGGGTTTGACACAGGGCACGCCCGAAAAGCTCGCCAACGAGATAGCCCGCTGCAAAGACATGACGGACAAGCCCTTCGGTGTGAATCTGACATTTCTCCCCACCGTGAATGCCCCGGATTACCTTGGGCTCGTTCGGGTCATCATCAAGGGCGGCGTAAAAATCGTCGAGACCGCGGGCAACAATCCGCAGCAGGTGCTTCCCTTCTTCAAGGATGCAGGCGTCAAGGTGATCCACAAGTGCACCAGCGTGCGGCATAGCCTCAAGGCACAGTCGATCGGATGCGATGCTGTTTCGGTCGACGGGTTCGAATGCGGTGGTCACCCTGGCGAGGACGACATTCCGAACATGATCCTGCTTCCGCGCGCGGCGGACGAGCTGGAAATTCCTTTCGTGGCCAGTGGCGGCATGGCCGATGCGCGCAGCCTCGTCGCCAGCCTGGCCATGGGTGCCGACGGGATGAACATGGGCACGCGCTTCATCGCGACGAAAGAAGCGCCGGTTCACGAGAATGTAAAAAAGGCGATTGTTGCTGCGAGCGAGCTCGACACGCGCCTCGTCATGCGGCCCTTGCGCAATACCGAGCGGGTGATGACCAACGATGCTGTCGAACGGCTGCTGGAGAAAGAACGGAAGCTGGGCGCAGATCTGAAATTCGAAGACATCATCGAAGAAGTGGCGGGGGTCTACCCGCGCATCATGACTGAAGGAGACATGGACGCTGGCGCGTGGTCATGCGGCATGGTGGCGGGACTGATCGACGATATTCCCACCTGCAAGGAACTGATCGACGGCATCATGGCCGAAGCGGAGAGCCTGATCCGCCAGCGCCTCACTGGCTTGCTGGCCGCCTGAAGGGGAGAACGACGATGCTCGATACAAGCCAGCGCACCGCGTATAACGAAGATCACGAGGCCTTTCGCGATACTGTGCGCAAGGTCTTTGCAGAACACATGACCCCCTATCTCGACCAGCATGAGGAAGAAGGGATTGTTCCCCGCTCAGCATGGAAGGCCTTGGGCGAGGCGGGGATGCTGTGCCCGACCGTCAAGGAAGAGAATGGCGGCCTGGGTCTCGATTTCGGCTTCAATTGTGTGTTGTGCGAGGAGCTGTCCTATCTCGGCAGTTCGGCAGGCTTCACCCTTCAGAACGACATCACCGCCAATTATATCGAACGCCTCGGCACGGATGAACAGCGCGCCAAATATCTGCCTGGCATGGTGTCGGGCGACGTCATTTCCGCAATTGCTATGACTGAACCGGGGGCCGGGAGCGATCTGCAGGGCATTCGAACGACTGCGATCAAGGATGGCAACCATCTGGTCGTCAACGGGTCCAAAACTTACATCACCAACGGGCAGAATGCCGATGTGATCATTGTGGTCGCCAAGACCGATCCCTCGCAGGGCGCGAGGGGCACCACGCTGGTGTTGGTGGACGCTGACACTCCGGGGTTCGAGCGTGGGCGCAATCTCGACAAGATCGGGCAGCATTCTGCGGATACTTCCGAGCTGTTCTTCAACGACTGCCGCGTGCCGATGACCAATATTCTGGGTGGCGAAGGAAGAGGCTTCGTGCACCTGATGGAAGAGCTTCCTCAGGAACGCCTCGGTATTGCCGTCGGAGCGCAGGCGGCTGCACAGCGCGCTTTCGACGAAGCGGTGAAATTCACCAAAGATCGCAAGGCTTTCGGCAAGACCGTGTTCGAATTCCAGAACACCAAATTCGTCCTCGCAGACCTCAAGGCCAAGCTGCAAGTCGGCTGGGCGCATCTCGACTGGGCGATCAGGAAACACCTCGCCGGCGAGCTGACGACGGACGAGGCGAGCGCGGCGAAATTGTGGCATACGGACTTGCAGTGGGAGGCTTGCGACAAGGCGCTGCAACTGCATGGCGGGGCGGGGTACATGAACGAATACGCCATCGCCCGCCTGTGGCGCGATGCGCGCGTGACGCGCATTTTCGGCGGCACGAACGAGATCATGAAGGAAGTGATCAGCCGGTCGATCTGAGGAGCGAAGAGTGGCCGAACCGCTTGATTTCACGGGCAAAACCATTCTCGTCATAGGCGGGTCGAGTGGTATCGGAAATGGCATTGCGCATGGCTTCCTCAGCCGCGGCGGGCATGTCCATGTCACCGGCACACGCGCGGCGGAGGAGTATTCGGCCGAGGAGGGCAGCGATCTTCGCGGGCTCCATTTCCATCGCTTCGACGCCACAAAGCATGTCAATCATACGTATGATTTGAGCCGAACACTGCCCCGAACACTCGATGTGGTGGTCCTGTGTCAGGGTACCGTTCGGTACGGCCGCGAAGAGTTCGAGCGCGAGGGCTGGGACGTGGTGATGGCAGTCAATCTCAATTCGCTGATGGACTGCGCGCGCATGGTGCGGCCCATGCTGGCCGAGCGCGGCGGATCGCTGATCGTCGTGAGTTCGGTGGGCGCCTATCACGCGATGATCGGCAACCCTGCCTATGCCGCGAGCAAGGCCGGTGCGGTGAGCCTGGTCGGCAGCCTGGCGCAGGCGTGGGCTGGCGAGGGCATTCGCGTAAACGGTATCGCGCCCGGCCTGGTGCCCACCAAGCTGACCAAGGTCACCACCGACAATGAGGAGCGGGTAGCAGGTGCCGTCGCGCGGATACCCGCCGGCCGCATGGGCACGCCGCAGGACATGGCTGGCGCAGCGCTGTTTCTCGCCTCGCCGCTGGCAGATTACATCGTCGGCCAGACCATCCGCGTGGATGGCGGCATGACGCTTTCCTGAAAGGAAGAGAGATTATGGAATACGTCAATCTCGGCCCCTCGGGCCTCAAGGTTTCGCGCCTCTGCCTCGGCTGCATGAGCTATGGCGATACCAGCCGCGGCTGGCATGGGGACTGGGTGCTCGATCAGGACCAGTCGCGTCCCTTCATTCGCGAGGCGATGGAAGCCGGGATCAACTTCTTCGACACCGCCAACATGTATTCGCTCGGCGCATCGGAAGAAGTGGTCGGCAAGCTGCTGCCCGAATTTGCCAAGCGGGACGAGATCGTGCTGGCAACCAAGGCCTTCATGCCCTGGCGGCAGGCACCCAATGCCGGCGGCCTGTCCCGCAAGGCGTTGATGCAGGCAATCGACGACAGCCTG
Organism: Qipengyuania pacifica; assembly: GCF_019857205.1. Classification (GTDB taxonomy): domain Bacteria; phylum Pseudomonadota; class Alphaproteobacteria; order Sphingomonadales; family Sphingomonadaceae; genus Qipengyuania; species Qipengyuania pacifica. The sequence continues at coordinate 238,317 of NZ_JAHWXO010000004.1, read as the reverse complement.
ACCCGGTTGAACATGGATTACGTCGACCTGTTCCAGATCCACCGCTGGGACAAGGACACGCCGATCGAGGAAACGATGGAGGCGCTCCACGATATCGTGAAGGCGGGCAAGGCCCGTTACATCGGCGCGTCGTCCATGTGGGCATGGCAATTCGCCAAGGCGCAGGAGGTCGCCAGGGCGAATGGCTGGACACGTTTCATCTCCATGCAGAACCACGTCAATCTGCTCTACCGCGAGGAAGAGCGCGAGATGCTGCCGCTATGCGCGGATCAGAGCGTCGGGATCATTCCATGGAGCCCGCTGGCGCGCGGCAAGCTTGCGCGCAGCTGGGACGAGACCACCGTACGCAGCGAAACGGACGGGTTCGGCAAAACGCTCTATCGCCAGCAGGAAGAAGCGGACCGCGCCATCGTGGAGGCCGTGGGTGCAATTGCAGAGGAGCGCGGTGTCTCTCGCGCGACGGTGGCGCTGGCCTGGCATTTCGCCAAGAGCGTGACGGCGCCGATCGTCGGGGCGACCAAGGAGGGACATATCACCGCCGCAGTTGCGGCCATGGACCTGGGCCTGACCGAAGACGAGGTCGCGCGGCTTGAAGCGCCATATCTGCCCAAGAGCCCCGTCGGCGTCGAAACCACGGTCCCGCGCAACTGGTCGCTATCGGTCGCGGACACGTAGGAAGCGTAACCGGCGCAAAGTGTTACAATCGCGCCGAGCGGGTCACAAACCAGTCACATGAGTGCGCCATCGCATCCCCCGACAGGGTGGGATGAAAACCGCGTGCGCACGATCAATATTTTCCTGACCGATCCGATTGCAGGGGAGCTTCCCGATTTCGAGAATGGCGAGATGCGCTATGCATTCGCCCGTCTGTATTCCGATGGCCCGAGACGGCTGGTCGAAGGGCCGGTCTGTGCTTTCGTCGACTGGGTGATGGAAGACCTTTCGGGTCTGGAGATGTGTCGCCGTCTGCGCGGAGACCCGCGTCTCGACGAAGCGCATATCACCATCGTGCTCGAACAGGATGATGCAGACGACAAACGCCGCGCTCTGCGCGCCGGGGCGGACGATTATCTGGTGGGGCCGGTCGATCGCACTATGATTCTGGACCGGGTCATGGCGTTGCAGGGCGGCATCGGGCAGCCGCGGATCAACGAACGGCTGGAACTGGGCGCGCTGCTGGTCGATCTTGCAGCCCTGCAGGCGCGCTGGGCGGGGCAGCCACTGAACCTGCGGCCGAACGAATTCCGCCTGCTGCATTTCTTCGCCCAGCATCCCGACCGCGTGCTGACCCGCACCGATCTGATCGAAGCCCTCGGCAAACAGGAGCCGCCGATCGACGAGCGTACCGTGGATGTCTGGATCGGTCGCCTGCGCCGCGCCCTGCGGATCGTCGGGGCAGGCGAACGGGTGCGCACCGTCCGTTCGCTGGGCTATGTATACGACAGCTACGAATGAAGCGGGCTGGTGAGCGAGGGGCGTGAGGCATTTCCGGAGCGACGACGGGAAGACTGCCCGCCGACTGCGCTTTGAAGAACCAGCTCCGACCGATTAAATTCCAATTGCCACTTTAACGTTCTTACCTGCGCGGCGCACGAAAACGCTGGTCGCCGGACCGATCTGCTGGACGTCAAGGTCAACGCTTGCTTCGCCGCAGGCCAGCCCGTCGAGCGACAGGTTGGACAAAAAGGCGGGCAGGCTCGGCTTGTCGAACCGGACTGCGTCAGGCGCGCAAACGTTCAGCCCGAGCGCAGCCTGGATCATGTACATCGGCGCGCCGCTTGCCCAGGCCTGCGGTGCGCAAGCCACGGGGTAGAGCGTGGGGCCGCGGCCATGGCGGCGACCGAAGCCGCAGAACAGTTCGGGAAAGCGCTGCTGGTCGAAATAGAAGGTCGCTTCGAACAGGGCACCGAAGACCCTGGCTACCGCATCCTGCAAGCCGTAACGCGAAAAACCCGCCGCGATCAGGGCGTTGTCATGCGGCCAGATCGAACCGTTGTGATAACTTATCGGATTGTAACGGCTTTCCCCGCGCGCGAGTGTCCTGATGCCCCAACCGGAGAAGCAATCAGGCTCCAGCAGACGCGCCGCCACCGCTTCCGCGTGACGCTGTGTGGCAATACCGGTCAGGAGAGCATGGCCCGCGTTGGAGGACACGACGCGGCATGGTTGCTTGTCGCCATCGAGCGCAAGGATATAGCATCCAAGCTCCTCATCGGAAAATGTGGCATTGAAGCGCTGCTTCAGATCGGTTGCTTTTGCGCGCCATTCCCTTGCCGCCCCGCGGTCTCCACGGGCCTTCGAGATGTCGGCCATGGCCCGCCAGGCGCCATAGACGTAGGCCTGCATTTCGACGAGCGCGATCGGCCCTTCGGCCAGCCTTCCATCGGCATGAGAGATCGCATCGTGGCTGTCCTTCCAGCCCTGGTTGCGCAAGCCATTCTGGTTTCGACGGCCATATTCGAAGAAGCCGTCACCATCGCGATCGCCTGCATTTTCGATCCATGCGCAAGCTGCTTCGAGGTGGGGCCACAGCGCTTCGATGCTTTCCCTGTCGCCCGTGCGGCGGAAATACTCGCCCGCAAGGAAGATGAACAAGGGGGTGGAATCGACGCTGCCGTAATAATGGCGAAAGGGAACTTCGCCGGTATTGGCCATTTCGTTGAGCCTTGTTTCGTGGAGGATTTTACCTGGCTCTGCATCGGCTGCCGGGTCATCTGCAACTGCCTGCAATTCGGCCAGGCGGAGCAGGGTCCCGCGAGCCAGGGAAGGATCGTACCAGAGCATTTCCAGCGCGGTCACGAGGGAATCCCTCCCGAACAGGGTGCAATACCACGGAATGCCGGCATATGCCGCAGGCCCCTGCGGCGTCTGGGTGGTCAGCGTCGTCACATCTGCGATGCTGCGCGCCATCATCGCATCGAAAGAGGTATTGGAAGAGACGAGCGAGGGACGACCGACCAGCGCATCGCGGCGCCCCCGGCGCAGTGCCCGGTAACCTTCGAGATATGCGCGCGTGGGGTTTTCGTTCTCATCGTCGGTAAAGGCGATCTGGGTGTAGAAAACCTTCCGCTCGCCCGGCGCAAGGCTCACATCGAAACGCACTTTGTGGTCGCTGATGAAGTCCGGCTTGGGAGCGAAACTGATCGCGGTCCGACGCTCGATATCGTCGAGCCCGGTATAACGATATTCGACCCCGTCCGGGGTGCAGCGGGGTTGGGCATGGGTTCCGCGCCGCTCGCGCTTGTCGCCGCGCACTTCGAACATGTCGCGAAAATCCGCACCCAGGGTCAGTTCGATGCTGAAACTGTGCGCACACTGGTCGAAGTTTCGTACCGAAAGCCGTTCGAACGCGCTGCCTTCGTGCAGAAACTTGACCCGCCCGAAATGCAGGACGTCATTGGGGATGCGTTGGCCGGTTCGGTTGGTCAGGCTGGAATTGGTCAGATCGACGATCAGGGCATCGACCCGGTCATCCAGCGCCGATCCCAGAAGCATGGGGTAGGTGCCGCAGATCGTGAGGCGCCAGAAAGAAAGTTGCCGCGTATCGCGAAAGTAGACCCCTTCGGGCGTGGCTTCGGCCCCGACGACGTCGCCATGGGTATCGAATAGCGCAAAGGAATCGCCGTGTTTTACGGCGCGAAGTTCCTGTTCCTGAATCGACGTCGATGATTGCACCTGGTGCTGCCCATCGAGAACGACCGTACCGTTTTCTAACAAGATTTGCCTGCCCTCCTTTTCAATTCAGGCAGCCGTATCCAGCGCAGGCGGCCGCCCTGCGCGGAAGGAACCCTGGCGCAGCGCATCCGGAAAGACATCGACGGTATCGATGGCGCGCAAATTCTGGTGCCTGGCGATCTGCTGTTCGAACATCTGCACGTAATCGTCGGCCATGCGGCGGACCGTGAAGCGTCGTTCGAAATAGTCCCGAACCTTCGCCCGGTCGAAACCGAACACCTCGTCCACGGCTGCAACGGCATCATCCATCGTGTCGACGATCCGGCCGCTCACCTTGTCCTGCATCACTTCGGGCACCGAGCCGTTTCTCCAGGCGATTACGGGCGTGCCGCAGGACATGGCTTCGATCATCACCAGACCGAAGGGTTCGGGCCAGTCGATCGGGAACAGCAGCGCGCCTGCGCCGCCCAGCAATTCCGCCTTCTGCGCTTCGTTCACTTCGCCGATATATTCGATGTTGTCGTGCGCTTCGACCAGAGGGCGGATTTCCGCATCCCAATAGGCCTGGTCCACCGCGTCGATCTTGGCCGCCATCTTGAGCGGCCGACCGCTTCGCACCGCTATCTCGATCGCCCGGTCGGGTCGCTTTTCCGGCGAAATACGACCGAGGAATACCAGATAATCGCCGCCGTCCTTGTCGTAGGGCAGCATCTGGTCCGGGAGACCGTGATAGACGGTGTCGATCCAGTTTACCGGGGGCATCGGCATACGCTGGTTCTGCGAGATGGAAACGAGAGGAACCTGCGAGAATGTACGATAGCAGGTCTGCAGGTCGGGAATATCCAGCCGCCCATGCAACGTCGTGACCGTCGGCGTCTCCCAGGTGAGGATGGCGGGATAGTGAAACAGGTCGATGTGAAAATGCACGATGTCGAAATCGCTGAGCCGCCGCCGCACGCGCTCCACCATGCTTAGATGATGCGGCACGAGGTTCTGCGCGCCGTCGACCAGCCTGAGCGCCTGAGGAACGCACGGCACCAGCTCGGCGCTGGTCCGGGAATCGCCCGAGGCGAAAAGGGTGACGTCATGCCCCATGCTGACCAGTTCTTCGGTCAGGAAGTGCACGATCCTTTCGGTTCCACCGTATAATTTTGGAGGGCAACTTTCCGCAAGCGGAGCGATTTGGGCTATGCGCATGAAGACCCTTTCAAAGCGTCACAGTCCAAACGGAAATTCCGGCATTCCAGCTCGCGGCTGCCGGCTTTTAGCGATAGAAGGGGCGGCCGGTGCGACGGAAGGAATAATGCAGCGGTTCGCTGTTACGCAGTGTCCCGAAGAGGCGGTTTTCAATTCAGGCGCGGAATGGGGTGGTGCGGATTAGTCCTCGTCCGTTCGGCCACGTAAGTGCCGGTCGAACCAGGCCAACAATTCGTGACTGATATCGCGGACATTGGCCGGCGAATTGGCAAGCGAATGGTTCTCTCCCCAATAGCGCAGAAGTCTCGCCGGTCTGCCCCGGCGGTGCAGGAGTGAATAGAGCGTCTCCGCCTGGGTGAGAGGCGCTCGAACATCGAGCTCGCCATGAATGATCAGAAGCGGTGTGACGATTTGATCGACATGGGTCAGCGGGGAATTGCGGTGGTAAAGTGCCGGGTCCGTGCCGGGGTCCACTTTGAAATTGAGACCGCTTTCGTAAATACCCTGGTTGAAGGCCATGTCCTGTTCGGCCCCCCGCCATCCGCGGGCAGTGGGATCGAACGAGGCCGCGGCGGTCGCCAGATCGCTCGCCCCCGACAGGGAGGCCTCAGCAGCGAAGCGATCGGTCTGGGCGACGAGCGCATTGACGGTGAAGCCACCGTAGCTGTGCCCGAAAACCCCGGCGCGTGCCGCGTCGGTGATGCCCAGCTCGATCAGCTTGTCGAGCGCGGGAAGGACGCCTCCCGGTATTGCGGCGAAGGATTCGTTCGGAGCGTCGCCCCGCGGGATCGGGATGGACGGAATGACGACCACAAAGCCTTGCCCCGCATAGAGATCGAGATTGTAGAAGCCCGGCATTTGCGGATCGAGGAAATAGTCATCCACCCCGCTCGGCGAGTGACGCCCATAGACCCAGAAGAGAGTGGGGTAGCTTCTTGCCGGATCGTAATCCGGCGGAAACAGCACGGCCATCTTCTGTGCGCTGCCGTTTGCGTGCGTATAGTCGATCATCCGCCGCTCTCCCCGTTCCACTGCGGCGAGATGCGTGTTGCGCTCCATCAGGTTGGCCGGTGTCCCAGCCCATGGGACGAAGCGAACGACGCTGCCCACCTGGCTGTGTTGGGCGACCACCAGACCCGTGCAATCATGATCGAGGATCCGGGTGGCGGGATCGAGCGAAACGGCGGCGTCGAGAGGCCCGGCGATCGTCCACAGGGTGTATCTCGCGACATCGCCTTCATAACGCATGACAAGTTCTGCCGGCCCCGTGCACCCGGCAACGTCGATGGGAGGCCAGCGGACGAACTGACCTTGGTCGGACGCGTAGCGAACGTGGCTGTCGCCAGCTTTTGCGACGAGCGATCCATCGGCGAGCTGCCTCGGTGAACTCAGGCCAGCGAGGCCGGACGAAAACGCGAGTTCTTTTCCCTCGGCTACATCTATGCTTCGCCAGCGCCCCTCGCCGCCGGCCTTCGCTGCCTTGACCAGGAGCTTGCCGTCCCCTGACCAGAAAGCATAATCGCCCGGTCCGCGTTGCGGATAAAGCGGGCCCGCATCTTCGCCCGGCGCCATGGCTTCCAACGTGCCGGCTTCCGCATCCAGAGCCCATAGTTCTGCAGCATTGCGCGAGGTATCGCCTCTTGCTCTGAGCGTGAGATAGCGCGAATCCGGAGACCAGGAGCCAAGATCGACTGGAAAGCTCGCTTCGGCCGGCAGTGAAATCTCGGTAAGTTTAACATCGCCCTGCAGGTTTGCGACGAGCAACGTATTTTCGATCTCCCAAGTAGCGAAGTTCAATCTGGGCGAAGCCAGCAAATGCTGCGGGATGGCGCGGCGCGGAGCAAGTACAGCGGCCCGTGCCCCATCGGGTGAAAGCGCAATGGTCAACGCGCCGAACATTGGGAACGCCGGCACCCACCCGAGCGTCGTCTGCGACCCGTCTGCCACATCGAATAAGACCAGCTCGGCGCGATATTCCGTGGGGTTCTCGCCTGGGCTGTCAGACCGCGAAACGGTCGCAACTTCGCCGGCGCGGATTTCGGCGCCTGCGCGCGCCGCTTCGCGGTGATACCTGGCGTAACGGTCTACGAAAGCTGAATTTTCGCCCTCGGGCATAAGGATCGCGAGCAGCCGGGTTTCGTCGAGCCAGACGAAAGGTGCATTTTCATCATTGGCGCGGCATTGTTCAGGAGAGCTTTTTCGAGCGGCACGCAGATCGACTTCATTCAGCGGGCCCCCGTAACGCGTCTGCGTCATGATAGCTCTTTCACTTAGGCGGCGCGGAGTTTTCGACCCGCGATCCCAAACGTAAAGCCGCGCATTGTCACCACCCCGGGGTTCGTTGCCCTGAGGTGCCGTGGACAACATGGCGAGGTAGTTTCCATCGGCATTCCAGTGGGGGCACCAATACGCCGCAGCGTCCGGCTGGCCATTCGTGAGGCGCCGAAGAGCCGTACCGTCGCGTTGCACAAGCCATATGTCGTTGCGCGACGGGTCGATCTCGTATGAGTTGCGACCATACACTTCGTCCGGCGCTGCTGGGCGGGGCATCGCGATCGCGATTTCGCCGGAAGTTGGCGAAATATCTGCACCGTCGACGGTCTGTATCGCCAGCACGTCATCAATCGTGAGTGGACGCGAGTGGGCAGTACCTGCAGTGCACAAGGCGACGAGAAAGAGCGAGGACCAAGAGATCGCCCTTGGCAAGATATTTGACCATCGAATCAACGGAATAGCTCCCTTGGGGGTACGCTAAGCGCAAGGAGCCGATCCGTAAACGGCTGCGAGGGACATGGACGGTTCCGCAGAGGCGTATCCAACGATTTGAAAGTCGTGCCTTCTGCCAATCGCCAATTGGAAGAGACCAGACCACAGTTGGCACCGGTTTTTCTCGGCAGCATCACCTGTACATGCTCGCGTCAATCTTTTTATAGCCGCCGGCATGAGCGCCGCTATTTTCTTTACCGTCATCCTCGCCGCCGCGCTTCACGCCGCTTGGAACGCGATGGTGAAGAGTGGGAAGGACAAATATCTCGGCACCGCGGCCGTCGTCATCGGGCAGGCGGTATTTGCGATACCGACGCTCTTCTTCGTGCCGGCGCCGGACCCTTCCAGCTACACGCTGATACTGGCGGGGATCAGCCTGCATCTGGGTTATGAGTTCTTTCTGATGGCGTCTTACGATGCCGGCGATCTGACGCAGGTCTATCCGCTGGCGCGGGGGAGCGCGCCATTGATCGTGGCGCTGGTTTCGGTGGCGTTGCTGGGTGTCAGCCTGCAGCCGGTCGAGCTGGGCGCCATCGCGCTGATCGGCCTCGGCATCATGTCCATCGCGCTGGTCGGAAAGAGGGACGGGCTGCATGATCGCAAGGCCGCCGTGCTGGCGCTGACGACCGGCTGTTTCATCGCGTCCTATTCCCTGATCGACGGACTGGGTGCGCGCGAGGCGGGGACGGCGCTGGGCTATTACGGCTGGCTGACCATCGGAAATGCGCTGGCGTTCGGTGCCATTACTGCAGTGGTGCGGCCCTCGGCGTTGAAGTGGATCCCGCGTCAGGGGTTGCGGCTGACGCTGATCGGCGGGGGCGCATCCTATGCGGCATACGCGCTGGTCGTCTGGTCGTTTACGCAGGCGCCCATCGCACTCGTCACCGCATTGCGCGAAACTTCGATCGTCTTTGCTCTACTGATCGGCGTGTTCGTACTCAGAGAAAAGCTCAGCCTGGCGAAAGTCGTTTCCACCATGATCGTGCTGGCCGGCGTGTTGATGACCCGGCTAGGACGTTCGACTTGAGGATGACGAGGGGCCGCCAGAAAGCGGCCCCCGGCCTAGTCTTCGCAGAAGCTTAGAATTCAGCCGATAGCGAGACTGCGAAGTTGCGGCCCACGCGGTAGCTGTTGTTCTCGATCCGGGCGTCGCCGGCCGTCTGGTATTCGAAATGATCGCGTCCCGTCAGGTTGCGCGCTTCGAGTTTCAGTTCCAGCTCGGCGCCTGCCAGCTGGAAACCCTGCCGAGCGACGAGGTCGATCGTCAGGCCCGGGTCTTCGATGATGTCCGGACGCGAGAGGGTGCTGCGGCTGATCACGCGCTTGCTGCCGTAATTGAACAGGACGGTAAGCTGGCTGACGCGGTCGAGGTCCTCGAGGCCGAGCTGCACATTGGCGATGTGATCCGACTGGCCGGTCAGCGCCGTGCCGTCTTCGAAGAAGTTCGACGCCGGCTGAAGCCCGCCAAGTTCTGGGATGTTGACGAGATCGCCATCCTGAACACTGATGTCGGATTTGGTGTAGGTGTAGTTGGCGATGGCGACGAAGCGCTTGCTGTCCCACCATTCGCCGAGGTCGTAGAGGTCCTTGTTCCACTGCAACTCGACTTCGGCACCGTAGAGCTTGGCCGACGGGGCGTTGGCGAAGCGGCTGACGACCGCGTTGTCGTTGAAGCTCGAGAAGATTTCGATCGGGTTTTCGATATCCTTGTAGAAGCCTGCCACGCTGGCCCGGCTGTTCGATCCCCAATAATGCTCGAGGCGGGCTTCGTAATTGGTCAGGCGGCTGTCGATCAGGCCGGGGTTACCGGTGAATTGCCGGTTCGTTTCCGGATCGTAATAGGTTTGCAGGATCAGTTCGCGGAACTGCGGGCGGGCAATGGTCTTGGACGCGTTGAGGCGCAGCTGGACGCTATCCATCACTTCCCATGTCAGCGTGGCGCCAGGGAGGAAGTAATCGTTGTTCAGCAGGGTGGCATTGGCCGAGCCGTTCGGACGCCCGTCGAGCCCGAGCGGTACCACTTCCTGCGTGGCGTCTTCGTAGCGGATGCCAATGTCGAGCGACAGGGCATCGGATTGCGTCAGATTGGCCTGCACATACCCCGCCTTGATCTCCAGCCCGGCGGAAAAGGCCGGGTCCGATGCGGTCGTGTCGATGATCTGATAGCCGAAGGGGCCGATGCCGCCAGCAGCCTGCGCCGCCGTATCGTAACCGAGATTGATCAGGGCATCGCCAAGCAGGTTGTCGGGTCGGAATGCGCCGAAAACGAGCGGATAGGCGCCCGTGGCGCGGATATCGAATTCCCGGCGGCGCGAGAGGCGAGTCGTGTCGGTATAGGCGCCGCCAACCGTCAGCGTAACCCAGTCGGCGAACTGATAGCTGAGATCGAGACCGCCGTAATAGAGATCTTCAGTCAGATCGGAAAAGGCCACCGTGGTGCGCCCGCGCTGACCGCCGTTCTGGAGGTTCAGATAGATTTCGTCGAGCTGGGTCGTGGGCGTAAGGTCGCGGGTATAGACGAATTCCCATTCATTGGGCGCTTCGCGCTGCGTTTGCGCATAACCGGCCCGCAGATCGACCGAGAGATCGCCGAATTCGAGTTCACCGACAAACTGTGTGTCGAACAGCTGGCGTTCGTACCAGCCGGTATTCTGGAACAGGTCGTCATCATCATCGGTCAGATCGTTGATCTGTGCCAGCGATGCGCGCTTGAGCGAGTCCCGGATAAAGAGATTGGTCAGGCGGAACCGGTGTTCGCCCACCTCGAGACCGAGGCCGAGCATCGCATTTGCGAGGATGCGCTGGTCGGTCTGGAACTGCGTGCCGTCCTGATCGAGATCGAGCGCGCCGTTCACCGCGACCTGGCGGGTGATGAAGCGGTTGCGCCATTTGTTGCTGAGCGAGGCGGTGGCGATGATGCCGAAACGTCCGTCGGCAAAAACGTCGAAGCTCGTGCCTGCCGTGATGCCTGCCGACCAGTTGACCGGCAGTTCATCGGTGCTCTGGAGGAGGATCTGATTGGGATCGCCCAGTTCGAGCAGGATCGCCTGCTGATCGACCTGCGGGTCGGTGATCTGGAGGCCGCTGTTAAGGAAGGACTGCAGGTTGGGACCAGGTTCGCGGCGACCGTCGTCGAAGCCGAACCAGTCGTAATCCGAGCCGTAATAGCTGTATCCGGTCCCGAATGTGGTTTCGGTGTCGCCGGAGATGCCCGCGCTGACCTTGACGAAGCTTTCGTCCGGTACCGCGCGGGTCGTGAGGTTGATCACGCCGCCCCCGAATTCGCCCGGGAAGTTGGCCGAGTAGGTTTTCTGCACGAGGCTGGACGCGATGACGCTGGTCGGGAAGATGTCGAGCGGGACGACACGGCTCAGCGGCTGCGGTGAGGGCAGGGGAAGACCATTGAGCAGGGCGAGCGAATAACGATCGCCAAGGCCGCGAACGAAGACGAGACCGTTCCCCACGGTGGAAAGACCTGTCACGCGGGTAAGGGCGCCCGCAATGTCGCCTTCGCCGGAGCGGGCGATGCTGGCACTGTCGAGCACGGACACGACCTGCGAGGACGCGCGGGTGACGTCTTGCCGGCGGCGTCCGGTAACAACGATAGAGCCACCGGGCACCGAAATATCGGGTTCTTCGAACTCTTCTTCCTGCGGCGTGTTGTCGATGCCCTGTGCCTGCTGTGCCTGAAGGGCATCGGTAGCGGCATCTTCATCTGCGGGTACGCCTTCGGCACCGGTGCCGACACCCGCATCCTGAGCGAATGCCGCTGCGGGCAGGGTGAGCGCGGTGGTGAACAGGAGCAGCGCAGTAAGCTGCTTGCCGGTCGACATGGTTCGAGACCCCCTCATATTCAGGCCTTTGAAACTGGAGTGGAGCGCAGCGATCGCCCCATTTGAAAAGCGAAGGCGGCCGGGGACGCTCAAATGCGTTTGCCCGGCCGCCATGTGTTCAGATCAGTAGATCGGCAGGCTGGTGCAATCGGATACCGCGGTATCGAAGGTCACCGTTGCCGAGTTGCAGGTCCACCCCTGGAACCAAGTATTGTTACCGGGATAAACGGCGCCGATATTGGTCGGAAGCGTGAAGAAGGAACCAAGCGAAGTCGGATCGAATACCGCAACACCGTTTTCGTTCGCGCCATTGATGAAGGTCATCGACAGCGTGTTGGTGAAGCCCGCATTGTTGTTCGAACCAGCATTGAAGCGGGTCTGAACGTCTGCGGGGGTGACACCGCCCGATCCATCGCGGAAGTCCGTTGCGCAATCGAGGACGAACGAATTGAAGACGACCGGGCCAGCTTCGTCGATGCTGGCATTGGCAGCGCGGTTGAGCGTTTCGGGATTGTCGACCCGCAGGCACGGCGTGTTGCCCGACTGATCGACCAGAACCGAGTTGACGATGGTGAAATCGGCAAAGCCGCGAATGCGGATGGCCTGATCACCAACACCGCTGTTGGCGATGAAGGTCGCGTTCGAGATCTTCACATTCTGACGCGGTGTGTCTTCTTCGAGGCCATTGGAGGAGTCCGCTTCGATGATCGTATCACCGAATCCAGGGCGCTGGATGGCGATCACGTTCTGCAGATTGGCCTTCACGCCCGTATCGGTGTCGATGCTGTCGTCTTCCGCGCCGACGACGATCAGGTTCGAAACATTCATAACGCCGCCGAAGAATTCGACGCCGTCGTCCGAGCTGTTGTAGCTCATGATGTTATTGAGCGTGGTTCCGGAGCCGACGCCGCCGGTGGTAAGCGACTGCAGTTCGTTATCGCCGGAGAGGACGAAGCCCGAATAGCGGATCTGGACGAAAGTCATGCTGCCGGAACTATCATCTGCAGTGGCGCCGCCGAACAGAGCCGGCTGCGCTGCACCCTCGACCTGACGTTCGCAAGCTGTGGTGCCAGGCGTCGCGCCAGGAGCAATACAATCGGTGACGGGGGCGCGGCCGGACAGGACAACGCCGCCCCAACGACCCGAAGTATCCTGGTTCAGATCTACGCCGGTCACGTTGTTCGTCGACGTGAAGATGATGGGGCGCGTAGCCGTGCCGTTGGCCTGGATGGTGTTACCGCGGTTGACGTTCAGGAAGCTCGATCCCGAAGCAACAATGATTGCGCCGGGTTCGATCGTCAGTTCGACATTCGTATCATTCGCCGTGGCAGTGGGGCCACCGTCGGTGCCGACATCGACCCGGCCGTTCATGCGATATACCAGGCCTTCCACGAAGGGCAGCGTGGTGCTGGCGCTGAAAACTGCAGGCAAAATGCAGACGCGGTATTCGCCGGTTGGACCGGTTTCCGTGCCGTCATCGGCGAGACCCGCTGGATTGGAAATCGTTGGGCATTCTGCCGCAGCGGTTACCGGGCCCGAAGTCGGTGCCGGCGTCGGTGCCGGGGTGGGCGCAGGCGTGGCAGGCGGGTTGATGATGATGTCACCGCCAGTGCCGGGCGAGACGATTTCGTCGGCGCCGCAGCTGGCCAGAGCCAGAGCCGAGCAGCCGAGTACGAGCGAACGGTGAAAATTTGTCACGGGTAGCGGTCCCCTCAAAAACCGGAAGAATCGAGTTGCGAACTCTTGATCGCGACTCGTCCGCTACGGACGCTGTGTGACAGTTTGTGTCGGTAGATGACCGTTATGTTGCAGTTTCAACAGATATTGCGACGCATCGGAGCACGCTGTGAAAATGCCCCGGCTACCGCGATGATTGCAGAAATATGACAATGTTACAGTTTTGTTGCGATTGTCCGTGCGGTGAGGCATTCCTGCTCTGGCAACGAGAGTAGGGAGAGCTGTCATGGCAATTATCACGAGCATTGCGCTGGCCCTTTTAGCGCAGGGTCCTGTCGAAGCCGTCGCAGGCCCACAGGCCGATTACGATGTCGGGTATGAAGAGCTGGTTTCGAACGAGAATACCGCTGCCCGCAAAGCTATCGAGAACTGCGATGAGCTGGCCGAAAACGATCCGGCCCGGTTGATCAATCATGGCATCGCGCTTGCGCGGACAGGCGAATACGATGCCGCGCGGGCGGAGTTTAAAACCGCCGCTATGGCCCGCGACAGTGTCGAACTGCAGACCGCGGGCGGTGCTTGGGTCGATTCGCGACATCTCGCGCGCAAGGCGCTGGCGATGCTCGATAAAGGCGAGTTCGCCCGCTATTACGCCCTGTCGTTACGCTAACTTTTACAGAAGCCGAAAAGCTGTTTAGGCCCGTGCTCCGGCGAGCACGGGCCTTTATTCTTTCGTCCCGTCGACACATTCCCGGATATTCAGTTTTGTGTCACTCGCCTGTCATGTAGTATGCTCATGGGGGCCGGACGGAGGGTGCAATGATTCTAGCACGCTTGGCGCTGGTGACAGGTTTGTCCTGCGCGGCGCTGATCGCTTTCCCGGTGAAGGCGGATGTCATGGAGATTAACGCGGACGGAGCGCGCTGGGTAACCGGCGGAAGCACCGCGCTTCCTGCTGCGCCAACCGAACTGATCTCTGCGGAACCCACTTCAGAAGTTCCGGCTGATATTTTCGTTCCCGATATCGCGGTGGCCGATCCCGGCCAGCATGCGCGCCTTGTTCCCCAGGGTTATCAGGCCAAGGTCGCCGAACTTGCAGCGCGCTTCGATCTCAGCCCGACACTGATAGAAGCTCTCGTCTGGCAGGAAAGCCGCTGGCGTGCGAATGCGGTGTCGCCTGTCGGCGCGCGCGGGCTCGCGCAATTGATGCCGGGCACTGCACGCGACCTGGGTGTCGACCCGAACGATCCGTTCGCCAATCTCGAAGGTGGGGCGCGTTACCTGCGCGAACAACTAGACCGGTTCGACGGCGATCTGGAAAAGGCACTGGCGGCCTATAATGCCGGACCCGGACGCGTTATCCGCGCCAACGGCATTCCGCGCATTCGCGAAACCCAGCATTATGTGGCGGCCATCATGGGCCGTCTTTCTGACCACTCACGGGAGTAGTTACTTGAGTCGCAAGTTTATCGTTCCGGCAGCTCTTGCCGCTCTGTTGACGCCGAGCGCAGCGTTTGCGCAGGGTGCCGATCCGGCCGGATCGGGCCCCATTGTGGCAGCACTCGGCTGGTTGCAGGGCACGTTGCTCGGCAATGTCGCCACGGCCGTGGCGGTCATGGCTGTTGCTGCCGTCGGGTTCATGATGCTGACCGGCCGCCTTAACTGGCGTTTCGGCGCCACCGTCATCATCGGCGTCTTCATCCTGTTCGGTGCAGCGTCGATTGTCGCCGGTATTCAGGGCGCGGCCAGCTAGGATGACCGCGCTCGTCCGCCATCCCGTTCACCGCGCGTTGACGCGCCCGCAGATGTTTGCAGGCGTGACGTACAATTACTTCATCATCAACGGGATGGTGACGACCGAAGCTTTTCTGATCACCGGCAGCTGGCTTGCACTGCTGGTCTTCGCTGTGATGCATGGCATCGGCTATTTCGCCTGCCTGCGCGAACCGCGTATTTTCGACCTCTGGATCACAAAGGTCAGCAAATGCCCACGGGTGAAGAATTACAAGCGCTGGGGGTGCAATTCCTATGCCGCGTAACGACAAATGGAAGGGCGCCGCTGCCTGGAGCGCAAAGGAAGCGCGAGCCGGCGACCGTCTGCCCTATGTTCGCCTGATCGACGAAAGCACGCTGCTGTTGCGCGACGGATCGGTCATGACCGCGATCCAGGTGCCGGGCCTACTGTTCGAGACAGAGGACAGTGAAGCGCTGAACGCGCATGCCGCGACACGCGAGGTCGTATTGCGTTCGACCCTCGATGCGCGGTTCGTATTGTATCACCACGTCATCCGTCGCCGCGTGTCCGTTGAGCTTGCGGCTGAATTTCCCGATCCGATCAGTCGTCACATCGATGAACGCTGGAGCGAGCGGCTCGGTTCGGGA
Source organism: Qipengyuania pacifica (assembly GCF_019857205.1). Classification (GTDB taxonomy): domain Bacteria; phylum Pseudomonadota; class Alphaproteobacteria; order Sphingomonadales; family Sphingomonadaceae; genus Qipengyuania; species Qipengyuania pacifica. Next base: position 222,787 of record NZ_JAHWXO010000004.1, on the reverse strand, counting down.
CAGCTGTTCGTGAACGATCAGTTCATTACGCTCATCCGTCGTCCTGCCCGCGGCAAGGCGGGGCTTGTGGAACGTGTCGGCAAGAAATTTCGCCGCAAGGATGGCGACAGGCTGGAGGCCGATCCCAAGGATCTGCGAAGCCTGCGCGCTGCGTCGCAAGGTCTGGTCGCCGCATTGCAGGCGTACGGAGCGACGCCGCTGGCCGATTACGTCGGGCCGCAGGGCAATATCAATTCGGAAATGCTCGAGCTGCTGAGCGCGCTGTATAATGGCGAGATGCGCCCGGTGCGCAAACCGGCGGACGATGTCGATGTCGGGTACATGCTGCCATACCGCCGCGTCAGCTTCGGTCTTGATGCGATCGAGATGCGCGGATCCGGTTCGCCCGACTTCGCTGCAGTACTGGGGCTCAAGGATTATCCCGAAGCGACGAGCCCGGGCTTGCTCGACAGCCTGTTGCGCTTGCCGTTCGAAATGGTGGTGAGTGAAAGCTATGCCCCGACCGAACGGCAGACTGCCCGCGAACGCATGGATCTGGCTATTCGCCGATTGAAGAGTGCGGATGAAGAAGCGGCTGCGGAACGAGCCGATATGCTGGCTGCGCGCGATGCGCTTGGCAATGGCGCGGTCGGGTTTGGCGACCATCACCTCACCGTCATGGTCAAGGAACGCGATCTCGTTCGACTGGACGATGCCATGGCAGCCTGCGCCGCGGCTCTTGCCGATACCGGTGCGATAGCCGTACGCGAGGACACCAATCTCGAACCCGCCTTCTGGGGGCAGTTCCCGGGCAACGAGAGCTATCTGGTGCGCCGCGCGCTTATATCCAGCGCCAATATGGCGAGCTTTGGCAGCATGCATGGCTTTGCTCTCGGTCAGGCGCAGGGCAACCATTGGGGCGAAGCCGTAACGCTGCTGGAAACGACCAGCGCGACGCCGTTCTTCTTCAACTTCCACCACGGCGATCTGGGGAATTTTTCGGTCATCGGTCCTTCGGGGTCGGGCAAGACGGTGGTCATGAATTTCCTCGCTGCGCAGGCGCAGAAATTCAGCCCGCGCACGATCCTGTTCGACAAGGATCGCGGCGCCGAGCTGTTCGTGCGCGGTATTGGGGGCCGGTACGACAGCATCCGTGCCGGCGAACCGACCGGCTTCAATCCTCTCGCTCTGCCTGACACGGCAGGCAACAAGGCTTTCCTGCGCGATTGGCTTGGCGTACTGCTTAAGGCCGAAGGTCCCGAAGAGGAACAGACCATCGCCGCAGCGGTGGATGCCACCTATGCCAACGATGCGTCGCTGCGCCGCTTGCGTCATTTCAAGGAACTGCTTTCCGGCAGTCGTCGCCCGCAACCGGGCGATCTGGCGGATCGGCTGGGAGCCTGGATCGGCGAAGGTGAGCATGCCTGGATGTTCGACAATGCCGAAGACCGGCTGGATTTGACCGCTCGCGTTCTTGGCTTCGACATGACGGCGCTGCTCGAAAATCCGCGCCTGCGCACGCCCACCATGATGTACCTGTTCCACCGGATCGAGGAGCGGCTGGACGGCAAGCCGACCATGATCCTCATCGACGAAGGCTGGAAAGCGCTCGATGACGAAGTCTTTGCGGCACGCATCCGAGACTGGCTCAAGACGTTGCGCAAACGCAACGCGCTGGTCGGTTTCGCCACCCAATCGGCCCGGGACGCGCTGGAAAGCCGCATTTCCACCGCATTGGTCGAGCAGACCGCGACCATGGTGTTCATGCCCAATAGCCGCGCGCGGCCAGAGGATTATTGCGATGGCTTCGGCCTGACCGAACACGAGCTTGCCCTGATCCGTACGTTGCCGGCACACAGCCGCTGCTTCCTCGTTCGCCAGCCCGATGCGAGTGTGGTGGTCCGGCTCGACCTGTCGGGCGCGCCCGAAGTGCTGACACTGCTTTCAGGCCGCGAGAGTTCCGTCCGCCGGCTAGATCTGCTGCGCGAAGCGCTGGGCGATGCGCCGCGCGAATGGTTCCCTGCACTGACCGGCACGAAATGGCCGGGCGGGGCGAATGATCATGGAGATGCCGGGATCGAAGCCCTCGGTCTGGCCGCGGAATGAGCGCCAATTGCCAGCAGGCTGCCGAACAGGTCGGCAATGGCGTAGCCGCCGCGCTGCGCGGTGTGGATTGCGTGGCGGGCGAGGCAAGTGCCGCTGCGTTCAACCGATTGTTCGCTTCCGGTGGACAGCTCAGCATGGTGCTGACGCTCGTCCTTACCCTCTTCATTGCGCTCTTCGCATTCGCCCTGCTCACCGGGCGCGCCAATATCGGCGTGCGCTCGCTCGTCCCCCGCATGATGACGCTCGGCCTTGTGCTGACCTTCGCAACCAGCTGGATTGCGTACCAGAGCGTAGTCTGGAACCTCGCGGTGCTGACACCGGACTATCTCGCAGGCCTTCTTACCGGAACCAGTGGCTCTGCCACCGATGTGTTCGCCCAGAAGATCGATGTGGTGTTCATCGCCATTCAGGAAGCAAGTGGGGGTAACGAGGACTTCTCCGCATTCTCGCCCGAAGGGATGATGTGGCTCGGTGCGATGTTGTTCATGCTGGGTACGGTCGGCCTGCTGGTAACGACCAAGATTGCACTCGGTGTCCTCGTCGCCTTGGGGCCGCTTTTCGTCGTGATGGCGCTGTTCAATGGCACCCGCGGTCTCTTCACGGGCTGGATAAAAGGGCTCACGATGTGCGCGCTGGCCCCGCTTTTTGCGGTGCTGGGCGGGAGCGTCATGCTCGAACTGGCTGTTCCCATCCTCGGTGCGTTGACGGCCACACCCGGGCAAGTCGATCCACAGGCAGCCATGGGCTTCTTCATGATCGGCGCTGTCCACGTAGCGTTGATGATACTGGTGCTGAAGGTCGCGGGGGCGATGGTGTCCGGCTGGACCGTTTTCGGGCTGGTATCCGAAAAGGACGATAAACCTTCGGTCGCCCAGCATTCACAAGCAGCCGCACCGAGCGCTGCCGCACTTGCCCAGGCACAGGCTGCCAATCAGGCCAGTTCGCAGGCCCGGAGGATAGACGTGTCCGCCGTCCCCACTGCCTATGCGGCGAACGATAGCGGGGCGTCCGGTGGCAGCGGAGGTTCTCGCGTTACCAAAGTTTACGCGACGTCTTCAGGATCCGGTCAGCAATCGATCGCCAGCAAGGCCCGTGCGCGCGGTTCCGGCATCGGCAGCAGGTTCAAATCCGCCACACCAAAAGCCCTCGACCGTTCGATGGAGAAACACGCATGACCCGCGCGATTATTCCCGCGCTCTCTCTCGCCCTGATCGCCGCGCCCGTTGCGGCGCAGGATTCCCGCCTCGTCGAAGTGATGTATGACGAAGCAAAAGTGGTTCGGATCGATGGCCGCGTATCGGTGCAGGCGAGCATCATGTTCAACGATGACGAGGTCATCGAGAATGTCGCCATTGGCGACAGTGCGACATGGCAAGTAACCCCGAACAAGCGGGCCAACATCCTGTTTGTGAAACCGCTCGAACCGCGTGCCTCGACCAATCTCACGGTCGTGACGAGCAAACGAACCTATCTTTTCGACCTTGTTGCCACCCCTAACGCAAAGCCGCTCTACCTCATGCGCTTCGCTTATCCGGACGAGCCCGTGGAAGAGCAAGTGCAACTGGCCGCAGCCCCGAATGCCGTGGAGCAGCAGGCGGCGAATGACCCATATGCTGTGGTTGATCCGGCAGATCTCAATTTCGCCTGGCGTGCTTCGGGCGATCCCGAGCTCCTTCCCGAGAACACCTATGACGACGGCACAGCGACATTCCTGACCTGGCCGGTTGGAAAAGACGTTCCGGCAATTCTGGTCGTCAACAGCAAGGGTGTCGAAGGCCCCGTCAACTTTACCGTTCGCGGCGATACCATCGTTGTCGACGGTGTTCCGCGCACGCTCGTTCTGCGAGCGGGCGAAGATAGTGCCCAGCTCACGAATACCGGGCCCGAACGGCCTGCAGCCACAGCGAGTGTTAACCCGGCCCTCGCTTCGAAAGGGAAGTAACCGATGCGCCTTGCCATGCGACTGCCCGAAAAGAAGCCGGGCAATGAAAATATTGCCAACGATGTCGATCCTCGGGACGACACCGATGCAGAGATCATCGATCTTGCGCAGCGCAATTCGTTTCCTGCAGTCGCCCGGCCAGCGGGCAAATCCGATGCGCTCGGTCTCGTTGCAGGTATTGCAGTGGTCGCGGGCCTTGGCCTTGTCACGCTGTGGAGTATGAATTCCGCCCGTGTTGCCCCATCGGAAGGGATAGGCGGTCAGGCAGCGGCCGTGCAAGCGCCGCCTCCGCCCGCAGCAGCCCCTGCCGCAGCGACAAATCAGCCGAACGAGCAGCTTGCTGCCACACCGCGGCCCGACCCGGCACCTCAACCTGTGCTGGCAGCGCAGCCCGAACCCGGTCTTGCCAGCAATCCGTATTCCAATCCGACGGTTGTCTACGATGCGGGCAACTCCCCCGCTACGCTGGCGGCCGCGGAGCCGGCCGTCGCCGGTGAAACGGCGGCTGCGGGGACCTCCGGCGGTTCGGCAAACGATTTCGCCAGCCGGATCGGCGGCGTGGGCGGCGCACCGGCCCAAGCGAGGGCCATGGTCAGTCCAACGACAACCGTCACGCAGGGTACGCTAATCCCCGCTATCCTCGAAACCGCGATCGACACGAATGTGCCGGGATATGTCCGGGCGGTTGTCAGCCAGGATGTGCGCAGCTTCGATGGCACCAAAGTGCTCGTACCGCGATCCAGCCGATTGATCGGGCAGTATCAATCGGGACTGCAGAACGGCCAGAGGCGCGCCTATGTCATCTGGACACGATTGATCCGTCCCGACGGGGCATCGGTCAATCTCGCCTCGCCGGCTGTAGGCTTCGACGGAACCACCGGCCTCGCCGGTAAGGTTTCGGGCGCCAGTTTTTTCAAACGCTTCGGTTCGGCAATGTTGCTGTCCGTCGTGGGGGGCGTGGGATCGCTGGCCACCGGCGGTGCTGCAGGCGTCCTGATCGGCGGCGCAAGTTCCTCCGCAGCGGCAACAGCGGCACAGCAGGACGGACAGCGTGGGCCGACTGTGCGCGTCCGGCAGGGCGAACCCATTCGTATCTTCACAGCGCGTGATCTGGACTTCTCGGCAGTAAGCTGAGCCGGACACGATCGTGAGCGCCGATATCCATCCCTTCCATCCGGACGACAACCCGGAAGACGACGCGCCACCCGTCGATCTGCACGGGGAACGGAGCGTCTATCTCGACGCTTACCTTGCGCCGTTCCGGGAATGGCTTGAACGGGATACGGTAACCGAAATCCTGGTGAACGGCCCGGGCGAGGTTTGGGTGGAAGATGCCAGTGTCGGGGGCATGCAGCGCATCGTTCGCCCCGAAATCGACGACCGGCTGATCCAGCGCCTTGCCGAACAGGTCGCCCGCGTCAGTCACCAAGGGATCAACCGCGAACACCCTTTGCTCGGTGCGACTCTGCCCGGCGGCGCGCGTGTCCAGTTCTGCGGCCCGCCCGCGGCGCGCAAGCACTGGGCGATGGCGATCCGCCGCCACCGCCGCCTCGACCTGCCTCTCGATGCCTACGACACGGGGCCGCTCGCACCGTCGCAGCGGGGGCCCATGCCCGATGCGCAGGCCGAACCGATAGCCTTTCTGCGCGAAGCGATCCGGCAGCGCCGTACCATTCTGGTTTCGGGTGGCACGAGCACCGGCAAGACCACATTCCTCAACGCCATGCTGGGCGAGATCCCGAAACACGAGCGCGTGGTACTCGTGGAGGATACCCCGGAGCTCAAATTGCCGGGCAAGAACGGTATCGGTCTGGTGGCCGTGAAGGGTGATCTGGGCGAAGCCAAGGTGACTGCCAACGAACTGCTTCAGGCTGCGCTGCGCCTTCGTCCCGACCGCATCGTTCTGGGCGAACTTCGCGGTGCCGAGAGCGTCAGCTTCCTGCGAGCGATCAACACGGGGCACCCGGGAAGCTTTTCGACCATTCACGCGAACAGTCTGCGCGGCGCGCTGGAGCAATTGTCGCTGATGGTCATGCAGACGGGAATCGGCCTCACTCGAAGCGATACGATCGCCTATTCGGCAAGCGTGATCGACGTATTCGTGCAGCTCGGTCGCGACGAAGCCGGCAGGCGCGGTATCACCCAGATAGCCGAGAGCGCGACGCTGGTCTGAAAAATCGGCTGTTGGCACCGTTCGGAATCAAGCATTCCGTAACGTAAGCGTATCGCCACGCCTGATCTCCAAAACAACACTCGACAAAAATATGTGGGCATGTGCGCAACAATCGTGCGCAATCGCTTGCGTGCATACGAATGTGTGATAACTATGGGGCCATAGGCCGCAATAGACGGCCATGTGGAGAGGAGAGGGTTTATGAGGGTAAGGGCTTCCCTGCTCGTGGGAATTTGCGCGAGCGCGATTTCGTTTCCGGCTTTCGCACAGGAAACACCAGATGACGATCTTGATAGCCGCCGTATCGGTCCGAATGTCATTATCGTAACCGCCCAGCGCCAAAACCAGTCGCTACAAGAAGTCCCCATCGCCGTCAGCGCCTTCGATGCCGAAGCTCTGGAAGCCCAGCAGATCGAGAACGCGAGCGACTTGCAGCTTACGCTGCCCAACGTCTCTTTCACGAAATCGAACTTCACCAGTTCAAGTTTTACCATTCGCGGTATTGGCGACCTTTGCGTTGGCGTTACCTGTGACAGCGCGACAGCCATTCACACCAATGGCTCGCCGCTCTTCGGTACCCGACTCTTCGAAACCGAATATTTCGATCTTGAGCGGGTTGAGGTGCTTCGCGGACCGCAGGGTACACTGTTCGGCCGCAATGCCACTTCGGGCGTCGTAAACGTAGTCACCGCCAAGCCGGAACTCGGCACGTTCGCCGCGGCGGGCGACTTCGAATACGGAAATTACAACAGCATCAAAACCCGTGGCATGATCAACGTGCCGATCGGCGACACGCTCGCACTGCGAGCTGCCGGGTTCTATCTGAACCGGGACGGTTATACGACCAACCTTTACGATAACAGCGATATCGATGGGCGCGACATGTACGCGGTTCGCGGTTCATTGCGCTTCGAACCGACCGCGTCGACCACTCTCGATCTGATGGCGTTCTATTTCCGTGAAAAGGACGACCGTCTGCGGATCCAGAAGCAGGCTTGCCAACGCGATCCGACAGGTGTGCTGGGCTGCCTCAACAATCGCCTCGATTTCGACAAGACTAACGCGAACTCAACGCTTGCAACCGTATTGTCGTCGGTCGAACTCTTCCGCATTCAGGGCATTCCGGAAGCGCTTGCCCTCGGCAGCGTATACGGCACCGATGGTTATGCGAACTTCGACGAACCGAATGACGTTCGTACCGTGAATACATCCTTCGATCCTGAATACTTTGCCGATGAACTGCAGTTGCAGGGCCATCTTAGCCAAGGCTTCGGCTCGATGAACCTGTCGCTGACCGGCATCTATCAGGAAACGACCGTAGACTCGCGCCAGGATTACAACCTCGGCGTTCTCGACCGGTCGGGTTATGCTACCGGGCTCAATACGCTGGCGTTCTTCGCTGCCAATGGTCTGCCGACTGGCCTGCCGGCGCCGGCCCCTGCTTTCATTCCCGGATCGAGCGCTTATTTTGCGCCAATCGCCGCAGCCCTTATTCCAAATGGTCCCAATGGTCAGCTGTGCACGTCGGACAATGACGATGGTAATCTGGGAGCTTACGAAGGCAATTCGATTTGCTCTGATGCGCCTTTGGCATTCGACCGGTCAGTCCAGTACCAGACGGCGTGGTCCGGCGAAGCGATCCTGTCGAGCGACTTCGACGGGCCGTTCAACTTCCTTGTTGGCGGGATTTATGCGCAGACCGATGTCAGCGAGAACAGTTATTACGTAAACTCCTTCGGTCTCGATTATGCGACCGGGATACTCGGGACGTTTTCCGCCTTCGCGGCAGGTGCCCCGCCGTCCTACCTAGCCACGTCGATGTATCGGAACAATACGACCGACTTCAAACTGAAGAGCTTCGGGATCTTTGGTGAAGTCTATTTCGACATAACCGACAGCCTGACCCTTACCGGAGGTATTCGTTATAATGACGATACGAAGTCGGTATCGGCACGCACAACTCTTGCAAACTTCCTGAATCCGTTCGGGAATGGTGATCCGTTTACCTCGCCCTTCGTCGGAAGCTTCGATGCCGATGCCGGGATGGACGGTAACCAGTTACTGCAACAGCGCGACGTCAGTTTCGATGCGATTACCGGACGCGCGGTGCTCGATTATGCGATCTCGCCCGACAACAGCCTCTATTTCTCTTATTCGCGGGGATATAAATCGGGAGGTATCAATCCGCCGCTGTCGCCGGTCTTCGCCGTGTCCGAGAGCTTCGGCTCGGAAAAGATCGACGCTTTCGAAATCGGCTCGAAGAACACCTTCCTCGATGGAGCAGCGCAGATCAATCTCACGGGCTTCTATTATAAATACAAGAACCTGCAGCTCAGCCGCATTGTCGCTCGGACGTCCGTCAATGATACGATCGATGCCAACATCTGGGGCCTCGAACTCGAAAGCATTTTGCGCCCGAGTTACAACTGGGTGATCAACATGAACCTCAGCTACCTGAATGCGAAGGTGGCCGGTGACCAGTTCTTCAGCAATCCCCGCGATCCAGGGGGCGGCGATCCGCTGGCCGTCATCATCAAGGACATCTCGAACGGCTCCCTGTGTGCCGTAACGGGTGCTGGTGCCAATACGTTCGTCGGCCTGGTCAATGGCGGGCTCGGCCTTCAGGGGCCTGGACCATTTCCGGCAGATGGGGGCATCGCGTCCAACGGCGCGTTCAGCATCTGCGAAGTGTTGAGCGCTCAGGCTGCAAATCCAGCCTTCGCGGCGCTCGGACCCATCAATGTCCTCAGCCCGGGCGTAGAGGTTAATCTGCGTGGAAACAGATTGCCGCAGGCGCCCGAATACAAGGCGTCGGTCGGGGTTCAATATACTGCTGAATTCGGGGACGGCATGTCGCTCGTGCCGCGGTTCGACCTCGCGCTTACCGGCGAGCAGTTTGGCAATGTGTTCAACGGTCGGGTCAACCGCATCAAACCATTCGTCCAGTCGAATGCATCGATCCAATTGAATGGAAGCGATAATGGCTGGTTCGTTCGCGGCTTCGTCCAGAACATCTTCAACAGCAATTCCGTCACCGGGCTGTATGTGACGGATGCTTCATCGGGTAATTTCACCAACATCTTTACGCTTGATCCGCGGCGCTACGGCATCGCAGTCGGCGCGAAGTTCTAAGACCACCCATAAATTGGGGGAGAGGGGAGGGGCGGCCTGCGGGTCGCCCCTTTTTCGTCGCTATCAGTTCCTTGAAGCAGAGAACGGAGAAAAATCGGTATCGGTATCGAAGACTTCCACGCCCTCTGCTTTTTTGAGAGAACCGACAACTGCATAGGTCACGGGAGTAAGCAGGGCTTCCCACGCTGTCTTGATGGCCCATTGGGACATGACAACCTGCCACAGCAGTTCAACGGGCCAGCCCGCCAGACCCCAGAAAGCCAAGGGATAGAAGATCAGACTGTCGAGCCCCTGGCCGACTACGGTCGAGCCGATCGTGCGCATCCACAGGTGGCGACCGCGCGTCCAGATCTTCATTTTCGCGAGCACATAGCTGTTTGCGAACTCGCCAGCCCAAAAAGCGATCATGGATGCGAGTACGATCCGCCAACTGTTGCCAAACACGAATTCATATGCCGCCTGCCCCGGCCAGCCAGCAGCAGGCGGCAATTGCACAACGACCCAGGCCATGAAGGCCATGAACACTAGCGCTGCAAAACCTGTCCAGATGACCCTGCGGGCGCGGGCATATCCGTACACCTCGGTGAGCACGTCGCCGATGATATAGCTGACCGGAAAAAACAGTACGCCGGCGCCGAACGACCATTCGCCAATAAAGGGCAGCGTCACATAACTCGGCTTCGAGGCGCCGATGAGGTTCGACAGCAGCAGGATCGTAACGAATGCCGCCATCACGAGGTCGTAATAGCGGAACTGCGTCTGGGACGAGGCCGATCGCGTTTTTTCCATGAAAGACGATTAGTGCCGATTGGCCCGGCGCGAAAGTGACGTTATGGGGAACCGCGAGCGCGCCCGTAGTTCAACTGGATAGAGCACGAGCCTTCTAAGCTTGGAGTTGCAGGTTCGAGTCCTGCCGGGCGCGCCAATTGAACATGCACCCTTGTCCATTTCTGCCACTCTTGTTTGGCACCCGAAGGTCTTCGGCCGGTGCAGGCCGATATCGTGTCAGGCTGGTTTGACGCCTCTGTCCGGATAATCTTCCGGATCAGCCTTGCTCTGGTTCTTTAGAGCTTGCCGGTCTTCCTCTTTCAGTGCCGGATTCTTGTCACTCTTTTCATGTTTGGGATGTCGTTCTTTTGCGCCACCCTCATCGGGATGCTTGCGATTATCCTGACCCATGCTTTGCTCTCCGCCTTGTCTATCTACCTTCAACGGTAAAGCGGGCACCCATCAGGGCGCCCGCTCAATGTCGCTCGTCAACGGCGGTGTCTGCTGGCAGCGCCGGTCGCCGGCTCCGACCCTCGTGACAGGTCCTTGCCGCCCGGCGTGTGTCCGCTCCGCTGAATCTGGCCCTCGTCCGCGTCCTTGCGTGGATCCCGCGTTTCGCCTTCGCGCGGGCCCGTTCGTTCGGGCTCGCCCGGCACATTCGATTTCGTCTGTGTCACATTGCGGGAATCGTTGGGTTCATACTCGCCCATGATCTTTCCTTTCTCCGATTGCTCTCTAGCTGAAGAGCGATTGGGAAGTTGGTTAAGTTCCAATCAAACAGTTCGCGGCGGAGTTGGCGCCCAGAACTGGGAGCATCTAATGCCAGAAGGTAGGCATAATTGCTTAGGCTACCGCTAGGCCGCGCCTAACCAGCCAAGATTACAGGGCAATCATGGCTTGGCTTTGGGATCGCACTCCGAAAGAGACCGAGAGGTCCCAGCGCAAGATGGTGTCCATGCCAGTCAAGATGCGATCCGGTGATGAATGGCAGGATATTCTGATTGTGAACGTGTCGGAAAGCGGCTTGTTGCTGAAGGCCGAGATCACGCCGGCCTTGGGCGATTGCGTTGAGATCCGGCATCGCAGTCTTTCCATTCGCGGTGAGGTGGTGCGTACGGCGCATCGCCGCTTTGCAATCCATGCGTTCGAACCGATCGATCTCGACACTTTGCTGGCAAAGGCTGCAATCAGGGTGCGAAGTGACGGACGTTTTCTGGCGCCGGTAGAAGGCGATCCCTGGCACTGGCGCCGAAACCGTTGATCAATCGCGTAAATTTCTCCTGTGCAGTGTAGTCAGGCTCTGGGATTGCTGGGAATAAGCACGGTCGGCAGTGACAGTGCCGGTCGAGGACCTTGGCTACTCCAATCGTTAGCAATTCAATCCGGCAAGGCAGCCAATACGCGATCCGGTGTCATGGGATATTGGAAGAGCCGCGCGCCACATGCATTATATATTGCATTGGCGATTGCCGCCGCGCCCCCGCACATTCCAAGTTCGCCGATGCCTTTGGCCTGAATGGGGCTGGCAACGGGATCGCGTTCCTCCATCATCATGACATCTACATCTTGCACATCTCGATTTACGGGTACGTGGTATTCGGCCAGATCGCAGTTGACGAGATGTCCGTCGACAGGATCGAACAGCAGGGCTTCCGTCAATGCGACTCCGATGCTCCAGGTGATGCCGCCCAGGCACTGGGACCTCGCCGTTTTTTCGTTGAGTACGCGGCCGAAGCCAAAAGCGCCGAGCATATGATCGACGCGCGTTTCTCCGGTAAAGCGGTTCACCCGAACCTTCGCGAAGAATGCGCCGAAGCCGGACGCGGTGTGGCTGTCCGCAATCTCGCCGGGTTCGTAATGACCGACTTCGGAGATGTCTTCGCCATCCAGCAGTTCAACAAGCGAATTGCCTCCGACGACAGAGCCGTCGCGCAGGTCCAGCTCGGTTTCGCTTGTTCCGGCTCTATGGGCGAGCTTTTCGCGCAGCGCTTCGCAGGCGACGTATACGGCCGATCCGATCGACGCCGCGCCCCAGCTACCACCGGAACCCGGGCCTCGGGGATGTTTCGTATCGCCGAGTTCTACCAATACTTTTTCGATCGGGATGCCGAGCATCTCGCCAGCAATCTGCGCCACGATCGTATAGGTACCCGTACCGATATCGGTCATATCGCTCTGGACCACGGCAGTCCCATCGCTCTTTAGGGTGACATGTGCCTTTGCTTCGCCGACATTATGAACGCGCGCCGCGCTCGCCATGCCCGTGCCGATCCACCATTCGCCTTCGCGCTGCTGACGCGGTTTTCTGGGACCGCTATCCCACCCGAATTTTTCTGCTCCCTGCCGCAAACAATCGGCCAGCTTATGCGATGAAAAGGGCAGATCTTCTTCCGGGTTGCGATCCGGAATATTGCGCAGCCGCAGTTCGACCGGGTCCACACCCGACTTTTCGGCAAGCATGTCCATTGCCACTTCAAGTGCAGGCATGCCAACAGCTTCGCCCGGTGCACGGACCGAGCCAGCAGTCATTCGATGAATGCGGGCAACTTCGAGCTTCAGTTGCCGGTTCTCGCCGCCGTAAAGAAAGTGCGATGACTGAAGCACGGGCTCGGCAAATTCCTCGCCCGGGAGATTGGACACAAGCGCATGATGCGCAAAGCCGTCGAGTTTCCCTTCCTCGTCACTTGCCAATCGCAACTTCTGCGTCGTTTCGGAGCGGCGCATGATGCATTGAAATACCTGCTGGCGGCTCATTACCACGCGGACCGGCTGGCCGAGCTCGCGTGCAGCGATCGCTGCGGCAACGGTCTCCTCGCTAATGCCGAGTTTCGAGCCGAAGCCTCCACCGACATACCGGGATACGAGGCGGATATTGCTTTCTTCCATCCCCAGACTGTCGGCCAGTTCGGCGATATTGTAATTTGGCATCTGCAGCGATGCATATACAGTGAGCTTATCGTCTCTCCATTCCGCGATGGCTGCGTGTGGCTCCATGGCTGCGGACGCATGCCCCTCGGTCGCAATTTCCACATCGACCGTATGCGCGGCCCGAGCCATGGCGGCATCGAGATCGCCCTGGTTTACGGTCTCATCTTCCTGCTCTTCTGGCGCAACCTGATGGGGATCGAGCGGCGCTCCTTCGTGGACGCGGTATTCCACCTTGAGATGCTTCGCCGCATCGCGCGCCTGTTCGAACGTTTCTGCAACCACTACCGCGATCGGCTGACCCCAATAGCAAACCGTTGCCGGGTCTTGTTTCGGCGCCTCGTTAGCCGTGCCTTGCGCTGCGCGAGTTGTAAGGCGCTCATCGTCTAGGACCGCCAGGACGCCGGGCATCGAAAGGACGCTGTCCTTGTCGATGGATGTGACTTCACCGCGGGTTATCGGCGCAGTGACCAGAACACCTTCGGCCACATTATCGATCTTGTATTCTGCCGCATACGGGGCGGTGCCGGTAACCTTGGCCAGACCGTCGACACGGGAAAGGGGTTGGCCGACGATACCCTGCTTCATCCCATCCAGCCGGTTCGACGTGACAGGTTCATCCTGCTTCAGATGCGCGCTCATATCTCGGTCTCCGTCGCTTCTGCCATCACCGCGGCAAGGGTGCGGCGGGCAAGCGGTATCTTGAAGTCATTCTCGCCGTATCCGCGCGCGCCTTCGAGCAGCAGGTCGCCCGCTTTGTCGAACAGCGCAGCAGATGGCGCCTCGCCGACCAGAAGTTCGGACAGACGAGCGTCGTGCCAGGGCTTGTGCGCCAGCCCGCCAAAGGCAAGATCGGCTCGGGCGATGACGCCGTCCTCGACAGCCACGATGGCGGCGACCGACACCAAGGCGAAGGCGTAGGACGATCTCTCACGTACCTTGCGGTAGAGGTGTTTGGCCTTGACTGGACGAGGAAGGGTAACCGCCGTGATGATCTCGCCGCGTTCGAGTACGTTATCGCGGCATGGGGTGTCGCCAGGCAGAAGGTGGAAGTCGCGGACGGGAACGGAGCGCTCATCGCTATCTGGGCTCGCGATCTCCACTGTCGCATCGAGCGCGCTCAGGGCCACAGCCATGTCACCCGGATAGGTCGCGATGCAGCTTGGACTCGTGCCCAGAACGGCATGCAGATGGGCGATACCGTCGATGGCGCCGCAACCCGATCCCGGCTCGCGCTTGTTGCAGGGCTGATCGATATTGGTGAAATAGTAACAGCGCGTGCGCTGACACAGATTACCGCCTGTCGTCGCGCGGTTGCGCAACTGCTGGGTTGCACCAGCCAGAATAGCGCGGGCAAGGACCGGATAGTCCGCGCGGACCCGGTCATCATTGGCGGTCGCGGTATTGGTCGCCAGCGCGCCGATGCGCAGCCCGCCGTCAGCGGTTTCCTGTATCTCGGTCATGCCTAGGCGATTGATGTCGACCAGCCTTTCGGGCGTTTCGACCTGGAGCTTCATCAGGTCGAGAAGGTTCGTCCCTCCGGCTACGGCGGTGGCGTCTTCGGGCACGGTGAGTTCATGCGCGTGGGCAAGACTATCGGGACGCTGGAAGGCGAATGGTCTCATCAGGCGTCTCCCTGCGCGATTTCGCGGATAGCCGTCACGATGTTGGCGTAGGCGCCGCAGCGGCAAAGGTTGCCGCTCATGCGTTCACGGATTTCTTCGGGGCTCGCCTGCATTTCGCCGAGCAGGTCCTCGCTCGCATCGCTGGCGAAGCCCGCGGCGATTTCATCGAGCATCGCGGTGGCGGAACAGATCTGGCCCGGTGTGCAATAGCCGCATTGAAATCCATCATGTTCGACGAATGCGACCTGCAGGGGGGAGGGGGAGGTGGGGGTGCCGAGGCCTTCGATGGTGGTGACGCTGTCGCCATCGTGCATGGCGGCGAGGGTCAGGCAGCTATTGATCCGCATGCCGTTGACGATGACGGTGCAGGCCCCACACTGGCCATGGTCGCAGCCTTTCTTGGTGCCGGTAAGCCCTTCATTTTCGCGGAGAAAATCGAGAAGGGACACGCGAGGGTCGCTGGGGATCGGACGCTCGGTTCCGTTGACGGTGATGGTTTTGCTCACAAAGGCCTCCTTGCTGACCTAACTGCGGTCGCGCGCGAAGGGTCCGGGGGGCGAGCAAGAAACACCCCGAAAGCATGTCAATCATACGTATGATCAGGCTGCCGAACACCGCTGAAACGGCAGTGTCCGGCAGATTTCGGGATCTTGCGTTCAGCGCCAGTATTTACGGAATTCGGCGCGCGGATCATCTTCGACCCGCAGGTCCTGATCGAAGATCATGGTCGTGCGCCGGGGCGCGGAATAGGGTTTCCATTCGGGCACGCGTTCGTTGTTGGGATCGCCATTGGCGGCAAAGGCGGCCCAGCTTCCGGCGATGGCGGCCGCCAGTTCGTTGGCGGACGGGCTGGACCCGTTGAGAGCGCCGCGCGTGTTGTAGAGGCTGGGCGCGACATCGATGCCGTGCACCGCGCCGAACCGGCCATCGACCGCGGGGCTGGGTTCGGTCCACAGATAGGTCCAGACCGAGCCACCGCCCTGCCGGGCCTTGAGTTCGGCCTGCGCGAAAGCGCCCTTGCGGAAGGTGAGATCGGAATCCATGCGCGCGGCGAGGAGGAAGGGCTTGGCATCGGGATCTTCCGCCCGGTAGGCGGCGACCGCTTCTGCCGCCCGTTCGCCAAGGCGTTCCTTCGCGAAGGCGAGGAGGCCCGCTTCGTCCATCGCGAAATCCCCCATCCGATAGGAGCGTTCGTCCAGCACGGAGGAGACGATCATCGGCACGTCGGCCGAGATGGAGGGCGCGTCCGGGTCCCACGGATGGCGCGGCAGGGTAATGCCGTCCACGACGGGAGCGAAGCTGCGAGGCGCTTCCCCGCGCGCACGGTCGGCCGCTTCGAGCCCGGCCTGCGTTTCGAGCAGGGTGGTCCAGGGCACCTGTTGCAGCTTGCGCACGTCGCCGGGCGCGATTTCCAGCGCGTCGAGCAGCCGCTTTGCCGTGGCAGATGCCATTTCGGGCGGCATCATCTTTAGCGCAGACCCGCTCATGACGCCGGCGCGCTGGAACAGCCCCTTGCCGCCCGGCATCGCCATCAGCACGCTGGTCTTGGCGCCGCCCCCCGACTGGCCGTAGACGAGGACGCGATCCGGATCGCCGCCGAAGGCCGCGACATTTTCGCGCACCCAGCCGAGGGCGGCGACGATATCCTGCATGCCCACCGTGCCAGAGGTGGCAAAGTCATCCCCGCCGAATTCGGCCAGATGGAGGAAGCCGAACGCGCCGAGGCGATGGTTGATGGCGATGACCACGCTGTCGGAGAAGCGCGCCATCTGTTCGCCGTCCATGCCGACCGAATTGCCCGACCCCGAATAGAAGCCGCCGCCGTGAAGGACCACGATGACCGGCTTTTTCGCATTAGGATCGATCTTTGGTGTCCACAGATTGAGCGAGAGATTGTCTTCCCCCATTCCCGAAGGATTGCGATCGACCATGATGAGATCGGCATAGACATGGCGCCGGTCGCCCGGGATCTGCGGGGCGACATCGGTCCAGTGGAGCGCATCGCGAACACCCGACCACGGTTCGACCGGTTGCGGCGGCATGAAGCGGTTCTTGCCCGACGTATCGGCCGCATAGCTGACCCCGCGGAAGATCGAGACGCCACCCGATTCCAGACCGCGAAGCTTGCCGCGGGCCGTTTCGACCACCGGGAACATCGTGGCCCCCAGAGCGGGTTTGGCCATTACCGCTGCGCCAAGAGCCAAAGCCGATCCCAAAGTCTGCCGCCGAGTCATCATGTCAAATTCTCCCTTGTCCTGCCGATTGACACTAGAACCAATTGTGGGTGCGTGTTAAGCCTTTTTCGTATTTCGAGTATGGGTGAAAGATCCAAAGCCAAGGATATGAAGCTATATCTCTGAAAGGCAGGTTCGGTCGTCGAGCGTGCCGGACAAAGCGGGAGAGCGGAAATTTGCAGGGTTTGGGCTTTTCGCGCCGAGCGGCGCTTTGCGGGGGTGCCGCGCTGATGGCGGCGCCTGGACTTGCGGCCCGTATCCCGGTTGCCGACCGGATCGCGCCCGCTGCCAATTCCAGCCAGCGGGTCTGGGGGCAGAGCCATCTTCGTGGACTGATGAACCTGTTCCTGCCGACATTTCGCGAAGACGGACGGACGCTGGACGAAGAAGCGATCCGTCACGATGTCCGCCATGCGATCGCGCAGGGGTTTTCCGGCACCATGCCGATGATCAACTGGACGCTTCCCGGCGATCCCAACTGGCGCGAATTCTATCGCATCGTCATCGACGAGGCGGGCACCGATCTTCCTGTCCATGGCATTATCGCCAGCCGGGAGGTGGAAAACGACAAGGCGCTGCTGGAGAAGCTGGAAGAGATCGGGACCAGCCTTGTGCTGCTGGCATCGACCTATCCCGCGGATAGCAGCGCTGATCAGTTATACGATCTGATGGCGCAGCGCATTTCGGCAACTGCGCTGCCCGTCATGCTGTATGCGGCAACGGGCAGGCGTGCGTTTCCCCATCTCGGCCCGGCTGGCCAGCCGCTGGACGTTTACGACCGCATCGCCGATCTCGAGAATGTCGTGGCGGTGAAAATTTCGCAGCCGGTATCGCTGACATCGACCATGCAGCTGTGCGAGCGATTGGGCGATCGGCTGTCGATGGGGCCGGTCAATCTCGATTTCCTGCCGCTGCTGGCGCGCCATTTCCGGATCGGCTGGAGCGGTCAGTGGAACGCGGAGGCGGTGCAGACCCCGCAGCAACAGCTTGGCAATCGGCTGCTGGAGGCCTGTGCCGCAGGCGAGGCGGCGCAGATCGATGCGCTGGCACAGCAGATCGAGCCCGCGTTGTCGCATTTCTTCGCCGTGCAGGCCCCGGTGATAAGGAAGGGCGCACATCCCTGGCAGCACAATCGCTATTACCAATGGCTGGCAGGCGGAAACGGCGGCCTGCTGCCGCGGGACAGCCACGCACCCGAGGGTGCGATCCCGGTGCTGGACGCCAGAGCACGCGAAGGCATGCGCGCAGCCTTCATCGCATCCGGACTGGAGCCCACCGAGGCGCCGGAAGAACAATTCGTGGTCGGCAGGGCCGCATGGGCACGCGGTGTGCGGGCCAGCGATCTGAGCGATCTGCCATATTATTCCGAACAATGAATCGAAGGGGAGAAACATGAGATTACGTGCTGCAATGATCGGCGTGGCTGCCGCTGCACTGAGCGTTTCCGCCTGCACCACCATGGACGGGGCAGGGGCAACGGCATCGGCCGGCAATGTGCCGCAACTGCAAACCGCATACGGAGCGGTGATGGGATCGCGCGAAGGCGCATCGAACGATGTAAACGTATTTCGCGGTATCCGTTATGCGGCCACGACCGAAGGGCGGCGCTTCCAGCTGGCCGCCGATCCGGAACCGTGGACGAGTGCGCGCCCCGCGACGGAGTTCGGCAGCGAATGCCCGCAGCGTCCATCGGGCGATGTGCCGGTGTTCAAATCATGGGAAAATTCGGTTGGGACGAGCGAAGACTGCCTGTTCCTGAACGTGTGGACGCGCGGCCTGAGCGACGGGAAGAAACGCCCGATCATGGTCTGGCTGCACGGCGGCGGTTACGTCACCGGATCGGGATCCAGCAATGGTTATGACGGATCGCGCCTTGCCGAGCGCGGAGATGTGGTTGTCGTCACGCTGAACCACCGCCTGAACGGGCTGGGATACAGCTATTTGGCCGGCCTGTCGGACGATCCGAAATATGCCGATAGCGGCAATCTTGGTAGCCTGGACATCGTGAAGGCGCTGGAATGGGTGCGCGATCATGCGGACGAGATCGGCGGCGATGCCGGGAACGTGACCATTTTCGGCGAGAGCGGCGGGGCAGCCAAGGTATCGACCCTGATGGGTATGGAGCAGGCCAGGGGGCTGTTCCAGCGCGCCATCGCCCAATCGGGTTCGATGTCGCTGGCCGGTTTCACGCCGCGTCTGGCCACGCCGCTGGCAAAGGATCTGATGGCCACGGCCGGCGTGTCGAGCGTGGAAGAACTTGCGGCCATGCCGATCGATGATTTCGTGGCAGCGATGATGAAATCGCGCAGCAAGGCGGCCTTCTATCGCCCGGTGGTCGATGGACGGTCGTTGACTCGGCAGCCCTATGCGCCCGACGCCAACCCGGTTTCGGCGGACATCCCGCTGCTGGTGGGGACGAACAATAACGAGATGCGGTTGCAGGGCGGGCTGGGCAGTCCGGAAAACTTCGCCCTGACATGGGAGCAATTGCCCGCGAAACTGACCCCATTCGTGGACGATGCCGATGTCGGCGAAATCATCGCCGGGATGCGCAAGGCCCACCCCGATTACGATGCGAGCGACGTGTTCTTCCAGGTGGCCACGTTCCGCAATTACCGGAACACGGCGCTGCGCCAGGCGGAGCGCAAGAGCGCGCAGGCGGCGCCGGTCTACATGTACCGGCTGGACTGGAAGACGCCGGTGGAAGGCGGCCGGCTGGAAACGCCCCACGCGCTGGATATCGCGTTCGTATTCGACAATGTGGCGCGTTCGCTGAGCTATACCGGACCGGAAACCGCGCAAACGAAGCGCATGGCGGATCTGATGGCGGATGCCTGGATCGCCTTTGCGCGTACGGGCAATCCGAACACGGCCGCATTGCCGCAATGGCCGGCCTACAATGTCCAGCAACGCGCGACGATGATCTTCGATGTCGACCCCGAAGTGGTGAACGACCCGGACAGCGCCGAGCGCGAATTGCTTCAGCGCCTGCTGCCTGAAGGACGTTCGCTTTAGGTCCCCTGGATCGACGCCGTCCCGGCAATAATCCGGGACGGCGACTTACCGAGCGATCAGGCGGCGGCTTTTGCCGCCATCTGCATCATTTCGATTTCAT
Organism: Qipengyuania pacifica; assembly: GCF_019857205.1. Taxonomy (GTDB): domain Bacteria; phylum Pseudomonadota; class Alphaproteobacteria; order Sphingomonadales; family Sphingomonadaceae; genus Qipengyuania; species Qipengyuania pacifica. The sequence continues at coordinate 202,788 of NZ_JAHWXO010000004.1, read as the reverse complement.
GCCCGTCGGGCGTGAGGACGAAGGCGATCCGGGCGGGGCCGAAGCTGACGGTTTCGCCCTTCTGTTTCGCCCCAGCCTTCACCGCGCGCGCCAGATCGGCATCGAGGTCGCGGGTCAGCATGCCGACCGGGCCATAGCCATTGCCGGTTTCGATGGCGCGCCCATCCTTCCAGTGGAACAGCACGATGGTTGCCGAACCTTTCCGGCCCGTCATCATGTGTTCGCGGAACGCTGGGGTATCGACCGTATCGACATGGGTCATGCCGAATGCATCGACGAAGAAGCGGCTCGCCGCATCGATATCGGATACGGTCAGCTTGACGAAAGAGAAGAGGGCGGGATCGGTGTCGTCCAAGGATTTGTCCTTCAAGAAGTGGGGCGGGCGGGATCGCCCGGCGGGCGCGAGGTCGGATGCGAGCTGGACAGGCCGCCATCCACGGCCAGCGCCTGACCGTTGACATAGCTTGCCTCGTCGCTGGCGAGGAACAGTGCGGCATGCGCGATCTCTTCCGGGCGGCCACCGCGCAGCAGCGGGTTGAGCTGGCCGATCTTGTGTTCCTTGCCCGCAGCGCGCGCGCCGTCGAACATCGGCTGGGTCATGCCGGTTTCGGTAAGGCCGGGCAGCACCGCGTTGACCCGGACATTGGTGCCCGCAAGCTGTTGCGCCGCGGTCTGGACCATGTTCACGACGCCCGCCTTGCTGGCGGAATATTGCGCCGGACCGGCACCGCTGCGCAGGCCGGCGACCGAAGCGGTGCACACGATCGATCCGCCGCCGCAATCGCGAATGACGGGCGCGGCGTGTTTCACCGCGAGGAAGGGCCCGATAAGATTGACGCGGAGCACTTCCGCCCAGACTTCCGGTGTGGCATCGAAAAAGCCGCCGCGCACGCCGCCGGTGATACCGGCATTGGCGAACATGACGTGCAGGGCGCCGAAGCTGTCGGTTGCCCTGGCGACGAGCGCTGCGACATCGCTTTCCTCGCCGGCATCGCCGACCATCGCCAGCGCATGTCCGCCCGCGGATTCGACCATGGCTGCGGTTTCTTCCACCGCGTCGGTCTTGTCGAACAGGACGAGGCGGGCGCCTTCGGCAGCGAAGAGCCGTGCGCTGGCCCGGCCGATGCCCGAACCCGCGCCGGTGATGGCGGCGACCCTGCCTTCGAGCCGGCCGCTCATATCGTGGCGCCGCCGTCGATCACGACCATCTGGCCGGTGGTCCATCTGGCGGCGGGAGAGGCGAGATAGACCGCGCCCCCGGCGATATCTTCCGGTTCGCCGATACGGCGCATGGGAAGCTGGCTTTCCACACGTTCGCGCGCCGTGGGATTTTCCCATAGTGCCTTGGCGAAATCGGTCTTCACCAGCCCCGGCGCGATCGCATTGATGCGCACGCCGTGCTGGCCGTTTTCGACGGCATAATTGCGCACCAGCTGGAAATCCGCCGCCTTGGACACATTGTAGGCGCCGATGGTGGTCGACCCGCGCAGGCCGCCGATCGAACTGATCACGATGATCGCCCCGTCCTGCTTTTCGCGCATGTCGGGAAGGGCCAGCTGGATGAGCCAGTGGTTGGAGAGGATGTTGTTATCGAGAACCTTGCGGAACTGTTCGTCCTCGATCCCGTCCATCGATCCGTAATAGGGGTTGGACGCGGCGTTGCAGACGAGGATGTCGACGGCGCCGAGCTGTTCCTTCGTGCGCGCGAAAAGGTCCTGTAGCTGTGCCTTTTCCGAAATGCTCGCCGCGATGGCGATGGCGCTGCCTTCGCCGTGTTCGGCATTGATGGCGGCGGCCACTTCGTCGCAGGCTTCCTGCTTGCGGCTGGAAATGACGACCTTTGCGCCGTGCGCGGCAAGCTGCTGGGCGATAGCCTTGCCGATGCCGCGGCTGGAGCCGGTGATGATGGCGACCTTTCCGGTCAGATCGAATAGCGACATGGTGCTCTCCCTTGCATGTCAGTGTTGTGCCTGCTGTGCGAACGCCCAGGCCTGCTGCGCCAGCGGAACGATGCGGGCGGTTGCCGCCTCGGCATTGGCGCTGGACGCATTGCCGTCGAGCGTGCGTTTCTTGATACCCTGGATGATGCCGACGAGGCGGAACAGATTGTAGGCGAAGAACCAGTTGAGATCGGGAACGCTGTCGCGACCGGTGGCGGCGCAATAGCGCTGGGTCATCTCCTCCAGCGTGGGAATGCCGAGCGCGGGCAGGTCGAGCCCGCCAAGCTGCGCGCCGCGCCCGCCATGCGGCATCGCCCAATTCATCGCCAGATAGGCGAAATCGGCCAGGGGATCGCCGAGGGTGGACAGTTCCCAGTCGATGATCGCCAGGATGGCGGGCCGGTCGGGCGCGTAGATCATGTTGTCGATGCGGTAATCGCCATGGATGATCGAGGTGCGATCCTGTTGCGGCAGGGTGCGGGGCAGCCATTCGATCAGCCGTTCGACCTCGGGGATGTCGTCGGTCTGCGCGGCGCGGTACTGTTTCGTCCAGCGGCCGACCTGGCGGGCGAAGTAATTGCCCGGCGCGCCGTAATCACCGAGGCCCACAGCCTGATGGTCGACCGCATGCAGCGCGGCGAGGGCATCGATCATGGCATTGTAGATGGCGCGCCGTTCCTGCGGATCGCAGTCGGGAAGCTCGCCCTTCCAGAAGGTGCGGCCCTCCACCATTTCCATCAGGTAGAAGGGGGCGCCGATGATGGCGGGATCCTCGCACAGAGCGATGGGGCGCGCGACGGGCACCGGGGTCGGGTGCAGGGCCTCGATGAGGCGATATTCCCGGTCCACCGCATGGGCGGAAGGAAGCAGTTCGCCAAAGGGCTTGCGGCGCAGGACCATCTGGCCTCCGCGCGTGCGCACGCGATAGGTGGGGTTGGATTGCCCGCCGGGGAATTTCTCGATCCGCTCGACGGGGGCGGGCGCGGGGACGTTCTGCGCCATCCATCGCTCCAGCGCGGTGACATCGAAATCGGGGACGGTGTCGTCATTGCTCATGGGGTTTCGCCTTCCCGAAGTCGGTCGAGCATTTCCCCCTTGGGGCGCATCAGGCTTTCCTGGCTGACCGTTGCCACCATGCGGCCGCTTTCATCGAAGAAATGACCGTGGTTCAAGCCGCGTGCGTGGCCCGCCCAGGGGCTGTCGGTCGCGAAGAGATGCCACTGATTGAAGTCCGGCGTTTCGTGGAACCAGATCGCGTGGTCGAGAGAGGCCGCCTGAACCGAGGGGCTTCCCGGACGCACGGCATGGGGCAGCATGGCGTTGCGCAGGAACATCATGTCGGAGGCATAGGCGAGCAGAGCGCGTTGCAGCAGCGGATCGGTGTCCGCCGCATCGCGCAGGCGCATCCACACGCCCGTTTTTGGTTCGCGCGAACGCGAACCGAAGAGCGAGCCCGGATCGAGCGGGACGATTTCGATCGGTCGGTTCTGCAAACGGTCTATGATCGGCGAACTGCTGGCTTCGCTATTATGCCGGCGCCAGCTTTCCAGCGCGTCGAGCGCTGCGGATACATCCATGTCGGCGGGGGCAGAGGCGGAATGGGTGAACCCCTGTTCGGTCACATGGAAGGACGCGATCATCGAGAAAATCAGCGTGTCGCCCTGCGATCCTTCCACGCGGCGCGTTGCGAAGCTGCGGCCTTCCGATAGCGTGGTGACGCGATAACGAACGGGATGCGCGCTCGACCCGGCTTTCAGAAAATAGGCGTGGAGCGAGTGGGGAAGACGCCCTTCGCTTTCCGCTTCGCACGCCGCGAGCAGGCCTTGGGCGATAGCCTGTCCGCCGAAAAGGCGCGGCCCGATGGCGGGTCCGACCCCGCCTTCATAGGTGTCGGAAGCAATGTGCTCGACGCCAAGTATCGTCGGTAGGTGAATAATTAGACCTCTCCCGTCCTCTGCATACCCGATATTCGAACAATGTCCGACCTTCAAGCTCGGAATTCGCCGGGCACCTTCGAACTCCTCCGTGACATCAATTTCCACAATGCGTTTGACGAACTAACAAATAGTGTGAGATAAGCGTGCCAGATGTTCAGGAGACAAGCATGACGTACACCGCCGGACGAATCGTCAACGACGCCGATGCCCACACCATGGAAACCCAGGACTGGCTGGCCCCCTATCTGGAAGGCGAGTACAAGGAGATGTATTCGCAGGTATATTCCAAGCGGGAAGGCGGCGACCGCATCGTCAAGATGATCGATGCGGCCAAAGCCCGAAAGAACGATCCCGAAGCGCGGGCAAAGGCGCTGGAAAATCCCATCGAAGGAGCCAAGGGCTGGCTGGGTTACGGCGGTTTCGACAAGGATGAGCGTGTCGAGGCGCTCGACTGGCTCGGGTTCAACAGCCAGCTCGTATTTCCTACATTCGGCCTGGGAGCGATCACCAAGGCCACGGATGACGATCAGCGATATGCCGCGGCAACCGCCCTCAACAAGGCGCAGCAGGATTTCTGCAATGCCGATGCCAGGATGGACTGTGTCGCCTTCGCGCCGCTTGACGATCCCGATCGGGCCCTGGCGGAAGCAAAGCGGGCGGTCGGCGCTGGCGCTAAGGCCGTAATGTTCAGTGCGGGTCCGGCGGGCGACAAAAGCCCGGGCCATCCAGATCTGGACCCGTTCTGGCAGTTCCTGCAGGATAGCCGTATCCCGTTCATGCTGCATATCGGGCCCGGCACGAAAACCCAGCCGCCCAAGTTCAAGAACAATGGACGTGACCGAGCGGCAGATCTCCACGGCGGCGGCGAGAACCTCCGCTTCCCGGATTTCCTGTGCCTGTGGTTCGCACCGCAGGAATTCCTGACGGCCATGGTCTATGACGGCGTATTCATGCGCTTCCCGGAACTGCGCGGCGGGGTTATCGAAAGCGGGGCCGGCTGGGTTCCGGAGTTTCTCCGCATGCTCGACCACGGATGGCATTCCTTCAGCAAGACGGATCAGTACCTGAAGGATATGGATCTGATGCCGTCGGAATATCTCAAGCGCGCCGTCCGGTTCACGCCGTTCCCGAACGAAGATGTCGGACGTATGATACGCGACAGTTCGCCGGAGCTTTACATGTTCTCGAGCGACTATCCGCACCCCGAAGGAACGCGCGATCCCTACGGGAAGTTCGAGACGTCGCTCGAAGGGTTCGACGAGGACGTGAAGGACATGTTTTACCGGACGAATTACGATCACATGATGTTTCGTGAGAGCCAGCCGCTCGCCGAAGCAGCCGAGTAACCACGAACAGAGTGGAATGTGAATTCAGGGGGCATCGGAAGATGCCCCCTTTATTTAATCCGCCTCAACTGCGGGCGGCATCTCCGTCGAAGCGCATAAGATCGATGATCGGTTCGATGCTCGGCGCATCGTCGAGACCGTCGCACAGAGCGACCAGCCGATCTGCTTTCGACCGGCCCAGCACCGGCTCGATCAATTCGATGGCCTTTTCCTCTACCTCTGCCTTGCCGAGCGGATGCGTGGGGAAGCCGGGGACATAAGCCACATAACGTTCTTCCGTTCTGCCATCCTTGAGGGTGACGGTTACGCGCGCGCTTTCCGTCCGGTCCTCGCCTTCGCCCATTTCCTGCGCTTCATCGCGGACCACGGTAACCTTGCGGGCAAAAGCTCTGGCCTGCTCGACCGTTTCCTGCCTGCTCAGGGACTGCGCGTCTACGAAATCGAGGCGGCCATCGAGCATGATGATCGCAGCGAGATAGGGGATATTGAGCGCGGGCATGTTCGCGCGTTCGAAAGTGGCCGCTTCACCCGGCATGGCGACCACGATCTTTTCCACCTGATCGGGAGCGATGGTTTCGCGCAGATCGAGCAGCGCGCGCACGGCGGGCTGCGTGGGGCCGCCCACCGGATAGCGTTTCATCGCTGCGAGCGAGAGTTCGTACCGTTCATGCAAACCATCGACCAGCGATGCATGGTCCTTGCCTTCGCCCTGAAATGCGCGCCAGCGGAACCATGCGTTTTCATTGTCGAAGCTTTCGGGCACTCCGGTAAAGCCTAGCTGCGCCATATAAGCGGCCTGCAATCCGTTGCGCGCTCCCATGCCGCCGAAAACGAAGGCTTTTTCGATGTGGCGAACATCGAGCAGCCATTGCCAGGAGCCCGACGCCTGCTGCGAGCAGTAGGCGAGCATGTGATCGACCTGTTCCGGTGACAGGGCCATCAGGCTTGCCGCGGCAGATGCTGCGCCAAAGGTTGGCGCGATGCCATGATTGGCGAGCCCGGCAAGGTAGAGATTGCGGGTCCCGATAGCCTTGGGCAGGCGACCGGCGATCTCGTATCCGGCAATCACCGCGCCGACCAGATCCGAACCGGTTCGACCGTTTGCGCGTGCTGCTTCGATCGAAACAGGTACGATCGCCGGGCCCGGCTGCACATAGGCGGAAGGAATGAAGTCGTTTATTTCTGCTGCGTGCGCAGTCATGGCGGACGCAAAGACTGCATCGACGGGCGAAGCCGCCTGACGCGAGCCGAGGATGGGGCTCTGTCCATCGGGAGACATTGCAGCGGCATAAGCGCGGCCCAGCGTTGCCGCTTCCAGAGAATTGCAGGCAATGATCGAGGCCAGCGTATCGAGAATGTGCAGTCTTGCGCGCTCCCGAATGGCCGCAGGAACGGTGTGTGTCGCCGCGCCTGAAATGTAGTTCGTCAGGTCCGGCGTGATGTCCAGCCAGCCACTATCACCGGGAGATTCCATCGTTTTCTGGCCCTCGTCGGACTGTGCGCTGACAATCGATGCCTTGGTCGCCAATACCGTGGCTGCAACATACCCGGTCTTCATCAAACCTCTTCTCGTGAAATCCAGCGCCACGGTTTTCTCCCATCTTGTTCGGCAACGAGGGTGCCCCAGGGTCGCCTGACAGTCAAACCAATAAGGATTTCCGGCACGATTGGAGAAAGGTCCTTGCCTTCGATGGCCGCTGGTTTCACACCCTCCGCATGACGGAATTCGAGGATGGGGGCGATCGGGCCGGTCAGGTGCTGGAGGTGGCCGAGGCGATCATGCTCGAAACGCGATCGGTCAGCCTGACGCTAAATGATATTGCCGACCGTATCGGAGTGAGCCGCAGCCTTCTGTACGTCTATTACGACGGGGTTCCCGCCATACTCGATGCGATCTTCCAGATTCATCTTGGCCGGCTGGAAGAACACCTGCCCCTGCAAGGTGATGATGGCGAGGCCTTCGAGCGCAGGGCGATCGGCGCCAATCTGGCATATTTTCACTATCTGGTGGAAGCAGGGCCGGTGCTCCAGCTGATCCTGAGGGAACGCAATCAGGATAGCCCGCTGGGACAGGAAAGCCGCAAACGGTTCATGCGCCTGGCGCGTTCATTGGCCACTCAAACCTGCCATGCGCTCGCACTGGAGCCGCGCGAAGCATTCGTCCTCATAGAGCTGAATGGGGCCATCCCGGAAGCGCTGGCCCGTCTCGTGCGCAGTGGAGAGATCGATCAAGAAACTGCCGCACAGACCTGCGAGCGACTGATAGCGGCATCGCTGCAATCCTTCGCCCTAAGGCCGACGCACTAACCGGCTTTGCCGGACGCTATCCTTTCGTCGCTCTCGGTACCCGCCATAACGATGTGAAGGCAAATCGCTTCTACCGTCGCAAAGGGTGCCCGGCGACTGGCAACGATACCACCGGCCTTCAACGAGACCGCGGTCAGGGCGGCCGTTGACGCCTTCGCGCTGGCAAGATCCATGCCGCCACTCGCGACGAGTTGCTTCAGGATGGGCTCACGAGCCGCTTCGCCCTTGGAGGCGCGTTCGTGCTTCAATGCTTCGCGCACCTCCGGCAGGTGCAGAAGCATCTGCATCAGCGGCCCGCGGCGATGGGCTTCATGGAGATAGCCGATCGTCGACAGCATCACCCGGGTGTGATGCGACGATCCGCGCGATATATTCCTGCGTCGATGGCTTTCCTGCGCATCGATTTCCCGGCGCGCGAGGGCTGCCAGCAGATCCGTCCGTCCGCCAAAGCAGTTGTGAACCTGGGTTTCGCTGATCCCGACACTGCCGGCGACCGAGCGCATGGTGACCGCCGATATTCCGTTGCGAACGGCGATCTTCCCGGCGGCATCGAGCAATTGCTGCCGCCGGGCTTCCGCAGACATTCGCGTGCGGGTGCCGGGCGACTGGCGAGGCTGGCGGCTGCCCAAAGCGAATGTGTCGCTCAGGCCAAGCGGTGCCGGGGGCAAAGGGGGCTGGGCATCGCGTGCTTCGACGCTCCTGGTCCAGTGTGATCTGGGCGGACGCGGAATGGCCAGCCGATCGCAAATCTTCGCGAGCCCATTCCCGGTCAGGCCGTAACGCGATGCCACATTCCCCAACGGTTCCGACCAGACCGAGTTGAACAGCTCTGCGCGAGTGACTTCCATGAGAGAAAGATACGCCCGATCCGGTCGGTCTGTCTACCGCCGGGACCGTGGTTTCAGCAGCCAGTTTTCATTTCGTACCCGATCTTCTAAAATCTTTGTTGTTAGATCGTAAATATCGCGCTAAGCAGATGGTGAGGAAATGGGAGAGAGACATGCGGGGGACTCCGGCTGCGCTCGTGGGTGTAATGCTGATAACGGCATTCCAAGCACCTGCAATTCACGCGCAAATGCCCGAACCGATCGATGCGGTTACTGTCGATGTGACCGCCGGAGCCCTGCAGGGGTCACGCGAAAATGGCGTACTGGTTTTTCGAGGCGTGCCTTATGCCAGCCCGCCAACCGGGGAATATCGCTGGCGTCCGCCGCAGCCGGTCAAGCCATGGTCGGGCGTACGTTCGGCCACTGCGCACGAACCGGCCTGCACGCAGCCTGTCGATCTCGACACGACCGTCGCCAATTTCGGCGGGGTCAACGGCGCGCAGTCGGAGGACTGCCTGTATCTGACGATCACTGCGCCGGAGAATGCCAGCGGAGCGCCGGTGCTGGTCTGGTTTCACGGCGGGGCCTTCTTCCTGGGTGCGGGCAGCCTTGGATCGTATGACGGGACGGCGAATGCGCGGCAGGGTGTGATCACCGTGAGCGTAAATTACCGGTTGGGCGCGCTGGCGAATTTCGTTCACCCGGCGCTTGCGGCCCAGCATTCGGATGAGCCTCAGGGTAATTATGCCCTTCAGGACAGCGTCGCGGCGCTCGAATGGGTGAAGAACAACATCGCTGCGTTCGGCGGCGATGCTTCCCGCGTGACGATTGCCGGGCAGTCGGCAGGTGGCGGCATCGTCACCAATCTGCTCGCCCTGCCATCCGCCAAGGGTCTGTTCGACAAGGCCATCGTGGAATCGGGCAGCCTGCTGCTTCCCGGCCGTCCGCGCGAAAAGGCGGAGGAAATGGCCGTGGATGCCCTGGCTGGCATCGGCATCGGGGCGGATGCTACCGCTGACGAGCTGCGCAGTGTCTCTGCTCAGACCTTTGCCGCGTCCAACGATCTGCGGGCCGGCTTCTTCTTCACACCCGACGCGAAATTCAAGCCGAAAGCGGCGATCGATGCTTTGCGCGCGGGAGAAGAAACCGATGTGCCCCTGCTGGTGGGGACGAACAGGGGCGAGGGCGGCTTTGGCGCTGCGCGCAGCTTTGCGACACTGGCAGGCGATGAGGGCGCGCCGGCCTTCTTGTACCACTTCGACCATACGCCCGCCTTCCGCGCACAGGAATGGACCAACGGCCCGGTGCATTCGGCGGAGCTCATGTTCGCATTCGATTCCATCGATCAGTCGAGCTGGGGCGGGGAGCGGGCCGACGCCGCCGACCGCGAGCTGGCGAAGAAGGTCAACGGCTGCTGGGTGGCCTTCATCAAGATGCCCGCCGGCGCGCAAAGCTTCGAATGTGCCGACGGTTTCGTCTGGGAGCCATACGAAAAGGGTGGACAGGCAGCCCTCATCGAAACGGACGGGCTCCGCATGGCTCCGGCCGACGCATTGCCGGATGGGCCGGGAAAAACAGAATAAGATCAAACAAAAAGCGATTGGGAGAGAACGATGAATCGGAAGACACGATACCTGTTGGGAACCACTTTGGCGGTCCCGGCCTTGCTTGCGGCAAACGTGGTCAGCGCGCAGGATGCCGCGGTGCCGGCAGAGGCGGATCAGCCCGCCGCGACGCAGGACGCCAGCACGATCGTGGTGACCGGGTCCTTCATCCGCGGTACGTCCGAGGAAGGTGTTCTCCCGGTCGACGTTTTCGGCGTCGATGAACTCAGTCAGCGGGGCATCGACAGTCCGCTCGAATTCATTAAGACCCTGCCTTCGGTCGGTCCGGTGCTCGGCGATTCGAACCAGTATGCCGCCGGCGGCAGCCAGGGCGTCGGCTCGATCAACCTGCGCAGCCTTGGCCGTGAACGCACACTCGTCCTGATGAATGGGCAGCGTTTCTTCCCTGAACCAGGCGACGGCGCTGCCGATACCAATCTCATCCCGATGTTCGCCCTCCAGCGCGTGGAAGTGCTGAAGGATGGCGCCGCATCCACCTATGGTTCGGATGCCATTGCGGGCGTGGCCAACTTCATCACCCGCACTAATTTCGAAGGGGTCGAAGTTGCCGGAAACTGGCAGTTCGTCGACGGGTCAGACGATAATTACCAGGCCAGCATTCTGGTCGGCAAGAATTTTGGATCGGCCAACATCATGGTGGGTGCCGGATATCAGCACCGATCCGAACTTCCAGCGACCGAACGCGATTTCACCCAGCGTCCCTATGAGGTGAACCCGTCAGGCTGGTCACCGCTGAACAATCCGGGCGTGTATCTGCCGCAGACGGCCACTGGAATTTCGCTGGCACAGCCTGGGATTGACGGTAATTTGCTGGATGCCTGCAACAGTCTTGGCGGTATCGAGGTGCCGATTTCGTCCTTCCAGACCTGCCGGTATTCCTACATCCCATTCGTGAACCTGATCGAGAAGGAAGACCGGTATCAGGTCTTCGGACAGCTTACTGTCGATCTTTCGGACACGTTGAGCTTCCGCGCAGACGCTCTGTATTCGCATACCGAATTACCTGAACTCGGTTATTCGCCAAGCTATCCGGTAACGCAGAGTCCACGTGGGCCGGGCACGAGTTCACGTTTCATCGTACCGCGCAGCAATCCGAATTATCAGAATTTCATCGATACGACATTTGGCCCCGGTTCGCTGCCGGATCTCGCATCCGCTTATTCGGTAATCGTGCTGTGGCGCCCGTTCGGATCGGGCGGCAACCCGCTGGACCCACGCGGTGCCGGAGAAGGCGGCGCATTCAACGATGCGTGGCGCATTTCGGGTGGTTTCGAAAAGGAACTGTCCGATAATATGAGGGTCAACCTCAACGGGTTGTTCCTGCGTAGCAATCGAACCGCCTATTCCATGGACTTTGTCAGCGACCGTCTGCAGCGTGCCCTCAACGGTCTCGGCGGGCCCAACTGCAACACCCTCACACCGGGTACGAACGGCTGCCAATATTGGAACCCTTTTATCAGCCAGTCGCCAGGCAACGCTGCGCTTGGCTTGAATAACCCAGCCTATGTTCCCGGATCGGAAAACAGCGAAGAACTGATCAACTGGGTGCGTCAGAGAAATGGAACCAACGGGTTCGAGGAACTCTGGACTGCTGACCTTGTCGTAAGCGGTGAGACCCAGATTGGCGGTATGGATGTCGGTTACGCATTCGGCGGCCAGCACAGGCAGAGCACCTTCGTTTCGCAGCCGATCAATCGTTTCAGCGACCCGGATGCCTATCCCTGCGCTGTCGACGGGGATCGCAGCTGCCTCGACGATCCGACGGACAATCTGGTGCCCGTTGGCGCATTCTCGTTCCTAGGCAATTATCCGTCCGCCAATCTGACGCAATCGATCAACGCGCTATTTGCGGAAGTGAAGGTCAACCCCACGCCCGACATCGAACTTGTCGGTGCGGTGCGGTTTGAAGATTACGGCAATCCGGTTGGATCGACCATCAATCCAAAATTCTCCGCAAGGGTGCAGGCAACCGATTTTCTCGCATTCCGCGGTTCTATCGGAACGACCTTCCGTGGGCCGTTGCCTGGAGATCTGAGCCCATCGGGAGCAAGCTTTGTTACCGGTATTAACGCGATCAATAACGAATATCGCGCAACCGATTCCGGCGGCAATCCGGACCTCGACCCGGAAACAGCACTCACATATAACATCGGAGCCGTGTTGTCGGCCGGAGACCTGACTTTCAGCGTCGACTTCTGGACTTACGAGTTCGAGGGCCAGTTCGCCGATCTGCCGTTCCAGCAGATTGCCAATGCGGTCGCGCCCGGTACGTCGGGCACTCAGCTGGTCGATTGCTCAAGCCCGTTCACTCAATATATTACGTTCCAGGGCGGTCAGTGCACCCAGGGCGTGACCATTGCTCGGGATATCGCCCGAATCCGCACGCAAACGGTCAATGGGCCCGATGTGACGACCCGCGGTCTGGATTTCACGCTGAACTATCAGCGGTATTTCGGGGACGTTGTATTCAATTTCGGCGCGAACGCGACTTATGTGCTCGAATACAAGTTCGACGCATTCGAGTTCAACGGATTGCAGTTCGATAACGGTTACGAGGCATCCGGCTGGGCCAATTACGGCCGCGACCCCGGGACGGTCTCGAAATGGCGCGGCAACGCTTTTGCCTCGCTCGGTTTCGAACCGGTCACCCTGACATACAATGTGAATTATATCAGCGGTGTCGACGATAACCGCTGCTATAACCGGGATACGGGTGCGCTGATCGATCCCTGTGCTGTCACAGAGTTCGGGGGCACCAACTTCGGCCGTCGCATCGGCAGCTTCATGCAGCACGATCTGCTCGCATCGGTTGAACTCGACCTTGGCGGCCTGGACGTCACGCTCAACGGGGGCATCGAGAACGTCTTCGATCGCGATCCCGCAGGCGCGCGTCTGGAATACGGATACGATCCATTCATCGGATCCGCGATCGGACGCACATTCAGGCTTGGGACAAAAGTTCGCTTCTGATCCTTCTCTCCCAGAAGCGAAAATTCGGAAAGGGGTGGGTGGCCTTGAGGCTGTCCGCCCCTTTTTATTTGGTGGAGCCGGAAGGCAGGCTGTTGGCCATCGTGTCTAGGCAAATGCTCAAACTTCAATGCGTACCACATATTCTACCGTTAAGATCGCGCCTCAGGCACTTGGTTCAAAAGAGCCCATACCAATATTTTAGACATTGGCGGTGTGCGCTTGCGTCCGGCGGGTAAATGCGGCTATCCCGTTTGAAAATTGCCTCATGGCTATAACGGGAAAGGAATCTGAAAAATGCGCGATGCTGTCATTGTGTCTACCGCACGTACTCCTCTTGCAAAATCCATCCGCGGTGCCTTCAACGCAACCCATCCGGTCCAGCTCGGTGCCTGGAGCGTGGAGGCCGCGGTCGCGCGCGCGGGGATCGATGGCGAAGAGATCGAAGACGTAGTCATGGGAGCGGCCAGCCAGGGTGGGGCGCAGGGGTTCAACATCGGACGCCAGATTGCCCTTCGCGCGGGCCTTCCGGTCGATGTCGCGGGTATGACGATCGATCGCCAATGCTCCAGCGGCTTGATGGCAATTGCTACCGCAGCAAAGCAGATCATCGTGGACCGAATGGATGTCTGCGTTGCCGGCGGTATTGAATCGATCACCGCCATACGGAACAACACCGCCAAGCCAGCGCGCGATGAAGAGCTGCTGCGCATGCATCCGGATATTTTCATGCCGATGATCGGCACTGCCGAAGTGGTTGCCAAAAGATATGGCATCTCGCGTGAGGATCAGGATGCCTATTCTCTGCAATCCCAACAGCGGACGGCGGCGGCGCAGACTTCGGGCAAGTTCAGCGACGAGATCATCGAAGTGTCGACTACGATGGACGTGAAGGACCGCGAAACGGGTGAGGTGTCGCGACAGGACGTCACCATTGCGATGGACGATTGCAACCGCCCCAACACCACCATCGAAGGGTTGGCAAAGCTCGACCCCGTCATGGGCGAGGGCTATTCGATCACGGCTGGCAATGCGAGCCAGCTTGCCGACGGTTCCGCTGCGAGTGTGCTGATGGAAGCGGAAGTCGCCAAGGCGAGGGGGCTCACGCCCATGGGGCGGTATGTCGGCATGGCGGTAGCCGGTACGAAGCCCGATGAGATGGGCATCGGCCCGGTCTTCGCGATCCCCAAGCTGCTGAAACGCTTCGATCTGTCGATCGAGGATATCGGCCTGTGGGAGCTCAACGAGGCCTTCGCCGTGCAGGTGCTCTACTGCCGCGACAAGCTTGGCATTCCGGACGATCGGCTCAATGTGAATGGCGGGTCGATCTCGATCGGCCATCCGTTCGGCATGACCGGCGCACGCTGTGTCGGCCATGCGCTGATCGAAGGCAAACGGCGGGGCGTCAAATATGTCGTCGTGACGATGTGCGTCGGCGGCGGCATGGGCGCAGCCGGCCTGTTCGAGGTGATGTGATGGCGACGGAAGCAAAACAGGACCTCGCGTCGGCGATCGGCTGGGTTCCACCGGCGAACTGGCCAGCGCGCAGCAGGGCTGAATGCAAGGCGATCCTTACCGCACCGGGCATGCGCTTCGAGATGGAGGAGGTCGACATCCGCGGCGTACGGCTTCGCACATGGAAGAACGCGCCGCCCAATCTGCGCGCGATCGCTCTGCTTGGACAGTCGCATGGTGCGCGCGAATTCGTCATCTATGAAGACGAGCGCATGACATACGATGCCTGGTTTCGTGCTGTCGCAAGATTGGCGCACGAATTCCAGGCCAGAGGCGTGAAGAAGGGCGATCGGGTTGCGCTGGCGATGCGCAACCTGCCGGAATGGCCGGTGGTTTTCTTCGCCGCCGTAACGATCGGCGCGATCTGCGTGCCTCTGAATGCCTGGTGGACCGGTGATGAACTGGCTTTCGGCCTTTCCAACTCCGGTACCAAGCTGCTCGTGTGCGATGAAGAGCGCTGGGACCGCCTGAAGGACCGGCGGAACGACTTTTCCTGTGTCAATCATACGTTTGTTACGCGTGCCGAACACCCACTGAACGGGGCAGACACGCTGGAATCCGTGATCGGGACACCCAAGCAATACGCTTCCCTGCCAGAAGCGACCCTCCCGGACGTCGACATCCTGCCTGAAGACGATGCGACCATTTTTTACACCAGCGGCACGACGGGGCGGCCCAAGGGAGCACTGGGTACGCATCGCAACCTTTGCACCAATATCCTGTCGAGCGGTTACAATGCCGGTTGCGCGGTTCTGAGGCGCGGCGAGCCATTGCCCGAACCGCAGCCAAAGACCGGTCTGACCGTCATTCCGCTGTTCCACGTCACCGCATGTTCTGCCGGGCTGATGGGCAATATCGCTGCGGGCAATACGATGGTCTACATGTACAAGTGGGATCCGGTCGAAGCGTTCAAGATAATCGAACGCGAGAAAGTCAGTTCGACTGGCGGTGTGCCGACAATCGCATGGCAATTGCTGGAACATCCCGAACGCAAGAATTACGACCTCTCCAGTATCGAGGCGATCGCCTATGGCGGGGCGCCCGCCGCGCCTGAACTGGTTCGCAAGATCCGGGAAGTATTCGGAGCCTTGCCCGGCAATGGCTGGGGCATGACCGAGACGATGGCCACGGTGACCGGCCATTCGTCGGAAGACTATCTCAACCGCCCGGACAGCTGCGGCCCGCCGGTAGCAGTGGCCGATCTGAAGATCATGAGCGAAGACGGCTCCCGCGAACTGCCGACAGGCGAAATCGGCGAATTGTGGGCCCGGGGTCCGATGGTGGTCAAAGGCTATTGGAACAATCCCGAAGCCACTGCCGAAACCTTCGTCGACGGTTGGGTGAAGACCGGCGACCTTGCCCGGCTCGACGAAGAAGGCTGGTGCTATATCGCGGACCGCGCGAAGGACATGATCATCCGCGGAGGCGAGAACATCTACTCATCCGAAGTGGAGAATGTACTTTACGACCATCCGGCCGTGACCGACGCGGCCCTGATCGGCCTGCCGCATCAGCAACTCGGCGAAGAGCCGGCGGCCGTCGTCCACCTAGCGCCGGGAATGGAGGCCAGCGAGGCCGACCTGCAGGAGTGGGTGGCAGAACGCCTTGCCAAGTTCAAAGTCCCGGTGAGGATCGCGTTTACGCCTGACACGCTGCCTCGCAATGCGAACGGAAAGATACTCAAAAAGGAACTCTCAAGCTTCTTCGAGACATAGGTAACATTCGCTGAGGATTGCCGCGCCTGCCCCATTGGACGGGCAGCGGTACCTGCTGTAAGCGGTTGGGGTGGGGAATTGGATGGCAAAGAAGCCCGATGTGACGAAGAAGTTTGGCGAAAAACGCAGCGCGATCGTTCACGCGGCATCTGTGCTCATCAACGAAACCGGCGTCCAGGCGACCACCCTCACCAAAGTTGCGCGGGCAATCGGGCTCAACGCGACCAGCGTTACCTATTATTTTCCGCGCAAGGACCAGCTGATCGTTGCGGTTTATGCCGAAACCATCGCCCTCATGAAGGCGACGGCAGAAGAGGCACTGGCGGAGGCTACGCCGCGAGAGCGGATCGCCAAGTTCGTGAAGCTCCACGTGCAGCTTCGGGACCGCATCCGCCGCGGGGAACACGGTCTCATCGCGGCCTTGTCGGAAATCCGCTCGCTCGATCAGGAACAGCAGGACGAACTCCTCCAGAAATATCGCGATGTCGTGCAGGATGTCAGGATGTTCTTCGGTGACCCGGCTACGGAAGCCGAACGGGCACTCTATTCCGCGCGTTCGCACATCCTGATCGAGGCGATGCTGTGGTGGCCCGTCTGGTCGCGGCGATATTCCGTGCTCGACTTCCCGCGCGTCGAACAGAAAATTGTCGAGATCCTGTGCAATGGCATTCCGGCTAGCAAGGGCGAATGGGCACCGTCCTCACTGCCCGATGGCGGCTGGCGCAGCGATGGAGATGCCGCGCCATCGCAAAACGATGAATTTCTGCGCGTTGCAACGTTGATGATCAACGAGCGCGGGTATCGCGGGGCATCGGTAAACAGGATTGCCGAAGCGCTGAACGTGACAAAGGGCAGTTTCTACCATCATCACGATGCGAAGGACGATCTGGTGATGGATTGCTTCCAGCGCAGCTATGACCGCCTGTCGAAGGTTCAGATGGCCGGTCACGACGTGCCTGGTTCATATTGGACGAAGCTGTGCAGTGTCCTCAACGAATTGATGGACCTTCAATTCTTCGATCCCATGCCGCTGCTGCGAACGACTGCGCTTCAGGCGCTGGATAGCGATCACAAGACGGACGTGGTGATGCGCTCGAACCGTCTGGCCCGGCGCTTCGCGGGCTTCCTTATCGATGGCTTCGAAGACGGCTCCGTCAGGGCGATCGATCCGTTGGTGGCCAGCCAGATCATCATGTCGACACTCAACGGGGCCTATGAGGCGCGCCGCTGGGCATCGCGTTTCGAGGATCGAGCGGAGGCGATAAAAACCTACCTGTCCGTGCTCAGCGAAGGGATGCTGGCGGGAGGTTCTTAATCGATCAGGTATAGCACACTTCGTCGTGGCCGAACGGGCTTCTGAATCGAGGGTGTTGTTTTTGCGACAAAAATTGCGATGCTAATGGAATGCTCAAAAGCCTCGCTATCACACTCGCCCTTCTCGTTGCTCCTTCGTCCACCACGCCGGCGCCTTCAGATGGAGACATCGTGGTCGAGGGCCGCAAACTTGAAGCCCAGAAATTCGTGCAAGCACTTACCGACGCGGACCGGACCAGACAGCTTGCACGATGGGATAGGGCCATCTGTCCCCGCATCGTAGGTGTCGACGAAGGCCAGGCCGCACTGATCAAACAGAATATCGCGCGCGTGGCAGAATCACTCGGATTGCGGGCTTACGCCAAAGGTTGCCGCACAAGCATGCTGATCATGTTCGACAACGACGCGCAGGCTATGGCAGCGGCGCTCGCCAAGAGCCGGACAGTTTTTTTGGGTGGGCAAGGCAGGGATCGCCTGACCGATTTCGTCGAGACAAAAAATCCCGTCCGCTGGATAAGCCTGAGTGATCCGTGTGGGTTCGAAGGCTGCGCTGTAAAACGCTCGCGTCTAAAAAAATCGGAACGACCGGCGATCTACATGATGCTGGTTCTGGTCGACGGGCAGGAAATTGGTGCATTCGGGCTCAACGAAATTTCTGATTACCTTTCCATGGTCGCCCTGGGCAATCCGGTGCTTGGCGAGGCGTGGCCGAACACATCGATACTTTCGATGTTCAGTCGAGAGCGCGAAGATCAGCCTTTCCTGCTCACGGATAATGATCGGGCCTATCTTACCGGTCTTTACACAAGCCGGACGGATGCAACGGGTCCGCTACAAAGACGGTCCATCATCGAGAAAATGACCAATTCCGACGATGCAGCAGGTGAGCAGTCCGACTAAGTCGGGGGCGCAGAGCGATGGAAAGTCTGCTCCTCGCCAATTTTGACGCGGCCTAGATCGCGGGCTCCCGGTGGCGGGGCTCCCGTACTTTCCAGATCAGAAATATCAGGGCCGCTATCACCGCGGCTAGGACAATGGCGAACAGGGGCTTGAAGCCGCTGGTTGCTACGAGCACTCCGGCAAGGACGGGACCGGTCGCTGCGATTACGCCTTCCAGCGTCGTCACGAATGCGAGCCGCATCGGGATATCTTCGACATTGCCGAATTCCAGAACCATCGTCGTTGACGCGAGCATCCAGCCCGACCCGCCAACGCCGAGGAGGACGAAGGCCGCATAGATGGGAACGGCGGAATTGCCGATAATGAGGGTGGTGACCCCGAGGATCGAGCTTCCCAGAGCAAAAACGTAGATGATCTTGAAGCCCCAGCGATCGCCCAGCGGCCCCCAGAAGATGTTGGATACCGTATCCGACCCGAGGAACACAAAGCTGAGCCCGCCGATCAGCGCCCCATCGAGGCCGAGCTGGGTCCCGGCGTAGATCGTCCAGAAAGGTGCGCCGACACGGGCCATGGTGGCAAAGCACTGGACGACGAGAAACCACGCGAAATCGCGGTCGTGCAACAGTTCCGGGAACTGCCGGATGCGCTCTCTCATCGGCATCTGCGGGCGCGAGGCGGGCGCGGCAGGTTCGCGGATCATGGTTTTGAGCACGATGAGCCCTGCACTGGTCAGCAGGAAGGCAAACAGGAAGGTGGTGGCGTAGCCATTCCCTAGCCATTCGTCGGCGATCAGATAATTGCCTGCCGCCCAGGCGAGAACGGCGGCGATCAGGCCGCCGGCAAAATTGCGGTATCCCTGCAATCGCCCGCGTTGCCGTATCGGGATGAGCTTGCTCATAAGCATCTGGAACGCGACCCGCTGCGCACCGGTGAAAAAGCCCAGCATCAGGAAACATGCAAAGGTCGCGAAGAGCAGGACATTGCCGGTCAGGAAATATCCCGTGAGCGCAAGCCCCAGGATCATCAGCCGCATCATGGAACCGACGCGGATGGCGTAGGGCAGGATGTGGCTGCGATGCTCTATCCGGGCGCCGCTGGCGATCGGGCTGATGGTGGCGCCCAGTTGCAGGAGCGCCGAGCCAAGGCCGACTGCAGCCGTGCTGCCCGTGAGCAGCAGCAGATAGGCGGGAATGATGGTGGGCGCATAGATCAGGCGGAAGCCGGTCATCCCCAGAACACCATGAATGAAATTGGCGCGGTAATTGCGCTTGAGGTTTTCGTCTACGAACCGCGCGTGATCCGCCATCGCGCGCTGCTGCACGGTGCGCAGATCTTCCAGCCCTTCGGGATTTTCCAGCGGGTCCAGTGTCAGTACTCACCCTGGAGCGAAATGCCTGTGCCAGCCATCTGCCCGACCCTCACGATGGATCCGGAATGTCGTCGGCATTGCTCGCAGCGGCGCGGTCGCGTTTCTCGAGTTCGGCCAGGCTGGCTTCGTGCGTGGTCCTGTCGATGCGGTAGGCGAACAGGAACCCGGCCCCGCCGATATAAAGCACGATCAATGTGGGCACGTAGACGGTGGCCAGAAGTCGCGGAATGGCAGGATCGATGGTGGCCGGTTCCATTCCCGGTACGATGCCAACGAACGCAACCAGCATGCCCGCAGCGAACACGCCGATCCCGGACGTGCTTTTCTGCATGAGCGTGTTCGCCGCGTAGAACAGGCCTTCGCTGCGGCGCCCGGTCGCCAGTTGGCTTTCTTCGACGACATCGCCGACCATTGCGTGGGTCAGGACTGCCGACGAAACGCCGCACATCTGAAACACGGTCGAAAATGCAAAGAGGGCGGGCACCAGCAGGGGATCGCCATTGTCGAAGAAATTGCCGGTAAGACGAAGGACGTAGGGCGCGCTGCCGAATATCACGGCAATGATGGCGAGGCCGAACGCCGCGTTCCGCTTGCCGATTTTACGCGAAGCCCATGGCGCGATGAACAGGGCAAGGAATGCCCCGGTGAGCGAATCTATGGTCAGCACGGCCAGTTGGGCCGAATTGAGCCCCCACAGGTAGGTGCCGAAATAGATATTCAGCGCAGAGGTCATGCCGACGGAGGTGTATTTGAGCACCCCGAAGGCGACGATCGCCAAAAACCCCTTGTGCGCGAAGGTGCTCTTCATCTGCACCAAAGTGCGGATGGGGCCGATCTTCTCACGCGCAGGCGGCATGCGGAAGTATTTGACCCGGTGCAGCGTTCCCAGGCTGGAGATGAGGATTGCGGCAAACATGATGGCCGCACCGACAATCGCGAAAAGGCGATAGCCTTCGGGATTGAGCTGGCCGACCGGATATTCCGCGGTCGGCGCGAGGAAGACCAGCAAGGTCAGGAACGCCATGCCGACGCCGCCGAGATAGGCGAAGAAATAGCGGAAACTGGCGATCGAAGTGCGCTGGTCGTAATCGCTGGTCAGTTCGGGGGCGAGAGCGCTGCTCGGAATTTCGAAGAAGGTTATGAAGGTCCTGACGCAGCAGCCGACCACGAGGATGTACCAGAAGGTCTGCGTCTCGCTCATCCCTTCGGGCGGGAAGAACAGGAATAGCAGGCTGCCCGCGGCCGGGATCGCGCTCAGGAACATGAAGGGGTGGCGTCGGCCCCATTTGGTCCGGACCGTGTCCGACCACTGCCCCACGATCGGATCGGAAATCGCATCGACGCACAATGCGACAAGGATTGCGAAGGACACCAGATCGGCCCGGATGCCGATGACCTGATTGTAGTACAGAAGAAGAAACGAGCGGAAGGCGACGTCCTTGACGCCGTAGCCAACCGAACCGAAGCCATAGAACAGTTTGGTCGATAGCCCGAGTTTGGGGGCTGAGCGATCTGCGATCATTATTTTCCTTACCTGGCGGGGGAGCCAAATGCGCCATCGCGGATGGCTTGCTCTCGGGCCTGCGCCTCGCGCGACTTCAGGCGATCGACGTTCTCACGATGGCTGGCCTCGGTGATGGGATAGAGCAGCAGGAACAGCGCGCCGATGATCCACAAACCGCCGGAGGCCGGTATGTAGTGGATCAGCAGGCTCTTCTGCATCGCCACCGTCACCTGGTCGACGTTCACCCCGGTCGGGAAATCGGATAGTTCGAGCACGATCCCTGCCATCATGATGCCGAGCCCGGTCGAACATTGCTGCATGAAACTGGACGCGGCGAAGAACACGCCGGCGGTATGCTGGCCGGTGCGCACGGCGTGATCTTCCACCACATCCGCCAGCATGGAAGAGGTGTTGATCAGCGAGGTCGCGATCATGGCACCGTAGACTGCGCCGATGATGAAGAGCGTGGGCAGCAGCATCGGATCGCCCGGCTGGAAGAACAGGTCCAGGTAAGTCAGCAGCAGCGGCGAAAGGCCGAGCAGAATGCCACCTATAGCCATGAACATCGATGTGTTGCGCTTGCCTAGCCAGCGCGAGAATTTCGGGGCGAACGGCGCAGCGATCGTTGCGGCAACCAGACTGTCGAACGTCAGCAGGGCCAGCTGTCCTGCACCCAGTTTGAAGACATAGGTGCCGAAATACAGCGTCGTTGCGGCGTAGAGCCCGATGGCAGTGTATTTGCAGACGCCGAATGCGAAGATCGCGAGGAAGCCGCGATTGCTGAACGCGCTGAACATCTCCTTGAAATGGGACGTGGGCGTGGCGCCTTCGCCGGGTTCGTCGCGCTGGCGCAGATGCGGCACGCGGCTGAGCGTTCCAAAGCCGCACACCAGAATGGCGGCAAAAATGAGCGCGCCGCCGAGCCATGCGAACTTCACATAGCCTTCGGGATTGAGCTGGCCACGGGCGTATTCGGGCGTGGCAACGAAGAACACGGCAAGGGAAAAGGCGGTGAAGCCGAAGGTCCCGACATATCCGAACCAGTAGCGAAGGCCGAACAGTTTCGTGCGCTCGGCGTAATCGTCGGTCAGTTCGGGGTTCATGGCGCTGGAGGAGATTTCGAACGCGCTGATCGAGGTGCGCGTCAGGGCCGCGATGGCAAATACCCACACGCCCATCTGGATGTCGGTCAGCCCGGCGGGCGGAAACCATGCCAGGATGAAGAATACTGCCGTCGGAAGCGCAGATCCGAGAATGAACGGATGCCGGCGGCCGATCCGCGATCGGGTCATGTCCGACCAGCGGCCGATGAAGGGATCGGCCACGGCATCGACCAGCAACGTCAGCGCGATCGCGGTCGAAACGATGGATGCCGGGACCCCCAGCACCTGATTGTAGAACAGCAGCAGATAGGTGGAAAAGGCGGCGTTCTTGACGCCGTTCGCCACTGCCCCGAAACCATAGCTCAGGCGCTGTCCGCGCGTCATCGCTGGCGTCGGCACCGGGCTTACTCCGCCGCCTCCACCAGTTCTTCGAGCGGGTCGTACATTTCCCGCGCCTTGGCCCGGCGCTCTATGAGCGAATAATCGGGGAACATCGGATCGGCGACGTCGCGATATTTGCGCAAATGTTGCTTGGCGACGGTGACCTTGTGCACTTCCGTCGGCCCATCGGCGATGCCCATGACCATCGAACCGATGAGGCTGCCGACGAACGGCATTTCATTCGAAACGCCCAGCGATCCGTGGATGTGGATGCAGCGGTGCGCGATGTCGTGATAGACCTTGGGCATCAGCGCCTTGATCGCGGCTATGTCTTTGCGGACCTTGCGGTAATCCTGATATTTGTCGATCATCCACGCGGTTTTCAGGACGAACAGCTTGAACTGTTCAAGCTCGATATAGCTGTCGGCAATCTGCATCTGGACCGCCTGGTAATCGGCGATCGTGCCGGTCCGCGTCTTGCGACTGACAGCACGCCGGCTCATCGCATCGAGCAGGCGGCGGCAATTGCCGACGGTGCGCATGGCGTGGTGCACGCGCCCACCGCCCAAGCGTGTCTGCGAAATGGCGAAAGCACCGCCCTGTTCACCCAGAAGATGATCCGCCGGCACACGCACGTCGGTGTAGCGCACATAGCTTTCCGAACCGTCTTCCTGGCCATAGACGCCGACGTTGCGGACGATTTCGACCCCCGGCGTATTGACCGGCACGATGAACATGCTCATCCGCTCGTGACGCGGAGCATCGGGATCGGTCACCGCCATGACGATCAGGAATTCCGCCCAGCGACCGTTGGTCGAAAACCATTTCTCGCCGTTAATCTTCCAGTGGTTGCCGTCGAGTTCGGCCTTGGTGATGAAATTGGTCGGATCGGATCCGCCCTGCGGTTCGGTCATGGAGAATGCGGAAACGATTTCGTTTTCGAGCAGCGGCTGCAGATACCGTGTTTTCTGTTCGGGCGTTCCGTAATGGGCGATGATCTCTGCATTGCCGGTATCGGGCGCCTGGCAGCCGAACACGATCGGGGCGAAACTCGCACCGCCGAGGATCTCGTTCATCAGGCCCAGCTTGACCTGACCATAACCCTGACCGCCGAGCTCCGGGCCGAGGTGACACGCCCACAGTCCCCTGGCCTTCACCTCTTCCTGAAGAGGGCGGACCAGCTTGTTGCGGCGCGGGTTCTTCACGTCATAGGGATGGATGCCCAGCAGGCCCAGCGGTTCGACCTTCTCGCGGACGAATTCGTCCATCCAGTCGAGCTTTTCTTGGAATTCAGGATCGGTCTCGAAATCCCAGGCCATGCAAACATACTCCCAACCGACGCACTTTTGCGCGTTCGCCTGCAAGCATACCTAGTTTTCAGATCGGGGCAAGGCAATGATCGCCGGGCAGCAGTGATTACCTTTGCCCGGCGCTCACTAAACCTACAGCAACGTCACCAGCAGGATGATGGTGGTCGCCCCGAAACCCACGGCGCCTGCCTGAAAAGCGTCCGCATGCAGGCGCAGCAATGCCTTCAGGTTCACGACGCCGTCTCCCGCTCGGCCGACCATGAACCTCCCAGAGCGCGGAACAGATCGATCTGGCGGCTCGAGACGAGCGCGTCCTGATCGGCCAGTTCGGCCCGCGTTTCGGCAAGCGTGCGCTCCGCATCGAGCAAATCCAGCGAATCGATAACGCCTTCGCGGTTCTGGGCGCGGGTAATGCGTGCCGCCTTGGTCGCTGCCTGCATCGCCTGCTCCAGAGACCGCCGCCGCTCGATTGCCCCGGCATATCGGGACAGGGCGGTTTCGGTTTCCTGCAAGGCATTGAGGATCGCCCCGTCGAATGCTGCGAGCGATCCGCGCGCGTCCGCTTTGGCGGCATCGATGCGCGCGAATACCGGTTCCCGGTTGGGGAAGACCCAATCGATCAAGGGTCCCAGGATGAAGCCGAGCGGACCGCCGGAAAACAAATTGCTCACGCTGGATGCTGAAGATCCGACGGAACCGCCCAGCGTTATGCGTGGATAGAGATCGGCGCGGGCAACCCCGATCCTGTCGGTATCGGCAAGCAACCGCTGCTCTGCCGCGCGGACATCTGGCCTGCGTGCCAGCAATTGTGTGCCGTCGCCAACGGGCAAGGGGGCAGCTATCTCGAGCGGAATCGAGCGCTCGCCCGAAATGGCGGGCAATTCCGCAGGCGTGCGTCCGGTAAGCGTCGCCAGCGCGAACAGGGCGGCGCTGCGCTGCGCCTCGATTTCCGGGATGGTGGCGGCCCGCTGGTCGCGAAGGCTCTGGATACGGGCGACTGCCAGCCCGTCTGCCATGCCCACCTCGTGGCGTCGCCGCGTCAGGCGAAGGCTGTCGTCGAGCAGGGCGACGATCGATCGCGCCACGTCGATCCGCGCGGCAGCGCTGGCAGCATTGGCATAGGCCAGCGTCGTATCCGCTACGACCATGACCCGCACCGCATCGGCGTCCGCTTGCGCCGCAGCCAGATCGTTACGAGACGCGCTTATCTGTCCGCTGACCCGCCCGAACAGATCGACTTCATAAGACACATCAGCACCTAGCGAAATGCCGGTACCCGTCCGATCGGCTCCGGGGGGCGTCTCGAATTCCGGTGTTCTGGAATAGGCGGCTGACGCGGTCAGACCGACGGTCGGCAGTCGGTCCGATCGCGCACCGCGCAGGGCAGCACGGGCGCGGTCCATCCGCGCTACCGCCTGGCGGATGTCGGTATTCGCGCCCAGCGCATCTGCAACCAGTCCGTCCAGCACGGGGTCTTCGTAAAGCCGCCACCAGTCCTGCGGCAGCGGATTGGCGGTCACGATATCGGTTTGGGCGGAAAGGAAGGGGCCGGAAGTCGCGCTCGGGGACGGGGGGGAGGGAGAGACGCGATCCGGCCCCACCGCGCAGCCCGAAAGGGCAAGCGCGGAAACGGCGGAAAGGATGAAGGTGCGATATGCCATGATGAAATGTCCTATTCGGCTGGCTGCACGGTCAGGCCGGGTGCCTTTCGGCTCCAGCGGCTGCGAAGCTCGGCCACGCGGTCGCCCAATACGCGGCAGACCACATAGAAAGTGGGAGTGAAAATCAGTCCGAACCCGGTGACGCCGAGCATGCCGAAACATACCGCCGTACCCAGCGCCTGGCGCAGTTCCGCCCCGGCTCCGGTGGCGATTACCAGCGGGACGGATCCCAGGATGAAAGCGAAGCTGGTCATCAGGATCGGCCGCAGGCGGGTGCGCGCCGCTTCCACTGCGGCAGCCGCGGGAGAAAGGCCGTGCAGCTTCTCACCCTGGCGAGCGAATTCAACGATCAGGATGGCGTTCTTCGCGGACAGGGCGATCAGGACGACAAGGCCGATCTGCGTGAGCACATTGTTGTCCATGCCCATCAGGTTCACCCCGGCCATTGCCGCCAGCAGACACATCGGCACGATCAGGATGATCGACAGTGGCATGATCAGGCTCTCGTACTGTGCGGCCAGCACCAGGAAGACGAGCAGGACCGCCAGTCCGAAGACATAGGCCGCCGTATTGCCGGTGGTGGCCTGCTGATATGCAATGCCCGTCCATTCGGTCGAATAGCCTTGCGGAACCGTCGTCGACGCGACCTTTTCCATGGTCATCAGCGAATGACCGGTCGATCCGCCCGGCGCCGTATCGCCATCGATGGCCACGGCAGGGGCGAGGTTGTAGCGCGATACGCGGTACGGCCCGGTGGTGTCCGTAAACGTCGCAAGCGAGCCGAGCGGAACCATCGATCCATTGGCCGAGCGGGCATGGAGCCCGGCAATGTCGCTCACATCGTCGCGATAGTCCGCCTCCGCCTGTGCGGTCACTCGGTAGGTGCGGCCCAGCAGGTTGAAATCGTTGACGAAGGCGCTGCCGAGATAGACCGAAAGCGTATCGAAAATGTCTGCCGGGGCCACGCCCAGCATCTGGGCCTTGTCGCGGTCGATATCGGTCTTCACGCGGGGCGTGCCCGTGTCGAAGAATGTATAGACACCGGCCAGACCTTCCTGACCATTCGCCTTGGCAATGACCTCATTGGCGACCTGCTGCATGTCGCGATAGTCCTGGCCGGAATCCGCTTTCAGCATCATGCGAAAGCCCCCCGCCGAACCGATCCCCTGGATTACGGGCGGTTTGACGATCATCAGGCGTGCTTCGTTGATGCCGGCAGTGGCGGCTTGTGCTGCAGCGATAAGCTCGTCGATCGATTTGCCGCTACCCTTGCGGTTCTCGAATTCGTCGAGCACCCAATAGGCCGCCGCCGAACTTGCGGACTGTGTTTGCGTCGTACCGTCGAAGCCCGACAGCATGACGGTGCCCTTGATGCCTTCGATCGGCAGGACGCGCTCGGCCACCTGCTTCATCACGGCATCTGTTCGCGTGGTCGACGACCCAGGCGGGAGCTGGATGACGGACACGAAATAGCCCTGATCCTGCTGCGGAATGAAGCCGGTGGGCGTTGCGCTGAGCGTTAGGGCGGTAAGGCCAATCAGCAGCGCATAGGCCGCCATCATCCTGCGGGGCATGGCGACCAGACGTGCCGTCAGCCGGGCGTACCAGTCGCTGAACCGTTCGAATGCATTGTTGAACCGCTGTCCGGCACGGTCCAGCCCCTGCCGCCAGCGCGGTGCATCGGCGGGCAGATCTTCATGTGGACGCAACAGCAGGGCCGA
Organism: Qipengyuania pacifica; assembly: GCF_019857205.1. GTDB lineage: Bacteria > Pseudomonadota > Alphaproteobacteria > Sphingomonadales > Sphingomonadaceae > Qipengyuania > Qipengyuania pacifica. The sequence goes on along the minus strand of NZ_JAHWXO010000004.1, from coordinate 175,346 downwards.
AAGGGCAGGCGAGAGGGTCAGCGACACGAACAGGGAAATGGCCGTCGCAGCCGAAATCGTAACCGCGAACTGCTTGTAGAATTCGCCCGACAATCCGCCCATGAACAGGGTGGGGACGAACACGGCGCACAGCACCAGGACGATGGCGATCAGGGCGGTCCCGACCTCGTCCATGGATCGGCGTGCCGCTTCGAGAGGGGAATACCCCTGTTCCAGATTGCGCTCGACATTCTCGACCACGACGATGGCATCGTCGACGACAATTCCGATCGCGAGCACCAGTCCGAAAAGCGACAGATTGTTGAGCGAATAGCCCAGCATGGCGAGCACGGCGAAAGTCCCCACCAGCGATATCGGTATCGCCAGCACCGGAATGATCGATGCGCGGGCCTTCTGCAGGAACACCACAATCACCAGGACTACCAGCACGATCGCTTCCAGCAATGTGTGCAGGACGGCGTCGATGCTCTGCGATATGAACTCGGTGGGATTGTAGACAATGCGGTATTCCATCCCCTGCGGGAAGGATTCCGAAAGGCGGGTCATCGTTTCCTTGACCCCCTCGGCCGCCTCCAAAGCGTTGGAACCCGGCTTCTGGAATACGGGCAAGATGACCGAATCCATGTCGTTCAGATAGGCCGACGTGGCATAGTCGGTCGCGCCGATTTCGACGCGGGCGACATCGCTGACGCGGATCTGGCGTCCTTGCGCATCCGTGCGGATGACGACCTGACCGAACTGCGATGGATCGGTGAAGCGGCCTTGCGTTTCAACGTTGAGCTGAAAGGCGCTTTCAGGGCTTGGCTGCTGCCCCAGCGTGCCGGCTGCGACCTGCACGTTCTGCGCCCGCAGTGCGCGCACGATGTCGCTGCCGGTCAGTCCGCGGGCGGCGGCGCGGCCCGGGTCAATCCAGACGCGCATCGCCAGTTCGCGCTGGCCGAACAATTGCACATCGCCGACCCCTTCGAGCCGGGCGAGCTGATCCTTGATCCGCGTCTGGGCGTAGTTCGAGATATATTCGCGATCGAGCGACCCGTCCGGCGACACCAGATTGACCACCATGAGGAAGTCGGGCGTCGTCTTGCGGGTCACGATGCCGAGCCGCTGAACTTCTTCGGGTAGCCGGGCCTCGGCAATGGCGACGCGGTTCTGAACCAGCACCTGCGCATCATCCAGATCGGTTCCGGGCGCGAAGGTGACGGTAATCGTCATGCGTCCATCGCCCGTGGATTCGCTGGACTGGTACAGCATCCCATCGACGCCGTTGATTTCCTGCTCGATCGGATTGGCGACCGTATCGGCAACCGTTTCCGCCGATGCGCCGGGATAGACGGCTGTGACCGTCACCGTTGGCGGGACGATGTCCGGATATTGGCTGATCGGCAGGAAGAAATATGAAATGGCTCCGACCAGCGTGATCAGGACGGCCAGCACGCTGGCGAAGATCGGTCGATCGATGAAGAAACGTGACAGTCGCATGGACGCACCTCGGGTGTGAATTGCGGATTGGTCAGGCGGAAACCGGGCCGGTTATTCGGCGAAGGTCGCAGCCGCAGCGCGGAATTTTGCCGGTGGCGATTTGGCCATGCGTGTCTCGGCACGGGCGGGGGCAATGGTCCCCTGCTGCGCGGACACCTGCTGACCGGGCATGGCCATCTGGACGCCCTTGATCACCACCTTCTCGGTCGGCTTCAGGCCGCTCTCGATCACCCGCAGATTGCCGATCTGGGGACCCAGCTCGACTGAGCGTGCGGCGACCTTTCCATCGTTTTGCACCACCAGAACCAGCTTGCGTGTCTGGTCGGTCGTGATGGCGGTATCTGGAACCAGCATCGCCTTGTGCGTGCCGCCAGTGGCCAGCCGCATCTGGCCGAACAGGCCGGGCGTCAGGAATCCGTCGGGATTGTCGACCAGTGCGCGCGCGCGGATCGTACCCGATTCATCGTCGAGCCCGTTGTCGGTGAAATCTAGCTTGCCGTGCCAGGTATATTCGGTTTCGTCCTGCAGGCGGATTTCCACGGGCGTACCCTTGTCCAGCCCTTCGCGCTGGGCTTTCAGGAACAAGGCTTCCGATCCGGTGAATTCGAAATAGACCGGATCGACGGCGTTGATGGTCGTCAGCAGGGTGGCCTGCGAACCGCCGCTGCCCGACACCAGATTGCCTGCATCGACCCGGCGATCGGAAATCCGCCCGGATATCGGCGCGCGGACCGTGGTGAATCCCACGTCCAGTGCGCGGGCCGATACCAGCGCACGTGCCGCGGCGAGGCCGGCCTCGTTATTGCGCACCTCCGCTTTCAGCCGGTCGATTTCGTTGGCGGCAACCGCGTCGTCCTCGACCAGCCGCTGCGCACGGGCCAGATTGTCGCGCGAGAGGGCAAGCGCCGTGGTGGCTTGAGCGACCTGTGCCTGCGCCTGCGCCAGCGAGGCGCGATAGGTTCGCGCATCGATCGTGAACAGCGGCGCACCCTGCCGGACGAACTGGCCGTCGGTAAAGTGGATGGCGGTTATCTGCCCCGACACCTGCGGGCGGACCTCCACGCGGCGGCTCGCTTCGAAGCGGCCGACGAATTCGTCCCATTCGGTGATTTCCTTCTGCAGCGGTGTCGCGACGGTAACCACGGGCAGGGGGGCTGCTGCAGGCGCAGGTGCGCCGCCGCCAAGGACCCACCAAGCGGTGATCGCGGCAAGGACGATCAGCACGCCCATCCACACGCGCATCAACCGCGATTTCGGCTGGCGTGCCGTCACCTCGGCCGGATCGTAGCCGCCGTCCTGTTCGCGCTCGTCGAACTGCTCCTGCTCGCGGCGCTCTGCCGCTGCTTCGTCATGGTACCTGTCGAAGGGGGTATCGAACATACGCTGTTCCCTGATCTTGTTATGCCGCACGACATCGCTTTCGAAAGCGCGGCTTTCGAAATTGAACTCGCAATTATTCCGGGATCGGGCGTGCCCATATCATCACGCGTGACCGACGGGAGTCGGCCCGACCAACAATCTGTACCGATAAGTATGTAATGCTGCGTTCAGGTCAAGGTATTTTTCTGTACCGACCGATATTATTTTCGCAGATTTGGATGTCCGTCAGGCAGACGGCCAGGAAAGTAACGCAGAATCAGCAACTTGCAAAAGCTCTTCGCGGCTCGCACCCGATTGGGCCTGGACCGAGATGCCTTGCATGATGGCCAGCAGATAGCGCGTGATCGCCTCCGCTTCGGTCGCCACGCGGAATTCGCCGGCGTCGATCGCCTGCTGCATGCGCGCGATGATCGCCCGCCGGGAGGATTCCGCCCGTGCGTTCACATCGTCCCTGATCGAAGGCTCCACGCTCTGGCAGGCCACCGAGGCGATCACGCCCATGCAGCCCTTGCAATCGCCCGTGGTTGCAGCATCAACCGAGCCCATCAACAGGCGCTCGGCAACGCCGCGCGCCGTCGGCGCCTCGATCGCATCGCCGATATAGGTGAGCTTGTCGCGTTCGTAGAGGTCGAGCGCCTGCCGAAACAGCGCTTCCTTGTTGCCGAAAGCGGCATAGAGGCTGGGCCGCGTTATGCCCATTTCGTCGGTGAGATCGGAAAGCGAAGCGCCCTCGTACCCCTTGGCCCAGAACACGCGCAGCGCCGCGCCAAGGGCCAGCTCGGTATCGAATTCTCTGGGACGTCCTCGGCTTGCGACTTTTTCCATACCGTAGAGTATAGAAAATGCGCGCCGGTTTTCAAGGCGTTTCGCGCCCGGCCCCGGTCCGCTGAGCGCAGCTTTACCGCGCTTGCACGTGTATTCCCGTAGGGCGTCTAAGCATCTGCTATACCATATTGTTGCTAGCGCTTACGCAAGTAAGGAGATGCTGCATGCCCAGGATAATCGTCGCTGAAGATGACGAGATCGTCGCCGAGATCGTGCGGGACACTCTCATTCAGGCTGGACACGCCGTGGGTGTGGTTCAGGATGGGGCGGCTGCGCTCGACGTCATCCGGGCCAAGCGCCCGGACATGGTCATCCTCGATTGCAGCCTGCCCAGCATGACCGGGGTCCAGATCGTTCGCCAGATGCGCATCGACTATGATCTCTGGGAAATCCCGGCCCTGATGCTCACCGCGCGCGTCAGCGCATCCGATGAAGACCTCGCCATGTATGCCGGGGCCGACGAATATATGCGCAAGCCCTTCGATCCGAAGAAACTCCTCGCAACGGTCGACGTGCTGTTGACCGAAGCACATGATCGCAAGGCACTCGAAAAAAGGCCGGCTGGCGCCCGCGCCATCTGATCCCATTCCAGGATATTCCGGGGCAGGGCGGGCCTGCCCCCCCATCTTCAGGCCGCTTCGTCCAGAACCGACAGGCTGCGCGAGACGAGCACCAGGCGGCTTTCCGCTTCGCTCGCCTCGCCCAGTTCATGCTCGATTTGCGACGCCAGTGAGCCGAAATGCGCATCACCGAAATAGGCGGCCACGCCTGCAATCTGGTGCAGGGCACTCGCCAGTTCGGGCCAGCGCTCTTCGACATTGCTGTCGTCGATGGCGCTTATCAGTTCGCGCAGGTCGTTCTTGCGCTTGATATAGCGATCGCGAAGCCGCGCCGTGTTCGAGACGCCGGGATCGATCGAAACGCCGGGCTCGGCTACCATCCGCCCCGCCTTGTCTGCAAACCGTTCCACATTGCTGGTGAGGTCGCGATACGAGAACGGCTTTGCGATATGCGCCTGCATTCCGGCTGCCCGGCACCGGGCGATATCGTCGGGATAGGCATTGGCGGTCAGCGCGATGATCGGCAGGTCCTGCGGGCCATAACCGCGATTACGCAACTCGCGGGTTGCAGTTAGCCCGTCCGTTCCCGGCATCTGCACGTCCATCAGAACCAGGTCGTATGGCTTCTCGTCCTGCGCCGCTGCGATCACGCGTTCGATGGCAATACTGCCATCCTCGACAATGGTGGCATCGTATCCGGCCTGTCGCACCATGGCCGCGATAAGCTCCTGATTGATCGAATTGTCCTCGGCGATCAGCAGGCGAATGGGGGAATGCGCCGCATCTGTACGGTCTTCGCATTCATCCGGCACGTCCTCTTCGTGTCGCGGCGCGGCACATGGCACCAACGGCATTGTCACACGGAAGGTGGAGCCTTTGCCCACTTCGCTTTCCACCGTCACCTCGCCATCCAGCAGTTCGGCAAGCTGGCTGGTGATGGACAGGCCAAGCCCGGAACCGCCATATTTGCGGGCGGTCGATCCATCGGCCTGCGTGAACTGATGGAAGATGGTTTCCAGATGATCGGGCGCGATGCCGATGCCGGTGTCCGCGACCGACAGCTCGAACCTGGTACCGCATGCACTTGGCGCGACGCGTACGCTGACCGTACCGTGCGCCGTGAACTTTATCGCATTGCCCACCAGATTGAGCGCGATCTGCCGCAAGCGGAGGCGGTCGCCGACCACCCATTTCGGAAGGTCGTCGGCAATATCCAGTTCCAGTGCGACCTGCTTTTCCCGGGCTACGGCTTCCATCAGCCGCACCACGCCGGTCAGCTTGTGGCGCACGTCCACCGGTTCCTGCGCCACGCGCATCAGCCCGGCCTCGATCTTCGATATGTCGAGGATGTCGTTGAGCAGCTGCATCATGCCGCGTCCGGATTCGTCGATCAGGCGCACGTAATCCGTCTGCCGGTCGCTCAGATCGGTCTTTTTCAGCAGCTCGGTGAAGCCAAGCAGGCCGTTCATCGGCGTGCGAATGTCGTGGCTCATGTTCGCCAGGAACGCGGATTTGGCCGTGGCGGCATCTTCCGCTGCCAACCTGGCTGCGCGAAGTTCGGCTTCCAGCTTCTTGGTATGCGATACATCGCGGATGGACGCGATGATTTCGACCGGCCGCCCGTTGCGATGATCGTGCACGGGCGCGCAATTGGCTTCCATCCAGCGATAGGTCTCGGGCTCGTCGACCGAAGCCGCGCGAAACGCGATCAGTGCACGTTTCCTGCTGCCATCTGCCAATCCGGCGAAAGCGTCATGAACGCTCGCATCGTCGTCCGGATGGAATCCGGTCAGCAGGTTGGATCCGATCAGCGCACTCAGCGGCAGTTCGAACAGATCCCTCGCCGATGGCGAGGCGTAAACGCAGGTCCCCTTCAGGTTGAGACGCACCACCGCATCGGTGATGTTTTCGGTGATCAGGGTCAGTTGCTCGTCTCGCCGGGCCAGGGCGGCGATGGCTTCATGATGCTCGGTCACGTCGATGTTCACGCCGATGAAGCCGGTGACCTGTCCGGCCTGGTCGAATTCGGGCCGTCCGATGGTGTCGACCCACACGATCGACCCGTCGCCATGAAGCCAGCGGAACTCCAGACGGCATTCCGTCCGGCTTTCGACCGCACCGGTCCATTCCGCATGCACCCTGTCGCGATCCTCGGGATGTACTGCACGGGCCCAGCCGTCGCCCTGCCATTCATCGGGTCCCAGCCCGGAAAGACGCAGCCACGCCGCGTTGACATAGGTGCAGCGGCCTTCGGTATCCGTGCGGAATATGCCTGCGGGTGCCAGATTGGCCAGGGCCTGAAAGCGGCTTTCGCTGGCCTCCAGCTTTTCGCTCGCCTGTTTCTGCTCGGTGATATCGACTGCCGCGCCGTAATAACCTGTCACGGCACCATTCTCGTCGAACTCGGCCGTATTATAGGTATCCATCCACAGGCTCGACCCGTCCGGCGCCCGAAATTCCAGCGTACGCCGCCGGACCATGCCAGGTTCGAAACCCCTGAACGGCGGGTCGGCCTGTATCGCCTCGAGCGATGCCAGCGCATCGACCCATCCACGCCCAAGCATTTCGTCGACGGTTTTACCGACCTTGTTCGCCCAGGAAGGATTGATGAACGTCAATTGCCCCTGACCGTTCGCCTGGAAAATCCCGATGGGGGCGGATTCGGCAAGGGTGCGGAATCGCTTCTCGCTATCCGACAGGGCCTTTTCCTGACGTATCTGCTCGGTCACATCGCGGATATTTCCGATCGTCCCGGAAAATCGTCCGCGCTCGTCGGTTGCCCGCCGGATGCTGACCTCGATATGTCTGCATGCGCCCCATTTATCGATGAAACGCTGGGTCAGGGTCGTCTCGCGAAGCTCTCCGCTCACAAGGGCGGGATAGATCTGACCTGCCGCTGCGAAATCCTCGGGTACCAGCAATTTCGTGGTGGGCCAGCCCAGCGACTCCTCGACGGTATAGCCCGTCAGTGCTTCCCATGCGGGGTTGAGCGAGGTCCACCGACCGTTCTCATCCGTGCGGAAGATGATTTCGCGGATGTGATCGAGGATTTCCTGCTTGTCGTCCCGGCTCTGGCGGATCAGGTCCCGGTCGCGGATGCGCCCTTCCAGCATGGCGGCGACCGGCAGGCCGATCGCAAAATTGCTGGCGAGGAATATCTGGAAAGCGAACAGCTTGTCTTCGATGGACCCGCGCACCAGCGTGATCGGCCCTGCATCCAGGGACGTGGCAATCGATGCGATTGCGGTCACGATCAGCACGGCAATGGCCGTACCGTTCATCCCGGTCCGGAAAGCTGCATAAAGGACCAGCGGACACGCCAGGAACAGGAACGGATATTGCGACTGGGCGAAGACGACGATGCTGCCGCAGATGACGATCGCAATCATCGAAGCCCATTCGGCCGGGCTATGCTTGGGCGGCAAACGGCGTTCACGCCATGCGTCGATCCCGATCAGGGCAAGCGGCAGAATGATCAGCAGGCTCAGCCCGTCGGCCAGAACCCATCTCTCCCATTGCTGGAAGAACGTCGCTGGATCGCCGCCGGACAATGCCAGCGCGGCAATGGTGGCCGAAACGCCGGCGCCGCTCAGCGCGGATACCAGCAACCAGCCATGCGTCCTGATATCGTTGACGTCGGGATGTTTGCCGCAGCACGTCTGCACTGCCCATACGATCACGGCGATCTCCGCGGCATTCGCCACCGACAGGGCGATGGCAATGCTCCATCCGTCCCCGATCATCCGGTTCACCGCCAGATCCGCCGCGGCGCAGGCCAGGATGAAATAGACACGGCTGTCCGACCGGCTGCGGATCAGCAGGGCTGCCACCACGGCGTTCGGGATCCACAGCAGCGCGATGCGTTCGCTTGCGCGCATCAGCGTCATGCCCAGATATGCCAGCATCGCGAACAGGCACGCGACGGCGATGATGGCAATCAGGTCATTGCGATTGGGTCTGGCCATATTCCGGAAAATCCATCGGTAGAATTCCGGCTGCTGTGCCTCACTTTGGTTAACGGCCAGGCAGGCGGGCGCTACCTGTTTTTCCGGAGGGGGCGCCGCACCGCCGCTCCCTCCCTGTCACGCTATTGCGGGTTTTCGTGCGAAGAGGCCGAAGCTGGCGATGATGGCGTAACAGATGGCGGGGAGGGTGAGGGCGAGGGGGAGGCTGCCGGTGGTATCGGCGAGAACGCCGAACAGCAGCGGGACGACCGCGCCGCCGAAGATCGCGACATTGATGATGCCCGATCCGTCCGCCGCGCGCGAGCCGAGCTTTTCGCAGGCGAGCGAGAAGATCGTGGGGAACATGATCGAGTTCATCAGGCCCACGGCAAGGAGGCTGTAGGCGGCCAGCGTACCGGAGCTGTTGGCGCTGATCAGGATCAGCAGGATCGAACCGGTCGCATTGAAGGCGAGGATCTTGCCGGGCGAGAAGAGGCGCAGGAAGTAGGAGCCGATGAACCGGCCCACCATCGCACCGCCCCAGTAGAGGCTGATCATCCAGCCGATCACGCTTTCCGGCTGGCCCAGCACGCGGTCTTCGGCAAGGTAGTTGATGATGATCGATCCGATCGACACTTCCGCGCCGACATACAGGAAGATGCACAGCGCGCCGAAGCCGAACCGGCTGCGCTTCAGCAGGTCGAGCCCGGCAAAGCCGCTCGATGCCTCGTGCTTTTCGCCCTGCAGGCGATTGCGGAACAGCCAGACGGCCAGCGCGACCAGCGCGATGAGGGCGGCAACACCCAGATAGCCCTGCCAGATCGCTTCGCTTTCCGCCTGGCGATAGGCGGTAAGCTCGGCGCCCGAAAGCTGATCCGCAGTGATATTGGCAAGGCTGCCCAGAATGACGACCGAGCCGATCAGCGGGAAGACCCAGGTGCCCAGCGAGTTGAAGGCCTGGGCAAAGGTGAGGCGGCTGTGGGCCGTGCTTTGCGGCCCCAGCAGCGAGATCAGCGGATTGGCGACGACCTGGACGATCACCACGCCGCTGGCGAGGACGAACAGGGCAAGCAGGAACACCCAGTAGGTGGCGTTCTGGCTGGCGGGAATGAACATCAGGCAGCCGACCATCATGGTCAAAAGGCCGGCCACTGCGCCGCGCATGTAGCCCAGCTTCTTGACCAGCTTGGCACCCGGGATACCGATCACGAGATAGGCGGCGAAGAAGCAGAACTGCACCAGCATGGCCTGCGTGTAGTTGAGCGTGAACAGCTCCTTCAGCTTGGGGATGATCACATCGTTCAGGGACGTGATGCCGCCGAAGATGAAGAACAGGCCGAAGACGAAATAGTTGAGACCCGGCGCCTTGATCCCTTCGCCATCCTCGACAACCGCCGCAGGATCCGTGCTCGCTGCAACATCAGGGGCCAGTGCCATCTCTACATTCCTCCCAGGTGTGCCCTGTCCGACGGGCCTTATCCGCTATGGGATAACCAAAAATGTAACCGGTTGCACGAAATTTCTGGCCCCGCGCCGTGCGAACGCCTAGCCCTCGTTTCAGGAGGTAGAGATGATCGGGTCATATTTGCGCAATCGTGGCGGACGGGCGGCCTTGGGCGCTTTGTTCCTCGTGTTCGTTCCAGCAGGCGGCCTGGCCGCGCAGGACGATGTGTCGCATCGGCAGTGCTCGCCCAATGGGCGGCTCTGCTTTGCGCTGACCACAGTGGACGGCGCGCCGACCTATTCCGTCGACCGGGACGGGGCGCCGGTCATCGATGCCTCGCAACTGGGTTTCCTGCTTCGCGGCGCGGGCAAGTGGGGCAGCGGCATCACGCTCGGCGATCCGGTGCGCTCCAGTGCGGACGAAACCTGGGAACAGCCTTGGGGCGAAAGCCGGTTGGTCGTCGATAAACACAATGAAATGCGTGTTCGGCTGACCGAACAGGGCAAGATCAAACGCTCGATTGACATGACTATCAGGGTGTTCGACGACGGTCTGGGCTTCCGCTTCGCCTTTCCCGATCAGCCTCAGCTCACCGATGTGATGATCGATGAAGAGCTTACCGAGTTCGCGATTGCCGGCGATGCGGAAGCATGGTGGATCCCCGCAGGTGAATGGAATCGTTACGAATATCTCTACAATCACACCCCGGCCAATCAGGTCGGCACGGCCCATTCCCCGATCACTTTCCGCCGCTCGGACGGCCTTCACATCGCGCTCCACGAAGCGTCGCTGATCGATTATTCGGCCTTCTGGCTGCAACGCATCGACCACCAACGCTTCCGCACCCGCCTCGCTCCATCCTCGCAGCCTTGGAAGGTGCGGCGGGAGGCGCCCTTCGAAACGCCATGGCGGACCATCCTGATCGGCGAGGACGCGCCGGCGCTTTATGCAGCCGCGGACATCATTCTCAACCTCAACGAGCCCAACCGGTTGGGCGATGTCAGCTGGGTCAAACCCCAGAAATACGTGGGTATTTGGTGGGGAATGCATCTCGACAAATGGAGTTGGAACGCGGGACCCAAGCACGGCGCGACCACCGATAACGTACTCGAATACATCGATTTCGCAGCCGACCATGGCTTCGGCTCGGTCCTTGTGGAAGGCTGGAACGAAGGCTGGTGGAGCGAGAGCGGACGCAATTTCCAGTTCGCCGTAGCCTATCCCGATTTCGACATGGACCGCATCGCGAAATACGCACGCGAAAAAGGCGTCGAGATCATGGGGCACCATGAAACTGCCGGGAATGCAGGGCTTTACGAACGCCAGCTCGAAAAGGCTTTCGATTACTACCAGCGCTATGGCGTTCATTCGGTAAAAACCGGCTACGTCGCGGACGCCGGCGGTGTCCTGCGCGAAGATCCCGATGGGACGGAGCAATGGGAATACCATGACGGACAATACATGGCCCGCCATCACGTCCACGTGGCTGAACGGGCCGCGGAGCACCACATAGCCATCAATGCCCACGAGCCCATCAAGGATACGGGCCTCAGGCGGACCTACCCGAACCTCGTCACCCGTGAAGGCGCTCGGGGGACCGAATACAACGCCTGGGGCGAGCCGCCCAATCCGCCCGAGCACGAACCGACCTTGCTCTTTACCCGCATGCTCTCGGGTCCGTTCGATCTGACGCCGGGCATCGTCAGTCTGGAAGGCCGCGATGGCCGCGCCATCCCGAACACGCTGGCCCGCCAGCTAGCCGATTACGTCGTGATTTACTCGCCCCTCCAGATGGCAGCCGACCTGCCGGAAAACTACGCGAAGCATCCCGATGCGCTGGCCTTTATCGAACAGGTCCCCGTCGATTGGGAACAGACGCGCGTCCTGGCGGGCGACATCGGCGAATACGCGATTGTCGCGCGCCAGCAGCGCGGCGGTGAAGACTGGTGGGTGGGCGGCGTTACGGATGCCGAACGCCGCGAAATCCCGATCGATCTGTCTTTTCTGCCAAAGGGCAAGCGCTACACCGCAGAAATCTGGCGGGACGGCAAGGGCGGCGGGATCGACGCCGATCCTTTCGCCATGGTTCGAGAAACACGCGAGATCATCGGCGGCGACACTTTGACGCTAGCGATGGAAGCAGGCGGGGGCTTTGCCCTATCTCTCCGTCCGGCAAGCTAGGCCGGCGACGTCCGGCCGCGTGCCTTAGCGAACCTTCCCCGCCGCAGCAGTGTGAACCTTCCCGGCCTCGACCGCCGCACAGCTCGTCAGGGCAATGGATGCGAGCAGCGCGAGGGCTGGGGGGCATGGAAGCCGGGAAGGTTCATGCGATTACTCCGTGAGGGTAAAGGTTACCGGAGTACTCGCCTTCGCGCCCGATGAAGGCGCGATCCAGAGTCGGTATTCCCCCGGTTCCCAGCCATGCGACATGTCTGCACGGGTGAACGCGAGGTCTTCGGGCCGCAGCGTAAAGGATATTGTCCGGCTTTCACCCGGTTGCAGCGCTATCTTTTCGAAGCCCTTCAGTTCCTGCACCGGCCGGGTGACCGATCCGACAAGATCGCGCACATAGAGCTGCACCACCTCTTCGCCCGCGCGCGTGCCCGTGTTGGTGATTGTGGCAGTAGCGGTGATCGAACCCTTGGGCCCCATCGACGAGGCCGACAGCGTTGCCGGTGAATAGCCGAAGGTCGTGTAACTGAGACCATAGCCGAAGCGGTACAGTGGATCGTTCGGCGTATTGAGATAGCGCGAAACGTATTTTGCGCCCGGCTCCCCCAGTTCAATGGGGCGGCCGGTGTTCTTCATGTCGTAGTGGATCGGCGCCTGGCCCACATTGATGGGGAAGGTGATCGGCAGTTTGCCCGAAGGGTTGTAATCACCGAACAGCACATCTGCGACCGCGTGGCCGCCCTGCGTGCCCGGATACCACGCATGCAAAATGGCGGGCACGTTGTCGTTTGCCCAGGTGATCGAATTGGGGCGACCGCTCATCATCACCAGCACGACCGGTTTGCCCGTTGCAACGAGCTGTTCGAGCAAGGCCTGCTGATTGCCTGGCAGGTCGAGCGAGGTACGGCTGGCAGCTTCGCCCGTCATGTCCCATTTTTCGCCCATGACCGCGACGACAACGTCCGACGATTTCGCCAGCGCAAGCGCTTCGGCAAAACCATCGGTCTTGCCTTCGTCGCCGAACTCGTAGCTCGCGCCCTTAGCGTACTGGACCGTGACACCGTTTCCGGCGTGGGCCTTCATGCCCTCAAGCACGGTGACCGGTCGGGTCTCGCGATCACCGGCTGCCGACCAGCTGCCGATCATGTCGGTCTTGCTGTCCCCAAGCGGGCCGATCACGGCAATTCGCTTAGCATCGGCGGCCAGCGGGAGCACATTGCCGTCGTTCTTGAGCAGAACCATCGATTTGCGCGCTACGTCGCGCGCAGCTTCGAGAAATTCCGGCTTGTACAGCGTTGCTTCCTGCCGCGCCTCGTCGGCGTAGCGATAGGGATCTTCGAACAGTCCGAGGCGATATTTCATTTCGAGCACGCGGCGCACTGCGCGGTCGATATTCGCCTGGCTCACGCGGCCTTCTTCGACCGATTTCACCATGTTTTCCATGAACACGGCGCCCTGCATGTCCATATCGACGCCGGCATTGAGCGCCTGTTCGCCAGCCTGCTCGAGATCCTTGGCGTAACCATGCGGGACCATCTCGTTGATGGAGGTGTAGTCGGTGACGACAAAGCCGTCGAAGCCCCATTCATCGCGCAAGACGTCGGTCAGCAGGAATTTGCTGCCGCTGGCTGGCACGCCGTCGTATTCGTTGAACGACGTCATGAAGGTGGCGACCCCTTCATCGACTGCGGCCTTGAAAGGCGGGAGGTAGACATCGCGCAGCGTTCGTTCGGAGATATCGACCGTGTGATAGTCGCGGCCTGCCTGGGCTGCCCCGTAAGCGGCAAAGTGTTTCGCGGTTGCCAGAACCGTGTCGACGGCCTTCAGATCGTCGCCCTGGTAGCCATGCACGCGTGCCTTGGCGACTTTGCTGCCAAGGTAGACATCTTCCCCGGCACCTTCCGAAACGCGGCCCCAGCGGGCATCGCGCGACACATCGACCATGGGGGAGAAAGTCCAGTGTATCCCTTCGGCTGACGCTTCCGCGGCCGATACGCGGGCCGATTTCTCGACTGCATCCATGTCCCAGCTCGCCGCTTCGCCGAGGGAGATCGGGAAGATGGTGCGATGGCCGTGGATCACATCGTATCCGAACAGCAGCGGTATTTTCAGCCTGGTGCCTTCGACAGCCATCCGCTGCAGTTCGCGCGTATAATCTGCGGTATAGGCATTGAAGATCGATCCCACGCGCCCTGCTGCGATATCCTGCTGATAGCCTTCGCGCATGGTCGGACCGGTCGATTCCCAATCGCTGGTGAGCAGCGTCAGCTGGCCGACTTTTTCTTCAAGAGTCATCCGCCCGATCAGATCATCGAGAAAGGCGTCCATCTCTACATCGCGCGCGGCCCAGGATGGCTGGGCGGGCTCGATCGGCACTGCGGTGGACGAAGCGCTGGAGGATGGCGGGGGTGCCGATGCCACGCCGGTAGTGGCGCAACCGGCAAGTGCCAACGCGCTGACGCCCGCAAGCACACCTCGCTGCAATGAACGCATGTAATTCCTCCCATTTGGACTTCTGACTATATTCACGATGAAGAGCCGCCCCAAGGGAATCGCCTCTTCCGATCTGTCTATACATCGATCATGAAACCGGTTACAACATCACTCGTCAAATGTCGATTCGGTTACGCGGCAGGCAATGCCGCGAGCCTGAGCGGTCGAGCCGAGACCGCGATTTTGGGGAGGAATTACCGATGAAGTTTCCGCATATGAATCGTTCGGCGGTCGCTCGTCGCATGGCTCTGGCTCTTGTGCAGGGTAGCGCCATGGGTGCGCTGGCGATCGGCCTTGCTGCACCGGCGCATGCGCAGGAATCCAATGCATCGCTACGCGGTCAGATTACCGGCGGCGCCACCCAGGTCGCTGCGGTCAGAGTGGATACGGGTGTGACCCGCACCGCCACGATTGCTGCCGACGGGCGGTATAATTTCGCGTCCCTCGCGGCGGGAACCTATCGTCTCGAAGTTACCACGCCCGACGGTGTGCTTCAGACCGACACCTTCCAATTGTCGGTGGCGCAGGATGCTGTCCTGAACTTCGATGTGGGTGAAATCGCCGCAACGGAAGCTCCCCCCGCCGCCGATGATGGTGGAGACGATGTTGCTGCTGGCGACAATGTCATTCTGGTGACGGGCGACCGCATTCGTACGCTGGAAGGCGGCGAAGTCGGCATCAATATTTCCCAGCGGCTGATCGAACAGATACCGCAGACGAACCGCAACTTCCTGGCTTTTGCCGATCTCGCACCGGGCGTTCAGTTCATCGACGGGTTTGGCGGCGACCGCCGGCTTCAGGGCGGTGCACAGAACAGCAGCTCGGTAAATGTGTTCATCGATGGCGTGAGCCAGAAAGACTATATCCTCCGAGGCGGTGTAACCGGACAGGATTCAACGCAAGGCAACCCGTTCCCCCAGGCGGCGATCGGCGAATATCGCGTCATCAGTTCCAACTACAAGGCGGAATTCGACCAGGTCGGATCGGTCGCAATCACCGCTATCACGAAGTCCGGCACCAACGAGTTCCATGGCTCCGGTTTCATCGATTTCACCAACCAGAGTTTGCGGGCTGCACGCCCGATCGAATTGTTCGGGGAAAATCCGCAAGGGAAAACCGAAAGCAGGGATCTGCAGTACGGCGGTACCCTGGGCGGGCCGATCATCCGCGACAAATTGTTCTTCTTCGGCACGTATGAAGGCAAGGAGATCATCACGCCGCGCGACGTGACGCCCGGCCTTGATCTGTCCACCGGCTTCTTCCCCGGCGAATATCAGGGTGCGTTCGGTACGTTCAGCGAGATATTCAACGAAAACCTCTATTTCGGAAAACTGGACTTCACGCCCAATAATTCCGACCTTTTCCAGGTTTCGGTCAAGTATCGCGACGAGGATGGTGAAGATTTCGGTAGCGGTACGGCTGCCTACAGCACGCGCACAGTCACGAGCGTGAAGGAATGGCGCGGTCTCGCACGGTGGGAACACACCTCCGACAATTTCATCAATGATCTGAAGATCACTTACGAAGATGTAACATGGAACCCGCGGCCGTTCTTACTTGAGCCGCGAAACATCTTCCGTGCCGTGATTGTAGAGGACGATGTCCGGCGCGAAGACACCGTACTTCAAACCGGTGGCGGTCGAAACTTCCAGGACAAAGGCCAGGATGGCTGGCAGGTCTCCAACGACTTCACCTGGACGGGCTTCGAGCGGCATACAATCAAGGCCGGAGTGAAGGCTAAGTGGGTCACTCTCAACTCGACCCAGCAGAACAGCTTCAATCCTCAATACACATACAACGTCTCTTACAACCCCGCTGATCCCACCACACCAAACAGCGGCGCTTTCAACGACGCCATTCCATATGAATTGAATTTTAGCACGATCGTGCCGGGCGACGATGTGTCGCTTAATTCAGAGACTTTCCAGTTTGGCGCCTACATTCAGGACGACTGGGATGTCACGGATCGGCTGACGCTCAATCTCGGCGTTCGCTGGGACTTCGAGCGCACGCCAGATTTCCTCAATTACGTGCACGATCCGGCGCGAGTGGCGGCTGTTCAGCCGGAAAACTATCCCAATCTCATCAACGCGAACTACGACATCAACGATTACATCTCGACCGGTACCGAACGAAAAGTCTTCTATGGCGCGATCCAGCCACGGCTCGGCTTTTCTTACTGGCTGGATCCTGATGGCCAGTTCGTGCTTTTTGGCGGATATGGCCGCTCTTACGACCGCAACCAGTTTGATTTCATTCAACAAGAGCTCGTACAGGGAGCGTCGTTTGGGAGAACATTCATCTTTCAGAATGCCGGTGACCCTCGCGGCGATTGCACGGCCAGTCCAACCTGCATCCCGTTCGACCCGATCTATCTGACGGAAGCTGGGCGTCAGCAGCTAATCGACGGAGCACCTCCGGGTGCTGGCGGCGAGCTCCGCTTTATCGATAACGATCTGAAGCTGCCTTATTCGGACCAGTTCAGCCTGGGTGTTCGCAGCACGTTCGATCTCCTCAATCTCGAGGTCGGATATCGGCATATCGCCAGCCGCGATGGATTTGGATATCTGCTCGGCAATCGTCGCCCGGACGGAAGCTTCTTCCCGGCCGAAGGCAATCCGGACTCGCCTTTCGGTACTCCGCCAAGTCCGTATGGCGCTATTCTAATTGGTACTAACGGCATCAACACCGATGCAGATTCCGCGTATCTCAAGTTTGGGAAGCGTTACACGGAACAGTCACCGTGGTCGATCGATGCAACCTACACCTTCACACTGGCCGAAGAAAATCGCCGCTTTGGCGAGTATTTCTCGCTCGATTTCCCATCTTTCGACGATTATCCCGTTATCCGGTCGGCGGGCGTACGCAAGCATCGTTTCGTGATGGCTGGAACGGTAGATCTTCCGCTGGACTTTACTCTCGGCAGCAAGTTCCAGATCGCATCGCCAGCATATCAGCAGGCTTTCGTCTCTGTAGCTGGTGATCCAAATTCCCGCGATGTTGTGGCAGTCGAAAACGATGCAAATGGTGATCTGTGGGGTTTCCGACAGTTCGACCTTTCGTTGACCAAGTATTTCAACATCGGTCTGATCAACGACGACACTCGCCTGTGGGTTCGCGCAGACGTGCTCAATGTGTTCGATGATCGCAATTACAACGGTTTCGACGCGGTGACTGGAGCGCGCAACTTCAATAACTACAGCACCGACGGTTTCCCGAGGACGATCAAGGTCTCTGCAGGCTTCGACTTCTAATCGGGTCGCAACAAGGTGTGCCGCACTGTCCTCCCGGTGCGGCACATCATAACGATTTGAGTTTATCATGAGATTTTCCGCAGCTTCAGCTGTCGCCCTGTCTTTAACCCTCGCTGCCTGCGCCAATTTCGATCCGCCTGCGTCTTCTGGCCCCGCATCGAACGATGTGGTTGCTTTCTCCGAAGATCTGACTCAGCGCACATTTCGGTATTTCTGGGATACTACCGATACCGAGCGGTGCCTGGCGCCGGACCGGTGGCCCAGCAACCCGTTCTCCTCGATCGCTGCGACAGGCTATGCCCTGACCGCCTTTGGCGTTGGTGCTGAACGTGGTTATGTTTCGCGCGACGATGCTGCCCAGCGTACGCGAGATTGTCTGGAATTTTACTGGAATGCCCCGCAAGGGCCCGCGGTCAGCGGAACGAGCGGTCACAAGGGTTTCTTCTACCATTTTCTGAATAACGAAGATGGCACGCGGCGCGGCAATACCGAACTTTCTACAGTCGACACCGCGCTACTCCTCGGCGGCGTTCTATTCGCTCAAAGCTACTTCGATCGCGACACAGCCGTGGAACGGGAGATCCGCGATCTCGCGGAGAAGATCTACCGGCGGGTCGACTGGACTTTCGTTCAGCGCGAAAACAGCACCATTCCATCAGCCAATGGCGGGAGCGGAAAGGCGATCGCCATGGGGTGGTACCCCGAGCGCGGGGAAGGGGGCGACTTTGGTACGCATGACTGGATCGGCTACAACGAAGGCATGCTGGTTTACATACTGGCAGCAGGATCCCCCACACATCCCGTTGGCAAGGAAGCTTGGGATCAGGCCTGGGCCATGGATCTCGAGAAGGACTGGGGCACCTACTACGGTTACGAATATCTCCAGTTCGAGCCTTTGTTCGGACACCAGTACAGCCACGTCTGGATCGATTTCCGTGGCATCCAGGATGACTTCATGCGCTCGAAGGGCATCGACTATTTCGAGAATAGCCGGCGCGCCACGTTGAGCCAGCGGGCCTATGGTGCCGACAATCCCAATGACTGGAAGGATTACAGTGCTAGCATCTGGGGGTGGACTGCGTCAGACGGGCCAGCTTCATCGGCGGGCCAGTACACCGTTAACGGCAAGTCCCGCACCTTCCTGACCTATGCTGCGCGCGGCGTCAGTGCCATTCGCGTGGTCGATGACGGCACCATCGTCCCGACAGCAGCGGGCGGGTCGATACCCTTCGCGCCTGAGGTTACCATCCCGGCGCTGATGAGCATGAAGGCGAAGTATGGCGACCGCCTCTACACCGATTACGGCTTCAAGGATGCCATCAACCCCAGCTTTACGTTCGTGGACGCCGGCTCGACAACGGGCGATACCGATCCGGTCAAAGGCTGGGTCGCGCGCGATCATCTCGGCATCGACCAGGGCCCGATCCTGGCCATGTTGGAAAACCAGCGCACCGGCCTCGTATGGGCGACGATGCGTAAGAACCCGCATATCCGCCGCGGCCTGGAGCGGGCCGGGTTCTCCGGGGGCTGGCTGGACGATGCCGAGCGGTAGGGCTCTAACTGTCTGGCAGTCGCAGAACCACACTGACCGGATAGTGGTCCGATGGCAGGCGGCCACCCCAGTGCTGAGTGATCACCGCATATCGATCGACGAGAATGTCAGGTGATACGAATATGTGATCGATCGCCGCGCGGGCGTTCTGGGCTATGTCGAAGCCGGTAAAAGTGCCCGGCGGTCCGTAAGGAGGGGCGATGCTTTCGCCGCGGCTATCGACAAGCGCCCCGGAAGTCAGGACCTGATAGGCTTCGCTGTCCGGGTCGGAGTTAAAGTCGCCCATCACGATCGTCGGCAAGCCCTTTCCAAGGCCCGCGTTAATCCAGTGCGAAATGAGTTTGGCTGCGTTGACCTGAGCGGCCGCGCCGACATGATCGAAGTGCGTATTGAGAACGCGGAGCTTTCCTCGACCATCGCGGCGTTCCAGAATGGCCCACGCGGCAATGCGCGGGTAGGCGGCATCCCAACCCTTACCTGGAACATCCGGTGTGGGAGACAGCCAGAAGGTACCACTGTCGGTCATTTCGAACATATCGCGCCGCCACGCTAGCGGTGAAAACTCGCCAGCTTCCTCCCCATCATCCCGGCCCGCTCCGATGAAAGAATAGGCGGGAAGTGTTTTTTCCAGATAGCGCTTCTGGGGAAGCAATACCTCCTGCATGCCGAGGATTGCCGGCGCTTCATAGCGGATCAGATCGCGCACGAGCGTGCGTCGCTCTGGCCAGGCATTGGGCCCATCCGATGCCAGATCGAGCCTGATGTTATAGGTCATCACATTAAGTTGCGCTTCGCGCTCTGTCTTGGCGGTCGGCGCGTGTATGCATCCGGCGACCAGCAGCATGCCGATCAGCACCAGCGCCGCATATAGTCTAGTCATCTGCGTCAGTCCGCCGCTGCGAAAGCATCCAGAGGTAGAGTTCGGGATCCGCATAGGCGGGGTCCCATGCGTTGTGGCCAAGGTCGGGATAGATCGTCAGCCTGCTTCGATTGCCACCGCACGCCCTGATCGCGCGCGCCATCGCAAAACTTCCCTCAGGAATGACCACATCGTCCCGATCGCCATGCAATGCCCAGATTGGTACATCAACCAGTTCACAGGCGGTCGCAGGATCACCTTGCCCAGCAACCGGGACTAGTGCCGCAAAGAGATCGGGCCGCTCGGCTCCCCACCGCCATGTGGCACGCCCACCTCGGCTCAAACCGGTGAGGTAGATGCGATTTTCATCTATCGGCATCGTCTCCACAATATGATCGAGGATCGCTTCCAGCTTCGAAACATCCCAGTCTTCTTCCGCAGGCAGCAATGGGGAGACGAGAATGAAGGGAAAGTCTGGATCCATGTCCGCGTGCTTGGGCGGTCCGTGAACCTTGACCTTCGCGATGTCCGATCCACGCTCCCCGGAGCCGTGGAGGAAAATCATCAATGGCCATTTGGCTTCGGAATCGTATGAACGGGGCACAAACAACTGGTACGGGTAGCCTCCTGCCTCCAGACTCTGTTGCGGGTGTTGTCCAGTGATCACGGGTACCGCATAAGCGAGCGCTGGACCCGACATACTCGCGCAAGCCGTGGCCATTGATGCTGCAGTTAGCAGCACGGCAAAACGTCCGAACCGGGTCATCGCGATCTTTCTCCAAGAAACTCGAAAATAGAAATAAGTTCGTCCTATTCGAGTTCTCGATACGGGGTCAATTCGTCAGGTACGAGCCGTTCCCGCTCCTCCTTGACTTGATCCTCTGATCGCGAGGGTGGGTGCGATGATCAGACTCTGATCCTGTTCCAGCGTCTCGCCTTCCATCATGCGAA
The DNA here is from genome assembly GCF_019857205.1 of Qipengyuania pacifica. Classification (GTDB taxonomy): domain Bacteria; phylum Pseudomonadota; class Alphaproteobacteria; order Sphingomonadales; family Sphingomonadaceae; genus Qipengyuania; species Qipengyuania pacifica. The sequence continues at coordinate 154,433 of NZ_JAHWXO010000004.1, read as the reverse complement.
GCATCAGTTCGGCGGCCGTCGAACCCACACGTGTAATGTCGGAATGAACTGTCGTGAGGCCCGGCGTCACATGCCGGGCAAGCGGAATGTCATCAAACCCCGCGACAAGAATATCGCTACCGATCTGAAGACCGGCCACGCGCAACTCGCTCATCAATTCGACCGCCATCATGTCGTTGCTGGCAAACACAGCATCGAAGGTAATGCCGCTGGTAAGCAGCAAGCGGGCGGCCTCGCGACCCGCATCATCGCGAAAATCGCCTGGCAATATCAATGGGCTTCCATTGCCGGTCCGCTCCGCCAGCACGTCGCAATATCCCCGCTGTCGCTCGCGCGCATCGCGATTGTTAGCCGGACCCGCGATATGAATTATATTGCGTGCTCCGCGATCGATGAGATGGTCCGTGACCAACCGCGCGCCTGTATAATTGTCTACCGATACAAACGGAGTGACGTCATCGGTTCCCTGGGCGTTAAGCAGTACGGTGGGGATATCGCGCGTCACTGCCTCTACGGTATCCGCGCGAGAGTTCGGTGGCATGACAAGCAGTCCGTCAACCCTGCCACGCATCGCCCGGATCGCTTGTGCAGTTTCTTCGGCACTCCCATGCATATTGCCCAGCAGCAAGCTCTTGCCGGCGCGATGGGTGACAAGGTCGATACCGCGAATGATTTCGGAAAAGAACTCGCCGAATAAATCGGGTAGAATAACCCCTATCGTATCGGTCTTGCGCTTGGTGAGGCTTCTCGCGCCACTGTGTGGAACATAATCAAGCGCGGTCGCTGCAGCTTCGATTTTTTCGCGTGTTTTTGCTGTGACGATGGACATGCCGTTAAGCGCGCGCGACGCGGTGGCAACCGACACGCCTGCGGCTTTCGCAACGTCGCGTATCGTTACCATGCGTCCCCCATAATCCTATCTTACCCGAACTGCCTTACGACGCCACCTGTCGCAGAGCGGAAACATTTATTTGGCCGCAAGCACCGTCGATAATTGCCAACGCCATACCAATGAGTCCGGAAGAGTGAGCACCAAACGTCAGCCTCTTGCCACCGTATTCAACGGTTCGCCCGTCACGGGGTATCCCAGATCCTCACCAATGTGCAGCCACGACTTGCCATCCATTTCGCCAATGAAGGGAGTTATCGTTTTCACGGGAATGGCTTCGGCCTGAGCCTTCGCCGCGGCGAAATTTTCGAACAGGGCGAGGCGCTCCAGATTGCGGCGGGTCGGGAAGATTACCTTGATGTCCCCCCTTTCCGCAGAATCGAGCGCGCCCTGGGCAGTGGTCCAGAAAAGATGCGTATTTTCGGAAAGGTCCGCCTCTATCTCGACCGCGCCTGTACCGATGTCGGCTAGGTAGAAACGTGTGTCATAGACACGCGGGATGCGTTCATTCTTTGGATACCAGCGGGCAAACGGCACTAACTGATCGAGATCGAGTTCCCATCCGAAATGTTCGAGAACCGGTTCGAGCTCACCGGTCTGTTCGAGGTACTTCCGGGCGGCGCGCGCTTTATCGGCATTGATTTCGCCGTTCAGTCCGATGACCAACCCTGTTTCTTCAAGCGTTTCGCGTACAACGGCGATCTGGTGTGCAGCTTCGTCTGGATCGAGGCGACCGCCAATCTTTGCCCCGAGGTCGAAATCTGCCGGGTCGACCCGTCCGCCCGGGAAGACGGCCATGCCGCCGGCAAAAACCATTTCGCGCGATCGGATCGTCATCAGAATCTCAGGCGGGCCATCCTCTGACGAATTGCGAAAAATGACCACGGTCGCTGCTGGAATGCCGTCGGCGCCGATATCGGTTGGTTCGTTCATGCTGATGTTGTGACGGTGGCTGCGACCATTGCCAAGGGCTAAAGCCGGATGTCCGGTGTCGATAAACTTTACAGAAGGCAATGCCGCGGAATGCCCATTAACCAACGAAAGGCCAGAACAACCGCCCGTGCCTGAATTTTGGCACATCCCATGCTTTATGTGCCGTGTCTCGATCACGTCTTTGTGGCGACGCCGAACCCACGGTCTCCAAACCCTGCGTCGCTAAGAAAAAAGGCCCGTCCGGTTTCCCACCGGACGGGCCTTTCCCGTTCTACAACTGCAATTGGAGTGGGCTCAGCTCGCTTTCACAAAAGCCAGTGCGTTGCTGGCTGGAAAGGCTGCTGAAGGTAACAAGAAGCTACGATGCTTTGGCGACCTGCTTCTCATCCATCATCTGCTGGAGTTCGCCTGCTTCGAACATTTCCATCATGATGTCGCTGCCACCCACGAATTCGCCCTTCACATAGAGTTGGGGAATGGTCGGCCAGTCGGAAAAGGCCTTGATGCCTTGACGGATTTCCATGTCTTGCAGCACGTCCACACTGTCATAAGCGACGCCGCAATGGTCGAGGATGGCAATCGCGCGACTGGAAAATCCGCATTGCGGAAAAAGCGGGGTGCCCTTCATGAAGAGCACGACATCGTTGGCGCCGACAATATCGGTTATACGCTGATTGGTATCGGACATTGGTCCGTCCTTTGTCTAAATTCGGTATGCGAGATCAGGTGGGGGCTTGTGTAGTGAGTTGCAAGGCGTGCAGTTCGCCCCCCATTCGCCCGCCCAGCGCATCATAAACCAGCTTGTGTTGTCTGACACGCGTCAGCCCGGCGAATTGCGGCGCCGTAACCTTGGCGGCCCAATGATCATTGTCGCCCGCCAGATCGCGCATTTCCACGACTGCGCCGGGAAGCGCTTCTTCGATCAGCGTGACGATGTCGTCTGCGGCCATGGGCATTACATTCAGCCCTGATCGCTCATGAACTGCCGCCGCGCTTCGACGGAGCATTCTTCCAACTTGGTGCGAATGTCGGCTTCGCTGACATCGCATTCGGCCGCAGTCAGATCGCCCAGAAGCTTGCGGATGACGTCTTCATCGCCAGCTTCTTCGAAATCGGCCTGCACGACAGCCTTTTTATAGGCGTCGGTCTCTTCATCGGTGAGGCCCATGAGCCCGGCAGCCCATTCGCCAACAAGACGATTGCGGCGTGCAGCGATCTTGAAGGCATTTTCCTCGTCGAAGGCAAACTTGGCTTCTTCGCCGCGTTCGCGATCTTTAAAATCAGTCATGTCAGTCCTCTCGGGATGGAATCTTGCGGGCCGGAATAGGCGTGGCCCCACCGGCCTGCAAGGGCGCTTATTCCATTACAACGACGAGTTTACCGATCGCTCCGCGGTTCTCGAGCTTGGCGATCGCTTCGTGCGCCCGCTCCAACGGATATGTCTCGCTCACCAGCGGTTCGATTTTGCCGGCTTTCCAGAGATCGAAGAGCTCTTGAATATTCTGCTCGTTGCGTTTCGGCTCGCGCGCGGCAAATGCGCCCCAGAATACACCGCGGATGTCGCAGCTCTTCAAAAGGGTGAGATTGAGCGGCATTTTCGCGATGCCTGCGGGGAAGCCGACGACCAGGAAGCGTCCTTCCCAGGCGATCGCGCGCAAGGCTGGCTCGGAATAATCGCCGCCCACGATATCATATACGATGTTGGCGCCATCAGGGCCTACGGCCGTCTTGAAGTCATTCGCGAGCTGCTTGGACGTGTCCTTATCGAACGGGGCGCGAGGATAGATCACCACTTCGTCGGCGCCGTGCTTCCTGGCAACTTCGCCCTTTTCTTCAGTGGAGACGGCAGCGACGACCCGGCAGCCATACGCCTTGGCGAGTTCGACGGCCGAGAGACCAACGCCACCGGCGGCGCCGAGTACGAGAACCGTCTCGCCTTCCTTGATATCACCGCGATCCTTCAGCCCGTGGATCGTCGTGCCATAGGTCATCAGTAGCGCGCTGGCTTTTACCAGATCGATGCCATCGGGCACCTTGAACAGCTTGGCTGCCGGAACGACGACCTTTTCCTGCAGGCCGCCGTTGCCGACGCCGCACATCACCCGGTCACCTACGGCGAAATCGGTGACCCCTTCACCCAGCGCTTCGATGGTGCCGGAGATTTCGCCACCTGGCGCGAAGGGGCGAGGGGGTTTGAACTGGTACATGTCGCGGATGATCAGCGTATCGGGAAAATTGATCGCACAGGCAGCGACCTTGACCAGAACCTCACCCGAGCCGGCCGTAGGGGTATCAATCTCCTCGACAACGAGGGTTTCAGGGCCACCGGTCTCCTTCGAAAGGACTGCTTTCACGCTGATCTTCTCCTATTTGTTTTATCAAGCCAGGGCGTAGTGCCCCGGCGCATTATCTCGTGCGCTGCAATAGCGCTCTCGCTGGCCAGCGTCAGGCCGATCTCGTCTAGACCTTCGAGCAGGCAGCGCTTGCGGAACGGATCGATCTGAAATTCGAACCGGTCCTGAAAGGGGGTCGTGACCACCTGATTTTCCAGGTCGATCGTAATCGGTTGATCCTTGGCAATCTCCAGCAGCCGGTCCACCTGATCCTGCGGCAGCTCGACTGCCAGAATACCATTCTTGAAGGCGTTGCCGGCGAAGATATCGGAAAAACTGGGTGCGATCACCGCTGTCAGCCCCATGTCCAGCATGGCCCAGGCGGCATGTTCGCGGCTCGATCCGCAACCGAAATTGTCGCCCGCGATGAGAATGGGGGCATTAGCGAAATCCTCGACATCGAAAGGATTGCCGGGCGCCGCGCGGATGGTTTCGAATGCGCCTGCACCAAGCCCTTCGCGGCTGACAGTCTTGAGCCAGTGGGCGGGGATGATGACGTCGGTATCGACGTTCTTAAGGCCCAACGGAATGGCGCGCCCCTCGATGGTGGAAACGGCCTTCATCCTCGACCACCCGGCATGGTCGCCAATGTCATGCTGCGCAGCATGGGAAGCTCCCTCCAGAAGCGGTCGACTAATCGGTCTCGGGCGTCTCGCCTGAAGGTATAGGGCCGGGGCGCTGCGGCTGGTTTTTCCGCTCCTTGCGCTTGTGGGCATAAAGCATCGCGGCGGCAATGGCGGCCGATCCGATCGCGCTTGCAATGGCGGCTTTTCCGGTGATCTTCTTGGTCATGAGTTCTCAATGGTCAGGCCGCACCGTCTTGGCAAGGGGCGAGGTTACGGACATCGGCAAGACGCCCGGTAACGGCGGCGGCAGCAGCCATTGCCGGGCTGACCAGATGCGTTCGGGATCCGGGACCTTGGCGGCCGACGAAATTACGGTTGCTCGTGGAGGCGCAGCGTTCACCCGGCGGTACCTTGTCGGGGTTCATCGCCAGGCAGGCGGAACAGCCCGGCTCGCGCCATTCGAAGCCTGCATCGGTGAATATCCGGTCAAGCCCTTCGTCTTCGGCCTGGCGTTTGACCAATCCGGAACCCGGGACCACGATTGCCCACCGCACGTTTGGCGCCTTCTTGCGACCTTTCAACACCTCGGCCGCGGCACGCAAATCTTCGATCCGGCTGTTTGTGCAGCTGCCGATGAAGATGTTTTCTACCGCGATATCCTCGATCGGCGTTCCGGGGGCCAGGCCCATGTAATCCAGGCTCTTACGCACCGCATCCTGTTTGGATGGATCGGCAAAACTGTCTGGGGAGGGGACGCACCCGCCTACCGCCACCACGTCTTCAGGACTGGTCCCCCAGCTTACGGTTGGCTCAACATTCGCGGCTTCGATCACGACCGACTTGTCGAAATAGGCGCCCTCATCGGTGGCGAGCGACCTCCACCAGGTGACCGCGTTATCCCAATCATCGCCCTGCGGCGAATAGGGACGGCCGCGAAGATACTCGAAAACCCTTTCGTCAGGCGCAATCAGGCCTGCGCGTGCGCCGCCTTCGATGCTCATGTTGCAAACGGTAAGCCGCCCTTCGACGCTCATTTCCTCGAACACGCGGCCGCGATATTCGATGACGTGTCCGGTACCTCCTGCGGTTCCGATGATGCCGATAATATGCAGGATCAGGTCTTTCGCAGTAACGCCCGGACCGAGCATTCCATCCACCCGTACTTCCATGGTTTTCGAAGGGCGAAGCTGTAGCGTCTGGGTCGCGAGCACATGCTCCACCTCGCTCGTCCCGATACCGAATGCCAAAGCGCCGATCCCGCCGTGCGCGGCGGTGTGGCTGTCGCCGCAAACGATGGTGGTGCCGGGCAGCGAAAAACCCTGCTCGGGGCCGACGACATGGACGATACCCTGTTCGGGCGCGGTGGCGTCGATATAGTCGATCCCGAAGGAAGGCGCATTGCATTCAAGGGCTGCGAGCTGCGCTGCACTTTGCGTATCTTCGATCGGCAGGCGCGAACCGTCTGCTGCGATCCGCTTCGTAGTCGGCAGATTGTGATCCGGGACCGCAAGCGTAAGGTCGGGGCGCCGTACGGTTCTACCAGCAAGCCGCAGGGCTTCAAATGCCTGCGGGCTGGTCACTTCGTGGACGAGGTGACGATCGATATAGATCAGGCAAGTCCCGTCATCGAGCCGATCGACGACATGCTGATCCCAAATCTTTTCGTAAAGAGTGCGCGGTTTGCTAGCCATTGCGACGAACCTTGAGCCAAGCAGCCCGTATCCGCAAAAAGGCAAATCCAGAGTCTTCCAAACTTAACCTTTCTCTGCTCTATTGACACTTATGTCAGCAAAGCCATTTTTCTTCCCGATCAAAGTCCTCCCCGATGATATCGATTTCATGGGCCACGTGAACAATGCCCGCTATCTGAACTGGGTTCAGGATACAGTGCTTGCGCATTGGCAGAAGCTGGCTCCTGCAGAAGAGGTCGCAACCAAGGCATGGGTCGCTCTCAAGCACGAGATTACCTATCGCAGACCAGCGTTTCTGCATGACGATGTCATCGCGGAAACCGTGCTGGAAAAGATCGCGGGTGCCCGCAGCTTCTACAATACGATAATCCGTCGCGGCGAAGAGGTGCTGGCCGAAGTGCAAAGCATGTGGTGCTGCATCGATGCCGACAGCCATCGGCCCGCTCGCATCGATCGCGATATTGCAGAGCGCTGTTTCGGAATGCCGCGCAAGCAGAAACCTTACGCTGCCGAATAGTCCTCACGCAGGCGGCCTTTGCCTGCCGGGCGCATGACACTATATCGGGTGCATGGATTTCCTCGCACCGGCCCTTATCGTCTTTGCCACTGTGTTGGCCATGGAATGGGTCGCATGGGCGAGCCATAAGTACATCATGCACGGATTCGCTTGGGCGTGGCATCGGGACCACCACGAGCCTCATGACAATTTGCTGGAAAAGAACGACCTTTTCGCAATCGTCGGCGCAGTGGCAAGCATTTCCATGTTCGCCATCGGCAGCCCGATGGTGCTGGGATCGGGCGCGTGGTGGCCGGGCACATGGATCGGGCTAGGGATATTGTTCTACGGAATCATCTATACGCTGGTGCATGATGGCCTGGTCCACCAACGTTACTTCCAATGGGTTCCAAAGCGTGGCTATGCGAAGCGCTTGGTGCAGGCGCACAAGCTGCACCACGCGACTGTGGGTAAGGAAGGCGGGGTGAGTTTCGGATTTGTCCTGGCTCGCGATCCTGCGAGGCTCAAGGCAGAACTCCGGCGGCAGCGTGAAGCGGGTATCGCGATCATACGCGAAAGCGCCGGAACCTGAGGCCCCGGCGCAATTCATAAACCCTTGGCGAATGGGTTACTTGGCGTAGTTCACGTAAAGGCCATGAATCAGCCCCGGGAAATAGCCCAGCAAGGTTAGAACAAGGTTCAGCAGCGCTTTACCGCCCAGTCCATGCTTTGCAGCGACACCCAGGGGGGGAAGCAGGATCGTGGCGATGAGAATGAGAATTGCCATGGAAAAAATGTCCTTTTGATGCCCTTCCGTCGTTCGCATTACCAACCGATCGGCGACGGGGCAGTTCCAGAGGTCACTCGTTCCGGGTGGCTATCCAACTGCCGCAGACGACAAGAATCCCGATGGAAATCCAGTACCAGGGATGGCCGAGGGTGTACCAGGTGAACACCGCGCCCGCTGCCATGGCGCCGATGGCCATCGTCTTGGAAGATCGGCTTATGGCACGGCGGTCGCGCCAATCTTTCACCTGTGGTCCCCAATGGGGGTGATCGAGGATTTTCTGTTCGAGTTCCGGGCTCGATCGCGCAAAGAAATAGACCGCCAGCAGCAGGAAAGGGACTGTCGGCATGATCGGTAGCACCGCCCCTATGGCACCGAGACCGACTGCGAAAATACCCAGACCCTTGAAAATCGGCCGTCTCACGTCAGATCACCCCGCTGCAATCCGCGCGGCATGTTCCTGTACCAGTGCAATCATGTTCGGCACACCCTGCGTGCGACTGCTCGACAACTGGTTTTTCAGATCGAAAGGGGCGAGTGCAGCATCGATGTCCATTTCCGCGACTTCGGTTGCCGGCTTGTCCTGCACGGCCGCTATGACCAGAGCGACGATGCCCTTGGTGATCGCTGCATTGCTGTCGGCCAGAAAATGGAGCTTGCCTTCATCACCGGTTGGATAGACCCATACTTGGGCACTGCAGCCGCGCACCAGCGTGGCATCGGTCTTGAGCGCTTCCGGCATTTCCTCAAGGTCGCGACCCAGCTCGATCAGGAGGCGGTAGCGTTCGTCGCCTTCGAGAAATTCGTATTCTTCTGCAATATCGGAAATCGTGCGCATGGCGCGCCTTTAGCGGGCTGGGCGGCAGCCGTCCATGTGCCTCAACCTGACAAACCGCCGGGCCGGGTAAACGCATAGTAGATAACGTAAAACCAACCAAAGAAGCCTTGGATGGCGGCCCACACGATGGACTTGTGCACGCTCCAGCTGATGGCCACGGCAATTGCGCTGCCGAGGCCGATACCGGCCCGTGCGGCGTCGGTCCTAACGACGCTCAAAGGTCCACTCCGCTGGCGATCGCCTCGAGCTTCTTGATGCGTTCCTTGAGGTCGGAAATCTCAATGCGCGCCGCGCCGAGCGATGATCCGGCCTTTTCGTCATCAGGCGCGTAGTGTCGTTCAAGCTCCTGGCGCTTGAGAGCCAGCCAGCCCTGCCAGGCCCGGAGCAGCACGCTAGCGACGATGGTCAATCCGACCAGCGAGGCTCCTGCGATTATCATAGTCGGTTCGAACACCACCTCATGTCCTCCTTCAACTAGTCCCTATCGGTCTGCTTTTCGCGCAGAGCCTCGATTTCGGCAGAGATGCGCTTCGTTTCGCGCGCATCGAGCGAATTATTATCAGTCGCTATCCGCTCGAGCACCTTGATGCGCTCGCGCAGTTCATCCAGTTCGCGGCGCTCTTCGGTGCGATCAAACGTCTGATGCTGCCCGCGCTCTGACTGGTCGTGGCCAAGTCCTGAACCATGGCGATGCTTCGACTTCACCATTTCGGTAAAGGCTATGATCGCCAACATTATCACAACTGCAGTCCAGAAACTCATGATGCATTCTCACGCGAAGCTGTTCGGTCATCGATCTGGTGAAGGTCTCTTAGTTCGTCGATCTGCATAGCGAGCACATGATTGCCGTCAGTAGCGATGCGCTCGAGAACGCGAACCCGTTCTTCCATCTTTGAATAATCACCATTGGCAAACCGCGCCTGGTCTGCCTTCGCTTCTTCGGCGCGGGCATGCAGTTCCAGCTTACGCTCCTCGTGCGCTTGGACCCGCTGATTCACTACGTAGGCGAAGGGCAACACCAACATCAGGATCACCAGAATGAAACCGAAGACAAGGATCAGGTCGGGATCCATCAGTTGGTTTCCCTGCCTTCACGCAGACGGTCGATTTCGTGCGTCAGATGATAGCCGCTGTCGGTTACGATCCGTTCGACATTGCCGAGGCGATCCTTAAGCGAACCGAGTTCGGCACGCAGTTCAGCGTTTTCCTGCGTCAGCAACTTGACCCGTTCGACGGCCTGGTCGTTCTTTGGATAGACTGCCTTACCCCAGCTGTTTTCGAGCGGGTAACCATTCTTGATCCGCATCCATGTCGTCATCAGCCACCCGGCTGTCATGATGCCGACGCCTGCGATGATCGTTGTTTCGGAAAGGAATTCCATTATGCCTTCTCCCCTGTCTTGATGCTCAGCGGCACCCCGCTGTCGGCTCCTTCGACGGTGCGCTGATCGCGCAGTGCCTCAATTTGGGTGGCGACATCGTAGCCCTTGTCGGTCACGATACGTTCGAGCACGCGCACCCGGTCTTCCAAGTCGTGGACCTTGCTGGCGTATTGCGCGGCCTTTTCTGCCGTGGCTTGCGCAGTGGTCTTGACGTTCATTTCGGCCAGCTTTTGCTGGTGCTTCGTCCAGATCGCGATGATCGGGATCATCAGGGCGATGATCGGGATGAAAACGCCAATGTTGTCCATTCTGCTTCTCCCCCTCTTTTCACTCAGCGCAGCCGTTCGATTTCGGCGTTGAGGCGCGGATTGCTGCTGACATAGTAGGTTTCGACATCAGCAAGGCGGCGATCGACGTCCTTCATTCGCGCGCGGATTTCGCGGGCAGTGCGCTTCGGGTTCTGGCGAACACGCTGCCAGTAGGTCTGCTCTTCGCGGTCGACATAGAGATGTGACGGCTTCTTGTTCAGCAGCAGGCCGGCAATGAAGTAGAACGGGATAGTCGAACCACCGGACATGAAGGTCAGGCCGACCAGGCCGAGACGGACCCAGAAGACATTGACGCCGGTGTAGTCGGCAATGCCGGAGCATACGCCCATCAACTTCGCGTTCTGCTTGTCGCGGTAAAGCGTGGTGCGGGGGCTGTTCATTTCAGGCTTCCTTTCTTCTCGGCCATCAACTGCTCGAGTTCGCGCAGCTGCTGGTTATCCTGTTCACTGTCGTGAACGAGGCGGGCGGGGCGAAAGTCCGGATTGTCGCTCGCTACGAGGCGCTCGACTGTATCCATGCGGTCGTCCAGCCGCTTTGCGAGGCTGTAGAGTTCCTCGAGCAGGGCTTCGTCATCTGTCGTGATGGTCGCCGACGTCTTCCACTTCGTGATGTAGTGGAGGATGATCCACGGCAGGCCGATGAAAATGGCCACGATTGCAAAAATCTCTTCCACGGATCAGTCCTCCTTGCTCGCGCCGTTCTTGCCGAGCGCCTTTTTCATCTGTTCGAGTTCGTCGTCGATCGCGTCGGCACCTTCCAGGGCGGCGATTTCGTCGGCCAGACTGGGCTTGTCAGACTTGTCGGCAATGCTCAGCGCATCGGCGCGGCCTTCGGCGTAGTCGACGCGGCGTTCAAGCTGATCGAAGCGCGAAAGTGCATCGTCGACCCGTTCGTTTGTCATCAGACTGCGAAGCTTGACGCGGTTCTCCGCGCTTTCGAGGCGCGCGGCAATCGCCGTCTGGCGGCTCCGCGCTTCGCGAAGGCGGTTCTGAAGCTTCTGGATGTCCTGCTCGTAGGCGCGCAGCGCATCGTCTAGGACGGCGATCTCCTGTTTGAGCTGCTCGCTCATGTCGACCGCCTTCTTCTTTTCGACCAGAGCGGCGCGGGCAAGATCCTCCCGGTCCTTCGAGATGGCGAGTTGAGCCTTCTCGCTCCAGTCCGCCTGAAGCTTGTCGAGCTTGACCGTGTGGCGATGCATCTCCTTCTGGTCCGCGATGGTACGGGCGGCGCTCGCGCGGACTTCGACCAGCGTTTCCTCCATCTCGAGGATGATCATGCGGATCATCTTCTGGGGGTCGTCCGCCTTGTCCAGCATGTCGTTGAAGTTGGCGGCGATGATGTCGCGGGTGCGGCTGAAAATGCCCATTAAAGGTGCTCCATTGGCAAAAAAGTCCGGTCCTCTGGACCGTCCGGCGTCGCGGGTCGGCGTCGGTGACCGGCGCAGCCGTTCTACCTCTTCCTCGATCCGCGACAAGCGGGGGCGGGCCGAAGCGCCGTCGGCATCACTGCCGCGGGGACTGTCGGGGGAGTGGCGCTCCGGCCCTAAGGGATCGTGGTCGGGAGGCAGGGTCATGCGATCTCGACCTGTTCGTAGGCGGCCACGGCGGGGGTGGGGGCGGTGACCGTGATATGCGAGCTCAGCACGACGAAGGTGGCCATGGCCGCGATGCTCGCGATGGCAGCTTGCCCGAGCTGGCTGCGGAAGAAGTTGATGTTGTACATGCGGGGTGCCTCCCTTGGGTCAGGTGACCGATTGCTGTTATCCCTTGTTCAGCAAAGGGCGTGCCAAACCCGGAAAACGGGGGATTTCCGCGCGTTGCGAGGCTCTGCACAAGGGAGTCGATGGTTTTTGTTGCCAATCCTTGGGGTATTTTCCTATATATTGGCCCATGGAGCGGGAGAACCAGTTCATAGGCCAATCCGGGGCCTTTCTCGACGCAGTCGAGCGGGCCAGCCGTGCCGCGCCAATGCGCAGGCCCGTGCTCGTCATCGGCGAGCGGGGCACGGGTAAGGAGCTGATCGCGGAACGTCTGCATCGCCTTTCTACCAGATGGGACGAGCCACTGGTCACCATGAACTGCGCCGCGCTGCCGGAAACGCTGATCGAGGCCGAGCTTTTCGGGCATGAGGCGGGGGCCTTCACCGGTGCTACCAGATCAAGGGCAGGCAGGTTCGAGGAAGCCGACAAGGGGACGCTTTTTCTCGACGAACTGGGCACTTTGTCGATGGGTGCGCAGGAGAGGCTGTTGAGAGCAGTCGAATATGGCGAGGTGACGCGCATCGGATCGAGTCGCCCGATGCGGGTGGATGTCCGTATCGTCGCGGCCACCAACGAGGACCTGCCTAGGAAAGCGGAGCGCGGCGATTTCCGCGCCGACTTGCTCGACCGGCTCAGTTTCGAAGTCATTACCCTTCCGCCCCTGCGCGTGCGCGAAGGGGATGTGCATGTCCTGACGGATTACTTCGGCCGCCGCATGGCTGCCGAACTGGGTTGGGAGGGCTGGCCAGGCTTCGCGCCCCATGTTGCCGAACAGATGGAAAAGCACGACTGGCCCGGTAATGTACGCGAACTGCGCAACGTCGTGGAACGCGCCATCTATCGCTGGGACGACTGGAGCGAGCCGATCGGGCATGTGGTTTTCGATCCTTTCGACAGCCCCTGGAAGCCCGTATCGCCGGAACCGCGGGCCGAGAAAGCGGCCGCGAAAGTCAATGCGCCCGCCGACCGCCCGCCTGATTTCGATCATGTGGACGATCTGCGTTCGGCCGTGGATGCGCATGAGCGCGCCATAGTGGAGCATGCGCTGGGCAAGCATCGCTGGAACCAGCGGCAGACAGCCAAGGCGCTGGGGCTGAGTTACGATCAGTTGCGCCATTGTATAAAGAAGCACGCGCTGGCGGACGATAGTTGATCGCCGCTTGCTTTTCGCAAGACTCGCGCCTATCTGGCTGCGCATCCCGACATTGTCGCGACACTGGAGGGGCTGGCGCCGCAAGGGGCCGGCACGAAACCCCATTGTCGCCTGGCATGTGCAAATGGAGACTGAATGGCCGACCTGGTACGCTTGACCGAAGTAATCGAACCCGAGGCAAAGGCGCTCGGATTTGATCTCGTGCGCGTCAAGATGATGCCGTCCGAAGCCGGCGACGGCGGCGAGGCGCTGCAGATCATGGCCGAAGACCCGGCGACGGGCCAGCTCGTGATCGATCAGTGTGCGGCCCTGTCGCGCCGCGTGTCCGAGCGGCTGGACGCGCTGGAAGAAGAAGGCGAAGTGCTGATTCCGGGCGCCTATCATCTCGAAGTGTCGAGCCCGGGCATCGACCGCCCGCTCACCCGAGCGAAGGATTTCGCCGATTGGGCAGGGCACGAAGCCAAGATTTCCATGGCGAAGGGATATGACGGCCAGCGCAATCTGCGCGGTTCGCTCAAGGGCATCGATGGCGACCTGGTCACGATCGATGATCGCAAGGCAGGGGAAGTTTCCATTCCCCGCGACCAGATTCATTCGGCACAGCTTGTCTTGACCGACGAACTTATTGCCGCCACCCAGCCGCTCGACACGAGCGGTGCCGACGAAATTGTCGAAACCGAAGAAGAAAAGGCAGACGACTGATGGCCAGCGCCATTTCCGCCAACAAGGCTGAACTCCTCGCGATCGCAAACTCGGTCGCTTCGGAAAAGATGATCGACAAGGCGATCGTCATCGAAGCGATGGAAGAGGCGATCCAGAAATCTGCCCGTAACCGCTACGGCGCCGAAAACGACATCCGTGCCAAGCTCGATCCGCTGACCGGCGATCTGCGCCTGTGGCGTGTTGTCGAAGTGGTCGAGGAAGTCGAAGACTACTTCAAGCAGGTCGATTTGAAGGCTGCGCAGAAGCTGCAGGACGACGCCAAGATCGGCGACTTCATCGTCGATCCGCTTCCCCCGGTCGATCTCGGCCGGATCGACGCGCAGAGTGCCAAGCAGGTGATCTTCCAGAAGGTCCGCGACGCCGAGCGCGAGCGCCAGTTCGACGAATTCAAGGATCGCGCAGGCGAAGTGATCACCGGTGTGATCAAATCGGTCGAATTCGGCCATGTGATCGTGAACCTAGGACGCGCCGAAGGCGTGATCCGCCGCGACCAGCAGATCCCACGCGAAGCCGCCCGTGTCGGCGAACGCGTGCGTGCGCTGATCACCAAGGTGGAACGCAACAACCGCGGTCCGCAGATTTTCCTGTCCCGCGCGCACCCTGATTTCATGAAGAAGCTGTTCGCGCAGGAAGTGCCCGAAATCTATGACGGCATCATTGAGATCAAGGCAGCCGCCCGCGATCCGGGCAGCCGCGCAAAGATCGGCGTTATCAGCCACGACAGCAGCATCGACCCCGTCGGTGCCTGCGTCGGTATGAAAGGTAGCCGCGTGCAGGCCGTCGTGCAGGAACTGCAGGGCGAGAAGATCGACATCATTCCCTGGTCGGAAGATGGCGCGACCTTCATCGTCAATGCGCTTCAGCCGGCCACCGTCAGCCGCGTCGTTCTCGATGAGGAAGATGGCCGCATCGAAGTCGTCGTGCCCGACGACCAGCTTTCGCTGGCCATCGGTCGCCGCGGTCAGAACGTGCGCCTCGCCAGCCAGCTGACGAGCAACCAGATCGACATCATGACCGAGGAAGAAGCCTCGGAAAAGCGGAGCAAGGAATTTGCCGAGCGTTCCAAGATGTTCGAAGAGGAACTCGACGTCGACGAAACGCTGTCGCAGCTGCTTGTTGCCGAAGGCTTCGCCGAACTCGAAGAAGTCGCCTATGTCGAGCTGGAAGAATTGGCGGGCATCGAAGGTTTCGACGAGGATCTGGCCGAAGAGCTCCAGAGCCGCGCACAGGAAGCCATCGATCGCCAGGAAGCAGCGCACCGCGAGGCGCGCCGCGAACTGGGCGTGGAAGACGCGCTGGCCGAACTGCCGCACCTGACCGAGGCCATGCTGGTCACGCTGGGCAAGGCAGGGCTCAAGACGCTGGACGACGTGGCCGATCTTGCCACCGACGAACTCATCCAGAAGAAGCGCGAAGCCCCGCGTCGCCGCAACAATGCCGACGGTCCGCCCATGCGGCGTCCCTCGGTCCGCGAGCAGGACAAGGGCGGCGTGCTGGGCGAATATGGCCTGACCGAAGAGCAGGGCAACGAGATCATCATGGCTGCCCGCGCCCATTGGTTCGAAGACGAAGAGGAAGCTCCGGCACCTGCCGAGACGACCGACAAGCAGGAGGCCGCCGATGCGGACTCCACCCAATGAGAGCCTGAGTTCCGACATCGTCGAAGCGCCCAAGGCACGGAAAGCTTCCGAGCCCGAAAGGCGCTGCGTCATTTCAGGGCAGACCGGCCCGCGCGAAGAACTCGTGCGGCTGGCGGTTTCGCCGTCCGGCCTTGTCCTGCCCGATGCGCAGGAAAAGGCGCCGGGCCGCGGGGCCTGGGTCGGTGAAAACCGCGTCGGTCTGGAAGCGGCGCTGGCCAATGGCAAACTGAAGGGCGGGCTGTCGCGCGCCTTCAAGACGGGGAACCTGGAAATTCCCGAGACGCTGCCCCAGATGGTGCAGGATGCGCTGACACGCGTGCTGCTTGACCGACTGGGGCTCGAAATGCGCGTCGGAGGTCTTATCTTAGGTACGCAGCGCATTGCCGAGGCGGCGCGCGGCGGGGCCGTGGTCCTGTTGCTGCACGCCAGCGATGCAAGCGAAGATGGGCGCAAGAAGCTGGATCAGGCCTGGCGGGTCGGACGCGAGGCGGAAGGGTCCGGAGAACGGGGCCTCGAACTGCCTCTGGACCGGAACGCTTTGTCTGTGGCATTGGGCCGCGACAATGTCGTCCATTTGGCGCTGGCCGAGGATGCATCGGCTACCAGGGTCATCAAGCCCCTGACGCGCCTCATGCATTATCTGGGACAGGAATTCCCTGCCGGTATGGCGCCGCGTTAGCGAGCGCCAGCGACGAATTGAACGATTGATACGAAGAGAAACGAGCAAGAATGAGCGACGACGACAAGAAACCAGCCCGCAAACCGCTTACCCTGAAGGGCGCGCAACCGGGTGAGGTCAAGCAGACCTTCAGCCACGGCCGCACCAACAAGGTGGCGGTCGAGGTGAAGCGCCGCCGCAAGCTTGTTAAGCCCGGCGAGACGCCGCCCGCGCCGCCACCTCCGCCGCCGGCGCCCGAGCCCGCGCCGGCCCCTGCGCCCACCCCGACGGCTGCAAAGCCCGAGGTCAAGAAGAAGCCTGCCCCGTCGAACGAGACGCCGCAGGAACGCGTCGCCCGGCTTCAGCGCGAAGCCGAGGAAGACCGGCTGCGCCAGGCCGAAGAAGCGCGCAAGCGCGAGGAAGAGCAGGCCCGGCAGGCAGTAGAAGACGAGAAGAAGCGGGCGGAAGAAAACCGCAAGGCCGAGGAAGAAGCGGCCAAGAAGGCCGCTGAAGAGCCGAAGAAGGTCGACCAGGCAGAGAAGGCCGAGAAGGAGCCCGAAGCACCGGCACCGGCTGCCGAAGAGGCACCGGCAGAGGAAGCGTCGTCGGCAACGCCTGCGCCTGCTCCGCGCCGGTTCACACCGGTCGCGCGACCCGAAATCAAGAAGCCCGAGCGCAAGAAGAAGGAAGAGAAGCCCGCCCGCGGTGCGCAGGCCGAAACGCCGGACAAGCGCCGTTCGGGCAAGCTGACCGTCAAGAAGGCTCTCAACGAGGACGAAGGCCGCCGTGCGCGCAGCCTCGCCGCACTGAAGCGCGCCCGTGAAAAGGAACGCCGGATGCAGGGCGGTGGCTCGAGCAAGCCGCGCGAAAAGCAGGTGCGCGACGTTATCGTCCCAGAGGCGATCACGGTCGGCGAACTGGCCAAGCGTATGGGTGAGAAGGGGGCCGATCTCGTCAAGGAACTCTTCAACCTCGACATGATGGTTACCGTCAATCAGACGATCGACCAGGATACGGCGGAACTGCTCGTCGAACAGTTCGGTCATACCATCCAGAAGGTGTCCGAAGCGGACGTCGATATTGCGGCCGACGAAGATGTCGATCCGGAAGAAACGCTCAAGGCGCGCCCTCCGGTCGTCACCATCATGGGCCATGTCGACCACGGCAAGACCAGCCTGCTGGACGCGCTTCGCGGGGCCAATGTCGTCAAGGGCGAAGCCGGCGGCATTACGCAGCATATCGGCAGTTATCAGGTGAAGACGAAGAGCGGCGATCTGGTCACCTTCCTCGACACGCCTGGCCACGCTGCCTTTACCCAGATGCGCCAGCGCGGTGCGAACATCACCGATATCGTGGTACTGGTGGTGGCCGCCGACGACGGCATCATGCCGCAGACGATCGAGGCCATCAATCACACCAAGGCTGCCGGCGTTCCGATGATCGTGGCGATCAACAAGATGGACAAGCCGGAAGCCAATCCGGACAACATCCGCAATCGCCTGCTCGAACACGAAGTGATCGTGGAGAAGATGTCGGGCGATGTGCAGGATGTCGAAATCTCGGCCAAGGAAAAGACCGGCCTCGACAAGCTGCTCGAAGCCATCAGCGTGCAGGCCGAACTGCTCGAACTGAAGGCCAACCCCGATCGTATGGCCGAGGCCACCGTGATCGAAGCGCAGCTGGACAAGGGCCGCGGCCCGGTAGCGACCGTGCTGGTGACCCGCGGCACGCTGGAGCGTGGCAACACCTTCGTCGTGGGTACGCAGAGCGGTCGTGTCCGTGCGATCGTCGACGATCAGGGCAAGCAGATCAAGAAGGCCGGGCCTTCCATGCCGGTCGAGGTCCTGGGCCTTGGCGGCGTGCCGAGTGCGGGCGATGTGCTGACCGTGGTCGAAAACGAGCAGCGTGCGCGTGAAGTGGCGGAATATCGTCAGGAAAAGGCGACGGAAAAGCGCACGGCGCTAGCCCCGACCAGTTTCGACACGATGTTCAACAATCTGGCCGCCAATGTCATCGAATTCCCCGTGCTGGTGAAAGCCGATGTGCAGGGTTCGGTGGAAGCGATCACCTCTGCCTTGCACAATCTGTCGAACGACGAGATCAAGGTCCGCGTGCTGCATGCAGGCGTGGGTGCGATCACCGAGAGCGACGTGACGCTGGCCGCTGCGTCGAACGCGCCGATCATCGGCTTCAACGTACGCCCGAATGCCAAGGCACGCGAGCTGGTGAAGCGCGACGGTGTGGAGATGAAGTATTACGACGTCATCTATCACCTAACCGAGGAGATCGCCAAGGAGATGGCAGGCGAGCTGGGTCCGGAGCGGATCGAGCATGTCGTCGGCCGTGCCGCCGTCAAGGAAGTGTTCCGTTCGGGCAAGAAGGACAAGGCCGCCGGCCTGCTGGTCGAGGAAGGCGTCATCCGCAAGGGGCTGCACGCACGCCTCACGCGGGACGATGTCATCGTCTCGGCCACGACCATCGCCTCTCTGCGCCGGTTCAAGGACGATGTGGACGAAGTCCGCGCCGGTCTGGAATGCGGTGTGGTGCTTGCCGACACGAACGACATCAAGGCTGGCGACCAGCTGGAAGTCTTCGAAGTCGAGGAGCGTGAGCGTACCCTGTAATGGCGTCCGAACACGCTCTCGGCGCGGCCCATGCGGAACTGATGGGCGTCGAGTTCGATCATTTCGATGCGGAGCGTGAGGAAATCACGCTCCGTTTCACTGCTCCCGAGACCTTCATCACCCCGCGCGGCAGCGTGCAGGGCGGACTGGTCGCAGGTTTCCTCGACGAGGTGATGGGCTGGGCACATGTCTGGGCCACCGATCAGAAGGAAGCACCGCTCAATCTGGAAATCTCGATGAGCCTGCTGCGGCCCGTCCCGGCTGGCCCGCTGATCGGCAAGGGCCGGGTGGTGCGGCGCGGGCGCAAGGTGATTTTCCTCGAAGGTGAACTGTTCGATGGCGAGAACCGGCTTCTCGCCCGGTCGACCAGCACCGCCATTCCCACCCCACGTCCTACCGGAGAGAAGTGATGGTCCGCCAGCAGTCCACCCCCGAACAGCAATCGGTTCGCGTCCTCAAGGTGGGTGAGCGGGTCCGGCATATCCTGTCCGAACTGCTCGCGCGCGGGGAGGCACATGACGATGTGCTTTCGGCCAGCAATATCGCGGTCACCGAAGTGCGCATGACGCCCGACCTGCGCAACGCGAAGGCCTATGTGAAGCCGTTGCTGGGCGAAGACGAGGCGACCGTCCTGAAAGCGCTACGTACCAATACGGCTTTCTTCCAGAAGGAAGTCGCCCAGCGGCTCGGCCTCAAATTCGCGCCGAAGCTGAGCTTTCAACCCGACGAAAGCTTCGACGAAGCCGATCGGATCGAAAAGCTGCTGTCGGATCCCAAGGTCGCACGCGACCTCGACGACGAAGACTGATCGCTACGGCATCGCGGCGGACATGACATAGCCTACCGGAGCATCCGGCCCCAGCGGGATACCGAGATAGAACCATAGCACGATCAGCACTGTGCCCGACACCATCAACCAGATGGAATAGGGCAGCATCATCGCGGTCAGGCTACCAAGGCCGAAATCCTTCTGCCAGCGCTGGGCGAACACCAGGATGAGCGGGAAATAGACCATCAGCGGCGTGATGATGTTGGTCGCGCTGTCGCCAACGCGGTACGCAGCGGTGGCACCTTCCGGGCTGATGCCGAGCAGCATCAGCATGGGTACGAGGATGGGTGCAAGCAGTGCCCATTTCGCGCTGGCGGAGCCAACGAACAGGTTCAGCAATCCGGTGAAGACGACCATCAGGCCAAGCACGATCGGCAGGGGAAGGCCGGTGGAATCGATCGCCGCCGCGCCGTGAACGGCGCTGATCAGACCCAGATTGGACCAGCCGAACATGGCCACGAAATGCGCTGCCGCGAATGCCAGGACGAGGTAATAACCCATGTCTTTCATGGATTCGGCCATCATCTCGACCAGATCACGGTGGTTCTTGATGCTTCCGGTCGCGCGGCCATAGGCCCAGCCTGTGAGCAGGAAGAGCAGGAAGAAAGCGGCAACGAGACTGCGATATAGAGGCGCCAATTGCGCGTGGATTGAGCAATCCGCGGCGGGGATCGCTTCGCAAGCTGCTTCGTCGATCAGGGGCGTTCCCGGGGCGAACACCATCAAGAGCCAAAGCCCGACCACGAACAACGCCGCAAGCCCTGCATGGCGTAATCCCCTGGAGGCGAGTTCGCCGGTCTCCCCGGCCGGGTCCGGGCTGGCATCGTCAGCGCTTCGACCTGCGGTCGCGCCGCCAGTCCATGGACCCAAGCGTGGCTCGATGATCTTGTCGGTAACGTACCAGATGATCGGCAGGTAAACGACTGTCATCACGCTGATGAAGAACCAGTTCCCGGCAATGTTGGCGGTCCAGGTGGGATCAAGCGCGCTGGCAGCGACGGCTTCTTCCGTAATACCGAACAGTAATGCGTCGAGCTGGCCCGGCGAGATGTTCGCGGAAAACCCGCCTGAGACGCCGGCAAAAGCGGCTGCGATGCCGGCAAGCGGATGGCGACCGGCGGCTGCGAAAAGGATTCCGGCAAGCGGTATCAGCACGACATAGCCCGCGTCAGCGGCATGATTGCCGATCATGGCGACCAGCGCGACGACCGGAGTCAGCATCGTCCTGGGTGCGCTCTTCACGGCCTTCGACATGCCTGCGGCGAAGAAGCCGGAGCGTTCCGCCACCCCTGCGCCCAGCATGACCACGAGGACATAGCCCAGGGGATGAAAGTGGGTGAACGTTGTCGGCATTTCGACCCAGAGGCGCTGGATATTCTCGGGCGAAAGCAGGCTTATCGCCTCGATCCTCTGCGCATTTCCAGTGACCTCGTCGAGCGCAGTGGGATGCATTGCCGAGATGCCGGACATCGCCGCAACGACCGAGAAAAGTACCAGGGCAATTATCAGATAGAAGAAAATGAAGACTGGATCGGGCAGCTTGTTGCCTGTCCGTTCGACCCATCCCAGAATGCCGGTCTGGGTAGGTATTGCCTTCGCTGCTACTTCCGACATCGAATATCCCTGAATATCATCTTCGTTGGATGGATGATCATGATCATCCTCTCTGACACCGTGCTTAACAGGTGGTGCCGCAAGGGCTAGAGCCAGTCGATGGCCAAGCTGTATTTCTATTATGCCAGTATGAATGCGGGCAAGAGCACCACCCTGCTGCAGGCTGCATTCAATTATCGCGAACGTGGCATGCGCGTGTCGTTATGGACTGCGGCTCTCGACGACCGGCCGGGCTTCGGCGCGATTTCCAGCCGGATCGGATTATCGAGCGATGCCCACCGGTTCGAGGTCGACACCGATATCGAGACGCGCGTTCTTGCCGATCATTCGGAAAGCCCGATCGCCTGCGTACTGGTGGACGAAGCGCAATTCCTGACCAAGGATCAGGTTTGGCAACTTGCACGGCTGGCGGACGATGCGGGCATCCCTGTCCTGTGTTACGGCCTGCGTACGGACTTCCAGGGCGAACTGTTTGCAGGGTCGGCCACATTGCTGGGCTTGGCAGATGCGCTGATCGAGATGAAAGCCGTCTGCGATTGCGGTCGCAAAGCGACGATGAACCTGCGCGTCGATGCGCGAGGCGACGCCGTTATCGAGGGTGCACAGACGGAAATCGGCGGCAACGACCGGTATGTCGCCATGTGCCGAAAGCATTTCCGCCAAGCGCTAGCGCGCTAGGCAGGCCCACCCTATCTAGAGCGCCATGACTGAAACCATTCTGCTAGCGGTGATTCTGATCCCGTGTCTGATCATCGCCATTGTCTTTCACGAGGTCGCCCACGGCTGGACTGCGCTTGCTCTGGGCGATCCGACCGCCAAGGAACAGCGGCGCCTTTCGCTTAATCCGATCCGCCACGTCGATCCAATAGGTACGCTGCTGGTGCCGGGAGCGCTGGCCCTGTTCGGCGGGCCGATATTCGGCTGGGCAAAGCCGGTGCCGGTTCGCGGCGACCGGCTGCGCGATCCACGTTTCGGAATGGTAGCCGTGGCAGCAGCAGGACCGGCCACGAATCTTGTTCTGGCCTTTATCGGGGCGCTGGTATTCGGCGCCGTCTCGGGCACCATCATCGCATCGGGCGGAACGCCGCCGGACTGGCTGCTGTCGGCAGGCGGGATGTTCATCCTGATCAACGTATTCCTGGCACTGTTCAATCTTTTGCCGATCCCCCCTTTCGACGGATCGCATATCGTGGGCGGCTTGCTGCCGCCCAAATGGGCGGCGAACTGGCAAAAGCTGCAATCGATGGGGATGCTATTCTTCATCATCCTGATCGCAGCGACGTGGGCCTTTCCGAACAGTGGCCTGATCGAGAACACCGTGCTGCCGCCGGTCTTGTGGCTGCAGGAGCGCTATTTCGAGATTGCCGAGTGGATGGCCCGCGGTATCGCCGGATGAGCGGCACGAAACCCCCGTCACATGGCTGGTTGATCCTCGACAAACCCCGCGGCCTTGGCTCGACGCAGGCCGTTTCGGCCGTCAAGCGTGTGCTGCGGCAGGGCGGCTATGCTAAGACCAAGGTCGGTCACGGCGGTACGCTTGATCCGCTGGCCGAAGGGGTGCTGCCCATCGCTCTGGGTGAAGCGACCAAACTCGCCGGTCGCATGCTCGATTCCGAAAAGATCTATGCCTTCACCATCCAGTTCGGCGAGGAAACCGACACTCTGGATACCGAAGGCGAGGTCATCGAAACATCCGACCGCCGCCCGCCGATGGCTGCGATTCCAGCCGTGCTCGATCATTTTACAGGCGATATCGATCAGGTTCCGCCCGCTTATTCGGCTGTAAAGATCGATGGGAAGCGGGCTTACGATCGGGCGAGGGCCGGCGAAGAGGTCGAGATGAAGACCCGCGCCGTTACGGTGTACTCACTCGACCTGGAAGGTAACCGCGAAGATGGTGAATTGCGGTCCGCTTTTGCCACCACCGCCGGTCGCCCCGACCCTTACGATCCACAAGCTCCGCTGGAACTGGCCGACAGCATCACACTCGTGGCTCATGTATCGAAGGGCACCTACATCCGCTCGCTTGCACGGGATATCGCACGCGCGCTTGGAACGTTGGGGCATGTCACCTATCTGAGGCGCATCAAGGCCGGCCCGTTCACCGAAGAACAGGCGATTTCGCTGGACAAACTGGAGGAAGTCGCTAAGGGCGCGCGCATTGAAAACCTCCTCCTGCCGCTCGAGGCGGGGCTGGACGACATCCCGGCCTTGCAACTCGATCCCGATAGCGCGCAGGCGGTCCGCCAGGGCCGGGTACTTTCGGAACTGCCCCATGCCGACGGGCTTCACCTTGCGACACTGCACGATGTGCCGGTGGCCTTGATGGAACTCAGCGGTGGTACGGCGAAAGTCGTGCGGGGGTTCAACCTACCGGATGTCGCGGAGTAAGAAGTATGTCGGTTACCGCCGAAAAGAAGCAAGAGATCATCAAGGACAATGCCGTCGCCCAGGGCGATACGGGTTCTCCGGAAGTTCAGGTCGCCATCCTGACCGAACGCATCCGCAACCTGACCGAGCATTTCAAGTCCAACCACAAGGACAACCACTCGCGTCGCGGCCTCCTCATGATGGTCAACAAGCGCCGCAACCTTCTCGCCTATCTCAAGAAGAAGGATGTGGAGCGTTATAACGCGCTGATCCAGAAGCTGGGTCTTCGCAAGTAAGAGTTTCTCAAAGGGGCGGCTCAGGTCGCCCCTTTGTTTATCCGGCTTCCGCGCAATCCGGCGCTGGGGCGGACAAAAGAGGCGACGAAAGCCTCGTACCGGACCGGGACGGAATACCCGGCACAGTAGGCCCCGCATCGCAATAAGGCCGTGCGGGTCATCAAGGAAAATACATGTTCGACACGAAAACCGTATCGCTGGAGTGGGGCGGAAAGACCCTCACTCTGGAAACCGGCCGCATTGCCCGTCAGGCTGACGGCGCGGTCCTCGCCACATATGGCGAAACCGTTGTGCTCTGTGCGGTCACGGCCGCCAAGAGCGTGAAGGAAGGTCAGGACTTCTTCCCGCTGACCGTCCATTATCAGGAAAAATTCTCGTCAGCCGGCCGTATCCCGGGTGGCTTCTTCAAGCGCGAGCGCGGTGCGACCGAAAAGGAAACGCTGACGAGCCGCCTGATCGACCGTCCGGTCCGCCCGCTGTTTCCCGAAGGTTTCTACAACGAAATCAACGTCATTGCGCAGGTGTTCAGCTATGATGGCGAATGCGAGCCCGACGTTCTGGCGATGATCGCCGCTTCGGCAGCTCTGACGATTTCAGGCGTTCCCTTCATGGGCCCGATCGGTGCCTGCCGCGTCGGCTTCAAGGATGGCGAATACATCCTCAACCCGAAGCAGGCCTCGGCCTTGGCCGACGACGGCCGTCTCGATCTCGTCGTTGCCGCCACCGGCGATGCCGTGATGATGGTTGAATCGGAAGCCAAGGAACTGACCGAAGCAGAAATGCTCGGCGCCGTTGCTTTTGCACACGACAACATCCGCCCGGTCGTCAATGCGATAGTCGACCTGGCCGAACAGGCCGCCAAGGATCCGTGGGACGTTGCCTCGCAGGATGGCAATGAAGACATGAAGTCGGCCATCAAGGCGATGATCGGCAAAGACATCGAAGCTGCCTACAAGCAGACCGACAAGTCGGCCCGTTCGGACGCGCTGAATGCCGCCCGCGACAAGGTCAAGGCGCATTACGGTTCGGATGAATTCGACGGCCAGCAGCGCATGACCGCGATCAAGCTGACCAAGAAGCTGGAAGCGGAAATCGTCCGCGGCGCCATCCTCAAGGACGGCACCCGCATCGACGGCCGCAAGCTCGATCAGGTTCGCCCGATCGAAGCCATGGTCGGCGTGTTGCCCCGTGCGCACGGTTCGTCGCTGTTCACCCGCGGTGAAACGCAGGCGTTGTGCTCGACCACCCTTGGCACCAAGGACAGCGAGCAGATGATCGACGGTCTCGAAGGCCTGTCGTACGAACGCTTCATGCTGCACTACAACTTCCCGCCGTATTCGGTCGGTGAAGTCGGTCGTTTCGGTGCCCCGTCGCGCCGCGATACCGGCCATGGCAAGCTTGCCTGGCGTGCGCTGCACAACGTGCTGCCGACCCATGACGATTTCCCGTACACCATCCGCGTGCTGTCCGACATTACCGAGTCCAACGGCTCGAGCTCGATGGCAACGATCTGCGGCGGCTGCCTCTCCATGATGGATGCCGGCGTTCCGATCGAACGTCCGGTGAGCGGTATCGCGATGGGCCTGATCCTCGAAGGCAATGATTTTGCCGTTCTGTCCGACATTCTGGGCGACGAAGATCACCTCGGCGACATGGATTTCAAGGTTGCAGGTACGGAAGCCGGCATCACTACGATGCAGATGGACATCAAGGTTGCCGGTATCACGCAGGAAATCATGCAGAAGGCGCTCGAGCAGGCAAAGGCCGGTCGTGCGCACATCCTCGGTGAAATGAACAAGGCTCTGACCGGTTCGCGCAACGAGGTTTCGAAGCATGCTCCGCGTATCGAAACCATCCAGATCGACAAGTCGAAGATCCGCGACGTCATCGGCACGGGTGGCAAGGTGATCCGTGAGATCGTCGCCGAAACCGGCGCCAAGGTCGACATCGACGATGAAGGCGTGATCAAGATTTCGTCTTCGAACGCCGACGAGATCGCGGCTGCCAAGGCTTGGATCGAAGGCATCGTCGAAGAAGCGGAAGTCGGCAAGATCTACAACGGCAAGGTCGTCAATATCGTCGATTTCGGCGCTTTCGTGAACTTCATGGGTGGCAAGGACGGTCTCGTCCATGTCAGCGAAATGAAGAACGAACGTGTCGAGAAGCCGACCGACGTCGTGTCCGAAGGCCAGGAAGTTAAGGTCAAGGTCCTCGAGATCGATCAGCGTGGCAAGGTCCGCCTGTCGATGCGTGTCGTCGATCAGGAAACCGGCGAAGAGCTGGAAGACACCCGTCCGCCGCGCGAACCGCGCGGCGACCGTGGTCCGCGTGGCGGCGGTGGCGGCGGCGGCGATCGTCGTGGCGGCCGTGGTGGCCGCGGCGGCGGTGACCGTGGTCCGCGTCGCGATCGCGATGGCGGCAACGGTGGCGGCGAAGCCCACGTTCCGGACTTCCTGAAGGACTGATCCTTCCACAATAACTTTCGGGAAAGGGCCGTGAGGGAGACCTCTCGGCCCTTTTCTTTAAGTGTGCTTGGTTATGATGAATTAACCCGTTTTTAACCGTGATAAATGACACTGCGACTTCTACATGATAATGAAGGATGTGAGTGCTCGCATGCGAGTTGGTGTCATCAGCATGGATGAACATGCGGCGGGGTGGAGCAGTGCTGCTTTGACAAAAGTCCCGAAACGCAATCGTCAGTCTGAACGGATCGCGACGCTTCGCGAGCGGGGCTATTCCGAACAGGAACTTGCCGAAACCCAGCGCCTGGACCGGCACAATCTCCTGCTCGTTCTGCTGACGCTGGCGGCGTTGTTGCTGGCGGCCAGCCTCTACGGGTGGCACATGTACGCCAATCCGGCCGGTGCAGCCGATAGCGACGTTGTAACGGAAAGCGAAGAAGGCTCGGGCGGCATTCTGTCCGGCGGGACCGTTGCCGATTTCTTCCGCTCGACCGTCGAAGCCGAAGAACCAGTGGCGATCGATGAAGATGATGCTACGACAACACCCAAAGCTGGCAGGGCAGCGAAGTCCGGCAAGTCAGAGGCGTCACCCGGTCCATTCATCCTGCTAGGCCCGCCGCCGGCCAGCGCACCGGTTGCGATACCCTTCGCCGGCCCCGACAAATCGGCGGTGCGGCGTACGACCGTGCGGGCCCTGAAAAGCGGAAAGGCTCGCATGTGGAAGGATAATGGCGAACGCGGCTATGTCTTGGTGAGCGGAGCCACTGCCTATTCGGACCGCAACTGCCGTCAGGTGAGCTACACCCTTATTCCTGAAATCGGAGATCAGCGGACATCGTCCCCCGTCCAGTGGTGCGAAGTCAAACGCGGCGACTGGCGCGAAGACGCTTACACCGGGCGCTGATCGTACGGATGACGCCTTGAGTTTGACGCGAGCATGATTTGGGTTAGGGGCGGGGACCTTTCCGGAGATAAATGTGCTGCCGCGTGAAACGATTGCCACTGCCGACATACCTGATGGCGAAACACTCACGCTCGTTAGTCACGGGCGCGATTTCGTCATCATGCTCGGCAGGGACGAACTCATGGGTACGCGCATGCAGTTCTCCGAAGAACAGCTTGCGGTGCTTACGCTGGCCGAACTCGATGCGCGGGCTCCGCGTATCCTCATCGGCGGCTATGGAATGGGCTTCACCTATCGCGCGGCACTTGCGGGCCTGCCGGAGAAGGGCACGGTTACCGTTGCCGAAGTCGTGCCGGAAATACTGGAATGGGCTGAAGGTCCGCTAGCCCATCTCACGGGCGATAGCCTTCAGGATCCGCGCGGGAATGTCGTGATTTGCGACGTCGCCGCCCTTATTGACGACGCGAACGACGGAACGAGCGCCAAATATGATGCCATTCTCCTCGACGTCGATAACGGCCCCGACGGGATCGTACGCGATGCGAATTATCGTATTTACAGCAAGACGGGGCTCGGCAAGGCGCGCGACGCACTGAAGCCGGGCGGCATTCTTGCGGTCTGGTCTGCTGCTCCCGATCACAGGTTCACCATGCGCCTGAAGGAAAGCGGTTTCGACGTGGAGGTGCGCGAAGTGCGCGCAAGGCCCAACAACAAGGGCCCGCGCCATACGATCTGGTTTGCCCGTAAGACTAGGGCTTGATCCTCACTCGTCCCAGAAAATCGCGTTTGCCGACAGGAACGCCTTTCATGCGCAGGATGTCATAGGCAGTGGCGCAGTGGAAATAGAAGTTCGGCTGACTGAAACTCAGCAGGAAGTCTTCAGCGGTAAAATCCATTCGGTTGCTTTTGAATTCGAACCGCATGGGTTGGCCGATGAACGCTTCCATGTCCTCTTCCGTCAGGCCGTTCATGAATTCGGTCGCTTGCGCCAGCTTGGTGCGCAAATCGCCGAGACTTGCAGGTGGCGGCGACAGGTCGGGGGAATAGACGCCGGCGCGTAGACCTTCGATCGACCCTTTCGTATGTTCGGCAACGCTCTTTATCTGATAGGAAAAGGGCAGCATGTCATCGACGATCCGAGCGCCGATGATGTCGGCATGGTCATGGCCGTGATCGTCGCACCATTGTTCTGCCGTGCCGACTAGATGCTTGGCTGTCCCAAGCATCTGGAGGGCGCTGGGCACATAGGCGGCGTGAAGTGACAATGGCATCGACTGGATCCTCTCTTGTTCGCTTGTGTCGACATCTAACTGACGTGTCACATATGCATCAATGAGGGATTTCGAAATTGGCCAAGCGCCAGCGTCCGACCCGGCAGATGTTCGCGCCCGTTTCGATAGGTCGTGAAACTATGCTCGCCTTCTCCGCATCGCGGATGAAGGAGAAGGCGAGGAATTCAGACAGTTCGATCAGCGTACGCGCGGTCCGCCGAAGGGCAGGGGCGGAGGAGGGCGGCGCGCGCCGCGCGGAAGCTGTGCCTGATACGCCCGGCCGCAATGTTCAACGCAGTAGGGAAAGCCGGGATTTACGGACTCCCCGCAGAAATGGAAATCGGGCTCGCCAGGGTGACCCATAGGCCAGCGACATACCTTGTCCGACAGATCCAGCAGGCTCGTCTTGTCGGCGATCTCCGCACTAGGTTTGGCCGGTACCAGTCGGCGCGGCGGCGCCGGCGGGATAGGGGCCTGCTGGTCGCCCGGGCCCTGACGGAGAAAACCGCCCGGACCGACCGAAACGATCTTGGGCAGGTCCGAAGACTTGTTGGGCAGGGGCTGCGACGGGATTGAGGCATCGGGCGCTGGCGACTGCGCCGCCGCAGGCTTCGCCGGAGCGATTGGAGCGGTCGGAGCGGGTTTCGCTGCAGGCTTTACCGGCTTCTTTGCGACCGGCTTGGGTGCAGCCGGTTTGGCCTTTACGGCAGGCTTCTTCTTCTCGTTCGCCTTGACTGGCGACGGACGTGATTTGAGGCCGAGGCGATGTGCCTTTCCGATCACGGCATTGCGGCTGACGCCACCAAGTTCGTCGGCAATCTGGCTGGCGGTAGATCCGCCTTCCCACATCTTCTTCAGCGTTGCGATCCGTTCGTCGGTCCAGCTCATCTGCAGTCCTGTATCTCGTGTCTTGACGCCTCAGCTTGCAAGCTGGGACGCTTGGGCCTAGTCGCGGCCTCATGGTGGATCAAGCCCAGCCCGCATCGCCCGAAAACGAGCACCCGGACGCCTCTTTCGTAGAGGACCATGCCGGAGGGGAGGGCCGTTTTCCGCCGCGGGGACGCCCGGTGATCCGGGGGATCAACGGGATTGGCCTGTGGAGTCTCTATATTAAGGAGATACGCCGGTTTCTCAAGGTCCAGACGCAGACAATCTGGGCTCCAGCGATCACAACGCTGCTTTTTCTCGTGATATTTTCGGTAGCGCTCGGCCGTGGGGGGCGCGAAGTGCTGGGAGTGAATTTCCCGACCTTCGTCGCGCCGGGACTGATTGCCATGGCAATGATGCAAAATGGCTTTGCCAATTCGAGCTTCTCGTTGCTGTCGGGCAAGATCCAGGGAACCATCATCGACCTGCTGATGCCGCCCTTGTCCGAAGGCGAACTGATGGCGGGGATTGTCGGCGCTGCAATGACGCGCGCGGTTGCCGTGGGCTTCGTAGTGGCTGGCGCAATGCTGCTTTATCCCGGCGTCAACCTTGCCATGGCTCACCCGTGGGCGGTGGTATGGTTCGGCCTGATGGGGGCGTTAATGCTTTCGCTGCTGGGGCTGGTCGCTTCCATATGGGCCGAAAAATTCGATCACAACGCGGCCGTCACGAATTTCGTAATCGCTCCGCTCGCCATGCTTTCGGGCACGTTCTACATCATCGACCGGCTTGCGCCCGCGTTTCAGTCCGTCAGCCGGGCAAATCCGTTCTTTTACGTGATTTCAGGCTTCCGTTACGGCTTTCTCGGTCAAAGCGATATCGGCGATGGAACGGCTGTAATGCTGGCTGGGCTCGGCCTTCTGGCGCTGAATGCGGTGCTGGCCTTCGTGACTTACCGGCTTCTTGTATCAGGCTGGAAGATCAAGAACTGATCGTAACGATCGATCAGTGCGTCATGCTGCGGCGCATGCGATAGCGACCGTTTTCGAACTGTTCGAAATACTGGTGCACATCAGGGTGCGAAACCGGCCCAGAGATCGAATCCGTCACCAGGTTCTGCTGACTGACATAGGCGACGTAATCGCTGTCATCGCTTTCTGCGAGGAGATGGTAGAAGGGCTGGTTGCGATCGGGGCGAATGTCTTCGGGAATGGCTTCGTACCATTCGTCGCTATTGGCAAACACCGGATCGATATCGAAGATCACGCCGCGAAAATCGAACACGCGGTGTTTAACCACATCGCCAATGGCGAAGCGGCTTTTTACACGACGCGGAACGTCGATCGTGCGTCCAGCTTGGGCGGAAAAGTATTGAGTGCGATCCATGTGACTAGCAGATATGGGATAATTCGCGGCCCTTACAATGGGGAATGGCGGACGATCCCCCGAATTCTCGTGAAAAGGGCTTGGCAAGGGTGGGGCGCTCGGCTAATCGGCGCCCTCGCTTCGACCGGGGCCTCGTGCCCGAAAGCGCACCCGATACATGCGGAGAGGTGGCAGAGTGGTCGAATGCGCCGCACTCGAAATGCGGTATACGGGCAACCGTATCGAGGGTTCGAATCCCTCCCTCTCCGCCATAATTTCACGCATTTGTTTGTGTCGCTCGCGAACAGCGCAGCTGTGGGGCGTTATCAGCTTTGGCTCTTTCGCACAGCTGTTGTGGGGTACTGAGGCCGTTTCTCAGTTCAATGGTCGGGAAACTTACAGCAAGACGCCGCCTGTATCTGGGTGAGCATTTTTCATAATTCCAATGCCGGGCTATTGTAATTTTTTTGCACGCTGTTATATGAAAATTGCCTGACGTCGTTTGCGACGGATGTTGATTGCCACCGACCGCGCTAAAGCACGGGGTTGGCACCAGTTCCATTTCATCCAAGTTGGCTCCGCTGCGGAATGCGTCTGCGCGGATTATTTTTGTACGTAAGGATGGTTGTTTGGCGAAGGAAGAGCTCATTACGATGGAGGGTGCGATCGACGAGGTCCTGCCCGATGGACGTTTCGGCGTCACTCTCGATAATGAGCATCGCATTATCTGCTACACGGCGGGAAAAATGCGTCGCTACCGCATCCGATCGGTCGTTGGAGACCGCGTACATGTCGAAATGACACCCTACGATCTCAGCAAGGGCCGGATCGTCTTCCGCGAACGAACACCAGGGCAAGCGCCCGCCGGTGCGCGCAAGCGCGGCTACAGGCGCTGAGACTTTTAAGAAAGTGGCGGGATCAACCTGCCAGCACACAATTAATGAACACAATGAACGTGCGCGATGCGTCGCGCCCCAAGCTTTCGCTGCGCTATGGCGCGACCAATGCTCCGAGCGTGAGCCGTGAGCGAGACATTCCAGCTTCGATTGCGACCACCGAACTGCGACGTCTCGTCGCGACGATGATTGACTGAGCGCCCATCTTATTCGCGGCCGTGCACCAGCATTCCCGCCACAGCAGGAGAACTGACATGGACCTGAACCATCAATACGCCGAGCATCAGCGGGCACTCATGGGTGCTGGATGCGCCGCGAACGATGATGATCGCCTCGCCAAATTGGCAACGGCGTCCCACATTGCCGGTCGCATCAGCGACTTTCAGCACGGATTGGGCGCTGCGGCAGCCTGTGCCTGGAGCAAGGCGCACTTTGCCAATCCGGTTCCGATAACGGAAACCCCGTAACCCTTGCGTGGCGCGGTCCCAACCCATGCCAAGTCGTTGGCCTGGATCGATGCTTCAGTTTCTTGATGCGTCTCGAAAGAGGTTTTTCCCGGACTTGGGTTGAGGCAATGCCAGCCCCCCCTATCCAAGCGGCGGACAGGGAACCGTGATCGGGGCGAGGGCCTGCTAATACCTTGTTAAATTTCCCGGACTTGCTACTTTGTCGACTTTGGAATGGAGTGGGCCATCGAAAATTCGCAAACCGCCGATGCTCCCTCCGCGACCAATCCATTGTCGGACAGGTATCTGGCAGAAGTATGGCGCCGCCAGCAGCAGATTCTCGGCCGCGTCGCATTGGGGGGCGATCGCGAAGCCATACTGTCCGACATTGTCAGTCTGGCTGAAGAACAGACCGGCGATGGAATGCTGGCGTCGATCCTGCTGCTTTCCGAAGATGGAAAACATCTCGAGCTGGGCGGTGCGCCGAGCCTTCCCGATGAATACAACGCCGCCATCGAAGGCATGGAAATCGGTGAGGGCGAGGGGTCGTGCGGGACTGCGGCGGCGCGGGGACGCCCTGTTTTTGTCGAAGACATAGCGACCGATCCGCTCTGGGCCGATTTTCGCGAACTAGCCCTGTCTCACGGTCTGGCAGCCTGCTGGTCAGTGCCGATCAAAGCGGGTGACGGAAGCGTGCTCGGCACCTTTGCCAATTACTATCGCGAGCCGCGCCAACCGTCGGATCTCGACCGCGAGATTATCGAGGCAATTGCGCTCACAACATCGATCGCTGTCGAGCGGATCCGCCTCGAACGCATGCGGCATCGCGCCGAAGAGGCAAAGGGGCTTGTTCTCGAAGAGCTGCAGCACCGCGTGAAGAACGCCTTCTCGCTTGCCCAAAGTCTCATCAATCTCAACGTGCCGGCAGCGCTCAGTGCCCGCGATCTGGCAGACAAGGTCAATGGCAAACTGCGTGCCATTGCGTCTGCCCAGGATTTGATAATCGTGCGAAATGCGGCGGGTCGCTCCGATGAAATGACATCCATCCGCACGCTGCTCGCGACGATATTGAGCCCTCTGGGATATGGCGATGTGGATGAGCGCATACGCTTGGCGGGGGATGATCAAACGGTCGATGCGCAGTCTTTGTCGGGTCTGGCGATGGTCTTTCACGAACTTGCCACCAATGCGACGAAATATGGTGGATTGAAGGACACTTCGGGCGTCGTTTCCATCGAGTGGAATACGGGTCCTGAGGGTTTGAAGATCGAATGGTCTGAAAGTGGAGGTCCTGCGACGGTCGAACCCGAAAGCCAGAACTTCGGCAGCCGGCTGGTGGCTTCCACCATCCGCCAGCTTGGTGCGACCATTTATCATGACTGGCGCAACGATGGGCTTCGCGTGACGATTGTTTTGCCGCCCTAGATTGTTGTCACCAGTTTGAATTCAGCCCGGCGACGCCAGCATTTCCTGTATCGCTGTGTGGACCGTGGTCGACGCGTAGGGCTTTGGATAGAATCGCGAACCTTCCGGTAGAGAATCCGCGCTGAGCGAGGCTCTGCCAGATGTCACAATAATGCCGATTTCCGGTCGACGTCGCGAAACCTCTCGCGCCAGCATAACCCCATCGAGATCGCCCGGCATATGCACATCGGTGAAAAGGATATTGATCGCACTGCCGTCTGACAGCGCATCGAGTGCCTCCTGGCCGTTCGCCGCCTCGATCAGCCTGTAACCAAGAGCGCCAAGCTGATCGACCGCATCCATACGTATGAGGATTTCGTCCTCGACCACGAGGATCACGGTGTCGGGGTTCTGCATGGGGACGATATCCTTCTCGGATAGCCCCTCCGCCTTGTGGAACGACATATCTCGAACGCCTGCGCGCACGCATACGTTCCCCAGTCGATCTTAAGATACGAAATGTATTGATCTTGAAGCACTTGAAGCAGGCGAAATAGCCATTGTCGTCCTTCGGTGACGAACTAAACGCCGTTGAATCTGCGCCAATTGCCGCGGTCGAAGATGACTTCGCGTGCGCAATTATGGCCGGGAGCGCCTGTCACCCCGCCGCCGGGATGGGTCCCCGCACCACACATGTAGAGCCCCTTTACCGGCCCCCTGTAGGCGCCGTGACCCAACACCGGCCGCGCGGACCACAACTGGTCCAAACTCATATGGCCGTGCATGATATCGCCTCCGACCAGCCCGAACTTCCTGTAGAGTCCTTTGGGACTGAGAACCTGTCGCCCCAGGATGGAGGCGCGGAAGCCTGGTGCGACCGCCTCGACCGTATCGATTATGGTATCGGCTGCAGCATCCTCTTCATCGTCCCAATCGCGGCCATCGAGGAGTTCGGGCGCGAATTGCTGGCAAAACAGGCTCGCCACATGCTGGCCTGCCGGAGCCAGACTATCGTCGACCGTGCTGGGGATGAGCATTTCGACGATCGGTTTCTTGGACCAGCCCTCGGTCTTGGCATCGAGGAACGCCCTGTCCATGTAATTCAGTGTCGGGGCGAGAATGATACCCGACCGGTGGTGCTCACCCGGATGAGGGAGCGCGGTAAACGTCGGTAACTCACTCAGCGCCACATTCATGCGGAAGGTGCCGCCGCCCGCCTTGAACCCGCGCATGCGGCGGCGGAAATCCTCGGGCTGGTGGCTCTCGTCCAGCATTTTACCATAGAGGAGTTTGGGGCCGACATTGGCGATGACCCGCGCCGCCGCGATTTCCTCGCCGCTTTCGAGCCGTACCCCTGCGACCTCATCGCCATCCACCAGAACTTGGGTCACCGGCGCCTCCAGGCTGATGTCGACACCCGCCTGCCGGCACACCTTGGCCATGATCTGCGTGATCGTGCCCATACCCCCGATCACATGGCCCCAGGCACCCTTGTTGCCATTTACCTCGCCAAACACGTGATGAAGGAGGACATACGCGCTGCCCGGCGTGTCGGGGGAGGCGTAGTTGCCAACTACGGCGTCAAAGCCGAACGCGGCCTTGACCGCTTCGCTCTCGAACCACTGGCCGAGAAAGCTCGACGCGGATTTCGTGAACAGATCGAGGATGTCGCGCTTGGCCGGGAGGTCGAGACGCGCCATGCCCCACCCTTGCGACGCCCCGGAAATCAGTGTGCGCAGGCCTTCGCCGACATTCGGCGGGCTCTTGAGCGCCAGGTCGCGGAGAACCGAAGCCACCCCTTCCAGCGCATCGTAATAGGCCGGGAGTGTATCGGCATCATGCTTGGAGAACTTGCGGAATTCGGCCTGTGTTCGTTCCAGCCCGCCGCCCAGTTTCAGATAGCCCCCGTCTTCCTGCGGAAGGAAATTGGAGATTGGACGCTCGATGACGGTGTAACCGTGCTCTTCCAGTCGCATGTCGCGAATGACTTTGGGCTGCAGCAGGCTGACGGTGTAACTTGCTATGGAATTTCGGAAACCCGGGAGGAATTCCTCCGTAACGGCCGCACCGCCCACGACATCGCGCCGTTCGACGATGCGGACTTTCAGCCCCGCGCGGGCGAGATAGAATGCGCATACCAGCCCGTTATGGCCTGCTCCGATGATGACGGCGTCATATCTACTGGCCATGTGCGCTTGTCCGGATTAGCCCCGACCCCGGTACGACGGAACGCCCTGATCCGGTAGCCAAAGAGCCTCCGGCGGAGCGCCGCTTTGCCAGAACACGTCGATCGGAATGCCACCGCGCGGATACCAATAACCGCCGATGCGCAGCCATTGCGGCTTCATTTCGTCGAACAGGCGCTGGCCGATGCCGACCGTCACATCTTCGTGAAAACCGCAATGGTTGCGAAAACTCCCAAGGAACAGCTTGAGGCTTTTCGATTCCACGATTGTTTCGCCGGGTGCGTAATCGATAACGATATGTGCGAAATCGGGCTGTCCCGTCACCGGGCAAAGTGATGTGAACTCGGGCGCCGCGAACCGCACGAGATAAAGCTGGCCTGCGCGCGGGTTCGCCACATAATCGAGTTCCGCCTCGTCCGGAGAGGTGGGCAAGCCAGTACTTACGCCGAGGAATTTGGGAGAAGGTGTGTCGCTCATGCCGCGCTCCTGCCGTGATGCGCGAAAATGCGCAAGCCGGGGCTTGGAACTGTGCGCTTAAGTACCTATTCAGCGCGCCTCCGCACAGTGGCGGGTTTAATCCGCGAAACGAACCGCATGAATCTTCGTACCCGCATTTCCATCCTGGCGTTTGTCGCGTCTTTACCGGCCATGGCGCACGCCCAGTCAGTAAACGATTTTTCGTTGGAACCTGCGCCAAGCCCAAGCGCCACCCCGCAAGCACAGGGGCCTGCGGATACGCAGAGGGGCGTGGAGATCCGTCCGCGTGCCGTTAATACCCCGACACCGACACCAACGCCGTCCTCGGCGCCTGCGCCGTCGGTGCCGGTCCAGCTTTCCGAACCGCGGCCTGTTCCTACAAGACAGGCCCCGCAGGCAAGTCCTCTCCCAACCGTGACGCCCCGCACGGTGGAAACGGTAGATCCGCAAGCCGAAGCACAGCCGACCCCGTCGCCATCCGAGCCGGCGAGCGAGCCGAGCGCTACAATCTTATCGCCAGCCTCACCGTCGCCGCAGCCGTTGCCGCCCGCACAACCGGCAACGAGTGATGACAATGGGGAAGACCTCCCCTGGTTGCCGATAGGCGGCATCGTAGCGCTGCTTACACTTCTCGGCGCAGGTTTTGTTATCTGGAACCGCCGCCGCGAAGCCGTCGTACCGGAAATCGAACGACCGCTGGTTGCCGCAGCGGGGCCCGTCGACGCGGTCCCGTTGGCGGATGCGTTGTCTGTACGGATAGAAAACGAAAAGCTCATCCGCAGCGCGGCCTTCGCCACGCTCAAATACCGGTTGACGCTGATCAATCGTACCAATGCTTCGCTAGCGGATGTCGTGGTCGGCATAGACCTGGTTTCGGCTCATTCCGGTGCGCCGATGGAACAGCAGATCGCTACCAATGGCACGGTGCTCGAAAAACGCCATGAGGTTCCCCGGATCTCTCCGCGGCAAAGCGTCACCCTTACAGGGCAAGTCCAGCTCCCGCTCGCGCAAGCCCATGTGATCAGGCAGGGTCGCCACCCGCTACTGGTTCCGCTGATGCGGGTCAGGATAGACGGTCCGGGCGAAGGGGCACTGCTCAAGACGTTCGTGGTCGGGCAGGGCATGCCGGACGGCGGCCGCGTGCAACCCTTCAGGCTTGATGAAGGCCCGCGCAGTTACGAACCGATTGCCCAGCGCGAGCTTGCCTGAGTCGACTTCGCTTCATCCGCACGCTAACCGGGCGACAATGCATAGTCTCGTCTCGACCCAATGGCTTGCCGAACAATCCGGCTCTCCCGACCTGGTGATACTCGACGCGTCGGCTCATCTACCCGACAGCCCGCGTAATTCGGCCGCGGATTTTTCGGAAGGTCACATCCCGGATGCGCGGTTTCTCGACCTGACCAGCTTTGTCGATACGGCATCACAGGTTCCCAAGGCAGTCCCTACGGCGGATCAGTTTGCCAGACGCCTGGGGCAGTTGGGGATCACCCCGTCGAGCCGCGTCGTGCTCTACGACGACAGCCAGATAAAAAGTGCAGCCCGCGCGTGGTTTATCTTTCGCCTCTATGGTTTCCGGAATGTCGCCATTCTGGATGGCGGGTTCTCGAGATGGAAACAGGAAGAACGGCCCATCGAGGCGGGCCGGGCAACTTACGAACAAACAGAATTCCCTACCCCCTCCATAGCTGGCGCCGTTCGCGGCAAGGATCAGATGCTCGCAAACGATAGTTCTCGCGCCGAACAGATCGTCGATGCGCGAGACGCGGCGCGCTTTGCGGGGGAAGAAGGCAGCGGTTCGGAAGGTCATATTCCCGGGGCGGCGAACCTGCACTTCGCCAAACTCTTCGCTGAAGACGGAACCTACCGGTCGCCCGACGATATAACTGCTTTGTTCGCGGAATCCGGCGTAGATCTGGATGGTCCGGTCACCACTTATTGCAACAGCGGCATGACGGCGTGCGTTCTCGCGTATGGTCTGCATCTGGCAGGAAAAGACGATGTCGCCCTTTACGACGGCAGTTGGCTCGAATGGGGTGAGGACGCCGATACACCGAAGGAAAAAGGGGCGGCGCAGTAGCGATGGCTGGGGGAAATGACGACAGCTACGCGCGGTCGACGCGTCTCGTAACGGTTGGCCGCTCTGGCGACTTTGCCGACAATGTCGTCAATCCGCCGATTTGGCGCGCAAGTACCCACCTTTATGCGAATTGCGCCGACCTCAAGGCGCGAAAAGCTCGTAACGAAGACGGACAATTCTTCTACGGCCGCCGCGGCGCGCCGACGCAGTGGGCTCTGGCACAGGCGTTGACTGCGCTGGAGCCTGGGGCGGCGGGAACGGTCCTGTACCCCAGTGGCCTTGCGGCTCTGGCGGGGGCACTATTGGCTGTTCTGCGCAGCGGAGACGTGTTGCTCGTCGCCGACAACGCCTACGAACCTACACGCAATACGGCGATGGGACTGCTCAAGACCTTCGGTGTGGAGCATCGTTTCTTCGACCCTCTCGATCTCGAGGCGTTCGAAGCGGCGTTTTGCGATCGCACAAGGGCCGTTATGCTCGAAGTACCGGGCAGTCTTACCATGGAAGTCTGCGACATCCCTGCACTTACGCGAATAGCGCGAGACAAGGGCGCGGTCAGTCTCATCGACAACACGTGGGCCACGTCGCTCGGCTTTGAAGCTCTCGGCCATGGTTGCGATATCGCCATCACCGCGCTGACCAAGCATGTGGGCGGACATTCCGACCTTATGATGGGCGCCGCATCTGCGGGGGAGCGATGGTATCGGCGCCTGCGCCTCGGTGCGCAGCAATTGGGTCATGTCGTGTCCCCCGATGATGCTGCGCTGGCCCTTCGGGGGTTGCGGACCATGGGCGTACGCCTCGAACGGCAGAGCAAGACCGCACTTGCGATTGCGCAATGGCTCGGTGATCGCGACGAGGTCGCTCACGTTCTTTCGCCGATGCTGCCGGGTGGGCCGGGGTATGACCTATGGCAGCGCGATTTTACAGGGGGCTGCGGCTTGTTCAGCTTCGTATTGAAGGGCCGAGACGATGCCGCCCGTTGCCGGTTGATCGATGCCCTGCAATTGTTCGGCATCGGCTACAGTTGGGGTGGTTTCGAAAGCCTGGCCTTGCCGTTCGATGTCGATCCAATCCGCAGCACTATGGCATGGCCGAAGGAAGGATGGGGGCTTGAGGACCGCTTCGCTATCCGGCTATCGATCGGTCTTGAAGACAAGGACGATTTGATTGCCGACCTCACCAATGGTTTTGCGGCGATGAACGAAGGATAGACGTGCAGGGCGAAACCCCACCTAGCGATGGTGCGACACCCACCACGGCTCCCGTCGAACAGGCGTGGAGCCTTGCCGAGCCTGCTCAGGAGCAGGGCGGGCTGGACGCGGCCGACGGCGCGAGGGAAGCGCTGAGCTCGCGAAGCGAAACCGTGGAGTCTGTGGTCGATACGCTCGATGCCGTGGCCTTGTCGTTCGGAGAATTCAGAGTTTCTCTGTTCGATGTGCTGATGGTGAGCTCCGTCATCATCGGCGTTCTTGTATTTGCCTGGTTCGTCAGCAGGATGGCTCGACGCCTCGTCAGGCGGATGACGAGGCTGGACAATGCCCAGCAGTTGCTGGTCGAAAAGGTCGCCACGATCATTGTGTGGGCCATCGCCTTCTTCCTCGCGATCGATCTGCTCGGGATCGACCTGACCGCCCTGGCGGTGTTTTCCGGCGCTTTTGGCCTTGCGATCGGTTTCGGTCTGCAAAAAACCTTCGGCAATCTGATCGCGGGTATTATCCTGCTGATGGATCGATCCATCAAGCCGGGCGATGTGATCGCCGTGACGGACATGGCGGGCAACGAAAGCTTCGGTCAGATCCGCAAGATCGGAATCCGGGCCGTGTCGGTA
This sequence comes from Qipengyuania pacifica, assembly GCF_019857205.1. GTDB lineage: Bacteria > Pseudomonadota > Alphaproteobacteria > Sphingomonadales > Sphingomonadaceae > Qipengyuania > Qipengyuania pacifica. The sequence continues at coordinate 114,272 of NZ_JAHWXO010000004.1, read as the reverse complement.
ACGACGCGCGACCAGCGCGAATACCTCATTCCGAACGAAAACCTGATGATCAATCAGGTCGAAAACTGGTCTTACTCGTCAAAGAATGTCCGTATGCAGGTGCCGGTTGGCGTCAGCTATGAAGCCGATATGAATCTTGCCGAAAAGCTGATGCTCGAAGCAGCGAAGAGCTGTGAACGGGTACTCAGCGCGCCGCCGCCCACAGTCTGGATGAAGGAATATGGCGACAGCTCGGTCAACTTCGTCATTCATTGCTGGATACAGGACCCGGAAGAAGGCGTCGGAAATGTGCGCAGTGTTGTGCTCAAGAAGCTGTGGTGGCTCTTCAAGGAACACGACATCGAAATCCCGTTCCCGCAGCGCGATTTGCATATCCGCTCCAGTGCCGATTTCGATCGTCTTATCGAAGTAATGGGGCAAGGCGCGATCGCGCCCACTCCGGCAAAAGAATAGATTGCCCCACGCACAGCGTCGGTTTCAAAATCTACCCTTCCTTGCCGCACACGCATTCTGATTGGCGCGAAAGGGCCCCGGTCCGCATCTTGCCACGATGGCTGATACCGGAACCATTTACCTTGTCGGCGCAGGGCCGGGCGACCCCGACCTGCTGACAATCCGCGCCGCGCGGTTGATCGAACGCGCCAGGATCATCGTGCACGACGGGCTCGTCGATCCGGCGATCATGGCGCTTGCGCGTGATGACGCGGAACTCATCTCGGTTGCGAAGCGCCGGTCTCATCATACTCTTCCTCAGGAAGCGATCAGCGACCTTCTGGTCCGCATTGCGCGCTCCGGCGAGGACGTCGTGCGCCTGAAGGGGGGCGATCCCTTCATTTTCGGGCGCGGTGGCGAAGAGGCAGAGGTTGCCCGTGCGGCAGGTGTCCCGGTCGAAGTTGTGCCCGGTATCAGCGCTGCAAATGGCGCAGCCGCCGCATCGCAGATCGCGCTGACGCATCGCGACGCGTCGAGCATCGTCAGCTTCGTTGCGGGTCAGTGCAAAGGCCTGAAGGATCAGGACTGGGCGGGGCTGGCCGGTAGAGGCCGCACGCTAGTGATCTACATGGGCGTCAAAACTGCGCCCATGATCGCAGAAAAGCTGATGGAGGACGGCCTTGCTCCTGACATGCCCTTGGCCATCATCGAAAACGGTACTCGCCCGGAAATGCGCGTGTTACGCGGTCTGCTAGCCGGCTTGCCCGATTTGGTCGAGAACGAGAATGTCGTAAGCCCGGCCCTTATCGTGATCGGGGAAGTGACTGCACGCGACGACGTTGCGCTCGCGCTGGCAGCACAGGAGGCTGCGCGATGAGGCTCCTGACAGGAAACGACCTCAAGACGGGAGCGGTAACCTGGTGGACCGGTAAAGACTGGTCGATCCATATCGAAGAAGCCGTAGACGTGTCCGGCAACGAAGATGAGATCGCGCGCCGCGAAGAAGCCGCCCGCCGCGTGAATGTGCCTTACGCTGTCGATGCCGAAATGCACGATGGCTCGCCGCGACCGTCGCACATCAAGGAGCGCGTTCGCGCACTTGGACCGACGGTCCGTCCCGACCTGACTCTCAAGCCTGCCGATCCGGAAATCGGCAACTGGGTGATCTGATGTATAAATATGACCAATACGACCAGGCGATGGTCGATGCCCGCGTCGAGGAATTCCGCGATCAGGCCCGCCGACGTCTCGAAGGGAAGCTGACCGAAGATCAGTTCAAGCCGCTCAGGCTGATGAACGGGCTCTATCTTCAGCTCCACGCCTATATGCTGCGCGTCGCCATCCCTTACGGCACGCTCGACAGCCGGCAGATGCATGCGCTTGCCGACATCGCGGACAAGTACGATCGCGGCTACGGCCATTTCACGACGCGCCAGAACATCCAGTACAACTGGATCAGGCTGGAGGACGCGGCCGACATCCTGGCCGACCTTGCCAAGGTGGAGATGCATGCGATCCAGACCAGCGGCAATTGCATCCGCAACATCAGTTCAGACCATTTCGCAGGAGCGGCGGCGGACGAAGTTGTCGATCCGCGCCCCTATGCGGAGCTGCTGCGTCAGTGGTCCAGTTTCCACCCTGAATTCAGCTACTTGCCGCGTAAATTTAAAATTGCCGTCATCGCCAGCGAAAAAGATCGTGCGGCGATGCGGTTGCATGACATCGGCATCAACATCGTGAAGAACGATGCGGGCGAGCTGGGGGCGGCGTTCTATGTCGGCGGGGGCATGGGCCGTACGCCGATGATCGCGCCCTGCATCAATCCGTTCGTTCCGCTGGACCAGCTGGTGACATATTGTGAAGCCTGCTTAAGGGTTTACAACCGGTACGGGCGACGGGACAACAAGTACAAGGCCCGGATAAAGATCCTCGTTCACGAGCTCGGCGCGGAGGAATATACCCGCCAGGTCGAGGAGGAGTTCGCGCATCTGCTCGAGCAGGGCGTGGAACCGCCGCATGACGAACTCATGCGGATCATACGTATGTTCGAGGCGCCGAACACCGACCAAACGGCACCGAACGATATCGATCGTTCGGATCCCGATTTCGCGCTGTGGGTGGATCGCAACACCGTGGCGCACAAGGCCAGCGGATATGTGTCTGCCGTCATCAGCCTCAAGCCGGTGGGCGGGATCCCCGGCGATGCCACGGCAAAGCAGATGCACCTGATGGCCGATCTGGCGAAGGAATACAGTTTCGACGAACTGCGCGTGATGCACACGCAGAACATCGTCCTGCCGCATGTTCGCAAGGCCGATCTGCATGCTTTGTGGACCGCGCTGGACGAAGCGGGGCTGGGCAGCCCGAACCTCGATACGGTCGAGGACATCATCGCCTGCCCGGGGCTCGATTACTGCAGCCTTGCCAATGCCCGTTCGATCCCCATCGCGCAGAGGATATCGGAGCGCTTCGCCGAGACCGGCAAGACCGGTACGCTGGGCGAACTGAAGCTGAAGATTTCCGGCTGCATCAATGCCTGCGGGCATCACCACGCGGGCCACATCGGCATCCTCGGCGTCGATCGCAAGGGCGTGGAGAATTACCAGCTCCTGCTCGGCGGTAGCGAAGCCGAGGATGTGAGCCTGGCCAAGATCACCGGCCCCGGTTTCGACGAGAACGGCATCGTCAACGCGGTCGAGACGGTCACCACGGTTTACGAACGCGAGCGTCAGGATGGCGAGCGCTTCGTGGACACCTATCGCCGCATCGGCATGAACCCTTTCAAGGAGGCGCTTTATGGCTGATACGTTGCGCTATCGCGAAGACGAGCCCGTCGATCACCCGGCGGTCACCGTCGATGCTTTTCTCGACCAGTCCAATGCATCGGCAGTCCGGATCGAACCGGGCGACGATGCCCGCGAACTGGTGCCCCATCTCGAGCGGCTGGCGCTGGTCGAGGTGAACTTTCCCGCTTTCGGAGACGGGCGCGGCTATTCCTCCGCCCGCATCCTGCGCGAAGCGGGTTACGACGGCGAACTGCGTGCCGTGGGCGATGTCCTGGTGGATCAGCTCGCCTATATGCGCCGCTGCGGCTTCGACGCATTCGAGCCGGACCAGCAGCTGGACATGGACGACGTGGAAGCTGCATTCGATCGCTGGCCGGATGTCTATCAGAAGGCTGCGGACACGCGGACGCCGATCTGGGCGAAACGGCACTCATGAACGAACTGCGCGCCATCGACCGGCTCGACACGGGGCCCCGCTTTACCGAGCAGGACGCCATTCGCCTCAACCGCATGTTTCGCGGGACGGAGACGGAAGAATGGCTGCGCGCGGTAATCGAGGGGAGCCTCGCTGGCGATACGGCGGTGGTTTCCAGCTTCGGGGCCGAGAGCGCCGTGCTCCTGCACCTCATTTCGCAGATCGACCCGAATGTGCCCGTGCTGTTTCTGGAAACGGGCAAGCACTTCCCCGAGACGCTGGCCTATCGGGACGAACTGACCGACCGGCTCGGGTTCAGGCGCATCGATCTCTATCCCGAACTCGCCGACCTGAAGGCGCGTGACGAAAGCGGGCTCAGATGGTCGTACGACCCGGATGGCTGCTGCGAATTGCGCAAGGTCAGGCCGCTGGCCAAGGCGCTGGAAGAATACGATGCAAGCTTCACAGGTCGCAAGGCGTTCCAGTCGTCGACCCGCGCCAATCTGCCGCGTTTCGAAGTCGATACGTCCGATGCGCAGGGACGGCTGAAGATCAATCCGCTGATCGACTGGTCCGCCGACGACATCACCGCCTATTTCGAAAAGCACGATCTGCCACGCCACCCGCTGGTGGAGCGCGGCTTTCCCAGCATCGGCTGCATGCCGTGCACGCGACCGGTGGCCGAAGGCGAGGACGCCCGTGCGGGACGCTGGTCCGGCTGGGACAAGGTCGAATGCGGTATTCACCGGCCCGGCGAGGAACCGTTCCTGTAAGGCAGAAAGTGGCGCCGACACGCAATTCGGCGCCACTCGTCAGATCAGGCCTCGGCGTTACATCCGTTCGACGGTCGCCGTTTCCCCATCGGCATTGGTCGATGTCCAGACGCCATCGGCGCTGACCGCTTCCGTGTTGCATTTCTCTGCGCCCGTATCGCCTTCCTCGCGATATTGTTCGTCGACCGTCCAGCAATAGTCCTGGGGTGATTTCTGGACCCAGCGGCCGGTCTCGACCACGGTGCCATCCGCATCGGTCTGTATGTATGTGCCGTCGGGCTTGAGTTCTTCCGTGAAGACTTCGCCGCCTTCGGTAGTGACGCGGTAGGTTCCCGGCGCAGGCTGGCCGTCGGCGGCCATGACTTGCGCAGGTTGCGTTGCAGCAGGTTCGGGAGCTTGCGCGGCAGGTTCCTGTTCGGCAGGCTTTGAACAGCCGGCGAGCGCAGTCGCTGCGGCGAGCACAATCAGATATTTCATGTAATGATCCTCCGTTCGCGACCCGATGGCGAAGGCGGATGTTTCCGTTCACGAGTCGCGACCCGAGAGGGCCGGTATAGGCTTAAAGCCCGGCGTTGGGAAATATGGGCCCCGCTTTCGCAGCTGATCAAACCGCAGTAGAGAGCAACTGAATTTCCAAATTGGAAAGTTTTCACTTGCCGATTTGGAAAGTGACTGCCAGTGATTTTCCATATTGGAAAGTGAAGGAGTGCGAGGATGAGTGGTATGGCAGCTTTGGTGCTCGTCGCCGTATTGGCCGCACTGTCATGGATGTCTTGGCGCGATTCTCTCGACTACGCAGAATTCAAGCTGCTCACGGCGAGCATCGATCGTATTCGATTTTATCGTCGCTGGACCCTCATCCCCTTGGCCCTTTTCGGCATCGGCGGTTACGGCTTGTTGCTTTCGCTCGGCAGGATCGACGCTCTCTGGGATCTGCCCGCCGAATTCACGAAACTGATCGCACCGTTCGAAGTTGCTCGCCAATCGGAAAACTCCGCGTCCGACTCACTTCTGGGAATGGCAATCGGGATAGCGCTTGGCTTGACGGTTCCGGCAATTATCTGGCGCAACCGTTTGAAGAAGATGCGGCAGCCTGTGATTGGCGACATCGAAGCTCTCCTGCCCCGCAACCGCAAGGAAATTGCTGCCAGCGTCCCATTGGCACTTAATGCGGGCATCAGCGAAGAAATCTTCTACCGGGTGGCTCTTCCGATACTGGCGCTGGAGGCCACCGGTTCGGTTGTTGCGTCCATCCTGATTTCGATAGCGGCCTTCGGGCTGGCGCATTGGTATCAAGGGTGGAAAGGCGTGTTGGCAACAAGTGCGGTGGGTGCGTTTCTGTTCTGGCTTTACCTGTCGAGCGGATCGATTCTCAAGCCGATGGTGGTGCATGTTCTGATTGATTTGATGGGCCTAATCATTAGGCCCGCCGTTTCGCATTACTTGGCCAATCGCGATGGCGCGCCCGGTAGTAGCGTCAGCAGCTAAGGCGGAGCGGAAGGGATGAGCAGGATTAACGATTCAAAAGCAGCGCTGGCCGCGCTCGACGCAACGAACGACAGGCTGGCCAATCACATGACCTGGCCCCTGTGGAGGCACATGGCTGGCGGTATGCTCATGACCGTGATTATCGCTGCAGCAGCCCTTCCACCAGCATTTGCTGCCGCCGCTATGATCACGGCAATGGTTTTGGCGACCGTGATCGTTAGGGACGACAAAAAGCGTTATGGAATGTTCGTTAGTGGATATCAGCGCGGCCGGACCGGTTGGGTAGTGGCTGCCATCATCGTGCTGGCGCTGACGGCTCTCTTTGTTGTTCTTACGCAAGTTCGAAGCGGGGCCCGGGATCCGGTGTTTTGGGTTACGCTGGTGGTTATGTTTGCGGGTACCTCCATCCTCAGCCTGGTTTGGGAACGCGTTTATCGCAAAGATATCCGCGAGCGTCTTGTATGAGCGCGGTTCTGGACGATGTGCTCAATCCGCCAGTGCGCCTGCAAATCGCCGCAATCCTCGCGCGCGCCAACGAGGCTGAGTTCGCCATCATTCGCGACATAGTTGAAGTCAGCGACTCAGTTCTTTCCAAACATCTCTCGGCTCTGGCGGAAGCGGGGTATGTTTCGATTAAAAAAGTGCCAAGGGATGGCCGTCAACGGACCTGGGCCGCACTGACCGCCGAGGGGCGCCGTGCGTTTCGCCAGCATGCCAGAGCCTTGCAGGAAATGATATCAGCGGCCGATCGAAAGTTCAGCGACATTGCGACCACCTAGGTGCATGAAACAGCGTGTTACGTGTGTGGAAATGACGCGCCGTCAAGGGCGCACACTCGTCGCTCCGTCAAAATCTTTCGTCAAGTGCGGCGCATCCGTTCCTTCGACATTGTTATGGAGGGCGGGCGGAATATTCCTTTTCGCAGAATGTGGCCGCCGCGACTGAAGCTTGCGTTCCGCTAGCCACCCAACTTGCGAAGGTTCAGTTATTTAGGGCAGAGCCATAGCCGATTGCCAGCATTTCTCGATTTGCGGCTAAGAGCAGACATTTCGCTATCGGCCCCAAAGCGGACTTAGGGCCCATTAGAAAAAGCGGCTGTCTTGCTCGTAGATGGCATCCACGATTGAAAAAACCTGTGGCGCGAGAGGGGTGCCGATCACGTCGCTTCTTCCCAGCGTGGTTGCTGCCAAGGTTCCATCACCGATCGGCCTGCCTGCGGCGTCGATCACCATGAGGGATGGCGACCCATGCTCCTGATCTCGATGCAATAGCGACACGCCGCAACGTTCCTTGCTGGTTGTGCCATCGCCCCAGGGTCCAATCACCAAATCGAGATTAGCACCTTCATCATTCAGATGCCCAGCCGCCCAATGTATGAAATAGGCAGCAACCGTGGGGCCAGCTACTTCGTGAACAAAGCCCCAAACACTGCGGCTTTCGTTGCCACAACAATCGCATTTGCCACTGCTTTCGCCCGTGGCTTCGACCTCATAATTGCTGCTGGGATGCTCGTCTCTCACGTCTCAGAACATACGAGTGCTTTCGGCAGGAAACCACCCTCTTTCGTGACGCGCTGACCGACCTAGCGATCTGCCGGCAGCGGACCAGCCGGTAACGACCCCATTGCGGACACTCCAAATTGCCGTAGGTAATGGCGATAGCCATTGATGTCAGAGCCGCAGTGAGGTTTTCGTGGGCGTAGGACTGTTTTTGTTCGGGTCATGCGCCGCCGCCTTCGTGGCAAGTTTTCTTGCTCATGGATTTCTGACTTCAACACGCTGGAAGTTAGTGGCTGCCGTCGCCTTTTCCGTGCTTAGTCTCACTCGCAGCAGGTTCCGGATCAGTTCGCTTTACTGAGTTCGTCTTCGGTTTCAGCCTTGCAGGTTCTGCTCTTGGCGCTCTCGCGGTCGCTGGCCTTAGGTTGGTGAAAGCTCGGCTCGGATAATTAATTGGAATGTCCGCTTCCCACCCTCAATTCAGACCTTCCCGACTACATGCGGAGCGCCTGAAAGCCGACCGTCTGCTAATCGCACACGCACGATAAAAGCGGCCCGGCTGCTACCGACCCTATTGCGGACATTGTGAAGGGGCAGCCTTCCGTGCATCATGAGCTGCACTCAACTAGTCCGCGCGAGGGTAGGTTTTGAGGCGTCAAAGATTGATCTGGTTTGCTCTTGGAGCAGCTGTCACCGCACTTGCGGCTATCGTCGCTCGCTTACTCATCGTACCAGCTGAAGAAAAGCATCCCTACCTCGCCGTATCGGAGCGACCGTTCGAGCAAGGAGAGATCGAGAGAATCGAAGAGATCGCTTCAACTAGCGGGCGATTGCTTCGAGAATGCGGCGCGAAGGAGTTTTTCATGAAGCAATCGAATGGCGTCGACGGGGTGCCTTTCGCCCTCATAGAGATCGTGCCCCAAAACGACCTCGCTATTCATTGTATCTTCGAGCGGGCGCGTGATGAGGGCTACCCATTACATGTGCAGATGCTGACGAAACAACAAGCGCAAGTTTACTGAAATGTCCGCTAACCACCCCAATTGCAGACTTCTCGCGCGGTGTCGGAGCGCCTGAAAGCTGACTGTCCGATAATGGAGCAAGCGCGACAAGGGCGGTCGGCTGCTACCGCCCCCATTGCGGACGTTCACTGACGTGTTATCGAGTCAGCTATGAAGTCGGTCAGTTGCCTTTTGGCTCTTAGCCTTAGCGGCTGCATCGCCACGCCAATTCTAACTTATGCTTCTTGTGAATTAGAGGCGGGCTACCCTGTATTCGTCGGTAGCAAAGGATCGGATTGTCTGTTTCAGATTCAGGATATGATTGTTAACAGAAGACAACTTTCCGAATGGATGAGGGACCTTCCAGATAAGTCACGGCGGGTAGATTTAGTCGTGGCCAATGGTGCCGGATCATGTGCCAGTCGCGCAGATCGCACTGTGAGAAATGCCGGGTTCGTTGAGATTGCATTTCGCCGCAGAGGAGATGCGGATTATCCAAGCGGGATTCCACCAGCTTAATTTATTTGTCAGTTCCCCACCCCATTGCAGACCTTACCCGCAGTTGTTTCAGCGCTTCGAAGCCGACCATCCAATAATCTAGCGGCGCGACAAAAGTGGTCCGGCTGCTAACGACCCCATTACGGACATTGAGCCTAACTGGGATGGTTCGCAAATGAAGTATGATGACGCGTCATGGCACTACGGCGGTGACTTCCCCGGCGAGTTGCAGCCCGAAGCTGGTGCCACACACATCGCTATGTTCGTTGCGTGGGCCGTTCTCAACGGATTGGCTGGTAATTATCACACTGAGGGTGCTCCCGAAGACCTTGCGCTTCTTCAGTCGCGCGAGATTACGCCAACCCTTTGGTTCATTCATGCCTGTGACGAGAAGTTCACCACCGAAGACCTGAGCCGAGAGGGTAACTCGTTCGCGACGAGCTATTACGGGAGCGGAGAGGGGCTGCACAGCAGCGCTGGCTCTTACCTAGATGATTACTGCAAGGCGTTTCCAAGCGCTGAGTCGCTCTACCACGTAGATGACAGCTGGGCCTCGTTCGATGCGCTTTCCCCGAGAATCACCAGCCGCTTAGAGGCTTGGCGGAAACGCCTCGGCTAACGTCCGCTTGCCACCCCAAACGCAGACCTTCCCGGCCATTCGCACAGCGCTTGAAAGCCGACGGTTCGATGATCAGGCAAACGCGGTGAAAGCGGACCGGTTGTTAACGACGCCCTTGCAGATATTGGGCTTGAGCGGTCGTGATATTTTCTCCATTATACGACAGCCGAAAATAGAGTGGCAGGTTGGTAGCTCCTGCACCCACATCTGGGTTCTTCTCAGCCGCGGCGTTGACCCAACTTGTTTGGGGAGGCGCTGGCTGTTTTTTTTCGCGTCTCCCCGGCTCATGCCGAGGAACCCTGATGTCGCTTTTCTATATCATTGCACTGGTGTCCGCCGCCTTGTTTGCCGGTGCGGCAGCTTATATCAGTCTGGTCGAACACCCGGCCCGCCTGTTGCTGGAAGACAGGCCGCTACTCACACAGTGGCAATCAAGCTACGCGAAAGCGCTCCCGATACAGTCCGGCTTGGCTATTATCGGCGGTGTATGCGGATTGGCGGCTTGGTATTTATCGACCCAATGGTTGTGGATCGTTGGAAGCATCGCACTTCTTGGAAACTGGCCGTTTACCATCATAGCAATCATGCCGACGAACAAACGACTTCAGGCCGTTCATCCAGAACAGGCAGGCTCCGACACAAGGGCCCAGCTTGTGGCCTGGGGGCGCCTTCACGATATAAGAAGCCTGCTCGGGCTGGCCTCGACAGTGCTTTTCGCGATAGCCTAGATAGCGACGATGTAGCGGCAGATCCCCCACAGATATTCGCCGGATCAGTCGCCGACGACAAGTCAGCCGAGAATTTGGCCGAAACCTGCCAGTCCGAACCCTAAAAAGCGGCCAATAGTGATAGTAGAGAAATCACCGGAACCAGCCGTTGGGGGGCTGTCGCTGATGATGACGCCCCACAGGATGAGGGAATGGTGCCGGCTAGAGGAGTCGAACCCCTGACCTGATGATTACAAATCAACTGCTCTACCAACTGAGCTAAGCCGGCGACCGGAGAGCGCCTTTCAAGCAAAGGCTTCCAAAAGTCCAGCCCCATTGCGACACTTCAACCAGCTGTTTGCGAAGTATCGGCCACAGGTCGGCTCATACTGGCGCTGGGAATGCCTAGCGGTTAGAGCCAGCCCTGTTTTCGATACCACGCAGCGGTCGATGCGAGGCCTGCCTTGCCCGAGATGCGTGGCGACCAGACGGCTTCGGGCACCTTGCGGCTGGATCGGGCCACCCAATTGGGGTGGGTCATGTAGCCTACACGGTCGGCGGTGAGGCGGGCCTTGTCGCGGCGTATCAGGCGGTCGGCCCTGGCGGCGGTTTCGAGGACGGCGCGGGGCAGGTGCGGGGCGAAGACGCGGCGACCCACGGCGGCGCCGATCGCTTTTGCCAGTTCCTTGTGCGACCAGCCCCCTTCGCGCCCGTCGTCGGGCTCGAAAATCTGCCGCCGGACGAGGGCTGGCGGAGCGTCGACCAGCGTCAGCAGCAAGCGAGCGAGATCATCGACATGGATGATCGAACTGGCGCCCCCGGGTGGGAGCGGGACAAAGCCCATGCGCGCGCTGCGGAACATTTCGAAATAATCGACATCGCGCGGGCCATAGACGCCGGGCGGGCGGACGATCGTCCAGTCGAGGCCGCTGTTTTCGACCAGGCGCTCCGCTTTCGCCTTGGACGCACCATAGACCGATAGGTCGGGCTCGCGGGCGGAAAGGGAGGATACGAAAATAAAGCGGCGGACCTTTTTCTGTTTCGCCGCGGCGATCAGCCGTTCGGTTCCGGTGACGTTGGCTTCTTCGAAATCGGCGGGATCGGGCGTGGTGGTGAGGCCGGCAACGTGAATGACGGCATCGGTACGGTCGCACAGCCGCGCAAGAGCGGCGGGATTGGAGAGATCGCCTGCAATCCATTCAACGTGTTTGCGATCGGCCTGCGGGCGGCGGGTAAGTGCGCGAACAGGCTCTTCGACCTGCGCTGCGACATCGAGCACGGCCTGTCCGACAAAGCCGGTTGCCCCGGTAAGCGAAACGGTCATATTCGCACCATGTGATCGCGGTGAATGACGGCGGCGCGCGGGGCGTAGCCAAGCCTGTCGGCTTGCTGTTCTTCCCTGAGGCCCATGATCGTGCGGCATTCTGCCGACGTATATTCGATCAGCCCCTGGCCAAGGCGTTCGCCTTGCGGACCGTGAACCGCGACCAGATCGCCGCGTTCGAATTCGCCTTCTATGTCGATGATGCCTGCAGCCAGAACACTTGCCCCGTTTTCGAGGGCCATCATGCAGCCTCTATCGATGGAGACGACGCCAGAGGGGGCAAGACGACCGCCGAGCCAGGCCTTGCGCGCACTCGCATTCGATTGCGGCAGGAACATCGTCCCGGTGCCATTGTCGATGGCGCGGGCAAGGGGCGAGGGGTGGGTTCCGTTGACGATCGCCAGGGCGATGCCAGCCCGTTCTGCAATGCGTGCCGCCTGCAGTTTGGCGGTCATTCCGCCGGAGCCGAGGCCGGATGTCGATGCGCCCGTGGCCATGGCGATGATTTCCGGCGTCACACCTTCCACCTGTGGCAGGAGGGTGGCATCCGGTTCGCGGGGGTCGCGATCGAACAGGCCATCGACATCGGACAGCAGCACGACGGCATCGGCACCTGCTGCCTGGGCGACGCGGGCAGCGAGCCGGTCGTTATCGCCGAAACGGATTTCTTCCGTGGCGACGCTATCGTTTTCGTTGACGACGGGGATGGCCCCTGCGTCGAGCAGGCGGGCGAGGGTAGCCGAAGCGTTGAGATAGCGTCTGCGGTCTTCCAGATCGCCCAGCGTCACGAGCATCTGCGCCGCCGTGATCGTGTGCGCTTCCAGCGCATCGGACCACAGGCGGGCGAGTTCGACCTGACCGACAGAGGCGGATGCCTGCGCATCGGCGAGACTGCCGCGTCCACCCTTTGCCAGTCCGAGTTTCGCCGCGCCGAGGGCAATCGCGCCTGAGGAAACGACGATGACTTCGGTGTTCCGGCGAATATCCGCGATTTCGGCGGCCAGGGTCGCCAGCCACTGTGCGCGCGGCTTTCCATCCTGCACAAGCAGAGCCGAGCCGACCTTGATGACAAGGCGGCGCGCGTTGCGCAGGTCTGCGAGGGCGGCAATGGTCATCGTCGACCCACTAGGAAAACGCAGCGGCACGCGAAAGCCGGCTTCGCTTGGCGCGCCCGAAGCACGACTTCGCGCTCAGAGAGGCGACCATTCGGCCGTATCGTCTTCGTCTTCCACTTCTTCGGCGTGGGTTTCTGTCGACGTACGGTCGGGAAGATAGCCCAGCACGCCGTCGAGCAGTTCGGGAATCCCCGCGCCCGTAGCGCCGGAAATGGTGAAAACCTTGTCCGCGCCGGCGGCCAGCAGTTCTTCTGCAAAGCCCTGACCGAGTTCGTCATCTGCCAGATCGAGCTTGTTCAGCGCCACGAGCTGCGGCTTGTCCGCAAGACCGCCGCCATAAGCTTCGAGTTCGGCGTTGACCGTGCTGTAGGCTTCTGCCGGATCATCGCCCGAAATGTCGATCAGGTGGATAAGCACGCGGCAGCGTTCGATATGGCCAAGGAACCGGTCCCCGATGCCAGCGCCATCGGCGGCGCCTTCGATCAGGCCGGGAATGTCGGCCAGCACGAATTCGCGGTTCTTGTGGGTCACGACACCGAGCTTGGGGACCAAGGTGGTAAAGGCGTAGTGCCCGACCTTGGCCTTGGCGTTGGAAACCTGGTTGATGAAAGTGCTTTTGCCCGCATTGGGCAGGCCCAGAAGGCCGACATCGGCAAGCAGCTTCAGCCGCAGCCACACCCACATTTCCTCGCCCGGAATGCCGGGCTGGTGCTGGCGCGGGGCGCGATTGGTGCTGGTTTTGTAGCTGGCATTGCCGCGCCCGCCCATACCGCCTTCGAGAAAGACGACCCGCTGGCCCACTTCGGTGAAATCGGCCAGCACCTCTTCCTTGTCTTCCGACAGGACCTGCGTGCCGACCGGCACCTCGATAACCAGATCCGGCGCCCCAGCGCCGGTCCGGTCCTTGCCCTGGCCATGATTGCCGCGCTTGGCCTTGAAGTGCTGCGAATAGCGAAAGTCGATCAGCGTGTTGAGGCCCTGAACGGCCACGAATACGATGTCGCCGCCCTTGCCACCGTTACCGCCGTCGGGGCCGCCGTATTCGACGTATTTTTCGCGCCGGAAACTGACGGCACCGGGGCCGCCGCCGCCGGACTTGAGGTAGATTTTGGCTTGGTCGAGGAAATGCATGCGCGCCCTCTAGCCGCTTTCTTCGCCATAGGCGAGGGCGCGCATGTCAGGGCGGGATCAATCGACGAAATCGTCGACCCGTTCGACGATAATGGCGGGAGCCATGCCGCCGGCTGCACACATGGTCACGAGGCCATAGCGTTTGCCCTGGCGTTCCAATTCGTCGACCATCGTGCCGATGAGGATCGAACCGGTGGCACCGATCGGGTGACCGAGTGCGATGGAGCCGCCGTTCACATTGACCTTGTCCCAATCGAGATCGAGATCGCGAACGAATTTGGCTGCGACGACGGCAAAGGCTTCGTTGATTTCGTAAAGATCAATGTCGTCGGTCGTCAGGCCTGCCTTCGACAGGACCTTTTTCGCCGCCGGAACCGGGGCGTTGAGCATGAGCGTCGGATCGTCACCCATGTTGGCGGTGGCGGCGATGCGCGCGCGGGGCTTGAGCCCATGCTTTTGCGCATAATCCTTGCTTGCCACCAAGACGGCTGCCGCGCCATCGACAACACCCGAACTGTTGCCCGCGTGATGGAAGTGCTTGATATCGACGTCGGGATATTTGGCGTTGATCAGCCCAGAGAAAGTGGTGCCGGCTTTGTCGAGCGGGACATTGGCGATCTTGGTGAAAGCGGGTTCCAGTTCGCCAAGACCTTCCATGGTTGTCTGCGGCCGAGGGAACTCCTCCTTGTCGAGAACGACATTGCCATCGTCGTCGGTTACCGGGACGAGCGACTTGTCGAAACGCCCTTCCTCAATAGCCTTGGCGGCGCGCTGCTGGCTGCGATATCCGACCTCGTCCAGTTCTTCGCGGCTGAAGCCTTCCATGGTTGCGATAGCATCGCCGCAAACACCCTGATGGCTTTGCGGATGTGTCCGCATGAGACGTTCGTTATAGCTGCCCATCATCGGCGGCTTGAGGCCAGCGGCCATCTTGTCTTTGGACATCTGTGCCGTGAGGCTCATCATCTCGGTGCCGCCCGCAACGACGCAGTCTTCCATCCCGCTCATCACCTGTGCCGCAGCGAGCGCCACACTGGTGATCCCGCCGCCGCAAAACCGGTCGAGCGTGGTGCCGGAGGACGTCACGTCATATCCGGCGTCGAGCGCTGCCATGCGGCCCAGATCGCCCGCCTGCATGCCATCCTGCGTGCTGACCGACCAGATCACGTCATCGACCGTGGAGGTGTCGAGATCGTTGCGATCCTTGATGGCTTTGAGGCAGGTGGCTGCAAGGTGCTGCGGGTGCATGTGCGCCAGCGATCCCTTGCCCTGCTTACCGATCCCGCGCGGGGTCCGGACGGCATCGATGATGTAGGCTTCAGCCATAGCGTAAACTCCTCTCCACTTTTCGATTCTTGCGGCGAATGCCGGTTGACGTTTGCGTAAACGTGACGCAGCAAGGGCGCAAGACAAGTTTCGATTTGCAATGGGAGAGAGCGCGATGTCCGAGGAAGTCCTGACGAGCGAGGAGGACGGCATTCTGGTCGTCACCATCAACCGTCCCGAGGCAAAGAACGCCATGACCAAGGCTGCGGCGGAAGGCATAGCCGCGGCCATGGACCGGCTCGACAGCGACGATACCCTGCGCGTCGGTATCCTGACCGGAGCCGGCGGAACATTCTGTTCGGGCATGGATCTGAAGGGGTTCCTGCGCGGGGAATCGCCCAGTATCGAGGGACGCGGCTTCGGCGGCATCGTCCAGAAGCCACCGCAAAAACCGCTGATCGCTGCGGTGGAAGGATATGCTCTGGCAGGCGGGCTGGAACTGATGATCGCATGCGATCTGGTAGTGGCCAGTACGGGTGCCAAATTCGGCATCCCCGAAGTAAAACGTGGCCTGGTGGCTGCAGCGGGCGGGGTGATGATGCTGCCCGACCAGATCCCGGAACGGATCGCCATGGAATTGGCGCTGACCGGCGACTTCATCGATGCGGCCCGTGCGTATGAGCTTGGTCTGATCAACCGGATAACCGACGGCGAGGCACTTGCGGCGGCAAAGGAACTGGCCGCCAGCATCGTCGCCAACGGGCCGCTAGCCGTGCGTGT
The DNA here is from genome assembly GCF_019857205.1 of Qipengyuania pacifica. Lineage (GTDB taxonomy): Bacteria > Pseudomonadota > Alphaproteobacteria > Sphingomonadales > Sphingomonadaceae > Qipengyuania > Qipengyuania pacifica. The sequence continues at coordinate 98,441 of NZ_JAHWXO010000004.1, read as the reverse complement.
GTCCAAGCAGGTGATCAAGCAGTCGCGCGGCTGGCCCATGGATGAGCGCTATACGCGCCAGACCCAGCTTATTGCGCCCGTATTCGTATCGGAAGATGCGCGCGAAGGGGCTGCCGCCTTCGCCGAAAAACGCGCGCCTAACTGGAAGGGCAAATAAGACCCTTCAGCGCGCCATAACAATATCCGGAGAGGACCAGACAGATGCCCGCAATCAATGTACCCCAGCCCGAATTCATGGAGGACGAGGAAATCTCGATCTTCGCCGACGCGGTCGGCAAGTTCTATCAGCAGCATGCCCCTGAAAAACGTGTCCTCAAATGGCGCGAGGATGGACAGGTCGAACGCGAATTCTGGAACGAAGCGGGTCAGGCGGGACTGCTGGGTGTATCGGTGCCCGAAGAATACGGCGGCCATGGCGGGGACTTCCGGCACGAAATGGTCGTAATCGACCAGCAGGCGAAGCACGGAGTGGAGGGCTTTGCCGCATCGCTGCACAACACCGTGATCCTGCCCTATCTCGTGCGCCATGGCACCGAAGAGCAGAAAAAGAAGTATCTGCCAAAGCTGGTAAGCGGCGAACTGGTCAGCGCGATAGCCATGACCGAGCCCGGCGTAGGGTCCGATCTGCAGAGCGTCACGACGACTGCGCTGAAGGATGGGAACGGCTATCGCATCAACGGCGCGAAAACCTACATCTCCAATGGCCAGACCGCGGATTTCATCATCGTCGTCGCCAAGACCGATCCCAATGAACGGGCCAAGGGCATTTCGCTGATGCTGCTCGAGACCGAAGGCGCAGAGGGCTTCCAGCGCGGCAAGAAGCTTGACAAGATAGGACTCGACGCGTCCGACACGTCGGAACTGTTTTTCGACGATGTGTTCGTACCGGCGGAAAATGTGCTGGGCGGGGAAGAGGGCAAAGGCTTCTACCAGTTGATGGGCGAGCTCCCTCAGGAACGCCTTATCATTGCGATGGGTGCCATGACAGGCATCGAAAAGGCGCTGGAGACGACCCTGGACTTCGTCAAGAATCGCAAGGCTTTTGGCCAGACCATCTGGGATTTTCAGAACACGCAATTCGTCATGGCGGACCTCAAGGCCCGCGCGACCGCAGCGAAGATTTTCGTCAATGACTGCATCGCCAAGCACCTGAAGCGCGAGCTTGACGTGCCGACTGCGTGCATGGCCAAATACTGGGTCACGGAATTACAGGGCGAAGTGGTCGACAAATGCCTGCAGTTCCATGGCGGTGCCGGCTTCATAAACGATTATCCGATCGCTCGCATGTATCGGGATAGCCGTATCACGCGGATTTTCGGCGGGTCGAACGAGGTCATGAAGATGGTCATCGCCCGATCGATGTAGCAGCAGCGCGAACGGACGATCCGGCGAATTAGAGACACTGCCGGGGTTCTAAACCGGCGGCGTAAGAACTCGTTTGCGCGCTGACGTGCTCCTATCGCAACCTGCGTGCACATTAATTCGCTTGTTCGGCGACCTTGCAACACCGATCCTCAGCTATGGAGCGACCAAGCGTTTCTGCGCGCATCCATGCCTTTGGAATTTTGGAACCATCTATGGAACTTGACGACAGCGAAAAGACTGCCTGGATTTTCAAATCCGGATGGAAAGGACTGTGCCCACGATGCGGCAAGGGCAAAATGTTCAAGTCGTGGTTGAAAGTCAGCGACCGATGCGAAGTGTGCGGACTGGATTACCGGTTCGCGTCACCGGATGACGGCCCGGCCTTTTTCTCTCTGACGTTCGTGGCGTTCCCGCTGCTGTTCTTCATCGTCTGGTTACAGGTTTCGCTGGAACTTCCGCTGATCGTCCTGCTTGCGATCGCGATCCCGCTGATGGCCATTGGATGCGTTCTGCCGCTTCGCCCCATCAAGGGCTGGCTGGTCGCTTCGCAGTTCGTGAACAAGGCGCAGGAAGCTGGGACGGAAAAGCTCTGGCGCGACATGCATGCGCGGGAAGACGAGGTGAAGCAGCGCGATGAGAGAGATTGAGGTGAAACAGCGCGATGAGAGAGATTGAGGTGAAACAGCGCGAGGAGAGAGATTGACGTCGCGACGGGCCGGATGAAAAGCGATTGATATATATTTGGTGATGCAACGATCCGGCCGGTCAAACATTCGCCAATCATGCAAGTTGTCATCCCCGCCGACGCGCCGAGTGCGCATGCTCTTGAAACCCACATACGCGAAGCAGGCTTCCCCTGTGTCGGGGCCAAGTCGGCACTAGCCAAAGGCAATCTGAGCGTTGTTCATGCTCGCGATATCACCAGCGCCTGGAACGACCTCGAAATCCACCGCGCGTTGGTCGAATGGAGCGACCGGTATCGCGAGGAGCGTATCGAAAGCGGGCTGAGGAGTCTTGCGGTGGTGTTCGAAGGGCCTGAAGACTTGAGCGAGGAACGGTTCGAGCAGGCGCTATGGGACCGCATCCAGTCGCTCAGCGACAAAGACACCTGGCGCGACCAACCGCGCGATCCGCGTGTCAGTTCCGATCCGGACGATCCACACTTCTCGCTCAGTTTCGGGGGGGAAGCCTATTTCGTCGTGGGGCTACATCCGAGGGCATCACGCGTTGCGCGCCGGTTTGCCTTTCCGACACTGGTTTTCAACTTGCACGACCAGTTCGAAGCTCTGCGCGAACAGGGGCGTTACGAGAAGATGCGCAAAACGATCATCGATCGCGACATCGCGCTGGCCGGTTCGCCCAATCCGATGCTGGCACGCCACGGTGAAGCCAGCCCTGCTGCACAATATAGCGGGCGGGTGGTCGATGAGGATTGGGTCTGCCCATTCAGCGACACGAGGGCTGCATGAACCCCAACCGCATTGCCCCGCGTTCCGGGGTCGCCTTCCGATTGGAGGAGGGCGAAACCTTAACCGTCGTCGACCCGCAAGGCGGCCAGGTTTCCGACCTGCTTGCTTTCAATGCAGACGATGTGCGGGAAGTCATCTCGAATGGGCGCACTTTCGATTACGAGGAGACCATCTCCCTTGGGCAAGGTAATCGCCTATGGTCGAACCGGTCCAAACCCATGCTCGAAATTGTCGAGGACACGGTCGGGCGGCACGATTTTCTGCTGACGCCATGCAGCGAGGCGACCTTTCGCCATTTCTATGCCGACAAGCCGGTGCATCGCGGCTGCTTCGGCAATCTGGTCGAAGCGCTGGCGCCTTATGGTGTCGAAGCGGACATGATCCCGACCGCCTTCAACCTATTCATGAACGTGCCGGTCGACGGCGCGACCGGACGGCTGGCGGTGGAGCCGCCCGTTTCCAAATCGGGAGATCACATTTCCATGCGAGCCTTGTCCCCCTTGATCATCGGGCTGACGGCCTGTTCCGCTTACGATTCCTGTGGTGGAACCTTCAAGCCGATCGATTACGCAATCGATCGGCCCATCGCGGGAGCGACGTAAAGCCATGTTCGGTCTTTCCGAATATCCCGACGCCATCCTGCGAGGCGTAGCACTGGGGGTGATCGCGCTGATCTGGGTCATCGTGCTGGTACGCACGATCGGACTGCGCACATTCTCCAAGATGACGGCATTCGATTTCGTCGTCACGCTGGCGACCGGATCGCTCCTCGCTTCGGCAGCGACGGTTACCGACTGGACTGCGCTCGTACAGGCGCTCAGCGCTATAATGGCTTTACTGGTAGCGCAGCTTGTTCTGGCGCGGCTGCGGCGCGGATCACGCAGGTTTCAGCTCTTGCTGGAAAACGACCCGACCATGCTGATGTATGACGGTAAAATCCTGGAAGGGGCACTTGCCGAAACGCGCGTGTCCGAAAGCGATATTCTCAACAAGATCCGCAGCGCAGGGATATCAGACCTGGCGGACGTGCGGTCGATGGTGTTGGAGAGCACGGGCGACATTTCGATCATCTCCGGTACCGAAGAACCGACCGAAGAAGTGATGCAGGAAGTCGACTGCTGTCATGGTCCGCTGAAACGTCACGTCGCTCGCGGGAAATGATCGGGGAGCGGGGCCCATGTGACCCCGCTCTTATTCGTGTTCAGGCTTCGACGACCTTCTGTTCGATCGCGCCGAAGATGGAATGGCCGTCCTTGTCCTTCATCTCCACGCGCACGGTGTCGCCGGGTTCCATGAAGCGGGTCCTGGCCTCGCCGTCGGCGATCGTCTCGATCATGCGGATTTCGGCGATGCAGCTGTAGCCGAGGCCGCCTTCGGCCACCGGCTTGCCCGGGTCGCCGTCGGGGCCCTGGTTCGACACCGTGCCGGATCCGATTATCGTCCCGGCGCCCAGGTCGCGCGTCTTGGCGGCGTGGGCGACCAGTTCTGCCAGGCTGAACGTCGCATCGACACCCGCATTGGCGCGGCCGAAGGGCTGGCCGTTGTAATCGACCATCAGCGGCAGGTGGATGACGCTGCCCTGCCAGGCATCGCCCAGCTCGTCGGGCGTGACCGCGACGGGGCTGAACGCACTGGCGGGCTTGGACTGGAAGAAGCCGAAGCCCTTGGCCAGTTCGCCCGGGATCAATCCGCGCAAGGACACGTCGTTGACCAGCATGACCAGCTTGATGTGGCCGGCGGCGTCTTCTTTCGACACGCCCATCGGCACATCGTCGGTGACGACCGCGATCTCGCCTTCCATGTCGCAGCCCCAGCTGGTGTCCTTCAGCGGAATATCGGCGCGCGGGGGCAGGAAGGTGTCGCTGCCGCCCTGATACATCAGCGGATCGTGATAGAAGCTCTCGGGCACCTCGGCGCCGCGGGCCTTGCGCACCAGTTCGACGTGATTGATGTAGGCGCTGCCGTCGGCCCACTGGTAAGCACGCGGCAGCGGCGAATGCGCCTCGCGTTCATGGAACCGCTCGCACGGCACCGCCTCGTGTTCGACATCGGTATAGAGCGCTTCGAGCTTCGGGGCGACTTCGTCCCAGTTGTCGAGCGCGGCCTGCAGCGTGGGGGCGATGTTGTCGGCGGCGCAGTAGCGGGTGAGGTCTTTCGACACGACCACCAGCTTGCCGTCGCGGGTGCCGTCCTGGATCGTTGCGAGCTTCATGGATGGGGTTCCTCTCGGGGCTTACGTGTTCTCGGGATTGTCGGACTGGTTGTCCGGATGGGCGCGCTGAAATTCCGGCAGGGCCAGGCAGGCGCTTTCGATCCGGGTGATGTGCGGCATGTCCGAAAAATCGAATTCGAACCGCCTTGCGTTGTAGACCTGCGGCAGCAGGCAGACTTCGAAGAAGCCGGGGGCATCGAACAGGAAATCGCCCGTGCCGAGCTGCGCCAGGCGCGCCTCCAGCGGGGCGAGCGTGCGGGCGAGCCAGTGGCGATACCACACGCCGATCTCGTCCTGCGACTTGCCGTATTCGTCCTTCAGGTATTTCAGGACCGGAAGGTTGAGCGGTGCGTGCAGTTCGGTGGCAATGGCATAGGCCAGTTCGCGCGCGACATAGCGATCGTGCAGGTCGGACGGCAGCAGCGGACGATCGGCAAAGCCTTCGTCGAGCCATTCGATCTGCGCCATCGACTGGACATAGTGCTTGCCGTCGACTTCCAGCAGCGGGACCGAGCCGAAGGGGTTGCGTGCGGTGAACGCCGCGCCCTTCTGTTCGGACGCAAGCAGGTTCACCGGCACATATTCGTAATCCAGCCCCTTCAGTTCCAGCGCGATGCGCAGGCGGTAGCTGGTCGAGCTGCGGTAGTAGCCGTGTAGGCGGATCAAAACGCGGCGATCCCGGTAATGGCCCGTCCCAGGATCAGCGCATGAACATCATGCGTGCCTTCGTAGGTGTTGACCGTTTCCAGGTTCACCATGTGGCGGATGACCTGGTATTCTTCCGAAATACCGTTGCCGCCGTGCATGTCGCGCGACTTGCGGGCAATATCCAGCGCCTTGCCGACATTGTTGCGTTTCACGATGCTGATCATCTCGGGCGCGAACTTGCCTTCATCCATCAGGCGGCCGACCCGCAGCGAGGATTGCAGGCCCAGCGAAATCTCGGTCACCATGTCGGCGAGCTTGAGCTGGTAGAGCTGCTTGCTGGCGAGCGGGACGCCGAACTGGTGCCGGTCGAGCCCGTACTGGCGCGCGGCGTGGAGGCAGAATTCGGCGGCACCGATCGCGCCCCAGCTGATGCCGTAGCGGGCGCGGTTGAGACAGCCGAACGGACCCTTGAGGCCCTGCACGTCGGGCAGCAGCGCGTCTTCCCCTACCTCGACTTCGTCCATCACGATCATGCCGGTGGTCGATGCGCGCAGCGACAGCTTGCCTTCGATCTTGGGGGCGGACAGGCCCTTCATCCCCTTGTCCAGCACGAAGCCGCGAATGCCGCCGCCATGCGCCTCGCTCTTCGCCCAAACGACGAAGACGTCGGCAAAGGGGGCGTTGGAAATCCAGGTCTTCGAGCCCGACAGGACATAACCGCCGTCGACCTTCTTGGCTGTCGTCGTCATGCCGCCGGGATCGCTGCCCGCATCGGGTTCGGTCAGGCCGAAACAGCCGATCAGCTTGCCGCTGGCGAGGCCGGGCAGGTATTTCCTGCGCTGTTCTTCGGACCCGTAGGCATGGATCGGAAACATCACGAGGCTCGACTGGACCGAGGCCATCGAGCGGTATCCGGAATCCACGCGTTCGATCTCGCGCGCGATCAGGCCGTAAGCGACATAGCTGGCGCCGGCGCCCCCGTATTCCTCGGGCACGGTCGCGCCCAGCAGGCCTGCTTCGCCCATCATCGGGAACAGTTCGGGATCGTCGACTTCGTTGCTGAAATTCTCGATCACGCGCGGTTGCAGCTCGCCCTGCGCGAAAGCGTGGGCGGCGTCGCGGATCATCCGCTCTTCCTCGGTTAGCTGATCGTCGAGGTTGAAGGGATCGTCCCAAGCAAACGGCACCATTCCAGCCATGTAATCTCCTCTGTTATGCGCTTGCCAGTGGCAGGGTTGCATGGCGGGAGCAAGAGGTGTGGCCGATCAGCGGGATCGCATGCGCATCGAGCGTACGCGTCAACCCACCGACGCGACCGTCGCCCGGGGCGGGGCCCAGGGAAACGCAAAATGGCCGTTAGCCGTGATGTGTGGCGCGCTGGATCGAATCGATGACTTCGGCCGGAGGACAGGGCTTGGCTAGCGCCAGCGCGCTGGGGAACCGACGGACCACTTCTGCCGGGGTCATTTCACCCGAATGGAAGATCACCGGCACGTTCTCCGCGATCATCTGTTCGGCGAGGGGGTAGACGATGCCGTCTTCGAGCTGAACGTCCAGAATGGCGATGTCAGGCTTGTTCTTCTGGAAAGCCAGCATAGTGGAGGACAGATCTTCGAACGGGCCTTCGACGATATAACCGGCTTCTTCGACTGTGTGACACAGGTCACAGCCGATTATGAACTCGTCTTCGGCAACGAGCACGCGTAATCGCTGTCCCATCCTTGGTCTCCTCGTGTTCGACCCAAGTAAAGGAATACCACACCAATCGATTCGTTCCGAATTTCAGGAGAGCTTGCCAAAACGTTCGACGAACCCTGCTTCATCTCCGACAGATAGATATTTAGCCTGGTCTACCCAGTTGTCGCGGCGGATGCGGCCCTGGAAGCGGCCAAGATTGGCATCGATGCGATCGATCTCTGCATCATCCCATTGCGCGATTTGCGAAAGGGTGGTCACGCCCATGCCTTGCAGCGTCGCGGCCAGCTTTGGACCCAGACCCTTTATCCGGGTGAGGTCGTCGCCAGCCGATGGCGCCGGTGTCGACATCGTTGGGACACCTGCAGCAGGCTGCATCGGGGTTGCGGCAGGAGCGCTGTCGATCAACGCCTTGTTACGTTCTGCAGGCGCCGCACCTTCGTCCAGGACATCGCGGCTGGCGCCGGTCACACGCGTGCGGCGAGAAGCACCGAACACGTACCAGGCGATGACCAAGCCGACCAGCAGTGCGGCAACGATCAGGGGCCAATAGGTCTGGAGTAATTCGTTCATCGATCTATTCCTCGTCTTGGTCGTGATTGCCCCAGATGACCCAACCGATGCCGATCCCGGCACCGTAGGCGGCGATCATCAGGGCAGCGAGTTCGAACCACAGTGGCATGTCAGCGTGCTCCCGGAGTGTCGACCGGGGTGGGGCGGACGGGTTCTGTGCGAATAACGGAGAATTCGATGCGGCGATTGGCTGGGTCGCTGGGCGTCAGCCCTTCGACGGGCTGGCGCGAACCCACTCCGGTTGCCCGCAAGCCATCGCGGGGGATACCGCGGCGAACCAGTGCTTCGCGAACGACCTCGGCCCGTTCCACGCTGAGTGCCAGATTGACCTCATCGCTTCCTTGCTTGTCAGTGTGCCCGGTCACGGCGATGAGCGAGCCGAGACATGGTCGCAGCGCTTCGGCCACCTCGTCAATCAGGACCTGACTGGCAGGCAGAAGCGCGGTGCTGGCTTCTTCGAACCGTATTGATCTGCTGCGCAGCAACCCTTCGACGTCTTCCTGGCAGTGCAGCGGTTGATAGACTTGTTCGCGGCTTTCCGCCCTGCTGGAACCATCGCTCCATCTGACGCCGCCAACGCCGGGCACGGCGTATACGGCCTGTGCGACATCGGCGCGCGTGGAATCGTTGAGCGTTTCGCCCCCAGACAGGATGGGATGGCGCGTGGGAAGACCGCTTTCCGTCGCAAAGCGCGCAGTTACCTTCCCGCCACCTGCCTGTTCGATAGCGGCCGCCGATTTTGTTTCCAGACCTTCGATGAAGCCGGGTGCCATAGGTTCGGCCAGCAGATAGGCGCTGGCGCCGGTCAATACGGCTCCGGCAAGGATGACGAGGGATGGGCGGATCGGCATGGCATGGCTCTTAGCCATCATCCGCCCTTCCTGCCAAGGACGCTATTCCAGCCCGTCAGCCGTCCTTACCAACTGAACAAACTCCTGCCGCCAGAAATCGGTCTGTTCACCAGCAAGCGCGGCGATTTGCGGATAAGAAAAATCGGACAACATGGGATCGCCGCGCAGCTTCTGACCGAATGCCGCTACGGCAGCGGCAAATGCGAAATCACCACTTGGCGCGCGAGTAGTCTGTAAAGATGAGCTGGGCAGCGTGCTGGTGATTAGCGTGGACGTGTCGCCGTCGGGCTGTTTGTACCGCAACTTGATGAAGGCCGCTTCGGCGGCGAGTTGGCTGGCCTTTGCAGCTGGCTGGTCTTCGTATCGACGCGCCGGGATCCAACCCTTGCCGCCAACCGGAACCACCTCGTAAATCGCGGTGACCTGATGGCCGGCGCCGATGTCGCCCGCATCGATCGCATCGTTGTCGAAATCCTCTTCGCGCAGGATGCGGTTTTCGTAACCGATCAGGCGGTACTGGCTGACCACTGCCGGATTGAATTCGACCTGGATCTTCACGTCCTTGGCGATGGTAACGAGCGTGGCGCCCATTTCATCGCCCAAGACCTTGCGGGCTTCCAACGCGCTGTCGATATACGAGTAGTTGCCATTGCCGTTATTGGCGACCTGTTCCATCATCGCATCGTTCAGATTGCCGCGGCCGAAGCCGAGTACAGATAGTGTGACGCCGGTTTCGCGTTTTTTCTCGATCAGTTCGATCAGAGATTCCCTGTCCGAAGTGCCGACATTGAAATCACCATCAGTCGCCAGGATTACGCGGTTGACGCCGCCGTCGATCCGGTTCGCTTCGGCCACGCGATAGGCAAGTTCGATGCCCGCTCCGCCGGCCGTCGATCCGCCTGCTTCCAGCTGGTTGAGCGCGTCCTTGATCTTGCGTTCGTCATTCGTGGGTTCGAGAACGAGACCGGCGGCCCCTGCATAGACGACGATCGAGACGCGGTCCTTGTCGCTCAGCATGCCGGCAAGCTGACGCATGGCGGTCTTGACCAGCGGCAGCTTGTCGCGGCTGGACATGGACCCGGATACATCCAGCAGGAAGACGAGGTTTGCGGCCGGTCGTTCCTGTTCCGGCATCTCGTAGCCAGCCAGCCCGATCCGCAAGAGGCGCGAACTGCTGTTCCAAGGTGTTACAGCGACATCGGTATTGACGGTAAAGGGCTGCGCGATGCTGTCCGGGCGTTCATAATCATAGCGGAAGTAGTTGATGAATTCCTCGGTCCGAACCGCGCCTTTGGGCGGCAAACTACCTTCCGAGATAAAGCGACGCGCATTGGTGTAGGCGCCAGTATCCACATCGACCGAGAAGGTGGATACGGGCTGGTTGGCTACAACCTTGACCGATGACACCTCTTCACCGTCATACTTGTCCCGGCTGGGGGGCGTCGGAACGAATACCGGCGGAAAATAGCGGTAGTTAGCGTCTGCAATGGATGTTTCAGTCGTATCCGGAGCCGTTTCTTGCGCCATTCGAGAGCCGGAAACTATCATAGCCTGCGGCGCCATCAGCGATGGCGGAGGTGGCGGAGGCGGGGGTGGCGGCGGAGGAAGTTTGCCATCCGTAGCAGCGGTACGGGCGCCGGTTGTGACGATTTGTTCGCCACCTTGCTTTGACGCACAACCCGCGATGAGTGCGGCAGCAGCGCAAGCGGCGGCAAGATTGGCGAAACGCATATGATGTCCTCCCCAAGACAGTTGGCTTGATACAGAGTTACATCATCGAGGGGTTAATGCGGACTGAACGTTTCCTGTCAGCGACGAAAGCCGTCAATCCGCAGCCGCTTCTTCCTTATCCAGATTTCGCTTGAACAGGACACGATCTTCCGGCCCGAAGCCACGTCGCCAGATAATAAAACCGTAAACGCCGAGGATTGCAGGGATGCCGATGATCAGTTCGGCCCATTCGGGCAATCGCGTGGCGAGCCAACCAACAAGGACGGCGGGGGCTGCTGCCCATACCAGCGGCCAGCGGAAGGTGTTGATCCGCTGGCCGAGAATTTTCGACAGCAGCATGGCCTTGACCAGGCTGGCGGTGCCTAGAGCCAGCATGAGCGCAATTGCCGCAGCAGCTGCCTTGAAAGGTTCGCCGTAGCCGCCAGCAACCATGGCCTCGATTAGCACGACCGTCAGTATGGCCTGCAATGCAATAGTGGCGATCGAGATCCACAAATTGCGCACTCGGGCGACATAAACCAGTACCGCTTCCGAAACGACAGCGGTAGCAGCGACGACTTCTGCCGCGAGCAGGAATGCGAGGGCGCCCGTCCCGCCGACGAATTCCGGCCCGACCAACCCCATCACCGCTTCACCCGGGACACCCAGTGCGAGCGCGATACCTGCCTGCATCGCCACGATCCAAAAACCGACCTGGCAGATCTGGCTTGCGATGGCTTTGTAGTTCTTGGTCTTCAGGTTCTTGGTAATGACGGGGCCGAGGATCGGTTCGAAACTGGTCTTGAGCTTTTGCGGAAGGCTGGCGACCTGCTGTGCAATATAATAAACGCCCACTGCGGCAGGAGCCGCGAAGAGGCCAAGGATAAAGATGTCGACACGCCGAGTGCCCCATTCAATCGCATCGGCAGTTGCCAGTGGCAGAGCCCGCGCGGTCATCTTGCTCATATAAGTGGGGTGGGGGCGCCATTCTTTCGGGGGACCATAGCTGCGAAAGAAAGACCAGAGCCCGGTAGCCAAGCCCGCGTAGATCGAAGCCAGATATGCCATCGAAAGTCCGGATTCGCTCATCGACGGCACAAAATAGAACGCCCCTGCCATGATCGAGATGGTCCAGGGTTCGACCACGGCGCGTGCGCGAACTGTGGTAGCAATATCGTACTTGTACGCCTGCGCTGCCAGGACGATTTCCGTCAACGCGTAGCCGGGGATCGCAAGGACGATGAACCGATCGAGTTCGGTATATTCCCCACTGGGAAATAGGGGAGCAGGGACGAACCAGAAGAATACGGCAGCCAGCGACGCAAATAGGACTGCGAGCAGCATCCCATCGTAAACGAGGTTCGCCGGATGCACTCCCTCGCCATCGGAAAGACGCTGCGCAAGGCCCCGCTTTTCGCCCATCGCACAGATCAACGCGACCAGTTCGACCACGACCAGCGCCGACGCGAAGCGACCCAGGGCGTCCGGGCCGTAGAGGCGTCCCGCGATGAACAGGAACGGCAGACGCGCCACGAGGCGCAAAATGAAGCCGAAGAAATTCTGCCGCCCACCTTTTGCCAAGGCGGAGAGGTCTTCGTCCGGTTTTTCCGCTGTCACCCGGCAGGTCCCTGTTCTGCCCGTAGTGGCCGGGACAAGAGATCGGAAACTACTTCGCGCGGTGCCCCGCCCGTGAGCAAATTGTGCACCGCTTCGACAATGGGCATCGCAACGCCCCGCTGCTCGGCAAGTTCGACGAGCACGGGTGCGGTATGGGCACCTTCTGCAACGGTGCGGCGATCCGCCATTAGAGTATCGGCGATCTTACCTTCCCCCAGCGCCTTGCCGAGCGAGAAGTTGCGACTGGAAGTGGATGAGCAGGTCAATACGAGATCGCCCAAACCGCACAATCCCGCCAAGGTCTCGGCCCGAGCGCCGAGTGCTTCGCCAAAACGGAGCATTTCGGCATAGCCCCGAGCAATGAGGGCTGCGCGTGCATTCTGGCCAAGACCGAGTCCGTCGACTACGCCGCAGGCGATGGCGAGAACATTCTTTACAGAACCGCCAATTTCCGCACCGATAATGTCATCGGAGTAATAAGGTCGGAAAGTTGGCCGTGCGATCATCGCAGAAATACGGTCCCACTGTTTCTCTCCGCCGTCACAGGCGAGGGTTACCGCCGTCGGCAGTCCCGCTGCGACCTCATGTGCGAAGGTCGGTCCGGAAAGGACCGCGATGGCGCTGCCCTTGGCAACATCCTTTGCGACATGGTTCATGAGTCGCCCGCTGCCGGCTTCGATGCCTTTCGAACACAGTACGAGATCATGCGGGTGAGCAGGCATGGCAGCGAGCACACTGCCCATATGCTGGGCCGGCGTCACCACAAGCAGAGCATCGAGTTTGGCCATATCGACCAGATCGCCGGTTGCGTGGATAGTATCTGCCAAGGTGGCAGTCGGCAGATAAATCGAATTCGAGCGCGCCGAATTGATTTCGTCGACGAGTTCTCGCTCGCGCGCCCAAATGAGCACCTCCCGTCCATCGCTCGCCAGCATTTGGGCAAGTGCCGTGCCCCAAGCGCCCGCTCCGAGAACGCCGACGCGACCGTGATGCCCGCCACTCATGCCTTTACTCCTGCGCCGCGTACCGGCTCTGCTTCAGGATCGAGCGGCCAGCGGGGACGGGCGGAAATATCAAGGGGGTCCGACTGTCCGAGGCGTTCGATCCCTGCCCACGCGATCATTGCTGCGTTATCGGTACATAGTGCTGGCGGCGGGGCCGCGAAGCGCATGCCGTGATCGGCTGCCAGCTTTTCCAATGCGCCCCTAACGGTGGCGTTCGCGGCGACGCCCCCTGCTACAACGAGCGTATCCACGCTAGTCATGGATCGAAGCGCGATACGCAACCGATCGGTTACACAGTCCACGGCAGCCTGCTGGAAGCTGGCTGCTATGTCGGCCACTTCGTACCGGCCACTTTCGTGCGCGCGCAGGACCGCGCTCTTCAACCCGGCAAAGGAAAAGTGCGGTTCGCCGCTGCCGACCATCGGACGGGGGAGCGGAACGGCGCGGGGATTACCCTCCATCGCCTTGCGCTCGACCGCCGGACCGCCGGGAAATCCCAGCTTCAGGATTTTTGCCGTCTTGTCGAAAGCCTCGCCCAGCGCGTCATCGATGGTCGTGGCCAGCCGGCGATATTGGCCCACGCCTTCAACCCTGAGGATCTGGCAGTGGCCGCCGGATACGAGAAGCAGGGCATAAGGAAAGTCGATGCTTTCGTCGGCAAGGCGGGGACTCAAAGCATGGCCTTCCAGGTGGTTCACCGCGATGAGGGGAATGTCGGTGGCCATTGCCAGTGCCTTCGCGCTGACCAGGCCAACCATGACCCCCCCGATGAGGCCCGGCCCGGCGGTGGCGGCAATCGCATCGCAATCCGTCAGCGCAATATTGGCATCGGTGAGTACGCCGTCGATCATCGGAGCAAGCCGTTCGGCATGGGCGCGCGCGGCAATTTCCGGCACGACGCCGCCGAACGGCGCGTGTTCCGCATCCTGCGATGCGATGCGCTGCGCCACGATGCAACGATCGCTGTCGACGAGTGCGACTGCGGTTTCGTCGCACGAACTTTCTATGCCGAGAACCAGTGCCATCCCGCTTTCCCTTAGCGGCATGGCTCGCTAGGGCAAGCGGACCCTATGCCAGTCCAACCTATTCTCCGACTTGGAACCCGCCGCTCACCGCTTGCCATGGCGCAGGCGCACGAGGCGCGTGCAAGGCTGTGCGCAGCTCACGGCTGGGACGAATCGGCAGTCGAACTCGTCCCCGTCGTGGCGAGCGGCGACAAGGTGCAGGATCGTCCTCTGGCCGACATCGGTGGCAAGGCGCTCTGGACCCGCGAACTCGATCAATGGCTGGTGGAAGAGCGTATCGATGCCGCGGTCCATTCGATGAAAGATGTCGAAACTATTCGACCCGACGTCATCGCTATCGCAGCGATCCTGCCTCGGGCGGACAAAGCGGACCGATTGCTGGGGGCTGCCTCGATAGCCGAAATTCCGGCAGGCGCACGGGTCGGTACCAGTGCGCCACGCCGCGCGGCACAGCTGTTGCATATGCGCCCGGATGTGACTGTCGTCGGCATTCGCGGAAATGTGGCCACGCGTATGGCGAAATTGAAAGCGGGGGAGGCTGACGCAACATTTCTGGCAGCGGCCGGTCTCGATCGTCTCGGAGAAGACGATGTCGGCGTGCGGTTAGACCCACAGGTCTGGTTGCCTGCTCCGGCGCAGGCCGCGATCGGGATCGAATGCCGGCGTGGCGATGCGCGAATGGGCGAATTGCTGGCTGGTATCGATCACGCGGAAAGTCATGCGGAAATCGCTGCGGAACGCCGCCTGCTCGAGGGGCTTGGGGGATCGTGCAGCAGTCCGATCGCGGCGCTGTCGCGGATATCTGCGGGGCGGATCGAACTGAAAGCGGCAATCTTCAGTCCCGATGGCACTGTGCGTATTGCCGATGCCGCCGAATTCGAGGTGGGCGACGGTCAGGCCCCGCTCGAACTTGCGCGGACTTTGCTGAACAATGCGCCGCCCGAAGTTGCCGAACATTTCGGGGAAGCGACATGAAGACATTGTTCCTCTTTCGGCCGGAGCCAGGCTGGTCGGTCAGTTCGAAAACGGCGCTGGACATGGGCCTTGATGTATCGGGAGCGCCCTTGTTCACGGTCGAACCCGTTGATTGGGAAGTGTCGGATCCCGAACAGTTCGACGGCCTGCTGGTTGGCAGTGCCAATGTGTTCCGTCACGGCGGAAAGCAGATCGACCGGCTGACCAAATTGCCGGTCCACGCAGTGGGCGATGCAACCGCCGACGCTGCGCGAAGTGCGGGTTTTCTGATCGGCCGGACAGGGCGGGGCGGATTGCAATCCCTGCTGGACGAACTGGATGGCCGTGAACTCCATCTGCTGCGGCTTGCGGGCGAGGACCGCGTAACCTTGCGCCTGCCGGAAAAGATCAGGATAGAGACGAAGATCGTCTATCGAGCTGTCCCGCAGAGCATGACGGACGACGACATCGCGCGGCTGCGCACGGGCGGCGTTGTTGCGCTGCATTCCGGCGCCGCGGCCGAGCGACTGCAGGTTGAATTCGACCGCCATGACATGGACCGATCACAGGTCGATCTGGCAGTGATCGGGCCCCGTGTCGCGGAAATGGCTGGCGAGGGTTGGCGATCCGTCGAAATTGCAGACGCCCCCGGGGACAGCGAGCTACTGGCCTTGGCGCGAGCTTTGTGCCAGACCGACGAGTAATGGGCTGGAGGGTCCGCGTCAGCGGGACGAGTGGGTCGCAGAACGGAAGCACATGAACGATTACACCAGTACCCGGCGCAAGGGGCCTTCGGCGAAGCCCGTGCTTGTGGCCGTGCTTGCAAGTTTCCTGCTTGGCGGGGCCGTGGCAGGTTATGCCGTCTACTCCATGACGGACCGCACACCCGCCGCAACCGGTAACGCGCCATCCAAGCCGCAAACGCTGTCCAGTCCGGCTTCGTCTCCCGTACCGACCCCCAAGGCGACGGCAAGCCAGGCGGCGCGGGAGGCGGTACAGCGTGTTGCCGAACAGCAGGGCGGTATCGACAGCCGGCTGGCTGCAGCGGAGCAGCGGCTCGCGCGGCTGGACCTGCAGGCTCAGGCCGCGGCCGGCAACACGGCCCGCGCTGAAGGATTGCTGATCGCCTTCGCCACGCGCCGCGCTCTCGAAAAAGGGGCGGAGCTCGGTTACCTCTCCGACCAGTTGAGATTGCGCTTTGGCGATGCGATGCCCAATGCGGTAGACACGATCATCCGCACCAGCCGCAATCCGATCACGCTGGACCAGCTGATCGCGCGGCTTGAAGGACTTTCGCCGCGGCTTTCCGAAACCAACGGTCAGTTCGGCTTTGCGCGTCTGAGCGAGGAACTCTCGCAGCTATTCGTTGTGCGCCGGGAAAGCGCGCCGTCTCCGCAACCGCAACGTCGGCTTGATCGGGCGCGTTTGTTTCTCGAAAGCGGGCGGACGGATTCCGCTATTGCCGAGGTTCGCAATCTGCCCGGCGCCAGCAGCGCGGAAGGTTGGATCCGCGATGCGGAGCGCTATGCCGCTGTGCAGCGTGCGCTCGATCTTATCGAAACCGCTGCGGTGCTAGAACCTCGCCGGCTACGCGACGGGGCGGGGAACAGGATCGAACAGCCGAGCCCCGCTGACGAAAGCTAGGCTTTGAGCAGTTCGGGAAGCTTTCCCGAAATACCGCGGGCTTCGTCCATGAAGAAGCGCTTGAGCCAGCCCGAACGCTGAATTCCTGCCATGCCCAGACGGCGTATGGCGCTTGCCGATTTGCCGGGTACACCGAAAATCCGTGTCAGGCTGTCGGTCGCGCCCATGACCATCAAGGCATCCAGCGCCCGCCATTCTTCATATTTCTTGAGCACCTGTGCATCCCCAAGATCGAGACCGAGCCGGATCGCCTCGTCGAGCACTTCCACCAGCGCTCCGACGTCCCGGAGGCCCAGATTGAGGCCCTGACCCGCAATCGGGTGCATACCATGCGCGCTGTCGCCAATCAGCGCAAGGCGATGCTCTACGATCTTCGCTGTATGCTGGAAGCTGAGTGGATAGGACGACCGTCCGCTGTTAAGCGTCAGTTCGCCGAGCAGGTCGCCCATGCGTTTGTGGACTTCGGCCAGGAAGGCGCGATCGGACAGTTTCAATACACCCGCCGCATCCTTCTCGTCGACCGTCCACACCAGTGCACTGCGATGCTGGCCGTCCGGTCCATCGAGCATAGGCAGCAGAGCGAACGGACCATCAGGGTAGAATATCTCCCATGCCACGTTTTCATGAGGCTTGCTGTGGTCCAGGCCGGCAATCATGGCGCGGTGGCTGTAGTCCCAGCTCGCCATCTTGAACCCTGCCTCATCACGGCTGGGCGATCCCCGGCCTTCGGCACCAACCATCAAGGCTGCTTCGAGTACGCGGCCATTACCAAGGGTGGTCGATACGCCGAACTTGCCCCGCTCGCGTGAGACGATTTCAACCGGAGCATGCCATTCGATCAATGGTTCTTTCGCTGCCGCTTCGTGCAGGGCAAGGCGCAGCTGGCGGTTGGCGAACATCCGGCCCAGCGTGCCCTCGTGCGGTTCAGGCCTGAAGTCCAGCCGACCGGATTTCATCTGGTCCAGGACGGCGATGGCTGCGATGTCGCACCCATGCGGCTCAAGGACTTCGTGAAGCCCGAGATGACGAAAAAGACGCCAGCTGGCGGTGGAAATCGCGGATGCGCGACCGTCGAAACCTTCTGCGGTCAGGCTCGCCGGATCGGCCCGATCGACAAGATGGCTGGACAGCCCTTTTTTCGCAGCGGCCATCGCCAGTGTCATGCCCACCAGGCCGCCGCCCAGGATCAGCAGGTCTCGCTTGTCTGTCATAGGGTGTGTCCCTAGAGCGGCGGACGTGACCCACGCAAGGATTATGGAGCGGCTTGCCGCACTGGCGATGCTCGTTTTGCTGGCGCTCGCGCTGCCGGCCAGTGCGCAACAGGAAATTCGCGGGCCCGGCAGCGACCGGATGCCGGTGGAAATCGCGGCGGACGGTGCGCCGGTGCCCGGCGATACGTGGATGGTCGCGCTACATTTTTTCCCATCGACGCCTGAATGGCACGGCTACTGGTCAAACCCCGGCGATGCCGGCCTCGGTATGCAGCTCGACTGGCAGCTGCCGGACGGATGGGAGGCGGGTGATGCGCTGTATCCTTTACCGCATCGGTTGGTAATCGGCGGCCTTATGAACCACGTGTACGAGGGCGAATACGCCGTGCTGGTACCGGTTTCGGTGCCGTTGGGCGCTGACGTGGGCAAGTCCGGTCCGATCGAAGTTACGGCGAGCTATCTCGCCTGCACGGATACTATTTGCGTCCCCCAGCAGGCGAGGCTCTCACTGGATCCCTCGAGCATTTCGGCTGATCCGCGCTTTGCCGGTTGGCAATCCGCCATCGTGCCGCAACTCGATAGCCCTGCGCATTTCGAATTCACGGCGACGCATCTGCGTGTTGGAATTCCCATTCCGTCCGAAACGGCGCTCGGCGATCTGCATGTTTTTCTCGGCACGGGCGAACTGGGCGAGGGCGACAGGCCCATTTACACCGCGACGCAAACTTTCATCAGCGAAGGCAATCTACTGGTTGCAGAAATTCCGATCGAGCGCCTGGCGCCGACAAGCAGTGCCAACCCGGGTGCCGATCCAAGACCCGCAACGATCGGCGGCATACTCGATCTGGGCGAGGGGCGCGGAGTGCGCTTCACTGCGCAGCCGGGGGACGTGCCGCTCGAAGGGGCAAAGCCGATCCGTGGCGGTGATGCGGAACCGGTGCTTTGGCAATTGCTTCTCGCTGCATTGGCAGGCGGTCTGTTGCTGAACGTCATGCCCTGCGTCTTTCCAATTCTCAGCCTCAAGGCGCTGGCACTGGCCAAGGCCGGTGGCGAAGAACGCGGGGCGCGGCGCGATGCTCTTGCGTATACAGCCGGCGTAGTGATCGCCTGTGCTGGGTTGGGGGCTGCAATCCTGTTACTGCGTTCGGCGGGTGAACAGGTGGGCTGGGCATTCCAGTTGCAGCAGCCAGTCGTCGTGGTCGGCCTGTTCTTGCTGTCGCTGGCGATCACCGCCAATTTCGCCGGATTGTTCGAAGTGCCGGGAGTAGCGATTTCGGGCGGAGCGCCGTCCCGCGGCGGCTCGTTCTCGACCGGCCTGCTGGCCGCTTTCGTCGCGACACCCTGTACGGGACCATTCATGGCCGTGGCGCTTGGTACTGCGCTCGTTATTCAACCGATCTATGGTTTGCTGGTCTTTGTCGCACTTGGCGTCGGTTTGGCGCTACCGTTTCTGCTGATCGGCTTCGTTCCCGCTATCCGTCGTCGTTTGCCGAAACCGGGAAGCTGGATGGAAACCTTCCGTCGCTGGATGGCCTTGCCCATGGGCCTCACGGCAATCGCCTTGGCATGGCTGGTGTGGCGGATCGGAGGGGCGGGCTATCTGGCGCTCGTGGCGCTTCTGGCCGTGCTTGCGCTTGTCGGTCTGGCGGTGATCGGCCGTTTTCAACGAAGCGGTCGCGGCAGCGTACGAATAGCGATGGTGGCCCTGCTTTCCGTAATGGCTTTGGGCATAGTGGTATTGCCGAAGCCCGAAGCGCAGGCGGCGTCTGAGGCAAGCTTGCTTGATCCGGTCGAGTATAGCGAAGCGGCGCTGACCGAGGCGCGAACGGCGGGCAAGCCCGTGTTCGTATGGTTTACCGCCGACTGGTGCGTCACCTGCAAAGTCAATGAGGGTGTAGCAATCGAACGCGAGGCTACTCGAGCTGCTTTCGAGCAGGCCGGGGTCGTTGCCATGCGCGGAGATTGGACTCAGCCCGATGAGGAAATCAGCCGGATGCTGAACGAGCAGGGAGCCGCCGGCGTGCCGCTTTATCTTTGGTACGAACCCGGCGGCGATGCCGAGCAGTTGCCGCAGGTGCTTACGCCGGATCTTCTGGTGAAGAAGGCGCAGGCATCGGCTGCTCCGCAGTAAGCGGTTCGGCAAGATTGCGACAGCGTTCGACCAATTCGCCGGGCAACGCACTCGCATTGAGAATGACGCTTCCCGCGCCGGGCACCGTCGCTTCTACCTCGCGCCGTCCGGTCAACGCGTCGAGCCGCCGGTCGTCCGCTTCTATGGCGCCTTCCCAGCGCCATATATCGCCGATCTGCACAGCATCGATATTGAGCCGTGAAACGTGGCCATTGCCGATCAGGGCAAGGATCGCCTTGGCATGGGCATCCGCGCGGGCGAAGCGCGTATAGCCGAGCATGGGCTCGCTGCCGTCGCTGAGGCACTCGATCGCGAACAGGGGATGTTCGCCGGGATTGCCGTAGAGCAGACGCGCGCCTTCTTCGGCCGGTGCCCAGATCGCGTCGTCCGTGTCGGGGGAATCGATCGGTTCCGACGGGCCCTCGGCGGGTTCGTCGATCCTCGCACGCTCGATATAGTCGTCCGAAGCCGGCGGTTTGCAAGCGGCCAGAAGCGCGAGCGGAAGGAGGGCGAGTGTGCGACGCATTTTCGGCCTATGACACAGGCGTGACGGCGTTCAAGCTGCCAGCCGAAGCTATCCTCAGCGTCCGCTGCGGATGAAGGCGCGAATATCGCTCGACAGCTTGGCCCGATCCTCGTCGCGCACATACATCATGTGGCCGGCATCGTAATAATGGAACTCCACCCGGTCCTGCGGAATGCCGGTCCGGTTCAAAGAGTATTCCGCACCGAAAAAGGGCGTGGCGAAATCGTAGTATCCTTGCGCGACGAATGTCCTGAGGCCGGAGTTCTGTCGCATGGCCTGCCCGATGAAGGGGGCGACGTTGAGATAGGCGCCGCGTCCCTGATTGAGCGTCCACTGCCAGTTGCGGCCCGGTTCTCGACCGATGGACTGGTATTCGCGATCGGTTTCGAAACCCAATGTGTCGCGTGCCCAGCTGTTGATTGCCGCGGTATAGCCTGCATCGATGCCGTAGAAGCTGGGATCGTCGTCCGGGTACTCGCCCGCATTGTCATAATCCTGGCCGGTATAGCGAGAATCGAGCCGCCCGATTGTGAGGCCCCGGTCGCGCAGCAGTTCCTTGTAGAAACGCTGGTCCGTCACGCGCAGGTCGGCATTGTCCAGATATTGCTCGGACAGGCCGGTCAGGCGCGACAGTTCGGCCCGGACGGAAGCCCGTTCCGCATCGGGAAGATCCTGTCCCTTGAGGAGCGCGGTCGCGAACGGCCCGATCGCGAACTGGCGCGCTTCCTCCACGATCGCTTCGACCGAGGGGGCCTGGACCTTGCCATGATAATAGGCCGCCGCTGCCATGTTGGGCAGGGTGACCACATAGGCCATCTCATTGCCCGGTGTGGGCTCGCGTCCGGCGAAATCGAGGATCGTCGAGATCAGGATCAGCCCGTTGAGCCCGACATCGTTGTACGTCGCGCCTTCCAGTTCGCGGGCTACCATCGCGGTGCGTGTGGTGCCGTAGCTTTCGCCGCCGAGATACTTCGGGCTGTTCCAGCGGCCGTTGTTGTTGAGCCACAGGCGTATGACCTTGGCGACCGCCTCTGCGTCGGGTTCCAGCCCGTAATACTTCTTCGGATCGGTGCCGTCGGTCAGATAGCTGAAGCCGGTCCCGGGGGGATCGATGAAGACGAGATCGGCGACGTCGAGCAGACTGTCGGGGTTGTCGAGCAGCGGGTAGGGCGGCGCGCCATCGTCGCGCGCGTCGGAGGGGATCGCGACGCGTTTGGGGCCAAAGGCACCCATTTGCAGCCATACCGAGCCCGAGCCTGGGCCGCCGTTGAAGAGGAAGAAGACGGGGCGCGCGGTGTCGCGGGGCTGCTTCACGTAGCTGGTGGTGACGATGACCGCTTCCGGCTTGCCGTCGTCGGCCTTGAGCACGGTCTCGGCGATGGTGGCCGTGTAGGAAACGCGCTGCCCGCCGAACGTGCCCGTCATGTCGCGGGTGCGGACCTGCGGTTCGATTGTGAGGGGCTGTTCGGCAGCCGCCGCGGCGTCGGTGCTGTCCTGTGCAGCGACGGCCTGCGGCGCCAGCGTCAGGGCGGTGGCGGCGCACAGGCCGGCGAGAATACGGTTCTTTGTCACGGTGTTCGGTCCCCCTTGTCGGACAGTCTATGAGGGGGGAGGCGAAGCCGCGTCAAATACGTCCGTCGATCAGGGTTTGCCGCCCATCCGTTTATAGCGGGTCTTTCCGTAGCGCGTCTTGCGGGTTCCCGGACGCCCGGCATCGCTGCGACCGACGCGCGGAGCTTTCTTTTCCTCGTCTCCGAGGCCGAGCTCGTCATTCTCGAGGCGGCGGATTTCGTCGCGCAGGCGCCCGGCTTCTTCGAATTCGAGATCGGCAGCAGCCGTACGCATGCGCTTTTCGAGATCTTCGATATAGGCCCGCAGATTGTGGCCGACGAGATTGTTGCGCTCGTCATCGCCCGTATCGACGGTGACGCCGTCCTGTGCGGCGGTATGGGCGACGATATCGGCGATCTGGCGCTTGATCGTCTGCGGCGTGATGCCGTGTTCTTCGTTGTATTCGCGCTGCTTTTCCCGGCGCCGGTCGGTTTCGGCCATCGCCCGTTCCATGCTGCCGGTGATGCGATCGGCGTAAAGGATGACGCGGCCTTCCACGTTTCGCGCGGCACGGCCGATGGTCTGGATGAGGCTGGTTTCGCTGCGCAGGAAGCCTTCCTTATCGGCATCGAGAATACAGACGAGGCCGCATTCGGGAATGTCGAGACCTTCGCGCAAAAGGTTGATGCCAACGAGCACATCGTAGACGCCGAGACGCAGGTCGCGGATCAGTTCGATACGCTCCAGCGTTTCGACATCGGAGTGCATGTAGCGCACGCGAACGCCCGCTTCGTGCATGAATTCGGTCAGATCTTCCGCCATGCGCTTGGTCAGCGTGGTGACAAGCGTGCGATAGCCCTTGGCGGCCGTCGCCTTGCATTCTTCGATGCAGTCCTGAACCTGATCTTCGACCGGCTTGATTTCGACCGGAGGGTCGATCAGGCCGGTGGGGCGGATGACCTGTTCGGCAAAAACGCCGCCGGTCTGTTCCATTTCCCACGTGCCCGGCGTGGCGCTGACCGCGAAGGTCTGCGGGCGCATGGCGTCCCATTCGTTGAACCTCAGCGGGCGGTTGTCGATGCACGACGGCAGCCGGAAACCGTATTCGGCCAAGGTGATCTTCCGGCGATGGTCCCCGCGCGCCATCGCGCCGATCTGCGGCACGGTCTGGTGACTTTCGTCGACGAACAGCAGCGCATTTTCAGGCAGATATTCGAACAGGGTCGGCGGCGGTTCGCCGGGCAGGCGGCCGGTGAGGAAGCGGCTGTAATTCTCGATCCCGGCGCAACTGCCCGTTGCCGCGATCATTTCGAGATCGAAATTGGTCCGCTGTTCCAGACGTTGAGCTTCGAGCAGCCGGCCTTCTTCGTGCAGTTCCTTCAGCCGTTCCTGCAATTCGAACTTGATGGCTTCGGCGGCCTGTTTCATCGTCGGCCCCGGCGTGACGTAGTGCGAGTTCGCATAGACCCGCACCTTGTCGAGGCTGGCGCCCTTCTTGCCGGTCAGCGGGTCGAATTCGCTGATCTCCTCGATCTCGTCGCCAAAGAAGCTGACGCGCCAGGCCATGTCTTCATAGTGGGACGGGAAGATTTCGAGATTGTCGCCGCGGACGCGGAAATTGCCGCGTGCGAAAGCCGCATCGTTGCGCTTGTACTGCAAAGCCACGAGCTTGCGGATGAGCTCGCGCTGGTCGACCTGTGTATCCTTCTTGATGTCGAAGATCATCGCGGAATAGGTTTCGACCGAACCGATACCATAGAGGCAGGATACGGAGGCGACGATGATCACGTCGTCTCGTTCAAGCAGGGCGCGCGTGGCCGAGTGGCGCATCCGATCGATCGCCTCGTTTACCGAGCTTTCCTTCTCGATGTAGGTGTCGGACCGCGGGACATAGGCTTCGGGCTGGTAATAGTCGTAATAGGATACGAAATATTCGACCGCGTTTTCGGGGAAGAAGCTCTTGAATTCGCCGTAGAGCTGCGCAGCCAGAATCTTGTTCGGCGCAAGGATCAGCGCGGGGCGCTGCAATTCCTCGATCACCTTGGCCATGGTGAATGTCTTGCCCGATCCGGTAACGCCGAGGAGCACCTGCGTCTGTTCGCCATCCTTGGCGGCGCCCGTCAGTTCGGCAATCGCAGTGGGCTGATCGCCGGCGGGCGTATATTCGCTGACAAGCTTGAACTTCTTGCCGCCCATCGACTTTTCCGGGCGGGCAGGTTTGTGAGGGACGAATTCGCCGGTTGTGTCGGGTTCTTCGAGGCCGCGGCGGATGACGAGTTCACTCATATGCGCACATATGGGGAACATGGGGGCAAGGCGCAACGGTGCTTGCCAAGGGCGATCCGACTGCTAGCTTTCGGGCACCAATTCGGGAGAATATTCGATGCGCCGTTTCGTGATTGCCGCTGCCGCCTGCCTGACTCTCGCCGCCTGTGGAGGCAGCAATGCGGACGCCGATGGCGATGGCGAGATCAGTATGGAAGAGGCAGCCGCAAGGTCGGCCGACATGGTCCGACCGCAGCCGGGCAAGTATCGCGCCACGGTAGAATTCGTCGACGTATCCATGCCAGGAGCGCCCCAGCAGGTACAGGACATGATGCGCAGCATGTTCGACAAGGAAGCGCAATCGCACGAATACTGCCTGACCAAGGAAGAAGCGGACAAGGGCTTCGAGGAAATGGCCCGGCAGGCGCAGGACAGCAATTCGGATTGCACATTCGAGAAATTCGATGTCGATGGCGGCAGCATCGATGCGGTCATGAACTGCAAGGCGGAAGGGCAGGGCACGGCCCGCATGGTCATGACGGGAACCGGCACCGAAACATCGTCGGAAATGAACATGACCATGAACGGCGAAGGGCCGGACGGTCAGACCATGACCATGACGATGAAAAGTTCGCAGCAGCGCCTAGGTGATTGCGACGCTTGAATGACGAATTGAAATTCGGGAGCCATTAATCGGCTTCGCGCATTATTACGCGGTGATGGCAACGTTACCGTTCAAAGACACCGTGATCACGCACCGCGAGGAAATCGCGCGACGTTGGGCGCTGGCCGCCGAGCCATGCCCCGACGACGCGTGCGGACCGCGCTGGCAGCTGATGCTGCGGGAATTCCTGTGGCCGATCGAACCGTTGCGCCGTCTGGTAGGTCCGCCGCTGGAGATTCCCGCGGCCCAAACTCCGAAGACCGTGATGTTGCTGCCCGGGTTTGGCGCCCATCCCATCCGTATGCGGTGGATGGCGCGCAAGCTGGAAAAGGCCGGGCACATTACCAAGAAATGGGGGTTGGGCTATAATTTCGGCGCCACCCAGGCGCGGTTCCAGATGGTCGAACGCCGCCTGGTCGATATCTATCGCCGGACCGGCACGCCCATCTATCTGGTCGGATGGAGCCTGGGCGGCGTCATGGCGCGCGAACTGGCAAAGGCCCATCCTGACAAGGTCGCCAAGGTCGTCACGATGGGATCGCCGTTTTCAGGCAGCCCGCGAGCGAACAATGGCTGGCGTGCCTATCAGGCAATTGCCGGCCACCGGGTCGATGAACCCGAGATCGATACCGTCGTACATGAGAAACCCCCCGTCGAAACGGTTGCTTTCTGGAGCCCGTGCGATGGTATCGTCGATCCGCGCGCTGCCTGCGGCAAGCCGGGAGAGCGTGACCGTGCACGCGCGTTGCGTTGTTCGCACATGGGCTTCGTGCTGACAAATGAAGCGGTCGAAGCGGTGCTGGGGGAACTGGATAGGGATTAGATACTTGTTCCCTTGAAGGGGGGCTTCCTGCCCTCGCGTCGTCTTGTCCAAGGACGACATCACATCCAGTTCGGGGACCCATGACCGGCAGCGCCGATTATTTCGACGAAATGCGCAAGCCGGATGGCGGCGTGAGAGATGCCTACGCAGGCTATTGCCAATGGTTTGACGGACAGGACAATGCCTTGCTTCGGCGCAAACATGCCGAAGCCGAGACCAATTTCCGCAAGACTGGCATCACGTTCAATGTGTACGGCGAGAATGAAGCCGAAGAGCGGCTGATCCCGTTCGACATGGTGCCGCGCGTCATCAGCGCGGCCGAGTGGCGCAAGCTCACCCGCGGGATCGAACAGCGCGTATCGGCGCTCAACGCATTCATGCACGATCTCTATCATCGGCAGGAGATCATCCGGGCGGGCCGCATACCCGAACGACTGTTCAGCAATAATGCCGCATGGCTGCCGCACATGGTCGGCTTCACGCCCCCCGGCGGGATTTACACCCATATCGTCGGTATCGATCTGGTGCGCACCGGGCCCGATGAATTCTATGTGCTGGAGGACAACGCCCGCACGCCGTCCGGTGTCAGCTACATGCTGGAAAACCGCGAGACGATGATGGCCATGTTCCCCGAGCTGTTCATGCGCGTCCCGGTGGAGCAGGTATCGGACTATCCACGCCGCCTGGCCAAGAGCCTTGCGGCCTGTGCCCCCGATTGCACGCGCGGCAAACCGGTTGTCGCGGTGCTGACGCCGGGCATCTACAATTCCGCCTATTTCGAGCACGCGTTTCTGGCCGACCAGATGGGTGCCGAACTGGTCGAAGGTAGCGACCTGCGGGTAGTCGATGGTCGAGTGGCGATGCGTACCACCCACGGTTACCAGCCCGTCGATGTGATTTACCGGCGGGTAGACGACGAATTCCTCGATCCGCTGAGCTTCAACGAGGACAGCGTGCTGGGCGTGCCGGGCATCATGGATGTCTATCGGAGCGGCGGCGTGACCATCGCCAATGCGCCGGGGACGGGCGTTGCCGACGACAAGGCGATCTATTCCTTCATGCCCGAGATCGTCGAGTTCTATACCGGCGAAAAGCCGTTGCTGCCCAATGTCGAAACCCATCGCTGCGCAGATGAGGAATCCTGCAAATACGTGCTCGACAATCTGGCCGAGCTGGTGGTGAAGGAAGTGCACGGTTCCGGCGGGTACGGAATGCTGATCGGTCCGACCGCGACCAAGAAGGAAATCGAGGAATTCCGGCGCAAGATCGTCGACAAGCCGTGGAATTACATTGCCCAGCCGACGCTGGCGCTTTCGACCTGCCCGATCTTTACGAAGAAGGGGCTGGTGCCGCGCCACGTCGATCTGCGGCCGTTCGTGCTGGTTTCACCGGACAAGATCGACATTACGCCCGGTGGGCTCACGCGTGTCGCGCTTAAGGAAGGCTCGCTCGTCGTGAATTCAAGCCAGGGCGGGGGCACCAAGGATACTTGGGTGCTGAAAGACTGATGCGCGGGAATTCATCATGTTAGGGCGGACAGCCAACGGCCTGTTCTGGATGTTCCGCTATCTCGAGCGGGCGGAAAACACGGCGCGTCTTCTCGATGCCGGTCTGCGCATGGCGCTGACCCGCGATCTGGTGACGGCGGAGGAAGAATGGCGATCGGTCATCGCCACGGCCGGCCAGCGGGTCGGGTACGAGGCGAAGCATGCGACATATACGGGCATGCAGACCTGGAACCACATTCTTCGCGACAAGGACAATCCGTCCTCGATCCTCGCCATGTTCGGGCAGGTTCGCCAGAACGCGCGGCAGGCGCGCAATGCGATCAGCAGCGAGTTGTGGGAAGCGATCAACGAACCCTGGCTGGAGATCAAGGACCAGCTGGCAAAGCCAGTGGGGGAGAACCGCGTCATGGATACGGTCGCCACCATCCGGCGCGCCGGCACGCTGGCACACGGGGCGATGGAAGGTTCCATGCTGCGCGACGAAGGGTACCATTTCGCACAGGCCGGCACCTTTATCGAGCGCGGCGACAGCATCGCCCGCATCCTCGACATCAAATACTACCTGTTGCTGCCGTCGCTTTCCTACGTCGGATCGAGCCTGGATACAGGGCAGTGGGATCAGGTCCTGCGCTCCGTCTCCGGGGACCGCGCCTATCGCTGGCTCAACGCCGGACAGATCGATGCCCGCGGGATCTGCGAATTCCTGATACTGGACGACGGATTCCCGCGCAGCCTGGCGTTCTGCCATTCCGAACTGCGCGCCAACCTTGCAGCGCTGGCCCGGCTGCACGGCCAGGAAGGCGTAAGCAACAGCCTGATGCGCGAGGCGGATACGCGAATAGCCGACCTTACCATCGAGGACGTCTTCGATCAGGGGCTGCACGAGTTCCTTGTCGACTTCATGGCGTCGAACGTCGCGATCGGACAAGCGATCGCCACAGATTACAGGTTCCTTGCCTGATGCGCCTCTCTATCCGTCATACGACTCGCTATCTTTTCGACACGCCCGTCGTTCATGCGCTGCAGCGCCTGCGGCTGACCCCGAAGCAGACGCAGGGGCAGGAAATCCTCGAATGGGAGATGGAATATCACAATGCCCATCCCGAGTTCGTTTACGAGGACCAGCATCACAACACGGTAAACCTGGTCTCGGTCGAAACCGGGGCGCAGGAGGTGACCGTCACCTGCCACGGGCGGGTGGATACCCACGATCATGCCGGCGTGATCGGGCGCCATGCAGGACATCTTCCGCTGTGGAGCTTTCTTGCGCAGACGCCGCAGACGACGCCGGGCCCCGGTATGCGCAAGCTGGCCGGCGAAGTGGGCAAGCGCAGCGAAAGTCGCCTCGATACGTTGCATCACCTGTCCGGCGCGATCCTCGACCGGGTCGAATACAAGACCGGGACGACCCATTCGCGCACCATCGCCGAAGAGGCCTATGCGGCGGCAAACGGCGTGTGCCAGGACCACGCGCATATCTTCATCGGTATCGCCCGATCGCTGGGCATTCCGGCGCGATATGTCAGCGGCTATCTGATGATGAACGACCGGGTCGAGCAGGAGGCGGGCCATGCCTGGGCGGAAGCCTATGTCGACGAACTCGGCTGGGTCGGATTCGATATTTCCAACGGGATCAGCCCGGACGAACGATATGTACGGGTTGCAACCGGTCGCGATTATCGCGATGCCGCGCCTGTGACCGGAATCAGTTTCGGCACGACGTCAACCGTGCTCGAAGTCGATGTGGCGGTAGAGCAGCAGCAAGTGCAGCAGTAATTCTGCCGAGAGGAAAATCCAGATGACGTATTGCGTGGGCATGATGCTCGACAAGGGACTCGTCCTGATGAGCGATACGCGCACCAATTCCGGCGTCGACAATATCTCGGTCTTTCGCAAGATGTTCACCTGGAACGTCCCGGGCGAGCGGATCATCACCCTGCTGACGGCCGGCAATCTCGCCAGCACGCAGGCGGTCATCAGCCAGCTCGAGGAACGGATGAAGGAACCCGACGAGCGGGACAACATCATCCTCAAATCGCCGACCATGTTCCAGGTCGCGACCGAAATCGGCAAGCTGCTGCGAACGATCATCGCGGAACGCCAGGATTCAAACGGGGTAAAGGGCAGGGGGCGCTTCACGGCGTCGATCATCGTCGCAGGGCAGATTGCCGGCATGGAGCCGCGGCTGTTCATGGTCTACCCCGAAGGCAACTTCATCGAGGCGAGCCGGGACACCCCGTTCTTCCAGATCGGCGAGACCAAATACGGACGACCGATCATCATCCGCGGCTATGATCCGGAGATGAGCATGGAAGATGCGGTGAAACTGCTGATGGTCAGTTTCGATTCCACGCTGAAGGCGAACCTTTCGGTCGGTTTGCCGCTGGATCTGCAGGTGATCGAACGCAACGGGTTCAAACCGAAGCACGAACATCGCATCACGCATGACGATCCGTACTTCCAGGCGATCTCTTCGAGCTGGGGCGACGCGCTCAAAAGCGCTTTTCATTCCCTGCCGGATTACAGCTTTTACCGAGAAGATTAACGAAAACAGGGTTTTACTATAGCGTATCGACTAGGTAAAATTACCCGATCAGGGGTCTGTGGCCTCGGTAATAATCCGCACCCGTAATATTACGGATATACGGTCGGTGCCGGATTCCCTCACCTCGTCAATCATGAACGAACGACATACGGTACATATCGTAGGTGGTAATAGCAGATGCAGGGCGGAGCAGGCTCATCTGATTTACAGTCTCGGGCTTCACTCTGAAATTTATGGTAATGTCGCCGAGCTCATGGAGCGCCCCCCTCACTCGGGCATAGTAATGGCCTATGACGATCCGGAGGGCGAGAACGCTGCGTACGTCCTCAAGGCGTTGTCAGACAGAGGGCATTGGATCCCGGTCATAGCAACGTCCCAGGAACCGCGACCGACCCATGTGGTGGAAGCGATCAAGGCGGGCGTTTTGGACTATATGAAGCTGCCACTGCGCGGCGAGCGCGTCACCCGAGCGATTTCGCGAACTTTGACCGATGCCGACAATCACGTGATGGCGCGGCGCAGAATTGCGGAAGCGCGCGACAGGATTGCCAATCTGTCTCCGCGCGAGCGGCAGGTGCTCGACTGGTTGACCGAAGGGTGCAGCAACAAGGTCATCGCGCGCGAGCTCCATATCAGTCCGCGCACCGTGGAAATCCACCGGGCAAACATGATGACGAAGCTGGATGCCGATCATCTGGCCAAGGCAGTGAAGCTGTTTTTCGAAGCGCGGCTGGGCGACGACCCAACACCCGATATCGGGGCCAACGCGGCCTAGCGGCAGAAATTTCCTGTTCCGTGCTCCAGATGGAAGTGGTCGTGATGCGCCCGATTGTAATCGGGACCCAGTACGGTGCCGAAGCGCTTGCACGCGCTTTTATGGATGACCTGCAGGAATTCGCGTTCCTGGCGAGAGGCGTTCCAGCCCGATAACACCGAAATACGCCGTCCATCGGCCAGAACGAAAGCGGAGACATCGATCGCTTCAGCGCGCGAATGGGCGCTCAAACGGCCGGTTCCGGCGACATTGCGGCAGGAGTAGCTGCCCATGGTTTCGATGCGAACCAGCGGGCTGCCAAGGATCTGGCGTGCTGCACGATCAACCCCGTACCGCGCCCAAGCGGCAAAGGTATTGGCGAGCGGACAGGCCACAGCGCCCAGATTGGTAACAGTAAATTCGCCCCGGTCGCCGCCGACGCCCTGCAGGCTCACGCTGTTCGTGGTCGAGCAGCCAGCTCCGTAAAACCTGTCCGTCAAAGGAGAGAAGCGCGAGCCCGTCTGTCCCAATTCGGCCTGGCATTGGCGAACTTCGGGTCGCGCAACAGCCACAGGGACGGACCCTGCCTGCCGCGCGACCCGTTCAGTCGGCTTGGAACCAGGTACTGCGCCGCAACCCGCCAGGGCCAGAAGGAGAAAGGCTAAGAAGGCAGGCTGCAATCGCATCGAGCGATGTATTTACCAGACATGGTTAATTTCGTCCTAACGGACTTTAAAAAGAGATGCACCCGAGCGCCGCAAGTGTAGAAATTCGGCAACGCAAACACGGAGCCATGCTATTGCGAATGATTATCATTGCCAATCCGTCCATGAGTTCGTAACGGGCGGGGCGTGAGCCGCACGACTATCCGAATCTGGTATCTGATCCATAAATGGAGCAGCCTCATCCCGACGGCGTTCCTGCTCATGTTGTGCGTGAGCGGACTGCCGCTGATCTTTCACGACGAGATCGATGCCGCCATGGGCTTCGACACGGAGAAATCGCTGTCGGGCGTCGCTTCGTCGGAAGGCGGACTACCGCTGGATACGATGCTGGACCGCGCACTGGCGGAACGGCCCGGTGAAGTCCCTCTGTTCATGGCGTTCAGTCAGGACAGCCCGCTGCTGACCGTTACGACCGGCCCGGCGCCGGATGCGGCAAGCGGTGACATGCATCTCCAATTTCTCGATCGCGTTACAGGCGAAGCGCTGGGGCCTGCGCCGGTCAATCCGCTGCTCGACTTTCTGCTGCAACTGCATACGGACATGTTTCTCGGCCTGCCCGGGATGCTTTTTCTCGGCGTAATGGGCATCAGCTTCATCGTCGCCCTGATATCCGGCACGGTACTGTATGCACCATTCATGCGCCGACTGCGGTTCGGCACGCTGCGCACGCGACGCAGCCTGCGCGTCAAACGGCTCGATCGGCATAATTTCCTTGGTATCGTCACACTGGTCTGGGCGCTCGTCGTAGGCGCGACGGGTGCGATCAATGCCTTTGCCGATCCGCTGACGGACGCGTGGCGCAATGGCGAAATTGCGGAAATGACGGCCGCCTATGCCAGTTCGCAGCCCTTGGCGCCCGCAGATTACGGTTCGATCGACAAGGCCATGGCTGCGGCGCAGGACGCACTACCCGGCCGTAACCCGCAGTTTATCGGATTTCCCGGCGGATCGTGGAGTTCCGGTCATCACTATGCGATTTTCTTTCAGGGCGACCGCCCTGTCACGGAACACCTGCTGACCCCGGCGCTAGTCGATGCTGCGACGGGCGAACTCACGGATGCGCGGACCATGCCTGCAATCAATCAGGCACTGATGATGTCCAAGCCGCTGCACTTCGGTGATTATGGTGGCTTGCCGCTCAAAATCCTGTGGGCGCTGCTGACGCTGGCAACGATCTCGGTGCTGTGGACCGGCATCTTTCTGTGGCTACGCCGCCGTGGCGGGGAGATCGACCGCCGCGTCGATGAGATCGCCCTTGGTGCACGCAAGGAGATGCGCGCATGAGCCACAGGACGCGGCATCGTCAGAGCACTGCCGCGGTGTTTCGCTGGCCGATTGCGATCGGCGTGGCTTCCTTCGCCGGACTCGTACTCGGACTGACCGGCGATGGCGCGCGTGACCTTTTAGCCTGGATCCTGGTCGGCATTGCCCCGACCGTCATTTTCGCGGCGCTAGCGCGCCGTACTTCCCGCTAGAACCGATGAAAGAACCAATGATGAAACTGCACCTCCTCCCGCTTCCGGCACTTGCCATTGCCTCGGTCATTGCTGCCCCTGCGCAGGCGCAGGAGGGGACGTCACAGGAAGTGATCGTCGTTTCCGCCCAGCGGGCCAATCAGACGGAAGTCATCGCGGGCGGAACGCTGGGAGTTCTGGGCGCCAAGGATGCTCTGGACGTACCGTTCGTGGTGCGCACATTCGATGAAAGCCTGATCCTGAACCAGCAACCGCTGACATTGGGAGAGGTTCTGGAAAACGACCCTTCGATCCGGACTACCTACGCGTTCGGAAATGCAGCGGAACAGTTCGTGATCCGCGGTTTCCCGCTTTACGGCGACGATATCGGGATGAACGGTCTTTACGGCATCAGCCCACGCCAGCTGATCGCGCCCGAGCTGTATTCGGGTGTTCAGGTGCTGAACGGGGCGAACGCATTTCTGAATGGCGCGGCGCCGGGCGGAACCGGGATCGGCGGCAATGTGAGCCTGCAGCTGAAGCGTGCAGGTGACAGCCCGCTGACGCGAGTCACGGCAAGCTATCTGTCCGACAGCCACTTCGGCGGCAGCGCAGACATTGCGCGCCGGTTTGGCGAAAATGACCAGTTCGGTGTGCGGGTCAACGGTGCCTACCGCAGCGGCGATGTCGCAGTGAACGACGAGTTTCGCCGCACCATCGTTGGCGGCGCATCGTTCGACTGGACTACCGATAATCTGCGGGTCACGCTGGATGGCGCCTATCAGCGTTATGAGGTGAACCATCTTCGCCCGCAGGTAGTGATCGGCAACGGCGCAATTCCCGAAGTGCCCGAGGCGGATCTCAATTATGGTCCGTCTTTCGCCCGTACCGAGCTGCAGGACATTTTCGGCCTTGCCCGCATCGAATACGATGTAGCCGACAATGCCATGCTTTATGTCAGTGGCGGCGCGCTGGATGGCAATGAAGAGGGCACTTACGGCGGGATCACCATAACCGATGCCGACACCGGTGCTGGCACGATCGGCCCGTCCATCATTCCCGCGCGTATCAACAATGAGGCAGTGGAAGCGGGGCTGCGCGTCAAACTGGGTGAGGCCGTGACGCACGAAATCAACTTCGGCGGCAATATCAACTGGCAGCAATTCCGTACCGCCTTCGATTTCCGCGCGGGGTACGACACCAATCTTTACGACCCTGTGGACGCGCCCATTTCCCCTGTCAGCACTTTTGCCAGCGGGGATCTGGACGATCCAAAGCTAAATTCGCGATCGGTCCAGCTTAGCGCATTTGCTTCCGACACCATCGGTTTCTGGAACGATCGCATCCTGTTGACGGGCGGGTTGCGGCTTCAGGAAATCACGCAGAAGAACTACGACGTTGCCACCGGCGACTTCACGGGCCGGCTCAGCACCTCTGCGATTACCCCGGTTGTCGGCCTGGTGGTCAAGCCGACCGAGCGAATTTCGCTGTTCGCCAACCGCATCGAAGGGCTGCAACCCGGCGCCCGCGCGCCTGTCAGCGGTATCGATCCGGACAATCCCGGGTCGGGAGAATTGCCGGTTACCAATGGTGGACAGGCGCTCGCACCGGCGCGGTCCGTGCAATATGAAGTCGGCGGCAAGGTTGGGCTGGATCGTGTACAGGCAAGCCTTGCGCTATTCACGATCGAACAGCCCAGCAGCTATCTGGCGGTTGATCCCGACGTGCCGGGGCAGCTGCGGTTCGGCCGATATGGGGAGCAGCGCAACCGTGGGATCGAGCTGTTCTTTACGGTCCAGCCGACAGATGGACTGCGCCTGATAGCCGGCGGGTCGGTGGTCGATGCGAAGCTCAAGCGTACCCCTGGAGGCGTGAACGAAGGCAACGATGCGCTGGGTGTGCCCGACTATACCCTTAACGCCAATGTCGAATGGGACGTGCCCTTCGTGCCCGGTTTCACCTTGACCGGACGCGCCATCCATACGGGCGAGCAGGCTGCAAACGTGACCAATACCAGCTATCTGGACGACTGGACCACGCTCGACCTCGGAGCCCGCTATGTGCTTGCAGCGGGCGGCGCGCCGATCACCCTGCGCTTTGGCGTCGACAATGTGACCGACGAACGGTTCTGGAGCTCCTCATACAGCGCGTTCGCATCGGGAGACACGGCGCGGCTGCTGCAGGGGCGCCCGCGTACCTTCCGCGGATCGGTCTCGGTCGACTTCTAAGGTTGCCGGAAAGGGCAGGCCGGGGCGGGATCAGTACCCGCTGGCCTGCCCATCCTTGCGCATTTCGGTTGCGCCGGTCAGCACGCCGGTTTCGGGATCGCGGGCGATTGCCTGATATCCACCGAACATGATGCCGTTGTCGATCACCTCGACCTTGTGGCCCATGGCCTGCAACCGCTCCACCGTTTCGGCAGGAATGCCGGGTTCGACGAAGAGGGTGCCGAGCGGGTCGGCAAAGGGACCGTTCAACGCCTCTGTCGGCTGTGGGCCACCATCGTGGTTGAAGCGTGCGGCATCGCCTGCTTCCTGCAGGTTCATGCCGTAATCGACTATGTTGACGAGTACCTGCACATGGCCCTGCGGCTGCATGCCGCCGCCCATCAGGCCAAGGGTCATGTAGGGATGGCCATCCTTTTTCACGAACGCCGGGATGATCGTCTGGAAGGGGCGCTTCCCGGGCTCGTAGGCATTGGGATGCGCCGGATCGAGGCTGAATAGCTCGCCGCGATCCTGGAACATGAAGCCGGTCCCGGGCGCAACCAGCCCGCCGCCCATGCCGCGATAGTTCGATTGGATAAGGCTGACCATCATGCCGTCGCCGTCCACCACTGTCATGTAGGTGGTATCGCCTTCGCCCTCCAGCTTCGGCTCGCCCGGTCCGAATTCCGGGGTGGCACGAGCCGGATCGATGAGTCCGAACCGCTCCGCACCGTATTCGTCCGACAGCAAGGCCTGCGGGAACGGGCTGAAATCCGGATCGGCGTAGAAACGTGCAACGTCAGCGTAAGCGAGGCGCTTCGCTTCCACGAGATAGTGCATCGCTTCGGGACTGCCACGCTCCCACTGCGACAGGTCGATATTCTTGAGAATGTTGACCATCTGCAAAGCAGCAAAGCCCTGGCTGTTCGGTGGCAATTCGCACAGTTCGTAGCCATCCTTGTAGTCCGCACAGGCAGGATCGACCCACTCGCTGTGATGGGAGGCGAAATCTTCGCGGGTGAAGGCGCTGCCCTGAGCCTGGAGATAGTCCACCATGACATCGGTGAGCGCACCATCGTAATAGGCGTCACGCCCCTCGCGGGCGATAGTCTCGAGCGTATTGGCAAGGTCGGGGTTGCGGAAAATCTCACCAGCCTCGGGGGCGGCGCCGTCGGCGAACCAGACCTTGCGCGCATTGGAAAAATCGAATTCATCCTCGCGAGCGGAATAGGCCTTGAACGCCCGGTCGAGATACATTCCGATGACCGGGGCGATGGGGTGGCCTTCGCGGGCATACCGTATGGCAGGCGCGAGGTTATCGGCCATCGGACGCTTGCCGAACCGCTCGTGCATGGCAAACCACGCATCGACCGTGCCCGGAATGGTAATGGGCAAGGCGCCATAGGGAGGCAGGGCATCGGCGCCGTTCAGTTTCTGCTTGAGCTGGTCGAGCGTCTGGCCCTTGGGGCTGCGGCCCGAACCGTTGATGCCGTAAAGCTTTCCGCTCTTGGGATCATAGATGATCGCGAACAGATCGCCGCCTATGCCATTGCCAGTGGGTTCCATCAGGCCGAGCGCGGCATTGGCGGCAATCGCCGCATCGACCGCGTTGCCGCCGTCCTTGAGAACGTCGAGCGCGACTTGCGTGGCAAGGGGATGCGCGGTGGCCGCCATGCCATGCTGTGCGATTACCGGACTGCGCGACCAGTTCGCGCCGACCGGACGGCCGCCGGCGCCAATCTGCTGCTCGACAGAGGGCTTATCCGCGGAGACCTGCGCGGTGGCAGGGCTCACGGTCAGGGCAAGGGCGGCAGCGCCGGTCAGTAACGCTTTCATATTCGTCTCCTCCGTTTGGGAGACGTGTGAAGAAAGCGTGTCAGGCTGGCAAGGGGCGCTCGGTCGTTCCCGATGTTGCCTTGCTCACCATGACGATTGCAATCCAGGCGGCAATGAAGCCGGGTACGATCTCGTACAGGCCCTGATTCATTCCCGGCAGGGCCGAATTCCAGCCGAGCGCGATCCAGGCCATCACAACGGCAGCACCAGTAACGAGACCGGCAACTGCACCGGTGCCCGTCATGCGATCCCACGTCAGCGACAGGATGATAAGCGGCCCGAACGCCGCGCCGAAGCCGGCCCATGCGTTGGAAACGAGGCCGAGCACCTCGCTCTCGGGGTCGCTGGCTATGATGATGGCCGCGATCGCCACGAGAGCGACGCAGATGCGCCCCACATTCACGCTCTCACGTTCGGAGGCATTCTTGCGGAAGAAAAGCTTGTAGAAATCCTCGGTCAGCGAACTGGATGCGACCAGGAGCTGGGAGGAAATTGTCGACATGATGGCCGCTAGCAGCGCGGCCAGAAGGAAGCCGGTCACCAGTGGATGGAACAATAGGTTCGCCAGGACGATGAAGATCGTTTCGGGATCTTCGACGACGATGCCATTGCGCTGCGTAAAGGCGCGGCCCGCGATCCCGATGCCGATGGAGCCGAGCAGGGCTACGCCCATCCACGTCATGCCGATGTTACGAGCGGGCCGAACCTTCGCCACCGTATCGATTGCCATGAAGCGCACGATAATATGCGGCTGACCGAAGTAGCCAAGACCCCAGGTTACAGCGCTGATGAAGCCAAGCACGGTCAGGCCGTTGGTAAGACTGAGAAAGCCTTCGACGGGAACCTGCGTGAGCGAACCGCCCGCACTGCCACCTTCGCCGAACATCACGACCAAGGGCATTACGACCAGCGCGACGACCATGATGAGGCCCTGGACGAAGTCCGTCAGGCTCACCGCCAGAAAACCGCCAACCATGGTATAGGCAAGCACCACAAGCGCCGTGATCCAGATGCCCAGCATGTAATCAGACATGCCAACATCGCCGAACAAGCCCGCAAAGCTCGTTTCGAACAGCTTGCCGCCACCGACAAGTCCCGCGGCGGTATAGACCGCGAAGAAGACCACCACGATCAAAGCCGACACAACCCGCAGCGCCACGGCCCTGTCCGGGAAGCGATTGGCGAGGAATTCCGGAATGGTCAGCGCATTGCCGTAGCTCTCGGTCTGTTCACGCAGACGCGGTGCCACGATAAACCAGTTGGCTAGCGCGCCGATGAAAAGACCGATGCCGATCCATGCTTCGACCAGGCCGCTGGCATAGAGCGCGCCGGGCAGACCGAGCAGCAGCCAGCCGCTCATGTCCGAAGCGCCAGCCGAAAGCGCGGCCACCGCAGGGTGCAGATTGCGACCGGCGAGGAGATACCCTTCGCTGGTATCGGTGGAGCGTTTCCAAGCCCACAGACCGATCGCGATCATGAGAATAAAATATAAGGCGAGTGAAATATATGTTCCCGTTGGCATGGGTGCGCCCTTTAACAGAACCGCGGACCAATGGCCACTGCACGGGTTTCGGGTGGAGAACCGCCGCTGTGCGTCATCGATACCGCACCGATGCGAAAACCCAAGTGTGACTTGAAAGCGACACTTCAGAAAAGCTGCATTTAGCAAGGGAACGCGGGCCAGCCTCGGGCGTCTGTGTTGCAACAGGGTCAAACAGTTACAGGGTTTCTCAATGAAAAAATCGACACTTCTGGCAACCGCCGTTCTGGCGGGCGCAATCGCTCAGCCTGCCTTCGCGCAGGACAGCAATCCGGACTACTTCAACGGCGTCTATGTCGGCGGCACGCTCAGCGTCGAATCCATCGACGATGGCAAGGACGAAGGTCTGGCTTTCGACACCGACGGCGACGGTGAATACAACGATGTCGTGCGCACCATTACCGGTGCAGATGCGTTCTCGCCCGGTCTGTGCAACGGTCGGCCGAATGCCGGTCCGGCTACGCCGACCTGCAGCGACGATGAACAGGAACTGGGCTACGCCATCAAGATCGGTATGGACCGTCGCATCGGCGACATGTTCGTAGCCGGTGTGGTGCTGGAAGGTTCGAAGTCGAACGCTACCGATTACACCACCGGGTTCAGCACGACGCCTGCGAGCTATACCATTGCCCGTGAGATCGATTATGCTGGCGCTCTTCGCGCACGCCTCGGTATCTCGCCCGGTGATGGCCGCGGTCTTCTCTACGCTACCGGTGGTGTGACGTATGGCCGGATCGATCACGAATTCACCACGACCAACACTGCCAACAGCTTCACCCCGGTGAACGGCGATGAGTGGCTGTGGGGTGCACAGTACGGCGCAGGTGCAGAAATCTACCTGACCGACAGCATCAGCCTGAACGTGGAATACCTTCGTACCCACTTCGAAAAGGACGATTATTACGTTGTAGTCGGCGCCGGTTCGGCTCCTGCAACCAACCCGTTTCTGCTCGACTCGGGCGAAACGAACCTGCGTTCGACCGGACGTCAGCTCGAAGTGAACTCGTTCCGTGCGGGTCTCAACTTCCGCTTCTGATCCAGGTCACAAGCTAAAATAGAAAGGGCGGTCGCATCGCTGCGGCCGCCCTTTTTGTATGCCCGATTTGCTGCTGCCGCCGCGCTACTTTCCGTAGCCGATGCCGACGGCAGCGTCGGCGAAGAGCTTAGCTCTGCGCTGCGCGCTTGGCGCGCTTGCGTTCATGCGGATCGAGGATCGCCTTGCGCAGGCGAATGCTCTCGGGCGTGACTTCGACCATTTCGTCGTCATCGATATAGGCGATGGCCTGTTCCAGCGTCATGACGCGGGGAGGAGTCAGGCGGATGGCGTCGTCTTTGCCGGTCGAACGGAAGTTCGTGAGCTGCTTCGACTTCATCGGGTTCACTTCGAGATCGTCCGGCTTGGCATTTTCGCCGATGATCATGCCTTCATAGATCTTGGCGCCGCCACGGATGAACAATTCGCCGCGGTCTTCCAGCGCGTTAAGCGCATAGGGGACTGC
Organism: Qipengyuania pacifica; assembly: GCF_019857205.1. Lineage (GTDB taxonomy): Bacteria > Pseudomonadota > Alphaproteobacteria > Sphingomonadales > Sphingomonadaceae > Qipengyuania > Qipengyuania pacifica. The sequence goes on along the minus strand of NZ_JAHWXO010000004.1, from coordinate 58,435 downwards.
TTCACCCGGGACCATCGAGATAAGCACGCCGTTCTGGCGTCCTTCGATAGGGCCGCGATAGGTATCGTACTTCTCGAACAGGCGGTTCATGATGCCCGTGCCGCGCGTGTCGGACAGGAATTCGCCGTGGTAGCCGATAAGGCCGCGGCTGGGAGCGGAGAAGGTGATGCGCGTCTTGCCCTGGCCCGACGGGCGCATCTCGGTAAGCTCTGCCTTGCGGCGCTGCATCTTCTCTACGACGGTGCCGGAGTGTTCGTCGTCCACGTCGATGACGACCGTTTCGAACGGTTCCATACGCTGACCATCCTCGGTGCGGAACAGCACGCGTGGGCGGCTGATGCCGAGTTCGAACCCTTCGCGGCGCATCGTTTCGATGAGCACGCCGAGCTGGAGTTCGCCGCGACCGGCGACTTCGAAACTGTCCTTGTCTTCGCTTTCCGTAATGCGGATGGCGACATTGGTTTCCGCTTCGCGGTAAAGGCGATCGCGGATCATGCGGCTGGTGACCTTGCTGCCTTCGCGACCGGCGAGGGGGCTGTCATTGACCGAGAACTGCATGGCGAGCGTGGGCGGATCGATCGGCTGCGCTTCGATCGGCGTCTTTACGCTCGGATCTGCGACGGTGTTCGACACCGTGGCTTTTTCCAGACCTGCAAGAGCGATGATGTCGCCCGCTTCGGCGCTATCGACCGGTACGCGGTCGAGGCCATCGAAGCTCAGCAGCTTCGTCGCGCGGCCGACTTCGATCACATTGCCCTGTGAATCGAGCGCATGGATCGGATCGTTGACATTCAATTTGCCCGACTGAACGCGTCCGGTCAGAACACGGCCCATGAAATTATCGCGGTCGAGCAGAGTGGCGAGGAAGCTGAAAGGCGCTTCCGCATCGAGGCCCGGCGCGGGTACGTGGTCGACGATCAACTGGAACAGCGGTTCGAGATTGCCGTCGCGGGCGTGTTCGTCATCGCTGGCATAGCCATCGCGGCCCGAAGCCCACAGGCTGGGGAAATCGAGTTGGTCGTCATTGGCATCGAGCGAAGCGAAGAGATCGAAGACTTCGTCGAGAACTTCCTGGGGACGCGCATCGCCACGGTCGATCTTGTTGACCACGACGATCGGACGCAGACCGAGGGCGAGTGCCTTGCCGGTAACGAACTTGGTCTGCGGCATTGGGCCTTCGGCGCTGTCGACCAGCAGGATGACGCCATCGACCATCGAAAGGATACGCTCGACCTCGGCGCCGAAGTCGGCGTGGCCCGGGGTATCGACGATATTGATGCGCTTTCCGTTCCACTCGACGCTGGTGCACTTTGCAAGGATCGTGATCCCGCGTTCTTTTTCCAGGTCGTTCGAATCCATCGCGCGTTCTTCCACGCGCTGGTTTTCGCGGAAGGTGCCGGACTGGCGGAAAAGCTGATCGACAAGAGTGGTCTTGCCATGGTCGACGTGGGCGATGATCGCCACGTTGCGCAGGTCGCGGGACATGAAGTGTGCTTTCGATTAGGGTGCCGTAGCGTCAACGCCCAGTGGCACTGCTTGTTTCGGTCGCGCCCCTAGCGGAGATGCTGCAATGCGGCAAGGTGTTGCGGTGTAGCGCGAAAGGCACAGTCGTCGAGTCAGCTATGGCGTTGGTCCGCTAAATGCTTGAGAGGGCGGGGGAGTCTGGTAGTTGCGCCCTTGCATGCGCGCATTTTGGGAGCCGCGCAGCGGACCAAGATACGTCTTGAGAGAAGAGGACCTTTCATGAAATTCACCGCTTTCGGCCGCACCGCGACCGTCCGTACCGTCATGCTTGCAGGGGTAGCTGCTGTAGCCATCCCGGCGAGCGTTTCGGCACAAGATACAGATCTGGAAGAGGTCCAGCAGCAGACCGACAGCGACGGCGATAACATCCCCGATGCTGCCGATGCCTCGACCGGCAATGTCATCATCGTTACCGCCACCAAGCGCGAACAGACCCTTCAGGAAACGCCCGTCTCGGTCAGCGTCACCAGCGGCGAAACGCTGGAGCGTGCGGAAATCCGCGACTTGCAGGACCTTCAGACCGTGGCCCCGTCGCTGCGCGTCAGCCAGCTTCAGAGCTCGGCGAACACCACCTTCATCATTCGCGGCTTCGGCAACGGCGCCAACAACGTCGGTATCGAACCGTCCGTCGGTGTATTCATCGACGGCGTCTATCGTTCGCGCTCGGCATCCTCGATCAACGACCTCGCCAATGTGAGCCGCATCGAAGTGCTGCGCGGACCGCAGAACACGCTGTTCGGCAAGAACGCCAGCGCCGGCGTCATCTCGGTCGTTACCCGTGAGCCGCAGTTCGAGTTCGGCGGTTCGGCCAGCTTCACCTACGGCAATTTTGACCAGATCGTCGCCAAGGCCGACATTACCGGCCCGCTGACTGACTCGATCGCTTTCTCTCTCGACGGCACCTACAACAAGCGCGACGGTTTCGTCGACGTCGTGAACCTCGATGAGAAGATCAACGAACGCGATCGCTACGTCGTTCGCGGCCAGTTGCTGTTCGACAATGGTGGCCCGCTTAGGATTCGCGCGATCGGCGACTATTCCAAGATCGACGAACTGTGCTGCTATGCCGGCAACGTTCTTGCCGGTCCGACCGTTCCGCTGCTGTTCGCCGTTGGCGGCCAGTTGGCAGTTGAAGATGTGTTTTCCGACCGTGCCTTCCTCGACACGCTGCCGGTCAACGACATCGAGAACTACGGTGGTTCGGTTCAGGCCGACCTCGACCTCGGCTCTTTGACGCTGACGTCGATCACGGCCTATCGCGAACTGCGCGCGTTCAACCAGCAGGACGTGGACTTCTCCAGCGCGGCCGTGGTCAGCGAGTTCCGCAACCAGGCGGTCGACACCTTCACGCAGGAACTGCGCGTCGCTTCCGACTTCGACGGTCCGGTGAACTTCCTGCTCGGCGGCTATTACTTCAACGAGAAGGCAAAGCAGAACAGCGGTCTCGACAATGGCGAAGATGCACGCGCGTTCTTCGATCTGCTGGCAGGTGGCGGCACTCCCGGCACGCTGTCCTTCGTTGAATCGCAGCTCGGCATTCCGGTCGGCGCTACCTTTGCAGAAGGCCCTTCGACCCGAGAATTCTTCACGCTTGATAACGAATCCTACTCGGTCTTCGGGCAGGTCGATTTCGAAGTGACGGATCGCCTGACCCTCACCGCCGGCTTCAACTACACCGACGACAGGAAGGATTTCTCGCTCCGTCAGGACTCCTTCGATCCGCTGGCGAATGTGAACTTCGTCGATGCTGTCATCGTTGGCGGTATCGCGCAGGCGCTGCAGATCCCCACCTCACAGGTGACGCCCGGCGTGATCCAGCAGTTCGCTGCTGCCCAGCCGGCCGGCTTCCAGCAAATCGCAGCGATTGCGACCACGCCGTGCTCGGCCGGTTCGCCGCCGCCCGCCTGTAACCAGTTGCTCCCCCTCCAGGCGCTGCAGTTCCTGCCGCCGTTCCTGGCGGTGCCCAACGCAGTAGAGCCGGGCAGGACGAATGATGACAATCTGAGCTACACGCTTCGTGTGGCTTACGATGTCAGCGATCGCTTGAATGCATATTTCACCTATGCGACGGGCTTCAAGGCCAGCTCGGTCAACCTGTCACGCGACAGCCGCCCGACCAACGCCGATTACACGCCTGGTCCTTTCGGTTCGACCATCCTCGCGCCATCTTCGCCGATCCGCGATGCCGGTATTGCGGTGCCGAACCTTTCCACTGGCTCGCGCTTCGCGGCTCCGGAGGAATCGGAAGTTTACGAAGTGGGCCTCAAGGCCGATTTCGACCGGATGGCCTTTAACCTGGCACTGTTCGATCAGACCATCGACGGTTTCCAGTCGAACGCCTTCACCGGGACAGGTTTCGCGCTGGTCAACGCCGGATCGCAGTCGGTCCGTGGTTTCGAATTCGATTCGACGCTCACGCCGATCGATCCGCTCGTGTTCACCTTCGCACTGACCTATCTGGATTCGAAGTATGACAGCTTCCCCGGATCGGTCGTTGGTGACCTTTCCGGGCAGCAGGTCGCCGGTGTTCCGGAATTCACCATTGCGACTTCGGCAACCTACACACACGAGTTCGGCAATACGGGCAATCTGCTGATTGGCCGCCTGGACTATTATCACGAAAGCAACACTCAGATCATCGACGGCGTACCCGACGCTCCGGATCCGATCGCCCTTGCGCGCAACTATCGTCGTGAAGTGAATCAGGTAAACGGGTCGCTGACCCTCGCGCTCGAAAACGGGTTCGAAATCAGCGGTTTTGTCCGTAATCTGACCAATCAGCGCTATCTGTCGCAGATCTTCCCGGGTGTTGCACAGCCGGGTACGATCTCGGGCTATCCCAACCAGCCGCGCACCTACGGCGCCACGGTTCGCTATCGCTTCTGATCGCGGGAAAAATTGGAATGGAGAAGGGGGCCCGCGTGGCCCCCTTTTTCTTTTGTCCCATTTCGGCACAGCATATACGCATTACGCGGTAGTCCAGCTGGATGCGTGATATATCGCAGATGCGACCCGAAGGGCTCGTGCATTGCACCGAGCGCTTTATCTTAGAGCCCCGCGTTCTCGCGGGGCTTTTTTTTGGATCGCATTGGCTCTTAGAGGTCTCGCAACGCCTGCGCAGGTTTGGCACGCAGTAGCGGCATCGAAGCGCCAAGAGCGAAGGCCAGAACGACGAAGACGCCGAGGCCAAGCACAGCGAGCACTTGGCCCCAATCCGGCAGCCAGTCGAATTCGAACAACTGCGTGATGACCAGCCATGCAGCAAGGCTGCCAATGCCAAGCGCCACGACCGCAAGCGTTGCCGCCAAGGCGACGTATTCAATCAATTGCATAGCAATGATCTGGCGGCGATCGGCACCTAGCACCCTCAGGATGACGGTATCGTACGTCCGCGCCGCGCGCGCGGCGGCAATGGCGCCCAGCAGAACGGCAAGACCGGCGAGGACCGCGACGCTGGCGGCGGCGAGCGTGGCAAAGCCGACCTGTTCCAGGATGGTCCGCGCCTGTTCCAGCACACCGCCAACCTCGATCACCGAAGTCGAGGGGAGGGCGGCCACCAGCGATTGCAGAAGTGGACCGGTCGGCGTGCCCCGGCTGAGTTCGACGGTCGCCGCGAGATTATGCGGTGCATCCTGAAGGGCGTTGGGACTGAGCACGAAGACGTAGTTGAAGCCCATGCTTTCCCAGTCGATGCGGCGCAGATTGGCGATGCGGGCGGTCCGATCTACGCCGAGTACGCCAAAGGTCAGCATGTCGCCGACCTTCAGGCCTGCGGCGTCGGCAAAATCCTCGTCGACCGAAACCAGCGGCTCGCCCGCATACATTGGGCCCCACCACGTGCCTTCGGTCAACTCGTTGCCTTCCGGCAGACGATCGGCATAGGTCAGGCCGCGTTCCCCGCGCAGGGCCCACGCGCCGTCCGGAATTTCGTCCAGATCAGCGGTGCGGGTCATTGCCCCTTCAGAGCCGAATGCGAGCACGGAGCCACGCAGCGCGGGGACCATGCGCCAGCTTGCGCCCGGATCGGCATTGCGGACCAACGTCTCGAATTCGTCCACCTGGTCGCGCGGGATATCGAGCACGAAATAGTCGGGCGCACGGTCCGGCACGCGTTTGGCGATATTGCCGTCGATGGCGCTCTGAACCGCTGCCAGCAGGACAAAGGCCGAAAGTCCGAAACCGAGGGCGGTTACCAGCGCGCCGGTGGATGAGCCCGGGCGATGCAGGTTGGCAAGCGCATTGCGCGCGACCGGGTTGCGCGGCCGGGGAAGGGCGGCTGCGAGCCGGCGAATGCCAAGGCCGAGCAAGGCGAGCAGGCCGAGTATGGCGGCGGCTCCGGCCAGGAAGCTGCCCGAAAGCATAGGGTTGTCGGATGTCAGCAAGGCGAGGGTGACGATGGCAGCGAGACCACCGCCGACCAAAGCCAGTGCGCGGGGATCGCGCGCCAGCGGCGCGACGCGGGCGCGCATCAGCGCCATGGCCGGGAAATTGCGTGCGCGCAGCAAGGGCGGGGCCGCGAATACCAGCGCCACCAGCATGCCATAGGCCAATGCCAACACGATCGCGCCGGGATCGATGATCACTCCGCTGGAAACGGGCAGCAGACCCTGCAACGCCGTTGCCAGAAGCGGAACGATGGCAATGCCGGCGGCAATTCCCGCAAGGCTGCCCGCCAGCGTAGCGGCGACGATTTGCAGTGCGTAGATACGCGCGATGTCATTGCTGGTCGCGCCGAGGATCTTGAGGGTGGCGATCCCCTGCCTGCGCGCGTCGAGATAGGATGTGACGCCGCCTCCGATACCGATACCGGCAATGACCAGTGCCGCGAGGCCGACAAGCGTCAGAAACTCGCTCATGCGGTCCACGAACCGGTCGGTGCCGGGTGCGGCGCGGTCCGCGGTGTCGATATCGAAACCGGCGTCGGGAAATTGCTGCTTCAGTTCTTCGCCGACCGCCTCGGTATCGCGGCTTTGCGTGAAACGAACCCTAGTCTTGGACTGATACATCGATCCTGGCGCGATCAGCCCGGCGCGGATGGGGAGATCCTCTGCCACGATGATCGTCGGACCCAATTGAAAACCTTCGCCGAGACGATCGGGTTCATCGGCGATGATCCCGCCGATCGACAACTTCTCCGTGCCGATGTCGATAGTGTCGCCCGGCGCGACGCCCAAGCGATCGGCTGCACCCTGCGACAGCCAGGCTTCATCGGAACCTGGAGCGCCCACCGTACGGCCGTCCTCGAGGGTCAAATCACCATAAAGCGGATAGGCCTTATCGACGGCCTTAAGTTCGATCGGCGCGGCCTGCTCGCCAAATCGCGCCATGGCCTGCATGCGGGTTCCGGCTGAAACATCGCCGAGCTGAGCGAGTGCAGCGCGTTCTTCATTGGTGAGATCACGCTGCCAGAGTTCGATCTGCAGATCGCCGCCGAGATAGGTCCGGCCGTTGGTTTCGATCTCGCGCTCGATCGCTGCAGTCAGCGATCCGATCGCCGCCAATGCTCCCGTGCCGAGAAACAGACAAACCAGCAGCAGGCGCAAGCCGCGAAAGCGAGCGTTGAGATCGCGTCGCGCGATCCGCCAGGCAATCGCCCAGGTCACGCCGCAGTGTCGCTGGCGATGCGACCATCACCGAGCTGCAGCACGCGCTCGCAATGCTCGGCAAGTTCAGGATCGTGCGTAATGACGAGCAACGTCGCCCCGGTTTCGGCGCGGCGGTGGAAGAGAAGTTCCACGATTTCGTGACCCGTGGCGGCATCGAGATTGCCGGTAGGTTCATCGGCGAAGATCAGGTCGGGACGCGGGGCGATCGCGCGGGCGATGGCGACGCGCTGCTGTTCGCCGCCCGACAATTGCTGAGGGTAATGATCCAGCCTGTGGCCAAGGCCAACCGCTTCGAGTTCCGCTTTGGCCCGCGCCTGGGCGTCGCGTTCCCCAGCCAGTTCCATCGGGGTGGCGACGTTTTCCAGCGCGGTCATGGTCGGTAACAGGTGGAACGCCTGCAACACGATGCCAATGCGCCCGCGCCGGGCATGTGCAAGGGCGTCCTCGTCCAGCGTCGCGAAATCTTCGCCCGCCACGAGCAGGGTTCCTCCGCTGGCACGCTCGAGGCCGGAAAGAACGGCCATCAGCGAGCTTTTGCCCGAGCCGGAAGGGCCAAGCAATGCGACGGTCGATCCACGCGCAATGTCGAGATCGATCCCGCGAAGGATTTCGACGGGAGCATCGCTGGAGCCGAGGGTCAGGGTGAGGTTGCGGGCGGAAATCGCTGCTTGAGAGTTCGTCACGGTACTGCGATGGCATGGAGCGGAAAACTGCACAAGGAAACTCGCCGATGCGTTTGCGGCATTTGTCGATCCTGTTCGCCGCCATGGCACTGTCCGCTTGCGGCGGCGCGCAAGATGCGGCGCCATCAACAGAAGCGGAAGCGAGCCAGCAAACCCCTGCGGCCGATATCGCTGTCGAAGGGCCGGAGAGGCGGATACTGGCTTTCGGCGACAGCCTGTTCGCAGGCTATGGGCTGGAAGAGAACGAGGGCTATCCCGAACAGCTTGAAGACGCGCTGCGCAAGGACGGAATCAACGCGCGGGTGATCGATGCCGGCGTTTCGGGAGATACCAGTGCAGCCGGTCTGCAACGGCTGGCCTTCACGCTCGATGCGCAGGAGGTCAAACCCGATCTCGTCATCCTCGAACTTGGCGGCAATGATATGCTGCGCGGTATCCAGCCTGGACAGACACGCGCCAATTTCGAAGCGATGCTGCAGGAACTGAGCCAGCGAGAGATCCCTGTCCTGCTGATGGGTATGCGGGCGCCGCCGAATTACGGGCCGGAATATCAGCAGCAGTTCGACAGCCTGTATAGCGAGCTTGCCAGCCAATACGATGCAGCTTTGATCCCGTTCTGGCTCGAGAGCATCTATGAGGACCGTAGCCTCTTCCTCGACGACCGCATCCATCCCACCGCCGATGGAATTGCGGCGCTTGTGCGAGATACCATGGGCGATGTGGAACAAGCGCTGCCGCCCAAGCCCTAGGCGCGCGTCACCGATCCTGCCGTTACGGCCCAGACGGCAGATTCCGTCGCTATGCTGCTGAAAGGGGCTGGCTCGGTTCCAGTCATCCAGACCTGCGCTCCACTGCTGCGCAATTGTTCGAAAAGAGCGGCGCGGCGAAGGGGGTCGAGATGCGCGGCCACTTCGTCCAGCAAGAGCAAACCTGCTCGCCCTTGTGCCGCCAGCCCGGCATGGGCCAACGTCATGGCGACCAGCATCGCTTTCTGTTCACCTGTCGAGCTTTGCGCAGCGGGGACCCGCTTGGCTGCGTGGATGACTTCAAGCTCGTCGCGATGCGGGCCAAGCAGGGTGCGCTGTGCGGCGCGGTCGCGCTTGCGGTTGTCATAGAGCGCCTGCGATAGACCATCCGAATGATCGGGCGCGCTCGGGGCATAGGTAAGGGCGGGGCGAGCGAACGGTTCGGCAGGCATTTCCGCCAGCCTTACCGCCAGTGTTTCAACGAGGCGCGCGCGGCCTGCCATTAGGGCGGAGCCATGTTGGACCATTTGGGCTTCAATGGCATCGAGCCAAGCGTTCTCAGGCTCTCGCAGGTCGGATAACAGGCGATTGCGTTCGCGCAGGGCACCTTCGTAGCGGGCTGCATGACTGGCATGCGCTGGTTCGAGCGCAAGCGCCAGCCGGTCCAAGTAGCGTCGGCGATCGCCGGCGGCGCCGGTGAACAAGCCATCCATGGCGGGAGTGAGCCATGTCACCGCGAGCCATTCGCCGAGGCTGGTCGCACTGCTTTCCGCCCCGTTTATCCGGACGCGGCGGCGGCCCGGGTTGGCGCTTTCCGAATATGTGGCGAGCCGTACGGCTTCACCATCCTGCAGCAGGCTGGCCCCCACGCCGAAGCCAGCATCGCTGCCATTGCGGACCATGTCGCCCAAGGCAGCGCGGCGCAGGCCGCGCCCTGGGGCAAGCAGGGAAAGCGCTTCGAGAATATTGGTCTTTCCCGCACCGTTTTCGCCCACGAGCAGATTGAATTGCGCGGTATCGCCCAGTTCGGTCGAACCGTGGTTGCGAAAGTCGGTCAGGGAGATGCGATCGAGCGCCATGAGGTGAGCGTTCGATAGCGCGCCGTCGCCACGCCCGCCACTTCAAAACATATCATTTCCAACAGTTGGGGAAATTCCCCAACCTTTCGGATTGGTGAACGACGTCTGCTCTCATGGTTCAGGAAGAATTGACGGAATTCCGCCATTTTTCGAGTTTGGCACACCCGTTGCAAAGTACTTGGCATCCCGGATGGTCCGGGAAAAACGAACCAAGGATCAAGGAGCAACACAATGTCCATCTTCGAATATGCCAGCAACCGTGCACTCGCCGCCGTCTTCGCCCTGGGTGTCTCGGCAATGTTCATGGCCGCCGCCATCGTCCCCGCAAGCCCCGCCGGTCTCGTCGCCTGATCGGCCAACCGCCCACATTCTTCAGGAGGAAAACATGTTCAACTCTGACAACGGCCACAAGCTCTTCGCAGCCGCCTTTTCACTGGCCCTTTCAGCCCTCTTCTTCGCCACCGCCATCGTACCTGCATCGCCCAATGGACTTATCGCATGAGCAATCTGAAATTCCGCGAAGGGGACGATGCCGTCCGTCCAGCCAAGAGCTTCGCGCTTGATCGCACGAATGGCAAGATGATGGGGGTCTGCTCCGGTATCGCGCGCTATTTCGACATCGACGCCACCTGGGTCCGCCTTGGCTTCGTCGCAGGAACACTGCTCGGATTTGGCAGTTTCATCCTGCTTTACCCGGCGATCGCACTGATCGCAGACTGACCACGGCCCCGCGCCAACCGTCCCGGTTTTCGTGCCGGCCGTGGCTCACACAAAGAGAACCGGGAGGGGCCGCATGGCCCCTCTCTTGATTCTGCAGTCGCGGATTTACATCGCGGAAATGCCGCCATCGAGCTTGAGTTCCGCACCGGTCATGAAGCGGCTCTCGTCGCTGGCGAGATAGACCACGGCATTGGCGATATCGTTGGGCTCGCCCACGAATTTGAGCGGAATTTGCCGCGCCAGCTTTTCCAGCAAGACAGACTTGTCGAGATTGTGATTGAGCGCCGTGCCATCGAGGATCGGCGTATCGACGAAGGTCGGGTGCACGGAATTGCAGCGGATCTGCATATTCTTCTTCGCACAGTGCAGCGCGATCGATTTAGTCAGCATCCAGACCGCGGCTTTGGACGAGTTGTAGGCGGGCATGGTGTCGCTGGCGATCAGCCCCGCAATGCTGGAAATGTTCACGATCGAGCCGGGTGCATGCTCGCGCATCAGCGGCAGCGCCTTCTGGCAGCCATGAAAAATGGAATCGACATTGATCGCAAAGCAGCGCTTCCAATCGTCGAAATCGCAGGTCTCGATATTGCCGCCCACGCCGATACCGGCATTGTTCACCAGGACGTTGAGACCGCCGATATTCTCGCGCGCAGCGTCCACGGCGGCTTCCCAGTCAATGGGATCGGTAACGTCGTGCCGGATCGCATGGGCGGTGCCGTCACCCAGATCCGCATTGATGAGCGAGGCGGTTTCGGCAGCGCCATCACCGTTGATATCGGTGCACAGCACCCGCGCGCCCTCTTCTGCCAGCCGGGTTGCATGGGCCCGGCCGAGCCCCTGCGCCGCGCCTGTCACCAGTGCCAGCTTGCCTGCACACCGTCCTGCCATCGTCACTCTCCTGCCAATATTCCCTGTCCCAGCAGCAAGAGCACGCGCACATCGATCCCGCAACCATCGGCGCGTTTGGCGGCGGTAAAAGCGGCAATGTCGGATAGGGCGACACGGTGAACGGTGATGTTCTCTCCGCCGACCCCGCCGCCTTCGCCGACCTTCGCCAGCTGGCTGGCGCGGACCAGAGTGAAGCTTTCGCTGACCATTCCGGGAGAGGACCAGAACGTGCCCAGATCTTCGAGCACATCGGCGCGGTAGCCCGTTTCCTCTACCAGTTCCCGCCCGGCAGCAACGAGAGGGTCTTCGCCTTCGAAATCAGCCTCGTCGCCGATGAGACCCGCCGGTAGCTCGATACAGGGCCGGCCAAGCGGCACCCGGTACTGCTCTACCAGAAGCACGTGGTCGTCTTCGTCGACGGCAAGGATCACCGCCGCGCGGATGTTGCGGGGACGACCCACATATTCCCATCGACCGCGCGTTTTGGCGGTGATGTATTTGCCCTGCCAGACGATCTTCTCGTCCGCATCGTGATCGGGGACGGGCATGGTCAGACTTCTATCAGTCGGTCGGGAAGCTCGTTGCGGTCGTCATCGGCGCGCGGGAAATGTTCTGACAGTACCATGCCGACGTCGCGTACCCCGATGGCCAGGCTTTCGGCGATGTGGCCTTCTTTGAGCTCTTCCAGCATGTCCGCCATCGCTTCGCCCCAGACTTCTGCCGGCACAATTGCGGCAATGGGCTGGTCGGCAACGATTTCGGCGCGGTGTTCGCGCATGGACAGATAGAGAAGTACGCCCGTGCGGCCATGCGTGCGCTGTTCCGCGCCGACTTTGAAATGCCTGATTGCGCTGCTGTGAACGCGGGCACTCTTAACCGGGCCGGGGGTAAGGGCGAAGCGCAGCGGGTCCCAGCTCAGCAACAGCCATCCCAGCGTGAAGGCGACCAGCCCCAGGGCGATGGTCATGCTGGCGAGTTCGCCGGTCGTCCATTCGTGCATCCAGCCACCGACGAGCGAATCCCACAGATCCATGAAGGGCTGCGGGATCACCGCAAACAGGCTCATGGCCGTGAAGGCCAGCGCCACGGCCCACACCAGCACGACATCCGAATAGCCATCGCTGCGATCGGCCAGAACGGTCACGATTTCGCCGCTGGTGGTAAGTTCGGCCGCCGCGACGGCATCGGATACGATCTTGTGATCGGATTGAGAAAGATAGCCCATTACCACCCCCCGGAGGCGCCACCGCCCCCGAAACTGCCGCCGCCGCCACCAAAGCCGCCGCCGCCGAAGCCACCGCCGCCGCCGAAGCCGCCGCCTCCGCCCCAGTCGTCATCGGTGAGACCGCGTGCGATCGCCTTGCCGGCTTCCCAGAGAATGATGTCGCGTGCGGCATTGCCCCACGGTCCCTTGCGATAACGCCGCCGCCGGCCGCGCCCACTCAGCATGGGCAGGACGAAGAAGAAAAAGATAAAGCCGAGCCAGATCAGCGCGCCGATGGGGAAGCCGCCGTCGCTTTCGCGCTGTTCGCTCACCTGCTGGGCCACCTTGGCCGCTTCTTCAGGAGGCAATTCGAGCTGTTTGATGATCTGGTCTGCACCCCAGCTAATCCCGCCGGAATAGTCGCCATCGCGGAAATATGGCTTCATCCCTTCGACATATTCGAAAGCAAGCCCGTCAGGGATGACGCCCTCCAGGCCGTAGCCGACCTCGACGCGCATTTTCTTCTCGTTCGGAGCGACGATCAGAATGATGCCGTCATTACGCTCCGCATCGCCCAAGGCCCATTCGCGGCCAAGGCGATAGCCATAGTCGGAAATGTCGTAACCCTCGAGATCGGGGATCGTCGCGATCACGAACTGGCGCTGGCTGCGCTGCTCGAACGCGTCCAGTTTTTCGGTCAGAGCGGCTTCGGTTGCGTCATCGATGATGTTCGCAGCGTCCACCACCGGCGCAGTGCCGCGTTCAGGAAAGGTCTGGGCAGCGGCGGGCAGGGCAAAGCCCAGCGCCGCCGCCACGGGCAGGATTACTGAGAGAAACAGGCGCATGTTTGTGCCGCTCAGTTTGCGGCGCTGCTATCCGAACGCATGTCCAGGGTTGGAGCGACTTCTGCACCCTGCGTCACGGCTTCGTAGGGAACCATGGGTTCTGCACCGTGAATGATGTTGGCGCCGATGGTATCGGGGAAGGTGCGGATCGTCGTGTTATAGGCGCGCACCGCTTCGTTATAGTCGCGAATGGCGACGCGGATCCGGTTTTCCTGACCTTCGATCTGGGTCATGAAGCGGCCGAAATTGTCCTGGCTGCGCAGTTCGGGATAAGCTTCCACATTGGCCATCAGCCGCGACAGCGCGCCGCCGAAAGTGTTCTGCGCCTGCTGATACTGGGCCATCTTGTCCGCATCGCTCAGATCGTTGCCATCGAGCTGGATTTCCGGACGGGTGGCGGATGCGCGGGCCTGTATGACCGATTCAAGCGTTGCACGCTCCTGTTCAGCCGAGCTCATCACGATCTGTTCGAGGTTGGGGACCAGATTGGCGCGTTCCTGGAAAGCGGCCTCCACATCGGCCCACTTGGCCTTTGCCGTTTCTTCAGCAGCAGGCACCGAGTTGATCCCGCAGGCCGATATCGCCAACGCAGCGGCGGCGACGATCGAGGCACGGAAAGCGGCGAATTGGTTCATTTCAAGAATCCTTCTTAGGGAGTCGGGGGACGTACTGCTTTATCTAGATAGCACACCATGGCGCCGGTTCAAGATTAACGCCCGCTTGTGACTGCCAAACCATCATGGCAGGGAAGGCGCCAGTTTTAAGGGTTAAGGGAATCATACCGCCATGAGCCTGGGAAAAGAATTCAAGAAGTTCGTCGCGCGCGGAAATGTTGTCGATCTGGCAGTCGGTGTCGTGATCGGCGCCGCCTTCAGCGGTATCGTCACGCAGCTGACCGAAGCCATAATAATGCCGCTGATCGGCTGGATCTTCGGTGACATCGATTTTTCCAACTGGTTCCTGCAGCTGGGCGAGATACCCGAAGGCTACGAAGGCGCGCTCGACAATTACGAGCAGCTCAAGGAAGCAGGCGTGGCAATGATCGGGTACGGCGCGCTCATCACGGCCGTGATCAATTTCTTCATCGTCGCCTTTGCGCTCTTCATGCTCGTTCGCAGCGTGAACAAGATCACCGAAGACATGCAGCGCAAGGCCGCTGCGACCGAGGACAGCTCGAAGAACGCAGACGTGCCGACGAATCCCGAACTCGACGTGCTGAAGAAAATCCTGGCGGAACTGCGCAAGGATGGCGGCGCGGCCTTAGGGCAAGGGCCTGCATCCAAGGGGTAGGTTCGAAGAAAGGGCGGGGCGCGACACTGCCACGGCAAAACGCGCGCTCCGCTCACTTCACATTAAGCTCCGCATCGCTATATAGGGGCTGTCGGCTTCGGCCGGATATGGCGATAAACTGCGCTGTGTAATAGGTACAACGGACCCGGGGGCAGTACCCGGCGGCTCCACCACAAACCGCCTTTTCCGGCGGATTATGACGGGGCCGAACTAGGATCGACGTGTGCTGAAAGGCAGTGTTTTCGCCCGGGCTGAGTAACCCGTAAAACTGTTCACAACACACAAGTGCCAACGATAACGAAGCACTCGCTCTCGCAGCGTAATCTGATGGGCTAACGCCCTGATCTTACAAAGCTAAAGCGCGGTTGGACCCACCGGGCAACAGAAGCGGATTCCGGGGCTCCGGGGGTAGCTAGCAACAGAAACCCCCACCCATTTCATCGATCGGCTTTATTCGGACTTGGCGTCACCCGGCGCTGCTTCCTGCGCTTCGCGTTCGTAGCGCAAGGCGTCGAGGATCTTCGCGCCGCCGAGGAAGACTGCGCCCGATGTCGCTGCGAAGAGCAGATAGCCCCCCACGCCGGGATATTGCAGCGTGTAGTCGGCGCCGCGGGTCATTGCGCCAAGGGCCAGGGCGAAGATGATCAGATAGGCTTCGAAGCGCGTCTTGATCACGAACAGCCGTTTCACCTTCTTCAGCACGCGCGCCTCACTCCGTTTCTTAACGCCCCGCGATGCAATTCGCGTGCCAGCGGCGCGAATCTGCGGGTTCGCCTAGTTAATGCGCGAAGAAGTGTAAAAGTGCCCGACGATGTATCTACGCGCCCCAATCTGGGGCGGTGGAAATTATGCCAGTTCGTCCAGCGACAACACGGCCAGCAGGGCTTCGCGCGCTTCGATGACCTTCGCTGCGAGAGCTTCGGTTCCAATTTCATCGGGCTGAATTGTTTCCGGCCACATCTGGGCAATCACCGCCTCGATCCGTTCGGCCTTCGCCTCGTCCAGCAAGAACCGCGCGTCGACCGTTGCAGGATCTGCCACCACGCGCAGCCGCAGGCAGGCCGGGCCGCCGCCATTCGCCATCGATTGGCGCACATCGACAGGGATGACGTGACGGATCGGACCGTTGGACGCGAGCATGCGTTCGCACCACGACCAGACGCTGGCGCTTTCCTGGCATTCGCTGGGGACGACCAGCGCCATTTCGCCGGTGGGCAATGTCACGAGCTGCGCATTGAAGAGATAGGTACGGATCGCCTCTTCGAGAGAAACCTGGCTTTCCGGCACTTCCACGACATGGAGGTCGGGGAATACGGCCCGGATGGCTTCGTAGGCGTCGATCTGGTCGGCAAAGGCCTGATCGTGCGTGAACAGGACTTTCTCGTTCGCGACGGCGACGACGTCGTTGTGAAACGCCCCGGCCTCGATGGCCGCCGGGTTCTGTTCGATGAAGACGCAGCGCCGGGGATCGAGGCCATGCAGCCGGGCGACGGCGCGGCTTGCCTGTTCGTGCTGGCGCGCGGGAAAGCGCCCGCCGGGCCGGCCAAAGACGAACACCTCCACGCCGGGTGCATCGTGACTGTCGCAAAACCGCATGTGATTGGCCGCACCTTCGTCGCCGAAGCTGGACGGGACCGCATCGTGCACCGCGAAATGCCGCTGATCACCGAATGCGATCTTCAGCTGCGCTTGCGTATCGCGCCATTCCTGCCCGCGGTGCAGCATGGTTACCAGATTGGCCAGCGTCAGATGGCAGCGGCCATCGCCGGTATCCGGCGCAGGACTGACGGTGGCGGCATTGGCAGTCCACATCGAACTGGCCGACCATGCAGCGGCCACGAGCGCCGGGTTCGTATCGTCGCCTACCGCCAGATCGCGCAGCAGGCCGAAATTGGGCCGGGGAAGGGGAAGCAAAAAGCCCTGTGCAAGCCCGCGCTCCAAATTGCCGCGCATCTTCGCGATCCCCTGCAACGCTGCCGCGCGCGGGTAGGAAGCGTTGCCCTTGTGGCTGGCGCTGGCAATATTGCCGAGACTGAGGCCGGCATAATTGTGGCTGGGTCCGACGATCCCGTCGAAATTGATCTCGACCAGCTTGCTCATCGCGCCACGCTCCACACCTCGTCGCCTTCGCCGACTTCGAGTGTTGCGGCACAGATCGCGTCGATGGCGACGGATCCGTCCTCGCCTGTCTCCCGCATACCGTAGGCGCAGCGGAACGTGCCCAGCGTGCCGGTGGCGATCAGCGCGCGCTCGCCAATGTCGAGATCGGTTGCGGAAACCCGTCCCGGAGTGGACCCGGCGATGCTTTTCACATTGTCGGTGCGTGCCGTCATGGAAGGGCCGCCATCGAAGATGTCGACATAGCCTTCTGCGGCGAAGCCTTCGTTTTCCAGCATCCGCATGGCGGCGCGGCCCGACGGGTGGGGGACGCCGATTACCTTCTTCGCTTCGTCATCCAGCATGGCGACATAGACGGGGTGCTTGGGCATCAGATCGGCAATGAACTGATTGCCGTTGATGGCGTTGAAATAGTCGGCTTCCTGAAAGGTCATGCCGAAGAAGCGGCCGGCCACGCCGTCCCAGAAGGGCGAGCCGCCGCGATCGTCGATCACGCCGCGCAGTTCGGCCAGAATGCGGTTGGCGAAGCGGTGGCGGTGCATGGCAATGAACAGATAGCGGCTGCGTGCGAGAAGCAGGCCGAGCCCGCCTGCGCGTTCTCCCGGGTGGAGGAACAGACCGCCCACTTCGGACGACCCCTCCAGATCGGTAACCAGGCTGAGGAGTTCGGCCCGCACGGTGCGATCAAGTTCCTGGCTGTGCTGGGTCAACGTGTTGAGGCGATAGCTGTAGAACGGCCATTGCTGGCCGACCTGGCTGAAAATCTGACAGGTGCCGCGCACCTGGCCGGTTTCGGTATTTTCCAGCACGAGTGTAAACTGGTCGTCGCCAAGTTCGTCGGCGTCGCGCGAAAAGGCATCATCCGCCCGTTCAAGCTTCTTGGTCAGCGCTGCGCGATCGGCCGGCAGATTGGTGAAACCGCCGCCGGTCAGCTTGGCCATCTCGTAGAGGTGTTCGAGGTCGCTGATATGCGCGGCGCGCAGGCGAAAAGTCACAGATGGTCTCCGGAAGATAGCTTGGCGAGAACCAGCGCGCTAAGCGCGGCGCGTTCGTGCAGCGAAGGAACGATCATGAATTCGTCGGGCGAATGAATGGCGCCGCCGCGGACGCCCATCGTGTCCACGACGGGTACGCCGGTAGCCGCGATATTGTTGCCATCGCACACGCCGCCGGTCGGCTTCCAGCCGATGTCCTGCCCGAGTTCAGCGCCGCATGTTTTGACGAGATCGAACAGGCGCTGCGCCTTTTCGTCGACCGGCTTGGGAGGACGGGTCACACCGCCGTGACGGTGGATGCCGACTTCATGATCGGCCTCGATGGCAGCGAGAGCAGCGTCGAGCTTCTCATCGAAGCGGTTCATGGCGTCGGTCGATTTGGGGCGAATGTTGAACCGCAGGATGGCAAGGTCAGGCACGACATTGTTCGCGCTGCCGCCTTCGATCTTGGCGGGGTTGACGGTGATGTCGTCTGCCTCGAGGGCCTTGATCCGCAACACGAGATCGGATGCTGCGACGATGGCATTGCGCCCGTCGTGCGGATTGCGCCCGGCATGGGCGGACTTGCCCGTGAAGGTGATCGAATAATTGCCCGTACCGCCGCGTGCATGGGCCAGCGTTCCATCGGGCAGGGCGCTGGGTTCATAGGTGAGCGCGGCATATTTTCCGCGGGCCAGTTTCTCGATCAGGGAGCGGCTGGCGAGGCTGCCGGTTTCCTCGTCCGAGTTGATCATCACATCGTATCCGACCCGCGGGGCGCACTCCATCGTCTCGAACGTCTTCAGCGCATGGAGGATAACATCGAGGCCGCCCTTCATATCGGCAGTGCCGGGGCCGTTGATCGTGTCATCGTCGATCCAGCTGACCTCCTGAAACGGGTGATCGACAGGGAAGACCGTGTCCATGTGGCCGGTCAGCACGAAGCGCCGTTCCGCATCGGGCCGGACGCGCAGAACCATGTGCCGCCCGTGCGGTTTTTCGAATTCGCGCCCTTCGGCGGATATGGCCGTTACGGTCGCAGGGTCGATCAGTTCGACGTCACCCGGCAGGATGCTGAAAGCATCGGCCAGGATGCCGGCCATGCGATCCAGCCCTTCGATATTGGCGGTGCCGGTATTGATGGCCGCCCAGTCCTGCACTTCACGCAGCATCGTATCGGCATCGATCGTGTCGAGCAGGGCTTGCGGTGCATTATCAGGTTTCATGTGCAACGTCCTTAATCCCGAGCAAGCCCGAGTCCACCCCGCGCCTTGCATTGATCAACGGCTGGCGGCATAGACCGTGCCGTTCCTCCCCGGGTCCGACATTGCCACGACTGCATCTGCCCCCGAGGAGTTTCATGACACAATACGTAACGCGCGCCGGGATCGAAGCCGACCCCAAGCTTGCCGATTTCATCGAAACCGAAGTGCTTGGCCCGCTGAGCCGCGATGTCGACGGGTTCTGGCAGGGCTTTGCCGCACTGCTGGAGGAATTCGCGCCGCGCAACGCCGCCTTGCTTGCCAAGCGCGAGGAATTGCAGGCGAAGATCGATGCCTGGCACGGCGAACATGCGGGCAAGCCGCACGATAGCGGCGCCTATCGCGCATTCCTGCAGGAGATCGGCTATCTCGTCCCCGAACCGGGTGATTTCACCATCGGCACGCAGAACGTCGATTCCGAGATCGCGACGATGGCGGGGCCGCAGCTGGTGGTTCCGATCCTCAATGCACGCTTCCTGCTCAATGCCGCCAATGCGCGCTGGGGCAGCCTGTACGATGCGCTTTACGGCACCGACGTGCTGGATGCGGCGCCTGCGAAGCCGGGCGGCTACGACGAGGAGCGCGGCGCTGCGGTGATTGCCGAAGGGCGCAGGCTGCTCGACGAGATCGTGCCGCTCGCCAGTGGTGGCTGGGCCGATCTCGCAGACCTCGATGCCATCGAACTCGCCGATCCGGCACAGCACATCGGCAGGACGGAACGCGGGCCGCTGTTCCGGCATAACGGGCTGCATATCGAACTGGTCGTCGACCCCGACAGCCAGGTCGGCAAGACGGACCGGCTCGGCATCGCGGATATCGTTTTCGAAGCTGCGCTGACGACGATCGCGGATTGCGAGGATTCGGTCGCGGCAGTGGATGCCGAGGACAAGCTGGTGGCCTATCGCAACTGGCTGGGCATCATGCGCGGCGACCTGTCGGAGAGTTTCGAAAAAGGCGGGCGCACCGTCACGCGCGAACTCGCCAGCGATGTGGTCTGGACCGACGACAAGGGAGCACAGCATTCGCTGCCCGGCCGCAGCCTGATGTTCGTGCGCAATGTCGGACATCTGATGACAAACCCGGCGATGCGCTGGGACGGGAAGGAAATCCCCGAAGGCATCATGGATGCCGTCGTCACCAGCGCGATCGGCGCGCAGGACGTTGCAAAGCTTGGCCGCCATGGCAATTCGCGCTGCGGCAGCATCTACATCGTGAAGCCCAAGATGCATGGGCCGGAAGAATGCGCCTTCACCAACGATCTGTTCGATGCGGTGGAGGATTTGCTGGGGCTTGAACGGCACACGATCAAGGTCGGCGTGATGGACGAGGAACGGCGCACATCGGCCAATCTCGCCGCCTGCATCCACGCGGTGAAGGACCGGATCGTCTTCATCAATACGGGTTTCCTCGACCGTACGGGGGACGAAATCCATACCTCGATGCGGGCGGGGCCGATGATGCGCAAGGGCGCAATGAAGAACTCCGCCTGGCTCAAGGCCTATGAGGCGCGCAATGTCGGGATCGGTCTGAAATGCGGCCTGTCGGGCAGGGCGCAGATCGGCAAGGGCATGTGGGCCGCACCCGACCTGATGGGGCAGATGATGATCGAGAAGATCGGGCATTTGCGCGCCGGGGCGAACACGGCCTGGGTGCCGAGCCCAACCGCCGCGACGCTGCACGCGATCCATTATCACCGCGAGGACGTGTTCGAGATACAGAAGGGCCTGCCCGCCGCGGCCAAGCTGGACGAATTGCTGACCATTCCGCTGGCGGACGGCACGAACTGGTCGCAGGACGAAATCCGCGAGGAACTGGACAATAATTGCCAGGGATTGCTGGGCTATGTCGTGCGCTGGATCGATCAGGGCGTGGGCTGTTCCAAGGTCCCGGACATCAACGATGTCGGCCTGATGGAAGACCGCGCGACGCTGCGCATTTCCAGCCAGCACATCGCCAACTGGCTGCTGCACGGCGTGATTTCCGAAGAGCAGGTGATGGACAGCCTGCGCCGCATGGCCGCCAAGGTCGACGGCCAGAATGCTGGCGATCCCTTCTACCGGCCGCTGCTGGAAAACGAGGACGGCCCCGCTTTCAGTGCGGCGAAGGATCTGATCTTCAAGGGTGTAGAGCAGCCGAGCGGTTACACCGAACCGCTGCTGCATGCCTGGCGCAGAAAAGCGAAGGCGTCTGGGTAGACACTAACGTCGGCTAACGGGGCGGGCCGTGCGCCGAGAGAAAGCTTTCGGCTGACGCGCTCCGGACCGATAGGGCGCCTGTTACTGGCTGGCGCTTTCGGCCAGTTGGCGGGCGGCGAGGCGTTCGCTCTCGTGCCTTTCGCGGTCCGCTTTCACCTTGCGGGCCTGATTGGCCAAGCCGCGCCAGGTCTTTTCAGCGCGAAGGCTGCGTTCCTTGACGTTGTCGAGCGTGGCCGCTTCTGCTTCGACGGCAGCTTCGCGGGCACGGGTATCGTAGAATTCGAATGTCTGGCTCATGATAGCGCTCCGCAAAGTTTGGTCATCGGGTAGGGTGCCCCTTCCGCGTGCAGGGTCGCACGAGCACGCGGAAGAGACCTTGGCAGGTGCTTAGTCGGCAGCCGACAGATTGATCGCACTGGCCTTGCCATTACGGCCGGTTTCGACTTCGTAATTGAGGCGCTGGTCCTTATCGAGCGAGTTCATGCCAGCAGCCTGTACGGCGCTGATGTGAACGAAGCTGTCGTCCGAACCGTCGTCGGGCTGGATGAAGCCGTAGCCCTTGTCGGTGTTGAAGAATTTTACGGTTCCGGTCTTGCTCATGATAGTTCCTTTCAAGAACGCATGGGGTTGCCCCGCCGCAGCATGCGGCAAGGTCGTGCTTAGAATCGTCCGATGAAAGGAAGTCGTCGTCTGGTTTGCGCCGGGGCTATCGAAAGCAAGCGGCGGTCGTCAAAATCCGAAGTCCGTCGCATAATTCGACGTCAGCAACTGCGTTGTAGCACGGGCGGGCCGGATTACCTAATTTTCAATTCCCGGGCCTGGATCGGCGGCGGGATGCGAGCAGCCGTCAGAAGCGCCGCTGCTCGTTATCCACCGTGTCGCAAGTCCCGGAAAAAGCATAATCGGAGGCCCCCCGGATAGAGATGCGTCCGCTTCTGCGGTCGATCGAAAGCCTTGGCTTGTTGAGCCCGTTGAGACGATATTGCGCCGTGATCGTGTCGCGCGTGGCGACGACCGCGTCGAGGTTCCACCAGCCATCCTGACCGCGCGAATGGAGCGGCGGGATGAGTTTCTTGGGAAGCCGGATCCGGCCGCCCCCGTCCCACAACTGGATGCTCACGGATGCATCGAAGTCTTCGGCGGCGAGTTCCGTGCGATTGCCGTAGGTATAACGCTCCTTCTTGTCGTCCCAGGTGTAGCCGTACTTCGTCGCGAGCTGCGGCCGCTGGCCTTCGCCAAAACATACCAGGCCGAGGTTCGAAGCTGCTGCATCGGGATCCGAGGGGACTGGCATGGGGCGGACCGGTCTGTCCGGAAGAGTGGTTGGGCGAGCCTGGGCCTGGCCGCAATCCGGCGCGGGCGAGGGGGTGATTGCCTCGTAGCGACCGTTGACCGTCGATACCGTTATGCAAACCTGCGTTCGTGGGTTCCACCAATAGGTCCACACGCGATCGTCGCCTGTCTGACCGCGAACGTAATCGTAGCCGCGCGCTTCCAGCTGCGTCTCTCCGCCTGCTGCGCGGGCGCCGACCAGATCCGCGATGTCGGGAGGAGCCTGAGCCTGGCTGGGTTGAGCCGACACAAGCGCCGATAGCGAGACAAATGCGCGAGTCGCATGCGCATCTCCTGTCACGATGACCGCGAAAGTGTATCACCGCTAGGTGAAAAGCCAAGCCAGCCCGATGGCAGTGCAAATACCTACGGCGAAAGCGGCTGCCGCTCTTCCGGTGGCCTTTAGCCACCCGCAATGTAGGCGCCGGCGCAGCCAGCGCATTTCAAGCGCCAGGAACAGCAGTAGCGCAATGACGATGAGAAGCTGCGCCGCCAGTCTTGGCCCCTCGCCAGTGTTCGACGAGAGTATGGAGGTGCACACGCCCAGCGTCAGCGCCAGGGCAGCCACCGGGTAGCATTGTGCATAGAAGGGAGCCTGAAGGCCCTTGCGGGTCATCCGCCTTTTCCGCCCGCCTACCTGGCTTACGGCAAAGGCCATCGGGATGAGCGAGAAGACGGCCAGACGCAGGAGCAGGAACGAGGTATCGTCCTGGATCAGGCTCGCCAGGCCCGCCTGATCCGCGACGAATGTGTTCGTGCCGGAGTCGACCGACATGGAAATGGCCTGGGTGATCAGTATCGCGAGAAGCAGGAACAGTGGCGGACTGAGCGCATCCTCATATTGCTGTTCTTCGGGATCATGCAGTTCGCTGTCCGCATACTCCATCATCGTGATGGGCTGCGTAAGTGTTCGCCAGAGCGTGAGCGGGAAGAAGACCAGCCAGCTCATGACCTCGTAGAGAAGTTCATCGAGCGACTTCAGAAGCTGCATGAAATGCATAGGCGCCTCCTGCATGTGACAGAGGTTCCTTATGCGCGAATTCCAAGCGGCTCGGCAATGAGGTTGTTTCCGCACACGAAAGCATCCGGCGGCGAGCCCGGACTGTAATGCCTACAAAACAAGATCACGCGGCCGGGGCGAACCTTGCGCGAGACGCGCGGCGTAGCCCGGGAGCGGGATGGCGGTGGCCGGGGAGTATCGGCGCGGTTCGCGTGGCTGCCTGCCGGGCCTCGTGCGAAGCGGCGGTAAAGCCGCATCGCACGGATATTTCATGCACTGCCGGAGCCTTGAGGCGGCAGGGCATGAACACGAACCTGAACCCCGATTATACTCGAGTGCGACATGGGCAATCGGTGCGACGGGGAGGGTTCGCCTTACAAAGCGTGAGCCCCTGCCGCTGTCCGCGCGGGCGAAAGGGCCCCGCAACCGCTATCGTACTGCCTGCCGCATCCGGTGAAGGAGGAGAGGTGTCCTTGCGATCCGGATGAGGTCATCCGATCCCGATCTGGACGCCCGCGCCTTTCGCACCGGCCGCGTCACCCTTTCGGACACCGCCGTCGCGGGCCATGGGGGCAAGGAAGGGGGTGCACCAGCTTTCGCGCCCTCCCGATCCGGCGGGGTCTATGCCGAAAAGGTGCATGAAAGTCAAGTATTTAGCGCAGAAATAGGATTGTTCGAGAGAGGGTCCTACGGCTGGTGGCGGGCATGGCTGCAGTCATTGGCGAGACGGCGATGACGCGCCGGGCCGGGCTGGATTCCCGCCTGCGCGGGAATGACGAGAGCTGGAGGAACCGGAGTAGCCAATTTCGAGGACTGCTGAGGGCAGGGCAGCCGTACGGCTATTGGCCGAGCTGTTCCTGAAGGCTGCGGGTGCGCGATGTGATCTCTTCCCCAGTATGCTTTGTTGCAGCTGGCTCGATCAGCAGCACCCAGCATTCCTCCCGCGCGACAGGATTGTGGCGGACGCCGCTGGGTACGGTGAGGAAGTCGCCCTGCTCGAGATCGACGGCTTCGTTCTCAAACTCAATTCGAAGCGATCCTTTAACGATATAAAAGAGCTCATCCTGCCCCTCGTGCGCGTGCCACACGAATTCGCCCTTGAGCTTTGCGACCTTGAGAAGCTGATCGTTGACCTGACCGATCACCTTGGGCGACCAGTATTCCGACACCCGGTCGAATGCGGCGGCAAGCGTTGTTGGCGATAGCATTCAAACCTCCGGGATTACGCAGGGTCGAAACCGGATCGCGCCCTGGCTCTAGATCATACACGCCGATCTTGCGGCAGCGGGTGGACGGCTGTCATTGCTCCGCTTTGGAGCCGATGACCTTTCGAAACCGCTCAGCCTGAGCCTTTGCGCTATCAATGGCCTCTTCCGAGCAATCTGCTTCTGCCAGATCATCGAGCTCGTCTGCTGCTCGTTTCACCAAGCCTTTAAGCGCGAGTTTCTCCTGCTCGGCATTCTTCAACTGATGACGAAGCTCGCGCTTTTCCTGATCCATTCGCACAAAATAAAATAGTATCTCTCGTTACACAAGAGCGACTGCAATTGGGGTGGTTTTGAGACTGACGGGTTCTGGTGAGAAAGAAGATAGAGCGGTCATTCGCTTTTTCTCTTCGTAGCATTGCGATTAAGCACGAGCGCCGACGCGAGCGCCGCCACAGCGAACAGTAATACCCCGAACCCTTGCGACCATGTGCTCGACCATAGTTCGCGGTTGAAAGCCATCGGACCTACCGCATTAACGAGTCCATGCAGCCAGATAACGGGGATTAGGCTGCCTCTTCCGATCACCCACACGCGCGTCATGAGGTAGGACAGTGCCGTCACGCTCAATGTGTAGAGCGGTAGGTATGTCCAGAAGTCGATCCCGTCGCGCCAATCGGGGAACATGGCCATTACCGGAAGATGCCATAGCGACCAGATGACCCCGATAATCAGCGAGGAGCGCCACTCACCGTGAACCTCGATCAAGCGCGGCAAGAGATAGCCCCGCCAGCCCCCTTCCTCGCCGAGGGGACCAGCGCCCATGAAAACCGTCGCCACGCCGTTAAGGATCGAGACCGGGAAGATTGTAAGGTAAAACAGTGCGGGTGCATCTCCCCCGGCGGCGTCAGGCATTGGCACATATCCAAACAGTGCCGTCAGAATGAGCAAGGCGATGGGAAAAGGTAGCAGAGCAGCGGCATAGGCTCGCCATCCGCACCGAATCTGAATGAAATCCCGCAGCCACGCTTTGACTTTGCTTGCACCCCCGGACCGCGCCAACAACATTGCCGCGACCATCCCTGGCGCGAAGGAACCAAGGAGGATTGCCGCCATCATCGTGCCAGACGCGCCGGATTCTATCGGCTTGCCAGATAACAGCCAGCCCGCAACCCAAATGCTCCAGCTTAACCCATAGGTGAGCACGACGAAGGTCCACGGGAATGATCGGGCGGCATGTTCGGTTTGGTTCATTTTCCACCCTTGTATTGCAAGGTTTTGAGATAAATGCGTTATTGGGTTCGTATCAGCCGACCCAAACCCTTGGTGAGCAGGAGATAAGTGAGCATCGCTAGGGCGAGCGCGATTGGAATGGACCACCAGCCAAGCACTTCTTGGTGTTCCGCCGTTTCGGCTACGATACCTGCGGCGATCGTTCCATCGGGAGCGCGGAACAATCCGACGTTGTCCGCCCAGAAGGGTTTTGAAAGGGCGATAACCGCGAAAACCGCTATGAACAGATAGCCGAGACAGAACAGACTCGCTGCCAGCAACCGGCCTCCACCGGCGAGAATGGTATGAAATAATCCCTTCCCGACCGCGACCGGACTATATGTGTGCGTGGCGCGAGAGATATAGCGTTCGCCTAGGATCGGATGGAGGTAATCGATCGGACGACCAAGTCGCTTCAACGCAACCTTCAGCTGTTGCGCCGGATTGCCAGTCGCTGGTTGCGCGCCGATGCTTTCCATCACATGCCGCTCAAGATCACTCCGCAGTTCGCGCCCCTCGTCCCCCAAAGGCGCGCTTAACTTGTCGAACTCGCTAAAATAGGCGTTCCACAATTTTACCATTGCGGGATCATCGAAAAGTTCAGTCATTTTCTTCTCCAGCAAGCAGGCCTTCGACCGAGGTGGAAAGCTGCTTCCAGCGTGGGATCATGGCTTCGAGCAGCACGACGCCTCGCGGGGTAAGCGTGTAGTATTTGCGAGGCGCGCCTCCTTCGCCGTCTCGCATCTCGGATTTAATCAGGCCGTCCTTGGCGAGCCGCAGCAGGAGAGGGTAGATTGTTCCCTCTGGCACATTGATCCGGGCTTTCGAGGTGAGACTGGTCACCAGTTCAAATCCGTAGTGCTCCCCTCCACGCAGCGTCAGCAGGATTGCAAACTCGAGCACGCCCTTGCGCAGCTGAACCTCCCAGCGTGCAGTCTCCTCGTGCGCCTCAATCGAGTTCCTTGCCATGCAAGGTTCCTAAGCAGAGTATACTTGTTATGCAAGGCACTTATGCCGCGACCGCCTTCGGAGGGATGAGGCGTCTCGTCGGTCGTCCGAAATTGGGTCGTTATCTGCCCGTCTGCTTCCAGCACGGAACGCTCGAATGCGATCAGTCCCGATCGGGGGCGCCGAGGGGGAAATAGTGGCGGTAGGGGCGTGCGTCGTCGATGCAGCGGGCGACCGCGGGCAGGGCGAGGATTTCGGCGCGCAGGGCGGCAACGCGGGGGCAGTCTTCGGGGATGCGCTCGACCCAGTCGGCATAGAACAGTGCCGGGGCCGCCGCACAGGTGACGAGGCTGACGTGGGGCGGCAGGCTGTGGTCGGCCAGCCAGCCTTCGAGCCAGCGATAGGCGCGCAGCAGGCCGGTGCGTCCGAGGTCGAGCTGCTCCGGATCGGGGTTCTGCGCATCGGCGATATAGGCGTTCACGACGAGCTGCGCGGTGCCCATCACGTAATTGTCGAACACCCGGTCCATCATCCGGGCGGTGGCGGCCTCTGCCGGATCGGCGGGGATGAGCGGGGCCGGGCCGGGGTGGTGCACGGCAAGGTGTTCGACGATCGCGGTCGCCTCGATAACGGTGGCATCGCCGTCCGCCAGCACCGGGAATTTTCCCGCGGGGTGGGCCTTGCGCACGAAATCCATATTGGCCGGGCCATCGGGCACGCCCGGATCGACATCGCGAAATTCGAATTCTGTGCCGTTGGCGTAGAGCGGGATCAGCGCTTTCCACGTGTAGGAGGAAAAGCGGTGGCCGTAGAGCGCCAGCATCACCAAGTTCCCGCCTCGATCCGCGCCCGCCGCGCCATCTCGCGCTTGCTGGTGGCAGGTTCGGGAGCGTTGGCGGGCATGGGCGGAATGGTGCCGTCCGGCTCGTAGGTAGTGATGACGGTCCCCTTGCTTGTGACGCGGTGGTCGACCAGCCTCAGCTTGCCGGCGGACATCGCGCCATCGAGCAGGCGCTTGCCCTTGCCCAGCACGATGGGGAAGGTCATCAGCACCAGCCGGTCGAGCAGGCCCGCATCCAGCAATTGCGGATAGAGCGTGCTCGAACCCTGGATCAGCAGGTCGGAGCCGTCGCTCTGTTTGAGGGCGGGCACCTCGTCGATGGCGGACAGGCGGTGCGAGTTTTCCCATTCGAGCGGCGCGTCGCTGCTGGTGAGGACGTATTTGCCCGCCTGCGTCAGCGATTCGCCCATGAAGGCATTCTCGCCTTCGACATAGGGCCAGTAGGCCGCGAAGATATCGTAGGTGCGGCGCCCCAGCAGCAGATCGTAGGGCGCACCGAACAGCGCGCCGAGCGTATCGTTTATGCCGTCGTCGTCCATGCGGAAGACCCAGCCGCTTTCGTCGAAGCCGCCGGTGGGATCTTCGGTAGGGCCGCCGGGGGCCTGCATCACCCCGTCGAGCGAGACGAAGGCGGCGCCGGTCAGTTTGCGTATCATCGGATCAGTCCCCCTTGCGTGCCGCATCGATGGCAGCGACGTCGATCTTGCGCATCGTCATCATGGCTTCGAAGGCGCGGCGTGCTTCCTCGCCGCCGGCGGCCTGCGATTCCAGCAGGGTGCGCGGGGTGATCTGCCAGCTGAACCCCCATCTGTCCTTGCACCAGCCGCAGGCGCTTTCCTGCCCGCCATTGCCGGTGATCGCGTCCCAGTAGCGGTCGGTTTCGGCCTGGTCCTCGGTCACCACCATGAAGCTGACGCTCTCGTTCGGCTTGAACATATCGCCGCCGTTGAGGCCGGAATACGCGCGGCCGCAGACGGTGAATTCTACCGTCAGCGCATCGCCCTGTTTTCCGCCGGGGAAATCGGACGGCGCGCGAAAGATCGTGCCCACGGCGCTGTCGGGCAAGGTATCGGCGTAGAAGCGGGCCGCTTCCTCGGCATCGCCGTCGAACCAGAGGACGGTGGTGAGCTTGTCAGCCATTCTGCCGCTCCTCGATCAGTCTGGCGTCGATCGCCTTGGCTTCCTTGTAGGCCGGGCGTTCGCGCAGGCGGGCGGCGTAATCCTCGAACGCGGGGCGACTGGGCATCGATCCGAAGGTCAGCCCCCAGTCGACCTGGCTGCCGACATAGACATCGGCCATGGTGAAGCGGTCGCCGCAGACATAATCGCGGCCCGTCATCAGCGTTTCGAACGTGTCCATCGCCTTGTCGAAGGTGCCGTAGCCGAGCATCATCTGCTTTTGCGGATCCTCGGCAGACCAGCCCATGGCACGCGTGGTGATTGCCTGTTCGGCAGGGCCGGCGACGAAGAAGAAATAGCGGAAATAATCCGCCGTCTCTTCCGCCTTCGGGGTCAGTTCGGGGGCCTGCATCGCGCCCAGGTAATGGCAGATCGCCGCGCATTCGGTGATGATGTGATCGTGCCCGTTGTGATGGTGGATGAGGGTGGGGATCTTGCCCATCGGGTTGGCATCCAGCAGGGCCTGCGGCCTGTCGTCCCATTCGACGAGCTGGGTATCGTAATCCGCGCCCGCTTCGTGCAGCGCCCAGCGCGCGATCTGGCCGCGGCTCATCGGATTGGTGAAAAGGGTATAGTCTGCCATGGCTTAAGCTCCTTTGCCGATGAGGCTGAACATCGCGCCTTGCGGGTCGATGGCGTTGAACACGTGCTCGCCGCCCGGGATTTCCATCGGTCCGTTGATCACCTGGCCGCCGTTGGATCGCACATAATCTGCCGCAGGTTCGATTTCGGGAACGCGGAAATAATAGCTCCACAGGCTGGCGGGCATGTCGTCCGGTTTCTGCATGATCGCACCCAGCATGTAATCGCCGGCGCGGTACATGTCGTAGGAGCCCATCTCGCCCATATCCATGCTGTCGGCCTTCTCCCAGCCAAACAGGGCGGTGTAGAAATCGTGCGCGCCCTGCCGGTCGCCGCTCATCAGTTCGTTCCACGCGCAATGGCCAGGGCGCGGTTCGTATCTGGCGAAGGACTGGCTCGCTTCACCTTCGGGCTGCATGAGATAGAAGGGCGCACCTTGCGGATCGGCGACCATGGCCATGCGGCCGACGCCTTCGAGATGGTTGGGCCCCTTGAACAGCTGGCCGCCCTGTTCCTTGAGCCTGGTCAGCGAGGCGTCGATATCGGCGACCGCGATGTAGCCGATCCACGCCGGCCGTGCGCCGCCGCTGGTCATGTCCTGCGTCAGCTCGAGCAGGCCGACCACCTCCACGCCGTTGGCGCTGCCGAGCCGGTAGTCCATGTCGGACATGCCGCTGCCGGCAAATGTCCACCCGAGCAGCGGTTCGTAGAATGCCTGCGCGGCATCGGCATCGCCGGTCATCAGTTCGTACCAGACGAAATCGCCCTGACTGTCAGCCATCGGACTTCTCCTCTCGGTTTGCATCGGCGACCGCGAAATGGGCCAGCTGGTCGGCATGCGCCTTGCGGAAGGCAGGACGGTCGGTGACGCGGCGGACATAGGCTTCGCTTGCCGGGCGATCGCCGTGCTTGCGCACCAGATCGACGCGCAGCACGTCGGCCATGATGAGGTCGGCGGCTGTGAAGGTGTCGCCCACCAGCCATTCGCGACCGGCCAGCACGGCTTCGATCTGCGCCAGCCGCTTGTCGAGCCAGCCGGTGATGCCGGCGAATTCCTCGTCCGACCATGTAAGCACCACCCAGGGCATGGTCACCATCTCGATCGAATTGAGCGCGGCCATGATCCACTGCAGAACCTTGATCTCGCCCTTGGGATCGGCCGGGATCAGTATGCCGCCCTTGCGCGCGAGGTGGATGACGCAGGCCCCGCTTTCGAACAGGCGCAGATCGCCGTCCTCCAGCATCGGCACCTGGCCGAAGGGCTGCCGGTCGAGATGGTTGGTTTCGCGATCGTCGAACGGAACGGTGGCGATGCGATAGGGAAGGCCCGCCTCCTCGCACGCCCAGCGCAGCCGCAGGTCGCGCACGAAACCGCGCGGCGTTTCGGGCACCCAGTCGAGCGTCCAGATGGTGACGGGATCGGCCATGCGTCAGCGGGCCTGCAGGTCGACTACGGGCCGGAAACCGCCCCAGAACATGCGTTTTCCGTCGAACGGCATGTCTCCGTCGGGGCCGTCCTCCTCCATCATCTTGGCCCAGCCGGCATCCCGGGTCGCCTTGTCGGGCCATTCCACGAAGGAGAAGACGACGTTCTCGCCATCTTCCGCCTTAACGGCGCGGCGGAAATCGGTGAGCTTGCCGTCGGGCAGATCGTCGCCCCACGCCTCGACCACGCGGGTGGCGCCATAGCCGCGGAAGACGGGCGCCATCTTTGCGGCGAGCGCGCGGTAATCCTCCTTGCGCGCTTCGGGCACCGGGACAAGATAACCATCGGCATAGTCGCCGCCGCCATCGCCTTCGTCGACCAGCGTATCGAACCCGCCGTAGATCATCCGCTTGCCATCGAAGGGCATGGGGTTGTTTTCGGGATCCATGCGCGGATCCGCCATCCATTCCTGCGAACGCGCCATCACATCGTCACGGTGGGCCTTGTCGGGCCATTCGACCCACGCGAAGACGATCGTCTCGTCGTCCTTCGCCTGCACGGCGCCCTGAAAATCGGTGACCTTGCCCTTGGGCACATCGTCGCCCCAGGCTTCCACGATGCGAAGGGCCCCTTCATCCTGAAACACGGCGTCGCCCAGCGTGGCATGGGCGATGAACTTGTCCTTGCGGGCGGTGGGCACTGCAAGCACGAAACCGTCGAAATAACTCATCATCTCTCTCCTCGGGGATGGGGCGCGGGGCCGTTTATTATCGTTGGCTATGGTTTGGCGGACGGCCCCTCATGCGCGACTTTTCCAAGAGTGCGGGGAACGGGGGCGCGCGACGCGCGCCTCTGGCAGATCTGCGAATTTCCTCCGGGTCATCGATGCCTCTCCCTCTTTGGCCGACTCGCGACTTGCGATTGGTGCACCTGTGAGTTACTAAAAGCAACTATGAAGTTACAAAAAGAAACTAAACCGCGTCGACCCGATGCCGATGTGCACGGAAGGTGGTACAACGACGCCTGCGGCACGGCGTTCGGAATGGAACTGGTCGGCGAACGGTGGTCGTTGCTGATCGTAAGGGAATTGATGTTCGGCGCACTGCGGTTTTCCGCCCTTCGCGCCAATCTGCCCGGTATTTCGGCCAAAGTGCTTACCGAGCGGCTGGAAAAGCTCGAGGGGGCGGGTGTTCTGATCCATCGCACTCTGCCAGCGCCGTCGAGCGCGCGAGTCTATGAGCTGACCCGGTGGGGCTATGCGGCCGAACCGCTAATCCAGGAACTGGGACGCTGGGCCGCGCAATCTTCGCAGCACGACCCGACGTTGCCGCTCTCGCCCACCAGCTTCCTGCTGTCGCTGCGCACCATGTTCGATAAGGACAGGGCCGCTGGACTGGCGATGCGGGTGGGTTTCAAGTTCCCGGATGTGAGTTTGGTGGCCGATCTGGAAGACGGTGCCATGGCGGTTTCCCGGACCGATGCGGACGGGTGCGACGTGGTCTTCCATGCGCCCGACGGGCCGGCGCTGGCCGGGGCATTCTATGTCGGCATGCCGTTAGCCGACGTGGGCATCCGTCTGGATGGCGATCCCGAATTGGCGGAGCGGTTCATGGACATATTCGAACTGCCCGAGAAGATCGACTGATCTTCTTTGCCTGAGGCGGTTGGAGTTTGCGGACCCAAGTGCATCTGTAAAGAGGTCTTGACTGACAAGAAGTCTTTACAGTAAAGAGCTCTTGTCAGGCAGAAGGATGAGTCGTTGAAAAACCGCTTGAAGGAATTTCGCGAAACACATGGCTGGAGCCAGGGTGAACTCGCGCGCCGGCTGGGTGTGTCCCGGCAGACGATCAATGCGGTCGAAACCGACAAATACGATCCGTCCCTGCCTCTGGCGCTGCGCATGTCGAAACTGTTCGGCGTGTCGGTGCCCGAACTTTTCATCGACGACTGGGAGCCACAGCCATGAACACTGCATCGACAGACCTTTCCCAGCCCCCGCACAAGGGGCGCAAACTTGCGCTGATGATCGGCGGCGGCGCGCTGACCGGCTTTTTCGGGGCGCTTGGACTGATGACGCTCATCGATAGCGGTGCGCTCGGCTCGCTCGGCCCTTCGCGCGAGATCGCATTGCTGGTGGCGATGCTGTATGGCTTCATGGGCGTGCTCGTTGGCTTCGGTGCATTGTCGCCGCGCCTTGGAGCGCGATTCCTCAACGTTCAGGATGCCGAGGAATTGCGTGAAATGAAGCAAAGCCTTTTGGCTAGCGGAATTGGAAGTGTAGCCTTTGGCGGGGTGCTCGCAGTTCTCGCCCTGACCGGTCCCGGTGCTCTGCTTGCGCCCATGGCAGGCGCTGTCGCGGCAGGTGTCCTCCTCGTGATCGCGACGCTTGCATCCGTGCGATCGATGAAACATTCCGATGAATTGATGCGCACGGTTTCGCGTCAGGCAGGATCTACCGCCTTTTACCTCGTCTTGCTTTTCATAGGCGGCTGGGCGGCGTTTTCGATTTTCGGTTTTGTGCCGCAGCCCCAGATGATCGACATTCTGACGCTGATCTGGGCCATACTGATCATCGCCACTTTCAGCGTATGCGCAAAACGCGGGATGCTCGGCATGAGGTGAGCGCCTCAACAGAAGGCCAGCCTTCTCAATTCTGACGGAAAGCCCAGCGCAGGGTTTTGCCCATTCCCCATGTCGCGGCGCGGGCAGGGATGGCGGCAAGGCCTGGACGTTCCAGCGCAAGCATGGATCGCGCAAACGGGGGCAAGAGGGCAACCGCTTCTGCGCCCAGCAGGGCCTGAACAGCAGGGGGCGAACCTGGCGGCTTCTGCGTCAGGACCAGTTGGGCGATTTCGCGTGCAGCGGGCGAAGCGGTGAGATCGGTGCGCAGATCGCGAAAGATCGCTTCGGCTTCACGCCGGTCGATCGGCACCGGATCGGCGCCCAGAGCGCGGGCGATCACAGCGAACTGGCGATAATATTCATCCTGTTCGCTGCCGGGCATGTCGGGGCGGACGTGGCGCAGATAGGCCGCCAGAAAGCTGGTCGCTTCCGCAACATGGACCCAGGCGAGCGTGCGGGGATCGGTAGCGGAGTATGCCGTGCCGTCGGGCAGGGTGCCGCCGACCTTGGCGTGAATGCGGTTGACGCGGTCGACCGCGGCCATCGCATCCTCCCGATGGCCGAAGGTCGTCACGGCGATGAAACGCGCGGTCCGGCGCAGCCGACCATGCATGTCCGTGCGGAAGTTCGAATGATCGAGCACGCCCTGCAGCGCATGCGGGTGGAGCATCTGCAGCAGCAGTCCGCGCACCCCGCCGACCATCATGGCGACGATGTCGGCATGGACCATCCGGATCGGCGAATCCTTTGGAAACAGCGCTTCATCGGATGTCGGCACCGGCTGCTGGCCGCTTTCGACATCGTTGAAAACGCCGCGTACACGCTCGACCAGCTTGAGGCGCAGACGTTCTGAAAGCGGGGTCGGTGGCATCGCGGGCGATTATGCGGCGGGGCGGACGGCGAGTCGAGAGCGGCTTGGGGCCCACAGCGATTTCGTTGCTTGCAGCCACCTATCCATCCGTCTAACCCGCCAACAAGATGAATGACATGACCGACAAGACCTTCGACGCATCCGCCAAAACCGTGCTCGCCGCGCCCGACATTACCGTGGACGTTCGCGAGACCTTCGGGATCGATATCGACTGGCAGGTTCCGGCGTTTTCAAAGCCCGACGAACGCACGCCCGATCTGGACGAAAACTATGTTTTCGACCCGGACACGACGCTGGCGATCCTGGCCGGATTTGCACATGATCGGCGGGTGATGGTTCAGGGCTATCACGGTACGGGCAAGTCGACGCATATCGAACAGGTTGCCGCGCGTCTCAACTGGCCGTGCATCCGCATCAACCTCGATGCGCATATCAGCCGTATCGACCTGGTCGGTCGCGATGCGATCGTGCTGCGCGACGGGCTGCAGGTTACCGAATTCCGCGAAGGTCTGCTTCCTTGGGCGCTGCAGCACCCGGTGGCGCTGGTATTCGACGAATATGATGCTGGCCGCCCGGACGTAATGTTCGTGATCCAACGCGTGCTGGAACAGCAGGGCAAACTTACCCTGCTCGACCAGAATCGCGTGATCCGCCCCGATGCGAATTTCCGCCTGTTCGCCACCGCCAACACGGTTGGCCTCGGCGACACGTCGGGCCTGTATCACGGCACGCAGCAGATCAACCAGGGGCAGATGGACCGCTGGAACATCGTGGTCGCGCTGAATTATCTGCCGGCCGAAACCGAACAGAAGATCGTTGAGGCGAAGAACCCCGAGACCGATCCCAAGCTGGTTGCCGACATGATCAAGGTTGCCGATTTGTCGCGGCAGGGCTTCATCAATGGCGACATTTCGACCGTCATGAGCCCGCGTACCGTCATAACCTGGGCGGAGAATGCGGCGATCTTCAAGAATGTCGGCCTGGCCTTCCGCCTCAGCTTCCTCAACAAATGCGATGAGGAAGAACGGATGCTGGTGGCCGAATATTACCAGCGCGTTTTCGGCGAGGACCTGCCCGAAAGCGTAGTCGGCAAGAGTTAAGCTTGCGCCCCCTATCATTGACTGTGTTGTTGGGTTAACACAGTAGGCGATGGGCGTTCTCGATTCCCTTTTGCGCAGATCCGCTCCGGAGGCGGACCATCCGCCGCACCGCGGATATTACGCCACGCATGACGCTCTCGATTACGACGACTGGGACGATCGGCTGGATCGGGTCGACCATGCTCTCGATGCCGAGGAGAAGCGGCGCCGGCGCTGGTGGCAGCGCGATTACTGGCTTGGCCGCCGCAAGCGCTGGTGGGCCAGCCACATCCTTGCCGCCATCATCGCCCTGTTCATACTGTTGGTCGCATGGCTGGCGGTTACCGCGCCGCTGTCCAAATCGCTCGAGCCGATTGCCGCGCCGCAGATCACGCTGCTGGCAGCAGACGGGACGCCGATCGCCCGCAACGGTGCAATCACGGATGAGCCGGTCGAAGTGTCGCAGCTTCCACCGCATGTGGTCGAGGCCTTCCTGGCGACAGAGGACCGGCGGTTCTATTCGCACTGGGGCGTGGACCCGCGCGGGATCGCGCGCGCCGCGTTCACCGGGACGGGCGGGGGCAGCACGATCACTCAGCAGCTCGCCAAATTCACCTTTCTTTCGCCGGAGCGCACGCTGACGCGCAAGGCGCGCGAGGCGTTGATTGCATTCTGGCTGGAAAGCTGGCTGACGAAGGACGAAATCCTCAGCCGCTATCTGTCCAACGCCTATTTTGGGGACAATGTGTATGGCCTGCGCGCAGCGAGCCTGCATTATTTCTACCGCCGGCCGGAGAACCTGAAACCCAATCAGGCCGCGATGCTGGCCGGCCTGCTGCAGGCGCCGAGCGCCTATGCCCCGACCAAGCATTATGCGCGGGCGGAAAAGCGCATGCGGGTCGTGGTCCAGTCCATGGTCGATGCGGGATACATCACCGAAGCCGAGGCGCGGCAGATGAGGCCGCCGACGCTGGACGTGCGCGCGCGCAACGAATTGCCCACGGGCACATATTTCGCCGACTGGGCGCTGCCCGAAGCGCGCGAGCTGACCGAGCAGGGCTATTCCCGCCAGACGCTGACCACCACACTGGACAGCCGGTTGCAGAACATCGCCCGGCGGGTGACCCAGAATGCCCCATTGGGCGGGGCACAGGTGGCGCTCGTCGCCATGCGTCGCAATGGCGAGGTCGTAGCAATGATCGGGGGCAAGGATTACGCGAAATCGCCCTTCAATCGCGCCACGCAGGCCAAGCGCCAGCCAGGATCGACCTTCAAGCTGTTCGTCTATCTTGCCGCGCTGCGGGCAGGGTGGAGCCCGCAGGACAGGATCGCGAATACGGAGATCACCGAAGGCAGTTATCGCCCCAAGAATTCCCGCGGGCGCTATTCGGAAAGCCTGACGCTGGAAGAAGCGTTTGCGCAATCGAGCAATGTCGCAGCGGTGCGCCTGCTGGGCGACGTCGGTAGCGCCAAGGTGATCGCGACCGCCCGCGATCTGGGCGTTACGGCACCATTGCCGGAAGGCGATCCGAGCCTGGCGCTGGGAACATCGACCATGTCGCTGCTCGAACTGACGTCCGCCTATGCGGCGATCGCGGCCAATGAATATCCGGTAGAACCGCATGCGTTCGCGCGGCCGGAACGGGGTTTCTTTGCCAATCTGTGGGATGGACCTTCGAGCTTTTCATCTTCCACCCAGTCGGAAATGGAACAGATGCTGCGCGCAGCCATCAATAACGGAACGGGGCGGGCAGCAATGCTGTCGGGACCCAATTTCGGCAAGACCGGCACGACGCAGGACAATCGCGATGCACTGTTCGTCGGCTATGCCGGTGACCTGGTTGTGGGCGTGTGGATCGGGAACGACGACAATTCCCCGCTGCAGGGCGGGATCAGCGGCGGGGGCCTGCCTGCGCGGATCTGGCGTGATTTCATGAACAGCGCGATGAACGTCAGGGGTGCGCCAAGCCAGCCGAAGCCGCGCGAACAGGCGGATCCGGGCACACCGATCGAGCCGCTGGATGTGCCCGATCTCGGCGATATTCCCCTCGGGGACGGAAATTCGCGCCTGCGCATCCGCGATGGCGAAGCGGTACTGTCGACCGAGATCGACGGCATCCCCGTCGATATCAGCGTGGGCGATCAGGGCGTAGCGGTCGACGAGGCGGCGATCGAGGAAGCGCGCAGACGTGTAGACGAAAGACGGTTCGAAGCCCGGAACCGGCGCGAGGAAAGCGCGGGGTCAGGCGGCGCGGCGAATTAGCCGGAAGGTTCGGCCATCAGGACATTCATCACCGCGGTCGCGATGGGCCGCGCTGGATCGTCCTGCCAAGCTTCGACGGTGATGTTTGCGCTACGGCGGCCCAGCTTGGTGATCCGTCCGCGCGCATAGCTGGTGCGACTCTTGCCGGCGGCGAGATACTGCACCGTGATGTTGATCGGCTTGAGGACCGCCTCGCGCTCCAGCCGGGCAAGTTCGGCACGCAGCGCTGCATAGCCTGCCGTTTCGAGCAAGCCGCCGGTCGCGCCGCCGTGGTAATGATCCGGTCGGCCCTCGACCATCTCGTCGAAGGAAACGGCCATGATCGGCGTGCCGTCTTCCCAGCGGTCCAGCGCAATGCCGAGCGAGCGGGCGTAAGGCGTCAGCGCTTCGATATCGGGAATGTCCGCCATGTCAGAGCCTCGCCGTGGGTGCGATCTTCATGAAGACCGCCTGGATATGGGCTACCGGATCATCTGCATCGCCGTCATGGGCGAGGCCGCGCACGAACGCGGCGCTGCGCGTCAGGCGATAGCATTGCGAGCGGCCGAACACGCTGGCCCCTTCACGTGCGGGGCGGACGTAATCGACGCGCAGGTCGAGCGTCGCGATGGCAGTGAATTCGTCCATGGCGCGCCAGATGGCCATGCCGCTGGCCATGTCCATCAGGCTGAGAATGGGACCCGATGCCAGGACGCGTTGCCCGTCTTCGCCGAGCAGGTCTTCGCGCCAGGGCAGTTCGAGTTCGACCCAGTCGTCGCCGTGGTCCGAATATCTGAGACCGAGCCAGCCTGAATGACCGCGTCCGGTGAAGAACGCGGTGGCCTTGGCCGGATCGAATTTACGGTCCTGTTCGCTCATGATGGAAGGGCGATAGCGAGGCTGCAGGCAAGTTGACAGGGTGTTTGTGAAGCCGCCGTGGCCGCTATCAAAACCCGCCGCCCGCCAGCGTGTCGATGGCGCCCTGAAGGATCACTGCAGCGGCATGGCTGTCGATCCGTGCGGCACGTTTGCTGCGGCTCATGTCCTGACCGATCATGGCCGCTTCCGCGCTGGAAGTCGACCAGCGTTCGTCCCACAGGAGAACCGGCAATTCCAGGGCCGCGGAGAGGTTCCTCGCATAGGCGCGGCTGGCCTGCGCGCGCGGACCTTCGGTTCCGTCCATGTTGCGGGGCAGGCCGATGACGAGGCCACGAATAGAGCGTTCCGTAGCAAGCGCGCGCAAGATGCAGCAATCCTTGGTAAACTTGCCGCGCGCGATCGTTTTGCCCGCGGTCGCATATCGCCACCCCGCATCGCAGGTCGCAACGCCGATTGTCTTCGTGCCGAGGTCGAGACCGAGCAGCGCGCCACCTTCCGGTAGCACGTCGCCATAGGTCAGGGCGTTGTCCGTTACGAGGCCTGCGCCGCCGTCCATGCCTTCACCCGTGTAACGACGTCTTCCTGCAGGTTCTTCCAGAACAGGGGGATGTCGTAGACATGATAATTACCGCCCGGAAGGACGCCTTGGCCGAGCTCCGGCGGATCGCCGATATAGAGCAGGCCGTTCTCGCCGCAGCGTGCGGAAACGACGCCCGCGACCAGTTCACCCTTTGACAGGTTTTGATCGGGGATCAGCGTGCCGAGATTGGCGCTGGCGGGAGCCGAGCCCCCGGTGGCCCCGGTTAGCGGGTTGACGCACAGGATCGGCCCGGTGCCGCGCGGCTGACCATCGTAGCCAACGGTTGCTTCGTAGCGGCGCATGATCAGATCGGCATCGCCATCGTCGGAAAATGCCGACCAGGCGAGCAGGCACTGCGCTTGGCCCGCCGATGCACAGGCCGGGAATGGAAGCGCGGGAAGATCGTGTTCGACCGACACCGGCCACCCCGGGGCATAGACGGCAGCGATGCGCGCTTCAAGCGGCGTACCGGCTACCTTTTCCTGTAGTAGCCGCAGAACATGGGAAGCGCCCTGGCTGTGACCGGCTAATACGATCGGTTTGTTTTCGTCCACGCTATCGATGAAATAATCGAAGGCCTGGGCGACATCGGCATAGGCCGCATCGATGGCCTGCTGCGCTTCGGGCTTGTCGGTCAGGAAAGCCCCTGCGGCCGCCTGCCGGTATTTGGGCGCCCAGAGTTCATCGGCGCGATTGAACGGGCTGGCGAGCCCCTGGAGGAAGATGCGCGCACGATTGTTGGTGGTCGCATCGTCGATCTTGGAATTCCAGTCACCGCCGGCCTGAATATAACTGGTGGGAGGCACGAAGAAGACCGCAAATTCGGGCAGCGTCTGCGGATCGGCCGCTTCGCCGGTGACGGTGCCGGTAGTCTGCAGAGGGTTGCCTGCATCGAGGCTCTGCTCGGCAGCCGGGGCTTGTGGCGAAGGATCCTGATCAGCCGGATCGGGCGCGGTTTCCGCGATGGCAGGCTGGTAGCGCGAAGGATCGTTCGTACCGAGACCAGGCCGCGAATACCACATGTTCGGGTCCTGATAGGCATTTTCGGCGAACGGTTCCTGCTCGACGAATTCGCCGCGGGGCACGAAGGCGATTTCAGTCGCCTCGCGAGACCAGATCGACAGTGCGATTGCTCCCAAGATCACCAGAACGATGCAAACGGCAATAAAATACAGAAACTTACGCGCCATTCGTGGCAACCTCTTCACGTTTGTTTTCATGCGCCTGTTCCGCCCGGCGTTCCAGCGCGACCTTGATCATCGCCAGTAGGGGGTCGGCGAGGAAAAGGCCGAGAATGCCGAACAGAATACCCATGATCAGCTGGAATGCGAGCACGAGCGCGGGGGCCAGATCGACGGTCTTCTTCGCAATCATCGGGATGATTACATAGCCATCGAAGTTCTGGACGAAGAAATAGACGGTGATGGTGTAAATACCCATTTCGACCCCACCGGAAAAGCCCACCAGAACCATCAGCAGACCTGAGATGATCGCGCCCAGATTGGGAATGAAAGCGAGCAGACCGGTAAGGATGGCGAGCAATGCTGCCATCGGCACTGCGCCAATGCCAACCATTGGCGCGACCACGCCGAGCATGATGTAGGTAAAAACGGCCTCGACCAGCATGCCGAGGAGGCGACCGGCCATCAGCCGGCGCATCGTCTTGCCCATGCGGGCAAGGGTGACATGGAAACGATCCCGTTTTTCGCTTGGCAGCATCCAGGCGACGCCGCGTTCGTAGAGTTGCGGGTCGATCGCAACGTAGACGCCGATTACGAGGATGAGGACTATCGTTGCCAGCCCGCCGACCAGCCCGCTCAGCGCGCGAGTAACGGTGCTGATCCCGCTGCCGATATTACCGAGATAGTCCTGCAATTGCGGCTGGTTGATTTCAAACCCTTGCGAACGCGCCCAGGAGATCAGTTCGCCCACCTGACGCTCGATAATCTCGGGAAACTGGGCCGCTTCCTGCGAAATCGTTGACCCGGCGAAATATCCGAGCCACGCCAGAAAGGCGACGGTTGCGGCCAGTACGATCGCGACGCGCCATGCGCGCGCGATGGGAAGGGCACGGCCAAGCAGACGAGCGCCGCCATCGATCATGGACGCGAAAACCATGGCGCCGAAGATCACCAGTAGCGGGCGAGCAATCCAGACAGCCAGCGCCACGGCGCCGACGACACCCACCCAGACGACGGCACGCGCTATTTCCTGCCGAATATGCGGGTCGTTGATGCGGGAGGGGCTGGTGCCGAGGTCCGCTTCGTGGATATCCTGCGTCTTATCGGCCATGCGCGCCCCCTGTATTGTGTGGCTTTAGCGCTCGGGAGCGGGTTTTCGTTCCGCAATGGCGGGACGCAGGGTCGACCAGGCGCGCCCTTCGCGCAGGCTGGTCCACCAGCTGATCGGATTGATCGTGGTCGTACCGTCGAGCGAGAAGGTGATGAACTCGGCACGTCCGCCGATATTTTCGAGCGGAATTGGGCCCAAGAGGCCGCGCGGGTGGTTCAGTTCGCGGCTGTCTGCCGAGTGATCGCGATTGTCGCCCATCACGAAGACATGATCTTCGGGAACGGTGATTTCGGGGAAGTTGTCCAGATCCTGATTCTGGTGGTCGATGATGAGATAGGTTGCGCCATTGGGCAGGGTTTCGCGCATCACGGGTACGCGGCAAATAGGTTTGCCATCGGCGTTGGTAGAGCGGAAGTCGTCGAAACCGAAGCCGTCGCAGCGCGAGTTGGCATCGAGCGGCAGGGCGATGGCGGGTTCGACCT
This sequence comes from Qipengyuania pacifica, assembly GCF_019857205.1. Lineage (GTDB taxonomy): Bacteria > Pseudomonadota > Alphaproteobacteria > Sphingomonadales > Sphingomonadaceae > Qipengyuania > Qipengyuania pacifica. Next base: position 16,469 of record NZ_JAHWXO010000004.1, on the reverse strand, counting down.
TCTGTTCGACCGGGGTGCCGTTGAGGATGATCTGGCCGTTGCGTACCGCGATCCGGTCACCCGGGAGTGCAACGACGCGCTTGATGTAATCCTCATCGCGTTGCGGGTGCACGGGAATGACGATGTCGCCATATTCCGGGGTCGAGCCGAACAGGCGCCACTTGCCACGCGGGGCAAGGTGAAAGCTGATCGACGACCAGTTCCAGCCGTAGGGATATTTGCTCACCACCAGCCGGTCTCCGACCAGCAGGTTCGGCATCATCGATTCCGACGGGATATAGAATGGCTTCGCGATGAAGCTGTGAAACGCGAAAACAGCCAACAGCATCAACGCCAGACCGCGGATTTCCGCGATCCAGTCGACCTTGTCGTCAGCTTTCTTTTTCTTTTTGCTGGTGTCGTTCACTGCCGGTGTGCCGGTGGTCACTTGGGTAGGGCCTCGATGATGACGTAGGCCTGAGCCCATGGGTGATCGTCGGTGAGGGTGAGGTGTATGCGCGCCTCATGGCCCTCTGGCACCATTTCCGCAAGCACGATTGCGGCGCCGCCCGTCAGCGAAAGCGTGGGCGCACCCGATTTCGCGTTCACCACACCGATGTCCTTCATGAAGACCCCGCGCCGGAATCCCGTGCCGACAGCTTTCGAAAAAGCTTCCTTGGCCGCAAAACGCTTGGCGTAAGTGCCGGCGATGGTGAAGGGTCGGCGGCGGGCCTTGGCGCGCTCGATCTCGGTAAAGACGCGATTCTCGAACCGCTCGCCAAAACGATCCAGCGAATTCTGGATCCGCTCTATATTACACAAGTCGGAGCCCAGGCCGATGATCATGAGCGTGCCTCGTCCATCAGATATCGCATGCGCCGCACTGCCGTTTCCAGCCCGACGAACACTGCCTCGCCGACGAGATAGTGGCCGATATTGAGTTCGGCGAGTTCGGGGATCGCGGCGACAGGTTTTACGTTCTCATATGTCAGGCCGTGTCCGGCATGCGGCTCGATCCCCATCTGGCGAGCCATCTTCGACATGGTGGCGATGCGCTCCAGTTCGCGCGCTTCGCGCTCTTCATCATTGTCGAGCCCGGCATGGGCATATTCGCCGGTGTGAAATTCGACCACCGGCACGCGCAGGAGTTGGGCCGCTTCCAGCTGTCGTTCGCTCGCTTCTATGAACAAGGACACGCGGATGCCGTTGTCGGCCAGCTTCCACACGATGGGCGCGAGCTGATTGTGCAACCCTGCCGCATCGAGCCCGCCTTCGGTCGTCCGCTCTTCACGCTTTTCAGGCACGATGCAGGCGGCATGCGGCTTGTGAGCGAGCGCGATGGCCAGCATGTCCTCGGTCGCCGCCATCTCGAGGTTCAGCGGAAGGTCGGTGGCCTTTTGTATGCGCTCGAGGTCCGCATCGCGAATGTGACGACGATCTTCACGCAGATGCGCCGTGATGCCGTCCCCGCCGACCTGCGCCACGATTTCTGCCGCACGGACAGGGTCCGGATGATCGCCGCCGCGCGCATTCCGGATGGTTGCGACGTGGTCGATATTGACGCCCAGTCTCAGGCGTGGGGGATGCGGCAGATCGATCAAGCTGCCCTGCTTCCGGGCTTGGTCACCGGGATGGCTGCCAGATCGGCGGGAATTTCGTCTTCCGCGTATGTCGGAAAGTTGATGTCCACGAGCGGATAGAAAGGCACACCGAGATCGGCCGCGCCGTTCGAGCGATCGACCAGCGCGACTTCGGCAACAACTTGGCCGCCTTCGCGACTCACGGCCGCGATCGCCTCGCGGCTGGAAAGTCCGGTCGTGACGACGTCTTCGACCATCAAGACCTTCGCCCCCGGTTCGAGGCGGAAGCCACGGCGAAGGTGAAACGTGCCTTCGGGCCGTTCGAGGAACATGGCATCCTTGCCGAGGGCGCGGCCCATTTCCTGGCCAATAATGATACCGCCCATGGCCGGGCTGATGACCACATCGATCTGGTTGCGCAGTTCGCGCGGAATTTTCTGGGCGAGGGCAAAAGCGAGCCTACCGGCCCTTTCCGAATTCATAAGTACGCGCGCGCACTGGAGATAATGCCCGCTGTGGCGCCCGCTCGAAAGTTTGAAATGGCCTTCGAGGAGAGCTTCGCTGGCGCGGAATTCGGAGATAATTTCGTCTTCAGTCATGATGCCTGCGTCCAAAGCGCGTCGCGCACATTTTCGCAAGAGGCAAAGGTGCGTGCACATTTTTATCGGCCAGCCGCTTGAGGCAAGCGCGATCCCTGCCTATAGGGCGGGCGCAACCGGGCCCTCGCAGGGGCGCGTCTTGCCGCGTACGCGAGATTCGCGCAGTGTGGCAGGCCCGGAACGAGACACGACACGAAAGAGTGCCAAGACGATGAAAATTCTCGGCTCCCTCCACGGGTTCCACCGGATTGTCGCCAGCCTTACGATGGCGGCGATGCTGGCTTTCGGCGCGCAGGGCGCGATGGCACAGGATGCCACCGAAACGACTGCGGCGCAGCAGACTGAAGAAGTCGCTGCGGCCGATGTTGCGCAAGCTTCGAGCGAGGATGTCGGCCCCGGTGCCGATGCCTACACGCCGATGAAGCCGACCGAAGGCAAGGGCATGCCGATCGCCAAGGCAATCGATGTCCAGCAGCAGTTTTCGCCGATCGGCCACCAGGCGAACGCCCTTCACATCGGGCTGGTCTGGATCATGGTCATCATCAGCCTGTTCGTGCTGGCCCTGTTCGTCTGGGTCATCCTCAAATATAACAAGCGGTCCAATCCGGTGCCTTCGAAGACCAGCCACAACACGCTGATCGAAGTGATCTGGACTGTCGTTCCGGCGCTGATCCTGCTCGGCATCGCCGTGCCTTCGATCGGCCTGTTGAGCGCGCAGTACAAATCGCCGCCCAAGGATGCGATCACCATCAAGGCCATCGGCTATCAGTGGTACTGGGGCTATTCCTATCCCGACAACGGCGAGTTCGAAGTTGTTTCGAACATGCTGAGCAAGGAAGAAGCCGATGCGGTGGGCGAGCCCCATCAGCTGGCCGTCGACAATCGCATGGTCGTTCCCGCCGGTGTGCCGATCCGTCTGCAGACGACTGCAGCCGACGTGATCCACTCGTTCGCAGTGCCCAGCCTGTGGTTCAAGCTCGACGCGGTCCCCGGACGCCTGAACGAAAAGATGCTCTTCATCGACGAACCCGGCGTCTATTATGGCCAGTGTTCGGAACTGTGCGGTGCGCGTCACGGCTATATGCCGATCGCGATCGAAGCGCTGCCGATGGATCAGTACAATGCCTGGGTCCTGGCCCAGGGTGGCACCATCGCCGGTGCCGAAGAGGAAGAAGCGGCAGCAGAACCTGCCGCCGCTCCGCTGCAGCAGCCCGAAAGCGCCGAACCCGGCGCTCCGGGGGCAGGCGCTGCTCCTGTCGCACCGACCGCTTAAGATTTACGATTAGCTCGAGAGTATAGCACGATGGCTACTACCGCCGACCACTTCGAGGCCCACCACGAAGATCACGCGCATCACGATGCGGACCACAAGCCCGGTTTCTTTGCGCGCTGGTTCATGTCCACCAACCACAAGGACATCGGTACGCTCTACCTGATCTTCGCGATCATCGCGGGTATCGTTGGTGGTGCGATCTCGGGCATCATGCGGATGGAGCTGGCTGAGCCGGGTATCCAGTATCTGCAGTTCTGGGCCCAGTTCATGGGCGGCAGTGCCGATTTCGACACCGCGCTGCACATGTGGAACGTGTTCATCACCGCTCACGGCCTGATCATGGTCTTCTTCATGGTGATGCCGGCGATGATCGGCGGCTTCGGCAACTGGTTCGTCCCGCTGATGATCGGCGCGCCCGACATGGCCTTCCCGCGCATGAACAACATTTCGTTCTGGCTGACCGTTGCGGGCTTCTGCTCGCTGATGTTCTCGCTCTTCGTGCCGGGCGGCACGGGTCCGGGTGCAGGTACGGGCTGGACGGTCTATGCGCCGCTTTCGACCACGGGTTCGCAAGGCCCGGCCGTCGATTTCGCCATTTTCGCGCTGCACCTTGCCGGTGCGGGTTCGATCCTGGGCGCGACCAACTTCATCACCACCATCTTCAACATGCGTGCGCCGGGCATGACCCTGCACAAGATGCCGCTGTTCGTGTGGTCGGTTCTGGTTACCGCCTTCCTGCTGCTGCTGGCCCTGCCGGTTCTGGCGGCCGCGATCACCATGCTGATCACCGATCGTAACTTCGGTACGACGTTCTTCGATCCGGCCGGTGGTGGCGACCCGATTCTCTACCAGCACCTGTTCTGGTTCTTCGGTCACCCAGAAGTGTACATCATGATCCTGCCGGGCTTCGGCATGATCTCGCAGATCGTCTCGACCTTCAGCCGCAAGCCGGTGTTCGGTTACCTCGGCATGGCCTACGCCATGGTCGCGATCGGTGTCGTCGGCTTCGTCGTCTGGGCGCACCACATGTACACCGTCGGTCTCGACGTGAACACGAAGATGTACTTCACCGCAGCGACCATGGTCATCGCGGTTCCGACCGGGGTGAAAATCTTCAGCTGGATCGCAACCATGTGGGGCGGCTCGATCGAGTTCAAATCCCCCATGGTCTGGGCGATCGGCATGATCTTCCTGTTCACCGTCGGCGGTGTGACGGGCGTCTATCTCGCCAATGGCGGCATCGACGACGTCGTTCACGACACGTACTTCGTCGTCGCGCACTTCCACTACGTGCTGTCGATGGGTGCCGTGTTCTCGCTCTTCGCGGGCTTCTACTACTGGTTCCCGAAGATGAGCGGCAAGATGCACTCCGAACTGCTGGCGCACCTGCACTTCTGGGGCTTCTTCATCGGCGTGAACGTGATCTTCTTCCCGCAGCACTTCCTGGGTCTGCAGGGCATGCCGCGTCGCTATCCCGACTATGCGGATGCCTATGCCTACTGGAACGAGATCAGCTCCATCGGTTACGAAATCATGGCCGGTTCGATGATCTTCTTCTTCGCCAACCTGGTCTACGCTTTCGTGGCCGGCAAGAAGGCTCCTGCAAACTACTGGGGCGAAGGCGCGACGACGCTCGAGTGGACGCTGTCCAGCCCTCCGCCGTACCACCAGTTCAGCGAGCTGCCGGTGATCGAGGATCACCACACCTCCGACGACCACATCAGCAAGGCCCATCCGGCCTGATCCACGCTCGAAAGACTGGACATGAAAGCGCGGCCGGTTCCATGGTGGACCGGCCGTTTTCATATCTCGACGGGAGACACCGAATGCGTGAAATGCGGACGATCGATACGGGCGACGCAAGCCTGCGCTGTGCAATCGAGGGCGAAGGACCGCTGGTCATCATGGTCCACGGCTTTCCGGAAAGCTGGTACAGCTGGCGACACCAGATCGGACCGATTGCAGCGGCGGGGTTCACCGCCTGTGCGATCGATGTGCGCGGTTATGGCGGTTCGGACAAACCGCATCCGATCGAAGCCTATACCTTGCAGCGGATCGTGGGCGATCTCGTCGGGCTGCGTAACGCTCTTTCGCCCGATGAGCCGGCGACCCTGATCGGGCACGACTGGGGCGCGCCCATCGTGTGGAATTCCGCGCTGACGCATCCGGAACATTTTCGCGCCGTTGCGGGACTTTCCGTTCCCTTCGCCGGCGTTCCCAATCGCCCGTTCACGGAGGTGTTTCGCGAACATTTCACGTCCAAAGGGCGGTTCTTCTATCAGGAATACTTCCAGGAGCCGGGCGTCGCCGAAGCGGAAGCCGAGCGGGATCCGCGCGAATGGGTGGCCCGCATGATGTATTCGATCAGCGGCGATGTGCCGCCAGGAGATTATTTCGACAAGCCGCTGGGTGCCACCTTCCTCGAAGGGTTGCCCGATCCAGCGCCGGTGGGCTGGCTGACCGAGGACGATCTCGATTTTTATGAAGCGGAGTTTAAATCCTCCGGCTTTCGCGGACCGCTCAACCGCTACCGCAACCATGAAGCCGACTATGAATGGCTACAGGGTTGGGCGGGCAAATTGATCGAACAGCCCGCTTTGTTCATCGGCGGCACACGCGATCCGGCCACTTTCCTGTTCGGTGCGGTCGAGGATCCGATCGGATTGGTGAAGATGTTCGTGCCGAATGTCGAAGGTCACATACTCGACGGAGTGGGGCACTGGACCCAGCAGGAAAGGCCGGACGAGGTGAACCGCATCCTGATTGACTGGCTAAAGCGCCTCTGACGCCCTATAGGGCGCTCGATTCCATGACCCAGACCGTTCCCACCCAGCTCCCTACGGAATGGCGCGACTTTTTCGCGCTGACCAAGCCACGCGTTATGAGCCTGGTGATCTTTACCGGCTTATGTGGTTTGCTGGCTGCACCTGGGCATATCAATCCGATACTTGGCTTTACCGCGATCCTGTGCATCGCGCTCGGCGCGGGCGGCGCTGCAGCGCTCAACCAGTGGTGGGAAGCCGATATCGATGCCGGCATGAAACGCACGGCGGCGCGGCCGCTTCCCGCAGGCCGCATGAACCGCACCGATGCGCGCGATTTCGGCGTATTGATATCGGCTGCTTCGGTCATGATCATGGGCCTGGCTGTGAACTGGCTTTCAGCGACGATCCTGGCGCTGTCGATCTTCTATTACGCGGTGATCTATACTGTCTGGCTCAAGCCGCGCACACCACAGAACATCGTCATCGGCGGCGGGGCGGGGGCCTTTCCGCCGATGATAGGCTGGGTTGCCGTGACCGGCGACATCACACTCATGCCAGTGCTGCTGTTCCTGATTATCTTCATGTGGACGCCGCCGCATTTCTGGGCGCTCGCCCTGTTCGTGAAGACAGATTACGCCAATGTCGGCATTCCCATGATGCCCGTGGTGCGCGGCGAAACGTCGACGCGGCACCAGATCCTTGCTTACGCCGTACTGCTTGTGCCGGTCGCGGCGGCGCCGTGGTTCATCGGCGGGACCGGTTATATCTATGGTGTTGCATCGCTTGCGCTCTCGCTTGCCTTTCTTGCCCTTTCGTTTCCCGTCGCTTTCCGCCACACTGGCGAGAACGACACGATGAAGCCCGAAAAGCGCCTGTTCGCATTCAGCATCATCTATCTTTTCGCGTTGTTTGCCGCGCTGGTGGCTGACAGGGTATTGGCCAATCTGGGATGGATCGCATGACCCCCGAAGAAGAAACCGAATACAAACGCCGCCAGAAGAGCCGTAATCTCGTGCTGGGCGGTATTCTGCTGTTTCTGGCCGTTCTATTCTACGTGATAACCATCGCGCGGATGTGAGGGACGCATGACGGCTGCAACTCTCGATTCACGCAAGAACCGCACGGCGATCTTCGCATTCCTGGGCGCTCTGGGCATGCTCGGCCTGGGATTCGCAGCGGTCCCTCTCTACCAGATGTTCTGCCAGGTGACCGGCTTCGGCGGTACCACGCAGCGCGCCAGCGAAAGTGACGCCGCCTTGGCCGAACGCTTGGGCGCCAGTGCGGGCGCCAAGACCATTTCGATCCGTTTCGACGGCACGACGGCCAACGACGTGCCGTGGAGCTTCCGGCCGGAACAGGTCACGGACACGGTCACGATCGGTCAACGCGATATGGCGATCTATCTCGCCAAGAACAATTCCGACGAAACGATCACCGGCACGGCGACTTTCAACGTCGAGCCTGAACAGGCAGGCGCCTATTTCAACAAGATTCAGTGTTTCTGTTTCACCGAACAGGTGCTGAAACCGGGTCAGGAAGTGCGCATGCCTGTGCTCTATTATGTCGATCCCAAGGCGCTCGACGATCCGAATATGGACGATGTCGAGCAGATCACATTATCGTATACTTTTCACCGGGCTCTGGAATCTGCCGAGTAGCCCCTAGACCAGCGGGCATTGGCGCATTAAGGGCACCCGCAAAGCGAAACCCAGGACGCGAGTACAATGGCTGGCAACGTCAATCACCAATATCACATTCTCGAACCCGATATCTGGCCCTTCGTCGGCTCTCTGTCGGCGCTGGTCTTCACCAGCGGCATGGTGCTCTACATGCACGACATGGCAAATGGCCATCTCGTGCTTGGTCTGGGTATCGCAGGCCTGATCGCCACCTTCTTCAGCTGGTTTTCGAACATCGTGAAGGAAGCCGAGCGCGGCGATCACACGCCGGTCGTGCAGTTGCACATGCGCTACGGCATGATCCTGTTCATCGCTTCGGAAGTGATGTTCTTCGTTGGCTGGTTCTGGAGCTGGTTCGATTTCGCACTGTTCCCGAGTGAGATTTCCGAAGTCGTCGGCGGGGTCTTCCCCCCGGTCGCCATCGAGGCGGTAATCGATCCGTTCAGCCTGCCGCTGCTCAACACGCTGATTCTGCTCTGCTCGGGCACGACCGTGACCTGGGCCCATCACAGCCTGATCCACGGCGATCGCGAAGGGCTGAAGAAGGGTCTTTGGCTGACCATTATCCTGGGCGCGGTCTTCACCATGATCCAGGCGTATGAATACATGCATGCGCCCTTCGCCTTCGGCGGGAACACCTATAGCTCGGCGTTCTACATGGCGACCGGGTTCCACGGTTTCCACGTGCTGGTCGGCACGATCTTCCTGATCGTCTGCCTGATCCGTACCTACAAGGGCCACTTCACGCCGCGTCAGCACTTCGGCTTCGAAGCAGCCGCCTGGTACTGGCACTTCGTCGATGTCGTCTGGCTGTTCCTCTTCGTCGCCATCTATGTCTGGGGCGGTTGGGGTGCTGCCGTCCACTAATGGGCTCGGCAGAATTCGAAAAACGCGAAGGGCAGCCCGGTCTCACCGAGGCTGCCCTTCTCGGTTTGGCGCAGGGATTCCCGACGATGGTCGTGACTACTGTGCAATTGATCGACGGGCGTCACAGTGCTGCCCGCGAGGGCTGAAGCAGGATTTTCTGATGCGCGTTCCCATTCTTCCCACGCTTGTCGTCGCTGCGGCCATTGCCATCATGATTGCGCTCGGGATCTGGCAATTGGGCCGAATGGATGAAAAGGCCGCGCTGATTGCACGGGCAGAGCAGGCCCTGCAGATGTCAGCGGAGGTCGACTATCCGCGCTCGCCAGCTGCGCTGGATGAGGCCCTCTACCGTCGCACGAGCGTCGATTGCGTTCGTGTCGATGGCATCACGACGGTTGCCGGTACGAGCGAGCGCGGAGAAAAGGGCGTGGCTCAGCGGGCGACATGTCGCCTCGGGAGCGGAGAGAGCGCAACCATCGACCTCGGATTTTCACGCGACCCGGCGCCGGTGAGCTGGGACGGCGGCATGGTTCGCGGTACGATTGCGCCCGGCGGCAGGATCGTCGCGAGCGAGCCGATTGCGGGACTCGAACCTCTCGCCTCTCCAGATCCGCGCGATCTGCCAAACAATCACCTGGCTTATGCCGGGCAGTGGTTCTTTTTCGCGCTGACTGCCCTGGTGATTTATGTGCTGGCGCTACGGCGCAAGGCGACGCGGGCTAGGGCGGATTAAAGAGCGGCTTGCTTGCCCGCTCCAGTTACCGGCGCTAACCGGCTGACACGATGCAATATGTCTCTACTCGCGGCAGCGCCCCGACGCTCGATTTTGCTGGCGTCACGCTCGCCGGCCTCGCCAATGATGGCGGTCTCTACGTTCCGGCGGAATGGCCGCGTTTCTCTCGTGACGAGATCGGATCGATGCGCGGCCTGCCCTATGCCGAACTGGCTGCCCGGGTCATGCAGCCCTTCGTGGGCGACTGCCTGACGCCGGAAAGCCTGCGCGGGCTGACGGCCAAGGCTTACGGGCGCTTTGCCCATGCCGCGGTGACGCCGTTGACGCAGCTCGACGAGCGGCAGTGGCTGCTGGAACTCTTCCACGGTCCGACACTCGCCTTCAAGGACGTGGCGCTGCAGATGCTGGGCCTGCTGTTCGAGGAATTTCTTGCGCGGGAAAATGGCACGCTGACCATCGTCGGCGCGACCAGCGGGGACACCGGCAGCGCGGCTATCGATGCCGTGGCAGGTCTCGACCGGGTCGAGATTTTCATGCTTCACCCAAAGGGGCGGGTCAGCGACGTGCAGCGCCGCCAGATGACGACGGTGCGTGCGCCCAACGTCCATAACATCGCGATCGACGGATCGTTCGATGATGCGCAGGCGATGGTTAAGCGCATTTTTGCCGATCGGGACGTGACGGCGAGGCACCGGATCGGGGCCGTCAATTCGATCAACTGGGCGCGGCTAATGGCGCAGGTTGTTTATTACTTCGCGGCTTCCCTCCAATTGGGCGGGCCGGAGCGCGAAGTGGCCTTCAGCGTACCCACGGGCAATTTCGGCGATGTCTTTGCCGGGCATGTTGCCGAACGGATAGGCTTGCCAATCAAACGTTTGATTGTGGCGACGAACACCAACGACATACTGTATCGAGCACTGTCGAACGGCGACTATTCGACCGGAACAGTCACACCGACCGCTGCGCCGAGCATGGATATCCAGGTCAGTTCCAATTTCGAACGGCTGCTGTTCGATGTCGGGGGGCGTGACGGGATCGCTCTGGCCGAACAGATGCGCGGTTTCGAAGCGAGCAAAGCGATGCAGCTGACCAATGCACAGCGTGATGGGGCGGCTGCGCTGTTCACCAGCATGCGCGCCGACGAGGACGACATGGCACGGGCCATGCGCTGGGCGTGCGAGGACTGTGCCGAGATCGTCGACCCGCATACCGCGATCGGCTTGCATGCAGCGCGCGCGGTGGAGCTTCCTCACGACGTGCCGGTCGTCACGCTGGCGACGGCGCACCCGGCGAAGTTTCCCGATGCCGTCGAACGTTCCACCGGGACGCGGCCGTCCTTGCCCGCGCGAGTAGGCGACCTGTTCGCGCGCGAGGAAGCCTATACCGAGCTTCCCGGCACGTACGAGGCGGTGCGCGACCACATTCTGGGGCATGCTGCCTGATGGCGGAGTTGATGCGCGATCCGGTGTTGATGGTCGGCGAGGGCTGGGATGCCTATCGCCTGCTCGACAGCGGCCATGGTCGCAAGTTCGAAGAATACGGACCCTATCGCTTCATTCGCCCCGAACCGCAGGCCATGTGGTCGCCGCGCTTGCCCGAGTGGAATGCGGATGGCGAATTCGTGCCTGGCAGCGACGAGGACGGCGGAGGCCGCTGGCAATATTCCGGCGAAGTGCCGGAACATGGATGGGAACTCGGTTGGGGCGACGAGGCGCGCTTTACCGCGCAATGTACGCCCTTCCGTCATCTCGGGTTCTTCCCCGACATGGCGCCGGTGTGGGACTGGATGGGTGAGCAACTGGCCGGTGCCACCGACGCCGAGACCATGAACCTGTTCGGTTATACCGGGGTCGGTACACAGGCGCTGAGCCGGTTCGGCCGGGTTACGCATGTCGATGCGAGCAAGAAATCTGTAGCGCAGGCACGCGAGAATGCGGCGCTTGCGGGCCTTGATGATCGCCCGATCCGCTGGCTGGTCGAAGATGCAATGAAGTATACGGCGCGCGAAGTGCGGCGCGGCCGGCGTTATGACGGGATCATCCTCGACCCGCCCAAATTCGGCCGCGGGCCCGACGGCGAAGTATGGCGGTTGGAAGAGGGGCTTCCCGGCCTCGTTTCGGACTGCCGCCAGTTGCTGGATGCGGACAGCCGGTTCCTGTTCCTGACCGTCTATGCCGTACGGATGAGCAGCCTTGCCCTGGGTGGATTGCTGGAAGAGCTGTTCGCCGGATTGCCCGGCAAGATCGAGCATGGCGATCTGGCAGTGCAGGAAGACAGCCTCGAACAGGCCGACGACGAACAGCGGGCAGGGCGCCTGCTACCCACCGCGATTTTCGCGCGCTGGTCCAATCCGCGCTAGGAGGCGCGCGCATGAACGATTCGCTGATCCTCGAAGTGGCCGAGTTCGAGCACGATGTGCTCACCGGTATTTATTCGGAAGAAACCGGCCGCCCGCAGCCGCTGCGTTTCACCATCAAGGTGCGGATGAAACCGCTTCGCCGTTACGATCCGGACACGCCGCTCGACGATTCGAAGAATTACATGGATCTGAAGTTCGCCGCATCAGGTGCCTTGCCCGAGGGCGTGCATTTCAAGCTGATCGAGGCCGTAGCCGATCACGTGTGCGAGACCCTGTTCCTGCAGGACAGAAGGATCGAAGCGGTGACGGTGAAGATCGTCAAGCTGGCGATCGCGGAGGCGGGCGAGCAGATCGGCATCACCCTGCACCGCGAGCGCCGGGAATGAAGCGAATCGCAGTAGACGGCCTGCCGCAAGACCCGCTGGCCGCGGCGGGCGCATTCCACCAACACTGGCTGGAGCAGGTCGAGCAAGTCCTGGATGGGGGCGAAGACGCATTGATACTCGTCCCGCCTGCCGATCACACCCATAGACAGTGGCGCCTGGCCATGGTTGCAGGGCTTGCCCGTAAATATGCGCCGCGCCGGATCAACATGGTTGCCGGTGATGGGGGCGAAGCGGTCGATGCAACCGAAACCTATCTTGCGGCGGCGCCCGGCATAACCGGGCAGTATCTGGAGACCTGATCGATGGGTGTACGCATTCTTTTCCTTGGTCCGCTGAGCGATCTGGCCGGCGAATCGGAAATCGAAGTTGCCGCCCCGCTCGATTGGGAAGGGTTGCTGGGCCAGGTCGACGCGGCGATTGCGCAGCAGCTTCGCGAGACGCGGGTGAATATCGCGTGCCAGGGACGGGTACTGGCGGACAAGACCGCCCTCGATGCCCAGGACGGCGATGAAGTCGCCCTGTTACCCCCGGTGAGCGGTGGCCAGGCTTAGCATCTCCGTCCCGCTGGACGTTCGACTGCTCGACAAGGGACTGTCGGTGGGCGAAGCGCTGGCGGCGTTCAACGCCGCGCATGGCGAGGCGGGCGGGATCGTGTCCTTCCTCGGCAAGGTGCGACCCGACGGCAATGTGAAAGCGCTCGAACTGTCGCATTACGAACCGCTCACGCTGCCCGGCATGCAGGAGCTGACGCAAGAGGCGCAGGAGAGATTTTCGCTGGATGGCGCGCTCGTGTGGCACCGGGTCGGTGTCATGGCGCCGGGCGATGCCATCGTGCTGGTTGCCGCAGCCGCGCGGCATCGCCGCGACGCCTTCGAGGCCGCCGATTTCCTGATGGACCATCTCAAGTCGGCAGCATGGCTGTGGAAGCGCGAACGGCGCGGCGATGGCTGGCACTGGATCGAACCCCGTGGGCAGGACCATAGCGATCTGGCGCGCTGGAAATAATTCGGGTTTCTTGATCCAGATCAAGGAAAACGCGGTCTGACCGGCGCATCACTGCTCCATCAAAGGAGCACGCCATGTCCAAGCATTTCACCCGCGAACTCGTTGCCGAACAGGCGATCATCCTCGATTCGCCCCAGGTAACGCACGAAGTCGATCGTAGCTTCGAACTGCCCAAGGGGCTCTATGTCGCGACCGTGGGGCTTTATCTCGGCTTTCTCGCGGTCATGGCGGCTGGCCTGTCATCGCCCGGGCTCATCATACCGATGGTGATCTTCACCCTCTTCATCGTCGCGGGATTCGGCCTGCCAGCGGTGTGGATACGGATGGCGCCGGAACACCGGGGGCGGAACATGAGCTGGGCAAAGCTCGTCCGCGACGGAATTGCCACTCATACGGGCCGGGTGACTGCGCGCGATGCCGCGGTGCAGGTGCTTATCCTGCCGGTGCTGATCTTCTGCTGGGGAGTGACCACGGTCACGATCGCCGCGCTGGTCTGACCAGTACCGGTTTATGGGGGCGGGGGTGCGGAGCCGGGAAACCGGCTTCGTGCCCCTGGCGTTCAGCGAACCTGCGCGCGCAGCCGTTCCAGCACCGAATCTTCTTCCGATACGAGAGCGATGACAGTGTTGCGCGCTTCGACGATCGCCGTGGCGTCTTCTGCCTGCACGGTGGCAGCGGTGTAGAGCGTATCGAGTTCGCCCAGCACGATTGCCGCATTACTGCGTGCCGAATCGAGATCGGCAAGAGCGACCTGAGCCGCTGCCCAGCTGTCGCTGCCGATACTGCTGCCCGATGCGGCCCGAACGCTGCGTTCTGCCGCAGGGACGGCGTCGGTGAAGGCGGTATGGGCGGCCTGGGCGTCTGCAACCAGGGATGTGAGGCCCGCGCCGAGATCCGGGCCGACATCCACCTCTACCTCGGGAACGTCGAGTTGCGGGCCCGGTACGGGGTCGAACGTACCTTCCGCACGTTCCACATCGCGCACGGCCAGCGAAGGATAGCGGTCCGAGGAGGCGGCACAGCCTGCCACCAGAAGTGCGGCGAACGGAAAGACAAGATGCTTGCGGTCGATCATCACACCCTCCATATCACGCGCGTCGCAGCGCGCCAGCGAGGATGCAAATTTCCTCGTACCGGGCGTTGACTTGGGACCGCCTTTGGCCTAACGGCACGCTTCTTTCCGGGGCTGCTTCTGGCGGCCTGACGGGCGCGCCGTTTATTCGCAAGAGTTCGTCTTGTGGGTTAGGGCACAGCAAATTGAACGAGAGACACGTACCATGTTCGCAGTAGTGCGCACGGGCGGCAAGCAATACCGGGTTGCCGCCGGAGACAAGATCGCGGTTGAGAAGCTGGCTGGAGAAGCCGGCGACACCATCACGCTGGGTGACGTCCTGCTTGCAGGCGAAGGTGAGAAGCTTTCGGATGCCGGCAAGGTTACCGTTTCGGCGGAGATCATTGCGCAGGCCAAGAGCGAGAAGGTTCTCGTTTTCAAGAAGCGTCGCCGCCACAACTATCGCCGCAAGAACGGCCACCGCCAGCAGATGACGCTGCTGCGCATCACGGCGGTTGGCGATTCGAAGGCCGAAAAGAAGGCGGCTCCGAAGAAGGAAGCGGCTCCGAAGGCTGACGCCGACGAGAAGACGGCCGCTCCCAAGACGGAAGCTGCCGACAAGGCACCGGCCAAGAAGGCAGCGCCCAAGAAGGCCGCAGCCAAGAAGACCGAAGACAAGAAGTAAGGAGCACGGACGATGGCACATAAGAAAGCAGGCGGTTCGTCGCGTAACGGTCGCGATTCAGCCGGTCGTCGCCTTGGTGTGAAGAAGTTCGGCAGCGAGAACGTCGTCGCCGGCAACATCCTCGTGCGCCAGCGCGGTACCAAGTTCTATGCCGGTGCCAATGTCGGCATGGGCAAGGACCACACCCTTTTCGCGCTTACCGATGGTATTGTGCGATTCCACAAGGGCAAACTCGACCGCAAATTCGTCTCGGTCGATATGATGGCCGAAGCCGCGGAATAACCGGACGCTCCGATAACGGGATCGTCCAAACGGGACGGTCCCAGCCGGGTCCATGATCCGGCAACCGAAGAGGGAGATGGGACCAACCCGTCTCCCTCTCGTCGTTTCTCCCTCTTCGATTTCGTCGGCGAAAAATCCTTTCGCCGCCACGCAATTGTCACGCGTCCGGCCTAGGAGCCCGGAGCGTGGAGATACGGGGAGAATACCGATGTTCCATGTTACCGAGAGGCTGCTGCTGCGGCCTGCCTGGCCCGAAGATGCCGATGCACTTTTGCGCGCGATTGCCGACGAAGGCGTCGTCCGCAACCTTGCCAGCGCGCCCTGGCCCTATCTCCCCCGACATGCGCACGAATTCGTGATGCGCAACACCGATCCCTTCTATCCGCGTTTCCTGATCACCCTGCCGACGCCGTCAGGGTCGGAGATCGTCGGATGCATCGGCATGGATCCGGACGAGAACGGCCAGACCGAACTGGGTTACTGGATTGCGCAGCCATACTGGGGGCGCGGTTTCGCCACCGAAGCGGCCCGCGGTGTGCTGGAGGTTGCGCGGCTGCTGGGCCACCAGCGAATCGAGGCGGGCCATTTCACCGACAATCCGGCGTCGGGGCGCGTTTTGCGCAAGATCGGCTTCGTACCGACCGGAAAGATCGTTCCGCGCCACAGCAGGGGGCGGGGTAGCGACGCGCCCTGCGCGCTTTACCGGCTGCACCTGTCCGATGAGACGCTGATGCCGCTTCAGGCCGCCTGACCAAACGGAAAAGGCCCCGCGATCACCTCGCGGGGCCTTTCTTCCAGCAGCTATTGGGCGGAAAATTATTCCGCGGGCATCAGGGCGTCGGAAAATTCGCCCTCGTAAACATTAATCAGGGCGCGATCGTCGTGATCCCACGGATGGAAGCCCGGTTTGAAATAGGCCAGCCATGCCGGGAAAATGCGCCGCACGACGCCGGGGCTGACGGTCAGATATTTGAACAGGCCCCAGCGGGCTTTCCAGCCGGTGATGCCATCCTGTTTGAGCAGGGCGAGCGAATCGGCCCAGCGATTCTTGAAGAACCGGACGGTCACGCTGAGCATGACGATGCTGCGCACACGCCAGCGCTTGCCGTCGCTCCAGTCCTTTGTCGCGTGGTTCCAGGTATCGAAGGCAACGCCCTTGTGCCCGATTTCCACGAACGCGTGCCAGCGCCGCATGTCGCGCCCCTCCGGCTCGGAATCCGCGAACT
>NZ_JAHWXO010000039.1 GCF_019857205.1 Qipengyuania pacifica | reverse complement strand
TGACGTGACCCCCAGCTTTCCCCCAGCTGGGATTAGAGCCGGGCGGTTGTTTTGCGCATCAGCGCGGTTGAAGCAATGGGCTGCGTAGCGGAGCCCGTAGGGCGTAGCGAAGCAGGCCATTGCTTATCGAGTTCGGCGGCGAACGCCGCCGGTGTTGCGTAGCCAAGGGACGAGTGCGGTCTCTCGCGGTTGTAGTCCTCGATCCAGGCAGCGATCTCGACCCGGGCATGGGCAAGGCTCATGAACAGGGTCTCGTTGAGAAGCTCGTCGCGCATGCGGCCGTTGAAGCTTTCAACGTAACCATTCTGCATCGGCTTCCCCGGAGCGATGTAATGCCACTCCACGCCGATCTGGCCGCACCATGCCAGAACGGCATTGCTTGTGAGCTCGGTGCCATTGTCGCTGACGATCATGCCCGGCTTGCCTCGCTGGGCGATCAGCTGGGTCAGCTCGCGCACGACACGGTGCCCCGAGATCGAGGTATCCGGCACCGCGGCCAGGCACTCCCTGGTCACATCATCGACCACATTGAGCACCCGGAACCGTCTGCCAGAAGCCATCTGGTCATGAACGAAGTCGAGGCTCCAGCGCTGATTCGGCAGGGCCAGCACCGGAGCAGGTGCCCTGTTGCCGACAGCACGCTTGCGGCTGCGTCGCCGCCTCACCGCCAGACCTTCCTCCTTGTAGAGCCGCTGGGTCTTCTTGCGGTTGATCATCACGCCCTCCCGGCGCAGCAGGATATGCAAACGGCGATAGCCGAACCGACGACGCTGGTTGGCCAGCTCGCGCAGCTTCTCACGCAGCGCACCATCGTCGTCCCGGATGGAACGATAGCGCACGCTCTTGCGATCGGCATCGATGACACGGCACGCCCGCCGCTCGCTCATCCCATGACACGCCTGGAGATGAGCAACAGCTTCCCGCTTCGCAGCGGGCGTCACCACTTTTTTGCCAGAAGGTCTTTCAATGCAGCCTGATCCAGCATGGCATCGGCCAGTAACCGCTTAAGCTTCGCGTTCTCGCTCTCGAGCTCCCGCAGGCGCCGGGCCTCCGATACCTCCAGCCCGCCATATTTGGCCTTCCAGTTGTAGATCGTCGCTTCCGAAACCCCGTGCCGCCGCGCCAGATCAGCGGTCTTCGCGCCCGCCTCCGCTTCCTTCAGCACGCCAATGATCTGCTCTTCTGAAAACCTCTTGCGCTTCATCGTCTGTCCTTCCTTCAGGCCAGACTCTAATCGCTCGTGGAGGAAAATCAGGGGGTCACGTCAC
>NZ_JAHWXO010000038.1 GCF_019857205.1 Qipengyuania pacifica | reverse complement strand
TTGGGCCGTGTGTGGACGGCCCTCCTTTGGCAAGGGCTTTTTGGCGTTGAGCTTTCCGCTGGTCGAGGCGGCCATGTGTTCGGCCTTTGATTGCGGCTTTGACATGCGCCGCTGGCCATGATGCCTTTCGCGCGAACCGGGTCCCGACCTATAGCACGCGCTCGAAGCGCCACGGCCCAAAATGGGTTTTCCCGATCCGGCGGTTTCAACCTGCTTTGCGCATCAACTCCTCTTTGCCCTTTCCAACTTCGTCGGCGCGGTAGCCCCGCGCCTTATCTCTACGCCGCTTTCACCTGCGGTTCGCGGTAACGCTCTCCACTGGTCATCAGCGCCCAGACCATCCGCGCATTCTTGTTTGCCAGAGCCACTGCCGCGACCTTGGCAGGTCTGCGCGCAAGCAACTCGACCAACCATGGCCGCTTTGTTCCATGCCTCTCGGCATAGCGGATGACCGCCATCGCCCCGACCACCAGCATCTGCCTCAAGTATCGATTACCCGCTCGGGTGATGCTGCCAAGCCTATCCTTCCCACCTGATGAGTTCTGTTTGGGAACGAGCCCGATCCAGGCCGCGAGATCGCGACCGGTCTTGAACACGGTTGGGTCCGCAACGCTCGCAACGAAGGCGCTAGCGAGAAGCGGGCCAATGCCAGGGATCTCCATCAGCCTGCGACCCAGTTCTGTCCGCCTGGCGCTGGCCAGCACCCGGCGATCGTTCTCAAGCACCTGCTGCTTCACAACAGCCAGTTGAGCAGCGAGCATCTTCAGACAGACCCGCGCATCTACCGGGATACGATAGTCATCCTCATCTTCCACGACCTCCAGCAGCCGCTCGACACCGAGCCTACCAACTGGTGCCACCACGCCGAACTCCGAGATGTGAGCACGGATCGCGTTCGAGATCTGCGTGCGCTGTCGGTTCAGCATGAGCCTGACCCGGTGCAACATCATCAGGCTCTGCTGCTCTGGGCTCTTCACCGCGACAAAGCGCATGGTCGGGCGTGTCACCGCCTCACAGATCGCCTCGGCATCAGCCGCATCATTCTTCTGTCGTTTGACGTAGGGCTTCACATATTGGGCAGGCATCAGCTTCACGTCGTGACCCAGCGCACTCAACTCACGCGCCCAGTAATGCGAGTTATTGCAGGCCTCGATACCGATCAAACACGGCGGCAGCTTCGCAAAAAACGGCAGCATCCGTGCTCGCTTCAACTGACGGCGCAGCACCGCATCGCCTGCGCTGTTCACTCCATGCACCTGAAAAACAGACTTCGCGATATCCAGACCGATCGTAACAACTTCTTCCATTGTGGCTCTCCTTCCAGCTCATACCGCGGCTTATACCGCAGGTGATTGGAGAGCCGTCCACAGCATCA
>NZ_JAHWXO010000037.1 GCF_019857205.1 Qipengyuania pacifica | reverse complement strand
CTGTCCCCCGTCAGCACCTGTGGCACAGATTTGAGGTTGTGATTTAAGGAGGATTTGGGCTTCGTCGTAGTGACGAAGGAACGAAGATGAAGCCCAAATCCTCAAGGTCCAAAAAGCCTGCCGGGCAGGTCGTAAAGGACATCCGCCGCAAGACCCGTCGGCACTTCTCTGCTGAAGACAAGATCAGGATCGTGCTCGATGGCCTGCGCGGCGATGACTCCATTGCCGAGCTGTGCCGCCGTGAAGGGATCGCACAGAGCCTGTATTACACCTGGTCCAAGGAGTTCATGGAGGCCGGCAAGCGCCGTCTGGCTGGTGACACTGCGCGTGCTGCGACCACGGACGAGGTGAAGGACCTGCGCCGTGAGGCCCGTGATCTGAAGGAATGTGTGGCCGATCTCACCCTGGAGAACCGTCTGCTCAAAAAAAGCATGATCGCGGATGGGGGAGACGACGAATGAGATACCCTGCATCCGAGAAGCTGGAGATAATCAGGATCGTCGAGCAGTCGCACCTGCCCGCCAAACGCACGCTGGACCAGCTCGGCGTGGCACGGCGCACCTTCTACCGCTGGTATGATCGTTACCTTGAAGGTGGCCCCGAGGCGCTGGCAGACCGACCATCCGGGCCGAGCCGGGTGTGGAACCGCATCGGCGAGGATGTCCAGCAGCAGATCGTCGAGATGGCGCTGGAACAGACCGAGCTGTCCCCGCGAGAACTGGCGGTGCGCTTCACCGACGAGAAGCGCTACTTCGTGTCCGAAGCTACGGTTTACCGGCTGCTCAAGGCTCATGATCTGATCACCAGCCCGGCCTACACCGTGATCAAGGCGGCAGACGCGTTCCACACACAAACCTCCCGCCCCAACGAGATGTGGCAGACCGACTTTACCTACTTCAAGATCATAGGATGGGGCTGGGTCTATCTCTCGACCGTGCTCGACGATTACTCGCGCTACATCATTGCATGGAAGCTCTGCACCACCATGCGAGCCGAGGACGTCACTGACACGCTCGATATGGCGCTGGCAGCCTCAGGCTGCGACCACGCCAATGTGCTGCACAGGCCCCGCCTGCTCAGCGACAATGGCCCCAGCTACATCGCGAGCGAGTTGGCCGAATACATCGAGGCCAACAAGATGAGCCACGTGCGCGGCGCACCCTTCCACCCACAGACCCAAGGCAAGATCGAGCGCTGGCATCAGACGCTCAAAAACCGTGTGCTGTTGGAGAATTACTTCCTGCCGGGCGATCTCGAACAGCAGATCAAGGCCTTCGTCGAGCATTACAACCACCAGCGCTACCACGAGAGCCTCGACAACGTCACACCCGCCGATGCCTACTTCGGCAGGGCTGCCGCCATCATCAAACGAAGAGAAAGGATCAAGCGAAAGACACTCGAACATCGGCGCTTGCAACACCGCAAGCTCGCCGCCTAAACATCAATCCAAGACGAGGCCCACACTCCGCTGATCTACGCCGCGAGTTGTGCCAAATGTTCTGACGACGGACA
>NZ_JAHWXO010000036.1 GCF_019857205.1 Qipengyuania pacifica | reverse complement strand
TTTCAGTCATTGAGAGACAGCCCCCCACAACGGCAGTTTTGGGGCCGGGAGCAGACTGGCCGGTTTGAGTTCTTCTCGGGCCGCTTGCGGAACTTCCGCTTTTGGTCGCCATGCGTTCGAAAGCAGCCATGCCGCTAGCGGGCCCTATGCTGAAACAACAAACAGCTCCGTCCAAGCGGCTACTTGGGATCCCAGTCAGTGGATCGGCTTTCGGAAGCTAGCGGCCTTCCATCTCAGCTATGATGTCTGGCGGAGTCTCATCGAAGTCATCAGCTATTGAGACCTTGCCTTCCAAAGCTCCAAACAGCCGATCTCTCGAGGTTTTTAGAGGGGGCGCCTCAGCATCAAGGTACTGCCGGACCACAAAAAGGTCACTGACGTTGCCTGCCGTCATTCGATCGAGCGCGCTGATTCCGCCGAAGATCGGAGCATCGTTGGGCTGGCGAACCCACGCGGCCGCAATCTTCTTGTCTGGCAAGAGGGTATTGATCCCCTGAAAAATTCCCAAGACGTAAGAGATGCGCTCAAGCGTGTCCCTTGCAAGCGCCAGCCCTTCGCCGTGTCGCCACGCATCGAATGTCGTCTGGTCTGGCTGACCCAAAATGCTTAGCTGTTCATCGTCAGTGAGCCCCCAAACCTTTGCAATGTTGAAAAAGGCACGAAGGGCTACACGGTCCTTATCTACCCTCGTCATGCGAAGATCCCCGCATCCAGGCCTTAATATCCGCTTCTAACACTTGGCTCATTTCGAACGATGCCCATATCTACGGACCACACGCCGATTGACGATCGCAGGCGACGAAAAGAGACCATTCGCTCGCGCTAACTCGTCACGCGTGATGTCGCCTCGAGCCAAAGCCTCGGCATCGACGTCTCGCTGCGCCTGCTTTTCAGCTCGACGCTCGATGGGATCGAAGGTCAGCTTATCGTTCATGATCAGATAGTGACTTACTTCGGCTTGAGACGCAAATCGCCTGATTATATCTCGTGGTTCCGACGCACTGGTGAAAAATGGGCGCCGCAGAACCGAGGACCCTCATAACATCAATTAATGAGTAATAAAAGCCGTGGTCTGTCAGACCGTAGACGTTTGCATAGCATGGCGTCAACAAGGCTTTGTGACAAAGCGCGCTGTTGAAATCGTTGGAACCAGAATCCGAAAGATGCGCGAGGACGCAGGTTTCTCGCAGGAGAAGTTCGCGCAAAAGATCCAGATTGATCGCTCATACTATGGACGTATCGAGCGAGGTCGTCAGAATATAAGCGTCTCCACGATTTGCACGATCGCTGGAGGGCTAGGTGTCAGCCCAGCCGTGCTTCTTGCTGATTTGACGATATCTGATTGCTCGGAGTCTGCGGGCCCCGAAACCTGAACGATTTATGTCGCATCTATGTGCAGGTAGCAACCCGCATTGGCGCGCATGGCTGCGTAACCCGCGGAAATCTGCGGAAAAATCTTGCAGTGCCGATTGGTACTCAAAAACCGTGGCGCATTGAGCACCATGTTCCTGATTTCCTAAGGAAAAGCAG
>NZ_JAHWXO010000035.1 GCF_019857205.1 Qipengyuania pacifica | reverse complement strand
CTGGTCCAGCTTCATAGAACACCTTAGGACTGAATTTGGTCTCTATATAGACCAGTTTAGGGCAAATGAGAAGTTCAAGGCTCGATTGCGATGCTTTGGAGGATCTCGCTTGCTCTCGACACCGGGGCAAATAGCCGCGTGCGGTAGCGGATGATCTCGGTGAAGCAGCCCTTGTTCTTGTACCAGTCGAGGCGATCCGGCGAGAATCCGGTCAGTTCAAGGCGCTGTTCGCCGCCGACCAGCGAGCGCTTCAAGGTGAGTGGATCGTGGCTCGCAAGGCCCAGCGGTTTGCCGCTGGCGAGGACGAGGTCGCCGATCTGATCTGCCGATGGTCCGACAACGCCGGAGAGGCCAAAGGTTTGGGCGATTGAGGCAAGGTCGACATCGAGCACTTCGCGGCCGATGATCGACTGGCCATCTTCGGCAACGAGCCGGGTGACGCGGACATGATCGTCGGGGAGGCGCTTCCAGACCGGGAGCAGCAGCCCGGTGGCGAGATGGACGCGCTCGGTCACCGGTGAAGCGGCGGCTGCCTCTTCCTCGGCCCGCCAGGCACTCGTGAATGCGGTGACGCCAATTTCTTCCCAGTGGCTCTCACCGAGTGCCTCAAGCGTCCAGTTCGCGGACTTGAGCGGGCGCAGCAGGCGCCGACGTTCGATCACGGCCCCGTCGTCGGCGATGAGACGCCGAGCTGGAACCGACAGTGCGACCTTGCCCGAGCGCGCATTGCGCATCGGGATTGCGTGCGGGCTGCCGATCTCGTGCATCCGCACCAGGCGCTGCAAGCGCAGAGGCCGAAGGTGCCTCGTCACTTCGAGCGAGACGAGACGTGTTTCTGCTCCGGTTACCGGATCGGTGCGCAGGAGTTCATCTGCCAAGACCGTGAAGCGATCGACCCCCACGGTTTCCAGTCCCTGATCGAGCGTCCCGGCTTCACGCGCGGCTTCGATCCGCGCTTCAACGAGGCCCAGATATTCATCGAATATGGCGTTCTGGAGCGCAATCGGCAGCGCGAGGATGCGATTGAGCCAGCGCTGGATCGTGGGGAGATTGTCGGTCAGCCCGCCATCGGGGTTTTCGAGCTGGAGGCCGGTGCGCTCGACGAAGTTGCCAAAGGTGGTGGCTTCAAGCTTGCCGTCATAGAGCAGCTGGAACCAACGGCTGAGAGCGTCGCGCGCATAATCGCTTTCGAGATTGTCGGCCGGATCGAACAGGTTCTGTCCGCCGGTCTGGCGCTGGCCGCGCGTAAGCGCGCCAAGGGCATCGAGCCTGCGTGCAATAGTCGAGATGAAGCGGCGTTCGCCCTTCACGTCGGTGGTGACCGGGCGGAACAGCGGGGCCGAGGCCTGATTGGTGCGGTTCGTGCGACCAAGACCCTGGATGGCGTTGTCGGCGCGCCATCCCGGTTCAAGCAGGAAGTGAACCCGGCGCTGCTGGTTCCTGGCGCCCAAGTCGGCATGATAGGAACGCCCCGTGCCGCCCGCATCCGAGAAGACCAGGATGCGCTTGGTCCCTTCCATGAAGCTTTGCGCTTCGGCGACATTGGCACTGGGGCTTCGCCGTTCGAGGCGCTGCTGACCATCGCGGCCCAGGATCAGCCTGCGGGTCCGACCTGTGACCTCGGCCACGGCGTCGCTTCCGAAATGTTCGATAATCGCATCAAGTGCCGTTGCGATGGGCGGCAGTGCGCAAAGCTGTTCGATCAGCGCATCGCGCGCAGCAATGGCGCGCGGGCAGAAAACGGGATTGCCCTCTTCGTCGCTCATCGCCTCGGAGCGAAGATTGCCGTCCTCGTCGGCGAAGACCTGCATCAATCGTACCGGGAAGCTCTTTGTAAGGTAGTCGAT
>NZ_JAHWXO010000034.1 GCF_019857205.1 Qipengyuania pacifica | reverse complement strand
TGTCATCGACTACCTTACCAAGAGCTTCCCGGTGCGCCTGATGCAGGTCTTCGCCGACGAGGATGGCAATCTTCGCTCCGAGGCGATGAGCGACGAGGATGGCAATCCGGTTTTCTGCCAACGCGCCATTGCCGCGCGCGATGCGCTGATCGAACAGCTCTGCGCACTGCCGCCGATTGCCACCGCGCTCGACGCGATCATCGAGCACTTCGGGACCGAAGCCGTGGCCGAGGTGACGGGCCGGATCCGCAGGCTTGTCCTGGGCCGCGATGGTCAGCAGCGCCTCGAACGGCGTAGCCCCAGCGCCAATGTCGCCGAAGCGCAAAGCTTCATGGAAGGAACCAAGCGCATTCTGGTATTTTCGGACGCGGGCGGCACGGGGCGTTCCTACCATGCCGACTTCGGCGCCAGGAACCAGCAGCGCCGGGTTCATTTTATGCTCGAGCCGGGCTGGCGCGCCGACAACGCCATCCAGGGTCTCGGTCGTACCAACCGCACCAATCAGGCCTCGGCCCCGCTGTTCCGCCCGGTTACCACCGACGTGAAGGGCGAACGCCGCTTCATCTCGACCATTGCGAGGAGGCTCGATGCCCTCGGCGCGCTGACGCGCGGCCAGCGCCAGACCGGCGGACAGAACCTGTTCGATCCGGCCGACAATCTTGAAAGCGATTATGCCCGCGATGCGCTCAGCCGCTGGTTCCAGCTGCTCTATGACGGCAAGCTTGAGGCCACCACTTTCGCCAACTTCGTCGAGCGCACTGGCCTACGGCTTGAAAACCCCGATGGCGGGCTGACCGACAATCTCCCCACGATCCAGCGCTGGCTCAATCGCATTCTCGCGCTGCCGATCGCGCTCCAGAACGCAATCTTCGACGAATACCTTGGCCTCGTCGAAGCGCGGATTGAAACTGCGCGCGAGGCCGGAACACTCGACCAGGGGCTAGAAACCGTGAGGGTCGATCACTTCACTGTCCTCGCCGACGAACTCCTGCGCACGGACCCCGTGACCGGAGCCGAGACCCGTCTTGTGTCGCTCGAAGTAACGAGGCACCTTCGGCCCCTACGATTGCAGCGCCTGGTGCGGATGCACGCGATCGGCAGCGTGCACGCGATCCCGATGCGCAATGCGCGCTCTGGCATGGTCGCACTGTCGGTTCCTGCCCGACGCCTCATTGCTGACGACGGGGCCGTGATCGAACGCCGCCGCCTGCTGCGCCCGCTCAAGTCCGCGAACTGGACATTTCAGGCACTCGCTGAGAGCCACTGGGAAGAAATTGGCGTCACTGCGTTCACCAGCGCCTGGCGGGCCGAGGAAGAGGAGGCTGCCGCTTGCCCGGTGACCGAGCGCGTCCATCTGGCCACAGGATTGCTGCTGCCCGTCTGGAAACGCCTCCCCGGCGATCATGTCCGCGTCACCCGCCTCGTTGCCGAGGATGGTCAGTCGATCATCGGGCGCGAAGTGCTCGATGTCGATCTCGCTGCGATCGCCGAGACCTTTGGCCTCTCAGGTGTTAGAGGACCTTTGGTAGAGCAAATCGGCGCCCTCGTCCTTGCAAGCGGAAAACCTCTGTGCCTCGCGAGCCACGATCCACTTACCGTGAAGCGCTCATTGGTCGGCGGCGAACAGCGCCTAGAACTGACCGGGTTCTCGCCCGATCGCCTCGACTGGTACAAGGGCAAGGGCTGCTTCACCGAGATCATCCGTTACCGCACGCGGCTGTTTGTCCCGATGTCGAGAGCAAGCAAGATCCTCCAAAGCATCGCAATCGAGCCCTGAACTTCTCATTTGCCCTAAACTGGTCTATATGGAGACCAAATTAAGTCCTAAGGTGTTCGATGAAACTGGACCAA
>NZ_JAHWXO010000033.1 GCF_019857205.1 Qipengyuania pacifica | reverse complement strand
CTGGCAAACCAGTAGGCGAAGGCCGCGACGCCCAAGGCACCTGCATGGGTCGCCATGTGGATACCATCGGCTAGAAGCGCCATCGATCCGGTCCACAGGCCAGCGACGATTTCGACCACCATCATCGCGGCGGTCAAGGCAACGACATAACGCGTGCGCCGCTCATGGGCGTCGTGCGAGGCGCTCAGGAAGTTGTGATCATGGGCGAGCGGATTGGAGTCGGCGTGATGCATGCGAGGCTGATACCCCGAGATGCCCTTCCAAGAAATCCCCTCTCCAACCGAAAAGGCAATCGACGACGATTGTCTGTGATGATCGCCGCAGCTAACCGATGGTAGAAATGCTGCGGCGACCAACAGGCTATTATCCCTTAGTCTTGGATCGGGACGTGACGGTCCTGCGATCGACCACGGTGATCCGGCGCGTCTTGGCGTCGATCACCAGTCGTTCGGTGACGCCATTGCCCGGAAAGGCGACAACATAACGCGGATTGAGCGAGAGCATCTGCTCGTTGCGCTTGAACCCGGCGCGGGCACCAAGACGACGATCGAGCGAAAAGGTCAGCTGCTGGACTTCGCGGCGCTCGGCCCAGCTTGCTGCCAGACGATCGGCACCCTTGCCGTCGCCGCCATGGACCAGGAAGAGATCGGGAACCGCATCGCGAACCTTGTCGAGCGTAGCCCAGATAGTGTCGGCATAGACGCGCGCGTCCTCAGCGTTGTCGAAGCTCTGGCGACCACCGGCAAAGACGACCGGAGTTCCTTCAGGGATCAGGGCGTGGCGCCGGTTCTCTGCGCGAGCGCGGAGGAAATCGCGGGCATCGATTACGGCCGAAGTGAGGTTGCGCGAATGGCTGGTCCGCGAGCCCGAAACGGGCTTCCATGACGAACCGGTCTCGTCGCGGTACAGCGCTGCGGCTGCCTCGCGCATCTGCTCGAAGGCCAGCATGCTGGCTTCGGCGGCCTGTGCACGCTCGACCTGCTCTTCCAGATTGCTCGAATGCACTTCGGAGCCGTCGGCCGATGCGAGCAGGACCCGGATCTCGTCGCTGGCCCGGTCAAGCTGAGCCGACTTGCGGCTGGCTGCGCGGTGGAAGAGATTGACCATGCCCCATGCAATATCCTCGGCGTCGGCCTCCAGGGCCGTATCGGAAAACATCGCGAAAAGGTCGGACCAGACTGCGGCGAGGATCTGCTCAATCGCGTCCTCGCAAGGAAAGTCGGTGGCGTGGAAGGGGGCTGGCCTGATGCTGAGCCCTGAAAGGTCGAGGCCGCTCAATTGGTCGATGAAGCTGTCGTACATGGGGTGTCTCCTGATCGCGGGGACAAGGAGAGGAGGCACCATTGCCTCGGCCCTGTCCGCCGGAGCCCGATCAGGGCCTGGGAAAGGGGCGTGACGCACCGCGTAGCGGGAAACCTGCGGCCCTAGGCTGGCGCGGGTAACACGGGCCGACGGGCCGCAGGTTGCGGCGCGCCCCGACCGGCCCAAGGGCCTCTCCCGGCGGAGAGGGATGAGGCAGGATCAGGACCCGGTGTCGCAGTTGGATCGGGAGCGCTCGAAGATCGCTTCGCCATTCGAGAACCGACCGACCATGCGCAGCTCACCGAACAGGTCGATGAACCTACCCGAGACCTGGCCAAGCCAGTGCCGTGCTCTCGCCGTTCGTGGGTTGTAGAAATCTGCCTCCCAGTACCGGGCATCGTCGCGCTCGGTGAGCCAGATCGCCGCGAGCCCGCAATAGGTCGATATGCCGCAATCGGCGAAGGCATTGCGCAGGAGGATACGATCTTCGCGGCCGCGCCATCCATCGAAGCGTTCGAAGGAAGGAAAGGTCGCCTTCGCAGTATCGATGACCTCGTCGACGAGGCACTCATAAACCCAGTCCGTGTCATCCTCTTCGCCGACATCGAGCAGGCGAAAGGCTACCACGGAGCCGGTCGGAGAGCTGACGGAACGTCCCATCTCACTACTCCTTAGGCTGCATCGGCGAGATCGATGTCGGCCTCGCTTTCACGGGATTGATGACCTCCAAGTTCGAGCAACAGGCTGGCAGCTTCTTCGGCCTTGGCCGCGGCGGTCAGGATCGCGCGCTCGTCCGATTTGAGGATCTTGAGCCAGGACGCGATGTAACTGGCGTGATGGTCGAGGTGGGTGACCGGAAGGCCCAATTCGGCTCCAAGGATTGCCGAGGAAAGTTCGGCAATCAGTTCTTCGGCGGCATAGGCCTCGCTGCCGAAGCGGTTCTTGAGATCGCGGTCGAGCCGTGAAGAATGCCCCGTCCAGTGCGACAGCTCATGTGCAAGCGTCGCGTAGTAGTGGTCGTAGGCTTCGAAGAGTTCTACTGGCGGCATCGTGACCCGGTCACGCAGCGGCTCGTAATAGGCCTGCGCGCCATGGTGGCGCAGGTCTGCGCCAACTTGACCGAAGAAGGCATCGAGCCGGTCTTCGCGTCCTTCGGGCTCCAGCGCGGCAATGAGTGGTTCGGGATGATAGAATGCAGGGAGGCCGTCGCACTGGTCGGCATTGAACACGGCATAGGCCTTGAGGACGCGCCGGCTT
>NZ_JAHWXO010000032.1 GCF_019857205.1 Qipengyuania pacifica | reverse complement strand
GCGTCTCGACCGCAGACCAGAAGCTGTCGCTCCAGCTTGACGCGCTGAACACTGCCGGGTGCGACCGTATATTCGACGATCACGCATCCGGGGCAAAAGCCGATCGGCCTGGCCTAACCGAAGCGCTCGCCTATTTGCGCCCCGGCGACACGCTGGTGGTCTGGAAACTCGACCGCCTCGGCCGCTCGATGAGCCACCTGATCGAGAAGGTCGGCGAGCTTGCGGCGCGCGGCATCGGGTTCCGCTCACTCACCGAGAATATCGACACCACCACTTCGGGCGGCATGCTGGTGTTCAACATCTTCGGCTCGCTGGCCCAATTCGAGCGTGACCTGATCCGTGAACGCACTCATGCCGGCCTCAAGGCCGCACGCGAGCGGGGCAAAAGGGTGGTCGCCGGCCTGTCGTTACCCCCGACAAACTACGTAAAGCGCGGGCGCATATCACAGCGGGCCTCACTGTTCGTGAGGCGGCGGCCCGGCTCAAGATCGGCAAAACCGCCCTATACAAGGCTCTGGAAAACGCGTGAAACCGCTGGCGATCAAGAACTCGTGGGTGCTGGTCACAGGGGCTTCGACCGGTTTGGGCAGAGCGTCCGCCCTCCGCTTGGCGGCATCGTACCAGGCCAAGCCCCTGATTGTTGGACGAAGGCTCGACAACTTGCGGGAGCTACAGACCGAAATTGACGAGCGGTTCAATGTGCCGTGCGAGATTATAGTGGCTGATCAACGTGAAATCGAGGGCAGGGAGAAAATCGCGGCTAAGGTTGCAGAATTGCAAGTAACAGCCGCTTTGTTGGTTGCCGGAATGACGAGCGTTGGTTCATTTGATGCAGGCCGTGCCGACACTTATGCCGAGGTAATTGAAACAAACATACTCGGTTTCACGGATTTGCTGGCTCGCCTGATTGCGATTTTCAGGGAGCAGCCGTTTGAATCCTCAGTAATCGCCGTGTCGAGCCTGGCGGGCGAAACATCCGTGCCCTTCCAAGCGGTCTACGGCGCGTCGAAAGCCTATGTGAGCACCCTCATGCGAGCGCTTTCCGTGGAGCTTGCCGGGACGGGAGTGAGTGTTGGGTCTTTTGCACCCGGTGGAATCGACACAGACATGGCTGCCCTCAGCGATTTGAAGTGGGGGAGGTTGGGTTTGATGGACGTTGACCGGTGCGCGGCCCATGCAGTCCACGCTCTGGTTTATCGGCAATCCTTCGCCATACCGGGGATGGGCAACCAGCTCACATATTTGGCGAGCAGGGTTCTACCTCGATCGTTGGTCAATCGGATTGCCGCCCTCCCATATCGGCGCCCGTAGGGCGGCACCACATAAAAGGGGCAGGAAAGCCTGCGAATAGCATCTGCTGGCATCGTACCGGATTTGTTCGCCCTTAGCGTGCAGATACGTCACTTTCGTGTAGTCACCCCTGGACGGGAGGTTGCGATCATCCCTCACGGCGGATCAGATTTCTGGGGCGGTTAAACAGCAAAGTTTGATCGCTGTGAGGACCAGGGCCCGGCCGTGCGTAAACGCATTGAGAACACCGTACCGGCGAGCTTCACAAATGACAGGAGTGGCGATGGCGGAACCCGTAGATTGTATCATTATCGGGGGAGGACCGGCCGGGCTGACTGCTGCGATCTATCTCGCCCGCTTCCTGCGGCAATGCGTGGTGATCGACGCAGGAGACGGTCGAGCCGCAACGATACCGACGTCGCACAATTTGCCGGGATTTCCCGACGGGATAAACGGTGGAGATTTTCTTGACCGGCTGCGGCAACAGGCCCTGCTCTATGGGGCTAAGCTAGTATCGGGCCAAGTGGAAAGTATCGCCGTCGTGACGGGCGGCTTTATCGCGCAGACAGCTGTCGGCACGCACGTCGCAAGCACGGTGCTGATCGCAAGCGGTGTCGTGAATCATCGCCCTAAGATGCCTGCCGCCCTTCACGATCAAGCCTTGGCAATAGGGTTGATCCGCTATTGTCCCGTATGCGACGGGTTCGAGGCGCGAGGCAGGAATATTGGCGTGCTTGGATCCGATAGTCACGGTGCGCGCGAGGCCGAATTCCTTCGGCGATACAGCGATCGCGTCACGTTGTTGGCCCAGTGTGAGATGACGCTGGCTGTAACCGATCGCGCCCGCCTTCGCGATCAAGATATCACCGTCATCGACGTCCCTGTTCGTTCGCTGGAGATCGAAGGACAGCGACTCGTGGCACGCCTTGAACGAGGCGGGCCGCTATATTTCGATACACTTTACCCGGGGCTTGGCTCCTCCCCCCGAACCGACTTGGCCCGGCAGGCGGGTGCGAAGGTGGGTTCGGACGGCTCTATCGTGACCGACGCGCATCAGCAAACCGATGTCCCCGGCCTCTTTGCAGCCGGTGACGTCGTCGAAGGGCTCGATCAGATCAGCGTCGCGACCGGCCATGGAGCAAAAGCTGCGACAGCGATTCATAATCTTTTGCGTGAGCGCGAGACATGACTTTTTGGTCTGCGGCCGCGCGGATCGCCGCCCTGTGTAGCGCAGCTTCGGGCGATTGAACGCAATGGAAGATTGAGCCGCTTTTTGGGGAGGTGGTGGCCGTTCTCGTTTGGTCGCATTCTGGCCGCGAATTCGAGGGGTGGTCGCCGGCCGTGCGTAATGGATGTGAGGATGACGGAGGAATGGACATGGATGTCAACC
>NZ_JAHWXO010000031.1 GCF_019857205.1 Qipengyuania pacifica | reverse complement strand
GACGTATTCTTTGCAGTCGCAGTTTATGTCGAGCGTCGCAGCCGGAGGCGCGGGATTGCGTCGGTTCGTCATAATTTTACTCCAGATAATTGTGCGGTTGGGGCAGCGTGGCCGAAGGCTATGCCCGCTTGCGGACGTCGTTGAGCATGGCGATCAGAGTGTCTGACGGCGGCTTGAAGCGTCCAGGGCTGATTTCCGGCCCGCCATGCGCAGCCAAAATCCGCAGCTTCTCCTCTGAATCGGCGCGCAGATATGTTTCGGTGCTCTGGATGCTGGCATGTCCAAGCCATAGTGCGACCTTGCGAATATCGCCTGTCGCTGCGAGCGTGTGCATCGCGCAGGAATGACGCAATACATGCGGCGTGACTCGTTTGCGCAGCAACGACGGCTGCTTCTTTGCTGCCGCGTTGACATGTTTGGCGAGACGGAATGCGAAGCCATCGCGGGTGATGGGCTGCCCGTTCGCGTTGAGAAATACCTCGGCGACCTCAGTCTCAGGACGGATGACAAGCCATGCGCGGAGTGCGGACTGGGTCTCTTTCCATAGCGGCAAGACCCGCTCGCGACGGCCTTTACCCATGATGTGGACCGTCGAGAGCGATCGATCCGGGAAATCGCGCAGTTGCAGCGACACGAGTTCCGATACCCGAAGCCCCGCTGCATAGGTCAAGTGCAGCATAGCGCGATCGCGCGTACCGAGCCGTGTCCGAGGATCGGGCGCGTCGAGTAATGCCTTGATCTCGGCCCGGTCGAGATAATCGATCAGCGTCTTGTTTGCCTTCTTGCTGGGGATCGATCGAACCCGAAGCGCCTGGTCAAGACACGCCGGAACCCGATACTCGATGTACCGGAAGAAGGATCTGATCGCAGCGAGCCTGCCATTGCGGGTCCGCACACAGCTGCCGCGCTCGACCTCGACATGGCCGAGAAAGGCCATGATCATGTCGGTGCCGAAATCCTCGATCTCGAGATCGGTCGGTCGACGCTTCAGCCGATCGGATGCGAACCGGACCAGCAGGACGAAGCAGTTGGCATAGGTCTTCACCGTATGCGGGCTTACGGCGCGTTCCCGCGGCAGATGTTCGCGCAGGAAGGCTGTGAGATGGGGAGCAAGCGCCGTCATGCCGCTTCTCCCAGATACAGATCCTCGCTCGCGGCAGCGATGTCGCGCAGCAGCACTGGCGTGGCTTCGAGATACCAGTAGGTGTTGGCGACCGAGGTGTGACCGAGATAGACACTGAGCGCGGCCATGTGATGCGTCACGGCGTCCCGGTCCGGCGAGCAGGACTCGAGCGAGCGTACGGCGAAGGTATGCCGCAAATCGTGAAGCCGCATACCTGCAGTCCCGGTTGGTCCACGATATCCGAGCTGTCGCGCCAGCCTGACGAACACGACGTGGGCGCGGACCTTATGGGGTGCTCTTCCCCGGATCGTCACGAACAGATCGTTGCCCGTGGCACCGAGCCTTGCCCGGGTTGCGAGATAGGCCTCGAGAGCCTGACGGATTGATGGCTGCAAGGCGATTAGGCGCTGCTTGCCGAACTTGCCGTCGCGGACGATCAGACCGTCTTCGACCAGATCGTCGCACTGTAGTGCTAGAGCTTCGGAAATCCTCAGACCGGTCGCCGCCAGCAGACCGAACAGGTAATGATAGGTGAAGGGACTGATCATGCCCTTGGGCGGAAGATCGAGCGCCGCCTTCATGATCGCCCGGACCTGTTCCGGTTGGATGATGTGCGGCGTTGGTCGCGGACGCTTCCCCCGGCCAAACACACCGGCGGGCGGAACCTGGTTGGCTGGATCCTCGGCATGGGCAAACAAGCAGAAGTTGCGCACGAAAGTGAAGCCGGTCCGCGCGGTGTTCTGCGAAGTCGTCGCTCGGCACCAGTCGTAGATGCGGTCGATACGGGTGTGGCTGTCTCCGAAGCCAGTCGCGTAGGTGCCGAACTTGCGAAGCAGGCGCTCCTGCTCGAAAAATTTGCGACCGAGGCTGCGATGCAAAGCGACGTACCGCGAAATCTGTGCGTTTATCATGACAGGTCTCCGGGCCAGGGTTGTGCGATCTTCAAGAGCATCGGCAGATCGGTCTTGGCGTAAATGGCGGTGGTCTCGGGCGAGCTGTGGCGCAGGATGGTCCCGATGGACTCCAGGCCTGCACCAGAGCGCAGCATGTTGGTTGCAAGCGAATGCCGGAATATGTGCGATCCGGTCGGCAGACCTTCGATCCCGCCGCGCTCGAGTGTGCGTGCAACGATGCCGGCGATCTCGGCTGACGAACTGAATGGCCGGAACGGGGCTTGCGAACGCAAGAACAGGTGCGCTTCGATGGCCGTCGGGCGGGCCGCAGCAAGATATGCCAGGATCGCGTCGCCAACACCCTGTGGCAATGGCAAACGATCCGGTCGACGCGTCTTGCCCTTGACCTTCAGATGGCCGGATCGCCAATCGATATCGTCGAGACGCATATCCCGAATATCTCCTGCTCGCAGGCCAAGTCTGGCAAGCAGGAGAATGATCGCCTTATCCCGAACTTCCACCGGCCGACCTGTCGGGCAGGCTGCAATGATCCTCTCGATCGTTGCCGGGTCGATGTAGCGCGGCAATGCCGAAAGCCGGTATCTCCGTACGGAAGGCATTGCGTGCAGCAGCGCTGGGCGGCATTGGCCTCGGCCAATAAGAAACCGAAGATAGCTCCTCATGATCGTGGCGAGCAGCGAAGCCGATCCCGGGATCTCCTTGCTGCGACGCTCGAACGCATCTCGCAGAGTGGCAGCATCCCATTGTGCCGGCGCGCCGAGCATGGGCATCAGCCGCTCAATCTCTGCCCGGTATCGCCGGATCGTCTCGTCGGTCACGCCTCGATCCTGCCTGAGCCAACCGACATATGCCGCGACCTGCGGATCTTCGACCACCTTCACCGCGACCGGAGCGATGGCGCGCCGATCACGAAGAAACTCAACGAAGTGCCGTGTGCAACGCCGCCGTCGCTTCCTGCCGGAAGTGGTCAGCTTGCCGCGCTTGCGGAAAACCGGGCACCGACAATCGTGATCGGCATACTGTTTGGTGACCGTGTCATCGACATCGGTCCATGGACATCGCGATACCCGCAGCCAGGCCGCGAAGTGCTCCGCCTCTGAACGGTAGGCTTGCGCCACCCCCTTCGCGAGTTGGAGGCCATCGATCATATGCGAATAGTCAGCAAGATGACGCCCGAGATCGTAAATCCCATCGGCTACGTCGATGTAACCCTGGTCTTCGAGAAACCGGACAAAGCGCCTGACACGCGCCGCAAGATCGGCCTTGTAGGCTGTCGCTTGCGCTGAATACCTTGGGCACCGGCATCGATGCTGCTCAAAACGGCGCACGATGCGATCATCAACCGTCCCGAGCGCAATCCCGCGTAGTCCCAGCCAACACAGAAAATGGCGGATCGCTGCGCTGTACAGGACCGCACAGGCGGTTCCCTCTTCAACCGACAGAGAGGAGAGGAATGCACTGAATAGGGCGTTAGTACTGGGCGGCTCTCCAACCCTGCTTGGTGCAGGCTGAAACGACACAAATGATCTTGTTGGCATGGTGGTTCCTTCGACATGTTGAGGTCGAAGGACCGGTAATTATCTGGAGTAAAATCATGACGAACCGACGCAATCCCGCGCCTCCGGCTGCGACGCTCGACATAAACTGCGACTGCAAAGAATA
>NZ_JAHWXO010000030.1 GCF_019857205.1 Qipengyuania pacifica | reverse complement strand
GAACCGGCGCGTGCTCAAGGCCTATGCCGTGTTCAACGCTGACCAGTGCGATGGCCTCCCTGCATTTTACCATCCCAAGCCGCTGGTTGCCGCATTTGAGCCCGAAGGACGCGAAGACCGGCTCGATGCCTTCTTTGCTCATATTGGCGCAGACCTTCGCCACCATGGCGCGCAGGCCTATTACGAGCCGCTGCGCGACCGGGTTACCATGCCGCCAGCCGAACTCTTCGAAGCCTACGACCACTACTATGCGACGCTCGCACACGAGCTGTCGCACTGGACGGGTCATTCTTCGCGGCTCGACCGCGAACTCAAGAACCGCTTTGGCAGCGATGCCTATGCTGCCGAGGAACTGATCGCTGAACTTTCGTCGGCCATCCTTGGAGCCGAACTGGGTCTCCCGGTCGCCCACCTCGACAATCACGCCAGCTACATCGCCTCCTGGCTCAAGATCCTCAAATCGGACGAGCGCGCGATCCTCACCGCTGCGGCCAAGGCCGAGGAAGCGGCCAGCCTGCTGCTTGGACTGGGCGGATACCAATCAAGCGATGGCGAGGCCGACATCGATCTCGCTGATGCAGCCTGAGGAGCTGTGAGATGGGACGTTCCGTCAGCTATCCGACTGGCTCCGTGGTGGCCTTTCGCCTGCGCGATGAAGGCGAAGAGGAAGCCACCGACTGGGCCTACGAGTGCCTCGTAGACGAGATCATCGAAACCACAAAGGCAGCCTTTCCTTCCTTTCAGCGCTTCGAAGGATGGCGTGGCCGCGAAAATCGTATCCTCCTGCGCAACGCCTTCGCCGATTCCGGCATATCGACCTATTGCGGCCTTGCCGCGATCTGGCTCGCCGAACGCGACGATGCCAGGTACTGGGAGGCCGACTTCTACAACCCACGAACGGCGAGGGCGCGGCACTGGCTCGGCCAGGTGTCGGGACGGTTCATCGACCTGTTCGGTGAGCTGCGCCTGATCGGACGGTTATCGAACGGCGAAGCGATCTTCGAGCGAGACGTCGCGGCTTTGCAACAACCCAAATAACAGGCCCGAATGCCCCCTGCTCAGAGAGGTTTCCGTGCAACGAGATCGATAAGTGCCGATTTGCCGGAGTTCCCGGTGCCCTCTTCCATCTCGGCATCGTAGGAGGCCAAACCTTCGATGTGCCAATCGGCGAATGCCGCATCCAGAAGCTGTTCGGAATATAGATTCTCGATAGTCTGCGGCCCTCCCGTGCCATAGCCCAGTTGTTCCTCACGATAGCCTTCGAGAAGCAGGATCCCACCCGGTTTGAGGGTGCGGCGCAGATCGTCGAACATCCTGTTTCGCAAACGGGGTCTGGCAAACTGGATGAAGATCGCGATTACCGCATCGAAGCCCTCCTCTGGCCAGTCCCAATCGGTCAGGTCTGCCCGTATGAAGTCTACATCGACGCCGCGTTCCTTGGCCAGGCGGCGCGCCTTGTCGATTGCTACTCGCGATATGTCGGTTGCGACAACGCTATGTCCGTTCTGCGCGAGGAAAACGCTGTTGCGCCCCTCGCCATCGGCGATCGCCAAAACCTTCGATCCGGGCGCGAGCCGATTGGCTTCTCGGGCGAGAAACGCGTTGGGCCTCGTTCCGAAAAGGTAATCGTCCGGTGCGTAGCCTCATTCCAGAAGGCCGCCTGGTCCGGTTCAGCCATTGGCCGCCTTCCACGCACCCATGGAGCCGAGATAGACGTCCAGCTTGTCGAAGCCGCGGCTCGCTAACCACCCGGCAGCAACCGTGGCACGCATCCCGCTGGCACACATCAACGTGTAATGCTGCGCCGGATCGAGTTTGCGATAGCGCTCGTTAAGTTCGCCCACATAAATATGCTCGGAACCTTCGATCGCATCTGACGCACGTTCGTCCGCATCCCTGACATCAAGCAACGTCCACCCATCTTCGCCGCCTTCCAGGCGACGCTCGATTTCCTCGGTTCCGATCATCGGGATAGTCCGCATCGCCTTGCCCTGCGCAGCGGCAGGCACGACGCCGATATAACCGCCTTCGATATTGTCGAGTGCGATCCGCACGAGATGCGTCATGGCAGCTTCGAGCTGGTCTTCATCGGAAGCAATGAGAGCGACACTCTCGCCTTCGCGGATGAACCATCCGGCGAATGCCGAGATCATGCCGACCGGCAGATTCATCGAACCGGGAAGATGGCCTGACGCAAAGGCAAGCGGTTCGCGCACATCCACCCGGTGATCGACGTCGATGTCGCCCAATTCGGACAGCGACAGGCGTTTGGGCCGCATCACGCGAGGCGCAGGATCGCCGCCCTCCAGATTAAGGCGCTCCATCAACCGGAAATAGGGCGGCTGGTAATGGTTTTCCTCCACCTTGAAGTCGATGAAGGCATCCCGGCTTTCGAACTGCAGGCGCGGATTGTTCGCGCGCTCGTGGCCGAGGGTCGAGAACTCGCGTTCGGCCATTCCCGATCCGCAGACAGATCCCGCTCCATGTGCCGGGTAGAGAATGACTTGGTCCCCAAGCGCCATAATCTTCTGCAGCGAGTCGTAAAGGAGGCCAGCGACCTCGCGCTTGCGATCGGGATAGAAATCGGTGCGACCGACGTCGCCGACGAACAGCGCGTCTCCAGTGAACACGCCGACTGGCCCATCGGGATAGGCAGTGTCGTGGAGCACAAAAGCAAGATGATCGTCCGTATGTCCGGGCGTTTCCAGCACTCGAATTTTGAGCTGGCCGATTTCAAACTCATCACCCTCGTGCGCCGTGTCGGCATATTCGACCGTTTCCGCAGGATTGGGACCGTGCAGGACACGCGCGCCGGTTAGTTCTTTCAGGATGGGCGCCCCGGACACCAGATCCTCGTTGCGATGTGTTTCGAAGATATGGCAAATCTCCAGCCCCTCGGCGCGTGCCATTTCCACATAGCATTCGCAGTCGCGGCGCGGATCGATGACGGCTGCCTTGCCGCCCGAACCAATCAGGTAGGACAGGTGGGACAGGCCGGGTGTCTTGATTTTCTCGAGCAGCATGATGCCTCCTTTGACGATAAAAAGCTGGACCGGCGTGAACCGATCCTGCTTTCAAAAGATCCGATGACGCGTCACGCTCAATCCTTTTTCACCGGGCGCAAGTAAGAGCGAAGTGCGGTCAAGCCCTCTAGGAAGGAAGCTTTCGCATCCTCGTCGGAAACCCAAGGAGGAATGACCGCATCCTTGTGCGATCACAGCTTCAATCTCGCGGCGACGCGCATCCTTGTCAGTAATGACAGGCATCAAATCATCCCTCGTGCGGCATCCCCGATTGGTTCGGCAGGTGGCCCGCCATTGGCGGAGAGTTCTCTGAAAGCACGGTTCTGCGACAGAAACACCTGCCCGTTGAGATCGTCGATAAAATGGGTCCGCTTCAGCCGGTCCATCACCGGACCCTTCACTTCGGAAAGGTGGAGGCCGATCCCAGCGTCGATCATGCGATGGTTGATCGCTTCGAGGCTTTCGAGACCGGAGGCATCGATTTCATTGACCGCGCTGCACATCAGGATCAGGTGCCGCACGTCGGGCCGGTCGGCGATCTCCTCCAGCACGTATTCCTCCAGCCAGCGCGCGTTGAGATAGGTCAGGCTCTCGTCGATCCGGATCGACAGCACGTGCGGAACCGTGAAGACCTTGTGCCGATCCATATTGCGAAAGTGTTCGGTCTCGGGGACGCGT
>NZ_JAHWXO010000003.1 GCF_019857205.1 Qipengyuania pacifica | reverse complement strand
GAAGCGGACCGTCCGCTCTTGGCCTCACATTCGGCAATATGGACATCTACGGGCCCATAAGTCGGTGCGAGACGTTGCCGTTACATGACCATACACTACACGCGCACGGGGCGCGGAAAACCCCTCCTCCTTGTCCACGGACTGGGGGCGACCTGCGGCTCGTGGGACACGATCTCGCCTGCGCTTTCTCAAGTCAGGGAGGTAATTGCCATAGACCTGCCCGGCCATGGGCAAACACCCGACGAGGCCGACAGCGGCACGTTTGACGGACTTGCGCGCAGTCTGGACAACTGGCTCGGCGCGGAGAACCTCACAGGTATTGATATGGTTGGCAGCTCGCTGGGGGCTCGCCTGGTGCTCGAGATGGCGCGGCGCGGCCAAGCGGGCGCGGTTGTCGCACTCGATCCGGGCGGCTTCTGGCAAGGGTGGGAGCGCACCTTCTTCAAAGCCACCTTAATGCCATCGGTTGCTCTGGTTCGCGCACTGCGACCGGCGCTTTCTGCCATCACCGGAAATGTCGCAGGCCGGACCGCGCTTTTGGCGCAGCTCTCTGCAAAGCCGTGGGCGCTCGACGGGGCATTCGTCGCGCGCGAATTGAAGTCGTTGGCTGACACGCGCACCGTCAATTCGCTTGTGAAGGATCTCGCCAACGGCGCGATGCAGGAGGGCCCTGCGGCGACGGCTGCGCCTGTTGTCATAGGCTGGGGACGCAAGGATCGGCTGTGTCTTCCGCAACAGGCGGATCGTGCGATCAAGGCTTTCCCTGGAGCGACGCTGCACTGGTTCGAGCGTAGCGGACACTTCCCGATGTGGGATCGGCCAGAGGAAACTGTTCGCGTGATACTGGATGCAACGAGCATCTAGGAATCGAAATAATACTGCCACTGGGTAATTAGCAAAATGAGGGCCTATGCAGGGGCTGGCCCCATTGCAAAGTCCTTTGTTGGGCCGGAACCGGACTGGCGGCTAATGGTGAATTCGAGCCCAGAAAGCGACCTTTCAAGGCCCTGCCGATATGACAGCGTTGCTATACGCGCGTCGATTGTTCACATTATACGGGTTTATGCCCGGACGGAGGCGAGTGCCCCGCGAGAGCTTGGCGGAGATGCTGAAAATTTTAAAAAGACTCGCAGCCAAGATTCCTAAGCTCGGTCTCGCGCTGCTTGTTTGTGCCTTACTGACGTTCTCTTTTGCGATCGTCGGGGCTCAGCGCGAAGTTGCGTCGGAGTCGATCCCATACTTAGGAACTGGGGCGAGCGCTCAAGAACGGGGCGCAGCAGCCTTTGTAGGGGAGAGCTTCGGAGGGATCTCGCAACATGCGCTCGAGAGCAACGCGATTTCTTGGAAACTCGCAGCGGCGGCCTTGGTGCTCAGCGAACGCAAGCACGATCCAAGGGCCGAACCAACGCTCGACACGCTCCGCACGGTCTTGCGACGCTTCGGCTTTCTCTATCCGAACACAGCCGAAGGGCTGCCTGGCACAATCACAATCGAGGTGACGTCGAAGCCGCTAGGGATGACACATGGGACCATCGCGCCGATCGGTGGAAGCAAGGTAGAGGTCGCCAATCTCGGCTGCGCCTCCTGTCATGCCGGCGTCGCCTACGACGCGCAAGGCAATCCCGATCCCGCGCGCGCCGTGCCCGGAATGCCCAACACCTCGCTCGATCTCGAAAGCTACACGCAGGCGATCTTCCTCGCGATGCGTGAGCATTCGGACGGCGATGCTTTGCTCGAAATGGCGGACACGCTGTTTCCAGAAATGGATTGGCGCGAGCGCGCGAGCCTGCGCTGGCTGGTGCTCCCGCTGGCACGGGGGAGGCTGGAAGAACTGGCGGGGCGCGAGACGGCGTTGCCTTTTCCAAACGGGCTGCCGGGTGCGACCAACGGGGTCGCCGCGCTCAAGCTGCAAACGGGCACCGCGCTTTTGGGCGGCGGCTTTCAAGACCGGGGCTTTGTCTCGATCCCCGACCTCGCGCTGAGGCACCGGCGAAGCCGCCTGCTTGCCGATGGCGCCTATTCTACGCCATCGGGCACCACCGCCCCTTCCGAACTTGCCGCGATTACCAGCTTCTTCACGGTGCCGAGCATGGGCGTCAGCGCCGAGAAAGCGCGCGAGTATATCCCGCAGGCGAGGGCGATTTTCGCCTGGCTTGCGGATTATCGCCCTCCGCCTTTCCCTGGGCAGCTCGACCGTGCGAAGGCGCGGCGGGGTGCAGGTATCTACGCTACGCAATGCGCGGCATGCCACGGCAAATTCGAATGGTCGGGCGCCCGCCCAAAGCTTGCGACGTTTCCCGACTGGGTGGGCGATGTCGGCACGGACAGCTTGCGCGCGCAGGTTTTCGACAGCGCACTCGCCGAGGCGGTCCGTGCGTCAAGCTATGGCGATATGATCCGCGTCAGCATCGGCGAGGGATACGCCGCCCCGCCGCTTGCGGGCCTATGGGCTTCGGCCCCCTATCTCCACAATAGCTCGGTGCCGACGCTCGCCGCCCTGCTCTATCCGCGCCAACGCCCGCGGCGCTTTGCGGTCGGAGGGCATGCGCTCGATTGGAACGCGGTGGGCCTGAGGCTGGCCGATGATGGCGGCTATCCCGATGGCTATGTTCCGTTCTCGACGCCCCAATGGGTCGATACTAGCAAGCCGGGGCTCGGCAACAAGGGCCATGAATTCGGGAGCGACTTGTCCGAGGCAGAACGCGCTGCGCTGATCGAATTCCTGAAGCTTCTCTAGTCGACGAGGATTTCCGAAAGCGGCAATCGCACGGGCGCAAAGCCTTCGCCATCGCGCCTGCCGAAGCGGAATGCGCTCAAGAGGCGGTGGCCATCCGGTACTCCGTGCTGCGCACAGATCACCGCCGAAATGGTCGGATCGTCGGCCAGCGCAGCGAGGACGTTGGCGCCGAAACCCGCAGCCTCGATCTCGAGCCAGAGGCGGTGAAAATGCCGCCCGCTCTCGAACGGGTCCTCGTCCGCCGGGCGATGAAACAGCGCGATGCCCGCTGCGTTGGCGAAGGATTTGCTTTCGGCGAGCAGTGTTGGGGCAAGGCCGAGCGCGGCGAGCGGCCGGAACAGCGGCCCCAGCACCAGCCCCGCCGCAAACGCTTCCAGCCTTGAAAGCTTCATCGCATCGGCATTGAGGCCATCGCGCGACCATTGCGGATGGCGCCGCTTCAGCCGCATCCAGGCGCGCAGCTCGGCCCGGAAGCCATCCCTGTCCATGAAGCCGAAGCTCGCGCGGTCGTAAAGCGCAGCGATCGACGAGATTGCGAGGTCTTCGGTGAGGATGATCCGGTCTGCGCCCGCGAGTTGCTCCGCCGCCGACCGGTCCTCGGGTTGTGGGGGAGCAAAAGGACCGCGCCATGATGCCCGGGTCTCGAGAACATCCGTGAGGCGATCGCAATCGGGCGAAGGATACAATACGAATCGCGCGATGCGACCCAGGCCGCGGAAATCGCCGTCGCATCGTTCGATCCGGGTGGCGTAGCCCGCTTTCGACGCCGCGAGTACCAGCCCTTCGGCCACCGCGCCCAGACTCAGCGCTGCGTCGTTCCCGGTGGGGTCTCCGACCATCAGCCGCCGCGTCGGGTCCTCCAGCAGTATCAGTCCATCCCCATCGATCTTCCAGCGTGCGGGCTGAACGTTATGCACACTGGGCGATGCGCTCGCCGCTGCAACGAGCGCGCGCAGTCCATCCGAAGTCACGAAAGCCCCTTTCGAAACAGATGAAGGTGGTGCAGCGGCTTTCCGCCGAGCTTTTCCATTTGCCTGAGGCTAGCTGGGTTCTCGTCGGCGATCCAGGTCACCCCCAATTGCTCGTATCCGGCACCCCGCAGGGCCGCGAGCGTCCGCGCCAGCATCGCGCCCATGATGCCTTGCCCGTGTGCGCGGCGGGCGACCGAATAGAAGATGATCACCGCGCGCTTGCGGCGCAGACGGTAGCGCAGGAAATGAAAAGGCGTCAGCAGGCCGATGCGCGAACGGGTGGCTCTGAGGAAACCGTTGAGGTCTGGGGTGCAGATGACGGTCCCCACCGGCTCCCCGTGGTGCAACAGGACCGAGGACAGACGCGGATCGAGGATCGCGCTCATCTCGCCTGCCTGGAAATCGAATTCCTCGGCGGTCAGGGGAACGAACATCGGATTTTCGTCGAACCCGTCGTTGAGCACCTGTCGCGCCTCCTCCATCCGCTGCGGAAAGACCCGCTTGGCGATCGGGGCAAACTCGTATTCGCCCGCGTCGAGCGCGCGGGCCTCGATCCGGGCGGAAGCGATATTCACCTCGAAAGTGGTCATCGGGAAGAAGCGGGTGAAACCGTTCACTTCGAGCAGATCGGGAAGATACGGCGCGCCGACGATCATGTCGGTGTAGACGCGGCGGTCGAACCCACCGGTCATCACACCGCATTGCTGCATGGCGGTAAGGTTGAAATTGCCGACCAATTCTTCCTGGTCTCTAGCGCGGGCAAAATCCTCTGCCGCACCGAGCAATAGCGACGCGGCTTCCGTATCGTTTTTGCAATCGAAAAAGCCGAACTGCGCGCGCTTCCATCCGTGTCGCTCGTTGGAGGCACCGTGAACATGGGCGATGATCCGTCCGACGGGCCTGTCGCCGCGATGGACGGTCCAGAAGGCGTGGGGATTGCCCGCCTTCCACAACGGGTTCTTGTGGGGGGCGAGCATCCTCTCGATGTCGCCGAGCATGGGGGAGACGTAGCCGAGCGAAGGCGGATAGGCGTTGAATGGGGCTTTGAAAAACGCATCCACATCGCCCTGGCGCAGTTCGAGCGTCACTTCGCATTCTCCAGCAACCGGGCGACGATTTCGAGCTCAGAAGTCAGCGCATCCTCTTCGAGCGCGCCGCCCGATATGGCGAGAAACTGCAAGGGCTGCTGCGACCGGCGCAGCAGGTGCGATGCGCCGTAGCGACCGAGGAGCTCGCGCGCTGCGCCGCCGAGCGGGCTCTCCGCCGCAACGGTCCCGAGTGCGATGATCCGCTGCTGCGCCAGTTGCTCGACCGTTACGCCGGGCAGGTCTCCGAGTTCTTCGTTGCCGAGCGGGATTGCGCTTGCAAGCAGGGGATGGCCCGAGAGGATCGCCCGCGCGTTGTGCGGGCCTTTCACGATCTGCGACAGGATCGTCCCGGTCGCAGGCGCGCGCCGCGCAAACCGTTCGATCAGCATCAGCAGGGTTGCGCTCGCTCCGGCGCTGGCGGATGCGACCTGGACCATCGGCGGTGTCGATTTCATGAGATGCGCCGCGAGGGCCACGATCCCCGCAACGCCGCCCACCAGCGCAATGTCCGCAAGAAGCGCCAACGGTCTGCCGGAACTCGTGACCAGCCGCGAGCAGGCCAGCATGAAAACGAGCGCGGCAAAGGCACCCCCGCGAAACGCGAGGCTGGGGAACAGGCGCTCGAAATCGGTCGCCAATAGAGGAAGCGCCAGCACGAATGCTAGTGCCAGCATATCGGGCGCGCGACGTTCGCTCGGCGACACCGTTCGGCGCTGCGTGAGCAGGTGGATGAGGACTCCGGCAAGGACAAACGCTTGGAAAGCGGCGAGTGCAAGGATCGCCTCGCGCGTCCAGAACAAGCCGAAGGTCGCTGCCAGAACGGAGAAAGTGATCGCCCCGCCCAGCGCGAGGAATTTGAGAGGTCGATTTGCATGCCGCCGCACCAGTTCCTCGCCCAGCCGCAGCGTTGCGAGCGGCATCCAAGCTGCCAAGACCATCATCGTCGCCACTATCGCGGGCGAGGTCCACACGAAGTTGGCAAGCCGCAGGGCGAGCAGCACGGCGATCAGGGTAAACAGCCGCCGCAAGTGTTCTGCCACGCCGCCGCGCCGCGCGGCCGCGGCCACCCCGAACCGCGCAACCAGCGCGGCAAGCAGGCCGATGGCGGTGAGCAGGGCGGCAATGGGCGTCATGTGAGCATGCGTTTCATGAAACGGCGAACCAGCAGGCGCTTGGCGAAGGCGATGGGCGCGGCGATCGGTAGCTCGACACGCATGGCGTGCGCATTGAAGAAGTAGCCGCGGTAGTCCGTTCCCCCGCTTTGCCCGAGCACGATGCGGATCGCTTCCTCCGCCATAAGCGTGCCCGCCATCGTCACCATGGTCGAAAAGCTAAAGCGCGAGCGCCTGCCCGCCGCGACTTCCCCGGCGATGTCGAGATCGACGTATTTGTGGCTCGAACTATGCACGAGCACATATTCGATTTCCTTCATCAGGCATTCGACCGCCATGTCATCAGTAATGTCCTGCCACGCGACACCGAGTGTGGGGTAGCGCAGCCGCTCCTCGAGCCGCGGGTCTTGCGGCTTGACCACAGTGACCGATGGCAACGGCGAGGCGTAGGCATCAATCAGCGTGCGCCGGTGCTCGCGGCACTTGCGGTAGTAATGCGC
The DNA here is from genome assembly GCF_019857205.1 of Qipengyuania pacifica. Classification (GTDB taxonomy): domain Bacteria; phylum Pseudomonadota; class Alphaproteobacteria; order Sphingomonadales; family Sphingomonadaceae; genus Qipengyuania; species Qipengyuania pacifica. The sequence goes on along the minus strand of NZ_JAHWXO010000003.1, from coordinate 397,739 downwards.
ACCTGCCGCAGCATCGTCCGTCCCGTTGATCGCCACATCGACGCGCGGAAGGATGTGGTCGAGCCTGTCGGTCCATTCGCGGTCGAGGACCTCGATTTCCAGTTCCGGGTTGATTTCGAGCGCAAGCCGGCAAGCGGATTCGGCTTTGGGCCGGTCGATCGTGTCGGCGCGGGCAAACAGCTGACGGTTAAGGTTGGAAATCTCGAACTTGTCGATATCGGCGATGATGAAGCGTCCCACGCCCGCGCGCACCAGCGCCATGAAGGCAGCGCCGCCCATCCCGCCGACGCCGGGAATGAATATCCGGCTGTTGCGCAGTCGCTCCTGCTCTTGGGCTGTCACGAACCCGCGATTGCGGGTTGTCATTTCTTCGTAGGTGAACGCGGTCATTGCGATGCTCTCAATCGGCCAAGCGGGCGGGAGGAATCGAGCCATTGGACCAGCGGCGCAAGCGCGGCCCCGGTCATCAGGACAAACGCCTGCACAGCAAGTTGGGGAAGTGCGCTCTTAGGCACGCTCCGTATCAGGAAGCGCTGTCCGGCGGCGAGGTCGATCGCGCCGATCTGGAGTACATCATCGCCGCGGGCGTAATCGAGCTCGCGCTCGCAATATTGGTTGTATCCATCCTTGCGGTGCTTGGTCGCCAGATCGAAGGTCTTCTTCAAATTGTCCGAACCGCCGGTGTAGGCGTTGATGATAACCTGTCGTTCCGGTTCGTAGCCTGCATCCGGGCCGACCCCGAAAGCCGTGCGGTGATGCTGCATGACCTGGTGCGCGAGATGCTGGTGCGTGAAGTTCTGGCGCGTGTTCTCCTGTGCAGGAAAGACCATACTAAAGGTCTCGGCGACCATGCCGACCACCGCCGGGACCTGGGTCACGCTGCTAATCCAAAGCGGACGCATCCGCTGGCGCAGGAACAATGCGAAACAGGTAAGGCCATAGAGGATCCACGACAGCCCGCCGCTGCGCTCCTCCGGATCGACCATGACCAGTCCAAGATGGAGCACCGTTTCGCGGTTCCCACCGTGCAGGACATCGAGCAACGGCATCGCGTTGAAAGCCACGGGTCGACCATCGCTGCGGCGGGTGACCAGCGTAATGACGCTGCGATCCCAAGCATTGTTGCCTTCGGCGAACAGGCCGTATTCGAGGCTTTCCCCTTTGAGGCACGCCCTTACCACAGTCTCGCACCCGTCTTGCAACGCGCGAAGATCGTCGGGAGCAAGCGTCAGGCCCGGTCGTTCGACAATGCGCACTCGGAATTCGCGACTGGCATTGAAGGAAGTGGACAGCACGTCCCCCTGCATCGCCTTCAAGATGTAGAACACGCCTTCTGCCCCCGCTCGCGGCCGTGAATCTTACGACTAATACAGAAACATAAACGGGAAGCTAAGGGCGAATTCTAAACCGAAATTCGAGTGCATTTGGCTTTGAGCCGCTGGTCGAAATTGGAAGCTGGCGACTTCATTATTCATACCCGAATGACTGAAGAAAATGTCCGCCTTCTGGAAATGGGCGTGGTGTCTGCAACGTCCGATAAGAGGGCGCTTTTCAGGCGGGCCTGACGGGGGCCGACTGCTGGCAGCTTACGCGACGAGCGTTTGTTCAGCTTACTGTTGACGGGCGAACCCAATAACTGCACACATGGTGTGTTATTCGCATAGGGCGGTTGTGATGAAGTTTGCGTTCTCGTTTCTGCTCATTCTTGCTGGAGCTTACCCGACCGTGGCTCAAGACTATGCCCCTGTATTCGATCCCGGTAAGCTCGACGACCGAAGCGCTGGACCAGCTAACGAAGTCATGGTGCTGGGCACGCCGCACCTCTCGCAATTGCCAGAAAAGTTCAGCGTCGAGATGGTAACACCCCTCGTAGAGCGCCTGGTGGATTGGAAACCGACAGCGATTGCCATCGAGAACAACTCGGGCCTGCTATGTGACAAGATGCGCCGCATGCCGGATCGGTACGAAGACGCGATCGAAAGCTATTGTTTTGATCCGTCTGCTGCCGAGGATGCGACTGGTCTAGATGTCCCAGCGGCCAACCTCAAAGCAGAAACTCTGCTTGCCCAGATTGAAGAGAATCCGACACCCGAAATTCGCCGAGAACTAGCAGCGGTATTTCTCGCAGCCGGTGAACCGGGGTCAGCAGTTGTGCAGTGGCTGCGGTTACCAGAGGCAGAAAGACACATCGACGGCATCTTGAATGAGGAGCTTGTCTCCTTGCTCCAGCACACCGCTGCCCGAAAAAGTGAAACCTATTCGGTCGCTGCGCAAGTTGCAGCAAAAGCTGGGCTTGATCGGCTTTGGAGTGTCGACGACCAATCAACATATATGGGCGAACTAGAGGATGAGGAGGCGTTCGGTGCGGCAATCATGGCTGCCTGGGACAATCCCGCCACCAAATCGCAATCGGACGAGGCCGATACGCTGGTAGCTGGTTTAGATCGTCCAGGTGGATTGCTTGCGATGTATCGCGCCTACAACACGCCGTCCTTCGCCGTGGTGAAATATCAGTCTGATTTTGGTGCGGCTCTCGCGGATCCTTCACCGGAAAGATACGGTCGGCACTACGTCGCGTATTGGGAGACACGTAATCTCAGGATGGTCGCCAATATGAGAGAAGTTCTCGGCCGGCAGGCAGGTACCAGAATGTTGGCCATCGTGGGAGCCTCTCATAAAGGGTATTACGAAGCTTATCTAAAGCAAATGCGCGACGCAGAGTTGGTCGATGTCATGCCGCTGCTCGAAGGCAATACTGACTAACCTCGCTGCCAGCGGTGGCTTGTTGGCCGGTCCAGCGTGGTCCGCTATTGGTCGTGGCAACGCCCAAAGCGGACATTGAATGAACGCCCCCTTTGCTGAACTAGAGAAAGCAGGCATTTCTCAAAGCTAAATGGACGTCACTACTGCCATATGTGAGCATGCACTCTATTTCATCTGATCACCCAAGGTAAGATTTGAATATGGCGCGGCAAGCCGTTTGGGCATTTCTTTGTAGCTTCGTTTTCCTTGCTGCGTGCGGGTCAAGGGCTTCACCGAGTGAAAAACTACCCAAGACGCAGCTTTTTAGTGGCCCGATCTCCCGTGAGTCCGTCAATTCGCTTATCAATAATTGGCCTAGTGGCGCACGTCGCCTCGTGATCACTAGCCAAGGGGGGGATATTGACGCTGGTATCGCACTCGGGCGCTTTCTTATCGCTCGCCAGGTTGAGGTGGTGGTGCGAGATTATTGTCTGTCAGCGTGCGCCCACTTCGTATTCGCACCAGCATCGCGAAAGCTAGTCGAGAAACACGCTCTCGTGGGTTTTCATGGCACCGCTACTGCGCGCGAACTGCTGTTGGCAAATTCAGGTCGGCCGAAGCTGGCAGAAAAATACGCTGGCTGAACAAGAAAAACGCTTCTACGATGATGTCGGCATATCACGCAGCCTGCTAATACGCCCGCTTCGGAAGGCCTTACCGATCTGTTACTTTCCGAAAGAAAGTGGTTGGGCGTTTATTGCCACCCGTGTCAATTTCTTCATACCTTCGCGCAAGTCTCTCACCGCGCAAAACGTTCTCAATATTGCGGGATTCTGGCCTCAATCACAGGTTGATATTGCCGGCATCGCTGATCGAATTCCCCAAACGGTCAATGCTACACTGCGGTTTGAGGGCCTTGGAAAGATCGGACAAAACGTCGAACCAAGAGGTGTTTCAGCTTGCCCATCGTCTTTCATCAGAGCCCATGGCTTGTAATCGATCAGCGCGGACGGAGTAGTACAATCTCAACAACCGGTATTTGATCTAACCCTTCAATGCCTCCTCATTGCTGTTTCGGGTGTCGACCTCCGCATGCCCTATGGAAGGTCGTCCCGTTAACTAAGTATCAATGCCGACTTGTAGCTCGGTAGCGGTCCGTCCGCTTTGGAAATTGCACCCAGAAATGCCGACAGTCAGCTAGCGACCCCTTTGCGGACATCCAGCGAACTGGATCAATGCCTGTAGCGTTAGCGTTTTTCCGCCCATGTCTCGTCATCGAGATTTTCACGCATGTTCGCAGCGAAAACTTCGAACGAAACGTCAGCCGGATTTACCGTTTTTAGGCCGCTTTTGATTTTGAGCCTAGCGAGTTCCGTCAGTGCTTGATTGAAAGATCAATCTATTAAGATAGTGTGAGAAGTAGGTCGGCGTTCATTGCCGCTTCTCCGAAATAAAATCGCCGCGGTTAAGAGTGCCCATTAACGATTTAAAATATGGATTTTTCATCGCATCGCCTTGCGCAATATTTTTACGATTTTCACCAGCCCAAGTCTTCCAGAATCGATTAGGAAAAAGTCGATTAATACTATGCTGCAACGGGTTTTTGGTAATTTGTAGGTCTATAATTTTTATTCTGTAATCATAACCCATTTCTGCTTCTAGATTATTCGGGTTGACCGACTCAACCGTGCTAGGGTTTTCTATATCACCAAATGTAACCACCATCGGGTATATTGAATGATCTAGCTCAACAGACAGTTGTTCGTTGCGAGCCCAGTTCCGAAATTCTTGCCAGTTGCCGCCTTCACATATTGAGGGTGGAGGCGTTTCGGAAGGGTGCCCGTTACGACACGCAGCAACCTGCATTAGATTGGCGTGATAACTTGCGGGATCCCCGATGTCCTGCGATCGCAACAACACAAATAAGACTTTGCCATTTGGAAGCGGCACGGTAACTGCCTCGCCCTCCATGCGGTATCGAATGCCGCTGGCGTCCCCGAAACGCGTTCCGGCCGTAATGGTGGATTCTAAAACACTTGAGCCACTACGCGTCCCGTCCGGCGTGTCGACGGTGACAGTCATGCGATACCGCAAGGGTTCGCTGGGATAGAATAGATCACATCCGCCCACTAGTCCGCATGCAAGTAATCCCAGAGCCCAACCGCGTGCCATCATGCCGCTACCATACTAGCCACATTATCGTTTGCGATCTGTGCATCATCGCGGCGCGAAGTAAGTCCGAGTTGGACGATGCAGATTGCGAACAGACTACAGAGGAGGCGCGGCCTCACGCTGCCACGTCCGCGTGATCGTCATCGCTGACTGCAGAGGATCGAATTTGATGACTGACCGCGAGAGCGCAAGGTTGATGCCGCCCAATGCTAGCGGGCACCTGGCGATTGAAAGTGAATAACGAGCAAGAAAGCAAGGTTGCCCATTCATGCGTCACCATCCTAAAACAGCGAGCTGAGCAGCGAACAGACTTGGAATTCTGCCATTTTCCCGATCCCCTTGTGAGTCGTTTAGCAAATTAATCCTGCCAAGTATTGGGGAATTGCGTCTATGATGATGGGGAGCAGTATTTGCATTAAATGAGCGATGAGGCGATGACTGCTTTCCACCCTAATTCCGGACTTCTGAGCGTCTTAGGTGAGGGCCCGGAAGCGGTCGACCGAAGTCGCCGGTCGACCGCCCAACGTCAGATTTCGGTGCGCTCTGCAAGAAGCAAAGCGTCCTCCACATCGACACCGAGATAGCGGACCGTGTTCTCGATCTTCGTGTGACCCAGCAACATCTGGATCGCACGAATGTTGCCGGTAGCCCGATAGATCATGGCGGCCTTGGTCCGCCGAAGCGAGTGCGTGCCGTATTCGGACTTTCGAAGCCCAATTGCGGTTACCCATTCATCGACAAGGCGGGCATACTGACGCGTGCTCATGTGTCCGGCATGATCGACCCTGCTTGGGAAGAGATAATCGCCCGTTGAGCCACCTCGTCGCTCCAGCCATGCGAGCAAGGTCGCTCGCACGTCGGAGGTAAGCTCGAACTGCACCGGTCGACTGGTCTTCTGTTGAATGACGGTCGCACGATTGCGAATATCAGGGCCAGCTACCACGTCGCCTATCTTGATCTTCACCAAATCGCAGCCGCGTAATTTACTGTCGATGGCGAGATCGAAGAGCGCCTTGTCCCTCAACCGGCCTTCGCGATCGAGGTGAAAGCGGATCGCCCATATCTGCTTTTGGGTCAGCGGCCGCTTCGTTCCAACATTTTTGCCGGCATTCCAGGCGGCGCGTGCCTGTATGGCAGCGTCAAATCGTGAGTATCCCATCGTTCTTCTCCTCGGCCGATATTGGCCGAAGAGGTAACGCTAAGAGTGTCGTCGTTTGGGCCGTTTGCGGTCAGTCCAGTTTGAATCGACGCGAAGCCGGGAGCTGCCGTGCGGCTAACGACCCCATTGCCGACACTGGCCAGCGCGTTAGCAGGAGCAATGCCCGAAGCTTTTGAGCGATAGATCGATGCCATCCTTCATCGCGATGCAGTCAGATGGCGACTGTTAGAGGTGGTAGCGAACTTGGAGCTGCCAGATTGCTGGATTGCGACCGGGTTCGTCAGAAACGCTGTCTGGGACGCCCTTCACGGGCGGACCCCGCAGCCGCCAAATGGCGATGTCGATGTGATCTGGTTTGATCCTGATCGCTGCGATGAAAAACTTGATCGCGACATGGAGGACAAACTTCGTGTGGCTGTTCCGTCCATTGACTGGTCAGTGAAGAATCAGGCTCGGATGCATTCCCGCAACGACGATAAGTCGTATCAATCTTCGTCCGACGCTATGCGATATTGGCCCGAAACTGCGACCGCGGTCGCCGCTCGGTGGGTCAGAGGGGATGAACTCGAAATTGCTTGTCCACTCGGGCTGGACGATCTTTTCAACTTGCTTCTTCGGCCCACCCAGAGGTTCGCTCACGAGAAGCTGCCAATCTTTGAGGAGAGAGTTCGATCCAAAGCTTGGATAGAATTGTGGCCGCTCCTAAAGCGTGCAGAGACAGGAGGCGGCTAACCACCCCAACCTCCGACATTCAGGAGCCGCTCGGACAGTCGCGAAAGCGGCTATCATTTTGGACGCGCAGCTATGACCGCTTTCGGGAGCTCTTAGCGGTTAGGCTAACGACCGAGATTGGGGCGCGAATCCGACATCTGGAGCATGTCCGCTTTGGGGTCGTTACCTGACTGTTCGCTCTTGTCGCACTTGCTCAATTATCGGACAGTCAGCCTTTAAGCGCTGCGACAACCGCTCGAAAGGTCTGCATTTGGGGTGGGAAGCGGACAAGTCGCGCTACTGATCCAAGGCGTGCAGTTTTCTCAGGAGTGCAGCAACGTCCTCGTTTTTTTGCTTGTGCGACGGCAGCCCCATCCGTTCTGTTTCCACATAGGTTAAATAGGCGCCGACCTCCTCGTCGCCTGTCTCTCGATCAAGAAGCGCTAAGACCGCAGGCGCATATCTGTCGTATTCGTCTAGCGCTCCCTCGATCCCACGCACGCCGATAGGGTCCCAAGCCCAATGCAATACGACTTTTACCGTTTGCAGCTTTTTATCGATCATCAGGGTATGATTAGCCGTCAGGGCAACCTGTCCGCAATGGGGTCATTAACTGCACTTCCGCTCTTGGCACAATAAAGCGTCGCAAACTGCGGTGGGAAGCGGGCAAGGACTGGCAAGCAGGCAGCGTGCTCGACAGCACTTCGCGGTCAAGCGGACGAAAATGTGGATCAACTTGCTTCTTTGTTCCGCCGTTCTCTCGGCAGTGCTCGTTGCAATTCCAGAGCCATCTCTGGTTATCGAAGAAGATCCCGATGCCCCCTATTCGGGCCGACTTTATCTCGGCACGGCAACCACGGCATCGCCGCCCTTCGCGCCGGAGCCGTGAGAAATCGGTTTCAGGCCGCGAGGGCTGCCTTGAGATCGTTGCGGATTGCTTCGAGCTGGCGGAGCAGGTCAGCGGCTGGCGGAGTTTCCGGTGCTACCGCTTCCTGCGGTGCCGCCTGCTGATCGGACGCGCCGCGCAAGGCGGCTTTCGCGCCTTTCAGCGTGTAGCCTTCGCGATTGACGAGGCGCTCGATGCGTTCGACCAGTTCGATATCTTCGGGCCGGTAATAGCGCCGCCCGCCGCTGCGGGTGAGCGGCCTGAGCGTGGGGAACTGCTGTTCCCAATAACGCAGCACATGCGGTTTGATGCCGGTGGCCTTGGCGACTTCGCCAATGGTGCGCAGAGCGCCGCTGTCCTTACCGTCGTCGAAACTCGCCATGCGGATATCCTCAGCCGTTCGCGATCCGCTCTTTCAGGAGCTGACTGGCGCGGAAGGTCATCACGCGGCGGGGCGTGATCGGCACTTCGACCCCGGTCTTGGGATTGCGGCCGACCCGTTCCGACTTGTCGCGCAGAACGAAGCTGCCGAAACCGGAGATCTTCACGTTTTCGCCATCGGACAAAGCATCGCAAATCTTGGCCAGGATCGCTTCGACCATGTCGAGCGATTCAGCGCGGCTGAGACCCATCTTGCGGTTGATGGTTTCAGCGAGGTCGGCCCGTGTCAGTGTGCCTACGGAACGCATAATATTCATTCTTTCTTTCCCCCCAGATGCGACCCTGAGCGAGAATGCGACCCAAATTCAAACTTCGCCAAGCAATATAGAGGTTTGCCGCAGTTCTGGCAAATCGGCTCGGCGTATTTTTGGCCGCACCTACATACGTGCGAGCGATGCGCCCCATGTGAAGCCGCCACCCATCGCTTCGAACATGACGAGATCGCCCTGTTTGATGCGGCCATCCTGCACGGCCGTGTCGAGCGCCAGTGGCACGGATGCGGCCGAGGTGTTGGCGTGACGATCGACGGTGACGACCACCTTTTCGGATGGCAAATCGAGTTTGCGCGCCGTAGCATCGAGAATGCGGGCATTGGCCTGATGCGGCACCACCCAATCGATGTCCGCGGCCTTCATACCGGTTTCTTCGAGCACTTCGCGCAGCACGTCCGCCAGATTGACCACGGCGTGGCGGAAAACTTCGCGGCCCTTCATGCGCAGCTTGCCGACTGTACCCGTGGTGGACGGTCCGCCGTCGACATAGAGCATGTCCTTATGCGCGCCTTCTGCATGGAGGCGGCTGGCGAGGATGCCCGGGCCGTCTTCGGCCACGTCCTTCGCTTCGAGCACGATTGCGCCCGCGCCATCGCCGAAGAGTACGCAGGTCGTGCGATCATCCCAGTCGAGAATGCGGCTGAAGGTTTCGGACCCGATCACCAGCGCCTTCTTCGCCATGCCGGTCCGCAGGAGCGAATCGGCTGTGGCCAGCGCGTAAAGGAAGCCCGAGCACACGGCCTGGACGTCGAAAGCGACACCGCCGCCGCAACCCAGCGCCGCCTGAACCTGCGTGGCCGTGGCGGGAAAGGTATGGTCGGGCGTGGCCGTGGCCAGAATGATCAGGCCGATTTCGTCAGCATCGACCCCTGCCGCAGCAAGGGCCTTGCGCGATGCGTCGATAGCGAGGGTGGAGGTGGTTTCGCCTTCGGCAGCGATATAGCGTTGGCGGATACCCGTCCGCTCGACGATCCATTCGTCGCTGGTATCCACACGTTCGGCAAGATCGGCATTGCTGACGCAATTGGCCGGCAGCGCCGAGCCGGTTCCCGTGATTACGGAGCGGATCACTTGGCTGCCAATCCTTCTGTGCCGACTGCGGCAAGATCGTGTTTGATGCGGTTGGTAATGTCGTCCTCCAGCAGCCGGGCAGCAACCTCGACAGCGTTGGCGACGCCCTTGGCATTGGCGCTGCCGTGGCTTTTCACCACCACACCGTTGAGGCCGAGGAAGACCGCGCCATTATGATTGTTGGGATCGAGATGGTGGCGCAGCAATTCGGTGGCAGGGCGCGAGACGAGGAAGCCGATCTTGGAACGCACGCTGGAAGTGAATGCCTGGCGCAGCAGATCGGTCACGAACCGTGCCGCCCCTTCGATGGCCTTAAGGGCGATATTGCCGGAAAAACCGTCACACACGACCACATCGCATTCGCCGCGATTGATCTTGTCGGCTTCGACATAGCCTTCGAAGTCCATGGCAAGACCGGTCGCGGCGCGCAGCGCTTCGGCGGCGGCCTGGATATCTTCGGTGCCCTTGGTTTCTTCGGTACCGATATTGAGCAGCCGCGTGCGCGGCCGTTCACGCCCCGTAACGACGCGGGCATAGGCAGCACCCATGATGGCGAACTGGACCAGATTGCGCGCATCGCATTCGCGATTGGCGCCAAGGTCCAGCATGACCACATCATTATCGGTAAGCGTCGGGAGCAGCGCAGCAAGCGCCGGCCGATCAAGACCGGGCATGGTGCGCAGCGCAAGCTTGCTCATCGCCATCAGCGCGCCGGTATTGCCGGCACTGACCGCAGCGCCGGCATCGCCCTGCTTCACGGCATTGACCGCCAGACCCATGCTGGTGGTCTTTGCGCGGCGCAAGGCGCGGCTCGGCAGCTCGTCGCCGCCGACCACGTCGTCGCTGTGCAGGATCTCGGAGGCTCCAGCCATGCCGGGATGGGATTCGAGCGCGGCCTTGATCCGCGTTTCGTCACCCACCAGCAGGAACTTGAACTTGTCATGGCGGCGCCGCGCAAGCGCAGCCCCTTCGACCATGACGCGCACGCCTTCATCACCGCCCATCGCATCAACGGCGATACGCGGCAGACTCATGCGGATTCTCCGGCTTTGCTGACGGTCTTAAAGACCGACGGCGATGATTTCGCGACCGTTATAGTAGCCGCAGTGCGGGCACAGATTATGCGGACGCTTGAGTTCACCGCAGTTCGAGCACTCGTGATGCGCTTCAACCTTGAGCGAATCATGCGCACGGCGATTGCCGCGACGGTGGGGCGATACTTTCCTCTTGGGGACGGCCATGGCGGCACCTGTTCCTCAAACAATTTCAATCAATTTCGGTGGCCGCCCTAGGGGATGGTCCGGCACCGCACAAGAGCGCGTGAACCCGAATATCCCGACCGTGGCGGTGAAGGCGCGCGCTATAGCGAAATTCACAGGGGATGCAACCCGTCTCGCTGCCTGATCGGCATTGCGCGGCGCGAACCATCACCCTAGCACTCAGATGGGTCTCCGGTGGAGAGATCGCAAGGGAAGGACAAGCATGGGCGTTATCCTGCCGGTTACACTGACCGCGGCTGCTGCAGCGGCAATCATAAATCTCTGGCTGAGCATTCGCGTAGGCCAGATGCGCATGGCGACGAAGATTTCCGTCGGCGACGATGACGGCGGTCCGCTGACCGCCCGGATGCGGGCGCAGCTAAACTTCGTAGAGAATACGGCCTTCGTACTGGTGCTGGTAGCGGGCATAGAGCTGGCGGGCCGCGGGAATCCCTGGCTGGCCTGGGTGGTTGCCATCTACATGCTTGGCCGTGTCGCCCACGGTTTCGGAATGGACGGCGGGACGCTGGGCAAAGGTCGCTCCATCGGGACGATCGTGACGATGCTCACACAGCTCGGGCTGGCGGCGGTGGCCGTGGTGATCGTGCTTGGCGTGATGTAGATTGTGCAGGCCGGGACACGCGTCCCGGCCCGGCAAAGTATCAGGAGAGCGCGTAGTCGCTGACGAAGGCGTTGGTCTTGCGTTCCTGCCCGAATGTGCTGGTGGGGCCATGACCCGGGATGAAGGTCACATCGTCGCCCAATGGCCAGAGCTTCTGCGTGATCGCATCGATCAGGTCCTGGTGATTGCCCATGGGGAAATCCGTACGCCCGATGCTGCCCTGGAAGAGAACGTCGCCGACGACGGCAAACTTGCTGGGGCGATGGAAGAAAACCACGTGGCCGGGCGTGTGGCCGGGGCAGTGGATGACCTCCAGCGTCAGATCGCCCACAGTAACGGTGTCGCCATCTTCGAGCCAGCGGTCGGGTTCGAAAACCTGACCGTTGACGCCGTATTTTGCGCCGTCATCATCCAGGCGGCTGATCCAGAAACGATCAGCTTCCTGCGGCCCTTCGATGGGTAGACCGAGTTCCTTGGCCAGCACCCCGGCTTCGCCGCAGTGGTCGATATGACCATGAGTGATGAGAATCTTTTCCAGTTCGACACCGGTCTTGGCCACGGCGGCCTTAACCTTGTCCAGATCGCCGCCCGGATCGATCAGCGCGCCCTTGTTGGTCGCAGTGCACCAGATCAGCGAGCAATTCTGCTGCAGAGGGGTGACCGGGACGATACCGGCTTTCATCGGGGGCTTGCTTGCACTGTCGGTCATGCGGGCTGAAATGGCTGCGCACCTACCCTTTTGCAAGCGCGCATTGCCATTGCCGCCCGCGTATCAGAGGCGACGGAAATCGGTGATCCGACCGCTTCTGTCGAAGGTGCAGCCGAAGCGATCGCGATCGCCACGGCGCGTTTCCATACGCCCGGTGACCACTACCCTATCGCGGCTTTCCTGATTGACAGAGTTGATCGACACTCGCCCATAGCGCGAAGCTTCACGCCCGCAGGCATTGACAGCGGCGCGTTCGAAATCGTCGCGACCATTATAGCCATATCCGTAATCGGAACCGTAGCCATCGGAGCCGCCGCCAATTCCGCCGAGTCCGTAACTTGCGCAACCGGACAGCGACAGTGCGCCGACGATAGCGATGGGAAGTAGAGCCTTGCGCATACGATGTCTCCTCGTGTGATGTCCCTGCCACATCCACCAGAGCGCCAGGAGTATGGGAGTTACGTCGTCACCCGGCGTTTGTTCCATTTGCGCATGCTCGCCCCCCTAGACACCACGATCCACAGAGGAGTTGGGCGTAGGGTCAAAGCCTGCCCCCTTTCCACACGACCCGACCGATGACCTCGATTTCGTCGCGCGCCAGCTCGATCGGCGCATAGGCATCGTTGGCGCTGATCAGTGCGATGTCGCCGGGACCGCGGGACTGGACCTGCTTGACGTGAAGCGCATCGCCGATGCGGACCACGAACACTCCCTCACCGCCCCGCTTGTTGCGATCGACGAAGATCTCGTCGCCCGAACGCAGTAGCGGTTCCATGCTGTCGCCTTCGACCCGGATGGCGGTCAGGTCGGCGCTCTCCAGCCCCATTTCGCGCAGCCAGCGGCGGGAAAACTGAAACGCGTCATAGGAAATTTCCTCCGCACTGAAGGCACCCGGCCCGGCCGAAGCCTCCAACGGCAGGCGCGGCACCTGCACGAAGCCTTCAGTATCGCCCGACTCCTGCATTCGCGAGGAGCGGGGCCGGACGATCTCCCGCGTAGCGATCACCTCGTGATCGACGCCCAGGAATTCGGCTATCTTCATCAGGTCCGGCTCGTCCAAATGCCGGGGGCTCCCACGACCGACATACTGGTGCAGATACGCCGGATTACGCCCGATCAGGCGGGCAAGGGCCGACAGGCTGTGCCCCTTCTCACGAATAATCTCCCGCAACCGTGCGCGGGCATAGCGTTCCTCGGGCTCGTACCGATCGAGCGGTTCGACAAAGTCCATGACCGGCCTCCTTGTTGGTTGGATCGCGGAAAAATCCTATACCATAGTATTTTTCCTAGACAAGTAGGATTTCGGTTGGAACAAATGCAGAACACGGCGAGCGATTCGTCCGTCAGACCAGCCTACCGGGAGCCTTCGCATGCTGATCCGATCCGTCGAGAAATTCCTCCGGCAGCACAAAATGCCGGCCACCAAATTCGGCCGACTGGCCATTCAGGACCCGCGATTCGTACTCGATTTGCGGATGGGTCGCGAACCGCGCGACCGCACCGAGCAACGCATCCGCGGGTTCATGGCAGGCTTCGAAGCTGCCCGTACCGTCACCCCCGCCGCCCAGGAGACTGCCCATGTTGCTTGAGAGCAATTCAGCCAGATCGCCCCGGGCCCGCCGCACATCTGCTGATCGTGTCCGCAAGGCTCTCGCCGAATTGCATGGCGGCGACGGGGAAGTCCTCACCCATACGGAGAAAGCGTGGGCGAGCATCACCTTCGCTGGCACCCGCCATTCGCTCAAGCTTGTTTTCGCAGGAGCGGACGCCGTCGCGACTGGCGAAGTGCTCGTCGCGGAACTGCCAGAACACGAATTTGCCATTCCGGGCCAGATCGTTGCGGACGCAGCGATATTAGAGGTCGAGCATCGGCTGATACCCGAACCGCGGCTGGTGGTGCAGTGCGAACTGCTGTTGCTGGAGGAGGGTTGATCCGTCCGGCAACGCGACGGGGTCAGTTTCGGCGGACGACGAGATTCCTGATTTCGGTCATGTCTTCCATGGCGAATTTGATCCCTTCGCGGCCCAGGCCCGAATCCTTCACACCGCCGTACGGCATGTTGTCCACCCGGTAGCTGGGCACGTCGTTGATAACCACACCGCCCACTTCGAGCCGGTCCCACGCATCGAACATCTTGAACAGGTCCCGCGTGAAGATGCCCGCCTGCAGACCGAACGTGCTTCGGTTAACCTCTGCCAGACCATCGTCGAAATCGGAGAACTTCTGGAGAATGGCAAGCGGGCCGAAGGCTTCTTCGTTGAGCGCCTTGGCATCCTTGTGCACGTTTTCGAGCAGCGTGGCTTCGAGCATGTTGCCCTTGCAGCCGCCCCCGGTCAGCAGGCTGGCGCCGCCATCGATGGCATCGTCAATCCATCCCTTGAGCCGGCTCGCTTCCTTTTCCGAGATCATCGGCCCGATGAAGGTATCGCGGTCCTTGGGATCGCCCGCGACCAGACTCTTGGTCTTCTCGACCATCATATCGCGGAAACGGTCGTACACGTCTTCGTGAATAATGATCCGCTGGACGCCGATGCAGCTCTGCCCGCTCTGATAGAATGCGCCGAAGATGATCCGTTCCAGCGCATCATCCAGATCGGCATCCCGGTCGACGACGACCGCAGCATTCCCGCCGAGTTCGAGCACTACCTTCTTCTTGCCCGACTTGGCCTTGAGCGCCCAGCCGACGGCAGGCGAGCCGGTGAAGCTGAGCAATTTCAGCCGCTCGTCTTCGGTAAACATATCGGCGCCGTCGCGATGGGCTGGCAGAATCGAGAAGGCCCCTTCCGGCAAATCCGTTTCCGCCAAAACTTCGCCCATGATGATGGCGCCAAGCGGGGTCATGCTGGCAGGCTTCATCACGAACGGGCAGCCCACGGCGATGGCGGGGGCAACCTTGTGTGCAGCGAGGTTCAACGGGAAATTGAACGGCGAGATGAAGCTACAGGGCCCGACCGGAACGCGTTTCCAGATCGCCTGATAGCCCTTCGCCCGTTCGGAAATGTCGAGCGGCATGACTTCGCCATACATCCGGACCGATTCTTCGGCCGCGATACGGAAGGTGTCGATCAGGCGCGTGACTTCGCCTTCACTGTCCTTGATCGGCTTGCCCGCTTCGACGCAAAGGGCATAGGCCAGTTCGTCGAAGCGTTCCTTGAAGCGATCGACGCAGTGCTGCAGCACCGCCTGCCGTTCGTAGCTGGCGAGCTTCGCCATCGGTTCCGTGGCCTGCACCGCGCCCGCGATCGCCTGATCGATGATTTCGGGCGTCGCCAGCGCGGTCCGGAAGGCGACCTTACCGGTGAACTTGTCCGTCACCTCGAGATCGGTGTTCGGCTGCTGCGCCGTGTTGTTCAGATAGAGCGGGTAGGTTTCCTTGAGGCTGGGCATGTGATCTCCTGTTCGGAGCATCAACGGCGCGACAAGCGGGAGCGTTCCGTCAGTAGCCGAGCTCGAGGTCGAGCTGCGGCTGGACCGGTTCGCCCTTGTGCCAGCGTTCGAGGTTTTCGATGAAGCGATCGGCGGACCGCTGGAACATCTTCGTCTGCGCCCTGCCCGACAGATGCATGGTGACCTGCGCATTGCCAAGTTCCCACAAGGGGTGATCTTCGGGCAGTGGTTCGGGATCCGTTACGTCGAGCAGCGCCGCTTCGATCTTTTCTTCCCTCAGGGCAGAGACCAGTGCTTCCTGATCGACGACATCGCCGCGCGCGATGTTCACCAGCACGCCGTTCGGGCGCATTGCAGCAAGTTCCAGCGCGCCGATCATGTGCTTCGTTTCGGGAGTGGATGGCACGGCCAGCACGACCCAGTCGAATTCGCCCAGTTTCTGGCGCCATTCGCCCGGACGAAGCGCACCATCGGCACCCGAACGGCGCACAGGAACGACCGTCATGTCGAAGGCTTCGAGGCGTGTCTTGATCAGCGAACCGATGGCGCCCATGCCGAGCAGAAGCACACGCTCGCCCGACAATTCCCGCTTGCCCGGACTGTCACGCAGCCATTCATGACGATCCTGCGCCCGCACCACATCGCGATATCCCTTGGCATGGGAGAGCATGAGCATGACGACATATTCGGCGATGGTGATGGCATTGATGCCGACCCCGTTCGTGACGACCACACCGCGTTCTTTCAGAACGTCGAGAGGCATGAAGTCGAGCCCGGCATAGATCGAATTCAACCATTTGAGGTTGGTCGCCGCCCGGGCAATTTCGATCATGGGTTCTTTTTCATTGAGATCGAACCAGCCGATCTCTGCCTGCGGCGCGAAATCCAGCGCCTGTTCCTTGCTGGTGAACCAAAGCGGCTCGACCCATTCGGGAAGGCGCGGTTCGACCAGTGGGCGGATCATGGCGGACAGGGCGGCTTTGGTCATCGATTTCTCCTCGAAGCCTGTCATTGCCGCTCAGAAACTATTTCGCAAACCGTTCCTTGCGACGGGTAGCGATGTCGAGGATTGCTTCCGCAACTTCGCCGGCATTGCGCAGCACGTGGCTGGGCGGAACCTGCATGATGTCGACCTTGTGCCGATCCTGCCATCGTTCGCGCGCGGCATCGTCCCGTGGGCGGAACGGATCGTCATCCACTTCGATGGCGAGATGCGCCTCTTCGCAATAGAACGGCAGAACGAAATCTTCTGCCGGATGGTCGCGGACGAAAAACAAGCCCTGCGGCGTGTCTTTCAAATGTTGCCACAGGAGTGCTTGCGGATCGGCCTTTGTCAAAGCTTCCATTCCCATCCGAGAGGATCACCATCCATAACCTCTACGCCACTGTCTGCAAGACTTTCCCGAATCGCGTCCGACGCGGCGAAATCCTTGGCTACGCGCGCCTCCTTGCGGCGGAACAGTTCGGCCTCGATCTCGGCTTCGGTAATCCGGGCATCGCTGGGGCGGATGCGAAGATCTGTGCGGGTCAGGCCGAACAGTCCCAGTCCCAGAACCTGATCCATCTCTTCGATGACAGCGCGCTTTACACTGGCATCGACCTTTTTCATCGCCAGCGCTTCTTCCAGAGAGACTAAGGCGACCGCCGTGTTCAGATCATCCGACATGGCGGCTGCGAACTTGTCCCGCAGGGCTGCAAATTTCGGGTGCGAAGCATCCCTTGCGGACGCGTCCTGCAGCTTTTCCGCCGCCATGACGATCCGCTTCAACCGCGTGAGGGCCGCCCCAAGCCCCGCCCATGAAAACTCCAGCTCGCTGCGGTAATGCGCCTGGAGGCACATCATGCGGTAGGCGAGCGGGTGATAGCCCTTGTCGATCAGCAATTGCAGACGCAGGAATTCTCCCGAGCTTTTCGACATCTTCCCCGACCGTTCGACGAGGAAGTTGTTGTGCATCCAGATTTTCGCACCCGAATGAGTCGCCACGTCGAGCCCGCCACAACCGCAGAAGGCCTGGTTCTGCGCGATCTCGTTGGGGTGATGGATCTCGCGGTGATCGATGCCGCCGGTATGGATATCGAAGGGGAAGCCGAGAAGCTTTTCGCCCATGACCGAGCATTCGAGATGCCAGCCAGGGGCGCCCTTGCCCCACGGACTGTCCCATTCCATTTGCCGTGTCTCGCCCGCAGGTGTCTTGCGCCAGATGGCAAAGTCGGCAGCGTTGCGTTTGCCCTCTACTGTGTCGATCCGGCCCTCACCCTCTTCGGTCACCGCGCGAGCAAGCCTCCCGTAATCGGCGACTGTCGACACGTCGAAATAGAGGCCGGTGTCGAGTTCGTAGCAATGCCTGTCGGCAATGCCCTTTGCGAAATCGATCATCTCGTCGATGTAATCGGTCGCCACCGACCACTTGGCCGGCTCGCGGATGTTGAGCGCCTTCACGTCCGCCCAATAGGCTTCGGTGTAATGCTTGGCGATGTCCCAGATCGACTGCGCCTTGGCCGCAGCCATCTTTTCCATCTTGTCCTCGCCCGCATCGCCATCATCGGTCAGATGACCCACGTCGGTGATGTTGATGATGTGGGTGAGCTCGTAGCCCTTCCAGCTCAGTGTGCGGCCAAGGACATCGGCAAAGACATAGGCCCGCATGTTGCCGATATGGGGGTAGTTGTAGACCGTCGGCCCGCAGCTGTAGACGCGCGCCTCGCCCTCGTGAACGGGCCGGAATTCTTCCAGCTGGCGGGTGAGCGAATTGAACAGATTCAGGGGCGCGTCGGTCATGAAACGCGCATTAGGTGGCGGCACGCCTACTGCCAACCCTCCCAGCGCACGCTCTCGTCGGTCCCGGCGCGCTTGACGTCGAAATTGTTCACCGGCGCTTCTGTATCGCGGTAGCCGATCGCCATGCCGCAGAAGAAGATATGGTCTTCGGGAATGTCGACCACTTCGCGGATCTGCGGCGAATAGACCGCCCAGGCTTCCTGGAAGCAGCAGTCGAGTCCTTCCTCGCGCAGCAGCAGGGCGATGGTCTGCAGCCACATGCCGATATCGGACCATTGCGGCGGGCCCATGTATTTCGGCGTGTGGACCAGCATCAATACGGGCGCACCGAAGGCCTGAAAATTGCGTGCGAACCACATGAGGCGCTTGGCCTTCTCCTCACGGGAGATTTCGAGCGCGCCGTACATATCTTCGCCCACCCCGCGGCGGCGTTGTTCGTAAGGACCATCGAGTTCGGGGGGATAGACGTGATATTCGGGCGCATGCGCCGCGCGGCCCTTGGGAATTTCCTCCGCAATCCGGTCGAACAACTTTTGCAGCGGATCGCCGGTCAGGAGGATGCCGTGCCACGGCTGGGTGTTGCCACCCGACGGTGAACGCTGCGCCTTTTCTAGGATACGTGCCAGCATTTCACGCTCGACAGGCGTGTCGAGAAATGCGCGGACGGAACGGCGCGATTGAACGGCTTCGGTGACGTTCATGTGTCGATCTCAAACAGATCCGCCAACTGCTCGATAATCGTGCCACCTAGCTGCTCGACATCCATGATGGTGACCGAGCGCTTGTAATAACGGGTAACATCGTGGCCGATACCGATGGCAGCCAGTTGCACCGGCGACTGTTTCTCAATCCAGTCGATGACCTTGCGCAAGTGTCCTTCGAGATAACCGGCCTGGTTGACCGACAGCGTGCTGTCGTCGACCGGTGCGCCGTCGGAAATGACCATGAGGATGCGGCGGTCTTCCGGACGGCGGAGCAGGCGGTCGTGCGCCCAGAGCAACGCCTCTCCGTCGATGTTCTCTTTCAGCAGACCTTCGCGCATCATCAGGCCGAGATTGCGGCGCGCACGGCGCCAGGGCTCATCCGCCTTCTTGTATAGAATATGCCGCAGATCATTGAGGCGACCGGGATTGGCAGGCCGCCCATCGGCCAGCCACATCTCGCGGCCCTGACCGCCCTTCCAGGCGCGGGTTGTAAAGCCCAGGATTTCGGTCTTCACGCCGCAACGCTCAAGCGTGCGGGCAAGAATGTCGGCACTGATTGCGGCAATGGAAATCGGCCGCCCACGCATCGAACCCGAATTGTCGATCAGCAGCGTGACGACCGTGTCCTTGAACTCGGTATCGCGCTCCATCTTGTAGCTAAGTGCGTGACCGGGGCTGACGACCACTCGCGTCAGACGCGCGGCATCGAGCAGGCCTTCTTCCTGGTCGAAATCCCAGCTGCGGTTCTGCTGCGCCATGAGGCGGCGCTGAAGGCGATTGGCAAGACGTGTAACCACGCCCTGCAATCCGGCGAGCTGGCTGTCGAGATAGGTCCGCAACCGGTCGAGTTCTTCGTTATCGCACAGTTCCGGTGCTTCGACGATCTCGTCGAATTTCTCGGTATAGGCCTTGTATTCGAAAGTATCGGGAAGATCGGTCCACGGCCGATTTGGCCGGACGGGCTGCATACCTTCTTCACCGTCGTCCGAAGGGTCGCCGTCGGCCATTTCCTGCTCGCCATCGACATCCTGATCGGCATCGCCTTCCGCCTCACCGTTGGTGACTTCGCTGCGCGCATCGGCAGCCTGCGGTTCGGCTCCTCCTTCGTCTTCCTCGTCGGTATCCTGTTCTTCCGGGTTTTCGCCTTCCTCGTCCTCGCCATCTTCGGCATCGGTCGGCTCGGGACTATCGGGAAGGGTAAGGTCGAGGTGCCGCAGCATATCGAGCGTCAGATCCTGGAAGGCACGCTGATCGTCGAGGGCATCGGCGAGCCCGTCCATATCGGTGCCGATCTTTGCAAGAATATCGTCTCGAACCAGATCGACGGCCGCTTGAGCCCGTTCGGGGATCGCCTCTCCGGTCAAAGCCTCGCGCAGCATCAGCGACAGTGCAGCGGGAAGCGGCACGTCTTTCGCTTCATCCGCGCGCACTATCGGATCCGATGCAGTACGGAGCTTTACTGCCGAATTCAGATTATCCCGAATGCCTGCATAGCGGGTCGAACCGATCGCCTCATAGCGAACTTGTTCGACGGCATCGTAACAAGCACGTGCGATGGGCTCTGGCGGCGCGCCCTTGTTATGAAGCGCCTCGTTATGATGGCGCAGCTTCAGCGCGAAGCTGTCAGCGAAACCGCGCGCCTCGATCGCCTGATCGCGGGGAAGATTTCGGCCAGGCAGCGGGACACGAAAATTCTTGCCCGATTGCGCAGGAGCATCCGCGCTCCAAGCCACCTCGACCTCAGGCTCGTTCGCGAGCGCGCGCGACGCGCTCGTCAGCGCCTGTTTGAAACGGTCGAGGGGCGTCTGGTCGGTCATTTACTGTGTCGGAATGCTCTGGCCGGTCTTCGCCCAGTCGGCGACGAAGCCCTCGATGCCCTTGTCGGTCAGGATATGCTTGAACAGACCCTTGATGACGGCGGGCGGCATGGTGGCGACATCGGCGCCGATCAGCGCGCTTTTGAGCACGTGAACCGGGTTGCGAACCGAGGCGACGAGAATTTCCGTGCCGAAATTGTAGTTGTTATAAATCTGGCGAATGTCGGCGATGAGCTCCATGCCGTCAAAGCCGTTATCATCATGCCGCCCCACGAAAGGCGAAACAAAGGTCGCCCCCGCCTTGGCCGCGAGCAGAGACTGATTGGCCGAGAAACACAGCGTGACATTGACCTGTGTGCCGTCGCCGGTGAGCTTCTTGCAGGTCTTCAGGCCGTCGATCGTCAGCGGAACCTTGATACACACATTGTCGGCAATCTTTCGCAGCGTTTCCGCTTCTTTCATCATCGTGTCGTGATCGAGCGCGACGACTTCGGCACTCACGGGCCCATCCACGATGTCGCAGATTTCCTTGGTCACTTCCATGAAATCGCGGCCCGACTTTGCGATCAGCGACGGATTGGTGGTGACGCCATCGAGCAGGCCAGTGTCGGCCATTTCCCTGATGTCGGCGATGTCGGCAGTGTCGACGAAGAATTTCATGGATTCGCGCTCCGGAAGGCGTTTGAAGTTGTGTCCTGCTGCAAGGGCATAGCGCGCAGCGAGTCAAGACTTGCGGCTAGGCTGGCCCACGGATCGGATGCATCGTCGCGCTCGACCAGAAAGTGTCGCACACCCTGTCGCTGCGCCTGAATGATGATTTGAGCCAGCGGCAGCGTGCCTTCGCCCACATCGGCCATGCTTCCGTCACCCGCCATATCCTTAAGATGAAGATGGGTGACCCGATCGGCAGGCCGTTCAAGAAAACGCAGAGGATCTTCGCCCGCATACGCCAGCCAGTATGTGTCCAGTTCGAAGCCGATACGCGGATCGAGCTCGTCCATGAGCAGATCGATGGGCCGGATCCCGTCTATCTCTGCAAACTCGAAATCATGGGCGTGATACGCGATCCGCACGCCTTCCCGCTCTGCCAGGTCGGCGATCAGGTTCAAATGCTCCACCCAGTCGCGCCATTGAGCCAAGGTTTGACGCTGATCTTCAGGCAACCAGGCGAGAATGAGTGTATCGCTGCATAGCGCCTTGGTTTCCGCGATTGCAGCCGCCGGATCCGTACGCAGCAACTGCCAGTCTGCATGCACAGCCGCAACCCGCAGTTCCAGCGCACGCGTTTGCTGACAAATCGCCTCGGGCTTGGCCCCGAACGTCCCGGCAATTTCCACCTCGCGATACCCCAGATCGGCAACGCGACACAGCGTTGCGAGAGGATCGGCCGCCATGCTTTCACGCACCGTGTAAAGCTGCGCGCCGACGATCGGGCCGGGCTCGACCACAGGTGTGCTACAGGCTGTGGTGCCCAGAAGGAATGCGGCGAGAAGGGTTCGCATGGATGTTCTATGCCATTCCCCGCCCGGCGCGCCCAGCCGTCTAGATCAATATTGCGCAGCGGCTCCAAACACGCCGATGATCAGGGGATCACGTGTCGCCCTCGGATCACGGCGGATCGCCGCTTCCTCCGCACCGATTTCCCGCCAGATCGTGTTGTCCAGACTGGTCGCGAAACGATTGGTCGCCCCAGCGAAATCGATACCCGTCAGCCCCTGGATGAGTTCGCCGACCAGAGGGTCCTGCGAAATTCGTATCGCCTGGCCCAGTTCCGGCACCATCGCATCTACCAGCGTGGCCCCCATCGAACCGCGAAGGAACGTGGTCGCCGCCGTCGGCCCGCCGCGCACCAGGTCTAGGGCGTTGTTGATACCGACTACGCGAACGGCGTCGGTAACCAGCGGTGCGGCCCGCGCTGCTCCGTGATAGGCGATGTCGCCGAACGCGCGGTCCAGCCGATCCTTGAACAGGGCCGAGGTTAGTATCCGCGACAGAACATCCCCGCGGGCGCCCAGCAGATTGTTGAAACCGACCTGTGCAACCTGCTGGTCCCAGAACCCGTCCGCCTGCAGCATGCGTGCGAAGGCCCGCTCGCTCGACAGGAACAGCATGCGCTGCACGGCATCGACGAGACTGAAGCGCGGCACCGACGTACAGGCCGGCAGCAAAAGCAGCCCGCCCGATGCCGCCATGCCGCCCAGCAGGGCACGTCGCCCGGTGGGTTTCACGAGAATATCGTTCATATTTTTGGTCCTCATTTCATCCCACCCTTGTTTCCATAGCCTTGCGCCGCCCATATGGCCGAGCGATGAACCGCGTGCGCTGCCTTGTCCTCAATGCTGCCCTGGGGCCCCTTGATTACAAGGTGCCGGAAGGCCTTAGGGTCGAACCCGGGTCGGTGGTCGAATGCCCGCTCGGGCCGCGGACCGTCATCGGAATCGTCTGGGAGGCCGAACGGCTGCCGGGTACCGAGGTTCCGGCCGAAAAGCTGCGACCGCTACGCGGTATACTACCCGTCCCGCCGCTTTCGGCCCCTCTGCGCCGCCTGATCGAATGGACAGCCGATTACTACGTCGCCTCTCTCGCCGGGGTGGCAAGAATGGCGCTGTCGTCCGGGGGAGCGCTGAAGGGCCCGGCGACGATGACCGAATATCGCCTCACCGGCGGCTTGCCGGAACGCATGACGCCCCAGCGCCAGGCAGCCATCGACGCACTGGACGGCGAACAGGCCAACATTCGCGAGTTGTCGGGCATTGCGGGCGTGTCCGAAGGGGTCCTGCGAGGGCTGGTCAATCAGGGCGTGCTCGAACCTGTCGAGGTGGATTGCGACCGGCCTTACGACACCGCACGCCCTGATTTCGTACAGGTCGATCTGAGCGCTGAGCAGCAGGCCGTATCCGACGTGTTCTCCGCTGCGGTGCGCAAGCGCGACTTCGCGCCGTTCCTGCTCGATGGTGTAACCGGATCGGGGAAGACGGAAACCTATTTCGAACCTGTGGCGGAAGCCTTGCGCATGGGGCAGCAGGTGCTGGTGCTGCTGCCCGAAATCGCCTTGACCGAGAACTTCCTCCACCGGTTCGAAGAACGCTTCGGCGCCGCCCCCATCCTGTGGCATTCCTCACTCAAATCGACCGAGCGCAGGCGTGCCTATCGCGCGGTTTGCGAAGGCTCGGCGCAGGTGGTGGTCGGCGCACGCTCCGCCCTGTACCTGCCGTTCGCAAAGCTCGGGCTGATCGTCGTCGACGAGGCGCATGAGACGAGTTTCAAGCAGGAAGACGGGGTGCGCTACAATGCGCGCGATGTCGCGGTTATGCGCGGCCATTTCGAAAAGGTGCCCGTCATTCTCGCAAGCGCTACCCCGGCGCTGGAAAGCCTTCAGATGGCGGAAAGCGGGATTTACGAGAAGGTCGATTTACCCAGCCGTTTCGGCGGCGCGGTATTGCCGGCGATCGAGTTGATCGATCTGACCGAAGAAAAGCCGCCTCAGGGCATGTGGCTGGCCCAGCGGCTGGTCGACGGGATCGAGGAAAGGCTGGAACGCGACGAACAATCGCTGCTGTTCCTGAACCGGCGCGGCTATGCACCGCTGACCTTGTGCCGCAATTGCGGCTTCCGGTATCAATGCCCCAATTGCAGCGCCTGGCTGGTCGAGCATCGCTTCACGCGCCGGCTGGCCTGCCACCATTGCGGGCATGAGGCGCCTGCACCGCAAGCCTGCACCGAATGCGGCGAACCCGATTGCCTCGTCGCCTGCGGGCCGGGCGTGGAACGGATTGCCGACGAGGTGGCCGAACGGCTCCCGCAGGCCCGCGTATTCGTGGCCACGTCGGACACGCTCAATTCACCGGGCCGTGCCGCAGAATTTATCGCTGCGGTCGAAGCGCGTGAAATCGACGTGATCGTCGGTACACAGCTGGTCACCAAGGGGTTCCATTTCCCCGAGTTGACGCTGGTCGGCGTCGTCGATGCCGATCTGGGGCTGGAGGGCGGCGATCTGCGCGCAGGCGAAAGGACGTATCAGCAGGTGGCCCAGGTCGCCGGGCGTGCCGGACGCGGTTCAAAGCCGGGTGAAGTCCTGATCCAGACGCGCCATCCCGAAGCCCCGGTGATTGCCGCACTCGCTGCGGGGGACCGGGACGCTTTCTATTCTGCCGAAACCGAAATGCGGCGCGAGGCCGGCGCTCCGCCGTTCGGTCGCTGGGCCTCGATCATCATATCGTCGGAAGACGACGGCGAAGCGCGTGAGGCGGCCAATCGCCTTGGTGCTTTCCGGCCGGATGTGGCGGACTGCATGATCCTGGGACCGGCCCCTGCCCCCATGGCCCTGCTGCGCGGGCGCTATCGCTATCGTTTTCTCATCAATGCCCGTCGCAGTGTGCAACTACAGCACGTCATACGGCGGTGGCTGACACAGGTCGATCACCCCGCAGGCGTGCGCGTAGCGGTCGATATCGATCCCTACAGTTTCGTCTAATCCTGCTCGCTGTCGAACACGGCGCGAGCGGCTTCTACCTTGCCGATGTTGGCGATAGCCCAGTTGCCGAGCTGGGCGACCGGGTTGCACAAGGATTTGCCGAGCGCGGTCAGCGCGTAATCGACACGGGGCGGCACTGTCGGCGTCACTGCGCGACTGACGAGCCCGTCCCGCTCCAGCCCGCGCAGCGTCCGGGTCAGCATGCGCTGGGAAATACCGGGAATTTCGCGCCGCAATTCATTGAACCGCCGCGATTCCTCGGTCAGCGCCATCACCACGCGCACGGACCATTTATCCCCGACGCGGGCGAGAATGTCGTTCACGGCCGTACATTGCGGCGCGTCGTGAACTTCAAGGGTTACACCGGTGTCCCTATCGGACACAAAAGTGCCTTCTTGTGCAAGTCGGGTTGTAGTTTCCATATAGCCTCCAAGTTATCGATAGTAACTACGGAGTTTCAATAGTGCAAATCCTTCGCATCGACAGTTCGACCACCGGCGATCAATCCATCAGCCGCAAGCTGACCGACGAGCTGGTCGCTCACTTCACGGCCAAACATCCCGACGCCACGCTCGTCACCCGCGATCTCGTCGCAGAACCGCTCGCCCACATCGACCCGATCACCACCAAGGCGATCCGCACCGCGCCCGACACGCATGAAGAAGCCGTCGCGGCTGCCTATCCCGACCAGCGCGCCGTGCTCGACGAATTTCTCGCGAGCGACATCGTCATCGTTGGCGCGCCGATGTACAATTTCACCATCCCCTCGCAGCTCAAGGCATGGCTCGATCGCCTCGGCGTGCCAGGCGTCACGTTCCAATATTCGGAAGCTGGACCGGAAGGCTTGGCGGGCGGTCGCAAGGTGGTGATCGCATCGGCGCGTGGCGGCGAATATTCCAACGATCAGATGGCGGAAAACCAGGAAAGCCTGCTGACGACTTTCTTCGGTTTTATCGGGGTGGACGACCTTCATTTCGTGCGCGTCGAAAAAGCTGGCTTCGGTCCCGACGCGATCGCCGCCGGAATGGAAGCGGCAAAAGATACGATCGCAAAACTCTGAGGCACCAAGACGGACGCCGGGCATTGAAACGGCAATGCCCGGCCCCGTTCTCGTTCCCATACTCGGCGATCAGCTGAGTCGCCAAATCGCGTCGATCCGTGGGTGCGCCAAGGACGACACCGTCATCCTGATGATGGAGGTCTGGGACGAGGCAACATACGTCAAACATCACAAGCAGAAGATCGCCCTGATCTTTTCAGCCATGCGCCACTTCGCCGACGAGTTGCGCGAAGCCGGCTGGACGGTGGCTTACGTCAAGCTCGACGACAAAGACAATGCGGGCAGCTTTACTGGCGAGCTGGCCCGCGCGGTCGAATACCATTCACCGCGCCTGATCAGGGTCGTGGAAGCGGGCGAATGGCGGGTCCGCCAGGATATGGAACAATGGCCCGATAAATTCCCCTGCGACGTGGAGATTCTGCGAGACGACCGCTTCATCTGCCCCCAGCCGGAATTCGATGAATGGGCCGAAGGCCGCACCGAATTGCGGATGGAGTTCTTTTATCGTGAAATGCGCCGAAAGACCGGCTTGCTGATGGATGGGGACAAGCCCGAAGGCGGAGAATGGAACTACGATAGCGAAAACCGCAAGCCACCCAAGGAAGGCCTTGCCGCGCCGGAACGCGCGAAGTTCGAACCAGACCAGATCACGCAGCAAGTCATCGAACTAGTCGAAGATCGATTTCGCGATCATTTCGGCAGCCTCGACAAATTCGAATGGCCCGTCACGCGCGAGGAAGCAGAAGACGCTGCCGACGCGTTTTTCGCCGAACGGATCGAATGCTTCGGTCCCTATCAGGATGCAATGGTCGCGGGCGAAGACGACCTGTTTCACTCCATGCTGTCCACCAGCCTCAATCTCGGGCTGCTCGACCCGCTCGATCTCTGCCATCGCGCCGAGCAAGCCTATCGTGACGGCAAGGCGCCACTCAATTCGGTGGAAGGCTTCATCCGGCAAATCATCGGCTGGCGAGAATACGTGCGCGGCTTCTATTGGAACCAGATGCCGCATTTGCAGACTGCCAATGAACTCAAAGCGCAACGGGGGCTGCCTGAATTCTACTGGACAGGCGAAACCGACATGGCCTGTATTGCCGACTGTATCCGTTCGACGCGCGATAACGCGCATGCGCACCATATCCAGCGCCTGATGGTGCTCGGCAATTTTGCATTGCTCGCGGGTATAACTCCGCGCGACGTACAGGACTGGTTCCTTGTCGTTTATGCCGATGCTTACGAATGGGTCGAACTGCCAAATGTGTCGGCCATGATTCTTTATGCCGATGGTGGGAAGCTCGCGTCCAAACCATACGCCGCCAGCGGAAACTACATCAACAAGATGAGCAATTATTGTGCGGGCTGTGCATACTCGCCGAACAAGAAGACCGGCGAAGGCGCATGCCCGTTCAACCCGCTATATTGGCACTTTATGCACCGGCACCGTGACCGGCTGGAAAAGAACCGGCGGATCGGCCGGATTTACGCCAATTGGGACCGGATGGGGTCTGAAAAGCAGCAGGACTATCTGCGCAGTGCAGATCGCTTCCTCGATACCCTGACTCCGGCCGGCTTGGGCTGGGCCCGGCGCGAAGATGGTTAACGCTGCGACCGCCTTAACGTCGCTTCACCGCATATTGAGGTCAGATTGACGACTCGTTTGGAGACAAATGGGGGGACGTTCATTTGCGCATAAGGTCGACCTGCACACCGGTGCCGACCCGCGGCCGTGTGCCGCATGTGATTGATGATGGACAAAGGGGGCTCATTTGCCCGCATATGCTTAACGGAGGGGGTGCATCGGACAGGTTTGGTCCGGGCACATGGCACATGCGGTTGAGGGTTTAAGGAGAAGATTATGACTGCCATTTCCAAAAGTTCGAAGACATTGGCCATAATTGCCGCACTGACTCTGCCTGTGACCGGTAGTGTCTACGCACAAGAAATCGCACCGCAGGATGGTCAGGAAGGTGAAGTTCTAACCACTGTCACCGGCACCACTCCCAGCGATCTGTCCGGCATGCCCGATGGCCCGACCGTCGAAGGCGTCATTTCCGCCCGCACGGACGACAAGATGCAGGTGACCACTGTCGATGGCGCGCGCACCATCGTAGCGATCAGCCCGGCGACTGAAATCCGCAGCAGCGGCGGTTTCCTCGGCCTTAACAAGGATACCCTGCCCCCTGCAGATCTCCTGAATGGTCTGCCTGTTGAAGTCCAAACGGTCGAATGGGCCAATCGCGGTCTGATCGCGACCAAGGTCGCGCTCAAGAGCAAGGACCTCAAGACGGCGCGGATGATCCACAACGGAACGGATCAGCGCTTTGCTTCCAATGAAGCCGCTACCGAGGCTCTGCGTGGCCGGGTCGCCAATATCGACGAATACAACGTGAAGGGCGTCACCAACGTCTATTTCGACACGGGCAAGTACACCCTGTCGGATTCCGCGCGGGCCGAACTGTGTCAGGCCGCTGGCCAGGCAGATGCAACATCCAACGCCCTGCTCCTCGTCGTCGGCTACACCGATTCGACCGGCGATTACGAGTTCAACCAGGAACTCAGCGAAAAGCGCGCGGCGCGCGTGGTCAACTTCCTCCAGCAGGAATGCAAATGGGCCCCGTATCGCATGATGACGCCGACCGGCATGGCCGAGGCGGATCCTGCGGCGGATAACACGACCGAAGCCGGCAAAGCGCAGAACCGCCGCGTTGCCGTCAACATCCTCGTCAGCAAGAGTGTAGACGGGATGGGTTCCGGGTTCTGATCCGAACCGATCTTTCAGCGAAAAGGGCGGGCCTTACGGTCCGCCCTTTTTCTATCGGTCGTTCATGCAGTCAGGATACCAACTGGGCATCTGCATCCGCCCGCTTGATCTCTTTGTGTTCGTCTTCGATCAGTCCGTGCTTCCAGTAGCTCGAGATATAAAGATCGTCCCCGCCAAGGCCCATCTGGCCGCGCAGGTAATCGCGCAGTTTCCGCATGGAGGTGAATTCGCACGCTGCCCACGCAGCGATCTTTCCTTCAGGCTGCCCGATCGATCGCAGCGCCTCGACCAAGAGATCGGGATGCCGTCCCGGTTCCGGATTGATAAGCCAACGGATCCGCATCCCTTCGGGAGCGATGATGTCCGGTCGGTCTGCCTCATCCTGTATCTCGATGACGGCTAATCCCCGAGCATTCGCAGGAAGAGCAGAAAGGTTGATGCTGATGGCTGGCAAAGCGGTCATATCACCAGCGACAAGATAGAAGTCGCGATCTTCCGGCAGGGGCTTGGGCAATCCAGGCCCTCCGACCAGGACGGTATCGCCCGGCTTTGCCGATAGGGCCCAGCGTGTCGCTGGCCCTGCGGCTTCTCCTCCATGCAATGCGAAATCGACGTCGATGGCATCACTGCGTTGATGGCGAATCGTATAGGTTCGAATCACCGCTTTCGATGTCGCAGTCGGTGGCGACAGAATGAGTTTGACATAACCGCCTGCAAAGCCGGTGGGAAAGTCTCTCAGCTCATCGCCGCCCAGCGTGATGCGGATCATCGATGGGGACAGGCGCTGGCTGGATTGGACTGTAAGGGTTCGCGGGCTTGGTCTCGTGCTCATCGCCTTCAGTTAATGCGAATCATTCGCAATTCAAGACCGATTGTTCCGCCGGATATCAAGGCGACCGCCCTTACCTCCGTTCCTGCTTCAGCAATTCGCGTTTGATATCGGGGCCATAGGCATAGCCGCCCAGGTCGCCGCCCTTGCGCACAACGCGGTGGCACGGGATCAGAACGGCCACATTGTTCATTGCGTTCGCGCTCCCCGCCGCGCGTACCGCCTTGGCATTGCCCGCCGCTGCGGCGATTTCCGAATAAGTGCGCGTTTCGCCGGAAGGGATCGCACGCAGCGCGTCCCAGCACGCCTCCTGAAAAGCGGTTCCCTTCACGTCCAACGGGATATGCGAAAAATCACCCGGTGCCTCGACGCTGGCCACGACCTCGGCGAGCAATTTTGCGAACCCGTCTCCGCCTTCAACAAGCTCGGCCTTCGGGAACCGGCGTGCCAGCTCGCTCTCGTCCTCGCCGAAAGAAAGGCGGCAGACGCCCTTCTGCGTTGCTGCGACGAGCATCGGCCCCATGCTCGTTTCGACCACCGCCCAGTTGATCGTTACGCCCGCTCCCCCATTCGCCCATGCACTTGCCGTCATCCCCAGCCGTCCTTTCGTATTTTCGTAAAAGCGCGATGCCGATCCATAGCCGGCCTCATAGATTGCGCCGGTCACGCTTTCACCGGCCGACAGGGAATTGCGCGCACGTTCTTCGCGCAGGGCCCGGGCGTAGCTCGCCGGCGAAAGACCGATCGCGCGCTTGAAGATGCGCTGGAAATGCGTCGGCGAATAGCCGGTCAACTCGGCCAGAACCGCAAGCGAAGGGACGTCCTGCGCATTGCGGATCTCGTCGATCGCGGCCAGCACGGCTGCCTCGTCCCGCCCGACGTCGTCCGGCAGACAGCGCTTGCACGCCCGCAAGCCTGCTGCCCGCGCCGCCGCACAATCGGTAAAGAAGCGCACATTGCCCCGGTCCGGATGTCGCGCGGCGCAGGATGGCCGGCAATAGATACCCGTGGTCAGCACGCCGGTGACGAACCGCCCGTCATAGGTTCGGTCGCGCCGCATGACGGCGGCCCAGGCAGTGTCGTCGGTGATGGTCACGGCAGCCTCCCTATAGCGCATGGAACGCCGATGTGCGCCAGTCCCCCGCGCGATGCATCCCGCATCTTGCGATCAAAGCCAATGATCTTCACAAGGCGGCTCCGATGGGACGCCTTCCACTCCTCCTTGCCGCCTTGCTCACGCTCCTCGCGCCGGCGATGGCCCATGCGGATCCTGCCGATATCGATGCGGCCGCCCGCGGCGTGGTGCGCGTCGTGATCATCGGCGAAGAGGATGGCGAACTGTTCCCGATCAGCCACGGCACGGGCTTCGCCGTCGCCCCGGACAAGGTCGTGACGAACGCCCATGTCGTGCGCGACGCGCTGCGTGACGAGGTGATGAAGATCGGCATCGTCCCCACTGGCGGCGGCGAGGCGGTCTATGGCCAGCTCATCGCCGTTTCGACGCGCAACGATCTGGCGCTCATACGGATCACGGGCGATCTGCGCCTGCCCCCGCTGGCGATTGCCGGCGGCCTGCCGCCCGACAGCGGCGAGGTAACCAGCGTCGGTTATCCGATGAATGTCGACCGCGCCCAGGGGCTCGACATCAGCGACATCTTCCGCAGCCAACCTCCGGTGAAAAGCCGCGGCTTCATTTCGGGCGCGCGCCCCAGCCGTCAGTTCGACACCATCCTGCACACCGCCCCCATCGCGCGCGGAAATTCCGGCGGACCCCTGCTCGACGCCTGCGGCCGCGTAGTCGGGGTGAACAGTTTCGGGGCCGACAATGATGGCGGCGATGCGGAATTCTATTTCGCCGTATCCAATCGCGAACTTCTCCCCTTCCTGCGCGAAAACGAGGTCGAGCCCCGCGTCAACAACACCACCTGCCGTTCCATGGCCGATCTCGACGCGGCCGAGCGCGAACGCATGCAGAGCGAACAGATGGCGGCGCGCGCCGATCTGGCCGAACGCACCGAAGCCACGCGTGCCAGGCGCGAACGCGCCCAGATCGAAGCGCAGCAGGCCGTTATCATGGAGCGTGAAGACCGGGTATTCCTTGCCTTCGTGCTCCTGCTCGTTGCCTTCGGCCTGGGCCAGTGGGCGCTCGCCCTGTGGCAGCAGGACGCAGGCGAGCGTGACGAGAAGCGTCTGCGTATCGTCGGCGGCGCGACGGCCGTTGTCGTTCTGATCGCCCTCGCCGCCTATCTGACCCGCCCGGGCCTCGATGAAATCGACCGCCGCGTCGCGGCATCCATGCAGGAAGGCGCCGATGGGTCCGATGCGGAACCTGGCGAGGCCAAGGATCTGGCCCTGCTGTGCACGCTCGTGCCCGAACGCAGCCGTATCACCAGTGCGGATACGCAGGACGTGGAATTCGACTGGACCGCCGATGGCTGTGTCAACGAACGCACGCAATATGGCTTTGCCGGCGGTTCGTGGAGCCGCGTGTTCGTACCCAACGACGAGGCGGCGGTATCGGTCAACAGCTTCGATCCCGACCGCCGCATCTTCCGCAGCGAACGGTATCTTCTTCCCCGCAGCGAAATGAGCGAAGCGCGCGAAGCCCGGGCCAAATTCGAAGCGCCCCAGTGTGGCAGCGAAGGTGCCGCCTCAAGGCTCGGCGAACTGCAGAGCGAAGTGCTCGGCAAGCTGCCGCAGCAGGCGAACGAACGCCTGGTCTACGAATGCAAAGCGCGGAACTGACGGATCAGGCTGCCAGCGGTTCACCCGTCAGCGTGATGCGGTGCATCTCGCGGGCATGTCCCTGATAATCGTTCGACGCAAAATGCCAGGTCGTGCGGTTGTCCCAGATCGCCACCGACCCCGCTTCCCACGCCACGCGGCAGACATTGTCGGCCTGCGTTGCGGCGTCGTACAGACGTTGCAGCAACGGCAGGCTTTCCTGCCGTGTCCGGCCCACGATATTGATCGTGAAGGCGCTGTTTACATACAGCAGTTTGCGCCCGGTCTGCGGGTGACGGATTACGATGGGATGAGTCGCGCCCGTCTTCAGCCCCTGACCGCGCAAATCGCTGCCGATGTCGGTCTGCGCGTATAGCCCGCCTTCTTCATATATGTGGTCGGCCGTGTGGAAGGCCTCCACCCCCTCGATCTCCTGCTTCAGTTCGTCGGACAGCGCATCATAAGCCTCGCCCATATGCGCCCACAGCGTATCGCCCCCGCTTGGCGGCAGCGTCCGCGCGACCAGGATCGATCCCATCGCAGGGATCTGGTCGTAGGAATGATCCGTGTGCCATCCGCCGCCGATATTGGTGACCTGATCCGCCCGTTTGCGGACCACTGCGATTTCCGGGTGATCGTCCGTCAGCGGGAAGTAATTGTTGATGTCGATGCCGCCCCACCTCTTGGCAAAGGCGATATGCGCGTCGGGCGTGAAATCGTCCTGCCCGCGAAACAGGGCGACACCGTGCGTGAAGATCGCCTGCTTTATGCTATCCAGTTCCCGGCCATCCACACTGGCCAGATTCACACCGGTAATTTCGACCCCGCACTTCGGGGCCAGCGGTACCGTCTCCATCGCTTCTCTCCCGTGCGATTGGTTTCTTTGTGCCACGTAATTTACGCTCTTTAACAACGGAGTCCAGATTCCCGGTCCGGAGTTGGCTTGCCATTGACGGGGGGCTTTGCTAGGCGCGCGCCGACCTTGCCGGGGCGACTCCTGTCTGCCCGCGAACGGCTCGGCTCGCACAGACTTTTCTTCCGGACCCGAGAGGACCTCAAGCGCGTGGATATTTCCGCCGGTATTCAGGCTAGCCTGGCAGGGCGTTACGCTTCGGCCCTGTTCGACCTCGCCAGCGAAAACGGGACCGTGACAGCGGTCGAATCGGACCTCGACAAGATCGAGGCCGCGCTCGGCGAATCGCCCGAGCTCGCTGCCGTCACGACCAACCCCAAGGTGTCGCGCGCCAATGCGCAAAAGGCCTTGTGGGGCGTGTCCGCCCTCTTGGGCGTTTCCGAGCTGACACAGAACTTCCTTGGCGTGCTGGCACAGAACCGCCGCCTGTCGCAGCTTCCGCAGGTAATTCGCGCATTCCGCGCCATCGCCGCCGCACAGCGCGGGGAAGTCACGGCAGAAGTGACCAGCGCGCATGCGCTCAGCGATGCGCAGCTCGCCGATCTGAAAGCCAAGCTGACGGCCCGCGAAGGTCGCACCGTAAAACTTTCCACGAACGTCGACCCCGATCTGCTGGGCGGCCTCGTCGTCACCATCGGTTCGAAGCGCCTCGATGCCTCGATCCGCACCCGTCTCAATTCGCTTTCCCAGGCCATGAAGGCTTAAAGGACACACATCATGGATATCCGCGCCGCAGAAATCTCGAAGGTCATCAAGGACCAGATCGCCAATTTCGGTACCGAAGCCGAAGTCAGCGAAGTCGGTACCGTGCTGTCGGTGGGTGACGGTATTGCCCGCATCCACGGCCTCGATAACGTGCA
The DNA here is from genome assembly GCF_019857205.1 of Qipengyuania pacifica. Taxonomy (GTDB): domain Bacteria; phylum Pseudomonadota; class Alphaproteobacteria; order Sphingomonadales; family Sphingomonadaceae; genus Qipengyuania; species Qipengyuania pacifica. Next base: position 363,386 of record NZ_JAHWXO010000003.1, on the reverse strand, counting down.
GGCCGGCGAAATGATCGAATTCGCCAATGGCGTTCAGGGCATGGCGCTCAACCTCGAAGCCGACAACGTCGGTGCGGTTATCTTCGGTTCCGACCAGGAAATCGGCGAAGGCGACAGCGTAAAGCGCACCAATACCATCGTGGACGTTCCCGTCGGCAAGGCCCTTCTTGGCCGCGTGGTCGATGCTCTGGGCAATCCGATCGATGGCAAGGGTCCGATCGAAACGACCGAGCGTCGTCTGGTCGAACAGAAGGCTCCGGGCATCATCCCGCGTGAATCGGTCAGCGAGCCTGTGCAGTCGGGCCTCAAGGCCATCGACGCCCTCGTCCCGGTTGGCCGTGGCCAGCGCGAACTGATCATCGGCGACCGTCAGACCGGTAAATCGGCTGTCGCGATCGACACCTTCATCAACCAGAAGGAAGCCAATCAGTCCGACGATGAAGGCAAGAAGCTTTATTGCATCTACGTCGCCGTCGGCCAGAAGCGTTCGACCGTTGCACAGATTGTGAAGCAGCTCGAAGAAAACGGCGCGATGGAATACACCATCGTCGTGGCCGCAACCGCTTCGGAACCGGCTCCGCTGCAATACCTCGCACCCTACACCGGCGCTGCGATGGGCGAATTCTTCCGCGACAACGGCATGCACGCCGTCATCGTGTACGACGACCTTTCCAAGCAGGCCGTTGCCTATCGTCAGATGTCGCTCCTGCTTCGTCGTCCTCCGGGCCGTGAAGCCTATCCGGGCGACGTGTTCTATCTCCACAGCCGCCTGCTCGAACGTGCGGCCAAGATGAACAAGGCTGAAGGCGGCGGCTCGCTGACCGCACTGCCGATCATCGAAACGCAGGCTGGCGACGTCTCGGCCTACATTCCGACCAACGTGATCTCGATCACCGACGGCCAGATCTTCCTCGAAACGGACCTGTTCTATCAGGGTATCCGTCCCGCCATTAACGTGGGTCTGTCGGTTTCGCGTGTGGGCGGTGCCGCTCAGACGAAGGCAATGAAGAAGGTTTCGGGCTCGATGAAGCTCGACCTCGCACAGTACCGCGAAATGGCTGCCTTCGCGCAGTTCGGCTCGGACCTCGACGCCGCTACGCAGAAGCTCCTCAACCGCGGTGCGCGCCTGACCGAACTGCTCAAGCAGCCGCAGTTCTCGCCGATGCCGTTCGAAGAGCAGACCGTGTCGATCTTCGCTGGCACCAACGGCTACATCGACGATGTTGCGGTGGACCGCGTGACCGATTACGAAGCCCAGATGCTGAGCTTCATGCGGTCCGAACACGCTGGTGTGCTCGAAGAAATCCGCACCACCGGCAAGTTCGAAGACGACACCAAGAACAAGGTCGTCGACGCGCTAAAGACCTTCGCCAAGCAGTTCGCCTGAGTCCACGAGACACTAAGATAGGGAGCCGAAATGGCTAGCCTCAAGGAACTCAAGGGTCGGATCAACTCGGTCAAATCGACCCAGAAGATCACCAAGGCCAAACAGATGGTCGCAGCGGCCAAGCTGCGTCGCGCTCAGGCTGCGGCCGAAGCTGCACGCCCCTATGCCGAACGGCTGTCGGGCGTCATGGCTTCGCTCGCTGGCAAGGTCAGCGGCGACAGCGCACCACGGCTGCTGGCTGGCACCGGGAATGACAAGCGTCACCTGCTGGTAGTCGTCAACACCGACAAGGGTCTGTGCGGCGGTCTGAACTCCAACATCGTCAAGGCCGCCAAGATCAAGGCCCGGGCGCTTATTGCCGAAGGCAAGGACATAAAGTTCTACCTCGTCGGCAAGAAGGGCCGCGCCCCGATCAAGCGCGATTTTGCCAGCAGCATCGAAAAGCATTTCGATACCTCGGCCGTGCGCAATATCGGGTTTGAAGAAGCAGAGGCTATTGCCGATGATCTGATTGCGCGTTTCGAGAATGGCGAATTCGACGTCGCGCATCTCATCTACCCGATCTTCAAGTCGGCACTGGCGCAGGATCCGACGGTCGATCAGCTGATCCCGGTCCCTTCGCCTGCTCCTGCCGCAGCGTCCACCGGCGGCGATGCCGTGGTCGAATACGAACCGGGCGAAGAGGAAATTCTCGAAGAATTGCTTCCGCGGTATGTGAAGACCCAGCTGTTCGGTGCGTTGCTGGAACGCGAAGCTTCCGAACAGGGCGCTTCGATGACCGCGATGGACAACGCCACGCGCAATGCCGGCGATCTGATCCAGAAGCTCACCATTCAGTACAACCGCAGCCGTCAGGCCGCGATCACGACCGAACTGATCGAAATCATTGCCGGCGCGGAAGCGCTGTAAAATATAAATGGAGAGGATGCCGGAAAGTGTCGCAGAACGCTGACCGGAGCCATACTACGATGATCAAGACTATCCCCGCCCTCGCCGCTCTCGCCCTGCTTGCTGCATGTGGCAACGAACCGGCTGAACAGCCCGTGGCAGAAGTCGCGACGCCCGAACCGGTCGAAACGCTGCCCGCGCCCGATCAGGAATTGTTTTCGGTCAAGTATGCAGAAGCTTGCCCCGACGAAAAGCCCGTCAACACCGCAGTCTGCAAGCGCTCCGGCATGGGTTCTCCGGATGTCGTCTGCGAATTCGGCCTCGGTGACGACGAATACCTGCGTAACAAGGCAACACTCACTGCTGGCGAAGGCGAATGGACCTTTGCCGATCCGGAAAATGTTTGCGTCGGCTGAAGTTCATTTTTTTCAAGTAAACATTGTAGCAGGCGTCTCGAAAGTGGCGCCTGCTATCCTATAAGGCTCTGCTAGGAACCAGCCGTGTAATTCTTAGGATTATGTGGTAGCCATTCCATATCTAAGTGATTTGGAGGAATGCTATGCAGAGGAAAGCCGGACATATTTCCGCAACAATCGTCGGTGCACTTTTTCTTGTAGGATGTTCTACAACGGCGGGATCACACAATCATGTAGCAGGAACTGGTGCCATTTCGGGCTATTCTTACGGGTGCGATGAAGTGTTTTACTTCCCATCCAATGCTCGCAACGATGCCATGGTAAATGCCATGTTTGGGTCAACCGAATCCGGGGTATTCACTCAAGAATTGGATGACGCACCACGTCCTGCAAAAGATTCAAAACAGCTAGTGAATGTTGGTAAGCCTGACGATCTCCAGACGGTCAATTGCACAAGATATTCCAACTTCGCGGTGCGCCACCTCGAGCCAGGCACCTATTATTTGACGTCGACTACTGTAACATCCCAACGTGACGATCGTGGAACGAATTGGCATGTGCCCACACCGCGGCCAAGAGCAACTTTCATCGTTTCTTCTGCGATGCAACGTGTTGTGGTCAAGCCGGATATAAAAGAGAGCGTCACCCTACGTCCCGATCTGGGCAATGTTCTTCGGTGACAGATGTGCGCAAAGAACAGTCGATCGCGACTGCTCTTTGCTAACTTCTCCAAAGAAAAATCGGGCGCAGGCAGCAAACACTGCTTGACCTTGGACCTCTCCGCGCTGTGGCCATCATCCTTCTGCATTGAGGTAAGTCCTAAATGCCCAAAATTCGCACTGGACGAACGGGTGCCATTGTGCTTTGGGCCACGGCGAAATTCCGTTCCATTTCTGGAAATTTGATAGCGGCGCTGCGACGGTGCCGTGCGAAAGAAGTCAAGGACACCAAATGGCCACCGCTCCCGTACTCAACCAATCGCCCAATGGCACCATCAGCCAGGTTATCGGCGCCGTCGTCGACGTGCAGTTCGAAGGTGAACTGCCCGGCATCCTGACCGCGCTGGAAACGAAGAACGGCGATAACACGCTGGTTCTCGAAGTCGCGCAGCACCTTGGTGAAAACACCGTTCGCACCATCGCGATGGACGGCACCGACGGCCTCGTTCGTGGCCAGGAAGTCGTCAACACCGGCGCACAGATCACGGTCCCGGTTGGACCGAAGACGCTCGGCCGCATCATGAACGTCATCGGCCAGCCGATCGACGAACGCGGCCCGATCGGCGCAGACCAGACGATGCCGATCCACGCGGAAGCCCCGCTGTTCATCGACCAGTCGACCGAAGCGGCCATTCTCGTCACCGGCATCAAGGTGATCGACCTTCTCGCTCCCTATGCGCGTGGCGGTAAGATCGGCCTGTTCGGCGGCGCCGGCGTTGGCAAAACGGTTCTGATCCAGGAACTGATCAACAACATCGCCAAGGGCCACGGCGGCGTGTCCGTCTTCGCCGGCGTGGGTGAACGTACCCGCGAAGGTAACGATCTCTATCACGAATTCCTCGACGCCGGCGTCATCGCCAAGGACGCGGACGGCAACGCAACGTCCGAAGGTTCGAAAGTGGCGCTCGTCTTCGGTCAGATGAACGAACCTCCGGGCGCCCGCGCCCGCGTCGCTCTTTCGGGTCTGACGATGGCGGAATACTTCCGCGACGTGGAAGGCCAGGACGTGCTGTTCTTCGTCGACAACATCTTCCGCTTCACGCAGGCGGGTTCGGAAGTGTCGGCCCTGCTCGGCCGTATTCCTTCGGCCGTGGGCTATCAGCCCACCCTGTCGACCGACATGGGCAATCTGCAGGAACGCATCACCTCGACCACCAAGGGCTCGATTACCTCGGTCCAGGCCATCTACGTTCCCGCCGACGACCTTACCGACCCGGCCCCGGCAACCTCGTTCGCCCACTTGGACGCAACGACCACGCTGAGCCGCGCGATCTCGGAACTGGGCATCTACCCGGCCGTCGATCCGCTCGACTCCACCAGCCGCGTGCTCGAACCCCGCGTCGTCGGCCAGGAACACTACGAAACGGCCCGTAAGGTCCAGGAAACACTGCAGAAATACAAGAGCCTGCAGGACATCATCGCCATCCTCGGTATGGACGAACTCAGCGAAGAAGATAAGCTGACCGTCGCCCGTGCCCGCAAGATCCAGCGCTTCCTGTCCCAGCCGTTCCACGTCGCCGAAGTGTTCACCAACATTCCGGGCGTGTTCGTCCAGCTCGAAGACACCATCAAGTCGTTCAAGGCCGTCGTCGAAGGCGAATACGATCACCTGCCGGAAGCCGCTTTCTACATGGTAGGCGGCATCGATCAGGCGGTCGAGAAGGCCAAGAAGCTGGCCGAGGAATCGTAAGCACATGGCCCTCCACTTCGAACTCGTCACACCGGCCAAGCTGGTCCGCTCCGAAAACGTCCACATGGTCGTCGTCCCCGGAGCGGAAGGCGAATTCGGCGTGCTCGAGGGTCACGCGCCCTTCATGTCCACGATCCGCGACGGCGCCGTGCAGGTCTACAAGACCGAAGGTGCCGCTCCGGAGAGCATCGAGGTGCGCGGCGGCTTTGCGGAAGTCAGCGAAAAGGGACTGACGGTGCTCGCCGAGCACGTCGAAGGCTGAAGCTCATACGACAGAATAAACAGGAAGGGCGGCCCACGGGTCGCCCTTTTTCGTTTCGGAGCCGACTTGGCACCGAGGAGCGTAGTTACGCGTAATTTAACCATTGTCGGGACATATGCTTGTCATGAGTTCGCTCCCCCAAACCGAGCCGATCACGAAATGGAAGCGCGCCGATGTCGCCGCGTGTATCGTCCTGCTGCTGACGGTAATCGCGGTGCGCGCGCCGTGGATCGGGAATGCAAATGCCGACGTCGACGAGCAGCTCTATTCTCTTATCGGCAATGCGATGCTCGACGGCAAACTACCTTTTGTCGATCTGTGGGACCGAAAGCCTGTTGGCCTGTTTGCACTCTTCGCTCTAGCACATGCCGTCGGCGGTCCGGCGGCTGCTTCATATCAGGTCCTCGCCGGATTATTCACATTAGCTGGCGCGGTGATGATGTATGTTCTGTCCCGTATTCTCGTCGACCGTGTGGCAGCCACCGGCGCCGGGCTGCTTTATGTGGTGTTGATGTCGACTTACGGCAGCCATTCCGGCCAGTCGGAGGCGTTCTATGTTCCGATGATGCTGGCGATGGCACTGCTAGTGCGCGATTCTGCCCATCCCCGGGCCTTTCGCCGCGCGCTTGCAGCGATGCTGATCGGCGGGTTGGCCTTGCAAGTGAAATACACTGTCGTACCGCAATGTATCTTTTTTGGTATGTGGGCGCTTTGGGGGCAGTACAAACGTGGCGCGCCGGTGTCGAAACTCTGGCGCTCGGGGATCGCATTCGCCGGTCTGGGCCTATTGCCAACAATCGCCGTAAGCGCCTTCTACACTGGCATCGGTCACTTCGATGCTTTCCTGTTCGCCAATTTTACGTCATTTTTCGATCGCCTGCCTTCTCCAGGTGGCAGGCTCAATATAGATCACACCGCATTTGTTTCGCCTCTCGTCGTCCTGATCGTTCTCGGCGGTTACGCAGCGATCCGATTCAGCCCACCACGCGAACGCCAAACCTATATCTTTATGCTTTTCTGGCTCGTCGCGTCTCTTGCGACGGTCTTTCTGCCCTCGACCGTCTATCGGTATTATTACGCGGCATTGGTTCCAAACGCGGTCCTGGTAGCCCTTCCGCTCATCGACTGCCGGACAAAAGCACGCTGGATACCGTTGGCAATCGTCCTTGCAGGTGCAGCAGCTACGCTGTCCTTGCCGCAGCAATACGCACAGTCGCAAGAACAGAGCGCAACGCTGAACAGGCTGTCACGAGCCATAGCGCCGAATGTCGACAATAAGACCAAATGTCTGTGGGTCTTCGACGGACCGACATCGCTCTACACGCTCAGCAGTAGCTGCCTGCCCACCCGCTACATCTACCCTGATCACTTAAATAACGCTCTCGAGCGAAATGCCCTCGGCGTAGAGCAGACCGACGAGGTGGCACGCATTCTCGCGAACGGGCCGCCGATCATCGTGACCGCCGATACAAAATTCACGATCCAAAACGAAGACGCAGGGCAGCTCGTTGAGCGAGCGGTAACAGACCATTATCGCGAATTGACCAATGGCGTCCTCCACGGACGCACAATCAGAGTATGGAAGCGGATCGACTGACAATCGGAAGCTTGAATTTCCGATGACGAGCCGTCACTCTGAGGTCATTCCAAGCTTCTTCGGAGACATGCCCTTGAAACTCGTATCTGCGCTGGCCATTGCGGCAGCCATGACGTTTGCAACGAACACACCCGCAATTGCTCAAGATGGCATTCCCGGCCCTGAGGAAGACAGCTACATCTGGCTCGAAGAAGCGCGCAGCGAAAGGGCTCTTGATTGGGTGCGGGCGGAAAACGAACGCACTACGGAGTTGCTGGCGGGCGACCCTCGGTTCGACGAGGTCAAGGCCGAAGCGCTTGCAATCTACGATAGTGAAGATCGCATTCCCTACGTGTCGATCCGGCCCGACGGACTGTACAATTTCTGGCAGGACAAGCAGAACCCACGCGGGCTTGTCCGCCGCACCACATTGGAAAGCTATCGAACCGACAATCCACAGTGGGAAACCGTTCTCGATGTGGATGCACTCGCCAAGGCTGAAGGCAGGGAGTGGGTCTACAAAGGTTACGATTGCCTGCCGCCAGAAGAGCGCCTCTGTATGATCGCGCTATCCGACGGCGGCGAGGACGCCACCGTGCTTCGCGAATTCGATATGTCGACCAAGTCCTTCGTCGATGGAGGCTTCGTCCTGGATCAAAAAAGCCAAGGCGGCATCCAATGGCTAGACAAGGATACACTGCTCGTCAGTCGCGATTTCGGTGAAGGCACACTAACGGAAAGCCAATATCCACGGACAACTCGCGTTTGGAAACGCGGAACGCCCATCGACCAAGCCGAAGAAATCTGGCGCGGCGAGGAAGCCGACGTTTGGTCGGGAGCAACTCTGCTGCGCGATCATACCGGCACTGTACATGGCACGTATGCTTTCCGCGCAACCAGCTTCCACGAAACCGAGTACTTCTGGCAGAAAGACGGCGAGTGGCTGCGCCTCGACATGCCGCTTAAGGCAGCGCCCTATGGCCTCATAGACGGCCAGTTGCTCTTTTCGACCGATGTGGATTGGGAAACGCAGGGTCAGACTTTCCCCGCGGATGCGTTGATTTCCGTCGATCTGGAAGAGTTCAAGGCCGACCCGAATGGCGCGACCAAAACACTCGTCTGGACGCCGGAAGCGAAGCAGACCAAACAGGGCGCGGCGAATACGGCAGAGAGCCTTTATGTAAGCCTTCTCGACAATGTTCGGGGCAGGGTTCTCAAGTTCGACTATGTGGACGGCAAGTGGGTTTCCACAGAAATCGCGCTACCGGATAATTCGACACTCGGGGTAGCGGCGGCTTCCGATGGGTCCGACGAGATCATGTATTCGGTGACCGATTTCCTCACCCCGTCGACCCTCTACTACTCCGAGGGCAGTGGCGCGCCCGAAGTGATCAAGACTTCCCCGAGCAACTTCGATGCGACCGGGATGGAAGTCGAGCAGTTCGAAGCGACCAGCGCAGATGGGACGAAGATTCCGTACTTCCTCGTCAAACCCAAGGGCATGGTGATGGACGGCACCAATCCTACCTTGCTGACCGGCTACGGCGGTTTTCAGGTTCCGCGCCTACCGTCTTACCTGGGTTCGATCGGCAAGATCTGGGCTGAGCGTGGCGGAGCCTACATCCTCGGCAACATGCGTGGGGGCGGCGAATTCGGCCCCAACTGGCACCAGTCGGCAATTCGCGAAAACAAGCAGCGCACCTGGGACGATTTCATTGCTATCGCGGAAGACGCGATCGCACGTGGCATCACCAGTCCCGAGCACCTTGGTATTCAGGGTGGCTCGCAGGGCGGATTGCTGGTCGGCACGGCCTTTACCCAGCGACCTGAGCTATTCAACGCGGCGATCGTCCAGATCCCGCTGTTCGACATGCTGCGCTATCACGAGATTGGACGCGGCGCGTCGTGGATCGGCGAATATGGCGATCCACGCATTCCGGAACAGCGCGCCTGGATCGAACCCTATTCCCCCTATCAGAAGCTGCTGGAAGGCAAGGAATACCCTGCCCCATTCTTCTGGGCGTCGACTGCGGACGATCGCACCCATCCTGCCCATGCTCGCAAAGGCGCTGCGCGGGTTAAGGAACTGGGACAGGATTATTATTATTTCGAAGACACTACCGGCGGCCATTCCGGCGGAGTGGACAACGAACAGCGCGCCAGACTTCAAGCTCTGCAGATGATCTATCTGCTGCAGCGTCTGGCCGACTGATAGACGGGCAGCTTAGGCGACCAACTTAATCCGTCCCTCCGGCCTGGCCGGGGTGGACGGATTTTTGGAGTCAAGGGCATTTTTCATCAGGCTCTCGGCCTGCCTCGTCGCCTCGCCGATCGTGAGGGACAGTTTCTTGACTTCATCGGCGACGACGGCAAAGCCGCGGCCCGCTTCACCAGCTCGCGCGGCCTCTATCGATGCATTCAGCGCCAGAAGACGCGTCTGGTCAGCGACAGCCTCGATCGTGCGCACGATCTTGCCGATGTCCGAAATGGTCGCTTCCTTGATGTTGGAAGCCTCCACCAGTTCCTTTCGCAGCCTCTCGCTGTCGCGTAGGCGGTCGTCGAGTTCCAGTTCGAGCTCCGTCTGTCGCGTTATATCGGTCGCGATCTTGAGCACTCGGGCAGGCTTCCCATCGGCATCGAAGATGGGCGTGTAGACAGCCTGAAGCCACAGGGTGCCGCCATTACGATGTTCGCGCTTGAAGCGATTGGCCATCGTCAGGCCCTCGCCCAACTGTGCCCAGAACTTACGATACTCGTGCGACTGCGCATAAGTATGATCGCACAACATGCGGTGGTGAAAACCCACCACCTGCTTTTCGCGATATCCGAAGATCTCGAGAAACTTTTCGTTTGCTGCGGTGATGATCCCGTCGAAGGTCATCTGGACCATGCCGAAAGATTGCGTTGTCGCAGCCCATACCGCCTTATACTCGGCCAGCTGGCTAGACTTTTCCGTATCCAATGTCGGGGCTCCCGATTAACCTCCACCGCCGGCTAAAGGAACATGGTAAACGAGCTGTAAACGAATAGGGATGGCTGACCGACTTTCGGCCCGCCGCTGCCCGTGATTTTCGAAAAATCGACCCTACAAGAATCGTACGACCAAAGTGGGAAAGCTCAGTCCTTCTTCTCGGCCGCTTTTTTCTTCTTCATCGCATCGTGAAAGCGGTCGGCCCAGCCAGGCTTCACGCTCTGCTCGCCGCGGACCACCCGAAGATCGCCTGCACCGACGTCCCGGCTGACGGCACTTCCCGCGCCGACGATTGCATCCGCGCCAATCGTGACGGGCGCGATGAGAGAGCTATTGGAGCCGATGAAGGCGCGCTCCCCGATCACGGTTTTGTACTTGAAATAGCCATCGTAATTGCAGGTGATCGTGCCCGCGCCGATATTGGCATTAGCGCCTATTTCTGCATCTCCGAGATAGGAGAGGTGGCTTGCCTTGGCACCTTCGCCCAGCACTGCCTTTTTCATTTCGACGAAATTGCCGACGAAACTGTTCTTTCCCATAACGGCGCCGGGCCGCAGGCGCGCGTAGGGTCCAACCGAACAGTCTTCTCCGATAGTTGCCCCTTCGAGGTGACAAAAGCTCTTGATATGAGCGCCGCTTGCGATGGTCACACCGGGACCGAACACCACATTCGGGTCGATCGTGACGTCGGCTGCCAGCCTGGTATCGTAACTGAAGAATACGGTTTCCGGAGCCCTCAGAGTGACCCCTTCGCTCATCCAGTAATCGCGTTGATCATCCTGCCATTGCGCTTCTGCTGCCGCCAGTTCAGCCCTGCTGTTGATGCCCGCGACTTCAGCTGCATCGGTTTCCACCACGGCAACTCTATCGCCCCGCGCAATGGCGCCCGTCGCGACATCGGGCAGGTAATATTCACCCTGCGCATTGTCGTTGCCGACCGCATCCAGCAGCGCCCACATGTCGTCCGAATGCGCAATTATGAGACCGGAATTGCAAAGGTCGCACGCCTTTTCATCATCCGTTGCATCCTTATATTCCACCATCTTTGCCACCCGGCCATCGCTATCGGCAATGATGCGGCCATATTGCAGTGGGTCATCGGGGCGGAAACCGAGCACCGCGACCTTGGCCCCATCGTCCAGCGCAGCGACCAGTTTGCGGACGGTAGCCGCCTTGACCATCGGGCAATCGCCAAAACACACGAGAATGTTACCAGTGAACCCGGCCAACGCTTCGCGCGCCTGTAGCGCAGCGTGGGCCGTGCCAAGCTGGGGTTCCTGAAGAGCGGTCGTGATATCGCGTTTCGCCAACGCGGCATCCATCTGCTCGCGCTTGTCCCCGACCACAACCACGGTGCGCTGGAATTCCAGTTCCGCAAGGCTGTCGAGCAGATGCATCAGCATTGGGCGTCCCGCAATCGGATGAAGCACCTTGTGCAGGTTGCTCTTCATGCGGGTTCCCTTGCCGGCAGCAAGAATTATGGCGGCGAATTCGCGATCGGTTTTCATGATCAAGGCCCTTGCCATCATTCCCTTGCAGTTTGAAGGCGCATACTGCACCGCCCGTCGCATGAGCCAACTGCCATTTCAGATTATCGGTTTCGACCTCGACGGGACACTGCTCGAAACCCACCGGGACCTCGGCGCAGCCGTCAACCACGCCCTTGAGCTCGGTGGCTTTGAGAAGGTCCCCGCCGATCATGCCAGCGACCTCATCGGCGGCGGTGCGAAGATCATGCTGATGCGCGCGGTGGACGAACAGGGCGGCCTGCCGGAAGAAGAATTCCGCAAGCTCTACAAAGCCATGCTGGCTTTCTACGCAGAGAACAACGCAGTCCACACGCGGCCGTACCCCCACGCCGCCGAGGTACTGGCCGACCTTGAAGATCGTGGCATCGCCATGGTCGTGGTGACGAACAAGTTCGAAAGCTTCGCCTCGCAAATCCTGGAATCGCTGGGTCTGCGCGATCGCTTCGCCGGCGTCATTGGCGGCGATACCATGGGCAAGGGACGATCCAAGCCTGCACCGGACCCGATCTTCGAAGCCATCAGGCGTGGCGGTGGGGGGTCGCTCGCCTTCGTGGGCGACAGTTCATACGACGTGAAAGCGGCTCGCGCGGCCAATGTGCCGGTGATCGGCGCTCGCTATGGATATTGCGACAAGCCCCGCGGCGAACTGGGTGCGGATGCGGAAATCGATTCGCTGTCCGAACTCATACCGGCTCTCGCGCGCCTCGGCTGAACAGTCCGCCGCTACGGAATGGCGGTCCGCCATGCCCCCTGTTGCAACTGCGAGGGGATCGTGCCACCTCGCAGCCCACATTGACCTTTACGTAAACGACATAGCAGGAGCAGTTCCATGAGCATCGATTTCAAGGACAAGGTAGCAATCGTCACCGGCGCTGGCGGCGGTCTGGGCCGTGAATACGCGCTGGAGCTTGCGCGGCGCGGCGCCAAGGTCGTCGTAAACGATCTGGGAGGCTCGCGTGACGGTACCGGCCATTCGGATATGGCACTGCAGGTAGTCGAGGAAATCGAAAAGGCCGGCGGCGAGGCAGTTTCGAACGGCGGTTCGGTGACCGAATTCGACCAGATGGAAAAGATGATCGCCGACGCGAAGCAGAAGTGGGGCGGCGTGCATGTCGTCATCAACAACGCCGGTGTTCTGCGCGACAAGACCTTCGCCAAAATGACGATGGACGATTTCGAATTCGTCGTTGACGTTCACCTCAACGGTTCGGCCAATGTCGCCAAGGCGGCTTGGGAAACCATGCGCGAGCAGGCCTATGGCCGTATCCTTATGACAGCGTCCTCGACCGGTCTGTTCGGCAATTTCGGCCAGGCAAACTATGGTGCGGCCAAGCTGGGTCTGGCTGGCCTGACCAAAACGCTGCAGCTCGAAGGTGCGAAGTACAACATCAAGGTCAACACGATCTCGCCTGTGGCAGGCACGCGCATGACCGAAGATCTCTTCCCCGAAGAAGCCTTCAAGCTGTTCGATCCGGTCAATGTGGTTCCGGCCGCGCTTTTCCTCGTTAGTGAAGATGCACCGACCAATGCCATCGTCGGCGCCGGCGCTGGTGGTTTCCATTCCGCCTGGACGGTTATGAACGACGCAGTCTGGCTGAAGGACGAAGATCGCACGGTCGAAGGTTTCGCTGCCAACTGGGACAAGATCAGCGAATTTTCGAACCTTAAGGCCCCGCAGTCCGGTAGCGAACAGTCGGGCGCTATCCTGACCGCAATGCAGAAAGTTACCGGTACGGGGCCGAGCAGCGCTCGTAGCTGATACTGACCGACAGCTTACGAAAGGGCTCGCATCACATGCGAGCCCTTTTTTATGTCCTAATCGTCGATCGCTTTCAGCAAGCGACGTTCGACAGGGGCAATGACGCCGGGCAGTTCATGCCCGCGTTTCAATATCTGGCCGTGTTCACCGAAGAGTGTCCACATGCCCTGCTTATTGCGCAATGCCGGCCGTTTCTCGATCCGCGCCTGCGGCCTTTCCGCTGCGCGTCGGAAAGCTGCGAAAACGGCTACGTCGCGCGTGAAGTCCATGGCATAATCCCGCCACTCCCCAGCAGCGACCATGCGTCCGTAAAGATCGAGTATTCGCGTCAGTTCATCGCGACCGAAGCCCACTTGCTGCGGTTTACGCCCGGGGAAAGCGACCACCGTGTCGCCGAGATAGCTCATCAATCTTCGGTCCCGCTACGTCGGACCGGTTCCTGTTCGGCACGCAGTGCAGCGACTTCCGCCCTCAGCTGCTTAAGCTCGTTCTCGAGCTTTTCGATGCAATCACGGCCGAGCTCACGCGTGCTTTCGCACGGATCATCGCAGGGGGTGCCATAGGGAATGAATTCCTTCACCCACTCCTCGGCCGGGACCAGTGTGCTGCGGGCCTTCAGACCAATCATGGTCGCACCCTCTGGCACTTCATCCGTGACGACCGCATTGGCACCGATACGCGCGCGCCGACCCACAGTAATCGGGCCGATCACCTGCGCCCCCGAACCGATGATGACATCATCCGAAATGGTCGGGTGACGTTTGCCGCCCTTTCCATTCGTCGGGTTCGTCCCGCCCAACGTAACGCACTGATAGATGGTCACGTTGTCGCCAATCTCGGCGGTTTCTCCAATCACCGAAAAACCGTGATCGATGAAAAAGTTTTTTCCGATCTTCGCACCGGGATGAATGTCGATCGCCGTGAACATACGGCTCCAGTGATTCACCAATCGGGCAAGAAAAAACAGTTCCGCCTCGAACAGCCAATGCGCGATGCGGTGATACCCGACGGCCCAGACACCGGGATATGTCAGCACTTCCCAGCGGCTGCGGGGGGCCGGATCGCGTGCCTTCACGCTGTCGAGATAGGCGACAAGCCGTTCCAACATTGGCACTATTCTCCCACTCGCGGGCAGTTAAATCAAGCGGCCCTGTTCGGGGCCCTGCACCGCTTCCAGCGCGTCTCGCCATACAGATAGGGTTGCCGGAACCTGCCGTTCAAGGCTCAGCCGGTCGATTTCCGACACGATTTTCTCAATTGCCGCATAGCTGCGCTCCATACGCGGGATGAGATAGGCAGGTGCCCCCTCTCCCAGGACGAGGCCGCGCTGCAACGCGTGGTTGAGCATGAGTTCGGCGGCCATATCGTCGTCCGGGGCACCGATCTCGAGTTGCAGGGCAGCCCCCATACGGCTGCGCAAGTCGGGAAGAGTAATCGTCCAGTTTTCGCCATCAACCACAACCAGCAGCGGGAAACCGTCTTCCTGGGCCCTGTTCCAGCTATGGAAGACCTCGGTTTCATCAAGCGCCTCCACGCCATCGATCACCCCTCCCGCATGCCGGTTGGCAAACCAGCGCGCCAGAAGCGATTTTCCAGAGCGCGGTGGGCCGTGGAGAATGGCGGTGCGAAACGGCCAGTTTTCAGGTGCGGCCAGCGCTTCTGCAACCGCACGGTTGCCGGATCCTATGGCGATGGATGCCGGATCTCTCGCACCTGCCGGAATCAGCGGGAGCGCAATCTGCGACGTCATCGCCTGCGCCTCAGCGACTGATGGCGAGCGCGTTGCTGCCCTGGCTGACGGTAAAGCCCCGTGCGCGCAGGGCATCCGCCAGTTGCGCAATCGTGCCGGAATAACTGACCGTCATCACCGACGTCCCACCGATAGCGGTGCTACGGATACCCGTATTGCGAACACCGGGCGTGCCCCGCACCGAACTGACGGCTGTATCGAAAGCAGATGCATCGGGGGTCGCGACCTGCACCGTATACAGCGCGACGGAACCTTCGGGCGGAGGCGTGCGAATCGGCGCAGCCGTGATTGCATCGCCGCTCTCGGTCGTCGGCTCTGCAGTTGCCGCGGCCTGATCCTGCGCCCGGACCGATCGCCCGAGTTCGAGCAGGCGCTGCAGCGCCGGGCTGAGTTCCGGAGTACCGATGTTGAGCGTCGGATCGGGTTTGAGCGTGCCATTGGCCAGCGCGGTTTCGAACAGGCGATTGAAGCGGACAACGGCCTTATCCAGCATAGCCGGCAGTTCGGCAGGTGACGCTGCCCTCATTTCGAAGCTACCCAGGAAGTCGTCGTCCGGCCCGAACCTTGCGGTGAACGTACCTTCGACGGGACCGCCCGGATAGGTATACCGCAGATTGGCGATGGAGACGAGCACATCGGCGGCGCCGAACTGGTCAAGTGCATTGCGCCACCACGTGCGACTGCGCCGGCCGGTCTGTCCATAGGTCAACAAGAGCGAATCGCCGCCGGCGCCTGCGGGCCTAACGTAATCGATCCGACTTTGGCCCGCCTGGTATTCCGCCCAAGCCCGTTGCCAGGGATTGCGCTGCTCGTAGATCATCTGCGTGCCTGCCGAAACGGTTACCGGCAGGAGCAGCATGGGTGCGGAACGGGTCGCCTCGCCTTGCGCCCCAAGATAGCGGGATGCCCGTTGACGATCGAAAACCACGCCAAGCGTGGCGATATACCGCTTTGGCCCCAGTCGCTCGCGTTCGATGACGATGGCTGACACGAGCCCTTCGATCTGCGAATCGCTCAACTCGGGTCCGTCGAGACGCTCCCAAGCCTTACGCTGCGCTTCGACCCAGGCTTTCTCGCGGGCTTCGGTACCGGTGTCGGCATGTACATCCACTTCGACACCCGAAACCTGGATATCGCTGGTCGACGCGACCGGCGCGATACCACGTTCACCCCCGACCTGCGCCCATACAGCCACGCCCAGCACGCAGAAAGCGGCCAGCATGATCGCCAATATGGCGGGACGGCGAAGGGCGTGCTGAAGGGAGATAGCTTGGCTCATGGGGGAAACAGGGCGCCTTTTGCCCAAAGGCAACTGGAAATCCAAGCGCGAATGCGTAAGGCGGGTGTCATGAGTGACGAACCGCGCCAGAACACCCCGTCTTACACCTACGAACAGGCAGGTGTTTCAATCGAGGCGGGCAATGCTCTCGTCAAGGCCATCGGGCCTCTGGTGAAGGCCACCATGCGCCCGGGTGCCGATGGAGAAATCGGCGGGTTCGGGGGCTTTTTCGATCCCAAGGCTGCGGGCTACAAGGATCCGCTGCTGGTGGCAGGCAACGATGGCGTCGGCACCAAGCTGAAGCTCGCCATCGATAGCGGCAAACATGACACGGTCGGAATCGATCTCGTTGCCATGTGCGTCAACGATCTGATCGTTCAGGGGGCCGAACCGCTTTTCTTCCTAGACTATTTCGCCACCGGCAAGCTCGAGAATGGCGTGGCCGAGCGGGTAATTGCCGGCATTGCCGCAGGCTGCACGCAGGCAGGGTGCGCGCTGATCGGTGGTGAAACGGCGGAAATGCCAGGCATGTACGCCGCCGGCGATTACGACCTTGCCGGTTTCTGCGTCGGCGCAGTCGAGCGCGGGGAGCAGTTGACGGGCGAGCGTGTCGCGCCGGGACATATCCTTCTCGGCCTCGCGAGTTCGGGAGTGCATTCCAACGGCTATTCGCTGGTTCGCAGGCTCGCAGAAGACAAGCTGTGGAATCTCCACCGCCCTGCCGTATTCGATCGGGACCGGCTGCTGATCGACACGCTTATCGAGCCGACGCGGATTTATGTGAAGACGCTGCTGCCCTTGGTGCGCGACGGGCTGATCGATGCGATGGCGCATATTACCGGTGGCGGCCTGCTCGAGAACATTCCCCGCGTGCTGCCTGCTGGCGCGCATGCGGAAGTCGATGCGGATGGGTGGGAGCAGCCGGGACTCATGGCTTTCCTTCAGGCGCAGGGGAATATCGAGCCGGCCGAGATGGCGCGCACGTTCAACTGCGGCGTCGGCATGGTGCTGGCGGTCGAACCCGCCAATGTCGAAATAGTACGCGACCGCCTTGAAAAAGCAGGAGAAACCGTCCTTGCCGTGGGCCGCATCGCCGAAGGTGACAAAGGCTGCACGGTGAAAGGTTCGGCCGGCACCTGGGCGGCGCGCGATAGCTGGTCGGCGACGCATAATGCCTGACAAGGCGCGGGTCGCGGTCTTCGTTTCCGGACGGGGGACGAATATGGCGGCGCTGCTTTATGCGAGCCGGTTGCCGGGGTGCCCTTACGAGATCGGCCTGGTGGCATCGAACGATCCGGAAGCCGAGGCGCTGACGCTGGCTGAGGCCGAAGGCGTTGCGACTTTCGCGCTGTCCCACAAGGGGATGAAGCGCGCCGAGCATGATGCGGCGATGGAACAGGCGGCGTTGGATGCCAGGGCGCAATATATTGTTCTTGCTGGATATATGCGCATCCTGAGCCCCGAATTTGTGAGACGCTGGGAAGGCCGGATGCTCAACATCCACCCGTCCCTGCTGCCCAAATATCCGGGTCTCGACACGCATGCGCGGGCCATTGCGGCAGGCGATTCGCATGGCGGGGCGAGCGTGCATCTGGTCACCGAAGAGCTCGATGCGGGCGAGGTGCTGGGCCAGATCAAAGTGAAAATACATGTCAATCATACGTATGATTCGCTTGCCGAACACGTCCGACACGCCGAACACCAGCTCTATCCCCGGGTCCTGGCCGATTACGTTTCCCGAGGGAGCGACCCGGAGTGGCTGCTGGGCCGCGTCCGCGAACTGGCGCTGGCCCTGCCCGAAACGCACGAACGCGAAAGCCACGGTTCGCCCGGCTTCCGGGTGGGCACGGAAAAATCGGGCAAGTTCTTCGCCTATTTTTCCGACCAGCATCACGGCACACCGCATATTTCGCTGCTGGTGAAATGTTCGAGCATGGACGAGCTTGAAGGCCTCGTTGAAGCGCAGCCGCAAGTCTATTACAAACCCGCCTACTACGGCGCGGCAGGATGGATCGGCGTGATCCTGAACCGGCCCGGCGTCGACTGGGAGAGTGTCGCGGACTGGCTTCAGCGAAGCTGGCGCGCCGTCGCGCCCAAGAGCGTGACCCGCCTGCTCGACGTAGCGGACGAATTCTGACCGCATGGCCAGCCCGCCCCGCCCCCACCCGCTCGCCCGCGCAAAGCCTGCCATATGGGCCGACCGGGCGGTCCAGGCGCTGTGGGATGGCGGTGTCACGGCGAAACCCCCGCTTGAGCCGGAGTTCCTGTGGTCGATAGGCAGCCGGGGCTTCGACAGCGAAGACGAACATGCGGGCCGCAGCGAAGCCGAGGTCGAGGATTTCCGCACGCGGCTGGATCGGCTTTGCACAAGCCTGAGAGCTGAGGCGAAGCTGAGCGCGCTGGGTCATACCATGGCATATGGGCAACTGACGTCCGCCATCCGCAAACGCCATGCCCTAGGCCGCGTCTGGCGCGAGAGCCCCGAGCTTGCCACGACACAGATTGCTCCGCCGATCCTTATCGTGGGGCAGATGCGAACGGGCACGACCCGCATTCACCGGCTGATCGCCGCCGATCCGCGCCATACCGGCACCCGGTTCTGCAACAGCCATTATCCCGTACCGGCCAAACCCGACCTGCGCCCGCTGAAGGCGGGTGCCGCACTGGCCATCGCGCGGCGCATCAATCCCTGGCTGGACACGCTGCATCCGTTCGGCGCCACGCGCATCGACGAGGAAATCGGCTGGCTTGCCGCTGCCCTGTCACCCGCCACGTTCGAAGCGCAGTGGCACATTCCCGACTTCGTCCGCTGGAGCGAGGCGCGCGACCCTGGACCGGTCTATGCGGAGTTTGCGCGCATCCTGCGTACCGATGCCGTCACTATGGGCGACGAGGCCCTGCCCCGCGCGATCAAGTGCCCGCAGTTTTCGGAAGACCTGCCTGCCCTGCTGGCGCAGTTTCCCGAGGCACGCGTGGTCGTGACACATCGCGACAGTCAGGCGGTGCTGGACAGTTCCGTGTCGCTGATCGCCAGCCAGATGGCATTCCAGAGCGGTCAGGCCGACCTTGCCACGATACAGGCCGAATGGGGGCGCAAGCTGGCCCTGCGAGAAAAGCGGATCGAGCAGGCGTTGAGCGAGTTCGAGGGGCACGTTGCCCGCGTCGAATTCGATGCGCTGGGCGCAGACTGGCGCCGGGAAATCATCCGCATCTATGCCGCGCTGGAGATCGAACAGCTCCCCGCCGCACTGGCCGAGATCGAGCGCGAATACGAACGATCGAACACCGGGGCGCATCGCGAGCATCGTTCGCAGATCGCCCGCTTCGCCGAAGCCTAGATACGACAAGGCCCCGCCGCATCGCTGCGACGAGGCCTGTCATCATCCAGCGGAAAAATCAGCCGACGATTTCGTCTTCGTTGAAGAAGAATTCGATTTCGATCTTGGCGTTTTCATCGCTGTCCGAACCGTGGACCGAGTTGGCTTCGATCGATTCGGCGAAGGCCTTGCGGATGGTGCCTTCGTCGGCATCTGCCGGATTGGTGGCGCCCATCACGTCGCGGTTGCGCTTTACAGCGTCTTCACCTTCGAGAACCTGTACGACGACCGGACCCGAGATCATGAAGTCGACCAGTTCACCGAAGAAGGGGCGTTCCTTGTGGACCGCGTAGAAGCCTTCGGCCTGTTCGCGGGTCATCTGGATGCGCTTCGAAGCGACGACGCGCAGGCCGGCTTCTTCCAGCATCTTGGTGACGGCGCCGGTCAGATTACGACGGGTGGCGTCGGGCTTGATGATCGAAAAGGTGCGGGTAACCGCCATGGGACTGTTCCTTGCGTAGGGATTTTATGGGGAGAGAGTTCTCGCGCGCGCCCCTAGCGCCGCGCGCGCGACCCGGCAAGATTCATTCGAGGCCGCGCCCGATGGACAGTTGCGCCCTGGTGGTATCCCGATCCCGCGTAGCGGTGAGCGAGAAGCTGGTCCCATCCCCGTTTTCGCCGCCGATCATCGTCATCGGTCCGGACTGCAACGAGGTCGCGACGTCGATCCCGGCGGCATCCGCTTCGTTGCGGTAATAGCCCACCAGCTCGTCGAGCGGGGCGTCCGTTTCCAGATTGATGAGGACGAGAAGGCCATCCGCCTGGTCCACCCGGGTGTTGTTGGTGATCGTCGCGTCCGGATAGACGGTGAAGCCGGAAGGCAGGCGAACGGGGACCTTTTCCCCGGAACGCATGGTGGTGGTGGTGCCATCGTTATCGGTGAAACGGGCGCGCGTTTCCCCGGTTTCGCGGTCGATGTCGTAGGACCCGCGCGGCTGGACCGACTGGGCGGCATCGCCGGTTCCTGACGCGGCATCATCGCCCTTCTCGCTGCTGCAGGCGCCCAGCGCCAAAACTGCGAGGATTGTTGCGGCGACGTTCGGGACTTGCGGGAATCGGTTCATCATCAACCGATGCACGACTGGCCGAAGAGTTCCGTCAGCGCCCCTCGCGCCAGGCGCCGTTTTCGTCCTGCTTGTTGATCCGGTTGTCGATCGCATCGTCTTTCGCGAAGCGCCGCCACAGATCCGCCGCCGCATCGCGCTGCGCGGCATCGAACATCAAGAGCACGCGGTCGAAGGCCAGCGCTTCGTCACGCCAGCGCCCGTCGACGATCATCGCCATGCGCGCTTCATTGGGGGCATCGCAGTTTGCCGAGAGCAGGATCGGCTGGCGCGCCGCATGCGGGCTGTCGGCCATGCCATTGGCGAGAAAGGCCGCGCCCCCCTGCTCCCACAGGACCTTGGACAAGCGGGTGCGCTGGTCTTCGTCTTCACTGACGACGACCAGCCGTTCGCCCGCCTGCAGCACCTTGCGCGCAAGCTTCGCCACGGTCACATCCACCGGATCGCGGCTGAGCTGGTAGAAATCGACGCGGGTCTGGCTCATCGGGGTCCTGTCGGTTCGATCGGCCGGCGCAATGTGCAGCCGCCGATCGAGGATTGGGCTGTCCTATTTCTCCAGCGTGTCGCGCACGAAGCGGTCGACGAGACGCACACCATAGCCGGTCGCGCCCTTGTTCCAGGTCCGGCCCGGCTTGTCGGACCACACCATGCCCGCAACATCGACATGCGCCCAAGGCGTATCGTCGGAGATGAAGCGCTGGAGGAACTGCGCCGCCGTGATCGATCCGGCTGCCCGGCCACCGATGTTCTTCATGTCGGCAATCGGGGAATTGATCAGCTTGTCGTAAGCGCGGTCGATCGGCATGCGCCAGTTGCGATCGCCGGTGATTTCACCGGCATCGTGCAGGTCTTTCGCCAGCTTGTCGTCATTCGAGAACACACCGGCAAATTCATTGCCCAGCGCGATGATCATGGCGCCTGTCAGGGTGGCGAAATCGATGATGCGCGCAGGCTGGAATTCTTCCTGCGTCCAGTGCAGCGCATCTGCGAGCACCAGACGGCCTTCGGCATCGGTATTGAGGACTTCGATGGTCTGGCCGCTCATCGAGGTGACGACGTCACCGGGGCGCTGGGCCTTGCCGTCGGGCATATTCTCGACGAGGCCGACAACGCCCACGACATTGGCCTTGGCCTTGCGACCGACGAGAGCGAGCATCGCCCCGGCGACCGCACCGGCGCCGCCCATGTCCCATTTCATGTCTTCCATACCCGGACCGGGCTTGATCGAGATGCCGCCCGAATCGAAGGTGACGCCCTTGCCGACGAGCGCGGTGGGGGCTTCATCGCCTGCGCCGCCATTCCAGCGAATGGCGAGAATGCGCGATTCCCGATCCGAACCGAGACCGACGCCGAGCAGCGAGCCCATGCCGAGCTTTTCCATCTGCGCTTCGTCGAGAACGATCAGTTCCGCGCCAGTGCCTTCGAAGCGCTGCTGGCAACGTTCGACGAAGGTTTCCGGATAGAGGATGTTTGCCGGTTCGGTGATGAGTTCGCGCGTGAATTCAACGCCGGTAGCGACATGAGCCATGTCTTCCCACGCGGCTTGCGTCCCCTCGGGCGCGCCGACCACGGTGACCTTGGCCAGCGTGACCTTCTGGTCGTCCTTCATCTTGGTGCGGTAGATATCGTAACGCCAGTTGCGCAGGCGCAGGCCGAACAGGACGCTGGCGGCTTCTTCGCCGGAAAGATTGCTGTCCGACAGGTCGAGCACGAGTTCATCGTTGCCGATCGACTGGTATTTGGCTGTCAGCGCGGCGCCGGCCTTTTCGAGATTGGCAAGCCGCGCATCATCCTTGGCGTCGCCCGCACCGGCGATCGCCAGGCGGAAAACCTGACCGTCGCGATCGACGAACCCGTCAAAGACCTGCCCGGTATTGCCCTTGAACCGCGCAGCTTCCATGCCTTCGGTCATCGCCTTGTCGAGACCGACAGGAACCTTGCCCTTGTCGGTGACTTGGGCAACAAGGCGCGCGCTCTGCGGACGGGACTGGGTGAACTGAACTTCCATGGGATCTCCCAAAACAATTTCTGGTGGGGCTGGCGCAATTGGCAGCCGGCCTGCAAGGATGGCGATTGCGATTAGGCGTGGCCGGTGCGATAGGCAAGTGATGCTCCCGCCTGCCGAGTCAGCCAAACGAGCCAGCCGGGTGGCCATTCGTCCAGTGACACTGGCGGCGACAGCGCTGATCCTGTGCGCATCGGCACCGCTTGCAGCCCAGGCCGCGGCGGACGATGTCGGCACGGTCGAAGACCCGCAGGGCGAGCCGGGCAGCGAGCAGCCCACTGTCGATACAGCGGAAAATGTCGACGAGCTGCTGACGATACCCGAACCCAATGCCGGCCTCGACACACCCCCGCCCCCCACCGGTGCGGATGGAATCAATGCCGCCGGCGAACGCGAGATCGGGTTCGAGGCGGACATTCTCGAATACAGTTCGGAAAGCGACGTCGTTACGGCCAGCGGCAATGTCGTGCTGCGCAGCGGCGACCGTTCGCTGCGCGCCGATTCGGTCACCTGGAACGAGGATACGGGCGAGATCGTCGCCAATGGACGCGTCCGCTTCGTGGACGAGAACGGCAATCAGCTGTTTTCCGAACGCGTCGAGCTGACCGACGAGTTCGAAGCCGGAGCGATGGACAATCTGCTGCTGGCGCTGCGCCAGGGCGGCCGGCTGGCCGCCAATCGCGGCGTGCGCGAAAACGACGGCACGGTCGCGCTGGAAGATGCCGCCTACAGCGGGTGCGACGTGGTGACGCCCAAGGGTTGCCCCAAGGAGCCGAGCTGGCGGATCACCGCAGAACGGGTGGTCTACAACCCCGACGAACAGCGTATCCGTTTTACAGGTGCCTATCTGGAACTGTTCGGGGCGCGCATCCTGCCTTTGCCCGGCCTGGCGCTGCGGACCGATGGCGGGCCGGTTTCCGGCTTCCTCGTGCCCGACCTGCGCGTGTCGCAGAGCAATGGCGTGGAAGTATCGGGCAGCTATTACATCCGGTTCGCGGAGAATCGCGACCTGACGCTGACCACCCACCTCTATACCCAGGCCGCGCCGATGCTGGCCGGGCAATGGCGGCACCTGACCGACCGGGGCGCCTACCAGGTCACCGGTTATGCCACGCACAGCCAGCGCATATCGACGCGCACCGGCGACCTGGTCGGCGAAGAGGAATTCCGCGGCTATCTTTTCGCCAACGGCAAGTTCCAGCTGAGCCCGAACTGGAGCCTGACCGGATCGATCCGCCGCGCGACCGACCGCACCTTCCTGCGCCGGTACGATATCAGCCGCGACGACCGGCTGCGGTCGATGGTCGAGCTGGAGCGGATCGGGAAACACAGCTACATCTCGCTCGCCGGCTGGGCCACGCAGACGCTGCGCCTGGATCAGCCCCAAGGCGAAGTGCCTATCGCGCTGCCGGTGTTCGACGCCCGCTGGCGGCCCGAAACCTCGATCATGGGCGGGCAGCTCGAACTGCAGGCCAACACGCTCGCCATCACGCGCGACATCGGGCAGGACACCCAGCGCGCCTTCGCCCGCGCGCAATGGGACCTGCGCCGCGTGACCGGCATGGGCCAGGTCGTGACGCTGACCGGCATGGTGCGCGGCGACGTCTATCATTCGGACGAGAACTTCCTCACCCAGACGCCGAGCTATCGCGGCAATCCCGGCTGGGAATATCGCGGTGTGGCGCTGGGCGCGGTGGATGTGCAGTGGCCCTTCGTGGGCGAAGCGTTCGGCGGAACGCAGGTCTTCACCCCGCGGGTCCAGTTCGTGGCGACGCCGCCGATCAGGAACCTCGCGATCCCCAACGAAGATGCGCGGGCGATCGATCTGGAAGATTCCAATCTCTTCGCGCTCAACCGCTTCCCGGGATACGACCGGGTGGAGGACGGGGCGCGTGTGACATACGGCGTCGACTGGTCGCTGCGGGTGCCCGACTGGGAAGTGAAGAGCACGATCGGCCAGTCCTACCGGCTCGATAACGACCGGGAGATATTCCCCGACGGTACGGGCCTGTCGGAAAAATTCTCCGATTTCGTCGGCCGGACGGAAGTGCGGTACCAGAATTTCGTCAAGTTTACGCACCGTTTCCGGCTGGACAAGGACAGCTTCGCCATCCGCCGCAACGAAATCGACGCGGCGGTCGGGTCGAGCAAGACCTATGCGGAACTGGGCTATGTCCGCCTCAACCGCGACATCACGCAGGTCGAGGATCTTCAGGATCGCGAGGAATTGCGCGGCGCGGTGCGCGTGGCCTTTGCCAATTACTGGTCGATCTTCGGATCGGGCGTGTTCAATCTGACCGACCGCGAGGAGGACCCGACCTTCGATTCCGACGGGTTCGATCCGATCCGCACCCGGCTCGGCGTCGCCTATCAGGACGACTGCCTCGAAATCGGGGTGACGTGGCGCCGCGACTACATCAGTTCGGGCGATGCGGAACGCGGCGATACCTTCCAGTTCTATTTCAGTCTGAGAAATCTGGGCTTCCGCTAGGCGGCGCTTGTTGGCACCTTGCGCCAAACACGCTATCCGGCGAGCGATTATCAGCTTCCGTTAAGCCGCATGCCTTCATGGCGACCGGCATATTGGCATCCAGACGTTGCCGTTAGATAGGTTCGACACGTGACTGCAAACATAATTTCCCGACTGCTTTCCGCTGCCGCTGCTGCCGGGCTGGCTACCGCGCCGATCGCGGGACAGGCCCAGGACGCGATGGCGCAAGGAGACCTTCTCGGTCTGCCGAGCGACCTGAGCATGCTCACGAACAGCGACCCGAACAAGCGCGTCGCGACGGCAGTGGTGAACGGTTTCGTGATCACCCAGACCGACATCGACCAGCGCGTCGCGCTGCTCCTCGCCGCGAACGAACGCCCGGTGAGCGAACAGGAAATGATCCGCGTGCGCATGCAGGTGCTGCGCAACCTGATCGACGAAACGCTGCAGATCCAGGCGGCCCTCTCGCAGGAAATCGAAGTCTCGCAGGCAGAAGTCGACCAGACCTATGCCCGCGTTGCCGCCCAGAACTTCGGTCAGGAGCCGGGGAAGATGGACGATTATCTCACATCGATCGGCTCTTCGCCCGCCGCGCTGAAGCGCCAGATCACGGGCGAGCTGGCGTGGAACAATCTGCTGCGCCGCAACGTGGCCCCGTTCGTCAACATTTCGACCGACGAAGTGAACGAAATGATCGAACGCATGGAAGCCTCGCGCGGGACGGAAGAATACCGTCTTGGCGAAATCTACCTGTCGGCGACGCCTGAAACGTCATCCGCGGTTGAGGACAATGCCCGCAAGATCGTGGAACAGCTGCGTCAGGGTGGCAGCTTCGTCGCCTATGCCCGCCAGTTTTCGGAAGCATCGACCGCAGCGGTCGGCGGCGACCTCGGCTGGATCCAGCTGCCTCAGCTGAAGAACGAGCAGCTCGAACAGGTAGCCAGCGAAATGACCCCCGGTCAGCTCGTCGGGCCGATCGCCATTCCGGGCGGCTATTCGATCCTTTACCTGATCGACCGGCGCCAGGTGCTGATGGCCGATCCGCGCGATGCCGTTCTCAGCCTCAAGCAGATCCAGATCGGATTCGATCCGGGTACGACCGAGGCCGCGGCCCAGCAGCGCGTCGCCCGCTTCACCGAAGGCGTGCAGAAAATCCGTGGCTGCGGTGACGCGGAAAACGTCGCCGCCGAACTCGGCGCGAATGTCGTGACCAATGATCAGATCCGCGTCCGTGCCCTGCCGGAGCAGCTGCAGAACATCATCCTGCAACTGCAGGTCGGCCAGTCCACCCCGCCCTTCGGCTCGTTCGAAGAAGGCGTCCGCGTACTCATGCTGTGCGGTCGGGACGATCCGAAATCGGCTGCCGGTCCGGACTTCAACCAGATCATGGGCCAGCTCGAAGAAGACCGCATCGAAAAGCGTGCCCAGCGTTATCTGCGCGACCTTCGCAACGACGCCTACATCGAGTATAACTGACACCGATCATGGCTCCCCTCGCCGTTTCCCTTGGCGATCCGGCGGGGATCGGGCCTGAGATCATAGCGGAAAGCTGGGCGCGGCGTCAGGAATCTGGCATCGCGCCCTTTTTCGTGGTCGGGGGTGCAAGCGTACTGGCCGAGGCAGCCCGAAGGCGTGGCCTCGCTGTCGAAATCGAAGTCATTTCGGATCCTGCGAAGACGGCCCTTGTCTTCGACCGGGCGATACCCGTTCTTGGTACCGAAGATGTGGCTGCCACGCCGGGAAAACCCGACGAGCCGGGCGCCGCGCTGGCGCTGCATTCGCTCGCCGAAGCGACGCGATATTGCCTGCTGGGTGCGTCCGCCGGTCTGGTGACAGCTCCCATCGGCAAGGCGCAACTGGCCAAGGTCGGTTTCGAATATCCCGGACAGACCGAATTTCTGGCAGAAGTCTGCGGACTGGCTCCGGATGAAGCCGTGATGATGCTGGCCGGTCCGAGCCTTCGCGCAGTTCCGCTGACCGTTCATT
The DNA here is from genome assembly GCF_019857205.1 of Qipengyuania pacifica. Lineage (GTDB taxonomy): Bacteria > Pseudomonadota > Alphaproteobacteria > Sphingomonadales > Sphingomonadaceae > Qipengyuania > Qipengyuania pacifica. The sequence goes on along the minus strand of NZ_JAHWXO010000003.1, from coordinate 336,237 downwards.
GCGCGCTGGCGGATGTGCCCGGGCGGCTATCGCAGGAACTCATCACGCGCCGCGCCCGGATCGTGGCTGCGGCACTGGCCCATGATTTCGGGATTGCAGAACCTCGGATCGCCGTGTGCGGCCTCAATCCCCATGCGGGCGAAAACGGCCGCTTCGGGGACGAAGAAGCACGCATAATCGCACCGGCCATCGAAACGCTGGTGGCGGAAGGTATTGCCGTCACCGGGCCCCATCCGGCGGATGCGTTGTTCACGCCCCGTGCGCGCCAGACGTATGACGCGGCGCTGGCCATGTACCACGATCAGGCCCTGGTGCCGCTGAAGGCGCTGGATTTCGACGAGGGGGTCAATGTCACGCTCGGCCTGCCGATCGTGCGCACCAGTCCCGACCATGGCACCGCTTTCGATATTGCCGGTCGCGGCCTGGCCGAGCCGGGCGCGATGATCGCGGCCCTGAAGATGGCCGGTGAAATCGCTGCCCGCAGAAAGCACGCGCTCGCAGGCTGAGCTTGTCGAAGGCGGCGGGATGGGGCAAGCGTCGCGACTATGCTTCCACGAGCTCAGCAGAGCGGATTTAGCGCATGACCGCTCTCCCCCCCCTTCGCGAGGTGATCGCCCGCCACGGACTTTCTGCGTCCAAGGCCTTGGGGCAGAATTTCCTCTTCGACGAGCATCTGCTCGACCGGATCGCAGCCGTTCCCGGCGATCTTTCAGGCAAGCAGGTGCTGGAAGTCGGGCCGGGCCCCGGAGGGCTGACCCGCGCCTTGCTGCGTGCCGGCGCGCGCGTCACGGCGATCGAGATGGATCGTCGTTGCCTGCCCGCGCTTGCCGAACTGGGCGAGGCGTTTCCGGGACAGCTGCGTGTGATCGAAGGCGATGCGCTGAAGCTGGATCATGCGGAGTTGATGGGAGGCGAGCCTTTCGCCGTCCTGTCGAACCTGCCTTACAATGTGGGCACCGCGCTGTTCGTACGCTGGCTGGGCGGGGAGCAATGGCCACCGCTGTGGACCAGCCTCACACTGATGTTCCAGCAGGAGGTCGCCCAGCGGATTGTGGCCCAGCCAGGCGGTTCTGCCTACGGCCGCCTTGCCGTGCTGGCCCAGTGGCGCAGTACGGCGAAGCTGGCGATGAAGGTTCATCGCAGCGCCTTTACCCCGCCGCCGAAGGTGATGAGCGCGATCGTGCATGTCGAACCCGGCACCATGCCCGAAGAGGTAAGCGCGCGCATGCTGGAGCGCCTGACCGAAGCCGCGTTCGGCCAGCGCCGCAAAATGCTGCGTCAGAGTTTGAAAGGCGTACCGGGCGCGGTCGAGGCGCTGGAAAAACTGGGCATCGATCCGCAGCGCAGAGCAGAGACGGTAACGGTTGCGGAATTCGTGGAACTCGCCCGGTCGCTGGGGCGCTGAGAGACCTGCAACCTATGCGATAGCGCGCGACTTGCGCAGCAGTTGGTACGCTTCCACCACGCGGCCAAGCCGGCTTTCGTATTGCCGATCCCCGCCATTGCGGTCCGGGTGATAGCGGCGCACCAGTTCCGAATACCGACGGCGCAGACGCCGCCGATCCGTGTTCAGGCCCAGACCCATCGTTTCCAGCGCTTCTGCCTCTTCGCGACTGAAGCGGCCGTCCATCGCCATTTCCGCCTCGCGCCGGGCACGGCTCTTGATGCCAGCAGCGCGCGCGGAGATGGCTTCCAGCGGATCGTCGAAATCGGACCAGCGCGGCATCCCATCGACGCCCGCAGTTGGACGAAAACTGGGACTTTCGGTCCGCCAGCCCGCCCCTGGGGCCTGCGCGTTGTAGATTTCCTCGGCGCTCATCCCTTCGAACCAATCGTAGCCCGCATTGAACTCGCGCACATGCTCAAGGCACAGCCAGCGCCATTCACCCGGTCCGTCGAAACCATGCCCTCCGCCGCCCGGAGCGCGGAATTCGCCCGGTTCTTCGCAGGATGGATGGGCGCATACCCGCCCGGTGTCTTCGTATCGTCCGTGAAACTTTGTCTGGCGCATTCGTTCTAGGATGGGGAGCGAAGTGCGCTAAGGAAACCCCCGAAAAGGAGATTCGAACCCGTGGCAGGATCAGTCCAGCAGGAAATGGAAGACCTTCTGAAAGAAGCCTTCAGCCCCACGCGGCTTGAGGTAATCAACGACAGCGCAAAGCATTCCGGCCATGCCGGAGACGATGGTAGCGGCGAATCGCATTTTACCGTGGTCATCGAAGCGCCCGCCTTCGCCGACAAGTCCCGCCTCGAACGCCAGCGCATGGTCAACCGCGCGCTGGGCGACATTCCCGGTGAACGTGTCCATGCCCTCGCCATTCAGGCGTCGGCCCCGGTAACGTGAGCGGGCCCGAATACGATCTGTGGTACTGGCCCTCTATCCAGGGCCGCGGAGAATTCGTTCGCCTGTTGATGGAAGCGGCGGGTATTACCTATCGCGACCGCGCACGAAACGATGGCGTCGAAGCTCTGGTCGACGATATGGAACGACGCAGCAAGTCAGATGAATTTGCACCTTATGCGCCGCCCTATCTGGTCGAACGGGAGAGCGGGTTTGCGATCGCGCAGGTCGCCCATATCGTCACCTGGCTGACCGATCGCCACCATCTGGGCACTGGCGACGGGGCGAAGGACCTTCATCTGATCCAGCTGCAGCTGACCATTTCCGACATGGTGGCCGAGGTGCACAATGTGCACCATCCGATTGCAGGCGGCCTGTATTTCGACGATCAGAAGGATGCGGCGATCAAGGCTGCCGAGGCATTTCGTGAGGAGCGCATTCCCAAATTCTTCGATCATTTCGAGACCGCCCTCGGCATTTGCGACGGTCCGTTCGTTGCCGGCACGAAGTGGTCGCATGTCGACACATCGTTATTTCAGCTGGTCGCAGGGCTGCGTTATGCGTTCCCCAATCGGATGGCTGCGGTGGAGAGCGACTACCCCTGTCTGATAGCCTGCAGCAATGCAGTCTCGACTATCGAAGGGATTGCAGCTTATCTGGCAAGCGATCGGCGTATCGCTTTCAACGAAGACGGTATCTTCCGTCATTACGAGGACCTCGACCCGGCATGAGCAATTTCGAGCAGACCCTAACCCCGACCACTCACGATCTGGGCCAGTTCGAAGTTCGACGGGTCTTGCCGGCCAAATCCCGCAGCATGGTGGGTCCGTTCATCTTCGTCGACCAGTTCGGCCCGGCGCAGCTCGATCTGGGTTCGGGAATGGATGTCCGGCCCCACCCGCATATCAATCTCGCCACGGTGACCTGGCTGTTTGAAGGCGCCATTGACCACCGTGACAGCATCGGCAGCTTTGCCACGATCCGCCCGGGTCAGGTCAATCTGATGACGGCCGGCAAGGGCATCGTTCATTCCGAACGTTCTCCCGAAGCGGAGCGCAAGGCCGGCCCCAGGCTTTATGGCATGCAGACATGGCTCGCCCTGCCGGACGGGCGCGAGGAAATCGATCCGGCTTTCGAAGCGGTGACCGATCTGCCGGTAATCGAGGACGGACATGCCAAGGCCATCGTCATCATGGGAGAATTGTGGGGCGAACGTGCGCCGACCACGACGCATGCCGACACGATCTACGCCGAAATCATGCTGGAGCCGGGCGGCATGATCCCGCTGGAGGAAGATGCCGACGAACGCGCGGTGATGCTGGTGGGCGGCGAGGCGTCGGTCGATGGGCACGCGCTGACGTTATACCAGCTTGCCGTGTTGCAGCCGGGCCGCGAAATGACTCTGGAGAGCAGGAGCGGCGCGCGCGTCATGCTGATGGGCGGCGAGGCGTTCACCACCAAGCGCCACGCCTGGTGGAACTTCGTCAGTTCAAGCCGCGAACGCATCAACCAGGCCAAGGACGACTGGCGCGAAGGGCGTTTCGGCACGGTGCCGGGCGAAGACGGGGAATTCATTCCCTTGCCTGACGGCGCGCCCAAGACGGTGACCTATCCATAAGGGGGATATGATGAGCTTCGAAGGCAAGACCGCCTGGATTACGGGCGCCAGCAGCGGCATCGGTGCAGCGCTGGCAAGTGAATGGGCAAGCCGGGGCGCCAATATCATCCTGTCGGGCCGGGACGAAGCGAGACTGGCCGATGTCGCAGGCACGCTGCCGAACGAATCCCTGGTCCTGCCTTTCGACGTGCGCGACGATACGGCGATGCAGGCCGCGACCGAGCAGGCAATCGCCTGGAAGGGCGTGGACATTTTCGTGGCCAATGCCGGCGTGTCGCAGCGCAGTGCAGCCGTCGACACGGACATGAGCGTCTATCGCGAGATCATCGATATCGACCTGACCGCGCAGATTGCGGCGACACAGGCGCTGCTGCCGCATGTTACTGCGCGTGGCAGCGGGCACCTGCTGTTCATCAGTTCCATTGCGGGCAAGGTCGGCGTGCCCATGCGTACCGCCTATTGCGCGGCAAAGTTCGGGCTGGTCGGCTATGCCGATGCGCTGCGCGCCGAACTGTCGCAATCGGGCATCTCGGTCCACGTGGTCTGCCCGGGTTCCGTCGCCACCGACGTGAGCCGCAATGCGCTGACCGCGGATGGCAGCAAGCGCGGGCGCAGCGACAAGGTGATCGATAACGGCATCGATCCGGCCGAAGCGGCCAGTCGCATCGTCAGCGCGGTCGAGGCGAACCAGCGAGAAATCATCGTGGCGGAAGGCATGGAAGAAGCGATGGGCGAATTGCGCCGCACGCCCGACCAGTTGCTCGATCAGGTCGCGGGCATGGTTGCCGCCGGTTACATGGAGAAAATGAAAGCGGAGGAGTGACCATGGTGCTGGAACAGAAGCGGATTGCGCTGGGCAATGGGATCGAACTCGATGTGGTCGATGAAGGGCCTCGCGACGCACCGGTGCTGATCTTCCTGCACGGCTTTCCCGAGAGCCACCGCACCTGGCGCCATCAGATCGCGCATTTTTCCGACCGCTTCCGCTGCATCGCGCCGGACCAGCGCGGCTATCGCGGATCGTCAAAGCCGCCCGCGGTGGCTGACTACACGCCCGACAAGCTGGTAGGCGACATCTTCCTGCTGGCCGCTGCGCTGGGCGTTGAGGACTTCACCATCGTCGGGCATGACTGGGGCGGCGCGATCGCATGGGGTGTAGCACTGGCCGGCCAGGATACGGGCCGCGTGACCCGCGCGGTAATCGCCAATGCACCGCATCCGCAGGTCTTCCAGAAGCTGCTCTACACCAGCAAGGTTCAGCGCGAAGCCAGCCAGTACATGCGTGGATTTCGCGATCCCGAGAACGACGCGCTGGTGCGCGAACACGGGCTTGGCGGGATCCTGATGCAGGAGATCAAATGGGATGCGCCCGACCGGATGGAGCCGGAAGAACGTGCCATGCTGCTGGAAGACTGGCAGGACCGTGATGCCGCCTTCGCCATGCTCAACTGGTATCGCGCCAGCCCGATCGACGTGCCCCCGATGGATGCGCCGTTCGGATTGCCCGAAGGCTGGACCGCCCCCGCCCTGCCCAAGCTGCGCCTGCCGGCCCTGGTGATCTGGGCGCAGGACGATCTGGCCCTGCCGCCCGAAAATACGGCAGGTATGCGCGAGTGCATTGAAGATTTCACGCTGGTCGAGGTGCCCAACTGCGGCCACTTCGTACCTTGGGAAGCGCCGCTCGCCGTCAACGAGGCGATGGAGACGTTTCTCGAGCGTACGGCTTAGTGGTCAGCCCTCCCACTCAATCCACGATCCATGGGGGTGGGCCGTGGCGAGCTTCTGCCACGCCTGCCCGCCGGGCCAATATCGCACGGTCAGTTCATGGCGGTGCGTATCGCGATTGGCTTCCAGGCTGATCCAGGCAAGTGGCTTGTCCTTACTCGCCTCTTGGCCGGACTGTTCCATCATCTCCACGATCCCTTCCCGCTCTTCTTGCGGGATATACTGCCAGACCACCGAATGCATCAGGACGCGGGTCGTACCCTCCTGCTGGGGCCGGGCAAGGCGATCGCGCAGGAAATCCGCTGCGCGCATTCGTGCCACCTCGGGCGGGAAGGTATTAGCCGCCGCGATTGCAGCGTCCATCCGGGCGAACCGTTCGGTGAATTCGGGCCAGATGAACGCCTTGAGGCGCAGCGCCTGCTTCTCATCGGTCAGATCGACCGGTGCAACATCGCAACCTTCGGCGGCGATGATATCGAAATCCCGATCCGGCGGAGGGTCGCCGCGCCACTCCGGCGTCAGGTGAATGCGCGAAGACTTCGGTCCTACCGCCACTCCGCACAGATCGTAGCGATAACGGCGCATCATCAGATTTATGCCCGCGCTCGACCCAATTTCAAGTAGGTCGAACTCGCCCGGAAGCCCTTGATCGACCAACCATAGAAATGCCGCCGCATATCCGGCAGACCGGCCCGCCTCATTGGTCTGCGGGGGCCCATCGAGCCACGGCATCAAATATGGTTCGTGCCGCTCTATGGCATCGGCGATCAATTCTGCCGCATTATTCGGCCCCAGCCCTTCGTATATCGGCGCAAGACGCGGTTCCTCGCCGCTCAGATGAAGCGCGTGCAACCCCCCAGCCAATCTCAGTGGCAGGGCATCGGCCAGCGCCGGACCCGCCCATCGCCGCACTCTGCGCATTACCGCACCGCCGCGTTCGGTGTCGATCAAGTCACGCAAGGCCTGACATACCGTAGCCGTGATGGCAGCGTTGCTGGACCGGCAATATGCAACTTGGTTTTCGAACGCCCGCGCAACCGCATCCGGGCCCGTAGCTTTGGGATCGCTCACGACATATTCCGCTTTGTCGATCGTCATTGCCCTTTGGCCTCCTGCTGCCTATTTGCGCAGCCCATGAACGACAGCCTGACCTTCGCCGTTCCCAAGGGGCGGATCCTCGACGAGGCCCTGCCTGTCATGGCGCGTGCCGGCGTGGTGCCCGAAGATGCCTTTCACGACAAGGCCAACCGCTCGCTGACCTTCGCGACGACGCGCGACGATATGCGGCTGATCCGCGTGCGCGCATTCGACGTGGCGACTTTCGTCGCGCATGGCGCTGCGCAGATGGGCATCGTCGGATCGGACGTGATCGAGGAGTTCGATTATGCCGATCTTTATGCGCCGGTCGATCTCGATTTCGGACATTGCCGGCTGTCGGTTGCCGAGCCGAAGGAAGGCGCAGCCAGTGTCGACGGGGCCAGCCACCTGCGTGTCGCGACCAAATACCCAAACCTGACACGCCGCCATTTCGAGCGGCAGGGTATCCAGGCCGAATGCGTCAAGCTGAATGGAGCGATGGAAATCGCACCTGCACTGGGGCTGGCAGGGCGGATCGTCGACCTCGTTTCCACCGGGACCACACTGCGCGAAAACGGCCTGGTTGAAACCAGCCGCATTCTGGACATCTCCGCCCGGCTTATCGTCAACCGCGCCGCCTTGAAGACCGATCCGCGCGTCGCTGCGCTGGTCGAGGAATTCCGCGCCGACGCTGCCCGGCGCGAGGCCGCCTGATGCAGTTTCTGCGCACCAGCGACGCCGATTTTCCCAGGAAATTCGATCGCGTCGTGCGAGACAGGCGCGAAAGCGACGCCCAGGTCGGGCGTGATGTCGCAACGATGATCAACGAAGTGCGCGAACGCGGCGATGGTGCGCTGGTCGAATACACGACCCGCTTCGACGGGCATCACCTGACACGGGATAGCGACTGGCAAATCCCGCTGGAGGACTGCAGCGCTGCCTACGAAGCGCTCGACGCCGATCTGCGCGATGCGCTCGAACTGGCCGCATCGCGCATCCGCGCCTATCACGAAGGCCAGCTACCTTCTGACCGCGACTACACCGATGATATCGGCATGCGCCTGGGCGCGCGTTGGCGGCCGGTTGATGCCGCCGGGCTGTATGTTCCCGGGGGCCGCGCAGCCTATCCATCTTCCCTTCTGATGAACGCGATCCCTGCAAGGGTTGCCGGGGTGGAGCGTCTCGTCGTCACCACACCCACGCCGAAAGGCGAGGTCAATCCGCTGGTTCTGGCTGCTGCCCATATCGCCGGGGTCGACGAAATCTGGCGCGTCGGCGGGGCACAGGCCGTGGCCGCACTCGCCTACGGTACGAAACGGATCGGCAAGGTCGATGTTATCGCCGGACCGGGCAACGCCTGGGTCGCGGAAGCCAAGCGCCAGCTTTATGGCGTGGTCGGCATCGACATGGTGGCAGGGCCGAGCGAAATTCTCGTGATCGCGGATGGCAACAACAACCCTGACTGGATCGCCGCCGATCTGTTGAGTCAGGCGGAGCATGACCCGACGAGCCAATCGATCCTGATTACCGACAGCGAAAACCTTGCCCGTCAGGTCGAGGATGCGGTCGACATCACCCTGATGAAATTGCCAACGGCGAAGACCGCGAAGGCAAGCTGGGACACCCATGGCTTGATCGTACTGGTCGATAGCCTCGACGAAGCCCCTGCCCTGTCCGATCGCCTCGCTGCCGAACATGTCGAACTTATGGTCGACGAACCGCAATCACTGTTCGACGCCATGCGCCATGCAGGCAGCGTGTTTTTGGGCCGACACACGCCCGAGGCAGTGGGCGATTATATTGCCGGGCCCAACCACGTCCTTCCCACTGGGCGCCGCGCCCGCTTTGCAAGCGGATTGTCGGTGCTTGATTTCATGAAGCGCACCAGTTTTATCGACGCCTCCGAAGCTGCCCTTGCGGCCATCGGCCCGGCCGCGGTGAAACTGGCGGAGGCAGAAGGTCTCCCCGCGCACGCCCTATCGATTTCGACGAGACTGAAATGAGCCAGAATTCCAGATCCCAGGCCCGCAGCGCCGCTCGCCTCGGCGCCGTTCAGGCGCTCTACCAGCAGCAGATGGAAGGCACGCGCCTTGCCAAGCTGCTTGACGAATTTCACCAGCACCGCCTTGGCCGCGTCATCGAGGACGAGGAATATGCGGAAGCCGATGTCGACTTCTTCGACGACATCGTCGGCGGGGTCGAGGCCCGGCGCGAAGAGATCGACGGCAAATTGACCGCGCGGCTGGCCGAAGGGTGGACGCTGGCAAGGCTCGACAAGACGATGCTGCAGATTTTGCGTGCCGGAACCTACGAACTGATCGCCCGGCCCGATGTGCCCAAGGCCAGCGCGATCAGTGAATATGTCGATGTCGCCAAAGCCTTCTTCGACGACCGCGAGGCGAAGTTCGTCAACGGCGTGCTGGATGCTGTGGCCAAGGATGCCGGACGCTGAACGAAGCCGGGTTCATCTCTGCGCTGAAGGCGCTGGCAGATAATTCGGCAGCCCGTGGGCTGGAAGATGACGCCGCAGTCATCGAAATAGGCGGCGAACGCCTTGTCCTGACGCATGATACGCTGGTTCAGGGCGTCCATGTGCGCGAGGATGAAGACCCGGCCGACATCGCGTGGAAACTCATTGCGGTGAACCTTTCCGACCTTGCAGCGAAAGGTGCGCAACCGGTCGGCGTGCTCGTGTCCCATATGCTGGGCGACGATGACGATCGGTTTGCACAGGGCCTTGGAGAAATTCTGGAAGCTTACGACGTACCGCTTCTGGGAGGCGATACGGTTAGGGCCGATGGACGGCGGGTCTGGGGCTGTACGGCAATCGGAAAGGCCAGCAGCATAACTGTGCCGGACCGGCGCGGCGCGCAGGCGGGTGATGCCATTTACGTCACGGGCGTTCTGGGGCGTGCAATGCTGGGTATGGAGGAGCGTGGTTCCGGCAGTACGAACGATCTCGCCTATCGCCGGCCGCAGCCGCTACTGGCGGAAGGCCAGTCGCTCGCCCCCCTCGTGAGTGCGATGATGGACGTGTCGGACGGGCTCCTCCTCGATAGCTGGCGTATGGCGCAGGCGAGCAGGACATGCTTCGAAATCGAGGCCGGCAGCATTCCTGCAGCCGATCCCGAACGACGCGACGAATGCATGCGCTGGGGCGACGATTATCAGCTGCTCTTCACCATGTCGGACGGTAACGCATCGCCCGTATCGGCCACCCGCATCGGCACCGTCCTTTCGGGCCCGCCGGGGCTCCTCCTCGATGGTGACATGCTGACACCCGAAGACGGCCTCGGTTACCGGCATTGATCGCTTGCGCGCATGATGGCTAGCAGGCGAAGATTGCTGCGCATTTCGGCCTTGTCACGCAACATAGGCCCCTTATACCCCTAGCCCAGATGGTTCTGCGTTTCCCGCGCAGACCGCATATAAAATCAATCGGGAGGGGAAATTTCAGTGGACCTTGTTTTCATAGCAATTGTGCTGGGGCTGCTTGCCGTCGTGTACGGCTTCGTCACCAGCCGCCAGGTGCTCAGTTCCGGCGCCGGCAACGAAAAGATGCAGGAAATCGCCGCGGCCATTCAGGAAGGTGCGCAGGCCTATCTCAAGCGCCAGTATACCACCATTGCCATCGTTGGTGTGGTCGTGGCGGTGCTCGTCTTCATCTTCCTCGGCATTATCCCGGCAACCGGCTTCGTGATCGGCGCGATCCTTTCGGGCGTTGCAGGCTTCATCGGGATGAATATCTCGGTGCGCTCGAACGTCCGCACGGCTGCCGCTGCGCAAAGCGGATTGCAGCAGGGTCTCACCATCGCGTTTCGCGCCGGTGCCATCACCGGCATGCTGGTGGCGGGCCTCGCCCTTCTCGCGATCGCGGTGTTCTTCTGGTACCTCGTTGGCCCCAGTGGTCACGCACCCAACAGCCGTGAGGTGATCGACGGCCTGGTCGGCCTGGCATTCGGCGCCTCGCTCATTTCCATCTTTGCGCGTCTGGGCGGCGGTATCTTCACCAAGGCTGCCGACGTTGGCGCCGATCTGGTCGGCAAGGTAGAAGCCGGCATTCCGGAAGACGATCCGCGCAACCCTGCCGTGATCGCCGACAATGTGGGCGACAATGTCGGTGACTGCGCCGGGATGGCGGCCGACCTGTTCGAAACCTATGTCGTCACCGTCGGTGCGACCATGGTTCTCACCGCACTGCTGCTTAAGGGACTGGGCGATTTGCTGATGCCCATGATGGCGCTGCCGCTGCTGATCGGCGGTGCCTGCATCGTGACCAGCATCATCGGAACCTATTTCGTAAAGCTCGGCAAGGGCAGCACGAATGTGATGGGGGCGATGTACAAAGGCTTCCTCGTGACAGCACTGCTCTCGATCCCGCTGATCTGGATCGTAATCAATGTTGCCCTTGGCGGCATGGATACCGTCATTGGCGGCAGCACGGTGACGGAAATCGTTGCTGCAGCCGATGGTACCAATCTCGCCGAAGAGGGGCTTTCCGAACAGATCGGCGGTTTCACCGGCTGGTCGCTGTTCTACTGCTCGCTCATCGGTCTTGCGATTACCGGCCTGATCATCTGGATCACCGAATATTACACCGGCACGAACTATCGCCCGGTAAAATCGATCGCCAAGGCATCGGAAACCGGCCACGGCACCAATGTAATCCAGGGTCTGGCCATCAGCCTTGAATCGACCGCATTACCGACGATCCTGATCGTTGCGGGCATCATCGCCACGTTCCAGCTCGCAGGGCTCATGGGCATTGCCTATGCTGCCACCGCCATGCTGGCCCTGGCGGGCATGGTCGTGGCGCTGGACGCCTATGGCCCTGTCACCGACAATGCCGGAGGCATCGCGGAAATGGCTGGCCTCGACGACAGTGTGCGGGAAAAGACCGACTTGCTCGACGCTGTGGGCAACACCACCAAGGCGGTGACCAAGGGCTATGCTATCGGATCTGCCGGCCTCGCCGCGTTGGTCCTGTTCGCCGCCTACACCACCGATCTTGCCGAATTCTTCCCGAATGCGGACGTCGATTTCAGTCTTGAGAACCCATACGTCATCGTCGGCCTGCTGCTGGGCGCGCTGCTCCCCTACCTGTTCGGTGCGATGGGCATGACTGCGGTGGGCCGCGCCGCAGGCGATGTGGTTAAGGACGTGCGTGAACAGTTCGCCGGCGATCCGGGCATCATGGCCGGCACCAGCAAGCCGAACTATGCCCGCACGGTCGATCTCGTCACCAAGGCGGCGATCAAGGAAATGATCGTGCCTTCGATGCTGCCGGTACTGGCCCCGATCGTGGTCTATTACGTGATCACGCTGATCGCGGGCCAGGAAAACGGCTTCGCTGCGCTCGGCGCACTGCTGCTCGGGGTGATCGTGGGTGGTATCTTCGTCGCATTGTCCATGACCGCCGGTGGCGGCGCATGGGACAATGCGAAAAAATACATTGAAGACGGCCATCACGGCGGCAAGGGCAGCGAAGCGCACAAGGCTGCAGTGACCGGCGACACCGTGGGCGATCCCTACAAGGATACGGCAGGCCCGGCGGTAAACCCGATGATCAAGATCACCAATATCGTCGCCCTGCTGCTGCTGGCGGCGCTCGCGACTGGCTGATCTTGTAATCTGTCCAAATCCGGGGCGGCGGTATCTGCAGGTACCGCCGCCCTTTGCGTTTGGCGCATTAAGCAAGTTTAAGGCGCTTCGATATATGCTATCGCCCGACAAGGGGACGCCTTCAATTGACGCGGATCGAAGACCTGATCGAAGACGGCTGGCGTGGTGAACCCGCGAGCGTCGGGTCACGCCCCATTGGTCCCGACAGGCTTTCCGTACGCCCTTGGAAAGACTGCATTTCGCCGGAGTTCGTGCAATCGTGGCGCCGTCTTGCCGCGTCCGCAGCCACGCCCAATCCGTTTGGCGAACACTGGTTCGTCCTGCCCTCGCTCGAGCAGTTCGATCCTCGCGGCACCGTTCATCTGGCGACACTGGTCGTGGACGGCGAACTGGCGGGCCTCATGCCACTTTACCGGGCCCGCGACTATCACGGCCATCCATTGCCCCACATCGGCAACTGGATGCACCCGAATAGCTTTTGCGGGGAACCGTTGATTGCGGGGGATCATGCAAAAACGTTCTGGTCGGCCGTACTCGACTGGAGCGACCGCAATTGGCGATCGAGCCTGTTCCTTCATATCGCGTGTCTCCCCACCGACGGGATTGCCGTCGATACCCTGAACCGCGTCTGCAAGGCGAAACGAAGGGCCAACCGGGCTGTCCATCGCGTTAGCCGGGCCTGCCTTCGTCATGGTCTGTCTCCCGAAGCTCATCTGGCCTCCATCCTCGGAAAGAAGCGTCGCAAGGAATTGTCCCGCAAGCGGCGGCGGCTGGAGGAAACCGGTCAGACGATTTTTACCAGAGCGACGGGGGAGGACGGTCTGGACGAATGGATCGACCAGTTTCTTCAGCTCGAAGATGCAGGCTGGAAAGGACAGGAAAGTTCCTCGCTCGTCAGTGCGCGGCAAACCGCTTGTCTTTTCCGTGAAAGCCTTCACGGCGCGGCCCGGGAGCAAAGGCTGGAGCGGCTGGCATTTCAGATCGACGGCAAGCCGGTGGCGATGCTCTGCAATTTCGTCACGCCCCCCCTCGCCCACAGCTTCAAGACGGCTTTCGACGAGGATCTTTACAAACTGTCGCCCGGAATGCTGTTGCAAGTAGAAAACCTCGCCCTGCTGGAGCGTGAAGAAATCGAGATGACCGATAGCTGCGCGGCTGCCGGACATCCCATGATCGAACAGATCTGGGACGATCGCCGCGACATCGTTTCCCTGTCCATTCCGGTCGGCGGCGCGATCCGCCGGTGGGTCGGCGACATTCTGACATCAATCGAAGCCCGCAGGTCGGAGAACAACCGATGACCGCACACGATCAGACGCTTACCGCCCGCCGAACACGGGTGTTTTCGGGTGAATCATACGCTCGATTCGGACGTGATTACCCCGAAAGACCGCACGTCCTGCGCCATAACTTGAAGGATGACGACCGCCTCGCGCTCGACGCGCTGGCCGGTCTGGCGGAAGCCTTGCCGCAGCGTTCCGTCGAGTACAACCGCGGAGATCTGCCGGTAGGCGTGGATGGAAAGCCAGGTTCGAATGGCCTCACCATCGGCGAAACCATTCGCCATATCGCCACCAGCAACAGCTGGGCCGTGCTCAAGAATATCGAGCAAATCCCTGAATATAACGCTCTGCTTATGGGGCTTCTGGAAGAGCTTCGTCCCATGATCGAGGCGACGACCGGTACCATGCTGACACCGCAGGGCTTCATCTTCATATCCAGCCCGAACGCTGTCACGCCCTACCATTTCGATCCGGAACACAACATCTTGCTGCAGCTCAAGGGCAACAAGGTCATGACCCAGTTCCCGGCGGGCAACCCCACCTATGCTCCCAATGAGGTCCATGAAAGCTATCACCTCGGCGGACCGCGCGAACTGCCCTGGAGCAACGATTTGCTGCCCGGCGGCACCGCCTTCGCGATCGATCCGGGAGAGGCCGTCTACGTCCCTGTCATGGCACCGCATTTCGTACGCAATGGATCGGCCAGTTCCATCTCGCTTTCCATCACCTGGCGCAGCGAATGGAGTTACGCCGAATCCAATTCCCGCTGCTTTAACGGCATCGTGCGGAAATGGGGCATCGATCCGCGTGCGCCGGGGCGCTGGCCAGCCAGCAATCGTGCAAAGTCACTGGCCTACCGGGTTTGGCGAAGGACCTTCCGCTCCGGCAAGTGACTTGCCGACAAGTCGGGCGCTTGACGGATACGTAAACCCTCCGCAAAGCCATTGGCGTGAGCGAAAAACAGTCCCCTGAACAATTGGTCGCAGAGCTCGTCAGTCTGCTGACTGTGTCCCGCGACGGCGAAGACGCCTTTACCGCCCCGCAGCAAGCTGGCGGGGTCGGGCGCGTATTTGGCGGTCAGGTCATTGCCCAGGCCCTGCAAGCCGCGCAAGCGACCGCACCCGATGGGCTGGAAGCACATTCGCTGCACGCCTACTTTCTTCGTGGCGGGAAGGAGGGCGTGGATATCGCCTATCGTACCGCGCGCGACTTCGATGGACGCAGTTTTGCCAATCGACGCGTCGTTGCCAGTCAGGCAGATGATACTGGCGAGCAGCGGGCCATTCTGAACCTCACCGCGAGTTTCCAGCGACCGGAGGACGGCCTGTCGCATGACGATGTTGCCATGCCGGACGTGACAGCGCCCGAAGAACTCAAGAGCGATCAGGAGATGCGCCGCGACATGGTCGAGCGTGCCGGAGACCGAATGGGCGAACAGCAACGCGCGCTCGTCCTGCGCCCTCGTCCTATCGACATGCGCACGGTCGATCAGTTGCACTGGATGAACAGCGAATCGCGCGCGCCCCGAGCGCATACCTGGTTCCGTACTGTTTCCGATCTGCCTTCGATCCTCGAGAACCCTGCACTGCATCGTGCGATTATCGCCTACGCGAGTGACTATACCTTGTTGGGGACCAGCGCGTTGCCCCACGGGCTTAGCTGGATGCGAGGCGAACTCGTCGGTGCCAGCCTGGATCATGCGATCTGGTTCCATCGCCCCGCCCGCGCCGACGAATGGCTGCTCTACGCCACCGATGCCCCATGGAGCGGTGGCGGGAGGGGTTTCAACCGCGGACGCATCTTCAACCGCGCGGGGGAACTGGTCGCCAGTGTCGCGCAGGAAGGGATGATGCGGAAACGGGTAAAGACGGGCGAATAGCCCGACCCGACGAGTGCAGACGCAAAAAGGGCGGGATGCATGGCACCCCGCCCTTCCTTCCTGGTCCTTCAGGAAGCTGGCAGATGGATTACCAGGAAGCCTGGAACCCGGCGCGTGCGCCCACCTCACCGGAGTCGAAGCCGACCCCAAGGCCACCGGTAAACACGGTGCTGTCGCTTACGCGGAGGCCAACCGAAGCCGAACCTGCGACACGGTCGTTATAATAGCCGAAGCCGCCCGCTACGCCGAAGCGCTTACCCGGCATGATGATTGGCGATTCCATGGCCAGCGCCATTGCCACGCCTTCGTTTGCACGGCGGGCCTGCACGCTGTTTTCGGCAGCAAGGTCGAACAGGAGACCGGTTTGGCCTTGGAGATCCATGATAGCGGCGGAGTTGCCGGCGATCGCCACGCTGTTTGCCTGCACGTCGGTGAAGCTGGCAAGATTACTCAGCCCTGCTGACGAACTGACGCCCAGCGTTCCGTTGGCATCGGCAGTTACCACGGCAATGGGTCCGACTTGCGATCCTGTGCTTGTGTCGAGCGAGGCGACCACGACCTGTCCATCATTGGTCGCGCTGGCGCCATTACCGATGGCAACCGAATTCGCGCCCGTCGCACTGGCCAGATTACCGACAGCAATCGATCCATCGCCAGCCGCAGCGGCAGCTTCACCTACTGCGACCGAGCGAACACCCGATGCATTTGATAGGTGGCCGAGCGCCGTGGCACGTTCCGCTCCAGCCGATGACTGCCAGCCATAAGCTGTCGCGCCCGGACCTGTCGCAACGCTTTCGCCGCCGACTGCGGTGGTCGAATTGCCCATCGCCATCGCCGTATCGCCAATTGCCAGAGCATCCACTCCATTGGCGATCGCTTCATTGCCGATCGCGGTGCTGAAGTCAGTCTGTGCATCGGCGTTCTCGCCTATCGCGACAGAGCGAACGCCCTGCGCGGTAGCGAGGTGACCGAGCGCAGTGGCTCGCTCTGCACCGGCAGAGGACTGCCAACCAAAAGCGGACGCGCCCGGCCCAGTGGCAACGCTTTCACCGCCGATAGCCGAGGTCGAATTGCCCATAGCGGTCGCGTCTGCACCAAGAGCAAGTGCATCCACACCGTCAGCTACCGAGCCATCGCCATCACCGTCGCCATCGCTGCCGATGGAAATAGCGCCTACGCCGCGAGCTTCGGCGTCGCCGCCGAGTGCGATGCCAGCGTCATCGGTTGCGAGGGCACCGAATGCGCCACCGTCGGTGTTGCCGCCGATAGCTATGCCGCCACGACCCTGCGCAGCGGCAGCTTCACCTACTGCGACCGACGCGAAGCCATCCGACGTTGCCAGATGGCCCAAGGCGGTAGAGCGCTCTGCATTGGCTTGCGCTTGCCAGCCGAAGGCAGACGCGCCCGGTCCGGTCGCGACGCTTTCACCGCCGACCGCACTGGTCGAATTGCCCATGGCCATTGCCGTATCGCCAACAGCCAGTGCATCGATACCGTTGGCGATCGATTCATTGCCAATCGCCGTTGCATTGTCAGTCTGGGCATCGGCGTTCTCACCGATCGCGACAGAGCGAACACCCTGCGCGGTTGCCAGATGCCCGACAGCAGTTGCGCGTTCAGCGGTTGCGAGTGCTTGCCAGCCGAAGGCCGACGCACCCGGCCCGGTTGCGACGCTTTCGCCGCCAATTGCACTGGTCGAATTGCCCATTGCCATCGCCGTGTCACCAACAGCCAGTGCATCGATGCCATTCGCGATCGATTCATTGCCGATCGCTGTCGCATTGTCTGTCTGGGCATCGGCATTCTCGCCCACAGCGACAGAGCGAACCCCTTGCGCCGTCGCAAGATGGCCAAGCGCCGTCGCGCGTTCACCGGTCGCCATCGATTGCCAGCCATAAGCGCTCGCGCCAGGGCCGGTAGCGACCGACTCTCCGCCGACCGCGGTGGTTGACGGACCGGTCGCCGTAGCGGGGGCTGCTCCGGCATCGTCGCTGCCGATCGCCACAGCATCGGTACCATCGGCTACGGCACCTGTTCCGACGGCGACGCCGCCGTTACCTGTCGCAACCGAATCTACGCCGCACTCGGTAGAATTTGTATTGGCGGCATTACATTCCGGGGTTCCATCTGCCAGCGCAGGCGTGGCAAATGCCAGGCTTGCAGTACCGGCCAGAAGCGCGGCTGCGATGCGATTTTCGAAAGTCTTGATCATGATGCTTTCTCTTTCCATTAACGGACCAGAAAGCCGATCGACGCGGGCCATCCTCTCCCACAGCTGGCGGTTATTCCACCTTGTTCTGCACGAAGACCTACGGGTCTCGGCTGCCATCCCGATCGAGATGACGCCAACAGCTACTTGCGTGCAGCCCGATCGGATGCGCTCGCGCGCAGAAAAATAAGAATATGCATCTCAACGCCCTGAATAGTATCAGAGAATTATTTTGAGATTTGGCTCAGACTTCCGCCAGAGGACCTGCCAGCAGGATCGGCATGGTAGGCGTTTCATGCCGTTCGCCCGTGTCGTCTTCGAAAGTGACGGCCAGCGTTGCTCCCGCCGCCAACAACGAGCTTTCCTCGACCGACAGGTCACGAGCGAAATTGCCCTGCTGGGGAATTGCGCCCAAAGAAATCGGGGCACCGCCTGCAGGAATGACCCATAGTTCGGGGGTCTTGCCCGGTTCCGCTTCCAGACCGGCGATTGCGAGCCTTAGCTGCCCACTTTCGGGATCGATGCGGCTCGCAAGACTGCGACTAGCTTCCGCATCTGTCAGTTGGGCGACAAGTTGATCACCCGCAACTGCGGCAATTTCCGGCGGTGCAATCGGTGATGTCGCTGGGGTGGACAAAAAGAGAACCAAGGCCGCTGCGGCTGCGCTCACGCCAACGAGCGCAGCCGCAATGCTCCATCCCGCAGGGCCCCGCCCCTTAACAGGGGCCATCGCTGCTACGGCCGGCATGTCTCGCTGGGCATCAATTGCGTCGATCCGTGCAACAATACCCTGCCATACAGCATCGGAGGGCAGAGCGCTCTGCGCTCCTTCACTCATCGCGCCGAGCCGGGCCTCCCACCATTCGACCGCCCCCGCGAAGGTCACGTCGGAAAGCTGCAACCGACGAGCGGCCGCCAGATCACTGCCCTCGAGTACACCCAGAGCAAGTTCGCCCGCGGTCAGGAACGGGTCGTCCGACTGAATTACTTCGTCATCAGCCACCGAGGCAACCCTTCAAACCGGCAAGGCCGCGCCTGATCCAGCTTTTCAATGTGCCGAGCGGAACGTCGATTTTGAGAGCAAGCTCGGAATATGAATAGCCATCGAAGAACGCGAGCCTGATGGAACGGCGCTGATCACCCGACAGCCTTTTCAAACAGCGCGCCAAAGCCTCGCTCTCTTCCATCGCACACAACCATTCGTCGGCGGGAAGAACATCGGTGTCTTCGACTTCGGGCAGCGTCGCTTCCGCCCGTTCGACGATCCGACCGTCACGGCGCAGTTCGTCGAGCGCGGTATTCCGTGCGATCGTGCATAGCCAGGTAATCGGGCTCCCCTTGCGGCTGTCGAAACGCGCGGCACGGCGCCAGACTTTGACATAGACATCCTGAAGGACATCCTCGGCTCGTTCGCGGTCTGGAACGATCCTCGCGATCGTGCCGAAAAGCTTGGCCGACGTCAGGCGGTAGACGGTTTTAAGCGCCCTACGATCGCCGCCAGCAATGCCGGCCATCGCCCCCTTCAATTCCTCGCGCGCAGCCGACATTCGTCTCATCTACCCCCTGACACCGATGTGTCCGCCACCGGAGCATCGATGTCAAGGTAAGGTTCTGTCAGCGAAAACCATGTCCGCGAGGTATTTACTCGGTCGCGAGCGCCTTCTCGATCGCAGCCAGTGGGACCAGTTTGAAATTCTGCGCCTTCCCTTCGTTCATGCCATCTTGGGCGATGAACAGCCCGCCGGGAAATGCCGGTCCGAAGTCGCCTGCCATCGCTTCGATCCCGTCGGTCTCCTCGGCACTGCCGAAAGCACCTTTTGCGATGCGAAACCGGCCTGCAGGTGTCATGTCGGGCAAAGCATAACGCATGTAGGTGTTGTCGCCCTGGCTGGACGCATAGAGCCAGCCGCCATCGGTGCCGTCGGGAACCAGCGCCAATCCTTCGACATCGGCGACAAGCTTGCGCCCGTCCACCTCGGCAACCAGCTCGCCCGTCGTTGCATCGGACCGGAAGCGCCAGATGCCGACGTCCTCCTCACCGATGTAGAGCGTACCGTTGCGATGATCGACAACGCAGCCTTCGGGTTGGGTGCGCACCTGCATGGTGCGCAGTTCGCGTGCGGCAGGCGCCGCGTCGAGCGCGATTTCCCATTCCCCGATCCGCCCGCTTTTGGGGGCAGTGTAGACGACAAGGGTGTTGCCGCGACGTGTACCGCAGATGCCATAAGCCTCGCCCGAACCGGTGGCGACCCGACCTAGCTTCGTCAGCGCGCCATTCGCCGTATCGAGCCGATAAAGCATGATGCCGGCATTTGCGGGATCGCTTCGGTCACTGGCAAAGACGATCACGCCCATATCGCCCATGTCGACGAGATCGACATTGTTCAGCGCAGGGTGTTCGCTGAAGCTCTTCACCTCGCCGTCGAGGCCATAGACGTAGAGCCCGCCCTTCTTGTCGGTCGCGACGATCAGACTGTCGCTCGGCGATGCGGCGTTGCGCCAGATCGCAGGATCATCGGCAGCGTCTTCATTCGCCGTCGCTACCGGCACGGTTTCTGCAACGGCATAGACCGGGACGGCCGGATCGCCGGGCATTGGGGTAGTCGCACATGCGGCAAGGCTGACGCTGGCGAGGATGGGAAGTGTGCTGCGCATCAGAAAGTCACCCTCACGCCGCCCTTCATGGTCCAGTTGTATTCCTCGTACTGAAACAGGTTACGCTGGTTGCCGAGCGTGTTGTAAGCAAAACATTTCGCGTTGTTGATGTTCACCCATTCATAGAAGATCTGAATACCATCGGTGACCCGAAATTTGGCCGACAGGTCGAGCTGGAAATGGTCGTCGACAAAGCGATCGTATTCGGCCGTCCCAGCCAGTTCGTCGAGATACTTGTCGCGGTAGGTGCCCGACAGGCGGATATCGACCGGTCCTTTATCGTAACCGAGCGATAGGTTGGCAGTATGCTTGGATGTTGCGGGGAGCGTGATCTTGCGAGGATCGGCAATGTCGCCATCGGTGAACACCGTGCCCGTTGCATCGGTATAGGTGTAGTTTCCGCTGACGACGAACCCGTCGAACGGTTCGGGCAGGAAGGTGAACGCCTGCGAAACGCCGATTTCCACGCCGAACACCTCGGCCGTATCGCCATTCAGAGGAATGACCGCTTCGTCGAATTCAATCCCGCGGTAGACACCGTTGAACGGCGGATCGTCACCTTCGAAATTGGCATCCACGATGTAATCCTTGATGGATTTGTAGAAGATGCCGGCCGTGATCGCACCCGTGCTGCTCATGTAATATTCGGCCGAGGCATCGAAATTCCACGCCTTGTACGGCAGAAGGTCGGGGTTGCCGAACTCGCCTTCGCGCTCGTCATCATCATTCTGTTCGACAGCGAAACGAGGCGCAAGGCGCGACAGTTTGGGACGCACGAGACTGCGGTATCCGGCCAAGCGCAGAACCACGTTGCGGGTCGGCTCGAAGCGGACATTCAGGCTGGGCAGCCAGTTGCCATAGTTCTTGTCGATCGTGGTGGGTTCGACGAGCACGGTGTCGTCGGCGGCTTCACCCCCATCAGGCAAAGTGCCCCCTTCCTCGACGAGCGTGACGAGGTTGCCGCGAATGTCGTTGCTGGTGTGTTCATAACGCAGACCGCCGATGACACGCAGTGTCGAGCTGTCCCATCTGCCCAGAAGATAACCGGCCATGATGTCCTCGCCGACCGAATAGTCAGACACCGCTGAATCGAAGGCGCTATCGAGTGCGACGAATTCGAAATCGTCACGATTTGCGCGGAAGAAGTCGCTGGCACCGGTGTTGCTCGCCATCGGCTCGAGGGAAATCAGGCGATAGGTGGCAGAGCCCAGGGCCTGGTCCAGCGTGAAACTGTCGTTCTCGTAAAATTCGATGTTGGCATTGTAACGCTTGTCCCGCCAGCGGCCCTTGGCACCGGCCTGAACCGTGAATTCACCCCCGTCCGTGATGAACCGGCGCCCGAAGTCAACGCGTCCCGCCCATTCCTCGTCACTCGCGTCCGAAAGCGCGGTGTATTCGATATCGGTCAGTTCGTAAGCTGCCGGATCGTAGAAGCTGCCCGGATCGGAATTGACGGTGTAGAGCGGAACGCGCGGATCCGTCAGATCGAAGCCGATTTCGAGGCCGTCGTCCGAGAAACGCTGGCGGAATTCTGCCGGGTCGACGCTGCCATTCTCGCGTTCGGAAGCGCGGGCATAGCTGGCAGAGTAGTCAGCGAACCAGGTTCCCGTATCGGTCTTTCCGCCTGCAACGACAGACCAGATCCGCTGGCGTTCGAAACGGTCCTTGATATCGCGTTCTACGCCGATCCGCTGGCGCACCGTGTCGGCAGGATCGTCGCTTTCCGGATCTTGAATGGTCGCATCGTTGAACGTCGCAATGCCATTGGCGAAGCTGGTCGGTCCGTAATCTTCGAAATCGCCCATGTCGAACGTCAGCCGGCGGCGATATTCCTGATCGTCGAATTGGCTCCACGTTCCCTTGACGTAGAGGTCGGTGGTATCGCTGGCGCGAAAATCGAAGCCCAAGGTGCCGCTGATCCGTTCGCGTTCCACGTCATAGTCGCGATACTGCAGTTCGAGAGGAACGATGCCGCCCTCGTCGATCCAGTCGTCGGCTTCGATATTGTCGGTCTCAAACTTGCGTCGATAATACGAAACGCCGCCGGATACGCCGAAATTGTCGCTAAGAAGCGTGGCGAAATCGAGGCTTGCTTTCGGCGTCAATGCGTCGGCGTAATCGTTATAACTCCCTTCGAGCTTGACGATCAGCAAGTCCTTCTTGCGATCGAAAGCGCTGGTTGTCTGGATTTCGACAGAAGCACCGATTGTGTCGGCATCCATGTCGGGAGTGAGCGATTTCTTAACTTCGATCGATTCGATGATGTCGCTGGAGATAACGTCGAGCGCGACCGAGCGCACATCGCTTTCGGGTGAAGGCAAACGGACCCCGTTGAGCGAGGTCGATACGAGCTCCGGGTCGAGGCCGCGCACCGATACGAAGCGCCCCTCCCCCTGATCGTTCAGCACGTTCACGCCGGGCAGGCGGCGCAAGCTTTCAGCGACGTTCTGGTCGGGAAACTGGCCGATCGCATCGCGCGTCAACACATCGGAAATGCCGTCGGCTTCCTTCTTGCGCGAAAGCGCGCTGGACAAGTTGGCAGCCTGACCAACAACGAGGATCTCATCGTCCCCGAAACCTGCAAGCGCAACATCCTCGCGCACTGTGCCGGTAGCGGGGACGCTGATCGACCGGGTGGCGGTTTCCGCACCGACATACGTAATTTCCAGCGTGTAATCGCCAGCCGGAACATCGGCAAACAGGAAGGAGCCGTCTCGCGATGTGGCTGTCACGCGGTCCAGTTCGACAATGCGGACCTGCGCACTGCGCAGCGCAATGGTGTTGCTGGTATCCGAAACCGTCCCGGCAACCTCGCCAGCATGAGCAAGAACGGGAAGTGACATGGCGGCGATTGCAGCGCCGGCGAATAGGGAATGTCTGATTTTCATGGTTGCCCTCCGAGTAAGTTGAGGGCCGCCTAGCTTCGGTGTTTGACCGGTTGATTGCCGCACGGAGGCGGTTTGACGACAAATGCGCTATTTTTGCCTTTCATTTGTCACAATGCCGGGCCTTTAGAGCGCTCGCCCGACCGTCAGTGCAAATAATGCGGGCCAAACGCGCAATTTGCGTGTAGGGCGCACGCGATTGCGGGCCGTGCCCGCTCCGCGACGAGCCGGCACCCCCTGCCGAGCCCCGCGCCCAAAAGAAAGAATTCAATGTCGTTTTCCCACCTCCCGCCGGTGATCGGCGAGGCTTTAACCGCTCGTGGCTACGAGGCGCTCACCCCCGTTCAGAAGGCCGTGACCGAAGCCGAATCGCATGGTCGCGACCTGATCGTTTCCGCTCAGACCGGCAGCGGGAAGACGGTTGCCTTCGGTTTGGCACTTGCCGACCAGTTGCTGAGCGACCTCGGCGGCTCGCCATTGAGCGAGACCCCACTCGTGCTCGTTGTCGCTCCAACGCGCGAACTGGCGCTACAGGTCAGCCGTGAACTTGGGTGGCTTTTTGCAGGTGCAAGCCTGCGCATCGCAACCTGCGTCGGCGGGATGGATGCGAGCAAGGAACGGCGCAACCTGCGTGGCGGACCGGCCATCGTCGTCGGCACCCCGGGGCGCCTGCGCGACCATATCGAGCGCGGCGCATTGGACCTGTCGGGCCTTATCGGCGTGGTACTCGACGAAGCGGACGAAATGCTGGACATGGGTTTTCGCGAAGATCTCGAGGAAATCCTCGACGCGACACCCGAGACACGCCGCACGCTTCTCTTCTCCGCCACTATGCCCCGCCCGATCGAACGGCTGGCCGAACGCTATCAGCGCAACGCCTTGAGACTTTCGCTGGTCGGCGAAACGCGTGGACATGGCGATATCGCCTATCAGGGCGTTGCTGTCGGGCCGTCGGAAATCGAAAACGCGGTCGTCAACCTGCTGCGTTTTCACGAGGCTGAGACGGCAATTTGCTTTTGCGCCACTCGCGAAAGCGTCCGCCGCCTTCACGCGACCTTGCAGAACCGTGGCTTCGGCGTGGTCGCGCTTTCTGGTGAGCATTCGCAGAGCGAACGCAATCAGGCCCTTCAGGCACTGCGAGACCGCCGCGCACGCGTGTGTGTGGCGACCGACGTTGCAGCTCGGGGTATCGATCTTCCGACCTTGAGCCTCGTCATTCATGTCGAGATACCGCGCGACGCGGAAACGTTGCAGCACCGTTCCGGTCGCACAGGCCGTGCGGGCAAAAAGGGTATCGCCGCCATTGTGGTTCCCCACAACCGCCGCCGCCGGGTGGAAGGCATGCTGCGCGGCGCGCAGATCGAAGCCGAATGGATCGATGCGCCGACTCCGGAAGCCATCCGGAAAAAAGACCGTACCCGTCTGATCGAGAACCTCACGGCACCGCGCGAAATCGAAGAGTATGATCGCGAACTCGCTGCCGACATCATGACCCGCATGGCCCCGGAAGATATCGCCGCTGCACTGGTGCAGGCGCACAGGGCGGAAATGCCCGAGCCGGAAGAACTGCTCGCCAACACGCCCGAAGCGCGTGAAAAGGCCAAGGCCGAACGTCACCGTCCCGGCTTCGAAGATGTCGTGTGGTTCCGCATGGACATCGGACGACGCCAGAATGCCGAGCCACGCTGGATCCTACCGCTGATCTGTCGCCGCGGGCACATCACGCGGAATGAAATCGGTGCGATCCGCATTGGCCAGCATGAAACCTGGTTTCAGGTGCCCCGTCCCATTGCTGCCAAGTTCGCGGATGCCGTGCAGCGCACAGCAAGCCCCGAAGACGAACAGGACGCCATTGCCATCGTCGAAGCACCGGAAGGCCCGCGTGTCGAAGCGCGCGAGAACCGCAAGCATGGTAGCGGTGGCAAAGTCCACGCCCGCCCGCTGAACAGGAAGCCCGGCGGCGGCGCTGGCTTCAGAGGGAAGTCCGGCAATGGGAAACCAGAGGGCAGCGGTTTCCGCGGCAAGACCAGCGAAAGCAAATCCGGTGGCGGTTTCCGGGGCAAGTCTGGCGAGGGCAAATCCGGCGGCGGCTTCAGGGGCAAACCGGGCGATAGCAAGCCTGGCGGCGGCAAACCCTTCAAGAAGGGCAAGCCCTTCAAGGGGAAGGGTAAACCACCCAAGCCCTGAAGTGGGCCGCTGAGCTTGCACCTATGAACACACCGGCTAGAGTAATGCTTTGCCCTAGCCGGAGTGCTCAATGATCCTACGCAGCCTCGCCATAACGACTGCCCTGTTCTTCACCACTTCTGCGATCGCGCAGCAGCCGGAACGGGAACCGGCGGGCATCGATCCGGACCGGCTGGAAGAAACCGTGCGCACCATGGCTTCCGACCAGTTTGAGGGACGAGCGCCCGGAACGGTCGGCGAAGAACGGACTATCGGTTACCTCATCGGGCGTTTGCAGGGACTGGGACTGGAACCGGGCGGCGAAGACGGTACGTGGACCCAGAAGGTGCCATTGCTTCATACTCGACTGGGCACCCCGAAGACCCTGTCGTTCGAACATGGCGGCACCACCAAAAGTCTGAACTTCCCGAAAGATATTTACGTGTCGACCCTGCAGCCGTCCGATACGGCCGCTATCGACAACGCCCCGCTGGTTTTTGTCGGTTACGGTGTCGATGCGCCAGAACGAGGTTGGGACGATTTCAAGGGTGTGGACCTCAAGGGAAAGGTCGCCGTGTTCCTGGTGAACGATCCGGATTTCCATGCCCAGGATGGTGAAGAAGTCGCGGGCACATTCGGGGGCCGCACGATGACCTATTACGGCCGCTGGACCTACAAATTCGAAGAGGCTGCGCGGCAGGGGGCGATCGGTGCATTGATCGTCCACGAAACACCGGGTGCTGGTTATGGCTGGAATGTCGTGGAGAGTCCTGGGGGCGAGAATTACGATGTCGTCCGCCCCGAGGATGATATCACCAGCCTCGCGCTGCAGGGGTGGATCTCAGGAGAAACTGCCGAAACGCTGTTCTCTTCTGCCGGGCAGGATCTGGCCGAACTGAGCATCGCTGCGCGGCGCAGGGATTTCAAACCTGTCGATCTTGATACGACGTTTTCCGCATCGTTCCCCGTAAAGAGCGATGTAGTTCAGAGCCAGAATGTACTGGCGAAGATCTCCGGCACATCGAAGCCGGACGAGAGCATAATCTACGGCGCTCACTGGGACGCCTATGGTGAAGGTGAACCGGACGAACAGGGCCGCATCTACCGCGCAGGCGCGAATGACGATGCGTTGGGCGTTGCTGGGCTGTTTGAAATCGCCCGCGCATTCAAGAGTGGCCCCGCGCCCGAACGCAGCGTGATCTTCGCCTTCTGGACTGCGGAAGAGCGCGGTTTGCTCGGATCCGAATACTATGCCGCCAATCCAATATATCCGCTGGACAAGACCGTCGCCAATTTCGACCTGGACATATTGCAAACCGCGGGCCGGTCGAAGGATGTGATCCTGGTCGGTAAAGGGCAAAGTACGCTGGAAGACGATCTTGCCCGCTTTGCGCAAGCCCAGGGGCGTACGGTAAGCGAGGAAAGCCTGCCCGAACGTGGTTTGTTCTATCGAGCCGACCATTTCAGCCTTGCCAAGCGCGGCGTGCCGGTAATGCTGATGATGGGCATCGCGGGCGCTTCCGATCTGGTCGAAGGCGGTACAGACGCCGGTCAGGCGTGGGTCGATGCCTATACCGGCGATTGCTACCACGCCGCCTGCGACGCTTGGAGCGAAGACTGGAACCTTGCAGGGGCTGTGCAGGACATCGCCCTGTTCCGCGATATGGGCGCCGAGCTGGCAAACAGCGAGCACTGGCCTGAATGGAAGGACGGCTCCGAGTTCAAGCAAGTGCGCGAGGAAAGCGAAGGCGCGAGGGGCGCCCCTAAGCCTCGAGAGTAAGTGTGTTTCTCAAATTGAAATGCAATAAGATTACTCGCAACTCTGCGACCCAAATTCTTTGAGAACAATCTCAGTAGGATTTTCGTAAGCGGACAGCGCGGGTGTCTCGACACGCAAATGCTGCACACCAGAGATAATCCGATCTCGCAGCCACACATTTCCCCGGGACTCGTCAAGGTCGGGAAAAATCTTGGTTGCATGGAAGAGAAGCTCTGACGGGCTGAAAACCCAAATTCCCCGCGAATGGGCGTTTGCAAGCTGGCCGGCCAGAGCCACGTTCGTAACTGATCCAACCGCCCTCGCCCGGTCGTGAAGCGATGCGAGGGTTGATGCCTTTGCGGCGCGCCACTCGTGCGGTGAGAATCCACGACTGTGGAGAGAACAGGCCAGTTCGGAGAGATTGGATACCAACGCTGCCCAATCCCTCTCAGGTTGCACGAGAACAATCAAAACCAATCGGTATCCGTTTGTGCCATCATCAATGCTCACTCTCAGATTGCTTTTATCCGTGTCAGGATACTGCGCCTCGAAGCGCGCAGACAGGGCTTCAACAGCCAGCAAGTCCATCAGGGCGGCATCTAGCGCAACAAGGCGTCGCAGTGGGGTATCGGACGAAGGAAGCGACCAACTCAGCGCTGTGCCGATGAGACTTCGAGGCTCGGCAGCGACGCTGAGATTTGAAAGACTAAATCCATTAGCCAGGACGGGGAGTTAGCCTTCAATGGTTCTGAGCCTCACCCGCCGGCGTGATAGAAGTCGTAGATCTGCTGCGCCACGCCTTCGCTGATGCCGGGCGCGCGTTTGAGATCGTCTAGCGCGGCCGCTCTTACTTTTCCCGCCGTACCGAAGTGTAGCAAAAGCGCGCGCTTGCGCGAGGGGCCGATGCCGGGGATCTCGTCCAGCGGTGATGCGGTGATCGCGCGGCTGCGCTTTGCGCGGTGGGCACCGATGGCGTAACGGTGGACCTCATCGCGCAGGGTCTGCAGATAAAACAGTAGCGGTGAATTCACCGGCAGCGTCTTTTCCCGCCCATCCGGGAAGTGGAACACCTCGCGCCCCTCCCGCCCGTGATGCGGGCCCTTGGCAATAGCGATCAGGGGCACATTCTCGATCCCCATCTCCGCCAGAGTGTCGCGCACCGATGACATCTGGCCCTTGCCTCCGTCGATCAGAACGAGATCGGGCCATACGGTTTCGTGGCTATTCGCCTTCCCCTCCTCGCCATCCGGATTTTCAGCGAGGTTGCGGAAGCGGCGGCTCATCACTTCGCGCATCATGCCGAAGTCGTCATTGGTCTGCGCGCTCTTGATATTGAACTTGCGGTACTGCCCCTTCTCGAACCCTTCCGCACTTGCCACGACCATCGCGCCAACCGCCTTCGTGCCCTGGATATGGCTGTTGTCGTAAACCTCGATACGCTGCGGGACGTCATCCAGTTCAAGGAATTCGGCCAGTTCGCGCAGAACCTTCGCCTTCGTACCGCTTTCGGCCAGCCGCCGGTCCAATGCCTCCACAGCATTGCGCTGTGCCTGTCTCATCAACTTCCGGCGCGTGCCACGCTGCGGGATCGAGATTGCCACCGCATGTCCCGACTTTTCAGCCAGCGCTTCTGCAACGAGTTCCTGTTCGGCAAGTTCGCGATCGACCAGTATCGTACGCGGAGGAGGCACTTCCTCGTAAAATTGCAGCAGCACATCGGACAACACCTCGTCCATGTCGAGATCGCCGATATTGCGCGGATAGAACGTGCGGTGCCCCCAGTTCTGCCCGCCGCGAATGAAGAAAGCCTGCACGCCTACTTGCCCGCCCTTGGCTGCGAGTGCGAAGACATCCGCGTCGCCTACGCCCTGCGCATTGATGGCCTGGCTACCTTGGATGAAGGTTGCTGCACGCAAACGGTCGCGCAGGATGGCCGCGGTTTCGAAATCCAGATCTTCGGCCGCCCTCGCCATCTGTTTTTCGATCTGTGTCTGAACAGCGCCCGATTTGCCGCCCAGGAAATCCTTCGCTTCTCGCACAAGGCTGGCATAGCCCGCTTCGTCGATGCGGCCGACACAGGGGGCCGAACAGCGCTTGATCTGGTAGAGCAGGCAAGGCCGGTCGCGATTGTTGAAAAAGCTGTCGGTGCAGCTGCGGAGCAGGAACAGCTTCTGCAGCGCGTTCAGCGTCTTGTTGACGGAACCGGCGCTGGCGAAGGGGCCGTAATAATTGCCCTTGGCCTTGCGCGCACCGCGATGCTTCATGATCCGCGGATAGGCATGATCGGCGCGCAGCAGGATGAAGGGGAAGCTCTTGTCGTCGCGCAGCAGCACATTGAACGGCGGACGATAACGCTTGATCAACTGGGCTTCGAGCAGCAGCGCTTCTGCTTCGGAATTGGTGGTGACGATCTCCATCGCGCGGCACTGGCTGATCATGCGCTGGATGCGATTGGACAGCCCCTTTACCTGCGTGTAGTTCGCCACGCGTGCCTTCAGGCTGCGCGCTTTCCCGACATAGAGCACATCACCTCGCGTATCGAGCATGCGGTAGACGCCGGGCCGGGGCTTCAGTGTTTTCACCGTATCGCGGATCGCCGCGATACCCGCTTCGAGATCGGGCTGCGCGCTGGCCACGACCTTGGTCGCGCTTTCCTCGTGAAAACGCTCCTTGCCTCTCGGATCGTGTGGGGAACCGGCTTTCGTACGCGACATGGCGGTGCAGATAGTGCGAGGCGAGTGCTTGTGCAAAGCAGCGTTTGCGGCCATCCACCGCGCGATGGACGGGAAACCACTCGCACCGCCGCGGACCATGGGGCTGTTCGGCGCTTCACTATTGCCGGTGAACGGCATGATCGGCGCGGGGATCTTCGCCCTGCCCGCCACACTGTTCTTGGCCGTGGGCGACTTCGCGCCCTGGATGATACTGCTGGGGGGCCTGCTGTTCCTTCCGCTCACGCTGACCTTTGCCTGGCTGTCGGCGCGGTTCGAACATTCGGGTGGTCCCATCCTCTATGGCGAAGCGGCGTTCGGGCGGTTCGTCGGTTTTCAGGCGGGCTGGGCGCGTTATGCCAGCGCCATCGTTACCGTGGCGGCAAACACGCATGTCATGGTTTCCTATCTCGCCACGCTCTTTCCCGTGCTTGACGGACCGGTACTGCGCCCGCTGCTGGTCGCAGGCTTCATTGGCTTCATTACCATCGTGAACCTCTTCAGCCTGAGAAGTTCGGTTGCCACGCTGAGCGCCCTCACGGCCGTGAAGCTTCTGCCACTGTTGGCCTTGATCGTTGCCGGGCTATTCGCCGGAGATCCGCGTGCGGGGCTGGTTCTGCCTGAATTCACCGATGCCGAAAGCGTGGTTCTGCTTACATATTACGCCTTCATCGGCTTCGAATATGTCGTGCTGCCCGCAGGCGAAATGAAGAACCCCAAGCGCGACGTACCGCTGGCGCTGGTCGCGATGCTGGGGGCGGTCACGCTGCTATACATGCTGGTGATCTGGGCCTATATCGCCATCGATCCCGGCGTGGCTGCGGATTCCGAAAACCCGTTGGCATTGGCAGCCGATGCGGCAATGGGTCCGGCAGGCTCGATCGCCATAGTGATTGCCGCGGCCTTCAGCATCGGAGCGAATAATTTCGCAGGCGGCATCAGCCTTCCGAGGATGACATTCGGCATGGCCGAGCGGGGCATGCTGCCACGCTGGTTTATGGCCGTGTCGCCAAGGCTTGATACTCCGGTCAACTCGATCCTGTTCTATGGCGCCGCGAGCATCGCCTTCGGGCTGTGGGAAGGTTTCCTGGTGCTGGCTTTGGCGGGCACGCTGACCCGCCTCCTCACCTACCTCATCGCAGCCTTCGCTCTGCCGGTGATCGAACATCGCGAAGGAAGGATCGATCCGGTGCATGGCTTTGTGTCGATCCTCACGGTGTTGAGCACACTTTGGGTCGGCACCCATGCCGATGCACAGAGTTGGCAGGTTTTCGGCGGTTTGGTCGTGGCGGGAACGCTGCTCTATTTTGTCGCGCGGCAGGAACGACCGACTGAACCGCTCGCCCCGCGCTGACATGGCCAGTTTCGACGCGATAATTCTCGGCGCGGGGGCCGCCGGATTGATGTGCGCGGCGCGTGCCGGCCAACGGGGCAAGCGCGTCTTGGTGCTCGAACGGGCTGAAAAACCGGGTAAGAAAATCCTGATATCGGGCGGCGGTCGATGCAACTTCACCAATATCGGCGCCGGACCAACCAATTACCTCAGTGCCAATCCTCATTTCGCGAAATCGGCGCTGGCGCGTTACACCTCGCGCGACTTTCTCTCGCTTGTAGAAAGCTACGGCATCGCGTGGCATGAAAAGACGCTCGGCCAATTGTTCTGCGATGGATCGGCAAAGCAGATCGTTGCCATGCTACTGGAGGAATGCGCACGTGCGCGTGAGAGTGGCGGCGAAGTAGAAATCCGCTGCGGCGAGGAAATTGCGTCGGTCGAACACGACGGCCTATTTAAGGTCACCACTTCGGCTGAAACATCAACCGCGCCCGCTCTTGTCATGGCGACCGGCGGACCATCCATCCCGAAAATGGGCGCCACCAGTTATGCCTACGAATTGGCGCGCCAGTTCGGCCTGAAGCTGGAGGAGCCCCGCCCTGCGCTCGTTCCGTTGACACTCGGCGGTGAAGAGGTCCTGTTTCGCGACATTTCCGGCGTGTCCGCGCCCGTTGTGGCCACTGCCAACAAAGCCTCCTTTGCAGAAGCAGCGTTATTCACCCATCGCGGCTTGTCTGGTCCGGCGATCCTTCAGGCCAGTTCGTACTGGCGACCAGGCGATCCGCTGCTGGTGGATTTCCTGCCCGACCAGACAGCTGAGTGGCTGATGGATGCAAAGCGCACCAGCCCGCGCGTCGGCTTGAAGACTCTCTTGCGTGAAGCTCTCCCGGCACGGCTGGCCGATATCCTGGCCGACAAGATCGGGATCGAAGGCGACCTCGGCAATGTGCCCGACAAGGCTTTACGCAGCGCAGGTGAGCGGTTGAAACGCTGGGCGTTCCATCCGAACGGGACCGAAGGCTTTGCCAAGGCCGAGGTCACCGTCGGCGGAATCTCCACTGCCGAACTGTCGTCCCGCACAATGGAAGCGAAGCGCCTTCCCGGCCTGTTCGCCATTGGTGAGGCAGTGGATGTGACCGGCTGGCTTGGCGGTTATAATTTCCAATGGGCCTGGGCTAGCGGCGTCGCGGCGGGCGACGCGCTGTAAACGCTCGCCCGCGCCAACCCGCCAGCAATCAGAAGACTTTCCGCAGCTCGAGCGAGACCACACGTCCCAACGGATCTACGAGGTCAGGCTGATAGCCCAGTGGGACTATTCCGTTCTCATCCGTCACACGCTGCCGGGCGTCGAAGATGTTGTCGACCCGAAGCGAGAGGCGCGCTCCCTTGAAAAAGCCCGGTGTCTCACCGGTGAGCCACTTCTGCTCCTCGAGATTCATGAACAGGCGCAGGTCGAAAGTGGCAAGGTCATGGAACGTCAGCGTGTCCACATCGGTGCCACTGGCATAATTGCCCGACAGGCGCAGACCCATGCCCTTGTGGAACAGCCCGCCTTCCATGGTAAAGTTATGGCGGCTGATGCCCGATCCGCTCAGGGCGTCCCCGTTCAGCAGGTCGAGTTCCGGAATGCCAGGCGCGATCAGCGCCGAATTTTCGAGCTCGATCGTGTGATAGAGCGACAGGTTCCAGCGTCCTTGACCGTCGCCGCCGCCCCGACCGCCGCGTCCTCCGCCACCACCACGGCGGCCGCCTCCTCGCGCCTCACCAGCTCCGGACGAACCGGTAGTACGCGTGTCGGCTCCGTCTTCTCCGGCTTGCGGCGAAGCGCAGACCCGGCTGCGCAACTCGTTCAGCCGGGCTTCGTCGATCTGGCCATCGGGGCCCGTCAGGCGCTCACGAATGC
Organism: Qipengyuania pacifica; assembly: GCF_019857205.1. Taxonomy (GTDB): domain Bacteria; phylum Pseudomonadota; class Alphaproteobacteria; order Sphingomonadales; family Sphingomonadaceae; genus Qipengyuania; species Qipengyuania pacifica. The sequence goes on along the minus strand of NZ_JAHWXO010000003.1, from coordinate 303,071 downwards.
GTTCGGGCAGTGCGGCAAGATCAACCGGGGTGGATGCGGACGGATCGGCCGCGTTCCAACCTGTGCAAAGAGCTTGGCGCATCGCGGCCATTCGCTGCGGATCGGGCGCACCATCCGCGCTGCAGAAGCGTTCGCGCATCTGTGCGACACGGGCCGGATCGATCTGTCCGTCTTCGCCGCGCAGTCGCTGCTGCATCTGTTCCGGCAATTGAGAAATATCGGGCTCTGCGCCTTCCTTGCAGAATTGCGCGCGAATTTCGGCGAACCGCTCGCTGTTGAACCCGCCACGGCCCTGTCCTGCTCCACCCTGTCCCGGTGCCGATCCCTGTCCTCCGGCAGCGCCCATGCGCGCCATGAAGCCTCCGCGCCTTCCGCCGCCGCCTTCGCTCTCGGGGGCGGGCTTGCCGACTTTGCCGAAGAAGTTGAAACCGTAGCGGATGCGCGAAGAATTACGTTCGGCAAACGTCACCGGCCGCCGGTCCAGTTCCACCAACTGCCCATCGACGCGTGTCACGCGATCAGGGAATGCCGCCTCGATGGCGGGTGTCAGGACGGGGAAGCTTTCGGTCACGTCGTCCGAACGGTTGCGGAAATATTCGACGCGGAAATTGGACCTGTCGAACAGATCGAAGTCGTAGGATGCGGACAGTTTGATGTCGCGCTGTGTCTCCGCAAGCAGATCCGGATTGCCACCCGTGACGACGTTGGCCAGCACCGTGTCGCCCGTGACAAAGTCGAACACCGGGACGTTGACGTCGACGATCTGCGGCGATCCAAGCTGGGTCAGGCTCGGTGCGGCCTCGCGCACGGTGTAGCTCGCCTGCAGCGACAGGCTTTCAGACGGCCGCCAGTTCAATCCGGCATTCCAGTTGGTCAGCGTTCCGAAATCGGAAAGGTCGTCGATGCCGCCCCCCAGATCCAGACTGAGTTCGCCCAACGCGCCGAGGAAATCCTCGCGCGCGCTGGCAAGCGGTATACCCAGATTGACCCCGGCAAGCGCGCGGCGGCGGTTGAGCGATGTTTCCAGCCCGTTCGTGCGCGTGTCTGTGCTGTCGATTCCATTGAGCTTGTACCCGACCTTGGCGGTCACATTGACCTCGCCGCTCGGCAGTAGGATCGGCTGCCCCGTGAGCGTCGCGAGTGTATCGATCGTATAGGTCTTGCTGCGCGCCTCATCGAAGCCAGCGCTGGGAACGGCCCCCAGATCACCCGTAATGTCGATCTCGCCCGCAGCGGCCGCTGCCACCAGGCCGCTCGTATCGCGTCGGCGGTCGATTTCCGACGTGCTCCAGCCGCGCGCCGCATCCAGCGTCAGGGCAAGGTTCCAGTCGCCCACTGGCGCGTTCAACGAACTGCCCAATGAAGCGGTGGTCGAAGATGTCCGGCGCGTGATCGGATCGGCATCGATCGCGCGCAGTTCGGTGTTACCGTCGGGATCGGTCAGCAGCACCGTGTCCAGCCCGGACAGCGATCGGGTGACGCTGCGCTCCAGATTGCCGTTGATCGAGAAAGTCGGCGCCCGCGCGCCTTCGCCGAAACTGGTGTTCCAGGTTGTCTCGAGCTCGAACCCTTCGCTGTCGGAGGCAAGGCTGCGAAAGGCGGCAGGATCCGGATCGGACGCCACGGTTGGCACGCTGTTTTCGGTCTGGATGATCCCGCGTTCGGCTTCCGTCAGCATGGATGACGTGTTGAATTCCGCCCCCAGCAACAAACGGTCGCCGCCATTGATAGTGAGCTGCGAATATTCCGCCTCGCCGCTCGACCGGCCCCCGGCCGTTGGCTGCCCGTATTCCAGCTCCACCTCGCGGCTGGCAAAATTGTCCTTCAGGATGAAATTGACCACGCGCTGATCGGCGGGATAGCCATATTGCAGGGCAACCTCTTCCGGGAATACCTCTACCTTGACGATCGCTTCGGGCGGATAGCGGCGGAACTCGCGGAAGCTCGAAACGCGCCGTCCGTTGACCAGGAAGACCGGACGCCCGCTGCCGCGGCCGCTGGCCGATCCCGTCTGGGGTCCCAGTTGCTCGATCAGGTCAGCCAGCGAATCCGCACCGTAGGCTGCAATGTCCGCTTCATCGAGTTCGACCACCGGCGGGACATCGGTCTGCACCTGCCCACGCACACGTTCGCCGGTTACGATGATGGCATCTTCGGGAAGCGGTTCGTCCTGCGATCCGTCCTGGCTTGTCGCAGGAGCGGGATCGGCATCCTGCGCGAGGGCCGGCGTGGCGAGCGCAATGGTCAGCGCAAGTGCGGAAATACGGGGGAGATAGTGCATGGAAAGCGTTGTGATCCTGTCTCAATTCTCTTCCGTCCCCGGCAGCATGGCTGGACGAGGCGGAGCCGGCAGGCAAGAAATGTCGGGTAACAAAATGTCGCGCCAGCCTTGCGCCGCGCTTAACGACCGAGTCTTCCCTTTTGTCCCTACTGCCGCTATGGGCGCGCGACACAAATCGACCAACGGCACAGTCCAAGGAACTACATGGCGAAAGAAGAACTTCTCGAAATGCGCGGCAGGGTGGTGGAACTGCTGCCCAATGCGATGTTCCGCGTCGAGCTCGAGAACGGCCATGAAGTGCTCGGCCACACCGCCGGCAAGATGCGCAAGAACCGTATCCGCGTGCTCGTCGGCGACGAAGTGCTTTGTGAACTGACGCCCTACGATCTCACCAAGGCACGCATTACTTACCGCTTCATGCCCGGTCGCGGCGGCCCCGGCCCCCAATAAGCGCACGTGGGCCAGCCCACCCTCGTTCTAGCATCGGCCAGTCCCCGCAGGCGCGAGCTTCTCGCCCGTCTCGGGTTGACGCCTGCTGCCATCAATCCCGCGGACATCGATGAAACGCCCCATAAGGGCGAATTGCCGCGCGACTATGCAAAGCGCATGGCGCGCGAAAAGGCGCAGGCTGCCGCATCCGGTGGCGGCCACGTACTCGCCGGCGACACGGTCGTCGCGGCGGGCCGCCGCATCCTGCCCAAGGCCGAAGACGAAGCCACGGCCCGCAAATGCCTCGAACTGCTGTCGGGTCGTCGCCACCGCGTCCTTTCCGCCATCGCCCTTCGCGCACCGGACGGCGCCCTCCGTGAACGGCTGAGCGAAACGGTGGTAATGTTCAAGCGCCTCTCGTCCGCCGAAATCGACGCCTATCTCGCCAGCGGCGAATGGGAAGGCAAGGCAGGTGGCTATGCCATTCAGGGCATCGCGGAAGGGTTGATCAGCCGGATTCAGGGCAGCCATTCGGGTGTGGTTGGCCTGCCTCTCTATGAAACGCGCACATTGCTGCGCGCCGCTGGGTTCGACATTGCCTGAATGGCAGGTCGAAGAGGGTATCGGCGAACGCCGGGCCCTGCTGCTTGATGGTGAAACACCTCTCGCCGCCGGCGTCCACTGGCCGGGTGAAATCCAGGCGGGCGATGAATTCGAAGGCAAGCTGCTGCGCAAGACAGGCGCACGAGGAACCGCGCAACATCCCTCTGGCCGCGAGGTTCTGGTGGATAAACTTCCGCGTGATGCAAGCGAGGGCGCAAACTATCTTTTCGCCATAACGCGCGGTGCGATGACGGAACGCGGACGCTTCAAGCTCCCAGCCGCCCGGCCGGTTTCAACGATTGCTGGTACACCATCTGATCCGTTGGCCAACGCCAGGTCGGTCCGTCGCTTCCCCGCGGGGGTCTGGGAAGACATCTGGCATGCTGCATCCTCCGGCGAGGTCGAGTTCGCTGGCGGCTCGCTACTCTTTGCGGTGACGCCGGCCATGACGCTGATCGATATCGATGGCGACCTGCCTCCGCGCGAACTGTCCCTCGCCGCAGTTCCGCAAATCGCGCGCTGGCTCACGCTCTTCGATCTTGGCGGCTCGATCGGGATCGATTTTCCAACCCTCCAGACGAAATCCGACCGCAAGGCGGTGGATTCGGCGCTCGAAGAGGCGTTGTCGGGTTTTTCCCATGAACGCACGGCAATGAACGGCTTCGGCCTCGTTCAGATTGTTGCCCGGCTCCACGGCCCTTCGCTGCTGCATCGTTTCGCGACCTCGCGCATAGGTATGGCAGCCCGAATGGCGCTACGCCGCGCCGAAATGGTCGAAGGGCCCGGCGCGACATTGTTGACCGTTCATCCCGCGTTGAGGCCACGGCTCGGGCCCGAATGGATCGCCGAACTCGAGCGGCGCACCGCGCGCCCGGTGCGCATCGCGATCGATCCGGGGCTTGCGATCGAAGCGGCCACTGCCCAGATCGTTCCGCATGACGACTAGATCCCGCCCTTGCCCGATCTGCAAACGGGCCCGCAGCAAAGAATACGCGCCGTTCTGTTCCAGCCGCTGCCGCGACCGCGATTTATCGAAATGGTTTGGCGACGGCTATTCCGTGGCCGGACGGCCCGCCCTGCCCGAAGAAATCGCGGCGGAATTCAGCGGCGGCAAGGAAGAGTAGAAATTCCCCCCTTGCCAAGGCGGACGAGCTTCGCCATAGGCGCGCTCTCACTGCTCACGGGGCCCTTTCAGGCTCCATAGCAGACGCAGTGTGCCCGGGTAGCTCAGTGGTAGAGCAGACGATTGAAAATCGTCGTGTCGGTGGTTCGACTCCGCCCCTGGGCACCACTTCTTCTACAGCGAATTGGATTCGATGGCCTGACTTCGGTCTAGTCGGCAAACGGGCGGGCATTCGGGTTGGTCCTTGACCGATGGCGCCCGCAACTTCGTCTGCGCTGCGGCGGTCACTTCATTTTTGCCAACGTGTGGATGGTGGCGGCAAATGGAGAATGTATCGCAATTTGCGGATCATCAATTCGATACCCCCTTCGCCGATCTCGACAATAAGCAGAGTTCGGTGGGAGCTGGCGAAATGCCACCGTCTCTCGGCAGGTTTAAGTGCAAATATCTTCCCACATAATCCAATAAGTTATTGCGATCCAAATGAAGCGGCGACAATGCGGTCGTTCTTTGGGTTTGGAATCAGATAGATGGCGATTTTTAATAGGGAGAGAGGCCGAACATTTCATCAGCGATTGCATCGTGTCGTTTCATTACTGACCGGCTTTTGGGTCATTACGGCGAGTGCATCTGCTAGTGCGGCAGGGGATGAACTGATGATTGTGCCTTTATCTACTTTCGCCGAGCTGGATCAGGCATTTTCGACCGAACTCACTGCGTCGAGTGACACAGCTCGAGTGCTCGTCGCGCCAGGCGCTTATCTTGAGGAAGCCACTATTGCCGGCTTTGATCGCGAGACGGTCGACTATCAGGAGGTTGAGAACCATGTTCCATTGACGGTTACGACGCGAGACGGCTTCGAAAATCCTGCGCGCCGGAATTACGCATCGTTCGGCGAGGATGTGAAAGCTATCAAATGGGAATTTGCCGCGGTCGCCGGTTATTACACTGCAATCAATGCGCCCAAGCTATTGAAAGACCCGCAATGGCCAAGCTTTCAAAGCGAGGGCTGGTTTGGCAGATCAACCAACAATGTCGGCGTCGATAAATTGGCTCACGCGTACTCGGCCTACGTGATCAGCGAGTTGCTTTACGGCCGGCTCAAGCGAAATACGAATGACGCTCCCGGCATCGAAATCACGGCTGCGGCTCTTGCTTCGGGTGTCATGCTTTGGACAGAAGCTTTCGACAGCATAGAGCCGACCAGCGGCTGGTCCTGGGAGGACGTGACGTTTAACACGATGGGCGCCGGATTTTCTCTATTGCGCAATTCCGTTCCCGGATTGGATGAGAAGTTGGATTTTCGTCTGATGATCGAACCCAACGACGACATCTACACTATTAGCGGTAAGGAACATTTTCAGCAGCAACGCTATTTCCTTGCGCTCAAGCCGGCTGGCTTCGAAGCCTTCAATAATAGCCCGCTTCGGTACCTCGAACTGCATCTGGGCTACCACGGAGATGATTTCCTCCTGAAAGATAGGGCGGCCGGTATCGTCCCGAAGCGGCATATTTTTGTGGGGTTGGGTATCAATCTACGAGAATTGCTCTTCAAGGATTCAAAAAGTAGGGTCGGGAAAGCGGCGGGCGAAGTGCTGGATTATTTCCAGCTCCCCTATACTGCAGTCCATACTCACCTGACCGATTAACGTATTGACGCTGAGGAACCTCGTACGGTTCCGCGAAGATGACCGCATAACTCGGGTTCGACGCTGGTGTGCATCCTGCCCCTTACCCGCGACGCTTCCCCTCCACCCCCGCGCAAGCTAGGCACGCCCTATGCATGACACCAGCAGCGCGCTTTCCGCTTTCGACATTGCCGCGATCCTCGTCGTGGCTTCCGCCTTGCTGGGTTGGTTCAACCATCATTTCATCAAGCTGCCCCATGTCATCGGCTTGACCGTGATGGGGGCATTGACGGCCATCGGCCTGATGATTGCGAATGCCTTCATTCCCGCGATTACGCTGGGCGACTGGGTGGCCGACATCTTGCGGCAACTGAATTTCACCGAAACGCTGCTGCAGGGCATGCTGAGTTTTCTGCTCTTCGCCGGTGCATTGCATGTCGATCTCGACCGGCTGAAGGTCGCCTGGCTTCCGGTTCTCCTGCTTTCGACCGTGGGCGTGATCGTCTCGACCGTGCTCGTCGGCCTGGCGATGTGGGGCGTCGGCCTGCTGCTTGCCCTGCCCGTCGCCCCGATCTGGTATTTCGTCTTCGGCGCGCTGATCGCCCCGACCGATCCGGTGTCCGTACTCGGTGTGCTCAGGGAAGAGAACGTACCTCAGTCCCTGCAAAGCGCGGTGGCGGGCGAAAGCCTGTTCAACGACGGTGTGGGCATCGTCGTCTTCATCATTCTGCTGGGCGCTGCCATCAGCGGCACCGAATTCTCTCTGGCCGAAGGTGCGCGGCTGTTCGCGATAGAGGCCGGCGGCGGCATCCTTGTCGGGCTGGCGGCCGGCTATGTCGGCTACCGCGCTCTGGCGGGGATGGACGAATACGCGCTGGAAGTGCTGGTGACTCTGGCCATCGTCATGGGCGGGTATGCCCTGTGCAGCTATCTGCATGTATCGGGCCCGCTGGCCATGGCTGTCGCGGGCCTGCTGGTCGGCAACCAGGGGGTTACCTATGCGATGAGCGATGTGACCCGCGACTATGTCATCAAGTTCTGGGAACTCGTCGACGAATTGCTCAATTCGGTGCTGTTCCTTCTGATCGGGCTCGAAATGATCGTCCTGGTCGTCGGCTTCGAGGAAGCCATCCTCGCTCTGGCGGCGATCCCGCTTACGCTGGCGGCCCGTGCCATCAGCATCATCGTGTCCACCAGGACGATCCCCGCCGCTCGCCTGCAGGACAAGGGCGCGGGACCGGTGCTGTGGTGGGGCGGTCTGCGCGGCGGCATTTCGATCGCGCTCGCGCTTTCCCTCCCGCCCGGGGAAACGCGCGACCTCATCCTTGCCGCGACATTCGCCGCCGTCCTGTTCAGCGTTCTGGTCCAGCGCGCCACTCTGGGCCGGCTGATCGAAAAGCTGAAAGAAGATCGCGCGCCCGCCGTGGAACGGGAAGCCCGCGGCAGTCCGCCCGCATGATTGCTTTCCCCGCCCCCTTCCGGTAAGCGCGGGATCAATCGCCCCGGGGCGTGCGGATCGCGTCGATTCCACCTGCCGGGGCGCACGCTTTTTTGCGCGAAGGAATGCATGCCCATGGCACGTCGCCGCCAGATCTACGAAGGCAAGGCCAAGATCCTCTACGAAGGCCCCGAACCGGGTACGATCATCCAGTATTTCAAGGATGACGCGACCGCCTTCAATGCGCAGAAGAAGGGCACGATCAACGGCAAGGGCGTGATCAACAATCGCATCAGCGAATATGTGTTCACCCGCCTGTCGCACATCGGCATCCCGACGCATTTCATCCGTCGCCTCAACATGCGCGAACAGCTCGTCCGCCAGGTGGAAATCATCCCGCTCGAAGTCGTGGTGCGCAATGTCGCTGCCGGCACGCTGTCCAAGCGTCTCGGCATCGAAGAAGGCGAAATGCTCCCGCACACGCTGATCGAATATTGCCTCAAGGACGATTCCCTGGGTGATCCCAAGGTCTCGGAAGAAGAAATCGCCTGCTTCAACTGGTGCAGCCATGAAGAGCTGCAGGACATGTCCAGCATGGCGATCCGCATCAACGACTTCATGTGCGGCATGTTCGCCGCGATCGATATCCGGCTCGTCGATTTCAAACTCGAATTCGGCCGTATCTGGGATGGCGATTACAGCCGCGTGATCCTCGCCGACGAAATCAGCCCCGACGGCTGCCGCCTGTGGGACATCAACACCGGCGAAAAGCTGGACAAGGACCGGTTCCGCCGCGACCTGGGCGGCGAAAGCGAAGCCTATCAGGAAGTCGCGCGCCGTCTGGGCCTGCTGCAGAACGACGATAGCGGCCCCGGCGAAGTGCTCGACATGAACGCTCACCGTGGCCGGCTGCGGACCCCGACCAAGCCGAAGAAATAATCAGACGACGTAGCTGAGCGTCAGCCCGCTCGGCGCAATGGCGAAAGCGCATTCGGGCATGTGATCGCCGTCGACCTGCACCGGCATCACGCAGCGATCGAACTCGATCCTGCGGCAGGTGCGGATGTCGGCGATCCCCATCCGCGCCAGCGGCAGGCGCAGCAGCACGCCCAGGCTTAGCGCGATCGTGCCCAGCCGCGTCGCGCGTTTCACCGTGATCAGTTCGACCGAATCCGCGCCCAGCCGGGCTCCCGGGCTGACCTGGAACGGTCCGGCATAAAGCGCGGCGTGGCTCACGATGGCCGCTTCCGCTTCATATTCGAACCGCTCCCCATCGGCGAGTTCGCCGCGAATGGTCATCGTGTCGCGGGGCCACTCGCGCATCTGCTGCGCCAGCGCGACGACATAGGCATAGCGCCCGATGCGCTGCTTCAGCCTGCCGTCCACCCGCGCAACGGCGTGGCTGTCCGGCCCGATGGAAACGCAGGACACGATCGGCATATCACCCAGCCGGTAGAGCGGGGATTGCACCCAGCTCTCCGGCCCGCGGTCCCACGCCTCGCGCACGGCCCCGGCAAAGCGCTGGGGCGACCGCGGATAGCCCAGTTCGCGCGCGACCAGATTGATCGTGCCCGAAGGCGCCACGCAGATCGGCATGCTCCCTGCCCGCTCGCCCAGCGCCTGCACCGTATCGCGCAATGTACCGTCGCCGCCATGGACGCAGACCAGATCGGCCTCGCCGGAAAGGCGCGCGCCTGCTGCCGTCGTCGGCATCGATGTAACGCGAAAGCCCGCCTCGATCAGCGCATCACGCAGGGCCTCCAGATGATCGTCGCTGAAACTGCCCGAAACGGGATTGTAGACGAGGTCGAGCGCAGGCATCCCCCACCCCTATCGCAGGGCCATGCCGGTGCAAACACGCAGTTGGTGGAACCGGCGATGCCGCCAGCAGAATTTGGTCGCAAGCCGCTTGGCTTTGCCCCCTCGCCCCCATAGCGTGATCTGCATGAAGTCGACCGTTTTTCGCCGCGCGATCGCCGCGCTGCCGCTCCTTGCCCTGACCCAGCCCATCGCAGCACAGGATGATCCCCCCGCCCCTCCGGCCGACACGGTGCAGTCGACGACCGGCTGGGGTCATCCGGTTTACGATATCGCGCCCGATCCGGCGGTCCGCTTCGGCGTGCTCGAAAACGGCATGCGCTATGCGATCCTCAGGAACGGTACGCCGCAGGGTACCGCCGTCATCCGGTTCGGCTTCGACGTGGGCTGGATCGATGAAGGCGAGCAGGAACTCGGTCTTGCCCACATGCTCGAACACATGGCCTTCAACGGGTCGACCAATGTGCCCGAAGGCGAGATGATCAAGCTGCTCGAACGGCTCGGTCTTGCCTTTGGCGCGGACACCAATGCCTCGACCGGGTTCGAAGATACGATCTACAAGCTGGACCTGCCCCGGACCGACCCCGATCTGGTCGACACCGCGCTGATGCTGATGCGCGAAACGGCCAGCGAACTGACCATTGCCGACGAGGCGGTCGACCGGGAACGCGGCATCATCCAGTCGGAAACCCGCACCCGTAACAATTTCTCGATCCGGCGGATCAAGGACTATTTCCAGTTCATCGCGCCCGGCACCCGCTATGCCACGCGCTTTCGCGCCGATGGCACGGATGCGATCATCGACACGGCCCCGGGCGCGACCGTGCGCGGCCTCTATTCCCGCTTCTATCGTCCCGACAATGCGGCCCTCGTCATTGTCGGCGATCTCGATCCCGACGTGGTCGAAGCCACCATCAAGGACCGCTTCGGCGACTGGCAGGCCCCGGACACGCCCCGGGTCGAGGTGGACAAGGGCACTCTCGATCTCTCCCGCGGACCCGCTGCGGCGAATTTCGTCGATCCCGACGTGCAGTATCTGGTCACCATCGATCGCTTCGCCCCCTATCAGGACCGCAAGCCCACCGTCGCGGAAACGGACCAGTCGCGCCTGATCAGCCTCGGCACTGCGATTCTCAACCGCCGTTTGCAGACGATCGCCAACGGCGCAGATGCCCCGATCATCGGCGCCAGCGCATCCTCTTCCGATTTCTTCGACATCCAGCGTCAGGCACAGCTCGTGGTGCAGGCCCGCGAAGGCGAATGGCAGCGCGCGCTCGAAGTGGGCGAACAGGAATGGCGGCGCGCCGTCGAATACGGTTTTACCGATGCAGAACTGGCCGAACAGCTGGCCAATTTCGAACAGCGCTACCGCGATGCGGCAAGCCAGCAGGATACGCGCCGCAACAGCCAGCTAGCAGACGGTATTCTCTCAACCGCTCGCCGCGAACGGATTTTCGTCAGCCCCCAGACGACCTACGACCTGTTCCTCGCGCAAAAGCCGTCCATCACCGCGGCGGCGGTCTCGCAGGCTTTCGCCCGGCATTATGCTCTCTCCGATCCCTTGATCCACGTATCGACCAAACAGGCGATTCCCGACGCACAGGACACGATCCTCGATGTCTGGCGGGCCTCGCAAACGCAGCCGGTCGCCGCCCCGCTCGACACCAGCGGGCTGGAATTCGCCTACACCGATTTCGGGCCGCCCTCCGCAATTGCGGACGATACGGTGATCGACGATCTCGGCGTGCGCACCATCCGCTTTGCCAACAATGTCCGGTTGAACCTCAAGCCAACCGATTTCGAAAAGGGACGCCTGCGTTTCGCCATCCGCGTCGGTTCGGGCCAGCTGTCCATCCCGGAAGACGAAATCGCGCAGGCTGTCTTCCTGTCTGCCGTCAGTGCGCTGGGCGGGCTCGGCCAGCATGGCTATGACGAACTACGCCAGATCCTTGCCGGTCGCCGCGTCACCTACGGTTTCGATGCGGGCGCAGACATGTTTACCGTGCGCGGCATCGGCACCATGGCCGACCTGCCACTGCAGATGCAGCTCAGTGCCGCCTATCTCAGCGATCCGGGCCTGCGCCCTGAAATGCTGACCCGCTGGCAGGCCCTCATCCCGCCCTATATCGCCCAGCTCGATGCGACCCCGCAGGCCGTTGCGCGGTCGCAGGTCCCCCAGATCCTGTCCGATGGCAATCCGCGCTTCGGCGTTCCATCGGAAGACAGGCTGGAAGCGGTGACGCTCGAAGACGCGCGCCGTATCGTCAGCCAGCGGATCGGCACCGCGCCTGTGGAAATATCGGTTGTCGGCGATTTCGACAGCGATGCCGTGATCGGTGCGGTCGCGTCCAGCTTCGGGGCGCTTCCTCCGCGCGCTGCAACGCTCGACAGTCATGAAAGCGAACGGGTCGCGCATTTTGCCGATGACCGCAGGGAACGGGTGCTGACCCATGCCGGCGCGCCGGATCAGGCCCTGGCCATGACCTACTGGCCCACGACTGACGACGATGATGCGCAGGAAGAAGCGACCATGCAGATGCTCGCCACCGTCATGCGCCTCGAAATGCTCGACCGCATCCGCGAAGAACTGGGCGCCTCCTATTCGCCCTCAGCGGGATCGAGCATGTCGCACATTTACCGCGACTTCGGCACTTTCTCGACCTCGGTCGTGGTCGAACCGGGGCAGGCGGACGAAGTCTTTGAAGTCGTCGATGAAATCGCGCAGGATTTCCGCAGCGCGCCCGTCGATGCCGATCTTCTGGAACGTGCCCGCAAGCCGCTGCTGGAAAAGATCGCCCTGAGCCGGCGCGAAAATGGCTGGTGGCTCGGTATCATCGACGAAGCGCAATTGCGCGCCGAACGCCTCGATCGCGTGCGCAGCTACGAAGATCGAATACGCGCGATTACCCCTGAAATGCTTCAGCAGGCGGCCCTGCGCTATCTCGATCCGGCACAGGAACTGCGCATCCGCATCGTCCACGAAAGTCTGGTGGATGCCGAATGAAAAAGGGCCGGAAGGATCGTTCCTCCCGGCCCTTTTTCGATCGGTTCGATGTGCCTTTAGTAATTGATACGGGCAGATACGCCGAACACGCGCGGATCGTTGACGAAAGCGGTATTGTTGTTGAAGTCGATCCCGCCCTTCACATTGTCGGCATCGGTGATGTTGCGCACGAAGGCTGCCAGTTCGAACGTACCGTCGGCCTTGGCATAGCCAGCCCGCAGACCGCCTTCGATCTGGTTGTTCGAATTGAATTCTTCGCTTTCATACAGGAAGAAGTTGGTCTTCCCCTGATATGCCCAGTCGGTGAAGAAGAAGATCTCTCCGGCATTGCCGATCGGGAAGGCATAGCGCGCCGTCAGATCCGCAATCCATTCCGGGGCATTGGGGAACGGATTACCGTCCACCAGGGCCCGGGTGCTGCCCGATAGCACGACAGTGGGATCCACGATCGTGCACTGGGCGCAGATGCCGACCGCCAGCGTATTGTCCTCGATTTCGGTGTGGTTCCAGCTTACCCCGGCCGTGATCAGGAAGTTGGGCGTAGCCTGGAACGCGCTGTCCAGTTCGAACCCGTATCCGCGTCCCTTGTCGGCATTGACCAGCTGGACCAGATTGTCCGCCCCGCCGACGGCAGTGAATTGCGGGTCCTTGATCGTGTAGTAATAGACCGCGCCGTTCAGGCGAATGCGGCGATCCGCCAGCTCCGATTTCAGGCCGGCTTCATAGCTCATGATCTTTTCCGACGTTGCGACCGACGGTGCCGAACCGAATGCGACGTCGCGCCCCTGGATTGTCGGCGCACGGAAACCGCTGGCTACGCGCGCATAGAAGCTGGCGTCGCCGCTCAGATCGTAGAATGCTGCCAGGTCCCAGCTCAGCCGCTCGTCGGAAACAGTGGTGAACTGCGGTGCCGCACCCGCTACGACGATGAAATCCTTGTCATCTTCGGTATAGCGCAGGCCGCCCGTCAGCTTCAGCGCATCGGTCACTTGCGAACTGACCTGGCCGAACACCGCCCAGCTTTCGTTCGTGTGGTTTACGGTAACGGGAGGCGGGAAGTCGAAACCGACGGTCGTGACATCGAAATCGCTGTCGAAATAGAACCCGCCGACCTGCCATTCGAACGGACCGTTCGAATTGGACGCAAGCCTGACTTCCTGGGTGAACTGATTCAGATCGATCGAATCCTGCGTATCGCTGGGGAACGGAATGAAACCCGGCCCGGTAACCAGATTGCCGCCATCGATGTCGCCGCGGCTGCGGCCCTCGGTATCGGCCCAGCTGGTGATGCTGGTCAGCGTTGCGAAGTCGGCGTCGTAATCGACCTTGGCCGTGGCGATCTGCGCCTTGTAGGCAGCTTCGTTACGCCCGCCCGCATCGTAGAAAACGGTGTCGCGGTCGTAATTGTCGTTCAGGTCGTTGTTACCCGGACCAAGGATGTTCGCCCGGAACAGGGTGGACTGACCGTCGAGATCGCGCACGGCATAGCTGCCGAGGATCGACAGGCGATCACTCGGGGTGACCAGCAGCTGCGCTCGACCGGCGATCTCGCTGTAGCCGCCGTACACGTCCTCCTCGCCGGTAAAGCCGTTGTCGACCCAGTTGTCGCGTTGCTGCCACAGGCCGGATACTCGCAGCGAAGCCAGACCCGGTACTAGCGGTACCGTCACGCCGCCATCGATGGATACGGTGTTGAAGGTGCCATAGCTCAGCGACCCGTTGACGGCGAACTCGTCGCCCGGCTTCACGGTGTCGATCTTTACGATACCGGCCGGCGTGTTACGCCCGAACAGGGTGCCCTGCGGGCCGCGAAGAACCTCGATCCGTTCGACGTCGAAAATCGGGAAGGACTTCAGCGTCACGTTTTCCATCACCACATCGTCCATGACGACGGATACGGGCTGCGATGCTGCCAGATCGAAATCGGTATTGCCCAGACCGCGGATATAAAACCGCGGCGCAGCGCGTCCGTTCGAGCTTTCAATGAACAGGCCCGGGACGCGGGCCGAAAGTGGGGTGATTTCGGCGCCTGCATCGAAGATCGTGCGGACCGTGCTCGCATCCAGGGTCGCGGCCGATACCGGCACGTCCTGGAGATTCTCCTCACGGCGGTTCGCGGTCACGATAATCGTGTTGAGCTGCCCATCGGCGGCTTCTTCCGTGCCCGCCTGATCGGCGGTCTGCGCCATGGCGGGCTGCGCAGCGAAGGCTGCAAAAGCGATAGTGCTCGCCCCGAAGAGATGGGCGGCGGTGGTCCGGATCGTCATTTTAAGGAGGTGTCCTGCTTGAGCGCGCAACTGGGAAAGGCGGGCATTTGGAGGGGTACGGCAATCTTCGCCGCACATGCACAATAGCAGGTTGCGAGATGAAATGGAGTTCCTCTCCATCCCATAAGGCAGAATCGTGACAATTGTTGCAGTGGCGCTACAGCCGTCGCGGATATGTCACGCCCAGCGCCATCACCATGCGATCGCTGCGAGGTGCTTGAACGCTCGGCGACGGTGCGCCATAGGCGCGCCAACACGAAAGGCTTGCTCGATGAAAATCCGCGTCCATGTCTCGCTAAAGCCCGGCGTTCTCGATCCGCAGGGTCGCGCCGTCCACCATGCGCTCGAAGGGCTCGGCTTTGCCGGGGTCGAAGATGTGCGTATCGGCAGGCTGATCGAACTCGATGTGGCCGATGGCACCGATGATGCGGCGCTCGCCGACATGTGCGAAAAGCTGCTCGCCCACACGGTGATCGAAAACTACCGCATCGAGAAGGTCGACTGATGGCTTTCCGCGCCGCCGTTATCACCTTCCCCGGGTCGAATTGCGATCGCGACATGGCTGTCGCCATCGAACGGGTTTCGGGCACTGCGCCGATCCGCGTGTGGCATGGCGATGCCCGTTTGCCCGAAGATCTCGATTTCATCGCTCTGCCCGGCGGTTTTTCCTACGGCGACTATCTGCGCTCGGGCGCGATGGCGGCGAACAGCCCGATCATGCAAAGCGTGAAGCGCCGCGCCGAACGCGGCGTGCCGGTCCTCGGTGTCTGCAACGGCTTTCAGGTCCTCACCGAAGCCGGTCTCCTGCCGGGCGCACTGATGCGCAACGCCAGCCAGAATTTCATCTGCCGCACCGTTGCGCTCAAGGTGGAAAACGACCGCTCACTGTTCACCAGCGGTTACAAAGCGGGCCAGATCATCGATATTCCCGTCGCGCACCATGACGGCAATTATTTCGCCGATGACGAAACGCTCGACATGCTCGAGGGCGAAGGGCGTGTCGCCTTCCGCTACGTCGAAAACTGCAACGGCTCGCAGCGCGACATCGCCGGTGTTCTGAATGCCGAAGGCAATGTGCTCGGCATGATGCCGCACCCCGAACGCGCCGTCGAACAAGCGCATGGCGGAACCGACGGTCTCGCCCTGTTCGAAAACGCCATCAAGACACTTGTTTCGGCCTGATCATACGTATGATTGACATGCGTATCGTCTGATTACGCGCTGATGAGGCGCTCGCCGCCTTGCCGGTCGAACAGGCGATGGACATCCTCGGCGGGCATCGGTCGGCCGAAGTAATAGCCCTGTATCTTGCTGCAACCCAGGTGCTGGATCAGCGCCGCTTCCTCAGCGTTTTCAACGCCTTCTGCGGTCGTCGTCATGCCCAGGCTATCCGCCATGGCTACCACCGCGCGGATGATCGCCAGCGATTCCGGGCTCTTCTGCGCGGCCCCCTGCACGAAGCTGCGGTCGACCTTGATCGTCGAGAACTTGAGCTTCCGCAAATACCCCAGCGAGGAATATCCAGTTCCGAAATCGTCCAGTGCAATCGAGCATCCAAGCGCCATGCACTGCTCCAGCGCCTTGCGCGCCACGCCCCCGTCGCGCATGAAAATGCTTTCCGTAACCTCGATTTCCAGCCGGTGCGGCTCGAGCCCGCTATGCGACAGCGCACGCACGACCGTGGCGGCAAAGTCAGGTTCGAGCAGCTGCTCGGGCGACACGTTGACGTTGACCTTCACGTCCTTGGGCCATTCCGCCGCCGCTTCCCTGCACGCCTCCTGCAAGACCCACGTACCGATCGGCACGATCAGGCGCGTGTCTTCGGCGAGCGGGATGAATTTTACCGGGCTGACAAAGCCGTGCTCCGCGCTGTTCCAGCGGATCAGGGCCTCGAAGCTGACTATCGCTTCCGAATTGGCGTCGACAACGGGCTGATAATGCAATTGCATCTCGTTGCGTTCGAGCGCGTGGCGCAGCGAATGTTCCAGCTGCCGCTTCTCCTCCGCATTCGCATGCAGCGAAGGTTCGTACTCGCAGTGGATCCCGCCACCTTCATCCTTGGCGCGGTATAGCGCCAGATCGGCATTGCGCAGCAGTTCTTCCACGGTGCGTCCATCGCGGGGGCCGCAGGCGGAGCCGACGCTTGCGCCGACATAAAGGACCTGGTTCTCGATCTTGTACGGTTCGGACAGCCGTTCGATAATCGCGCGGGCCAACCATTCGATACGGCTCCTGTCGGACGCATCCCGGATCACGACAGCAAATTCGTCTCCGCCCAATCTGCCGCAAACCTCGCCTTCTCTAGTCAGAGGCTTCAAGCGTGCCGCAACCTCAGCCAGCATCTGATCGCCGACCAGATGTCCGAGCGAATCATTGATGGCCTTGAAGCGGTCCAGGTCGATCATCAAACAGGCACAGCGGGACCGCCAGTCCGCCGAATATTTCAGGGCATCGCCCAAGGCTTCGTTTAGCATGCGTCGATTGGGCAGCTGCGTGAGCGTGTCGTAGCGGGCGAGATAGGCGATCTTCTCCGATGATTCCCGCTGTTCGGTCACATCGGACCCGACACCGCGGAACCCCTGGTAATTGCCGACATCATCCACAATGGGAGTACCTGACAATTCCCACCAG
Source organism: Qipengyuania pacifica (assembly GCF_019857205.1). Classification (GTDB taxonomy): domain Bacteria; phylum Pseudomonadota; class Alphaproteobacteria; order Sphingomonadales; family Sphingomonadaceae; genus Qipengyuania; species Qipengyuania pacifica. Next base: position 285,849 of record NZ_JAHWXO010000003.1, on the reverse strand, counting down.
CGGTCCTGCCCTTCGATCGACACACGGATGGTGAAGTTCGAGAAATTTTCCCGCCGCTTCAGCTTCTCGGCAAGCTCGTGGAGACTTTCCGGAAATGATCCCGTCTTCCAGCCACTGCCGGAAATGAGTTGCAGAAAGGATTGCCCCTCCACGTCGCGAGGTTCCTTACCGAGTGCAAAGGCAAAGCGTGGTGATACAGCCTTGAGCCGCCGGCGCGTGTCGATCTGCCAAAGCCAGTCTGCCTGGCCTTCCTCGAATTCGCGCAGCAGCATGGACACCACTTCGCTCTTTTCCTGCATCGCCGTTTCCGCAATTCGAGCAGCAACTGCGACACGGGCGCTCTCGATCACCCCGAAGGTCGCCAGTAACGTCGAAATGAGGACGATGGCAGCCAGACTGAACTGGAACGTCACGATACTCGCAATGAAACCGCCGACGCCGGCTGCAAGGGCAAAGGCGATTGCACTGAGCGGAACGCTGAAGCGGCTTACCGTTGTGCCAAGGATCAGCATCGCGACCACGGCCCACACGATTTCCGTTTGAACCGGATCCGCAATGAAAGCGCATGTGATCATACCCAATGACCACACCGCCCCTTTCGCCGCCGCCGCAAAAGCATGAGACTTCATTTCAGCGACGGCCACGTACCGACTCTCGGCATCAGCCAGACGCATGTCTGCGCGAGCGGAAAAAACGACGGCTGCTAGCAAGGCACCAGCCCAGGCAACGATCACAAGAGTATTGACCGAGCTGAAAAGCCCGGCTGCGATCAGGATAAAGCCCGTCATATGAAGTATTGCCCGCGCTCTTACACGCTCTCTGAGCAGGGCGTATTGCCGCCCATGAATGAGCGCCCAATCGCTGCCTTCGGGCGATTCGAGCCCGATGGCTTGGCGGATAGAGAGTGCAGTAGCACTCGTGTCCTGTCTGTTGGGCAGCTCGCTCACACGAGCACGGTTAGCCGCAAAACCTTATTACGCGGTAAAAACGCAATCAGTACGATCAAATGTCGATAAGTCACTCCACCGTCACGGATTTTGCAAGGTTGCGTGGCTGATCGACATCCGTGCCTTTGACGCACGCGACATGGTAAGCGAGCAACTGGACCGGGATGGCGTAGACCAGCGGTGCGATCAGGGGGTGAACCTGCGGCATTTCGATCGTTGCAAGGCACCCCTCCCCGGCTTCTTCCAAACCCTTGGCATCGGAAATCAGAACGATTTTCCCTCCCCGCGCGCGAACCTCTTCCATATTCGAGACTGTCTTTTCAAACAGAGGTCCCGACGGCGCGAGAACGATAACGGGCACTTCGCTGTCGATCAGCGCTATGGGCCCATGTTTCATCTCGCCACTGGCATAGCCTTCCGCGTGAATGTAACTGATTTCCTTAAGTTTTAAGGCGCCTTCCATCGCGAGTGGAAAGTCCGGGCCACGTCCGAGATAAAGTACATCGCGTGCCGGCGCGATCAGGTGCGCCATGCTGGCGATATCATCATCGTGATCGAGCGCGGCATTAAGCGCAGCAGGGGCCTCCAGCAGATGACCGACAACTGCCTGCTCTTCTTCGCGGCTTATCAAGCCCTTCTTGACCGCCATATGTGCCGCCAGAGCTGCAAGGACAGCCAATTGACAACTGAAGGCCTTCGTCGATGCGACACCAATTTCCGGTCCGGCATGGGTCGGCAAAAGGAGATCGGCCTCGCGCGCCATCGAACTTGTCGGCACATTCACGATCACGCCGATTGTCTGACCGTTTTCCTTGCAATGACGCAGAGCCGCAAGCGTATCGGCCGTTTCTCCGCTCTGGGAAATGAACAGCGCGAGGCCGCCTTCCTCAAGCACCGGTTCGCGATAGCGGAACTCGGAAGCCACATCGATGTCGACCGGAACCCGCGCGAACTGCTCGAACCAGTATTTCGCAACCATCCCTGCGTAATAGGATGTTCCGCAGGCAACGATGGTGACGCGCTTGATGCGCGAAATATCGAAATCGAATTGTGGCAGGGCGACCGAATTATCCGATTGGCGTAGATAGGAACCGAGCGTCTGGGCCACCACCGTCGGCTGCTCGAAGATCTCTTTCTGCATAAAATGGCGATAATTGCCTTTTTCCACGGCTGCGGCCGACGCACCCGAGTTGCAAATTTCACGCGTCACCGCGGTATTTTCCGCATCGTAAATCGACGCGCCAATACGCGTGACCACAACCCAGTCGCCTTCTTCGAGATAGCTGATTTCCTGCGTGAGCGGCGCGAGCGCCAGCGCGTCGGAGCCGATGTAGGTTTCGTTTACGCCATATCCCACGACAAGCGGGGATCCTCTGCGGGCACCGATCAGAATGTCTGGATGATCGCGGAAGGCTATCGCCAGCGCAAAGGCTCCACGCAGACGGGGCAGGACATCTGCAACAGCTTCCTGCGGGCTGCGGCCGTTTTCAACTAGTTCCGAAACAAGGTGAGCTACGACCTCGCTGTCCGTGTCGCTTTCCAGCGTACGACCTGCATCGCGCAGTTCGGCGCGCAATTCCTTGAAGTTCTCGATGATCCCGTTGTGAACGAGCGCGACGTGCTCCGTCGCGTGTGGATGGGCGTTCTTCGCGGTCGGCGCCCCGTGCGTTGCCCAGCGCGTATGAGCAATGCCGATCTCGCCCGGGGCCGGATTGTCCGCCAATTCCGCAATGAGGTTGTTGAGCTTGCCTTCGGCTCTGCGCCGAACGAGCGCGCCCTCATGTATCGTACATATCCCGGCGCTATCGTATCCGCGGTATTCCATCCTGCGCAAACCATCGACGAGGCGTTCCGCCACAGGTTTGTTGCCGACAATACCGATAATTCCACACATGGATTGCATACTCCGATTAGCGCTGCGCGGCGCAGCCTTAGCGGTTCTCACTGTGCAATCAATTGGCCCTACTAATGTTTTGCTTCCGGACCCTTTCGCTGCAGACCGAGGTCATGGTTCCGACCACCAGACATTAGGGAAAAATCAAGGTTTCCATTTTATTCACCAAGCTTCAAGACACGGGCTTTGCCGCGAATGGGCAGGGTTGCGCCAGGCGAATCAAGAGATACCTCGGGGGTTACCGACAATGAGCGCATTCGGACGGAAAAACGGACCGGCAGGAATGGGTGCCGGTGCGCGTCCGCAATTTGGCGTAGCGAAACCCATGCGTGGAGGTACAGCCACGCCTGAGCAGTCGAAGGATTCCGGATCTTCGGGCGGCGAACAGTTCCCGCCCCTTCCTGCAAACGCGCCAACGGCAACTGGCATGTCAGCCGGCAGTAGCGACGCGATGTCCCGCCTGGACGAGCGCATGAACACCACCCACTCTGGCGAGAGTCAGGTCGGGGGTTTCGAAGCAAGCGTTCACAAGATCAAAGAGCAGGTCCTCCCGCGCCTGCTCGAACGAGTGGACCCGGAAGCCGCCGCCACCTTGTCCAAGGATGAACTGTCGGAAGAATTTCGTCCGATCATCATGGAGGTGCTGGCCGAGCTGAAGGTAACGCTAAACCGCCGCGAACAATTTGCGCTCGAAAAGGTGCTGGTCGACGAGCTGCTGGGATTTGGCCCGCTCGAAGAGTTGCTGAATGATCCCGACGTGTCGGACATAATGGTGAACGGACCCGACCAGACCTATATCGAGAAGAAGGGCAAACTGATCATCGCGCCGATAAAGTTCCGCGATGAAACCCACCTCTTCCAGATTGCCCAGCGTATTGTGAACCAGGTCGGCCGCCGCGTCGATCAGACCACACCTCTGGCCGACGCGCGCCTCAAGGATGGATCGCGCGTCAACGTCATCGTGCCGCCGCTCAGTCTGCGCGGCACGGCCATTTCCATTCGTAAATTCTCCGAAAAGCCGATCACGCTCGACATGCTCAAGGACTTCGGTTCGATGAGCGAAAAGATGTGTACCGCCCTAAAGATTGCGGGCGCATGCCGGATGAACATCGTCATTTCGGGCGGTACCGGTTCGGGCAAGACGACCATGCTCAATGCCCTGTCGAAGATGATCGATCCAGGTGAGCGCGTTCTCACTATCGAGGACGCGGCCGAGTTGCGCCTGCAGCAGCCGCACTGGCTGCCACTTGAAACCCGCCCCCCGAACCTTGAGGGGCAAGGCGCCATCACCATCGGCGATCTCGTGAAGAACGCCCTGCGTATGCGTCCGGACCGTATCATTCTCGGCGAAATCCGCGGCGCGGAATGTTTCGACCTCCTCGCCGCCATGAACACCGGCCACGACGGCTCGATGTGTACGCTTCACGCGAACAGTCCACGCGAATGTCTCGGCCGTATGGAAAACATGATTCTGATGGGTGACATCAAGATTCCGAAAGAAGCCATCTCGCGCCAGATTGCGGAATCTGTCGACCTCATCGTGCAGGTGAAGCGCCTTCGCGATGGTTCGCGCCGCACAACCAACATCACCGAGGTGATCGGGATGGAAGGCGATGTGATCGTTACCCAGGAACTGTTCAAATTCGAATATCTGGACGAGAGCGAAGATGGCAAGATCCTGGGTGAATTCCGCTCATCTGGCCTGCGCCCTTATACGCTCGAAAAAGCGCGGCAATTCGGCTTCGACCAGGCTTATCTCGAAGCCTGTCTTTAACGGTTACTGATCACTATCCACGCAAGATTACCGGCACGGATAGTGCCAGCAGACCACCTCCGAACACGGCAAAAACCAAGAAAAGCCCGGTCCATGGCATCCAGCCGACGCGGTTGATTTCGCGGCGCCTGGACCTGCGCCGTTCCATCAACATGCAGATCAATGCAATGAGCAGGAATAGACCGCCCCAGAACGCGGCGAGTTCGGCATCGCTGGCAAAAAGAAGAAAGTCGGGCTCGGCCATGGCGCGAGCATATGGATATGCTGCGGCTCAGGTTCAATTGCCCCGGGAACCGGTTGCATCATCTCCCGTTCTGTACCCGGAACCCAATCAGGGCGCCTTTTCGGGAAGGAAGAACCATGATCAAGAAAATCCTGCTTGCACTCGGCATCACTTCGATGACGCTGACCGCTGCAGCCTGCAACACCGTTCGCGGTGCCGGTGACGATCTCGAATCCGCTGCGAACACGGTGGACGACGAAATCTAAAGGCCTGACCACCCCACATCGAAAACGCCCGCCACTGGCGGGCGTTTTCATTTGGGGTGGGGAGTGGGCCTGTAGACCAGCATAAGGTTGTTCGCGGGCATTGGGTGCCGCGCGGTACGGTGAAGGCGTTCGGCGCGTGCCAGATCATCCATGTCTGAGATCTGCCGGAGGCCCCATTCGTGGTTACGGGCTTTCAGGCTGGCGTCGAATTCGAGGTTCGAGGGCGCCGTATCGACATCGTTCTCGATATAGGGGCCGTACAGGATCAGAGGGGCGTTGCCGGTCAGGATACGGCTTGCTCCAGCAAAGAGGCCTTCTGTCGCTCTCCAGGGGCTGATGTGAACCATATTCACGCATAGGATGGCGTCTGCATTTCCAACAGGCCAGGGGGGATGGGATGCGTCGAGTTGGATTGCGGGCCGCAGGTTGGCGAGCTTTGCTTCGCTGGCCCACGCGTCGATCGAGGCCACCGCTTCCTGATCGAAATCGCTCGGCTGCCAGGTCAGTTCGGGAAAGCGGCTGGCCATGAACAGGGCGTGTTCGCCCGTGCCGCTGGCGATTTCGAGGACCAGTCCGCTGGCGGGCAGTTCCTGCGCCAGCACGTCGGCAATCGGTCCCGAGTTGCGGGCCGTAGCGGGTGCATGACGTTTCAATTGACCTGCCTGTCCCGCCCTTGCCAGTAAGGGGCCCGCAGCTCGCGCCGCAGGATCTTGCCGCTGGCATTGCGCGGCATTTCCGGAATGAGATCCACGGTCTTGGGTACCTTGAAACCGGCCAGTCGCTCGCGCGTGAAGGCAATGACGTCGTCGGGATCCAGCACCTGGCCCGGCTTCGGCACCACACAGGCCTTGACCGCTTCGCCCCAGGTTTCGTCTGGCACTCCGATCACCGCGACCTCTCCCACCGCCGGATGACCGTAGATCGCGCTTTCCACCTGCGCCGGATAGACGTTCTCGCCGCCCGATATGATCATGTCCTTCATGCGGTCCTGGATGTACACATAGCCATCCCGGTCCATATAGGCGGCATCCCCTGTATGCATCCAGCCGTCCTTGAGCGCCGCCGTCGTCGCGTCTGGAAGGTTCCAGTAGCCAGCCATGTTCGAGGGGCTTTTGCAGATCAGCTCGCCCACCTCGCCGATGGGTAGTTCCTCGCCGTCGTCACCCACCACCTTGAGCTCTGCTCCCGGGACCGCCCTGCCCGCCGATTTCATGCGCTCGTTGCCTTCGAGACAATGGTCCTCCGGTGGCAGCATCGCGATCGTGCCGGTTGTTTCCGTCATGCCATAGCATTGCAAAAAGCCCGCATCCGGAATGGTCTGGACGGCTTCGCGTAGCAGATCGAGGGGGATCGGTGCCGCGCCATACATGACGTATTTAACCCCCGACATATCGGTGTTCCTGGCGCGCGGATGGTGAACGACCATCTGCAGCGCGGCCGGGACGATGAAGAGCCTGGTGATACCCTGTTCAAACCCGTCCAGCACGCCATCGGGTGTGAATTCGGCCTGCACAATTCCGCGTATGCCGGCAGCCAGCGCCATGATCCCCAAACCGGTTCCGCCGATGTGCGCGCATGGCATGCAGATGAGGATCGCTTCATCATCATCCCAGCTCGACCATGGTTGGGCCGCCTCTTCCGCTGGCTGGCGTAGCGAAAAGAGATTGGCATTCGTCAGGACCGCGCCCTTGGGATTCCCTGTGGTGCCAGATGTGTAGAGCTGGAGGACTGCGTCCTGAGGCCCGGCTCCTGTAAAATCGTCGGCGGGTGCAGAAGCAATTTCGGCCTGCGCGCCGACCGTATCGATTACCTGGGGTGGGCTTTCGATCTTGCTGCAAGCCAGGGCAGCAAGATCATCGAACCCTTCCCCGGTAAACAGCAGCCGCGCCCCGGTGTCTTCGATGATATAGGCGATCTCCGGTGCAGCAAGTCGCCAGCCTATGGGGACCATGACCACGCCCATGCGCGCAGCTGAATAGAACAGTTCGAAATAATGGCGCGCATTCTTGCCCAGCCAGGCAATCCTGTCGCCCTTGGCCAGCCCGTGCGTTCGCAGCATGGAAACAATTCTGCGCGACCGCTCCTCGAGCTGAGAAAAGGTCAGCGCATCGCCATCCTGTTCGAGCGCAACCTGATCCGGTTTTTCAAGCGCCCAGTGGTGGATGAGCTCATCGAATGTGAGCTTTTGCGTTTCAGTCATGAAGCCTCTCCGCTTTTGACAGCTTTTGCAGCATCATGCCATCTCGGTTGCTTCGTGCAACCTGTTTCGCGTCACTTCCAGCGACCGGCCGACCGGGCGCGTTTTTCCCGAATTACGAGCCATAGAAACAGCCCCACCGGCCCGGCCATGAAGGTGGCCACCAGGATCGGTGCCTGGACAAGCCGGGAGAAGTTCTTCGCGTCGGCATCGCGCGCGATCCACAAGCCGGCGAAGAGGTCGAAGGCGAGGTAATGTATCCACCCGATGGTCACACCTCCATCGCTGGCGAAAATCGCGCGTACGCCTTCGATCGTCGAAAAGCCGGCCGAGCCGCTTGAGCCACCCGGATCGAACGTTCCAGTAAGGATGCCCACGAGCCCGACGAGATACGCAAAGCTTAACAGGCCGACCCCTGCGTAAAGGACAGCAGCCAGCAATGCCGGCCAGCGCGGAAGCAGTATCAATCCTGCCCACATGGCCATGGCGAGCAGGTTCGCAGTGCTGAAAACCGTATCCCACATGCCGGATCTCCTTAGGCTCTAACTCGCTTCGTGTTCGATCTGCGGTAACGTCTTCGCTGCGCGCAGTATGCCGTCATTGTCATGGACGAAACGGCCCCTCGCCGCCCGCTTTGCAAGCGCAAGCGCAGCCTGGGCGACACTATCGGACCTGATTGCGCGGAACCGACGGTAGCTGCCGTGCAGCAGGAGGTTGCCCAAAGGCGCCGCCGCGATACCAAACCGTTCCGCTGGACGGCGATCGCCTTCGCGCTTTCCGACCAGAAGTCCGGGCCGCAGTATGTCCAAGCGGCCGAAACGCATCTTGGTCAGTTCCCGTTCGACCTCACCCTTCACTTTCAGATAGAACTTGCTCGACATTGGATCTGCGCCTGCAGAGCTGACATGGATGAAACGTTCTACATCCAGTTTCTTCGCAGCCTGCGCAGTTTCCAGAACCAGATCATGATCGACGGCGCGGAACGCCGTTTCTTCCTCGCCAGCTTTCTTCCACGTCGTACCCAGCGCACAAATCAGAGCCGTGGGCCGTATCGCCTCGATTACTTCGCCCCACTTGGCAGGTTCAGCGACGAAAAGTTCCATGCGAATACCGCGAGGCAACTTCATTTCGCGCCGCGCAATGCCCGTCAGGCGAACATCCTCGCGCCCGATGCATTGACCGATAACCGTCGTGCCGATCAGCCCCGTTGCGCCGATCAACGCGATGCGGATCGTATCAGACATTGCTCAGTCCCTCAGGGGCACGACCGTAAATGCGCCGACACTGATCGATGGCGTAGCGATCGGTCATACCGGCGATGAAATCGGCGATATGGCGGCTGCGCTCCGGTTCCTGTTTCGGCAGCGATGCAAGCCACGGTGAAGGCAGATTGGTCTCATCCTGATGGTAGGCTGCAAACAGGCGCGCAATAACGTCCCGCGCATGTTCAGCCGTCGCGATCTGTTCATCGTGATAATACAGCCGATCGTACATGAACCGCTTGAGCCTGCGCTCGTGCTCGCGCATCGCCGGAGTGAAAGTGGCCAGTTGGCGCCCTGCTGCGCGCACTTCGTCGACACTCATGATCCCGCTGGTCTGCGCGCGGGTTTGCGTGATCACGTCGTTTACCATCAACCCGATCTGCGTCCTGACGAGCTCGCGCTGCTGGCGATCGCGCGGGGCGTGAGGAAACCGCCGTTCGACTTCGCGCCATTGATCGGCAAGCCAGTCGAGCGAGAGCAGATCGTCGAGCGAGAGGAAACCTGCGCGCAGACCATCGTCTATGTCGTGATTGTCATAGGCGATATCGTCCGCAACAGCGGCGACCTGCGCTTCGAGCGAGGGCCAGGTCGACAGTTCGAGCGAAAAGGCCTGATCGATTTCAGCAAGCGCCCAGCTGGGAGCCGCCACGGGGCCGTTGTGCTTGGCCAGACCTTCAAGCGTTTCCCACGTCAGGTTCAAGCCATCATGGTCGCAATAGGGACCTTCGAGCCGGGCAAGGGTGCGCAGGCCCTGAGCATTGTGATCATAACCGCCCGCATGGACCATCGCCTGTTCGAGCGCCTTTTCGCCTGCATGTCCGAACGGCGGATGTCCGATATCATGCCCGAGACAAAGCGCCTCCGTCAGATCTTCGTTAAGGCCCAGTTCGCGTGCGATTACCCGACCGACTTGGGCCACTTCCAGACTGTGTGTCAGGCGGGTGCGGTAGTGGTCACCATCCGGTGCGATGAAGACCTGCGTCTTCGATCGCAGGCGCCGGAATGCGATGGAATGGACAATCCGGTCGCGGTCACGCTGGAATTCGCTGCGGGGGCCGCGCGAACCTGCTCGTTCCTCGGGAAACTCGCGCCCGCGACTTGCGGCGGGATCGGATGCGTAGGGTGCTGTGTGCATGCGCGGCGACGCTTAGGTCAGCGGCAGGGGGGCGACAACGTGAACGAAAAGCGAACCCGGCGGATTTTCGGCAGGTTGTGCGGCGCAGAGGCCGGGTTCGTCGTTCGGATCAGGTCAGGACAGAATCCAATCGGCCGCAGCCCGGCAGTGAATATCGGTGGAATTGTAGACCGGGAGTACGTTGGCGTCGGTATCGACGACGAGTTCGAGTTCGGTGCAGGCGAGCACGATGGCTTCCGCCCCTTCTTTTTCCTTCATCGTAATGATGGTCTTGAGCGCGCGTTCGGCATCGCGTGTGACCCGGCCGAGCATGAGTTCCTTGTAAATGATCCCGTCGACGAGTTCGACATCACCCTGATCGGGCGCGAGCAGGTCCACGCCATGCGAAACGAGACGCTGGCGATAGAAGCTTTCCGTCATCACGAAGCGGGTACCCAGAAGCGCGGCATTCTTGCAGTCGTCTTCCTCCATCGCCTTGCCAACGCAATCGGCGATGTGGAGCACCGGAATGGAGACGGCTTCGGTCAGGCGATCATAGACCTTGTGCATCGTATTGGCAGCCATGACGAGCCCTTCGGCTCCGCCAGCTTCCAGCCGCCGGGCAGATTCTACCAGCGTCGAGGCGATGCTGTCCCAATCGTCGGCGTTCTTGGCCGCCGCGATTGGCGCATAGTCCAGACTTTCGATCAGCATCGGAGGGCTCGCCATCGGCGGCGCCTTCTTCTGCACGATTTTATTGATCCGTTCGTAATATGCCCGAGTGGAAATCCAACTCATGCCCCCGATAATGCCGAGTTTCCGCAACCGTCCGTCCTTTTCCGCCCTGAAATCAACCTGATCGCAGTTTGCCCACGTATCAGGGGGTTAGAACGGGTTGCGCCAGAGGCGGTTCCATCGCTTTTCCATGCTTCTGCGCCAGTGTGCCCAAGAAGGCCCAAAACGAGGTATTCCCGCCAGCAGACGAGCGTGCACGCATCACGGTCTCATCTGTGCGATCCAGCGTCGTACAATATCCAGCCCGTCGTCATCGACTGTGGATTTGCCAAGCTCGGGCATCGCAACACCGGGCTCGGCGCTGGCCATGCGATAGGTCAGGATGGATGTGTCAGGCGAACCCGGCACGATATCGAACATGTGGCCGCCAGCCCCGCGACCGGCGGCAACCGGGCGTTTGCCGATCCCGATCGCATCGGGTGACTTCTGTTCCCAACGCAGGTCCAGCCCGCTGTTGGAAGCTGTCGCATTGGGCTGATGGCAATGCGCGCAATTGACGTCCAGATAGCCACGCGCGGCATCGGCCAGATCCGCGCTCTGGCGCATTTCCCAGATCGGCAACTGGTCCGATCCATCCGGAACCGCATCGAGATGGGCCGAGGCGACCATTTTGCCGAGCCATTCGCGCGACAGGTTTCGCGCCTTGGGTCCGATCGGCGTAACCGCACCCCCGAGGCCATGGCATTCCTTGCACTGGTTCTTATTCGGAACGCGGTAGCTGATAGCCTCCCCGCCCGGTGTGGTGACATCGACACGCGCACCTGCAATGGCCAGCCGCGCCTCGGTCTGTTCGTCATTCCAGACGTAAGGCAGTGCCAGCCAGCCATCCGCGCGATGCAGCAGCACACGCGTTTCGATCAGGCGGCGCCCGCCATTCTGATCGAATGCGAATGTCTTGATCAGCGCCCCTCCTACCGGAATGTCGAGCAGTCCCTCGCCTTGCGCTTTCATCGCCGCGCCACCGGGCAGATAGACGAAACGCAATTTTTCGGCGCCGTCCGAATACAGGGGTGTATTGAGCCGGTAAGGCGTGACCCCCTGCCCCGGTTGCTGTTCAGTCTGGTTTTCGAAGAAGCCGAAGTCGGACAAGTTCTGCGGCAAACCCTGCAGCACCGCCACATCGTTCACCTGTGCGCGCGCGTTTGCCGGCTGGAGAAGTTCCGCCCGCACCGCAACGGACCCGGCCAGCGCCAAGCATGCGCTCGCGAGCAGGGCGACAGCCGGTTTCATGCCCCCAGCCGGTCGTCCAGTTCGGCGGGCGCGCCAATGCCGTTTCTGTCGAATTCGCCAGTCGGCGCTGCAACGGTCAACGGCCCGGGCCTTGCCGCATCGAGCCCCTTGCCCACTTCGGTGAGATTGAGGCTCCAGCCGGAGGTATCCTCGACCGCAGTCACGGAGCCAAGCCCATCCCACAGCACCGGCGGCAACTCGCCCCCGAACGCGCCGAGCAACATCTCCGCCCCGTCGAGCTGGGGGTCGTAACCGCCGCCGTCATAGAGGTTTTCGCCGATCACGACATCTCGCGGAAGCGGATTGTACCGCTCGTCGTCGAAACTCTGGGTATAAGCGATGACTATGATCGGAGCGGTCGGATTTCTCGAAAGGATGTTGTTCTCGATAAGGACCTTGTCATTGGCCATGATCAGGATGCCGGTGCCCCGGCGCACGCTCGCGACGATATTGCCGGGAGGGGCGAAATTGGGCGTGTCGTTCGCGACCACGAGATTGTTGGCCACGATTACATTGCCGCCGCCCATGACCGGTAGCGCCGGCAGGTCGAACACCAGAATGCCGCCGGTGTTGCGCGTCGCGACGTTATGTTCGACCAGGGCATTGCGGCTGTTCTCGATCTCGATCCCGGCAACATTTGCTTCGGCGATCGAATTGCGCACCGTGATGCCGTTCGATTGGCCCACATAGATGCCGGCATCGGATGCCCCGGTGACCTTCACGCCGTCGATCAACACCCCGGTGCTTTCGACGGGATAAATCCCGTAGGCCCCGTTTTCCGCGTGCGGGCCGCGCGTCCATGTGACGCGAATGCGGTGATAGACGATGTTGTCGGCGCCCTTGGACTTGATACCGTCGCCCTTGGGGTTCTCCAGCGCGAAATCGCGCATGGTTACGTTGTCGCTGGTGACCAGCAGCCCTTCGCCCGAACCCTGCTGGCCGGTGAAATCGAGAACCGTGCCGTCCATTCCCGCACCGCGGACCGTGACATTGTCGACATCGAGGCTGAGGCCATCGGTGACGGTATAGCGGCCCGCCGCAAGGACGATCTCGTCACCGGGCTCTGCAAGGATGAGCGCCTCCTGCAAGGCCTTCTGAGCGTCTTCGCCCGGGGCGACATTATGCGTCGCGGCGAATGCGGGCATTGCACAGGCGAGCAATGCAGCGGCAAGCGGCAGTCTGATGGTCATGAGTCTCTCCCTTGCAACGCATTGTGGCGCAAGGTCGAACGATTGCAAGCGTCTCAGCCGGCCCCGAAGGCGCATATGGCAGCGGACGTGGCGGAAACTTCCAGCACTTCGGGGTCGTCCACGCGGCGTACCCGCTCGAGAAATTCGGCGATGTTCAGCGGAATATCCGCTTCGCCTTCCTCGGGCCGGAGGCTTTCGAGCTTGCGCAGCTGGCCGATCGAAAGCCGGTCCGCCATGCGGCCTGCCATGCACTCTGCCATGGGCTGGGGCAGTCCGGCAGCCACCATTTCATCCTCGAGCCTATCTTCCACCGAGCCCTGGAAGCCGCCGCCAACGGTGGCCCACAGGATCAGCCCGGCGATAACCAGAACCGCAAGAATAATCGCGACCCGTTTCATGTCAGTCGAGCGCCTTCACGATTTCTTCGACCATCTTCTTGGCATCGGACAGCAGCATCATCGTCTGATCCATGTAGAACACATCGTTATCGACCCCGGCATAGCCGACGCCGCCCATCGACCGCTTGATGAAGAAGACCTGCTTGGCCTTGTCCACGTCGAACACGGGCATGCCATAGATGGGCGAAGATTTGTCGGTCTTGGCCGCCGGATTGACCACGTCGTTGGCCCCGATGATGAAAGCCACATCGGCCTGCGCAAATTCGGTATTGATGTCCTCCAGTTCGAACACCTTGTCGTAATCAACGCTGGCTTCGGCCAGCAGCACGTTCATGTGACCCGGCATGCGGCCGGCGACGGGATGGATAGCGAACTTCACCTCGACGCCCTTTTCCTCCAGCACGTCGGTCATTTCGCGCAGCGCGTGCTGTGCCTGCGCAACCGCCATGCCGTAACCCGGGATGATGATGACCTTTTCCGCCTGTTCCAGCATGAAGGCGGCGTCGGCCGCACTGCCCTGCTTGTACGGGCGCTGTTCGCGCGGCTCGCCGGAAGCGCCGCCGCCGTCATCCGCTCCGAACCCGCCTGCGATTACCGAAATGAAGCTGCGGTTCATCGCCCGGCACATGATGTAGCTGAGGATCGCACCCGAGCTGCCGACCAGCGCGCCGGTGATGATCATCGCCGTATTGCCAAGCGTAAAGCCCATCGCCGCCGCCGCCCAGCCCGAGTAGGAGTTCAGCATCGAGACCACGACCGGCATGTCCGCCCCGCCGATGGGAATGATCAGCAGGAAGCCGATGACGAAAGCGAGCACGGTCAGCGCAACGATCAGCGGCGGTGTCTCGTCGGGCCCTGCCATGGCGAAAAGCGCGGTGAGCACGATGATCGCAGCCAAGACCCCAAGGTTGATTACGTGCCGCGCGGGCAGCAGGATTGGCGAACCGCTCATCTTTCCGCTGAGCTTGGCAAAGGCGATAACCGATCCCGAGAACGTGATCGCCCCGATGGCAATGCCGAGGCCCATCTCGACCTTGGACACCGCCGCAATTCCAGCTTCGGTCAGTAAGCCGAACGCACCAGGGTTGAGATAGGCCGCCCAGCCCACCAGCACTGCGGCAAGACCGACGAGCGAATGAAATGCCGCGACCAGTTCCGGCATCGCAGTCATAGCGATGCGGCGCGCCGTCACGAGACCAATCGCAGCACCAATCGCGATGGCGATCAGGATTTGACTAGTCGTAGCCCAATCCAGCTCGAACCAGGTTTGGGTCGGTCCATCGTCGTAGACAACTATCGTCAATCCCGGGACATGCGTCACCAGTGTCGTCACTACGGCGATCAGCATGCCGACCATGCCGAAGCGATTGGCCGTCCGGCTCGTTGCGGGCGACGACAGGCCGCGCAGGGCGAGGATGAAGAACACACCCGAAATGAGGTAAGCCAGCGCTACCCAAGGGTTCACCGGCTCGCCAGTCGAGGCGGCTGCGGGGGTCGCGAGTAGCGCAAAGGGTGTGGCTAGGAGAAGGTGGCGCATCACTTCTTCTCCTTCTTCTTGTACATCGCCAGCATTCTGGCCGTTACCGCGAAGCCGCCGAAGATATTGACGCTGGCGAGCACGATGCCGAGCAGCCCCAGCCATTTAGCCCCCGGCACGTCGGCCGCCGCCGCCGCGATCAGCGCACCGACGATAATGACCGAAGAGATCGCATTGGTCACCGCCATCAGGGGCGTGTGCAGCGCGGGCGTGACCGACCAGACGACGTAATAGCCGACGAAGCATGCCAGCACGAAGATCGACAGGATGCTTATGAAATCCAAGGCGACGTCCCCTTCCCTCTTTGTCCCTGCCTTATTGCAAGCAGGGCATGGCAAGTCGAGCGCCAAACGAAATGGGCCGCGAATGCTCGATGCATCCGCGGCCCCGCTATTCGATACAGGTCAAATTACATCGAGGGTGTCAGCACACCGTTGACCACGTGGATCACGCCGTTCGACTGCATGACGTCGGCTTGCGTCACCGTAGCCGAACTGTTGTTCATACCTTTGATCATCACATTTCCGCCCTGCATGGTGAAGGTGAGCGGCTCCCCTTCGACCGTGGTCAGCGTTGCCGTGCCGTTACCAGCGCGGATCCGCTGCATGAGATCGGCAGCCGTGATGCGTCCGGGTACGACATGATAGGTCAGCACCTTCTGCAAGGCAGCACGATTGCTGTCCATCATGAGCGAATTGAGCATGGATTGAGGAACGCGCGAGAAGGCTTCGTCGGTGGGTGCGAATACGGTGAACGGTCCGGGCCCGGAAAGCGTATCGACCAACTGCGCCTGCTTTACTGCAGCGACCAATGTCGTGTGAATTGGCGAATTTACCGCGTTTTCGATGATGTTCATCGTGGGGTACATTGCCGCACCGTCCACGTAAGCCACCTGTTCGTCCATCGCCATGTTATCGCCCATGCTCATGCAGCCGGCCGTGGCGACGCTCATCGCTGCGAGAGCGGCGAAGGCGAATTTCTTTGGATAGTTCATAGTGGGATGCTCCTGTTTCTACAGGAACAGTTACGCGGCCATGTGCAGATCGGATGCACTTTTATTTTGAAGGAGTCGCGGGAAGCTCAGCCTGCCAGTCTGGAGTTCACGACCTTGTTGTCTTTTGTCAGCCGAACGGCATCGCCGATTTCTTCGTCCAGCACGGGACGTCCCGTCTCCTTGTCCCAGAAAGCGGAGAGGAAATTGTAGAGGTTGCGCGCGAATAACGCCGAGGCATCAGCAGCGAGATGATTGGCGGTGTTCGCGTAGCCAACGATTTTCACACCGTGCTTCTCTACCGTCTGGTCAGGCACCGAACCTTCCACATTGCCGCCCTGCGCCACGGCGAGATCGAAGATCACGCTGCCCGGTTTCATGCTGGCGATCTGTCCGTCCGAGATCAATCGCGGCGCAGGCCTGCCCGGGATAAGGGCAGTCGTAATGACGATGTCCTGCTTCGCGATGTGTGCGGAAACCAGTTCGGCCTGAGCTTTCTGGTATTCTTCGCTCATCTCGGTGGCATAACCGCCCGAGCCTTCGCCCTCGATACCGGCGACATTTTCGACGAAGATCGGTTTCGCCCCCAGCGATTGAATCTGCTCCCTGGTCGCGGAGCGTACGTCGGTTGCACTTACCTGTGCGCCGAGCCGCTTCGCCGTAGCGATTGCCTGCAAACCGGCCACCCCCACACCCATTACGAAAACCTTGGCCGCCTGAACGGTACCGGCAGCGGTCATCATCATAGGAAATGCACGGCCATAGGTATTCGCGGCAGTAAGCACTGCCTTGTATCCGGCGAGGTTCGACTGGCTCGACAAAACGTCCATGCTCTGCGCACGAGTGATGCGCGGCATGAATTCCATGCTCAAGGCTTCCAGCCCCGCCCCAGCATAGGCCGCAACCAGCTCGCCATTACGGAACGGATCGAACGTCGCTGCAACCCACGCACCGGGTTTCACACCCGTTAGCTGCGTCGGATCGGGGGCCTGAACGCCGAGGACGATATCGGCCCCGCTGATAACATCGGCCGAGGTGCCGACTTCAGCCCCCGCCTCGCGATACGCATCGTCGGTGATCGAGGCGCCGAACCCGGCACCTTGTTCGATTGCGACAGTGGCCCCGAGCGCAGCGAACTTCTTCGCCGTTTCGGGTGTCAGCGCCACCCGGCTTTCACCGGGAGCGCGTTCTTTCATCACCGCGATGCGTAGCGCCATGCGCCTAGTCTGAAATCAGGATGACGACGAACAGGGCAATCAGGGCAATCAGCGGCACGGACCATTTGAGCGTACCGATAAAGGAGCCGTAAGTCCTGCTGTGCGCCTTCATGTCGTTGGCGGAGTCCATCTTTCGTATTCCCATCATGGAGTTTGATATTGAAGTCGATCTATCGCGGTGGTGCGCGCTGCTCAACCCCGCTGTTGCCAAATACCGCTTGGAACAGCCTTAATTGGCAATTAACCCGCCGCGCGTAAGACATATGCGAACGGATATGTACCATGTCCGGGGACCGAGGGAGCATTGCGAACCAAGATGGCAACACAGGAACCACGCCTGCTGATGCTGATCAACGACGAACCGGCGCAGAACCGGCTCGTCGCAACCCTCGCCGCACGCGCAGGCTGGCGCGTCGTCAGTTTCACGAGTGGCGAAGAAGCGCTCGAAATGCTGGCGTCTCCGGAATCTGATCAGGTCCACGCAATACTGTTCGACAAATGGACCGACGGAAATGCGCCGCGCGACCTGATCCGCGAATTGCGCGATGCGCGCCCCGATACGCCGCTTCTGGCGCTGACGGCCGATAATTCACCGTTGTTCGCGGTTGAGGCCATGCGGGCGGGCGCGACCGATTTTCTGGTCAAACCGCTCGGCCCCAATCGCCTGCTGCAGGCGCTCGACAGGGCGGATCATTCCGAACTACCCGACGCCGAGCTTCAACCCCTGGCAGAGAAACTGCCGCACCCGGTCGATTTCGATGCCATGGTCGGTTCGGCGGCACCGTTCCGTACCGCGCTGGCCAAGGCAGCCACTGCTTCGCGCGGCCACGCCCATGTGCTGGTCGAGGGCGAGCGCGGCACCGGCAAGGACATGCTGACGCGGGCAATGCATGCCGCCAGTACCCGGGCCAAGGCGATCATGCGCGTGGTCCATTGCGGAGGAATGCCTCCCGCATCGCTCGAATCGCTGCTGTTCGGACACGAAAAGGGAGCCTTTGCGGGCGCGTTCGACCGCCAGACCGGGCTTATCGAATATTGCGATGGCGGAACACTGATCCTGGTCGATGTCGATCGCCTCCCCGCAGACCAGCAACAACGGCTTGCCGGCGTGCTTGCCAGCGGTATCGTTCGCCCGACGGGCGCCTCCCATGGCTTCAAGATCGATCTGCGTATCTTTGCCACCTCAACGCTTCCGCTCGACAAGCTGACGGCGAATGGCGAGTTTTCCAAGGAACTGTTCGAGCAGCTTTCTGCCACGCGCATCCGCTTGCCGGCGCTGCGCGAACGGCTGGGCGACATACCGGCGCTGACCAGGTACTTCCTCAGCCTCATCGGTGAGCGGCCCGGCCTCAAACATCATTCTATCGCAGACAGCGCGCTCAGCCTGCTCGAAGCCTATGACTGGCCGGGAAACATCCGCCAGTTTCAGGCTGTGCTGTTCCGGGCCTGCGTGTTCGAACAGCGCGAAGCCCTGACCGCGCACAGTTTCCAGAAGCTGGCCGCCCTGATCGGCGACAAGGCCGACCGCGGCGAGAGCCGGGCCCGGGGCCTGGGTGTCCTGCTGTACACCGAAGACGGACATGTCAGGCCACTGGAAGAGATCGAGGCCGATATCATCCGTCTCGCCATCGGCCATTATCGCGGGCGCATGACCGAGGTGGCTCGCAGGCTCGGCATCGGCCGCTCGACATTGTATCGCAAACTCGCCGAACTCGGGATCGACGACGCCGCCTGATCGACTCGTAAGAGAAGCGATCAGCCGGGCAGGTCGGCGAAATCGGTCAGCGCCGCATCGCGCAGGCCCCGCCATACATTGCGCGCCTGGACCGTTTCGGCGACGTCGTGCACGCGCATGATCTGAACGCCTGCATCCATGCCTTTCACCGCCAGCGCGACGCTGCCGCCAAGTCGTTCGCCAGCCTCTGCCTCGTTCGAAAGTGCACCGATCATTCGCTTGCGGCTGGCGCCGAGCAGGAGCGGGTGCCCGAGCGCGTGGAACAGGGGCAACGCGTTCATCAAGGCGAGATTGTCCGCCAGGCTCTTGCCGAAGCCGATACCCGGATCGAGCAGGATGTTGCGGGCCTCGATCCCCGCCGACAGCGCCGCATCGCGTCGCTCGCGCAGGGCGTCGAACACGTCGAAGACGACGTTGAAATATTCCCCGCCGTGGTGAAGATCGTCCCCGCCCGCACCCGGCGCGTGCATAAGGACGACCGGACAACCGGCCTGAGCCACGACCTCCGCGCTGCGCGGATCATACGCGAGGCCGGACACGTCGTTGACCAGATGCGCGCCCGCCGCCAGCGCCGCCTCCATCACGGCAGCCTTGCGCGTATCGATGCTGACCGCGGCGCCCATGCCGACACAGGCTTCGATGGCCGGCACAATGCGGTCAATCTCGTCCCCTTCCCAAAGGGCCTTTGCACCCGGGCGGGTACTTTCGCCGCCGATATCGATGATCGCAGCGCCCGCCTCGACCATAGTGGCCGCGTGATCGCGCCCCGCCTCGCGGTCATCGAGGAACCGGCCCCCGTCACTGAAACTGTCGGGTGTCGCGTTGAGGATGCCCATAACCTGCGGCTGGTCGAGCCGGATCGTTCGTGCGCCAAGCTCCAGGGGCGGCTGCACAAGCGCGAGATTGGACCACTGCGTTTCCGCCTCCGCCGCACACTCGTCGGGCAACCGACCCAAGATTTCGGCCATGCTATCGGGAGCTGCCAGCCAGCGCTCCGCCACAACGCCATCGCGGCGCAGAATGACGGCAAAGCGACTGGCATACACCATGCTGCCCGCAAGCCGGATCGCATTGCCATGCTCACTCTGCGGACCTGACACGAGGCCGACGGGCCGGATATAGACAGTGTCACTCATTCAGCTTTGTCCCTCAAAACCTGAGACATGGACCGGGTGTTACACCGTTCAGGAGCTAAAAAAGATCTTCGAATTGGGTGGGTGCGAAATACGCCAAGCGGAATGCCGAAGAGGTTCATTCCGCAAGGTCTAGCCTGCAATGCGTGAGTAGGACAGACCCGGAAGCAATAGCGCGTTGTGGCAAATTTCCAGTCTCAGGCGAAAAGCCAACCCTTCACGGGAATGTCGAGCAAGCCACAGAAGACAGCACGATTAGGTGAAAATCAGCGTGCGAATCCGAACCGCTCCATCAGTTCTTCGCGTGTGGCTGTTTTGCGTTCAGCATCGGTCTTGTTCGTGACATATTCGTATACGCCAGGTTGGATTTCACGCCACCATGGCAGATCGACCGCGCCACCTTCCTTGAGGTGAGCGAGATATTCATCGAGCGATGTGAAGGTCTTGCCCCTAGAGAACGGGAGGTCTGCAACGCCTTGATCATCTTCCCCTGAATCCACCGCCCCGATGTCCGCGCCCTTCTGCCCGGCACTGGCCGCCATTGCCGCTTTAACTTTTTCTGTGTTGCTTTTTTCCATGTCCTGTCCCGCGTCTGTTTTCGCGATTTGCTGCGGCGTTGGTTGTGCGCAAGCCGACGACGCGACTGATGCGAATAAAAGCACGGTCCATCGTGTCTCAAGAAAAATATTATTAAGAATCTGTTGCCATCCTTGAATGATAGTGGATGCTGACCCTTCGCAGAAATAGCGCGAATCGTGCTTGGATTCAATATTATCAGCGGAAAAAGGGGAGTATCATATGCGTATTGGCCTCGAGAATTTATTCGGGCGGCAAGCCTTCGATCACGACTACCTTGGATTTAATACCGTCCGATCAGGCTACACTCCTTCTTCACATTCCGCGCAGACGTCCGCTCAGCTTTCATCGACGTCGCCTTCCGCTATTTCCGCGCAGTTCCGTCCGCTGCTCCTGGATATCGCGAGTGGCAATGGCGCAAACGCCGGAGGCGGCAGTTCAAATGGCGCGGTTGGTAATACTGTCGCTGCCGCTTCCATGTTCTCACCATCCATGTCTTCTTCGGACTTGCTCGATAAATACTATTATCTGAGCGAGCATTTTCATCCCCTCGAAGGGGGATCGCATGAGCATGAGAGCAAGCCGGGTGCGGACTTGTTCGCCGATTTTTCGGAAGCTCGCTCTGCTCCGTCGATCGCTTCCGGATCGACCGCCGCCGCGAGTGGCGCCAATCCCATCGCAGCTGAAATAGTCAGTTCCACCGATGGAGACATCGCCGTCGAAGGAGAGGTCGACTTCATCTCCATCGATGTTGTCGCAGGCCAGACCTACATGATCAGCCTGTACGGAGCGGGCGACAACCCGCTTCCCGATACGTTCCTGGCGCTGTTGGACAATGAAGGCATCCTTGTTAATTCGGACGATGATGGCGGCGCAGGCGTCAATTCCCTGCTGACCTTCACCGCCGAGTATACGGGCCAATACACCATAGGGGTGGCAGGCTTTGCCAATCCCGGTCAGACTGCTACCGGCAGCTATACTGTCGACGTCGTTCAGCAGGCCGCGACTGACGAAGTGCCCGATACCTTCGATGGCGCGGTCACCATCTCGACCGATGGCATTACCTATGGCTTCATCGATTCGGGGACGGGTCCGGTAGCCGGCTTCGGCGAGATCGACACATACACGTTCGAAGCCCAGGCAGGTCAGATCTACAGCTTCGAGCTGACAGGCGGTGCAGATTACAACACCAGCTATCTGAATGTGCCAGCGGGCGAACTGGACACGATCATCACCATTTACGATGCCGACGGCAATGTGGTCGCGTCCAATGATGACATCAACTTCCCCAACGATATCAGTTCGAGGGCCAGCTTCCTCGCGCAAGAAGGTGGCACCTACTACATCGATGTGGTGGCTTACGGCGGGCAGACCGGCGGGTATTCGATCACGGCACAGCAAACTGCCCTTGCAGATCTGGATCCGCTCGATTCCCTCAATTGGGTCAATGCCGAGAATATCACTCCGAATGAAGACGGGGTAGTCTACGTCTACTTCGGCGATTCCGACGAGAACTTCAATCAGACCGGTGACGACGGTGGCCCCATGGTGACCATCGACTGGAACGATTACGAAGTCGATCAGGTCATGTCGGCGCTCGGCGAATATGAGAATATCCTGGGATACGAATACCGGATTACCGAAGACGCCGACGAAGCGACGTTCCGTCTGCTCAAAACTGAATCTGCGGAATACGGGGCCTATTTCTTCCCGCAGGATCCGGCTTATGGCGATGCCCAGGGTGTCGGCGTATTCAATGTCCTGAGCGGCGGCTGGAACCTTCCCGGCCAAGAGGCCCTGCAACAGGGTGGCTATGCCTTCGCAGTAGTGCTGCATGAATTCGGCCACGCTCATGGTGTGGCCCATCCCCACGATACCGGCGGCGGATCGGACGTTATGGTCGGCGTGACCGGCCCGTCTGGATCTTACGGCATCTTCGACCTCAACCAGGGCGTTTATACGGTGATGTCGTATAACGACGCGTTCGATACCGGACCGAACGGCCCATCTCCCTTCACCCTGGACGGGATCGGACACGGCTGGTCGGGTACACTCAGTGCATTCGATATAGCCGTTCTTCAGGAACGCTATGGCATCATCAATCCGCATGCGACGGGCGATGACGTCTATGTCCTCGAAGACGAAAACGTCGAAGGCACATATTACGAGACCATCTGGGACACCGGCGGCAACGATACGATCAAGTATAGCGGTCAGCGCAATGCGCAGATCGATCTGCTGGCGGCAACGATCGACTACACCCCGACCGGCGGCGGCGTCGTCTCCTATGTCGACGGTGTTTTCGGGGGCATCACTATCGCCCGTGGCGTCGAAATCGAGAATGCGGAAGGCGGCAGCGGCAACGACACACTGCTGGGCAACGGCCTTAACAACGAACTGTATGGCAACGGCGGCGATGACGTGCTCATCGGACGCGGCGGCTCCGATCTGCTCGATGGCGGAAGGGGTACGGACATTGCGAGCTATATCCAGTCCGAAACCGGCGTAACCGCCTCGCTCTTGAATGGTACCAATTCGGAAGGCGACACCTATCGCAGCATCGAAGGCCTTCAGGGCAGCCAGTTCAACGACGTGCTGGTGGGTGACAACAACAGCAACATCCTCGACGGCCTTGGTGGCGACGATGTCATCATCACCGGTCAGGGGGACAATATCGTCTACGGCGGCGCAGGCGATGATCTCATCGAAGCCAGGAACGGTAACGACACCATCGATGGTGGCGACGGCGACGACGTCATCAACGGCAACGGCGGTGACGATATCATCTCCGGCGGTGCGGGCGATGACACCATCGAAGGCGGTGCCGGTGCCGATACCCTTGACGGCGGCGAAGGCAACGACCGGCTGGACGGCGGACAAGGTCGCGACATCCTGACCGGTGGCAACGGGAACGATATCCTCTTTGGCCGTGGAGGCGACGACCAGTTGTTCGGGGGTGCCGGAAACGACGAACTGCGCGGCAATGCCGGCAATGACTACCTCTACGGGGGCGCAGGATCCAACACCCTGTTCGGGGGCAATGGTGACGATGTTTTCGCCTTCAACGGCGACGATGTCGGCAACGGGTTCAACCTGGTTCGCGATTACGAAGCGGGCGATACGGTCGAACTGTTCAACACCGTAGATGCCGACGTGGTGTTCGAACAAGTCGGTAACAGCACGCTTCTTTCGGTCGATGGAAACTTCGTGGCCCTGTTCGAGAACACGGATGCGAACGACATCGTCTGGTCGACTGTCGCTCCGGCAGGGTAAATCCGGCCAAACCTACAAGAAAGCCCCGGTCCACTGGACCGGGGCTTTTTTCTTGCCCGTCATCTGGACGACAAGGCTGCACTCGAGGCGTTCAACTGGATCATGCCGCACGTCGTAGCGCGCGGAAGCGCTCGAACACAGCGGGTCAGTCTGGTCGATCTTCGCGCGGTTGCTGCGGCAGGAAGCCGCGTGCGAGGACGATGTAGAGTTTTTCGCGGCACACCATGCTGCCGGCCCAGTCTCCGATCAGTGCAGTGGCGAAAAGCGGCAGGATGACATGGCTGCTGCCGGTCGCTTCGCCAAGAATGATCACCGCCGTCAGAGGTGCGCGGACCACGCCGGTGAAATATCCCGCCATGCCGAGCAGCACGATCAGCCCCGCCTGTTCGCTTGGGAAAAGCGGGGTGAGCCACTGTCCGAACCCGGCACCCGCCGCCAGCGAGGGCGCGAAAATCCCGCCCGGAATTCCGCTCGCACTGGTCGCCAGCGCAGCGAAGAACTTGGCCGGGCCGAACCAGAAGTCGCCCTCTCGCCCCTCGAGCAGAGCGGTCGTCGGCTCATAGCCTGTTCCGGCTGCATCCCCATCGGTGACGAAGATCAGCAATCCTACTACGATGCCACAGACTAGCGCGGTGATCATCGGCCTGCGGTCGAGCAAGGCAGCCCAACGCCCATCCGGGCCGCGCAGCATCAGGAAAAGACGAGAGAACAATCCTCCCAAAAGCCCGCCTAGCAGGCCTGCAAGCGGCGCAGCGACCAGCACCGTGGTGATCGGAAGGCTGCCCTCCAGTTCGCCGAAGTAGATGTAGTCGCCCGCCAGCCCCTGCGCCGTGAGCCCGGCGATCATGACCGCGCCCATGACGAGGACCGCAACGCGTTGTTCGTAGGCGACGGCCAGTTCCTCGATCGCGAAGGCGATTCCGGCCAGCGGGGTATTGAACGCGGCCGCAACGCCGGCAGCACCGCCCGCGATCACCACGCCGGGCGTCACGCGCAGGCGAAACAGCCGATGGACCTGTACCATTATCGCACCGGCCAGCTGCACCGTCGGCCCTTCGCGCCCGACCGATGCGCCGCCCAGCAATGCAACGACTGTCAGGACGATCTTTGCCAGTGCAGCGCGCAAGGAAAGCAATGCGCGAGCGATACGCCCCATCGGTTGGCGGCTGGCGGCCATGACCTGCGGTATTCCGGAACCGCGCGCCTCACGGGCGAAACGACGGGTCAGCACAGACACGAGCAGGAACGTCAGCGGGGTCAGGACCAGCGGAAGATAGACGTAATCACGGCGCAGCGAGGCGAACATTGCCTGCGCGCCATCGCCCAGTTTGGCAAAGAGCAGCGCGGCCAGGCCGATCAGTATCGCCGAAACCAGCATGGCGATGCGCCTGTGCCAATCGTCCGCACCAACCAGTTCCTGCGGCATCTTGCCTGTCAGAAACCGGGGTCTGCGGGGAATGAGCGCCATCGAAGCGCTCTCTATGGGCGGCGACGCAATTAGTCCAGCGGGCCCCGCGCTGTGCCTTCAACGCCGTCGATGTGCAGTCGTGCGGTCTAGCCAGTTATTGTAGGATGCCGAAAGTCTTGTTCCCGAGCCACCGTCAAGCGTCTCCTACGCGTCCTGTCTCCGGCGCGATCAGTACTGTGTTGCGGCCGCTTTGCTTCGCCTTGTACAATGCATTGTCGGCGCGCCGCAGGGTTTGCTCGCTGGTGCTCGAGCAGCCCGCCACGCCGGCAGAGAAGGTGATCGGATTCATCGGCTCGTCGGTTTCGCGCAGCCTCAGTTTGCGAAAGGCCAGGTCATCCTTGGCAGCCTGCACCTTTTCGACCATCCTCGCAGGGTCGGGGATTTCGGCGATCACCAGGAATTCCTCCCCGCCCCAGCGAGCCACCGGCCAGGGCGCGAGCGATTCCTCCAGCGCGGTCGCGACCAGTTTCAGGGCCCGGTCGCCGACCGTATGGCCATAGGTGTCGTTGATCGACTTGAAATGATCGACATCGATGATCGCGATGCAATAGCGAACCTTGCGCGTTTCGAGATCCTGGATGGTCGTCCGGGCCGCGCGGCGGTTGGCGATGCCGGTCAGTTCATCGACCAGCGCCTTGTTGCGCGCTTCTTCGAGATCGCGCTGCAGCCTGTCGATCCGGTTGGATGAATTGGCCAGTTCGCGTTCGGCCTGGGCCGCCCGATCGACGATGCGACCGATTGCGCTGGTCAGATCTTCGCCTTCTGCCCCTTCGCGGATCACCTGGCTTTCCTCGGCAATGTCGCGGCCCACGTCGCCCGCCTGACGCTGCGTTTCACGCGCCAGTTCACCTGCGGCGTCGAGAAATAAGTCGAGCGCCTCGTCACGTGCGGCGATCCGTTCTGCCGGATCTTCCGAAGCCTGGGCGAATTTCTGCATGATTTCGGCGACAGCTTCCTGCGTCATACGCATGCCGCTATCGATATAGGTGTCGGTTTCCTCGACGATCACCTTGCTGGTCCGGTTGAGATAAAGATAGCCGAAGCGATAGTTGAACGGAGTGGGATCGAGCAGATTGCCGGCGAGAAACGCCAGGACTTTGCTGCCGATAGTGTCCTGTTTCATCTGCCTGCCATTACAGTTTGCCTGCCCGGCCTGCGTGAGGCCGGGTGCGGCAATACAGTCGATTGGTAAATTCTTGCAAAAAACCGCGCGGATCGTGCGTCAGTCTTCCACAGCCAGCAGATACAGCTGACGGGCCGCATCGATGGGCTTTACCTCGCCGCCATTTTCATAATGCCAGAAGGTCCACCCATTGCAGCTGGGTGCGCCTTGCAGGTCTTTGCCCAGCCCGTGGATGCTACCGGTCTGCTTTTCATAAGCCAGCGAGCCGTCGGCGCGGACCTTTGCGACCCAGCGGCGTTTCTTGTCGAACACCTGCGTGCCCGGTTTGATGAAGCCGTTTTCGACCAGTGCCCCGAAAGCGACCTTCGGCGCGGCTTTCGCGCTCTGCATCGTGGTCAGCGCGCTTTCGTCGAGTGGGAGTTCCTTCTCGATCCGCTTGAGGGCCGCATCGCGATAATTGGCTTCGCGTTCGCAGCCGATCCATTCGCGCCCCAAACGCTTGGCTACGGCGCCGGTAGTGCCGGTGCCGAAGAACGGGTCGAGCACCACGTCGCCGCGTTCGGTCGTCGACAGCAGCACACGATAGAGCAATGCCTCGGGTTTCTGGGTCGGGTGGACCTTATGGCCGCCTTCCTTCAACCGCTCCCCACCATTGCAGATCGGCAGAACCCAGTCGCTGCGCATCTGCAATTCATCGTTCAGCGTCTTCATGGCGCGATAGTTGAAGTGGTATTTGGCCTTTTCGCCCTGGCTGCACCACAGCAGCGTTTCATGCGCATTGGTGAACCGGGTGCCCTTGAAATTGGGCATGGGGTTCGACTTGCGCCAGACGATGTCGTTGAGGATCCAGAAGCCCAGATCCTGCAGGATCGCGCCGACACGGTAAATGTTGTGATAGCTGCCGATGACCCACAGCGCCCCATCGGGCTTGAGCACGCGCTTGGCTTCCGTCAGCCAGTCGCGGGTGAAATCGTCGTAGATCTTGAAGCTGTCGAACTGGTCCCAGTGATCGGTCACCGCATCGACATGGCTGCCATCGGGCCGGTTTAGATCGCCGCCCAGCTGGAGATTGTAAGGCGGATCGGCAAAAACGAGGTCCACGGACGCATCGGGCAGCGAACGCATCGCTTCCACGCAGTCACCGTTCAAGATGCGCCCCAAGGGCAGCAATTCCTTCGGTACATCCGCAATTTTAACCGCCGCTTTTACGCGACTCTTCGTGGTCTCGATGACCCCCATGGTATTCGTCCCTGTCCTTAGTTATCCACAGGGTGAGTCCAAGCGGACTCCGCGTCAAGCACGAAAAACCTAAGCCACGATGGTTAACGTTGGGTTTCTTACAGAGAACAGAAGGTGTCCGTCACAAGATATTGAGTCCATGCGAAATATGCGGACTCAATATTGTGGGGTGTGGCACGCAGGACTCAATCTGGCCCGATACGGCAGATGTCAGAGCAGCGCCATCTGCGACACCGGGGCGAAGCTGCGACGGTGCAGCGGCGTGGGCCCGTGCATGCGCAGCGCTTCCATATGTTCGGCCGTGCCATATCCGGCATTGCGGTCCCAGCCGTAATGCGGGTGGGTTTCGGCGGCTTCGCGCATCAGACGGTCGCGATGTTCCTTGGCGAGGATGCTGGCGGCGCCGATGCACTTCTCCTTGCCATCCCCGCCCACGATGGGCCGCGCCCCTGCCCAGCGCCATTCGGAATGGCGACCGTGCGGCGTCATGTTGCCATCGATCAAAACCTCTTCCGGCTCGCAGCCCATGGCGTCGACCAGCCGGCTTACCGCCAGCGTCATCGCCAGCATGGTGGCCTGGAAAATGTTGATCCGGTCGATCTCTTCGGGCTCGACCACGGCGAGCCCCCAGACGCATCGTGTACGAATTTGCGGCTCAAGCAGGGAACGGCGCTTGGCCGAAAGCTTTTTAGAATCGTCGAGACCCGGAGGTGCCGGGTTGCACAATACCACCGCGGCCGCCACCACCGGCCCTGCCAGCGGCCCGCGGCCCGCCTCGTCCACACCGACGATCAGCGGCGCAGCACCGAGGCCACAATCGGGAGTTGAATGATACATGCGCCAGTTCGTCCTTGCTGCCACCCTATCGCCTATGGCTCTGCTCGCAAGTTGCGGCAATGCTGCTTCCGGGGATAGCGCGCAGACCCAATCAACGCCCATGCCATCGGAAACCATCTCCGTATCCAGCGGCCAGGATCTGAACGCGCAGGACTACGGCACCTTCGACGAGCCGTGGGCGGCTGAATTTGCGCCAGGCACCGATACGCTGTTCATTACGGAACGTGGGGGCACGATCAAATTCGTAGATACGGCAAACGGTACGCAGGGGACCGTAACAGGCGGGCCCGAGGTTGATTATGGCGGCCAGGGCGGGCTTGGGGACATAGCTTTCCTGCCGTCCGAATCCTCGAGCAGCCTGGATCGCCGCACGATCTATCTGAGCTGGGCCGAAGCGGGCGAAGGCGATACGCGCGGGGCCGTGGTCGGCCGTGGAACTCTGGAATGCGCGCAGACGAATGCCTGTGCAATCGAGGGGCTGGAGGTAATCTGGCGGCAGGCGCCGAAGGTAACGGGCCGCGGGCACTATTCGCACCGCCTCGCCTTCAGCCCGGACGAACGCTACCTCTTCGTAGCCAGCGGCGACCGCCAGAAAATGCAGCCTGCACAGGATACGTCGAATAATCTCGGCTCCATCGTTCGCCTCAACCTCGACGGATCGACTGCAGCAGGCAATCCGCTTGCTGGCGAAGGCGGTATCAGCGCACAGCTATGGTCGTGGGGACACCGCAACATCCTCGGCCTGCAGTTCGATGGCCAGGGTCGCCTGTGGGATCTGGAGCACGGCCCCGCTGGCGGTGACGAATTGAACCTCGTGCAATCGGGCGGGAATTACGGCTGGCCCGAGGTCTCTGGCGGCGATCACTACGATGGCAAACCGATACCCCGCAATTCCACGAGAGACGATTTCATCAAGCCGGCAGTCAACTGGACTCCGGTAATCGCGCCGGGCGATTTCATCTTCTATTCCGGTGATCAGTTCGCAGGTTGGAAGGGCGCGGCGGTGATTGCGGCCATGAAGCCTTCCGCTCTCGTCGTCGTGACGATCGACGGTGAAAGCGCGCGCGAAACGCAGCGCATACCGTTTGAAAAACGTCTGCGTGAAATCGTACAGGGTCCAGACGGCGCGATCTGGGTGCTCGAAGACAAGGAAGGCGGGCGGCTGCTCAAACTAACACCAGGCTAAGGCGAATTTGATCGACTTGGCCTGCGGCGCGCCCTAATCGGCGCGCCCTTATGGCGACGCTCGTTCCCCTTTCCGCTATCGACCCGCAGATGGTCGAAGAATTGCTCGATGCCTCCTTCGGCGAAGGGCGGCATGCCCGCACGGCCTATCGCATCCGCGAAGGGACCGACTGGCTTGACGCGCTGAGCTTTGCCGCGCTCGACGATGACGATTATCTGGCCGGTACTATCCAGCTCTGGCCGGTCGCGCTGACGGACCCGCGCGGACGCGCGCACCCGATGATCATGGTGGGTCCAGTTGCAGTCATGCCGGGACGGCAGGGCGAAGGTTTCGGCAAGGCGCTGATGGCCGCCAGTCTCGGCGCGATCGACGCGGGTTTCGAAGATGGCGCCTCCCCCCTGCCCCAGGTGATGATCGGTGATCCCGACTATTACGATCGCTGGCAGTTCACCGCTACGCACACGCAGGGCTGGCACTGCCCGGGTCCATTCGAAAAACACCGCTTGCTGGCGCGCAGCGGCAATCCGGCAATCCTGCCCGCAGAAGGAATGCTGGGCCCGTGGAGCTTGGCGAACTAGTCGCTATCTGGCATCGGCTGTTCCACGATGCCCTATACCCCGCCCCCAGAACTCGCCGGCATGTCGCTGGCACAGATTGCCGAGGCCGTTGCGGAGCGAAAGCTTCCGCCGGTCGAACAATGGTCGCCCGACAATATCGATGACAGTCACATGCGCATTGGTGCCGACGGAACCTGGTATCACGAGGGTTCGGCGATCAAGCGCCCCGGCATGGTGCGCGCCTTCGCGGGCCTGCTGAACCGCGAAGAAGACGGCAGCTACTGGCTCGTCGTGCCTTATCAGAAACTGTCGATAGAGGTGGAAGATGCCTGCTTCATCGCCACCGATGTCAGCGAAACCGAAGGCGACCTCGCCTTTCGGCTGAACACCGACGAACTGGTCGTCGCCGGGCCGGATCATCCGATACGCGCGGCTGGCGATGCCGACAGTCCATCGCTCTTCATTCATGTCCGTCGCGGTTGCGAGGCGCGGCTAAACCGTTCGACCTATGAACAACTCGCCCGCATCGCGCTCGAGCGCGGTGACGACTGGACCGTGAAGAGCGGCGGCGAGACTTTTTCGCTTCTGCCTGCATGAGCGAGATCTTCGACCGTCTTACCCAGTTGTTCGAACAGGGCCATGCGCGCGATGTCGGCGAACTCATGTCGGACAGCCGCTTCGCCGACCTTGATCGCACCGCCGACGCAGCCGTCCTGATCGCGGTGACCGAGCGACCCGATCCCACGGTCATCCTGACGCAGAGGCCGCGGACCATGCGCGATCATCCCGGACAGGTCGCGTTCCCCGGGGGCAAGGTCGAAGCCGGCGAAAGCGCGGTGGATGCGGCGTTACGCGAAGCATGGGAAGAACTGGCGATCGAGCCTGAGAATGTCCGGCTGATCGGCACGACCGACCGCTATCAAACCGGTACCGGGTTCGATATCACCCCAGTTCTTGCCACAGTGCCGCGCGATCTTTCCATCCGCCCGGACCCGCGTGAAGTCGAAAGCTGGTTCGAATGTCCCCTCGAAAAGCTCATGGACGCTTCGCAATGGAACCGCGATTCGGTTTTCTGGAAAGGGGCTACGCGCGAATATCTGGAAATGAATCATGATGGTTACCGGATCTGGGGTGTGACGGCAGCCATCTGCTGGAACCTGTCCCGCCGGATAGCGTGGCTGGAGGCGCATTGATGACGGCACATCTGCCAAAGGCCGAATGGACGCAGCGCGCGAGCCTGGCCAAGCTCGTCGAAACGCTGGGCGCTGACGATATTCGCTGGGTCGGCGGCTGCGTACGCGACACGATGCTGGACTATCGCGCGCATGATATCGACGCGGCGACGCGGCATCTGCCCGCCACCGTCATCGATCGCTGCAAGGATGCCGGTATCCGCACTATTCCCACCGGTATCGACCACGGCACCGTGACCGCGATCTTCGACGACGGAAATGTGGAGATCACCACGCTGCGGCGCGATGTCGCGACCGACGGCAGGCGCGCCACGATCGCCTTCTCCCACGAATGGAAAGACGATGCGGCGCGGCGCGATTTCACCATCAATGCGCTGTATGCCCACCCGGAAACCCTCGAAATCTCGGATTATTTCGGCGGCCTTGCCGATCTTTCCGCCAGGCGTGTGCGCTTCATCGGCGATGCCGAAACGCGCATACAGGAAGATCACCTGCGCATATTGCGCTATTTCCGCTTCGCCACGCGCTTCGGTGATGGCTGGGACGAAGAGGCCACGGCCGCGTGCAGCGCCCTCGCCCCGACCCTCAAGGGCCTGAGCCGCGAACGCGTGGGCTGGGAAATGCAGAACCTTCTCGCCCTTCCCGATCCGTCCGCGACAATTGCGAAGATGCGCGCCCTCGGGGTGTTGCAGGAAGTGCTGCCCGAATGCGGCAGGCGCGAGGTGGATCAGCTTGGCCGCCTGATCGAGGCGGAAAGGGCCTCCGACATAGAACCCGATGCCATGCGGCGGATGGCTGCGCTTTTGCCCGCCGTGCCGCCGGTTGCAGAGGCTGTATCGGCCCGCCTGCGTCTGTCCCGCAGCCAGCGCGATCGCCTGATGTGCGTGGCCCGCCGCGATGCCCGCGACGGTGATCGTCCTCGCGGCCTGGCTTATGACGTTGGCAAGGATTGCGCGCTTGATCGCCTGCTGATCGCAGGAAAAGACCCGTCGTCGATCATCGGCTGGGAAGCGCCCCGCTTTCCGCTGAAAGGCGGCGAGATCGTGGCACGCGGCGTGGGCAAGGGGCCCGAAGTCGCGCGCATACTGCAGCGGATCGAAAAGCGATGGGTGGATGAACAATTCCCGCCGCGCACCAGGGTAGAAGAATTGCTCGACGAGGAACTCGCCGCTCGCTGAACATCCACCCTTTATGCGCTTCAGCGTCGCTTAAGGTGCACTGCAGCATAAAGGCCTCGCGGTTGCAAAAAAACGCAGTCCGTGACATACAGTACCCGTTCTCCCGTGGGGGGACTTGCGGGTGTCGGGAACCACACTCTCGCCCGCTCTTTCCATTCTTGATCGGCTCGATCGCGCGTTTCGCGTGTGGGGGAGCCGCGTATTTCGAATAACAAGCCTTGGAGTTTTATATGAAAATCGCGAAGCTGGCGCTTGCCGCCGTCGCCCTCACCACCACCGCAGCCGTCGCCCCCGGCGTTGCCGTCGCGCAGGAAGCCACCGCTTCCGTCGCAGCTGGCGCAACCGTGTATGGCAATGACGGCGCCGAAATCGGCACCATCGAAGCCGTTCAGGGCGACACCGTGATCCTCGTGGTCGACGACATGCGCGCTCCGGTTCCGGCCAATGCGTTCGGCACGAACGACAACGGAACCTCGCTCAACGCCACCAAGGCGCAGATCGTCAGCATGCTTCAGGCGGCCCATCAGGAAGCCGTCGCCAAGCGTGATGCTGCCCTGGTCGTCGGTGCCAATGCCGTCACTGCCAAGAACGCGCCGCTCGGCACCGTTCTCGAAATCAACGGTGACAATGTGATCATCGCCCGTGGCGGCGACGAGACCAAGAAGGTCACCCTGCTGCGCGAACATTTCGCCGCCAGCCCGACCGGCGCCCTGATGGCGCTGCTCACCAACGCGCAGATCGATGCGGCCATGGGCGCCTCGGCACCCGCAGCCGAAAGTGCCGGTGAGTAATCGTCTAGCGAATAATCCCTGAGCCTGTTTCAGGGTCGCGAAAGGCCGGGAGTGCGCAAGCGCTTCCGGCCTTTTCTCATGCGGTCAATTCACCTGTACCGCGGCAGTCATCGGAACCGCTGCGTCAGGTGAACTTGTTATCGCGCGGGAAGCCCTGCGGCGGCATCCGCCCTGCCCCGCCGCGGGCCACCTTCCATTGCCACATCTCGCCTTCCGTGCGTGTGCGACCTTCCTTGCCGCCCATGGTCCAGCTCAACCCTTCTGCCAGAGTGAAGGTGGTGGCATCGGACAGGCCACCGTCGCGATAACGCTGCAAGGTTACACCTTGGCCGCGGGCAAGTTCGGGCAGTTCCTCGAGATTGAAGACCACCAGCTTGCGATTATCCCCCACGCAGGCGACGTGGTCGTGACCTTCTTCTATCGTCCGCGCCACCACCATCTTCGCATCGCCCTTGAGATTGACGACCTGCCGCCCCTTGCGTGTTTCGGCGAGCAATTCGTCGGTGGTCGTACCGAAGCCCTTGCCCGTGTCCGCCACCAGCAGCAGGCGCTGTTTCGGCTTGTGGACGATCAGCGCCACGATATGCGCACTCGCATCGATATCCAGGGTATTGCGCACCGGTTCGCCAAAGCCGCGCGCGCCGGGCAGCTTGTCCGCGCCGATCGTGAAGAACCGCCCCTTGTCGGTCGCCAGCAGCAGCTTGTCGGTAGTCTGCGCATGGATCACGAAGGCCGGGCCATCGCCTTCCTTGTATTTGAAATCCTGATCCAGCGGCAGATGTCCCTTTGCACCGCGGATCCAGCCCTTCTGCGACAGGATCACCGTTACCGGCTCCTTCTCGATCATCGCGTCCATGCTGAATTCGACCGCGGGCGCCGCTTCCCGAATGCTGGTGCGGCGGGCCCCCAATGCAGTGTCTTCGCCATATTCCTTGCGCAGCGCATTGAGATCGCGCTTCAGGCGCGTGCGCTGGCGTGCTGGCGAGCCGAGCAGCTTTTCCAGTTCATCCTGTTCCTTGAGCAGATCGTCCTTTTCCTGGCGAAGCTGCATTTCCTCAAGCTTGCGCAAACTGCGCAGCCGCATGTTCAGGATCGCTTCGGCCTGCCGGTCGGTCAGGCTGAACTCCTCCATCATCACCACCTTGGGCTCATCCTCGTAACGGATGATTTCGATCACCCGGTCGAGGTTGAGGAAGGCGATGATATACCCTTCGACCAACTCCAGCCGCCGCGCGATCTGGTCCAGCCGGTGCTGGCTGCGGCGCTGCAGAATGTCGATCTGGCTGGCGATCCAGTTATTCAGCAGTTCCTTCAGCCCCATCACCATCGGCGTTCGGCTGGCGTCGAGCACGTTGAGGTTGAGCCCGAACCGCGTTTCCATATCGGTCAGCTTGTACAGGCTTTCCTTGAGCAGCTCGGGGTCGACATTGCGGCTGCGCGGGACCAGCACGATGCGGATCTTTTCATCGCTCTCGTCGCGCACGTCTTCCAGGATCGGCAGCTTCCGGTCGGCGATTGCCTGCGCGATCTGTTCGATCAGCTTGCCCTTGGCCACCTGATAGGGGATCTCGCTGATCACGAGCTGCCATTGCCCGCCACCCATCCGCTCGATCCCCGCTTCGCGATCCTCCGCGCTGGCTGCTTCTGCCGCGTGAAAACGCCCGCGCACACGGAATGACCCGCGGCCGGTTTCATACGCCGCAGCAACAAGCTCCGCGCTTTCGGCCACGATGCCTCCGGTGGCGAAATCCGGGCCCTTGAACAGTTCCATCAGCCGCGCATGTTCGACATGCGGGTTGTCGATTACTTCAAGCGTCGCGTCGACGATCTCTGCGACATTGTGGCTGGGTATGTTGGTCGCCATGCCCACCGCGATGCCGCTCGCGCCGTTGGCAAGCAGATTGGGGAACAGGCCGGGGAATATCTCCGGCTCCTGCTCTTCCCCATTGTAGGTAGGAATGAACTCGACCGTGCCTTCGTCGAGCCCCTCCATCAGCCGCAGCGCGGTCTTCGTCAGCCGCGCTTCGGTGTACCGATAGGCGGCGGCGTTATCGCCATCGATATTGCCGAAGTTGCCCTGCCCTTCGACCAGTGGATATCGCAGCGCGAAATCCTGCGCGAGCCGGACCATCGCATCGTAGACGCTGGCATCGCCGTGTGGGTGATACTTGCCGATCACATCCCCCACTACGCGTGCGGATTTCTTGAACGCGCTGGAAGGGTCGAGCTTCAGCTGGCGCATCGCCCACAGCAGGCGGCGATGCACGGGCTTCAACCCGTCGCGAAGGTCCGGCAGCGATCGTGCGGTGATCGTGCTCAGTGCATAGACCAGATACCTTTCGGACAGAGCGCTGTCGAACGGGGCGTCGACGATCGCGTCGAACGGGTCTTTGTCACTGTCGAGCGTGGTTTCATTGGCGGCCATGACACTCGCCCTACCACCGCCACGCCCCGCCTAGAAGAACGGAACAACCCGCTTTCCCCACGCATTGCATGAGTAACAGCAAATCAAGGAGTTTCCCATGAGCAAGCGCGTAATGATCCTCGCCACCGATGGCTTCGAACAGTCCGAACTGGAAAAGCCGAAAGCGAACCTCGAAAAGGCCGGTATCGAAACCGTCGTCGTCAGCCTCGAAAGCGGTGAAATCAAGGGTTGGGACCAGGATGACTGGGGCAACAGCGTCAAGGTCGACAAGGCTATCGATGATGTATCAGACTGTTCCGATTTCGATGCATTGCTGATCCCCGGGGGCCAGATCAATCCCGACCTTCTCCGCGTGAACGACCGCGCAGTCGCGATCGTGCGTGAATTCAACGATGCGGGTAAGCCGATTGCAGCTATCTGCCATGCCCCCTGGATGCTGATCGAAGCCGGCATCGTCGAAGGCAAGACGGCAACCTGCTACAAATCGATCCGCACCGATCTGAAGAATGCCGGCGCCAACGTGGTCGATCAGGAAGTTGCCCAGGACGGCAACCTGATCACCAGCCGCAACCCGGACGATATTCCGGCCTTCAGTAAGGCACTGATCGAAATGCTCGGCGAAACGGTCGACAAGGCAGAGCTCGAAGCCGCCTGAACCTAAATACCCTGTAACAACGAGAGCCCCGCCGCATCACTGCGGCGGGGCTTTTCGTTTGGGACTACGTTCTTCTGCCGAAAGTCCCAGACAGCGTATGTTCGTCAGCTCGTTTGTTGCTCGGCGATCCAAGCATCGACGCGGCGTTCCAGCAACGAAAGCGGCAGAGCGCCGTCGCCCAGCACCACATCGTGGAACCCGCGAATGTCGAATTTGTCGCCGAGTTCGGTTTCCGCCTTAGCACGCAGATCGAGGATCTTGTTCATCCCGATCTTATAGCTTGTCGCCTGCCCCGGCATGACCAGATAGCGCCGCACCTCGTTGCGGATCGTTTCCGCATTCTGGGGCGAATTCTCGGTGAAATAGGCAATGGCCTGATCTTCGGTCCAGCCCTTGGAATGCAGCCCTGTGTCCACGACCAGCCTGATCGCGCGCCACAATTCCGAACTCAGCCTCCCGAAGTCCGAATACGGGTCCTGATACGTGCCCGGAATTTCCTTGGCAAAACGCTCCGAATACAGGCCCCACCCTTCCGTGTAGGCACCGTAGAATTGCTGGGTCTGGAATTTCGGTACGCCGGTCAGTTCCTGGGCGATAGAGATTTGCATGTGATGGCCTGGCAGGCCTTCGTGATAGGCGATCACCTCCAGCATGTTCTTCGGCATCGCGCTCATGTCGGACAGGTGGGCGTAATAGATCCCCGGCCGCGATCCGTCGGGCGTGCCCGAATTGTAATGCTGCGCCCCGCCGTCCTGCTCGCGGAACGGCTCCACCCTCCGCACTTCCAGCCCGGCCTTGGGCAGCAGACCGAAATACTGGGGCAGCTTGGATTCGATGTTGTCCAGCGCCGCCGTCGCAGCGTCGATGTACATCTGTGCGCCTTCGTCGCCCTGCGGGAAGTAATTGTCCTTGTCTTCCTTGATGTAGGCGAAGAACGACTGGAGATCGCCATCGAAGCCCACCTGGTCCTTGATCGCTTCCATTTCGGCATGAATGCGCTTCACATCGTCAAGACCGATCTGGTGCACCTGCTCCGCGGTCAGATCGGTGGTCGTGCTGTTCGACAGACGATGGGCGTAATACCCGTCCCCATTGGGCAGCACCCCAACGCCGACACCGATTTCGGGGGCATTGGGGCGGTCGGCGGTCATGAACGTAATCAGTCTGTCGTAGCCTGCCTTGTACCCGCCCTTCAGCGCAGCTTCGAGCTCGCCCTGCATCGTTTCGCCATCGGCAGCGGTGATCGTGCCAGCTTCGACCAGAGCGGCGATCTTCTTCTTGCCGTCCTCCCACAATGCGTTGTCGGCAGTATCATCGAATGGCGCACCGGAAATCAGCTTCTTCGATTCGTCGATCACGAAGTCATACGCGAAATAGGGCGGACGTACGCCAGCGGCTGCACGGGGTTCCGCGATATCGACCAGCTGGCCCAGAGCACGCCCGATTTCCGACACACGCGAAATATAATCGCGCATGTCCTGCGCCGTATCCACGCGGTGCTGCGAAATCAGTAGCGTCGGGAGATAGGTATGCGCCCCGTGCATCTGGGTGAAAACATAGCCATCGTCGCGCCATTTGGCCGATTCTGCCGCCTGTTCGTACTCGTATTTCCAGAGGTCGTAGGACAGCTTGTCGGCACTGCTCAGGCTATCGTAATCGAAGGTACGCTCCATCTCCTCGACGGTAGCCTTCTTCCACGCCAGATCCTTGTCCTGCGCGGCGAGCGAAAAATCATCGATTTCGCCGTAGCGTTCCTTGCGACCCAGCGAGGTAAGCCACAGGGGGCTGTCCATCACCTGCTCTTCGTATTTCGTATCGAACCAGGCGCGCAATTCGGCATTGTGATTTTCGCTGGACGCTTCGCTGGTCTCGGCTGGGGCGGTTTGCGCAAAGGCAGGCGCAGTGACCGCGAACAGTGCGACAGGTGCTGCGGCGAGCAGCAGAGTATTCTGGAAACGCATGACAATCCCTCAAAAGTCCCGGTGCTTGGTGGCGACATCGCTACATGGCAGCGGGACCGGGGCAAAGGCCAATCGACCAAGGGCAATCGAAAAGGGACCGGCGGTCAACGCCGCATGTCACAACTTTCAGCCGGAATGGTAACAGTCAGGCCGTCCATCTCTTCGGTCAGGTCGATCTGGCACGACAGGCGGCTGGTGCGCGCAACACCTGCTGCAAGGTCCAGCATGTCCTCTTCCTCTTCGCTCGCTTCTTCGAGGCGGTCGAACCATTCGCCCGCAACGATGACATGACATGTGGAACAGGCCATCTGCCCTTCGCAGGTCCCTTCCAGCGGCAGGCCCGCCGCCTGCGCCACACGCAGGAGGTTGTCGCCCGCTTGGGCTTGTGCGCTGACGGTGTCCCCGTTCGACGTGACGAATTCGATTTTCACAACCCTTGCGCCTCCGCAGCAGCATTGATCTTGGCAGCGGCCTCCTCGATCTCGTCGAGCGTGGTATAGCGCCCAAAGCCTAGCCGGATCGAGGATTTCGCCTGCTTGTCCGATAGGCCGATGGCCTTCAGCACATGACTTGGGCGACCCGATCCGCTGGCACAGGCGCTGCCAGCGGAAAACATCACATCGCGCACATCGCTCATCAACCTCCCCACATCCAGTCCTTCTCGGCGGATGTTGAGGTTGCCGTGCCAGCGCGCATCGGCGCTGCCGTTGAGCGTCCAGTCATCAAACAGTTCGCGGGCACTGTTCCACAGTGTTCGGACGTGTTCGGCGTCCTGATCAAACGTCTCATTCGCACGTTGTGCCGCCGCCCCCATGCCGGCGATCAATGCCGGCGATAGCGTTCCCGATCGCAGACCGAACTCCTGCCCGCCGCCGGTCTGCACCTCTTCGAGGTCCAGCCCGTCGCGTACCCACAGTGCGCCAACGCCTTTGGGTCCGTGGAACTTGTGGGCCGAAATGGCGATCATGTCTGCGCCGGTCAGCTCCCTCCGCCCATAGGCCTGAACTGCATCGCACAGGAACAACGCATTGTTTTCCTTGGCCTTGCGATACCATTCGATGGTCGGCTGGATGGTCCCGATCTCGTTATTGACCTGCATTACGCAGATCAGCCGCGTATTGTCTGGCACGTCCTGCCGCGTGTTGCACTGGCCATCCTTTGCCACGTTCAAGACGTGGCTCGACCCCGCTGCCTGTGCAGTATCGCCCACAGCAGAATGCTCGATCGCCGAATACGACACGGTGCCACCCCGCCCCGACCCGCGGATCGCTAGATTGAGCGCTTCGGTCGCGCCACTCGTGAACACGATCTTCCCGCCGGCCGGAAACAGCGCAGCCACCTGATCTCGAGCCAGTTCCACCGCCGCTTTCGCCTGGCGTCCCATGCGGTGCGCGCTGTGCGGATTACCGAAGCCGGTACCGCCGGGCCCGTCGAGCCACCGCAGCATCGCGTCCCGCGCCTCGGGCGCGAGCGGGGTAGTCGCCTGATAGTCGAGATAGATCACTTCACTCTCATACAGTCATTACCAGCGAAGCGAAGGGTGCATGGCGAAGTTCCACCCCACACCCACCTTTGGCCGCAAAAGGAGAACTAGGCGCCTGCCAGATCGAGCCAGACTTCGCAGAAGCGTTCAACTTCCTCGCGGGAGGTATTCCAGCCGATCGAGACCCGGATGGTGTTTGCCGCAATCTCGGGCTGGACCTGCATGGCCTCGAGCACGCGGCTGGTCTTCATCGTCCCGCTGGAACAGGCCGATCCCTGCGATACTGCGATACGCGCCATGTCGAAGCGCATGACCTGTGCTGTCGCGCTCATTCTGGGCATCGCGATGGCCCGGATAAACGGCGTTGGTTCCGCGAGACTATCGGACAGCCATGTGCCGCCGATCCCGCGACAATCATGTGCCAGCGCATCGAGCGGTTCGAGAACGTCCGGGGTGAGGTACGGATCACCACAGGCTTCGAGGGCTGCTGCCATGCCGAGCACGCCAGGCAGGTTTTCAGTCCCGCGCCGATAGCCACGCTCCTGCCCACCCAATGGTTCGAGAAGGGCGTAATCGGTTACCAGCAGCGCGCCGACTCCGATCGGGCCGCCGAATTTGTGCGCCGACACGATCGCCATATCGCAGGGCGGCAGCATCATCTTGCCGGCGCTTTGCGCGCAGTCGGCCAACAGCAGTCCGCCGGCGTTTCGGACGATATCGGCAACGGCGGACAGGTCCTGGCGGTTGCCCGTCTCCGAATTGACGTGCTGCACAGCGACCAGTGGGCGTCCGCGCTCCACCGCTTCGATCAGCACGTCGAGATCGAGCGCACCATCGCTACGAACCGGCAGCCTTTCTGCCTCCGGCGCGGCTTGCAGCAGGCAATCATGCTCCACTGTCGATACCAGGCGCGCACCTGCCTTTGCATGGCGAAGCGCCATGATCGCAGCCTCGCTCGCGCCGCTGGTGAAGATTACTTCGCCACTCCACTCCAGCCGAGCCTTCACCCGCTCACGAGCGTCCTCGAGGAGGCTGCGCGCCTTGCGTCCCTCGGCATGGGGACTGGATGGATTGGCCCACAGCGCGAAGCCCTCATCCATCGCCGCACGCGCTTCGGGGCGCAGCGGTGTCGTGGCGGCATGGTCGAGATAGATGCGTTTCGGGATGATACGTGCTCGAAATGATTGCGATTTGGACGACAAACCCTATATAGCGCGCCACTTCGCGCAAAGCCCTGTCCGGTGCAAGCGCTTCGACTTTTGCTTAGGGTACCCCTCCCATGCCGACCGTGATCTTTCCCGGCCCCGAAGGCCGCCTCGAAGGCCGTTTCTCTCCCGCCCCGCGTCCCCGGGCGCCCGTGGCCATGATCCTGCACCCGCATCCGCAGGGCGGCGGCACCATGAACGAGCAGATGACGCAGCGTCTTTACAAGACCTTCGTCAACCGCGGTTTCGCGACGCTTCGCTTCAATTTCCGCGGCGTCGGTCGCAGCCAGGGCAGCTTCGACAATGGCGTCGGCGAATTGTCGGACGCTGCAAGCGCGCTCGACTGGGTGCAGCAGATCCATCCGGAAGCGCAGGTGACCTGGGTCGCAGGTGTCAGCTTCGGTGCCTTGATCGGCATGCAGCTCCTGATGCGTCGCCCCGAAATTCGTGGCTGGATCAGCATCGGCGCACCGGCGAGCATGTACGACTTCTCCTTCCTCGCTCCGTGCCCTGCCAGCGGTATTTTCATCCACGGTGCACAGGATACTGTGGTGCAGCCGCAGGCGGTTACCAAGCTGGTCGAAAAGCTACGTACGCAGAAGCATATCACCGTGCATCACGAAGAAATCCCGCGCGCCAATCACTTCTTCGAAAACGAGCAGGAAGAACTGATGAAGTCGGTCGACAATTACCTCGACTTCCGCCTCGATCCGAGCTGCCCGATCAAGTGATCTGATCGGGCCGACAGCCCGCTCCCGAATTGCACATCCGGTCCGCAACCACATGCCGCACGATACCGCTTGCCTCTTTTTTGTTACGTTGTAACATCGCCAACCGAAGACTCGCAAAAGCGACTTCGATTTGGAAGAGGAGCAACACTCATGTCCTTCGTTGACCAGTCCCGCCGACCCTCCCCCGCCAGTATGGCAGCGGTGGTCGGGGTTCATGCAGCTATCGGTGCCGCGCTAGTCGCCGGCCTGACCGTCAGCGGCGCAATGCCGGAAATCGTGAACAAGATCGGGGCGACCAACATACCGATCCCGCCGCCGCCCCCACCGGCCGATCCAGTCGAACCAAGCACCAGCGAATCCACACCGACCATTGTTCAGGCGCCGCCGACCCAGATCGACATCAATCCCATCGATACGCCGTTCGATACCACCCCGATCCCTGTTCCGAACCTGCCAACCGTCCCGTCCGGAACAACCTTTGAATTACCGACCCCGACGCCGCAGCCAAGTTTCGACCCTGTAAGCGCAAAGCCGCGCAACGATCCGGCGCGCTGGCTGACCGATAACGATTACCGCCCAAGCTGGGCCCGGCGCGAATTGACCGGCACGGCCCGTTTCAGGCTGGAAATTGCGGCTACCGGCAAGGTCACCAGTTGCACTGTAACCGGGTCGACAGGCCATTCGGAGCTCGACGCTGCGACCTGTGCACTGGTTACGAAAAGAGCGCGGTTCGAACCTGCACGCGGATCGAACGGCGAGCCGGTTGCCGGAACCTTCTCCAGCGCGGTGAAATGGGAATTGCCTAACTAGGCTTATCGGGTGCCCTGCTCGAGCTTGTCGAGCGGGGCATTGCCCCCTGCGTCGGGAACGGTCCATATCGCCACGTTCATCAGCGCGATGGCGGCCAGCACGACCATCAGCAGCGCGTTTTTTACGTTCCCGGTTCGGCGCCACATGAAATAGGCGCCCGCGACCAGCAGGATTGCAGCGAGAACGGTGATGGAGAGCACGGCGTCGAGCATGGTCTTGCCATAGCTTCCCCGGCTTTCATCGCAAGACATCAATGCGGAACGCGCCCACCCCTTGCCCGTTCGAAGATGC
Organism: Qipengyuania pacifica; assembly: GCF_019857205.1. Taxonomy (GTDB): domain Bacteria; phylum Pseudomonadota; class Alphaproteobacteria; order Sphingomonadales; family Sphingomonadaceae; genus Qipengyuania; species Qipengyuania pacifica. Next base: position 242,964 of record NZ_JAHWXO010000003.1, on the reverse strand, counting down.
AAGGAGACCCCTGAGCATATTCGGAAAGATCAAGGATTCGATTTTCGGCAAGAAGCCGCAGGAAACACCTGCGACCACACCGGCCACCAAGGCAACGCCGCAACCCACCGGTAACGCCTGGGCCGATGCTCCGGTCGTGGAACAGCAGGCCAGACCCGTCATCGATATCGAGAACAATCTCGACAACATGCCCGGCGCCGACCGGCTGAACTGGCGCACATCGATCGTCGACCTGATGAAGCTGATCGGCGTCGACAGCGATTACGATAGCCGCAAAGCGCTCGCGGTAGAGTTGGGGCGCGAGGATTATTCGGGCAGTGCGGAAGACAATATGTGGCTGCACCGGCGCGTCATGAAGGAATTGGCCGCAAGCGGCGGCAGGGTTCCAGCCGAATTCCTCGACTGATTTGACAGACTTGCACGCGGGCCGCACACCCGCGTGCATGAACCAGACACGCTTCGACATCACCCGCCGACAGGCTCTTTCAGGCCTCGGCGCAACCTCTGCCCTGGCTTTGACCGGATGTGCCACCACCGGACGCACCGGAGCGGTTACCCAGGCCCAGTCCATGGGCGTGGAACGGCTGCTCGAGATCGTCGGGTATAATCTTCTCGAACACGAGCCGGAGCGGGCGACATCGCTGGGTGTCGATACGGGCCGGCATTACGACTTGCGCAGCAAGCTCGAAGATCAGTCGATTGCTGGGCAGGAAGCCTATGCCGCAACCCTTCGCAGAGACCTCGAACTGGTCCGGTCCGTTCCGCGGGACGGGCTCGACAGCGAAAATCTGACCAATCTGGAAGTCGTCGAAAGCGCTTACGAAGTGGCGCTCGATGGATTTGCCCTGCCCTATGGCGATACGCCGGTCGGCAACTGGCGCACGGCGCCCTACGTCGTGATCCAGAATGTCGGCCAGTACCTCGCCCTGCCGCGCTTCATGCAATCGGATCACAAGGTCGAAAATGGCAATGATGCCGACGCCTATATCGAACGTATGGAACAGATGCCCGCCGTCTTCGATGGCGAGCTGGAACGGATCAAGGCTGCCCGAGGCATGGGCGTGGTTCCGCCCGATTTCCTGCTCGACAAGGCAATCGGTCAGATGGAACAGACCATCGCCAGTGCAGGCAAGGGCGAACTGTTTGCCGACGATCTGCGCGCCAAACTCACCGCCATGGGCATGCCTGAAAGTCACGCGAACCGGGCAAAGATTCTCGAAACCGGGCCGATCGCAGAAGCACTCGATCGCCAGCTTCGGGAACTGCGCGCGGAACGGGCCGTGGCGACGGCGGAGCCCGGCATTTCCGCCCGGCCGCAGGGCGATGCATTCTACAATTGGGCGTTACGATCCAGCACCACGACCCGGCTTACACCCGAAGAGGTCCACCAGCAGGGCCTCGAAGAACTCGAAGAATTGCATGCCCGCATGGATCCGATCCTTCGCGAGATCGGCTATACCTCCGGCTCGGTTGGCGATCGGATGCAGGCATTGTCGCAAGATCCGCGGTACAAATTTGCCGAAGGTGATCCTGGCCGCAAACAGATCATGGACTTCATCGCAGAGCGGCTGGACTGGATTCGCGGCCAGATGCCGCGCGCTTTCCACACGCTTGTCGATCCCAACATGGAAGTACGCCGCATCCCGCCGGCGGAAGAGGTCGGGGCACCCGGCGCCTATGGCGGGGCAGGCAGCAAGGATGGCACGATCCCGGGCCGTTTCTGGATAAACCTGAGGACTACCGATCTCCATCGCAAATACGATCTCGCCGACCTGACCTATCACGAAGCCATCCCTGGCCATGTGTGGGAAGGCGAATACTCCAACCGCCTGCCGCTGATCCGCTCGGTGCTGGCCTTCAATCCCTTCAGCGAAGGCTGGGCTCTTTACGGCGAACAACTGGCAGACGAACTGGGGGCATATGACGAATTTGTCGTTGGCCGCCTCGGCTATCTCCAGAGTCTTGCGTTCCGGGCCTGTCGCATGGTGGTCGACACCGGCCTCCACGCCAAGGGCTGGAGCCGCGCTCAGGCGGTCAACTTCTTTGTCGAACGCAATGGCAGCAAGCCGGCGGAAGTCGAAAGCGAAGTGGATCGATACTGCAGCTGGCCCGGACAGGCCACCGGCTACAAGCTCGGCCACAGCCGCATCGTCGATCAGCGTGCCAGAGCGGAAACAACCATGGGCGCCGCTTACGATTTCAAGGCATTCAATGACGCGGTCGTCCTCGGCGGCAACGTGCCGATGGATGTGCTGGAAAAGAATGTCGGCCGGTACATCGCATCTGGATCCAGGTAACGGCTTTTCCTTTTCCATCTCCTTGCTTTCCCATGTAATACTATGAACTGCTGAATACACGGGGGTCGTTTCATGCGTTTCATTCTTGGCTTGTTCGTCATTGCTTTTTCCGTACCTGCCCATGCCGACTGGCATGTTGCCGAATCCGACAATTTCGTCATCTATGCCGATGATCAGGCCAAGGATTTGCACGCATTCGGCGAAGCGCTCGAGAGCTACAATGCCGCCCTCAATCTACTGAGCAAGCGCGAAGCGACCAAGCCTAGCCCATCGAACCGACTAACCATATTCGTCGTCGGCAGTCAGAACGAAATCGGGAAGCTTGCGGACGACAAGTCAAAGACAATCGCAGGATTCTATATTCCGCGCGCAGGTTCATCCGTCGCGTTCGTGCCGGACATTCGCATGCGCGGACGCGAAACCGATTGGTCGATGACCGTCCTGCTGCATGAATATGCTCACCACTATTTCATCTCGAATACGACGATCGCGATGCCGCGGTGGGTGGACGAAGGCGCAGCAGAATTCTTCGCCTCTGCCAAGTTTGAAAGGGATGGAGGCCTTTCCATAGGACGCCCAGCCCGTCACCGCGCAGCAGAACTGGCCTATGCGCGGGATGTGAGCGTAGAAGAGTTGGTCGACCCAAAGCTTTACGAAGAGAAGAAAGGCAAGCGCTACGACGCCTTTTATGGTCGGGCATGGGCGCTTTACCACTATCTGTATTTTTCCGAGAGTCGAACCGGGCAGCTTCACAAGTATCTGGAGGGCATGTCCAACGGGGTCGACCAGGTCGAAGCGGCCGAGCAAGCTTTCGGCGACCTTGGCGAGCTTCAGAAGGACCTTGATCGCTACCTCGATCAGCGCCGTATCAAAGTTTGGAATCTAGGCGCGGACGTCCTGACCAGCAACCCTGTCCGCGTTAGTAAACTGTCGCAGGGTGAGGCAGATGTCATGCCATTGCGCATTCGATCGCAGCGGGGCGTTTCGCGCGACCAGGCGCTTGAATTACTGCCACAAGTTCAGAAGGTCGCTGCCGAATTTCCGCGTGACGCGGCCGTGCTCGCGGCACTCGCCGAAGCGGAACACGATGCTGGCAATTTTGACCGGGCAATCGCCGCTGCGGATGCAGCTCTGGCGATCGACCCGACCGCCAAGAATGCACTTGTCCAGAAAGGCTTTGCGCTTTTCGCCAAGGCAGCGGAGGCCGATGACGAAGACGCTGCCTACAGCGCAGCCATGAAGCCTTTCTCAGCACTGAACCGGCTTGAGAATGATCATCCTCTCCCGCTGATATACTACTACCTCAGCTTCGAGCAGCGAGGCGTCGAGCCGGACGAGACGGCTCGCCATGCACTGGAACGGGCTGCACAGCTTTCACCCTTCGATCGCAGCCTTGCGATGAGGGCGGGGCTTATGCAGGCGCGCGAGGGAAAAATCGAACTTGCCCGTCATACATTGGGTCCTGTCGCTACCAATCCGCATGGCGGCAACATGGCTAGCGAGGCCCAGCGTTTCATCGACCAGATGGAAGGTGTGCCCGAAGGAACAGAATGGTCACCGCGGCCCGTGCTCGATCTGGCCGAGGCAATCGTCGCCAGCACGAGCGATGACAATGCTGAAGACGATTTCTAGGGCCGCACTAACTTTGAATATTCGATGTGCTCTAGCGGACCTGCGCTTCGGTTTCGATCAGGTTGATTTCGAATAGGCTCGGCCATCGTTTTCCGGTCACGAAAAGGCGTCGTTTCTTCGGGTCCCAGGCGACGCCGTTGAGCACCGTGTCGCGGTCCGTCATCGGGATTCTATCGACGATAGCTCGCAAGTCGACGAGGCGCTTGATCACGCCATCGGCCGGGTCGATGGCGACGATGAAGGGGGATTGCCACACATTGGCGTAGACCAGACCGTCAATCATCTCGAGTTCGTTGAGGTTTGGCAGGGGCTGGCCATTCAACGTGACCGGGACCATGCGCAGAACCTCGAAGCTTTCTGGGTCCAGAACGCGCAAGGTGGCGGTGCCATCGGAATGAATGAGGCCTTCATCCGACGTCGTAAGTCCCCACCCTTCGAAGGGGACTCCATCTTTCGAGCCTGCGGGCTTGAGGGTTTTTGCATTCCAGCGGTGGATCACACCGTTTCGCCACGTCAGGCTGATGAATTCCCGCCCCGACAGGGCCAGCCCCTCTCCGAACTGGTCCGCGGGGATGGCGCTTCTGGTGAGGACCTTGCCCGTTTCGAGATCGACCTTGCGAACTTCGGACTGCCCTTCCTGTCCGGTGCTTTCGAACAGATGCCCGTCGTGCCAGACGAGGCCTTGCGTGAACGCTGCGGTATCATGCGGATAAGTCGCGACGATTTCTGCGCGATAGACTGCCGGCCCGCTATAAACCTCAAGGGCTGGCGTTCTCTCTGCTGACGGGGCAGCCTCCTGAGCTACCGCCACGGGAACCGCGGCCGGGGTTAGCCACATGAAAGCGGCGGCAATGAACAGGATGGCACGGTGCGTCATGATCTCTCCCATCCGTTTCCGGGGCTTAGCCTTGCATGAATTGATCGGCGCCCGGAATCAACGGCCCCCGGTCCGCTTTTCAGCGGCCGGGGGTCTCCTCTCCAACGCTCGGGTTCCGCTGGACAGCGGAACCGATCTCATCAGGCTGCGACAGCCGTGTTCGGCGCTGCATCGCGCACGCCTTGGTCGACATGAGCCGCGAAGGGCTCGAAATTGTCGACGAAGAGCTGCACCAGCTTGCGCGCGGTACGGTCGTATTCGTCTTTGTCGGTCCAGGTCGAACGGGGGTCGAGGATGCCATCATCCACGCCCGCGACGCTGACCGGGACTTCGAAACCGAAATTGGGATCCTTGCGAAATTCCGCATTGTTCAGGCTGCCGTCGAGCGCGGCGTTGAGCAGTGCACGCGTGGCCTTGATCGGCATGCGGCTACCGGTGCCGTATTTGCCGCCAGTCCAGCCGGTGTTGACCAGCCAGCAGGCGACTTCGCCCTTCGCGATCCGCTCTTTCAAAAGATTGCCGTAGACGCTGGGATGGCGAGGCATGAAGGGCGCGCCGAAGCAGGTGCTGAAAGTCGCTTCGGGTTCCGTCACGCCGATTTCGGTGCCGGCGACCTTGGCCGTATAGCCCGACAGGAAATGATACATCGCCTGATCGGGGGTCAACCGCGCGATCGGAGGGAGAACGCCGAACGCATCGGCGGTCAACATGATCACATTGCTGGGCGGCGGTCCCATGTTCTCGGCGGAAGTATTGGGAATTGACGACAGCGGATAGGCCCCGCGGGTGTTTTCCGCGAGGCTGTTGTCGTCAAGGTCGATTTCGCCCGCATCGTTCATCACGACGTTTTCGAGCACGGTGCCTTCCATCTTGGTGGTGGCGTAGATTTCGGGCTCTGCCTCCGGGTTCAGGCGGATCATCTTTGCATAACAGCCGCCTTCGAAATTGAAGACTGCAGTATCCGACCAGCCATGCTCGTCATCGCCGATCAGCGTGCGGCTGGCATCGGCGGAAAGCGTGGTCTTTCCGGTGCCCGACAGACCGAAGAACACGGCGCTCTTACCGTCCTGTCCGATATTCGCCGAACAATGCATCGGCATGACGCCCTTCACCGGCAGCAGGTAATTCAGAATGCCGAAGACGCTCTTCTTCATTTCACCGGCATAGCGCGTGCCGCCAATGAGGATCAGCTTTTCGCTGAGATTGACCGCGATCACGGTTTCGCTGCGCGTGCCATGGCGTTCAGGATCAGCGCGGAAGCTCGGCAGGTCGATGATCGTGTACTCGGGCACGAATCCGTCCAGTTCAGCCTCGGTAGGGCGCACCAGCAGCGTGCGAATGAACTGGTTGTGCCAGGCAAGTTCGTTGACGACGCGCACGTTGACGCGATATTCCGGCTGCGAGCCACCGAACAGGTCGGCAACGTAGAGGTCGCCCTTGTCAGCGACCGCCTTGAGAAAATCTTCCTTGAGTGCCGCGAAATGGTCGGGCGACATCGAAGCGTTGTTGTCCCACCACACGGTATCTTCGGTTTCGCCATCGCGAACGATGAACTTGTCCTTCGCGCTGCGGCCTGTGTGCTTGCCCGTTTCCACCACCAGCGGGCCATGCTTGGCTTTGCGGCCTTCGTCATTTTCCAGTGCAGCGGCGGTCAGCTCTTCCGACGTGAGGTTCGGGTGGATGGTTGCGGAAGTCTCGATGCCCTGCGCGGCAAGCGAGTGGGAAAGCGAAAAGGTCACTGAATTCTCCGGCGCGTGTGCGGGTTCGTTCTGGAATCGCCGGCGCATACGAATGCGTGGCTTTCTCAGACGCCAATAGTCCTGCCGTAACGCGGCGTCAAATCGCCATCGAACAATATGTTGTGGCGTATGCGCGGGCCACGTTGTTTTGCCCTTTCAATGTCGCTAGTCACTCTCCTTATGGAGAGCATGACAGCAGATGCCGCGCCGCAGGGCGAAAGCAACCGGACGGTCATCGCGCTGGTCGATGACGATCGCAATATTCTGACCACCGTCTCTATCGCGCTGCAGGGCGAAGGCTTTGCCACGCGCGTCTATTCAGACGGCGAGGCTGCTCTTGGCGCGTTGTTGTCCAATCCGCCCGACCTAGCCATTTTCGACATCAAGATGCCCAAGATGGACGGGATGGAACTTTTGCGCCGCCTGCGCGAAAAATCGCCGCTCCCGGTCATTTTCCTGACCAGCAAGGATGACGAAACCGACGAGGAAGCCGGCTTCGAAATGGGCGCGGATGATTACATCGCCAAGCCTTTCAGCCTGCGCCTGCTGCTGGCCCGCATCCGCGCCATCCTTCGGCGCAGCGGCAGCGACCATCCGCTGATCCTGTCCGAACAGTTCGACGAAAAGCCGGGCGAAGTGCTCGAACGTGGTCGCCTGTACATGGATCCTGCCCGGCATCACGTCACGTGGGAGGGGGAAGCCGTTTCGCTGACGGTGACCGAATTCCTCCTGCTCGAGGCGCTGGCCACGCGCCCCGGCGTGATCAAGAGCCGCAACCAGTTGATGGATGCCGCCTATCCCGATGATGTCTTCGTCGACGATCGAACGGTCGACAGCCACATCAAGCGCATGCGGCGCAAGTTCCGCGCCGTCGACAAGACCTTTTCCGCCATCGAAACGCTTTACGGCGCAGGCTACAGTTTCAACGAAGGCTGATGTCGGAAATCGGTAGCGTATTGAAAGGCGATCCGCGGCTGGAAAAGCTGCGCTGGTCGCGGCGGCTCTCGCTCACCAGCCGCATCCTGTTCGTGAACATTCTGCCGCTGGTCCTGCTGGGCGGCGGCGTCATCTATGTCGACGCCTATCGCAAGCAGCTTCTCGACGAACGCTTCAAGCTTGCCCTCGTCGAAGCGCAGATCACGGCAGAAGCGCTGGCCGGAGCATCGCCCAAGCGCCAGGAAGCCCTGCTGATCCAGATCGGCAAGGAACAGCGCCTGCGCCTGCGGGTCTACAGCCCCGACGGTTCGCTCGAAGCCGACAGTTTCAAGCTCGCCCCGCCCAGCTTCGCACTGGCGCGTAAGGAAGATGTCGATCCCAACGCCTTCGCGCTGCGGATGGACCGCTGGTTCGACCGGGTGGTCGGCGCGCCGGCCGTTCCCGACTACCGCGAGCCGGAGACGGACGACATCAACGACTGGCCCGAACTGCTGCGGGCCCGCGGCGAAAGCCTCACCCAGATCGTCCTGCGCGATGCGCCCGACGGCACGCATGTCATCAACGCCGCGGCCCCTGTCGGGCTCGATGGCGACACGCTCCTGCTCACCCGCAATCCGGTCGACATCACCGCCCGCGTGCGGACGGCTCGCTCCACGGTCGCGCTCGTGGTCTTCCTCGCACTCGTCATTTCCACGCTGCTGTCGCTGTTTCTGGCGCAGACCATCGTGCGTCCCTTGCGCGAGCTGGTCCAGGCCGCCGTGCGCGTGCGGCAGGGGCGCGACCGCCAGGTGGAGGTTCCGCGCCTGCCCCAGCGCCGCGACGAGATCGGCATGCTCGCCCGCTCGATCTCCGACATGACCGCGGCCCTGCGCCAGCGTATCGATGCGGTCGAACATTTCGCGGCGGATGTCGCGCATGAGATAAAGAACCCCCTCGCTTCCCTCCGCAGTGCGACCGAATCGCTCGCCAAGGTGGAAGACCCCAAGCTGCGCGGGCAATTGATCGATATCGCCATCCACGACGTGCGCCGGATCGATCGGCTCGTGACCGAGATTTCCGACGCCAGCCGGATCGATGCGGAAATGTCGCGGACCGAATTCGAGCCGGTGGACCTTGCGCAGCTGCTCCGCACCATCGTCGACAATCGCGAGACGCGCGACGAGAACGAGGGCCGCATGGTCGTCATCACCGGTGACGACCGGTCCGTGCCGATCATGGGCGTCCCCGCACGGCTGGAACGCGTCATCCAGAACCTGCTCGACAACGCCGTATCCTTTTCGCCGCCGGCCGGCAGGATCGTGGCCGAAATCACTCGCAGCGACAATCGCATCACCCTCTCCATTTCCGACGAAGGGCCGGGCATTCCGGAAGAAAAGCGCGAACGTGTGTTCCAGCGCTTCCACTCCGACCGTCCCGAGGAAGAGGATTTCGGCAACCATTCCGGGCTCGGCCTCGCCATCGCCCGCACCATTGCGGAAGCGCATGATGGCACGCTGGTCGCGACATCGCGTGCCGACGGCGAAGAAGGTGCCTGCCTCCAGCTCAGTCTCCCGGCCAAGCGGTGACGGTCCTTGCCAATGTCACGGCTGTCGCGATCGGTGGCCGTGCCTTGCTGATCGAAGGTCCGCCGGGATCGGGCAAGTCCTCCCTCGCCCTCGCCCTGATCGATCGCGGCGCCGTGCTGATCGGCGACGATGCGGCGCATCTGGCGCATGACGGCGCGGCGCTGATCGCCTCCCCGCCTCCCAATACCTGCGGCCTCATCGAAATCCGCAACGTCGGTATCGTCGAATTGCCCGTGTCGAGCGCCCCTCTGGCGCTCGTCCTTACGCTCGATCCCGAAGCGCCCCGCTTCCCGCTCGATCCGGCAATGCGAACGATCGCGGGGGTCGACATTCCGTCCCTGCCCTTCGCGCCGGGCGATGCCGTGCAGGCCCTGCGCGCGGAATATGCACTGGCACATCACGGTCTCCCCTTCCCCAATTCGGGTGCAACACAATAGAGATGCCGTACATGCCCGACGAATCGCCCTCTCCGCAGCGTATCCTGCTCGTCACCGGCCTTTCGGGTGCGGGCAAGTCGACCGCGCTTCAGGTGCTCGAAGATCTCGGCTGGGAAGCGCTCGACAATTTTCCGATCCGCATGCTCGGCAGCCTCGTCGATAGCGGGGACAACACCTTGCCCGTGGCCATCGGTTTCGATTCGCGGACACGCGGTTTCGTCCCGGCGGAAATCATCGCGCTGTGCAAACAACTCGAGGCGCGCGACGATGTCGAACTGACCACCCTGTTCATCGATTGCGGCAGTACGGAACTCGAACGGCGCTACAATGAAACGCGCCGGCTCCACCCCATGGCTCGCGGCCGCCCCGTGCTGGACGGCATAAAGGCCGAACGCGAACTGCTCGAACCGCTACGGCGCTGGGCCGATATCGTCGTCGACACCACCACCTATGCAACCAATCAGTTGCAGCAGGTCGTGCGCGAACGCTTTGCCGACGACACCGAACGCCACATGACGATCACGATTTCCAGTTTCGGCTTTGCCCGCGGCATGCCGCCTCTGGCCGATCTGCTGTTCGATATGCGGTTTCTCGACAATCCGCACTGGGTCCCCGGCCTGCGCGAGCTGACCGGCCTCGATGCGCCGGTGGCCGAACATATCGCCGCCGACCCCGCCTTTACCCCCGCATTCGACCGCATCATCGATCTGCTGCGCGAAGTCATGCCGCGCTATGCCGCCCAGGGGCGCAGCTATCTCAATATCGCTTTCGGGTGTACCGGAGGGAGACACCGCTCGGTTTACAGTGCGGAACGGGCGGCAGAGGTCTTGCGCGAAGATGGATTTTCGCCCACGGTTCTGCATCGCAACCTTGGGTCGCGTCCCGCCGACCGGCTGGAGCGCCGCTAGACCCAAGGGCAAGGAATGGTTAAGGGCCACGCAGGCACACTCTTCGGGCATCGCAACGGAACTGAAGCTGCATGATCGGCATGATCCTCGTCACCCACGGCAAATTGGCCGAACATTTCATCGACGCTATGGAGCATGTCGTTGGCAAGCAGGAGCATGTGGCCACCATATGCATCGGCCCGAACGATGACATGGAACAGCGTCGCGCCGATATCGCCAATGCGATCAAAGAGGTCGACAGCGGCAAGGGCGCCATCATTCTGACCGATCTGTTCGGCGGTACCCCGTCCAATCTGGCAATCTCGCTGCTCGATACGGGGCGGGTGGAAGTCATCGCCGGGATCAACCTGCCCATGCTGATCCGCCTGGCTGGCGCCCGCAAAAGCATGGATGTGGTCGATGCAGTGCACGCGGCGCAGACCGCCGGGCGCAATTACATCACCGTGGCCAGCGAATTTCTCGGCCAGGATATCCAGAGCGCGCGGAAAGCCTCTTGAGCGAGCTGCGCCGGTCAATCGAGGTCGTCAACCAGCGGGGCCTGCATGCACGGGCCAGCGCCAAATTCGTCAACGCGGTCGCCGAACTCCCGGACACGTGCACCGTTCGCGTTGCCAAGGGTGACAACGAAGCAGCCGGCGGCTCGATTTTGGGCCTGATGATGCTGGGTGCGGCCAAGGGCGACACGATCGAGATCATCGTGGCAGGCGGTAATGCCGAAGCGGTGATGGCCGAACTGTCCGCCATGGTCGAGGATGGCTTCGGAGAGCCGTAGGATCATGGCCTCAAGCGAGATGAACCGCCGTCACATCACCGGTTTTTCCAATCCCACCGTCAAGGCTCTGCGCGCCTTGCGGGAGAAGAAATACCGCAAGGCTTCGGGCCGGTTCTTGGCCGAAGGGCTGCGGTTGCTGACCGATGCACGCGAATGCGGGCATGTGCCCGAAACACTCGTTCTCGCCGATCGGCGCGATCCGCATCCCTTGCTCAGCGCACTGGAAGACGCAGTTGAATCAGGTGGCGGCGAGGTGATCGAAACCACGCCGGACATCCTTTCCAAGATTACGGGCAAGGACAATCCGCAGGCGGTAGCCGGTGTATTTGCAGAATTCGATACCTCGCTCGGCGCTCTCGACCGGTCACGGAGCGATATCTGGCTCGTCGCGCAGGCCCTTCGCGATCCCGGCAATCTGGGCACGATGTTGCGGACCGGCGATGCCATCGGCGCAGGCGGGGTCATCCTGATCGACGATTGCGCCGACCCTTTCAGTGTGGAGGCGGTGCGCGCCAGCATGGGCGCGGTGTTTACGCAATCCATCGCGCTCGCGCGCTGGGATGAATTCGAAAGCTGGCTGCGGGCAGGCACGGGTCAGCTGGTTGCGGCCAGCCTTCGTGATGCCCAACCCTATCGCAGCGCACCTTACGCCGCGCCCTGCTTCGTCATGGTCGGGAATGAAAGTCGCGGCCTTCCCGAAGAATACGAAATGGCCTGCGATCTGCGAGTGACCATGCCGATGAAAGGGCGCGCAGACAGCCTCAATGCTGCGGTAGCCGCGGCTGTTCTGGGATACGAAGTTCTGGCAGCGCTCGACGCCTGAGGCGCCCGCGCAATCAGGCTGGCTGAAGCTGGCCGTTCAGGCCGAACAGACGCGACACGACATCGTCGGCACCGCTGGGCTTGGCCAGTATCGGTGCATCCAGATCGCGCAATGCTTCTCCGGCCCGGTCGAGGTCGCCGGTATGCAGCAGGAACGGCACGCCGCGTGCGCGTAGCTCGACCGCCACCGGCTCGCAGGTTTCCCCCTTGCCCAGATTGACGTCGAGCACCGCGCCGTCGAACTCCGCTCCGTCCATGGCTTCGAAGGCTTCATCGCAGGATACCGTCACGACCGCCTCGGCCCCTGCATCTTCAAATGCAAGTTGCAGGTCCATCGCGATCAATGGCTCATCTTCAAGTATCAGAATGCACTTCATGATTTCAGCGGCAGCGAGATTTTGGCCCGCAACCCGTCTTCCTCCCATGTCCGGTCGAGCGTTCCGCGCGAGTAGGCCAGTAATCTTTCTGCGATGTCGAACCCCGTACCGGTGATTTCCGGCTCGCCCGAAATGCGGGGACCGCCGGTTTCCTTCCAGTCGATCACCAGCGCCTGGCGTTCGTGCCGGTCCTCCGTGTGATGCCAGGATACGGTGATCTTGCCGTCCTCATTGGACAGCGCGCCATATTTCGACGCATTGGTCGCAAGTTCGTGCAGTGTCAGCCCCATGGCGGAAACCGCATTCGGCTCGGTCCGCGCGCCATTGCCTTCGAACAGGATGCGATCGCCTTCGGGATCGTAGGGATTCAATACCGACCGGATCGCCTGCCCGACCTCAATCGTGCCCAGTGCAGCATCGTCCAGCGTCGGCTCATACGCGCGGCCCAGTGCCTGGACGCGTTCGTTGATCTTGCTCGATACGTTGCGCGCATTCATCGCGCGCCCGGTTATGTTCACGATCCCGCCGATTACAGCAAAGACGTTTTTCAGCCGGTGCGAAACTTCGCGGGCCATCGCCTTGGCGTGCTTTTCTTCCGCACGGGCCAGATGGATGTCGGTGACGTCCCACTGGCTGCCGAAGAAATACCGCAGCTTGCCCTCTTCGTCGTAAATCGGACCGAGATGGAGAGCATTCCAGAATGTCGAACCATCCTTGCGGTAATTCAGCAGCTCGACGACCAGCACTTCTTCGGTGCGTATGGCATCGCGGATTTTCGCGACCTGCGACTGGTCGGTCTTGGGGCCCTGCAGGAAACGGCAGTTTCTGCCGACGATCTCGTCCTGCTTGTAACCGGTAAGTTTTTCGAACGCCTTGTTACAGAAGACGATGGGGTCGTCTTCCAGGCGCGGGTCGGTCAGGCAAACCGCCATGCGGGTCTGCGCCATTGCCTGTTCGAAAAGCAGGCCTGACGAGCCGGGGAAGTTGTCCTCCTCAGCATTGAAAGGCCGCCCGGTATGTTGGGCCTGTTCGAAAGTTTTGCGCGACCCATCGCCGTTGCCGCGATGCATGTAAGGGTTTCCTGCTACTTCAACCTGTCTGTTAACCCGGCATATGCCGGTAACTATTGCAGTAGCAACGCCAAAAACGCCGGTGGGGTCCCGGTTTTTTCCCCTTGGCTATTCCGCAGCTTCGCGATCCGGCTGTCCGTCATTGCCGATCAGGGCGGCATCTTCGGCGTTATAGCGCGGTGTCGCCTCGACTATCGGCACCTCGTCAATCTCGCGCTTGCCGATCTCGATGCCCTTGTCGTGCAGCCGGCGTCCGGCGGACAGTACATTGCGCTCGAAACTGCCGACGAACTTGTTGTAATTGTTGACGGCTGTCTCCAGCCCGCCACCCACGCGCTTCATATGTTCGGCAGCCACTGCCAGGCGATCGTACAGTTCCGCCCCCGCCTTGCCGATCTCTACCGCTTCACGCGCGATGGTGTCCTGCCGCCAGACCTGCGCGACCGTGCGCGCGATGGCGACAAGGTTGGTCGGGGTCGCCAGCAACACCTTGTTGCGGAAAGCGAAATCCCACAATTCGGGATCGTGCTCGAGCGCGGCGGCCACGAAATGCTCGCCCGGGACGAACATGACCACGTAATCGGGCGTATCGTCGAACTGGCTCTGATAGCTTTTCGAACCCAACGTCTGGACGTGATTGCGCATGGACTTCGCATGCAGATCGAGGTTTCTGATACGCTCGTTCTCGTCATCCGCCTCGAATGCGGCCTGATAGGCGTTCAGCGACACCTTGGCATCGATCACCAGCTTCTTCTGGCCCGGAACGTGGACCACCGCATCGGGCCGCAGGCGGCCTTCGTCGGTTTCGATCGAATGCTCCAGATTGAAATCGGTATGTTCCGACAGGCCGCATTGCTCCAGCACGTTCTGCAATGCCCGCTCACCCCAGCGCCCCCGCGCCTTGGGGGCATTGGTCAGTGAATTGCCGAGCCGCTGCGCCTCGCGCCGCACTTCCTCTTGCCCGCGCTGCATTTCGGTGATCTGCTGGTAAAGCCGGCCGAATGCATCGGTGCGCTTTTCCTCCAGCGCCGCGACCTGTTTTTCATAGGCTTCCAGCCGCTTGCCGACCGGGTCGAGCAATGCGCGCAGTTTTTCCTCGCTGGTCTTTTCCGAATGGCCAAGCCGCTCGTTCGCCCGCTCGAGGAAGGCTTCCTGTGCCTTCGACAATACGGCCGAGCCGGTGTTCTGGAATTCCTTGAGCAATTCTTCGCGCGCTTCGATCAGCAGCCGTTTCTGCTCGTCGAAATTGGCGGTCTTTTCCTTCAGCGTCGCGAGTTCGGCGCCCAGTTCGCCATTGCTGCGCCGCAGATTGTCGAGCGCCGCCTCATGGTTCCTGCGCACATCGCGCAATTCGGCGTCGAGCGCATCGGCCCGCCCTGCCCGCACGGTCGCATTTTCCAGATCGACGATCGCCTTGCGAAACTTCTCTTCGGTCTCGCGCGCTTCCGCATCGCGCTCCCCGTGGCGCGCCTTCCATTCGGCCACGGGCCGCGATCCCAAAAACCATCCCAGGCCCGCTCCTGCGAGCAGCGCCACGATTGCAATGACTGCCATTTCCATGGGTGCAGGCTAGGCGGAACACATGCGGAACACCAGCCCTTTCCTACAGCAATCCCCGACGTTATGTTCGCATCGGGTCCCTCTATTCGAAGGGCACGACCACGCGCCCGCTTTTCTCGAAAAAGCGGTGCCAGCGAATGTACTTCATCAACCAGCCCAACAAAAAGGCGACCCGCTACCGCGAATCGCCTCTTCGAAATCCGTGATTGTGTAGAACGCCTACGCCGCTTCGCGCAGCTTCTTCAGCTTCTTGAGTGCCATGTTCCGCTTCAACCGCGAAAGATGGTCGATGAACAGAATACCTTCGAGATGGTCCATCTCATGCTGGATGCAGGTCGCCATGAGGCCTTCAAGATCCTCTTCATGCGTTTCGCCTTCGAGGTCCTGGTACCGCACACGGCAGGTGGCCGGACGATCGACATCCGCGAAGATGTCGGGCACCGACAGGCACCCTTCCTGATAGCTCGCCAGCTCTTCCGCCGGGTCGAGGATTTCCGGATTGATGAAGACCCGCGGCTCTTTGACGGTCGGGTAATGGACATGTTCGTGGCCGCCGTGATTGCAGACCTCGCCCTCGGCTTCCTCGTCTTCCGGCTGAAGGTCGATCACCAGCACACGCTTTGGAACGCCGACCTGGATCGCCGCCAGCCCGATGCCGGGTGCCGCATACATCGTTTCGAACATGTCCGCGACGAGCTCGTTCAGCTCGTCGTTGAATTCGGTAACCGGTTCGGACACGGTTTTGAGCCGGGGATCCGGCACTTCGAGAATCTGTCTTATCGCCATGGCCGCAAGATATGCGCGTCGCGCCGTTTATTCAATCTGAATAGGGCGCATACTGTGATCGGTCAGCCCATCGGTCTGCGCGCCCGCAGCGCCTGAGCAAGCGTGCCTTCATCCAGATAATCGAGTTCGCCGCCGACCGGCAATCCGTGGGCCAACTGCGTGATGCGCACGGGGAAGGCCTCCAGCCTTTCCGCAAGATAATGGGCGGTAGTCTGCCCTTCCAGAGTAGCGTTCATGGCAAGGACGATCTCGTCCACTCCGCCTTCCTCCACACGCGCCAGTAGTGATGCGATGTTGAGATCTTCGGGTCGCACCCCGTCGAGCGCGGACAGCTTGCCGCCGAGTACGTGATACTTGCCGGTAAACAGCTTTGCCCGGTCTAGAGCCCACAAGTCGGCCACATCTTCGACCACACAGAGCGATTTCACATCACGCCGCGGATCGGCGCAAATCGCGCACGGATTGGTCGTATCGACATTGCCGCAGGTGTCGCATTCGACGAGCGCCTCGCCAACGGTCGCGAGCGCTTCGAGCAGTGCCGGCAGCGCGCTTTCCCTGCGTTTGACCAGCCACAACACCGCCCGGCGTGCACTACGTGGGCCAAGGCCGGGCAGCCGTGCCAGCACGGAAGCCAGCGTCTCGATCTCTTGCGATGCCATAGCTGCACAGATAGGGGCGCGATAAGAACAGAGAAAGACCACAAGAGCCGTTCATGCGCACAATCTTTATGGGATCGCCGGAATTCGCAGTGCCAACGCTTCAGGCGCTGGTCGATGCCGCGCATGAAGTGGTCTGCGTCTATACCCAGCCGCCGCGTCCGGGCGGTCGGCGGGGAAAAGAACTGACCAAAACACCCGTGCACCAGCGCGCAAGCGATCTCGGGATCGAGGTGCGCCATCCCAAATCGCTCAAGTCTGCAGAGGAGCAGGAGGCCTTTGCCGCCCTGAAGGCCGACGTGGCAATCGTCGCGGCCTACGGCCTGATCCTCCCCCAACCGATACTCGATGCGCCCACACATGGCTGTCTCAACGTCCATGCGTCTATCCTGCCGCGCTGGCGCGGTGCCGCGCCGATTCACCGGGCGGTCATGGCGGGCGATCCGGTGACGGGGGTCACGATCATGCAGATGGAAGCGGGCCTCGATACCGGCCCGATGATTACATTCGCGCGAACCCCTATCGAAGACAAGACAACCGGCGAACTCACTGACGAACTTGCCGAGATCGGGGCGCAACTGATGGTCGGCACGTTGATCGATCTGACCGCGCTGCATCCGCTGGAGCAGGACGACAGGGACGCGACGTACGCCGACAAGATCGACAAGGCAGAGGCGCGGATCGACTGGAACCGTCCCGCCGGGGATGTGGTCCGGCACATCCATGGTCTGTCACCTTTCCCTGGCGCATGGTTCGAGCTCGACGAAACCCGTGTCAAAGTGCTGCGTGCCGAATGTGTCGAAGCCGCCGGTTCGCCCGGCGAAGTGACCGACGATCGCCTGACGATCGCTTGCAGCGAAGGCGCTATTCGTCCGGTCGAACTACAGCGTGCTGGCAAACCGAAAATGGATCTCGACACCTTTCTGCGCGGCAAATCGGTTGCCAAAGGAACCCGCCTCGCTTGACCCGTTTTGCTCTGACCCTCGAATTCGACGGAACCCCGTTCTTCGGCCTCCAGCGGCAGAAGGACGGGCCGAGCGTGCAGCAGGCAGTAGAAGAAGCGGCCTATCGCATTCTTGGTGAAGAAGTCCGGCTGCACAGCGCGGGCCGCACGGACACCGGTGTTCATGCACTCGCCATGCGCAGTCATTTCGACATCGAAAAGGAGATAGAGCCTTTCCGTCTGATGGAGGCGCTCAACGCTCATTTACGGCCCGATCCCATAGCGGTGACGCATTGCGAAGTGGTGGCGGACGATTGGCATTCACGCTTTTCCTGCTCTGGCCGTGCATATGTCTATCGCATTGCGAATCGCCGCGCGCCGCTGACCTTGGAGAAAGATCGCCTCTGGCAGGTGCCGCAGGATCTGGACCACGAAGCCATGCACCGGGCGGCGCAAGCGCTGGTTGGCTTACATGATTTCACCACGTTCCGATCCGTGCACTGTCAGGCGGAAAGCCCGATAAAAACTCTCGACCGGCTCGACGTCGAACGGGATGGTGATGAAGTCCGCATTCATGCAGCAGCGCGCAGTTTCCTTCATCATCAGGTACGATCGATGGTCGGCTGTCTGGCGCTTGTGGGAATGGGCCGGTGGCGCGAAACACGAGTGGCAGAAGCGCTGCAAGCGCGCGATAGACAAGCGCTTGGGCTCAATGCTCCTCCGCACGGCCTTTATTTCGTTCGGGCCGTCTATCCCGACGATACTTGACCTAACGTCACCCTAGCCAAGGCCGATTTCGCGGCGTAGCGACACGCCCAATACGTTTCGTATCGCAACGAAAGGGCACGAGGATGACGACTACAGGCAAACAACTTTTCACCACGCTGACGAGCGACGGCACCCTCACCGTCGAGATCGCAAATAGCGAGTTTCCCGATCCCACCGGCAATCAGGTGCTGGTGAAAATGGAGGCCGCGCCGATCAATCCGAGCGACTTGGCAATTCTGACCGGCGCTGCGGATTTCGAAAATGCCGAATATTCGCCTGGTAAGGTCGTCGCGAAGATGCCCGAGCCGTTCAACAGCGGGCAGAAAGCGCGCCACGGCCAGCGCCTGCCAGCCGGTAACGAAGGTGCGGGCACGGTGGTCGCCACGGGCGATTCCGACATGGCCAAGGCGTTGATGGGCCAGCGCGTCGCCTGCGTGCCGGGCACGGCCTACAGCCAGTATGCAATCGCCGACGCTTCGATGTGCCTGCCGCTGGGCGATCACAGTGCAGAGGACGGCGCATCGAGCTTCGTTAACCCCATGACTGCCCTCGGTTTTGCGGAGAACGCGAAGATGGATGGTCAGGAAGCAATCCTTCACACTGTCGGCGCCTCCAATCTGGGCCAGATGCTCGTGAAAATCTGCCAGGAAGATGACCTTGGTTTGGTCAATATCGTGCGGAAGAGCGATCAGGTCGACTTGCTGAAGGATCTCGGCGCGAAGCACATCGTCAATTCTGCGGATGGCGATTTCATGGATCAGCTCAAATCCGCGATCGACGAAACCAACGCCTTCTACGGCTTCGACCCTATCGGTGGCGGCAAGATGGTCGACAGCTGCTTCAAGGCGATGGAACAGGTCGCTTCAAAGAAGATGAGCGAGTATTCGCGCTATGGTTCGAACCAGCAGAAGCGGATGTTCATTTATGGCCGGCTGGACATGGGCCCCACCACCCTCACCCCTTCCTATGGTTTCGGGTGGACCCTGTCGGGATGGCTACTGACGCCGTTCCTGCAGATGGCCGGGGGCGAGACTGTCGCCCGAATGCGCAAGCGCGTGCTGGACAATCTGACCACCACCTTTGCCAGCAGCTACAAGTCGAAGGTCGACCTTGAAGGCATGCTGACAAAGGAAGCGATTCTGGATTACCGCCAGATGAAAACCGGCGAGAAATATCTGGTTATGCCCAACGGCTGACTTAGCGTCCGTCGAACGCGCGCTGGATGGCGGCGGGCTCGGTCTCGCCGCCCGCCAGCAGCAATTGCAGCAGAATGCGCGCCTTCTGCGGGTTCAACGCACGAGCAGCAACAAAAGCGTTTTCATCGTCGTCGGGTTCGCGATCGACCATGCCCTCGTCCGCACGGCTGGCGCGCACGACCAGTGTGCCCTCTCTTGCGAGCCTGACCAGTTCCTGGCGCACACATTCCGGCAAGTTGCCTTCACCCACGCCCGCCACCACGACGCCGCGCGTCGTGCTGCCTAGCTGGCGGGATACGCTTTGCGCATCCAGCCCGGCGTAAACATACACGATCGCAACTTCCGGCAGGTCTTTCGGCAGGCCGAACCGAGCCGGCGTATCGCTGCGCCAAGGCGCTCCGAACCACTCAAGCGAGGCGGGTGTCACCATGCCTACCGATTCGCGCGGGAAGCCACGAAACGCTTCGGCGCCGCGTGTGCGGACCTTGTAGACGTCTCGCGCTGCGAACATGCGATCGCCCATGACTACCAGCACCCCTCGCCCCGCAGCCTGCGCATCACTGGCCACGCGCACGGCATTGGCGAAGTTTCGCAAACCGTCGTAGCCCACAGCATCGGCAGGGCGCATCGCACCCACCACCAAGACCGGTTTGTTCGCCGGCAAAGTCAGATCGAGCAGGAAAGCGGTTTCTTCCAGCGTATCGGTACCGTGCGTAACGATAAGCCCGTCGCATTCCTCGTCAGCAAGGGCTTCCATCGCGCGCGCATGCAGCGGGTGCCAGACGGAGGGTCCGACATCGGCCGAATCGATATTCGCGATCTGCGTTCCTGAAAGCTCAGCTTCAAGACCGAGCCCCCCGACCCGCTCGAGGTAATCCTCGATTCCGATCTCTCCCGCGCGATAATCCTTCGCGATGGCACTGCCAGCTATCCCGGCAATCGTGCCTCCGGTAGCCAATACGGTGAGCTTGCTCTTCATATGCAGCCGCCTAGCGGCGCCCATGCAATCTCGGCAATTGATTTTGAAGATTTGGACGCTATTAGCAGCACCTCCGCACATGAGCGGGCGCTTAGCTCAGTTGGTAGAGCATCTCGTTTACACCGAGAGGGTCGGCGGTTCGAGCCCGTCAGCGCCCACCATCCCCCGACAGGGGCCACACAGGCGGCAGCGCGGGAGAGGGTATCCGCCAGACTTACGACATCGCGATCATTGGATGTGGCCCGGCAGGCCTTGCCGCGGCCATCCTGTTGCATGGCGATGGTCACCAGGTGACGCTTTTCGAGCGATTCGATCAGCCACAACCTCTGGGTTCCGGCCTGATGCTGCAACCTTCGGGTATGGCCGTTCTCGACCGAATGGGCCTGTCGAATGAAATCGCTGCCCGCGGCGCGCGGATCGACGCACTGTTCGGTCTCGACGAACACGGTCGAACGGCATTGGACGCCCCCTATTCCAAGCTCGGGTCAGGTGAGGCGTTCGGAATCGGTATCCACCGGGCAAGCCTGTTCGCGGTGCTGTATGCGCGGGCAATCGCAGCGGACATATCCATTCGCACCGGGTCGGAAATCCACAACAGCGTATTGGAAGGGCGAAGACGTCATATTATCGCGCGTGACGGCACCCGTGCGGGACCCTTCGATCTGGTCGTAGACGCAAGCGGATGGGCGTCACGTATCGAGTTCGGCGAGCAGCGGGGCCTGCTCCCGTTCGGCGCACTATGGGCGGCAATTCCTGTCGAACCAAGTGACCGGCACGCGAAAAACCTCCTCGAACAGCGCTATCGCCGCGCCTCCCAGATGATCGGCATACTGCCAATCGGCTCGCGCAGCCCGGGCTTGCCCGACGAGGTGGCTCTGTTCTGGTCGTTGAAGCGTGACGCGTATTCTCAGTGGCGGTCCTCACCCCTCGCTGTATGGAAAAGCCAGGTCCGCACTCTGTGGCCCGAGGCCGATTTCCTCCTGGACAGAATTTCCTGTCACGACGACCTTACCTTTGCACGCTACGCCCATCGCAGCTCGCATCGCCCGTATCGTGAACGTCTGGTACGAATCGGGGATGCCTGGCATTCAGCAAGTCCGCAACTCGGCCAGGGAGCGAACATGGCCTTGCTCGATGCATGGGGGCTCGCAGCAGGTCTGCGCGAAGGACGCACTCTAACCGAAGGATTACGACTGTCCGCCAGCTGGCGGCGCGATCATGTCGCGCTGTATCAGGCTGTAACAGCCGCGTTCACGCCCCTGTTTCAATCGAGCGATGACTTATGGCCATGGATCCGCGACCGCATCGTCGCGCCGCTTTCCCGTTTTGGCCCGGTGGCGCGGATACAGGCACAGCTGATGAGCGGATTGTTCGGATTTCCGCTCCCCATACTTGGCCTGGAAGTGCCCGACTATTCGGCGATCGCCGCGTCGATGGCTGCGCGTGCGTCCTCGCTGGACCAATCGTAATCGCCCTGTACGCGCCAGATTTCCTGACCGGCACCATCGTACAGGACCGTCGTCGGCATGACCCCGCCACCAATCGCAAAGCTGAGTTCGTTTTCCGGGTCCATCCAAGGTTCGAGCCGGGCGTAACCCTTTTCGGCGAAGAATGGCGCGACTTTCTCGGCGCCTTGCATGTCCTGGCTCGCCGTCACCACCCTGAGCCGACCGTCGTACTCGCTTGCCAGATCGTCCAGCAGCGGCATTTCCTTCACACACGGGGCACACCAGGTTGCCCAGAGGTTGAGCAGGACCGGCGTGCCCTGCAACGCCCCGAGATTGAGCGTGCGCCCATCCGGGTTGCTCAGGTTGACCGCGGGCATCAGCGCGCCGGCCTCACTGGTATCGATTTCTCCGGTAGGCACGGATGAAGCGCTGCTTTCTTGCGCGTCTTCCGACGTGCCCCTATCGCAGGCCGCGACAGCAAGACCGAGGACGATGGCTAGCGTGAACGACGTACGGGACACGAAAAACTCCAACAGCATGTGGGGAGGCAGGTTCGCCGAAGGGCCTAGCGCGATCATGCGCGAAATCAATGCCTCAATCCCTTTCGACAAGGCGCTCTGGCGCGAGGATATCGCAGGAAGCCGGGCGCATGTGGCCATGCTGGCCCAGCAAGGCATTGTGAGCGAGGCTGACGCGAAGGCGATCGATGAAGGCTTGCAGCAAGTCGCGGCCGAATATGAACGTGACGGCGTACCCGAGGATTGGGACCTCGAGGACATCCACATGACCGCCGAAGCCCGCCTGACCGAGATCGTCGGCCCTGCTGCCGGGCGCTTGCACACGGCCCGCAGCCGCAACGATCAGGTGGCGACCGATTTCCGCATGTGGGTGCGCAGCGCCATGCAGCGCTCCATTGCGGGTATCGATGCCCTGCTTTCGGCGCTGGTCGGCAGAGCCGAAGAGCATGCCGATAGCATCATGCCCGGATTCACGCATTTGCAGACGGCGCAGCCGGTGACCCTGGGACATCATCTGCTCGCCTATTTCGAAATGCTGATCCGTGATCGCTCGCGCTTTGCCGATGCCCTCGTACGGATGGATGAATGTCCACTCGGATCGGCAGCACTTGCCGGAACGGGGTTCGATATCGATCGCGACATGACGGCAAACGCGCTCGGCTTCGCGCAACCGACCCGCAATAGTCTCGATGCCGTGTCCGACCGCGATTTCGCGCTCGATTACCTGATGGCTGCGAGCCAGTGCTCGCTTCACCTCAGCCGCCTTGCGGAAGAATTCATCATCTGGGCCAGCCAGCCCTTCGGTTTCGTCAAGCTGCCGGATACGCTGTCGACCGGCAGTTCGATCATGCCGCAGAAGCGCAATCCCGATGCGGCCGAACTGGTGCGCGGGCACGCGGGCCGGGTCATCGGCTGCGCGACCAGTCTGATGATCACCATGAAGGGTCTCCCCCTCGCCTATTCGAAAGATATGCAGGACGACAAGCCGCCGGTATTCGAAGCTGCCGGTCTGCTCGATCTCAGCCTGGCGGCAATGGCGGGGATGGTGGCGGACAGCCGCTTTGAAACGGCTCGCATGCGCCAGGCGGCCGAAGCGGGACATGCGACCGCCACCGATCTTGCCGACTGGCTGGTCCGGCAGGCCGACATTCCGTTTCGCGAGGCCCATCATATCACGGGCGCGGCGGTAAAGCTGGCCGACGAAAATGGTGTGGCGCTGGACGGTTTGTCCATCGGCGATCTTAGGGCGATCGATTCCCGGATCGACGAGCGCGTGTTCGACGCGCTGTCGGTCGATGCTTCTGTCGCGGCACGCGCGTCCTATGGCGGCACCGCCCCGGTTCGCGTAAGGGAACAGGTAGCCGCGGCGAAAAAGCGCCTCGGGCTGGAGGATTGATGCGTAACTGGATTGTACTTGCCGCTTTGCTCATGCTCGGTGCTTGCGGGCAGAAATCCGCACTGGAACCGGTTGAAGGATCGTCGCTTCCGCCCGCACCCTATGGCGCGCAGGTTCAGCCGACTGCGGACGAACTCCTTGAACTGGATCCGGAATCGGCGCCCGATCGCAACGTGGAACTGCGCACTCGCTCGGAGGAACGTGAGGACGATCCGTTCGACCTCCCTCCCCAGTAATTTCAGCGCCCGAAGCAAGGCTTGCTCGACAGTGACGCGCGCATTCGGCACAGGCGTCAGCCATGGACTATTTCCAGCTTAAAGACGGCGTCCTCCACGCCGAAGACGTTGCCCTGTCCCGTATCGCGGAAGAGGTGGGCACACCGGTTTACGTTTATTCGCGCGCCACTCTCGAACGCCATGCTCGGGTCTTCCGGGATGCGCTTTCCGGCCTTCATGATCCGCATATCGCCTTCGCGGTCAAGGCGAACCCGAACCTTGCAGTTCTCAAGGTCTTGGCCAACGAAGGCTATGGCGCGGACGTAGTTTCCAGCGGCGAACTGGCGCGCGCTTTGGCAGCCGGCATGAAACCTGCGGACATCGTTTTTTCGGGTGTCGGCAAAACCCATTCGGAACTCCTGCATGGACTGGAAGCAGGCATCGGCCAGTTCAATATCGAGAGCGAGGAAGAGGGATACGAACTGGCTGCAATCGCTGAACGGCATGGCAGCCGCGCAGCCTGCGCCCTTCGCGTCAATCCTGATGTGGATGCCCGCACCCATGAAAAAATCTCGACCGGCAAGCGGGAAAACAAGTTCGGTGTCCCGCTCGATCGGGCTGCCGAAATCTATACCCGGCTTGCGCAGGAAGACGGCCTCGATATGCGCGGCGTGGCCGTCCATATCGGCAGCCAGCTTTCAACTCTCGAACCCTTGGAAACCGCCTTCGAGAAAGTCGGCGCGCTCATTGCGGAACTGCGGGATAAGGGCTGCGCCGTGACGCATGCCGACCTCGGTGGTGGTCTGGGTGTTCCTTACAAGGCGGGTGAAAAAATGCCCTCGCCCGAAGAATACGGCTCGATGGTCGCCCGGGTCACTGCGAAATGGGATGTCCGCCTGATGTTCGAACCGGGCCGCGTCATCGCGGGCAATGCCGGCGTCCTGCTAACGCGGGTCATCCGGTCCAAGCGCAGCGGGAACGGGCCGCCTTTCGTGGTGGTCGATGCTGCAATGAACGATCTTGCGCGACCGGCCATGTATGGTGCCTGGCATGATTTCGATGCAGTCGCGCCGACCGGTGATCGCATGACCGCACATATCGTGGGTCCGATCTGCGAGACCGGCGACACCTTCGCGATGGACCGCGAATGCGACGCGCTGGTGGCGGGCGACCTCGCCGTCTTCCGCACGGCGGGCGCATACGGCGCGACCATGGCGTCTTCGTATAATTCCCGCGGTTTCGTGGCCGAAGTGCTGGTAGACGGCGATTGCTTTGCCGTGGTGGCGGACCGCATTGCGGCGGCGGCCATAATGGATGCCGAACGCGTACCGGACTGGCTCGGCTGATGCATTCGCTCCCGCTTTTCCATCGCATTTCGGGGAAGCGCGTCGTCGTGGTAGGCGTTGGTGATATGGCCGACGCCAAAGCCCGGCTTGTCGAACGGGCGGGCGGCATTCCATGCGCTGAAACCGAAGCGCATCATGCGCAGCTTGCCTTCGTTGCGCTGGAGGACGAGCGCGCTTCCGAGAGCGCGGCCCGCCGGCTTAAGCAGGCCGGTTTGCTGGTGAATGTCGCCGACCGTCCCGACCTTTGCGATTTCACCTTGCCCAGCGTGCTCGACCGCGATCCGGTACTGGTGGCAGTAAGTACGGGCGGGGCGTCGGCTGGCTTGGCAAAGCACCTTCGCCTCCGTCTCGAAGCCATACTGCCCCAGACCCTCGGTACACTGGCTACGGTTTTGTTCACTGCCCGTGACAGGATCCGCACCCGCTTTCCCGAAAGCAATGCGCGCAGGCGAGCGATCGATGCAGCACTCCAGGAACATGGCGTGCTGGATCCGTTCGAAGAAGCGAGCGCCGCATCAGTTGAAAACTGGCTGGATGGCGCACAAGAAAACGCGAGTTCTCAGATCGTTGAATTTACTATTGCGAGCGACGACCCCGAAGATTTGACGCTGCGTCAGGCACGCGCTCTGGGAAAGGCCGACATCATTCTGCATGATGCACACATTCCGGATACCATTCTGGCGCGCGCTCGCGCCGACGCTGTTAGGAAAGCACTGCCCGCCGACCCGCCGGCCGAGGGATTGACTGTAATTCTACGCCGTAAGGGCTAGACGCTCGCCAGTTCCGCAGCGCCTACTTCCGCAAGATAGCTGGCCATCGCGTCGGCCGTTGTATCTGCAAGAGCGATATAAGCGCGGCGGCGATCGTGGGGATCGGAAACACGCATCAGTAGATCGGCATCGACCATCTGGCCAATCCAGCGCAGGGCCGTGGTCGCTGGCACGCCCGCTGCGATACAAAGCGAAGTGACGCTAACCCGTCGCCGCTCTGATCGGGCAGCCGCCAGGTCGAGCAGAATATCCCAGGCCGGGTCGGCAAACAAACCGGCATCGAAATACTGCGCGCGCAATTGCCGGGCCTTGATCAGCCTGCGGATAATGGAAGAGTCAGGCAACTGGACCCGCTCGGTCCGTTTTCGAGAGCCCGAGTGATCGTCTTCCTCACCTCGCCATCCGGGAGACGGAGATTCAAATCGAAACGCGCCGCCCCCGGCTCGCTGTCCCGGCGACATTAATTCCAGCCTTTCGGCAATACGGCCCACCTGTTCAGTGAGACGGAGCAGCATCAAGCGGTCGTCTTCCCCCATTTCCCGCAAACGCAGATTTGGAAGAAGCGCAAGCACGCGGCCAATTGCAATCACGCGTTCTGCACGGGCCGGATCAACGAGAATCTGTACTGCGGACATCGAAAGACATCCAAAGACGCTGTCGAGCGCACCCATCGTTGTGGAAATGACCAAATGGGCACCGGCCTTGCCGCCGCGCATATCCAGCCGGGATAAGAGCGCCATCGCATCCGCAGTGGCTTCAGAACAATCGACGAGCACCAGATCCCCCAGCGCCGTCAGGGGCCCTTGTGCATATTCTTCCAGACTGCAGCTATCGAGCACGCGGAAACCGGCAGAAGATGCATCCGCACACATCTCTTCCCGCAGATAATCGCGATCAGCCAGCACCGTTACGGTCAGCTGGCATCCAGCAGCATTGCATATCGGCTCGTACAGAAAATCCTGCTGCATCGAATCGCGCTCCATTTCCTTGACGCGAACAGAATGAGAACAAAGCGAGGTTGAGTCAAGAATGTGGTAGATGCTATTTGCAATCCAGCAGCGATATGGGGCGGAGGAGTGGCCGGATTGCTTTGTCGAACTACGGCCGGATTTCGATCGGTGTGCCATCAGGCACGAGGCTCCACACCTCCGCTATTTCCGCGTTGGACATTGCGATGCAACCATCGGTCCAGTCACCTGGCACGCGCGCATCGAACGGCAGGCCGTTGGGTTGTCCGTGAATAAAGATCAGCCCGCCCGGAGACCGCCCGCGGGCATTTGCGAAGGCCCTGTCCTGCGCATTGGGATAATCGATATACAGGCTGAGATAATAGCTCGACTGTTCGTTACCGTAGCTGATCGTATAACGCCCTTCCGGCGTTCGCTCGTCACCTTCGAACTGTTTGTGACCCACTGGCGCATCGCCATATTGCAGACCTGAATAAGCGCGAATGACCTTGCCGTCCTGATAGAGCCATAACTTGCGGTCGGACTTGTCGATCAAAACGAAATCGGCTCGCTCCCCCGCTCGAGCCTCTTGGGCTTGAGCAGGCGGTGCGGAAAGCAGCAGGGCCGCGGCTAGCAGGCAAAACGAGATGGCGGCGAAGCGCATGGCTTCGCCACCATAACGCATTTGCTGCATCAATCCATGAATGGATCGCGCATGAGTATGGTATCGTCGCGCTCCGGACTGGTCGACACCAGCGAGACGGGGGTTTCGATCAATTCCTGTATGCGTTGGATATACTTCACGGCATTGGCCGGGAGATCGGCAAAGCTACGCGCGCCGGCAGTGGACTCTGTCCAGCCATCCATGGTTTCATAGATCGGCTCGAGTGCCGCCTGGTCGGCCGAATGGCTTGGGAAGTAATCGTATACCTGGCCGCGGAGGCGATAGCCCGTACAGATTTTCACCTCGTCCAGCCCATCCAACACATCGATTTTAGTCAAGGCTATGCCAGTGACACCGCTGATCGCGCAGCTCTGACGCACAAGCACCGCATCGAACCAACCCACACGGCGCTGGCGCCCGGTAACGGTGCCGAACTCATGACCACGCTCCCCGATACCCTGGCCAATTTCGTCTTCTAGCTCGGTTGGAAACGGCCCGCTACCCACGCGAGTGGTATAAGCCTTGACGATACCGAGCACATAACCGGTCGCATTGGGCCCGAGGCCGCTACCCGCTGCCGCAGTGCCGCTGACAGTATTTGAGCTGGTAACGAACGGATAGGTTCCGTGATCGATATCGAGCAGTACGCCCTGCGCACCTTCGAACAGAATCTTGGCTCCTGCCTTGCGAACCTTCTTGAGCCGCTTCCACACCGGTTGTGCGAACTGGAGCACAAACGGAGCGATTTCGCGCAATTGCGAAAGCAGTTCCTCCCGATCGATGGGTGGTTGGTCGAAACCCGCACGAAGCGCATCGTGATGGGCGCAGAGACGGTCCAGTTGAGGGTCGAGATCGTCGAGATGCGCAAGGTCGCATACCCGAATGGCTCGGCGGCCAACCTTGTCCTCGTAAGCCGGCCCGATCCCGCGACCGGTTGTCCCGATTTTGCCCGATCCGGCAGCCGTCTCCCGCAATCCGTCGAGGTCGCGGTGAAACGGCAGGATCAGCGGGCAGTTGTCTGCGACAGCGAAGTTGTCGGGATTGATCTCGACGCCCTGCCCCTCGAGCTTTTCAACCTCGGCCTTGAGATGCCAGGGATCCAGCACCACGCCATTGCCGACAATGCTCAACGTGCCGGTAACGATACCGCTCGGCAATAACGAGAGCTTGTACGTCGTATCGCCAACCACGAGCGTGTGGCCCGCGTTGTGGCCACCCTGAAAACGCACGACGGCATCGGCGCGACTGGCAAGCCAATCGACGATTTTGCCTTTGCCCTCATCGCCCCACTGGGCACCGATTACGGTCACATTTGCCATGATTACGCCTTTTCCCCTGCCAGGGGATCCACGAGGTCCTTCGACAGGACTCGACCAAGGGATGGAATGGAGAAGCGGAAACCCGCTTCAAATGCGGTGCGCGACCTAGGGGGCCATGGGTTTCCCGTCAAGCCGCGGAAACTTTGCTGCGCTCTACCATTGACTGAACACAAGGAGATTTCATGACAGACTATCCAATGCTCACCCTGAACGATGGCCGCCAGCTTCCGCAGATTGGCTTCGGCACGTATCAGATCGATAATGACAAAGCTGCAGAAGCTGTGCGGACGGCCGTCGATGTTGGCTATAAAATGGTCGATACGGCAGCCGTTTATCAGAATGAAGACGGCGTCGGTGACGGCCTGACCGAAACTCCGGACATCTTCCTGCAGACGAAAATCTGGAACGCGAGTCAAGGGTACGACAGGACTCTGAAAGCGGCAGATAAGTGCCTTGATCGCCTAGGACGTGATAACGTCGACATGCTGCTCATTCACTGGCCCTGTCCGGAGAAAGGGTTGTTCGTCGAAACGTGGAAAGCATTGATCGAGCTTCGCGATCAGGGAAAAGCCAAATCCATCGGCGTGTCGAACTTCAGAACGGAAGATCTGAAGCGGATCGCGGACGACACTGGAGTAACGCCCGCTCTCAATCAAATTGAACTGCATCCGTCCTTTCAGCAACGCGAACTACGCAAGCAGCATAGCGATATGGGTATCGTCACGCAAAGCTGGTCCCCGCTTGGACAAGGCGCGGGAATGGAAAATTCAACGATTGCGAGCATTGCCGAAGAGACTGGTCATTCAGCCAGTGCCGTGATCTTGCGGTGGCATCTGCAGCACGGGCTTTGCCCAATTCCCAAGGCTTCCAGCCGTGACCATATCGAAGCAAACTTCTCGGCGATCTCTTTCACCCTGTCGGATGAACAGATGGCACGGATCGACGCATTGGACGATGCTGATGGCCGGATAGGTCCAGAGCCGAGCAAACTGAACGAGTGAGATTGGAAAAAGCCGGGGATGCAGCCTGCTAAAGAGACTGCTAAAGGCGGCGCCGTGAAAACCGAACCCGCCCCTCTACCGATCCGCATTGCCGCCCTCTACCAGTTCGCGAGATTTGACGATCCCGCGTCCATCAAGCCCGATTTGTCGGCGTGTATGGAAAAGGCTGGCGTGCGCGGCACGCTGCTTCTGGCCCGCGAAGGGATCAATGGCACCATCGCGGGGTCGGACGATAGTATCGACGCCGTTCTCGCTCATGTCCGTACCTTGCCCGGCTGCTCCTACATCGAGGTCAAGGAATCGCGTTCCGACACGATGCCCTTCCGTCGCACCAAAGTGCGGCTGAAGAAGGAGATCGTGACAATGGGCCAGCCCGATCTCGATCCGTTGTCCGGAGTGGGTACCTATGTCGATCCCCAAGACTGGAACGCGCTGATCGCCGATCCCGACGTGATTGTGATCGATACTCGCAACGATTACGAAGTGCAGATTGGCACCTTCGAAGGGGCGATCGACCCTGAAACGAAAAGCTTCGGAGAGTTCCCCGATTGGTTCCGCGCCAAGCGGGCAGAGATCGAAGACACGGGTCGCTCACCAAAGATCGCCATGTTCTGCACAGGCGGCATCCGCTGCGAAAAGTCGACCGCCTTCGCTCGTTCCGAAGGGGTGGAGGAAGTCTACCACCTCAAAGGCGGCATTCTGAACTACCTCGAACATGTTCCGGAACAGGAAAGCCTGTGGCGCGGTGAATGCTTCGTCTTCGATGAACGGGTCAGCGTGGGCCATGGTCTCAAGCTTGGCGATCATTCACTATGTCGTGCGTGCAGGCGGCCCTTGAGCGGGGAAGATATGGCGCACGAGCATTTCGTGGAAGGCGTATCGTGCCACCGCTGCCATGACGAACGCAGCGAAGAACAGCGAGCTCGTTACAGCGAGCGGCACCGGCAGGCGGCGTTGGCCGACGCGCGCGGACAGGATCATATCGGTCGCAAGGATGATATCGAAACGGATGACTGAGGTGATCCTCTACAGTTTCCGTCGTTGTCCCTATGCGATGCGCGCACGCATGGCGTTGAGCGTGAGCGGTGCCAGTTACGAACACCGCGAAGTGGTGTTGCGCGACAAGCCGCCCGAGATGCTGGAGGTGTCACCCAAGGGAACGGTCCCTGTTCTAGTCGTGCCGGGTGCCCCGCCCTTGGAAGAAAGCCTGGACATCATGCACTGGGCATTGGGACAAAACGATCCGGAAGGCTGGCTCGATCGAAACGATCAGCTCTTGATCGAGACCAATGATGGCCCCTTCAAGCACCATCTGGATCGCTACAAATACGCGACCCGCTATGATGACGTGGACCCAGAAGAGCACCGGGCGGCAGCGTTCGATATCCTCAAGCAACTCGACGAGCGGCTGGCCGGTACCGCCTATCTATGCGGAGCTCGGCGCGGCTTGGCAGACATCGCAATCTTTCCCTTCATCCGTCAGTTTGCCAATGCCGACCGTGCTTGGTTCGACGCGTTGGACCTGCCCGCTCTCCAAAAGTGGCTGGAAGGACTCCTCGTCTCGGACCTTTTCGCCGGGGTGATGCGGAAACATCCGCAATGGAAGTCAGCGGATTAGAGCGTCCGGGGGGCGTCCCCATCCAGAACATGCGAACATCCCAGCTGCTGCGGGTCGTCGGTCGGTTCAACCGCCGCCACCGTACGCCAGCCAATCGCTCGCAGCCGGGCTGCCGTCCCACGATCATGGCCGAGCGGGAGAAAAAGCTTCTTCCCGTCATCGCCATTCGTGGCACCTAGCGCATCGAGCAACGGGTCCATGTAGAGCGAAAAACCTGTCGCAGCTTCTTCGCTCCCGCGAATAGTATAAGTCCCACCTCGCCCAAGCGCGCCGCGCGCTCCGTCGCCATAAAGCGTGAAGCCGAACCAGCTCTGGTATTCGAAACCATGCCGTTCCGTGGGATCGAGCGTTACCCGTGCTCGCTCACCGATCGTCGCCGCAATCGTCCTCAAACCCTCGATCCTGCTGGCCAGCGCGCCGCCCGCATCAAGCGCGGCGAGCTTGTCGATGGCCATCGCAAAGTCACCAGTGGCATAGAGTAGCGGAAGGTAGGCATCGCCGCCCGCTTCGCGCAGACCGCCTGCATCCTTCGTGTCGAGTTCGCGCCGCACCGCTTCGCGCTGGTCCGGTGCCAGGGGCATGGCATCCTGCGCCAGAGCGTCGACCAGATCTGGCAAGGTAAAATCGACCGAGATATTGGTAACGCCTGCAGCCGTGAGCGCGTCGATCGCGACCGAGACGATTTCGCTGGCCGCTGCCACGCTGTCCGTTCCGATCAACTCCGCGCCCATTTGCAACCGCTGGCGTGCCGGATCCAGCTGGCTCGCGCTGAGGAAGGCGACGTCACCTGCATAACAAAGGCGCAAGGGGCGCGGCGCATGTGCCATACCCGTCGCCGCGATACGCCCGATCTGCACCGTGATGTCGCTGCGAAGCGCGAGTGTTCGCAAACTGTCGGGATCGGTAAAACGCACCATCCGGCGCGTCGCCACGCCGTCCATGCGGCCGGCCAGCGACTGTTCGAACTCTACCAGTGGAGGGCGGACACGATCATAGCCGTGGCCATCCATCGCATCGAGCACTGCGCGCATCGCAGAAGTAATCTTGCGGGCGCGATCCGGCAGAGCGTCTTCGAGACCGACAGGCAGGAGGTCGTCAGCTGTTGTCATAATGACGCGCCCCCTGCCCTATCGTTTGTCAGAACGCCAGCGGCATCACGGTCTTCACGCCTTCCAGCGCGCAGGCCGCCTTTACGACGTCGTCCGGGATCGGCTGGTCGACACTCAGCAGGAGCACCGCTTCCCCTCCTGCCGCGCGGCGGCCAAGGTTGAACGTGCCGATGTTGATGCCGTTCTCGCCCAGAAGAGAACCGATCCGACCGATGAAACCGGGCGCGTCCTCATTCACGATATAGAGCATATGGCCATCGAGTTCGGCTTCGATCCGGACGCCGAAGATTTCCGTCAGACGCGGCGCATCGGCACCGAACAGCGTACCGGCGACCGAACGGTCGCCAGCCTCGGTGCCCACCGTGACACGCAGCAGGGTGTTATAGGCGCCTTCCTTCTCGTGGCGAATGGACCGGATGTCGAGGCCGCGTTCCTTGGCCAAAAAAGGCGCATTGACCATGTTTACCGTGTCCGAATACTGCCGCATCAGGCCGGCCAGAACCGCACCCTCGATCGGCTTGCCGGAAAGCTCTGCAGCGGCACCCTCGCGCTCGATGCTGATCTTGGTCAGATTTCCATGTGCAAGCTGACCCACGAGACTGCCGAGGTTTTCCGCCAGCTTCATATAGGGTTTTAGCTTGGGCGCTTCTTCGGCGCTCAGCGATGGCATGTTGAGGGCATTGGTAACGCCGCCGCTGACCAGATAATCAGCCATCTGTTCCGCCACCTGCAGCGCGACGTTGACCTGCGCTTCGGTCGTGCTCGCACCAAGATGCGGGGTGCAGATGAAATTGGATTTGCCGAACAGTGGGCTATCCTTGGCCGGCTCCGTCTGGAACACGTCTAGGGCCGCCCCGGCGACCTGCCCACTGTCGAGGGCTTCTGCCAGCGCTGCTTCGTCGATCAACCCACCTCGTGCGCAATTGACGATCCGGACACCGGGCTTCGTTTTCGCAAGATTCTCCTTCGACAGGATATTGCGCGTTTCGTCGGTCAGCGGCGTGTGGAGCGTAATGAAATCCGCCTTGCCAAGCAGCGTGGCGAGGTCTGCTTTCTCCACACCGATTTCTACTGCGCGCTCTTCGGTGAGGAAGGGATCATAAGCTACGACCTTCATCCGCAGTCCCAAAGCGCGCGCAGCGACGATCGATCCGATATTGCCCGCACCGATAAGGCCCAGCGTCTTGCCAGTAACCTCGACGCCCATGAAGTCGTTCTTGGGCCATTCGCCGGCCTGCGTCCGCGCGTTTGCGGCCGGGATCTGGCGCGCAAGTGCGAACATCATGGCGATGGCATGCTCGGCCGTGGTGATCGAATTGCCGAAAGGCGTGTTCATCACCACCACGCCCTTGGCGCTGGCGGCGGGAATATCGACATTGTCGACCCCGATGCCTGCACGCCCGACAACCTTCAGATTGTCCGCGGCATCGATGATATCCTTGGTAACCTTGGTGGCCGAACGGATGGCGAGGCCATCATACTGGCCGATGACCGCCTTCAGTTCATCGGGCGTCATGCCCGGCTTCACATCGACGTCGCAGCCACGTTCTTCGAAAATGCGGGCGGCGTTCGGGTCCATCTTGTCCGAAATGAGGACTTTGGGCTTGCTCATGACAGATACTCCTGTCGTTGCCCCCGGCCATGAGGCCGGGTCATGAATTGGAAATAGGGCTGGTGGCGGCAGGGGGTCCCTGCCACCAACCGGATCAACCGTTCTTGACCTGCTCGTAGGCCCACTCGATCCACGGCAGCAGGCGCTTGAGGTCTTCCTGCTCGACCGTGCCGCCGCACCAGATGCGCAAGGACGGCGGGGCATCGCGATAGCCGTTGAAGTCGTACCCGACGTCGCGGTCTTCCAGCAGTTTGACGATCTTTTTCGGAACGCCAGCCTTATCCTCTTCGGAGAGACTGTCGTACCAGTCGCCCTGGAAGACGAAGCAAACGCCGGTATTGGTCTGCTTGGCCGGATCGGCGACCATATTGCGCAGCCACGGCGTCGCCTCGATCCAGTCCTTGACCAGCTTCGCATTGGCATCGGCCCGCTCGAACATTGCCTTGCGGCCGCCGATCGACTGCGCCCATTCGAGTGCGTCGATGTAATCCTCGGTCGCGAGCATCGATGGCGTATTGATCGTCGCGCCTTCGAAGATGCCGGTGTTGATCTTTCCGCCCTTCTTGAGACGGAAGAGCTTGGGGAGCGGCCATTCGGGATCGTATTCCTCGATCCGGGCCACGGCCTTGGGGCTGAGGATCAGCATGCCGTGCTGGGCTTCCGAGCCCATCACCTTCTGCCAACTGTACGTGGTGGCATCGAGCTTCGCCCAGTCCATCTCCATGGCGAAGATGGCACTGGTGGCATCGTTGATCGTCACGCCTTCGCGATCCTTCGCGAGCCAGTCCGTGTCCGGTATCTTCGCACCCGAAGTGGTCCCGTTCCAGGTAAAGACGACGTCGTTATCCTGCGGGATGAATGCCAGGTCCGGGATCTCGCCGTAATCGGCATCCAGCGTGGTCAGCTTGGGCAGCTTGAGCTGCTTGACCGCGTCTTGGATCCAGACGTTGCCGAAGCTTTCCCATGCCGCGACAGTCGCCGGGCGATCGGGCTTCAGCATCGTCCACATTGCGCATTCCAGCGCCCCGGTGTCCGAGGCAGGCATGATGCCGACCAGATAGTCTTCGGGAACGCCCAGCATTTCCTTGGACAGGTCGATGGCATGTTTCAGCCGTGACTTGCCAAGCGCGCTGCGATGCGAGCGGCCGAGCGATTCGGTTTTGAGATTGGCGGCAGACCAGCCCTTGTGCTTGGCGGTCGGTCCGGACGAAAAGAAAGGGCGCTCGGGTTTGAGCGTCGGTTCGGCAGTCATGTATTCTCTCCTTGCAGAGAGCTCGCGCGGCGTTGGGACCGCGTGGCCCGTCGGCGGCAATATAGTTGCGCGTGAGCAAGTCAATGCGAAATGCTGGACAAGCGGCAAACCGGGTCTGTGTATCGACAAGCGACCACTCGCCAAAACCCTCGTGCCGGACTATGGCCGCCCGCAATGGACGTGACCGATCTTCGCATCGCGCTGTTTAGCGGAAACTACAATTATACCCGCGACGGCTGCAATCAGGCGCTCAATCGCCTCGCCGACTACCTGCTGCGGCAGGGAGCGGCCTTGCGAGTGTATTCGCCGGTAGTGGAAAAGCCGGATTTCCCTCCGACGGGCGATCTGGTGGACGTGCCGAATATGCGGATGCCGGTGCCCCGTCGGGGGGAATACCGCCTCGGCCTGCCTCTCGATTCAAAAGCGCGAGCGGACTTGGCGGCCTTCGCTCCCAATATGGTGCATCTTTCCGCTCCCGATTTTACCGGCCATTCGGCCTTGAAGTGGGCGCGCAAGCGGGACATTCCCGTTCTCGCATCGGTGCATACCCGGTTCGAAACCTATCCGCGTTATTACAACGTCGGGTTCCTGGAGCCAGTGGTCGAATCCTTCCTCCGTCGCTTCTACCACCGTTGCGATGCTCTGGTTGCGCCTTCGCAGAGCCAGATCGAAGAGCTCAAGGCGCAGGACATGCACGACGACATTTCCCTTTGGTCGCGCGGCGTGGATCGGACCGTATTCGATCCGTCGAAGCGCGATCTGGAATGGAGAAGAGCAAATGGCCTCGCCGACGATGATGTGGCCATCGTGTTCCTTGGCCGACTTGTGATGGAAAAAGGTCTCGACGTTTTCGCCGAGACCATTGTCCAGTTACGCAGGCGCCAGACACCTCACAAGGTATTGGTCATTGGCGATGGTCCCGCTCGCAGCTGGTTCGAAAAGGCTTTGCCCGGGGGAACCTTCGTCGGTTTCAGAACCGGGGCCGATCTCAGCCGGGCGCTCGCCAGCGGAGACATTTTCTTCAATCCCTCAATTACCGAGACCTTCGGCAATGTCACTCTGGAAGCCATGGCCAGCGGTCTGCCGGTCGTTGCGGCTGGGGCGACAGGCGCGGCCAGTCTCGTGAACGATGGCGAGACCGGACGACTCGTTGAGCCCGACAAGCCCGATGCCTTCGCGCAAGCCTGTGCGGAAGCACTTGCCCCCTACTGCATGGATGACGCCTTGCGCCTCGAACATGGCGCGAATGGCGAAAAAGCCTCTCGCGCCTATTCCTGGGACGCCATCAATCAATCTGTCGTCGACACATACCTTCGCTTGCAAAAGCAGCGCGGACGCTGATCTAGGTGAGGACGCCCTGCGCGCGCATCCTGATCGCGTACCACAAGGTGAAAAACGTGATGATCCAGATTGCCGCGTCGAGCGCCGGATTGTTCATGTCTTCCGGCAGATCGATTGCGACGCGCTGAAAATACGTCGTCCCAACTAGGCCGACAATCGAAATTGCCAGCGAATGGATCGCAAATCTCGACCGGGCCAGAAGCAGGATCGAACCTAGAAACGCCCCCCAGACGCCTAATGCCCAGAAGCCGGTCGCCCAAGCCGGAAAAGTATCGAAATAGGCGATCTGGCTGGACGACATTCCCAAGGCGTCAAGCTGCCCCAGTTCGGTCATCAGGTAACTTGTGATCCCAAGCCCGTTCCAAAGTAGCGTGACTATGCCGACTGCCCACAAGTGCCACGGCGTCGTGATGGATGTATTCATGACTGAACCCTCCCCTCGCGACCCGGTGCAGCAGAATATCACGTGCGGCACCGGGAGCAAAGAGAGACGCCGGTCAGAGGCGTTCGATCTTCTTGGCGAGGTCGTCGACCAGATCGACGATTTCGCGCATCGTCTCTTCTTCTAGTTTGCCCGACCGTGCACGATTTTTCAGCACGGTCGCCAGATTCCCGATCGCGCGGAACATTTCCGGCGTCGCGAAGGCCTTCCCCGATTTGGCGCGCCGCTCCCGCTGCCCTTCGATCCGCTCGATCAGTCCGTCGGTTTCGTCCTTCCTGTCGGTCAACTCGCCACGTCCCTTTTCGGTGGCGCGGTAGGCCTTGCGCGGTTCGTCGCCTTCGACCTCGCGGATAAGTCCCTCGTCTTCGAGCAGCGACAGGGTGGGATAGACCGTGCCGGGGCTCGGCGAATAGCTGCCGCCTGTCATATCTTCGACCGCCTTGATCAGCTCGTAACCATGACGCGGCTCATGTGCGATCAGGTGTAGAAGCAGCAACCGCAACTCTCCGGGAGCAAACATGCGCCGCCCGCGTGTACGCTGCTTCTTGTCCCGGCGGTGGCCGGTTGAGAATGGGCCACCCGCGCCGAACGGCCCACTGGGTCCGAACGGTCCGTCGGGCCCGAAGGGACCTTTCGGACCAAAGATGCCATCGGGCCCGAAAAAGCTGTTCGTACTGAACGACTTCCTGAACCTCCCATCCCGATCATCGTCGGCATCGATGTCTATTTCGACATCCACATCGAAGTCACGGCCCTCGGGATAATCGGGAATATGTCCTTCGTCGGGTTCATCTCCGCGCCTGTCATTAGTCATATCGAGTCTCCTGTAAGATATGCCTACGATATATCTTATTAACCTCCCGCAAGAGAGTCATGCAAAACCCGGATGAAAACACTATGTCAGTCGACCAATGGCCGACCTGTTTCCCGATAGCCTTCCTGCCCCCACACCGGACGATGCGCCGCGCGAAGATGCGCCGCTGGCCGATCGCCTGCGCCCGCGCTCGCTCGACGAGGTAGTCGGTCAACACCATCTGACTGGTCCCGAAGGCGCGATCGGGCGGATGGTCGCGGCAGGGCGCCTTTCCAGTATGATCCTGTGGGGCCCGCCCGGGACGGGCAAGACGACTATTGCCCGGCTACTCGCGGACAGCGTCGGTATGCGCTTCGAAAGCGTCAGTGCGGTCTTTAGCGGTGTCGCCGATCTGAAGAAGGCTTTCGCCGCCGCAGACAAGGCCGCCGAGGCGGGCCAACGCACGCTGCTGTTTGTTGACGAGATCCACCGTTTCAACCGCGCGCAGCAGGACGGCTTCCTGCCATTCGTCGAACGCGGCACCGTTACACTGGTCGGCGCGACCACCGAAAATCCCAGCTTCGCACTCAACGCCGCATTGCTCAGCCGCGCGCAGGTACTGATACTGCAACGGCTCGACCACGAGGCGCTCGGCACGCTGCTCGACAAGGCTGAAGAGCTCGAAGGCCCCCTTCCCCTCACCGCCGAGGCGCGTAACGCCCTTGTCGCCAGCGCCGACGGTGACGGCCGCTTTCTGCTCAACCAAGCGGAAACGCTATACAACGCGAAGATCGAAGAGCCGCTAGACCCCGCGGCGCTCGGCCAGTTTCTGCAGCGGCGCGTTGCGGTTTACGACAAGGATCGCGAAGGTCACTACAACCTCATTTCCGCGCTTCACAAGGCGGTGCGCGGCAGCGACGTCCAGGCAAGCCTCTACTACCTCGCCCGGATGCTGACCGCCGGAGAAGAACCGCGCTTTCTCGCGCGCCGTCTCATCCGGATGGCGGTCGAGGATATCGGCATGGCCGATCCGCAGGCGCTGGTCCAGTGCATGGCAGCCAAAGACGCGTTTGAATTTCTCGGCAGTCCGGAAGGCGAGCTCGCACTGGTTCAGGCCTGCACCTATCTTGCCACTGCGCCAAAATCGAACGCGGTCTACAAGGCTCAGAAGGCCTCCTTCAAATCCGCGCGAGAGACGGGCAGCCTGATGCCGCCGCAGAACATCCTCAATGCCCCTACCAAGCTGATGAAGGACATCGGCTATGGTTCAGGCTACACCTACGATCACGACGCGCAGGAAGGCTTCTCGGGCGACAATTACTGGCCCGATGAAATGGAACCCCAGCACTA
This sequence comes from Qipengyuania pacifica, assembly GCF_019857205.1. Taxonomy (GTDB): domain Bacteria; phylum Pseudomonadota; class Alphaproteobacteria; order Sphingomonadales; family Sphingomonadaceae; genus Qipengyuania; species Qipengyuania pacifica. The sequence goes on along the minus strand of NZ_JAHWXO010000003.1, from coordinate 203,503 downwards.
TTATCAACCCGTCGAACGCGGGTTCGAGCGCGAGGTAAAGAAGCGGCTCGACTATTGGGAGAAGCTACGGCGCGATCGTGGGGAGGTTTAATCATTTTCTCGCCATCGACTGGTCCGGTGCCAAGGGGCCTGTTCAGAAAGGCATAGCGCTCGCGCTCTCGCTCACAGATGGCGGGCCGCCGGTTCTGGTTGAACCCGGCCGCGGGTGGTCGCGCGAAGACGTCCTCGCCCTTCTTCGCAACGATTTGCCGGACGATACGCTGGTCGGCCTGGACCTAGGCATTGCGCTGCCTTTCGCCGATTGCGGCGCTTATTTTCCCGGCAGCGATTCGGCCCTGCCCGATGCGCCGTCGCTGTGGGCGCTGATCGACGACATCTGTGCAGGCGATCCCAATCTCGGAGCCCAGACCTTCGTCGACCATCCCGAATTCAAACCGTACTTTCGCGACGGCGTTCATACCGGAATGCATTTCGGGTGCGATGGGGCCGCGCATGGCCGCGGGCGCTTCCGCGTCACCGAACATGCGCAGGCGGCTATGGGATGCAAACCCTATTCAAACTTCAACCTCGTCGGCGCCGCACAGGTCGGCAAGTCGAGCCTCACCGGTATGCGCATGCTGCACAGGCTTCGCGGCCATCTTCCGGTGTGGCCGATAGATAGTCTGCCTTCGAACGGTTCGGTTGTTGCGGAAATCTACACCAGCCTTGCCGCGCTGGAGGCCGGGCGCAGCGCGTCAAAGGCCAAGATGCGCAGTTTCGAGGCTCTGAATGAAGCATTGGCATCGCTGGGCAGCGCACAGGTCGCGGGCACCGGCCCGATCGACGATCACTCGTCAGACGCTCTGTTGACGGCCGCATGGCTGCGCACGGCAGGCAACGACAGCGCGCGATGGAAGCCCGCCAGCCTTACCCTGGACCTTGCCCGAACCGAAGGCTGGACCTTCGGCGCGATATGACACTCTGGCGGATTTCCTGGTGGAGCCGAGCGGGATCGAACCGCTGACCTCGTCATTGCGAACGACGCGCTCTCCCAACTGAGCTACGGCCCCGTTCCAGGTTTGCGGCACCGCGACATAAAGCGATGCTAGACGCGCCGTCTAGCGGATGACGGCGCGCCTGAAAAGCATCGTTGAGATCAGTTCTGCGGCGTGTCGTCGTCGCCCGCATCATTGGGAATGGGCTGCACGATCGGCACGGAAGACCGCGTTTCGTCAACTGGTGCCACCGGTATCTGCGCTCCGGTATCCGGATCGATGACCTTGGTTTCGGCCACAGGGGCCGCGCTTAGCGTAGAGGGATCGGCCCCTGGCTGCGGCCGGTCGAACGCCCGTGCGTTCTTGACGGCAACATAACCGGGCTGCGAGGCACCGTAACGCTCGCCATATTTCGCATCCCAGGCAGCGGCGTCTTTCTCATACTGCTCGTACGCCACGAAGAAACGTTCGAACGGCCCTTCGAGCGCTGCGAAATTCGCCAAGGCAAAGGCCTGCGCATCCAGATCTTCGGCTGCCGCATATTGCTGGGAGATACCCAGAGCCGTGCGACAGAGATCCGCGCGTGCCGGCGGCAGGGCGAAATAGTTATAGACCATCGTCATCTGGCCTTCGCGAGCCTGGATGGCGGGACGGCCCTTGCCATATTCCTTGCGGTACTGGGCATCGATGCGGTCGTTGACCTGCTTCAGCGTCCGCGCGTGATCCTTTATATAGCTGCTGTAGCTATCGAGCACGGTTTGATACTGCGGATCGAGGCAGTTCAGCGCCGCAACGTTCCATGCCGATCGGAAATGCCAGACCTTCTCGTCGTCCGAAATGCCGAGATTGACCGTCTCGCGCATGCCCAGCGCGTTCACCTGCGGAATATCCATGACATAGGATGCCTGGCTGGGCGGCAGCGGCCTGATGGGCACTGCTTCGACCGGCGGCGGAGGCGGCGGTGGGGGCGGTGGAGGAGGAGGCGTGGCGCAGGCAGCCAGAGCGGATATTCCGACAGCCACGGCTGCCATACGAATGGTGATATTTGAACCGCGGCTCATGGCGCGCTGACCCTCCTCGATAAAGCTGACCTTCACCCTGCGCCGTCACGCCTTGACGGGGGATGAAGCGGTTCTTTCCGTAGACGGTTGTTCGGACAAAGAAAATGCCCGGAGTGTCGATTACACCCCGGGCACGTTCAAGCGATTCCTGTGTGCGACGAGTAGGTTAACTCTATTCGCGATTGCCCATGAACTGCAGCAGGAACATGAACATGTTGATGAAATCGAGGTACAGGCTCAGCGCGCCCATGATGATCGCCTTACCGGCGAATTCGGTACCGCGCAGATACTGATATTCCATCTTCAGGCGCTGCGTATCGTAAGCCGTAAGACCCGCGAAGATCAGCACGCCGATGAAGCTGATTGCCATCGCCATCGTGTTCGACTGCAGGAAGATATTAATCACCATCGCAATCAGCAGGCCGATCACACCCATCACGAGGAAGGTGCCAAAGCCCTGAAGGTTCTTCTTCGTGGTATAGCCGTACAGGCTGAGACCGGCGAAGGCACCCGCGGTCGCAAAGAAGGTGGCGGCGATCGATTCACCCGTAAAGCGCAGGAAAATCGTGGACATGGACAGACCCATGACGATCGCAAACGACCAGAACAGAATCTGCAGCGTTCCCTTGCTCATCTTGTTCAGGCCGAAGCTCATGGCCAGAACGAAGCCGAGCGGTGCGAGTGCGACGATCCACATCAGCGGCCCGCTGGCGAAGGACACTGCCAGCCCGCTTTGCGCGGCCAGCAAGGCCACGACGCCGGTCAGCAAAACGCCCGAAGTCATGTAGTTGTAGATCGACAGCATGTGCTTGCGCAGCCCAGCGTCGAAGGTCTCCTGCCTGGCAACGGCGTCGCCAGCGCGCGGCACCGAGCCGAAGCCCTGCCTCTGGTCGGTGTCGTTCCAATTGGCCATCTGTTTAAAACTCCTTCTGGCAGAGCGGAAATACGCCCTACTCCTCAACGGGAATATCGACATTTAGCTCCCCGATTTCAAGCGAAACCGGACATTCCAGTCTTAATACCGGTTAACGGTCACGAGGAATATTCTCAGGCTTCGCCTGCCGCATCCACCATGGCATCTTCCAGCGCCTCTTCCGGCGTCCGCCCGCCCCATAGAATGAACTGAAACGCGGGGTAGAACCGGTCACATTCGTCGACCGCAATTTCCACCAGCGCCTGCGCCTGGCCCAGGCTCAACAGTCCGTCATCTCCCAGCATGGTGCCGTTCCGATACAGCAGCACCCCGCCGTTGGACCAGATGTCGAAATGTCCCAGCCACATCTGTTCGTTGACCAGCGACACCAGTTCATGCGCCGACGCCATCTTGTCCTTGGAAATGCGAATGTCCGGCAGGCACAGGATCTGCAGGACCATGTCGTCCGGTCGCCAGATTCCGCGCAGCTGATATTTGGTCCAACTTCCCTGGATTTCGCCGCTCATTTCGGTTTGCGTCGATTCGCAGGGCCAGCCCCGGGCCTCGAACAAGGCGATGAGCATTTCGAGAGGTGCCGCGCCCTGGTCTACCTCGTAGCGTTCTTCCGACGGTCTCATCGAAACTGTTCCATCCAAGTCATGACGGCTGGATGCAGAAGCGATGGGCACCTTGGCAATGGAACCGGGCGTCGACGCTGGGGAGAACCGTTAAGGCCTGTGCAAAGCCTGTGAACAAATCTTCGCGCGGCCTCTGCCGCGCCCGTGTCACAGCTTTTCGATCGCTTCGCCGGCCGCGCTGGTAAACGTAAAGGAATCGACCCCCAACTCCTTGAGTTCCTTCACCATTTCACGGGCCTTGGCAGCACTGTCATAGGGACCGGATAAGAGGCGGTTCGCTTCGCCCCACGGGGTCACGAACGGCCCTTTGCCCTCGAGCTTGCCTTCCGCCTTGCGTGAAATGCGCCGCCAGTCGAACCCCAGGGCATCGGTATCCTTGCCAGTGGCAACCTGAACCCAATGTCGCGAAGGATGCGCGGGCGGCGGTGGTGGCTTGGGTTCGTCCCGCTCACGCGGGATCTTGATCTTGGTGATGTCGACCGCACCGTTTGCAGCAGGCACCCTGCTTTCGGGCGCCAGCGAAAAGCTGCTGAAAGCCTCCTCGACCGAAGCGAGATCGGGCTCCTCCTGCGCGGATGGCAAGGGCGAAGCGGATTGCGAATTGGGGAACGCCCCGGCCTCGCCTGCACGCGCCAAACCAGCTGCCTCTCCCGTCGCGCGCGGCAGTTCACGTTCGGTTACCGTCGTCGCCTGCGAAGGTCGCTGTCCGCTCAGGGTTGCTGTCGCCGATTGCGGCGAAAGTGCAGGAGGCAATTCGCCCGACGGCGTTGAGGTGGGCGCAGGACCTGGCGTAGGTGTGGGTGCCGGTGAAGGCACGAACCTTGGCGTCGGTGTCGGCGTGGGCGTGGGCGTGGGCGCAGGCGCCGTAAGTGATGCCGTCGCCGGACGCATATCGGCCTGCGCCACTCTGGCCGGTTGCGGCGCAGGCTGCGCCGTTTGTGCCGATGTACCGGAATAGTTCGCGATACGCCTGTCGTCCGTGCCGATGGCAGCAGCGCGCGGGAATATGCCGAGATTGCCCGCCGCAGCCTGCTGGGCTTTGGTAAGGCGCGGCATATACTCGAAATAGGCCGCCATTCGCGCCCCCATGCCGGATGACAGCATGGTGTTCGCGATTTCCTTCGCTTCGCGCGCCTTGCCCATGATCGCCAGGCCGAAAGCACGTGTGCGATATGCGGATACGTCGCGTTTTTGGAGCAGCGGCAGCAAGGTCGCCTCGAATCCCTCGCGATCGCCGGAAATTGCCTGGCTCAAGGCAAGGCGCCGAGTGATCTCGTCGCCTGAACCATTGGCCAGCGCGACGCGATAAAGCTGCTGCGCACTGGCTGCGTCGCCCACAAGATCGAAAGCGAGTCCACGGTCTTCGGCCATCTGCGCCGTCGTCACGCCCGCTTGTTCGGCTTCTGCGAAGAGCCGCAAGGCTTCGACCGGTCTGCGCGAGCGAGTATAGGCTTTCGCCAGTCCCAGCTTCATTCGCGCATTGTTGGGCGACAGATCGTTGGCACGGCCGAAGAAGCCGATTGCAGCTTCTATGTCACCCAACTCCAGCGACGCCTCGCCCGCATCGAGCAGGGCGGACACGTCCGTGGCGTCCTGCGCCAGGCGGGACAGCGCATCACCCAGCCGACCTTCGGCAGGCGCCGGAAGCGGCTGGACGATCTCGCGCTGAGCGGACACGCGCTCTGACTGCGCTGCCAATGCCAGCAGCGCCACAGCAGCACCGAATTGCCCTTTCGAAATCATGTCCTGTCCTTGGCAGCCCGGGCGTTAACCAGCGCTGACGCGGTCGCAATTACTGATTGTTCTGGCGACCGAGAAAACGCGGGATGTTGAGGCCCGAACCATTGCCATCGTCGTCATCGTCGTCGCTATCGTCTTCCGGACGCGTTGCTCCGCGCGACAGATTGGCCATGCGTTCGAACAGCGTATTGCCCGGCAGCGAGCCGCCGCCACGTTCGCTGGAGCCCGAACCGCTTTCTTCACTCCCGCCGGATTCGCCGGGCACCAGCGGACGCCGGCGTCCCGGCTTGGTTGCCAATGGGCTTTCGCCTGCGACATGTTCGTCACCGAGTTCGAATTCGTCCTGCGAATTGCCCGCCGGGTCGGAAAGGTTGAGCGGTTCGCGCTCGTCGCCCCAGCCATCATCGGTCGGCGCACCGCCGAAGCCACTGTCGTCAGCCGGTGCAGGGACGGAATCTTCGTCGTCGAAACGCTCGGTCCGTTCGTTACGCAGCCCGGCGAGAGGATCGACGATATCGTCGACATCGTCATATTCGTCTTCGGCGTCGTCGTTCAGCGAGCGCGACGTGGCGGGCGACAGGCCGAATGGCTGTGCACTATCGTCATCGGCCTCGTCCGTAAGGTCGAAAGCATCGGCTTCGGCCGGCTCCGGATCGGCGGACAGGCCTTCGTTCAGTTCGAACGGTTCGTCTTCCGGTTCGCTGCGGTTCGGCAGGTCGAGCACGGGGCGCTTCGGCGCACTGCTTTCGCGCATCGAGAACGAACGCGACGGGGCTGCCGCGATCGAACCGTCATGTTCGATACCTGTCGCAACGACCGATACGCGGATCTTGCCATCGAGATCGGGATTGAACGCCGAGCCCCAGATGATGTTCGCATCTTCGTCGACCAGTTCGCGGATGTGATTGGCCGCCTCGTCGACTTCGAGCAGCTTCATGTCCTCGCCGCCGATGATCGAGATGATGACGCCCTTGGCGCCGGTCATCGATACGCCGTCGAGCAGCGGATTGGCGATGGCGCGCTCGGCAGCTTCGAGAGCGCGGTTGTCGCCTTCGCCTTCGCCGGTGCCCATCATCGCCTTGCCCATTTCGCTCATCACCGAACGCACGTCGGCGAAGTCGAGATTGATGAGGCCCGGCATGACCATGAGGTCGGTAATCGACCGCACGCCCTGCTGCAGCACCTCGTCGGCAAGCATGAATGCTTCCTTGAAGGTCGTTTCGGCCTTGGCCACCAGGAACAGGTTCTGGTTGGGGATGACGATCAGCGTATCTACGTGCTTCTGCAGTTCGTCGATGCCCGCTTCGGCCGCGCGCATGCGGCGCGTGCCTTCGAACAGGAACGGCTTGGTCACGACGCCGACGGTCAGCACGCCCTTCTTGCGCGCCGCCTCTGCGATGACGGGTGCGGCACCGGTCCCGGTGCCGCCGCCCATGCCGGCTGCGATGAAGACCATGTTGACGCCGTCCATCGCGTCTTCGATCTCTTCGACCGTTTCTTCAGCCGCGGCCTTGCCCACTTCGGGGCGCGCGCCCGCACCAAGGCCGCCCGTGATGTCGGGGCCGAGCTGGATCCTTTTGTCGGAAGGCGAGGTACTCAGAGCCTGCGCGTCGGTATTGGCGACGATGAACTCGACGCCTTCGATCTGTGCCTGCATCATGTTGGCGATCGCGTTGCCGCCGGCACCACCGACGCCCACGACCATGATCTTGGGACGAAGGTCGTCGTCCGATGCCGGTCCGATATTGATGCTCATTCAAGAGTCCCCGTAGAATTCAAAAGTCGCCCGTGGGCGTTATGTCACAACTCTGGCATAAAGCTAATCGCAGGTCGAAGCGATACTTGCCTTATCCACAAGGGCTAATGGCGCAGTAACGCTGTGATACAACCTTAAAAATACTCACGCACCGCTTGAAACACACGGTTGACCAGACCGATGCCGCGATAGCGGTTGGTCGGCTGATAGCGCGGGCCGACCGATCGGATGTCGACCGGGTCGTCCGCGGCATAAAGGCACAGGCCCGCCAGCGTCGCGAATCCGGGCGTTGCATGCGCTTCGGGCAGGCCCTGCAATGCCGGCGGCTTGCCGATCCGGACCGGGCGCCCCAGCGCGCCCTGCATGAATTCGGCGACGCCGTGCAATTCCGCGCCCCCGCCGGTCAGCACCACCTGTCCGCCTTGCGCGCCGGTAAAGCCCATCGACTTGAGCGCCTTGCCAATTTCCGTCGTGATGATGCCCAGCCTGTCGGTGACGATCGACACCAGTTCCGCCCTGGCGATCCGGTTGTGTTCGTCCGCGCCGCGCGCCAGCCGCCCGCCGGGGTCCTCGCCGGGGCCGTTCACAGGGATCATCTCGCGGTGATCGGTCGGGGTAGCGATGGCCGAACCCGATACGCATTTCAGCCGTTCCGCCTGGCTGCGCCGGATGCCCAGCGACGATGCGATCGCATCGGTGATGTCGTTCGAACCGATCGGAATGGATTTCAGCCCCAGCAGCATGCCTGCCGCATGGACCGAGACATTGGTGACCTGCGCCCCGATCTCGACCAGCGCCACACCCAGGTCGCGCTCTTCGCGGGTGAGGCAGGCATAGGCCGCGGCAAGCGGGCTCGCCACCACGCCCTCGACATCGAGATGCGCGGTCTGCACCGCCTCGATCAGATTGCGCACCGGCGCGCCTTCGGCCAGCGTCACATGGACATCGACGCCCAGCGCTTCGGCGTGCAGGCCCTTGGGGTTTGCCACGCCATGCGCCCCATCCAGCGTGTAATGCGCCGGCTGCGCGTGCAGCACCATGCGCCCGTCGGGATGCAGATGGTCTCGCGCGGCGTACAGCAGGTGCTCGATATCGTCCTCTTCGATGCGCCGCCCGCCGATGGCGATCTCGACGCTCGATATCTTGCTCGACAGGCCCGCGCCCGCACAACCGATCCACACGCTCTGGACCGATGTGTTGGCATTGGCTTCCGCCTTCTCGACCGCGGTGCGGATCGCATGGCTTGCCGCGCGCATGTCGGCGACATAGCCGCGCTTGATGCCTTCGCTGGCCCGGTGGCTGGAGCCGAGCACGACCATCTCGCCGCCCTCTGCCTGCCCCATGATCATGGCCGAAACCCTGAACGAACCGATATTCACCGCCCCGAAGACCCGGGTAATGCGCGGCTGCTGGGTTGCCACTATTGAGCCCTTCCGTTCAACGCCATCTGCTTCGGGCACGGCCCGTCCGCGCAGCGCAGATAGGCCCGGTCGGGAACGCGCATGTCGATCGCGATCGGCTTGCCCCCGATCAGGCGGTGCATCCCGTCGAGCTGGGCGAATTTCACCAGCGCCGGTGCGCCGAGATCGCCTTCGGGAAGCGCGAGCAGCTGCCCGGTCTTGAACGTCAGGTTCCAGCGCCGGTTGCCGACCCATTGGGCAGACGCGATCTGCGGCTTCAGCGCGGGCGCTGCATCTATCAGCCGGCCCAGTTCCTGCACCTGGCGTGCCGCGCCCGGCCCTTCGATCAGCAGCTTGCCTTCGGCTGCCTTCGCGCTGATCGGCTCGAGCTCGTGGCCCTCGGCATCGATCAGCACCAGCCGGTCGGGCTTGCGCAGCACCGCATGCGGCACCCGCTCGACGATATCCACCTTCAGCGTATCGGGCAGCTGGCGCGAAACGCGCGCGTCCTCGACCCAGGGAAGCTCCAGCAGGCGCGCGCGCACATCTTCCAGATCGACCAGCGGCATCGGGCGGTCCTGTTCCGCCAATACCCGCTCGTAGACCAGCTGCTCGTTCATGCGCTCCACGCCCGAAACCCGCACGCGGCTGACCTCGAAACCGGATCGCGCGGCCGATTTGGACAGTTCCGCCTTGGCCAGTTCCGGCACGCCGGCATAACTCGCGATGGTCCAGGCGATCGCCAGCCCGGCGGCGATGATCGCGCCCAGAAAGAACCTGTGCCACTGCTCTTCGGTAAAGGGCAGCGCGGCCATGGCGCGATCGAACAGCCCGCTGGTGTGGCTGCGCGCCGCGCGGGCTTTCTGGCTGCGGTTGCGCGCCGCTGCGGAACGGCGCACCCCGGTGGGTTTGCGCGTGACCTTAGCCATCGCCGCCCCCGGGCTTCACCGCGTGATCGCGCAATGCAGCGGCAACCACCAGTTCGCACAATTCGCCATATTCGATGCCGGCAAAGCGCGCCTGCTCGGGCACCAGGCTCAGCGGCGTCATGCCGGGCTGGGTATTGGTTTCCAGGACGAACAGGCCCTCTTCGCCCTGCTCCTCGTCCCAGCGGAAATCAGTCCGGCTGGTCCCCCGGCACCCCAGTGCCTTGTGCGCCTTCAGCGCATATTCGAGGCACAGATCGGTAATGTGCTGGGGGATTTCCGCCGGGCAGATGTGATCGGTCATCCCATCGGTATATTTGGCTTCGAAATCGTAGAACCCGCTCTTGGGCCTCAACTCGGTCACGCCCAGCGCGCGCGGCCCGCCCTCGAAATCGACCACGGCCGACGTCAGCTCGCGCCCCTTGATATAGGGTTCGGCCAGCAGTTCGGCGAATTCCTGCCACGGGCCCTTGGCATCGGGCATGATCGGATTGCCGTAATTGCCTTCATCGGTGACGATGGCGACACCCACCGAACTGCCTTCGTTGACGGGTTTCAGTACATAGGGGCGTGGCATGGGGTCGCGCTCGTGCAGTTCCGCACTTTTCACGATCCGCCCGCCGGGCATGGGGATGCCATGCGGCACCAGCGCCTGCTTGGTCAGCTGCTTGTCGATCGCGATGACCGATGTCGCCAGGCCCGAATGCGTATAGGGCACGCCCATCAGGTCGAGCATGCCCTGCACCGTCCCGTCTTCGCCCGGCACGCCGTGCAGCGCGTTGAAGACGACGTCCGGCGCCACCTCGGCGATGCGCGCGGCAACCTTGCGATCCATATCGATGCGCGTGACCGTGTGGCCGCGCTCTTCCAGTGCCTTGGCCACGCCTTCGCCCGACATCAGGCTGACCGGCCGTTCATTGGCCCAGCCACCCATCAGAACCGCAATGTGAAGTTTGGGGAGATCGCTCATGTCTATTCCTTACGGTCGCCCCACTCGTTGAATTTCCCATTCCAGCAGCACGCCCGAATGTTCGTAGACGCGGCGCTTCACCAGTTCGCCCAGCCCTTCGATGTCGGCGCTGGTGGCATTGTCGATATTGAGCAGGAAGTTGGTGTGCTTCTCGCTCACCTGTGCGCCGCCCAGCCTCAGCCCGCGGCACCCTGCTGCATCGACCAGCTCCCACGCCTTCTTTCCCGGCGGGTTCTTGAAAGTGGATCCGCCGGTCTTGGTGCGCAGCGGCTGTGAATTTTCGCGCGCTTCGCCGATCTCGTCCATCTTCGCGCCGATTGTCGCAGGATCGCCCGGCTCGCCCTGGAACCGCGCGCGGACGACCACAGCCGCGTCGGGCAAGGCGGAATGACGATAGGTATAGCGCAGATCGGCTGCGGGAAGCGTCACCAGCCGGCCGCCCGGCAGGATCACGTCGCAATCGATCAGCACGTCGCTGACTTCGCGGCCATAGGCGCCGCCGTTCATGCGCACGAAGCCGCCGACGGTACCGGGAATACCGCGCATGAACTCGACGCCTGCAATCCCTGCATCGCGCGCGGTGGAAGCGACGAGTATGCCGTGCGCGCCAGCCCCGCAGGTCAACGTATGGTCGTCGCCCACTTCGATACTGGCAAAGGGCTTGCCCAGCTTTACCACCACGCCCGGCACGCCGCCGTCGCGCACGATCAGGTTTGACCCCAGCCCCAGCGCCATCACCGGAAGATCGCCGTCCAGCCGTTCCAGGAATAGCTTCAGATCGTCCGTATCGGCCGGCTCGAACAGCCAGTCGGCGTGGCCACCCGCCTTGAACCAGACCAGCTTGGCCAGCGGCGCATCCGGCGTCAGCTTGCCGCGCAGACCGTAGGTGTCGATGGGCGCGATGACGCTGCCTTCGACTTCGCAGTCGGGCGCCATGCCGCTATCCCAGTTCCACACATCGTCGGGCTGCTCCATCTCGCTCACGATGTCGTCACCTTCGCGATGCCATTGGCAAGTCCGGCCGCCCACTGGGTGATATCGCCTGCACCAAGGCAGACCACGAAATCGCCGGCACGCAGATCCTCGACCAGCTTTTCCGCCAGATCGGTCTCGTCCGTCACCGTGCGGGCCGCCCGGTGGCCGCGTGCCTTCAACCCTGCGACAAGTGCGTCGGCATCGACGCCGTCGATCGGGTCCTCGCCCGCGGCATAGACCGGGGTGACATAGACTTCGTCGGCCGCATTGAAGCAGCTCTGGAAGTCATCCATCAGATCGCGCAGGCGGGTGTAACGGTGCGGCTGGACCACCGCGATGACGCGGCCTTCGCCTGCGCTCTCGCGTGCGGCGGCCAGCACGGCCTTGATCTCCACCGGGTGGTGGCCGTAATCGTCGATGATCGTCGCAACGCCGCCGCCGCTGGGAACTTCGCCCACCTTGGTGAACCGCCGCCGGACACCGCCGAATGCGGAAAAGCCATTGCAGATTATCTCGTCGGGGCAGCCCATTTCGATCGACACGGCAATCGCGGCCAGTGCATTCTGGACATTGTGGCGCCCGGGCATCGGCAGTCGCACGCCTTCGATCCGGCGGTCTTCCTTGCCGCGCCGGCGCACGATGACGTCGAACACATTGCCCCCGGCATCCGGGCGCACGTTCACGCCGCAGATATCGGCCTGAAGATTGAAGCCATAGGTCACGACGTTACGGTCGCGGACCTTGGCGATCACGGCCTGCACTTCCTCGTGATCGATGCACAGGATTGCCGCGCCATAGAAGGGGACATTGTGGATGAACTCCACGAACGCGTCCTTTACCCCGTCGAAATCGCCGTAATGGTCCAGATGCTCGGGGTCGATATTGGTGACTACCGCGATGGTGCCGTCCAGCCGCAGGAAGCTGCCGTCGCTCTCGTCGGCCTCGACCACCATCCATTCGCTGTCGCCCAGCCGTGCATTCGAACCATATTGTTCGATGATCCCGCCATTGATGACGGTCGGATCGATATTGCCCGCATCCAGCAGGGCCGCGATCATGCTGGTCGTGGTTGTCTTGCCATGCGTACCGGCCACGGCGACGGTCGATTTCAGCCGCATCAGTTCGGCCAGCATTTCCGCACGGCGCACCACGGGAATACGGTTTTCCAGCGCAAAGGCGACTTCGGGGTTGGTACGCTTCACCGCGGTAGATGTTACGACGACCGCAGCGCCTTCGACGTTTTCGGGGGCATGGCCGATGGCGATCTTTACGCCGCGCTGGCGCAGCCGTTCGACGGTCGCGCTCTCCTTCATGTCGGAACCCTGCACCGTATAGCCCAGGTTCGCCATCACCTCGGCGATGCCGGACATGCCGATGCCGCCGATGCCGACGAAGTGGATCGTGCCGATATCTGTCGGGACGCCTCTCATTCCGACATCTCCCGTGCCGCGCGCTTGCCATGGGCCTGCCTCATCGCCTGACCGGCAGCGATGCCTTGCGATGCGCCGCGCGCATTGTTTCCGCCCACGCGGATGACATCCATCATCTCTGCCCCGCCGAAGCTTTCGACCAGATCGGCCAGGTCTTCGACGGCCTTGGGCCGCCCGCAATTCCAGGCCGCATGTGCGGCATTGGCCAGCCCTTGCGGATTTTCGGCCAGCGCCTTGATCTGCTTGGCCAGTTCCTTGCCCGTAAAGCGCTCCTGGCGGATCATCCGTGCCCCGCCCGATTTGGACAGTTCGCGCGCATTGGCCGCCTGATGATCGTCGGTCGCAATCGGCAGCGGCACCAGTATGGCGGGCCGTCCCACAGCGGTCAGTTCCGCGATGGTCGATGCCCCGGCCCGGCCGATAAACAGATGCGTATCGGCAAGCCGCGCGGCCATGTCCTCGAAATATGTCGCCAGTTCGGCCGGTATGCCATGATTGCGATAGCGTTCGCGTACGGCATCGAGATCTTCCGGGCGGCACTGCTGCGTCACCTGCAACCGCTGGCGCAGCGCGGGCGGAAGCATGGACAGCCCATCGGGCACCACTTCGGACAGCACGCGCGCCCCCTGGCTTCCCCCGGTCACCAGTACGCGCAGCAGGCCGTCTTCACCGAATGCCGGAAAGGGTTCTTCGCGCAGCGACAGTACGCCAGCGCGCACCGGATTGCCCACCAGATGCACTTTCTCGGCGTGCTTGGCGTCCAGCCGCTGCACTTCGGGATAGGCCGTGGCGATCGCATTGACCCGCCGGGCAAACAGACGGTTCACCCTGCCCAGAACGGCATTCTGTTCATGCACCACGATAGGCACGTCCGCACTGCTCGCGGCAAGGATGGTCGGCAGCGAAGGATAACCGCCGAAGCCCACGACGGCGCTCGGCGCGAAGCTTTCGAACAGGCGCAGCGCCATGCGCCGCCCTTCCAGTACCGCCTTGATCCCTTTGATCCAGGTCAGCGGGTTCTTGCCGAACCGGCCGGCCGGGATGACATGGGCGGGCAGGAAATCGGGCTTGCCGGGAATCTCCGCCCCGCGCGTATCGGTGATCAGCGCGACGTGGTGGCCGCGCCGTTCCAGTTCGGTGGCAAGTGCGAAGGCGGGCAGCAGATGCCCGCCGGTCCCGCCCGCGGCAAGGACGTAATGGCGATTGGCGCCGGTCATGGGTGGATCTCCCGGCGAACACTGCCCGTCTGGCTTCTGATCGGGTTCGTCTGGTCTTTCATCGGGGCCGTCTGCCCCATGCCGAACAAATCGCCAAGCCCCTTGGTCCGGCTTTTCAGGAACGGATTTCGCCGCGTGATTGCCAGAAGCAATCCGATGTTGAGGCAGATGGCGATCGTGGAAGACCCGCCATAGCTCACCAGCGGCAGCGTCATCCCCTTCGACGGGAACAGCTGCAGGTTGACCAGTATGTTGATGAACGCCTGCCCACCCAGCAGGGCCGTCAGGCCCGCTCCGGCCAGAAGCGCGAACAGGTCTTCCTCGTCGATAAGGCGCAGCAGCACCCGCGCCACGATTGCCAGATACAGCAGGACGATCAGTCCGCAGGCGATCAGGCCGAATTCCTCGCCGATGACGCTGAAGATATAGTCGGTATGCGCCTCGGGCAGGCTCATCTTGCGGATGCCCAGCCCATAACCCGCGCCCAGCCAGCCGCCCGCCACGATCGTGCGCGCACCCAGATCCACCTGATCGTATGCAGTCCCGCCGCCGATGAAGCTGTCGATACGGTGGCGCGCATTGTCATAGAGGAAATAGGTCGCCGTCAGCACGGCCAGCACGCCGCCGATGACCGCGCCCAGCCGCTTCACGTCGATCCCGGCCAGGATCATGGCGACGAACCAGACGCCGCCGAACAGGATCGTGCCGCCGAAATCGGGTTGCATCATCATCAGCGCCGCGATCAGCGCCACATATCCCGTCGCGATGCCTGCCACCGGCATGTTCGGATCGCGCATCCGCCATGACAGGATCCATGCGGTCGCAATGGCGAAGCCGGGCTTGAGGAACTCGGACGGCTGGAACTGCATGCCCAGGCTTATCCAGCGCCGCGCGCCATTTATCTCGACCCCGACGAAGGGGACGATGAACAGGAGCGCTGTCATCCCCGCGGCCAGCAGCAGGCCGAAGCGCCGCGCATTCTCCCGCGTGAGCATCGATATGCCGAGCATGGTTCCGATGGCCAGCACCTGCCAGGCCAGATGGCGATAGAAGAAATACAGCGGGTTCAGCGTCTCGCTGCTGGTCGACAGCCGGTTGGCGCTCGCCGGGCTCGCCGCGGCAACGGCCACGGTGCCCAGCCCCATCAGCAGCAGCACCAGCAGCAGCAGCACGCGATCGATCTCGCGCCACCAGATCTTTAGTTCGGACCAGCGCGACAACTTGCCTTTCCGCATATGCGCCGGCTGACGCTTGCCGGGAACATAGGGCTGCATGGTGCTCATCTGAGCGCCTCCACCAGTTCGCGGAAATGGTCGCCGCGCGCTTCGAAGTCGCGATACTGGTCGAAACTGGCGCAGGCGGGCGACAGCAGGACGGTGTCACCCGACACGGCTGCGTTCGACGCGTCGAACAACGCTTGTTCGAGCGTAACTGAACGTTTGATCGACACCCTTTTTTTCAACAGTCGGGCGAACTCGTCGCCCGATCTGCCGATGGTATAGGCGGCCTTCACATGGCCCAGTTCAGCCTCGCACTCGCCCAGGCCCGGCTCTTTCGCCAGCCCGCCAACAATCCAGTGAATGTTCTCGAAAGCCGCCAGCGCCGGGGCCGAAGCGGCTGTATTCGTGCCCTTGCTGTCGTTGACATACGCCACCCCGCCGATCTCCGCGACCCGCTCCATACGGTGCGGAAGGCCCGGGTAGGTGCGCAGGCCTTCGCGGATCTGATCGATCGGAATGCCAAGGATGTCGCACGCCTCGATCGCAGCCGCTGCATTTTCGCGGTTGTGGGATCCTGCCAGGGATTTCCAACCATTCTGCTCGTCCGGCGCGATCCCTCTATGCTGGAAGACGTCCTCCAGAATGCTGGCGATCGACCCTTCCGCGAACTGGCCGAGCGAGCGCGCATCGGTAAAGCGCGCGATGGAATGCTGGCCCCGCCCCTGCATCGCAAACAGCCGTGACTTGCTCGCCGCATAGGCGTCGAAACCGTCATACCGGTCCAGATGGTCCGGCGTGATATTCAGCAGGATCGCCACATCGCAAGCGAGCGAAAAGGTCAGGTCGATCTGATAGCTCGACAGTTCCAGCACATAGACCCCACCTTCCGGCAACGGCTCCTGCTCGAGGATCGGCAGACCGATATTCCCACCCATCGTCGTAGGCACGCCCACCGCTTTCAGGATGTGATGAACCAGCGCGGTGGTAGTCGATTTTCCGTTGGTACCGGTTATGCCGACAACCTTGTGCGGCGGCAATTCCGGCCGCGCCTGCGCGAATAATTCGATGTCGCCGATGACCGGCACGCCATAACCGTCCGCATGCGGCTTGATCGGGTGCGTGTTGAGCGGAACGCCGGGACTGACGACGACGCCCGCAAAGTCGGTTAGGTCCGCCTCCAGCGGATCGCCGATGGCGCAGCGCCCGGCAAAAGGCTCGCGCGCCTCTACGCGGTCGTCCCATACCAGCACGTCGGCTCCGGCAGCCAGCAGCGCCTCGACCGTGGCCCGGCCGGAACGCGCCAGTCCGAGAACGGCGTACTTCTTGTCCTTCCAGGCGGATGAAGTGATCATCGCAGCTTGAGCGTCGCCAGCCCCATGAGTGCAAGCACGATCGCCACGATCCAGAACCGGATCACGACCTTGCTCTCCGACCAGCCGAGCTGTTCGAAATGGTGGTGGATCGGCGCCATGCGGAAGACCCGCTTGCCGGTCCGCTTGAACCAGAAGACCTGGATGATGACGCTCAGCGCCTCGAACACGAACAGCCCGCCGACCACCGCGAGAACGATTTCGTGGTGTGTGGAGACCGCTACTGCGCCGAGTGCGCCGCCGAGCGCCAGCGACCCCGTATCGCCCATGAATACGGCAGCCGGAGGCGCATTGAACCAGAGAAAAGCGAGGCCGGCGCCCATGATGGCGGCACAGAAGATCGCCAGTTCGCCCGCACCGGGAACATGCGGGATGCCGAGATAGCTAGAAAAATCCACGCGGCCTACGAGATAGGAGATAAGGGCGAATGTCCCAGCCGCGATAATGACCGGCATCGTCGCCAACCCGTCCAGCCCGTCAGTCAGATTGACCGCATTGCCCGCCCCTACGATCACGATGGCCGCGAAGATATAGTAGAACGGGCCCATTTCCAGGCCGAGATTATTGAAGAACGGGACGTACAGAAACGTGTTGATCTGGCTGACGGCGAGATAGCTCGCCACGCCCGCAACCGCGAATTCCATCAATAGCCGGACCCGGGCCGAAACCCCCTTGTGGCTCGACTTCGTCACCTTGTCGTAATCGTCCAGGAATCCGATCAGGCCGAAGCCGAGCGTCACCGCGAGCACGGCCCAGATGAACGGATTGCGCAGATCCATCCATATCAGAACGGCCAGCGACAGGCTGATCAGGATCATCAAGCCGCCCATTGTCGGCGTACCGCGCTTGGCCAGATGGCTTTGCGGGCCATCTTCGCGGATCGGCTGCCCTTTGCCCTGCCGCACCCGAAGCATGTCGATGAAGCGCGGGCCGATGACGAGCCCGATGACGAGCGCGGTCATCAGCGTCGCCCCGGCGCGGAACGTCTGATAACGCACGAGGTTGAAGATGCCTTCGAAATTCAACCATTCGGCGAGGAGGTATAGCAAATCGGCCTCTCGTCGCGCCTAGCGGGCGCGGATGAAATGATCCACGAGCCGGCCAAGACCGACCGAGTTGGAGCCCTTGACCAGCACGGCATCGCCTGCGACGACACCGAAGTCTTCGAGCAGCTCGATCGCCTCGTCGGCAGTTCGGCAATGCGCCCACGCAATGGGCTTGCCAAGGACGGAACTCTCCGGTTTCCCCAGTTCGCGTGCGAGGGCGGACATCTCTTCGCCAACCAGAATGGCATAATCGACATCGGCAGCCAGCACCGGCTCGGATAGAGCGGCGTGAAACTGGGGACCGAAATCGCCTAGTTCCTTCATCGCGCCAAGCACGGCAATGCGGCGCCCCGACGGCGTCTGGCCAAGTTGTGCCAAAGTGGCGCGCATACTGGCCGGGTTGGCGTTGTAACTTTCGTCAATCAGCAGCGCTTTGCCGCCAGGCACATCGATGCCGTGACGCGCACCCCGCCCCTTGAGTCCACCCATCTCGGCAAGCGCCAGCCCGGCGGCCGCCATATCGCTGCCCGCAGCGCGTACAGCAGCCATCACGGCCAGCGAGTTCACGACCCAGTGATCGCCGGGTTCGGCAACGGTGTAACACAGCCGTCCTTCGGGGAATTCGCACGTCACGAGGCTGCCGCCGTTGGCGCTGGGAATGGCATCCAGCAAGCGAACGTCGGCAAAACGCGCCCTTCCGAAGCTGACGACCTTTGCCCCCGCGCGCAGGGCGGCCAGCTTGAGTTGTTCGTAATGCTCGGTGTCCGCCGGGATGACGGCCGTGCCACCTGGCTCTAGACCTGCGAAGATCTCGGCTTTGGCTGCAGCGATCGCCTTCATGCTGCCGAGATTTTCGATATGTGCCGGGGCTATCGTGGTGATAACCGCTACATGCGGGCGAACTTGGGTAGTCAGCCCTTCGATCTCGCCAGCATGGTTCATGCCCATCTCGAAAATGCCGAAGCGGCTGCGCGCAGGCATACGCGTCAGGCTCAGCGGCACACCGACGTGGTTGTTGTAGCTACGTGTAGAACGATGGGCCGCACCGCGGCTCGCGCGTTCGAGGCTGGCGAAGATGGCCTCCTTTACGCCGGTCTTGCCGACCGATCCGGTCACGCCGATAATCTTCGCTTCCACACGGCTGCGCGCTGCACGGGCCAGCGCCTTCAGCGCTTCAGTCGTGTCCTCGACAAGGATGTGGGGCCAGTCGATCGGGCGATCGACGATTGCGCCCGCAGCGCCGTTGGCGAAGGCTTTTTCGAGGAAGCGATGGCCATCCATCGCTTCGCCCTTGAGCGCGACGAACAGATCGCCATTGACCACGTCCCGGCTGTCCATTTCGACCCCGGCAACCTGAAAGTCATGGCTGGCCGTACCGCCCACCGCGTCGGCAATATCCTTTGCCGTCCACAGCGTCAGCGGAAGGCGGTCGCGCGGATCGGCAGGCCACTCAATATAGGCCGGATGTCGCAGGATTGCCGCGCTCATGCATCACCTCTAGCGATCTGCGCAGCGCACTCGCGCGCAACCTCGACATCGTCGAAAGGCAGGACCCGCATATTTTCTCCCGATCCGATGATCTGACCCGTTTCATGTCCCTTGCCAGCGATGAGGACGATATCGTCCGCACCTGCTTCGGCGATGGCTGCAAGGATGGCTTCGCGACGGTCGCCTATTTCGCGTGCCTGCGGCGCTCCCTCAAGCACCTGGCGGCGGATATCCGCAGGATCCTCACCGCGGGGGTTGTCGTCGGTCACGATTACGACGTGGCTTGCCTTGGCCGCCGCTTCACCCATGGGTGCCCGCTTTCCGTGATCCCGATCCCCGCCGGCGCCGAACACAGTGATGAGGCGGCCCGAAACATGCGGCTCGAGCGCCTGGATCGCCGCTTCGAGCGCATCGGCGGTATGAGCGTAATCGACATATACCGGCGCGCCCGAAGGCGCGATGACCGCGCGTTCGAGCCTGCCGCGCACGGGCTGCAGACGGGCAACGGCATCCCAAACCAACCCCGCATCGAGACCGGACGCGAGTGCAAGTCCTGCTGCGGTGAGCGCGTTGGAAACCTGATAGGCGCCGATCAGCGGCAGATTGATCGTCCGGCTCTTGCCCTCATGCTCAACGCTCAGCGACTGCCCAAGCTGGGTGGGCTCTCTTTTCGTTAGGCGGATGTTTTCGCCCTGCTCGCCGACAGTCATGATCTTCAAGTCGCGCGCCTTGGCATGCTGGACTACGCGGGCATTCCAGCCGCTATCGCCAGATCCCATCCACACGACTGCGGTCGCATCGTCCGCCACAACCTCGTCGAAGAGCCGCATCTTGGCGGCGAAATAGTCTTCCATATCCGCATGGTAATCGAGATGATCGCGGCTGAAGTTGGTGAAGCCCGCTGCTTCGACGGACACGCCCTCGTTGCGGAATTGCGAGAGACCATGGCTCGACGCTTCAAAAGCCACGTGTGTCACACCTTCACGCGCCAGGCCGCTCAAGTTCGACAGGAAGGTGACAATATCCGGGGTGGTCAGACCGGTGGATACACTACCATCGGGGGTGGTGACGCCCAACGTGCCAATGCTCGCGGCCCGTTCACCTGCCATACGCCAGATCTGGCGAGTCATTTCGACCGTCGAGGTTTTGCCGTTCGTACCTGTCACCGCAACAATATGCTGCGGTACCGGCGTGAAGTACCGGGCCGCCAGCGCTGCAAACGCACGGCGCGGTGTGTCGTCGGCGATGTGGATGGCACCATTCACGACAGCTTCGGGCCGGGCCACAATGGCGACCGCGCCGCTTTCTATCGCTGCGGGAATGAAATCCTCGCCATTGACCTGCGCGCCTTGAAACGCACCGAAAACCGTTCCCGGGGCAACCTTGCGATTGTCGATCGCGAAACCCGTCACATTGACGTCGGCATCGCACGCGATCCCCGCAGCAGCACAGAGCTTGGACAGCTTCACCGGTTGGCCTCCGGGATAAGCGGCTTGATGTCGGAGATGTCGACATCGCGCGTATCGTCGGGGCGCACGCCGATGAGAGGTCCGATGCGCGGCACCAGACGGCCCACGATCGGCGCGGCGTTCCATGCGGCGGTGCGCTGATAGGAGCTAGCGACCGTCCCACGCGGTTCGTCGAGCATGGCGATGACCACGTAGCGCGGACGATCCATCGGGAACGCGGCCGCAAAGGTCGAAACCAGTGCAGTGCGACGATAGCCAGCCGAACCGCCCGGCTTTTCGGCCGAACCCGTTTTGCCGCCGACTCGGTAGCCGGGGGCGTCCGCATTGCGTCCCGTGCCGTAGATCGAGATCGCGCGCAGCAACTGGCGCATGCGGCTGGACGTGGATGCCTTGAACACGCGGCGGCCCTTCGGCGCCTCACCCGGACCCAGTTTCTTTAGTGTGGCCGGGCGCCAGATGCCGCCGTTGACCATTGCCGCATAGGCACTGGCCAGATGAAGGGGGGTCACAGCGATGCCATGCCCATATCCCACGGTCATCGACCGCAGACGTGGCCATTTCTCGCCGGGCCAGATCGGAAAGCCCTTTGCCGGCAGTTCGATATAGGGCCGTTCGTTCATGCCCAGATCCATCATGTAACGACGCATCCGCTCAGGTCCGAGCTCGTCGACGACGCGGGCCGTTACGGTGTTGGACGAATGGATCAGTGTTTCCACGACATTCAGGGTCGCGCCCATGTCGTGGCTGTCCTTGATGCGGAATCGTCCCGCTTTGACCGGGGTTGCATCCCACCGTCGGCCAAGGTCTCGGACCACGCCAGCGTCGATCGCCGCGGCGACCGACAACGGCTTGAATGTCGATCCGAGTTCGTAGACCTGGTTGGTGACGCGGTTGAACATCAGCTTTTCGCCCCGCGCGTCGATCTTGTTGGGATCGAATTCGGGCAGCGATGCGAGTGCCAGCACCTCGCCGGTATTCACATCCAGAACGATGCCGGCCCCGCCTTGCGCCTGTACGAGCTTCATTCCGCGGCGCAGTTCATCTTCGAGTGCGCCCTGAACACGGGAATCGATCGACAGGGCGATGGGCGTGCCGCGCGTAGCCGGATCGGACAGATGTTTGTTGAAGACCTGTTCCATCCCCACGCGCCCGTCCCCGTCGGCGGCAACATAGCCGAGGACGTGAGCCGCCATCGATCCTTGCGGGTAATGGCGATCGGTTTCCGTCGGCATTTCGAGCGCCAGCTCGCCGATTTCCTGAACCCGGTTCGCCTCTTCGGGCAGCACGCGACGGCGAATGTAGCCCTGCTTGCCGGCTGCAAATTGCGCGGCGACGGCCTTTTCGTTCAGATCCGGGAAAATCGCCTTGAGTTTCGCAGCAACGACCGCCGGCTCGCGCACCAGCGGCGTACCGCCCTCGCCAAGCGCTTCGGGATTGAACCACAAAGCGTAAGCCGGAAATGCACGCGCCAGCGGAATACCGTTGCGATCCGTAATCTCGCCCCGAGGCGGAAGGAGCGCTTCTTCGAGCGATGTCCCTCTGAGGCCTTCATCCGACATGCCGAGATAAGCAATACGGACCAGCGCAAGCATCGCGATGAAGGCAAACCCCAGAACCACCCACAACACCCGCCAACGCGCGAGTGTGAGCGATTGCTGGCGAATGGTGACAAGCTGGACCCGGCCGGAGGCCACTGCCATGCTGACCGCACCATGCCCGCTTTTTCCCGCGGCAATGGCGGGGCCAAAGCCGGAAAAGGCGTTCACTGGCTGACCTCCGCCACGGCGGCGATCCCGACCGCCGGGCTGGACAGGCGCTCGGCGAGCCCCCCGGCTGTTACGGCTGCCAGTTCGCGCCGGTCCGGACGATGGGCGGCGCTTTCCTCGTCATCGTCGATCCAGTCGGCGAAGAGGCTTTCCGATTCAGGTTCGGGTCGGTTCAAGGCCACGCGCACCGGAGAAGGCGCGTTGATACCGCGCGGAGTGCCGAGAGCCGCAAGCTGGCGTTCACTCTCGAGATATTGGTCGGCACGTGGAGCGGAATAACCGAACTCGACCGCGTTCCAATCCGACAACTGCTGCTGGCTGGCGCGGGTTTCGAATTCGGTTTCGAGCATGAGCTTGGCCTGCTGTGCGGCGATGATCTGGCGTTCGGCGAGGCGCACGTCGCTCTTCACGGCGTTCACCTTGAACGTCAACGCCAGTAGCAGGGCGAAACAAACGGCAAGAACAAGCGCCCAGCCGATCTGACGAATACGCGATCCACCGACCATCACGCGGCCTCCCGTGCGGGAGTCGCGGTCCGCGTCGCAGCGCGCAGGACGGAGGAACGGGCGCGCGGATTGCGTTCGATCTCGGCCTCACCCGGCTTGATGGCTTTGCTGACTTTCGAAAAAACCGGATCGTCCTGCGCTGCCAAAGGGACATGACGCGAGGCGCTCGGGGTTGAGGACGCCTCGCGCAGGAAGCGCTTGACGATCCGGTCTTCGAGGCTGTGGAAGCTGACAACCACGAGGCGGCCCCCTTCACGCAGCACGTGCTCGGCGGCGGACAGTGCTTGGGACAGTTCGTCCAGCTCGCCGTTCACGTGAATTCTGATGGCTTGAAAAGTGCGGGTGGCCGGGTCTTTCTTATCGTGCGGCTTGTGGCCCAGCGCCTTGCGTACGACACGCGCCAGTTCGCCGGTCGTTTCGAGCGGACGTGCGGCGACGATGGCGCGGGCAACCCGGCGGGACTGGCGTTCTTCTCCATATGTATAGAGCACATCGGCGATCGCCTTCTCGTCGGCACCGTTGAGAAAATCCGCCGCGCTCGCCCCTTCCTGGCTCATGCGCATGTCCAGCGGACCATCCGACGAGAAGGCAAATCCGCGATGCGCCTGATCGAGCTGCATCGATGATACGCCGATATCCATCACCACGCCGTCGACGTGCGCGATACCCGCCGCCGCCATGACGTCGACCATTTCGGAAAAGCGATGGGGGTGCAGAACCAGACGTGGTGGATTTTCTTCCGCTTCGCTCCAGCTGCGGCCTGCGGCGATTGCGTCGGGATCCCGGTCGAATGCATGGACGATGGCACCGCGTTCCAGCAGCGCGCGCGTATAACCGCCCGCCCCGAAGGTCGCGTCGATCACGACGTCGCCCGGCTGCGGGTCAAGCGCTTCGATTACTTCGTCGAGAAGGACGGGGATGTGCGGCGCCCCGGTCACTTGCTGGCACCTTTGGCAGCGCCCTTATCCTTCGCATCGGACAGAAAGCTTTCGCATGCCGCCTTGGCGCCGGCCCAGTCGTCGCCCATCTGGGCAAGCTCTTCCGGATTCCACAATGTGAAGAAGCGCCCGCCACCCTGGAAATAGAGGCCATCGTCGATGTTGCCGAGCGTGCGCAGGTGATCGGGCATGACGAAGCGACCGCTGTCATCGAACGGCATTTCGATGAAGCCGAAGAGCTGGCTGGACCGGGTATCGCGATCGAATTCCTTGCCAAGCCGAACCGCAAGTTCTTCTTCGCGATCGAGCTGGGCCTCGAGCTCGGGCTTGCGCGACAGGCCGAAGCCGACGAGGCAGTTCCATGACGGATGCTTCATCAGGCACAAGACGCGCCCGTCGCTCGATTCCTTAACAGCCTTACGGAAAAGGGGGGGAAGCACGAAGCGGCCCTTGTCGCCCGCGGGCGAATAGGCCTGTCCGCTATACCCTCCGAAAGACACTGTCCCCAAACCCCAAATACGGTTTCGATTACCTCCCCATCAGGCAACACTTCCCCGTTCACCCACACAGGTGGGCGAGGCGCCCGCCCCGTTGACCGAGCGCGAATAGACAGTGCTTGTCCGATGTGTGTTTGGTTTATCGCGGGCAGAGCCGGGATGGAAGGGAAAATTGCGGGATTTTACGGGATAAGCTCATAAGGCATTGAATTACTTATATATAATTCGTTCGGGCAGAATTGATCTCATTACCGAGCGTCCCATTGGATATCAGCAAAAACACGGATTTGCGCGAGTCCATCGATGGACTCGCGTCATGATCCCGAATCTTTCCCGTAAAATCCCGTGGGATCAGTTCAGTGCATCGCCGATCAGGGTCGCCAGCAAGACTTGCCTTTGCGCTGAGGTCGCCGCCGTCTCTTCACTATCCAATATCGCTGCATCCGCCATCAATGTGACCCGCCCGTTCCCGACACTGCACCAAGCGAAAAGCCCCGCTTCCGAAATTGTGCATTTGCCATCTCCCGTCGCGACGAACTGGCCCGCAAGATTGACGGGATACTGATTGCCGGAAGCAGATATCAGGCGCTCCTCGCTTGGCTGGGCATCGTCGAAGCGCAGCTCGAGTCCCCAGCGGGTGAGGATGGGAGAAAGAAGCACCACATCTTGCGGTCGGCGACGATCGCCGAGCGCAAAATCGCTGTGACGTGTCAGAAGTGGATCGGCGAAAATCAGCAACCGACCTCCCGCGCGCACCCAATTGTCCAGTGCCACATTTTCGGACGGAGCAAGCGGTCGCGGTTGCGCCATAATTATGCGATCGAGCCCGTCGATCGCATCGGGCTCCACAGTGTCGAGCGGCTCGATGTCAAATCGCTGTTCGATAAGGTCGCGGACCCAGTCGCTGTGGTTTGAGCCATCGAGTATTGCTGCCATGTCGCCCTCGCCCCAATAGATCGGCAGGGTCGAGAACAGACCGACAGGGTGTTTGGGAGCAGCCTCTTCGCTGACCTTGCCTGTGGAACAGGCTGCAAGCAGCACCGCCAGCAATGTAAGAACACCTTTAGTTCTCGGCAGGCGAAGCATTGCTCTCAACCCGTGGCGGCGGCGTCAATACGGTATCTGGAACGGCCGTCGGCTCGACTGCGAGATCGGGAACCACACCGGCCTCTACCAACGGATCGTTCCGCGGAGCTGTCTGCGTCGGCTCGGTAGTAGGGGCAGCCTCGGGCACCGTCGTCGCATCTGTTTCGGCAGCACGGTCTTGGATGATGCTAGCCAGACCGACGAGCAGGATCATCATTACGATCCCGGTCGCGCCGATCTGCAGACGTTGTACCGTCCGCTCGCGGCGCGCGTCTACGCCACCGTTGACGTCGGGCAGCTCGCGCACCGATGGCTTGCGGCTCATGTCGAAAAATTGCGGCACGCGCATTAGCCTAGGCACCCCTGCCTGCCAGTCAATCGCCGGATTGCAACCAATCGAAAACCGGCAACTTTTTGGACGCCAGCCATTCGGCATTGTAGAGCGTGGAGAGGTAGCGGAAGCCGGTATCGCACAATATCGTGGCCACCCGCGGATTTTCGCGCCCCTCTGCGACCAGTTGCTTGCCCAGGGCGATGGCACCGGCAACGTTGATGCCGCTCGACAGACCGAGGCACAGCCCTTCTTCGCGCAGCAGGCGGGCCACCCATTCTAGACCTTCTTCATCCGAAACGCGGAACTGCGTATCGATCGGCGCGCCTTCCAGATTTCCGGTTATACGCCCCTGCCCGATCCCTTCGGCGACAGAGGACCCTTCAGCCTTAAGCTCGCCATTGGCGAAATAGTTGTACAGAGCTGCGCCGTGCGGGTCGGTCAGCGCAATGACGATGTTTTCGTCGAACTCTTTCAGGCCCATACCGACACCGGCGATGGTCCCGCCGGTTCCTGCGGCACAGGTAAAGCCGTCGATCCGGCCTTCGAGCTGCTCCCACAGTTCCTTGGCCGTTGTTTCGATGTGCGCCTTGCGATTGGCGGTGTTGTCGAACTGGCCTGCCCAGATCGCACCGTCGATTTCCTCCGCCATCCGGCGCGACACGTGCTGGAAATGGTTGCAGTCGGCATATTTGGTCGGCGGCACGGTGACCAGTTCCGCCCCGAGCGCGCGGATCGTGTCCATCTTCTCGTGGCTCTGGTTGTCGGGCATCACGATGATGGTCCGATAGCCCAGCGCATTGGCCACCAGCGCGATACCGATGCCGGTATTGCCCGCGGTTCCTTCGACCACAGTGCCGCCAGGCTTCAGGTCTCCGCGCGCTTCCGCATCGCGAATGATATACAGGGCGGCCCGGTCCTTAACGCTTGCGCCTGGATTGGCGAATTCGCATTTCCCGAAGATGTCGCAGCCGGCTTCCGCGCTCGGCCCTTCGAGGCGGACGAGCGGCGTGTTGCCGATGAGATCGAGCGTGTGCTCGCGTACTGGAATTGAAGTCATGTCTGGCGAGGTAGGCCCAGCCATCTTAACCCGCAAACAACATCAATCTTCAGGCGCGATAGTAACCTTCAATCCGTCGAGTTCCGGCGTGAAGGGTATCTGGCAGGAAAGGCGCGATGTCGGGCTGCGGTGATCGGTTGATTCGAGCAGATCGTCTTCGTCCTCGCTCATTTCCGGTAATTCGCCGGCGAAGGATTCGTCGACGTGAACATGGCAGGTTGCGCAGGAACAACAGCCACCACACAAGGCCAGGAGTTCGTCGAAACCGTTATCGCGGATCGCTTCCATAACGGTCAGGCCGTCGGATACGTCGATTTCGCTGGTCTCGCCTTCACGCGTGGTGACGATCAGTTTCGGCATTTTACGTCTTTCCTCGGTTGCAAAGGGCCACTGGCCCAACCTATGCGTCGCGCTGCTATTCAATCGCGAAAGGGAAGGCAAGCACACTCGCCATGGGCCTGACCAACGCACAATTGCGCGAACATCTCGACGCTGTAGCCGCAGATGACGCCATCGTCGCCGCCGCAATCGAGCGGTGCGGCTATCCCGAGGAGCGCATTCGCTCCACGGGTTACCGCACGCTCCTGCGCACGATCGTAGGTCAGCAGGTGAGCGTCGCGTCCGCTGCAGCAGTCTGGAACAAGCTGGAGGCGGAACTTGGCGAGGACATGCTTCCACAGGATCTGCTGGCCCGCGACTTCGATACATTGCGCGCCTGCGGACTGTCCCGCCAGAAACAGGGATACGCCCGCAGCCTGTGCGAATTGGTGGCGAGTGGAGAACTGGCCTTCGACAACCTGCCCGAAGACGATGAAGCGGCCATTGCCGAACTCACCAGGATCAAGGGTATTGGCCGCTGGTCGGCGGAGATATATTTGCTGTTTGCAGAAGGGCGTCAGGACATCTGGCCTGCAGGCGACCTGGCGGTGCAGGAGGCCGTCGGACGCATGCTCGAATTGCCGGCAAGACCGGGCGAGAAGGAAACGCGTGAGTTGGGAGAAAGATGGCGGCCCCATCGCGGCGCAATGGCCATCTTCACCTGGCACACATATAATAACGCCGCGCTTTAGACGCGCGTGAGGGAGAGACAGCATGGGTGATCGCAGGGCCATTTTCATCACAGGCGGTGGATCCGGAATCGGACGCGCAGTTGCCGTTTATTTCGGCCAGCGCGGCTGGTTTGTCGGCCTTGGCGACATCGACAAGGCGGGCATGCGCGAAACCGAAGAAATGATCGCAAACGGCTTCGTCTATTCGCACCCCCTCGATGTGCGTGACCGCTCCGCTTGGGACGAAGCGCTCGATGCGTTTTGCGTGGCTGCCGGCGGGCGCATCGATGTGCTGTTCAACAACGCAGGCGTACCGCTGGGCGGATCGCTGACCGAAAACAGCGCCGAGGAAATCGAACGCACGCTCGACATCAATCTAAAGGGCGTTCTGTTCGGTGCACAGGCGGCGCACCCCTACCTCAAGCAAACGGCCCCCGGCTCGTGCCTGCTTAATACCGCGAGTGCAGCGGGCTTGTACGGGACACCCGGGGCAAGCGTCTATTCGGCGACCAAGTTCGGGGTTCGTGCCGTGACGGAAAGCTTGGATGGGGAATGGGCTGTCGATAGGATCAATGTCCGCTCCCTCATGCCCAGTTTCATCGACACCCCCCTGCTCGATCACAACCCCAATGCGCGATCGAACGAGGATATTCGCCAGCGGGTGACAGGTGCGGGGCTCGAAATCACGCCGGTCGCGGATGTCGCTGCTGCGGCATGGGCCGCCATCCACGGCGAAAAGTTGCATACCGTCGTCGGCAAGACCGCTAAAACGCTGGCGTTCGGCGCACGCTGGCTGCCTGGCCGGGTTCGCAAGCAGACGCGCGCGCTGACCAGGCCGATGGGCGAATAACGAAGGTCAGGCCAGCAGCGCGTCGATCTTGCGCGCCATTTTCACATCGCGCAGGCTCAACCCGCCTGCATCATGCGTCGTCAGTGTGATTTCGACCCGATTATAGACATTGAACCATTCGGGGTGGTGATCGCGCGTTTCGGCAATCATGGCCACCCGCGTCATGAACGAAAACGCTTCGGAGAAATCGGAGAATTCGAATTTTCGCTCGATCGCAGCGCCATCGCGGCACGACGACCACTTCGGCAGCGCCCTCAGCCAGCTATCGCGTTCTTCCTCGCTCAACTGTTCTACTGCCATAACGCACGAATCTCCTCTCGCTTGTCGCGTGGGCGCCTTTTGCCTATCGCTCCCGCCCATGCAAGCTCGCCTCGCCGCAAAGGACATTGCCTGCCGTCGGGGCGAAAGACTGCTTTTCCGCAAGCTGTCGATAGACTGCGTCGCCGGCGATGCCGTGCACGTTACGGGGCCCAACGGCGTCGGCAAATCCAGCTTGATCCGTATTCTTGCCGGCTTGCTCCGTCCCTATGCAGGGGATGTGCAGCATTACGGCGGAAGGGGCCTGGTCGATGAACGGTTGGCACTCGACGCCAATCTGCCGCTGAGCAAGGCCCTGGCCTTTTGGGAACGACTGGATGGCAATGCCGATATGGGACGCGCGGGCGACCTGCTCCAGCTCGCGCCGTTACTGGACATTCCGGTTCGATATCTCTCGACCGGGCAGAAAAAGCGCGCTGCCCTTGCCCGCCTGATCAACTCCAATTGCCCGATCTGGCTGCTGGACGAACCGCTGAACGGGTTGGACCATCATGCGCAAACGGTTTTCGAAGCGCTGATAGATCAGCATTGCCGTGCCGGTGGGATCGCTATTGCCGCATCGCACCAGCCAATCGCGCTACCCGCGCCGCAAGCCATCGCTCTGGCGGACTTTGCCGCATGATCGCTGCGCTGCTCAGACGGGATCTGGCCACCTTGCTGCCGGGCGGACGCGGCGGCAGCGGGCTGCTGCCGCTGCTGTTCTTTCTTGCCGTCGCCATGCTATATCCCTTTGCCGTCGGCCCCGACGCGCAATTGCTCGCAAGGACCGGCGGAGGTGTGATCTGGATCGCAGCGCTCCTCGCCGCGATCCTGCCGCTGGAAAAGCTGGTGTCGGGCGATCTCGACGCCGGGATCTTCGATCAGCTGCGTCTGCGCGGCATCAGCGAAGAAACGGCGATGGCCGTCAGATTGCTCGCACATTGGCTGGCCTTTGCGCCGTTCCTTCTGCTCTCAACCTTACCGGCAGCCGCTTTGCTTGGCCTTGATGGCAAGACCACACAGACCGTGCTCCTCGGACTGGTGGCAGGCACGCCCGGACTGGCTGCGGTTGGCCTTATCGTCGCAGCGCTTACCGCAAGCATGCGCGGCGGCGCGGCGCTGGCAGGATTGATGGTCATCCCCCTGGCGGTGCCGATCCTCATTTTCGGAGCTGGTGCTCTCGGGCGCCCCGATCCCGGTGGGCTATTGCTTACCGGAGCGATCAGTCTGGGGTTGTGCGCTGTCGCACCCTTCGGCGCCGGGGCTGCGCTGAAGGCAGCCCGCGAAACCTAATATGGCGGCTTGTGCAGCCCCTTGGGGCTTTCGGTAAAGATTTCCACACCATCGTCGGTGACTGCGATGGAATGTTCGAACTGCGCCGATAGCGACTTGTCGCGCGTCACTGCAGTCCAGCCGTCGCGCAGGATCTTGGCGTGTGGTCGGCCCGCATTGATCATCGGTTCGATGGTGAAGAACATGCCGGGTTTCAGTTCCGGCCCCGTTCCGGCGCGCGCCGCATGGATCACTTCCGGCGCATCATGGAACAACCGGCCAAGGCCGTGACCGCAGAACTCCTGCACGACGCCATAACGGAACTGGCGCGCATGTTCCTCGATCGCCGCCCCGATATCGCCAAGGCGTGCGCCCGGTTTCGACGCAGCATCGATCCCCAACATCAGGCATTCATAGGTCACATCGACCAGCTTGCGCGCCTTGAGCGAAGGTTCGCCGGCAAAATACATTCGGCTTGTATCGCCATGCCAGCCATCCAGCAGCGGCGTGACGTCGATATTGACGATGTCGCTGTCCTTGAGAGCCTTGTCGGACGGTATGCCATGACAGATCACATGATTGATCGACGTGCAGCAGCTATGCGCATAACCGCGATACCCCATGGTTGCAGGCACAGCACCTGCATCCAGCATCATGGTGCGCGCCTTGTCGTCTATCTCGCCGGTCGTCACACCTGGCTGGACGAATGTGGTCAGCTCGTCGAGGATTTCCGCCGCAAGACGCCCTGCCTTGCGCATGCCTTCGTACCCGTCCGGGCCATGCAGCTTGATTGTCCCATCGCGATAGACGGTCTCGTCCGCCTCGATTACCTGATATTCCGTCATGCCGTGCATATAGTGACTTTAGGCCGCAATTGCGAGATGCCTATCGGCGAACGCTGAACGCACCCGCATATGCAGGCTTCACCGCATCGATCACGCTGGCTGTCACATCGAAATCCAGCTCATAGGCGCCTTCTGCATAGGGTCCGGCAACATACGGGCCGAAATAAATCCCGATCCGATCGAAGGTGTTGCCATTTGACGATCCGACCAGCACCGTGGCTTCGTCGAGCCCGGGGCAATTATCGAACATGCTGTCGCTATCGGGTTGGACCGCCGTGCCTCGCCGCTTTTCCCGCTCCTTGTTGAGCGCATCGCAAAGCCGCGCGCCAAGCCCCTGCTCCAGGGCAACCGGCGAATTGAACATTTCGACCCCGGCAAGAGACGCCTTGGCCTGCTTGTCCCATACCAGCGACTGCTTGCCATACATACCGTGCGCGCCGCCGGTATAATCGGAATAGTCGGCCGACAGACTGAGGAAATCGGGCAGGCTGGCGACGACCTTCCATTCCTTGGCGAAGCTGCGGCTACGGCAACCACCGCAATCGCCGTCACCGGCGAGTTCGGTCAGCGTTGCATCCCATTCGGCGCGGTCTTCCTTCTCGCGCTGATCACGCTCTGTCCCCAACTGCTTTGCGAGCTCCGGAATGGCGCTTACTGCAGCGGGCCATTTGTAGGAAAACTCCCAGGTTCCGCCATCTTTCTCGGCGGTTTTCGCGATGTTGACCGCTTCCGCCTTGGTGCTTGAACTGGCCGAAGCACTCGCCTGCGCGGACGGATTGGACGTCCCCGTCTTGTCGGCGTACTCGGCTCCGTCCGAGCAGGCTGCACTCGACAGGGCGAGCGAAATCAGGAACAGGGGCGCGCGCATCACGGTTTCCTTTGCGACAACGACAGTCAGGGGTACGTCTTGAATATGGCCGACAAGCAAACGCTTATCCAGCCCGACCAGGGACAGGAAGCGATTTCCATTCATCTCGTCAACCGCGACGGGTACTCGGACTGGCGCAAAAAACTTTCGACCAGCCAACGCGCGGCTCTGGAAGGCCAGAAATTCGACGGGAGCGGCTATCAGGTCGGCATCGTACCGGATGGTGACGGTTGGTTCGCCGTCGGCGGGGTCGCTGACCCGAAGGAACTTTCCAGCTGGTGCATGGCCAAGCTCGCGGAAAACCTTCCCGAAGGTACGTATCGCAGGGCTGAGGGCGAACCGGGCCCCGCCCTGCATGGATGGCAGACAGCGCAGCATATATTCGATCGTTACAAGAAACCCGAACGGCCGACGGGCCCCCGGGTGATCCTGACCAAGGATGTGAAAGCGATCGATAGCGCCGTCGCAGAAGCGCAGGCCGTGTGCCTGGTGCGCGATCTGGTTAATACACCGGCAGAAGACATGGGGCCGGCAGCGCTTGAAGAGCAATGCGAAAAGCTGGCGAAGCAGCATTCCGCCAAATTGAGCGTCACAAAGGGCGATGCACTCGAACAGGAGTATCCCATGGTTCATGCCGTGGGACGCGCCGCCGCGCGCCATCATGCACCGCGTATCATGCATCTTACATGGGGCAAGGAGGGCGATCCGGTCCTGGCCATCGTCGGTAAGGGCGTGTGTTTCGACAGCGGCGGCCTGGATGTAAAAAGCTCCACCGGCATGCTGCTCATGAAAAAGGATATGGGCGGCGCCGCGCACGCCATCGCGCTGGCAGGCCTTGTTATGAATGCAGGTCTTCCTGTCCGCTTGCACCTGCTTGTTCCGGCAGTTGAAAATGCCATCAGTTCCAACAGCTTTCGCCCCGGCGATGTCCTCAAGAGCCGCAAGGGACTGACTGTCGAAATCGGCAATACAGACGCCGAAGGCCGGCTCATCCTAGGCGACGCGTTGCAGCGGGCAAGCGAAGAGAAGCCCGACCTTATTATCGATTTCGCTACGCTCACCGGCGCTGCGCGGGTGGCGCTCGGGCCTGAATATCCAGCGCTTATGACGCGCAGGGATGCAACCGCGGAGGCGCTGATCGCTGCAGGCAAGGCTCATGACGACGAACCCTGGCGCCTGCCCCTTCCCGATGCCTATCGTGAATGGCTGGTCTCGGAAATTGCCGACACCAACAATGCCCACGGCAATGCCTTTGCGGGGGCGAGCGTCGCGGGCCTGTTCCTCGACAAGTTCGTCGGCGAAGGCATCGACTGGGCGCATTTCGATACCTTTGCCTGGCGCCCGCAGGCAAAACCGGGACGTCCCAAGGGCGGCGATGCCTATGGGTTGAGAGCCGCATGGCACATGTTGCGGGCGCGTTTCGGTGGAGGCTGAGGCTCGCCGCCTTGCCTGAAGTGAGCCGCGGCGTTAAGCGCGCGCAACGTTCATTTCCGGATTCTGCCCTCAGCGTGACTGCTCAAGCCAGCTACTCTCTTCCCGAAGGTATCGTCGGACTTACCGGTCCGGTGGAAAAGCCCGCGCCCGGCACTCTGCCGTTGCGCGGCGATCTCGCGCATATTGCCTTGGCGAAACATTATCTGGCCGCCCATTATGTCATTCCCCAGCTCCGCAATATCGGAGATGCGCCTGCACCGCTGATGCTCGCCATGCGCGACGATGCCGAGGTCGGCGCTACGCTGGATGCCGGACAGGAAGTCGAGGTCCTGGACTGCGCGGGCGACTGGGCGTGGGTGGCGTGCGGGCCGGAAGGGCCGAGTGGATATATCCGGCTGGGCATGCTGGCTGCCAGCGAGTGACGCATAAAATCTTCATCGACGGGGCTGCAGGCACGACTGGCCTGGAGATTGCCGACCGGCTGGCCGAGCGCAGCGAGTTCGAGCTGCTGAGGCTGGACGATGCGAAGCGCAAGGACCCTGCCGCGCGGCGCGAAGCGCTGAACGAGGCGGATATCGCCATCCTGTGCCTGCCCGACGATGCGGCGCGCGAAGCGGTTGAAATGATTGACACTTCCGGCGGCACGAGAGTGATCGATGCATCCAGCGCGCACCGCACGAGCGAGGGCTGGTGCTATGGTTTTCCCGAGCTGATCGGCAGCGAGCGGGTGGCCGATGCGCGGCGGGTGAGCAACCCCGGATGCTACCCCACAGGCTTCCTCGCGCTGGTCGCGCCGCTGGTGCGTGCGGGGCGGTTGCCGGCCGACTGGCCGTACACGGTCAACGCTGTGAGCGGATATTCCGGCGGCGGAAGCATGCTAATCAAACGTATGATCGAGGAGCCGAACATAGCGTTTCGGACATATGCGCTCGATCTGGCGCACAAACACCTGCCGGAAATGCAGGCGCATGCCGAACTGGAACACCCCGTGCTGTTCGCACCGTCGGTCGTCCCGGCCTATCGCGGCATGATCGTCGAGGTGCCGCTGCACCTCGGTGCCATGGACGGCGAGCGTCATGCGGACGACCTGCGAACGGCCCTGGCCGAATTCTACGCGGGATCGGACGTCGTCACGGTTCATGATGCCACCCCGGTGAGCGAGCTCCTGCTCGACACCGATGCCGCACCGTCCGACGGGCTGGAACTGTTTGTGTTCGGAAACGAAGGCGGATGGAATGCGCGACTGATCGCCCGGCTCGACAATCTGGGCAAAGGCGCGAGCGGTGCAGCCGTGCAGAACCTCAATCTGATGTGCGGCCTGCCCGAGACCGCCGGCCTCATTCTGCCCAAAAATTAGGCAAGCCGTGACTGCCGCGTAAGCAGCCTTTTGCGCTCGCATCGAGGCAGTTGCGCCGATTGCGCACCAATCATCGCAAAAATTGCGCCAACTCAGTTTGGCGCGCATCGATTCTTCGGTTAGGCCCCTCCGCCAAGGCCTTGGCACGATTCTTGGAAAGAAACGCGCGAAGGGTGGAGCGACACCATTCCTCAGGGGTTCGGAGACGACGTGAAAAAGATCGAAGCGATCATCAAGCCATTCAAGCTCGACGAGGTGAAGGAAGCCCTGCACGAAATCGGCGTGTCGGGAATCACCGTGACCGAGGCGAAAGGCTTCGGGCGGCAGAAAGGCCATACCGAGCTGTATCGCGGCGCCGAATACGTCGTCGATTTCCTT
This sequence comes from Qipengyuania pacifica, assembly GCF_019857205.1. Taxonomy (GTDB): domain Bacteria; phylum Pseudomonadota; class Alphaproteobacteria; order Sphingomonadales; family Sphingomonadaceae; genus Qipengyuania; species Qipengyuania pacifica. The sequence continues at coordinate 168,376 of NZ_JAHWXO010000003.1, read as the reverse complement.
CCCAAGGTGAAGCTGGAGGTCGTGGTGGCAGATGGCATCGCGGACCGCACGGTGGAAGCCATCGCCGCCGCCGCCCAGACGGGCCGCATCGGCGACGGCAAGATTTTCATTTCGTCGATCGAAGGCGCCCTGCGCATCCGCACAGGCGAGCGCGACGACGACGCAATCTGAGTTAGCGCGGGAAAACCCGCAGGAATTTTCAGTTCAAACGGAGGCAATACCAATGGCAAGTGCAAGCGACGTCCTGAAACAGATCAAGGACGAAAGCATCGAGTGGGTCGATCTGCGCTTCACCGATCCCAAGGGCAAGTGGCAGCACCTGACCATGGTGGCCGGGATCCTGACCGAAGACGAACTCGATGACGGCCTGATGTTCGACGGTTCGTCGATCGCCGGCTGGAAGGTCATCAACGAAAGCGACATGATCCTGAAGCCCGACCTGGAACGGGTCTATATCGATCCGTTCAGCGCCGAGCCGATGATGATCCTGTTCTGCGACATCGTCGAACCTTCGACGGGCGAATGGTATGCGCGCGACCCGCGCACGACCGCCAAGCGCGCCGAAGCCTTCCTGAAGTCGACGGGCATCGGCGACACGATCTATGTCGGTCCCGAAGCCGAATTCTTCATGTTCGACGACGTGCGTTTCGAAGACGGTTATGCCGGTTCGGGATACGCGATCGACGACATCGAACTGCCGACCAACAGCGGCAAGGAATACGAAAGCGGCAACATGGCCCACCGCCCCCGCGCCAAGGGCGGATATTTCCCTGTTGCCCCGGTCGACAGCGCCGTCGACATCCGCGGCGAAATGGTTTCGACCATGATCGAAATGGGATTGAACTGCGACAAGCACCACCACGAAGTGGCCGCGGCGCAGCACGAACTGGGCCTGACCTTCGGCACGCTGGTCGAAACCGCCGACAACATGCAGATCTACAAGTATGTCGTGCATCAGGTGGCCCACATCTACGGCAAGACCGCGACCTTCATGCCCAAGCCGATCAAGGCGGATAACGGCAGCGGCATGCACACGCATATGTCGATCTGGGACGACGGCAAGCCGACCTTCGCCGGCAACCAGTACGGCGGCCTGAGCGAGAACTGCCTCTATTACATCGGCGGCGTCATCAAGCATGCCAAGGCCCTGAACGCCTTCACCAACCCGACGACCAACAGCTACAAGCGGCTGGTCCCCGGCTTCGAAGCACCGGTTCTGCTGGCCTATTCGGCGCGCAACCGTTCCGCTTCGTGCCGCATCCCCTACGGTGCGGGCGACAAGGCGAAGCGCGTGGAATTCCGTTTCCCCGACGCCATGGCCAACCCCTACCTTGCCTATGCCGCCTTGCTGATGGCCGGTCTCGACGGGATCCAGAACAAGATCCACCCGGGCGAAGCCATGGACAAGAACCTGTACGACCTGCCGCCGGCAGAGCTGGCCGAGGTCCCGACGGTTTGCGGATCGCTGCGCGAAGCACTGGAAGCACTGGAGGCCGATCACGAGTTCCTGCTGAAGGGCGACGTCTTCACCAAGGACCAGATCGAGGCCTATACCGAACTGAAGTGGGAAGAAGTCCTGCGCGTCGACACGACGCCCTGCCCCGCCGAATTCGACATGTATTACAGCGCCTGATCGGTCCTGTTATTTCACCGAGGAAAGGCCGTCCGGGCGACCGGGCGGCCTTTTTCGCGCGCCCGGTGAAAAACCATTTTCCTACACGCCCATTCGATGCCTAATCAGGTTGCCTCGTTTTCATGGAGGCCCTGATGAACCGCAAACCCCTGTTCGACATCGTGAGAAACCTGCTTGGCCGAGGCCTGCGCCAATCGGAGGTCGACACGCTGGACAAGGCGATCGACACGATGACCGGCGTGGCCGGGGCATCGCGTGAGGTCAGCCCGGCAGGCGTACGCCTGATTCAGGAGTTCGAAGGCTGTGCGCGCGTGCGGGGAGACGGCATGGTCGAGGCCTATCCCGATCCCGGCAGCGGGGGCGATCCGTGGACGATCGGATGGGGCGCAACGGGACCCGGTATCGGACCCGGCACGGTGTGGACCCGGGAGGAATGCGACCGGCGCCTTGCTGCCGATATCGAGCGCCATGCCCGCGATGTGGTGCAGGCCATCGGCGATGCGCCGACCAGCCAGGCGCAATTCGATGCGCTGGTGAGCTTCCATTACAACACCGGCGCGATTGCCCGTTCGACACTGCTCACACGGCACCTGGCGGGCGATCATGCAGGCGCGGCCAAAGAATTCCACCGTTGGGTTTACGCGGCAGGACAGGTGCTGAAAGGCCTGATCCGCCGTCGGCGCGCCGAGGCTGCGCTTTATGGGGCAGCTTGAAAACCGCAGAGTTCTGCCAATTCTTGCGCGTAGGTTAACCGGAACCGGAAGCCTCCATCCCCCGTTAGCCCGGCAAAGGAGTTCTAATGATGCGTATCCTGCTAGCAGGAGCAGCCGCGATCGCCTTGGCAGCAAGTGGCGCCTATGCCCAACCGGGCAAGAACGGAGACAACGGCAACGGCCCGGGTAATGGCAAGCACAATAATGCCGCCAAGGTCGAGCGTGGTCCGCCGGATCGCGGCCCACAGCGTCCACGCAACAACGGCAACAACAGCAACAGGGATGCCAGGCCGGACAAACGCGTGGCCCAGCAGCCCGACAGACGAGATGCCCGCCAGAATGTCCCCCGTGAAATCGAACGCCGGGTCAGTCAGCGACCTCAAGAGCGCGCTGTCGAACGGCGGGTGGACCGGCGCGATGACCGCAGGGATCTGTCGCAGCGGGCCGAGCGTCGCATCGAGCGATCAGTCGAGCGACGCGTGGACCGAAGGGACGGACGCCGCGATGTGCGGCGGGGCGATCGCAACCTTATCAATTATGTCGATCGCGTTCGGTACGACCAGGACCGGACCTTCCTCGTGCGCGACAGGGACCGGCGAGCGATCGCCGGCTGTCCGCCGGGTCTGGCGAAGAAGTACAATGGCTGCATGCCGCCGGGACAGGCCAAGAAGCGGTACGATAATTACCGCACCTGGAACGGGTACGATTATCGGCCCCGCCTGTTCGGCCTGAAGAATTACAGTTCGGGCCGGTATTATTACGACGACGGCTATCTTCTGCGCCCGGCGAGCGATGGCGGAATAGCGGGATATATCCCCCTGCTGGGAGGAGCGCTGGCGATCGGCAATCAGTGGCCGTCGAGCTATTCGAGCCATTCGGTGCCCGACTATTACGTCGATTATTACGATCTGGGACCGAGAGATTCCTACCGCTATGCCGACAACGTCATTTACCGGGTGAACCCGAGCGATTCAGCGATCCAGTCGGTGGTTGCCCTGCTGACCGGTGACGATTTCACCATCGGTGAGCCGATGCCGTCAGGCTATGACGTCTATAACGTGCCCTACCCGTATCGGGACCGGTACAACGACAGTGACGACGCGTGGTATCGATATTCGGATGGTTATGTCTATCAGATCGACCCCCAGACCCAGTTGATTTCCGCCGCCATCGACCTGCTGGTCTGAAGGGACAGAACATGACCGACGCATGGAAAAACGGCCTTGCCGCAATCGCTCTCGTTACCCTTCCCCTGGTTGCAGCATGCAGCGATACGGAAGAACATACTGCACAAGGCGCCACGCGGGACGATGGAACCCTTACGCTGGCAGCCGCCCTGGGGGCCGAGAAGGATCTCGATATCGTGCGCGAGGCGATGGAAGAATCCGAACTGTCCGGCGTTCTCGACGGCCCGGCCAGCTACACAATTCTGGCGCCCGACGACGCGGCATTCGAAGCCCTGGGCAAGGAAGGTGAAACGCTGCTCGAAGACGAGCAACGCCCGGTTCTGGTGGCGCTGCTCGAAGACGAGCAACGCCCGGTTCTGGTGGCGCTATTGCGCGACCATCTGTTGCCCGGCCATCTGACGCCGGAATCGATTGGGGAAGCCATCGACCGCAAGGGCGGCCCGGTAACGATGGCCACGCTCGGCGAGACGGCTGTCATCTTCTCCCGGGAAGGCGACGGCATCAAGGCGGAGCTGGAAGATGGCGGCAGCGCCAGTTTTGCCGGGACGGCGACCGCCACCAATAACGGTGTCGTCATACCGATCAGCCAGGTGCTGATGCCGCCGAAGGACTGACCGCGCGGGTTAGTAATCGCGACTGATTTCGGCAACGACGCTTTCGCGCCCGACTGTCGACACGGCAGCGAGTAGCGACAGCCAGCTGGTCACACGGAATTCCACTTCCGTAGCACTGTAGCCGCGTCCATCCGTGATGATTTCCGCGTAGAAGCGGCGTCCGAAATTCTTGCCCAATGCGACGCCCGTGCCGCGGCCCAGTGCGGGATCAGCGCTGACGATACGCAGGCGATCGAGCCCGATTGCGGAGCGCAACTGGTTGATCGGGTCCATGCCGCCCCCGCCGCGCAGACTGGCCACGGCCGCGCCAAGCTGCAGAGCATCGGTGGCCGAGAGGCTGGTGACCGAACCGCCGAAGAGCAGGCGGGCCAGCAGTTCCTCTTCCGGCAGGGAGGGGTTGGACGTGAAGGTGATTTCGGGCTGCGTCGCGCTGCCCCTGACGTTCGCCTCGACGTTGAGGCCATCCCGGTCCGTTTCCGCACGAATGTCGAGCAGGGGATCGATCGGCGCGTCCACATCGAATTCGATCTCGCCGCGGGTCAGTTCGAAGCGGGTTCCGGCAAAGGTGTAATTGCCGCGAACCACTTCCGCCCGCCCGCCGATGCGCGGATCGGACGTATTGCCGCGCAGGACGATGTCCGCAGCCCATTCGCTGTCCAGCCCCATGCCATCGACATCGATCCGGCTGCTCGCCTTGGCATTGATGAGATATTGCCAGGGGCGGCCGGCCGCCACCTGCGGATCGCGGTTGGCGGGCGTGTTGATTTCGCGCGTGGCGATTTGCGGGACACGCAGATCGTCGGCCGCCGTGCCCAGCGTCCAGCTGGCCCGGTTGACGCGGACCTTGCCCGCAATCGTACCGCCGAGCCCGTCCGAGACGATCCGCAGCGGTCCGGTCACCGTGGCGCTGAGGCCGCCCGTATCGAGCAGGCGCGCATTCTTGGCCGAGGCGCGTAGATCGATGATCGGCCCGCGGATTTCCAGTACCCTGCCCTGAACCGTCTCGCCCAAAGTCCGCAGATCGACGATGCCGCTGCCGCTGACGCTGCCGCCGTTGACCGCCGTACCGGCAAAGCGCGTGAGCTGCAGGCGCGACCCCTGGAACCGGCCGCGCATGGCGATATCGCGAATGTCGGTGCCCGACAGCGAACTGCGCAATTGCAGGCTGTCGCCCGAGATGGAGCCGCGCACCGTGGGATCGCGCAACGTGCCGGTTGCATTTGCGGCGATGGCGATGGGGCCGGTTATGTCGAACGTATCGAGAGCGGCGAGCCGCCACAGGCTTTCCGCCGCGCCGCGATAGCGTAACTGGCCCGACAGGCGGCCTGCGCGCAGCCGTTCTATAAGGATGCCCTGCTGCGGCAGGCCGGTGATCCGCGCCTGCACGCGCCCGCGCTGGATATCCTCGTTCTGCAACAGGGCACGCGCCTGAAGATCGCTCTCGGTCAGTTCCGCCACCAGCGAGACGTTTACCGGGCGCGACGTCAGCACGAGGCCGGAGCGGGTCAGCCCTTCGATCTTCACCTTGGCTTCGCCCACCGGCACCATGTCGGCACCGGTGCGGTAATGGACCGTGCCCGAAATCGTCCCGCCAAGGCCGGTATCGGCTTTCGCGACATCGATCAGCGAGAGCGGCATGCGGGCGAGCTTGAAATCGAAATCGAGATCCCTGCCGCCGAAATCGCCGGACACGATCATCCCGCCATCGCCATAGGAGAATTGCGTCGGTGCGAGGCGCCAGCCCCCGCCGTCCAGACTTGTGAGCACGGCGCGGCGCGGCATGGAAATGCGGCGACCGGCAAACCGCCCCTGTGCCGCGAGCGCGATGCGATCGGGCCGGATGGTCGCATTCGCATCCAGCACGAAGCGCCCGCTGCGCCTGCCCGAGAGCGAGGCATCCACCCGCCCGACGCCGTTCTCGACCTCGCCGCGGGCTGCAAGCTGGGAAATGAACAGCGTGCCGTAAGACAATCCGGCTGCCGTACCCGAGCCGGAGAAGCTCGTGTTGCCATCGCGAATGAGACCCGTCGCATCGATATCCGCGCGGGTGATGCGCAAGGGCGTATCGCCGCCGAAGCGCGCATTGCGGGCTCGCAGGTCGACCTGAAGGCCCTGTCCGCCGCCGCGCGGCGTCAGCGCCACGGTCCCATCGAGGCCGCCACCGGCGAAAGCGAGCGTGCCGTCCGCGCCGCCATCTACCAGCGCGATGGCGCCGGTGACACTGGTATCGGACACGCGCATGGTCTCGATCGAGATGCGGGTCGGACCGCCGGACGGTGCGGTAAGGCCAAGCTGGCCGGCAAAGGGTCCGAGCACCGAATTGCCTTCGATATCGATGGCAAAACCCTCTTCTGCCGGGGCTATCGCCACGCGGACATTGTCGAGCCCGGTCGCAGGCCGTGCGAAAACCAGCGCGGCGCTCGGCCCGGCGTCGGTGAGGCTGGCTTCTACGGTGAAGGGGCCGAAATCGGTATGCGTGCCCTCCCCTGCAAGCTGGGTAGTCCCGTCGCGAACGCTGCCGTCGAGCGCCATCTGCACCTTGCTTGCATCGATACGCAGACGGTTGAAATCGAGCGGGGCATTGCCGCCCACCGCGACCCCGCCGCGCACGCGGATGGGTGTGCCGGCGAGGTTGGCCAGCGTCGCGTTGGTAACAGGGGCAATGCGCGCATCGAGATCGGCCGAGAGACGCCACGGTGATTGCGGTGCGAGGGCAAGCTGGATGACCGCGGTCCCGTTCAACGTGCCGACATTGTCGAGGGCCAGCCGTTCTGCGCGGATCGGCCCGCGGATCTGGTATCGTCCCGCGGACAGGTCACCGCGAAGAGCCAGATTGGCCGAGGTGCCGGGGAACGCAAGACGCAGATCATCCGACAGAAGGGTCGACCCGCTCAGCACAAGCGTGCCGCGCCCGGTGCCGTTCACCAGGCGCGGATCGAGCAGGGCATTGCCGCTCGTCACCCGCGAAACCGCAAGCCCCAAGGGCAGCGTCCACCGTGTGCCATCGTACCGGGCAGTGCCCTGCTGCCGGAGGCCAGCCAGCTTCGTACCGCCGATGTCGACTTCGCCCACCGTCAGATCGTGGCGGATCGCAAGATCCGAAAAGGCCCCGTCGACCATCGCATCGATCCGCCCGTTGCGAAGCGCGATACCTTCGCCGAGCAGGGTCGGGTCGCGCACGGAAGCGGCCAGTTCGATATTTTCTGCCCTGTTGTCCGCAAGGTCGAGCAGGCCATTGGCATCCAGTATCAGCCCACGCCCGGCCATCATGACACGGCCATCGAAGCGGCGCTGGTCTATCGCGATGTCCGCTTTGAGCGCGACATCATCGCCCAGCGCACGCGCGGGGATACCGCTGAGGAAATCCGACGGATCGAACTTTCCAAGGAGGCCCAAACGTCCCGATGCATTGGTTATCCGCATCGCGGCGATGCGAGCGTCCTCGCTACGGACCAGCAGGCTGCCGGACCATTGCGACCATGTGCCATCCCCGCGAATGCGTGCGGTGTAGGGGGCATCGAGACCGGCCATGGCTGTGATCGGACCATCTGCCGATGCATCGACATCCAGAGACAGGTCGAAGGTATCGCCGTCCGGTTCGGCATCCAGCAGCAGCGCGAGCCGGTCCCGTTCGCCCAGACGGCCATCGATATCGACCATGAGGCGACTGTCGGTGACATCGGCACCGCCGGTGATATCGACGCGCTGCGGACGGTTGCCGGCGATACCGGGAGCAAGGGTCAGATTGTCTATTTCGAGCCGGTCGATCGAGATGTCGAACCCGGGCAGTACGGGATTGTCTTCTTCGCTTGGCAAGAATTCCGGAGTGCGTGCGAGAGTAGCCCGGCGAGCGGCGAAGCTGTCGATTTCCAGCCGGTTGGAAAGCCAGCCCCCCGGATTCCAGTCGATTTCGGCGCGAGGTATGGTGAGAAAGACGCCCTTTGGATCGGACAGGCGCACATCGTGAAGGACCGCCGCCCCGTAGAGATTACCCTCTATTCGTCCGATCCGGATGTTGAGGCCGTTGGGGAAAGTGCGTTCCGCAATGCGGCTGGCGATGAAGCGTTCACCAAGCGGCGTGTTGAGAACGACAAGCGCCCCAACGATCAGAAGTACGAAAGCGGCCGCAATGCCGAGCAGCCACTTGCCAACGCGCCCAACGCGAAGGCGCCGCCGGGCCGGACGTTCCTCGATGTCAGCGGCCGGTTGATCGGTGGCCATTAGAAAGCCTGACCCAGCGAAATGTAGACCCCGACGGGCGAATCTTCTGGTTCTGGGTTTAGCGGAATGCCCACATCGAGCCGGATCGGGCCGAAACCGGTGGTGTATCGCACACCTACACCGGCGCCGAACTTGATGAAGCGGAAGTCGGGCACTGTGTCGATCGAGACGCTACCGGCATCGATGAAGGGCACGACAGAGAGCGCGCCGTCGAACAGACCGGTGCCGACACGCGCTTCCAAGGATGCTTCGACGAGGCTGCGCCCCCCCGTCGGTTCAAGCAGATCGTTCTTCGGTCCGATCGCCTGGAAACCATAGCCACGGACAGAACCGCCGCCACCTGCGTAAAGCCTGCGTGACGGTGCGATGCCAGCCAGTTCGGCACCCTGAATGCTGGCAAACCGTGCGCGAGCGGCGATCACCGTCCTCTGGCCTACGGACTGATAGAAGGACGCGTCCGCCTGATTCCTCAGATAATAATATTGCTGGCCGCCCGTGCGGGAGGTTTCCGGACCGAGGAATCCGGTCAAGCGAAAGCCACGCGTTGGATCGAGGAGTGAATCGCTGGTGTCGATGGTGGCCCTGCCAAAAAGCGAGGCGATGAAATAGGTCTGACGGGGGCGCGGAATGCCGCCAATCACTCGGTTGCGTTCATCGGTCGCGAGGATTTCCATGCCGATGCCCCAAGCCAGCGGCTTCTGGAACAACAGGGTGGATGTGCGTTCGTATGTGCCGGTCAGCGCCACCGTGTCGGCATCGTAAGCAATGGTGTCGATACTGGATGCGTAGACGTCCGCGGTAAGAACCTTGTCCCTGCCACCCAGATTGTTCCTGCGGAAGGTTACACCAGCGAGCTGTTCGCGCGTTCCGATAATCCCGCGCAAGCGCAGAGAACCTTCAGGCGGGAACAGGTTGCGATGTTCCCAGCTAGCCTGAAGCCGGATACCTTCTTCCGAACCGTAGCCGACAGCGCCCGATATGGTGCGCAGTTTGGCCCGCTCCATCGTGACATCCATGGCGACCACACCGGGCTCGTCCCCACGGGGAGGCACGACTTCGCGGGCCTGCACATCGACGGTAGATACAAGGCTGGTAGCCGTAATTGCACGGCGCAGGTCGAGTTCGATACTGCGCTTGTACACATCCCCCGGGTCGAAACGGGCGATCGTGGCGAGGTGGCGGCCGGAAAGAAATTCCTCGTCGTTGCTGACTACATCCCCGAACACATACTTGCCCTTGGGCCGCACATGCATGGTCAGGTCGCCCTGCACCCGTTCGTGATCGATCAGCAGTTCGGGTTCGTCGATTTCGGCAAAGGCGTATCCGGTTTCGCCCAATGCCCGATCGAGGTTGAAACGCTGCGTGACGATCGTGTCCGACTGAAGATAGTCGCCAACCTTGATATCGAAAGACTGACGCAGAGTTCCGGCATCTACTGCCGTGTCGAGATCGCCGAGATCGATCGCACCATATGTATATCGTGCACCCGGAATGACATCGAACCGCACCCGAGGGCGCCGATCCGCCGAATCCTCTCCGGCCCGGCGGGTACCGATCGTGCGGATGACCTCACCTTCGTAGTAGCCATACACCCGAAGCAGCGTTTCAAGGAGTTCCTCATCCTTTCGGGCACGGGCGGCAAGCTGTGCGACATTTTCGTCGCCGTCGCCCAGTTCCTCGATGGTTGAAAGTGCTTCGAACCTGTCGACGAAATCCTCGCGCTCGCTGAAGGGCGGCTCCTTCTGCGGGAATCCGAGCACCAGCGAGCCCGACAGTTCCTCGACATCGGTTTCGTCGAATGCCAGCCGCGGTGCATCGTCGAGCAACTGAACGAATTCGATATCCTCTTCCGGCTCGAGCGGAACGAGCGGATCGAGATCGACATCTTCCGGCCAGGCGATCGACATGTCGGGCGCTTCGGAAATCGGAGTTTCCGCATCGAGCTGCGATCCTGCCTCAGCTTGCGAGATGACCTGTTCGTCCGTGCCCTGCTGCGCCCAGTCATCGGGGCTTTCGACGGCGCTGTCCGGTATGAGTTCGTCGAGCGAAGAGGTGGCAGGACTATCCTGCGCAGCCAAGGGGGTGGCGCCCGCCAGCGCGATCGCTGCCAGACAGGTTCCGATAACGGAACCCGCGATGTCAGTCGGTAATGCGGTATTCCGCTGCGAGCCCGTCCTTTGCGGGGAGAGCTTCTTCGCGCCGCCGGCCCCGTGGAGCGGTTGCATTGGCGATGAGACGCTTCTGCTCCCTTTCGGGCATGCGTTCCCATCCACCGCGGGTGAGGCGTTCGAGCGGCCGATAACGGACCTTGTACTGCATCCGCTCTGCCCCTTCGACCCAATAGCCGAGATAGACATAGGGCAGGTCTCGTTCCGCCGCTCTGCGGATATGGTCGAGAATGATGTAGTTCCCAAGCCCGGCGCGTCCCTCGTGGTCAGGATCGTAGAAGCTGTAGATCATCGACAGCCCGTCACCCTGATAATCCGTGAGGCAAGCTCCGACCAAGCGCCCCTGCTCGGCACCGATCCCCGGCTCACGATATTCGATCACATAGCTAGATACGCTGGTGTGTTCCACCATATCTGCGAAATCGGTTTCTTCCATCTGCGTCATCCCGCCACCGGGGTGACGGGCAGCGAGATATTTCTGCAGCAATTCGAACTGTTCCGCGGTGGCCCATGGGCGGCATTCCGTGGCGATCAGATCGTCATGGGCTTTCAGCGTGCGTTTCTGTGTCGACGATGGCTGGAATTCATCCGCCACGACACGCACCGAAACGCAGGCCTGACAATCGAGACAGGATGGGCGATAGGCGACCGTCTGACTGCGGCGGAAACCGATGCGGCCCAGCGCTTCGTTCAGCTCGTCGGCATTGTCGCCGCGCAGTTCGGTGAACACCTTGCGTTCGCTCTTGCCCGGCAGATACGGACACGGCGCAGGGCTGGTCACGAAAAAGCGCGGGAAGCGAATCGGTGCGGTCACTTTCGGCTGCATCCTTTCAGAGGTTAAGAAATCCTTACCTGTTAGACGCATCAATGCCAGACGCGATCCAGCGTTAAAACCCTCTTAACCATGAAAAGCACAGGCCATCCGTCGAATTACTCGAAACGGAGGGAAAAACGGTAGGCTCGGATGGGCGGCATACCGCCCACCAGTCAGGCCAGTTCGGCCATTTCGACTACATATCCCTTGTCGCGCAGCGAGTTCACGAGCCGGTCGATCTGTTCACCGTCGCGCGCTTCGCATTCGATTTCCGCCGTCAGGCCTTTGGCCGGCAGTGTGGTGAAAATGCGCTGATGATAGATTTCGATGATATTGACGTTGTGTTCGTTGAACTCGCGCATCACCTTGAACAATGCGCCCGGTCGATCCTGCAACACGATCTGCAAGCGAGCGAGACGCCCGGATCGCGCAAGGTCGCGCAGGAGCACATTCGCGAGCAGGCGCGTGTCGATATTGCCGCCGCAGAGGACGAGGCCGACGGTCTTTCCCCTGAACTTGTCCGGGTTCGACAAGATCGCTGCAAGGCCCGCTGCCCCCGCTCCTTCGACAACGGTCTTTTCGATCTGCAGCAGAAGCGCGACCGCATGTTCGAGGGCTGCCTCGGGTACCAGAAGCACATCATCGACCAGCTCGGCGATGATCTGACGGGTGAACTGCCCAGGCGCCTTGACGGCAATGCCTTCCGCCAGCGTATCGCCGCCACAGGGACGCTCGTCACCCGTTACTGCCGAATACATCGATGGGTAGAGTTCGGCCTGAACACCGACCATTTCGATATCTGGCTTGAGCGCTCTGGCCACGGTGGCCATCCCACTCATCAATCCGCCGCCGCCGATCGGTACGACAAGACAATCGAAATCGTCCTTGTCCTCGATCATCTCCAGCGCGACCGTGCCCTGCCCGGCCGCAACGAGAGGATCATCGAACGGGTGGACAAAGGTTAGGCCGCGTTCCTTTTCCAATTCGCGCGCATGGGCATAAGCCTCGTCGAAGGTCTCGCCGAAGAGCGTGACATTCCCGCCCACGCTTTCGGTCTGCATGACCTTAACGCTGGGTGTGGTCTGCGGCATTACGATGGTGACCGGAACGCCCAGACGCCGGCCATGATAGCTCAACCCCTGGGAGTGATTCCCGGCGGATGCCGCGATCACGCCCCGCGCGCGCTGTTCCTCGTTGAGATGGAGCAGCGCATTGAGCGCGCCGCGTTCCTTGTAGGCGGCTGTGAATTGGTGATTTTCGAACTTGAGCCAGATGTCGGCCCCGGAAATTTCCGACAGGGTCTGCGAGCGCAACATCGGCGTCCGGACCACGGCGCCTTCGATACGCGCAGCGGCAGCGCGCACATCGTCGAGGTTAAGGAGCTCGGTCGCCTTGGCGGCAGCACGGACGGAAGATGCTTCGTTCATGTTAGCGGCCCTACGGCTAGGCGCCATGCGACGCAACGTCCGAAAGGGTTTGCCTGCAGCAAGCTATGCCTTATCGGATGCCGCTGGAAACGAGCACTGGATCGCCTGAAATGAAGTTCAAACTCCTTGCCACCACCTTTGCCTTTGCACTCGCCATGCCAGCCGCGGCCGACGTGCTGGTCGATAATGTGGAAGGGATTACCTTCGACGAAGATGGCAAGATCAAACGGTTCAATGCGCTGGTCATCGATGATGACGGCAAGGTCGCGCAGATCCTGTCATCGAAAGACAAGAAGCCCCAGACCGATTACCGCGAGAACGGCAGGGGCGCGGTCATGATCCCCGGACTGATCGATGCTCACGCGCATGTGATGGGCATCGGCATCGGTGCGCTGACGCTGGATCTGTCGGAAACCAATTCGCTTGAGGAAGCGCTGGACAAGATCCGCCGCTTTGCTGCCGAGAACGAGTCGCGGCCGTGGATTCTCGGACGTGGCTGGAACCAGGAGAAATGGGGCCTTGGCAGATTTCCAACGGCTGCCGAACTCGACAGTGCGGTCTCCGACCGGCCAGTTTATCTGCAGCGCGTGGACGGCCATGCCGGCTGGGCGAACAGCATAGCCATGCAGGCTGCTGGCATCACTGCAGAAACGAAGAGTCCGGAAGGTGGCCGCGTGGAGCGGATGGCGGGATCACAGCAGCCCTCGGGCGTATTCGTCGATGCCGCTGAAGAACTGATGACGCGCGCCATTCCGGCGCCGCGCCCTAACGAGCGCGACCTTGCCTTCGCAGAGGCACAAAAGGTCCTGAACAGTTACGGGATCACTGCAGTCGCGGACATGGGAACGACCATCGAGGACTGGCAGGCATATCGCAGGGCAGGCGACAAAGGCGCCCTTACGGTGAGGATCATGTCCTATGCCGCCGGTCCCGAGCAGATGGAGCTTATTGCCGGCGCCCGGCCTTCGCCCTGGCTTTATGACGACAAGCTGCGGATGAACGGGATCAAGATCTATCTCGACGGCGCACTCGGCAGCCGGGGCGCGTGGCTGAAGCAGCCCTATGCCGACGATCCGGGCAATACCGGACTTCCGCTCACTGGTCCCGCCAAACTGCGCAACGTGCTGGTGCGCGCCGCCCAGGGGAATTTCCAGCCCGCGATCCACGCCATCGGCACCGCGGCGAATGAAGATGCACTGGACGCGATCATAGAGATTGCCGAAAGCTTCCCGGGTGATCGGCGCTGGCGCATCGAGCATGCGCAGATCGTCGATCCAGTCGACCTGCCCAAGTTCGGTGAGGACGGCATTATCGCGTCCATGCAACCTGTCCATCAGACGAGCGATCGCGTTATGGCAGAAGCCCGGCTCGGCCCCGACCGCCTCGCTGGCGCCTATGCATGGAACTCGATCCTGAAGGCGGGTGGACGGCTGGCTTTCGGGTCCGATGCTCCGGTCGAATCGCCTGACCCGTTTGCAGCGCTGGCCGCTGCGACGACGCGCATGGATGCGAATGGCGAGCCATTTGGCGGCTGGCACCCCGAAGAACGCGTGAACCGTGAACAGGCGCTGGCGGCCTTCACCAGCGAAGCCGCCTACGCAGGGTTTGCAGAGGGCCGCTTCGGCAAGCTGCTACCCGGCGAACGCGCCGATTTCGTCCTCATCGATCGCGATCCCCTGATCTCCAGTCCGGGAGAGTTGCGGGCCACCAAGGTGATCGAAACCTGGGTGGGTGGACGGAAGGTCTACGACGTGGACTGAGGCTCTTCGGGCTTTTCGACGACTGCTTTCCGGCGTTTCTCGGTCAGACGCATCAGCACCAGCGAGCCTTCGAACAAGAGCAGAAGCGGAATTGCGAGCAGCAATTGCGAGCCCGGATCGGGCGGCGTGATGATGGCCGCGACCGCAACCACGAGCACGACCACATACCGCCTTGCCGCCACAAGCTGGTCGCGGGTTACGATCCCTGCCCGATGTAAAAGCAAAAGCAAGACGGGCAGGAGGAAGCTCATTCCGAAAGCGAGAATGAACTGCATCACCAGACCGAGATATTCGTTTGCGGTCGGAAGCGCTTGGATTTCGAGACCGCCCGCCGTCCCCTGAAAGCCCAGAAACCAGCGAAACGCGGTGGGCATGACGACGAAATAGGCGAGCGACGCCCCCATCAGGAAAAGGATGGGCGTGGCCAGAATAAATGGCAGGAAAGCTTTCTTCTCGCGCGCATATAGCCCTGGGGCCACGAACGCCCAAAGCTGATTGGCGATAACCGGGAAGCTCAGACAGAACCCGGCGAACAGCGCCACCTTCAGCTCGACAAAGAACACTTCGTAGAGCTTCGTGAAGATGAGCTGCCCTTCCCCTTCGGGAAAGGCATTCTTGAGCGGTTGGATCAGAAAACCGAGAATGGGATCGGCGAAGTACAGGCACACCCCGAAGGCCACCACCAATGCAAGCACGCATTTTACGAGCCGCGAGCGTAGTTCGATCAGATGATCGAGAAGCGGTGCCTGGCTTTCGTCGATGTCCCTTATCACCGCCATGTCAGCTGTCCTTCCCCGAAGCGGGAGGATCGAGAGGCAGTGGCGGCTCGTCCGAATGCTCCGGCGCCTTCACCGGTGCAGCGCGCCTGATCGCAGCTTCCGCCGCGGCATCGGCATCGGGGACTTCACCTGCCGCCGACAGAGGCTCCATCTCATTCGGCAACAGATTTTCGGGCCCACCGCCTTCCGGTTGCGCGCCGTCGGGATACTTTGCCATGATTTCCTTGTTCCGTGCCGCCCATTTCTCCTCCATTTCCTCGATCTCGGCCTGACGAACGACTTCGTCGATCCCGGCACGGAAATGGTTAGACATGCGGCGCAGCTTGCCGATCCAGCGACCAGCCGTACGAAGCGCCTTGGGCATGTCTTTTGGCCCAATCACCAGGATCGCCACAATGACGATCACCAGCAATTCGCTGGCACCGATATCGAACATGGCTGCCTCCGCCCGCTAGCGGATTATTTCGGGTCGGTGGTCTGCTTGACCTGATCTGCGGTCAGGCCTTCGTCCGCAGGTTTTGCGTCATGAGATATCTGCTTGGCGGGCTTTTCTTCTTCATTCATGCCCTGCTTGAAGCTTTTGATACCTTTTCCGAAATCGCCCATCATCTCGGAGATGCGGCCACGGCCGAACAGGACGAGGATGACGACGGCGATGATGGCAAGTTGCCAGACACTGAGACCCATGGGACCTTCTTTCTCGGTTATGCAGTTTCGATTATAGGCGTTGTGGGACGTTTGTGCCAGTCAGTCATCACCGATCGGGTCGCGATTCCCATCTGCGTTATCGCCTTGTTGGTCGGCATCGCTCTCGCCAACGAGCTCATCATAGGCATCCTCGACAGGATCGAGCAGACCCGTAGCCCGCAATTCGGCAATTCCCGGTAAATCCCGACGGCTCGACAGGCCGAAATGTTCGAGGAATTCCGTTGTGGTGGCGTATATCGTCGGCCGCCCGGGCACCTCACGCCGTCCCGCGATTTTGACCCAACCGGCTTCCATCAGCACATCCAGCGTACCGCCGCTGGTCTGTACTCCGCGAATTGATTCGATCTCGGCGCGGCTTACCGGCTCGTGGTAGGCAATTATCGCCAAGACCTCCGTGGCAGCGCGGCTGAGCCTGCGAACCTGTTCTTTCTCACGCCGCAAGAGATGCGCCAGGTCGGGCGCGGTTTCGAAGTGCCAGCGTTTGCCCCGCTCGACCAGATGCACGCCTCTCTTCTCGTAATGATCGGCGACGCTCTGCAATGCGTCGCGGACATCGCCTACCGCAGCGCCGCCGAGGAAGCCTGCGAGCGCTTCCGCAGTCATCGGTTCCTCTGCTGCAAACAAGGCAGCTTCTACAGCGCGATCCAGCTCCTCCATCAGGTGGAAACCCGGCGAAGGTGAAGCGGACCGAACGTATCTTCCTGCTGCAGTTCGGCTTTGCCCAACCTGGCCAGTTCGAGCGCGGCAACGAAACTGGATGCGAGCGCCGATCGTTTGAGGCGTGGCTCTGCATGGGGCGGAAGGAATTCGCGCAGTTCCATCCAGTCGAGCGTAACACCCAGCATGTTCGAAACCCGGTCGAGTGCCGATTCCAGCGTCATGACGGGGCGTTCGCGGACCATGTGAATGGCCGGTGCAGTACGCGCCTTCACCCTGCCGTACGCTTCTATCAACGAGAATTGATCACACTGCCAAAGGTTCTTGCGCGCTATTTCCAACCCCTCCGGACTGCCGCGCAAGAAGACATCGCGCCCGATCCGGTCACCCCCCATCAGGCGCGCGGCCGCATCGCGCATTGCGCCAAGGCGCTGAAGCCGCAACTGAAGCTTCAAAGCCAGTTCCTCGGGGCTCGGATCCTCCTGCTCTTCCTTGGGCAGGAGCATCGCCGATTTAAGGTATGCCAGCCATGCCGCCATCACGAGGTAGTCGGCGGCAAGTTCCAGTTTCAGTGCTTTGGCTGTATCGATGTAATCGAGATACTGGTCGACCAGCGAAAGTATCGAAATCGAACGCAAGTCGACCTTCTGGCGCCGCGCGAGATCGAGCAGCAGATCGAGCGGCCCTTCCCAACCATCGAGCTCCAGATACAGGGCATTTTCATCGGCAGCATTTTCACTGGCGATGCCTTCCCACCCATCATGGTCGGCGGCCGCATTTTCGCTGAAAAGCAGGCCGTTTGCGCTCATGCCGGCTGTTCTTGGGCGATAGCCAGCAAGGTATCCCGATTCGCCAGCAATTCCGCCGTATCCGGCCCATCATCTGGTTCGTGCATTGCCGCGAGCACCCGGTCGAGCCGTTCGATCGTCTTCTGCCCCATGGCCTTGCCGCTTTCAGCTATCGCGACCTGGTCGTCCATTTTGGCCCAGCAGTTGAGTACGATATCGCATCCTGCATCGAGCGCGCGGATGGATCGCTCGACGATGGTCCCATCCAGCGCCTCCATGTCGATATCGTCGGTTAGCAACAGGCCATCGAAACCGATCCGGCCACGAATGATCTCGCGAATAACTTTTGCCGACAACGTCGCCGGGTGGTCGGCGTCCCAGGCTTCGAACACCATGTGCGCGCTCATGCCTAGTGGGTGCGACGACAAGGTGCGAAAAGGCTCGATATCGACATCGAGCTCCTCATCGCTGGCGTCGACGCGCGGAAGTTCCTTGTGCGAATCGCTGGTCGCACGGCCGTGGCCCGGCATATGTTTCAGGCACCCGACGATACCTGCCCGGCCCAATCCATCCAACACCGCCCGGCCGAGTGCGGCCACCTGCATCGGTTCGGTCCCGAGAGCACGGTCGCCAATTACATCGTCGGTCTCGGGCCGGCGCACGTCGAAGGGCGCATGGTAATCGACCGAAATTCCCATTTCTGCGAGTTCGCGGCCCATGGCTTCTGCATTCGCGCGCGCTGCCTCGATCGCGGAAGCCGGCGCGACATTCCATAGCGCAGCGAAGGCCTCTCCTGCAGGATAGCGTTGCCATACCGGCGGCTTCATCCGGGCGACCCGCCCGCCTTCCTGATCGATCGAGACGATCAATCGTTCGCGACCATGAATTTCGCGAAGGTCGTCCGTCAGCTTGCGCAACTGATCCTTGCTGTCGCAATTGCGCCCGAAAAGGATGTATCCAGCGGGATCGGCATCCTTGAAGAAGGCGCGTTCGTCGGCCGTCAATTCGAGGCCGGAAATGCCGAAGATGGCGGGTGTCATGGCTGGAAAGTGAGGCCTTTGCAGATTTCCCGCAAGATCGGTGCCGTCGGCGGGTGTGGAAATTGAGCCTTACTGCGCGCCTATTTGACGAAGCATGCCAGCCCATCAGCCTTCAGTGCGTTGCATAGCCTGTTGGCGGCGGCGCGGTCGCCGGTCATAGCCTGCAACCGGAAAACTCGCCCGATATCGACCTGCGCTTCGACGACGCGATGCCGCACTCCATTCAACGCCTCCGTCTGGCGGATAAGGTTAGACCATGCAGCTTCCGCGTCCTCGCGCCGCGGGAAAGCACCGACCTGGACAGCCCCTGCGGAAGACTGCGTCGTTTCGACCGGCGGCTCACTGACCGTGGATGCGATGGATGGGCTCGCTGCCACGCTGTCCATCGGTGCCGAAGCTGGCCGATCGGCCAGCTTGCCTTCACGCGTTTGCCCTTCGCCCACGGCGAAACTGGTATCACCCGTTCCGGCGAAGGTCTTGCCACCGGGATTTTCGGGTCTCGTCTTGTACGGTCCGTCAGGCGCTTCGATCAGGCTGCCATCCGCCTCGGGCTCGTTGGAAACCTGACTGGTCACGAACCATATTCCGCCGACCACCGCGGCCAGCAATGTAATCGCCAGTGTTCCGAGCATGATAAGCCTGGACGTATCGAACCCCGCGGCATCGCCTTCATCGTCCGCCGCCTCGAGCCAGGGCAGGCTCTCATCGTCGGCGAGATCGAGTTCGTCCTCGCTCTCCCAATCTTCGTCCGTATCGTACGGCGTGGACCCCATCATGCTCACATCTCCTCGACCGCCTCGACCCCCAGAATGGCGAGGCCGTTGCGGATCACCTGCCCGACCTGCGCCACCAGAAACAGGCGCGCGGCGGTCAATTCGGGATCGCTATCCTGAATGATCCGCTTCGAGGGATCGTCATTACCCGCATTCCAAAAGCTGTGAAAGGCCGCAGCCAGATCGCCCAGGAAGAATGCGATGCGATGCGGTTCGCGCGCCTTCGCGGCGGCTTCTACCACACGCGGGAATTGTGCCGCTTCGCGCACCAGCGCCAACTCGCTGTCGTCCAACCGGTCCAGATGCGCATCGTCCGGCTCCACCCCGGCCTTGCGCAGCGTCGAGCGCATTCGTGCATGGGCATATTGGAGATAAAAAACCGGATTGTCCTTGGACGCCTCAACGACCTTGGCGAAATCGAATTCCATCTGCGCATCGGGTTTGCGGGTAAGCATGGTAAAACGCACCACGTCCTTGCCCACTTCGTCGACGACATCGGCCAGCGTGACGAAGGTACCCGAACGCTTCGACATCTTGACCGGTTCGCCGTCGCGCAAGAGCTTGACCATCTGCACCAGCTTGACGTCGAAAGGCACATCGCGCCCGGCGCCTTTGGTGAGCGCTGCGACTGCGGCCTTTATACGCTTGACGGTGCCTGCGTGGTCCGCACCCCAGATATCGATAAGCGCATCCGCCTTCTCCGCCTTCTGGAAGTGATAGGCGAGATCGGCGCCGAAATAGGTCCATGCCCCATTCGATTTCTTGATCGGGCGATCCTGATCATCGCCGAATTCTGTCGAACGGAACAGAGGTAGTTCAACAGGTTCCCAATCCTCCGGCGGAGCCTTGCCCTTGGGTGCCTCGAGCACGCCATCGTAGACGAAACCATGTTCGCGCAGCCATGCTTCCGCTGCTTCGGGCTTCTTCGCCGCCTGCAACTCTGCTTCCGACGAAAAGAGGTCGTGGTGAATGCCCAGAAGCGACAGGTCTTCGCGAATCATTTCCATCATCGCGGCGACCGAACGCTGGCGGAACAGCGCGAGCCATTCGCTTTCATCACCATCCCTGTACGCCGGGCCAAATTCCTGTGCGAGTCGTTCCCCGACCGGCTTCAGATAGTCGCCGGGATAGAGCCCTTCAGGGATATCCCCGATCTCTTCACCCAATGCCTCCCGATACCGCAGGTGCGCGGACCGGGCGAGCACGTCCACCTGACCGCCGGCATCGTTGACGTAATATTCGCGGGTGACCCGATAACCTGCCCATTCGAGCAGGCCGCAAAGCGCGTCGCCAACCACCGCGCCGCGGCAGTGACCCATATGCATGGGGCCGGTAGGGTTTGCAGAAACATATTCGACGTTGACCGTGAGGCCCTTGCCCATGTCCGACCTGCCATAACCGGCGCCCAGCGACGCAATCGCCTGGATTTCGCGCCGCCATACGTCGCTTTCCAACCGCAGGTTGATGAAGCCGGGACCTGCGATCTCTGCCTCGGCAATCGCCGGATCACGCTGAAGGTGTTCAACGATCTTTTCCGCCAATGCGCGCGGATTGCTTTTCGCCTGCTTGGCAAGAACCATCGCCGCGTTTGTCGCGAGGTCGCCATGGGACGGGTCTCGCGGCGGTTCCACGGTAACATTGCCGCGTGCCGCGTCGGCAGGCAGCGAGCCCTCCATTTCGAGAGCATCCAATACCGCGTCGATCCGGGCCGCGAAGGCCGCGTGAAGTGTCTGCATTTCAGCCATGGCGCGCGCCTAGCCTATCGACGCGAAATGGCAAGATAGCAGCGACTATCGCGTCGCGTTGTAACGCAGCTGATCTTCGGTCAGTTGGAAGCCCACCAGCAGTTCGAAGGTAGCCCGCTGGAGTGCAGCGCGCACCGTCGGATCGGCCAGTGGATCAAGCGCAGCGTCGGGATCGCCAGCTTCGCGCTTGCGGGTGATCTGGTCGCGAATTTCAGCAGGAAGCGTGGCTTCGGCGCGATTTACATAAGCGCCAGCCGTGCCGCGTGCCTGAGCGCGTTCCTGCCCATCGGCAAACTGAAGGGTCACGCTGCCGATGCGCTTGGTCACAACCGAAGAACCGCCGCGCAGGACGGTGGAGAAATAGGGCAGAGTAACGGTCCGGCTGCCACTGGTGTCCGTACGACGTGCCACGACATCGAAGGTCGCTTCGGTGTAAACCCGATCATCTGCGCTTTCATTGCAGGTCGAACGCAGGTTCGTGATCGCTGCCGTCACGTCCAAATCGGCGCTGGTGGTCGAACCGGGAGTACGGAACGTCGTGATATCGCCCGTGTAATCGGGAATCCCAATGGCAGGACAGGTACTCCTCACCGCGGTAATGCCGACACCCTGATCGATCACCAGGTCCCCTTCCTTGGCGCATCCGGCCAACGCTAGGCCCAAGGCGAGCGCGGGAAGAAGGCGGGTACGGATGGTCATGCGGCTAGTTTCCCTTTTACGGTCATTCGAATTCGTCGCCCCTCGGGACTGCGCTTGCCCTAGCTTGGCCTGCACGAAAGCGCTAGAGGGCGGGACATGAACGCCCCCTTTCCATCCACGCCTGCCATACCCGGACGCGATCCGCGTCTGCCTTTGAAGCTCATTGTCGCAGCGCCCCGCGGATTCTGTGCCGGCGTCGATCGTGCGATCGAGATAGTCGAGAGGGCGCTGCTCAAGTTCGGCGCGCCCGTCTATGTGCGTCACGAAATCGTGCACAATCAGTACGTCGTCGACAGTCTCAAGGCCAAGGGGGCCATATTTGTCGAGGAGCTGGACGAGGTTCCCGACGATGCGCCGGTGGTCTTCAGTGCTCACG
The DNA here is from genome assembly GCF_019857205.1 of Qipengyuania pacifica. GTDB lineage: Bacteria > Pseudomonadota > Alphaproteobacteria > Sphingomonadales > Sphingomonadaceae > Qipengyuania > Qipengyuania pacifica. The sequence goes on along the minus strand of NZ_JAHWXO010000003.1, from coordinate 146,274 downwards.
GCGTCCCCAAGACGGTGCCTGCCGAAGCCGAACGCCGCAACATGTTGTATGTCGATGCGACCTGTCCCCTCGTCAGCAAGGTTCACCGGCAGGCGGAGCGGCAGGTCGAAAAGGGCCAGCACATCCTGTTTATCGGGCATGCCGGACACCCCGAAGTCATTGGGACGATGGGCCAGGTACCGCCGGGTCAGATCACTCTGGTCGAGACGGTCGAGGACGTTGCCGATCTCGATTTCACACCAGAAGACAATTTGTCCTATCTGTCGCAGACCACCCTTTCGGTCGACGATACCCACGATATCATCGCCGCGCTGCAAGAACGCTTCCCGCAGATCGTCGCCCCGAAGGCAGAAGACATCTGCTACGCGACAAGCAACAGGCAGGCGGCCGTTAAACAGATTGCAGCAAGCTGCGACCTGGTACTGGTTATCGGCGCACCGAATTCCTCCAATTCCCTTCGCCTGGTCGAAGTATCGGAAAGGATGGGGACTGACGCCCGTTTGATCCAGCGCGCCGATGAAATCGACCCTAGCTGGCTGGAGGGCGTCGGTACGGTCGGGCTGACGGCCGGTGCATCCGCACCTGAAAAACTGGTTCGCGAAGTCGTCGACCGGCTGTCCGACTGGCGCGCCGTGGAAGAGGATATTGTCACGGCAGCTGAAGAAAACATGATCTTCAAGCTGCCGCGTCAGCTAACCGAATAGGTGGCGGTCTACACCCATCTGGGCGCCGAGGACCTGGCGCGCCTGATCGCGGAATACGATGCCGGTCGACTGGTTTCGGCCAAAGGTATTGCCGAAGGCGTTTCGAATTCGAACTGGCTGATCGAAACGACCCAGGCACGTTATATTCTGACGATGTATGAACGCCGGATCGAACTAGCCGATCTGCCGTTTTTTCTCGCCCTGCTGGACCACCTGTCCGAAGCGGGCTGCCCCGTGCCGCGCACCATACATGATCGTAGCGGAGCGCCTTTCCGCATGGTGGGTGAAAAAGCCGCAGCGCTGATTGAATTTCTCCCCGGCGTGTCGCCGACCACTCCCGATCCCGACCAGGCGCGCGCGGTCGGTTCCGCACTCGCTCAGATACATCTCGCCGCCGGGAGTTTCGCGATGAGCCGGCCGAACGATCTCGGCCCCCAACAGACCTCAGCCATCCTGCATGAGTGCGGCGCCGATGCGCTCGCTTCGATAGACCCCAGTCTTCCCGACATCCTCGATGTCGCCACTGGCATCGCGCGAAACTGGCCCAACGATCTGCCGCTTTCCATTATTCATTCGGACCTGTTTCCCGACAATGTGCTGATGCTGGGTGACCGGGTCACGGGCATGATCGATTTCTATTTCGCTTGCACCGGCGCGATGGCCTACGATCTTGCAGTTACGCATGCGGCCTGGTGTTTTGATCGGTCGGGCATGCACCTGAACCAGGCGCTCGGCGCTGCGCTGGTAGAAGGGTACGATTCGGTCCGGCCCTTGAATAAGAGCGAGCGCGATCACCTGCCGTTGCTCGCGCAGGGAGCTTGCCTGCGCTTTATTGCCAGCCGCGCCCAGGATTGGCTGGACACGCCTGCCGACGCCCTCGTCCGCCGCAAGGACCCGATGGATTTCGTGCATCGACTGGAATTCTATCGCGACAAGGGGCAGAGCGCGTTCTCATGAAGAAAGTCGAACTTTTTACCGACGGAGCCTGCAAGGGAAACCCCGGGCCCGGCGGTTGGGGCGCGCTCCTGCGCATGGGGGCGCATGAAAAGGAACTGTCGGGAAGCGAAGCCGATACGACCAACAACCGCATGGAGATGACGGCTGCGATCAAGGGCCTGAGTGCTCTCATCGAACCGTGCGAGGTCGATCTCTATACCGACAGCAAGTATCTGATCGATGGTATTACGAAGTGGGTGCACGGCTGGAAGAAACGCGGCTGGGTCAACGCCAGCAAGAAGCCGGTTCGTAATGCCGAACTATGGCATGAACTGATCGACTTGACCGCGCGGCACAAGGTGGATTGGCACTGGGTCAAGGGCCATTCCGGTCACGTAGAAAATGACCGGGTCGATCGCCTGGCAAGTGACGAGGCCGATCGGATAGCCGGGCGGAACTAAGCTCGTAAGAAGTTCAGCCGAAGCGATCAGGCGAGTAAAGATCGGCATTGAGATCGGCTGTCATCTCGTCCCTGCCTTCGCCCAGCAACAATTGCCGCGTTAACCGTGCCGCAGCGGGGGACGTTTGTATCCCGAAGCCACCTTGCCCCGCGAACCACGCGAATCCGTCGATCTTCGGGTCGAATCCGTAAACCGGCCTGCGGTCGGCGGCAAAACTGCGCAAGCCAGCCCACTTGTGCTCGACCGCCTCGATTTGCCAGTCGACCACTTGTTCAAGCCGCGCAATCGCTTGAGCAACGGCCAATTCCTCAGGTGCCGCATCGCAAGGCACGCTCGGTTCTTCGTCTTGGGGACTCACCCAGAGCCGCCCTCCCGCTTCGGGCTTGAAATAGAACTTACCCTCAATATCGAGCACGAGAGGTAAATCTTCCGGCACGTTTGTGCCCAGACGAAGCTGGGCCACCGTACGACGATAGGGCGTAATTCCCGCTTGCCGCGCTCCCGCCATCGCAGCCAGCCCGTCTGCCCAGGCCCCGGCAGTGTTTACCACGCAATCGGCGCGATATTCTTCCCCGCTGACATCGGTGATACGCCAGCACCCCGATATCCGCTGGAGACCGGTGACCCGCGCCCGGCATTGCAGGTTCACGCCGGTATCGAGCGCTTGTCGAAGGTAATGGGCGTGAAGCGCTGCTACATCGATATCGGCGCAGGCCGGTTCCCAAACCGCAGCCGACCATGCCGGGCGAATCCCCGGAACGTGGCGTTGCACCTCGGCGGCCCCCAGCCGCTCTAGCACCGCCCCTGTTGCTTGGAACCGCTCGAGAAAATCACCGACAAGTGCCGCATCCTCTTCGCGCGCAACGTACAACGCCCCCCGTTGCTGCAGAAAGCCGCCGCTGCGCAGATATTCCCCGGATGCCAGCGTGAGGGGAACGATGTCCGGGCCGCCGTAACACTCCTCCCAGAATGCAGCAGAACGCCCCGTGGCATGATATCCCGGCCGGTCCTCCGCTTCCAGCAGCAGCACGCGTGCACCGCCTAGCGAGAGTTCGGCAGCCAGGCTGGCACCTGCAATCCCGGCGCCGATCAATGCGAAATCGTATGTGCTCACGAGACCTCTGGCGGGGCCACCTGGTCGAGAAATTCGGCGATCCCTGCCAGCGCACGCCCTCGTACGGGCTGAACTTCCCGCAGGATTTCGTGACGCGCCTCAGTGCCGAACGCCAGCAACTCTCCATTGGGAAATCGCTGTGCGGCGCGCACCGCGGACGGATGACGAACGAGCTTGTCTGCAGATGTGCTGACGATGAGGACAGGCACCTCCACGTTCTCCATCGCGCCGCGCTTTTCCAACTGGCGCGTCGAGGCATAGGCCCGCTCGACCCAGCCCCAGCTTCCCGGCCCCATGACCAGTTCGGGTCGCCTCTCCCGCCACCATAATTCGTCCGCATACCGACCGGCATCGTGTGTCAGCAGGTCGGAGCGATTCGCCGGCATTTCGCCGGGTTTCTCGCTCCACTTCCATGCGGGCCGCGTGGGCTTGCCGATCTTGGTCATGAACCAAGCGACGAAGTGCGATACCCCCAACGGCAGCGGAGGCCCCGACATGCCGAGCATCGGCGCGCTGAGTATCGCTGCGTCGGGATCGATCTCTCCATCCACCAGCGCACGCGTGACGAGGTGCCCCCCCATCGAGTGGCCCACGACTATATGCGGCCCGCGCGTCTCTGTTTTCCAAGTCTTCCAGAGAAAGGCCAGGTCATCGACCCAGTCGCAAAAGTCCCCGATATGTCCTGTGATTGCATCATCGCCCAAACGCCCCGATCCAGCCTGCCCGCGCCAGTCCGCCGCGGTCACGTGCCAGCCAGCGCGACTCCACTCGACGAGGGTTTCCAGATACTTTTCGTAGAAGTCGCCGCGGCCGGGCATGAAAAGGATCGACCCGCGCTTGCCCCCATCCTCGGCCGGTAAATCGATCCGGCGGATTTCATGGCCATCCGCTAACGCAAACCTGCTTTCTACGGCCCCGGCCGGTATCGCGCGCCGATTGATGGATTGCCTTTCTGCCTGCATAACGGTGACCGGACATCCTCGTATGGTTACTGTTTGGTAAGCACGTTCCTGTAGCACCGGGCCCGAAGAAAGCCTCGGGGGCGACATGCAAAGCGAAATTTCCACCTACGTATTGCTCGCCGGATTGGCAATCGCACTGCTCTGGGTAATCGTAACGGATCTGAAGAGCCGTACGATCAGCAACCGGCTGACGATGGCGGTCGCCTTGGGCGCGCCGGTATTCTGGCTATCGACTGGTTTGCCGCTCTGGCCGGGCGTCGCCCTTCAGATCGGTTTGGCCGCCATTGTGTTCGCCGTGTGCTGCATATTGTTCGCTATCCGTCAGATGGGCGGCGGCGATGTGAAGCTGCTCTCGGCGCTCGCATTGTGGGTGCCGCCCTCGCAGTTCACTCTGCTGCTGGTTGCCATGGCGATGCTCGGCTGGGTGCTGACCATGGCGATTGGCGCCTGGCGCGTAGCCCATTCCACGACCGTCCGGACACGCCCTTTGCGCGATGCCATACTGTTGGGTCTGGGCACGGCCATTGCTGCGTTGTTCGCAAGCGCCGTTCTGGGTGGACCACGCCTTTCAGTTCCGGCCGATCTGCTCGGCTCCGTAACGACCAGCCCTATCGCGGTTATCGGCCTGATGCTGGCACCCTTCATCATCCTGCTTGTCGTAACGCTTGGTTCGATCCGCATCATCCGGCGGCACGATCGCGATTTATGGGTCCCTTACGGTCCCGCCATTTCGCTCGCCGCTCTGTGGGTAATGGCAAGCGGCCAGATGTTCCGGCCGGTCGGCGCGATAGCCGCGGGCTGACAACGCGATTTTAACCAATTCGCCCGTAAAGCTTGAAACCATACTTGCCCGCACTGGGATTTCGCGGGCTGAACTAGGGGGCTACAAAGCCATGGATAGGAAGAAGCTGGTTCTGCTGGTTGCTGCACTGATCATCGCGGTCGGTACGGCACTTGTCGCACGGAGCATGTTTGCCGGTGCAGGCGCACCGCAGGCCGAGGCTGCCGCGCAGGTCGAACCGCAGGGACCCAAGGTCCTTGTTGCACAACGTGCGCTCCCGGTCGGGACGATCATCACCGCCGATGCCATCGGCTTTCAAGCGTGGCCTGCCGAACTGGTTCAGGATGCGTATTTCCTCGACGGCGAAGCCGACATCACGAAGCTTCTCGGCACTGTTGTCCGTCATCCGATCACGGCTGGCGAACCTGTGACGCAGGGCTCTCTGGTTGCCCCCGGAGATCGGGGCTTTCTCGCTGCTGCTCTGACGCCAGGCATGCGCGCCATCACGGTTCCGGTTACCGCCCAGTCGGGTGTAGCCGGGTTCGTCTTCCCAGGCGACCGCGTGGACATGGTTCTGACCCAGCAGGTCGAAGGTAGCGAAGAGTCCAGCCTGAAGGCATCGGAAACCATTCTTCGTAACCTTCGTGTTCTGGCAACGGATCAGTCGACCGTTTCGGAAAAGGCGGAAGACGGGTCGACCGTGGTCAAGGCATTCAGCACTGTCACGCTCGAAGTAACCCCGGTCATTGCAGAGAAGGTCGCCGTGGCGCAGACGATCGGCACGCTCAGCTTGTCGCTGCGCTCACTCGCCGACAATCAGAGCGAACTCGAACGGGCCATCGCTTCGGGTGACGTCTCCATTCCGGATAATGCCACGCCCGAGCAGGAAGAACGGCTCCTGCGCGAAGCCATGGCGCGTCCCGATGACGGCAAGAGCACCTACGTGACCGGCGGCGACGTATCGCGCTTCCAGCGCCGTACGGCTCCTGCGCAGGGCACCAGCGCACCGCAAGCCGCCTACGGCGACGGACAACCGGTTCGCAGTGGTCCCAGCGTGCGGGTCACCCGCGGCAAGCAGACCGAGGATGTATCGATTGGTGCAGTCGGATCGAGCACCGCGCGCGGAGCCGCAAGTGCCGCACAGACATTGCCTGCCGCCCAAGCTGTAGGTGTGAGATGAGCAGGAAAAAGCAACAGGAACGCCATTCAGGGGGCAATTCCATGACACGTCGCCTTACAACGAAACTCCTGCTCTCCAGCCTGGCGTTGACGCCGCTGGTGGCAGCCCCGGTTACCACTGCCACTGCCCAGTCTGTGGTTCGTCCCAACTCCGAGATCGTTCTCTCCATCGGTCGCGGTGAACTGGTCAATGTGCCGGGCAATATGGCCGATGTCTTTGTCGCCGACGACAATGTCGCCGACGTCCAGGTTAAATCGCAACGCCAGCTCTATGTCTTCGGTAAGGCCGGTGGCGAAACAACGATCTACGCCAGCAACAATGCCGGCGACATCGTGTGGTCCGCCAATGTCCGCGTCGGATCGAATATCGGCAGTATCGACCAGCTACTCGCCCTCGCCATGCCCGAAGCCAACATTTCGGTCGCCACCATGGGGTCGAATGTCATCCTGCTCACCGGGACGGTCGCCGCTCCGGAGGATGCCGAAGAAGCGCAGCGTCTTGTCGAAGCCTTCGTCGGCACGGAATCGAATGTCATCAGCCGCCTGCGTATGGCGACTCCGCTGCAGGTCAATCTGCAGGTGCGTATTGCCGAAGTCAGCCGCAGCTTCGTGCGTGCGATTGGGGTCAACTTGACCAGCATCGACAGCACGGGAGGCTTTCAGTTCGGCGTTGGTCAGGGGCGCAGTGGTTTCATCAATGGTGGACGGCTTCCCGCTCTCGGCGTGGGGAACACACCGATTGGGCTGCTGCCTGATCCGGCAGATCCGACCAAGCTTGTACAAGTAGAAGGCACTCGGATTGGGGGAGTTTCCCCGGGCACCACGCTCGGTGCAATGGGTAGATTTCTTGGGCTCGACATTGGAGCCGCGCTGGACCTCGCTGAAAACGAAGGGCTCGTGACCACGCTCTCGCAGCCAAATCTGACCGCTCTTTCCGGCGAAACGGCTGAATTCCTCGCGGGTGGTGAGTTTCCGATCCCCCTTAGTCAGGGTCTCGGCACTACCACCATCGAGTACAAGAACTACGGCGTAAGCCTCGCCTATACGCCCACCGTGCTCGCCAATGGGCGCATCTCGATGCGGGTACGTCCAGAAGTATCGGAGCTTTCCAGCCAGGGCGCTGTTGTCTTCGAAGGCTTCCAGATTCCGGCACTCGTAACACGGCGTGCAGAAACGACGGTGGAACTTGGTTCGGGCCAGAGCTTCATGATTGCCGGCCTGTTGTCCAATAATGCCACGAACACCATCGACAAGGCCCCGGGCCTCGGAAACATTCCGATCCTTGGCAATCTGTTCCGTTCGACCACCTATCGCAAAGGCGAAACCGAACTGGTGATCGTGGTGACACCGTATCTCGTGAAGCCCGTCGATGCGAACGACATCCATTTGCCGACTGATGGCTTCCGCAAACCGAACGAATTTCAGCGTTTGCTCGGCTTCCAGCAGAGCGATGGCGTTTCGGGCGGTGAACGGCCGAAGCCGCGGGCGGTCGAAACCGCGCCGGGCGAGCCCAGCATTTCTGGCGGCCAGCCTATGAACAATGGTGAACCGCAGGCGGCCCTCCAGCCCGATGCGCGCCGCAATGAACGCACGGCGTCGGCCAAGCCCGGCTTCAGCTTCGACTAAGGGAGACGAGTACAATGGCAAAGGCAACCAATCGCAAGCTCGCCGGATCTCTGGCCGTCTCGCTCAGCCTCGTGCTTGGCGCATGCGGAGGCATGGGGACTGAAAATCGCACGCTGTACAGCGTGCACCAACCGGTAGTCGAACGCACCAATTTCACTCTGGATGCCAGTGCCGGTGGCGATGGCCTGGCGGTTAGCGAGCAGCAGCGCATCGCCGACTGGTTCGATGCGATGAATTTGGGTTACGGCGACCGCGTCTCGATCGACGATCCGAGCGTCAACCCGGCTTTGAAGCGTGACTTGGCGGCGCTTGCGGGTCGGCACGGCGTGCTGATCAGCGAAGAAGCACCCGTGACGGCAGGGTATGTGAACCCTGGTCAGGTCAGAATTGTCGTGACCCGCTCGACCGCCAGTGTTCCGGGATGCCCTGACTGGTCGGCCAATGGCGAACACAACCCGACGAATGCGACATCACCGGGTTATGGCTGCGCTGTGAACGGTAATCTCGCGGCAATGGTCGCCAATCCGGAAGACCTCATCACCGGCCAGAAAGGCACCGGCGAAACGGTCGTCAGCACCTCTACCAAGGCCATCAAGGCGTATCGCGATCTGGCGCCGACCGGAGCAACCGGCGGACTGGCCGAAGTCAACACCCAAGAAGGAGGCTAACCAGCCATGAGCGCTTCACTGAAACCCGGTCTGGCCGGAAACCGCGATCCCTTTGCGGCCTATATCTGTGATGAAAACGCCCTCGACGTCCTTCGTCCGGTGGTGATCGAACTCGGCTGGCAACCTGAAAAATGCAACAAGGGTGGACTGCGCAACGCAATCCAGTCCTTGTCGGTATCGGCCAGCCCGAACATCCTGATGGTCGATCTTTCCGAAAGTGGCGACCCGCTGAACGACATCAATGCGCTTGCGGAAGTCTGCGAGCCGGGAACTGTCGTTATCGCAATCGGACAGGTCAACGATGTCCGTCTGTATCGGGATCTGCTCGCCAGCGGCATTCATGACTACCTGCTCAAGCCGCTATCCGCCGGCATGCTGCGGGATTCCCTCAATCAGGCGCAGGCCGTCTTCATGGCTCCGCGCGGGGGTGAAGAAGAAGGTGTAAAGCACCACGTTTCCACTGCCGTCATCGGCACACGCGGCGGCGTCGGCGCATCGACAATCGTAACGTCGCTTGCCTGGATCTTCTCGTCAGAGAAGCGCATGCCGACAGCGTTGCTCGATCTGGACGTCCACTTCGGCACCGGTGCGCTCACGCTTGATCTCGAGCCGGGACGCGGCCTGACCGATGCAATCGACAATCCCAGTCGTATCGATGGGCTGTTCATTGAACGCGCCATGATCCGGGCGAATGACAATCTGGCCATTCTCTCCGCGGAAGCTCCGATCAACCAGCCGCTCATGACCGATGGCTCGGCCTTCATGCAACTGCAGGAAGAATTCAAGCACACGTTCGAAATGACGGTGCTCGACATGCCGCGCAACATGATGATCAATTTCCCGCACCTGCTCAACGACGTGAACGTCGTCGTACTGGCAACGGAAATGTCACTCGCGTCGGCACGCGATACCATCCGTATCCTTTCCTGGCTCAAGAACAACGCACCGCATTCGCAGGTCGTGATCGTCGCCAACAAGGTTCAGCCGGGTGTCGCCGAAATCAGCAAGGCCGACTTCGAAGCGTCGATCGAACGCAAGATCGACGTGATGGTGCCCTTCGACCAGAAAGCCGCTGCCAATGCCGCGAAACTGGGCAAGACCTTCGTCGATGCGAACAATGGATCGAAAGCGACGGCCGCGATCAAGCAGCTTTCCGCTCAGGTCATTGGTGCTGGAGACGAGAATATCGCAGGGGCCGGCAACGGCGGCGGCGCCAAGAAATCGCTTCTCGGCAATCTCGATCTCAAGAGCCTTTTGGCGAAGAAGAAAGACACGCGGGTCAAGGAACCCGCGCAGTAACGACGCGAAGCTTTGGGCTCGCGCGCATTAAGTTTGGACGGAGTTTGGCATGAACATAATCCAGCTGACATTGATGGCAGGGGGTATCCTCGCCCTACTGGCGATCGGCTATGTTCTGTTCTCCGGCCCTGACGCAGGAAAGGCCAGCCAACGGCGTTTGCAGCAGGTGCGATACCGCCATTCGGACAGCACGGATACAAAGGTCGAATCGCAGCTGAAGAAGGCCATCGCTGCTCGCCGCCCGACGGCCTATAAAGTAGCCGGGTCGGGGTCGCGCATCGAAGCGCTGGCCAACCGCCTTGACCGCACCGGCAAGGGCTGGACGCTTAGCCAATATGCCTACGCCTCGCTTGGCCTGGGATTTGTGGTCGCCCTGCTACTTTTCTTGCGGAGCGGGTCCTTGCCGCTTTCGTTCGGTGTAGGGATACTGGTCGGTGCAGGGCTTCCCCATTTCATCGTCAATCGCGCAATCAAGAAGCGGACCAACAACTTCAACAAGAAGTTCCCCGATGCCATCGAACTGCTGGTTCGCGGCTTGCGCTCGGGTCTCCCCGTCACCGAAACGCTGTCGGTTGTCGCACAGGAAGTTCCCGGTCCGGTCGGCGAAGAATTCAAGGGCATCGTCGAACGGACCAAGATCGGCCGCACAATGGAGGAATCGCTGCAGGCGACGGCCGATCGTCTGGGCATTCCGGAATTCAATTTCTTCTGCATTACTCTTGCCATTCAGCGGGAAACCGGCGGCAACCTTGCAGAAACGCTTTCCAACCTCTCGGACGTGCTGCGCAAGCGCGCGCAGATGAAACTGAAGATCAAGGCGATGAGCTCTGAATCCAAGGCGTCTGCCTACATTGTCGGATCGCTGCCCTTCATCGTCTTCGTTCTGATCTACTGGGTGAATCCAACATATATCGGCGGCTTCTTCGAAGACGATCGCCTGATCGTCACCGGACTGGGCGGCCTCGTATGGATGAGTATCGGTGGCTTCATCATGGCCAAGATGGTCAGTTTCGAAATCTGAGTTGAGGAAAGACTAGAGCAATGGACCCCGTGACCGGCCCCACCCTCCTCGGCTTCGACGTCTATGTCGTCGGCTCGATCCTCGTCGGCATAGCTGCCGCAGCAGTCGTCTTTGCGATCTACACCGCGGTGACCATCAAGGATCCGATGGCCAAGCGGGTCAGAGCACTTGAGGGTCGTCGCGAAGAACTCAAGATGGGTCTCGTCACGTCGAGTGCCAAGAAACGGCAAAGCCTGGTTCGCAAGACGGACACGACCGAGAGAATCAAGGACACGCTTGGCAGCATGAAGGTGCTGCAGCAAAGCCAAATCGAAAGCGTACAGCAGAAGCTGGCCCATGCCGGTATCCGCAACAAGGAACTGGCGATTGTCGTGATCGGCCTGCGTGCCGTACTTCCGATCCTGCTGGGCGGTTTTGCCTTTGTCATGCTCTATCTGGTTGAGGTATATCCCGACTGGCAGATGAAGCGCGTCGCTGCGCTCGGCTTGGCCCTTTTCCTGGGTTACAAGGGTCCCGAAATCTATCTGAGCAACATCGCCAAGAAACGCGAAGATGCCATTCGCAAAGGCCTGCCCGACGCGCTCGACCTTCTGGTTATCTGTGCCGAAGCCGGGCTTACCGTCGACGCCGCTTTCAACCGCGTCGCTCGCGAACTGGGCCGCGCCTATCCCGAACTCGGCGAAGAGTTTACGCTGACCGCGATCGAACTATCCTTCCTCAACGAACGAAAGAAGGCCTTCGACAACCTTGCCTACCGCGTGAACCTCGACGCGGTGAAGGGCGTGGTCACGACCATGATCCAGACAGAGCGCTATGGTACACCGCTGGCCTCCGCGCTGCGTGTCTTGTCGGCCGAGTTCCGCAACGAACGTATGATGCGCGCAGAAGAGAAGGCCGCGCGCCTTCCTGCCATCATGACCGTACCGCTGATCATGTTCATTCTGCCGGTGCTGTTTATCGTCATTCTCGGCCCGGCGGCTTGTTCGATTGCCGACGCTTTCAGCGGCGGCATTGGCTAGCCGGTCAACGCGTAAGTGATCTGAAAGCCCTGGTCGACTGCGTTAGTCGGCCAGGCTTTCCGCGTCGAAGTCTCCGGCCTGGTCGCGCACGCGCCCGAGCATATCGAGCAGATCCACTCGTTCTTGCTCGCTCAGCACGGAAAACAGCTCCTCCTCGATCTTCAGGGCCAACGGCATGATGCCGGCGTGTACGGCCCGCCCTTCACTGGTCAGTTCGAGCAGATGCGAGCGGCCATCGCTGGCGTTTGGCGAGCGCTGGGCGAGACCACGCTGCTCCAGCCGCTTGCACGCTCGATTGACCGGCACCTTGTCCATGAGCGTCTGCTGCGAAAGCTCGCGCTGGGTCAGCGCGCCATGATCACCCAGCACCGCCATGATGCGCCACTCGGTAGTCTTCAGCGCAAACCGTTTGCGATATTGTTCCGCGATGCGCGTCGATACGGCATTCGAAGCGATGGACAATTGATAAGGCAGGAACTCTGCAAGGCGCTGGGCAGGCTGGTGTTTCGACATGCCGACGACCTTGGATTCCCGCGTTGGCCTTGGCAAGGCCGTTACGACTGTGACCGTCTCAAGCGAAACTATTCGTAGCCGGGTTCGTCCCACCACGGGTAGAAGTCGGGCATGTTTTCGCTGACCGTGTCAGGATAGGCAGGCGGGCGCTTTTCGAGGAAGCTGCGGACACCTTCCTTGCTGTCCTCGCTCTTGCCGAGCCGGTAGATCGAGCGGCTGTCGATCCGGTGGGCCATCATGGGATGGTCCGTCGCGGAAAGCCGCCACAGCATTGCCCGCGTCATGGCGACCGACACGGCGGATGTGTTGTCGGCGATCTCGCGCGCCAGGCTCACCGCCGCATCCATCAGTTCGCCCTGGGGATGTACCGAACGGACAAGACCGCGCTCACGCGCTTCCCCAGCATCGAAGATACGCCCGGTCATGCACCATTCCAGCGCCGTCTGCATGCCCACGAGCCGCGGCAGGAACCAGCTCGAACAGGCTTCCGGCGTGATTCCGCGTCGTGCGAAGACAAAGCCGAAGCGCGCATTGTCGCTGCACAAGCGCATGTCGAAGGGAAGCTGCATTGTCGCGCCCACACCCACCGCGACGCCATTGCAGGCACCGATCAGCGGCTTTTGCGAGTTGAACAGGCGAAGGACGAGGCGGCCGCCGCCGTCGCGCACGCGGGTATCCGACAGATCGTCGACCGGATCGTGGCGCGCGAATACATTGCCCGCGCCTTCGTCGGGCGTCAGGTCGGCACCGGCGCAAAATGCACGTTCACCCTCGCCCGTCAGGATAACGGCGCGCACGCTGTCGTCAGCATCGGTGATGTCGATGGCATCGATCATCTCCTGCATCATGACGCCGGTGAAGGCGTTCATCTTTTCCGGGCGGGAGAGCGTGAGGGTGGCGATACCGTCGGCAGTATCGAGCTTGATCTGGGTGAATTCGGTCATCGATTCGGCGCTCCGTTCGTCGTCGTCACAGAACACATGGACCGCATGTTACACAGTCCAGGCGCAAAAAATCCGCCGTTCCCGAAATCGCTGTCGAAGCACGCGAAAGAGGAACGGCGGACCATCATCAGCTGAACCCAATCAGAGATCGGGCGAGTAGGAAAGTCCGATGGCGCGGATCACCGCGGCGCCATCCGGATCGCGCCGTCGAGGCGGACATCTTCACCGTTGAAATAGCCGCATTCGATCATGGTCATGGCCAGCCGGGCATATTCGTCGGGATTGCCGAGGCGCTTTGGGAACGGGACGCTGGCCGCCAGCGCTTCCTTCACCTGCGGAGGTGCCGCGTTCATCAGCGGGGTGTTGAAGATGCCGGGCAGGATCGTGTTCACACGAATGCCTTCGCTCATCAGGTCGCGTGCGATCGGCAGGGTCATGCCGATGACACCGCCCTTCGACGCGGAATAGGCGGCCTGACCCATCTGGCCGTCTTCACCTGCGACCGATGCGGTGTTCACGATGGCCCCGCGATCACCGTCTTCCGACAGGGGATCGAGCGTCATCATGCCGGCCGCCGACTTGGCGATGCAACGGAAGGTGCCGACGAGGTTCACCTGGATGACGAAATCGAAGGCGGACAGGGGGAAATGGCTGATCTCGCCACTCTGCTTGTCACGCTTGGCGGTCTTGATCGCATTGCCGATACCGGCGCAATTGACGAGGATGCGTTCCTGGCCATGGGCTTCGCGCGCCTTGGCAAAACCCGCATCGACATCTTCATCGCTGGTGACGTTGACCTTGCAGAAGATGCCACCGATGTCCTTGGCAACCGCCTCGCCCTTTTCTTCGTTCATGTCGAAGATGGCGACCTTCGCACCCTTCGCGGCAATTGCGCGGGCGGTGGCTTCGCCGAGGCCGGAGGCCCCACCGGTGACGACTGCGGGGGTATTGCTACTGACTTCCATGAATATTCCTCTCAATCACTCTATAGGATCCGGCCATGGCCGGTATCATTCTCGCACGGGTTCGAAACTGAATTTCGCTTTCCGGCTTTGGCCGGATTGGCGCGCTTCGTCAAAGCGCCTCGACGATAGTGACATTGGCAACGCCGCCACCTTCACACATCGTCTGCAGGCCATACTTCTTGCCCCGCGCTTTCAGCGCATGAACGAGCGTGGCCATCAATTTCGTGCCAGACGCCCCTAGCGGATGGCCCAGCGCAATCGCACCGCCATTGACGTTGAGCTTGTCCGGATCGGCTCCGGTATGCTTCAACCAGGCAAGTGGGACAGGGGCGAATGCCTCGTTCACCTCGTAGAGATCGATGTCGCCGATCTTCATACCGGCACGCTGAAGAGCGCGGTCGGTGGCAAACAGCGGTTCTTCGAGCATTATGACCGGGTCGCCGGCAGTGACTGTAAGGTTGTCAATCCGCGCCATGGGCGTCAGGCCGTAGTCCTTCAGCGCCTGTTCCGACACGACGAGAACCGCACTGGAGCCGTCGCATATCTGGCTGCTGGTGGCAGCGGTAATCCTACCCTCGGGGCTGAGCAGTTTGACGCCCGCGATGCCATCGAGCGTCGCATCGAAGCGGATGCCCTCATCGACCGCGTGGCATTCCTCGCCCTCGGCCGTATCGATCTCGACACCGACGATTTCCCGGTCGAACGCGCCCGACTTGGTGGCCTCAATCGCTTTCTGGTGACTGGCGAAGGCGAAGCGATCAAGATCGTCCTTCGAAAACCCGTGCTTCTGCGCAATCATCTCGGCACCCATGAACTGGCTCCACTGGATGCCGGGATATTTCTCCTCCAGACCCGGTGACTTGTAGTTACCCAGGCCCTCCTTCATGTGGAACATGGCGGTCGAACCCATCGGCACCCGGCTCATGCTTTCGACGCCTGCTGCGATCACGACATCCTGCGTACCGCTCATCACCGCCTGCGCGGCGAACTGGATCGCCTGCTGGCTGGAGCCGCACTGGCGATCGATCGTGACCGCAGGAACACCCTCGCCCAGATGCTTTGACGCGAGCACCGCGTTGCGCCCGACCTGCATCGCCTGCTCGCCGCCCTGGCTGACGCAGCCCATCACCACATCGTCGATGGCCGTGGCCTCGAGACCGCTGCGCTCCATGATCGCGTCCAGCGATCTTGCAGCGAGATCAACCGGATGCACCCCGGCAAGACGTCCCCCACGGCGCCCCCCGGCGGTACGGACGGCTTCGACTATATAGGCTTGGGGCATTGTCATCCTCTCGTCATACAACTGTAACAGCGTTAGGTTTCGATTAGGTACCGGTTCCTAGGGCCGCCTTACGTGAACGTCAACCGGCGGACCGGTCGACTTTTCGAGTCTTGCGCAACAGCTTATTTCAGCGAAATTTTCGACCAAAACGCCCATTGGACCGTGTGTGACATCGGCGTCACACCCGTGGCTCCAAACCGCACTGAATGTAACAAAACCTTTGCATTCGGCGCGGCCATAAAGGCACATGGCGCAATCCGCTGGAGGGAGTGGATATACGTAGGAGCGCTGCTTTGACGTGTTCTAATTTCCTCTCAGGGGTTCCTTGGAGATCCGACACTCAGGGGTCGGTCGATCAATAGAGGGATTATCAGAGTGAAACTCCAAACCTATTTCAAAGCCAGTGCGGCACCCGCCGTTCTCGGTCTTGCGCTTCTGGCGCAGCCGGCGATGGCTCAGGACAGCGACGAAGGTGGAATTGAATCCGCTGCAACCGCTGATGCACCCGCGCCAGGCCAGTCGATTGTCGTTACCGGTTCGCGCATTCAGAACCCCAACCTCGAGCAGGCGAGCCCGGTAGCAGTTGTTACCGCGGAAGAACTTTCACTTCAGCAGGCTAACACTGCCGAAGAATCGCTGCGTCAGATTCCGGGTCTCGTTCCGAGCGTCGGTTCGAACGTCAACAACGGCAACGGGGGTTCGACTTATGTCAACCTGCGCGGCCTTGGCGCCAACCGCAACCTCGTTCTCCTTAACGGTACGCGCCTCGTTCCCCAAGGCCTCAACGGCCTTACGAACATCGACGTCATTCCTGTCGCACTACTCGAGCGCATGGACGTTTTGACCGGTGGCGCTGGCGCCACTTACGGTGCGGACGCTATTTCCGGGGTTGTGAACTTCGTCACGAAGCGCGATTTCGAAGGTGTCGATATTTCGGCAACCAACCAGATCACCGAAGAAGGTGACGGCTACACCTTCCGCGGCGACATGATCGTTGGCGGCAACTTCGGCGATGGCCGCGGTAACGCCGTGTTCGCAGTCGGCTACACCAACCGTGAAGCAATCTTCCAGGGTGATCGCTCTTATGGTGTGAACAACATCAGCTCGATCACTGGCGCAGCCGGCGGCTCGTCGACGGCTATTCCGAGCGTCATCACGGTTCCGGGCACAACCAGCGGCACTCTTCAGGTTTCGCCGGACGGTACTTCGTTGGTTCCGTTCTACGCCCCGTTCAACTTCAACCCGCAGAACATCTATCAGACCCCGCTGGAACAGTACCGCCTGTATGGTTCCTCGCGCTATGAGATTAACGATGCGATAGAAGTGTTCGCCGAAGGTATGTTCGTTCAGAGCACGACTTCCACGATCATTGCTTCTTCGGGTACTTTCCGTAACGTTCTCGACACGCCGCTGTCGAACCCGTTCCTCCCGGGCGGAATTCGCAACCAGATCTGCGGCTTCGATACAGATGCCGATCTTGCCGGGACGCAGCCGTTGTTCTCGCAGGCTGAATGCGACGCTGCGGCATTGGCAACGGACCCCAATGATCCTGCGTATCGCACCGTTGGTATCGACTATGGTCGCCGCTTCATCGAATTCGGCCCGCGTCTGAATGAATACCGCACCCGCCTCTTCCAGGTTAAGGCCGGCGCTCGCGGTGCTCTGGTTGCCAATCTCGATTGGGAAATTTTCGGAGCATACGGCGAGAGTGAAAACGTCTCCAGGCAGTCGGGTAACGGCACTTTCACTCGCCTTCAGCAAGCGGTGCTGGCGACCAATCCGAACACCTGCCTCGATGACAGCGACGGCTGCGTGCCAATCGATCTCTTTGGTCCCGCAGGCAGCATCACACCTGCAGTCCAGTCATTCCTCGATGTGGGTAACAGTGGTACCGAAGGTGCTGCACTGAGTCAGGTCCAGGCGTTCATTTCGGGCGACGTTGGTTTCGGCATTTCAGCTGAACCTATCGCGATCGCACTTGGTGCAGAATATCGCGATTACTCTGCCTTCAGCCGTTCGGACCTGCTTTCGCAGACCCCGGGTGAAGTGCTCGGTAATGGTGCCGCTTCGCCGGACGTAGAGGGTGCATACGACGTCAAGGAAGTGTTCGGCGAGCTCGTCGTTCCGCTGGTGAGCGGCGCTGCCTTTGCCGACGAACTTACGCTTGAGCTGGCAGGTCGTATCTCCGATTACTCGACGACGGGTACGGAATACACCTGGAAGGCCGGCGGTAGCTGGTCCCCGGTACCGAGCCTGCAGATCCGCGGTGGTTATCAGCGCGTTACCCGCGCGCCGAACATCGCTGAACTGTTCGCAGTTCCCGTAACTGGTCTCGACAACTTCGACACCGACCCGTGCGCGGGCGCGGCGCCGACGACCGATGCCAATCTGCGTGCAATCTGTCTTGCGCAGGGTGCACCGGCCACTTCGATCGGCAGCATTATCGTCGATCCGGCCGGACAGGTTAACGTGACAACCGGTGGCAACCCCAATCTGGCTGCTGAAAAGGCCAACACGTGGACCATCGGCGCTGTGTTCCAGCCCGTGTTCGCCCCCGGTCTTTCGATGACGATTGACTATTACAACATCAAACTGAACGATGCCATTACCTCACCGACGATCGGTGACGTCTTCAGTGCGTGTTTTGATAACAATCCATCGCCGACCAACCCAGCCTGCACCTCGATCCGTCGTAACCCGGCTACCGGCAACCTGTTCGGTAACGTGGGCACGACACCGGGCCTTCCGCTGGTTCTGACCAACCAGGGTCAGATTTTCACTGACGGTATCGATCTCGTTGCCAACTATAGCACCGATCTCGGTTTCGCTGGTCTCGACCTGGGCTTCTTCGGTAACTGGACGAACCGTTCGCGCTTCAAGGCGAACCAGGACGACCCGGCCAGCCTGAACCGTGAATGCGTTGGCTATTACAGCATCAACTGCGCATCAATTCAGCCGGAGTTCTCGTTCACGCAGCGTACGACGCTCAGCTTCGACCAAGTTGATCTCTCGCTTCGCTGGCGCTTTATCGACGCGGTCGAAGTCGAGCCTCTGGTTGCTGACGCGTTCCTCGAAGATTTCCGCACGATCCCGTCGGAACATTACTTCGATCTGACCGCCGTCTTCAACGTGACCGACTCGTTTGCGCTGACTGCTGCTGTCATCAACCTGTTCGATAACGAACCGAAGGTGGTTGGCAGCAACATCGGTTCGACGGCTTACAACAGCGGTAACGTGTTCCCGTCGACCTACGATGCGCTCGGCCGCCGTTATTCGGTAACTGCTCGCATGACGTTCTAATTTCATTTAGAACGAGAATTGAAAGGGGCGGCTTCGGCCGCCCCTTTTTTATTACCTGCATTGAGGCGCGTATGAGATTAATGTACACTTCCGTTTGCAACGGAGGATTCTATGTACTTACTCATGCTCTTTTCAGCCTTTATTCTGCAAACGAGCGCCACTGCACCAGCGGGGGAGCTTTTACGGACCGCTAGCGCGACAAACGCCGCCGATGCTCCCGCGCCTGAGGAAGCAGAGGATGCAAACAAGAAGATTTGTAAGTCGTTTAAGGTGACTGGCTCGCGCGCTAAGCGCGAACGCATCTGCATGACCCGGACTGAATGGATCGATTACGAACGCGGCACTCGTAATGCTGCTGGTGAGATGACCAACCAAGAAGGTGTATGCTCTAATGCGGGGTTTTGCAGCAGAGGGTAATCTCCAAAACTGGGGCGCGTAATCAAGCGGCAATGGGAATTAGCCCCGGAGATGGGACTATGACATTTATTCCCTGCCATTGCCTTTCACGAGCAAGGTGGATCAAGCGCGCATGGAAAGGTTTTAAATCTAAAATTTAGCGCCAGCGCCCAAGTACTTGCTCACTATCAAATATATCAAGAATGTTCGTGTGCAGGCACGTGGCTCTATTTTAAAAGCCCAAGATAGAGCCGGTGATGAATGCCTCCGCGATACGGACGAGTGTATCAAAATCCCATAATTCGAAGCGGTGTTGCCGACGCCACTTAACCCGTCACATTTTTGATACACCCGTGCCAAAATCTGAATGATCTATGGGTTTTGGTTCCATACGGGTTGCCTGAGCGGCCTCACCTTGCTTGAGTCCCACAATGGGCCGGTTCCTCCGGCACAGTTAGGGGACTAAATAAATGAAAAAGACCTTTTCCGCCTCGGGTGGACGGGCCGCACTGCTCACCAGCGCAGGGCTCGCCGCCCTTGCGTTCTCGACTCCAGGTTTCGCGCAGGACGCCGATGACGCCGTCGCCAGCGACCCAGCTGAAGCCGCACCTGTCGAAAGCAATGCAATCATCGTCACCGGATCGCGCATCTCGCGACCTGAGCTAACATCGCAGGTTCCAGTTACGACGCTGACGGGGGAGCAGATCTTTGAACAGTCGTCGATTAACATCGGCGATACGCTCAACGACCTTCCGCAGCTTCGCAGCACATTCAGCCAAGCAAACGCCGGTCGTTTCCTTGGTACGACTGGCCTCAATCTTCTCGACCTTCGCGGCCTGGGCACTGCCCGCACGCTCGTCCTGGTGAATGGTCGCCGCCATGTGGCGTCGGACATCCTGTCGAACGGCACGTCAGTAGACGTCAATACCATTCCAAACGATCTGATCGAACGTGTTGACGTAGTTACCGGTGGCAATTCGGCAATTTACGGCTCCGACGCAATCGCCGGCGTCGTCAACTTCATTCTGAAGGATGACTTTGAAGGCATTCAGGGCCGTGGCCACATCAGTGTCAACGACGAGGGTACGTTCCCCTCGCAATACGTATCGATCCTCGCGGGTCAGAATTTCGCGGATGGTCGCGGAAACATTACAATTCACGGCGAATACGCAAACCAGGATCGCGTTTTCGGATCAGACGTGAGCTTCCTTCGTCGGAACGACGGTTTCCTCGTTATCGACACGGATAGTGCCACCAATTCCGATGGATTCCCCGACAGAGCGTTCTTTCGGAATATCGGGTCAACCACGATCGATTTCAATTCGCTCGTGCCCTTCCCGCAGCAGAATGGTGCGGCACCGTGTGGAACTGGTCTGAATAACGTTCCGTACAACTGCAACTACATCTTCACGCCCGACGGGCAGCTGGTTCAGCAAACGGGCACACGTACGTCGACCGGACCTTTTGGAAGCATCGTCAACAGCAATGGCCAAACCGGCCGCGAGGGTACGCTGCTTAGCGTGTTCCCGCAGCAGGAACGCTACAACGTTAACCTTCTTGCACGCTTTGAAGTGGCAGAAGCTTTTCAGCCGTTTGTCGAAGCGAAGTACGTTCGAATCAACACGCAGGGTCAACAATCAAGCCCGGCTTTCGTTCAGAGCGGATTTACGTATGGGGACCCGCGTGAGTTCGTGCGCCTCGACAATCCGTTCCTCAGCTCACAGGCTCGTGGCGTTATCACGGATCAGTTGATCGCTTCGGGCCTCAATAGCCGTCTCAGCGGTCAGGTTCCGCTTTCTCCAGACGACTTGGCGGCCATTGCTGACGGCTCCTATCGCTTTGCAATCGGTCGCTCATTGCTCGACCTTGGAAACCGTGACGAACGGTCCGAACGTGATGTTTTCCGCGTCGTGGCAGGCGTACGCGGCGACTTCCTAGACAGCTGGAACTATGAAATTTCAGCCAATTACGGGAAGGTGAAGGAAGACACTACAATTCTGGGTAATATCATTCCCCAGCGTTTCATGCTTGCACTCGACTCCGGCATTAATCCGGCGACAGGGCAAATTGCATGTCGTTCACAGTACGACCCAACCGCCGCTTTCGAGTACGGCCTTGCCGGCGACACTGATGCACTGGCTCAGGACATTGCCAACTGCGTTGCGTACAATCCGTTTGGCCAGGGCGATAACGCCGCCGCCGCAAACTACATCCTTGAAGACACCGTTTCAAAAGCTGAACTGGAACAGCTAGTGATCAGCGGTTTCGTGGCAGGCGATACAAGCGGCTTCTTCAACTTGCCGGGCGGCCCAGTGGGCTTTGCTGTCGGGGCGGAGTACCGGCGCGAGAAACTGTTCTACCAAGCCGATCCGCTAGTAGAATCGGGACGCACTTTCTATAACGCTCTTCCGACATTCGCACCGGATCCGTTCGAAGTGACGGAAGCTTTCGGTGAAATCCGTCTTCCCATTCTGAGTGGCGTTCCGTTCTTTGAGGAACTCACGGTTTCGGCCGCTGGACGTGTCTCTGATTATGGTGGTTCTGTGGGAACGACATATGCCTATAATGGCGGTGTAGAGTGGGCCCCCATCCCTGATATCACCTTCCGTGCACAATATGGTCGGTCTGTACGTGCCCCTAATCTGAGCGAAACAGCGTTTCCAATCACGCAAAACTTCGCTCCGGGCTTCTCCGACCCGTGTCTGCCACAGAACTTATCACAGGGTTCGGCAAACCGTCGGGCGAACTGTCAAGCTGACCTGGGAGCTTTGCTCACAGATCCGCAGTTTATCGCCCTGCCGAACTATTCGCTCGAAATTCTCAGCGGTAGCAATCCCAATCTGGGCGAGGAAAAGTCCGACTCCTATACTATTGGCGCAGTCATTCAGCCGCGCGCCATTCCGGGTCTGGCTGTGACAGTCGATTACTTCGACATTAAGGTTAAGGACGTAATCACGGCTGTTTCCGCTCAAGGTATTGTAAATACCTGTTACGATTTGCCTGATCTTAACAATCCGTTCTGCGATCTGATCACTCGCTATCGCGGAGCCGGGACTGGTCCGAACGGCGAAGTGCCTGGCCAGGTTCTCGACAAGGATCTGGTGGTGAGCGCTGTGAACTTCGCAGCACGCACCGTCAGGGGCATTGACTCCACAGTGGCGTACCGCACAACCTTTGGGGCGAACAATGCGCTTTCCACCCGTCTGATCTACACGCACACTTTCGAGCGTAGTAATTTTGAAGATCCGACCAATCCGGACTTCGAGAACCGCATTCTCGAAGAATTGGGCGATCCGAAGGACGAGTTCCGTTGGAACCTCGACTTCGAGTTTGGCAAGTTCCGGATGGGTTACGAAATGCGTTACATCGGACCGATGTATCTGAATACATACGAGGATTATAATAGCCTAAATGGCGATCCGCCGCAGAACGATGATTATGCGGACATTCGTAAGTACCCGGAAACGTTCTATCACGATGTTAGCTTCGGTTACCAAGTGAACGACAAGTTCGACTTCACTGTCGGCGTCGACAACATTCTCGGTACGAATCCTCCGTTTGGTCTCACCGGTATCGGTGGTGGCAGCGGAATCTATCGGATCCGAGGCACGTCCTTCTACGCCGGTGTCCGCGCTGGCTTCTGATAAGGAACTTCACGCGTAAACATTGAAAGGGGGGCGAGCATTCGCCCCCCTTTTTTGTTCCCGCCCAATCTTAATATACGAGGATATCAATGCACGACTGGCGAACCGAAGCGGACCTGCTCGTCGAGCGAAGGGGCGTCGAGGCCGCTTACAAGACGCTATTGATGGATACAGAAGCAGGTAATCCAACAGCTGCTCTGTGTTTAGCGCAATGGCGCCTAACCGGCCACCTGATCCGGCGAGACCTGGCCGAAGCGCGGCGGTTTTACGGGCTGGCAGCCAAGAGCCTAGAGGAAGCCCGGCAACCTTACGTAGCGCTACTTGCGAATGGAGCGGGCGGTTGCGACCGCGCTTGGCATCAAGCGTTAAACGAACTTCAGAATGAGAAAATCGATGAGGCGTCTGTTCAAATTGCGCTTCTAAATCGCATGAACATTGACGGTGCCGGAAACCCTACTGATACGTTTGCACCGGAAATCCCGCAATCGGTCCCGCATATTTCAGTTTTCAGATCATTTCTCACCGCGGCCGAAAGCAAGTATCTTGGGTCAGTTGCGCGCCCTCGTTTGCAACGAGCGACAGTCGTTCATCCCACGACCGGCCAACTAATCCACGATCCAATCAGAAAGTCCTCATTCACCGCATTTTCATTCGTTGAAGAAACCCCCGTCATTCACGCCATTAACCGGCGCATAGGTGCCGCGACTGGGACCCAATACGAGCAGGGAGAGCCATTACAGGTCCTCTCGTACGGTGAAGGTGATGAATATAAATTACATAGTGATGCCATGGCCAACGTCGCCAATCAGAGATTGTCGACGTTTTTGATTTACCTGAACGAAGAGTACTCCGGAGGGGCGACTGAATTTCCTAACCTTGGTTTCCAATTTAAGGGCGGCATCGGCGACGCAATCTGGTTTAAAAATGCAGACAAATCCGGCCACCCCCTTTCTGCCACCAACCACCTTGGAGGTAAGGTCACGTCAGGAGAGAAAGTCATCGCTTCGAAATGGATACGTGCCAAACAGCTAGATATTTCGGGCCCACCAGGCCGTCCGTTCTGAATCCAAAGCCCTTGCGCCCGTTGTCACACGACCACCATCTCCAGTTCCCCATCCCCTTCGTCAATCTGCACGGTCGACCCGTCCGGCACCTTGCCCGAAAGGATCATGTCGGCCAGCGGGTCCTGAACGTAACGCTGCACGGCGCGCTTTAGCGGGCGGGCGCCGTAAACAGGGTCGTAGCCGACACGGCCGAGCCATTTCTTTGCCGCATCGCTCAGCTCGAGCGTGACCTTGCGATCCCTGAGCAGCTTCTGCACGCGCTCGACCTGGATATCCACGATTGGCGCCATGTGTTCCTGTGCCAAACGATGGAACAGGATGATCTCGTCCAGCCGGTTGAGAAACTCGGGCCGGAAATGGCCGCGTACGACATCCATCACCTGCGGTTCGACGTCCGCAACTTTCTGATTGTCATCCATATTCGCCAGGTACTGGCTGCCCAGATTGCTGGTTAGGATGATGAGCGTGTTGGAAAAGTCGACCACCCTGCCCTGCCCGTCGGTCAGGCGTCCATCGTCGAGAACCTGCAGCAGCACATTGAACACGTCTGAATGCGCCTTTTCGACTTCGTCGAACAGGACCACCTGGTACGGTCGCCGGCGGACAGCTTCGGTCAGGACGCCGCCTTCCTCATAGCCGACGTAGCCTGGAGGCGCGCCAATCAGACGGGCGACCGCATGCT
The DNA here is from genome assembly GCF_019857205.1 of Qipengyuania pacifica. Classification (GTDB taxonomy): domain Bacteria; phylum Pseudomonadota; class Alphaproteobacteria; order Sphingomonadales; family Sphingomonadaceae; genus Qipengyuania; species Qipengyuania pacifica. Next base: position 121,714 of record NZ_JAHWXO010000003.1, on the reverse strand, counting down.
TCTCCATGAATTCGCTCATGTCGATGCGCACCATGGCGCTGTCGTCGTCGAACAGGAAGCCCGCCAATGCCTTTGTGAGCTCCGTTTTGCCGACGCCGGTCGGGCCGAGAAACAGGAAGCTGCCCAACGGGCGCCCGGGGTCCTGCAAGCCCGCGCGAGCGCGGCGCACAGCCTTCGATACGGCATCGATCGCCTGAGATTGCCCGATGACCCGCTTCGACAGGATGTTTTCCATGTCGAGCAGCTTCTCGCGCTCTCCCTCCATCATCCGATCGACAGGGATACCCGTCCAGCGCGAGACGACGCCAGCGATATCGTCTTCGGTGACCTCCTCCTTGAGCAGAGCGTTATCGGTCTGTCCGGACGCTTCGGCGAGCTTCTTCTCCAGTTCCGGTATCCTGCCGTATTGCAGTTCGCCGGCTTTCTGCAGATCGCCGCCGCGTTGTGCCTGTTCTAGTTCGATACGTGCCTGGTCGAGGTCTTCCTTGATCCGGGCTTCAGCATGGATCTTGTCGCGTTCGTTCTGCCAACGTGTCGTCAGTTCGCTCGACTGCTGTTCGAGTTCGGAGAGCTCCTTGCGGAGGTTTTCTAGACGGTCCTTCGAAGCGTCGTCGGTTTCCTTCTGCAACGCCTGCTCTTCGATCCGCAGCTGGATGATCCGGCGGTCGAGCCCCTCGATTTCTTCGGGCTTGCTTTCGACCTCCATGCGGATGCGGCTGGCAGCCTCGTCCATCAGGTCGATCGCCTTGTCGGGCAGGAAACGGTTCTGGATATAGCGGTTTGACAATTGCGCCGCTGCCACGATTGCGCCGTCCGTAATGCGCACGCCGTGGTGCAGTTCGTACTTGTCCTTGATACCGCGCAATATGCTGATCGTGTCTTCAACGCTCGGCTCATCGATATAAACCGGCTGGAACCGACGCTGGAGCGCGGGATCCTTCTCGACATACTTTTGGTATTCGTCGAGCGTGGTCGCACCGATGCAGTGCAACTCGCCCCGCGAAAGCGCAGGTTTGAGCAGGTTGCCGGCATCCATGCTGCCTTCCGATGCGCCAGCGCCGATCAGCGTGTGCATTTCATCGATGAACAGGATGATCTGCCCTTCGGCGCCTTTGACCTCGTCGAGTACCGACTTCAGCCGCTCTTCGAATTCGCCACGATATTTTGCGCCCGCGATCAATGCGCCCAGGTCGAGCGCCATTAATGTGCGGCCTTTAAGGCTGTCGGGCACGTCGCCATTGGCGATACGCAGGGCGAGGCCTTCAGCAATCGCAGTCTTGCCCGTTCCGGGTTCGCCGATAAGAGCGGGGTTGTTCTTGGTACGGCGGGCGAGGATCTGGACCGTCCGGCGAATTTCCTCGTCTCGACCGATCACCGGGTCGAGCTTGCCGTCCCGCGCCGCCTGCGTAAGGTCGCGCGCATACTTCCTCATGGCGTCGTAACTTTCCTCCGCGCCCGCACTGTGCGCAGCGCGTCCTTTGGTGACGTCCTGGATCGCCGCTTCCAGTGATTTGACATCGACCCCAGCAGATTTCAGCGCTCTGCCCGCATCATTATCGGCCATCGTCAGCGCCTGGAGAACCCGCTGGACCGGGACGAAACTGTCGCCCGCCTTTTCAGCCAGTTGTTCGGCCTGATCGAGTGCGCGAACCGCATCGTTATCGAGCCCGGGCGTCTGCTGCGCCCCGCCGCCCGAGACGGCCGGCACCTTGGCCAGAGCGTTATCGACCTCGGTAATCGCCACACCGGGATTGCCCCCGGCACGCTGAATCAACTGGGCAGCCATGCCCTCGCTATCGTCCAGCAACGCCTTCAGCAGATGCGAAGGCGAGATCCGCTGGTGGTTCATGCGGATAGCAACCGTCTGCGCAGCCTGCAGAAAGCCTTTCGCCCGGTCGGTGAACTTTTCGAGATTCATGGATATCCCCGTGTGATTACCAACGCGATATGGTGTGACGTATATACAACACAATAGGTTGAGGTCGTTATTTTCGACGAAGTCCTCTTTTGACGGTCGCGGTGTAAAGCAACCGAGCTGAGATCGCGCCGTTCGTCAGTGTCATGCCATCTCTGAAGTTAAACGTCGGCGAACGGTTGACCGGCGCGTGTGGCTTTACAGTTTTGTGCGCAATCAAGCCAGACGAGCGCCATTGGCAACGCTGGCTTCGGGCCGTGCGAGGAGGATCGCGCCGTTTGCGTCCGGGAAGCCGAGCACGAGTATCTCCGACATGAAGGGCCCGATCTGGCGCGGGGCGAAATTGACCACTGCCATGACCCGTTGCCCGACGAGACTTTCAGGGGTGTAGTGTTCGGTGATCTGTGCCGAGCTTTTACGCTCGCCGATGTCGGGCCCCAGATCGACCCACAGTTTGATGGCGGGGCGGCGGGCTTCCGGGAAGGGCTCGGCCCGGGTTACCGTGCCGGCGCGAATGTCGAGCGCTGCGAAATGCCTAAAGTCTGCATAGTCCATCATGTGGACCTATGCAGCACGGTGAGGGTCATCAACCCTGGGTGAGCGGTTCCAGTCCCGGCACCATGATTGTCCGGTCGCCGCCGAAATCTTCGCGCACTACGACCAGGCCCTGCCGTTCGAGGTGATCGAGCAGGCGCCGGATGCGGCCGGGCGAACTGGTGCCATAGGCCCGTGCAAGCGCGTGTTCGTCGACTTGCGTTTCACCGGCATGCGCAGCCTTGGCGATGACGAGGAAGGGCCCGAGCAAATCTTCTTCGACGGTCCCGGCGAGTTGCATGATCCTCGCCTGCACGGGTTCTTCCAGTTCACTGAGGCCGGCCCCGGCAACAGCGAAGCGCCGGCGGAAACCGCGCATGTCGGGCATGGGCCCAATCAGGCGTTCACGGCGGCACCGGGTGAGAAACGTCTGATATTGTGCGCTCGCAGACTGAAAAGCGATGCCCTCTTCGCCGGCGAGCTCGGCGATAATCTCCGCGATCCGTGTCGCAACGGCAGACGTATCGATCGGCTCCGGCGCGGCGACCTGCCGTTCTTCTGCATGAGCGATGCTGTCTTCCATTTCGTCGATCCGCGGCGCGGGTGGCGGCGCGGGCGGCGGGGGCGCCTTGGCCACCTCGCTCGCGAGATCGGTGGTGAGCAGCGCCGCCATATCCTCGGGCGCCGTGTCAGGCAGCGCCATCAGGCCTTCGCTGCGAACCGTATGACCGGTTTTTACCGGGCCGATCTTCACCGCCTGCGGCACCCTTGTGATGGCAGGGCCAAGCGCGAGGAAATGGCCGCGCTGCAGTTCACGAATACGCTCCGCCTGCCGGCGCTCCATCCCGAGCAGGTCGGCTGCACGGATCATGTCGATGTCGAGAAAAGTTCGTCCCATCAGAAAGTTCGAAGCTTCGGCAGCAACGTTTTTGGCAAGCTTCGCCAGTCGCTGGGTCGCGACCACCCCGGCCAGTCCGCGCTTGCGGCCGCGGCACATGAGATTGGTCATCGCCGACAGCGTCATGCGGCGCGTATCCTCAGCCATCTCGCCCGCAGCCGCAGGGGCGAACATCTGCGCCTCGTCCACCACGACCAGGGCGGGATACCAATGTTCGCGCGGGGCATCGAACAGAGCAGTGAGAAACTGTGCAGCGCAGCGGATCTGCTGTTCCACTTCCAAGCCATCGAGATCGAGCACCACGCTGGCACGATGTTCACGGATACGGCGGGCAAGCGCTTCGATTTCGGGCGGCGAATAGGCCGCGCCGTCGATGACCACATGGCCGAACTTGTCCGCGAGCGAGGGAAAGTCGCCTTCGGGATCGATGACAACCTGCTGCACCATGCCGGCGCTCTCTTCGAGCAGGCGACGCAGCAGGTGTGATTTGCCGCTTCCCGAATTGCCTTGCACGAGCAAACGGGTTGCGAGGAGTTCCTCGATGTCGAACTCGACCGGTTTGCCGGAAGATTCGTGGCCGATGGTGATCTGCGCTGTCACTGCTGGCGGGTTAGACAGCCGAATCCGGATCGGGAAACAGCTGCCGCAGGGTTTTGCCCAATCGCATTGCGAGTTCGGCCCGGTATCGCTAACCCCGTTGCAAGAGAGGACGGGATTTCATGAAGAAATGGTTGGGGCGCATCGGCTTTGCGCTGCTGGTGCTTGTGCTGGCAACATTCGTCGCGCTGGCCACGTGGGAGCCTTTCTGGGCCAAACGCGACGATATCGCCCCGCCCGATCGGGCCTACACTGCTGAAATAAGTCGTGACGAATTCGGCGTACCGCACATCTACGGCAAGACGGATGCCGATGTCGCCTATGGCGTCGCCATCGCCCATTCGGAGGACGATTTCTTCACCCTTCAGGATGTGGTTGCGATGAGCCGCGGGCGATATGGCGCGATCGCCGGGCAGGACGGTGCGGCATTCGATTATGCATATCACCTGCTCGATGCGCGCGGCACGGCGGAGAAAAGTTACCCGCGGCTGCCCGAAGACACGCGCGCGCTGTTCGATGCCTATGCGACGGGCCTGAACGATTATGCCCTTCAACATCCGGACGAGGTCAAGCTTGGCAATCTGTTTCCCGTCGACGGTGTCGACGTGGCAGCGGGTTTCGCGCTTCGCCAACCGTTCTTCTTCGGCCTCGGGGACGTCATCGGGCCTTTGGTAGATGGCAAGGAACTGCGCCCCGAGCATGGCCCTGCGATCCCGCTCAGCAGCCGTGAAGCCACGCCGGCGACGGATGCCGTCGAAGTCATCCGAGACGATGAAGTTGCGCCGCCAAGGCAGACGAAAGCACGACCCCTGCCATGGGGCGAGGACGGGGCGCTGGCCGGATCGAATGCCTTTGCCGTGATGCCCGAAAAATCAGGCGGGCCAACCATTCTGGTATCGAATAGCCACCAGCCATGGCGCGGCGGCGTCGCCTGGTACGAACTGGTGGTCGAAAGCGACGAGGGCTGGCATTATGCCGGCGCCAACTTCCCGGGCAGCCCCTTCCCTTTCCTGGGTCACAACGAACATCTGGGCTGGACCAATACGGTCAACACGCCTGACATGGTGGACATCTACAAGCTGGTCATGAACGATGACGGGACACAGTACCGCATCGGTGACCAGTGGCGCGATCTGGAAAAGCAGACTGTGACCCTGCCGGTAAAGCTGGGGCCCATCACACTGCCGATCCGTCGCACGATCTATCGAAGTGTTCACGGCCCGGTGATCAAGAACGACAATGGCTATTTCGCCGTCCGCTATGGCGGGATGGGAAATCTGGGGCAACTCGACGCCTATTATCGCCTTAACAAGGCAACCGATCTGGACGAATTCCAGGCCATTCTTGCGCGGATGGACATTCCGTCCACCAATTTCATCTATGGCGATAAGGAAGGCAACATCGCCTTCATTTACAATGCTGCCCTGCCCGACCGTGCGAAGGGTTACGACTGGCGCAAGATCCTGCCGGGCGACGATCCGCGCGCGATCTGGTCTGGCCCGGTGCCCTATCAGTCACTACCCAAATATGTGAACCCGGCGAGCGGCTGGCTCTATAATGCGAACAATGCGCCCTACGCCGCCGCAGGGGAAGGCAGCGATCTGTCGCCTGACGATTTTGCCCCCGAACTCGGCGTCGAACTCAAGCAGACCAACCGTTCCCGCAGGGCGTGGAAGCTCATGAGCGAGGCAGAGTTGCTCGACCGGGCGACGCTGGAGAAGATCAAATACGATACCGCCTACGAGCGCGAAGGCTATGTCGCACGTCTGTGGGATGATCTGGCTGCACTCGATCTTTCGGATGACGCCGGGCTTGCGCGCGCGCGCCACATGCTGATGAACTGGGATTTTACCGCCAACAATGTCGGCGAGGCCGATGCGCTGGCACTGCTGATGATCCGTGAGTTCATGGCCTCCAGCTATCAGAATAAGCCTTGGCCCGATGTCCGCGAAGAGCTGGCGAAACAGGTCGCTCATCTCAAGGGCCATTTTGGCCGCATCGATCCACCGATGAGCGAATTGCTGCGTTTGCGCCAAGGCGATGTGGATCTGCCGCTGGATGGCGGATCGGATACGCTGCGTGCCTCGACCCTATGGGATGTGGACGACGATGGCCGTCTGTCGGTTCGACATGGCGACAGTTTCATCCAGTGGGTGGAATGGCTTCCCGGCCAGCGGGTTTCCTCACGCTCCATCCAGCCATTCGGCGCGGCCACGACGCGGCCTGCGTCGCCGCATTACACCGACCAAGCGACGTTATTCGTCCAGCACCGCCTGAAGCCGGTCCATTTCTGGCGTGAAGACGTGCTTGCCAATTCCGCGTCCCGAGAGGTCGTGACGCATTCTCGATGACGGGTTAGCCTGCCATCTGTCTGTTATATCGAGTCGAATCGAACGACTTGATCGAAGGGGGTTTTATATGAAAATGAAATCGGTACTTGCTGCGGGCGTCGCCTCGCTCGTTCTGGCAGCATGCACGACAACGCCGAACGGCCAGTCCATGGCCAATGCTTCAGCGCCCGTTGCCGAAGCAGGCACTCTGGACGAGCCCGCAGCGCTCGCAACGCTGATCGACGAAGTCCAGATTCCCTATGAAAAATTCACCTTGGACAATGGCCTCGATGTCATTGTGCATACCGATAAAAAGGCGCCAATCGTCGCGCTGGCCGTGTGGTACAATGTCGGTTCCAAGGACGAACCGAAGGGCCAGACCGGTTTCGCCCATTTGTTCGAACACCTCATGTTCAACGGCTCCGAAAATGCGCCGGAAGACTACTTCCAGTACCTGCAGGAAATGGGTGCGACCGATTACAACGGCACGACCAATTTCGACCGTACGAATTATTTCCAGACCGTTCCCAAGCCGGCGCTTGAACGCGCCCTTTGGCTGGAAAGCGACCGCATGGGTTATCTGCTGGGCGCGATCACGCAGGAAAAACTCGATAACCAGCGCGGCGTTGTCCAGAACGAAAAACGGCAGGGCGACAATCAGCCAGGCGGTCTGGTCTTCTATGAAATCGTGAAGACGCTGTTCCCTGCTCCGCACCCTTATGATCATACGCCGATCGGTTCTATGGCCGACCTCGATCAGGCCAGCATGGCCGACGTCCAGAACTGGTTCCGCGACAATTACGGTCCGAACAATGCGACCGTGGTGCTTGCGGGCGACGTAACTGCCGCCGAAGCCCGTACGCTGGTGGAAAAGTATTTTGGCCCGATTTCCCGCGGACCGGTCAACGATCCTGCCCAGGCGAACGTCCCCGAACTGGCGCAGGATGTGCGCACGGTGATGAAGGATCAGGTCGCAGCCACCAATATTTCGAAATACTGGAGCGCTCCCGGGATTACCGACCGCGAACTTACCGCATTGACGGTAGGAACGCAGATCCTCGGTGGCCTGTCTTCCAGCCGCCTCGACAAGACTCTCGTCCGTGATGAGCAATTGGCCGTCGGCGTTTCAGCCGGCAATTATTCGTGGCAGCGCGTCGGTGTGTTGAACGTGGGCGCAACCGCGCGGCCAGGTGTCGACCCTGCCGTGGTCGAAGCCCGGCTCAATGAACTCGTTGCACAGTTCATTGCCGAGGGCCCGACAGAGGACGAGGTGCGCCGCGCAGCAACGTCGACCGTCTCCCAGACGATCCGTGGGCTTGAGCAGGTAGGCGGGTTCGGCGGTAAGGCCGTCACACTGGCTTCGGGTGAAGTGCTGGCCGCCGATCCAGATTTCTACGCCCGCCAGCTCGAAATCCTTGCAACGCTGACGCCTGGCGAAGTTCAGTCCGCAATGCAGCGCTGGATGACCCGGCCGGCCCTGACGCTGGTTCTCGAACCGGGCGAGCGCGAAGGCGAGTATGAAGAAGCGGCATCGGTTGCCTCTGCCACCGCGGCCACTGACGAAGCCGCAGGGGCGAGCGAGATCACGGTAACGAAAGAACGGCCAAAGCCGCCCATCGCGACGACCGCTACGCTCGATTTTCCCGACGTCCAGCATACCAGGCTCGCGAATGGGATGGAGCTTCATTACGCTATGCGGGACGCGGTCCCCGCGACATATATAACGATGTCGTTCGACGCCGGCACCGCTTCCGACCCGGTGGACAAACGCGGTCTTGAAGCGCTGGCTCTCGGCCTGTTCGACGAAGGCACCACAACGATGGACTCGCAGGAAATCGCCGAAGCCAGCGAACGGCTCGGCGCATCGATCTCCGTTGGCGGCGGTTTCGACCGGTCCAGTTTCACCCTGTCGACACTGTCGGCCAATCTCACGCCGTCGCTTGAGCTTATGTCCGACATTGTGCGCAACCCTGCATTCGCGCCTGCTGAAATCGAGCGCGTGCGCGCGCAACAGATCACCGGTATCGAACAGGAATTGCGCACGCCGCAGTCGATCGCGGCGCGGACGCTCGCTCCGATCATCTACGGGGAAGACAGCCCCTACGGCGGTGCCGACAGTGGCACAGTGGCTTCGGTCACTGCCTTGACCCGTGACGACATCACCGGCTTCAAGGATCGCTGGATCCGCCCCGACAATGGTCAGATTTTCGTAGTTTCGGATCGCCCGATGGGTGAAATCACTGCCGCGCTGAACAAGGTGTTCGGCGACTGGCAGGCGCCCACAGTAGCAAAGGGAACCAAGAGTTTCGGCGACATGGCCGCCGTGCCGGAAAAAGCTCGCATCGTTCTGGTCAATCGTCCGAACTCGCCGCAGAGCTTTATTCTCGGTGGACAGCGGACGCCGGTGGATGCGCGTGATGAAACCTATGTCGATTTCCTCAATGGGAATAATGCGCTGGGTGGCAATTTCCTCGCACGCCTCAACATGAACCTGCGCGAGACAAAGGGGTGGAGCTATGGCGTAAGCGGCTTCCCGCAGACACGCGAGAAGGCCGTCGCTTACAACATTGCGGCTCCAGTCCAGGCCGATCGTACCGGCGATGCGCTGGCCGAGCTGATCCGCGAAACCGGGGAATTCCTCGACACCCGCGGCGTCAGCGAAGCGGAGCTGGACCGGATCGTCACTGCAGAAATCGGCGAATTGCCTGGCCAGTTCGAAACCTCCGGCGCCGTGCTCGGAGCCATGCAGAACAACGCCATGTATGGCCGCCCGGACAATTACTACGAATTGCTCGCAGACCGGTATCGCTCGCAGACCCGCAGCAGTCTGGACGAAGCGGTGCGCGCCGCAATCGATGCCAACCGGTTTGTCTGGGTCGTCGTCGGCGATGCAACTGTCGTGGAGCCGCAGCTCGAAAAGCTCGGCCTCGATGTCGAAGTCGTACAGATGGGTCAGTGACTGCTATCGAGATCGCCCTTGTTGACATTGATGTCAGCAAGGGCGATCTAGCGGCCACTCCAGATTGCTAACCGAAGAGAGGAATTTTCATGTCCGTAGCAGGTACTTATGACACCGTCGTCAAGAGCCCGATGGGCGAACAGAAGGGCACCTTCACCGTAGTCCCCGGCGACGACGGGAACACCTTTACCGGATCGATGGCTGGCGGCATGGGCTCCATGGACGTCAAGGACGGCAAGATCGATGGCGACACGCTTACCTGGGCGATGGACATGACCGTCCCCATGCCGATGACCCTCAACTGCACCGCCAACGTGAACGGCGACCAGCTGACTGGTACGGTGAACGCAGGCGCCTTTGGCGACATGCCGCTGACCGGCCAGCGCCAGGGCTGAGCGCAAACCGATAAATGACAAAGGCGCCGGGAGGATTTCCCGGCGCCTTTTATTGTGCCCGCCGCGAACCGGGTCTTTCGCCCTAACCTACTCGCCCACGCCGAAGGCAAACACGCGCGCGCCGGCTGTGCCCGCACTACCCACGAGGCCGGGGCCGGCCCCTCCGCCAACAGCGAAGATGAAGCCATACTGGCCCTTCTCCAGCGCAGTCTCCGGCGTCAGTTTGTACACTCCCTGCGTCACCTGCTCGTAGGTGAAAGGGATCTGGTCCTTGTCCATCACCCCCGCCTTAGCACCGGCAATATTCATACTGCCGATACGCGCTTCGCGGCGGCCTTTCTTCTGCTCCAGTTCCACGAGCGAGAACTCGTTCGGCGACTGGACCGATGCGCCGAACCCTGTCGAGAACGTTCCGCTCGCCTCGCCATTGGCATTGCCGAGATAGACATAGAATACCGGGTTGGATTTGGGAGAAACAAATCGTGCTTCCTCCCCCGGAATGACCGCCTTCACGCTCGCGCTGGCGATTCCACCCGTCAGCGCATATCCGAAAATGCCGCCCGTTTTTGTCTGTGTGGAAGATGTCGGGTCGATCTTCCACATCCGCGGCTCAGCCGACCAGTCGTCGTACAGGTAGACGCCGGGAAAATGTGGAGCCAGCGGATCGGCTGCGCTGTCCGACATGGCCGGTGCGACAGATGTCTTCTTGACCATCGCCGCGATCACGGCGCTGGACACGCCCTTGGTCCTCAAGTCCAGCAAGGTCGCCGTATCGGTAGCGTAACTGCCTTGATCGGTTTCGATCTTGGCGATGACGGCTTCGTCCCCCAGCCCCGCATCGAGCAGAGTGAGGACATCGGCATTGGTAAGCGTTTCAGCGCAAAGCGGTGCCGACATTGCCAGCGCGCACGGTATCAAGACTGTCCAGAACTTCATATTGCTCCCCCCGGTGCAAATCATATGTGTAATCGCGAAACGAACGAACGAGACCGCGAAGTCTCATCCGTTCGTTCACTCATACTTCTCAATGCGTTAACGCACTACGTCCATTTCTTCGATCAGTGCCTGTGCACCATCGACCTTGTCCATCACCCACAGCATGTAACGGGTATCGACATGGATCGTGCGCGTGGTGCGCGGATCGAAATACCAGTCCGAATTGACGCTTTCGAAGGTCCCGTCGAACAACAGGCCCACGAGTTCGGCACGTGAGTTGAGTGTTGCGGAGCCGCTGTTGCCGCCAGTGCTGTCGAGGTCCGACAGGAAGTTGACCGGCACCGATCCGATACTGTCAAGCGCATAGTCGCCATAATCGCCCGCACGGATTTCGGTCAGTTGCTTGGCCGGCGCATTGAACGGGTCTTCGCCCGTGTCCTTTTCGAGTATGCCTTCCAGCGTGGTGAATGGCAGATAGGCCATGCCATCACGCGGGCTACCGCCAAGAACCTTGCCATACGTGACGCGGAGCGTGCTGTTGGCATCAGGGTAGGTGGCGATGCCTTGAGAGCGCTGCCATTGTGTGATTGCCTGCATATAGGCCGGACGCAGCACCAGCGCGCGCCCTGCCCGTTCCTCGCTCTGCTGTTCCAGATCGATCCCGTAGTCGTAAAGAGCGATCGCGAGCTGCATGAACGGGTCTTTGCTCGCTTCCAGTTCGGCTACACTTGCATCCATCAGCGCGAGGCGCGTTTCAGTATCGCCCAGCGTCGTGTTGGCATAATACCGATCCACGATCGGCTCGGCCTGAGCGGCATCGGTCACGCCCACCAGGCCTGTCGCCTGATCGAAGACGGCAACACGTTCGGCCGCAGGCTGAGCCAGATAACCGTTCAGGAACAGGAGCCATTCAGCCTTGTCGATCGAAGCATCGTACCGCCGGTCAAGCGCCTGCAATCCCTGCCGGAAGAACGCCATGTCGCGTTCCTGATACCCGCTCTCGCGTTGGGCGTCGGGCTTCTCCTTTTCCTTCGCAAGGCGATAGAGACGCTGCGCGGTGCCAAGCAACTGAGGGTTTGTCACATTGCCGTACCAGAAATTGGTACGGGCCGCCGTGGCGCTTTCTTCCGACAGTTCATCGAGAGCCGCGATCGCTTCGCCATAGCCGCTGCGCGAAGGGTCGGCAGCAATCCAGGCATCGAGCTCAGCTTCGCGTTCTGCGCGCAGGCCGACGAGATTGACCCGGCGCGCGCCGTCGATCTGGCCGCGCAGGTTCTTCTCGTAGTTGTTGAGACCGGCGAGGCGCGATTCATACTTCACGCGCGCATCCGAACCTTCGGGCGCGGCTTCCTCGATCGTGTCGATCCAGTTGTTCAGCAGCGTGACGAATGTCGGATAGGTCCACTCGAACGTGTTCTTTACTTCGCCGAGCCGCGTGTAGCGATTGGTCGATCCTGGATAGCCTGCAGCCATAACGAAATCGCCGTCATCGAGACCGGCAGCACTCACCTTGAGATGATGCTTGGGACGGTACGGGACATTGTCTTCCGAATATTCGGCAGAGGTCCCATCCGGTGCGACATAAGCCCGATAGAATGAAAAATCGCCAGTGTGACGCGGCCACATCCAGTTATCGATATCGCCGCCATATTTGCCGATAGAATCGGCCGGCGCGTAAACCAGCCGTACGTCCTTCACCTCGAGCCGCTTGATCAGCGTGTATTCCTCGCCGCCATAGAAACTGGCGACCAGGCAACGATATCCAGCGTCCTGTTCGCATTCCGCGGTGATATCCTTCACCCGCTGATCGACGGTATCGTAACGCTCATTTGGCGAAAGGGCGTCGATGCCTTCGCGGACGCGCGCCGTCACATCGCTGATATCGGTGGTGACATACACGCGCGATCCGGGTGCGGCGGGCAATTCTTCGCTCTTCGCCTTGGCGAGGAAGCCGTTTTCGAGATAATTGTTTTCAGCCGTGGAATTGTACTGCACCGATCCACGGGCGCAGTGGTGATTGGTAACCACCAGCCCCTCGTCCGAAACGAAGCTGGCCGAACAACCCTGCAACTGGACAATGGCGCCCATCGGAAAGCCCGTCAGGTCCGACAAGGCTTCGGGCGATACTTCCAGGCCGGTTTTGCGCAGATCGTCTGCGATCTCGGGCAATTGTCCGGGCGTGAACATCCCTTCCTTGGCAGCGAGCGGCGCTCCCAGCGACAGAGTGGATATGGCTGCGCCGGCGAGCAGCGCCGCAGCAAAAACAGATTTTGACATGATAGGTACGATCCCTTCCAGCGCGCCGAACGCGCGTCCCGCCGATATCGCTAGTCCGCTTGGCTGCACCGTTCAAGCGAGGCCATGGCTTTGACCACACACAAAGTTTAGCCGCAGAACGGTGCAAGCAGGACGAGCGGCTTCTGGGAAGGGATCAGACGAATGTCGCTGCCTTGAAATGAACAAATGAGGCGCGCACCTTCCGCAACATGCTGGGTAAACACACAGCCATATGCTTTTTGCTCGCCACCGGACTGGCCGGTTGCTCGCTCGCCGACGATGGCAGCGACAGCCCTTCAGCCGTCGAGCCCAGTCCGGACCTAGCGCTGGAAAGCCGGGTCCTTGCCGTAGTCTGTGATAACGACCGTCCGGATACCCAGGAACAACTGGTTCAACTCGCTCGCTATGCGCGGGAACGCGACGGACGATCGGACCGCATCTGGGAAGTCGCGGACAATCCGGACTGTCCGCAAACGTCCTGAACCAGCGCCAATGACGCGCTTCGACGTTCGCGTCAGCCCAGCTTGTCTTTCAGGATCTGGTTGACCACCGCAGGATTGGCCTTGCCCTGCATCGCCTTCATCGTCTGGCCGACGAAGAAACCGAAGAGCTTGTCCTTGCCGCCGCGATATTCGGCGACCTTGTCCTCGTTGTCTGCGATGATCTTGTCGATCGCGGCTTCGATCGCACCGGTATCGCTGACCTGCTTGAGGCCTTCGGCATCGGCGATCTCTTCCGGATCGCGGCCAGTCTTAAGGACGATTTCGTAAATTTCCTTGGCCTGGCCACCCGATATCTCGCCCTTGTCCTGCATGGCGAGGATGCCGGCCTGCGCCTGTGCGGTCGCATTGGCTGGATCGGCTTCGTCACCGAGCGATTTCAGGACGCCCGGCGCAACCGACAGCGCCCAGTTCGCCACCTGCGTTGCGACCTGCGCCTCGCTCTTGCCGATCTTCGTTGCGGCTGCAGCCAGCAAGGTCTCGAACCGGGCGAAAGTCTCAACCTCCGCCGTCAGTTCGCGCGCGTTGTACAGCGTCAGACCGAGCTCATTCTCATACCGCTTGCGCTTGGCATCGGGCAGTTCGGGCAGGCTGGCACGGCATTCGTCGAGGAAGCCGTCTTCAAGCTCCAGCGGCAGCAGGTCGGGATCGGGGAAGTAGCGGTAGTCATGCGCATCTTCCTTGCTGCGCATGGTCCGCGTCGTGCCGCTCGCCACGTCGAACAGGCGCGTCTCCTGGTCGACCGTACCGCCGTTCTCCAGCACATCCACCTGTCGGTTCGCCTCGTATTCGATGACCTGCATGACGAAGCGCACCGAATTGACGTTCTTCGTTTCGGTCCGCGTGCCGAATTCCTCGCCCGGCTTGCGCACGCTGACGTTCACGTCGGCGCGCATCGAACCTTCTTCCATATTGCCGTCGCACGAGCCGACATAGCGCAAGATCGAACGCAGCTTTCGCACATAGGCACCGGCTTCGGCGGGGCTGCGCATGTCGGGCTTGGACACGATTTCCATCAAGGCCACGCCGCTGCGGTTGAGATCGACGTAGGACATGGTGGGGTGCTGATCGTGCATCAACTTGCCGGCGTCCTGCTCGACATGGATGCGCTCGATCCCGATGACCTTGTCCTCTGGGATACCGGCCTTTTCATCTGCATCGATCAGCAGCTGCCCCTCACCCACGATCGGGTGATAGAGCTGGCTGATCTGATAGCCCTGCGGAAGATCGGCATAAAAGTAGTTCTTGCGATCGAACCGGCTGTATTTGTTGATCTGCGCCTCGATTGCCATGCCGGTACGCACGGCCTGGCGGATACATTCGCGGTTGGGAACCGGAAGCATGCCGGGCATCGCCGCATCGACAAGGCTGACCTGCGAGTTGGGCTCGGCACCGAAAGCCGTGCTGGCGCCGCTAAACAGCTTGGCGTTGGACGTGACCTGCGCGTGGACTTCCAGGCCGATCACGACTTCCCATTCGCCCGTTGCGCCCTGAATACGATAATCAGTCATCGTCTTTCGACTTTCCATTGTCGCTCTTGAAACGTGCCTCGCCGTGGCTGATGCGCCTCGAAAGGATTGCGGGCACCGCCATCACGCCGAGAACCGCCACGGCGGCTACGAGTGTGAAGATGGCCTCGTTCACCACCACTTCTCCGGTTTCGCATCGAACCCGGCGCGCTGCTGGATCGCCAGCCCGGCATTCAGCACGCCCTGTTCGTCGAAGGGCTTGCCAACGATCTGCAGGCCAAGCGGAAGACCGTCGGCGTTGAGCATGGCCGGCACGCTCATCGCGGGCAGACCGGCGAGACTGGCCGGGACCGCGAACACATCGTTCAGATACATCGCCAGCGGATCGTCCTGATTTTCGCCCAGCGGAAAACTGGCCGTCGGCGTGGTCGGTGCAAGGATCGCGTCGCATTCGCCGAACGCTGCCGAGAAATCCTGGCTGATGAGCGTGCGGATCTTCTGCGCCTGCGTGTAATAGGCATCGTAGAAGCCGGCGCTCAGCACATAAGTGCCGATCAGGATGCGGCGCTTGACCTCATCTCCGAAACCGGCGGCGCGGGTGGCGGCGTACATATCCTGCAACCCCGCCCCGTCGGGGAGATCGCGCAGGCCATAACGGACGCCGTCATAGCGCGCGAGATTGCTCGACGCTTCGGCAGGTGCGACGATGTAATAGGCAGGCAGCGCATATTTGGTATGCGGCAAAGAGATATCGACGATCTCGGCGCCCGCATCGCGCAGCCATTCCTTGCCCTGCTCCCAGCTCTTGAGGATTTCCTCGTCGGTGCCGTCCATGCGGTATTCTCTGGGAATACCGATCTTCTTGCCCTTCAGGTCGGCATCGAGGCTCGCTTCCCAGGCTGGCACGTCCATTTGCAGGCTGGTCGAATCCTTCGGATCGAAACCGGCCATCGCCTCGAGCATGATTGCGCAATCTTCGACGCTGCGCGCCATGGGGCCGGCCTGGTCGAGGCTACTGGCGAAGGCCACTACGCCCCAGCGACTGCATCTGCCATAGGTCGGCTTGATGCCGCAGATGCCGGTAAAGGCAGCAGGCTGTCGGATGGATCCGCCGGTGTCAGTGCCGGTCGCCGCCGGTGCGATGCGTGCGGAGACGGCGCTGGACGAACCGCCGGATGACCCGCCCGGGCTCATCGCGGCATTCGTACCGTCTTTCTTCCAAGGAGACGAGACATTGCCGAAATAGGAGGTCTCGTTCGAGCTGCCCATGGCGAACTGGTCGAGATTGAGCTTGCCCAGCATGCCCGCGCCTGCATCCCAGAGGTTCTGCGACACGGTGCTTTCATATTGCGGGGTGAAGCCTTCGAGGATGTGGCTTGCCGCGGTGGTCTGTACGCCCTTGGTGGCGAACAGGTCCTTCATGCCGATCGGCACGCCGCCCATCTTGCCGAGATCTTCGCCCTTTTCGCGCCGCGCATCCACCGCGTCGGCGGCCGCCGTGGCGTGGTCGGGCGTCGTCACGATGAATGCGTTGAGTTCGCTCGCGGCGGCGACGGCGGTATTGAAAGCATCTGCCACTTCGCGCGCGGTGAAGTCGCCCTTGGCCACCCCGTCGCGGATGTCCTTGACGCCTAAGTCGAGAATATCGCTCATTATTCGATCACCTTGGGCACGCCGAAGAAGCCGTGTTCCGCAGCAGGGGCGTTGGCGAGCACATCGTCGCGGCGCCCGCCGGCGGTCTTCGGGTCGGCATCGACCACATCGTCGCGCAGGCGCAACGTATTGGGGATGACCGCGGTCATCGGTTCGACGCCGGAGCAATCGACCTCGCCCAGCTGTTCGACCCAGGCAAGGATGCCGTTGAGTTCGGGCACCATGCGTTCGAGTTCATCCTCGCCCATCTTGATGCGGGCGAGCGAGGCGATCTTCGCCACTTCTTCGCGTGTAACTGACATACCGCGCGCGTTAGCGGTGCGGGGGGCCTGCTTCAAGCGGCATCGCGCATCAGTTCAGCGGCGGGCCGAAAGGCTGGCCGTCGACGACGATGTAGCGGCGCTCGACCGTGCGCACTTCCACCGCGGAATCGGCGGAAATCGGGGGCGTTGGCGCGGGAGGCGGCGCTTCGGTGAGGGGGCCGGAAGCGGGCACGATGAGGCGGGTATAGGTGGAGCCCTGCAGTAGGGCGACCTGCCGCGTTCCGCCGATTTCGCCCAAATCGACACCGATACACATGTCAAAACAACTGTATGAATGGTCCCGAACATACGCTTGGAGGCGCGACTCAAGCGCTGGATCGTCGAACGTCATGCGAAGTTCCGGATCGGGATCGGTCCGCCCGTAATAACGGGTCGTCCGAGCGGCAGCGGCCTGCGCCAGTTCCCCCACCTGCCCGCTGCGTTTGGCAAGGCGAGCCAGCGCCTGCCGGCCAGCGTCACCGAAATCCCAGCGCAAGGCAGCGAAATCGAAGTCTTCTACGGCGACCGCCCCCGATTCGAGCCGAGCGAGCTGGTTGCGCGTGGAGATCGCCCCGAAATCGAACAGCGGCAGGGCAAGGAGGAAGGCGAGCACGCAGGTGCCGACCGCAAGGTGCATATTGGCGGTTCGCACGCCGTCCATCCAGCCAGCCAGGGCCCCGGCCATCCGGCAGCGGATCGGAGCGATGAAATAGGCGACACCGTAAGCCACCGCCACCGCCACCGCGACGACGCCCCACAGCCGTTCCGGGCTGAGGCCGTATTCGGAAATACGCGTGCCGGTGGAGATCGCGGCGAGCAGCGCCAGCGGAAGGATCGCCAGCGCGAGGACCAGCGCCGCCCAGCGCAGCACACGGTTACCGCTCGCTTCGGCATCGCCGTTGCGGACCACGGCATTGACCAGCACGAAGCAGGCCGCGGCGAATGAGAGCAGAAGCGGCGTGGGGCTTTCGGTCGCGTTCCACAGCACCGAAATGCCGCTGGCCACGACGGCCAGCAGGAATATGACGAGCGCGACCGCCAGCGGCACGGCGATGATCGAGAAGACCAGCATCACGACCGATTGCAGCGTGCCGATGATCCTGAGCTGGTTGCGCAATACGCCGAGCGCGGCGCCGAAGGCAGCGCCCGAAAAGGTCCAGCCGAACCAGCCCTGATCAACGAGCGTCTTCAGGACATCGATCTTGATGGCGGCAAAAAGCTGCGCGAGGAGAAACAGCAGCAGCCACGATAGGCCGACGAAGGCGAGCGCCCCTGCCACGCAAATGGCATCGGTCCAGACGTGGAAATGCGTTTCATCGTAGGAGGTGCGCCAGCGCCGGCGATGGAAACCGGCCTGGAACAGCGGCAGCGCAAGCGCGATGGCGACGATCCCGGCAGCGAACCAGAACGGCGCATCGACATGGGTTTTGCTGGCCAGTGCGACGCGCCAGGCGATCCCGCCCATGATCAGCGCCACGACGGCGGCAAAGGCGAGCGGCTGTTTCCAGCGGCCGCGATCGACGGTGAAAGCGAGAGCGAGCGACCCGAAGGCCAAAGCAGCGGTCAGCGCGGCACGCCACGGCGCCCACACATCCGCATTCCATTCGGCAAGGAAATACACGCCGAGGCCCGCCAGCCCCAGGAGGGCGGCAAGGCCCCACGGGCGAAGCGGCCAGTCGGAATGGAGGGAGGACGTATTCGGATCGCCGGGCTGGCTCATGCGACCTCCCCCGTATCGGTTATTCGGCAGGCGGCGGCACCGGCTGGCCGGGTTCGCCCGGCTGGCCCTGCTGCTGCTGGCCCATCATCTGCTGGAGCGCATTGGCACGGGCTTGGAAATCGTCCCTACTCATGAAATCGACGACTTCGACATCGAAGGTCAGATCGGCGTTGGGCGGGATCGGCGAACCGGGAGGCGGTTCGGCGCCATAGGCCTGTTCCGCCGGAATGGTGAGGACGTAGCTGCCACCCTTCTGCATCTGCGTCAGCCCTTCGATGAAGCCATCGATGATCGCCCCTTCTTCGAGCAGCAGCGGATTACCTTCCGGAAACAGGCCGGGCGGGATCGGCAGCGGCTGCGAGCGATCGAATTCGGTCCCGTCGGCAAGCTTGCCGACATATTTCACGAACACCACGTCGCCCATTTTCGGCGAATCGCCCGTGCCAGCGCTTACCGTTTCGACATCCAGCCCCTTGGGAATGGCAGCCCAGGCAAGGCCGGCACCCAGCAATACTGCCACCGCGACGCCGAGCCAGAGCTTGGTCAGCGAGCCTTTCTTGATGGGCTGGAGAGGAACGCGGGTAATCTCGGTCATGAAAAAGTGTCCTGATACGCAAAGGGCGCGGATTTCTCCGCGCCCTCATGGCTTAGCTTCGTGGCAGCCGCAATAGCGACTTACTTGATGCCGTCGCGTTCCATGCGCTTACGTTCCATCTTGCGGGCGCGGCGAACGGCAGCAGCCTTTTCACGGGCGCGCTTTTCGCTGGGCTTTTCGTAGTGGCGGCGCAGCTTCATTTCGCGATATACGCCTTCACGCTGCAGCTTCTTCTTGAGCGCACGGAGAGCTTGGTCGACATTGTTATCGCGAACCATGATCTGCATAAACTTCAATACCTCAACTTGCGGGCCAGAGCCCGCGCAGCGGGTTTTGCCTCCTTGAAACGGTTTCGCCAATAGAACGAAATACGCGCCGAATCCGTTCCGGATCGGCTCGAACGGGTGCGCACATACGGATTCGCTCCGTAAATGGCAAGTGTTTGTAGCAATCGCAGATGCAGGCGTGTGCATCGGGATGACGAACGCGCAAATGGCGGCTAAGGGCACCGGCGATGTCCTCCTTTTCTCCCTTCGTCGCAGCGCTGCACGTCTTTCTGGGCGGCGGGGTCGGTGCGGTGCTCCGCTGGCAGCTTGGCCGTGCCATGACCAGCTGGCTGGGCGCCCCGATCATCAGCGTTTTCCCATTCGCAACGCTTGCCGCCAATGCCGCGGGCAGCCTGTTCATGGGCCTGCTGGCCGGATGGCTGGCGCGTCACGGATCGGGCGGGAGCGAACAGCTGCGCCTGCTGCTGGGCGTGGGCCTGCTGGGCGGCTTCACGACTTTCAGCGCCTTCAGCCTTGAAATGGTGCTGCTGATCGAACGCGGTCAGTACCTGTTCGCCCTGCTTTACGCCTTCCTGTCGATCGCGCTTGGCATCACCGGACTGATGGTAGGCCTTGGTGTAATGAGGATGGCAGGATGAAGACTTCCGACGAAGTGCGCAGTTTCACGGTCGAGGCCGATGACGATGGCATCCGGGTGGACCGCTGGTTCAAGCGCCACCTGCCGCAGGTCGGCTTCGGGACGGTCAGCAAATGGGCCCGCACCGGTCAGGTGCGTGTCGACGGCAAACGGGTGAAGCCTGACGACCGGCTTGAACAGGGCCAGCAGATCCGCGTGCCTCCGGGCGGCGATGCGCCGCACAAGAAGGAAAAGACCAAGCGCGAGCTGAAGCCTGCCGAAATCGAGCAGGCCGAAGGCATGGTCATCACCAAGACCAAGGGCGCGCTGGTACTGAACAAGCCGCCGGGCCTTGCAACGCAGGGCGGAACCAACACGTTCAACCACGTCGATGGCCTGCTCGATGCCTATGCGCCGGGTGAGGACGAGGTGCGCCCGCGGCTGGTCCACCGGCTGGACAAGGATACCAGCGGCGTGCTGCTGGTGGCGCGCACGCCGGGCAGCGCATCCTTCTTTTCCAAGCGGTTTTCGGGCCGTTCTGCCAAGAAGGTCTATTGGGCGCTGGTGATCGGCGTGCCCGATATCCGCGAAGGCGTGATCGAGGCCCCGCTGGCCAAGCAGCCCGGTTCGGGCGGCGAGAAGATGCATGTCGACCATGAAGACGGGCAGGCTGCGAAGACCAAATATCGCGTGGTCGACAGCGCGGGCAAGAAAGCCGCCTGGCTGGAACTGCAGCCGATGACCGGGCGAACCCACCAGTTGCGCGTCCATTGCGCGGCCATGGGCCATCCGATCGTGGGCGACGGAAAATACGGCGGCAAGGATGCGTTCCTCACCGGGACCATCAGCCGCAAGATGCACCTGCATGCGCGGCGCCTGATCATCGACAGTCCCGATGGCGGCAAGCTGGACGTAACGGCAGAACTGCCCGAACATTTCGCCGCATCGCTCGAACAGTTGGGTTTCGATGTGAACGCCAGCGACGCCACCCCCATGCGCGACGATCCGCCGCCCAAGAGCCGCGAGGAAAAGAAACAGCAGGCGCGCCAGCACGCGAAGAACTTCCGCAAGTCGCAACGTTCGCCGCGGCGCGCACGTGGTGCAGCCAGCGGCAAGCCGAAGCCCAAGGGCAAGCGCTGATGCATCCCAACCCGCTTTTCAGAAGCGAGGATCATGCGCTGATGCGCGAATGGATCGGCCGGGCGGCGTTCGGCATGGTGTTTCTGACCACGCCCGAAGGGCCGCGGGTTGCCCATACCCCCTTTATCCTGCGCGACGAGAACCGGCTGCAGTTCCACCTTGCCCGGGGCAATGCCCTGACGCGTTCGCTGGAAGGAGCAACCGCCCTCGCCGTGGTCAACGGGCCAGACGGGTATGTTTCGCCGCGGTGGTACGACAACCGCGATACGGTGCCGACGTGGGATTATGTCGCGATCGAGATGGAAGGCCCCGTGCGGCGCATCGCGGATGGCGAACTCGACACGCTGCTTTACGATCTGATCGACACGCACGAACACCGCATCGAGGGCGAACGCTGGAGCGCCGGGGAGGCGAGCGAACCGACGTGGAACGGGTTGTTCAAGGCCATCGTCGGTTTCGAACTGGATGTGCGCGACTGGCGCCCGACCTTCAAGCTATCGCAGAAGCGCACCCCGGCAGAGCGCAAGACGATCGTCGCCGGTCTTGCCGGGAACGGTAACGACGCGCTGGCCGCTGCCATTGGCGGGAATGACGCATGAGCAGGCTGGTGGTGTTCGATTGCGACGGGACGCTGGTGGATGGGCAGGCCGCGATCTGCGAGACGATGGAACTAGCCTTTACCAGCAATGGACTGGCCGCACCCGACCGGCACCATGTGCGCCGGATGGTCGGGCTGAGCCTGCCCTATGCGCTGCGCGAACTGGCGCCGAATGTCAGCGACGAACAGCGCCATGCGGTGGTGGAAGCATACAAGACCGGCTTTCGCGACCTGCGCCAGTCGGGCGGACTGCGCGAGCCGCTGTTTGCCGGAATTGCTGAACTGATCGAGGAACTGGCGGCCGAAGACTGGCTGCTGGCCGTGGCGACGGGCAAGAGCGATCGCGGCCTGCATTCATGCCTCGACACGCATGGCATCCGCCATCGCTTCATTTCATTGCAGACGGCCGACCGCCATCCATCCAAGCCCCACCCGGCGATGCTGGAAGCCGCCCTGGTCGAAGCGGGAGTGGCACCCGGCGAGGCCGTGATGATCGGCGATACGAGTTTCGACATGGAAATGGCAGTGGCCGCGGGCGTGCGGGCGATCGGCGTTTCGTGGGGCTATCACGAAGCGCAGGAACTGCTCGACACCGGGGCCAGCGCGGTGGCCGATACGGCAGCGCAATTAGGAGAGATGATCCGTGGACCAGCATGATCCCGCCAAAACCCGGTTCCTTGCGATTCAGGCCATGCGCCTGTCCGGCCTGTTGCTGGGCGTGGTCGGGGCCTTGATCCTGGGCGAAGTCCTGCCGTTCCCTGAAATGCTCGGTTACCTGTTCATGGCGCTGGGGCTGGTCGGCGTTTTCATCGTGCCGACCACGCTCGCAAAGCGGTGGAGCAGCCGCAAGTGAAGCGGTTTTACAAGGACGTTTCCGTCGACGAAGTGGATGGCGGCTGGCAGGTTTCGCTGGATGGCCGGGCCATCCGGACGCAGGGCAGCAAGCAGCCGCAGATCGTGCCGAGCCGCGTTCTGGCGGATGCGCTGGCGAGCGAATGGCAGGATCAGGACGAAGAGATCGACCCCGGGCTGTTCCTGTTTCGCGACCACGCGGATTTCGCGATCGACATCGTCCGCGCGGACCGGGACGCGGCGATCGACAAGCTGATCGGTTATGCCGAGACCGACACGCTGTGTTACCGCGCCGATCCCGAAGATGCGCTGTTTCGCCATCAGCAGGACCGGTGGGAGCCGCTGGTCGAACATCTGGAAAACCGGTTCGGCATGCGGTTCCAGCGCGTGAGCGGGATCGTCCATCGCCCGCAGGCGGAAGAAACGCTGGCGGCGCTGCGCCATCATCTGGAAACGCTAGACGATTTCGCGCTGGCAGGCGTGACGGCCATGGCATCGCTTGCCGCGTCGCTGTGCATTGCGCTGCTGGCGAGCGAGGAAGCCGTCAAAGATCCCATGGCATTGTGGCGGGACGCCAACCTCGAGGAAGAATGGCAGGCCGACAGGTGGGGCCGGGACGAGGAAGCGGAAGCCGTCCGTAAACGCCGGGCCGACGATTTCTCGGCCGCGCAGGTTTTTACGACGCTGGCCGCGACGCGTTAAGCGCCCTGGCCGACCCAGTCGGCGATCTGCCCGGCAACATCGTTGGCCGCCTGATTGAGCGCCGGACCGACGAAGGCCGTTTCCGGCGCTGCAACGGGAACGCGCGATTCGAACCGCCGCGTCGTCACATTGGACGAAGCGCCGTTGCGGACCGCATCGAACACGACCACCACATCCCTGCTGCGCGCGTCATAGCCGAAGCTGCGCAGCGTGCCGTGCAGCCGGTCGATTGCGCCGACGCCGGGATCGTCGCCATCGACGACCATGCGGCCGGTACGCGAACGGATGGTTTCGGCAACCAGCTGACCGAACAGGCGCGCGGGCCGATCGACCCAGACGGCATCCTGCAGATAGGCCAGTTCGGTGTCGGTCACCTGGACCGGAACGCGGGTAACATCGATCGCCTTGGTCGATCCGAATTCGACCAGCGCGATGGCGTTGCTTTGCGACATGGGCGCGCCTGCACCGGCCGGAACCGTTGCGGTGGGCGTCAGCGTCAGCAGGCTGTCGGGCGCTTCGCCGCCGAAGCTGAGGCAGCCGCCCAGCAGCAGCGCCGGAGCCAGCGCGGCAAGTTTAATGGTGCTTCTCATGCTCAGGCCCCTCACGGCTTGTAATCAGGCAATGGCTGGCTCGACAGCAGCGAACCTGCACCCTTTTCGTCGATCTTCTCGGTCACGTCGCGCAGCGCCTTGCTGGTGGCGCGCAGGTCGCGCAGCGTCGCCTCTGCCGCGGGCAGCGTGCTTTCGGTCAGCTGCTTGGTCGCGGGGCGGGCATCGTTCAACGTGTCTTCCAGCGCCTTGGCCGCACCGCTGGCGGATTCCAGCGTCGAGCGAAGATCGCGGGCGATGGCTTCGCCTTCCTGGTTGATGATGCGATCGGTCGACCGGGTGACCGTTTCGAACTGGTCGAGCGCTTCCGCCGCTTCGCGCAGCGTCACTTGGAGTTCCGCCATCGTGCGTTCCATCTGCGGGGCCGCATCGGCGAAACCGGCGCTGGCGGCATTGGCATTGGCGAGAATCTGCGAAATCTGTTCCTGGTTGCGATCGCTGAGCAGGACGGTCAGCCGCTCGGTCAGCGTGGCCAGCCGTTCCAGCAGCAGCGGCGCGCTGGCAAGCACGGCGCCGAAGCCGCCGCCGGCCGTGGGCGGAATGATCGGCACGCCTTCGGTGCAGGCGGTCGTCTCGCACGAAATCGGCGGCGCACCGGTGCGCGCGCCGTCGAGCGTGATGGTCGATACGCCGGTGAAGCTGCCCTGGATCGTGGCGGTGGTGCCCACGAGAATGGGCACGGTGTCCTTCACCTTGATGCGGACGCGGACGAATTCGGGGTCCTTGTCCCACAGTTCGATCTGGGTGACCTGGCCGACCGGCACGCCCGAAAAATCGACGCCGCTGCCATTGGCCAGCCCCGATACCGACTGCTTGAAGAAGATGTCGTATTCGTCCTGCGCGCCGCCGCCCAGCCTGGCGAGCCAGACGATGAACAGCGCGAGCGCGCCGAGGATCAGCAGCGACACCGCCCCCACCCAAACGTGATTTGCCCGCGTTTCCATTGGTTTCGCCCTATGCCTTGCCCGCAGGCGGTTTGTCCAACGCTTTGACCACGTTCGCCGCGAGCGGCTTGTCCATGTGACTGCGCAGTTCGTCGAGCGCCTGCGCCGTCAGCGCCGCGCGGCCGCGTGGCCCGTTGAAATATTCCTGTATCCAAGGGTGGTCCAGTTCCATCAGATTGGGAACCGTATCGACCGCGATCACCTTCTTGTCCGCCAGCACCGCCACGCGGTCGCAGATTTCGTGCAGCGTATCGAGATCGTGCGTGATGAGGAACACGGTGAGACCCAGCGTTTCCTTCAGTTCGCGCGTAAGGTTGTCGAACGCCGCCGCGCCGATGGGGTCGAGCCCCGCGGTCGGTTCGTCCAGGAACAGCAGTTCGGGATCGAGCGCCAGCGCGCGGGCCAGACCGGCGCGCTTCTTCATCCCGCCCGACAGTTCGCTGGGATATTTGCTCACCGCTTCTTCCGGCAGGCCCGAAAGGATCGTCTTGTAGCGCGCGATTTCATGGCGCAGCTCGGCATCGATTTCGGGATAGAACTGCTTCAGCGGCACTTCGACGTTTTCGCCCACGGTCAGCGTGCTGAACAGCGCCCCGCCCTGGAACAGCACGCCCCAGCGGTTGCGGATGCCGATATCCTGTTCGGGATCAGTGCCGACGACGGAACGGCCGAACACACGGATGTCCCCTTCCGCGGGGTGCTGCAACCCGATGATGGAGCGCATCAGCACCGACTTGCCCGTGCCCGAGCCGCCGACCACGCCGAGGATTTCTCCCCGCCTGACCTTGAGATCGAGATCCTGGTGAATGACCTGATCGCCGAAGCGGTTGGTCAGCCCTTCCACTTCGATCGGATATTCGCCGCGAAAACGCTCGTGGCGCTCAAGCTGCCGGCCGGTTTCGTCCTGTGCCATCAGGCCCACCCGACCTTGGTGAAGAACACCGCGAAGAAGGCGTCGATCACGATCACGGCAAAGATGCCGGTAACCACCGCCATGGTGGTGCGCAGGCCGACGTCTTCGGAATTCCCCTTCACCTGCATGCCGTGATAGCAACCGGCCAGCGCCACGATCAGGCCGAAGACCGGCGCCTTGAGCAGGCCGACCCACAAATCGTAGATCGGGACGACATCCTGAATGCGGCTCAGGAAGGTCCAGAACGGTATGCCCAGCATGAACTGGCCGACCACGGCGCCGCCGATGATGGCGACGGCTGCGGCGTAGAAGCCCAGCAGCGGCATCATCAGCACCGCGGCCATGATTCGCGGCACGACCAGCGCTTCCATCGGGGATATGCCGATGGTCTGCATGGCGTCGACTTCCTCGGTCAGGCGCATGGTGCCGATCTGCGCGGCAAAGGCGCTGCCCGAACGGCCCGCGACCATGATCGCGGTCATCAGCACGCCCAGTTCGCGCAGGGTAATCCTGCCGACGAGGTTCACGGTCAGCGTTTCCGCCCCGAACTGCGCCAGCTGCACTGCCCCCTGCTGCGCGATGACGATCCCGATCAGGAAGCTCATCAGGCCCACGATCGGCAGGGCCGAAATACCCACCAGTTCCAGCTGGCGGACCAGCGCCAGCCAGCGGAACCGCTTGGGATGGCGGATCAGGCTGCCGATGGACAGCAGCAGCGCGCCCAGAAAGCCGACCACGCCGTAAACGCCCTTGCGGGCATTGAGCATTTTCTGGCCGATGGCTTCGGGCACGCGTTCGAATACCGGCAGGCGCGGGGCGCCGATTTCTTCCTTCGAGCCGGTGTCTTTCAGCGCTTCGATCAGACGTTCCGCCCGCGGGCTGGCCCCGGTCAGGTCGGCGTTGAATTCTCTGGAAATACTGCAGGCGACCCAAGCGCCGACCGTGTCGATTTCGCTGATTGCGGACAGGTCGACCTTGGTTATCTGGCCGTCCAGCGCGCGCAGATCGTGATCGACCTGACCGATCGTGGACACCAGGAAGGGTCCCGACAGGACGAGCACATTGCCCCCGTCATCCCCTTCGACCAGCTCATATTCGGCAATACCACCCATTGCGGGCGGGTATGAGGGGAAATGAGTCGCTTGCCAAGCGACTATCGCCGCACATCACCTGCAGCGTTGCATCGCAACAAGGGCGCTGGCAAAGGCGACGCCATGAGCACCGAGCTACCGAAAACATTCGATCCCGCCGAAATCGAGGCGCGCTGGTACGCGCATTGGGAAGGAGAGGGCCTGTTCCGCCCCGACCGCCCGCAGGCCGAACCCTATACCATCGTAAACCCGCCGCCCAATGTGACCGGCAGCCTGCATATCGGCCACGCGCTCGACAATACGCTGCAGGACGTGATGATCCGGTACGAACGGCTGCGCGGCAAGGATGCGCTGTGGGTGGTCGGCACCGATCACGCAGGCATTGCCACGCAGATGGTGGTGGAACGCCAACTCGAGGCCAGTCAGGACAAACGCACCAATTATTCGCGCGAGGATTTCATCGCGAAGGTGTGGGAATGGAAGGAAGAAAGCGGCGGTACGATCACCCGCCAGCTACGCCGTCTGGGTTGTTCGATGGACTGGTCGCGCGAACAGTTCACGATGGACGATCATTTTTCGCAGGCCGTGCTCAAGACCTTCGTCGACCTGCATAATGACGGGCTCATCTATCGCGACAAGCGGCTGGTGAACTGGGATCCCAAGCTGAAGACCGCGATTTCCGATCTCGAGGTCGAGACGCAGGATGTGAAGGGCAGTTTCTGGCACTTCAGATATCCGCTCGAAGACGGTGTGACGCTGGCCGACGGTCGCGATTACATCGAAGTCGCCACCACGCGGCCGGAAACCATGCTGGCCGATATGGCGGTTGCCGTGCATCCCGATGATGCGCGTTACGCATCCGTCGTGGGCAAGCATGTCGTGCTGCCCATCACCGGCCGCCGCGTGCCCATCGTCGCGGACGAACATGCCGATCCCGAACTCGGGTCGGGCGCGGTCAAGATCACGCCGGGCCACGACTTCAACGATTTCGAAGTCGGCAAGCGCGCCGGGTTCAAGCCGGCCGACATGCTCAACATGCTCGATGGCGAAGCCAATGTCTGCCAGACAGCGGACGGGCTGGTGCCGGAAGAATTCCTCGGCCTTCACCGCTTCAAGCGCGACGGCGTGGACGGCGCCCGCGAACTGGTCGTGCGGCGACTGAAGGAACTGGATTGCCTAATTCCGCATGTCACGAAGGACAAGGAAGGCAACGCAGTCGAGCACGATGCCGAACCGCGCACCATCGCGACGCCGTTCGGCGACCGCGGCGGCGTGGTGATCGAACCCTGGCTGACAGACCAGTGGTATGTCGATGCCGAAACGCTGGCGAAGAAGCCGATCGAAGCCGTGAAGAGCGGCGCAGTCGAAATCGTCCCGAAATCTTGGGAAAAGACCTTCTTCAACTGGATGGAAAACATCCAGCCGTGGTGTGTCAGCCGCCAGCTCTGGTGGGGTCACCGGATCCCGGCGTGGTATGACGCCGACGGCAAAGCCTATGTCGCGATGACGCAAGAGGAGGCGCAGGCACAGGCTGGCGACGGCGTAACGCTGACCCGCGACGAAGACGTGCTGGACACCTGGTTCTCGTCCGCGCTGTGGCCGTCCGCCACCCTCGGCTGGCCGGATAAGACCGATCTCGTCGAAAAACATTACCCCAACAGCCTGCTGATTTCCGGCTTCGACATCCTGTTCTTCTGGGATGCCCGCATGATGATGATGGGCCAGTACAACACCGGCCAGAACCCCTGGCCCAGGCTCTACCTCCACGGCCTTGTCCGCGCTGCCGACGGGCAGAAAATGTCCAAGTCCAAGGGCAATGTCGTCGATCCGCTGGGCCTGATCGACCAGTACGGCGCCGATGCGCTGCGCTTCTTCATGGCGGCGATGGAAAGCCAGGGCCGCGACATCAAGATGGATGACAAGCGGATCGAGGGATACCGCAATTTCGCGACCAAGCTGTGGAATGCCACGCGCTTCTGCCAGTCCAACGGGATCGTCGGCGGCATCGGCGATCATACCGGCCCGGGGCTATCCCCCAGGTTGGCGGTCAATCGCTGGATCATCGGCGAGGTCATCGAAACCAGAGACGCGCTCGACAAGGCGCTGGCCGAACTGCGCTTCGATGCGGCCGCGAATACCATCTATCACTTCGTGTGGGACCGCTTCTGCGACTGGTATATCGAACTGATCAAGGGCAATTTCGATGACGAGACGAAGGCCGTCGCCGGCTGGGCGCTTGATCAGATCCTGGTCATGCTGCACCCCTTCATGCCCTTCATCACCGAAGAGCTGTGGTCCAAGCAGGCCGCGCGCGCCGATTACCCGCTGATCACTGCGCAATGGCCTGATCCGCAGGCCGAGATCGATGCGGCGGCCAAGGCGGAGATCGACTGGCTGATCGCGCTGACCAGCGCGGTTCGTACCGCCAAGAACGAACTGGGCATTCCTCCGGGCGCCAAGCTCGAAGCTTTCTGCCCGGCGCCCAGCGCGCTGGCGAAATCGGTAGTCGAGGCCAATGCCGCCGCGATCGAGCGGCTTGCCCGCCTGACCCCGATCCACATGGCCGATGCCCCCGCCGGTGCCGCCATGCAGATCGCAGCCGGCGAGGATGCCTTCGTGATCCCGCTCGAAGGTGTGATCGACATCGCGTCCGAGAAAGCCCGCCTTTCCAAGGCGCTCGAAGCGTCCACCAAGGAAGCCAAGTCGCTCGAAGGGCGTCTGTCCAACGCCAACTTCGTCGATCGCGCCAAGCCCGAAGCGGTCGAAAAGGCCCGCGCCGATCACGCCCATCACACCGCAGAGGTCGAACGCCTGACTGCCGCGCTGGCGCGGCTGGGGTAAGGTAGCTCTTTCCTACACGGGGACATTTTGCCTATGCCGGGGATATGAATCCCCGGCCCATCCGTATCTGCGCGAAACGCATGTGGGAAATCATCGTGACAGGGCCTGCGCGAAAGGTGACACCTTCGAATTGGGGAAAGCCACCTTTCCTGTTTTCTCACAATAATTTGAGCGCAGCGTCGCGGCCTGCCGGAGTTTTTATTTTGCATGGGGTCGGTGTAAACCCGTCAGGACTGGCATGGCGCTGATACTCGCGACCGACGATGAAGGCGGGCCGGAAATTTTCGCGTCGGTTCAGGGCGAAGGGCCGAGCATGGGCATGCCGGTCGCCTTCATGCGCCTGTCACGCTGCAACCTTGCCTGTGTGTGGTGCGACACCGCCTATACCTGGCATTTCCAAGGCGACGAACGCCCGCATCGCGACGGCGTGGAATACGACCGCAAGGCCAACCAGCTCTCGCTGCCGGAAGATGAAGTCGCCGCGCGTATCATGGCGCTGGGGCAAAGCCGGCTCGTCATAACCGGGGGCGAACCCTTGCTGCAGGCCCCTGCCCTTGCTCGCCTGCTCGAGCTGCTGCCCGATGTGTCGGTCGAGATCGAAACCAACGGAACCACCGGGGCCCCCGCCCCGCTCGATATCCGCATCGACCAGTTCAACGTCAGCCCCAAGCTGGCGCATAGCGGCAATCCCGCCGAACTGGCGCTGCTGCCCGAACGGCTCGATGCCTATGCCACCGATCCGCGCGCATGGTTCAAATTCGTGATCGCGGAACCCGCAGACGTCGACGAGGTCCTGGCGCTCCGCGACCGGTACCGCTTCAGGCCCGGCCATGTGTTCCTGATGGCCGAAGGCACCGATAGCGAGACCTTGCGCGAGCGCGAGAAATGGCTCGCGCCGCTCTGCGTGCGCCATGGCTTCCGGTTGAGCGACCGCCTGCACATCCACCTGTTCGGAGACACACGGGCCACATGAGACCGCCGACGCCAGCCAAGCCGCGCGATCTGACCAGCGGACCGGTGCTCAAGACACTGGTCCTGTTCAGCCTGCCCACGCTCGCATCCAATCTGCTCCAGTCGCTCAACGGCTCGGTCAATTCGATCTGGGTCGGGCGGCTGCTGGGTGAAGCGGCACTGGCTGCAACCGCCAATGCCAATATCATCATGTTCCTCACCTTCGCCGCCGTCTTCGGTTTCGGCATGGCGGCGACGGTCAAGATGGGGCAGGCGTTCGGTGCATCCGATACCGATCAGGCGCGGCGGACATTCGGCACCGCCATGGGGTTCTGCCTTACGCTCGCGCTGATCGTGGCGATTGCAGGCTGGCTGGCATCGCCCGCCCTGCTGCAGGCGCTGGGCACACCGGAACAGGCCTACACGCTCGCTTTGTCATATCTACGCGTCATCTTCATCGCGATCCCCGGTTCCATGGCCACGGTGATGATCGCCATGGGCCTGCGCGGCTCGGGGGATGCGCGAACGCCCTTCATCTTCATGGCGCTGACGGTCGTGCTCGATATCGTGCTCAACCCGCTGCTGATTGCCGGGATCGGCCCCTTCCCGCAGCTTGGCATTGCCGGGTCGGCGCTGTCCACCGCGATCGCGGGTTATGTCTCGCTGGCCGGGCTGGTCGCCTATGTTTACTGGCGCGATCTGCCGCTGCGGCTGCGTGGCAGGGAAATCGGCTATCTCATCCCGCGGCGGGCCGAAATGGGCTACATCCTCGGCAAGGGTCTGCCGATGGGGGCACAGATGTTGCTGGTGTCTTCGGCGGGGATCGTCTTCATCGGCCTCGTCAACCGCGAAGGGCTGCTTGCGGCGGCCGCCTACAGCGCGTCGCTGCAATTA
Source organism: Qipengyuania pacifica (assembly GCF_019857205.1). Taxonomy (GTDB): domain Bacteria; phylum Pseudomonadota; class Alphaproteobacteria; order Sphingomonadales; family Sphingomonadaceae; genus Qipengyuania; species Qipengyuania pacifica. The sequence goes on along the minus strand of NZ_JAHWXO010000003.1, from coordinate 90,197 downwards.
TGGACCTATCTCCAGATGCCCGCGATGGCGATCGGTGCCGGGGCCAGTGCCATGGCGGCGCAGGCCATCGGGGCGGGCAAGCTGGACCGGCTGGACCAGATCAGCCGCGCCGGGGTGAGCACGAACTTGGTACTGACCGGCGTCATGACCGCGCTGCTGCTGCTGTTCGACCGCGCGGCGCTGGTTCTGTTCCTGGGTCCCGAAAGTCCTGCCGTGGCGCTGGCCCGCCACATCCAGTTCCTGGCGAGCTGGAGCTTCATCATCTTCGGGGTGACGATCGTGCTGTTCGGCACCATGCGCGCGGGCGGCGTCGTTTATGCACCGCTGATCGTGCTGGGGATCGCGCTGTTCCCGGCGCGGCTCGGCTTCTATTACGCTCTGGTCGGCACGCTGGGACAGGATGCCCTGTGGCTGAGCTTCCCCTTCGGCTCCTTCGTCGGCGTTGCGCTCGCGATCGTCGCCTATCGCCGCAAGGGCTGGCGCCTCAAGGCACGCGCCATCTCGCCCGAACGCGCGGCGGAGGAGGTCAATACGAATGGCGAAGCGGTCGGGCGGTTCAAGCCCGACATGTAACGCCGCGAGATCGGATCAGCCCTGAGAACGCCAGCGTAACACGGTGCGCTGGACGGTTTCCTCTTCGCCGCCGGTCTTGTTCCACAGCTCGACGAAGCTCGGGTCTTCCGATGCCGGGCGCCGCGATTCCTCGAGATTGTCGAAGCTGACGCGCATCGGGATGGCCACGCCCTCGCCGCAGATGATGCATTCGCGATTGCGCAGGGCCGGGATCGCATCGAGGAACCCGCGCGCGCCTTCCGGCATGGCGGCCCGCACGAATTCCTGGTCGCGGTCGTTGTTGAGGCGCATCGAAATGATCGTGCCGCATTGCGACAGCACGCCTTCGGCAAGGTCGGACGGGCGCTGCGTGATCAGGCCGAGCGAGATGCCGTATTTGCGGCCCTCCTTGGCGATGCGGCTAAGGATGGTTCCGACCGAATTGCCATCGGCATTCTTCTCGTTCGGAACGTAGCGATGGGCTTCCTCGCACACGAGCAGGATCGGCGATGTACGCTCCTCGCGGCCCCAGATGGCGAAGTCGAAGACCAGTCGGCTGAGCACGGCAACCACCGTCGCGGTAATGTCCGAGGGGACGCCCGACACGTCGATGATCGAAATCGGCTTGCCGTTGGATGGCATGCGGAAGATCTTGGCGATGAAATCGGCCATCGTGTCGGCCACCAGCATGCCGGAGAACATGAACTGGTACCGCGGGTCGCCCTTGATCTCGTCGAGCTTGTTCTTGATCCGCATGTAAGGGGCGGAGTTGGTCGATTTGTCGAGCTTGCCCATCCCGTCCTGAATCTCGTTCGACAGGTCGGACAAGAGATAGGGAATGGGGGAATCGACCGTGATCTTGCCCATGCTTTCGGCAAGGCGGCTTTTCTGGCGGGCCTTGAGCAGACAGCGCGCCAGAATGTCGGCATCGACCTGGCGCTCATTGCCGTTGCTGGTGAGCAGCACTTCGCAATGCTCCTCGAAATTCATGATCCAGTACGGCATCTGGAGGTTCGAGACGTCGAGGATAACGCCGGTATGGCGGAACGCCGCCGAATATTCGCCATGCGGATCGATCATGACGATATGCCCCTCGGGCGCCGCCTCGCAGATGCGGTGCAGCAACAGGGCCGCGCTGGTCGATTTACCGGTGCCGGTCGAACCCAGCAGCGCAAAGTGCTTTCCGAGCATGGCATCGATGTAGATGCCCGCACGGATGTCCTTCGTAGGATAGACCTTGCCGATCGTTACCGCGCTGCGCCCGTCGCTCGCATAGACCTGCTTGAGGTCCTGCGTCGACGCGGGATAGACCATTCCGCCCGGAACGGGATAGCGCGTCACACCGCGGCGGAAGCCATGGAGCTTTCCGGTCAGCTTCTCTTCGATCCCTTCGCCGAGAAAATCGATATTGGCGAGGATGGACCCTGCCTTGCGATCCTGGCGCTGATTGCGCACGCTGGCGAGAAGCCAGCTGTTGCCGACGCGTATCTTGACCTGCGAACCGACCTGTCCGGCCATCGCGATCGATGGATCGTCATCTTCGGTGCACTCGTTGAGGCGTTGCAGGTCGATGGCAATCATCGAACCCGAGCCGGCGATCTCCAGCACCACGCCAATGGGTTGGGTGGCATTCTCGCTGACCGGTTCTTCTTCTGCGGGAGCTTCAACCGCATTCGCGGGCTCGCGCTGCGGTGCAAGGCCCGACGGGCGCGGCGGTGCGTCTCCCAGCGTTGGTGTAAAGCGTTCGGCAGGCGCAATCGGTTCGACAGACACCGGTTGGTCAGATGTCACATCCGCGCAAGGCTGCGGCTGGTGAACATACCCCGATGGGGACACATATGGAGCGGATTGTTCGGCGCTGCGCCTGATCCGGTCACGTAGCGAATTGCTGCGCGGCTGCGGCGGCTCTGCGCCATCTTCCATCGCCGGGTCGAAGGTACGGTAGTTGGGATTGCCCATTTCGGTCATCGGTCAGCTGTGCCCCACGTATGACGCCCCATTTGCGCCAGCGTATCGCCTGCCCGAAACTGCTTAAGATGTGGTCAACGCCGCCGCGCCGGAAAGGATCACATCAACGCGAACAACCGGCCTGCTGCCCAGCCCATCCCCACGGCAAGAGCGACCGCCATCAGGCCGTAGGCCAGCGACCATTCCTGAGAATATTCCGCTACGAGCCGTTCGAAGCCGACCTTCTTCACTTCGACTTCCGCCTGAGCCGATGCAATGACCCGCCCATCGCGAACAGCGAATGTTTCCGCCGTATATGTGCCGGTAGAGACGCTGGACGGCAGCGATATGCGCGACTGGTAAAGCACTTGTTCGCTGATCTGAACGCCTTCGAAATCCTGCTTGTAGAGCTGCTGGCGCGTTTTGAGATCGACAAGCCCGGCCTTGAAGCGCGCCTGTTCTTCCGGATCGATCACGCCGCTCGGTGACAACTGGATGTAGTCGGTTCCGAACTCGTAGATCGCTGCGGTCTTCTCATCGACGATCTCCGATACAGGGCGCGAAGAGGCGACGGCGAAGAAGGACGGGACAGAGCGGAAATCGCTGCTCGCCGCATTGACCCACACGCCGACGAAACGCTCCTTCTCGCGCAGTCGAACCGGTTCGGACGGGCCCTTGAGAACGACTACGATATCGTAGTCGCTGCCGGCCGCCCTGCCCAGCGGATCGAGCACCGCGCCGAAAAGCAGCAGCTCGGTTCCGGTAAAGCCTTGCCGTACGCGCACTTCATGCTGACTCACTTCGGGCACGAGGATGGGATCCCGCTGCCCCATCAGCGCAAAAGCGAAGAGAATGAGAAGAACCGCCCTCACAACGGATACAGCGTGTAGATTTCGTCCGGCTGATAGAACAGGCCGAGGAACATGCGGAACGCCACGAGCAGGACGATCGCAGCGAGGATGAGGCGCAATATCTCGGGCTTTGCCTTGACCGCGATTTGAGAGCCGATCTGCGCGCCCGTCACCGAACCTACCAGCAGCAGGAACACCAGCACGATATCGACCGCCTTGGTGGTCAGAGAGTGCATGAGAGTTGTGGCCATGGTCACGAACAGAATATTGTAGAGCGAAGTGCCGACGACGACATTTGCGCTCATGCCCAGAATATAGAGCATGGCAGGAACAAGGATGAACCCGCCACCCACGCCCATCAGCATGGTCAGGACACCGACCGCCACGCCCACAACCAGTGGCGCGATCGGGGAAATGTAGAGGCCTGAACGGTAAAAACGCCAGCGCATGGGCAGGCTCGCGATAAGGGGGTGGTGCCGCCTTCGAGCCGCCTGCGAACTGCCGGTGCCACGCAGCGTCTGCACCGCTTCGCGGGCCATCAACATGCCGATCGTGCCGAGCAGGATGACGTAGAGCGCACTGATGACCACGTCGATCTGGCCGATCGAGCGCAGAAACCGGAACAGGAGCGCGCCGAATCCGGATCCGACGATACCCCCCGCCACCATGACCATCCCCATGCGGTAATCGACACCGCCGCGACCGCCGTGCGCCAGCACGCCGGTGACACTCGCGCCGGTGACCTGCGTCGATGCCGATGCGGCCGCCACGGTCGGTGGGATGCCATAGAAAATTAGCAACGGAGTGGTCAGGAACCCGCCGCCCACACCGAACAATCCGGAAAGAATGCCCGTCAAAGCTCCCAACGCGACGATCCACAGTCCATTTACGGACAGGTTCGCGATTGGGAGATAGACATCCATGGCTTCGCCCTATCGCAGCGGGCGGACGGTTGGAAGCCGGACTATGTCAGAACCCGGTCGAAAGCGTCAGCACGCCACCATTTCCCGGCGCTGCATTGCCAGCAACACGCACGCGGTAGCCTGCTTCCAGACGCACGGGCGCGCCCCCGGCGGAGAGATTGAGGGTCACTGCGGGTCCCACATCGACCCGGGACGCCCCTTTCTGGGCGCCGCCCCAGGCCCCCGCTCCAAGCGACAGACCACCCGAATCGAAAGTCACCGCCCGGCGTTCCGCGACCAGAGCGCCATCTGCGAACGGGGTTGCGAAATCGCCGCCGACATAGCCAGCCTGCCCATAAGCTCGCGCCGTCGCTTCCATCGGCAGCCTGCCCTGCTCGAATCCCCCCGCCACAAAGGCTGCAGGCCTCAATTCGGTTGATCCATCTCGATGCGTCGCCCGCGCTTCGGCATGAAAATCGATCGGTATCTTCGCGAGAGGCCGGACACGCAGGCCAAGGGCTGTATCCGTCTGTCCGTCGCTGCCGAGATCCCGGTTGGCGCGGAAATATGCCGCCGGTCGGCGGGCGCTGGATCGATCGAGACTATACGCCAGTACAGCGCCGACCTGACTGCCTCCATAACTGGCCGGCCGCGATCCGCCTTCCGTCGGCAAGGACCTACCCTCTCGCACGACCAGCCAGGCGTCGATCCGCCACGCCGAGCCCCCCGGTCGAGTATCCTCTCGCACAGAAGAAACTGTTCGATTGGTTGACTCGGGCGATTGGTCTCGAGTGCTGGCGACCGCCAACTCGCCAGGCGATTCTGCAAGTCGCGGAGCCACCGCCTGCTCAAGATGAAGGCTACCGGCCCCAGATTCAGCTTTCCCGCTGCGCACCAGTGCGGCAAATCCAATCGGCTTGAAGCGCGCGGTTTCACGAACCCCGTGGGGAGCGCCGGTGCCATCATTTCCCGCTCGAATACTCGGCGGACCGAAATTGCCGGTTCGATGATCCGTGTGTCCGGGTGCGCTCTCGATCTTGTCGAGCCCCATCATTACCAGGTCAGGCGTAATGGCTGGTGGCAGCAACGGATTTTCCCACGTCGCCGCGCGCAGTAAAAGCCATCCGGCCGTCAGCAGGCACAGGAACAGAACCGGTTGTCCCTGACGTTGCGCGATCAGATTATGCACCGGCTTTATCGATCGTTTTCAGCAGCGCAGGGTGATCCCAATGCTCCGTTTTGTCCCATATCACCGGGGCACCGCGAAGGGTCTTGATGTAGGCTATCAAAGCGCGCCGCCCAGCCATGATCGCAATGATGTTCGATACGAAAGTTCGCGGGATGGCGATCAATCCCTGACGCCAGCCATATTCGCGCGCAGTGAAGCAGGCACGCATCAAAAAGCGCATCGCCACCCCGAAGAGATTGAGCCAGAGCAATGCTGAAAGTAGCGGTGAAATGGCAGGAAGTGCTACAATATGCAGTTCACTCAGCATCATGGATATCGCGGCACACACCAGCAGCGAATAGGCTAGCACCAGAAGTATGGCGGCGAGCGGTCCGCGCCGGTCGCGAAGCTGCATCCAGAGATCGACCGGCTTCCGGTCCCAACCCAGCCGGTCCCATCCCTGCAAGGCGATGCCGTGCATCCAGCGCGTCTTCTGACGCACCGATTCGTCGCGGCCGGTTGGGAAAAATGCCCGCGTCGCAATCAAGCGGCCATCGCAGCCGCGTACGCGAATGAACCGACCTCGTCCTCCAGCCTGGGCGATCTTGAGACCGAGTTCGTAGTCTTCGGTAAGGGATTCTCGGGCAAAGGGGCTGCCGCCTTCCCGCGCCGCCAAGGCTGCCAAAGCATTGCGCGCGATCCCGCAGCCGACACCGGCACCTGGGATGGCTGCCCCCAATGCGTCCCTGACAACCAGAGCCTTGCCATGCGATTCTGCGAATTCATCCGAATAATGCGAGCCGATCCACGGCGAACGATGCTGCGGGAGAGCGAGCACCGGAAGCTGGACGAACTGTGCGTGCCATAACGCCTGATCCAGAAGAGAAAGCGCAGCGGGATCGACCATGTCTTCCGCGTCATGCAGCACGACCATGGATGCCTTCTGTTCCGATCGCGCCTCATCCTCTTCCAGCGCCCGATACAAGCGGTTGAGACAGTCAGCCTTCGACGTCGGTCCATCTTCGCCGTGGATTACCAGCCGTACGCGCGGATCGCCCCGCGTCGCGGCGATAACGGCCGCCATGGTACAAGGATCGTTGCGATAACAGCCGACGTAGATGGTCACTTCCGGCTGCGGCCAGACGTCCAGCATATGCACGAGCGTAGGGCCAATGACGGCTTCTTCAAGCCAGGTCGGAATGAACACGGCAGCAGGACCGGCCAGGCTTGTAATGGTCTCTGGATCGCCTTCTTCCAGGCGAGGTGTCGCGATACGTCCGGTGAGACGCATCCAGACATAAGTACAGTCGAGAGCGAACTCGTCGATCATGCCGAGTGCAAAGAATGCTGCCGCGAACAGCAGTAATTCGTGCTGCACGAGCACGAACCATTCCGCGAAAGTAAACGACCCCAGTACCATACGGCACCCCCTGCCTATTTCGTTAACCTCCGCTTTCAAGACTTGCAACATGGGACGCTTTACGGGAGAGAGCGTCGCCAAGATGAACCAACGTCCTTCAGGAATCCGCCTCGTATTTGCCCCCGTTCGCGCGCTTTTCGTCAGCGACGCATCGGCCGGCATCCTGCTCATCCTCGTGGCGATCGCCGCGATGCTGGCGGCCAACTCGCCGCTTGCAGGCGAATACGAGCAGCTTTTCTACGGCGAATTGCCCTGGACGCCGATCCCAAAGCTCTACGACATGCATTTGTGGATCAACGACGGGCTCATGGCGCTGTTCTTCTTCGTCGTCGGACTCGAAGTTAAGCGCGAATGGATAGAAGGACAGCTATCGACCGCAGAATCCCGCCGCCTGCCAATTCTTGCAGCGGTTGCGGGCATGGCAGTCCCTGCCCTGGTCTATGTCGGCGTGGTCGGCGGCGATGCCGAACTGATGCGCGGCTGGGCAATTCCGGCGGCGACGGACATTGCCTTTGCCATGGGCGTACTGGGTCTGCTGGGGAATCGCTGCCCGGCATCGTTGCGCCTGTTCCTCCTGACCGTTGCGATCGTCGACGATATCGGCGCCGTGATGGTCATTGCGCTGTTCTATACCGCGCAGATCAAACTCGGCTGGCTCGCTGCTGCCGGCGCGGTAGTCGTGGCCATGATGGTCCTGAACAAGATGCGCGTGGCGCGATATTGGCCGTACATCCTGCTCGCGCTGGTCCTGTGGTACTTCGTCCTCAATTCGGGGATTCACGCCACCATCGCGGGCGTCGTCGCGGCGCTGTGCATTCCCATGGTCGGCCCCGACGACCAGACCATGGTCGAGCGTATGGAACACGGGCTTGCCCCGTGGAGCGCCTACCTGATCGTTCCGGTATTCGGTTTTGCCAACGCCGGGGTCCCGCTCGCCGGCATGGGTCTGGAACAGGTCTTCGCCCCGCTCCCGCTTGCGATCGCGGCCGGCCTGTTCGTCGGCAAGCAGATCGGGATATTCTCGGCGATTTTCGTTGCCGACAAGATCGGCTTCGCGCCACGGCCGGATCAGGCCAGCTGGCCCGAAATATGGGGAGTTTCCATCCTGTGCGGGATCGGCTTCACCATGTCGCTGTTCATCAGCGGGCTTGCCTTTACCGGCCAGCAATTGCTGATCAACGAGGCGAAGATCGGCATCCTCCTCGGCTCGCTGATCTCGGCAATAGTCGGCTACACCATCCTGCGCATGTCCGCGCAGCATCCCGACGATATGCGCTCCCCATATATCGACTGACGCGGCTTACCAGCTCCCGGTATTTTCCATGCTTGCCCAAGGCTCGCATGGCTCGAGAGATCCCTCCTGCAGCAGCTCGATCGAAATGCCGTCGGGCGTCCTGACAAAGGCCATGTGCCCGTCACGCGGGGGGCGGTTGATGGTATGGCCGGCATCCATGATGGCCTGGCAGGTCTCGTAAATATTCTCGACCCGATAGGCGAGATGGCCGAAATTGCGGCCGCCCGAATAGGTATCCGGATCGCTGCCGTCCTGTGGGGGCCAGTTGTAGGTAAGTTCCACTTCCGCGACGCCTTCCTGACCCGGGGCCGCTAGAAAAATGAGCGTGAAGCGACCCGCTTCGTTATCGAAACGGCGCGTTTCTTCCACCCCGATCAGCTTGAAAAACGCGACAGTGGCCTCCGGGTCGGTCACGCGGATCATCGTGTGAAGATATTTGGTCAATTTGCACTCCATTCATCTATATTAAAGCACGGTTCACCGAGCACGTTTTAGATTGCGCTCCGCCAGACTGGCCAGAGAGGAACGCGATCATGTCCGACGAACCCGAAACGGTAGCGCCAAGTGCCACGCACAGGCGCGGGGATGCAACTTTCAAACGCTGGATTGCGAGCGCCGGCATAATTTCGGCCGGTCTGATCATCGGAGGATTCGTCCTCGGCGATGGGCTCGTGCGCATGAAGGCGGCCGAGCGTACAGTGACTGTTCGCGGACTTGCCGAACGCGAAGTGACCGCGGACCTGGCAACATGGACTTTGTCCTTCGCGTCGACCGCCACAAACTTGCAGAGTGCGCAGGCAAGCACCGACAATGACGCCGTGGCGGTGCGCGAATTCTTCGAACGCATGGGTTTTCCTGCAGAAGCGCTCACGCCTGCCGGGATAAATGTCTCGAACTACACCGACAACGGGACGGTCTTTTACACCGTGCGGCAACGTATCGTTCTTCGGACCGAAGATATCGATCGCGCTCAGCGCGCCGTGCGAAATCAGGCCGAACTGGTTCGTAACGGGGTCGTTCTCGAAGACGGGTCGGGTATCAGTTACACCTTCACGGGCCTCAATTCGATCAAGCCCGCGATGGTCGCCGAAGCGACGAAAGATGCTCGCGCTTCTGCCGAACAGTTTGCCCAAGACAGCGGTGCAGATGTTGGGGGCATTCGCAAAGCAACGCAGGGATATTTTTCAATCGAGGCGCGCGATGGCGAAGCGGGCGGCTGGGGCGTGGGCGACACGCCGTTCAAGAAAGTGCGCGTCGTGACGACTGTAGACTTCGCCCTCGATTAGGCGCGAAAAAGGGGGCGCACCAACCGATGCGCCCCGCACTTCCTTGGTGCCCCCGTTAGAAGCTGGCCGACAGGGTCGCTACGATAGCATCATCGGTATAGCCGTCGATCGAAGGACCCTCCACGCCCACATAGGCCACGCCGAGTTCGAAATTGCCTTTCGCCACGCTCGCGCCAAGCGACCAGTCGAAGCCCGTATCGTCCAGAGTACCCGCCACGAAGGGAGGTGCCAGCACGCCATCGGTATATCCAAGATGGCCGTTTATGCTGATCGGCGTGTTCGGAATGCCGAAGCCGAGATCGGTGTAGAGATACAGGTTGTCCTGTCCGCTCAGCGAATCCTGCTTGGGCGCGTAGGCCACTCCAAAGGTCGCCGCAGCAGGCCCAAGCGTGGTGCTGAGCGACGCGTAAGGTTCCCAATAGTCCGTATCAAGGCCGAGATCTTCCGTGGGATAGATATAGTACAAGACCCCCAGATCAACACTCACCGCTTCGGTCAGATTGCCGCTCCACCCGGCATAGATGTCCAGTTCAAGATCGCCATAGGATGGCCCGCCCTTGATCGAAGATGCCCAGGTTCCGACATAAAACCCGCTGTCGTGGGCGACATCGAACCCGCCCTGAAGAGCCGGGTCTCCCCCGGACTGGGAAATGCCGCGGAACCGGTAGTCGGTCGTCAGCGCAACATTGGCCGACGCGGTAATCGAACTGCTCGCAGCTTCATCTTCCGATTGAGCCATGACCGGCGTTGCGAGAGAAATGCTCGCCATAGCGAGCGATGCGGCCATTAGGCCGCGAAAGGACGTTAGCATCACAAACTCCTGTACGAGTGTCGCTTCGTCCCACCTGCGAATCCGGCGGAGCCATTTTATTAGGCTTCTCGTCCAGATACGCTCATAAACCTGCCCAAAAGCGAAGCATTGCGCAAGATCGAGTCAAAAACGTTTCGCATACGCAGCAATAGGTGTGCTTTTTCCGCAACTGCGAAGATGAGCGCCCCGCGCCGTCAGTTGCTCCTTGCGAGACAAGGGCGTATCTCCCGAACACTCAATTTGCGCTACCCGGGTCTCTTTCAGGTACCATGTTCAATCTTGCGAAGCTTTTTGGTCGGCGTGGCGAGCCCATGCGTCGGCCGAGCGTCCCCGACGGCGAACGCTATTACGTTATTGGCGACATACACGGGCGCTGCGACCTGCTGGACCAGTTGATCGAGGCTATCGAGCGGGATGACGCTGCATCGGGAGCTGCCGACAGTACGGTGATCCTGTTGGGAGATCTTATCGACCGCGGTCCGGAAAGTGCACGGGTGGTCGAAACGGCGCGCAAATGGGGAAAGCGCCGACGCGTGCATTGCATCGCCGGAAACCACGAAGAGATGTTTCTCGAGAGTTTCACGGACCGCGAGATGCTCCGCCATTTCCTCAAGCATGGTGGGCGCGAGACAGTGCTGAGTTACGGTATCAAACGTAGACGCTATAACGAACTCACCATGAAGGAACTTCAGGTCGAACTGAACGAGCTGGTCCCCAAAAAGCACCGCAAGTTTCTGGAACGCATGGAGAATATTGTCGTCGCCGGCGACTATGTTTTTGTCCATGCGGGCATCAATCCCAAACGCGCGATCGACGATCAGAAGCAGTCGGATCTGCGCTGGATCCGCGAACGGTTTCTCAAGCATGACGAACCCTTCAGCCATGTAATTGTCCACGGGCATACGATCTTCGAAGAGATCGAACATACCGATTACCGGATCGGCATAGACACGGGCGCCTTTCGCACCGGCAACCTGACCGCACTGGTTCTGGAAGGCGACACCCGCCGTGTCATTCAGGCGCGGGACGTGAATGGAGATATGACTACCGTGCACTCGGAATTTTCCTGGTGAAGAACCCTTTTCGACACTCGAAGCGATCGGATCGGGACCGATCATGCCCCAGCGAGCGTTTCCCAACCTGTTTTTCCCTAGGAGTATGACCTTTGTCGCTCGATCATTCTGAAGGTTTGGATAACCCGGCCGCAAAGTGGACCGTGGTCGTTACCATGGTGGCGCTGGTCCTGTTGATCGGCATTTCGATCTGGGCGGCCTTCTCCATCCGGCTCGACACCTTCGCTCGTATCGACGAAGGATCAGAGCGCATCCATATACGCGGCACGGAAACCAAGTTCATCGGCCACGCGACAGGCAGCTATTCGGGACACGAGGTTCTGATCGAAGGCTTGCCCACCATCGAACAGCTACAGGAACTGCCGATCGCCTGGCGCGCCCTGTGCGTGGTCCGCGATGATCCCCACACCGATTGGAGCACGGCCGACCCCATGATGAAGGTTCATCTTCATTCCGACGAAATGAACGAAGCCTGCCGGCCGTTCGAAGGGCTCGAAGTCGACGGGCAGCTCGTTCCGGAGAAGGCGCCCCAGCCTTCGCTGTTACCGGGTGCGACAGGTTTGCCAGGGGGCCTGTAAGCCGGGTTCTGTCCCGCCCGCGGTATGCTTGCACACCTGCCGCGCGGGGGCAGCCATTCGTCTAGGCTACGGATTGCTCCGCAGCTCGAGCAGCCAACCCGGGCGGTCGATGCGAAACGCACCTGCTGTTTCCAGCGCGCCGCCCCTATTCGGCCTTGCTCCGGGTGGGGTTTGCCATGCGGGCCGCGTTACCGAAGCCCCGGTGCGCTCTTACCGCACCCTTTCACCCTTGCCTGATCCTGTCCAAGGGCGAACCTCGGCAGGCCATCGGCGGTATGCTCTCTGTGGCACTTTCCCTGTGGTTGCCCACGGCGGGCGTTACCCGCCACCCTTGTTTCGTGGAGCCCGGACTTTCCTCGTACCTTGCGGCACGCGGCTGCCCAGCCCCCTGGCGCCTGTCGCGATAGATCAGGCGCCGCACATTGCCAAGCCGACAATCGAGAAGGCTAGATTTCCCCTTACTGTGACAGATTGTTTGATCCGAAACCGATTCATCTGCTCGGCTTTGACCTGCGTATTACTTGACACCAGCCGCGCGCCACCCTCTCCTGTCGTCAAGGAGATAGAGCTTGGACACGCCACTACCCCCGACGCTGCGGCAGGAAGATCTCGATGAATTCCTGCGCGCCTGCGCAATGGTGACTGCTCCTACCCGCGACATATCGCGGGCACTGGTGCAGCAGTTATGCGAACTGCTTCAAAAAGCACCGCAATTTCTCAAGCGCTATTTCACACCGCCTATCGAGTCCGTTGCCGATCCCTTGTTCAATGCGGATGCTCTCGAGCAGATACTTTTGCTGACGACGCGACAGGCCGGTATTTTGACCTCACGGTCCCAATCGGGCAATTCCATCGCCACCGTCGCTTTGCCTGAACTCGGCATCGAGCGGACGTTTGCCAGCCCCACCTGCCTCGCCGTGGCCATGGCCGGTGCAATTGCGGCTGGCGCACACGCAGCGATCCTGGCCCAACCCGGCGAAGGACTGAAAGAAGCTTAGACTGTCGCAAATTGGCGGATGTCTAGAGGGGCTACTCCCTGAAATTGGCCAGATGCCGCTCAACTGCGCTTGAGCTGACATTCAGACTGCGTGCGATGTCATTCTTGATAAATTCATCCGGCAAGTGCCACGCAGAGGCGGCAAGGATGCCACCAGGTTTTTCGCTATCGGCTGCCCATATTGCCTCCTCGACAATCTCCCTGCCTCGCGGCGATAGCTGCAGAGTAAAGTCATCGGAATCGGATCGTTCGAGTGTGCAGAGCACAAGCCCCTGTTCGAACAATCCATTCAAATGCTCCAGGAAGCGCTCGCGCGGCACACGGGCGGACTGACAACATTCGGGAAAAAAAATTGACCTGTCGTTCGCCCTCATGACGAAGAGGTAAGTGAGAATATCCCAAATCTCCTCGTTCATTGCTCCACTGAATTGGTAATTTGCGAACGACTCGTCACCGTGTGGGGCGTTCCCCCTATCGCCTAGAAAAAGGAGGGCACGCTGCCAATCGGCTATGGAGATTACATGCCCCGCAATACTGCGCCGCACAGCGTCTTCGATCGGCGTCATATCAGGCGGCTTTCCCGCATGCTGGTCACGCGCCTGCGCCCTACGACCAGATGATCGATGAGAGTAACGCCAAGGCATTTTGCTTGTGCCAGAAGCTCCTTGGTTTGCCGTATGTCGGAATTACTAGGTGTAGCATCCCCAGAAGGGTGATTGTGGGCGATCAGCATCTGTCGGGCATCCAGTGCGAGCGCGCGTCCGAACAACCGACGCGCCGACAGCACAACCTGCCCTTCCTGACCTTCGGCAATAGTCTCTTCTGAGATCACGAACCCCGCCTCGTCCGCCAATATCGCGATCATCCGCTCGTGCCGCAGCCCGCCGATGCTTTGGATCAGGTAGCGATCGAGTGAGGAGCGATCGTCACCGAGACGTGTCCGTAAGATCTCTTCGCGGCTCCCGTCATGAAGCAGTTGGCGAACCGCCAGAAGAGCTTCGACCCAGTGCTCACCATGCACGGCACATTCGCGCAGGTCCGCTTCATCGGCATTGGAAATGGCGCTGATCGAACCGAAGCGATGCAATAGCCGACCCGCAAGTTCGTTCGGCTCCGCAGATAGCGGAGTCATGAGCGCGGTCAGGTGGTGGTGCGCTGCATCCGTCGGGAATGGGCCATTGTGCCGATGCCTGTAATAATTAGCGCCAGCCAGACCGGCCACCGCTCCATTATGGCATAGACGAGCGGCTCTAGGGGCGCGTGCGCTGCGCGCAGCAGATGGGAAACCACGGCGATGGTTTGCGCCGAGCTCACCCATAAGGTCCACCAACGATCGGATGAAAGCGCCACGGCTGTAACCGCAACCAGAGCACAGACGTCAATAAGGAAGCGAAAGGTTTGCAGTGAATCGTAGCCGTCCTGACTCCACGTACCCGTGGCCAGCCACCGGGCAATCCCGGCAAAGACCAGCACGAAATAGACTGTAGCGACATATTTCTCAGGCTTTCCGCCCCTGCTCCAAGCAAAAGCGAGGACTGCGAGCGTGAGCGCTACCTGGATCAAAAACCGGGTCATCGCTCATGCAATTGCGCCCTCGCTCTTGCTTAGGCAAGTCAGGCAGCGATCGTCGCTACATGCTCGGCAGAGGTAAACGATTTATCCGGGCAGGTTGGCTCTTCTCCGGCGCCCGTTTCAACGGCAATCTTGCGAAGCTGATCGTGGACCCTAGCGGCTTCGCCGCGAGCTTCGATTAGCCCGCCGACAATCTTTTGAAGGCGAAGCAATGCGCGCTGGCTTTCCAGTTCAGGAGCGCCGGGCACATCGCGGCCGGCCATCGCCGCACTATGAAGGAGAGCAGTTGTTTTCGCCAACGCATCGGCGATGGCGACTTCGGATTCGCCCAGTTCGCGAGCAATACGGGCAGTAGCAGTAGTAAGATCAAGCGACATTGATTTCTCCTCAGGCGTTTCAGCCGAGGAGAGGTTGCAACCTAGACCATGGTGCCCAGCGCGTTTGCGAAGGCCATCGACAGCACGGCGACCATCATGATTGCCACCGCACCGACGAGTATCAGCAGCAATTTGCCACCGATTCCAAGATCCGAAGGTTTGATCCCCGGCTGCAGCCCCTGAGGCATCCGGTCCCAAGCCGCTCTTCCATCGAATGTGAGCGAATCTTCGAACGTGTAGGATTGCCCGGGTGGCTGCGGGATCGTTGGTGCAGCATTGGGTGGAAAATTGGTTAGTATGGCCGGATCGTCTATGATTTGATCATACTGTTCTGCCCATGCCCGATAATGGCGTAGCACTTCGACGCGGGGCATGTGGCCAAGTTTTGCTCGCACCGCATCGATGCGCTTGTCGATCGTGACTGGCGCAAGGCCCAGTTCTTTTGCAATTTCCTTGGACGTCAGGTGCTGGCAAGCCAGCCGCAAGACCTCGTCCTGCTTATCGGTTAAACGGCCGAACACGGTATGGATGTCGTACTGATCCATAGCTGATCTGTACGCCATCAAAGTGGCAGGGGCAATTCCAACCGCCTTCCCGGGGTCGGCTGCATCCAACTGCGGGCTTCCGGATCGGTACGCTGCTTCGACTTGCGACCGGTGCGACTTACCGCGTGTGTCCGCGATCGCGATCCAGGAGTAACTGGAACAGGATGGCGCGAACCTCACCGTCGATCTCGCCGTTGATCTTCTCCGGACGCCAGCGGCGCTGGAACGCCTCGACCGCTTTGCGACCGTCGGTAATGTCGTAACCGAAACGTTCGAGCGCGAGGTAGAAGGCGGCATCGTTGTCGAACGGATCGCCGCGTTCGAGCTTTTCCGGGCGCGGCAGGCACAGGCCGTATTCGGCCAGCCGGTCCCAGGGGAAAAGCTCACCCGGATCAATCTTGCGCGCAGGTGCCACATCCGAATGTCCGACGACATTTGCGCGCGGGATGTCATATTCCTTCACGATGCGCGCAACCAGGGGCACGAGCGCTTCGAACTGCGCATCGTTGAATTCGCGATAGCCATATCTGTGGCCGGGATGGTCGAGCTCGATACCGATGCTGGCCGAATTCACATCCTTGTGTCCGCGCCAGTAGGATACGCCTGCATGCCAGGCGCGTTTTTCCTCGGGTACCAGCCGTACGACCTCACCCTGTTCGCCGATCAGATAATGCGCCGAAACCTTGGCTTCCGGATCGCACAACCGTTCGATTGCGAACCCTTTGTCCTCCATTTCGGTGTAATGGATGACCAGCATGGAAATCGGCGAGCTGCGTTCGTCATGGTTCGGCGAAAGGACCTCCCGGTCGACGAGTTCGTCCTTGCTGGCTGGCAGCCCGTCGCCGACCTTGCCGAAATCGGAGTTCAACCGATCATTCCTTCACCCTGCGGCAGAACCGCGCCAAGCACCAATGCGTCGGCGCCTTTATGATACTGCAAACCGCCGCCGTTTTCCGACGCCAGAAGATGTATCATATGCGCTGCCGCCGTGCGGCTGGTCAGATCCGACCGGTCGAGCGAACCGTCCAGCGCCTTGCCGATCGTCTCGTCGAAGGCGATCTTGGGACCCGCGGCACGAACCACGATTTCGCACGCGCCATCGCGCACTTCCGCACCGATATCGAGCGTCCCTCCACGCACCAGCGCATCGATGGCCAGTTGCGCAAAATTCAGCAGCACCTTGACCGCCGGCTTAGCGAGGGTCCGTTCGGCGAGCGCCCAGTTGATCGACACGCTGGGTTTGTCGGCAACCAGTGCTTCGATCAGCGTCTTCGGTTCGGTGATTTCCACCTGCTCGCCGAAGCCGCCCGCTGCGCCGAAAGCGAGGCGAAAGAACTTCAGCTTGTTCGTGCTGATGAGCGCACTTTGTTCGAGCAACTCCATCACATTGGCACGCATTTCGGGATCGGTTTCCATGGCCAACAGCTCGAGCCCGTTTGACAGGGCCCCTACTGGGCTGAGCATGTCGTGGCACAGGCGCGAACAAAGCATCGCGGCAAGATCGATCGATTGGCGGTCGTCCATTTGGGTCCCGGATAGTGAAGATTGGTTTTGTGTCTTAGCGAGGGGCGACCTCATAGGGAAGCGCTTCGAACCCTGCATCCCCCGAACGCCAGAAGCTGATTCGCTCCGCCGCGATTATCGCCCAGACCGACCCATCCGGTGCTGCAATGGCGCGATCGGTCGCAGATGGCTCGGCCAGACCATTGGGGTGCGAATGGTAATAGCCCAAAACCTGCAGATCGCCATCGCGCGCGGCACGGTGCGCATCGATCAGCGCCTGCGGATCGATCTCGAAATGCTGTCGCGGATCCGGGTGGACGTTCGCCGCAGCCTTGGCCTGCATTATCACTTCGCCATGTCCCAGGAGTATGCCGCAACATTCCAGCGGATGGGCGCGCCTCGCTTCGGATAACAGGCGCTCGATTACATTGCTTGAGACTTCGGTTGCCATCGCGCATGGCTCTAGCATGCCCGATGGTGAAATCATCACTGGAACAGTCGCGATCGCCGGGCGCCTAGATAAGGCGTTGGCAGGTGCAGCAGATCTATCGCGGGAGCGGGTAAAGGGTTTGATTGCCGCCGGGGCCGTCCAGATCGACGGTACGACCGCACGAAACGGTTCGGCAAAGGTGAAGGAAGGGGCCGCTTATTCCATCAGCCTTCCCCCTCCCGAGATGCTGGCAGCCGAACCGCAAGACATTCCGCTGAATGTCGTCTTCGAAGATCAGCACCTCATCGTCATAAACAAGCCTGCGGGGATGGTAGTCCATCCTGCGGCGGGCAATCGGGACGGTACGCTGGTCAACGCCCTGCTGTTTCACTGCAAAGGGCAATTGTCCGGCATCAATGGCGTGGCGCGCCCCGGGATCGTTCACCGGATCGACAAGGATACGTCCGGCCTCCTCGTCGTCGCCAAGTCGGACGCAGCCCACGAAGGATTGGCGAAGCAGTTTGCCGACCATTCGATCATCCGTCGCTACCTCGCCGTATGCGCCGGACATCCCATCCCGGCGTCCGGCACGATTACGGGCCGCATCGGCCGGTCCGATCGCGATCGCAAGAAAATGGCGGTGCTTCCCGACGATGCGACGCGCGGCAAGCATGCCGTCACGCATTACGAGGTTCGCCAACGCCTGAACCACGCCTCGCTCATCGAATGCCGCCTGGAAACCGGGCGCACGCACCAGGTGCGCGTTCACTGCGCGTCAATCGGTCATGCGCTATTGGGAGACCCTGTCTACGGACGCACTCCGAAGGGCCTCCGGACCCTTCTCGAGGACCTCGGTTTTCGGCGTCAGGCACTGCATGCGGCACGGTTGGGATTCAGACATCCTATCAGCGCTGAAACCTTGGATTTCTGCGCCGAACTGCCCTCCGATATGCGGGAACTGATCGACGAAACCGCACGTTGAAATCGATGAAACGCGTGTGCATTTTCGCCGGCGTCAGCTATACGTAACCGACGTGGCCCGAGAGTCGGATGCCCAGCAGGGGTCCGCCATGTGTGGTCGACGCTAGAAAGGTCAGGGTACAAGTGAGCAATACCAAAACTTTGAGCGTTCCAGCGCTCGGCGGGGAGCAAAGCCTCAACCGCTATCTTTCCGAAATAAAGAAGTTTCCCGTACTGACGCAAGAGCAGGAATATATGCTCGCCAAGCGCTACGAGGAACATGACGATACCGAAGCTGCCGCGCAGCTTGTGACGTCGCACCTGCGGCTCGTGGCCAAGATTGCCATGGGCTACCGCGGTTACGGCCTGCCGGTGTCTGACCTTATCTCCGAAGGCAATGTCGGTCTCATGCAGGGCGTGAAGAAGTTCGAAGCCGACCGCGGCTTCCGCCTCGCGACCTATGCCATGTGGTGGATCAAGGCGAGCATCCAGGAATATATCCTTCGCTCGTGGAGCCTCGTGAAAATGGGTACCACTGCGGCACAGAAGAAGCTGTTCTTCAATCTGCGCCGGATGAAGAAAAACCTCGATGCCTACGAGGATACCGACCTTCATCCTGACGATGTGACGAAGATCGCCACCGATCTCGGCGTGCCCGAGCAGGAAGTGATCAACATGAACCGCCGCATGATCATGGGCGGCGACGGTTCGCTGAACACTCCGATGCGCAATGGCGAAGAAGGCTCCGGCGAATGGCAGGACTGGCTTAGCGATGACGGTCCGTTGCAGGACGAACTGGTCGCCGATGCGCAGGAATCGGAAGTGCGTCACGATATGCTGGTCGAGGCGATGGATAGCCTCAATGACCGTGAAAAGCATATTCTGACCGAACGCCGCCTGACGGAAAATCCGCAGACCCTGGAAGAACTTTCGCAGGTCTACGATGTCAGCCGCGAACGCATCCGCCAGATCGAAGTGCGCGCATTCGAAAAGCTGCAAAAGGCGATGAAAACCATCGCCGGGGAAAAGCTGCTGCCAAGCGTCGCCTGAGCCTAAGCTCTGAACGAAGAAAAGGGGCGCATCCTTAACTGGATGCGCCCCTTCTTCATTGCGGCAGCTTCGATCAGAACTTGCTGGTCATTTCCAGCGCCTTGTCGAAACGCCCTTCAGCCTCGGCGTTACGTAGGAAGAGGACATTCTGGGTCAGCACCTCCTGAGGCGTTTCTTCTGCGGTGAAACCGAGCATCGTCTCTTCGGTGAACTCGTCGAGCGGCATATAGCCTTCACGCGTGGACTGGCCGGGCGTCAGTTCGGTCTGAACCGCAGGCGGCGCAAGCTCGATTACCTCGACCTTACCCTCAAGCTTGGCGCGCAGCGACACCGTATAGCTGTGCATGGCGGCCTTTGTTGCCGAATATGTCGCCGTGCGCGGCATCGGCACGAAGGCAAGTCCCGAAGTCACATTGATGATCGCCGCGTTCTTCTGTGCCTTCAGATGCTCGATAAGCCCGTCGATCAGCCGGATGGGTCCCAGCAGATTTGTGGCTATCGTTGCCTCCGCGTCACCTAGCTCACGCTCCTCGGTAATATCCTCGAAGCGCATGATCCCGGCGTTGTTCACCAACACATTGATCGCCGGATGTACTTCAACAACTTTCTTGGCGAAGCGAGCAAGATCCTTGGCATCACCGACATCGACGATCATCGTGTGGATATTGTCATGTCCCGCAGCAGTTTCATCCAGCGAGGCCTGTGTCCGCCCTGCTACGATGACTGTATTGCCAAGGTCATGCCATTTATGCGCCAGTTCGCGCCCGATGCCGCTTCCACCACCGGTGATGAGGATCGTGTTTCCGCTCGTTTGCATGTCGTGTCTCCTTCTGGCTGGACATGCAATCCAGTTAGTGGCTTGCTTTCATTTCGGAAGAAGGCACTTTTTCGTGCGGTACTTACCCTAAGGTTAGAAATGGCGAATCCTGCAGTCACCAGTTATGCGGACGACGAAAAAATCGACCAATTGGTCAACCAAACCATCGCGCGGGTGGCGGACAAGTGGACGTTCCTCCTGATCGAAGCACTCGAAGACCGCGCCCCGAAACGGTTCAGTCAGCTCTCCCGCGACGTGCCTGGGATCAGCCAGAAGATGCTGACCCAGACCCTTCGCCGTATGGAGCGTGAAGGTCTGGTGCTGAGAACTGTCTTCCCGGAAGTCCCGCCACGCGTCGAATATGCCTTGTCCGACCTCGGCTTCGAGTTGGGCGAGGCATTTTGCGGCGTATGGCATTGGGCAGAAGCGAATATCGACAAGATCGAAGAAGCGCGAGCGAGTTATGATGCCCGACGCTGACCCACCGATTGCGAACGGCTCCTTCCATCCGTAGAGGCGTCCGTCATGCAACGATTGATCATGTTTTTGCTGAAGGCAGTAGTGGGCTTTATCGGCCTTAGTCTCGCACTCGTGGTGCTGTTCAAGTTCGTGCCGGTTCCGGTGACGGCGACCATGGTGATGGATGCCAATGGAATCACCAAGGACTGGACTTCGCTTTCGAACATCGATCGCAGCATGGTTCGTGCAGTTATTGCCGCGGAGGATGGAAAATTCTGCACACACGATGGCTTCGACCGGGAAGCCATCGAGAAGGCGATCGAAAGCAACGCCCGCGGCGGACGTATTCGTGGTGGTTCGACCATAAGCCAGCAGACCGCCAAGAACGTTTTTCTGTGGCAAGGCGGCGGTTACGTCCGGAAAGGCTTTGAAGCCTGGTTCACTTTCCTGATCGAAAAGATCTGGGGCAAGCGGCGGATCATGGAAGTCTACCTCAATGTCGCCGAAACGGGCATTGGCACGTATGGCGTGGAAGCCGGAGTGCAGCGCTATTTCGGCACGTCGGCGGCATCCCTCAGCCCGATCGAAGCCGCGCGCATGGCGGCGGCTCTTCCTTTACCCAAAGAAAGATCAGTCAAGAATCCTCGCGGGTGGCTGGCCCGGCACGGCAATACGATCGCGGCGCGTATCGGCGCCGTCCGTCGCGATGGGCTAGATAGCTGTATCTGACCCGCAGCGCCTGGCGCTACATATCCTGCAACGAGGCGCCGACCACTGACGATCCGGCAGGTGAACGATGCACGCTATGATATTGCATATCCCGCTGTTTTTCATCGTTTTTCTTGTGTTTTGGCAGATCTGTACGGTACTCTGCTTCGCATAGGGACCTGACTCAGGGCAACGAGCGAAGACATGAGCATAAGTCACAAGCACAGTCATGATGGCGGTCATGGGCACAGCCATGCTCCAGCCGATTTCGGCAATGCGTTTCTGATCGGCATCTTGCTCAATACCGGGTTCGTGGTTGTCGAGGCGGTCTATGGCTGGATGTCCGGATCGATGGCGCTGATCGCGGATGCAGGCCACAATCTTTCCGATATCCTTGCTCTGCTTTTGGCCTGGGGGGCGAGCGTTGCTGCCAAGCGCCCGGCATCGGTACGCTTCACCTATGGCTTTAAGAGCTCAACGATTCTTGCAGCCCTGCTCAATGCCGGCCTCCTGTTGATAGCCATCGGCGCGATCCTGTTCGAAACGCTTAATCGTATGGCCGAGCCCCCCGCGGTGCAGGGCGAAACGATGGCCATCGTCGCAGGGATCGGCATCGTCATTAACGCGGGGACCGCCGCGCTGTTCATGCGGGGGCAGCACGATATCAACATCCGTGGCGCTTTCCTGCACATGGCTGCAGACGCGCTTGTCAGTGCCGGAGTGGTTATTGCCGGATTGGCAATCATGTGGACTGGGGAAAGCTGGATCGACCCGGCTGTCAGCTTCGCCATCGTTTTGGTCATCGCTTGGGGGACGTGGGGCCTTTTGAAAGACAGCGTGGCAATGAGCATGCTCGCGGTGCCCAAGGGGATTTCTGAAAGCGGCGTTCGCGAATATCTCGAAAGCCTGTCCGGCGTCGAAGCGGTCCACGACCTTCACATCTGGCCGATGAGCACCACCGAAACGGCGCTTACTGCGCACCTGATAATCCCCACCGGTCATCCCGGCGACCAGTTCCTGCGCGATGTCGCTCACGATCTTGAACACCATCATCGCATCGGTCACACGACACTGCAGATAGAACTCACCTTTTCGGCATGCGCTGCAGGCTGCTGATCGCGGAACGAAAAAGCCCGCCGGTGACGGCGGGCTTGATCTCTTAATCCGTTACCGAAGAAACTCGCGCATCAGGCAGCTTCTTCCTTGTCCTCGGCCTTCTTCCCGCCGTGGACCTGGATGGGTTCTTTCTTACCTTCGACCACATCCTTGTCGATCACGATTTCCGTCACCCCGTCCATGTCGGGCAGGTCGAACATCGTGTCGAGCAGGATCGCTTCGACGATCGAACGCAGACCACGTGCACCGGTCTTGCGCTTGATCGCGCGCTCGGCAATCGCCCGCAGCGCTTCGTCGGTGAAGGTCAGCTCAACGTCTTCGAGCTCGAACAGCTTATGGTACTGTTTGGCGATCGCGTTCTTCGGTTCCTGCAGGATTGTCACGAGTGCATCGACATCGAGATCGTGCAACGTGGCTATGACCGGCAATCGGCCAACGAATTCCGGAATGAGGCCGAATTTCAGAAGATCTTCCGGTTCGCTCTTTTCCAGCAGTTCGCCAACGCGGCGCTTGTCCGGATCGGCGACATGCGCGCCAAAGCCGATGGAGCGCTTTTGCAAACGATCGGCAATGATCTTGTCGAGGCCGGCAAAGGCGCCGCCGCAGATAAACAGGATATTGGTCGTATCGACCTGGAGGAATTCCTGTTGCGGATGCTTGCGGCCGCCCTGGGGCGGGACGCTGGCAGTGGTGCCTTCCATGAGCTTGAGGAGAGCCTGTTGCACACCTTCGCCGCTCACATCGCGCGTGATCGACGGGTTTTCCGCCTTGCGCGTGATCTTGTCGATCTCGTCGATGTAGACGATGCCGTGCTGCGCCTTCTCGACATTGTAGTCGGAAGCCTGAAGCAGCTTGAGAATGATGTTCTCAACGTCCTCGCCCACATAACCGGCTTCGGTCAGCGTGGTCGCATCGGCCATGGTGAAAGGAACATCGAAGGTGCGGGCGAGCGTCTGAGCCAGCAGCGTCTTGCCCGAGCCGGTGGGCCCGACAAGCAGGATGTTCGACTTGGCGAGTTCGACATCGCCGGCCTTCGCCCCGTGCTTGAGCCGTTTGTAGTGGTTGTGAACCGCAACGGAAAGAACGCGCTTGGCACGCTCCTGGCCGATGACATAATCCGCAAGAGTGGCGCAAATCTCGGCCGGCGTCGGGACGTCGCCTTCCTTCTTGCCGGTCAGACCCGCCTTAGTTTCTTCCCGAATGATGTCATTGCACAGCTCGACACATTCGTCGCAGATGAACACGGTGGGGCCCGCGATGAGCTTCCTCACCTCGTGCTGCGACTTGCCACAGAAACTGCAATATAGGGTCGATTTGCTGTCGGTTCCGCTCAACTTGGTCATATCCTAAACGTCTTCCCCGCGCGCCCCTTGGGAGAATTCCGACTCTAGGGGACACGTGGTTTGGGTCAATATCCTAGGTAGCGAGCTGCCCTTGCCATAAGCTGAAGCGGCAAGGTTGCTCAAATCCTACGACATTCTTGCAACAGTCCCGCGCAGGAACACTTTCCGGCGCGGGCAGCTGCCGTTCTACTTACTCTGGCGCACCACCGCTGCCTTCGGCCTCACTGCCATCGGCTTCGGGACGCGTCTCGAAAACCTTGTCGACGATACCGAATTTCATCGCTTCGTCCGCTTCAAGGAATGTGTCGCGGTCCATCGCCTTCTCGATCTCATCGAGGCTCTGACCGGTATATTTCACATACAGATCGTTCATCCGCTTCTTGATCCGCAGGATTTCACGCGCCTGGATTTCGATGTCGCTGGCCATGCCGCGCGCACCGCCGGATGGTTGGTGAACCATGATGCGAGCGTTGGGCAGAGCAATACGCATTCCGGGCTCGCCCGCTGCGAGCAGGAAGGAACCCATGCTTGCAGCCTGGCCCATGCAGAC
Organism: Qipengyuania pacifica; assembly: GCF_019857205.1. Classification (GTDB taxonomy): domain Bacteria; phylum Pseudomonadota; class Alphaproteobacteria; order Sphingomonadales; family Sphingomonadaceae; genus Qipengyuania; species Qipengyuania pacifica. Next base: position 65,888 of record NZ_JAHWXO010000003.1, on the reverse strand, counting down.
GGTCGAAACGCGCGGCTTGATGTACTGCATCGTATCGTGGATCGCCATACCGGCTGTCACCACGCCACCGGGCGAATTGATGTACATACTGATCGGCTTGCTGGGATTTTCGCTTTCCAGAAACAGCAGCTGCGCAGTGATAAGCGAAGCCATGCCATCTTCCACCTGACCGGTGACGAACACAATGCGTTCACGCAGCAAGCGGCTGAAGATGTCGAAGCTACGCTCACCGCGGCTGGTCTGTTCTACGACCACCGGCACGAGCGCGCCGGTTATGGGATCGGTGGTGAACTGGCCCTGGGCACCAAAGCGGGTCTCTGGCGCATCGCTGCCGAACAGGTCGATCATGAAAAGTCCTCTCGTCGGATCGGTTGGCCGCCTATGTCGCCATGGAACGAGCGATGTTCAAGAGGCATCGCTCGGTAATGCGGGGGATACTTTCGGCAACAGTCGTTCGTCCGGTCGGGTTGTCGATGAAATTCGTTGATCGGCAGTTAAACGACGTCTGTCGAACCGGCGTAGGCCGTTTCGCCTACAGATGTAAACGCAAAGTCCAACTTTAGAGGGATTGGACAATCTTCATGCGTTTGCACGGACTGCTGCTTACTACTGCCACCATCGTCATCGCCGGCAGCATCGCATCGCCCGCCCTCGCCCAGGATGCGGCTACGGCAGAGGATGCGACGCCTGTCGCGAACGCTCCTGGCGGCTCCGCGCGGACCTTCGATCCTGCATATTTCGCACAGTTCGCCCCGCGCAATGCCCTGGACATGGTTACGCGTATTCCGGGCTTCATAATATCGGGCGGCAATGATCAGGGCCAGCGAGGTCTCGGCCAGGCAACGCAGAACGTCGTTGTGAACGGCGAGCGCCTCTCCAGCAAATCTGACAGCGTAGCGGACCAGCTTCGTCGCATCCCGGCAAGCGACGTCGTGCGTATCGAGCTGGTCGACGGCAACACGCTCGATATTCCCGGGTTGACCGGGGTGGTCGCCAATGTCGTTTACGAAAGCGATGCCGCTTCCGGCCAGTTCCGCTGGACGACCGGCTTCAGGCCTCACAACACGGCAGCTGAACTCTTCGGCGGCGAAATCTCGGTCACCGGGAAGACCGGCAAGCTGAATTACACCGTCGCGCTGTCCAATCCCAACAATCGCTTCGGAGCCGACGGCCCCATAACGATCACCGATGGCGCTGGAGAACTGATCGAAACGCAATATTCGGTCTTCTCCGGCAAATCGGACGAACCCAAGCTCGCTACCACCCTCGCCTATGATTTCGGCGGCGTACAGGCCAACCTCAACCTGAATTATGCAGAAGATTTCTATTATCGCAGGGAGCCGGAAATCGGCATTCCCGTCGTTGGTCCTATCCGCACACGCCAGGTGCGCACCCATGAAGACGGCCCGCAATACGAAATTGGGGGCGATATTGAGTTTCCGCTTGGCCCCGGAACGCTGAAGCTGATCGGCCTGGAAAATTACGAACGGGACAATTTCACCCAGACGCTGATCGATCGCTTCGACGACGGCAGCGCCGCCACCGGAGTTCGTTTTGACCAAACCAACGGCTACGGCGAACGCATCGGGAGAGCGGAGTATAGCTGGAAACTGTGGCAGGCCGACTGGCAATTGTCCGGGGAAGCTGCGTTCAACCGGCTGGATCGCAGTTCGGCCCTGTTCGATCTTGCACCCGACGGGGAATTTGTCTCGCTGCCTTTTCCGGGAGGAACGGGCGGGGTGCGCGAAGATCGCTATGAAACGAGTCTGAGCTTTTCGCGTGCCGTATCGCCCACCTTATCGGTCCAGGCCATCGGGACGATGGAATTTTCGAAGATCGAGCAAACCGGTGCGATGCCCAATTCGCGAAGCTTCAAGCGCCCCAAGGGATCGTTGGCGGCGACGTGGAAACCCACGAGCGACTTCGATGTCTCGCTGACTGTGGCCCGGCGCGTCAGCCAGTTGTCGTTCGGCGATTTTCTCGCCAGCGTCTCGCTCAACAACGATAACGAAAATGGCGGCAACAATGAACTGGTGCCCTATCAGAGCTGGAACGTCGAGCTGGAAGCGAACAAGACGTTCGGGCCCTGGGGGTCGCTGAAGCTGGAAGCCAGACAGGCATGGTTCGAGGATTTCATCGATTTCTTCCCGCTACCTGACGGCGGAGAAGCCCGCGGAAATATCGGCGATGCACGGCGCCTTCATCTGGAAGCCAACGCCACATTGAAAATGGACCCGATTGGATGGAAGGGCGCACGTTTCGACATCGTCGCGGTCAAGCGTTACATGTATGTCGATGATCCCTTCACCGGTATCACGCGCGGCTTTTCCTACGATCAGGAGGGCGCCCTGCAAATCGACTTTCGCCACGATATTCCCTCGACCGATTGGGCCTGGGGCGCAACCGTGGAGCATTTCGACAATGCGCCCTACGCCCGGCGCTACGAGGAGGGGCGTGAATGGGAAGGACCGTTCTTCGATGCCTTCTTCATCGAACACAAGGATATCTTCGGTCTCACTGTCAGGGCACAGGCCGTCAACACATTGCTGGGCGCACGTAATTACTTTCGAAGAACGGTATACGACGGTCCGCGCCCGGATGGCGAGGTGTCGTTCCACGAGTTTGCGGACCGCCGCATCGGACCGATCTTTCGCCTGACGATCAGCGGAGATTTCTGAACGGGGACTTGTAATGCGGCCTGAAGCTGGCACGCTGCGTCGATGAACAAGCCCAGCCTCGCCTTCGCGGCCATCGCCTTGGGGGCAACCCCCGCAACGACGCTTTCGGCACAGGAAGCGCAGAACGACGCGCGCACCTATCTCGACCGGATAGCCGCGATCGACGATGCAGGGCCCGAACTGAATGCAGTCATTGCGGTCAATCGCAATGCGCCGGACGAAGCGAGAGTGGCGGAAGCGGCCGGACTGCCACTGGCGGGCCGGACCGTCCTGGTGAAGGACAATATCGAAACCCGCGAATTGCCTACCACGGCAGGTAGCCTCGCACTGGCCGGCAATAACACCGGGAGGGACGCTCCGCTGATCGCCAATCTTCGCGCGGCAGGCGGCGTGGTGCTGGGTAAGGCCAACCTTTCCGAATGGGCCAATATCCGCTCGAACAATTCGACCAGCGGGTGGAGCGCGGTCGGCGGGTTGACCCGCAATCCGCACGCCACCGACCGCAATAGCTGTGGGTCATCCGCCGGCAGTGGTGCAGCTGTCGCAGCGCACCTCGCCTGGGCGGCCATCGGCACCGAAACCGACGGATCGATCACGTGTCCCGCCAGCATCAATGGTGTCGTCGGGTTCAAGCCCACGGTCGGCTTGATAAGCCGAACGCATGTCGTCCCGATCAGCCATTCGCAGGATACCGCGGGCCCCATGGCGCGAAGCGTGGCCGATGCGGCCTTGTTGCTCAACGCGATAGCCGGCAGCGATCCTGCCGATCCCGCCACGGCCGACGCCGATGCTCATATCACGGATTTCACTACGGGCTTGGCGGATGCATCTCTTGAGGGCGTACGTATAGGCGTGCTCGTCAACCAGGTTGGCGATCGCGAAGATGTGCGCGCGATTTTCGAGACCGCGCTTGACGATCTGCGCCGTGCAGGAGCCGATTTGGTCGAAATCGCATTCGAGCCGAACGACGAGATGGGTCGCGACGAGTTCGCTACGCTGCTTTACGAATTGCGCACCGACATGAATGCCTATCTCGCCACACTTCCGGGAAAGGATATGCCGCGCAGCCTGGCTGATCTTATCGCCTTCAACAAAGCGAACGCGGCTGAAGAAATGCGCTGGTTCGACCAGGGCCTGTTTGAAATGGCAGTCGAGCGTACCGACGAGCAGGCTTACCGCGCAGCGCGCGACAACGCGCTGCATCTCGCCGCAGATCGCGGCATCGATCGCCTGCTAGAAGAAAACCAGGTCGCTCTATTGGTGGTCCCTACCCGTGGGCCGGCATGGACAAGCGACCTTGTGAACGGCGATAACTTCGACGGCAGCATTGGCGCGGGCTCGCTCGCTGCCATCGCTGGTTACCCTCACCTGACCGTGCCAATGGGCTCGGTGGAGCGCCTGCCTGTGGGGATAAGCTTTATGGGACCGAAATGGTCGGACCACCTAGTGCTGAAAGCAGGGGCAGCATACGAAAGCGCTCGTACTGCGACGATCCCAGAGCCGTCGCTCCAACCATGGTCACCTGGCGACTGATGCGTCTGCCGAAATCGAAAAAGGGGCGGCGAACCTGAGTTCGCCGCCCCTTTTCGCTACTCGTCCAGCGAGCGTTACTTTTTCGGTGCGGCTTTCTTGGCCGGAGCCTTCTTGGCGGCGGGCTTTTTAGCGGCCGGCTTGTCGTCGGCCTTCTCCGCAGCAGGCTTCTTCGCAGCCGTCTTTTTGGCGGGAGCCTTTTTCGCAGCCGGCTTTTCGTCAATGTCCTTATCGTCGGTCTTCTTCGCCGGAGCTTTCTTGGCAGCAGGCTTTTTCTTGGCCGCGGCCTTCTTCTTCGGCTTCTCCTCGGTCGTCTCTTCCGCCTCGATTGCAGCTTCGAGTTCCTCGCGCGTTACTTCGCGGTCGGTAATTTCGGCCTTGTCGAAGAGGAAATCGACAACCTTGTCTTCGTACAGCGGTGCGCGCAGCTGGGCAGCGGCCATCGGTTCCTGCTGCACGTACTGAATGAACCGCTCACGGTCTTCGGCGCGATATTGCTGTGCAGCCTGCTGGATGAGCATGTTCATCTCATTGGCATTCACTTCGACACCGTTCTTCTGTCCGATTTCCGACAGCAGCAGTCCAAGGCGAACGCGACGTTCGGCGATCTTGCGATAATCGTCCTTTTCGTCTTCCATTTCCTTGAGCATGGTTTCGGCATCGTCCGAACGCGCTGCTTCCTGCTGGAGCTGGGCCCAGATCTGTTCGAATTCGGCATCGACCATACCCTGCGGCACTGCGAAATCGTGTCCGGCGGCGAGCGTGTCGAGAAGCTGACGCTTCATCTGCGTACGGGTAAGGCCCGACGTTTCCTGTTCAAGCTGTCCGCGCAGGAGTTCCTTCAGCTTGTCGAGGCCTTCGAGGCCGAGGTTCTTCGCGAACTCGTCGTCGATCTTGGTGTCGGTCGGGACCTTGACCTGCTGAACAGTGACGTCGAACTCCGCTTCCTTCCCCTTGAGGTTTTCAGCGGGATAATCTTCGGGGAATGTGACGGTGATCGTCTTCTTGTCGCCCGTCTTCACGCCGGTAAGCTGTTCTTCGAACCCTGGGATGAACTGGCCCGAACCGATCGTAAGCGGAGTGTTTTCCGCTTTGCCGCCCTCGAATTCGGTTCCATCGACCCGGCCCACGAAATCGATGATCAGCTGATCACCATCGGCAGCCTTCTTGGTCTTGGCGGCATCCTTGTAGCTCTTGTTGTTCGACGCAATGCGCTCAACAGCTTCGTCGACCTGCTCGTCGGTCACAGGAACGGTCAGCCGTTCAAGTGCCAGACCGTCTACTTCCGGTGCATCGATTTCCGGCAGGATTTCGAGTTCGACGGACAGTGCTGCGTCCTTGCCTTCCTCATATCCCTCATCGAGCTCGACGCTGGGCTGCATTGCAGGGCGCAGCTTGTTGTCGGCCATCACCTTGTCGACCGATTCGCGGATCATGTCGTTCAGGGTCTGCGCATGCAGCTGTTCGCCATGCATCTTGCGGACGAGGTTGGCAGGAACCTTGCCAGGGCGGAAGCCCGGCATCTTCACCTGCGGTGCGATCTTCTTGACTTCGCTGTTGACGCGCTCGTCAATTTCCTTGGCCGGAATGGTGACGGTGTAGGCGCGCTTGAGGCCCTCGTTGGTGGTCTCTTTGATCTGCATGGATGAACTCGTGACTTTCCAAAAGCGATATATGCGATTGGGCCTTACGCCGGGCGAAACTGGTGCGGGCGAAGGGACTCGAACCCCCACATCTTGCGATACTGGTACCTAAAACCAGCGCGTCTACCAGTTCCGCCACGCCCGCAAACCCGAACGAAGCTGCGCGAAAGGCGCTAGTCCTCCGCGTGTAGGCGCGTGCCTCTAGTAGGATGCGATCAAATGCGCAAGCGCGGCGACAGGTGAAGGAACAGCTTCGCGGTGCGAACCGTTCTTTTGCCATGCGTGATTATGATGAACCAGCCACTCCGGCCGACACCCCGCCCGTCATCGATCCGAAGGCGACGGCAAAGGGCGTTAAGAAAGGCCAGAACCGTCCTTCGGATGAGGACGACGAGAAGGTCGAACAATCATTGAGCGCCGCTCAGGACGGCGGCGAACAAGGTGCCGGCGAAGCAGCGCTGGATAAATCCTGATCGAACCAAGAGGAATTCACAACATGGCCACTCAACCAGATATCAATCCCGACACCATCAATCCCGGGTCACCCGATGAAATGCCGCCCGACAGCCTGCCGGACGAAGCGCCGATGCAGGAGCCGCCAGGGTTCGAACCGCCCCAGCCGGATTATGACGAGCCCGATCGCGGGCCCATGGAAACTCCCCCACCGCCCGATTGAACTTGCCCGCGCCCATCCACCGCATTATCGGCGCGCGGCATGAGCGAAGAAACAAAAAGTCAGACGCCGCCCGATCACCTCTCGGTCAACCCGAAGAGCGAGCATTTCCAGATGGAGGTGCTTCAGCGCGGGGTCGGCATCCGTTTCAAGGGGAAGCAGCGTACAGACATCGAAGAGTATTCGATTTCGGAAGGCTGGGTGCGTGTGCAGGCAGGCAAAACCGTGGATCGCCGCGGCAACCCGCTAACGCTCAAGCTTAACGGGCCAGTCGAAGCCTGGTTTGAGGACCTTGGCGACAATCCGCCCATTGCCAAAGCTGACTGAGCTATTCCGCAAGATCCGCAAATGCACGTGCGAAGCGCTTCGATGCCTTTGCGCGCTGCGGAGCAACGGCTGTTTGCGCCGCTATCTGAGGTGATCCGTCCGCGTAAATGAAACCGTCGATGGGCCAGCGGGTGGTGCCCACCTTGCCCAAGGGGGCATACCAGACCTGCACTTCGCTCCAATCGTTCGACGGCGATGCATCGATAGCAAGCACGTGTCGCTCGACCTGTCCGCGGCGTCCATCAACCGGCGACCAATTGGCATGGTCTAACAACACTCGCCGCGAATCGAGCACTCGACTGACAGTGGCTACGTGACCGGATTGCATTCCCCTATGTGGGTGAAAGGCCATGACCGCGCCCGGTTTGGGCCGCGAACCGGTCGCATAGCGGCCCTGGGCCTGCTCCCACCATGTGCGCGCTTCCCCGAATAACTGAATACCGGAAACCTGCCGCGCATAAGGCGCACACTGAATATATGGTGCGAGTTCTTCGTTTCCGGGACGATCAAGGGCTTGGCCACTATCGGCTGCCGCCGGAACGGACGCTGCAAGTATCAGCATGGCGAGTGCTGTCTTCATACGTTCCACGCTAAAAAGAGAGGGTTAATTTTTTACAAACGCGCATGCCTGCTTACGCGGCAAACCGCATCCGCTTGCAATGCGACGCGCAAAGCGCCACTTGCCGAGCCATCATGCACCCCTCATCTTCCAAACCGACAGTGATCATCATTGGCCGGCCCAATGTCGGTAAGTCGACGCTGTTCAACCGCCTTGTAGGTAAGCGGCTGGCGCTGGTCGACGATCAACCCGGCGTTACGCGCGATCGCCGGTTCGGCGATGCGACGATTGCGGGACTGGATTTCCAGATCGTCGATACAGCCGGGTGGGAAGATGATGATCCCGACACCTTGCCCGGTCGCATGCGCAAGCAAACCGAAGTGAGCCTGGAAGGTGCGGATGCAGCGCTTTTCGTATTCGATTCGCGTGTCGGGCTGACGCCGCTGGACGAAGAAATCGCGCGCTGGTTGCGCGGACAGAGAGTGCCTGTTGTGTTGGTCGCCAACAAGGCTGAAGGCAGCCAAGGCGATGCCGGGATCTATGAAAGCTTCTCCCTCGGTTTTGGTGAACCGGCCGGAATCAGCGCCGAACACGGCGAGGGCATTGCGGACCTATTTGATCGGCTGTGGCCAATCATAGGAGCAAAGTCCGAAGCGAACGAGATTGAGGCCGAGATCAATGAAAAAGACGAAGAGGCTCTGCTCGCCGGTCCGCTGAAGTTGGCAATCGTCGGGCGCCCAAACGCCGGCAAATCGACGCTGATAAATCGCCTGCTTGGCGAGGACCGCCTGCTTACCGGTCCCGAAGCGGGCATTACTCGCGATTCCATTGCGATCGACTGGGACTGGACCGATCCCCGGGACGGTGAGAGCCGCGAGATACGGCTGATCGATACCGCCGGCATGCGCAAGAAGGCGCAAGTCGTCGACAAGCTCGAACGGCTGTCGGTGGCAGATGCCCGTCGCGCCGTGGATTTTGCGGAAGTCGTCGTGCTGCTGTTGGACGCGACGCGCGGGCTTGAGGCACAGGATCTCAAGATTGCCAGTATGGTGCTCGAGGAAGGGCGTGCGCTGATGATCGCCATCAACAAATGGGATGTTGCGGAAGATGCCAGCGCGCTTTTCAACGGCATTCGGGCTGCGTTGAACGAAGGTCTTGCACAGGTCCGCGGGGTGCCGCTGATCGCAGTGAGCGCCAAGACCGGCAAGGGCCTTGACCAGATGATCGGCGCGGCATTCGAGTTGCGGGAGATATGGAGCCGCCGGGTTCCAACAGCAGCGCTCAACCGTTGGTTCGACGACGCGCTTGAAGCCAATCCGCCTCCAGCCCCCAAGGGCAAGCGCATCAAACTGCGCTACATTACTCAGGCAAGCATCCGCCCTCCGCGTTTCGTCGTGTTCGGCACGCGGCTCGACATGCTTCCCAAAAGTTATGAGCGGTATCTGGTGAACGGAATTCGTGACAAGCTCGGTTTCGATGCCGTGCCTGTGCGTGTGGTGCTGAAAAGTCCCAAGAATCCGTATCAAAAGGACTGAATGCAGTGCTGCTGGACGTCTTGATTACTCTTCCTGGTAGCGAACTGCTCGAACGGACCAGTTCGAGCCTGCGCGTCCAGCAGGTCGTCCAGCTCAGCTTGGCACCGGCCTTCCTGCTTGCAGGCATCGGCGCCGTCATGAATGTCATGACCAATCGACTGATCTGGGTCGCGAACAAGATTGAACGCATCCTCGATGCAGGCGAGGATGGAGATGTCACCGCAATGCGCAGGGAACTGCCCGCACTGGAAAAACGGCGTGTATTCGCCCAGCGCGCCGTGATGTTCAGCACGGCATCGGCGCTGGCAATCAGCGTCGTCATCGTCTTGCTGTTCATCAGTGCCTTCGTTTATGCGCCGCTCGGTACACTCGTTGCGATGACCTGGATTATTTCAATGGGGTTGCTGGTCGCCGGCCTTGGATCTTTTCTGATGGAGACGCGCACGGCCGCCCGTCGCAACCTGGAGCGCATGCGGGAACGGCGCGATTCCGTAGCGTCCTGACGCTTTTTTCTTGAGGTTGCGACCAACCGAAGCCGATTCTGCGACAATCGGTAGAAAACCGTCTGCCAGTGTTCATATGCGTATGGCATAGCTGCCCTTGGTGGGCAGGAGACAAGATATGACCAAGCTCCGTGTAGCTATCCATGCGAAGACTGATTTCCGTAACGAGGACTTTGCCCTCGAAGCTCCTGATATCGCGACCGCTCTCACGATCGCCGATATCAATGTCGGAAATGGGGACGCCGAAATCTGGGATGGAGAGCAGCGTCTTGCGAAGCTGTCCAAACATGGCGGCGTCTACGCAACCTTCTGGCGCGTGAACTAACCCACCGGGGCTTCCACTCAGCCTTCTTCGCCTTCCCCTGCCGGCTTGCTGTTGAGCTGGACGTAGTTTTCGAGGCCCATCCGCGCAATCATGTCGAACTGGGTTTCCAGGAAGTCGACGTGCTCTTCTTCGCTTTCGAGGATGCGTTCGAAAATTTCGCGCGTCGTAAAATCGCGAACTTCCTCGCAGTGCGCGATGGCGTCCTTGAGAAGCGGGATGGCTTCCATTTCGACCGCCAGATCGGCCTTGAGGATTTCCTCGACCGTTTCGCCGACCTTCAGCTTGTGGATCGCCTGAAAGTTGGGAAGGCCGTTAAGAAACAGGATCCGTTCCGCCAGCACATCCGCGTGCTTCATCTCGTCGATTGATTCGTGCCGCTCATACTCGGCAAGTTTGCTCACGCCCCAATCTGCCAGGACGCGATAATGGAGCCAATACTGATTGATCGCGGTCAATTCGTTAGTGAGTGCCTTGTTCAGGAACTCGATGACCTTTTCATCGCCCTTCATCGCGGTGGCTCCATTGCATTAACGTGTTGCGGGCCTATGCCCACGCCAACAGCCGATTAGCAAGTGAAAAGCCAAAAAAATGGCAGAATTCTGCCACTTGCGAGCGATTTGCGTTAGCGGAGATTCAGGCTGCTGCCGGCACGTAGCCGAGTTCGCGCTCATCTTCGAGAATGCAGTCCGCCTCATCGAGGCAGCAGCCGCAGCATGGTGACTTTCCCATGGCAGCATAACAGGCTTCGGCGTCGCCAGACACATGACGAGCGGCGCGTCTTAGTTCGCTTTCCCGGATGGCATTGCAGATGCAAATGTACACTAGAAGGCTCCTGCGACTGACTCGCAAACTCATCTCTAGTGAGAGTCGTTCGCATTAGCAAGGGCATTCATCGTCTCATCGGAAAAAGCCGCCGATAGGTTAAGCATCGCCATAACCACTCGAGCGGGCCGAACCGATAGCGATCGAGCCACGGCTTCGACCACAAGAGCATCAGCACCCAGCCTGCAAACATGACCAGATAAAGTTCGCTGCGGCCCAGTCTTCCGAACAAACCGCCGGCCCACCCGTGAAACACAAACAGCATCACGATCGAAGTGCCGAGATAATTGCTAAAAGCGGCGCGCCCGGCAGCCGAAACACGTGCTGCCAGCCAGCCTCCGGCGCTCCGGCCCCAGAGTGCGAGCAAGGCGACCAGGCCCAGTACGCACAGCAGGCGCGGGCCCATGGACCAGCCAACCATAGCCGCCAACGTCCCGTAATACGTCAGTCCGGCGCTTTTCGCCCACAACGCTACTGGAAAGGTGAATACAGCGCCGGTCAACAGCAGCCCCCATCCCCATCTGCGCTGCTGTCGACTTGCAATCCGACCATCGAAAAGTCCGTAGCGGTACGCCGCCATACCGATCAGCATCAGCGGCAACGTTTCAAACCAGAACAGAAAGAGGGAAGAAGGTAGCCCGTCGGCGTGGGCAGTCAGATTATGATGCACCCATTCTGCGTAACGGCCACCTGAGATGAGGTCTGTCTCAAGTCGGCCATCGGCAAGCTCGTCCTGCTTGGATTGTTCGAGTTCATTCGCCAATTGGGCGTACCCTGCTTGAGCGCCCATGTCCGTGTCGGCGACAAGCGGCAGAAACCCCACCGAAGCTGTATACAGTAGCGCGCCGCCGAGATAACCGAGCAGACCGAAGACCAATTGCTTGCGGCGCGAAAGGCCGACAAACAGCAACGCAGCCAGCCCCGCACAGGCGTAGAGGAACAGGATGTCCCCGCGCCATATGAAGAAGAAATGGATCAGCCCGAAAAGGCCGAGCCAGAAAAGCCTTTGTATCTGCAGCCAGATGCCCGCCCCGCGCGCCCAGGCCTTTTCCAGGAACAGATATATTCCCGCCCCGAATAGCAGGGAAAACAGGCCGCGCATCTTCCCGTCGATCAGAACGAACTGCGCCACCCACATCCAGTTTTCCGCCTCGCTATGCGGAACGGTGAACGCGCCGGGGAACATGTAGGCAGTCATCGGCTGGCCGAAAGCCACGATATTCGCTGCGAGAATTCCCATGACCGCGATGCCGCGAATGAAATCCAGACTGGCGATCCTGCCCGATCCGCCATCTGCCGCCGGCGCCGCGCGCGCATCTCCGCCCATATCCGGCGCCAATTCCTGATTATCCTGCATCACGGCTCCCTGTTCAGGACCGCATTAACAGTGCCAGTTTCGTTGCCAAGCTGCGCGGCTTAGCGCGCAACGAGGCAATCCTGTCCGGCACGCTTGAGAGCGCTACAAGCTGCCTCAGCTTCGCTTCGGGATTGATATCCTCCAGCCGTCAGGACCGTAAGTCTGCCGGATTTGACCAGCAGACGGGATCGGCCCTTGATTTCCGCTCGGTCAGAGAGTTTTTCCCACAGTCGCTCTGCATTTCCAGGCACACCGAAGGCACCCAATTGCACCTTCCATGGTCCGTCCTGCGGCTTTACCGAAGCGGGCGTAGCCGATGCTGGTCCAGCAGCAGCGGGGGCAGTTGTACTGCCCGATGCCGCCGCTGCTCCACGAGAAGGCGCATCTTTGGATGGCCCCGGTACACTTGCAGGCGGCAACGCCGCTACGGTGTAATCCGCGCCGGGCTTTGAGGGTCGGGACGGTGTGCTCGCTACCGACGGATTGTCGGTTCCCAACGCGAGATCGACCGCCGCCAGTTCGCGGGCCCGGGCAGCTTCAGCCTCCGCCTTCAGAGTGGAGGCAAGCGACTGTGCTTCCTGCCTTTCTTCCAGCGAAATATATTCATCCATCTGTGCAATTGCGGCGCGCGCTTGTGGCAGGCCGGTAGAGTTGGCCAGCGTCAGCAGGGCATAGGCCCGGCGCCAGTCCTTTTCGGCCAGATCGCCGTTGAAATGTGCAATGCCGAGTAGATATTGAGCGCGCGGATCACCCCGCCGCGCCGCTGCCGTCACATATGGCATTGCTTCCTCGCGTGCGCCCCGCTGGAACAGAAGCAGCCCGTAATTATCGGCAGCTCTCACGTGTCCTTGCGCCGCCGCCTTTGCGTAGAGTGCCTCTGCCTGCACGACATCCTGATCCACACCGCGTCCCAGCCGATAGGCCTGTGCCATGTTGAACTGTGCGTCGGGATCACCTTGTTTGGCAGGTCCCGCCCATTCGCGTACGGCATTGGCGAAATTGCCATCGGTCCAGGCATCGACGCCCGCTTTGACATCGGCGTTTGCTGCTACGGAAAATCCGATTGCAGCGGCTGCCACGCCGGCGAACCATATCGTCTTTGCCATATGCACTATGAAGCCTCTCGATAGTCGTCGGCGCGCCGGAGCACACCTTATCCGAGGCATCCTATAGTAAATCACCTATTAGCAAAGTGTTGCCAGGCAAACATCCAGTTCCCAGCCGGCATTGATGTCGCCCGGTTAACTTAAAATTAGGGCTGGTCTGCGATTGCCATGCCAAGGCCGCTGCAGATGTTTGCGGCAAAGGTAAATTGGATACAGGCGCAAACCAGGGGGACCAAGTCTTGCGTGTACTGGCATTGGCATCGCAGAAGGGTGGATCGGGGAAGACCACACTCTCGGGACATCTGGCCGTTCAGGCCCAACGCGCCGGAGCAGGGCCGGTCGTTCTGATCGATATCGACCCCCAGGGTTCGCTGGCAGACTGGTGGAACGAGCGTGAGGATGAATATCCCGCTTTCGCCCAGACCACGGTTGCACGGCTTGCCACTGATCTTGCCATCTTGCGGCAGCAGGGCTTCAAACTGGCCGTGCTCGATACGCCGCCAGCCATCACCATGGCTATCCAGTCGGTCATATCCGTTGCCGAACTTATCGTCGTGCCGACCCGCCCCAGCCCGCACGATCTACGCGCCGTTGGCGCCACGGTCGATCTGTGCGAACGGGCCGGAAAGCCTCTGGTATTCGTCGTCAACGCCGCGACGCCCAAGGCCAAGATCACTTCCGAAGCCGCTGTCGCCTTGTCGCAGCACGGCACGGTCGCGCCGATAACCTTGCACCATCGCACGGATTTCGCCGCCTCGATGATCGACGGCCGTACAGTGATGGAAGTCGATCCGGAAAGCCGTTCGGCGGCCGAAGTTACCGCCCTGTGGAAGTATATCGCCGACCGTCTGGAAAAGAATTTCCGTCGCACGATCTTCGCCGCACCGAACGCACAGAACGTGATGCCCGGTGCCCATCGTCCCGCCGGCGGCTTCGGCCGCCGCGTGGCACAATAAGACCCTTCAGGCGGAGACTGCCGTATGTCTGACGCCAATTTCGCCTCTCTCTCCTCCACCCTGCTGGCACGCAAGGGCGGCGCGAAGCCTGCCATGCGTCCTCAGTCTGGAATTCCTGGACCGGTCGATGGCAAAGAAGCCGCGGCCAATCTCGAAGATTTGGGCTGGAACGATATGGGCGAGGAAGAACTCGCGGCGCATTCACCTCTTCAGGAAAAGACCACGGCGGCCGCGCCGCTGCAGGACAAGGTAGTGGCCATTGCCCCGCAGCCAAGCGCACGCCGCCCTGTCGGTGAAGACAACGCACCAAATCAGGTGCGCGAATCCTTGGATCGCATCCAGGCACATCTGGAAAAGCCGGAGCGGGCTAGCAAGACCGTCGTACGCAAGTCGGCCAAATTACAGGGCAAGCGAGCAGCTTTCACGCTCCGGCTCGATCAGGAACGCCATTTGATGCTGCGACTGGCCTGTACCGTGCGCGGCCGCAGTGCGCAGCAGTTGGTGACCGATGCGCTCGACGCGCTGCTCGCCGAAATGCCGGAAATCGCAAGCCTCGCTGCCCAGGTGCAGCACGGTAACAAGTAAACACCGACGTCGTGGGATCGCCGTCAAGGGGGTAAAAATGAGCATCGAAACGAAAGCCACGAGCAAGCGGTTCGTAAAGCTCGCCGTCACAACGGCGCTGGCGACCACCGCATTGACCGGATGCACGGGGAAGGTAGCGCCAAGCCATGCATATTCGGCGGAACATGCCGAAACGGCACTGTTGAAGGGTAAGGCGTCCAAGGCTGTGGAGTATGCCGAAGCCGCTGTGCTTGCTGCGCCCCGCGATGCCAATACCCGTACTCTCCTGGGCAACGCCTATCTCGAAGACGGACGCTTCGTTTCGGCGGCGACCACTTTTGCAGAGGCGATCGAATTGGGTGACACCGCGCCCCGGACGATTATCAGTTACGCGCTCTCGCAAATTGCTATCGGCGACCAAGCTGGGGCACTTGGCACGCTTCAGCGATTCGACAGCATGCTCGATCCGGCCGATTTCGGTCTCGCCGTTGCGCTCGCCGGTCGTCCTGATCACGGTGTCAACGTACTGAGCAATGCGCTGCGTTCGGGCCAGAATACCCCGAAGGTGCGCCAGAACCTTGCTTATGCCTATGCCTTGCAAGGCAATTGGCGCGCAGCGCGCGTAATGGTTTCGGAAGACGTACCGGCAAACGAGGTGGGCGACCGGATCTCCCAATGGGCCGCGATGATCCAACCCGAAGCTTTCACGACCCGCATCGCGAACCTGATCGGCGTGCGCCCGCAGGCCGACCCCGGCCAACCGCAGATGCTCGCCCTCGCCAATCATCCGAGCGTGGACATGCTCGCCGCGGCCGAAATGGAAGAACCGGTCGCGAGCGCCGCACAGCGCGATTTTGCGTTTGCCTCCGAGCTCCCGCCAGTAGGCTCAGCCAGTGTCAGTATGGACAGAGCGGATGCAAGTCTTGCAGATGCCGGCCTCGTACCGACCGCGGGGGGTATCCGCTTCGTAAGCAACGAGGTTGTGCAAGCCATGCCGATTGCAGACAGCAAACCGGCAGTGTCCCGCATGAAACAGAGCACCGCCCCTGCCAGCCTCGCTCGCGGTGGCGATTACAACGTACAGCTCGGTTCGTATTTTTCCATGTCCGACGCCAATGAAGCGTGGAAGCAGTTTCGCAAGCGCTACCCCGAACTCGGCGATGCCGAACGTGTGATCACAAAGGCTCGCGTAAATGGTAAGATCTATTATCGCGTGGCGGCGGCCGGCTTTGCCAAGGCTTCCGCTCAGTCCATGTGCAGCAGCGTCAAAGGCAAAGGTGGCGGTTGCATCGCCTACGCGTCGAGCCGTCCGTTGCCGGGCGCAATCGATGTAGTCGGCGGTGACGTGCGGGTCGCAGCTCGCTGATCCGCAACCCTTTCTAACCAGACCCTCGATGGACCCCGCTCGGAGCGATCCGGGCGGGGTCTTTCGTGTCTTAACAATCTATTTCGACACCGCCCTTGTACATGGCGGTTACGCGCCCCTGCGTTGGCTGACCGTCGAAGGGCGTATTGCCTGCCGTGGCTTCCATCCGGGCGCTCTGGATAACCCAGGGTTTATCCGGATCGACCAGAACGATGTCGGCTTCGTACCCTTGCACGATGACGCCGGCATCTACGCCCAGGATACCTGCCGGCGTGGCGGCAATCAGTTCGAAAGCGCGTCCCATGTCGATAACGTCGTCCCGCACCAGCGAGAGGGTCATGGCGAGCAATGTTTCCGCCCCTGCCATGCCCGGTTCTGCATCGGAAAACGGCAGCCGCTTGTCTTCCGGACCGCGCGGATCATGGCCACTGGCAATCACATCGATCGTCCCATCGGCAATCGCCTCGCGCACGGCATGCCGATCATCCTCGCTGCGCAATGGAGGGGATAGCCGTGCGAAAGTTCTAAAGTCGACCGTCGCAAGGTCGGACAACATGAAATGTGCGGGGGTGATACCGCAGGTGACCTTCGCCCCGCGTACCTTTGCTGCGCGCACGATCTCCAGACCATCGCGTGTCGTCACTTGTCGGAAATGAATTCGCGCATTGGCCAGCTCAGCCAGCGCAATATCGCGGGCCAAGGCGATGGACTCCGCTGCTGCTGGGGCGCTTGGCAAACCGCGCCGCGTTGCGATCTCGCCAGCAGTTGCGACAGCGCCGCCAACCAGTGCCGCATCTTCAGCATGCGCGATAACGACCATGTCCAGCATAGCCGCATATTGCAGCAGCCGCAGCATCACGCCCGAATCCGGTATCCACTGGCGTCCAGTCGCAACACCAAGCGCTCCGGCATGGCGCATCAGTGCCAGCTCGGCGATCTCTCGCCCTTCCATACCCCTGCTAGCCGCTGCGAGCGGGTGCACCCAAAAATCGGGTTTGCCGCTTTTCGCGATGTAGGAAGTCCGGCTGGGCAGATCCAAGGGCGGCGACTGATCGGGCATCAGAGCGGCCCGCGTGATACCGCCGAAGTGAAACGCCGGCTTGTCGATGGCGAAAACACCAAGATCGACAAGGCCGGGTGCAACGAGCAGCCCTTTCGCATCTACAGTCAGATCGCCATCATACGCCTCACCGCCGATCTCGACGATATTGCCATCCACGAATCGAATAGCGGCGTCGCGCACACCATCGGGCGTGACCAGCTTTCCTCCAGTAATGGTAATCGGGCGCTGCTGTCTCATGCCGCTGCTCCCCATCCATCGACGCAGCGTGAACGGCGGGTCAGCACGTCAAGCGCTGCCATGCGAATGGCGACCCCCATTTCCACCTGTCTGGTGATGATCGAGCGATCGATCATGTCGGCTACCTCGCTGTCGATTTCCACGCCCCGGTTCATCGGTCCCGGATGCATGACCAAGGCATCTTCGGCCGCTTGCGCCAGGCGTTTCTTGGTCAGGCCGTAAAGGTGATGATATTCCCGGGCGGAAGGGATGAACTGCCCACTCATGCGCTCGGTCTGAAGTCGAAGCATCATGACCACGTCCGCGCCGTCCAATGCAGCATCGAAATCGTGATAAACCTCGGCCCCCATCGCCTCGATACCCGCAGGCATCAGTGCAGGGGGTGCGCATAGGCGGACGCTCGCTCCCAATGCCTGCAGGCACAGCAGGTTCGAACGCGCCACGCGGCTATGCAAAATGTCACCGCAAATGACGATCTTCAATCCGGTGAAATCTTCGGATGCTTCGCCCCGATCCCGCAGGGCGTGCCTCAAGGCCAGCGCGTCGAGCAAGGCCTGTGTTGGATGTTCGTGTTGACCGTCACCGGCATTGAGGACCGGGCAGTCCACCTTATCGGCGATCAATTGTGTCGCTCCGCTCGATCCATGCCGGATGACGATGGCGTCGGCATGCATGGCGTTCAGCGTTATCGCCGTGTCGATCAGCGTTTCGCCCTTCTTCACGCTCGATTGCGCAGCGTGCATGTTGACGACGTCCGCGCCAAGACGTTTGCCCGCGATTTCAAAGCTTAGCAGGGTGCGGGTTGAGTTCTCGAAGAAGGCGTTGATTACGGTCAGGCCAGACAGAAGATTTTCGTGCTTGGATGCCTGACGGTTCAATCGCACCCACTGCTCCGCCTCGTCGAGCAGGAACAGGATTTCGTGCCGTTCCAGCTGGCCGATACCGATAAGGTCCCGGTGCGGAAATGCGAGCGCGCCCGCTGGATAGCGGGCCGCGTGCGGCGAGTTTGGCGTCGATGTCATTGAGACCACGCCCTTAGTCGAGGCCTATCGCCCGCTCAAGCGCTTTCCAGTGGCAATGCACGGCAGGGTTCCCTAATCCCCCCGACAACAGGAGATTCATGGATGCGATTTGCCGGAAAAGTGTGGCGCCTGCTGGTAGGCATAAAGGACGGGCTCGTGCTCGTTTTCATGCTGTTGTTCTTTTCTGCGCTCTTCGCCGTCCTCACCGCCCGGCCGAGCCCGGCTTCCGTTCGTGACGGGGCACTTCTTCTCGCACTCGACGGCGCCATCGTGGAAGAACGTACCGAAGTCGATCCGTTCGCCGCGCTCCTTTCCGGACAGGCACCGATGGGCGAATATCAGGCCCGCGACCTGGTCCACGCTCTGGACAAGGCGGCCGAGGATGACAGAATCGATGCTGTAGTGCTTGATCTCGACCGTTTTGTCGGCGGCGGGCAAGTGCACCTGCAGGAAGTCGGCGAGGCGCTCGACCGAGTGCGGGCAGCGCAGAAGCCGGTCCTTACTTATGCAACGGCGTATACGGACGATTCGATGCTGCTGGCGGCCCATGCAAGCGAAGTCTGGGTCAATCCGCTGGGCGGCGCGGTGGTCGCAGGTCCTGGCGGCGAACGGCTCTATTATGCCGGCCTTCTCGACAAGCTGAAGGTCAATGCGCGGGTCTACAAGGTGGGCGAATACAAGAGCGCAGTCGAACCGTACAACAGCACCGGCATGTCGGAGCCGGCCCGCGAAAATGCCCGCGCGCTCTATGCGACGCTGTGGGAAGAATACCGCGCCAATATGAAGAAGGCGCGTCCCGGCGCCGACATCGAACGCGTCACGACCCAGCCAGTCGAATGGGTGACTGCAGCTCGCGGCGATCTCGCGACGGCGGCGCTGCAAGCGGGATTGGTGGACAAGCTGGGAAGTCGTGCGGACTTTGAAAAACGCGTCGTCGAACTGGTCGGTGACGACGAATGGGGTGAAGGACCCAATGCCTATCCCCACACGACGCTTGCGACGTGGCTGTCGGATAACCCCCTGCCGACCAAGGGCAAACCGATCGGTGTGATCACCGTGGCCGGGGAAATCGTTGATGGCGATGCAGGTCCCGGCGTGGCCGGCGGCGACAGGATCGCAGCCCTTCTGGACGAAGCGCTCGATGACGATCTCGCCGGGCTGGTCGTGCGCGTGGATTCCCCCGGGGGGTCGGTGCTCGCTAGCGAAGTCATACGCGACGCGATCCTCCGTCAGAAGGCGCGCAAGATCCCAGTGGCGGTGTCCATGGCCAATGTTGCGGCCAGCGGTGGCTATTGGGTGTCGACACCTGCCGATCGCATCTTTGCAGAACCTGAAACCATCACCGGCTCGATTGGCATCTTTGCCGTCGTACCCACATTCGAAGAAACCGCTGCCATGATAGGCGTGACGACCGATGGCGTGCGCACCACGCCCCTGTCGGGCCAGCCGGACTTCATCGGCGGGTTCACGCCCGAGGCTGACGCCATGATGCAGGCCTTCATCGAAAACGGATACGAAGACTTCCTCAGCCGCGTCGGCGCCGCACGCGGCATGACGCGCGACCAGGTCGATGCGGTAGGCCAGGGCCGCGTCTGGGACGGCGGCACGGCACGTCAGTTGCGCCTGGTGGATGAATATGGCGGTATGGAAGAAGCCCTCGCCTGGACTGCCGCTCAGGCCAAGCTCGGTGACGACTGGCACGTGCAATATCTCGGATCGCAGCCCTCAACCTATGACACTCTGCTGCGCCAGATGCTGATCGGCGGTAGCGAAGATGCCGATATGGGCGGTGATGTATTCGCCCGCATGGCGCGCGGTCAGACGGCAATCGTCTCGCAGATTGCCGCCGACGGGGATCGTCTGTTGGGCGCGCGCGGCGCACAGGCCTATTGTCTCGCTTGCCCTCCGAGCAAGGCAACCCAACCCCGGTCGACCATCTCGGAAACCTGGCTTGCGCGGATCCTGGCATCCGTGACCGGCTAAGGGGCGGCTTGCCACACATCGATTCGCACAGTAAAGGCGCGCGCCTGCCCTGCGGCTGCCATAAAAAGCCGCTCTTGCGGGCGGGCGCGTAGCTCAGTGGTAGAGCACACCCTTCACACGGGTGGGGTCGCAAGTTCAATCCTTGCCGCGCCCACCATTTCCAAATGCCCGTGAATATTAGCATTATTCCACTTTTTGCACAACCTTTAGCTTGCCTCCCGAAAGGCCAGTGGCCAGAGAGTGGTCAGAGCCAAACGAACGAGCCTCTTTGCTGACCTGCAACCAAATGGTGGCCAGAGCGCGTGTCACGGCGCGCAGCCTTGTAGGATTATATTTCGCGTAGATGCGCGTGGTTCGCGCTAGCTTTCCTTCATGGCCAAGCATTTCCACGATCTCGCGTTCGGGCACACTCTCGTCTTCATAAAGCATCGTTGCGACGGTATGCCGGATGGTCTTGGGAAATACGTCATCCGATAGGCCAAGGGCCCTTCGCATGTTCCGCCAAGCGGTCTTGCGGCTTTTCACCTCGTCCGCACCATCCTTGGCCCATGCCCGTAGAATAGGCCGTATCGGTCGGATCGCAGGAATGATCGAGTTGCGCTTGCGCGTCTGCGGCGATGCGCCAGGCTGAAGGTCTATAAGCCCCCGCCTGTCATCGTATTGGGTAACGGGATCGAATGCCATCGCTGCCATTGGCCTAACCCCTGTTGCCAGTTGCAATGCTGCGAAGCGGAACAGCGCCGGGTTGTGCGAGGCAAACCACGCGATCTTTCCCATTTCCTGGATAGTCAGCACGCGCTCACGTGGGACTGATAGATAGCGTTGATCGAGGTCGCGGATGCGCGGGGCAAGCGGTATACGCAGATTGGCCTCAGCGTGATGCACCGCAGCGCGAACGTCATTGATGTTCCGCTGCACGGTGGCCCCTGAGACGCCTCCGCTGCTATAATCGTATTGCTCCCCGAACCATGCCAGCTTGAAGTCGTGTGGCCCTATGCGCCACTCACGAAAGCGCTCAAACAGGGCCGGTCCCATATCTACTACGACGGCGTGTGCGCCGGCCATGTCTTGAGCGAGAAACGCGGCGAAGGTGCGAAGCGATCGCGAGGTCTGATCGCTATTGATCGACTTGCAGCCCTTCTCTTTCCAATAATTGACGAGCATCGACACAACCGGCGCCTCGTCCGGCTTTTGTGGGCTGAGTGACTTCTGAGCGTCAATATAGGCGTCCATGGCAGCACGGGCCGCATCCTCGTCTAATTTGCGAGTGCTTCGATATAGGACCGTCCCGCCTTCGTATCTGGCGATCTGCCAGAACTTCGAGCGGCCATCCCTTCTCTTGTCGAGCCAGTACGGATCACGGATGTAGGGGCTGTTTTCGCGGGGCATATTTCCTCGGCTTCACGCTGTGCTAGATCAAGGAGGTAGCCGTATTCGGTCAGCTCCCGCAATTGGTCGGCCGTAAGCTTGAGGCCGGAATCCTTCCTGAGCGCCCTTCGCCACCGATGTGCTATCGCCTGCGCAGTCACGGTGTTACCCCTCCCCTCGGGCGCGGAGGGCTTCGGTGACTGCCGAATACCCCTCCCATGCTTCTGCGACCGCGTTGTTGCTGTCGAATTCTGTCTTCACCATGCGCGAGGCGCGCCAACCTGCGGTGAAAGCCTTGCGCTCCGCTTCCTCCAACCGAGCGTTACGGGCTTCGAGTGCGGCGATGTGGTCGAGTAGGTCTCTAATGTCAGAATAGGGCGGCTTGGCCAGAGGCTCTTCCTCAAGCCACTCTCTTACGTTCTCCACAATATCACTCACTGGCCTGATCCTTCGTTGAGTAGGTTGAAGGGTTGGCAGACAAGGAATTGATCAACCGAGAATCCCGGCTTCAACTCTGGCAGTTTAGCAACCGCCGCCCCCACGGCTTCTTCATCGGTGCTGTAAATTCCCCAGTGTTGGGTCACGGAATGAGCAATCGAAGCCCCGTCTCTCTTGCTTACTTGCAAGGTAACGACACGGAATTGATCTAGATTATCCTCGCTCTCCCGCTCTCGCGTGGGGGCGGATAGGGCGGTGTAAGCTGCTTTGAGGTCGCCAAGATCGCTACGTCCAAGAACGCATGCGCCATCTACCTGTACCTCAGCTATCATCTCAGCGAATCGTGACGCCTGCATCGATGGTGTATCGCCTTCCAACCCCGCCGCGCTCGGCTCGGTCTTGGCGGTGGGGGAGAGGGCCTTGAACGCACTAACGACACGCTCGTAAGAGCCATGCACATCGTCGTTTTCGAACATACCTTCCGCTAACATTACTGCGGACAGATTGTGCAGCGCCTCTCCAAGCGCCTCCACGGCCTCGGTGTTGGTCTTGGTCATGCTTTCCTCGTTTCGTACCAGTGAGTAACATTTCCCCACTTCACCACGCCTGCGTCAGCCTCCATGTGCTGGGCTAACGGCGAGGAACTGTTTGCATTCCGCACGGCTACGCGGACATCCGCAGCGACCGGGCTTTCGGTTCCATTGAACTCTTTCCAAGGTGCGTTATCGCTCATGCTCTCGATCCTTTGAATATCCGCGCAAACAGTCCGGGCCTCTCCATCGGCAGGATGGGCGCGTTGTAGTGGTAGCCGCCGCCAAAGTTCTGGCGGGGTGCGCACCTGTGGCTGCGTTCGTATGTGTGCGAGCGGGTCATTCGATCACCACCTTGACCGCGCCAGACTTTACGATGTCCACGATTTCGCGCTTAGTCAGGTTGTGGATGGCCGACCGAATAGCCGCCGAAAGCGCATCTGCTTCCTTGCGGACGGCGCTGTTCAGTATCTGTCGGGCTTCACTTGGGGGCCTCCCGTATCCGCCGAGATCGAACATGGTGAACGTGGATAGGTCGTCCAGAAGGCTCACTGCCTTGTCGTAGATTTTCTGGCCTGCGTCGTCGTCAAGTTTGGCGTTGGCGATGTCGGTGGCGAGAGAATAGCCTGCGTTCGTAATGATCCGCTCAGCGTTCTCTCGGGCATATCCACTCAGCCCAGAAAGGATGGCGTCCTTGATCTCGGCCTCATTGACATACTCCATGATGTCGATATCCATCTCAAACACTCCCTGCCATTGATTGTGCGTCGTCCCATTCGGCGTTGAGTTCCGCCCACCTCGCCTCGCCCATGCGATCGCGTGCTTCGGCGGCAAATTCCTGCAACCGATTGGCGCAATCCATGTTCGGATGACAGTCGAGATAGGCACCATCGAACAGCCGCTTATCGGTATTGTGCTTTGGTCCGCTCGCTATGTGCAAAACGCCTGGACGATCTTCGACAGCCTTGCCGAGACGATAGTGCAGGTCTGCAATGCTATAGTTTGCTACCCATTCGCGGGTGAGAACATCACGCGCGGCATGGTCTTGCTGGCGGCTGAGTTGTCCGGTGCGGCTCATGGCTTCATCTCCGACAGTACCCGACGAAGGCGTGAAAGCGGCGGATCGACATGACCATTGAAGTCGTTGGCGAGGTCATCAATGTCCTGCGACCAGTCCAATTCTCCAAGGCGGTCGCAAAGGAACCGCGCTTCTTTCATCACCCACATCGCCTCATCCAGTTGAGCACGTAGGTCGCTGATTTCGGCTTCTTTGCGACCTTTTCCGCGCGTTTCTGGAACAGCTTCGCCAGCAAGGTGCGCGTTGATCGCCTCCTTGAGCCATGCTCGGTGTTCATCGTCGCCGTGCTTGATGGCATCCCAAAGAGACTCGGTGCGCTGCCGTAGGTCTGCTATCTCTGCCGTGAGGGGGCGGGTGGCTTCGGTGCGGTGGCGGGCGAAGGCTTGGTTCGGCACACCGCCAGCGCGATCATAGCCTCCCTCCATCCACCAAGCCTTCGTCTCTGGATCCTCCTTGTAGCAGGAAGGCCGATACAGCCATCCCGCCTCACGATCCGCCTGCGTCACCTCCGGCACGTCCTTGGTCCTATCCATGATGGGTTTCTCCTGTGGGGGTGCGGGCGTCCATCTGCTGACGTGTTTCGAACATCGGATGGCCGAGCCGGGGCCGCCAATTCAGTTGCCAATCGCGCAGATTGAAGCTGTCGAACTGAATGTCTTTGCGGCAATCATCGCAGTACCAAGAGAGGCTGCCGTGATTGTACCAACGCGCTGGTTCAGCTTGACAGGACTGGCGGTTGCAGGCGCCATCCTCCTTGCCCTTGTTGGGCTTGCACGGGGCATCGTGTGGTAAATCGCCGTAAGCCATCACAACTCCCCCCTTTCGGGGGTGGGAAAGGCTGTTTCTCGTAAAGCCCGTTTCGCTATATCGACGGCCGACTGACTGCTATCAGGGTCGGCCACAATCGCAGCCAATGCCCCTCTGGCTCGCCTAAGGGCGTCCGATGTTGTAAGCCTCATTTCTACCTCACACAGTCTTTGCACATGGGTTGGAAATCGAGTGGCAGCATCTTCTGGCGTCGGTCGATCTTGGGGAATGGCTCGCCCCACCCAAAGCCGTGCAAGCGCCGTGCTTCCTGCTCCAGTTCGGAAAGCCAATTCCCCCACTCGGGATAGATTGCCGCCGCCTCGCCACGCTCTTGCGCGGTTTGCATGGTGCCGCACATGCACTCGCCAGAACGGCAAAGCTGAGTGGCAACCGGGTTTAGCGGGGTTTTGCGGCTGCGCAGATAATCGTCGCGGCTCTGCTGGTCCCAATCGTGGATGAGGTTCACCCAGATATTGTTCGGGCAGGCAGGGTCACGACGGAATGTTTGCAAATGCTTCTGACGGTTCTCGCTTTCATCCTTGCGCGCACCGTTAAGGAGCATGACGCGAACATCACGCTTGCGCTGGCGAATGTGCTTGGAAACAGCCTTGCGGAACGGGGTGGCTTTCAGAATGCGATATGAAAAGCCGTGGGCGGCAATACCCTTGCCAAAGAAGCCCTTGCGCAAAACATAGTCTTCGTAAGCGGTGCCAGCGTCCGCTTCGACATATTCACCGAGACTGCCATAGTGGCTACGCACGAACTCACTGGTCTGCGGAATGCCGCAGCGTGTGTTGCCGTGCATAACGAGATCGATCTTTACGCCGAGTTCGCGCGCCACCTGATCACTGGCGGCGCTATCATAGCCGCCCGATACCATCGACACGATATGCGTCGGGCTGAAATCTTCGATGGCCTGCTTCAATATTGCGGCACTGGATGAAAGGAGTTTGCTCACGACGCCCCCTCCATCCAAGACACGGCACGAGGCGACCGGCGATCCCTCGGCTTGGCCATGTCGCCAAACACTGCGGCATCCGCGATGTCGTCATAGTGCTCGCTCAGAACCTCACTCAACGGGGCCAGAGCATCGACCAGATCGTCGCATTGCTCGATACCCGCACCGCCCTGGATGATCGCCACAAGCATGCGGACTTGCTCGCATTCGGTCATGTCTCGGGCGAAAGCGTCGATCTCGTCGTTGCGGGCCGTCTGGTTATAGGCGGTTAGGGCGCGGGTGATCGGGGTTACGGCGGTCATGGCAGCACAACCTCGGTGTCGCTGTCAGTCACGCGCGCCTTGAGGCCCATTTTCCTGACCGGCCCGTAACCCTCTACGAACTCAAGATCGGACAGGAATCCGTCCAGATCGATAATGCCGCGAGCCTGAAGCTGCGCGATGTGCTCAGCGTGTTGCTCAAGCGTGTAGAACGGGAAAAAGCTCGCGCGGAACTCTTCCATGAACGTGTCGTCAAACTTAGCGGGGTCTAGTTCGACCTCGATGGTTTGAGTAACTTCAACGGTGAAGGTTTGCGGCACCCCACCCTCGCGTTCGATCTTGGAGGGGGTCATTGGCCATCCTCCCGATAGGTGCAGTCACAGGGGCGTGGCAGATAAGCTGGCGCGATGGAGGTTGCGCAGTCGGATGCGTGGCGGCGCTTGCCGGACAAATAGATAAACAGGTCGGCAAGTGGCTCATGCAAAGCCTCGAGACGCTCCAGCTGATCTTCACTGTAGGAAGGCCCGAACGTGGGTTGACCCCAGTTCGTATCGCTCTCGGCGCTCTCGATTAGCTGGATCGCGCCAGCACAAAGCTGCGCCAGATCATCCAGAGTTTTCTCAAATTCAGGCCTACAAACGACGACTTCGGATTGAGCCTTGGCAACTGCTGCTAGCACGAAAATTTCGCCAGCGTGATTGCTGTTCTCAGCCGCCTCAATGGCTTTTCGTAGCGTGTTGCAGGCGTCCTCTACGTCTGCATCGGTATGCCTGGGCCCACCCTCGATCTTGGAGGGGGTCATGCTGGCACCTGCTCAGCATGGGCGTCAACCTGATCGACGGGAGTGATCCAATCGAGGCCGTTGAGGTGCGCGTCGCCAGTTCTCAGGCAGAATAGCGTGTCGCCGGTGTCATCGATGACCTTGAAGCTGTCCTCATCGTCATCAGCCCCGAAAGCTTCGTATGCCTTCCCGGGCGTTAGGTACTCATTGCACCCCTCCGGAGCGATCACTTCGCCTCGCATGGCTTTATGTGCGGCTAGTGCCTTCTGAGCTCGCGAGATAGCATTCGCGCAAACGTCACCACACAGGATCGCGCCCGCGTCTGTCGAAGCGTCTAGAAAATCGTCCTGGAGCGCATCGCTGATAACCTTGAGGCAGTCTCTGAGGGCGCCCGCAAGTTCGCTTGCCGTACCGTTGGAATTCGAGGTCATAACTACTCCCTTTCGCCAATCGGTGGATTGGTGGTGTGGGAGTAGGTTTAGGCTAGCTAAACGAATAACACAAGAGAAAAGTTTAGCCTGTCGAAACACGCTCCGGCTTGTTGGGTTTGTCGACCGACTCTCCAACAGCCTCATCGGCCTCGTGTGCCAGGCGGAGCATTTCAGCCCTTAGCTGGCGCAGCCGCATCGCATCGTCTGGATGCATCAGCAGTTCGTATGGCCGCAGGTTCAGGTATTCCGCGATCTCGTTTATATCGTCACGCGTATAGGCCTGCTTCCCGCTAGCGGTGAGGGAAACGCGCGCTTTGTTCCAATCGAGGTCGCGCACGATGTCCGCCTGCTTCTTATTAAGCGAGCGAAGCCATTGCTTCAGATACCAGTCGTGTCCGGGTGCAGCCATCCGCCGATTATAGATCGGTCGGAAAACATAGTCGTTTCGTCTGACTAAACAAAATGCTTGCGTCATTCGTTTAGTCTCGCTAAACCACTGGCTATGACGTTGCACAAATATCTCCAGCGGGCCGACGCAATGTCGCTGACCCAGCTAGCCACTGAGATGGGGGTTTCCAAAAGCCGCCTCTCTCAGCTTCGCAATTCAAGCGACTGGCCCGCCGAACTGGCGCTCAACGCTGAAAGTAAGACTGGTGGGGCGCTCAATGCTTCGCAGCTTTGCCCGGTGATTGCGAAGGCTCGGCAGACGGGAGTGGCAGCATGAGGTCGATCCCAGCCACACAGGGCTATTCGATGCTCTGCGACGACGAGGATTTTGAACGCCTCAACGCCCACTCTTGGTATGCGCACAATTGCAGCAACCCAAGCGGCAATCATAAACGCCCAGCCCGTCGCGAAAGCACCGGCAGGCGTAAGGTCATTTTCGCCCATCACGAAATCTTGGGGCGTCCGCCCAAAGGCATGGTGGTCGATCACATCAACGGCGATCCATGGGACAACCGCAAGGTCAATCTTCGCTTTGCGACCTTCGGCCAGAATGTCCGCAATCAACGCCGTGAACGCAAAGAGTGGGGCGGCGGAAAGGGCGTCCACCTCATCTCCGGGCATATCGTCGTTAAGATCATGGTCCGCGGCTCGCTTCATACCTTCTACGGGTTTGACACGATCCGAGAGGCCGATCTGGCATATGACGCGCTGGCCCTTCATTTGCATGGTGAATTCGCCAGCCTGAACCATCCAGATATTCCCACGGCGGCCATCTCGCCAGAAGCGTTGCGAGTGAAGCTTGAAGGCAAGAAGCCCTCGGCCCGCGTCCTCCGCTTCCTAAAGCTCGGCCATAACGCTGTGGATGCGGCCAAGCTCGCAGATTGCAGCGCATCAACCGCAGCCAAGGTCGCGAGAAAGCACGGTATCAAACTGAGCCGTGGGCGGCCTCGCAAAGTGAAGGAGGCAGCGTGATGATGAATCTCCTCGTCTCGCTCACCTACGACATGATCGCCGCCCGCTACGCGTTTCGCGGCGCTCTCCCCCGCCCCGCTAACGATCAGCATGGCCCCCTCTGCAATTGCCCGTTCTGTGAACACGGCTTGGGTCCGAGTGCGGCATGACCTCCTGCCCCTCCACCCTCGCTGCTGTGCGTGTCGCGCTGGCCCAGCCCTTTGCCGATCCGGTCAACGTCGGCGGCCTGCCTATGCGCCGCGCCGAAGCCCGTGCGCTCGAACGGCTCCTGACAACCAAACCCACTCGCCACCCCCTTGGCGAGGCGGCGAGCGCCAGCGTGGCCTCCACTCTCCCGGGTCGCGCTGGCGCTCAATCTCCGATCTCCTTTCATGAGGTTCGTAATGACTGATCAGGTCAAGCAAGTCTGTCGCCGCGAGCCGCAGACAAAGACAAACCTGTCGCGCGCACTCAGCGCTGCATGGGGTCGTGTCAGCAACGCCCTCGGAAAGGGTACATTCGCCGATAAGGCGGGCTTCGGCGATACGGTCACGATCAACCGCGCGCTGACAGGGCCATCGCTGCCATCGTCCGAGAACCTGCTCAATAGCCTCGCAGCCGATCCGAATGCGCTGGAAGAGGTTTTCGCTCTCTACGGTCTGGATTCGCCGCGTCCGAAGAACGCGCAGCCGGCCAACGACATGGACCTCGTTACGAACCTGTCCGGCACGGTCGCCGAGTACCTTCAGCGCCTTGCCGATGGGAAGCGCTGCCACGTCGATACCGCAGTGCTCGCCAAGCTGTTCCGCCCGCTGATCCCGCAGATGCAGGCCATCGTCGACGAAGACGCGAAGCGGAGGGCAGCATGAGCGACTGGCAGAAAGGCGATCTGGCGCAATGCATTCGCAACGTCAGCTGGATTCCAGAAGGCACCGATCATCGTGCTGATGACATTGGCACATTCAGCGAGACATTCTGCAAGCCCGTCACCGGCTCGATTTACACCGTGACGGACACGGCTGTGATGGGGCGTGAGCAACATGGCGGCGATGAGGGCGATGTTCTCTATCTGCTTTGCGAAGGCTTCCTCGCTTACTTCGACGCACGCCTGTTCCGCAAAGTCACCCCTCCCAAAGCCGACGAGTTCGACCGTGAAGTCATAGACCTCATGGTTGGCGGGAAGGTGCCAGCATGACCCCCTTCACCCGCGAAAACGTCCGTCTCTGGCTCGAAGAACTGCGGTTCGGTGCGCTGATCGGGCTCGGGCTGTGGGCGCTGGCAGAAGTGATTGGTGCCCTAGCCGCTTGGGCGGGGGTGTGGGCGTGATGGACCCGTATATCCAGTTTCTAACGCGCAAAGCTGTGACCGATCCCATGACGGGATTGGACAACCCGCCTGCGCTTCCCGACTGCCTGTTTCCTCACCAGCGCGATATCGTTCGGTGGGCGCTTAAGCGTGGTCGCGCGGCATTGTTCGCAGGAACGGGCCTCGGCAAGAGCCTGATGGAACTGGCGTGGGCGCAGGCAATCAATCAGGTAACCGGCAAAAATATCCTGCATCTCGCTCCGCTGGCTGTCTCGCAACAGATGGCGCGTGAAGCCGACAAGTTCGGCATCCCCGCGCGCATCGTCGCGTCACAAGATGATTGCAGCGCCGGTACAAACATCACGAACTATCAGAAGCTGGATCATTTCGATCTGTCGAAGTTCGGCGGCGTTATCCTGGATGAAAGCAGCATCCTCAAGAACACCGATGGCCACTACCGCACAAAGCTGATCGAAGCTTGCCAGGCCATCCCGTTCCGTCTCGCTGCGACCGCGACACCCGCGCCGAACGATTTCATGGAATTGGGCAACCACGCCGAGTTCCTTGGCATCATGTCCTATACCGACATGCTCGCCACATTCTTTGTTCACGATGGCGGCGACACGCAAAAATGGCGCCTCAAAGGACACGCTGAAAACGAGTTCTGGAAATGGATGGCCTCTTGGGCTGTCATGCTCCGGAAGCCGTCAGACCTTGGCTATGCGAACGATGGGTACGACTTGCCGCCGCTGCAATTCCGCCAGCATATCGTAGCCGCTGACTATGCGCCGGACGCTGAAATGGGAACGCTGTTCCCTATGCAGGCGCAGACGCTTTCGGAGCGTATCGCTGCACGTCGCACGACGGTAGAACCGCGCTGCGAAATGGCGGCATCAATAACGCCTTCGGATCGTCCTTTCGTCTGGTGGTGCAATCTAAATGGCGAAGCCGAACTTCTAGCCAAACAGATACCCGGCGCCGTCAATCTCCATGGTGGACTGAAAGAAGGCGAAAAAGAGCGCATCCTACTGGCATTCAGCGACGGTGAAATCCGCGTGCTGATAACCAAACCGAGCCTCGCTGGCTTCGGGATGAATTGGCAGCATTGCGCGGACACCGGGTTCGTCGGCCTCAACGACAGCTTCGAGCAGTTCTATCAGGCCGTGCGCAGGTTCTGGCGGTTTGGTCAGCAGAAGCCAGTCACCGCTCACATTATTGCCAGCGAACTTGAGGGCGCAACTGTCGCCAACATCAAACGCAAGGAAGCTGACGCAGATCGCATGGCGGCGGCCATGGTCATGCACATGGCCGATCTGTCGAGCGAAGCCGTGCGCGGCAGCGTGCGCGACACCCCGAATTACACTCCGTCCGTCCCAGTGACGATCCCCGCATTCTTGGAGAGAGCAGCATGATCGAGGGCATTAAATGCGTCGAGCAGCAAGTAACCGACGAATACGCAATTTATCAGGGTGATAGCTGCGAGGTTATCCGCGCGATCCCCGGTGACAGCATTCACTTCGGTGTTCACTCGCCACCGTTCGAGGGGCTTTACAAGTTTTCGAACTTCGACCGCGACATATCGAACAATGAGGGGCCCGGCTTTTGGGAGCACTATGGGTTCCTGATTTCCGAATTGCTGCGCGTGACAATGCCTGGCCGTCTCCATGCCGTTCACGTCATGCAGTTGCCGACAAGCAAGGTGCGGCACGGCTTTATCGGGATGCGCGACTTCCGCGGTGAAGTTGTCCGCGCTTACGAGGATGCAGGCTGGATCTTCCATAGCGAGGTTTGCATTTGGAAAGACCCCGTAGTCGCTCAGCAGCGCACTAAGTCTATTCGTCTGCTCCACAAGCAGATCGTCAAGGATAGCTGCATCAGCGGGCAAGGACTGGCTGACTACATTCTCACGTTCCGCAAGCCCGGCGAGAACCCCGAGCCGGTCTCCGGTTGCTTCGATCGATATAGCGGAACCGATGAACCCGATCGCAGCAAGTACACGACGCCCACGGATGGACGTAACTGGTATTCGATCGAAGTCTGGCAGCGTTACGCATCGCCGGTTTGGATGGATATCAACCAGACACGCACCCTGCAGTATCGTGGCGGGCGAGACGAGAAAGACGAACAGCACATATCGCCGCTGCAACTCGACGTTATCGAGCGATGCATCGACCTGTGGAGCAATCCCGGCGACACTGTTTTGACCCCGTTCCTTGGCATCGGCAGCGAAGTTTACAGCGCGGTTCAGATGGGTCGCAAAGGCATCGGGATCGAACTGAAGCCCTCGTATTTCGCGCAGGCCAAGCGGAACCTCGAAAAAGCGAAAGCGGACCTGGGCGGTCTGTTCGCGAGCGCCGCATGACCAACAACTACGGCCCCGTCCTGTTCGCAATCGCCTTTACGCTGACGACCGTGACCGGCTTCGGCCTGGCCAAGTGGGCGGGTCTCATATGACCAATTCAACCAAGGAGAGTACCATGAATGCACAGGTGAAGGTCGAGCCTCCAACGCTCGACAAGCTACGGGAGCCGTTTCCCCAACACCACATCAGCAAACTGCCGAAGCCCACCAAGGCACAGAATGACGCAGTTAAGGCGGACTTCAAAAAGGGCATCCGCTGCAAGATTTGCGGTGGCTGGCATCATCCTGACGTGGTTCATCTGGATTACGTCGGCCATGCCGCGCTGACCGATCGCCTGCTCGACACCGACCCCCACTGGTACTGGGAGCCGGTGTCCTTCGGGCAGGATGGTCTTCCGGCCTTCGATCAAAACGGCGGGCTCTGGATCAAGCTAACCGTCCTTGATGTCACCCGCCTAGGGTATGGCTCAGCGGACGGCAAGAAGGGCGGCGACGCCATCAAGGAAATCATCGGAGACGCGCTGCGCAATGCAGCGATGCGTTTCGGTGCTGCTCTGGACCTCTGGCACAAGGGCGACCTCCACGCGGACGAACCGACGGCTGAAGAGGCCAAGGAACCGAAGGCTGAGATGCCGGATGCCGAATGGGCGCGTCTTGCCGGGCTGATTAAAGCCACCGGCACGGACACCGCTGACATGTGCAAGCACTACGGCGTCGAGAACCTGCGTCACCTTGATCAGGACCAATACGGCAAGGCGCTTGAGGCCCTGAACACCAAGCTCGCCAGGATGGCGAAGGCCGAGAGCGATCAGAAGGCCAAGCAATCCGAAAAACCCGCGTCGGACTTCGCCGAAGTCCTTGAAGACGAAATTCCTTACTGAGGAGAGCCCCCATGCAATACCAATCCAGCAAGGGGCCTGTCGCGATCGACACCATGCCCCTCTCGTATGCGAAGAACGCGCTGAACAAGCTTCGCCGTACCGAGCCCGACCGTACCGCCGAGATCGATGCGCTAGACGCTCACGTCACGAAGCTGACGGACGAAGCGACCGAGGCAGCGCTCAATCCGCGCGCGCAGATCGGTGGCAATGAGCCCCCGCCCGAGGCGGAAATCAAGCCTGAATGGGAAGCGGTCAAGATCCACATGGACGACTTGCTGACCGAAGCGGCCAACTGGGCCGACGGCACTCAGATCGAGAACCAGGAACAGGCCGACAAGGTGGGCAAGCTCCGCCAGCTTTTGCAGGACTCGGCCAAGCTCGCGGACAAAGCCCGCGTCGAAGAGAAGAAGCCGCTCGACGACAAGATCGCCGAGATTCAGGACCGCTACAACGCCTACACCGCGCCGCTGAAGAACAAGAAGCCGGGCTCGGTAAGCAAGGCGGTGCAGGCTCTCGGTAACCTCCTTACGCCGTGGCTGAACAAGCTCGAGGCAGAAAAGCGCGCTCGTGAAGACGCCGCGCGCAAGGAAGCCGAAGAAAAGCAGGCCGCTGCCCTCGCCGCCCGTCAGGAAGCGAAAAAGGCCGACGACCTGTCCAAGATGGATCAGGCGGACGACCTGCTCGCTCAAGCCGAAGAAGCCGCCTCGGCCCTGAAGTCGGTCGAACGCGAAAAGGTGCAGGCGAAGGGCGAGTTCCGCGCGATCGGCATGCGTTCTTATTGGTCTGCTGCGCTCAACCCGGGCGAAGGCGGCAAAGCCCTTGTCCACTACGCCAAGGCGCAGCCCGATCGGGTGAAGGCCTTCCTCCAAACACTGGCCGATGAGGATGTTCGCCGCGGCATGCGCGAGATCCCCGGCTTCACAATCACCGAAGATCGGAAGGTGGCATAATGGCCGGCTCACTCAACAAGGTCATGCTGATCGGCAATCTCGGCGCTGACCCTGAAGTCCGCAGCTTTCAGAACGGTGGCAAGGTCGCGAACCTTCGCATCGCCACAAGCGAAAGCTGGAAAGATAAGAACACCGGTGAGCGCCAAGAGCGCACCGAGTGGCATACCGTGGCTATTTTCAACGAAGGCCTGATCGGCGTCGTCGAGCGCTTCTTGCGCAAAGGTAGCAAGATCTACGTCGAGGGCCAGCTGACGACCCGCAAGTGGCAGGATCAGTCCGGCAACGACCGATACAGCACCGAGATCCACCTGCGCGGAATGAATGGCGTGCTGACGATGCTCGACAGCGCTGGCGGTGAACGCGGCGAGCGCAGACAAACCTACGAAGACGCGCCCGACACCGGCGCCGACGATTCCGACCTTCCATTTTAACCAAGGAGAAAGACGATGGCAGAAGCCACCGACGATAGACTGCGCCTTTTGATCGAACGCATCGAGCGTCTCGAAGAGGAAAAGAAGGGCATCGCTGACGACGTTCGCGATGTGTACGCCGAAGCGAAGGCAGTCGGTTACGACACCAAGATCATGCGCCAGGTCATTCGCCTGCGCGCGATGAAGCCTGACGAGCGTTCCGAACAGGAAACCATCCTCGAGATGTACAAAGCGGCGCTCGGCATCGGCTGATGCTTCCTCGGCGCCTCCCTAAAGCCGATAAGCGGCCCGGACGCTGGAAAAGTCCCGCGCACTGCAACTTTGTGCGGGACCATCACTGCTGCGTTCCGGGCTGCGACAACCGGCCGATCGAGGTCGCGCATGTTCGGCGTGGGTCAGATGCTGGCATGGGCCGCAAACCCTCTGACTGGCACACGATCAGCCTGTGCCGCGATCATCATCACGAGCAGCACACAATTGGCGAGAGCAGCTTCGAGAGCGAGCACGGCATTAATATGGCCGCGTTGGCCGATGCCTTCGCCAAGTCCAGCCCAAAGAAAGCTGAAATCGTCAAGGCGAAGCGGGAGCGTGGGCTATGAAAGATACCGCCACTTTCCGGAAACAGGGCTTGTCCCTCGCACCGTCGTCGCGCGACGCGCGGGACATCATGGCCAAGCTTGCTGAAGGCGAACGCGTCTTCATGCAGGTGTGGAAGCCGCGGAACATGGCCCAGCATCGCAAGTACTTCGCCATCCTGAACAATGTGGTCGAGGCTACCGGCAAGTGGACCTCGACCGAGCACCTGCGCAAAGACATTCTGATCGCGCTCCACCTGTTCGACGAGGAAGTCGACCAGTTCACCGGAGAAATCCGCAAAATCCCTCACAGCATGGCCGTCGCGTCTATGAAGCGCGACGCCTTCGAGCGCCTGTACGACGACACCATTCGTCTGCTGACGGACGCGCTCGGCTGTGATCCCGAACTTCTACTGGAGGAAGCCGCATGAGCCTGTTCTCATTCCTTCGCCGCGCGCCCGACGCAAGCGATGCAGCCCGCACAATGCGGAAGGCAGGCATTGCCAAAGATCGCGCGCTCATCCGTGCCAACGTGGACGCGATGCGCGCCCGCATGGGTCTTCCTGCTGCGCGGTGGCCGCAATGATAACCGATCGGCAACTCGCATACGAAGCGTACCGCATCCGCCGCATGGAAGAGATGCTTGAGAACGCAGAGCGCAAGCTCGCCGGGCTCTACCGCGAGGCGCGGCGTTACAACCTGAGCGCGCTTCTTGATATGCCGTCCGCTGCTGACGCGGCGTGGGAGCGTCACGTCCTCTTGGCCAAGCTGGACGCTGCCGAGCGTGGCGATCCATACACACTGGAGGGGAAATGAAGATCACCCTCCCATGGCCGGATAAGCGTCTCAGCCCGAATGCGCGCCTCCATTACATGGCGCTGTATCGCGCGAAGGCGAAAGCCAAGGACGATGCCTGGACGCTCACCCGCGAAGTGTACCCGACGAGAGCCGCTCGCGATGCTTTTGCGGGCGACGCTCCCATCCCGCTCGTCATCACGATCACTCCGCCCGACAAGCGCAAGCGTGACCGCGACAACATGCAGTATATGCTGAAGGCCGCTCTCGACGGGATCGCGTTGGGGCTGGATGTCGACGACTATCGCTTTCACCCGACCTATCGCTTCAACGCGCCAGAGAAGCCCGGACGCATCGAGGTGGCGCTATGAGCCATCCTATCGAAAAGACGTGCCCGAAGTGCGGAGCGCCCGCCGGTCAACGCTGCTTGGGTGTTCGTGGTGAGCGCAAGGCCTTTCATCGCGAGAGAGGTGCGCGATCTCCAATCGTGCCCGCCTGCGAAATCGAACTCGATTTAACCGACACTCCGATTGAACACCTCCTCCTATCCGCGATCATCGACTGGCTGAGCCACGAGGCCTCGCAAGCCGAAGTGATAACGCAAGCCGCGATTGGTCCGTATCGTGCTGATATCTTGCTCAAGGATGGAGGCCGTTCGCTCGTTATCGAGGCCGACGGAGCGGCGTATCACAATAGCGATGAAGCGATTCAGCGAGATAAGCGCCGTGACCGTTACTGTGTGATCCATGGATATGCGGTCATGCGCTTCACCGGCCGGGAAATTCATTCGGACCCGCGCGGCTGCGCTGCTGAAGTTGGCCAATGGCTACGGGGGCCCAAATGAGCAGCGAAGCACTAGCCTGGGCGTTCAAGCAAGAATGCAAATCCAGCAGCGTGAAGTTCACGCTCGTCGCCCTGTGCGAGTGCGCCAACTATCGCACCGGTCGCATCTATCCATCGGTAGAACACCTATGCGAAATCACCGGCCAGAACCGCAAAACCATCATCGGCAATATTGCTGAACTTGAACGGCAAGGCGTCCTAGTCGACACTGGCGAACGAACCGGAAAAACCAAGCAAATCAAAGTTTACCAAGCCGCTATGGGAAGCATCCCAAAAGCGGAACCGTCCCAAAAACGGAACAGTTCCGAAAATGGACGGAAACAGTCCCAAAAACGGGACACGGAACCTTCTAAGGAACCTTCTATCGGTTTATCTGACGATAAACCTCGGAGCGCGCGACAAGCCGAAGAGGTTCTTGAGCGCTGGGCCTCCATGGCAAAGCCGCTAAGCCTGTCCTGCTGGGAAAAGCTGACACCGAAGCGCCGCAGGACGATCAACGCCCGCATCTCCGAACACGGTTTCGACGCCATCACTCAGGCCATCGAGCACGTTCCGAAGAGTGCTTTCCTCCGAGGTGAAACCGGCAACTGGAACGGCGCAAACCTCGATTTCTTCACCCGACCGGACACCATCCCCAAGATCCTCGAAGGCCAATACGATGACAGACAGCGGACCTCCCCAAACTCAAGCTATCGTTCGACAGGAACCGCAACCGCCGCACAGCGCGCAATCGCCAGCCTCGGTGGCTGAGCGCGTCTCGATCCTTTCGGCGAGCCTGGCACGCGTTCGGCCCGCCGGTATGTCCGACGATGCGGCGCACGAATGGCTCACTGTCTGCGCTACGGATGTTGCCCATCTTCCGGCCTCCGTACTTCAGCAGGCCGCGAAGGAAGCGGGCCGCACCGTGACGCACCATGGCCAGATCATCCCGGCGATCCTCGGCAGCTTCACGGTCAAGAGCCACGAGCAGCACGAGCGCACAGTTCGCCAGCTTCAGCGGGACGGCCATTCGCTCCCCGGTCGAAGCGCCCCCGCCCTGACCGATCGCCGCGGCGGATCGAAGCAGATTGGCAGCATCAAAGCGATCGAGGATCAACGTGGCTAATGCCCTTTCGCCCCATACCGGCGCCGGGCTTCTCGCGCATATCCGGCAAGAAGAACCCACCGAACGCATCGGACGGCTACTGGGTGCAGCTTCGCACGGGTTGGTGCGACGAATTGGCACCATGGCCTGCGACCGGGCCGCGCTGGATCCACGATGGAACTGCGGGCGACGTCATCGCGGTTCGCAAGGCATGAACTACCCCCAAGGAGCGCGGCCATGAGGCACGAGCGGCTATTGCTCACGATCGATGAATCGCTTCAGGTTGTTGCCGAGATCAATCGGTGGTGTCGGCGCACCGGGACCAACTACAATCGCTTCGTCACCGCTGCTGGCGTTCGTCCCTCGCTTCGATCCTCTGTTCGTCGCGGGACCAGGCTGACTATCACGACGGCTGAGATCATTCGCTCCACCATGGCCGACAATCCCCGCGGCATCGAATGGGAGGAACACAAGCGCCGGGTGAAGCGCCGGGCCAGTGAACGGCTCAAGCGTGTCCAGCAGCGCGAGCGTATCGAATTCCCTGCCGTACTCGTCCGCGTCGATCGCACGCCCTGCCCGCGTTGTGGGGTTCGCAAGGACATTGGTTGCAAGCATTTTCCGAAAGAGGCTCAGTGATGGGTAAGTCGATCACCACCCCTGACCGCGAGAAGATCACTCGCCACGTCCTGGCAGAACTATCCGCGGGCATACCGATCAGTCGCACCCTCGGTGAAGATCGTGAGCAATGGCTGTGCTGCGAGCGGACGTTCTGGAATTGGTATTACGAGGCTGATGCGGAAGACCCTGATGGGTTGGTGCAGAAAGTCGCGCGCGCGAGGCATTGTGGCATCGAGGCGAAAATGGATATGGCTATGCGCGTTGCCGAGACACCCATGATCGGCGAAATCAAGGTCGACAAGGTGGTCAACATCGGCGGTGTGGCGATGCCATTCACCGAAGTTCGCCACGAAGACATGCTCGGGCACCGCAAGCTGGTCGTCGATACGATCCACAAGCAAGCGCAGATGCTCAAACCAAAGACCTACGGGGCAAGGCTCGACGTCACCAGCGGCGGCGAACGGATCCAGCGCGATGCGGGCGAGGTCGAGAAATTCTCCCGCCTGGCAGCGCTGATGGCTGAGAAACGCGAGCAGGGCTTGCTTCCTGCGCCGGAAGAGGACTAATCTATGCCGCATGTGGATAATCTGGCTCATCGTGATAGCGTCCGGCTTCTACGCCGCGATGGGCCTCAAGGCGCTGATCTTCGACGGCAGCGTGATGTGCGATCCGCCGGCTGTATCGGGCGGAATATTCATGGTCTCGCTGGCTCTCGGAATGGGCTGGATGTAGGCGGTGACGCATGAACTTCCCGACCACGCCACAAGGTTGGGAAGCCCTCTACGCCGCAGCTGACGATGAACTTCGCGCCGAGATAGACCACCTCTTCGAAGCCGATCTTGCCGAACATATCTGGCGCGCTCAGGTCGGCAGGCAATCCGAAGCCGCGGACGCAACC
Organism: Qipengyuania pacifica; assembly: GCF_019857205.1. GTDB lineage: Bacteria > Pseudomonadota > Alphaproteobacteria > Sphingomonadales > Sphingomonadaceae > Qipengyuania > Qipengyuania pacifica. Next base: position 26,849 of record NZ_JAHWXO010000003.1, on the reverse strand, counting down.
GCATTCGTGACCGGCTATGGCGGCTCTGCTGGCGGCGGAAAGTCGGACCTGATCTGCGGGCTGGCACTGACCGAACATCGACGCACGGCCATCTTCCGGCGCGAGAAAGCGCAGACCGAAGGCCTTGTGCAGCGCATGACCGAAATTCTCGGCACGACCGATGGGCTCAACTCGCAAAAGGGCATCTGGAAGACGCACACGGATGGCGCCGAACGACTGATCGAATTCGCGGGTCTCGACAATCCGACCGATCACCAAAAGTGGCAGGGCCGCGCGCACGACCTCAAGGCATACGACGAAGTCACCGAGCAACGCGAAGGGCAGGTGCGGTTCACGATGGGCTGGACGCGTACCAACCTCTCCGATCAACGCGCGCGTGTATTGATGACGTTCAACCCGCCTACAACTGCCGAGGGCCGCTGGGTGCTGGAATTCTTCGGTCCATGGCTCGACAAAAAGCACCCTGAGCCCGCGCAGCCCGGCGAAGTGCGTTGGGTGACGACAATCAAGGGCCGCGATGTCTGGATGCCGGACAATCGCAAGTTCGTGCTGTTCCGCGGCGAACCGGTCTACGACTTCGACCCGTCCGAATTCTCGCCTGAGAAAGTCATCACGCCGAAGTCGCGCACGTTCATCCCATCACGCGTCACCGATAATTATTTCTACGTCCGCTCGGGCTACATCGAAACGCTGCAATCACTGCCCGAACCACTGCGTTCGCAAATGCTCGAAGGCGATTTCTCCGCAGGTGTCGAGGACGATGAATGGCAGGTTATCCCGACAGCATGGGTCGATGCGGCCATGGAGCGATGGGAGCCGCGTGACGCAAAGGGCGAGATGGATTCAATGGGCGTCGACGTGGCGACCGGCGGCTCCGACAACTTCGTCATCGCGCCCCGCTATTCCGCATGGTTCGACGAGCTCATCACCATCCCCGGCCATGACATTCCGCAGCTCACCGCAGGGCGTGTCGGCGCGTCCAAGGTCATCGAGCATCGCCGCGATCGGGCGCCGGTGCATATCGACCTCATCGGATGGGGGCTGACCGTCTACAACGTACTCGTCGAGGACCAAATACAGACCGTCGGCATCAACGCGGCTCGCGGCTCCAAGGAGCAGACGGTCGACGGCATGTTCGGGTTCTTCAACCTGCGCTCTGAACTGGTGTGGCGCATGCGCGAAACCCTAGACCCGGCAAACCCGGTGAAGTGCGCGCTGCCGAACGATCCGGCGCTGAAGGCCGATCTGTGCGCCTACAAGTGGACGCCGGTGAAGGGTCCGAAGAAGACCGTCATCAAGGTCCGCTCGAAAGACGAAATGAAAGAGGATCTGGGCCGCTCACCCGACAAGGGCGATGCGGTGATCATGGCCAACATCGACACGCTCAAGGAAGAGGTTGTGCAGGCGATGATGGTGAAGAAGGCTTACAACCCATACGAGGAACTATGAAATGAACATTGTTGAAACTCTCATCTCCACTGCCGAGAACACTTTCGTCGCCAAGTTCGGCAAGCCAATCGAAGTCGAAGCGCGAATGAAGGATGGCGTGCCCGATGTAACATTCCGGATGGTGAAGCCGGGGCTACTACCGACTGCAGTCGAGCGCGCGTTCTTCGAAGGCGTGGTGCATGGTTATCGCGAGGCCTTGGGTGTGCTGCTGCGCAAGTCCGAGCCCGACACGGTAAACTGAATGGCTAACCAACTCGCCGAAGGGTGCGCAATCGGGCTGCACCCGTGGGGCCCATGGTCTCAGCAGCACGGCGTTTACACGCGCCAGTGTCGCGAGTGCGGAAAGGTGCAGCAGAGCGCGACCGATCCTGAACCGCCTAACTGTGCTCGCCACGACCCCTACGCGGACCTCTGACCCAATTTTGAGATACGATTAGCGCCGCCATAGCGTCACTCGCGGAAAGGAAATTCCGCGATGTGCATGGCTCCCGACGTTCCCGAACCTCCCCCGCCCCCGGCTCAGCGCCAGGCGATGAAGGCTCCCGAAACCAAATCGGCCGGCATCGACGATCCCATGCGTCGTCGCCGTGGCTATGCCGCGCTCGTGTCCCGCGCTTCTCCAAGCGCCAACACTCCGCTGACGACCTCGACGCTCGGTGGCTAATCCCGTCACCCTCTTCAAGCAGCGTGGCCAGGACTGGATCGCGCTCGTCTGCGGTTGCGGACAACAGCAGCAGTCGCCGGACAAGGGCGATGGCAAAATAGTCTGTGCAGCCTGCGGCAAGGAGCACGATGCCAATGGCTGAAGGCACGCTTTCGCTGCGCAAGAAACCCGACAGTGCGCCGTCTTCCGAGCGCGGCCGCCGCGACCATGTGGAGAAACGCGCCAAGTCGTTGAAGGCGCAACGCTCAGGCGACGAAGACGATTGGCATTCGATCGCCGACTTCTCGGGTTACGGTGAGATACCGGGCTTGCGCGTCAAGAGCGGCAGCGGCGGTCGGCGCCCGAAGATGCGCCAGTTGATCGATAGCTATCCCATCCTCTCATTCCGCACGATCGAGGGTGGGATGTATTCGGGCCTTTCGAGTCCGAACCGCCCGTGGTTCGATTTCAGCTTCGCCGATCCGGAACTCAACGAATACGCCGCCGCGCGCGAGTGGAAAGACCAGTTTCAGTCGATCATCTACCGCATGTTCGACGCGTCCAATTTCTACCAGGTCGCACGCCAGAACTACGGTGAGATGGCCCGCTTTGGCCCGGCCTGCGGATTAATGACCGAACACCCGATCGAAGTCGCGCCATGTCTTGCACAACCGATCGGCACATTCTGGCTCGGCTTCAACAGCGCATTTGGCGTCGACACACTGCTGCGCGACTGCCCGATGACGGTCGACCAGATCGTCGAGAAATTCGTCGCCGGTCCCGGTGGGCGCATGAACTGGTCTGCCGTCAGCACGTATGTAAAAAACCAGTGGTACGCTTCGAATTACGATACCGTAGTTCACTGCAAGCAACTGATCGAGCCCGGCAGTGGCCTACGCTTCGACGCAACCATCTGGGACGAAAAGGACGACCGCAAGAACGCGGTACTCGAAGCCAAGTGGTACGGCGAACGGCCCTTCTGGGGACCACGCTGGAATACGCGTGACGGATCCGGTTATGGTCGAGGCGTAGGCCACGACGCACTTGGCGACATGCGCGAACTGGCCATGCAGGCGAAGCGCAAGCGCGAACTGACCGACCTCCTTGCCAAGCCGCCGACTGCCGGTGTCGCTCGCGATCTGGACATGCGGCCCGGTGCCCATACGCACGTTGCCGACCTGAGTGCCGTTCAGGCTGCGAAGCCGATCTACGAGGTCAATCCGCAAGCGCTGTCGGCGGTGCGGGAGGACATTCGCGAGATCAAGGAGCAGATCGACCGGCTGACCTATGCCGATCTGTTCATGGCGATCACGAACATGCCGGGCGTGCAGCCGCGCAATATCGAGGAAATCCTCAAGCGCGATGAGGAAAAGCTCAGCCAGATTGGCCCCGTGGTCGAGATGGTGAACGACGACATGCTTCCTATCGCAGTCGAGCGCATAATCAGCATTGCTGAACGTGGTGGATTGATTCCGGAAGCGCCTGAAGAACTGCAGGGCCGCGAGCTCAAGGTTGAGTTCGTCTCCATCCTGTCGATGGCGCAGAAAATGCTCGGCCTGTCCTCGACCGAACGCGTGGTCGGCTTTGTCGGTTCGCTCGGTCAGGTCTTCGGCCCACAGGTTCTCGACAAGATCGACCCCGACGCGATTATCGACGATTACGCCGAACGCGCCAACCTTCCTGCCTCGGCAATTCGTGACAGCGCGATGGTCGAGCAAATGCGCAAGTCGCGCCAGCAGCAGGAACAGATGGCGGAGATGGCGGCGCTCGCGTCTCCTGCCAAGGACGCCACCACTGCGGCCCAGAACATCGCCGAGATGTCAAATGACGGGGCACGGTTTTGAGCCGGGCATACGACAGGCTTCTCGCTGAAGACCGCGAGCGGTTGATGCGGGACGAAGGCTTCCGCCGCCTGCTTTTTGAGATTTATAGTGCGGCCGGTATCACCAAGATAACTCGCGAAGAGCAGCAACGCCTTTTCCATGAAGGCAAGCGCTCCTTGGGGCTCGAAATCCTTGGCTGGTTCTCGGCAACGCCCGTGGACCCGATCGACGCAATAGCTGCGGCCATCGAAGCCAAGAGAGAACTCACCCCTGAAGGAGCGAACCATGACGACCGAGACTACCCAGAATGACACGTCCACCGAGACCGCTGATGCTGGCGCGACTACAGCGCTTGGCGATGCGGCCACGGCAGATACCACGACCGACACCTCCGACACGGATACGGGTGCGGTAACGAACGACGACGCTGACACGAGCGGTGATGACACAACCACCGAAGTCACTGGCGCACCCGACACATATGACACCGCAGCCTGGGCACTGCCCGATGGTGTTGAGTTCGACACTGAAGGCTTCGACGCTGTCGAGCCCGTCCTGCGCGAGCTGAACCTCGATAACGATCAGGCTGGCAAGCTGATGGGCGCCTATGCCGAAAAGATCGTGCCGATGATAGAAGCGCGTGCCGGTCAGAAGATGGACGATGCGGCTAAGGAACTGAGCGCCAATCTCGCTCGCGACCTTCAGGCCGATCCCGAAGTCGGCGGCGCGAAGCTGAAAGAGGCTCAAGCGTACAGCGCGAAGGCGATTGCTGCGGCTATCCCCGATGCGGCGCTGCGCTCCGAATTCTCGACATTCCTCAACGAAAGCGGGCTCGGGAATCATCCCCTGCTCACTCGCGTCCTCAACGTCGCCGGTCGCGCGATGTCCGAGGCGACTACTCCTCCGGCGGGTGCCGGTGGGGGCGATAAGTCTGCGGCCGAAGTGTTCTACGGAAGGAAAGGGTAAGTAAATGGCTGTTCTTGGCACCGAACTGCACACCCTCGCCGACATTACGGCTCGCCTCGATCCCGATGGCAAGACCGCGATTATCGGCGAATGGCTGTCGCAGTCCAATGAAGTTCTCGATGATATGCTCTGGGCGGAAGGCAATCTTCCCACCGGTGAGCGCACGACTGTACGCGTCGGCCTGCCGACCGTCACCGCGCGTGGCATCAACCAGGGCGTAGATCCGAGTAAGAGCCGCGTGGCTCAGGTCGACGAAGGCGCGGCCATGTTCGAAGGTCAGTCCGACATTGATCGCCAGGCGGCGATGATGAGCGGCAATCCCGACAACTATCGCCTCACCGAAGCGACCGCGTTCTACGAAGCGCTCAACCAGGCACAGGCGCAGACCCTGTTCTACGGCAACGCAGCAACGTCGCCTCAGGAATACACGGGCTTTGCTCCGCGCTTCAACAGCCTGTCGGGCTCCACCGCCGACCAGATCATCGACGCTGGCGGTACCGGAACCGACAATGCTTCGATCTGGCTCATTGTCTGGGACCAGATGGGCGCCAAGGGTATCTACCCGAAGGGCTCGAAAGCCGGCATCTCGCATCTCAATGTCACCGGCAACACCGGCGTCGGCGACGATGGTTACGAGATCGGCCACTACGTCACCGATGCGGACGGCAAGCGCTTCCTCGCGGTGTCGGACAACTTCATCTGGAAGTGTGGTCTGTCGGTCAAGGATCCGCGCCGCGTGGTGCGTATCGCGAACATCGACAAGTCGCTTCTCACGCCTGACTATTCGACCGGCGCTCAGCTTGAAATGCTGATGGTCGAAGCGCTCGAGCGTGTCGAAGGTCTTTCGGGTGTCAGCTACGACGGCACCGGTTCGGCACGTGCCGCATGGTACATGCCGCGCACCATCCGTTCGAATTTCCGTCAGCAGATGGTCAACAATTCGAACAACAGCAACTTCTCCTACGAAACGATCGGCGGCAAGCGCGTCCTCGTGATGGGTGAAGTCCCCGTTCGCCGCGTCGATGCCCTCAAGGCAGACGAAGCCCGCGTGGTCTAATCGAGACAGGAAAGGAATGGATCAATGATTACCGATCGCGAACTGACGTTCTCGAATGACCAGGCGGTCACTACGGGCACTCAGGTCTCCACCGACAAAGTTGATACCGGCGTTGCTGGCATCAACATCAACACCAACCGCGAACTGCAGATTTTCGTGAGCGTGACGACCGCCTTTGCAAGCGGCACGAGCCTCACCGTGAACCTCGTGGAAAGCGCTTCTGCCGATCTGTCGAGCCCGACCGTCCTTGCGACGTCTGGCGCGGTGGTTGAGGCGAACCTTACCGCAGGCCGCGTGCTGCTTCGCACCGCCGTTCCCCGCACGAGCAAGCGCTATCTTGGCCTTCAGTTCGTGTCGGCCGGCACCCACACCGCTGGCACCGTCTTCGGCGGCATCGTTCGCGATACCGACGACAGCACCTATCCGGCATTCGAAACCGGCTACGCCGAATAAGGAGGGTTGAACCATGGGTAAGAAAATTCAGGCAATCGTCCGCGGTCCCGAAAACTACTTCGACGGGCAGCTTTTCGCTCCCGGCCAGGTGGTGATGGTCGATGAAGACTTTGTTTCCGACGAAGACTTCATCGAAAAGGATGTCGAGGTCACGCTCAAGCAGCCGGTCATGGACAATGGCAAGCTGGTTCGCACGGCAGTCGAAACGGTAAAGACGCGCACGCGCTTCCGCCCGATCGATTCCGACATGCCTCGTGCCGAGCAGCCCACCACGACTGCAGAGGTCGCAACCGCTCAGCTTGACCGGCTGAACGTGAACGACTTCCTGAAAGGCGGTGCCGACGACATCGAAGAAGCCATTGCCAATGGAACGGTCGACGATCACCTCGGTGTGATCGAGCAGGCCGAAATCAGCGGCAAGGGTCGCAAGGGCGTGAAGGCGGCTATTGCAGCCCGCCGCGCTGCGCTGTCGCAGTAATCACGCATCCTCAGGGGGTGAGGGGTCGGGAGGCATTGCGCTTCTCGGCCCTTCATTTTGAGATACGCAAGGGCGCGACATAGCGTCGGCGCATGGCTGCTAATCCTCTCAACACGCGCGGTGCAGAACGTCAGCCGAAACGGCCTAGCTCGTTTCCGTTCGATCGTGGGCGGATTTCCGACATCGAAGGTGCAGTAAGCCAGGTGCGCAGCACCGTGAATGCGCAAGGGGAAGCTCTTTCCAGCGTCCCGCAAATCATCGGAACGTACACTGTTGCTCAGCTGCCCGATCCGACCCTTCGCGTGGGCAAGTATGCGCGTGTGACGGACCTGTTCGGCGATAAGGTCGATCTCGTTCTTGCCTCGCAGACAGGCGCGGTAGCGTATTGGCAACCGGTGCGACCAAATTACGCCGGGATGCGCACAGCTTCTTCGCAGACGATCGAACCTTTGAACGTGCCATCTGCGCTCATCCTCACGGGTTCAATCGGCGCCGGTGTGACGCGCACACTTACGCTCGGAACTGCCACGGCATTCCCCGGTGCATCGTTCGATCTACGCTTTACTGGCTCATTGCTGGGCGCGCTGAACGTCGCCGGTTTGGGCCTTGGCTCGGCCGTGTCGTTGGCTCTCGGGGCCTATCGCAAATTCGTGTGCGTGATGAACGGCAATGCGTTCGAATGGAGGCAGATCGTCTAATGGCCCGCAACCTGATCCAGATTTGCAATGAGGCGATATCCGACCTTCCTGCGCACCCGATCACCGGGCTCGACGATCAGCGCAAAGAGGCACGCGAATGCTCGCGGCACCTCAATGGCGTTGTCGCGGATCTGCTTGATGAGCATGATTTCGACTTCGCCCGGCGCCGCGTAGCTCTGGCCTCGGTGGCCAATGCCCGCGAAGGCGAATGGGGCTACGCATACCGTTTGCCGGATGCCATCGTGTCCCCGATCAAACTCGTGCGCGATTACAGCGCCAATTCGGTCGGTCTCGTCGTGACGCCAATCTACTATTGGCCCGGCGTGGATCTTGGGTTGCTCGGCTATGCGCCAATCGATTACGAGATTGCGGACAATACGCTGTTCACCAATCTCGATGAAGCCATTCTCGAATACTCGGTCGACGCCCTCGAACCCAACAAGTGGCCCCCACTGTTTGCCCAGGCGGTTATCCGTTTGCTGGCCGCCCGCATCTATCGTCCGATCCTTGGCGAGAAAGCCGACACAGGTGAGTGGCGTGTGAAACAGCAGGCCGCGGCATACGCAGCCGCTGAAGCGCGGGCATCGGATCTCAATCGGCGGCCGCGGGAGCGTAAGGAGCATGTCTCCGAAGCTGAGCGCGCACGCGGTGGGGGTATCCTATGGCGACGCTGAGCAAGCGGAATTTCACCCGCGGGATATTCTCGCCAGTCGTTCAGTCGAGGCGCGATGTCGACGCATGGACTGCCGGCGCCAAGCGGCTCACGAATGTCTTCCTGCTCAAGCACGGCGGTGTTCGCAAGCGGCCCGGCACACTGTTCGTCTACAAGCTCCCTGAAGACGATGATGATGTCCGGCTACTGCCATTCACTTATTCCCCGGGGCAATCGTACGTTTTGACGATGGGGCAGGCGACCATGAAGCCGATTGCGCTCGGTGGCGCTGTTCTATCCGAAGGCTTTGGCATCACGGCGATTACGAAGGCCAACCCCGGAGTAGTGACAGCGCCCTATCATGGCCTTGCGACGGGTGACGAAGTGTTTCTGTCCGGTATCGAGGGAATGACCGAACTGAATGGCCGCACGGTCACAGTCACGGTCACGGGCACGAACACCTTCTCGATCGGCATCGATACGACCGGCTACGCCACATTCACGTCTGATGATGGTATCGTTCGGCCAACACCTCCCACGCCTGCTCCGACGCCTCCGCCCGTGCCGACGCCAACACCCACGCCGACGCCGCCCGCAACTACACCTCCGGGAGGCGGTGGCGGGGGCGGCGGTTTCAACCCCGACGTCGTGATTTACTGATGGCTGTCTATCCGCTCTACAAAGTCGCAACGCCCTACAATGCAAGCGAACTCGCCGATCTCGATTTCGTGCAGTCGTTCGACACGATCTATCTTGCGCACGAGTATTACAAGCCCGCCAAGATGGTCCGCAACGACCACGACGATTGGGTATTTTCCTATGTGACGTTTTCGCCGGGTATCTCGGCACCGTCCAGTGTCAGCGCGGTGGCCACGGTGGCAAACACCGATACCGCGAACTCCGGTGATGGATACTTCCCGCAGGATTACCGGTACGTCGTCTCGGCAGTGAACGATGACGGACAGGAAAGTCGCCGATCTTCTGCCGCGAGCGCGACCAATGACACAGAGCTTCCGCGCAATTACACGACAGTGTCCTGGACGGCACCTGCGGGGTCTGTCGATTATTACCGGGTCTACAAGGCACATGAGAGCGGCAGCTTCGGTTTCATAGGCGAAACGACATCGACCTCATTCGTCGATGACGGGTTCCAGCCCGACTACGCCGACGCGCCGATCGAAGCATATTCCCCCTTCGCTACGTCCGGCAACTACCCTGCCCGCCTTGGCTTTTGGGAACAGCGGCTGTGGTTCGGTCGGACACGAAATAATCCGAACGCCGTGTTCGCGTCGCGCACGGCCGAGTTCGAGAATATGGACTTTGCGCGTCCGCAGCGTGAAAACGACAGCATCGCGATGGCTATCTCGACAGGCGAGAGCAATGTCATCGAAGCGATCCTGCCGCTTGACCGCCTGCTGATTGGCACGAGCGATAACATCTTCTCGCTGTTCGGCCCCAATGACGGCATCCTTGTTCCCACACCGCCACCTGGCGCCAAGCGTCACGTTGGCCGCGGGATTGCGCAGCCTAAGCCGGTGATGATCGGGGAAAGCGCGTTCTATCAACCACGCGTCGAAACCGGCGTCCGCGCCATTGGCTTTGCCTTCGAGATTGATGGCTACAAGTCGAGCGATGTATCAATCTTCGCTCCGCACCTGTTCCAGAACCGTCGTATTCGGCGGTGGGCATACCAGGCTGAGCCTGTCTCGGTCATCTGGATCGTGATGGACGATGGCGATGTACTGGCGTTCACATGGGAATCGGAACAGCAAGTTTGGGGGTTCACCGAGATCGATCTAGGCGGCAAGGCTTTGGATGTTGTGGCTATCCCTGAAGGCGAAGAGTCGAGGGTATATTTTGTCGTCGAGCGCGAGATCAATGGCGAGACTGTGCGCTATGTGGAAATACTGAACCGCATCAAGTGGACCGATTACCAACTGGCCTCACACCTCGACGCTTCACGCATATACCAGTTCGAAGACCCGACGACCGAAGTTATCGGGCTTCAACATCTCGAAGGCGAAACGGTCGGTATCCTCGCAGATGGCTACTCGACTACTGCGGTCGTGACTGATGGTGCGATCGAGGTCGCCGAACCCGCTTCGAAGTTCGTCATCGGCCTGCCTTTCGACGCTATCATCGAGACGATGCCGCTGCCGCCCGAACCGAACAAGAAGATCACGGGCGAGATTTATGTCGAGATGATCGACAGCTTTGACGTCTATGCGGGGCGGCACGAAGACGAGCTTGAGCTTATCACCACGCGTCCTGAAGGGTACATCGGCCCACCCCTGCCCTTCACCGGTGTTCCTGAGCCTGCCCGGCCCGACCAGGTTGTCGATCGCGAGGCGACCATCATCGTCAAGCAGACGTCGCCATATCCGCTGATCGTGACGGCAGTGCATTACGGGGTCGAAGCGAAGGGCCGCGGGTGAAACTGATCCCGGCTTCGGTCGACCACATCCCACATCTTGCAGCGAATATGCGCGGTGCTGACGTGCGCGAAGTCACCGCGTTAGGGCGATCACCGCACTCGGCATTGGAAGCGGGACTGCGCGCGTCGCTCTGGGCACTAACTGCGGTGGAGGATGAGCCCGTCGCTATGCTCGGCGTCGCCCCCCGGTCGATGGTGGAAGGCGTCGGCGTGCCATGGATGCTCGGGACTGAGCGAGCATATAACTGCGGTCGCGCTCTGCTTTCCCTATCGCCGCCAGTGTTCGCAGAGATGCGCGAGACCTTTTCTCGCCTCGAAAACGTAGTCGATGCCGACAACATGCGCGCGATCCGGTTTCTGCGCTGGGCAGGTTTTGAGATTTGCGAGGACGCTGTCCAGATTGGCGACGTGTCATTCCTGAGGTTCGCCAGTGTGTAACCCTGCCATTCTTGTCGTAGCCTCGACTGCCCTGACTGCGGCGGGCCAATGGCAGTCGGCGCTCTATGCGTCGCGCACGGCACGTTACCGTTCGCAAGTCGCTCAGCAGAACAAGGCTATCGAGCGTGAAGGCGCGGAAGATGCCATCGCACAGGGGCAAGAGCAGCAGCGGCAGCTTGGGCGCGAAGTAGCCGGTCGGATTGGAGCACAGGAAGCGCGCCTGGCGGGGAACAACGTCGACATCACGCAAGGGTCGGCTGCCCGGCTACTCGACGACACACGCATGATCGGTCGTGAAGATAGCGAAGCGCTGTCCGAGAACATCCGCAGGCAGGTGAAGTCGCAGCAGATCAGCGCATGGAATTACGAAAGCGAGAGCCGAACGGCGAAGGCTGAAGCGCGGCAGGCAAAAACCGCTGGCATGTTCTCGGTCGCATCGACGTTCCTCGGCGGTGCCACGCAATACGCCAAATTCAAGGCTCGCGGCTGATGGTGCAGGTTCCCGTCACTCCCGGCCGCTCTGTTCAAGTCCAGGCCCAACCGAATGCTCGCCTCCAATATGCTGAAGGCCGCAATTACATGGGCCGTGCCCTGCAGGAAGGTGGGCAGGCCCTTGGCCAGGCAGCGCGCGATTGGGATGAGATCGAAGCCACATACGACGAAGCAGATGCCCTTCGGATCGCAAACGAATTCTCGTCGTATGAGCGTGATCGGCTGAAGACCGGCAAAAACGCTTACCTCTCGACGCAGGGCTTCAATGCCGGAGAAGGTCGCGAGTCAGCGGTCAAGGATCTGGAAACCGCCTCCGAGAACCTTCTGAAGGGCGCGAGGTCGAAACGTGCTCGCGATATGGCGCAGCGCGCTCTCATCAACAAAATCGATACAGCACATACCTCGATCGCCAATCACGCGGTTGGGCAGATGCGCGTGGCCCGCACCGAACAGCGTCAGGCTCAAATGACGATGGCACTGACCGATGCGGTCGATGCGCGCGGGACCGATCAGTTCGCGGTGCAGGTAGGCGTGGCCGACATGGCCCTCGAACAGATGGCTGCTGATATGGGCTGGTCGCCTGAAAAGCTGGCCGAAGAGCGCGACGCCATGATCCAGGGCGTGCACGGGCAGGTGGTGCTCGCGATGGATAGTGAGGACGGCGAGCCGACAGCAGCGCTCGCCTATCTCGATGCTAACAAGGATCTGGTTGGCCCGGAGATGGAGGCGAAGTTGCGCAACTCGCTGACACCTCGGGTTGATAGCGCATGGGCTGATGGCATCGTGCGCGCTGGTGAGCTTGCGCAGTATTTGCCGGGGGTTTCGCCCGATGTCGCTGGCGATGGTCCTGCGGTAGCAGCTGGCGCTCGTGGTGGAGTAGCGGGTGAATTGGCAGGCGCCGGATACTCAGCGGCGGTCGTCGCGGGCTTCCTCGGCAACTTCGAAGTCGAAGGTGGGTATGGCGGCGCGCTCGGTGATAGCGGCACAGCATCGGGGATTGCGCAATGGCGCCATGATCGTCGTGAGAACTTCCGCCGCCAGTTCGGTAAGGAACCGCACCAAGCCACGCACGCAGAACAAGCCAAGTTCGTCGTCTGGGAAATGAACAATCCTCAGACTGCGGGTATGACGGTTGCACAGCGCGATGCAATCTTGGCCGCGCGCACTCCCGAAGAAGCCGCCGACCTCATCGACCGTCATTATGAGCGCTCGTCCGGTGCGCATCGTTCGCGTCGGCAGGAACATGCCCGTTCGTTCTACACTGGCGATCCCGGGACGCCCGGCATTCCTGCCGATCCTCGCCTGTCGACTGCTTCCATGCGCTCGGCTGTCGACGCCTATGTCGCAGCTAACCCAGGCATTTCCGAACAGCGCAAGCAGGCTCTCTACGCCTCTGCTGATCGCGCTGTCGCCGATGGCCGCGCCGAACGCGCTCAGGCCGAAGCCGACGTAGACCGCCGCGTGACATCGTGGCTGGTCGAAAACGCACCGAATGCCGATGACCTCACATCGATCGGCCAAGTGCCCGCCTCTGTATTGGCCGGCGCTTCTCCAAACCTGATTGCGTCGCTTCAGCAGCGCGTGCAGGCTGCGAACTCGCGCATACAGGCGCGGGAGAGTGAAGAGGCCGCAGCGCGTGTTGAGCGTGTCGAACGGGCCGCGCTGATCGAACTCGAAAGCATGTCCGACGATGAGCTGCTTTCGACGAACCTGTCGCTCTACACAGGCCGAGCCGATCCGCTGGTGCTGGCCCGCAAAATTCGCAAGCAGAAGCAGCTTCAGTCGTCGCCGGGTTCCGTGGTGAGCGCCGACAAGGTGGTGAGCGCGACCAACCAGGCCGCGGAAATTCTCGACATCGACCGGGACAAAAAGCCTGAGGAATGGGCACGGCTGCGCGGAGCTATCGAAGCCGAGATGCTGGAATACCCTGCCGACAAGCTCGACAAGGAAACCGTTCGGTCGATCGCAGTTGAGCAGACCCAGAAGGTCAAATTGCCCGGCACTGGCATATTCCGTGACGACCGTATCTACCGCTTCGAACTTCAACCCGGCCAGCAATACGCGCGAACCGGTGATGCCATCCCCTCAGGTGCCCGCGCGTACCTCGACCGTAACTTCCCGAATGTGAGCGAGGCTAAGAGGTTCGAAATCTACGAGCGGGCTCGCGCGCGAAACCTCGAATGGACATTCAAATAGATGCCTCTGCCCACCCTTGAAGAGCAATTCCTCGCCGAAGAACGTGCGAGGATTGAACGCGAGCGGGAGACGGCAAGGCAGGCGCGTGCTGCGGCATCCATAGCTCAGCCTGCAAATCCGCAGCGCACCGCCGACGCAAACCGACTTGCCCGCGATGTCGGCCAGCCTCCGCAGGTGGTCGAACAGAACTACGACGCGATGACGCAATATCGCCGGGTTAAGCAGGCTCGCGATGCTGCTGCTCGCAATGCTCCACTCGGTGAATGGCTTGGCGATCAGCGTAATGCCGCACTTGCTCAGGATGATGTCGGCATTCTCGAAAGCATCGGCGACACGGTAACCGGGTGGCTGCGCAATAGCGGCACTTCCCGCCAGATATTCAACAATGCTCGGCGCGGGGTGTTCGCTTCCGACGCGTCTCAAGAAGCCGGGTTCTTTGATCGCATGGGCTCGCTGATCGAACGAGGCGGTGCCGCAGTCGACGAAGGCATCTACAACTTCATCGCCGGTACAACCGGTTCGACTGCAGCCCGCGATGCCGCTCGCACCCTGTCACGGGGAACAACCGGGCGAGAGGTGGCGGGACAAACAACGTGGGAGGCGGTGAAGAACAAGCCGTCGCTGGCGAACATCGGTGGCTATGTGATCGACGCTGGCGCAGAAAGCCTCCCCGCCATGACGGCGCTGGCTATTCCCTATGCCGGGCTGGGTATTATCGGCACGTCGCAGACCGGTAACATTGCCGCACAGCGGGCACAGAACAACGGCCGCAACGATGTGACGGGTCGCGACATTGCTTTGTCGACCGGCTTCGGCTTCGGCACGGCAGCGCTTGACCGCCTCGGGTTCAAGGGCATATTTGGAGGTGCCGGCACATCGATCGGCACGCGTATCGGCCGGGCTGCTGCTGGCGAAGCCGGAACCGAGTTCCTGCAATCGACACTGGAATACACAGGTGGCGCGCTCGGGACGCAGGCCGGTTTCGATGTCGCAACCGCCTTCGATCAGGGCGTCGCCGGAGCGGTGGCTGGTGCTGGGATCGGTGGGGGTATCCGCTCGACGGTAGAGGTTGCCCGCTCCGCCCGTTCCATCGAAGCCGTCGACCGTTTGATGCAGCGCTCGGCAGAGAGTCAGGTCCGTCAGCGCGATCCGGAGAATTTCCGCACTTTGATCGAAAGTTTGGCCGGTTCGGAATCGGATGGGAACCTGTATGTCTCAGGCGAGACGATCCGCTCGCTCAACCAAGACTATGCCGAAGACGAGTTCTGGGGGCAGTTCGCCGAAGAGATCGACGATGCACTGCTGACCGGCGGGGATGTGGCTATTCCAGTGTCACGTGCTGCTGCGGAACTGTCTGGTCGTCCTGATTGGGAAGCGATCAAGGGAGACGTCCGTGCCGCTCCCGGTGCGCTGACGATGAACGAAATCGAAGCGGCGGAAGTTGAATGGGAAACCATTCGGCGCGAGACTGGTGAAAATCTCGATGTCGCCGAACGGCAAGCGCGGGCTGCTGCGGCGCCGGGTGAACGTTTACGGGCATCTATCCGCGATCGGCTAATGACCTCGGGGATGGACCCCGATCAGGCCGCGGCAAATGCGGAAGTATCGGCGGCGCTGTTCGAAACTGAAGCTGCCAACCTTGGCTATGAATTGACCGGTCGCGAGTTCGAAAAGGCCGTCTCGGTGCAGCGGGTTCTCCCTGGTCTGGTTGCCGATCCTGAAGCCGCGGACACGCTGGACGTCATCGTCAACGCTATGCGTGGAGGTGGCGATGCGGATATCGGTGTCGGAGCCACGCTCATGGAGTTCATTCGCGAGCATGGTGGCATCAATGATCCCGGTGGTGATCTGGCGTCCATGGGTATGCCTGCACGTTTGATCCGCGAAACCAATCCAGACCAGGGCACGCTTGGCGGCATTTCCGGTGCCGGTGACTATGGTATCGACACGACCTTGCGCGCGGCAATCGAAGCGGGGTTTTTCCCTGAACTGCAGGGCGTGGAAGGTGAGGCGGGACCGTCGACGCTCGACACGCAGGCACTGCTTGACGCGATCGGGCAGGAACTCTCGGGCTCGCCTGTGTATGCAGAAACACGCGTCGATCAGATGCGGCAGGCTGGTGCTGAGTTGCGCGATCTGCTGGCATCTGCCGGGCTCGATCCTGACACCGCTTCGATGTCGGACATTCGCGCTGCAGTTGACCGGTTCGATGGCGGGAGGGCGTTGGATCAGCGCATTGATGCTGACAGCCCGCTTGGAAATATCCAGTTCGGCGAAGATGGCACCGCCTTGATCCGCCTGTTCGAAAGCGCAAACGCCTCAACTTTCCAGCATGAGATGGCGCACTTCTGGCTTGAGCGGATGTTCGCCAATGGTCGGCAATCGATCGAGACGGATGGCAATGAATCCGCGCGCCAGACCTTCGCCGATGTCGAAGCGATAAAGGCGTGGTTCAAGGACAATGGCCATCCCGTGGAGGGTGATACGATCCCGACCGAGGCACACGAGATGTTCGCCCGGGCTTGGGAGCAATACCTGATGGAGGGCAAGGCGCCGACCACTCGGCTACAGTCGGCCTTTCGCAAGTTCTCGCGGTGGCTGAAGCGCATCTACCGGGCCGTCGCCAAACTCAACACGCCGATCACGCCTGAGATTCGTGAAGTCATGGACCGTATGCTCGCAACCGAAAGTGAGATTGCCCAGGCTGCTGAGGCGCGCGCCGCCTACCTGCAGTTCGATGATGCTATCGCTGCGGGCATGTCGGAGCCCGATGCTCGCCGCTACGCAGAGCTCGGTGAGCAAGTGCGCTCGGAAGCTGAAGAACAACTTACCGGCAAAGTGATGCGTTCGATCCGGGCGCGCGAGCAGAAGCAGTGGCGCGAACAGGAAAACGTTGTTCGTTCCGAAGTCGAGCAGCAAGTCGACGGTCGCCCTCTGTTCGCGTCCCTCAAACTGCTGCGAACGAAGGGTGGCCCCCGCCTCGACAAGGCATGGCTGCAAGAAAAATTCGGCGAAGATGTCTTCGGCATACTTCCGGCCGGCACGCCTGTGTGGAAGCAGGGCGGCACAAATCCCGATGCGATGGCGGAACTGACCGGGTTCTCGTCGGGCGATCAACTGGTGCGTGAACTCATAGGCCTTGAGGCGCGGCGCCGTAGCATGAAGGAAGGGGGTGATAAGCGGCCTGTGCGTGAGGCCATAATCGCGCAAGAAGTGAATGCCGAAATGAACCGGCGCTTCGGTGATCCGCTAGCTGACGGCACAATCGAGCGCGAGGCCAGTGCTGCCGTGCAGAATGACAGGCTCGGCGAAAAGCTGGAACTGGAACTGCGCGCGCTCGCATCGAAGTCCAATCGCAAGCCGACGCCTTATCGCATGGCGCGCGAGTGGGCACGCGGACGGATAGAGCAAGGCGTGATCGCGGATATGATCTCGGGCGCGGCGCAGCACCGTCACACGCGAACTGCGGCGAAGGCGGCTCGCGATGCGCAGGCGGCGATTCTGGCTGGCGACATGGATGCGGCATTTCGGCACAAGCAAACCGAACTGCTGCACAACGCCTTGGCGCGCGAGGCTGCTGAAGCTTCCGACCAGGTCGATGTCGCGGTCCGTCGCCTGGGTAAGTTCGCCAAACAGACGAAGGCTAAGACCCTCCCCCTGGACTGTCTCGACCGCATTCACACGCTTCTCGAAGGCGTGGAATTCAAGCGCGTCTCTCAGCGCGGTATCGATCGGCGCAATTCCCTGCGAGAATGGATCGCCGGTGAGGAAGCGGAAGGGCGCACCGTCGAACTGCCAGAGCGCGTTCTGAACGAAATCGACACAAAGAACTGGTCGCGCCTCACTGTCGACGAGTTGACGCTCCTTGATGACGCAGTGAAGCAGATTGCGGCCCTTGGGCGCATGAAGTCGAAGCTCCTGACCGCGAAGAAAGATCGTGAAGTCGAGCAGGCGGCGACCGAGATGGAGCAAGGCATCATCGCCAGCAAGAAGGGTCCGAAGCCGACGCGCACCCGCGAGACATTCGGACACCGGGCCGCATCGGCGTTCAAATCCTTCAAGGCGATGCACCGCAAGATGGCCAGCCTGGCACGCGAAATGGACAGCGTGCAAGATGGCGGTCCCGTGTGGGACAACCTTATTCGCCCGATGATGGAGCGCTTCGATCAGGAAGCGGAGATGAACCGGGAGGCTACTGAAAGGCTGCTCGAGATCCTTGCGCCCTTCTATGGCCGCGATGCGCTCGGTCGACCGAAGATGGGCGGCAAGGGCATCTATTTCGCCAGCATCGATCAGTCGTTCAATCTTGAAGAGCGCATGGCGATCGTTGGTCAGATGGGTAACGCGGGCAACCTGCAGCGCTTAATCGACGGGGAGCGCGGTGAATTCGGCTTCCGCTGGTCGATGGAGCAGTTGAACGAGATCAAGGCATCGCTGACGAAAGAGCAAATGGACGCGGTGCAAGCGATCTGGGATATGTTCGAAAGCTACCGCCCGCTGATCGCGGCCAAAGAGCGCCGAGTGTCCGGTGTCGAGCCTGAGTGGGTCGAGCCGACGCCTGTGGAAACCGAGTTCGGAACCTACAAGGGCGGCTACTGGCCGATCAAATACGATCGCAAGCGCACTCTCGATGCGGCACAGCAAGCCGATGCTGCTGAAGCCGAGCGTCAAATGCGCGGTTCGTTCACGGCTGCGACGACGCAGCGTTCGTTCACCAAGTCCCGTGCTGAACGGGTAACGAACCGACCACTGCTCTATAGCATGTCGGGTGTGACGCAGGGCCTGACCGACGTGGTCCACGATCTGGCATTTCATGAATATCTGATCGATGCGAACCGCCTTCTCCGGCATCCCAAAGTGTCGAGCGCGATGCTCAACTATTACGGGCCTGAAGTGATGGAGCAGTTTCGCCGCGGCATCGAAGATGTTGCTGCCGGGGACACGCCCGCTCAGGATGCCTGGGAGCGTGGCATCAATCACGTTCGCATGGGTGCGACGGTGGCTGGTCTGGGTTGGAACCTCAAGACAGCACTGCTTCAGCCGTTCGGCATCACGCAATCGATCGTCCGCGTCGGGGCGCCATGGATCGCCCGAGGCGCATCACAGTTCTTTGCGGCTCCCTTCGAAACATCTCGTGTCGTCTACGAGCGTTCGCGGTTTATGCGAGAACGGTCGTACACGATGCAGCGCGAGATCAACGAAATCCGCAACCGGATCCGTGGCGGCACGAAAACCGGCGAATTCATCAACGCTTCGTTCTTCCTGATGATCACCCGTACGCAGCTGGCGATCGATCTGCCTACTTGGCAGGGCGCTTTCGAAAAGGCTGTGGCTCAAGGCAATGACGATGATCGTGCTGTCAGCCTCGCCGATCAGGCGGTGCGCGATGCGCAGGGCGGTGGTCAGGTCGGCGACCTCTCGGCAATTCAGCGCGGCGGGCCGGTGCGCAAGCTGTTCACGAATTTCTATTCGTTCTTCAACACGACGTACAACCTGACCGCGGAGAGCTACGCGCGAACCGATTTCCGCAAGCCCGGCGATGTGATGGCCTTGGCGCTGGATTACCTGCTGCTCTACTCGCTGCCGGCCGCGATGGGGTATTTCCTCGATGTGGCGTTCTCTGGCGGTGACGACGATGATGATCGCACGATGGTCGAGGGGCTTGCCTCCGAACACCTGTCGTATCTGACCGGCACAATGGTGGGCCTGCGCGAACTCGATGCGCCGATTCAGAACGTGGCCGAAGCACTGACCGGTGCAGAGCTTAATGAATACGACTTCGGCTACACTGGCCCCGCGGGCTTGCGTTTCTTCGCTGATGGCACGCGTGCGGCTCAACAGGCGTCGCAAGGTGAATTCGATGAGGCGATGCGCAAGTCGATGATCAACACCGGCGGCATCCTGTTCCATCTGCCGAGCGGTCAGATCAACAAGACGATCGATGGTGCGACCGCGTTGTCGGAGGGTGAGACCGGCAACCCGATGGCACTGGTCTCCGGGAACTGATTTTTGAGATACGATAGGGCGGCTTTTACCTCTGAATGCAGAGGTGATTGCCGATGCCTGTATCGACTGAAAATTCTATTTCCGGCCCGTACACGCCGAACGGGGTCACAACCGATTTCGCATTCGACTTCAAGGCAACTGCCGCCAATGAGGTTGTCGCGCTCGATCAGGATGGCGAAACCATCTCGGCGGCGCTCTATTCCGTTATGCTGGACGATGATGAAGGCGGCACTCTGTCGTTCAGTGTCGCGCCCGTGCTCGCTGATTATTCGCAGATCTTCATAGCGGGCAATCCTGCCCTTACTCAGCCTTCCGATTTCGACAATGCAGGGCCATCGTTCAACCCTGCTGCGTTGACGCGCGCGCTTGACCGCGCCGCGGCTCGCGATCTTCGCCAGCAGCGCGAGATAGATCGTGGCTTAAAGGTAGCTTTTGGTGAAAGCGCGCCAGCCCTCCCCGCCCTGGCAGACCGGAAGGGTAAATTTCTCGGCTTCAGTTCCGTCGACGGTTCGCCTGTCGCTACGGAGGGATCGGACAGCACTATCGGTCCGGACCTCGCCTCCACCGACGAGGACAAGGGCGCGGCGCTGGTTGGGTACAAGGCCCCCGGCATCGGTGCCGTCCTCCGCACCGCCGAAGACGCCTTGCGTGATATTCCCACCCGCGCTGGCTATTCAACCACCGCCGCATCGATCGCGGCTGCTGTGGCCGACGACTTCGTAGTGGGCGTGACGGAAAATCTGACCGTCAATATCCCCTCGGATGCGGCGACGCTTCAGATCGCGCTAGATAGGCTGACCCCGCTCAATCGGCAATGCACGATTACGCTCAACATAGAGAGCGGGCACACGTTGACGGCCGGTGTGAACCTATCAGGCGGCGACTATTCGCAATTCCGGATCGTGTCTGAAGATGCCGAAGTGCCGATCGCATTCAGCGGTAACGTCTTCACAGGAACGGATGGGGCAAAGATGCCTCGCCTTTCGTGCCTAATCGATGCGATGGCGCAAATCACCGGCAATGGCATCAGCTTGAATCGTTCTTCGATGGACATCGATCCCGGTTGCGGGGTCAAGAATGTATGGGGCACCGGGCTTGCCACCATCAACAACTGCTCAGTTGGTGCAAATGGGGCCGAAGGCAATCTGACTAATTTTTCGGGAGCAGCCAGAAACGGAACGACCGGGGCTGGTATCACTGCTTGGGGAAGCCAGGTTTCAGCCGAATACTGCGACTGCACCAACTCGGGATATTACGGTGCTCAGGCGGCGCATGGCGGCAGGCTGGCATTTCGTTACAGCGATGCGAGCGATGCAACGCGACACGGCATCAGAGCGTCCGATGTCGCAGTAGTTGATGCGGACAGCGCCGTTGCGAACCGTTGCGGATCGGATGGGTTCGGCTCGAACCTCCGAGCATTCGAGGGCGGCGTGATCAACTTCACGAATGGCACGGCCATCGATAATTTGGCTAATGCCTCAACCGGCCTTGCCAACGGTGCTGCGCTGTTCGCCTATGGTGCCGGGGCAGCGATCAATGCGCCCGGTGCCACAATAACCGGTGCTGCTCGTGTCGGCGTTTGGGCTGAAAGAGGCGCAACAATCACTACGGTTGGCGGTACTGTTTCCGGCAACGGTGTCGCGAACTTTGTTATCGTCGATGCCACGATCGTTAACGAGAAGATCGGCGGAACGAGCGGCACGTACACTCCAGTTATAAACGACACCTTCAACCTAACCGGAACCCCATCAGCTACCGCGCAATGGTCGCGGGTCGGGAACATCATCACGGTCAGTGGTCTTGTGACAGGTGTGGCCCCGACGGCGTCCGGAAACACCCGATTCGATATGTCCTTGCCGATACCGGGCAACATCGCCGGAGTCGGTGAGCTCGGAGGAGCGGGTGTCTTCTACTCAGCAAGTTTGAGATCTGTCGCTGCTGGGATCTACGGAGATATCACGGACGAAAAGGCAACTTTCAACTGGAATTCGCCAGTCTCTGGCTCGGGCCAGTCTATGTCGTTCACCTTTCAATACTTCTATCGCGCGCCATGAGCCGCCCCCTCGCCATCGCGCTCATCGCCTACGCCGCCTTGACCGGTTGGCAGGTCAACCGCTCGCTGCACCGCGCTTTCTCGGGGTGGGTGTGATGGAAACCGCACTACTCTGGATGACGGTCGCGCTCCGTATCATCGTTTTCGCACTCTCGATCTACGGCGCAGTCTACACCTTTCGCAGCTTCGTCTCGCTGACACGCGGCAATCAATCTGTGCCTACGACCGATAGCGCCGCCTGGTTCTTCATAACAGCGGGCTTGATCGCTTTTCAGATCCGCTGGTTCAGCGAAGTGCCGGAGGGCGTGAACGTGTTCTCGTTGACCCTCGTAGGAATTGGACTTGGCTTGTTCGTTTGGGTGCATCGCCGGGTGAAGCGCAAGTCGCTGGACCGGTTCAAAGACATATACGAGCGCCCCGACCTGTCGTTGGCGCTTGTCGATCTCGCACGCCACGACCCTGCCGAAGCCGAAAGCATGGCCGCAGAGGCGCGGCGCAAAACCGCAGAGGGGGTCGCATCCCGTGGAATTTGACTGGTGGAACGGTGGCTTCCTCACACTCGCAGGCGGCGCGATCGCTTGGGCAGTTGCACAGGCGCGCATTGCGAAGAACGACCGCGTAGAGCGCGAGCAGAGCCGTGAAGCATCCGAACTCGCACTTACACAGCATCAGGACGGACTCACGTTCGAACTGCTGAAGGCGGCACACAGTCAGGCCGCAGCCATGCGATCGGAGCTCGAACGAGTAACGGCAGAACTCGCGCAGTTCGGTGCCCTGCGCTGGCGGGTCGAATATTTCGAAGAGGCAATCACCCACGTCGAAGCACTGATCGCAGCCCGCCTCGATGGCCGGTCCGAGGCCGCCGAAGACAGCGCGCGCAAGTTCCTCGCCCGGGTGCAGACGATGAACGCCGCCGCAGGCCTCGCCGCCAATCGTGCTCAGAACGAACTCGCACGGCGCAAGAAGATCGAAAAGGAATGACCATGGCGACTATCTCAGACGACGCATTCGTGCGGCTATTCCAGGAACGCGCAGGATTGGACGTAGACGGATGGGCAGGCCGCGACACCATAGCGGTGCTCGACGAGCTCCTGCCCCACCCCGCGCCTAAGGAAATGGACATTCCGGATGACTACTGGCCAATGCTGTCGAAGATCGAGAGCAACGACCATCCCTATGTGAAAGCAGGCACGTCCAGCGCTTCCGGCCTCTACCAGTTCATCCGATCGACGTGGATCGGCGAAGGTGGGCAGTGGGGCACAGATATGTCGCAGGCGTTCGGTGGCCTGCGCCCGAGCGTCGAAGAGCAGCTGGCTCGTGCGAAGTCGTTCACCGGTAAGAACGCGGCTTACCTCAAATTGAAGGGCATCCCGATCAACCGAGCATCGCTCTACGCCGCGCACTTCTTCGGCCCTCTGACGGCTGCTCAGGTGATCGGCGCGGACGTAAACGCGCGCGCGGACCTGATCGCTGGATCAGCAGCTACAAGGGCGAACCCATCCATCCTGCGCGGAAAGACCGTCGGCCAGTTCCTTACCTGGCTGCATAACAAGACCGGGGAGTGGGCGCGATGATGTGGCGCGAGTTCTGGAGCCGCTTTCTCTCCCCGCAAACCGCGCGTTTCGTGCTGGCGCTGCTCGCCTTGGGGTTCGCGGCGTATGGTGCGAACATCCTGATCGGGCGCGAAGGCGACGAAGCAGGACAGGCCGCGACCTTCGCCGTCGGCCAGTTGTTCGCTTTGGCCACTCTCGCTTTTGGCTACTATTTTGGCAGCACAGCGCGGGGTGATGAACGCCCTGTCGAGACCGAAATCGTGAACCCGCCTGACAAGCCCGCGAACGTCGAGGATGTGTCCGATGGGCGGTGATCGCCGAACCTGGCCGACTGTACTGGCCGTGGGCATTGCCCTCGCCTGTTTCTCCCTCTTTCTCTGGATGGTGCTATGATCGGGACATTCTTCGCATCGACCGTGAACAAGGTGTTCGCCATCGTGATCGGCATCCTGCTGATCGCACTTGGCATCGCGCTATGGTCGAACGCGGCCAAGGATCGCGAAAACGACCGCCTTCGCAATACGCTGGCCGTTTCAGAGGCGCAGCACAGCGTTACCGCTGCATCGCTCGGCGCTCTGACGCGCCAGATGGAAGATCTCGTCACCGCCGGCCAACTCCGCGAAAGCTTACTCGAGGAAGCCATGGAGCGCGCGGAATCGGAAGCGTCCGAACTCCAGGGCGAGGCCGATGCCTTGCGTGCGGAAGGCGTGATCGATCAGTGCCGATCGCCCGCGGGCGTGCTCAAGTCGAGAGGATTGTAATGCGCTATCTTGTTCTTGCCGTCGTGGCCCTTGTCGCTGCCTGCAACCACCCGCAGCCCGGCATTCAGGTGCAGACCGTCGAAGTGCCGGTTCCGCAGCCCTGTCTCGCGAAAGAAGACATTCCGCCCGAACCGCCGCAGGTTGGCGAGCAGCTGACCGGCAATGCTGCATCAGACCTGCTTATCGTAGCGGCGTCTGCGCTGGATCTGAGAGCGTGGGGGATCACGATGCAGGCGGCGTTAAAAGCCTGCGCTGAGTAGCCCGTAAGCTGTCACACCAATCATCATCGCCAGCAGCACCCAAAACTCCACAGCCCGGGCGAACCGCCTCACGGCCCCCATCGCCTCAAAAGCATCTCCACCGCTTGCCGCAACTCCAGCATCTCGGGCGGCCATGGGTGCTTTGCGTCGGGGAATGACTTCACCCGCTCGTAGGCTTGTTTGACCCGGGCCAGTTCCGGGCTCGTCTTCCACGCATCATGTGCCGATTGCGACATGGACATGCGGGGGACATCGATCATTTCGTCATCGTTGGTCATGCGGGCTGATTTGCCAAGCTGTCCCCGTGTAGGAAAGCGAAAAAGCGGTTGCAGTTCTTACCTTGGTCGGTCACCGCTTAAACATGGCTCAATCGTTGCAACCTCTGGAAATCCCACGGCTCATCTTTCGCAAAACGCACAAATCGCATGTCACAGAGCGCGACATCTGCCCGCATTATTTCCAGTCTTATGAGTCCTTGACGACCGACGGGTTTCAGCCGCGAAAGGACCTTGCCCCCTGGCCATACGAAATTCCGATCGATTGGGCGTCGAACCCATATTCAGACCGAAACTGGCAATTCCAGCTCAACGGTTGGCGCAAGGTCGAGCCGATGCTCGAAAAGTATTTTCAGAAAGACGACAACGCATACCTGTTGGAAGCGATTGCCGTCGCTTTGGATTGGCAAAGCTTTAATGCGAGCGGCGCCGAGAACCCTTTCGCCTGGCATGATATGGCGACCGGGATGCGAGCGGCGAGGCTGGCTCTGTTCCTCGATCGCATCTTCAGCAAGCGTGTCACAGTGCCGGACGGCGCGACCGAAGCATTACTTGAATGCGCATCAGAGCACATCGTTCGCCTTCGCGACGAGACATTCATAAGCAAAGGCAACCATGGCGTTTTTCAAGTCTTTGGGCTCAGCTTGCTGGCATCCGTAGCTCTGGGGCCGATGGCGAATAGGGCTTGTCAAGCATACTGCGCCAAGATGTTCCGAAAGATCATGAAGCAGGGCTACACTGATGAAGGTGTCCACAAAGAGCATTCGCCCTCCTATCACCTATTTACCACCGATCGCATTCTACAGTTCAACCCTCGGCGCGTAGCTGATGCCGCCACCGCAGACCTTCTAGCTCGCGCGGAAAAGCTTGGGCCATGGTTCGTTCGGCCTGACCACTATGTTTCACCGCTGGGCGATAGCAGTGGCAAAGGTCGGCGTTTGACTGGTGCGGTGAAACTGGCGCACCTCGCTTCCGGAAGATCGTTCGCCGTGGCCGATCTCGCAAAGTCGGGTTACGCAATAGTTCGATCTGACCCGAATGCCGAACATCAGCCATCGATGCTGACCGTCACTGGCAGTTGGTATTCCAACGCGCACAAGCACAACGATGAGCTCAGCTTCACTTTGTTTGAGCATGGTGAGCCGGTTTTCATCGATAGTGGCAAGTACGGCTACCAATACGATGACAAGCGCGCATACATCGTCAGCGCAGCTGCGCACAACACAGTCAGTTTCCGCGATCCTGCGATAGAGGTCGGGCGACCGAGCAGGAAAGGTTCTTTCCTGCACCTCATCACACAAGAGGATGATGGCTTTGTCGTCGGCGGTGAGGTTGAACGCGGGGCCTACTCGCATTCCCGACGCTTGCTCTACTGCCCGGAGAAACACCTTCACATTGTCGATACTGTCCAAGGTTCGGAAGGGGCTGAGTATGCCACCAGCCTGCACTTTTCGCACGAGCTAGAGCCGGTTTTGCTTCCGGACGGCTTCGAGGTTCGCCTGCGTTGTGGCAAGCTCATACGCGGGACTGTCGAAGGCGCTGACTTGCAACTGGCGCGGGGCGAGACCGGACCGATGCTGGGGTGGGAGAGTGTAGATTATCTGAAGCTCGTGCCAACCTCGACCGTGCGGGCGGTATTCAGTGATCGTAAGGTGGCTTGGCGGATCGATCTAAATTAAAGACGCGTCACTCTTCGGCCAGCGCCGCGTCGATCATCGCCTGCCACGTCTCGGTCGGACCGCCTTCGCCTTCGGGCAATCCGGCAGCCGCTGTGAGCATGTCGTCGGTGGGTTCGCGGATCGCCTCGAGAACGGCGCGAATGGCTTCGTCGCGCTCTTCAGCATCCAGTGTTATGCCGCAGCCGAGCAATGCTCGAGAGGCGCGCTTGATGATGGTGTTTCTCATGAGCATCCCTTCAGCACCACCCTTCCCTACGCCCCGACTAGGTACGCGCCAAGCCTTCGCTGAGAGCTACAACCACAGGTCGACCATTCTGGGAGTGGTCAGAGGATGGTCAGAGAAAATCGCTTTGTTCGCCATTCAGTCATGCTTCGTTCTGTCGCGAGTTAACGCAAAACGTGCATTTGGCGTGCTAGAGAACCCTTCACACGGGTGGGGTCGCAGGTTCAATCCCTGCCGCGCCCACCATGATTTCAGGTATT
>NZ_JAHWXO010000029.1 GCF_019857205.1 Qipengyuania pacifica | reverse complement strand
TTGGTTATGGGAACTCTGCCTTTTGCCCTCACGGGCGGCTTCTGGCTGCTTTACCTCTTGGGTTACAATCAGTCGGTCGCAACAGCGGTTGGCTTCATCGCCCTTGCCGGTGTCTCAGCAGAGTTCGGCGTCGTGATGCTGATCTATCTAAAGGCCGCGATGGAGCGACATTCCGGTGAGCCCACAGAGGAATCCGTTACCAAATCGATCAGGGAGGGCGCGCTTCTTCGCGTTCGGCCGAAGGCGATGACCGTTGCCGTCATTCTGGCTGGCCTTTTCCCGATCCTGGTTGGCACGGGGGCAGGTTCGGAAGTTATGAGCCGAATCGCCGCGCCGATGATCGGCGGCATGATCACCGCACCCTTGTTGTCCATGTTCGTATTACCCGCCGCTTACCTCTTGATGCGGCGCCCCCGGCCTGAACGGCCATCACAATCCTAAGGAGAAGAAAAATGCGTACCACAACCCGCTTAACCCTATTGGTTGCCCCATTGATGCTGGCAGCGTGCGACAGTAATTCAGAAATGGCTGAGCACGAAGGCATGGAAATGGACGACAGCGCCATGTCGAGCATGAATGACGGCATGGAGAACGGTGCGGAAGCCAAGAGTGCGAGCGCCAAAGGCACTGTGACTGCCATCGACGCCGAAGCAGGCACGGTCACTATCGATCATGAGGCGGTTCCTGAACTCGCATGGCCCGAGATGGTCATGGCTTTTGACGCCACCGAGGAAGTTCGCGGTGACGTCGCGGTCGGCGACACGGTCACGTTTGAATTCAGCACCGGTGAAGAAGGAAACACGATCTCCTCGATTTCGGTGGAGTGACCGTGAGCGGACTGTCCAATTGGACCGAATGTCCTCTCAATTTCCAAAACAAAGAATGAGGTGCTGATTTGGCAAAACCTGTGATGCTGCGCTTCGCCAAATGGCACATCTGGCTAGGTTGGCTGGTGGGTATCCCGATCTTGATGTGGATGGCGAGCGGCCTGTTCATGGCCGCTCGCCCGATCGAAGAGGTGCGTGGTAATCATCTGCGCGTAGCTACTGATCAGCCTGCCCTCTCCTTGCCGTCCGATATGGTCCCCGAGATCGATCAGCCTTTGAAAGAGATGCGCGCTTTCATGCAGGACGGGCGAGCAATCATGATGCTGACCGCGATCGATGGAAGCATCACCCGATTTGACCTGGAAAGCCGAACCCCTCTGCCATCAGTTGATGAAGCTCAAGCTCGGTCAATTGTGGCCGAGCAGATCGTCGGAGGTGGCAATGTCAGTACGGTGCGCCTGTTTGAGGCGAATAATGCGCCATTCGACTTCCGCCGCCCATTGCTTGTTTGGCAGGTCGTTCTTGATGAGGGAACGCATGTCTATGTTGGCCGCGTTACGGGTCAGATCGAGGCAGTTCGCACACGCTGGTGGCGCGCATTTGATTTCATGTGGGGGCTACATATCATGGATCTGCGGACGCGAGAGGACACTAGCCACCCAATACTAATTCTGTTTGCCGCGCTCGGTGTCTTCGCGAGCATTCTTGGCTGCATTCTCATGTTCCGCAGGCGCAAAGCCCGCGTCACCGCCAAGTAGACGAACCAAAAGCGAGCGATCCAGTTGGCTTTGGCATAGGCTTATAAGACTAAGAGCGGTCGGTCTCGGTTATGGTGCTCGGTGGCAGGAATGGTTAACCCAATTTGCACAGAATTCTGTGATATTGAGCCATGGCGAAAACCCGGCCAACTTCAATCCGGCCCGCAGCAGGCCTTGCCAAAATGGTCTGTCTGGGCCTGTGGTTCATTCTGGCTCTGGCTCCAGACATGACGACGCGTCTTGCAACCATCGAAGAAGTCACGGGCATAGCGGCCTATCTCGTGTTGCTCGGTTGGACGAGTTTGGGGCTTTGGATTGCTGCCTGCACGCCTTCTGCTGTGGTCCGTTGGGCAGGGGCAGCGATCTTTGCCTCTAGCGCCTTTGCCTTGACCAGTTTCCGCCAGGTCACTGGCCAATTCCTGACATATGACGCGTTCATCAACATGCTCCAGTCGGGCGGATTCGTTGATGACGCCGTTGCCCAATATGGCGCTTCATTGAGCTGGTCGCTGGTGCTTTCGTTGTTGCTGCTTTTGGGTATCGGACTGCGTCCCACCAGCCGCATTGCCCTGCCTCAAATCCTCGCTCCTGTTCCCTATGTCGCGATCGCGTCTGTCACTGCCCTGCTATTCATTCGCGGAGGGGATGGAGCGCGAGGCTTGCCTGCAAACTATCCAACACTTGCCTATGCTGGTCTCTATGGGATCGAAACCGCTCTCACGCCCGAGCAAGCGCGTGAAAAAGTCGGCGTGCCCCTATCGGACGAACCGGTCAAACATGTCGTTCTTGTGATCGACGAGAGTGTTTCTGGCCAATATCTGGATATTAATTCACCATCGGGTGTTAAGACCGGGTTGCTCCAGTCGAGGAGCGATGTCGAAATCTCGAACTTTGGCATTGTGCCCAGCATTACCAATTGCAGTGTCGGATCGAATCTGTCCCTGAGATTTGGCGGGACTCGCGAGAATTACCGCGATCGAATTGCGCGTGGGCCAGGTATCTGGGCCTATGCTAAAGCGGCGGGTCTACGCACCGTCTACATCGATGCTCAGCGAACCGGCGGCGCGCTCCATAACGGCATGGATGATGAAGAAATCCGGCTCATAGACAGCTTTATCCAGTTCGACGATAGCCCCGTTCTCAGGCGTGATTTGCGGGTCGCAGACCAGATCGCTCGCGAAATCGCCAGGCCGGAGCCAAGCTTGATCATCGCGAATAAGATCGGCGCGCACTTCCCGGTTCACGATAAATTTCCTGACGAGCAAATGGTCTATCGACCGGCTCTGCCGCGCGGGAGGTTCGCCGATGTCACTGATACGGGTAGCCGCGAAGGATTTGATGGAAGTGAACGGAGCTGGCGCCTCTACCGCAATTCCTATCGCAACGCGCTTGTATGGAATGTCGGAGTCTTCTTCGAACGCCTGCTGTCAACTGCGGATCTGTCTTCTAGCGTCGTGATCTACACCGCGGATCACGGTCAGAATTTGCACGAAGACGGGAATCTCGGCCTAGCGACGCATTGCAGTTCCGACCCCATCGGTAGCGAAGGCGCGGTCCCTCTGGTTCTCATTTCAGGGGACGGATTGCACGATCCATCGGGCGTGCGTCCTGGACAAGGCAGTCACTACCGCATCTTTCCAAGCCTGCTGCATTTCATGGGTTATGACAGGGAAAGGACGCAGGCATTGTATGGTCCGGACTTGTTCGATCCATCAGCTGAGCCGGATACATTCAACGCGCGTTTCAACGCCCGTCTAGGCCAATCGCCACAGTGGCGCTCGATCAACGCCGACACTTTGCTCAACCCGGTCGCGCAAGACGGGGCCATGCAGGATTCCACAAATTCGCGAGCGTCAAAGCCGGGCAGATCTAAAGCGACCAGATAAGTACGCCGATGGCGGCCTTTACGCCGCGGTCCAGGCGGAGATCTTAAACTCGCCTATCAGGAACCAATTGCGAAGCGTCCGCTTCCACCTACCAATTATGGGCCTTCGGGTCGTTCCCAATTCGCAGCAAAAGCTGCCGCTTCGGTAACCGACTTCGGCCACGGCATTGAGCTTACCAGTCATTTGCCGAACTGCGCTAAGGTTGGACGATGTTTCGCTGCTCTGCCTTTGCCTCAATTGCGCTGATCCTAGGATCATCAGTGCCCGCAAGCGCACAAGTCATCGTAGGCAATGCGACCGTGATCGATGGAGACACTATCGATATGAACGGGACGCACATTCGGCTTGCTCACATTGATGCGCCGGAAGCGCAGCAGACTTGTAACAGGGAAGGTGTCGAGTGGGCCTGCGATGCAGCCGCGACAGAAGCATTGAGCTCCGTCTTGGACGGTCAATCTGTGTCTTGTTCTTCGATCGATACGGATATTCACGGTCGTCAGGTCGCGCACTGTCAGACGCCAGTCTTCGCGCTCGGCCGGGAAATGGTTCGGCGCGGTTTAGCGATCACTTTGGACAACGCGCCCTACGAGTATGGCGAGGCTGCCAAGATCGCGCACGCATGAATTATGGCGTATGGGCTTCGACATTCGAGCTGCCAGAAAATTCGCGGGCGGCAAACCCACAAGCGTCACCGCGCGTCGTTCGACCGCAGTCCCATTCTCAACTGACCCGGTCCGAGCCTCAGCAGGTTTACCGCAACGAATTTTGGTGCGCGATTAAAGGCAACCGTAGCAGGCGCGGTGAGTGGATCTATCATCTTCCAGGTCGCCCCTATTACGAGCAGACGCGGCCAGAGCAGGTGTTCTGCACCGAAAGTGAAGCGCAGGCCGCCGGTTATCGCAGATCAAAAGCATAAAGATTGCCCTAGGCTTGGAA
>NZ_JAHWXO010000028.1 GCF_019857205.1 Qipengyuania pacifica | reverse complement strand
GTGGAAGACTACAACCGAGAGAGACCGCCCTCATCCCTTGGCTACGCGACACCGGCGGTGTTCGCCGCCGAACTAGATAAGCAATGGCCTGCTTCGCCACGCCCTACGGGCTCCGCTGCGCAGCCCATTGCTTCAACCGCGCTCATACGCATCAACGCGGCTCGGCTCTAATCCCAGCTGGGGGAAGATCAGGGGGTCACGTCACTCATTGGAAGGCGGCTATCGCGACGCAATTCGCTCTGAAAGTCGTGGGACTATTTTGCAGGTCTTCGAGGAACAGACCTGCTAATTTTCGCCCTGCAGTTAGTTCCATTAGGATAACGCTGTTAGCATACGTAGGCACCGCGGCCGCTAGCCAAAAGGTTGCCAGTAGGACCGTATACACGTGTTTCAGCGACCGAGATATTTTTACCGATCTTGATTATTTTGCCCGATGCTACGAGTGGTCCCGAGGTTGCCGGGCGGTGGTAGTCGACCCTCAGATCGGCGGTCGCCTTGGCCCCTGTACCTTGCGACAATAAGGTGTAGAGCCCGGTTAAATCGATCAGAGAGGCGAGCACGCCGCCATGCGCTGAACCGATTGCCGGGTTTGACACGATCTCGTCGCGCCAAGGCATCTCCAGTTCAAGCTGCTCGTTCGAGCATGACCGTAAAGTGAGGCCAAGCCACCGGTGAAACGGGGCAATCTGCAGGATCTCTTCGAGGCGCTTAGGATCGATCCTTGTCAGATTATCGGTCATGTAACGGCTCCCTGCGGACTGTGATTACGCTTGAGAAAATCGAGTATCGCTGCCGAAAAGGCATCGTTGGCATCGCCAACCACCATATGTGTTGCCTCTGCGATGTCGGTGTATTCAGCGTGTGGAACAAGTTCGAGCAATTGCGCGACCGCGTCTTCGGAAACCAGATCGCTCGATCCGCCGCGAATAATATGCAATGGCAGCGAAAGCCTGCTGGCTGCATCGTTCAGCGCATCAAACTGGCGTTCCTGATCAGCCGGATCGCTTCGCTTGGCTAGTGTGATGTTGCGGATAAAGGCCGGATCCCAATGCCAGTAGTAGCGGCCGTCTTCCTTCTCTCGCAGATAGCGCCGTAAGCCCTTGCCGGCTCCGCGCTTGCGGCGATGTGGCATGTAGCGCGCGATGACCTCTGCCGCTTCGTCCGGTGAAGAGAAACCGGTCTCCACGTGCTCCTCCATAAAGCCGACTACGCGCATAACGCCCCCCGTCTCCATACGCGGCGCGATGTCGACGAGAGTGAGCGACGCGAAGCGGCCCGGCGCAAGGTGTCCTTCGGCGATCAGTCCGGCCAACCCGCCAAGGGAGGCCCCGACGAGCGCTGGCTTGCGGTCCATTTTTGAAGCGATCGCAACGAGATCTGAAGCGAAGTCGCGCGTTTCGTAAGCGCCCTCGGCAGACCATTCGCTGTCGCCATGACCGCGCATATCAATTGCGATCGGACGAAATCCCGCATTGGCGAGATCGGCTGTGACACGTTTCCATGCGTGACGGGTCTGGCCGCCCCCATGCGCGAGCAAGACCGGTAAAGCATCGGCATTTCCGGTCGCTTCGGCTGCTATGGAGATGCCACCATTTCCCCCGATATGGAAAGTTTGCGACTGCATACCGCAACCTCATATTGTAAATCGATTTACAGTAAACGGCTTTATTTCCTGATCCGCTATGGTAGGTTGCCCTAGATGGCTGCCATGACGGGCTATGACGCGGATACAAAGGGGGGCAAGTTCCCTCACCGATACCGATCGGCTGTTCTTTCTTATGGAGGAAGTGACCCGGCGTTTGCGCAGGACCGCCGATTCTTCGGTTGAACAATTCGGGCTCACGCGGACGCAATGGAGTATATTGGCTTATCTTTCGGAGCCCAGGCATGACCCAGACAGAGCTGGCTCGGGAACTGAAGCTAGAGCGCGCTAGCATCGGCCAGACTATTGATCGCCTGGAAGAACTTGAGCTGGTGGAAAGACGCAGGCGCGAAGAACGACAGGCGCGTTTGGCGGGTTCATTTACGCCCTGCCGCAATCGAGCTACTTCCCAAGATGCGAGTAGAAGCTGATGCAATGTATGCTCGCTTGCTCGGGGGGATCCGTTTTGGGGAACTGGAGCGCTTACGCGGATCGCTGGCTAGGATGCATGACAATCTGGGCAGCGAGCCATAATCACTCGAAATCGAGCCCATGCCCCGCGTTCACGCCCGCGTTTGCCCTTCAGGGGGTCTGATGCTCAGATGAGGGACGCCGAGCGCATGCGATCATAACATCCCGGCAGTCGTGGCAGGCGAGGTGGCCGGAGCCCCCGCACTCACCCAGCGCCGTTCGGTTCCTTATCAGCTTGAGCGACCATCGGATTCAGTTTCTGCTGTAGCGTGAAATCAGCGAGTGTTTGCATGGCGGCACTGCTAGCGAATATGGTTGACGCTGAGCTTGAACACGCCAGGCATGCGCGAGCCTTCCAAGATAGCGCTATGGATAAGCATATGCCGAAAGATGAGATACGTGATTACGCCCCCAACGAAAAGGATGACATCCTTTATTTGCTAGAAGAGGTGAACAGGACCGCTCGGCGGACCTTCGACGCTCTGATCGTGGGGCTCGACCTCAATCAAACACAATGGCGGATCATCGCGTCCTTGTTGCGAGAACCTACGCTAACACAGACCGAGATTTCTCGCCTGCTCGAGCTTGAATCGGCGACGATAGGACAGGCTGTCGCAGTTTTGGTTGAAAAAGGTTTGATCGAGCGAGAGCGGGCGGCGCACGATCGAAGGGTTTGGAACCTCCACCTCACCGAGCAAGTAAGAACCATCTGGCCGGAACTGCGCGAAGCGGCTGATCGACTCCACGAAATTCTCTGGAAGGGAATGTCTGCGCCTCAAATCGACCTCCTGCGTACGATGCTTCGAAAAGTTGCGGAGAATCAGAAGCAGGCTGACACTTGCGAAGAAAGCCGATGAAGCATGATCTGGAAAACAGTGTCGGTGAACTGACGCGGCTAGCAGAACTCGGTCAGATTTTCGCCCGGCACGGTCTGAAAAATCTCGGAAGCTTGCTTGGCTTTATGCCGGTTTCGGAGAATGAGCCAGATACCGAGGACTTGCGTCCTGCATCGGTGGTGGCGCTGTTGCGCGATGTCGGCCCTGTCGGAATAAAGCTTGGCCAGCTCCTGGCGACCAGAAGCGATCTGTTTACACAACCCTGGATTTCCGCGTTCGGCACTCTCCACGACCAGGTGGAACCGCTGCCGTTCGATAAGATCGAACCGGTGATTGTATCGGCTTGGGGCAGCGACTGGGAACGTGAATTCGCCGCTTTCGAGAGAAACCCGATCGCCTCAGCCTCTATCGCGCAGACTTATGTCGCAACCCTGCTGGACGGAAGCGAGACTATCGTGAAAATCCGCCGACCCGGCATGGCGTCCAGGATCGAGGCGGACATGAGGCTGTTGACACGGCTCGCGGGCCTCGCCGAGCGTCGGTCAAGCGACATTGCTCGCTATCGACCCGTGGAATTCCTTCAGACATTCGCCAAGAATTTAGCGCGGGAGATGGACCTGGCGGCAGAAGCACGTGCCTGTGAAAGGATTGGCGGTTATCTGGAGATGCTTGGGGTGAAGACGCCCGCGATCCACTGGGAACTCACAGGCTTGACGATCAATGTGCAGGAAGCCCTGGGCGGAAAGCCCGCGTCGCGGCACCCGGCAACTGATCCGGCAGGGAATGCCCAGTTCGCGAAGCGCTATGCCGATGCAGTGCTACGGATGATCCTTCTCAATGGAGAGTTTCATGGCGACCCGCATCCCGGCAACGTCTTCTGGATGGAAGGGAACCAGGTAGGCTTCATCGATTTCGGCTCGGTCGGCTTTCTCAGCGGCGCGCGGCGTCAGGAAATCGTCCGACTGATTTTCGCTATCGCGAACGGACAGATAGACAAGGTGGCCGATCTGCTGCTCGACTGGGCAGGCAATCCACTCGTGGATCGCGCGCAATTGGTGATGGACCTGGATGAGCTGATCGCGGAATTTAGCGGCACAGCTCTTGCCGGGATAGAATTCGCGGCAATTTTCGATCGGGTTTTCGGATTGTTGCGCGATTATCGCCTCGTATTGCCGCCCGACCTCGCTATTTTGCTGCGCACCCTGCTGACCGCAGAGGGCTTCGTTCGCTCTTTGGCGCCGGACTACAATATCGCCGAAGAAACGAAGCCGATCGTGATGCAATTGTTTGCCGAGCGATTTTCGATCGGAGCCGCGCGGGATCATTTGGCCAAGGTCCGCAGTGGCCTGCTTGATTTCTCGGCATCGCTGCCCGAGCTAATCGATAACGTTGCCTCGGTCGCTCGATCAGGTACGATTCAGGTATCCATCGACCCAGCCAGTCTGAACCATCTGACGCGGGAAGAGGACCGCAGCACCCCCGTCAAGGGTCCGGTGGTGGCAGCGTTGATCATCTCTGCCGCATTGCTGGCCGACCAATCGTTGTTACTGGCAGGAATTGTTCTGGCTTTCGCGGGAATAGCACTCATTCCTAGATGGAACTGATAAGACCACACACAATGAACGCTTAGACCACGGCCGCCCGGCACCGATATTGGCTACATCAAGGGAGAAGAGTGGAAATGACCGAACAGAAACCTGCCGAAGCGGTGCCTGCCGCCACCATGCTG
>NZ_JAHWXO010000027.1 GCF_019857205.1 Qipengyuania pacifica | reverse complement strand
TGCGCAATCCTGATCGTGATGGGCTTCTGGCGCAGGACCGAGAGCTTCGTGCGTCACGCCTTTGCCGCCAACACTCTTCTCATGACCGCGGGCTTCATGCTCGTCGGCTACCAACTCGTCGGCTTCGCCGTAGCCTGATCACATTTTTCCAGGAGGAATAGACATGTTCAATTCACAGCGCCCGTCCACCAGCGACCTTCCCACCAACCGCCAGCTCGTCAAGGCGACCGCGTTCGCCCTGGTAACCGCGACCGTCCTTCTGGTCACCGTGGTTCTACCCGCGGAATATGCGATCGATCCGACCGGAGCGGGCCGTCTTCTTGGATATTCCGAGATGGGCGAGATCAAACAGCAACTTGCCGCGGAAGCAGCCGCCGACGAACAGAATGCGGCCGTCGAGGAGGTCCGCTCGCTCGCCGATAACAGCGGCAGCGGTTCGGAAGCGGCAACGCGCAGCGATGTGACCGAATTAACGCTCGCGCCTGGTGAGGGTGCGGAAGTCAAGGCGGTCATGGCCGAAGGGGCCAGCCTTCAATACGAATGGTCGGTGCAGGACGGCCACGTCAACTTCGATACGCATGCCGATGCGCCGGGCATCTCTTATCACGGGTATGACAAGGGCCGCGAATCCACGGGGGAAGCGGGAACGCTCGTCGCCGCCTTCGATGGCAGCCATGGGTGGTTCTGGCGCAATCGTTCAGGCGCAACCGTCACCGTGACCCTCAAGACCGACGGCAGCTACTCCGATATCAAGCGCGTGGTCTAAATCACGCTCTGGCTGAAGGAAGACATCGCCATGCTCTCCGTTCTGACCAATCGCACTTATCGTCACCTGTTTCTTGCGCAGGTCATCGCGCTTGTCGGAACGGGGCTGGCGACGGTCGCTCTGGGCTTGCTGGCCTATGATCTCGCCGGTGCGGACGCCGGCGCCGTTTTGGGAACGGCCCTGGCCATCAAGATGGTCGCTTATGTCGGCATCGCCCCCCTGGCGGGCGCTTATGCCGACAAATTACCCCGCAAACGTCTGCTTGTAGGAATGGACATTATCCGTGCCGGCGTGGCGCTTCTGCTCCCCTTCGTCGATGCGGTCTGGCAAATCTATCTGCTCATTTTCCTGCTGCAGTCGGCATCGGCCGTGTTCACGCCTACCTTTCAGGCCACCATACCCGACATCCTGCCGGACGAAGAGGAGTACACGAAGGCTCTTTCCCTGTCCCGACTGGCCTATGATCTCGAAAGTCTCATCAGCCCGGTCCTGGCCGCCTCGCTACTGGTTGTCATAAATTTCCATTGGCTATTCGCGGGAACAGCTATCGGTTTTGTGGTCTCTGCGTTGCTCGTCATGAGTGCGGCTCTGCCGTACAGAAAATCGGTCGCAAAGCGTGTCGAGGGCGTATGGCGCAAGACCACGCGGGGCATGCGGGTTTATCTCAAGACACCCAGGCTTGTCGGTTTGCTGGCGGTAACCCTGGCGGCGGCAGCAGGCAGCGCCATGGTCATCGTCAATACGGTAGTTATCGTGAAGAACATGGGACGGACGGAAGGCGACGTCGCGCTGGCTCTGGCGGCCTACGGAGCAGGCTCGATGCTGGCTGCACTCGCCCTCCCGCGCATTCTGGCGCGAATTGACGATCGCACGATCATGATCGCCGGCGGCGGCCTCTTGCTGGTCACGCTGGCAACGATAGGCCTGGTGTTCGGGCAGTTGGGCCCCCGAACCTTCTGGCCGGTTGTGCTGGTCGGCTGGCTGACGATGGGTATCGGGTATTCGCTTTGCGTCACGCCCAACGGAAGATTGCTCAAACGCTCGTCGGCGGATGAGGACCGCCCGGCATTGTTCGCTGCCCAATTCGCGCTCAGCCATGTTTGCTGGCTCGTCGCATATCCGATGGCCGGACAAATCGGCGCTCAGCTTGGCATGATGCCAGCCTTTCTGGTCCTCGCTGGCCTGGCCACCACGGGCGTTGGACTTGCCCTATGGCTTTGGCCCCGCAACGACCCCTCGCTGCTATTGCATTCGCATCCCGACCTGCCATCCGATCATCCGCATTTGGAAGAGCACGGAGGAGGCAGCCACCAGCATCATTTTGTCATCGACGATCTGCACACTGGGTGGCCGGGCAAGGTGTGAAGCAAGAAAGGCGGCCCGTCCCGATTGGGACGGACCGCCCGCCGAGTGACCTGGACCTGTCAGGAGGGGTCAGGCAGCCTCCTCGGCAATCTCACCAGTCGCATCGTCGCTGACCGTTTCGTCAGCTTCGTCATCAATCCACGCAGCTTCTTCGAGATCGGCTGGAACATCGGCATCAGTGAACCGCATGATCGAAGGAACCCAGGCCTGCGCCCGTTCCTTGACCTCGGCCTCGCCGATGAAGTTGCCCGAGAAGATGCGTTCGGCAGCGCTCGCCAGTTCGGCCTTCTTCGATGCGGCATAGCGACTGACCAGTTCGGGACCACCAGCAGCGTCGAGTGCTTCGAGCGTGCGAGCCTTGGCCACGCGGTCGAAGTAGTTCGCCGCCGTAGGACGCCACCAATGCGCGGTCTCGATTTCGAGGAGGGAGCCGAGTGCTTCGTGCAGCGGCACCGAGCGATCGCCTTCGCAGGCCAGGCTGGCAACCAGTGTGCGCGAGACGACATGGCCGAGCCAGGCCGAACGCACTTCGTCGGAAAGCGCCCGGAACCTCGCAAATCGCTCCACGTCGCTTTCGCCAGAACGCCAGCTCTCATTGAGCGAACCGGCGAACTCGGCCAGCGCAGCGCTCGCCGGCGCGTCCTTGGCCTCGAACCCAGTGACCGGGCCGGACGCGACGGGGCCAGACAGCGTCGATGCCTTCTTGGCGCGCCAGTCGTGTCCATCTGCATCTGCGAGCGTGAAGACCATGAAGTCGAGCGCCAGTGCCGGATCGTTGGCGAGGTGGATCGCCAGGATATCGCGGCGCTGCATTGCCAGTTCGTCGAGTAGGCGCTGCGACAAAGAGCTTCCCTTGGGCTTCGCCGCACCGCTCTCTTCAATGGGCTCGACCACGCCTTCGTCAGCGATGACCTCGGTCTCGGTGTAGAACTGCGGGACCAAGGTCGGCTCGCCATTGCGCGAGAGGACGAGGAAGGCGCCGGCCTCCGGTCTCAGTTCGTCGGC
The DNA here is from genome assembly GCF_019857205.1 of Qipengyuania pacifica. Lineage (GTDB taxonomy): Bacteria > Pseudomonadota > Alphaproteobacteria > Sphingomonadales > Sphingomonadaceae > Qipengyuania > Qipengyuania pacifica. The sequence goes on along the minus strand of NZ_JAHWXO010000027.1, from coordinate 1,819 downwards.
GAGTACCGGCGGCCGGTCATTGAGCGCGCGCATGGCGCGGTCGATCACCACGAGTTCCTGTTCGGCCTTGGCGACCTCGTCCTCGTCGCTGTCCTCGTCTTCGAGAATAGCGGCGACACGGTCGTAGTCGGCTTCGAGTTCGCCCAGCTCCTGCGCTTCCATTTCGGTCATGGATGCCGGCTCGCACGGCAAGCGATTGAGACCTTCGACAAGGTCATGGCTGACGTAGTTGCCAAGCGTCGGCCGGACCCAGGCAAGGCCATATTCGAGCGCGGCCTTTTCTGCCGCCCCTTCCATGGCCTTGTGCGCGAGGTCCTCGAGCAGCGCGATATCGATCCAGCTCTCGCTGGCATCGTCGTCGAACAGTTCGCGTTCGATCCGGCCACCTGCGCCTAGATAGGCATCGCGTCCGACGAGAACCGCTCTCGGATCGGAACCGCGCACCGTGGCATCGAGCACCATGCGGCGGATCGTGTCGGGCGTGATCTGGTACCAGGCGTCCTGCAGCTCGGCATAGACATGCGCCTGGCGCTCCACGTCGGAGATCGCGCCATAGGCCTTGGCCATGTCGAGCGTAATCGTGCCCTCGGCGAGTGCTTCGAAGATGCAGGGTGCGAGACTTGCCAAACGCAGGCGCCCTTCGACGAAGCGGACGGTGAGGCCGAAGCGGCGGGCCACGTCTTCAGGGGTAGCCCCCGCCTCGATGATGGAGGCGAAGGCCTGGGCCTCGTCGGCCGGATTCATCGCGAGACGTTGGAAGTTTTCGGCAAGGCTGGCTTCACGCACCTCGCTTTCCTCGCCTTCGATCACGAGGCAGGTGACCTCGTGGTTTTGGGACAAGGTGCCCTCTTCGGCCAGTGCCTGCAGCGCGGCGAGCCGACGACCGCCGGCCTCGACCTCGAACTTGCCGCGCTTTCCTTTGCGAACGACGAGGTTCTGCAGCAGACCGCGCGCAGCAATGTCTGCCCGCAGCTGGAGGTCGGCGAGCACGTCGCTCGACTTGCGAACGTTGCGCGGGCTCGCAGCGAGCTTCTTCAAGGGGATCGACTGGATCATGGGTTTTCTCCTGATGGAATGAAGGCGCAGGTGAGGATCACGAGGCCCACAAGCCCAAAGGGCTCCCTCCACTCTCTTCAATGGCTGTGGCGACCATCTATACGACCGAGATGGGGCGAGCAGGGATCGGCTAAGTTCCGTCCATGAGAGCAGTTGTTCTCAATGCGCGAACCCATTCGCAGGCCCGTCATCAGCGGGCACAGGCAGATCAGCCGCTCGGACTGGAGGAAGGACGTGATTAGGCTCCGGCGTACGCGATACGGGAGCTTATCGATTCATTCAGTCACACGGAGGGGAGGAGAGAAGGGGAAACTTGAGCGCAATCGGAGGCAGCGCTCAGATTCATCCGGACCCTGACCTCTTCAGCGGAGCCTATGCCTATCCGCTGCTAAGCAAGCGGTCTTCGAGAAGCGTCCGAAAATCCCGACGCGCATCAGCGATTACGAACACGGTCACCTGACCGGGTGCTGGCTCGGGCTGATACCCGTAGATGATGCGGAACGGAAAGCGCGACAATTGCCGAAAGTCGGTGATCCCGAGAGCCTCAAGTTCCGGTGGAACCGGTCCTTTCTCAGGATTGTTCACAAGGGATTCGATAGACGCGACAAGGTCATCTAGTAGTGCGTTCGCACCATCGTCGCCATCCGGCCCGCGCTGCGTCAGGCGGCGCTGCCAGATACCCGCGAGATCGCGCTCCGCACCGGAGGTGATCTCGATCGCTACGGCGGCCGTCATCATTCAGTTTGACTTACCCCGTACGCGG
>NZ_JAHWXO010000026.1 GCF_019857205.1 Qipengyuania pacifica | reverse complement strand
GTCTGAACATCGTCCACGTTCAACCCGAGCTGGGTCAGGCGGATGCGATCAGGGATGACCTGAATGAACGGCAAGCCGGTCACCTGTTCGGTCTGCGCGTCCTGCGATCCCTCGATCGAAGAGACGACGCCCTCGACCTCGGCTGCAACGGAAGCAAGCTGGTCGAGATCGTCCCCGAAGATCTTGATCGCGACGTCGGAACGCACGCCCGCGATGAGTTCGTTGAAGCGCATCTGGATCGGCTGAAGGAACTCGTAGCGCGAACCGGGCACCTGCTGGACGGCCTCGTTCATCTCGGCGACGAGTTGCTCCTTTGGTTTGCGGGGATCCGGCCAATCCTCTCTCGGCTTCATGATCACGAAAGTGTCGGCGACCGATGGCGGCACTGGGTCAGTGGCCACATCGGCGGTACCGATCTTCGCGAACACCTGGTCCACCTCGGGGAAGGTCCGAATTTTGTCTTCCAGGGCAGTCTGCATGGCGACCGCCTGGCTGAGGCTGGTACCCGGAATTCTCAGCGCGTGGAGCGCGATATCGCCTTCATCCAGATTGGGAATGAATTCCGATCCCATCCGGCTTGCGCCCCATCCGCTCAGGACCACCAGAGCCACGGCTCCGGCAAGGACAGCTTTGCGCGAACGTAGGGCGAAGTCGAGCATCGGACGATAACCCGATTTGGCTGCGCGCATGACGCGCGTCTCCTTCTCCTCGACCTTGCCCGTCACAAATGTCGCGACCGCGGCCGGAACGAAGGTGAGGGAGAGCACCATGGCGGCGGTTAGCGCCATGACGACCGTGATCGCCATCGGGTGGAACGTCTTGCCCTCCACGCCTTCGAGAGCGAAGATCGGCACGTAGACGATGGTGATGATCAGAATGCCGAAAAGGCTCGGCTTGATCACCTCGGCAGATGCGCGGGCCGCCAGCTTGAAGCGTTCCTCGCGATTCAGCAGTCTTCCGAGCGAATGCTGCGCTTCGCCGAACCGACGGAGGCAGTTTTCGACAATGATGACTGCACCGTCGACGATCAGGCCGAAGTCCAATGCCCCCAGGCTCATCAGATTGCCCGACACGTTGTTCTCGACCATCCCCGTGATCATCAGGAGGAAAGAGAGCGGGATCACGGCAGCGGTAATGAGTGCAGCCCTGAAGTTGCCGAGCAGGACGAACAGGACAACGATGACCAACAGCGCCCCTTCGGCGAGGTTCTTCTCGACTGTGGAGACCGTTGCTTCGACCAGTTCGGAGCGATCGTAGACCGTATTGGCGACAACGCCGCCGGGCAGCGAGCGGTTTACCTCTTCCAGCCTTTCGGCCACCGCAACACTGACATCGCGGGCATTCTCGCCAACGAGCATGTAGATCGTGCCGAGCACGACTTCGCGGCCATCCTTGGTTGCGGCGCCATTGCGGATCTCGGATCCGATCTCGACATCCGCCACATCAGCGATGCGAATGGGAACCCCATCGCGGTAATCGACAATAATCCCGGACAAATCGCGTTCGTCCTCGGCCTGTCCGGGTACGCGGATAAGATATTGCGAACCTGACCTCTCGACGTAGCCAGCACCGACATTGGCATTGTTGTTTTCGAGCGCCTCGATCACGTCTTCGACCGTCAGACCGAAGCCGGCAAGACGTTCGGGAAGCGGCGCTACGACATACTCCTTACGGTAGCCGCCGATCGAGTTGACCTCGGTGACCCCTGGAACCGTGCGAAGCTGTGGCCGAACCACCCAGTCATGCAACGTCCGCAGATCCTGCGCGGTATAGCGCGACCCATCGGGTTTGACCGCGCCCTGCTCGGCCTCGACCGTGTACATGAAGATCTCGCCCAGGCCCGTGGCGATAGGTCCGAGTTCGGGTTCGACCGTCTCCGGCAGGTTCGAACGTACCGCCTGCAGGCGCTCGTTGACGAGTTGTCTGGCGAAGTAGATGTCGGTGCCATCCTCGAAAACGACGGTAACCTGGCTCAGACCGTAGCGCGAAACCGAGCGCGTATAGGAAAGCCCCGGCAACCCCGCGATGGCGGTTTCGACCGGATAGGTAATGCGCTGCTCGGCTTCGAGCGGAGAAAAGCCCGGCGCCGAAGTGTTGATCTGCACCTGCACATTGGTGATGTCCGGCACCGCATCGATCTTGAGCCGGCCGAAACTGTAAATGCCCACGGCGGCGAAAATGAACACCGCTGCCAGCACTGCGAAACGCTGCCTGATCGACAGCTCGACTATTTTCGTTAACATGGAATCGCGCTCCTCAGTGATCGTGGCTCGCGCCCGACTTCTCGATGTCGGCCTTGATCACGTAGCTGTTCTCGGATGCGTAGACGGTGCCTGCATCGATCCCGCTCAGCACCTCGGTCCACTCGGGACCTTCCTGACCAAGCTCGAGCATCCGCACCTCGTAGGTCTCGCCGATCTTGGCGAAGACGACGCGAAAATCGCGGAACTGCTGGATGGCGTCCGTCCTGACGGCGAGAGGCACCCGTCGCTGGTCGACCGAGACCAGACCCCGGACCGCCATTCCCGGTCGCCAGAAGCCATCGCGATTGGGAAGCGGAGCGCGCGCGGTCACCGCCTGGCTGCTGACTTCCGCCAGAGGCAGGAAGTCCCGGATGCGGGAGCCCTGCGCACGCTGGCCTTCGAGGCCCCGGATAAGCACCGATTGTCCGGGACGAACCCGCTCGATGTCGCGTGGGAAGATCGGGAAGGTCGCAACCGTGCGAGACGGATCGGAGATGACGAACATCGGATCGCTGTCCGCGATGTCGCCAATGTTGGTATTGCGCTGCGTGATCACTCCGGAAATCGGCGCGTAGATCGGATAGGTCTGCAACGATGAGCTGCTTTCTACCCGCGCCAGCAACGCCCCCCGGGCTACACGATCGCCGAGATTGGCATGCAGCGACATGACGGTGCCCGGGAATTTGGCCCCCACCTCGGCGCTGCCGGAGGGATCGAGCTCCACCCGTCCGATGATTTCCACGGTTTCACCGACCTGTTGCGGTCCGACCGTCTCGGTCCGGATGCCCGCCGCACGTGCCGCCTCGTCCGAGATGGTAACCCGACCCTCGTAGGATTCGAACGCCCATCGATGGGTGTTGTCGCCTTCGATTGCCACGACCACGACGTCGAAACTGTGCGGTTCGACGAGAACGCCCTGGCCTCGCAGGTAATCCTGTTCCGGTTCGAATTCGAACGTGGTCTTTTCGCCGTCCAGACGCGTGATCATGACCCGGGCACGGACCGTTTCGGGATCGACGGGCTCGTTGTCACGGTAGGCGTAGAGACGGTATTCGGGCGGAACACCGTCTTCGAAGACGGTAACCTCGATAGCGAAGTCGCCGTCACGAAGCATGCGACCGTTGTGTGGACCGCGCTCGTATTCGCCCTCTGCGGCTGCCTGTTCTTCGGAAGTTTCCGGCGAATCCGCCGACTGGCCGCAGGCGGTAAGTGTCGCTGCAAAGCACGCAGCAAGGAATAAATGCGTCTTGCGCATGATCAGTAACCCCCAACAAGTTCGATGAAGCGGCCAGTCAGTCGGTCGTAGTCGACCTTGGCCTGATGATATTCGGCGAGCGCATCGACGAAGCGGACTCTGGCTTCGTGCAATGCGGTCTGGGCAATGGAGACATCGAGAAAGGTGAACCCTCCGCGATTGTAGCCGGCACGGACCTCCCGAAGGGTCTGTTCGGCACCGGGCACGACCTGCTCCTGGATCGCCTCGGCCTCGTGGCGCGCCTCTTCGACGCGTTCGGCCGCCAGAGCGATCTGCCGGCGACGCTGGAACCGTTCGACCGCGAGGTCCGCCTCGACCTGCCGCTGCTCGGCCGCGGCGCGGTCGATGTTGGCCCGATTGAGCGCGCGGTTGGGCAAGGGCAGCGAGAAGCCCGCAATGACGGCGACGTCGCCATTGCCGAACAACCTGGGCCCCGCGAAGACAGTTGGATCGGTCCGCGAATTGGCTTCCTGGAGGCGATAGTTCGCGTCCGCCCTCTCGCGCCGGGCCTGGAAGACGGCAAGATCGACTGGCGTAAGGTCGGCATTGGTGATGGCAATCTCTTCGGCTTCGAGGAAGCCCGAGGTCACGACCCCGATGCTGCGTGGATCTCCGCCGGTAAGGAGCGCCAGGCGCGCCAGAGCGGCTTCGAAGGCGTGTTCCGCCAGCCCAAGATCCACCCGGGCTTCGGCCAGTTGTGTGCGGGCCCGCGTTCCGGCGAACAGAGGGTCGCGCGCCTCATCGACCCTGCGCTGCACCTCATTGGCGAGGGTCTCGGCGATCTCGACCCTGCTCCTGGCAAGTTCGAGCGACAAGGCGGCGGCTTGCGCTTCCACGTACAACGCCTGGACTTCGCTCGCGAGATCGAGACGCCGCACGAGCGCCTCGGCCTCGGCAACGGCGATATCGCCTTGCGCGAGGCCCACGCGCGCCGCGCGTTTGCCGCCGCGCTCCAGTCGCTGGTTGTAAGTCCCGTCGATCTGCCATTGGGAAAAGCCCGGGGTGCCGATGTTCTCGACGGTCCCATCGATCGTGGGCGCGGGGTTGGTATCGGCAGCGCTTCGCGCTGCGTTGAGGCCGTCGAGGCGCGCAGCGGTCGCCTCGCCCTGCGGTGAATTGGCGACCGCAGTTCGAACGGCCTCCTCGAGTGTGTACGTCTGGGCGGATGCCGAGGTCGCCCACACCAACGTGGCCGCCAGAAGGGCGGCACGCGTGGACACGTGCATGATAGATTGCTCCTGATTGTCTGAATGGAAATTGGCCCGGAATGCGGGCCGGATTCAGAAAATCAGGCTGATGGGGGCTGTGTTAACGGAGCTGGCGAAAAGCCGATGAGAGGCGGTGTCTCGCCCGGCCGCAGAAGTGTTCGAGGCGCAGGGGCGTTGCCCGCGAACTCGGTCTGGTCCGGCATCGCAATCGAGCTGTGCGAATGCGAAGCAGGGTGAGGCACGATGTCTTCGGACGCGAGCGAATCGGCGTCTGTCTCGACCTCGATGACATCGGCGGAATTGTGCTCATGCGCATGATGCGCGCTTGCCGTCTCGTGTGCATGCGCCGCTTCCAGATGCGGAATCGATCCCGGAAGTCCGCCATGCGAGACCAGGAGCAATGCCAACAAAAACAGGAAATGGAGCTGGCGCATCGGCGGGCGGTTAGCCGATCGCAAGCGAATGGGCAAGCCGCGGAGACCGGTTTTTGAGCGATTGCTTGCCGTACGACCCCGTGTCCGACGGAAGATCCGGCGCGTGCGAGGTAGCACGCAGCAAAAAGAGAGGAGAGGGAGCTTTGCTCTTCCTGAGCCGGGCTATGTCCGTCCCGGCGATCAGGAGACCTCCCATGACCAGATCCCGCCGCGCTGTTTCAGCTTCGCCAGCCCACCGCATCACCGCCGCCATCATCGAAAAGCTCGAGCAAGGCACCAAGCCCTGGGTCAAGCCGTGGCGCGGCGTGACGGTCTCGCGACCCTTGCGCTCCTGCGGGACACCCTATCGCGGCATGAACACCTTCTGGCTGTGGATGGTGGCCGATGGCTGCGGCTACGTCTCGCCTTACTGGATGACCTACCGCCAGTGCCAGAAGCTCGGCGGACAAGTCCGCAAGGGTGAGAAATCGACCATCGCGATCTTCTACAAGAGCTACACCAAGGAAGTCGAGAACGCCGAAGGCGAAGCCGACACCGA
>NZ_JAHWXO010000025.1 GCF_019857205.1 Qipengyuania pacifica | reverse complement strand
CGACCCCAACCTTGGCAACTGCCAATTGGTATTTTCGCTATCGTCTCCGTTTTCAGTAAAATCTACTATATTCCACGCAACATCAATTGCTTGTTTATCACACCGAGTCGCCATTGGTACGCTGCGATTTCCGGTGGTTTCCCTCCTACTGCTTCCCCCCTGCTTCCCCGGTCATGCTGCACCTGCGTGGGGAAGCAAATATCAAGCGCGTGGGCCACCGGAGCGCAGGAGCAACTTCGAAAGGAATGACAACTCAAATCACGGACAAATCGCATGACCAGATTAACTAAACGCACCGTCGAGGCGCTTAAATCCAACCCAGAGCGTGACGCCTTCCTTTGGGACAACGAACTGCGCGGTTTTGGCGTTCGCGCAAAACCAAGCGGCACCAAAACCTTTATCATCCAGTATCGGAACCAAGAGGCGAGGACCCGTCGCTGCGTCATAGGCCAATATGGAGTCCTGACTGTCGAGCAAGCCCGCAACCTCGCCCAAAAGAAACTCGCCGCCGTGATCGACGGGGCCGACCCGTCTGCCGAACGACACTCGGTCCGCACGGGGCTGACAATCGCAGCAGTTTGCGATTGGTATCTTGCCGAGGCCGAAGCCGGTCGGCTGATCGGACGCAACCGCCGCCCTATTAAAGCGTCATCAATCGCAGGTGATCGAAGCCGCATTGAACTCCACATTAAGCCGCTGATAGGGAATCGCGTGGTCAGCCAATTGAAATTGGCAGATATTGAACGCTTGCAAGGTGATATTGCGGCTGGTCGGACTGCCCAAGCGAGGCGCAGATCCCGAGGTGGGCAAACGGCTGGCGGCGCAGGCGTTGCTGCCCGCGCCATCAGCACGCTTCGCGCTTTACTCAATCACGCCCGCCGCCTCGGCATTATTGAGGCTAGTCCGGCAAAAGGCGTGCGCATCATGGCCTCGCAGAAGGCGAAGCGATATCTGAGCGCTGGCGAAATCCGTCACCTTGGCAAGGTGATGACGCAGATGGAAAGCGAGGGCGAGCACCCGACCGGCCTTGCTGCAATCCGCGTCATGCTTCTCACCGGTTTTCGCCGCATGGAAGTGCTGGCAATGCGCAAGGAATGGGTACAGCCCGACGACAATCTCGTCCGTTTTCCGGATACAAAGTCCGGTCCGCAAATCCGCGTGGCGGGAGACTCAGCAATGCATGTGCTGGAGGCTCAGGCATTGTCCAGCCATTCGCCCTTCATCTTCCCGGCGGATTGGGGCGATGGGCATTTCATAGGCGTCGTTCGGGTGCTGGGCCGGGTCTGCGCGCGCGCGGGTCTGGACAGCGTGACACCGCACACCCTGCGCCACAGCTTTGCAAGCATGGCAGCGGCACAAGGATTCAGTGAACTGACCATCTCGGGCCTGCTCGGTCATGCCCCGCGCGGCGTAACCCAGCGCTATGTGCACCTGGATACCGCGCTCGTCATCGCGGCGGATCAAGTGGCGGGAGAGATTGCTCGACTATTGGACGGTGGCGAGTTGCGGAGCGTGCGGGAGATCAAGCAAGCGCGCACACTGGCAGCGTTGCGTGCTGTGGCATGATGCCTACTTGTCTAGGTCTGCCCTGAAGCCAGATTGAGAGACTGCGGTAGCTCGTGCTTGTCGCCGCTCCAAATCAAGGCCTGTCTCCAGAAATGGGGATGGGCCTTGTGGATAAGCCTGTGGTCTGTTCGGACTATCAGGAACCGGGGGACACGGACTATCAGGAACTCACAGCTCGGACTATTAGGAACCAAAACAGGCCTCAAACCCGCAGAAATGCTGGGCTCCAGCGCCTCTTAACTATGCTAACGACAATCCTTGTCGGATTGTTGCTAACGCGCAGCATATCAGCGCGCGGCTCCTTAGCGCTTTGGGGTGCGCCGTCGCCGCGCGCCTGTGCACTCGGCAGGTGCAAGCTTCGCGGCTGCTTGCTAGAGATTAGACGATGAAGACCGACCTTGATCATTTGCCCCCGCAAAAGCAGCGCGAACTTGAGCGCGTGGTGCAGCTTATCTTCGAGGAGTTTGATGACGCCTTTGCCCTCGCCAAGCATGAGTGGAAGAAGGCGGGGCGCATCCTCAAGGTGATCCTTTACGGTAGCTATGCGCGCGGCACGTGGGTCGATGAGCCCCACACCGCGAAGGGCTACCGCTCCGACTTCGATCTGCTGATCATCGTCAACGACAAGCGGCTCACCGACAGAGTCAAATACTGGGCGAAGCTAGATGACCGGTTGATGCGCGAATATGGCGTTACCGGTACGCTCAAGACTCCAGTCAACTTCATCGTCCATACCCTGCAGGAGGTGAACGACGGGCTCGCCCACGGGCGGTATTTCTTCATGGACGTGAAGGAGGACGGTGTTGCGCTTTACCAGTTCGATGAGACTGAGCTTCATACGCCTAAGCCCAAGACACCGGTGCAGGCGCTCGCCATGGCGCAGGAGTATTTTGACGAGTGGCTGCCGACAGCGATGGGATTTAAGCGCAATGCTGGTTACGCAGTACGAGACGGAGACCTCAAACTCGCGGCATTCTTGATGCACCAGACAGCAGAGCGACTTTACCACTGCGTGCTTCTGGTCTGCACTTTTTATACGCCGCATAATCACAACTTGGCCTTTTTGCGCACGCAGGCCGAGCGGATCGACCCGCGTCTCACCTATGTCTGGCCCCGCGAAACCAAGCGCGATCGCACCCGGTTCGAAAAGCTCAAGGACGCCTATGTCAAAGCGCGCTATTCGAAGCACTATCGCGTCACCAAGGAAGAGCTTGAATGGCTCGGCGCGCAGGTTGAAGAGCTTGGCCGCGTCGTGCACGAAGTGTGCTCGGAACGCATCTCGAAGCTAAAGGCCGAAGCGAAGGCCAAGCCTGACCAGATTCGGTGATCGAGCGAGGACTTGTTGTCTCCGCTTTCGCCTTTTCTAAGCCGAAAGCAGCCTGTCGGTTTGCGACCCATTTACCGCCGTTCACATGAGGTCCTGATGGGTGCATAACCGGGTGATGGTTTAACTTTGGATGCTGAGCGCCTATGTCCTTTATCGATCAGTTTCAACTCACGGTGCCTTTGATCCAGGCACCGATGGCAGGCATCTCGACGCCCTTGTTAGCAGCTTCAGTTTCCGAAGCAGGAGGACTTGGATCAATTGGAGTGGGCGCGACTGATGCGGCCGGTGCACGGGCGATGATTCAGGAGCTACGCAGCCACACGGCCCGGGCCTTCAATGTAAACCTGTTTGTCCACTGCAGGGCCAAGGCGGATCCCGGTCGCGAGGCGGCGTGGCTCGCATCGCTTGCGCCGGTGTTTGCCGAGTTCGACGCCAAACCACCGACGACGCTGCGCACGATCTACAAGAGCTTCGCCGACGATCCTGACATGCTGGCGATGCTGTTGGAAGTGGCGCCGCCCGTCGTCAGCTTCCACTTCGGCTTGCCCTCGGCTGATGCCATTTCGGCACTGCACGCACGTGGTGTCTTTTTGATGGCAACCGCCACCAGCCTTGAGGAGGCACGGGCGATAAAAGCGGCAGGCATCGACGCGATCGTCGCGCAAGGCATCGAAGCTGGCGGCCATCGCGGAATATTCGATCCGACCTCGCCCGACGATGCACTTGGAACCTTTGTGCTCACCCGGTTACTAGTCCGGGAAACAGGACTTCCAATCATCGCTGCCGGAGGGATAATGGATGGCGCCGGCATCGCTGCTGCGCTCAATCTCGGTGCAGTCGCGGCGCAACTCGGCACGGCATTCATAGCGTGCCCGGAGTCCGCAGCAGACGAAGGTTACCGCACGGCCCTGAGAGGTCCGGGCGCGTATCACACGACGCTGACGTCACTCATCTCCGGCCGCCCAGCGCGTGCGCTTGCGAACCGCTTCACGGCGCTGTCAGATCAGCTTGGTGGACGGCTGCCGCCTGATTATCCGATTGCCTATGATGCCGGGAAAATCCTTCACACAAGAGCTAGGGCGAAGGGCGACGACGGCTTTGGTGCACAATGGGCCGGCCAGGGCGCACCGCTAATCCGCGAAATGCCGGCCGCACAACTGGTTCAGATACTACGAAAAGAACTCCAAACCAGTCTGGCCTGATGGACGGCTATCCACCCCATTCTTGCCGGCATGGCCGAGCGGGGACATTGCCAAGAGCAGCCTTTGCTCTAGCGACGACATCACGGTTATCTATGTAAACGTGAGGATAGCTTTTCGATGGTCGAATACATCTACCTGAAGCCCGGCGAGCAAATGCCGGAAATGGCTGACGAGGATGCGTGGCTTGTCGTCGAAGCTAGCGATGATGATCGATTTTTCGGCAGCGGCTACGGCTTCAAAGCGTCAGGTGAGGGTGTGTTTTACGCCTCGCTGCCGAAGAGCGATCTGAGCTTAGAGTCGGCGCTCGACGCTGCAAAACAGTGGGCCGCAAAGTATCAGGTTCCCCGCATATGGGTGCAAGCAACGCCCGATTAGCATAGTCCGCTGACCGCCCCATCCACGACATTAAAGCGTCAAGACTATTGCCCCTAAAGCCGCCCACGATCGTGGCTGCAACCAATCGTCGAGCATCCCGTGTGCGCTCGCAATCCGAATATCTGGCCGTTGGTGTGCGATGATCGCGTTGTTTTGCTGCCATGGCGTGGGATCATTTGGCGACGCTCTTAGGTACTGCCGCTGCAGAAAATTTGCGGTTTGGTTGCAGATCAGAGGCACACTCGCACCGCTATCACTGCAGGTCGCTGGCCGCGCCGGATGCAGTCGCGATGCAATCCGCTTGCAGGCGTGAGAAGCTCGGGGTATTTTTCCGCAAGCGTCTGATTTGAAAGGAAGAATCTAGGGCGAGATAAAAGCACCGCCGTCGGTCGGGGTGCAGGTGGTTGGTTTTGCTGAGCAATATGCGACGGCACTTAAGTAAGCCGACCGGCGCTCTCCTAACAAAGACGTGTGTTTTCAACTCAGTCAGCGACGGCGCATTGCGTACTCAGATGTCTTTCGAGCCTGATATGCGTCAGCATGCGTACCCATGTCCGTCCAAACAGATATCGGCGCATGCGATAGGATTTTCATTGATCATGTCCTTGGACGGCAGCGCATCAAAGGCGGCCCCAGCGTAGAAACGTCATGTGGCGTGGCAACCCATGATCGAGCGATACTCGGTGTCGATGGCGGGCCGGTCTGCTCCCCTCCATGATCCCCCAGGTCGGTCCGTCATCACCCAAATGAATGAAAGGACCGACCGGCATGCCATCCGCAGGCACGACAGAGCATCTTCGCGAGCAACGACAGCGCCAGACAATAGAACCGATCGTGATGCGTGTCCCCGAGGCCTGCCGCTATCTCGGGATCGGGCGCAGCACGCTCTATGTGCTCATCGGTAAACGTGAGATCGAGATCATCAAGCTGGGCAGTTCGACGCTGGTGCTGACTGCCAGTCTCCGATCGCTGGTTGAGAGACGGCGGAAGAATTCAGATGAGCCGACTGCAGAAGCTGTGCAATGACCATGCATCACGATCTCATGAAAGCCATCGTGCTCGCTGCAATCGTCAAGATGCCAAGCCACTCGAAGCGTCAGCTGGTATCGACGGTTCGGGAGCGACGCGAGAAAGCCGAAGATGCATTGGCAGCCAGCGTGGTCGTGGAACTTTCGCGGCGCTTCTAGTGCACAGGAGCAATGTCCGCTTCGCGCCCCAA
>NZ_JAHWXO010000024.1 GCF_019857205.1 Qipengyuania pacifica | reverse complement strand
TGTCTAATGCTGAGCTCAACATTAGACATATTCGCGCGGGGACAGATCGATATCGAGCGCTTCACGTTCTTCCACGGTAAGGTCGGCAAGCCGCCGGTCGAGCATGGCCTCGGCGGTCGAGACCAGCTGCACGACAACCGAATGCTCTTCGCCAAGCGCCGCTTCCATCGCGGGGATCAGACTCGGCAATTTCATTGAAAGCAGGAGCTGGGCAAAGAAGCGCTGCTTGGTGCCTTCGAAGATCGACAGCGCCGCAGCCTTGGCGTTGCGATTGAGCGTGTCGCCGCTGTCCTCGTCGACCACGCGGGTTGCTTCGAGCGCCGCTTCGAGATTGCGGTGAATGATCGCCCAGGCATCAGCATAGGCATCGTAGATCCGTACCTGCGCTTCGGTCAGGCTGTGTTCGAGGATGTCGTACTCGACCCCGGCGAAAGACAGCGCGCGAGCGAGATAGAGACCCTGGGCCTTGAGGTCACGGGCGACGAGCTCCATCGCCGCGACGCCGCCGGCGCGGATCTCGGTCATGAATGCTTCGTGGGTCGGGAATGCGGTCTCGGGTCCCCACAGGCCAAGCCGTGAGGTGTAGCCAAGGTTGGCGATATCCGAAGCGCCAGTGGCAGACGCATAGAGCACCCGGGCGCGCGGCAGATGGTTCTGCAACCTCAGACCCGCCATCCCCTGTTCGGAGCCCTTGACCTTGCCGCGGGTCGATGAGCCCCCAAGGGCATTGGCCATGGCGTGGGCTTCGTCGAAAGCGATCACGCCGTCGAAACCCTCGCCCGCCCAGGCAAGAATCTGGTCGAGCCGAGTATCCTCGGCGCGGCCCGAGCGCAGCGTCGGGTAGGTGACGAAGAGAATGCCTTGGGACATCGCTACGGGGTGGCCGAGTTTCCAGCGCGAGAGCGGCTGGAGATCGAGCGGCAGCCCGCCAAGCGCTTCCCAGTCGCGGCGTGCATCTTCGAGCAGCGCCTCGTTCTTGGTGATCCAGACATGCCGGCGCTCGCCGGCTAGCCAGCGGTCCATGATGACCGCGGCGATCTGCCGTCCTTTGCCCGCTCCGGTTCCGTCGCCGAGGAAGAAGCCTTGGCGGTAGAAGTGTCCGTCCTCGGAGAGTTCCAGCGAGGTGCCTTCCTGGCTAACCTTGAACTGACCCGGAAGATCACGCGCAAATGCCTGGGCAGCGTAGACCAGTGTCTCGCATTGCGCTTCGGACAGCAGGCCATCGGCCTGCCAACCTGCGGGAAGGCGCGGGCAAACATCGGGCTGCGGTGCCGCGACCGAACCCATGGCGACCGATTCCACGAGCGGGGTAGGATGAACCGGCGCGTCTTCGAACGCGATGCGGCTGGGGCGGTAAGGCAGGTAGATGCCTGCCTGTTCAGGCACCGGCGCGGGGTCGGCGAGAACAGAATAGGCAAGATCGATCGCATGCGCCCTGGCTGCTGGTGTCGCGGCGAACGGCGCCACCGGCCGAATCGGCGCGCTTTGGGCCAAAGTTTTGCCAACGAGGCGCATTGGCTTCCTGATTGGCAGGCGATGGATGTTGGTGGAGGTCTCTACGCGTGGCGGAAGCGCGTTGAGCAGCTCGTGGAGCGCGATCAGATCGCAGTTATCTCCGGTGATCGCTGACGAGGGCGCAGTCGACACCTTGTCGATCACGACCAGGCGAACGGCAATCCCCGTCCCTGTCCGGCGAAACATCTGCTCCAAGCGGACATTGAGCAGGAGCGACGCTTCGTCCTGTGCTTTGGCGAACGTGGAAGCATCAAAGCCGTCGGGCATGATCGCGACGATCCTCGCCCCACTGGCAGTGGCGCGGATCGCGCTGCGCAGGTGGCGCTGTGCCGCCGCACCGTCCTTGCCGCGTTCCTGGCTTCGGGCGAACGGGGGGTTCATCAGCACGACCGACGGAACAGGGCCGCGATGCAGGTCGGCGATCAGTTCCCCGTCATGCGCAGTGATCGTGGCCGTGGGGAAGATCTGGCCCAGCCCGTCTCGTCTTGCCGGATCGATCTCGTTGAGGATCAATGGAGCGTTTTGGATACTGGCCCAAACGGCAAGCGCACCATTGCCTGCGGACGGTTCGAGGAGCGTGTCTTGCGCGCAGACAGCTGCGGCCTTCGCCATCAGCCAGGTTAGCATTGGCGGGGTCGAGAATTGTTGGAGCTCGACCTGTGCTTCGCTGCGAACGTGCCGGGGCGGCATGGTTGCTTCGAGCCAGTCGAACCGCGCTGTCGCTTCATGCACGTTCGTCGTCAAATCGATGCGCGAAGACTCTCCCAGCCAGAGCAGTGCGCCGATCTCGACCGCGTTGTTGTAGTCATCTATGGTCCAGGCACTTCCCCAGTCCAGCACGCCGGCCTCTTCGGCGAACAGCCCGGAAACGTCGGTACGGGTAAGATGACGTCCCGAAGCAAGAAGCGCGGCAACTCGGGTGCCGATGGCATAGGCCAGGGGCTCTGACGGCAACTGCTCGCCGGCGGGAAACAGGTCTGATTGAAACATGGCAATTCGTCCTCCTGATGAAGGCATCGGGACACGCCCTCTGCCGGATCAGGAATTCGAGAAGCCCACTCTCCTCTACGGCGCCGCCTTGCGGCGCAGCCATGCTGTCAGTTCATCGTTCCAGTCTGTGTCGCGTGACGACGGCTTGCGAACGTGGATCGTCCGCGCATCGCGGGCATAAGCGGCCAGGGCACGCGACGCAGCCAGCTCGCCGCCAGCATCGTGATCGACGAAAAGGTGAAGCTCGGTCACGCTCTCGGGTACGCTGACGAGGCCGAAGCGCTCATTGCCCAGGGTCGCCCAGACGGGAATGCCGGTGAGAGCATAGGCCGACATCGCGCTCTCGACCCCCTCGGCAAGGCCAAGCTTGCCGGAGGCCGGAGCGAAGAGGCGGACAGCTGCTTCGCCGAGCGCGCCGAGCGCGCGCTTCGGTTTGTCGAAATCGGCCTTGGCATTGCCCGAAAGGAACGTGCGATGGATGGCGATCGGCCCCACGTCGAGGCTGACCGCAGCGATCATGGCCGGCAAAAAGCGGGTGCGCCCCTTCGGGCCAAGCGGTGTTCGCGGATGAAAGCGGAGCGCTGACGATGCGGCGAGAATGCCTCGGCTCTCCAAGTAAGCCTTTGCCGGACTGGTAAGCAGCGGTTGCGCATCGCGCCAGATGCACAAGGCAGCGGCCGAAGGCTTCGCTGCGTGACCAGTGTCCATCGTGGGCTCGATTGCACCTTCCGAAAACAAGGTTGACGCCGGTACGCCTTCACGCGCTAGCGCTGCGAGCACGGACTCCTGATCGCATCCGGCAAAGCAATGGAGGAGAATGGCTCCTCGCCCGAGTGACACACCGAGCGAGGGCGTTCGGTCGTTATGCGCGGGGCAACGAGCCATGCCCTTTGTGCCGGACCATTTGCCGCGGCGGCTTTCGCAGATGCGGCGGGCGGTTGCTTCCAAAGAGCTTATCTTGGTCGAATATCGGTGGGACATGGCGCATCGCGATCCTTTCGGCTCGCTCACAAAGGCCCTCCTCCCCTCCAGCCCTTCTGTGTTGTAAGAACAGGTCGGAGGGGATTCACGTCTGCACTGCGAGCCCGTCGATTTGAGCGTCACATCGACATCGCCGCTCACCCGCGAGGTCTACCGATTATTCGTAGTGACTTCTCACTAGCGCCATTGATCCTTATTGCTGCCCCACGACCTGGTCAGTTTAGATCATGCGACACGTTACCTAATCGAAAATTCCGGTCCGATCTTTCCTTTTGCAAATCGCGTCGTGCCTTCGGAAGGTAGTCCCGCCAAGTCCGTCGATGAGTGATATGGCTGATTTTGCCGGGCTTGCTCATTCCCGCCATCGCGGCAACCGCCATTCTGCCATGGCCGGGTTGATCATTTTCACGAGCGAATAATGTCTTCGCGCGTTCGATTTCCTCGTCTGAATAATGCATTCGATGCTCCATCGGGTTGGACCTGCGAGAGCGTTCGAACGAAATTCGGCGAACCCTCTGCAGGGTCCGCCGGTTAACCTCCAATTGGAGGACGGGACCTCGGAATTCTTCCGAAGCTGTCGGCTTGTGCCGACATGCGTGACGTTTGCGATATAGTCGCTGAGACAATTCGCGCAACTGCACAGCGACTTTTGAAGTACGATGGTCAAGCCGCGGCCTAGCGACCGCTCACCAGCGCCTCTCCACTCTGTCATGGTCATTGTAAGCCTCGTGCAGGAGGCGGTGAAGCATCTTCCTTCGGTAAATCTGCTTCAAGCGAAAGAGCACAAAAACAGAGCACAAAAACATGACATATCATTTCTATTTGCGGAATTTCGCATGATATGTCATATATCGGGCCATGCCCCGTTCGTCTCGAGCTGCTAGCGGACTACCGCCCCAGAGCCAACGTGCAATCGCACGGCTAGGCAAGGATATCGCCCTTGCTCGCCGCCGGAGAAAACTCCCTCAGCGTTTGATGGCCGAGCGGATGATCGTCTCGGTTCAAACGCTGCAACGTCTCGAAGCGGGAGATCCTACCGTGGGCCTCGCGGTTCTGGCGAGTGCCTTGCATGTCTTAGGGATGACCCAGCGCCTTGCCGAGTTGGTAACCCCAGACAGTGACCGTGCCGGGATCAGCGAAGATTTGTCCCGCCTGCCTCAAAAGACCCATGCTGTCAGCGACGATGATCTGGATTTCTAGCAAGCCGTGACGACCATCCGCACCTATGTTTTCGTGCATCTTGAGGAAGGACCTGTTCCGGCAGGCCTTCTCACGATGACCGACGAACCGCGCAACCAGTTTGCTACCTTCGCTTACGGGCGGCGTTATCTGGAACGCGCTGACCGTATTCCGGTCGATCCTGTAGCTCTGCCGTTGCACGAAGCTGGAACTTCTCGAACGTTCAGGACGGAAGAGGGCTTTGCCGTGTTCGGTGGCATTCGGGATGCTGCTCCTGACGGCTGGGGCCAATACCTGATGTACAAGGCGATGGGCGATCGCTTGCCGAGCGAAATCGATCTCATTCTGGCCTCGGGCGAACATCGCGTGGGTGCGCTCGCCTTTGGGCCGACGTCCGCCCAGCCTGAGAGAATTACACCATGGGGGGACGGCCCTGCTCCGGGCGAAGAGTTCACGCTCGCAGAGCTAGCAGAAGCCGCCGAACGAGCGCAGCATGTCGACGAACTCGACGAGAACTTGAGGGCGTTGCTAGCCGCCGGGTCATCTCTGGGCGGCGCCCGGCCGAAGGCTGCTACAAAAATCGGCGACAAACCCTGGATCGCGAAATTTCAGAAGCGGGGAGACAGCTTCCCCGAATGCAGGGTCGAACTGGCGACAATGCGGCTTGCCAGCGAATGTGGTCTCGATGTGCCGCCACTCGACTTCCGCTGTGTCCTTGATCGCGACATCTATCTGATCGAGCGGTTCGATCGGATTCCTCACGGGAACTGGCTGGAGCGTAGGCCCTTCGCTTCGGGGCTCACAATGCTCGGGGCGCATGAGAGCGAGGTCAGCACCTTCAGCTATGCGGATCTCGCCGGAGCGATCCGGCAATTCGGAACCGAAGTGCGCAAGGATCTGCACGAGCTATTTCGTCGTATGCTGCTCAATATCCTCGTCACGAATGATGATGATCACTTACGTAATCATGGCTTCCTGTTCGATGGTGAGGGTTGGCGGCTATCGCCGCTTTACGATGTAGTGCCGAAGCCGCAGCTAGGTCTGGAGCGAAGGCTCGTCCTCGGTGTGGGGCCGGAAGGCCGCAATGCAACGATCGAGAATGCTCTCGCCGGTGCCGCGGTCTTCGACCTCGGCCATGATGACGCGACAGCAATCGCCGAAGACATGAGCAGAACCGTAGCGACACGGTGGGAGCACCTATTCACAGAAGCAGGGATAAGCGCGGCTGATCGCAAGCGTTTCGCCACCTGCTTCCGATTGGCAGCACCTGCGTCATGATCGCAAACGCAGAAATCTGATCATGGGGGCGCGTGCTTACCAAATTTGGCATGGTGATTACCCGGTGATTGCTAGCCGAGAAAATGGGGATCAAAAAATGCTGATTAGTGATTATATATCCGTGTATTATGATAGTATGATCACTAAGGTGCGGTAAGCCAGGCCAATCCAGTCCACCTTAAACGACCGTTTCAGATGATCGCTGCCATAATGGGTCGGGCCCTCCGGGCAGCGCATGGCTAATCCCCGGAGAAAAGACCGAGCGAAAGGATAT
>NZ_JAHWXO010000023.1 GCF_019857205.1 Qipengyuania pacifica | reverse complement strand
GGCGCTGGATATTGACCCCCGATCGGCGTTCAACATTGACCCTGCCCTGATGGTGTTATCCGGACGCGCAGCAGCGCTGACCGGCATGGGGGTGTGACGGCGCAGGGCGTAGCCCGGAGCCGGCGCACCCCCATGCTGGTTGCCGTCTCTGCCCGGGTGGGTGCGGGCCTGGGTCAGGCGGCTTCGTCATCGCAAATACCGCGATCACTGGACGGTAGGTAACGGCCCGCGGATCACGTATCGTTTTGCCGAAAAAGCGGCGCAGGTCCTCACAGCCGGCTACCCCATCCCCAGCAATGAAGGTTTGCGGTGTCGTCATAACACCATGTTTCGCTTTGAAAGCGTCAATCTCGGCGCGCGTCGTGAGTCAATGATCCTCGACCGCATAGCCCTCGCCCCGCAGCAGATCCTTTGCCTTCAAGCCATATGGACGTGTGTGTTCCGGCATCACCATCCGGTAAATCGTTGCCTGTTTGGCTAGGTTTCGTGGACAAAGCTTGACTGTGGACTCGGACCTTGATTCAAGGCTGGCTTTTGGAGGCAGCCTTGGGCGAGCGGATTGGCGTTACGGACGAAGAGTGGGAAGTGATCGGGCCGCTGCTGCCACCTGAGCGGGGTCGTGGCTGCCGTCCGGCGCAGGACAACCGCCCCTATTTCGAAGGCATGATGTGGATCGCGCGGACCGGAGCGCAGTGGCGTCACCTGCCGGATGAGTATGGCAAGTGGAACAGCGTTTTCCGGCGCTATCGACGATGGGTTACGACCGGCGTGTTCGATGCCATGCTGGAGACGCTGGCGGAACTGGCGGGGCGCGACACAGCCGCCGACATGATCGATAGCACCGTGGTCCGGGCACATTATTGTGCCGTCGGCATAAAAAGGGGACTCAGCAAACCGAGGCGCTTGGCCGATCGCGCGGCGGCTTCACCACCAAGCTCCACGCAAGGTGCGATGCCAGAGGCTTGCCCCTCGGCTTCGTGCTGACACCGGGGCAAGCGCACGATGTGCAGGGCTTCGCACCGCTGTTCCGCATGATAACTGACCGGATCGAGGCCTTCCTGGCTGATCGGGGATACGATGCCGATGCGATCCGCGAAGAGATTGAGGCGGCGGGCGTCGAGGCGGTGATCCCGGCCAAGGCGGGCCGGCGTAATCCCGCCGCGCATGATCGCGCGAAATACAAGTGGCGCAACCTGATCGAGCGACTGTTCAATAAACTCAAGAACTGGCGACGCGTTGCGACCCGCTACGACAAAACCAAGGAATCCTATCTCGGCTTCGTCGCGCTCGCCTCAGTCAAACTCTGGATACCCTTTGTCCACGAAACCTAGAATATCGGTCATTATTTAACTGTTCTCTTATCATAGTAAGCAGGTCGCCTGGATCAATCTCGGCGACGCGCTGACAATTACAGCTATATCATTTTGGCTTAGAGGCTGCCTTGTGATGCGCGCCCTTATGAGAACCGTCGTTGTGCGAGGCCTTCTTGGCAACCACCTTTTTTGACGCCGTCTTTTTGTTCTTCACGTCCATCTTGGAGTCTGGGCCCATCTTCATTCCCGCCATCGAGCCGCCACTTGTCTGTGCCGAAGCGACGCTCACACCCGCGGTGACGATGCCGATGGCCGCGGCAGCGTGAAGCAGCTTGCCAGAAAATTTCGTTCTGATCATGAGCTATCCAATCTTTTTGCGGTGATGGCGAGGCGGCCGGCCTGCCTACAAGATACTACGCGGCAAGGCGCATTAGCCCTCGCGCCCCATGATCTTTGATCGGGTGTGGAACGGCTCGGCAAGCGCATGGAGAGCATCGCGGGCGGGTTGCACCGCGACCCGCAGCTCGAATCCATCTTGAAGCGTCGCGCGCCCGAGTTGGCGTTGAGTATGGAGCGGGGCCGGTCGATCGGGCAGGAGCTGGCGCAGTGGGTCGGACAAGGCCGCAACCGCGATCGTGGCATGAGCCGGTAAGGGGGACGGGTGACGGACGAGGACAACAGCCAAGGAACCGACGCAGCCGAGGCGTTCGAGGCCATGTGCGTCGAGCTGGCGCTATTGCGCCGCGCCGTGGAGGGTCTGGCGGCCGAGCGCGGCGCGATCGACTTTCCCGACTATACCGAGACGTTGGGGCGGATGCAGAAGGGCGTGGACGCTACGGCCGACCGTATCGCGGCCATCAACGACGTGATCGCGCGAAGTCCGGCGCTGGCGATGACGCCGGAGCAGATGGCGCAGCGGATCGCCGCGGCGGGCAGCGCGGCCCGGCGCGAGGACCAGGCGGCGCTCGCCAAGGCGGGTGAGGACAAGGCCCGCGTCATGGCCGAGCTTCGCGCTATCGCCGGGTCCGCATGGACACTGGCCGAGCAGAAGAACCGGCAGCTATGGTTTGGCTTGGGCGGGGTGGCGATCGGCGTCGTCGCATGGGCGATCGTGCCGGGTTTTGTCGCGCGCGAGATCGCGCCGGCGAGCTGGCAATGGCCCGCGCGCTTGGCGGCGCGGACGCTCGACATGCCCCGTTGGGAGGCCGGTCAGCGGATGATGCAGAGCGCCGACCCGGCCGCGTTCCGCGCAGTCGTCGCGGCCGACAGGATCGTGACGGCCAACCGCAAAACGATTGAGGGGTGCAGCAAAGCCGCAGCCCGGGCGCGCGAGACGGTGCGATGCACGATCAGGGTCAGGCCGGATGGACAAGATAGTCGTTAATGCATCACGCTAGGGCAACTTCGTCGGCATCGAGCATTCGGCCCATCGCGTAGTAATCGCCAACAACGCCCGATTCTTTGTTGGCCGCCACCACATCTCCGCACACGGTATAGCCAAGCCGTTGGTAGAGTGCGAACGCCCGGTCGTTGCGAACAGCAACGTGGAAGATCAGGAAAGGTATCCTGCGGCGACGTACCCATTCCTCGGCGGATTTCACCAGACTTGTTCCGAGCCCACGTCCCTGCCACCGTGTCCGGATAGCCAGATTAAACGAGGCAAATTCGGCAGCGCCTTCGATGCACACGCTCCGCACATCTATGTAGCCGACGAGGTCGCCTATGCGTTGCAGGACGAAGATGCCTCGTTCGCCGGCTACGGCGGCGCTCAGCTCCACAGTTGTGCGGCGCAGGAGTTCCCCTCGATCTCGGACATCGAAGATCATATGTTCCGCTTCGCGAGCGAGGGCGATCTTCAAGCGTACCAAAGCTTTAGCGTCGGCAAGGTTCGCCGGGCGTGGCTCGCTCCAACTCCGCTTTCCGCCTACTTGAGCTATCGAACGCGCCGGCGGGAGTGGGGGCGCGTATATCGCCTGTGTCATGTGAAGACTTGGGCTCCCTGTAACGCGCGCGCGCGCTTTGGAATCGCGAGTTTGCCGAGGGATAGGTGACCAGAGCGGAAAGCGTGACGTGGGGAAAGCTGCGTCGGACAGCTTAGGCTGCGTGGCCCGTCCGCTCCACGCTGTTTCCGCTTCCAAAAGGCAAAAAGCCCAAGCAGATTGCCTGCGACAGATACAAGATCAACGGCCAAGGCGAACGGTGCGCCAATGAGAAGATTGTGGGCCAGCCAGAAGGGGGCGGCCACGAGAAAGACCATCTTCATCCGCGTCGTTGATCGCTGGGTCCGTGCCATGAAGGAAGCAGCCCCGCCGCAAGCGGCAAGGCCGGATAGGAGCCCATGCCAGGTCGCCACGGTAAGCAATAGCAGCGCGAGCAACGTCGCGCCGTCGAGCGCGAGCTTGGCAACCCGGTCACGAACCACCAGCGCGACGGTGAGCTGCATCAGGGAAAGAACGCATGCGGCCGAAGCGGTAGGCGCGCCGATCAGCGCGAAGTGCAGCGCGAAGGCGCACGCGCCGGTGCCTTGCACCATGAGCGCTCCCCGGCGCGAGGGTAGGAGCGGCCAGCTCACCACGCAGCCGAGGCCGACGATGCCGAATAGGATCGCAGCTAACCCGGTGCTCGCAAACGTCTGATCGAGGAAAAGCGACATCTATGCTCGCGTCGGGGTTGGTCCGGCTTCCACCGTGAAGGAAGAAGGTTAATGTGACGTTGTTGTCGACCGCTTTCCCATCGCGAGTCCCGGCCACAATGGCATTTGGCTTTTGTTGCGGACTGGTTCATTCTGCGCCTAGGGCGGCGCTCTTCCCTTTGGGTTCCGCCCGTGTTTGGACCAGGACAATGGTGCGTGACGCTTTCAAGCTTCTCGCCATCTCGACGTCGCTCGTGCTTTCTGGCTGTGTCAGTCCGCGAGAAATGGCCGCTCGCCATCGGGCGGCGTGTGCGAGTTATGGCTTCCAGCCTGGAACGGAGAGCTATGCGAATTGCCTTCTTCAGCTCGACGTAGGTGATTACGGCTACGGCCATCACAGGGGTGGCGTGCCGTTGTTTCCTGCGCGGCATCGGGCGCCCGCACCGCCTTTCCCTATTGCCACGCAAGACTAGGGTCGGCTACAGTTCACTGATGCTCCTTCGTCCTCACCTATTGATCTGCGCACTTTCGCTCGGCAGCGCCGCGCCCGTGGCGGCTCAGCAAGCGGTGCCTGCCGCGCCACGAACCGTGGCGGGTGCTTCGAAATTCATCCAGGACATGCTGACCCGCGGCACAGCCGTCGCAAAGCCTTGGCCGGGTTTCGTGCGGAGCAGCAGGATCACGAGCGTAGGAGTGAAAGGTGGTTGCCTCGTTACGCTCACGCTCGCCGACAAAAGCGCCCTCAGCGTGAAACTCGATCAGGTGGTTGCGATCCGACCGCTTTACTCGGCCAACGCGCCCCAGGCGTCGGTGGAGATCAAAGGGGGCGCGCAGCCCTACGAGGGTCTCGATATATTCGTCGGGGACAACGACGCGGTGCGCCGCGTCGGTGATGCCCTGGAGTTCATGCGCCAGTCCTGTGATCCATCGGCGAAGACTGGTTTCTAAACCGGCCAGCGGCGTCTCACCAACTTTTGCAAGGTTCATATGCTCGCAACCGACCAAGTTGGCCGTTATAACCTCATTCTAACCGTCGCGCGCACCGTCGTCGGCGCGCCGGGCATGATGTTGTTGTCGTTGTAGGCGGACGAGAAATAATCGCTGTTAAGCAGATTCTCGACGTTGATTTGCGCCTCGATCTGGGGGGTGAGCTTGAAGAATGCCGCGGCATCGACGCGCGTGAAGGCGGGTAGGATGGCGGTATTGCTGATGGAGGTGAAGCTCTTCGACTGGTGATAGACCCCGACCCCGGCCCCAAGGCGAGGGGTGAGGTCGTAGCGGGTCCACAGCGAAGCCTGCTGTTTGGGAACCAGCGGAACCTCGCGCCCGGCCGGGGCGACACTCGTCGTTTTGCGAATTGTCGCGTCCTGCAGCGCATAGCCCGCGCTGATCTGCCACTGTGCTGTGATCGCACCGCTAAGGCCGAGTTCGAACCCCTTACTGCGCTGAGCACCCGTCAGCACCGTCCGCGCGGCGTCGTTGGGGTCGGCCGCGCGGGTGTTGGTGCGGTCGAGCTGGTAGATGGCGGCCGTCAGGTTCAGCGTGGGCAGGATATCCCACTTGAGGCCAAGCTCGTAGTTGTCGAACCTTTCCGGTTCCAGCGCAGCGCTAGTGATATCGAGTGATGAGAATTGATCCCCCGACTGCGGCAGGAAGGACCGGCTATAGCTGGCGTATATCGAGACAGGTTGCACCGGCTTGAGCACCACGCCCACTCGGGGAGACCACAGGGTGTCCGTGCGGCTATAGCTCTGTGCGGCAACCAGGTCGTCGACGTTGAGCGTGAAGCGGTCGCGGCGAACGCCGCCGATGACATCGACATGGTCGCCGATCGAGATCTGGTCCTGCACGTAGAAGGCAGTGACGTCGGCGTTCGTGCGGACCGACCGGTAGCCGGTGTTGGCGGCGGTGCGCAGCGTAACCGGCGGCACCGTGATCGGGTCGGCCAACCCGACAAAGACGCGCCGCCCCCCATTGACGATATCGCCACCCCCGAAAAAGCCGTTGATCCGCTGGTTGCGCGTGCGCTGGTCGCTAACTTCGAAGCCGGCGAGCAGCACGTGGCGAACGGGGCCGGTGGTGACGGTCCACACAAGGTCGTTCTGGTTGAGCAGGTTCGTGCGCGTCGTGGGATCGCTATACGCTTCGAGGCCGACGCTGCGGACGCCGCCGCGCGGCGTGACCGGGGTTACCGCAAAGGCGTTCCGATAGAGCTTGTCATAATCACCGTACAGGATCCGGCTGGTCAGGGTCAGATTGTCGCTGAAGCGGTGCTCAACGCGGCCATTTAGGACCTTGGCCTCGAAATCGCTGACGTTGAACCCCGGCACACCGAAGAAGGTGTCGCGGACGCCGGTAAGCGGACGTGATGGGCTCGTGAGCGAGCCCTGGACGGCCGAGGGGACGCCTCGGTCGATCGTTCGCTTGTCGCTGTTATATTCGAAGCCCAGATCGATCCGAGTCGCACCGCCGAGCGAGAGCGCGACGGTCGGGTTGATCGCAACCCGGCGCCCGTCATAGAAGTCGCGATTGTTTCGGAACTCCTCGTAAACGGCGTTCATCCGGGTGGAGACGGACTCGCTGAGTGGCTGACTGATGTCGGCGTCGACATACCATGCGCCATATGTGTCCGCCGAACCGCTGCCGGTGATGAAGGCGTTGGCGACAGGGCGCTTGGTGACGCGGTTGATCACGCCCCCGCCGCCGCCGCGCCCGAAGATCATCGCGTTGGGACCTTTCAAAACCTCGATCCTCTCTGCATTGTAGAGGCCGCGATAATATTGCACGTCGTCACGCAAGCCATCGACGAAGAAGTCTGCGGTGCTGCTGTTCCCGCGCAGGATGATCTGATCGCGGTGTCCCTCACCTTGGGAGATTACGGCGCCGGGGACATAGCGTAGTACATCGGCAATAGAGCGCATCGCCTGGTCGTCGATCTGCGTTTCCGTGATGATCGAGACCGCTTGGGGGACATCGTTGAGCTCGGTCGGTGTGCGCGTGGCGGTGCTGGTCGCATCGATCTGATAGCCGTCGCGGACGCCGGTCACGATGATCGTTTGCGAGGTGCTGCCGGGTCCCGGCAGGAACTGGTCTTGAGCCATTGCCGGGACGGTGAGCAGCCCGAAGCCGAGTGCAGTTCCAATACCAAGATTTCTCACCGTTGACCCTTTTGCGAATCTCTCTCAACCAACGCAATAGGTGATTTGAGAGTGCGTCGCAATAGCCCTTCGGGGTGGTCGCTGTCGGGCCCGTTGGCTTGCTCTCTAAAATATGAGACCAGCGAAACGGACTACGGCAATGTTACGAAGCCCGACGAGATCACTTATCAGAGCCTGAGTTGGCTTTGCCGTTGCATTACGCCGAACGTCCTCAGCCATGACATGGAAGAGAGCCGAGCCAGTGACGCTCACCGGACGACGATCTTGCCTTTCATGCCGAAAATCGAGTGCATGAAGTGCGAACAATGCACGTCGTAGGTTCCGATCCGGTTGACAACCAGGCGCACGTCCCCGCTTTCTCCGCCTCCCAGATCGACCTCACCCTTGTTGATCGTCGACCGGCTGGCAGGGTCAATAGTGGCTTGCTCGAAAAAGGCCTTGGCGACAAAATTGTGGCCGCCCCCTGCCGTGTTAACAAAGCGCAAGCGGTAGGGAACACCGCGTTGAAGCGTGATCGTGGCTGGAACGAAAGCGAAATTCTTCATGTCGATTTCGATCGTCCGGGCGTTCAACCAGTTCGGCGATTGAGCAAAGCCAGGCCCCGCGAGAAGAAGGCCGCAAACAGCGAGGCTTAGCGAGCGCATCGAACATCCCCAGTACAAGCGTATCATAGCACGGATTGAGCCGCAGGCTCATTTGGCCGTTCAAAAGCTGCATCGAAGCGAAAATCCCGAGAAAGGGACGTCAATTCCAACTTCCACGGCGCTAGATTCCGAGCCGATTGGCCTGCTTCGGCGTGCAAGGTGATGTTCATCGAGTAGGTTCGTCGTCGGAATCCGAATGGTGTACATGCAAGCGGGCTCGGTGCGAAACCCGCGTCCACCCAGGCATGCGAGGCAGCTCAAGGATCAAAAGAAGCATCAGAGCGGTTATGACAGCCAGATGATAGATCCCGTACGCGGCGCTTAACCCGACCGCTGCAGACGCCCAGAGCGTAGCTGCCGTTGTGAGCCCCGTCACGCGCCCAGCGTCGCGCAGGATGATGCCGGCGCCAATGAATCCTACTCCAGTAACAATTCCCGCAGAGATGCGACCTTGGTCCCCGATGGCGTTCGACACAAGTCCGAAGGCGCAGGCTCCTAGCGAAGCAGCCATGTAGGTTCGGATTCCGGCTTCCCTGCCGTGGTGCTCACGTTGCCAGCCAATTATGGCACCCAGCAACCCTGCCAGTAGGATGCGCGCTATATCAAGCCACCAGGGAATGTTTTCCGTAAGATACGTCAATGACTACAACCCTTGCTTCATTTTTTTTCGCGAAATTTATCATGAAATCGATCGTCGTAAGAGTAGCTGATTATAATAATCCAGTAGGTCAATTAGGTGATCGAGATCCGTACGAACTCTTCCTGCTGCATCCAGGGTTGCCGAACGTAACTGTACGGAATCCCGCGCCAACAGGCGCAGGTTCGCCGCTGCGCAGGATTTCGCGTCACGCGCATTATAGGATTCGGAATGGCTTGGTGCTGCAAATTCCGCTGACCCTCCCTCGTTAGGAACAATCAACGGCAGCCCTGACGCGATGGCTTCTAAGGCAACGAGACCAAAAGGTTCGGTATCCGATCCGTGCACGAGCGCATCTGCGCTAGCCAACACGGATGCAAATCGCTCACGCTCGAAGATCGGCTTAAACAGCCGGATGTGGGGATTGCCAGCGACGCGGCTGAAGATTTTGGGTCGATCGACGCCGTCGCCAAGGAGGATGAGCCCAATAGCCGATTGGCCGGCTTGTTCAACCGCATCAATAACCATCGGCCAGCGCTTCTCCGGGTGATGCCTCCCGACCCCGATAAGTAAATGCGCACAAGGTGGAAGGTGGCACTCGCCCAGTAGCGCTGCCCGTAGTTGTTCATCTCGAAGATGCGGGGCGAAAACGCCGCCTTCCACGCCGAGCGGAAGCGGTGCATCGACCTGAAGTCCGCGGCCGGAATACCAACGGTCGAGCGTCCTGCCATTCGTGACAAAGGCATCGAACCTGTCGAGGAAGTGAGCAAGGTAGCGGGTGTACCACCCAAACCAACTCTCAACTTTTTGCCGCGAGGCCAGTCGTCCCACCCAACGCTGCGCGTAGGCAGTCATATGGTCATTGTGTGCGAAGAAGACTTTAGCTGCGGGCGCTCTCCAGTTGGCGACGATCCATGCGGGGCGAAACGGCGAGCTTGTCTCGACGACGTCGGGATTTAGTTCATCGAGCAGTGCCGTTACCGGAGCCCCATCCCAGAACATCCCGTAGCTTCGGTCGAACGGAAGGCGGGGTGCGGCTACCCAGAAAACGCGCCCCCCGCCGGGGCGGTGTTCGAGACGATTCTCATGGCCGGGTGCGATGACAATAAGTTCGTGACCAAGATCAGCCAGGAGTCGCATTTTCCGGTCGATGTACGTTCGAACCCCACCTCCTGTCGGGCAGTAGTACTCATTGACATCAACGATCCGCATTTGAATCGACACGAGCAAGTGTTCTAGCCACTAGCAAGGTTTGCACTATAAATAGGCAAATCAGCGCGGCGCCGATGAATCCTACCAGAGCGTCTAGTGCCGGTATCGTCCAGATACGGTCTCCGCCGGGCTCGATTGCCATCATCGCAATCGTCAACAGGATCAGGAAAAGGCGAAGCTCGGTAGGACCCATTGCGAGATAGGACAGTCGCAATTCGCCCATCACTCGCGCCGCGAGGAATGTGTGAACCGACATCAAGAGGTAACCGGCCAGCGCGACCATGGCGATGTTCATGGTCACGTACGGGGAAAGGCCGATCCCGGCCACGATCAGCAGATTTGCCATCCCGTCACAACTGTGATCGATGAAGTATCCGTAGGAGGGGCGCTCGATCTTACGATACCGCGCGAGGCTTCCGTCCATTGAGTCCCCAAACCATTGAACGACATAGCCGGCGAGGGACAAAAGTAACCAAAGGTGGCCAAGATTGCTCGCAATGTAGCCGCCAAAAACCATTGTGGCTCCAATCATGCCGATGGCGGTCAGGCGATCCGGCGTGATGGAAGCAGGCATTCGGGCGCAAAGCCATTGGAGAACCCGTCGTTCGCTCTTGGCAAGCCAATTCTCTTGTATGCGGCGTAGTTCGGAACGAGCAGGAGAGCCATGCATCATGGGAAAACCGGGAGCGTAAGGCGCGTGATCGGTTGCGGTGACGTTCGCCCATGCAGAGCGTCAATCTCCGCCTGGCGGCCTTCCAGATAGTTCCTGCGCGAAGCAGCATACGGGTCCGGCGTGTCTTTCAACTCGCGAAGTTGTGAGTCGAACTGGACCCGGTAATCAAGCGACCCAACGATGCTTGCTGGAACCGTGTAGGTGGGCT
>NZ_JAHWXO010000022.1 GCF_019857205.1 Qipengyuania pacifica | reverse complement strand
ACGCATAGCCAATCAGCGCTGATATCTACACTCCACGTGGCGCGGTGGGGGCGCGGCGACGGTCGCTGGCTATTCGTGCTCGTGGTGTTGCTAGGCGCAGGCGTCGCAGCGATCTTCGCCAACGATGGCGCCGCGCTGATCCTCACACCGATCGTGATCGCGATGCTTCGGGCGCTGGGATACAACGCCAAAGCGACGCTGGCCTTCGTCATGGCGGCCGGGTTCATCGCCGACACCGCCAGCCTGCCGTTGGTCGTCTCCAACCTTGTCAACATCGTGTCGGCCGATTTCTTCGACATCAGATTCGGCGAGTATGCGCTGGTCATGGTGCCGGTCGATTTAGCGGCAGTTGCCGCCACGCTGGCAGCGCTGCTGCTGTTCTTCCGCAAGGACATTCCCGCCAGCTACGATGTCGCACAGCTACGCGCTCCGGTAGAAGCGATCCATGACCGCGCGACCTTCCGTGCGGGCTGGGTGGTGCTGGCCCTGCTGCTGATCGGATTCTTCGTCCTCGATCCGCTCGGCGTGCCGATCAGCGCGGTCGCTGCTGTCGGCGCGCTGGCGCTTATCGCGATAGCTGCGCGCGGCCACGTCATTCCAACGGGACAGGTAATTCGCGAAGCGCCCTGGCAGGTCGTAATCTTCTCGCTCGGCATGTATCTGGTCGTCTACGGGATGAGCAACGCGGGGCTTGCCACCGCGATTGCCGGACTGTTGGAGCGCTCGGCCGAGGGCGGGATATGGGGCGCGGCCTTCGGAACGGGCATTTTGTCAGCCGTGTTATCCTCGGGCATGAACAACATGCCCACCGTCCTCGTCGGCGCGTTGTCGATCGATGCGACCAGTGCCACCGGTCCGGTTCGCGATGCCATGATCTACGCCAATGTCATCGGCTGCGATCTCGGACCCAAGATCACCCCGATCGGATCGCTCGCGACCCTGCTGTGGCTGCACGTGCTGGGACAGAAGGGCGTGAAGATCGGCTGGGGTTATTACTTCCGCGTCGGGATTACGCTGACCACGCCGATCCTGCTGGTGACCCTGGCAGCGCTCGCCCTGCGATTGAGTCTCGCATGAAACTGTTCCTCGTCTATCCGCTCGCGGCGCTGTTCGAAATCGCCGGCTGCTTCGCATTCTGGGCATGGTGGCGGCTCGAGAAGAGCCCCTTGTGGCTGCTGCCCGGGATGGTGTCGCTGGCCCTGTTCGCATGGCTGCTGACTCTCGTTCCGACCGACGCCGCAGGTCGCGTTTTTGCTGCTTATGGCGGGGTCTATGTTGCCGCCTCGCTGCTGTGGCTGTGGATCGTCGAAGGAACCACGCCCGACCGGTGGGACTTCATCGGCGGCACGGTCGTGCTCGTCGGCGCTGCCATTATCCTGTTCGGCCCGCGTGGCTGATTACCCAATCCCGGATACCTTTCTTGTCGCGCCTGCGTCTCTTGCGAGATCCCGACAGCTTCCCGGCGCTCGGTTCGATTATCGTTCATGGTCAGCCCGCCGCGAGCTACGGTGGCGATGGCTGAGACTCCAAAAACTCTCGCTAGCGAAAATACACAGAATCACTTTGCCGACCTCGCGTGAATGCGCTCGATCCTAAGCGACCGAAACCAGCAAGAATTATCTGAAAGATATCCGCTGAAAGGGAGGAATCTAGCGCCAGTCCCGTGCGCGAGCCGCCTTCTCCGCTTCCTCATCGAGTGCAGGCCCCGCCGCCATTTCCTGCGCGAGCGCCAAAATTTCCGCATCTCCCGCTCCCGCCATACGATAGTCGGTCGGGTCGCCGTGGCTACCTTTGCCCAGCGCCTCGAGTTTCCAGCCGGTCTCGTCGCGGCAGGCAATCCCGCTCCCCGCACGGCCGCTAAAGGCGCGGCAATAGCGCCCTTCCTCGCTGCGGAACGACAATATTACGCGCGTCTCTTCTCTTGGCGACTGGACGGCCACGAGCCGGTCGTCGAGCACAGCAGCAAGTTGCGTATCGACATAAGGGGAGGCTTCGCCGCCCTGTCTCGGCAGGAACACAGCGAGCACCAGCGAAGCTGCCAGCGCCGGCGCGGCGATCCAGCCCCAATGCGGCAGGCGCCGCCGACTCTCGCGCCGCTCGCGGGCTGCAGCGAAGTCGACGATTTCGGCTGGTTGTGGCTGTGCGAGCAAGGAGGTAAGCCGTTCGGGAGCGCACTGTCCGAGCACGGGTGCATAATGCTCCGCCAGCATCGCCTTCAGTGCCCTGTGCCGTTGCACCTGCTGCGCCAGCTCGGCATCGCCTGTCACCGCCGCGGCGACCTCTGTCTCGCGCTCGCCTGAAAGTTCGCCATCGGCAAAGGCGGCGATGTCTTCACGGGTAATCGTCACGATGCTTCTCCCAACTCGGCCATCAAGGCATCGCGCCCCCTCACCAGCCGCGAATTGAGCGTGCCGACCGGGCACCCCACGATTTCGGCGGCTTCCTTGTAGGCATAGCCTTCGACCATCACGAGCAGCACGGCTTCGCGCTGATCGGGGGGCAGCGACTGCATGGCGCGATCGACATTGCCGAGTTCGACCGCGGCTTCCTGCGCGCCTTCGCTGCCTATGGCGATGCCCGCCTCCTCGCTGACAAAGGTCTGCAGGCTGCGGGTCTTCTTGCGGCCCTCGTCGATCCAGATATTGCGCATGATCCGATACATCCAGCTATCGAGCCGCGTGCCGACCTCCCAGCGAGAGCGGTTGGCGAGCGCGCGTTCGATTGTCATCTGACAGAGATCGTCACCATCGGACGGATTGCCGGACAGCCCGATCGCGAAGCGACGCAACCGGGGCAACAGGGCCAGCAAGTCTTTCTCGAACGAGGGGTTCAGTGTCTCTGCCTTCCGCAGGA
Source organism: Qipengyuania pacifica (assembly GCF_019857205.1). Lineage (GTDB taxonomy): Bacteria > Pseudomonadota > Alphaproteobacteria > Sphingomonadales > Sphingomonadaceae > Qipengyuania > Qipengyuania pacifica. The sequence goes on along the minus strand of NZ_JAHWXO010000022.1, from coordinate 7,948 downwards.
TTAAACGGACGAGCGCGCTCGTTTCATCCATGCTTAATGCGTTTTCTCCGATGGACGAGGCATCGATGCGAATTTTTTCCCTTCTGTGTGCCAGCCTGGTCTTGCTCGCAGCGCCCCTCGCCGCGCAGATCGCCTTGCCGCGCCTGCCTCTGCCCCCGGTCGGCCCTGCGCTCGGAGATAGTCTGGGCGCGCTGGGCGAGGCGCGTGCCGAGTTGCAGCGGACCGTCGAGAAACTGGCTCGCGATCGCCTGCGCACGGTTGAGCGGTTGGTGCGGGCCAATCCCGACATTATCGAACCGGACGCCCTCGGCGCTCCCGCTCGGCGGGGCGAACTGCTTGTCATGGATGTACCCGCCAACGCTCTGGACCCCGCGCTGCAGGCGGGATTCACCGTGCTTTCGCGCGAAGAGGTGGAAGGGCTCGGCCTGTCGCTGGTGCGCGTAAGCGTCCCTGCCGGTCTGTCGCTCGCTGAGGCGCAGGGCGCGCTGGCGCTCCTCCTGCCCGATGCCGAGATCGTGGCGGACAATCTCCATTTCCAGGCCGGTGTCGCCGACAGCGCGCTCGCATCCGCCGCGTCCTCGGCCTCGACGGGACGGTCCGCGCCGGTCGGGATGATCGACGGCGCCACCGGGCCTTCGATCGCGGTCGCGGAAACGCGCGGCTTCGCCAAGGGGGCGCCCTATCCGAGCCATCACGGCAGTTCGGTCGCCTCGCTGCTTCAGCACGCTGGCGCGGGCACGGTCCGCGTGGCCGACGTCTACGGAACCGACAAGGCAGGCGGCAATGCGCTCGCCATGGCGAAAGGCCTCGGCTGGCTGGTGGAGCGGGGCAGCAAGGTGGTCACGATCAGCCTGGTCGGGCCGCGCAACGCCCTCCTTGAACGGGCGGTCCGCGCGGCGCAGAGCCGGGGCGTGGTCGTGGTGGCGGCGGTCGGCAATGACGGTCCCGCCGCTCCACCCGCCTACCCCGCGTCCTATTCCGGCGTCGTCGCGGTCACCGCCGTCGATGGCAAACGCCGCGCCCTGATCGAGGCGGGACGGGCGCTCAATCTCGACTATGCGGCGCCGGGCGCGGATATCTACGGTCGCAATGCGAAGGGCAGTCGGATCAAGCTGCGCGGAACCTCCTTCGCCACGCCGCTCGTCGCGGCGCGGGTGGCGAGAGCGATGGGGCAGGGCAGCGATTGGCGGAGCGCGCTCGACCGTGAGGCGATCGATTTGGGGCGTAAGGGACCGGACGATATCTTCGGTCGCGGCCTCGTCTGCGCGACCTGTACGGGGCACTGAGCGGGGGCGCTGAGAAAAATTTTTGGCGGCGATGGATTAAGCGCGTCGGCCCACCCGTTTTCCTTTCAATTGGATGCATCCCCCCTCTTTCGCATCCGCAGACGAAAGGAAATCATCATGAAGACTCTCCTGCTTGCCGCATCGGCTTTCGCAATGTTCACCGCGCCTGCCCACGCCCAGCTTCTGGGTGGAGTCGGTCAGTCCGTCACCGGCACGCTCGGCGGTTCGGTCAATTCGACGCTGCGCGGTTCGACCGAGACGCTGCGTTCGAGCACGCGCGGCACTCTGCGCGGCGAAGCCTCGACCCGCGGCAATCAGTCGGTCGACCGCAGCAGCGGCAGTGTCGCCGTCGATCGCAGTGTCGATACCAGCCTCGATGGCGCGACCAGCCAGGTGCTGGGCAGCCAGGCGGGCAACGCCTCGGCCAATGGCGCAGGTTCGGCAAGTGCCTCGGGATCGGGCAGCGCGAATGCGCAGCTGATCGGGACCGATGCCGTGAGCGGCGCGGTTCGTGGGGCCACCTCCACCGTTCGCAATGTCGCCACCCCGGCCGTCGGCGCCGCGCGTGACCGTCTTTCCGGGACCGCAGGCCAGATTGGTAACGTCTCCGGTGCGGCCAATGGCGCGGCCAACGGGACCGCGAATGGTAGCGGCATGATCGGCGGCGGGATGCTCGCCCTTGCAGGCAGCGGCGCGGCCGAGGGCCAGGGTGCCTTTGCCGTCGCTCCGGGAATGCCGGTTGAGCTTCCCTCGGGCGAGCAGCTCGGGACGGTCCGCGATATCGTGGCGACGCGCGCCGGCGAGGTCCGCCAGCTGGTCGTCCAGACCAAGGACGGCCTGGCGACCATCCCCTCGGGCAACCTCTCGGGCAGCGGTTCGGTCCTGATCGCAGCGGAAGGCTCGGCCTCGGGCGCCGCGACGGGCGAATAAGCCGTTTGTCTGACTGACCAAAAGGGGCCGGGCCGCTCGAAGGGGCGGCCCGGCCTTTACCCGCTCCATTTCGACGCCTCGGCCTGCCTTCTCTGACGGTAAGCCAGACACAAGGATTCTCTCATGCGGATCGCGACACTAACCGCCCTGCTGCTCGTCACCGAAGCGCCAGTGATGGCTCAGGAGGCGGATCGCACCCCTCAACAGGACAACGGTTCTGATACCTCTGTCTCGCTCCTCGCTGGGGCGGATTATATCTCGGGCGAAATCGACGATCAGGATTACGAGACTTACGCTGCCAGCGCGGGTCTGGCCGTCCGCTCCGGGCGATTTTCGCTGACCGCGTCGGTGCCCTACGTTTCCACGACGACGCCCGAGGATCTGATCGTCGGCAATGGCGGCGTTCTCGGCCTGCCGCTCCTCGCGCGCCCGACGACCGAGCGCCGCGAGGTGACCCGCGACGGGATAGGCGATGTCGTGGTCCAGGCGGGATATTCGGCGCCGATCGGAAGCGTGAACGCATTCATCGCCGGTAACGTCAAAGTGCCAATCGCATCGCGCGAAAAGGCGTTGGGCACGGGAGAATTCGACTATGGCGTGACCGGACAGGTGTCGCGCCAGTTCGGGCGCGCCATCCCCTTCGCATCCGCCAGCTACACCGTGATCGGCGAACCCGAAGGCTTCGATGTCCGCAACACGCTCACCGGTAGTGTTGGAACACAGGTGCTGGTGAGCGATGCGAGCTCGGTGACGCTCAGCTACGCCTATGAGGAATCGGCGAGCGCCGCTATCGCAAACCAGCAATCGGTAGGCCTGGGCGTAGAGTCGAATCTCTCCTCGAGCGTGCGGCTCGGTCTGGACGCGCGCGCAGGTGTATCACGCGACGCTCCGGACGCACGATTGGGGCTAAGGATTGGGTTCGGCTTTTGAACTTCACCTGCGAGATTCTTGCAGGATATTCCATCGAAAGCGATTGCAAGTGAGGTTTCGGGATCGAGCCGGGTAGATTCCGTCGAAGAAGTCGCCGTCGGACTGGTCGAACGCTCGCGGTAGATCGTTGGCGAGCCGCGCTGTTTTCCTGTTCAGGCGGATGCCCACATCTATGCTTCTCGCGGATTGGATAAACGCACGGAATTCGGTTGCACAGCCGCCAAGCCAGTGCGTCCGGCTCGTGCTTGCAGCAACCGGTGAATCCGTTCCGACAGCGCCCTCGCATTATATGGCTTCGGCTCTATCGGACCTAGGGCGCAAAGGTCTTCACTCAGCTCCGCAGTCCGCGCCAGTCCGGAGGTTAGAATGACGGGAATTTCCGGGCGGTGCTCTTGTACCCAGCGGGCCAGATCAAATCCGTCGCGCGTTCCAGGCATATGAACATCACTGAAAACGAGATCGATGCCAAGGTCCGCCGTTCGCAGGAGTTCCACCGCCTCGTCGGCGTTACCTGCCTCCAAGATCTGGAAACCACATTCCCGTAAATAGTCGGCGACCACGAAGCGGATCAGCACTTCGTCCTCGACTACCAGAATGACCGAAGGCTCGGTATCAGGCAGAGCGCCGTCATTGTCGTGTAATTCGTCCATATCCTGACCGAAACGGCAAACGTTTAATTTGGCTCCAAGGAATCTCGACAGGCCTGAAACCGTCCGATGACAGCGCCGCCTATATCAGGTTCCCGCGCTGCCAGCTTAGTCTTTCGCTACTTCGTCTCCAGCGATCGACGGAACTGCCGGCAGCGGGGCCACGAAATTCATCCGGAAGCCCTGCGGCTCGTATGCCAGGTCCACGGTCCCGCCGAGGCCCCCGAGACCGCTGCGCAGGAGCCGCGACCCGAAACCGCTTGCCTTGGGAGCCATGACGGTGGGGCCGCCCCGTTCAACCCACTCGAACGCGAATTTGGGAGGGGACTCGTCGGTCAGCGTCCAGCCGATCTGCACGGACCCGCCTTCGCTAGACAGAGCTCCGTATTTGAACGCGTTCGTGCAGAGTTCGTGGATTGCCAGCGATATCGTGACGGCCGTCTCGGCACGAACATTGAAGTCGCGGCCATCAATCCTGACACGATCCGGCGAGGCCCCGCAGCTTTCCAGCGCCGCATGAATAATGTCCGTCATCGACGCCTTGGTCCACCGCTCCGCGGTGAGCAATTCGTGCGCGCGGGCGATCGCGTCGAGCCGGCTGTTGATGATCGTTTCCGTCTCTTCGGAAGAGCGCGCGCTCCTGAAGGTTTGCGCAATAACGGCCTTCACGATCGCCATTGTATTTTTCACGCGATGGTTGAGTTCGCCAAGCAGCAGTTTCTGCCGATCCTCGGTCCGCTTGCGCTCGAAGACCCGGCCCGCCTGTTCTCCAAGCGTCCTGACCGTCAAAAGCAGGTCCGGATCGGGTTGTTGGGGATCCTCGCAAAAGAACTCGAGCACGGCGATGACGCTGCCTTGCGCCTTCAGGGGAAAGCCGAATGCGCTTCTGAAGCCGAGCCCTTTTCGAGGGAAGTTGCCGGAGCGATCAGTGTCGGCCACCCAGACCGGTTCGGCGGTCATGAGAACTGTACCTGGCAGCCCCCGGCCCATGACGAAGCCGCCGCAGTTCGTCGCCTGCTTCAGATCGTCCGCTTCGCCCGGGTTGCGTTCAATCCAGATGTCGGACGACACCAACTGTGTGCCAGGGTCGGGAACCACGAATGCATGACCAACCGGCCAACCACTCAGTTCGCAGATCCCCTTGAGAGCAGCCTCAAGGGCTGCCTCGAACGAGTCCGCTTCCGATGCGAGGCTTGCGATTTCAAACAGGACCCTTGTCTCGGTGGCCTGCCGCTTGAGCCTAACCTCATCGCTTTTGCGCTTTGAAATATCGCGCAGGAAGCCGACGAATACTTCCCCGTCGCAACCATCCGCGCGCGTGATGGCAAGCTCGACCGGAATTTCGTCGCCATCCTTGCGCAATGCGCTGATCTCGATACGTCGGTTGAGAACCCGTGGCTCTCCTCCGGCCAACATTCGTGCCAGGCCGGTGCGATGGGCATCGCGATGCCGCACTGGCACGATCAGATCTTCGAGCTTCCGGCCCTCCGCTTCGCTCGCGCTCCATCCGAAAGTCGCCGCGGCCTGATCGTTCCAGCCAACGATTACGCCGCCACGATCCATCGCCACCACGGCATCAAGAACCGTTCCAAGTACCGGTGCCAGAATTTCGCGATCGCGAAGGGCGGAAAAGGTCAACATAGCGAGGACGTTACCGAACTCGGCTTCGCGGGTCGAGCGTGATGCCACCACCACTTCATGAAAACCGCCAGTGGTCCTCTCAGTTCCCGATTTCACTGAACTTGAAGACTGCCGTCTTCGGACCTTTGGAGAGACCGCAGCATTTCCATATGCACCAGTTCGGTGAGTGGATGATCTTCTGCGTGCGAACGTGGCTGTAGTGTGCATGATTAGACGAGACAAGAGGCAACTTTGCCCTTCCTGAGCGGGGCATGGCGGCCCACGGTGGCGAACTACTTCGACCGCGTGGCCAAGGGCCGCACGCTCGAGGCGCTCGATGCTGCCGGTGGTCCGGAGCTGGTCAGTCGCTATGCTGCATCGAAGAAAGCCGAACTGGCGAGCGCTGCCGAGCGCATCTTCTCCGGCAACTTCATCGGCGAGGCCGATGTCAAGGAACGGGCACAGGCCTGGGTGCCTTCGATCATGCGGTTCACTATAGGTGAGGTCCCTGCCGATCTGGAGGAAGCTGTGTCGATTGATGACGAAGCCGGTGAAACGGTCAGCGGCGAGGTGACCGACGAGATTGCCGAGCAGGCTGCCTGACCCCTCCTGACAGGTCGAGGTCGCTCGGCGGGCGGTCCGTCCCAATTGGGACGGACCGCCTTTCTTGCTTCACACCTTGCCCGGCCACCCAGTGTGCAGATCGTCGATGACAAAATGATGCTGGTGACTGCTGCCTCCGTGCTCTTCCAAATGCGGATGATCGGACGGCAGGTCGGGATGCGAATGCAACAGCATCGAGGGATCGTTGCTGGGCCAAAGCCAAAGGGCAAGTCCAACACCCGTAGCGGCCAGGCCAGCGTGACCAGCAAGAGGCCGCCACCAGCGATCATGATCGTGCGATCGTTAATTCGTGCCAGGATGCGCGGGAGGGCGAGCGCAGCCAGCATCGAGCCCGCTCCGTAAGCCGCCAGAGCCAGCGCGACGTCGCCCTCCGTCCCTCCCATGTTCTTCACGATCACGACCGTGTTGACGATGACCATGGCGCTGCCGGCTGCCGCTGCCAGGGTGACCGCCAGCAAGCCGACAAGCCTCGGGGTCTTGAGATACACCCGCATACCGCGCGTGGTTTTACGCCAGACGCCCTCGACACGCTTTGCGGTCGATTTTCTGTACGGCAGAGCCGCACTCATGACGAGCAACGCAGAGACTACAAAACCGATAGCCGTTCCCGCGAATAGCCAATGGAAATTTATGATAACAAGTAGCGCGGCAGCCAGGACCGGGCTGATGAGGCTTTCGAGATCGTAGGCCAGTCGGGACAGGGACAGAGCCTTGGTGTATTTCTCTTCGTCGGTCAGGATGTCGGGTATGGTGGCCTGGAAGGTAGGCGTGAACACGGCCGATGCCGATTGTAGCAGGAAAATGAGCAGATAGATCTGCCAGACCGCATCGACGAAGGGGAGCAGGAGCGCCACGCCGGCACGGACAATGTCCATTCCTACAAGCAGACGTTTGCGTGGTAATTTGTCGGCATAAGCGCCCGCGAGGGGGGCGATGCCGACATAAGCGACCATCTTGATGGCCAGGGCCGTTCCCAAGACCGCGCCGGCGTCGGCACCGGCGAGATCGTAGACCAGCAAGCCCAGAGCGACCGTGGCCAGCCCCGTTCCGACAAGCGCGATGACCTGCGCAAGAAACAGGTGACGATAAGTGCGATTAGTCAGAACGGAGAGCATGGCGATGTCTTCCTTCAGCCAGAGCGTGATCTAGACCACGCGCTTGATATCGGAGTAGCTGCCGTCGGTCTTGAGGGTCACGGTGACGGTTGCGCCAGAACGATTGCGCCAGAACCAGCCATGGCTCCCATCGAAGGCGGCGACGAGTGTGCCGGACTCACCCGTGGATTCGCGGCCTTTGTCGTATCCGTGGTAAGAAATGCCCGGGGCATCGGCATGCGTATCGAAATTGACGTGGCCACCTTGCACCGACCATTCGTATTGAAGACTGGCCCCATCGGCCATGACCGCCTTGACTTCCGCACCCTCACCAGGCGCGAGCGTCAATTCGGTGACATCGCGGCGCGTTGCCGCTTCGGAGCCGCTGCCGCTGTTACCGGCGAGCGTACGAACCTCCTCGATGGCTGTGTTCTGCTCGTCGGCAGCTGCTTCCGCAGCAAGTTGCTGTTTGATCTCGCCCATCTCGGAATATCCAAGAAGACGGCCCGCTCCGGTCGGATCGATCGCGTATTCCGCGGGTAGAACCACGGTGACCAGGAGGACGGTCGCGGTCACCAAGGCGAACGCGGTCGCCTTGACAAGCTGGCGGTTGGTGGGAAGGTCGCTGGTGGACGGGCGCTGTGAATTGAACATGTCTATTGCTCCTGGAAAAATGTGATCAGGCTACGGCGAAGCCGACGAGTTGGTAGCCGACGAGCATGAAGCCCGCGGTCATGAGAAGAGTGTTGGCGGCGAAGGCGTGACGCATGAAGCTCTCGGTCCTGCGCCAAAAGCCCATCACGATCAGGATTGCGCC
>NZ_JAHWXO010000021.1 GCF_019857205.1 Qipengyuania pacifica | reverse complement strand
ATATCTCCTGAATTGCCGAGTTACCGGGAAACGCGTCCGATCACATATCTTCCATGTCGTGATCGGCCATCGAGGACATGTCATGGCCCGCATGGGGATCGGCGGGTTGGGTCGCTTCGCTCGCGGGTTGCGTGCGCGCTGCTGGCGCTGCGGGTGTGGCAGTTGCGCGTGATGCGGGAGAGGCAGCGTGCCGTGAGGCGGGCGTGGCGGCCCCATTTGTCGAAAGAGCGTCCTCCCGAGCGGTCGCTGCCTCATCTTCGGAGGGAGAGGCTGCCGGATCGGCAAGACCCGACCCGGGAGCCGTGCCAGCCACCACTGCAGCTTCGCCCATAGGCGAAACCTCGGTAATCGGTGTGCTCTCCTGCGCCTTGTCGCAGGCAGCAAGAGCGGACATCAAGGGCGCGATCGCGAGAAACCCGATCGCTGCATTCAATCTGGAAGTACGCATGCTCTTCAACTCCTTCAGAGCCAGGAAATACCGAGGTGGTTCGGCCCATGCGCGAGCTCGCCGCCAAGGAAGCCCTGGATGAGAACGAGCGTCGCCATTCATCCGCATGGCTCTTGCCGTGCATCCATATCCCGACGGAGATGAGAATAACCGCCGCCAACAGCGCACCAAAACCTTCGGTCAGCTCGCGGCTCGCACCGCTGATGCTGACGAAGTAGGTTGCTACGACCCAGGTGGCGACACCTGCAAGAAGAGCAGCGATCCACCCGCCATGGACATAGGGCAATACCTCGAAGCGCTGCGACTTTTTCACAAAGGCGATCATGGCAATCACAACCAAAAGTGCCTCTATCCCCTCGCGCAGCAGGATCGTGAAGGCGCCTAGAAGAGTCGAGATGTCGCTGGCTGCTTCGGGCGCGAGAGCGACATTTGCTTGCTCTAGCAGGCTCGCGGCGAAAGCGTGCCGCTCGCGCAGTTGGGACACGGGTACGTCGCTCTCAATATCTGAACGATATTGGCTGAGCGCTTGCTCGATCTGCCGCATGAGATCGCCATCGCGCGTGGCGAGGATGCCCTCAACCGGTTCGAAGCCGTCAAGATAAGCCGACAGAGCTAGCCGGCGCGCCTCTGCGCGCTCGCCCCTCTCGTAGGCGGCGAGACTTTGCTGCAGGGTCTGGCGCGCAAGATCGAGCGAACCGTTCTCGCTTCTCTGGCTGACAACTTCGGGATATGATCGCAGGTACGCCATGACGGCCAATGCCCGGTTCTCTCCGATCGCGTCGGCGAGCTCTGCGGGTGTGATGGCCGTAAGCGTCTCGAGATCGGGTATCAAACGCCGCACCCGGTCATCTTCGCGCCAGATTTTCTCCCCCCGTTCGAGATCCTCGAATGCAATGCCGCCGGCATAGAATGCGAGGGCCCAGCGATCGGCTTGCGGAAGTGCGGCAAAGCTGGGCATCGACGTGCCCTCAAGGCCCTGTGTTATCACCTGATAAAGACCGAAAATGCTGCGTTGGCGCGCGCGGTCGGCATCGGTGAAATCGATCGGAGGAGGCTCCAGCGTCATGCTGGCGGCCGGAGGGGAGCTGCCCGAAGCACCGTGGCACGAGGCGCAGTTCTGGGAAAAGAGCGTCGATGCGCGAGACAGATCCGGAAGGTTTCGGGGAGCCAGCGGAACCGGATAGGCCTCCAGCAGCGATCCCCCCAAGGCACGGGCCAGCCGGGAAACGCGCTCGACCGGAGCTTTCTTCTCAATCGCCTGGCGCAGCTCGACAGACATCGCGATGAGACCGGGCTTGGCCGAAACATCTGGGAGCGCGGCTATTTGTTCGCCGACGGTCGAAGAAAATTCGACCATTTCGTCATATTCGAAATTGTCGATGACCTGCCCGTTCGACACCGCAGCGGAGTAATCGACAGCGATGTAGTCGAGAAGGCGCCACGTCGTGCGCACCTCTGCGCTCTCCGCGCGCGCTACGCCGGACAGGCTTAGAAGGAGGGAGATGATGAAGACCCTCAGCACCATGGGCGGCGATGGAATGGAAACAGACATCCGAACCCTTCTCAGGATATGCAATTAATTCGCAATATCAAATAAACCGCTTCTCATGCCCGACGCAACGGGCTGCTGAGCTTTAGATCGATGTCCTGAGTTCGCGCCTCGCCTGGACGAACACTTCGGCACTTCCCCAGATCGCCAAGCTTGCCAGGATTCCCGCAACAGCAAGATCAGGCCATGCCGCCCCCGTCCCGAAAACACCGACCGCGGCTGCAAGCACCGCGACGTTTCCGATCGCGTCGTTGCGCGAACAGATCCACACCGAGCGCATATTTGCATCCCCGGTTCGATACCGAAAGAGCATCCCAGCGACCGCGAGATTCACTGCGAGCGCCAGGAAGCCGACGATTCCCATCGTGCCGGCATCTGGTGAGGCACCCACAAAAAACCCCCAGAGAGCCGAGCCAAGGACCCAAAGACCAAATCCCAGCATAGTGGCGGCTTTCGCGAGCGCCGCGCGTGCGCGCCATGCAATTGCCATTCCGGCAACTCCGAGGCTGATGGCGTAATTGGCCGAATCGCCCAGAAAATCGAGTGCATCGGCCTGCAGCGCGCGCGAATCTGCGGCTATCCCGGCCACGATTTCGATAGCGAACATAATTGCGTTGAGAGCGAGGGCCACCCACAGGACCCGGCGCCATCTCGGATCGTTATGGGCATCGCCGACATCGGCAGCATCGCAACAATTCCTCGCCATCCACTCGACTCCTAGTTTCGAGACAGCCTATGCACCTTGTAGCCACTACAAGGTCAAGCGATTGGGGGTTGATGGTATGAAAATTGGTGAAGTCGCGCGCAAAACCGGCGTCAAGGCGGAGACGATCCGCTTCTACGAACGCGAAGGCATTTTAAATGCCCCGCCTCGAACTCGGTCCAACTATCGCGATTACGGACCTGCCGAGGCGGCAACATTGGTCTTCATTCGCCGGGCGCGCGATCTCGGGTTTTCGATGCCGGATATCCGCGAACTGCTTGAGCTCTCGAACGAGGACGATCGATCCTGCGCTGCGGTCGATTCATTGGCACGCGCGCATCTTGATCAGGTAAAACGAAAGATTGCCGCCCTGCAGGTCATGCGCGACGAACTCTCGCGCATGATCGCGAAGTGCGAACAGGACACGATCAGTGAGTGTAGGATCATAGACACTCTTGCCGTGCGCGATAGATAAATCGGAGGCGCCTCTAGAAGCGCAAACTAGCTCCTCCCACGAATCGGCGCGGCGCACCCGGTCTCAGGCCGGTTGGCTGGCGTGCGACAGCATATGTTTCGTCGAGCAGATTATCGATACGCGCGAAGAGTGATACCTCGTCGGTTACGGCAAATCGTCCAGCAAGATCAAAAATGATCCTGTCGTCCACCCGCTCGGCAACCGGAATGGGGCCGCTGCCGGCTTCGGTTCGCACCTTTGATACATAATTGGCACCTAGCGTCATGGATACAGGACCGTAAACAACGCCCGTCTCGGCATACAGCTGATGGCGGGCGAGATACGGCAGGGCATCGCCGGCGGAAACGGAACCGAAAAATTCGCTCTCAAAATTGCTGTCGAACTGTGCGTCGGTAAACGTGTACGCAACTGAGATGGGAAATGAAATCGCCTCGCCGATCGTCGGTGTCGCCGAGGCGGAGAGCTCAACACCTTTGGCCGTAACGGCCCCACCATTGAACTGATCGCCGATGTCTCCCACGCTGCACCCGACCGACTGCGTGCAATTTCCGAGCAGGTTGGAATAATCGGAGTAGAACGCAATTGCAGAGGCGCTTACCAGATTGTTTTGGAACCTGGCGCCAGCTTCGTAATTCCAGCTTTTCTCCGCACGGGCGTCCGGATTGCCCGGGCCGGGAGGGGAGAAGCCGCGTGAGACTCCTGCAATCAGCCGAACATTCCCGAGATCGTATGTGGCACCGAGCGCTGGGAGCCATTCATCGATGTTCGTTTTGCGCGTGCGTGTCGGACCAGCCAGTCGCTCGGGATCGTCCCGATCATAATCCAGCCTGGTCAACGTGATGCCCTCGTAGCGAATGCCAGGTGTGAGTGTGAGCCTTCCAAACTCAATCCTGTCCTCGAAGTAAAAGGCGATGGCATCAGCTTTGGCCTCGCGATTGGCTTGTGCTCCGAGCGCCGTCTGACGGACAAAAACAAGATCGCCGGCTGTTTGCGAATAAAAGTCCTCATTTTGCAGACGGTCCTCTTCATCCTCATGGATGCGCGCCGATACAGTAAGATTGTGTCGAAGCGATCCCGTATCGAAAGGCTTTTCCAACGACACCTGCAACCCTTGACTGCGGTACACGCGATTGTTGTTACGGACCCGAAGCGCTCCCGCGGCGCTGTCCGCTCCACGAAGAATGGCCAAGGCTTCAGGGTTTGCATCAGGATCATCAAACACGGGCTGAATGGCCTCAAAGCGGCCATCGCCATCGAAGTCGATATCCTGCAATTTTGACCAGCTTCGAGCGAAATCGTTACGATAGAGCGTCGCGGCGATCTTCGTATCATCGATGAGGCGGAGACTGCCTGTTATCCGGTATTGGTCATGCTCACCGGTAAAGCGGTCGCGTTGGCTTGCCGCATAACGTCGATAAGGGTCGGCGGCAAAGTCTGTATCAACAAGCCCGAGATAGGTCTCGTTCGCGTCCAGCTCGGATCTTCCATAGACAAGCTCGAGGCGAGCGTCGGTGGGCGCGTCAGGGCTTGAATGCACGGCAAACCGCCCGCGGTAATCCTGACGATCAAAGCCGGTGTCGGCATTCGGGAACCCGTCAATCGTCTTGAACCCGTCGCTCCCCTGCTGAAAGGTCTCGAGCAGCGCACCCACATTATCTGTCTCGCCACCGACCCAGCCATGTCCCTGGTAGTAGCCGCGCGATCCGTATTGGCCTGAAGCCGAACCGGCGAAGCCCGCGACGGGGATCGGCGTCGAGCGAAAGTTCACGGCCCCGCCGATCGTGCGGGGTCCGTAAGCCACAGCCCTAGCTCCCTTGACGACTTCGACAGCCGCCATTCGGCCAACCGCCGGAAAATAGTAGGCTGCGGGGGCCGCGTAGGGGGCTGGCGCAATGAGCACCCCGTCTTCCATCAGCGTGATATTGCTCGAACGTTCCACCGGAGTACCGCGCAATCCGATATTGGGAAAAAGTCCGAACCCGTCCTCTTCTTGAAGATTGACCCCCGGCACCTGCCGCAAGACCCTATTGACGTCGCCATACTCAAATTCGCGAAGGTCCTCGGGGCCGACAATGTCCGCCGACCCGGCGACGTCGCCCTCATCAACTCGCCCGCCGGTGACGATGATCGATTCGGATTGCGGAGGCATGCCGCCCTGCGCGCCTGAACCGCTTTTGGCATCAACCGACTGCGCGACCGCCGGACTGGAGAGCGCCAATGCCAGAAGAGAGACAGTTGCACGGTACATATTCAATCCTTTCAAATCCGTTCGACGCCCTAATAACCATTCTGCTATTGATTCGCAATAGCGATATATGCCGATGTCCTGCGTTTGCGAGGAGGCGAAAGGTGGGTGCTAGAGACTTGGCGGGACGCTCAAACAGCTACCTCACCGAGAAGAGTGATGAGGCGGAACCAGGTCGGTGTTGCAATCGTGCGCTTTGCAAGCCTCGAGCGTCGCATGCGCAATTTCGAACCGCTGAGCGAGTTGCTCTTTCACGGACATTTTTAAGGTTTCAAAATCATCGAGTGATCCCGACGAGAGAACAATGTGCGTTTCGAGAGCGCGATGGTGTTCGCCGAGATTCCAAATATGGACGTGGTGCACGCTTTCGATGCCTTGCTGGCTTTCAAGAAAGGCGACGATCCGGTCGAATTCCAGCTCGTCGGGAACAGCTCCCATCAATAGTCGCACAGTTCGCGGAAGAAGCGTAACACCCTGCCAGATCACATAACCTGCGATGATCAGCGTAATCACAAGGTCGGCGATGGTAAGATCGTAGAGAAGGATGAGTACGCCGGCTACAATCACGCCAACCGATGCCAACGCGTCCGAGACGTTATGCAGGAAGGCTGCCTTCATATTGATGCTGTCATGCGCGCCGCGATAGACGATAAAGGCGGTCACGAGATCGATGATCAGAGCGATGCCCGCCACCCAGATCACCGTCCATCCCTCGACCGGCTGCGGCTCGGCGAAACGGTTGACTGCCTCGACGATCAGATAGAATCCGATGATGAGCAAGGTCGTCAAATTGATGAGCGCGGCGACCACTTCTCCCTGGGCGTACCCGAAGGTCATCAGCTTGTCGGCCGGACGTCGACCCATCCGGCGCGCAAACCATGCAAGGCCCAGGGAAGCCGCGTCGCTGAAATTGTGCAACGCATCCGCGATTAGTGCCAGCGAGCCCGAAACGATGCCGCCGATGATCTGGGCCAACGTCAGGAGAACATTGATGGCGACAGCAAACACAAGCTGGCGATCGCTCAGGTTTTCCTCACCGTGGCTGTGTCCTGCATGGCCGTGGGCGTGCGCCATCATCGCGCTCCTTCTTTAGAAAGTTTACTATCGGTTGCGCTCGGATGCTGGAGGATGGCATCGGAAACCCCTGTCGCTTGGAGCACGGCGTCGAGACCGGCGGCGAGCAGGCCGAATCCCGCCATGCCGCATATAAATGCCACCAGCGCCTTCACGTTCATTCGGCATCGCTTGACAAAGGGCCGGGCAATCAAGTGAACAGAGGCCAAGAGAAAATAGCCCGCGAGCAGTATCGCCATCGCGCCATCGACGTTGCTGTTTCTCCCGTGCAAAAGCCAGAAAGCCCCGACAACCCAGGCGACGAAGACAAGCGCGAGAATGACATGGACCGCGCCGCGATCCATGGGGTTCACGATCTCTTCGAGCAGACTGGCGGTGGTTCTTCTTGCGACCAAGAGAGCGGATAGGCCGACTCCAAATGTGGCAGCCAAGCCAGCGTAGACAGAGATGGCCGATGCAGCTCCTAAAACGAGCCCACCGCATGCCAGCGCGATGCCGGATGCACACAGAATGCCTACTTTCGGCCCGCGCTTGGGTCCCCAGCGCCGGTAGATCCCTTCTACGACCTTCGTCGATAGAAGATAGAGGGCACCGCCCGCAGGAAACAAGACGACGGACCCCAAGCTTCCCGCTATAAAACCGCCCGACTGCTCGGCCATAATGAACGCGAGCATGACGAACACACCGGAAATTATAGCGCCCCAGAGTCGCTCTACGGCGTGCGAGGATCCGTTCCGTTCTTCCCAGATTGCACCGATCCCGAGACCTAGGCTCGCCATCATGGCCATGCCTAGAACCCGCGAGATATCCTCGGTGGCGAATATTTCATGAATAAGCGTCATTCGCGCTTGTCGCCATGCACGGTTCCGCGTTCGTCATGCCGATCCTTGTGGGTGTCGCGCAGAATGTCGATCCCGCCATATATGGCAATTGCCGCAACGGCGACGCCAACGACGAGATCGGGCCAGTTGGCACCTGTCAGCATGACGATAATGGCGGCAATTATGATGCCACCATTGGAGATGAAATCGTTAAAGCTGAAGGTTGTGGCGGCGCGGAGATTGACGTCCTTCTCCTGCATGTTCTGCAGCATTCGTAGACAGATCAGATTCACGACAGCTGCCACTGCAGCCATCGCCATCATCATTACTCCGCCGGGATCGGAACCCTCCACGAAGCGCCTTATGGCATCGGCAATGACCCCGGCAGCGAAGACCAGCAGCATGATCCCTGAAAAGCGAGCGGCTCCGCGCTTCCATTTCCGTGATCGGGTCAAGGCGAGCAGGCTGAGCGCATAGACAATGGCGTCCGAAGAATTATCGAGGCCGTTAGCCAGGAGGGCGTTGGAATCGGCCAGATAGCCGACGGCGAAAAACCCGATGGCAATCGCCACGTTGAGCCACAGAACAATCGAAAGCGTTTTCCGCTTGGCAGTTGTATCGAGTTGCAGATCCCCTTCGCCGCTCATGCGTTGACACCTCGGGCTTGAGCCCAATTCTCCGCCTGCTTGCGTTTGGAAAACGGAAAGACCTGCAACTCCGCGCGGAACAGGCGGTCAAATATTCGAGTGCCCCGCTTTTCCGGTTTCTGGTCGTCGACGATAGCAATCCGCCCGAAGCTGTCCTTGGGCCGGATGTCGAACTTAAGGTCACGCCAAAGACCTCCCGAAAAGTTTGGTGCGAGTGCGAGCAGCATCGGAACCGTATCGTTTCTGCGCCGCGCGCTACGTTCGAAAACGGCCACGAAGGTATCGCAATCTGATGTTTGCACCGTTCGGGCGGCCTCGACCAGGTTCAGTCCATCCTCTTCCGACAAATTCAACACAGCTCCCTCCAAAGTTGGTACACTTGAAGTTCGTTCAGCGCGGGCCGTCGGCATGGGGACGTGGGAAAGTTCAAGCGCCGACATTTGCCAAAGCCTGCTCACTGCTATGGTGGGATGGAGGCCCATTGTCGCTAGAACGTTTCTCGCGATAGGCGAGAAGCCGTAGAGTATTGGCAACGACAATCAGTGTAGAGCCCTCATGCACAGCAACTGCGGGACCAATGCCGAGACCGAAGATGGTCGCCGGAATGAGCACTGCGACAATCCCGAGGCTCACCACCATGTTCTGGCGAATGATGGAACGGGTCTTGCGGCTGAGGTCGACCGCGAACGGCAGCTTGGCGAGGTCATCTGCCATAAGTGCGACATCGGCGGTTTCCAATGCGACGTCGGACCCGGCTGCGCCCATTGCTATCCCGACGGTTGCATTTGCCATGGCAGGAGCATCGTTCACCCCGTCTCCGACCATTGCCACTTTGTCCTGACCGGCGAGCTTGCGGATAGCTTCGACTTTGTCATCAGGCATTAGATTGCCCCATGCCTCATCGAGACCAACATCCTCTCCGACAGCGTCGGCGACCCTCTGATCATCGCCGGAGATCATGATCATTCTCGTGATTCCGAGTTCGCGCAGCGCGTTAAGCGTCGTTCTTGCTGCCGCGCGCGGTGTGTCCAATAGCCCAATGGCTCCAAGATCGCGCGTCCGCGAACGGATAGCCATCGTGGTCCGCCCACGCTCGCGCAAAACCTCGATTGCGCTCGTCAATTCAGGGCCAAGCGGAGGGACCCCGTCGACACCGAACATCTCGAGTTTGCCGATCCAGACTTTTTCACCTCCGACGATCGCGGTAATGCCCTTGCCCGTGAAACTTTCGAGGTCGGTCGCCGCCGGCAACGCTTCTTCACCATTTCGCTCGGCACTATCCCTGACGATGGCTTGGGCCAGCGGATGGTCGCTCAAACTCTCCGCTGCCGATGCGATTCTCAGCAATTCGCGCTCGGACACGCCGGTCGCTGTCTCGATATCGGTTATTCGGGGCTCACCTTCAGTCAGCGTGCCCGTCTTGTCGAATGCGATGGCCTTCAATGCACCTAAATCTTCGAGGGGTGCGCCGCCTTTTACGAGGACGCCGCCTCGCGCAGCTCGCGCGACCCCGGACAGGACCGCGCTAGGCGTCGCAATAGCGAGTGCGCAGGGGCTGGCAGCGACCAACACTGCCATGGCGCGGTAGAAGCTATCGCGGAACGGCTCGTCTATGATGACCCAGGAGAAGAGCAAAAGCCCCGCAAGCGCGAGCACGGCAGGCACGAAAATGCGCTCGAAGCGCTGCGTGAAACGCTGGGTTGGCGATTGCTGCGCTTCGGCGGCACTCACCATCTGCACCACTTTCGAAAGAGTGGTTTCGCTCGACCGGCGGGTCACCACGACTTCGAGAGCCCCCGAGCCATTTATTGTGCCGGCGAAAACCCGGTGGGTGTCTGCCAGCCTGTCGGGAGTCTTCCGCGCGGAAGCGATATCCGATACCGCGCTCTTGTCGACGGGCACGCTTTCGCCCGTGACCGGGGCCTGGTTAATGGCGCTCGCCCCTTCAGACACAAAGCCATCGGCAGGCAAGCGCTCATTCGGGCGGACGACCACAACATCGCCTACCACGAGTTCCTCGACGCGTATCTCCTCGACAGCCTCGCCGCGCTTCACGCGAGCTGTTTCGGGAGCGAGCTCGGCGAGCGCTTCGATCGCTCTTTTCGCGCGACCCATTGCATAGCGCTCAAGGGCGTGGCCGAAGCTGAACAGAAAAAGCAGCAACGCGCCCTCCGCCCATTCGCCGAGGATCGCAGCGCCCGCAGCCGCCACAAGCATAAGACTGTCGATCTCGAACCGGCGGAGCCGGAGATTGTCCCAGGCCTCTCTGAGTGTGTAGAACCCACCGAAAAAATATGCCGTAACGTAGCAGAGAAGAGGCACGAACTGGGGGTAGTTCCCCCATAGTTTTTCAATGCCGAAGCCCGTTGCGAGCAAGCCCCCCGACGCCAGGGAAAAATAGAGCTCCGTATTGGCACCAAGAATGCCGCCATGCTTATGATCGTGCTCGCCACCTCCATCGTGGGCATGCCGTTCGCGTGAAGAGTGGGAAACATTGCCGGAAGTTTTCGCTCGTCGCGTAGCGCCAAATCCTTTTAGCGCTGCGACAATTTTCTGCTCGTCGGTCCGTTGGCGGTCGAACTCGATCACGAACGTCCCCGCCGCATCGGCATAGGCTTCGAGCACCCCGGTTTGCCGAGCGATAAGATCGGCAACGGTCCGGGCGCGCCGTGTGGAGTTCACGCCATCGACGTCATAGGTCAGGTGGCCGTACCGACTGGAGATCTCTGCCCCGGCCACATGCGCAAGCTCCTTGATGCGCGCGACGGAGAGCCGGTCTGGATCATAAGAGATGTTAAGCCGCGCTGCAGATTGGCCCGGCTGCTCTTCCACGGTGACGTCGTGAACACCTGTCTGTCCACGCAGCAGCGCCTGAAGTCTTCCGATACACGGATCATCGCTCGTTGCTTCGGGCACGAGAGCTGACACTTCGATTTGAATAGTACGTGCCAATTTGCCTTTCTCCTTTGAAGAAACCGTCGAACGCAATTGAGCCGTGCCAGAATTCGCGGCACCCGAGCCTTCATGGATCGAACGAGCCGGTCATTCGATAGCTTGGCGGGCCAGCGCTGCCACTCCTCCGCGCGCTTGCGAGAAAGGACGCTGTCCCGCCATATAGCTTCGCCACTAGGTCACATTTTGAAGCTCCTCGCGCTCTTCAGGCGTGACATTGCGCCGCAGCCTGTCCCACCAACGCTGTCGCCAGGTCCGGTCATCTTCTCTGGTCCCGAAAACCAGCTTCAAGATTGCGGGCAAGACGAAGAGGGTGAGCGCGGTGGCCGTGATCAATCCTCCGATGACGACTGTCGCCAAGGGACGCTGCACTTCCGCGCCGGTCCCGGTCGCAATGGCCATCGGCACGAAGCCGAGCGATGCAACGAGCGCGGTCATGAGAACCGGCCTTAGGCGCGCCAATCCACCATCGACGATGGCGTCATCGAGCGCCATGCCCCTGTCGAGCCGCTGACGGATCGCAGTCACCATCACGAGGCCATTCAAGGTCGCCACACCCGACAGGGCGATAAAGCCTACCGCCGCAGATACCGAGAATGGCATCCCGCGTAGAGCCAAGGAGAAAATCCCGCCTGCCAGGGCCAACGGGATCGCGCTGAATACGGCGAGCGCCGGCACCCAGCCCCCAACCGCCATGTAAAGCAGCAAGAGAATGACCGCGAAAGCGATAGGAATGACT
>NZ_JAHWXO010000020.1 GCF_019857205.1 Qipengyuania pacifica | reverse complement strand
TTGGCAAACCAGTAGGCGAAGGCCGCGACGCCCAAGGCACCTGCATGGGTCGCCATGTGGATACCATCGGCGAGAAGCGCCATCGATCCGGTCCACAGGCCGGCGACGATTTCGACCACCATCATCGCGGCGGTCAAGGCAACGACATAACGCGTGCGCCGCTCATGGGCGTCGTGCGAGGCGCTCAGGAAGTTGTGATCATGGGCGAGCGGATTGGAGCTGGAATGGTGCATTGGTCGATGATTAGACCGTCGAAAAGAAGATAGAAATATGCGTAGCTTCTAAGACCGCCGCAATGATAAGCGAAGAATTGCTGGATGCTGCTAAGCTCTATCGCGCTTCCGGCGCGTTACCGTTGGGATACTGCCGCGCGATAGCAACGGCTTGGCGAAGCTGCTCGGGCGGCAGAGCCCCGGCGACCAGGTAAGGCCCGACAAACATAGCCGGTGTGCCGCTTATCCCGAGCATCCCAGCCTGTCGGTCCGCTCGCGCAAGCGCTGCATCGATTTCCTTGCCATGGGATTTGAGGTCGCTTTCCAGACGCTGCCAGTCGACGCCCGCCTGATCTGCTGCGGCACGGATTTTCTCGGAACTAAGCTTGCCCTGGATTTGCATGAGCGCATCGTCGAAGGCCTGGTCCTTCCCCTGATATTTCGCCGCAAGTGCGCGGCGCGCCGCTTCGATGGAAGGCTGGCCGAAAATCGCCCAGTCCTTGAACACGATACGGACATTGCCGTCTTCCATGGCGAGAGCTGTCAGACGCGGGTGCATCTGGCGGCAGAACGGGCACTGGTAATCGGTAAATACCACCAGGGTCAGATCGTATGATTGAGGCTCGATCCGCCGGGCCGCCGGATCTTCGGCGAGCTCCGCGATCATGGCATTGCGCGCTTTGGCAAAGGCCTCCTCGCCCGTCTCCTGCTGGGCCGTTGCCGGTACCGCGACCGCCATGGAAACACCGGCGGCTAAGAGAAAATTCAATAGAAGCGGGCGCTTGTGCATCTGGTACTCTCCGAAGTCTTGGGTATTGGGTTCGTAGGATGATTGAGATATTCCAGGTGCAGCCCGGTTCTTAAGGGCGGCTTACGGCGCCCCTGATCGTTCAGGGCGAGCGAGCAAGGACCCGTCGCGAGACCCAAGCGAGCCTTGCAATGGATCCCACGAAGGCAGCTCGCACGCAGGGACGACGGATTCGAAAAACCGTGAAAGATCTACAACGCGCTCAAAAAGGCGGGCTCAACCGACGCGCCGAGAAGTTCATTCAGGAATGCGGAAACATCCGCACGGATACCCGCCGCCGGAACGCCGGTCCGATACACAAGCTCGTTCGCCCGGATGGCCCGCGCGAGCAGCATTGCCGGGGGAGCCGTGGCTCCGATAGGGGCCAAGTGCTTGCCATATTGATCGATGGCCATGGGCGCGAGACGTTCCGGCTCGCGCATGAGAGCCTCGCATGCGCGTTCGTAGGCATCGAACACGCGAAGCAAGGCACTTCGGCGCGGCGGCGTTTGCAGGACCTGCTCGGAGGTATGCAATCCGCCGATCGGCAGCTGGCCTTCGTCGAAACTGCGAAAGCCAGTGAACATGGCCTGCATATCGATAGCCGAAAGCGCAATATTGCTGCCCCCTTCGCTCCCCATTCGCGAGCGCATGACCATGCCGGTGCTGCCAGGGCTCGGGATAGTAATGCCGGCGGCCTGTCCGGCAGCGACTTGCGCGATACCTGCCTTGGCCGGCATGTATGCGACCTCCAGATCGCGACCGGGATCGAGGTTCGCGCGCCGTACCGCAGCCTGGAAAATAATATCGCCGCCACCGTTTCGGCCGGAGCCCATCGGCCCGCTGACGATAACCTTGTGGCCGCGCAACTCGGCAAAGCTGCGGATGTCCCGCGGCACCACCTCGAAGAAGCCGCGCCAGGTGTTGATCGAGACGAGCCTCAGACCGAGATCAGGTGCTGCGAGCTGCTTCTTCGCCCCGATATAGGTCATGCCCAGAAAGGCATCCGCCTCGCCGGTTCGAAACATTGAATCGATCTCGGCCGATTCCTTGATCGGACTAAACGACAAGGGGAGGTCCGGTTCGAGAGCGAGTGCCAGCATGAGCGGAAAGACATGGGGGTTAGCCGCGGAGACTAGCCTCAGCGATGTATCGCTCCTTTCCAGCGCGGCAGAAAGGGATGCTCGTGGCACACAGCCGCTGGCGATTGATGCCGCCGCGGCCATAAGTACCGATCGCCTGTGCAACATGCGCCACTCCTACTGATCGAATGGATTGACGATCGAGGCTGGGTCTTACGGCAGCCTTAAGCCCAGTCGGAACTTGCTCTTTCAATCAGCGAGCCCACTCCTGCGAAAGTGCGCGCAGCCCGCTACGATCCCTGGCTGGTCAAGACGACAGCGACCAGGAAAACGATGCGCGCTCTATTGCCATCGATGAGCCGGGCGTTGCTGCCCATATGGGGATAGTCGTCACCACCCCTTTTGAAGGCCGCCTCCGGCAAGCCGTTCACGCTAAGCCGCGCTTAAGACACATGCGTTTTGGCACCTGCCATGTTTCGCCGGACTTCGCGCCTGTTGATCGCCGCCATCCTCGGAACCATCGCGGCGCAAGGCTTTGCGCCTGCCAATGCGACTGTCCTTTCGCTAGCCTCGCTTAGCGGCCTTTTCTACCTGATCCGCCACGATCGGGCTGCACCCATATTCTGGATTGTGACAGCCTACGCGGGAGCCATGTGGATTGTCGCGCTACGCTGGCTTCCGAGAGCGTTTGTGATGATGGACCCGCCAGCCGTTACGGCTGGCTGGCTGGCACTCGTCGCCTTGTCCGCGATCCTGTCGCTCTTCTGGTCCGTCCCCTTCGCCCTTGCCCGGAGATACGCCAACAGAAATCACGGCACGCAGCTCTTGGCGACAAGTTCGCTTCTAGCGCTCGGCGAATGGGCGAGGTCTACCACTATCATCGGTTTCGCGTGGAACCCGCTTGGCGCGATCTGGCTCGACGTTCCGGCGATCGTGCGGTCTGCTTCGGTTATCGGCATAACCGGACTCTCATTTGGGACGGTGCTTGCTGCCGGACTCGTTCTGCAGATCGCCGGGCATCCGCGACGTGTCGGGGCAAGCCTCGGATTTATCGGGGCCCTCGCAATCCTCCTCGGGCGTTCGTCGGTTGCTCCTCCTGATACCGCGCAGCAGGTCGCGCTGATCCAGGGCAACATACCGCAAAGGGTCAAATGGGACGAAAACCGGCTCGACGAGCAGGTGGATATCTATCTCGGTTTGACAGCCGGCATTTCTTCGACTGCGCCGGACATGCGCATCTTCTGGCCTGAAGCCGCGATCCCCTATGTTCTCGAGGACCGGAAGGCGGTGCTCGATGAAATCGGGAAAACGCTTCGGACCGGCGACATGCTCTTCGCCGGAGCTCTGGGTCGCGACGCCGACGGACACTATGCCAATAGTGTCTACCTGATCGATGCCAGCGGGCGGGTTCGCAACCGTTACGACAAGCGCATCCTCGTCCCGTTCGGGGAATATGTGCCGTTCGAGTCCTTGCTCGAGGCATTGCGCCTCGCCCGGTATGCCCCTGGCCGCGACGCCCTTGCGCCGGGGGCAGCGATCCCGGCCATTCCTTTGGCCGACGGCGAGGCAGGCGTGGCGATATGTTTCGAGGCCACTTTCCCCGGCTTCGGCTCCGGATTCACTGCGCGCCCCGCTTACATCGTCAATCCCACGAACGACGCGTGGTTCGGTCCTGCCGGCGCTCCGCAACATCTGGCGCAGGCGCGCATCAGAGCGCTTGAGAACGGTTTGCCGGTGCTCCGCGCGACGCAGACGGGCATATCCGCGATAATCCGGTCCGATGGTTCGATCGCCGAGCATCTCGAGAGCGGTGTCCGCGGCGTTCTTGTCGGTCGTCTTCCCGCCGCTGCGCAGGCGACCGTGTTCTCAAAAATCGGCGCGGGCTACGTGCTCGTGTTCCTTGTCGGGTCCTTTGGCCCGATCCTGGCTAGCCGTCGGCGGAACGCCGTCAGACAAGGTCGATGGAACTTCCGACGGAAGCGTGAGTGAAGGGACGCGCGAGCCGTTTGCGCAGGGCTGTGATCGCATCGATGGGAAGCTGTCGCCGGTTCTTGCCGAACTGCGCGGGCACGCCCTGCTCGGTAATGAAGCCCACAGCATAAACGGCGCTATCATCCACCGGACGGCCTTCCAGAAACAGGCGCTCGATCCGCTGACCCTCGGGATTTTCGGCCTTGAAGGCGAGACCCACTCCGCGCATGCGCTTGATGTAACCGCCCATCTGGTCATAGGGATTAGCCGCAAAGGTTCGTTCGAGGTTTTCCTCGATCATCTGCCGGATTTCAGCGCCGGTCACCTCGGCAAGGGTGACGGGAGGATTGGTTGGAACCATGTTCCACAAATCGCCCAGCGTAATCGGTCCCGCCGGTATCGGCGCGCCGTAACGCCAACCGTTGGAGAAGGCGATCTGCGTACCGGCGACTTCGGCAATCGCCTCGAGCAGAAGATCGTCCATCGGGCTCGACAGCATGGCATAGCGATGCAGGGCTACATCGGTCCTGCCCACGACCTCGGCCATGACATCGCGTTCTCCGGCGAGTGCTTCGCTTACAGCGGCTTCGAGTGCCGGATCGGGAGAAACGCTTTCATCGACTGCGATGAGCGCGTGCGTCCAGCCGATGAGTTCGCCGTCCCGCAAATCGAGGTCGAGCCGTCCGACGAAGGACCCGTGGCAGCCGGACTGGAAGATGAGGCAGCCGTCGACCTCGATAGCATGCTCCATGCGGTTATGGGTATGGCCGCTGACGATCACATCTATGCCGGGCACATCCTTGGCAAACTGCACGTCCTGCGGGAAGCCGACATGGGAGAGTACGACCAGCAGATCGACATGCGGGCGCATTTGCGCGACGTGAGCATGAAGTTCCCTGGTGCCGATCTCGAAGCGCAGACCTTCGCTGAAATGAGGCGGCATGGTCTTGTCGACGATCGGACAGGCAAGGCCGATCAGACCGATCCGCAGCCCGGCGCGCTCAACAATCGTGGCGGCGGGCAGGAACAGCTCGCCGCTTTCCTCGCGATAGATATTCGCGGCCAGCACCGGATAAGGCAGCTCGCTGGCGAGCGCCTGCACCCGGTCCGGACCAAAGGCGAATTCCCAATGGAGCGTCATGGCATCGAAGCCCAGCTCGGCCACAAGCGGAGCAAGAGCTTTCGCCTCGTCCGCAACCGCGAAATGCGTCCCATGGAAGGTGTCGCCATTGTCCAGCGCCAGCACGCCGCCCGGATTGTCGGCGCGGGCACGCTCGAAGATCGTCTTGATGCGGGCTAGACCGCCTAGCGTCTCGAACATGGGAGTTCCATCGGCGCCATACCGGATCTCGTTATGCGGTTCGGCGTATCCATGAAGGTCGTTAAGCTGCAGTATCGTCAGGCGGGTCATGGTCTCGACCTCTCAGTTTTTCGTATTGCCAAGTGGGTTGCGCTGCGGTGCACCGCCAGCGCATCGGCAGGGGTGGGCATCTCTTGCTCTATCGCGATCGTGATCGAGGCTTACGTTCCGCTGCAGCCATCCCGGGCGAGGAGGGTCACGAAGCAGCCTCACCCACTTCCTCTGCCTTGCCGATGAGAACCTGCGGAGTAAGGACCTGCGGTAGCACCTCGGCAGCCTCGCCGGGCGCATAAAACTGGTAGAAGGGTATCGAGTTGCGCCCGTGATCGGCAAGATAGGCCGTGATCTCGGGGTCCTGACGCGTCCAGTCGCCCGTGAGTGTCACCACTCCGGCTTCGGCAAAGGCCTCCTGCGTCGCCTCGGTATCGATGGCAACGCGTTCATTGACCTTGCAGACCAGGCACCAGTCGGCGGTGAAATCGACGAAGACAGGAGTGCCTGCCGCCCGCAGTTCCGCCAGCCGGGCGGTGCTGAACGTTTCGTGGAGGTCCCCTTCCGCGACCTCGCCCGAGGCCGTCGCCGCGCTCGGCGCTTCGGGAATACCGACCGTGAGGACGGCTGCCAGCGCCAGCGCCGCTGGCGCGAGCGTCAGCCATCCTGCGGAGCCGCGCCGTTGGCGCAGGCCGTACCACCACAGGGACACGGCAAAGAGCGAGAGAACCAGCAGGCCCAAAGCCATTCCGTTAACGCCGGTCTGGCGACCGAGAAGCCAGGCGAGGGCCAGCGCCGTCGCGAACATCGGCAGTGACAGCATTTTTCGCAGCGTATCCATCCACGCGCCGGGCTTGGGCAGGCGCCGCTGGACCGCAGGAATGAAGGCGACGGCAAGGAACGGCAGCGCCATTCCCAGGCCCAGCATTGCGAATACCGCAAGGGCGAGCGGCGCAGGAAGCACGAGGGCCGCCCCGAGCGCGCCGGCCATGAAAGGCCCGCTGCATGGCATGGCGATGAAGGCGGCCAAAGCTCCGGTCGAAAATGCGCCGAGGAAGCCGCCGGTCTGGCTGCCGCGCGCAGCGAATGCGGGCATCGGCAATTCGAACAGGCCGGCTAGGTTCAAGGCGATAGCGCCGGTCAGGACAAGCAGCACCAGAATGACGCCAGGGGACTGCAACTGGAAGGACCAGCCTATTTCCATGCCGATGGCACGCAAGCCGATAAGCAATGCTCCGAGCAGAAGCGAGGTGGCAATCACGCCGGCCGCATAGCCCACCCCCTCCACCCGCGCCGCGCGCGGATCGCCCCCGCTCTTGGCGAGCGACAGCGCCTTCAGGCTGAGGATCGGAAAGACGCAGGGCATCAGATTGAGGAGCAATCCGCCAAGGAGCGCGCCGACGAGGGCAATGCGCAGGACATCGCCTGAGACGGCCTGCGTTGCCAAAGAGGGCGCGGCGACGCTTTCCGTGGCTGGAGCCGGCTCGACCATCGTCGGCGATGGCTCCCGGTCCGCTTGTGACAGCATCTCGTCGTCGGAGATTTCGCCCGATTGCGCTGATGGTTGCGCGTTGGCCGACGAGCTCGCGACCGGGCGCGCGCTTACGAGATAGGATTTCGTCCCGTTTGAGAGAACGCCGCGAAAAGCCGTACCGGGGGCCGTTCCTGCGGCGGGAATGCGCAGGCTGACGCCATCGCCATTGCGGCTGACGGTCTGCTTTGCCGCGGCATCGAACCAGTCTTCCTGCTCGGGGAAGAGGCGGTAATTGCCTCTTGCTACCCCAGCGGACGAGAACACCCAATCTTTTCCGTCGCGGGTCAGCGTCGCGCCGCTGAGCGGTTTGGGCATGGCCCTTTGCGCTGCGGCGACGATCCGTGCTCCGGCAGCATCGGGGGCTCCCGATCCGACCTCCAGATTTGCCGAAAGCGTCGCGCGTTCGGGTACGCACAGCGTATCGGAACAGACCAGCCAGCTGAGCGCGACTTCGACGGGCAAGGCTGTTCCTGGCGCGAGAGATTGCGGCACTTTCATCGTGGCGAGAAGCGTGAACGGTCCGTCGTGAACATAGCTTGCGATACCCTGCACATCGAGCAGATGGGGTGCCGGATGGCGCAAGGACGAAACGGAGACGCCGGCCGGCACATCCCAGTCCGCTTCGACCGGCAGGCCCGCCGCACCGGGATTGGTCCAATATCCATGCCAGCCCGATTCAGGCTTCATCCTGATCGCAAGCGTCACCGATTCCCCGGGCTTGGGCGTCCGTGTTTCGAAGGCGAGCGATGCCTCGATATGGCGTTCCTGTGCGGATGCAGGAGCAAGGGCGATGACGCCGACCCCGAAGGCCAGCGTCACCAGAAGCGTAAGCAGGCGGCGCAAGACAATCATGGATTATGCCTCCTTGCCTGCCGCATGCTCGGCGTTGAATCGCCTCGCCTCTGCAACCGCGCGCGTAAGGCCGGCATAATCGACCGCGCCGGGGATCATATATGGCCCGACCAGCATGGCAGGGGTACCCTGCAGGCCCATCTGGGCAGCCTGCATGGCCGTCCTCCGCAGGACGCCATCGATGTCGTCCTCACGGGTTTCCATATCGCGTTCTAAACGGGCAAAATCGATGCCGGCGGCGGCGGCGGCGGCCCTGATCTTTTCCGAACTCAGCTTGCCGTCGGTCCGCATGAGCGCGTCGTTGAACTGCCGGTGCTTGTTCTGCCATTGCGACGCGATCGCCATCCGCGCGGCCTCTTCCGATGCAGGGCCGAAGATCGGCCAGTCGCGATAGACGATCCGGACCTTTCCATCTTCCTGCGCCAGGCGTTCGAGTTCTGGGTGAATCTTGCGACAGAAGGGACACTGGTAATCGGAATAGCTGATGATAGTGACATCATAGCCTTCCGGCGCGAGTTTGGGGGCGATCGGGTCATCGGCGATCTCGGCGCGCGCCGCCATGGCTTCGGCGCTCGCCGCGGTGTCCTCATCCGAACCCGCGTCGCCTTGCGATGCGGGGTCTCCCTGCACCAACTGGGTGGTCACCAGCGCGGTGCCTCCCGCCGTTGCGAGCAGCAATGCAGCGACCAAGGGCCATCTAGGCATGGTCAGTCTCCTTGAAGTTGTTGAAGCTTATCGGACAGGGCTGCCCGTGAAATTTCACCGACATGGGTGGCGACGATCTCGCCCTCGGCATCGACGAAGATCGTGGTCGGAAGGACACCGTTGCCGGCCACGTCCATGAGACCCATCTGCTTGTGGAGCACCACCGAGCGCGGCGATATCCCGCTCGCGAGCAGGTAGTCGGCAACGGCCTGCCGGTCCTCACCTTGGTTGGCGAGCAGTATAGGGATGTCCGAGTTCGCCGCTTCCTCGGCGAGCATGGGAAGCTCCCGTCGGCAAGGCGGACACCAGGTCGCCCACAGATTGATCGCGAACGGCTTGCCCGCGAGATTTTCAGGCGTGATCTCGGTGCCATCCATTCCGACCAGGACCGGCAAATCGGGAAGGGGCCGGGCTTCGGGTTGAAGCATGGCCGAGGCGGCGAACCAGATTGCGGCGAGGACCGCCAGCACGCCGAGAGCCCTGCGCATCGCGCGCACCGGGCGCATTCGCCAGGCCAGAATTGCAGCGGTCGCGAGCAGTCCGGCCCAGGCTGTGAACCCGCCTTGCCAGACAGCGAGTACAGTCCACGGATCCACCGCGTATCTCCTGGCGGCTGTTCCGATAGCCTGGATCGGGCCGCACAAGACCTTCCAAGCCTATCTTGTCATCCCGATCTTGATCATGATTGGACTATTTCTTCGCCGCCAACGCCGTAAAGATCCGATAGATAGGGAACCGGATGTGTGAAGTAGACACCCCCAAACGTGCATGGATGCAATTGGGAGTGAATTGACCCCGTTCAAGAAGCGCAAGACTTCCAGCTTTCACGTTTTATTATGACAATCCTGCCCCGCGATCTCAGTCATTCCTCGCTCCTTCGGGAGAGGCTGGAAGTGTTCATCCGCTATCGACAGCAAATGATAGGCGAGTTGTGCGTTTTGCTGACTTCGGGAGAGCTGGCGCTCGTGGGTGCGAGGAACTTCGTTCAAAACGATTCAAAGTTAATGTGCGGATGTTCAACCCAACTTCGCAAAATTGGCCACCCCGGGTGCAGGCTGGCGCAAGTGGCGCATAGGTTTCGCAGACAGCCCACCAAGCTTCCCCACCGCATCAACAACCTTCGCAAGCCTGCCATCATCAATGCGATAGTAGACAAGCTTGGCGTCCTTGCGGGTCTTCACAAGGCCCGCGTTGCGAAGGACCGCCAGCTGCTGCGAAAGCGTTGGCTGGCCAATTGCGGCTATGTCGTCGACCTCGCCAACATTGCGCTCCGTGCCCGACAGTGCCTGCAGGATGCGCAGACGCACGGGATGAGCGAGGGCCTTCAGGGCATCGACCAACTCCTCGTCCGTCATTTGCGAGTCCCTCGCTTGGTTTCCTTCATGAACCAATCGGTCTGGCTCTTGGCAGAGAAAACAGTGTCGAGCGACGCGTCGGGCTGCGCCAACATGGCTTCCCCCGGAGCCCAGTTCGCAGGGGCGAGAACAGGCCCGTCATCGACTGCCTGAAGAGCATCGAGTGTCCTTAGCATTTCGGGCGTCGAACGGCCCACATTCGCAGGATAGCAGGTCATCGCGCGGATAACGCCGGTTGGATCGATGAAGAACGTCGTCCGAACCGTTGCGCTATCGTTATCGTTCGGCGCCACCATGCCGTATGCCCGGCCGATCACGAGGGTCGGATCCTCCACGATCGGAAAGCGCACCTCGATGTCGTAGCGATCGCGGATCAGCCGCAGCCAGGCGAAATGCGAGAACAGGCTATCGACGGAAAGCGCCACCAGCGCACAGTCGCGCTGTTCGAAGTCGCTGGCCGCTTGGGCAAGTGCGACAAACTCGGTCGTGCACACAGGCGTGAAGTCCGCAGGGTGCGAGAAAAGGATCAACCACTGCCCCCGGTAATCCGAAAGGCGAACATCTCCTGCCGTGGTGCGTGCGGAAAAGTCCGGGGCGACATCTCCGATACGTAGTCCGGCACACGGCGCCTGTCGTTCGGCATCGGCATTGATCATCTCGGTCATCGAGCCCTCATACCACTTGACATCCGAATAGCAAGACATATAAACGGTTTATGTAAGTGTATGGAGGTCAAGCGATGGCTGACGATCATAACCTCAACGGCGCCGCCGCCCAGATCGAGCGTGCCCAAGTCGACAAGTGTCTCCGCCCCTCTATTGCGGGATTTTTCGACGAGGCAACGAATACGGTTTCGTATGTCGTGCACGATCCGACGACGGATGAAGCGGCCATTATCGACTCGGTTTTGGACTTCGAGGTGGCCTCTGGCCGCACCTCGAACGGATCAGCCGATCGCATAATCGAGTATGTCACTTATAATAATCTGAAAGTGACATGGCTGATTGAGACACACGCGCATGCGGATCACATCTCAGCAGCTCCTTATCTGCAGGAACGGCTCGGCGGTAAGCTTGCTATAGGACGCGGCATCATTCGCGTGCAGGAGGTATTCGGCAAGCTCTTCAATGCGGGCACCGACTTCGAACGCGACGGATCGCAGTTCGACAAGCTGTTCGAGGACGGCGAGACCTTCAAGGTCGGCGAGTTGGAAGGCATTGCCCTCCATGTTCCCGGTCACACACCCGCCGATATGGCTTTCATCATCGGCGATGCAGCGTTCGTGGGCGACACTATTTTCATGCCCGATTTCGGGACTGCCCGGGCTGACTTCCCCGGCGGCGACGCGCACCAGCTCTATCGGTCCATTCGCCGGCTGCTATCGCTTCCGGACGAAACCCGCCTGTTCCTGTGCCACGATTACAAGGCGCCGGGCCGCGACGAATATGCCTGGGAAACCACCGTCAAGCAGCAGCGCGAAGAAAACGTGCATGTGAAGGACGGGGTGAGCGAGGAAGACTTTGTCGAGATGCGAACGACCCGCGACAAGACGCTCGCCATGCCGAAACTGATCATGCCCTCGGTGCAGGTCAATATCCGCGGCGGTCGCTTGCCCGACCCCGAAGACAATGGCGTCAGCTACATCAAGATACCGGTGAATGCCGTATGACGCTCCCCGGTTTCCCTGAAGCGGCGCCACTTGCCGGCTTGGCGGGCGGCATCCTGATCGGCCTGGCAGCCGCACTCATGCTGCTTGGCCTTGGGCGGATCGCCGGCGTTTCCGGCCTTGCCGCGAAGGCCGTCGGGCTCGGCGGTAGCGGTATCGCCAGGAGCGGCGCATGGATGTTCATGATCGGATTGCCGCTGGGAGCGCTGATCGTGATGCTGGCATCGGGCGGGATCGAAGCCAACTTCGCCAACCCCGTTACGCTTGCGATAGCTGGACTGGCGGTCGGTATCGGCACGCGTCTTGGAAGTGGATGCACCAGTGGGCACGGGGTTTGCGGTGTTAGCCGTCTATCGGGCCGCTCGATTGTCGCCACGCTTACGTTCATGGCAACCGGCGTTGCGACAGTCGCGATCATGAACGCGCTCGGGCTGGAGGTGTTGTAATGCGGACCGCTCTCACCTCGATCGCATCCGGCGTTCTCTTCGGCGCTGGTCTTGCTCTCGGTGGCATGACCGACCCTGCGCGTGTGCGCGGCTTTCTCGACATCTTCGGTGACTGGGATCCGACGCTTGCCTTCGTGATGGGCGGAGCCGTCATCGTAATGGCCGTTGCATGGCGGATCGTCCCGCGCCTGGCCGAACCGGTCTTCGCTGGCGAGTTTCACCTGCCGACAAAATCCGATCTCACCCCCCGTCTTATCGGCGGGGCAGCTCTTTTCGGTATCGGCTGGGGGATTGCAGGGCTGTGTCCGGGGCCGGGTATCGCCGCTCTTGTCATCGAACCTGTAGCGGCCGCGATATTCGTCGTCGCCATGCTCGCCGGGATGGCCGTAGTCTGGCTTTTGGAAGGGGCATCGTCATGAAGCTTGCCCACGTAAGCGACTCCTTCGCTGTCTCCCCTCAGCTGCAGGCTGGCGACATGCGCGGGCTTGCCGATGCCGGTTTCAGCACGGTGATCTGCAACCGGCCGGATGGCGAAGAGCCGAGTCAGCCGACCGTGGCATCGATACGAGAAGCTGCCGAAGCTGCAGGGTTGGCCTTCCATCACATCCCGGTCTCTGGGGGCGAGTTTCCGCCGCTTGCGATCGAGGCGTTCGCCAGGGTCCGCGCGGAGGCGGACGGCAAGGTGCTTGCCTTCTGCCGGACCGGGACGCGCTCCATCACGCTCGATGCACTCGCCAATGTTGAGAGCGAACCCGCCGAGGTCCGTATCGAGCGCGCCAGGCGAGCAGGCTACGATCTGTCGAGCTTGCGCGACCGGCTTGGCGAATAACGAGAAAATGCCGGAGAGTTTGTCATGGCCAGCAGCCTGAAACACGAAGTCGTCATCATCGGCGGCGGGTCGGCAGAAATTGCGACCGCATCCAAGCCGCACATGAAGAAGACTGCCTGATCGTGAGCGACAGCAATCCAGGGGCGGAAGGCGGGGCGTCCGGCTTGCCGCGCCGGCACAAGCCGGCACCGCTGGCGCAATATTTCCCGATTCTCGAGTGGGGCCGGACCTACAACGGATCGGTCCTGACGAACGATCTCGTCGCGGCGATCATCGTCACGATAATGCTGATTCCGCAGAGTCTCGCTTACGCGCTGCTGGCGGGGTTGCCACCGGTTGTCGGCCTCTATGCATCGATCCTGCCGCTGGTCGCCTACGCGATCTTCGGCACCAGCCGCACGCTTGCGGTGGGGCCCGTAGCGGTCATTTCGCTGATGACGGCGAGT
>NZ_JAHWXO010000002.1 GCF_019857205.1 Qipengyuania pacifica | reverse complement strand
CCGCGTCCCCGAGACCGAGCACTTCCGTAATGTCGACCGCCACAAGGTCTTTACCGTGCCGCACGTCCTCTCGGTCCGGATCGACGAGAGCCTGACCTACCTCAATGCGCGATGGCTCGAGGAATACGTGTTGGAAGAGGTCGCCGACCGCCCAGAGGTGCGCCACGTCATCCTGATGTGCAGCGCGGTCAACGAAATCGACGCTTCCGGCCTAGAAAGCCTTGAGGCGATCAATCACCGCATGACCGACGCCGGGATCGGGCTGCATCTTTCCGAAGTGAAGGGCCCCGTCATGGACCGGCTGAAGCGGACCCACTTCGTTGACGAACTCAACGGGCAGGTCTTCCTGTCGCAGAACCGCGCATTCCGGGAATTGGCAACGAACGGCGGACCGCCAGCTGAACCAATCCCCGATGCTGCGAGAGGTATGATCTGATGCCCACCATTCCTGACAAAGATGCCCGTTGCAGGGAGATTGCAGCTTTGATCGCGTCGGGAAAAGGCGTTTGCGAGAGCTGCCGCGAAATCGGGATTTCCGAAAAGACCTACTATCGCTGGCGCAAGGCACGCGCCGAAAAGCAACACGGATAAAGACATGTTCGAACAGCTCGATGCCCTGCTGCTGGCCCGCATCCAGTTCGCCTTCACGGTAAGCTTTCACTTCATCTTCCCGGCCTTTTCCATCGGTCTCGCAAGCTATCTGGCAGTGCTCGAGGGTCTGTGGCTCAAGACAGGCAAGGCGATCTATCTCGATCTCTTCAAATATTGGCTGAAGATCTTCGCCATCGCCTTCGCAATGGGCGTCGTTTCGGGCATCGTGATGTCCTACCAGTTCGGCACGAATTGGTCGGTTTTCTCTGATATTGCGGGGCCGGTTATCGGCCCGCTGATGGCCTACGAGGTGCTGACCGCGTTCTTCCTCGAAGCTGGCTTCCTTGGCGTCATGCTCTTCGGCATGAACAAGGTCGGCAAGAAGCTGCACTTCGCCGCCACGCTCATGGTCGCTGTTGGCACCTTCATCAGCGCCTTCTGGATCCTGTCGGTTAACAGCTGGATGCAGACCCCCGTAGGATATGAAATCGGGGCGAACGGGCAATACCTGCCGGGTGAAAGCTGGTGGGACATCGTCTTCAACCCCAGCTTCCCCTATCGCCTGGTCCATACCGTCATCGCAGCTTACCTCACGACCGCCTTCGTGGTCGGCGGGGTCGGGGCCTGGCACCTTCTCAAGGACCGGACAAACCTGCACGCGCGCAAGATGTTCTCGATGGCGATGTGGATGGCGGCCATCGTTGCGCCGATCCAGATCTTCGCAGGCGACATGCACGGGCTCAACACCCTCGAACATCAGCCGCAGAAGGTCATGGCGATGGAAGGCCACTTCGAGAGCCATCCGGATGGTGCACCGCTGATCCTGTTCGGCATTCCGAACAGCGAGGAAAAGCGGGTCGACTACGCAATTGAGATACCCAAGGCATCTTCGCTGATCCTAAAGCATGATCTCGACGCGCCGCTCGCCGGTCTGGACACGATCCCGGACGACGAGGAACCGCCGGTCGGCATCGTTTTCTGGTCATTCCGGATCATGGTCGGGATCGGCTTTGCCATGCTCGGTATCGGAGCGTGGAGCCTGTTCGCTCGCTTCCGCAAGAGGCTCTACGAATGGCCCATGCTCCATCGCGCAGCCTTGGTCATGGCTCCCAGCGGTTTCGTGGCGGTCATCGCTGGCTGGATCACGACGGAGGTCGGCCGGCAACCGTATGTGATCTACAATCTCTTGCGCACGGCAGATGCTGCGAGTCCGCTGGATGCCCCCGCCGTCGCCGCGTCATTGCTTGCATTCGTCGTGGTCTATTTCGCAGTTTTCGGCGCGGGTGTCTGGTATATCCTGCACCTGATGCACAAGCCACCGCACGCAGGCGAACATGGCGTCAAGCGCGGGGACACCGGGCCGATCCGGACTGCTGGCATTACGCCTGGCCCATCCCAGAATCCGGACGATCCCGACACACTTCCGCGCGATCACGAGGAGGCGACCGATGGACGTTAACGTGGACCTGACGACGATCTGGGCTTTCATCATCGCCTTCGCCGTCTTCGCCTATGTGGTGATGGACGGGTTCGACCTCGGCATCGGCATTCTTTTCCCTACCTTCGAGGTCGGGCCGGAGCGCGATCGTGCGATGAATTCGATAGCGCCGGTCTGGGATGGCAACGAGACTTGGCTGGTCTTGGGCGGCGGCGGATTGTTCGCAGCCTTCCCATTGGCTTACGCGGTGATCCTGCCCGCCACTTACCCGCTCATCATCGCCATGCTGTTGGGACTGGTGTTCCGCGGTGTCGCGTTCGAGTATCGCTGGCGCGACCCCGGGCACCGCCGATACTGGGACGCGGCCTTCACTGGCGGCTCGCTGGTCGCGGCGATGGCGCAGGGCATGACATTGGGTGCGCTTCTCCAGGGGATCGAGGTCGTGGATCGATCCTATGCGGGCAGCTGGTTCGACTGGCTCACGCCCTACACGCTGTTGACCGGCCTAGGCACAGTCGCCGGCTACGCTCTGCTTGGCGCGACCTGGCTGGTGTGGAAACTGGATGGGGAGAGTCAGCATCATGCCCGAAAGTTGGGCAAGCGGGCGGCATGGGCAACGTTGGTCTTGATGGGAGGCGTCAGCCTCTACAATGTGTTCCTGAACGCCGAATATGCCGAGCGCTGGTTGACTGCGCCGGAGATCTACTTCGCCGCGCCGGTCCCGATCCTCACAGCGGTGATTGCCGTCATGCTGCTGAGGGCTCTTTCAGTGGACCGGCACAGCAAGCCGTTCTGGCTGAGCCTTGCGCTGTTCTTCTTCGGCATGGCCGGTCTGGGCGTCACGATGTGGCCCTATGTCGTTCCACCGGGCCTCACGATATGGGACGCCGCCGCGCCCGAACGCAGCCAGATCTTCATGCTGGTTGGCGTCGCGATCACCATGCCGCTCATCATCGCATACACCGCTTGGGCTTACTGGGTGTTCCGCGGCAAGGTGGCGGATGAGGGATATCACTGATGGACGAGCCTCAGGATCGCCCACTTTGGCAGCGGCTCGGCTGGATGTTCGTGATCTGGCTCGCCAGCATAACCGTGCTGGGTCTCGTAGCCTCGGTCATCAGGTTCTGGCTGAAAGCGTAATTGACGTTATCAATGCTCAACACAGTTATAGGTATTGGTTAAGTTATGAGGTCATCATCTAAAGGAAAAGGTGTGCCTCTCCGGCCTCTCTACCCTTCTGTTTGGTTTATCACTTATCGCAATCGATAATTTGAATTGGGCAGCGTGCCTGGGTCTCTCTACAAAGGATGCATCGACACGGAACAAGGAAAATTGAAATGAGCCTTCACATCGGTGACACCGCCCCCGACTTTACCGTCGACACCCAGAATGGCGAAATCAGCCTGCACGATTGGGCTGGCGATAGCTGGGTATTCTTCTTCAGCCACCCGGCCGACTTCACCCCCGTCTGCACTACGGAGATGGGCCGCACTGCGCAGCTCGCCAGCGAGTTCGACAAGCGCAATGTAAAGCCACTCGGCCTCTCGACCGACACTGCCGAAGAACACGCCAAATGGATCGAAGACGTGAACGACACCCAGAACACGAATCTCGTGTTCCCGATCGTCGCTGATGCCGATCTCAAGATCGCCAAGCTCTATGACATGATCCATCCGGATCAGAGCGAAACGGCGGCTGTGCGGTCGGTATTCATCATCGATCCGGACAAGAAGATTCGGCTCACCATGACCTATCCCATGAGCGTAGGACGGAACTTCGACGAGATCCTGCGCGCGATCGATGCGCTCCAGTTCAGCGACAAGCATGGCGTGGCCACTCCCGCCGATTGGCGCGAAGGCAAGGATGCGATCATTCCACCATCGGTTTCCGACGAGGATGCAAAAGCCCGCTTCCCGCAGGGCTTCACCACGCTGCGCCCCTATCTGCGCACGGTAAAAATCGATTGAGCGTGACGCGCCATCGAATCTTTTGAAAGCGGGATCGGTTCGCGCCGGTCCCGCTTTTTCCTTATGAAGGAGGCACCATGCTGCTCGAGAAAATTAAGACATCCGGACTGTCCCACCTATCCTACCTGATTGGTTCGGGCGGGAAGGCGGCCATCATCGATCCGCGCCGCGACTGCGAATGCTATGTCGAAATGGCGCGCGCCGAGGGGCTGGAGATCACTCATATCTTCGAAACCCATCGCAACGAGGATCTGGTTTCGGGGGCGCCCATCCTGAGAGATTTGACCGGCGCGCGCGTCCTGCACGGTCCCAATTCTGTGGGCACGGTCGAATATGCCGAGACGGCTCTCCAAGGTGATGAGTTTGAGATCGGACAGCTGAAAATTCGGGTGCTGGAGACACCGGGGCACACGGACGATCATCTTGCTTTCGTTCTTCACGACACTGCCTATCCCGATGGGCCAGTCGGCGTGTTCACTGGAGACGCGCTGTTCGTCGGCGACGTCGGTCGCACCGATTTCTATCCCGATCGCAAGCGCGAGGTCGCTGGCCTCCTTTACGACTCGCTGCAGAAGATTATGGCGCTTGGGGACCAAGTCATTCTCTACCCGGCACATGGAGCGGGATCTGTCTGCGGATCGGGAATGGCCGAACGCGAGTTCTCGACCCTCGGCCACGAGCGCGCGAACAATCCGCGCCTGCAGTTCGAAAGCCGGGATGCCTTCATCGACTTCAAGGTGGAGGAAAACCATTACCAGCCGCCCTATTTCCGGTTGATGGAGCGCCTTAATCTGGAGGGCGGCGATCCTGCGCCTCGCGTGATGCGGCCCAAACGCCTGTCGCTGTCCGAATTGGGCGACATCGACGTCGATCACCGGGTGGATGTGCGCGAACCGCTTGCCTTTGCGTCAGGCCATCTTCCCGGTTCGATGAATCTGCCGGTCGGCATGATCTCGGCATTCGCCGGATGGTTCATCCGTGAAGGCGACAATGTCGCTCTTGTCGCTTCCGATGAAGACCAGCTCGAAGCTGCTATGACGCATCTCGTGCGGATCGCACTCGACAATATCGAAGGCGGTTATGTCGGCGTCGTGCCTGCCGCTGCCCAAGGCAAGGCGATGCGGACTATCCCGATGATCGGGACCGACGAAGTTGAACGGCGACTGGAGAGCGACGAACGTGACTGGACGCTGCTTGATGTGAGGGATGCGGACGAACGCGCGCAAAACGCGATCGAGGGTTCCGAGCATATCTACGTGGGCGAACTTAACGAGCGCTATCGCAAACTCGATCCGGCGCAGCATTACACGTTGATGTGTGCCAGCGGGATGCGTGCCACGGTTGCTGCCGGGTGGTTAGCGAGCCGCGGCTTCGAAAAGCTGGATGTCTATCTCGGCTCCATGGGTGCATGGAAAGCGGCCCATGACTGAACCGAGCCAGGCGGAGTTCTGGAACGAGCGTTACGCAGCGGACGAGTATCTGTTCGGGACCGCGCCCAACGCTTTTCTGGCGCGCGAGGCGTACCGCCTGACTCCCGGATCGAAAGTCTTGGCTGTCGCCGATGGCGAGGGGCGCAACAGTGTATTTCTGGCCCAGCATGGCCATCGCGTCGTCGCTACCGACGTTTCAGAAAGGGCGCTCGACAAAGCGAGAGCTCTTGCAGAGCGGCGAGGGGTCCAAGTCGAATATCGGCAGGCAGATCTGGCCGAATGGGAATGGCCAGCGGAAGCTTTTGACGCGGTGGTCGGCATTTTTGTCCAGTTTGCTGGTCCCGAACTGCGTTGGGATATCTTCGATGGTGTCCATCGCTCGCTGAAGCCGTGTGGCCTGCTTCTGCTCGAAGGCTATCGCGAGGAGCAACTGGCCTATGGGACAGGTGGTCCGCCAAATATCGAAAATCTCTATACGGAGGAAGGTTTGCGCCGCGCCTTCTCGGCTTGGGAGATTGAATTGCTCGATGCCTACGATGCCGAGATCCAGGAGGGGACCGCCCATTCGGGCAAGTCGGCGTTGATCGACCTGGTCGCGCGGAAGCGTGGTTGACGAATGCCCGGCTAAGCCCGGGCCCCATAACTAGATTTGTTCTGCGCTCGAGCGGATCCAGAGCCGATTTCCAAATGTCGGATTATCGCGACTCAAACACCAATAGCTGCCGGTCCGCTTACGGCCCGATGCAGAAGGTCCGCTAGGGCGTAGCTGCTGGCCTGCCGAAATACTGGAAAAGTGATTTCTTGGCGTTCACAGCTTGGCCAAATCCAAGACTACTATGGAGACCTCATTACGCTTGCTGCCCAACAATGCTGCCTGCAAAGCTAGTTTCATGTCGTTCGATGTGCTTGGTCTCGCAAAGTGCTTCGGCGGTGCTTTGAGTTTCTTGCCTTTCGGAACATGGGGCCCGAACCAAAATACTACGTAGATGCCTTTCTCGGCAGCTTGGTGGTGGATTGAGTAGTAATTTTCGAGCTGACTTGACGCGGCTGTCCAGACTTCCTTGTGCCACTGCCCTTTGCATTCCAGCGGAACCAGAAGCTTGCCGAACGTGAATGCTCCATCACTTCTTCTCCCGCGCGGCATAGACACCTCGGCCGGCGCCTGGATGCCGAATGGCAAATTGTTTCCTAGCAACAAAAGCATCTGGTCGCGGCACTCGTTTTCGGCTTTTGGGGTACCGTCATCGCGGTAAAAATTGTCAACCGGATTGAGTGGGTCTCCACGTAATCTCTTCTGCAACGCTTCGAGTTCAGCAAGGATAATCGCCTTAACATCCCCCGCGCCCTGTGGTTGACCTGCAGTGGTCAAAACCGCTTTGTACTCAGCTAAGCTAGGTGGACGGAAGCTCGTTTCGATAAGCGCTTGGCGCTGCGCAGCGATATTGGCCTGAATTGTCGTCGTGTAACCATCTTCGGGCGCGTCGCGCAGGTTGCAGAGAATCTCCGACGCTTCAGCTGAAGGGTTCTTTCCGATTTGGTAGACTGCCCACTCAAGCAGCTGCGTTGCATCCCAAGGATTCCGATCTCCACTGGTCGTTCCGCTTGGTCTCGGTGTGAATGGCCATAGCGTCCTGAATGTACGAAAGAGCCAATCCAGTTGAGAAAGCGACGGCTTGACGTAATGTTCGTAGTCCTGGTTGCGATCATTCAGCAGATGTGTAAGCGACCAGAGCCAACCGCGATTGTCTTGCGTGAATTTTGGCAAGCTCTTCCTTGCTCGATCGAAATCGATACAGAACTGAATGCCTAGCCAATAGGAGCGCCGATCGCCCTCGGGTTCATTCAGATCGACGCGCTGTCTTGCAACCTCGACAAGCCTTGGCATCAACTCATTCCGGGTATTGGCAGAAGAATGGAGAACGCCTTCCGCTAGGGATCGTTCGATCTGGAGCGGAAGATCTGAGAAGCGTTCAAGCCATTCGACCGACAAATGGCTCGATAATGGCTTGTCAGCGGGAACACGAGTAAATCGATAGAGGTCATGAATATGCTCGCGACGGGCATCGAACATAGGCTCGAACATGCGGCGGAGATGAGCCTTGTAGTCAGCCTCGTTTTGCCGAAGCAATTCACGCAACGCTTCGTCCAATCCATCGAAGGTTTCGCGGCTCGAGATGAGTTCATGATCGCTCGCGATGAGAAGCGCGGACAGAATATCAGACGGCAAATCATTAAATCCGGTGGCGTTTTGCAACCGCTGTCCAGCTCCTGCCAACATCGGGAATACGAAGTTCCAAACGTTAGACTTGGCATAGCTCTGTGCTATCTGATCCGCTGAGGGCAAATCTTCCCGATGCAGCGTTGCTTCGAAGCCTTTCAAAGCAGCTTCGCACAAATCAGTCCTAAGCCACTCTTCAAGGCGCTCTTCGGGCGATGCATCCCGGTCGAGATCGTAATACATGTTGAGATACGCCCTAGCTGGGCCCACTATCCACTTGAGTTCTCCTGACCGCATTTTATCAATGTTATCGAAATACTCGCTTTGCTGTTTCGCGCGGTTCTTTTCCGCGCGGCGCGTGCGGTCGCGCTCCCGTCTCCTGAACTTCCGCTCCAAATCGTCCATTTTTTGCCGTTTCGGCTTCTGGACGAGGAATTCCATCAGTTCCGTGTCGCCCTTGGCGTAAGGCCTGGCGATCTTTCGGATCGGGACAGGGATGATTCCATCGGTCCGAAAGCTTGCCACGAGTCCCATCCATCGCTGCCGGTCGTGGGGGTCTTTGCGTTGAACCACATCTCGCAGAAAGTATTCAGCGTCTCCCGGTGTCAGGCGTAAGCCGCTGGACATGCGACTGAGCCTCACATTCGCAGCGAAAAAGCGATCCTCATCGCTATCGTCAAACAGCGCCATTCGCTGCACACCTCTCCGCAGACGACCATCGCCGGCTAGAACTGACGCGATTTTTGCTCGATCAGTGTCTCTGTGGCGGTAACGGCGCTCAACCATGCGCAGCCAGTTCCAAAGCTGTTCAGATGAAACTGAATCCGGGTTCTCACTCAGTTGCTGAGCAGATAAACTTTGCACCAGATCTCCAAATTCACTCCAACCTTCATGAAGACCATCGCCCCACCATTTCTTGGGGTCGAGTTGTGGAATAACAGCATCAGCAAAGGCGTCGAGCAGAGCCGGTATCAGGTCCTGGGGATAGTCTTTTCGCAAGCGATAGAAGGACCCGAAGGTTCGCTGCCTTGAGCCTTTCTCGCCCTGTGTGAGACGGCAATCGGCAAGGATCACCTGCGCAACAAGTTCCGGTTTAAGCGCTTCGTAGCCAATATCGTCGAGAAGTTCCGCGCCCACCCTTGTAGAGTCCGGGTCTGCTAGTGCGATTAATCGCCTGAGAGCGACCGGCCAGTCGAAGTCAGTTCGATCAATGGCAGTCAATGCTACTCCAGCATCGCGTCGCTCGCGATATGCTCTCTCCTTGTCAAAAAAAATGCTGGATAGCTCTTTCTTCAACAACGGTGCAGCAGGGCTTCCAACAATCGCTTCGAGAACGACGAGCCGAAAAGTGACGCTTTCGGATTTGTCGGTGATGATCTTGCGAAGGTCGTCTGCCAGTGCGGGCTGACCCAGGCCGCTCAGTGCTTCAGAACGGCCCCAGCCATCGCGAAAGTGTGGGTCAAAGTTTGCCTGCTGCCGGAGCGCAGCGATTAGCGCGCGTGCCTGGTCCGGTGCCAAGCCATCTCCGTCGCCATATCGGAGGATACCGTATGGGTCCCGATCTATTGCATCAGGACCCAAGCGGGTCGGACTGAATTTGGGAAGCCAGGCGTGAAGGCCGCGGAGCGAGGCCGGTACGCCTCCGTCGCCGCTCATAATCGAGATCAATCTGTTCGCTACAAAGCGAGGTCCATTCCTGGCGTCGATCTCGTAATCCACGTATCGGGCTAGCCAACGTGCTCCCAAAAACTCGGCGACTGTGCGGTGCAGCGGTTTAAACTCCCCTGTGGCACCTTGGACAGCGCGAAATAGATTACTGCCGAGGACCGCGCGCATCTGCTCGGTGGACGCTAGTTCGCTGAGTTCGCTAATCGGGATTCCCTCGGAAGATTTCCCTTCGCGAAGTACCGTTGAATTTCCTGTTATGAGAATTGTAGCGCAGATCGCTCCCGCCGCGTTGAGCGCCTCATCTCCGGAAAGCGCGGAGAACCCCCTGCTTTCATGGTAAGGATTCCGTTCTATGCAGAGTTGGTCGATCGCTTTCTCATAGAGACCGGCGCGTGTCTGAGGCACCTCGTCGTCAGTCGACACGATCGCAGCCACAAAGTCCAGATAGAGGGGATTCTGGAAGAAGTTCTCCAATCCTGCCGCCTGCAAAGCCCCGACAGCAAGGTATGCCTTTTCCTGGTCTACCCGGCGGGACAGCGCTTCAATTGCCTCATCAGAAGTAAGCAGTTCCAGATCAACGATGGCGGGCGTCTGACCATAATCTTCCGATATGTCGATTTCCGCGCTCTTGCCTCTCCATTCGGCCGCCCGACACGAAATTGCGAACGAAGGCGTGCTGCAGGCCAAGAGCTTTGTCAGGACCTCGTTTAGCGGATCATCCTCGCCCAACGCTGAGACTTCGTCCAACCCGTCAATGATGAGGCGATAATCTCCAAAATCAGTGCCATCTGGGCGCCGCAACAAGCTCGTTGCCCTGATGAAACGACAGCCTGGATGCTCTCCATACCTTTCCATCAGCCACGTCTTGCCCATGCCCGGATCGCCGAGGATTACTACCGGTCCGGCGAAGCATTTGAACAAATTCTTCTCTTCGACAGACTGTCTTTTGAGGTCCCTGTCGGTCCAAGAAAGCCGCCGTGGGATGTAGTCTCGAAATTCCGGAGAGGTTGATAGGCTTTCCATCGCGATGAAGAGTTCAACAGATTGAAACGCCAGAAGCTAGGCTTGCACCTCAATTTTTGGGGGAATCTCGGAAAGGGCTGACCTACGGGCAACCTGCTCTATCCGCTGTCGCGGACCGGGCCTGTAGTCCAG
Source organism: Qipengyuania pacifica (assembly GCF_019857205.1). Lineage (GTDB taxonomy): Bacteria > Pseudomonadota > Alphaproteobacteria > Sphingomonadales > Sphingomonadaceae > Qipengyuania > Qipengyuania pacifica. Next base: position 441,639 of record NZ_JAHWXO010000002.1, on the reverse strand, counting down.
GCCCATCCGGATGACGATCAGGAGCGGTTATCGAATGAGCGGGAGTTTCTGGAGGACGCGCTCTGTCCCTCACATCTGGCGATGTGCTCCTGAGGGCGCGGTGTTCCTGAGCTAACCCGCAGGCACTCTTGCCTCTTTCATTTCCGGACTCCCGCTGGCGCACTGATCGCGCGCGCAGGACGTCCGGCGGATTCGCGCCATCGCACGGCTGCCTCGTTTATGCGGATCGCTAGCGCAATCCTTGCGCGGGAACGCCAAGGGCTTCGCCCTCTCGTTCCCGAAACCGCAAACAGACGCCCCCGGGTGGCGGGCTGACGCCTGCTGGCCCGCGCCAGGGCATCGGTTTGCGGTTTCCCCTCCCCCTCCCATCCTCGCCGGAAGGCAAGGCGGCATGGCTTGAGCCATGCGCGTCGGAGATTAAGTAGTACCAAGATGAGATGCTACTCATCGCCGCAGCCGCAGCGCTGTGAGAGTTTATCGGAAGCGTCCCAATCCTGAATTGGCAAGCAGTTCGCCTTGATAATGTGCAGGGCGCGGCATAGCTGAATTGGACTTCAATTAAATTGCAATCGCGCGATCGCTACAATCAAGAGGCCTTAATGGAAGATACTGTCCTGGATAACGAGACACTGATCACATTGACTGCCGATATTGTGTCAGCACATGTCAGTAACAATAATGTGAGTGTAGACGAAGTCTCTGGCCTCATCTCGAACGTGCATGCCGCGCTTTCCAGTCTCGCCGGAGACTCGGCGGCCGAAGCCCGGCCGGAGCCAGCAGTGTCTTTGCGGGCTTCGGTGAAGAAAGATCATCTTGTCTGTCTGGACTGCGGCCAGAAAATGAAGATGCTGAAGCGCCATTTATCGACCGAGCATGATCTTACGCCAGACGAGTATCGCCAGCGTTGGGATCTGTCCTCCGACTACCCGATGGTCGCTCCAGAATATGCTGAAACCCGCCGTGATCTTGCCATGAAGATAGGCCTCGGTCGCAAGCCGGGCCAGAAGCGCGGGCGGAAGAAGAAGGCCTGAGCGTCTATTCCGTTATTGACCTGAGCTTGGCATCCCACGATTCGAGTGCAGTGCGCTTGTCTGCATCGTACTTGTAGCGATTGTAGATACCAACAAACCTTGCCCGCTTGCCGCTGATGTGATTCAGTACGCTTTCCGTCACTTCCACTGGAACTCCGAGTGACTGTCCGGCGGATATTATGCAGGCACCAGTTCGGAATATCGACCTGGTCGGGATCATCCTATTCTCGATATTATGCGTTTGTTTTCTTTTAATAGGTTAGACATGGTTCTGCCTGCAGATTAAGCAATTCAGTGTCGTATCGGGGGATCAAACTTTGGAATGGCTGTTGCTAGGTGAGGGCGACAAGAAGCTCTCCCTGCCGATCTATCGCCAGCTCTTGAGCCGCCTGTATCAGACGCCGCGCACTGTAATGGTCGGATCAGGTTGCTGCATTGCATCTCTTGGCGGCTTGGCTGCCTTTCGCACCGGCGATTTCTGGATAGGGGCGCTAACCCTACTCGCTCTGCTGTTCGTGGTCATGGGCCTGTTTCGCCGGTCACCAGTCTTTGAGGAGCTATCTTTTGAAGAGGCACTTCAGTTTGAGACGCTGTACTGGATTTCTGCGCTAGGGTCTTCGTCCGCGGTGGGTGCGCTCAGTGCACGGGCCTTGATTGTAAGTAACACCCCGGTTGTCCATATTCTGGTCCTTGCCCTGGCGATGGCAACGATGGCGATCGCCCAGCGCAATTATTGCAGGCCCCGCCTGGTGGCCATGCAGCTTGCATCGGTGGCCCTTCCCGGCGCCTTCGCGTTAGTGTCGCACGGCGGGGTCGAGTACGGCGTTTTGGGTGTCGGAGCTATCGTCCTGTCACTCATGATAGGCCGCACAGCATTTGCCCTGTGTTCCAACGCACAGCGAAGCGTTATCAAGGACCAGGAACTGAGCGAGCAGAACAAGCGCTTCGATGCTGCCCTGAACAATATGGCACAGGGGCTCTGCATGTTTAACGCTGACGGGCAACTGCTCGTCTGCAACCAGAAGTACTTGTCAATTTACGGGTTCTCAGCCGAAATAGTTAGACCGGGCATCGGTCTCATCGATCTGCTTCAACACAGCATCGACATCGGAAACCACGTCGGCGTGAAAGTCGAAGAACTTCATGATGGCTTTCTCGAGAAGATCAATTCGGAAGACTTCTCGACGATCTGGAACGAGCTGGAGGACGGCCGAACCATTGCCCTCTCGCACGAACGCATGGCGTCCGGTGGGTGGGTCACTACGCACGAGGATATTACCGAGCGGAGACAGGCCGAGGCAAAGATAGCTTACATGGCCCGCTACGACGTGCTTACCGATCTTCCCAACCGCGTTTCTTTCCATGAGAGGCTCACCGAGGCGCTGATCCGCATTCCCGTGCACAAGCAAGTTGCCGTTCTCTGCCTGGATCTCGATCGGTTCAAATCGGTGAATGACACACTGGGGCACCCTGTCGGCGACGCACTTCTGCAGCAAGTCGCAGAAAGGCTGAAAGCGAGCGTTCGGGAAAATGATTGGGTCTCGCGGATCGGAGGCGACGAATTCGCGGTTATCCAGGCCCCGGCCAGCCAGCCCGAAAGCGCGGTCACTCTCGCCGAACGAATTGTCTCTGATCTCGGACGCCCTTTCTACGTGGGCACGCACCAGATCAGCATCGGTGCCAGCATCGGTATCTCGGTCGCACCGGTAGACAGCCTCGAGCCGAACCAGCTCCTGAAGAACGCGGACCTGGCACTCTATCAGGCAAAGGCGGAAGGACGCGGCAACCACAGGTTCTTCGTTCCCGAAATGGACAGGCGGATGCAGTCCAGGCGCTCGCTTGAGCTGGATCTCCGCAGGGCAGTCGTTGATGGCGAATTCGAGATGTACTATCAGCCGCTGGTAGACACTTCCGACGGCCAGATTTCGGGATTTGAAGCGCTACTGCGCTGGAACCATCCGAGTGAGGGCCTGATCCTGCCGGATCAGTTCATTCCCTCGGCAGAAGACATCGGCCTCATCGTTCCCATAGGCGAATGGGTCCTGCGCCAGGCGTGCTCACTGGCTGCAACCTGGCCGACCCACATCGGCGTATCCGTTAATTTATCTCCGGCTCAATTCAGAACGGGCGATCTAGTCCGCACCGTCACAACCGCACTTGCAGTCTCCGGCATCGAGCCGTCCCGACTGCATCTGGAGATCACAGAAGGGGTGCTGCTAGAGCATACCGATGAGACACTCAAAATCTTGCATAGCTTGCGCAATCTTGGTGTCCGGATTGCCATGGACGATTTCGGGACGGGGTATTCAAGTCTGAGTTATTTGCGATCCTTCCCATTCGACAAGATCAAGATCGACCAATCCTTTGTGCAGGATCTTTTTTCCGGATCGGAGGCGTTGTCCATAATCAGGGCGGTCACTGACCTCGGGCGGAATCTGGGCATGACAACCACAGCTGAGGGGGTTGAGACAGCAGCGCAGCTCGAACAGATCCAAAAGGAAGGATGTTCCGAGGTGCAAGGGTACTATGTTGGAAGACCCATGTGCGCGGTAAGCGCTACCCGGTTACTCACAGAGGCCCTTCCGCGAGACGGTGTTGAAGCGGCTTGAAGCGTGTTTCTGGTAATCTCGCCTGAGATAATCGATCTTGCTGGAAAGATCAGCCTTGGACGCGGGCCGGGCTAGCAGCGCGGGCGGAAGAAGAGAGTGTGAGCACCTATTTCGTAAGCGACCGGAGCTTGGCATCCCACGCTTCGAGTGCGGTGCGCTTTTCTGCATCGTACTTGTAGCGGTTGTAGATGCCAGCAACCCCAGCCCGCGTGCCGCTGATGTGATTCAGCACACTTTCCGTGACCTCGACTGGAACTCCGAGCGACTGGAGGTTGGTTGCACCAGTCCGGCGGATATCATGCAACCGCCAATTTGGAAGTTCGACCTGGTCCGGGTCGCCGCCATTCTCGATCTGGATCGATTTCATAACGTCAAGCATGCCCTCAGTGAGGGACTTCTTCGCCTTGAAGAAGCCGGAAATCGGTGTTTCGCCTGTGGTAGTGAAGATCAGTCCTCTGCGCTTGGGTATAAGGTTCCGGAGTTCTTGGACGGCAAGGTCTGAAAGAGGGATGATGTGCTCCTCGTCGTTCTTCGCGCGAGCGGCTGGAAGCGTCCATTTGCGACCATCCACATCGACCTCCGACCAGTCCATTTCGGCAACTTCTTGCCGTCGCTGCATAGTAAGAATCAGCATGCGAACATAGGGTCCCCAAGGCCAGCCCACCTGTTCGCTCGCTTTCCACAAAGCGAAGATTTCCTCATCGTTCAGCACCCGGCGACGCGCTGGAACTGGTTTAGGCGCCTTCATTCCAGCCAGCGGAGAAACTTCGATATCCTGCCGGTCGGTTGCCCAGTTAAAGAGCTTGCGCAAAACGGAGTGGATTTCTTTGCGGCGGGCGGGCCGGTTGGAATATTCATCCATCACTTTTACAATATCGGCCCGAGTGATTTCATCGATAGGACGGTTTCCCCAGCGAGGAATGACTACGTTCTTTAGGGTGTGCTCTGCTGCTTTCCACGTGCCCCGCCAGTTCTCTTGCAGATAGAGTTCGACGAATTTCTCGCTATAGGCACGAAAGTTGAGCGTTGCTTTTCGTCGCTTGGCTTCACGCTCGGCTTGGACAGGATCGATTCCTTGGTAAACCTTGATGAGAAGCCGTTCAGCTTCCTTGCGTGCAGTGACCGGGGTCCAAGGACTTCCGACCGGTCCGATTGTCGTGCGACGAGCTGGGCCGCCATCGACACGATATTGGAAAACGAAGGACTGTGCTCCTCTCGGAGTGGTCCGGAGTCCGAAGCCCTTCAAACGGGTATCCCACACGTAAATGTCGCGCTTCGGATCGGGACTGATAGAACGTATGGTGCGGACCGTGATCGACTGATTTGGCATGGTGAGACGCTCTCTCCACGTAATCGCCACGTAATCAGTTGTCAGAAAGTCGTGGCGTAGGCTAAAATAATCCGCGGCGGAAAAACTCCAACCGGTTCAAGCCTTTGAGAGTAGTTTAGCGCAACATTTCGAAGGAACGAAAAGAGTACAAAGCTGCGCTCTTAATCAGCGGGTCCTAGGTTCGAGCCCTAGTGCGTCCACCACCCCCCCCCCTTCAGTGCTTTTCTTATCGCCCGAGAGTATTGTCGCATCACATTCAATGTGGTCGAGATACTGGACATCACATCGAAATGTGATACTAATCAGCGCATGAACACGATTGAAAAAGTTCGTACGCTGGTATCGCAGGGCCTGATGACCCGCGCTGGTCTCGCTCGCGCCGCCGGCCTTCACGCCAACACGCTACGTGACTGCGGCGACGATGGCTGGAACCCAACCACAGAAACGCTTGCCAAGCTCGAAGCCTTTCTGGAAGCCAACGACGAGACGCCGGTGATCGTCGGTGCCGAGGAAATCATCAACGAAGCCCGCAACGGCCGGATGTACATTCTCGTAGACGATGAGGATCGCGAGAACGAAGGCGATCTCATCATTCCGGCCCAGATGGCCACGCCCAGCGCCATCAATTTCATGGCCACCCACGGGCGCGGACTGATCTGTCTGTCATTGGACCGCAAACGGGTGGAAGCGCTCGGCTTGCAGCCGATGAGCCGCGACAATCGCGAAAGCATGCAGACAGCTTTCACGACCTCGATCGAGGCAAAGGAGGGCGTCACCACCGGGATCAGCGCTGCCGACCGGGCACGCACGGTTACCGTTGCGATCGATTCCAGCAAGGGCCCGGACGATATCGTCACCCCGGGCCACGTATTCCCGCTCGCTGCCCGCGATGGCGGCGTGCTTGTCCGCGCAGGACACACCGAGGCCGCAGTCGACATCTCCCGCCTCGCCGGCCTCAATCCATCGGGCGTGATCTGCGAGATCATGAACGAAGACGGGACCATGGCCCGCCTCGACGATTTGATAAGCTTCGCGCGCAAGCATGATATGAAGATCGGCACCATCCGCGATCTTATCGAATATCGGATGCGGTATGATCACCTCGTCGAGCGTATATCCGAGAGCCAGTTTCAATCCGACTATGGCGGCGACTGGAAACTGATGACCTATCGCAACACCATCGACGGAAGCGAGAGTTACGTGTTGCAGAAAGGCCAGGTCGTCGAAGGTGAGCCAACTTTGGCCCGCGTGCACCCCATCTCCATTTTCGATGATTTGCTGGGCAAGCCCGGGCCGCGCAAACGCACTCTTCAGCGCGCGATGCAGGTTGTCGGCGATCATGGTTCTGGCGTCATCGTCCTGCTGACAGGCCGGCGCGCCGATTGGGGCGATCAGGGGCGCGACGAACAGCGCAATGTCGGGATCGGATCACAAATACTTGCGGATCTGGGTATCGAACAAATGATTCTGCTCAGCAACTCGCAACCGAACGTCGTGGCGATCGAGGGCTACGGCCTCGATATCGTCGATCACATGCCAATCCCGGAGTAACATTTATGGCCCGTTTCCTGATCGTCGAAGCCCGTTTCTACGACCACCTCAACGACATGCTCATTTCCGGCGCTCGGTCGGCTATCGAAGCCGCTGGACACGCGTGTGAAGTGCTGACTGTTCCCGGCGCGCTCGAAGTTCCGGGCGCAATCGCACTAGCTTCGGAGAGCGGCCACTATGATGGCTATGTCGGGATTGGCGTGGTTATTCGCGGCGAAACCTATCATTTTGAAATCGTCGCAGGCGAAAGCGCGCGAGGGATCATGGCTTTGACGATGGACGGTATGGCCATCGGCAACGGGATCCTCACGGTCGAGAATGAGGAACAGGCGCTGGTCCGCGCCGATCCGCAACAAAAGGACAAGGGCGGCGAAGCTGCCAAGGCGGCCTTGGCGCTTTACGATCTGCAGGGAAGGTTCGTGGCCTAAGCGGCGCCGTCGAGAAATTGATCGAGGCCCAGAGGGGAAAAGGGCCCAATGATCAGCTGCTCGAACACCCCGATTCCCTCCGCCCCGTCATTGGCAACGACGTGGACGGGCAATTGGACATGAAGGTTCTCAGGCGCGAGAGGATCGATAGCTGCGAGGTCGATATCCTCCCGCTCGACCTTCAGTCTGCCGTGATAGAGGCCGTGACCCCATTCTGGATGGGTATAGCCAAGGCCGCGCATCTGAAAGCGCCCTAGCGGTTCGAACGTGACCTCTTCAGGTGCTCCGCGTAGCGCCAGGGACAGCGTCCCTCCGGATGGCCAGCGAGTTCCGGAGCGAAGGCGCGTTCGCATGCCGCCGTGGCCCTCCTCTATTTCGGTTACCGAAGCGCCCTCTCCTGCCCACGCAGCGCGGGTGTTCCACGCATTGCCGTGCTGATCATTATTCACGTGAAAGAACAGGCTGCCATTAGGAAAGTTGATCGGCGTCCATTGCCAAAAGAACGCCGGGCCCGGTGATCCGGGAATCGGCTGCGCATCGCGGGTACCGATGGGCCGCACGCCCCAGCTGCGATCGCGGGTGCCCATCGTGCCTGCGGCAAGGTCGCGCTTTGTCCCGTCCACCTCGATCCATCCGGTGTAGCGACCGTTCTGGGTGAGACGTGTGTAATCCATGAAGGCGCGCGGACCGATACGGTGAGTGAACCGTGGCTCCTCGATGGGGAAGGCGCGGCCAGTAAAGGTAATGTCTGCGGAAATCCCATCGAAGGGCTCGAGCCGGATGCGCAGCATGCTCAGCGGCTCTATGATTTCGATGGAAATCGGACCGACCGCCATGACCATACGTTCCATGCTTAGCTCAGCGCTTGCGTGGACGCAGTGTTGTATTCCTTCGTGCACCACGTTGAAATGCGCATCGATGACATCGAGATGCGGATATACACCGAGCGCAACGGCAAAAAAGCCGCTGCCATCAGGCGCGTAGCCGTTGAAAAAATACCGATCATAGAAATTCCGATCCGTCCCGGCATACGCGACGGGTTCGGGCATCTGGTGAATGGGGTAATCGTCACCGCGGCTTAGAACCATTACAACGCCTCCTTCAACGCAGCGATACTATCGCGGGCAAGTGCCAGCGAACACGCGCCGCGCGCCATAGACAGAAAATTCGCGTCGCCGCGCGCGGTCCGTTCGACGAATGCTGCACTGAACACGGCTGTCGACACGCCGTGCAGGATGCCGAGCCGGTAATCCATTTCGATGTCGTCGTGGCTAAACACGATTCCCCGCTGGTGCATTTCTGCGCGCCAGAGATCCAGCAAGTCCCTCTCGTGTTCCTGCCAAACAGCCTGCCCCAGTCCGCACCCCAGGAGGTAACCCACGTCCGTCATCGGTCTGCCGGCAGTGACGGTCTGCCAGTCGAGGATAGCGATACGTTCCCGTCCACCCCTGATGTCGAAGAGCATGTTATCAAGACGGAAGTCGCCGTGAACCAGACATTGCGTTGGTGCCTCCCGCTCGAACCATTCCGTACTCGCATCTGCCAGATCGTCGCATATCCGCATATATTCGGGTTCTAGGGTTTCGGCGTAACGATCCCGGAATACTGCCTGCGCCTGGGGATACATCACCCTCAACTTCGCACGAAGATCGGGTGGCGGCGCGACCCAGGATGCCTCGAGCAAATCCTGTCGGCCCCAGCTAGGCCCGTGAATTGCGGCTGCCTGGCTGATGGCAGCGCGAGCATCAGCTATGCTGCAACTGCTGATCTGGTCGCCCTGCCTTGCCGGGCCGACATCTTCGAACAACAGGAAGAAATCGCTGCCAGTCTCATCGACTTCGGCGAAGAATATCTGGGGGACACGGACTTCGAGTAGAGCCGCCGCAGATCGGTAAAATTCGACCTCCTTGCGATAAAGGCCCAGCATCGCGGCGGTATTTCTGCTGGCAGTGTCTGCAGCAGGAAACTTCCCCGCAAGGGTCCTCTCGGCCCCTTCGCTCGCGAAATGAAAGCGGACGCTGTCACCTACCTGACCCGTGCCGATGGGTTCCCAGCGGACGGCATCCACCGGCCTGCCCAGTACATTGCCAAGCCACTCGGCCGTCACCCCATCCGGATGTACCGGAAATCCTGCCACGCCCCTCTCCCACAACGAGCAATGGCGCAACGCTAGCGAGCGCTGAGCGTCCTGACAATTAATCAGAACATGCCCTTCTGCTCACGCGAATGGGAGTAGCTCTTCTGCCCTCAGATCCGGGTGGCCGCCAACAGCTAGCTGCCAATACGGCCGAAACATTCACGCCCGGCGTAAAATGCGCTGTCGCCCAGTTCTTCCTCGATGCGGATCAACTGATTGTATTTCGCAAGCCGGTCAGAGCGTGCGAGCGAGCCGGTCTTGATCTGACCGCAGTTCGTCGCAACCGCCAGATCGGCGATCGTCGCATCTTCGGTTTCACCCGATCGGTGCGACATGACCGCTGTATAACCGGCACGGTTTGCAATGCTGACTGCGTCGAGCGTTTCCGAGAGCGTGCCGATCTGGTTGACCTTCACCAGCAGAGAATTCGCAAGACCCTGATCGATCCCTTCGCGAAGGCGCTGGGGGTTCGTGACGAACAGATCGTCGCCGACCAGTTGCACGGTGTTGCCGATCCGGTCGGTCAAGGCCTTCCAGCCCTCGAAATCGTCTTCCGCCATTCCGTCTTCTATCGAACGGATGGGATAATCCCGGCACAGCTTGTCGAGATATTCGGCCAGCTCATGACCGTCGAGCGACAGGCTCTCGCCGGAAATTTCGTACTTGCCGTCCTTGAAGAATTCGGTCGACGCGCAGTCGAGCGCCAGTGCGATATCCTCACCTGGTTTGAACCCGGCCTGCTCGATAGACGCCATGATGAAATCGAGTGCATCGCGCGTGCTGGCCAGATCGGGGGCGAAACCACCTTCGTCGCCGACGGCTGTGGCCAAGCCCTTTTCATGCAGCTTCTTCTTCAGAGTGTGGAACACCTCAGCGCCCCAGCGGACGGCCTCGGTCAGGCTGTCCGCACCGATCGGCATTACCATGAATTCCTGGATATCGATCGGGTTGTCGGCGTGCTCGCCGCCATTGATGATGTTCATCATCGGCACGGGAAGAACATGCGCCGATACGCCGCCGATATAGCTGTAGAGCGGAAGACCGCGGGCATTCGCTGCAGCCTTCGCCACGGCCATGCTCGTACCGAGGATCGCGTTCGCCCCGATGCGGCCCTTGTTCGGCGTTCCATCGAGGGCGATCATGGACAGATCGATGTCGCGCTGGTCTTCGGCATCGAATGCACCGACGAGCAAATCCCTGAGTTCGGTATTCACGGCGCCGACGGCTTGGGTCACGCCCTTGCCGAGATAGCGATCCTTGTCCCCGTCACGCAGTTCGACCGCTTCGTGGGCGCCGGTGGACGCTCCGCTGGGAACGGCGGCGCGGCCGAAACTGCCGTCGTCCAGCAGCACATCGACTTCGACGGTGGGATTGCCCCTCGAATCGAGAATTTCGCGGGCATGGATGTCGATAATCGCGGTCATGGGTCAAAGCGCTCCGGGCAAAGGTGTTGTAATGGGCTATAACACCCCCAGATGGGGAGTCGGCAGCGCTCTATTCGCCGGAACATTGGCGCGCAAGTTGCGTTGCACCATCGAAGGCGAATTCGCCGGACGAATACGAATTGAGGGCAAGGACGAGTACTATGGCTGAAACCACACCAGACGGCATACCAACCAAGCGCAAAGCCTCTGCCGCAAAGAAAACAGCATCAAGCAAAACAACAACCGCCAGCAAGCCGCGCAAGACCGTGGCGAAGAAAGGCGTAGCCAAGGAGACTGCTCCCGTGACCAATACCGCCACCAACACCACCGCCTCGAGCAACCGCACCGAAGCCAAGTCGCGCTTCAACGCAGCACTGGAAGAAGCCAAGGCCGGCGCCGCAGCGCTTAAGGCCGAAGGCAAGGACCGCGCAGCAGCCTATCGCGACCAGGCTCGCCACAAGGGCGACGACTGGGTCAGCGAAGCCAAGGCCTATGGTGAAGACGCCAAGGTCAAGGGCCGCGAACTCGCTACCGAAGGTAAGGTGAAGGCTGGCGAAGGCCTTCGTTCGCTCAGCAAGCTGGTCAATGAAAACGCGCATCAGGTTGATGAACGGCTCGGCGCCAAATATGGCGATTATGCCCGCAGCGCGTCCAAATCGATCGACGGTTACGCCAGCAAGCTCGACGAAAAGAGCGTCGACGACCTGGTAGAAGATGGCCGCGAATTCGTTCGCAAGAGCCCCGGCAAGGCGCTGGGAATTGCAGCGGTCGTCGGCTTCATGCTTTCGCGTCTCTTCCGCGGCTCGCGCTAAGCGAGTGGCGTCGGGGGCAGAAATGCGGGACGATAATAACGAGCGGGCCGAGGGTTATCCCGGCCCGCTCGATTTACCTGACGGACACGGCGCACCTGGTCCGGAGGAACCGGAGGCGCGCCAGTTCTCATTGACGGACGATGTGCTGGCACTGTTCGAAGACGGCAAGACCTATGCCGAAGCCGAATTGCGCTTCCAGAAAAGCCGCGCGGGGTTTGTGGGTAATCGCGTCAGGAGCGCGCTGATCTACATTTTCGCCGCGTTCGGCATGTTCCATCTCGCCCTGATCGCGGCGACGGTTGGTCTCGTTCTGGCTCTCATACCCATTACCGGGCCGCTGGGTGCCACGCTGATCGTCACTATCAGCCTTGTCGTAATCGGCTTGATCATGCTGCGCCTTCTCAAAGGCCGGATCGACGATATCCGCGACGCTTTCGAAGGGGACGATGAATGACTTCTCGCCGAATGCGAATGCTGGAAGACAAGCATCTGCGCGATTCCGCGCGCGCGTTGATCGATGCCGATATCAAGACGCTCAAATCCAACTTTGCGCACAAAGGCTTGGGTGAACGCGCGCTCGACCGCGTGCGCGAAGGCGCGACGGACCTCTACGACGAAGCCCTCGATGTCGCCGAAGACAACAAGGGCGCGCTCGCCGCGCTGATCGCTGCGATAGTGGTCTGGTTCGCCCGTCACCCCATCCTGGAATTGTTCGGCATCGATACCGACGCCGACGATGAAGATGACGGATATTACCCCAGGTCGGAACATTAACCCTTCCAGGGCCGTTGGTCTGACGAACGCGAAATCCGGAGATTAATCATGGCCAAAGCAGCCAAGAACAATGTCACCCCCATCAGCGCCGACAGCAATCTGAGCGACGAACAGAAGCGTGAAGAACTTCGTGCGCGCATCGATGCTGGCGAACAGCGCATCCAGGAACGCTCGCTTGCCGATCAGGCGCGCGATGCTGCCGACAGTGCGCTTGAATTCACCAAGCGCCACCCGTTCGCCGTCGTTGGCGGCGTGCTTGTCGCAGGTCTCGCCATCGGTGCAATGACGCGGCGCGGCCGCAATCTCGGCCGCCGCGGCGGTATGTTTGCCGGCCTGGCTGCCGATGCAGTCATGGCCTACGGCGCCCGCATGATGGACAGCGTGGCCAGCGGCGCACAGTACGCAGGCGATCGTTTCGAAGATTTCGGCGATAATGCAGCCACTGCAGCTCGCGGTCTTCGTCGTGACACCTCCTACAAGCTGGACGTTGCAGGCGATGCCCTGCGCAGTTCGCGCCGCAAGGCAGGCCGCAAGGGCAGCCGGGCCTATCGTTCGCTACGCACGCGTCTGAAATACTGAACAACAGCGATCCTGCATCGCAGGATGACCGAGCGGCGCGACAGGCTTGCCTGTGGCGCCGCTTTCGCTATGTGGCGCAACCATCCTCCCTCCCCATCGAGAAAGTCAGAACATGGAAGAAAAAGAGAGCAAACAGGCGCTCTATCTGGTCATGGGCGGCCGGGTCACCGATCCCCGCAACGTAACCTTCAGCGATCCGGAAAGCATTCACGTTGCCGGCGTGTTCAGCAGCTATGAAAATGCCGTGGAAGCGTGGCGCTCGAACGCCCAGCGCACGGTCGACGATGCGGAAATGAAATACGTCATCGTCCACCTTCACAAACTGCTCGATCCGGAAGCCTGATCAGGCAGACGGGCCGTAAGAACCCAATCCCGCCCAGCTCGCGAGCGGGCGGGACGGTTACAGTCGAATATCGAGAGTTCACCATCGCCCACCTGCATCGGGCTTCCCCGATTTGCAGTTGGGCGACGGAAAATCTCGTCAGATGAACTCGATCTTGTCGATCAGGTAGAACTTGTCGCCGGAAGGTACGGTCACTTCGACCTCTTCTTCGAGCTGCTTGCCGATCAGCGCACGGCCGATCGGTGAATTGTAGCTGATCCGGCCCTTTGCGGCGTCGGCTTCTGTCTGGCCGACGATCTGGTACCGCACCGGCTTGTCGTTCTCGTCCAGCAGGGTGACGGTCGCCCCGAAGATAACCTTGTCGCCCGACAGCGTCGTCGGATCGATGATCTGCGCGCGGCTGATCTTGTCTTCAAGGTCGCCGATCATGGCCTCGACCTGACCCTGGCGCTCCTTGGCAGCGTGGTACTCGGCGTTTTCCGACAGGTCGCCATGCGCCCGAGCTTCCTCGATCGCGTCGACGATCAGCGGTCGTTCCGCCCGCAGGGCTTTGAGATCTGCCGTGAGCTTTTCATAACCCTCGGCCAGCATCGGCACTTTTTCCATAGGACCCCTTGCCCTTCCTGTTCATGCTCACCCTCGGGACAATTCAAACCCGGTCCGCCGATTTGCGGAACCCAGGCGGTTCGAATGTGTGGAGGAGCAGGCGTATTCTTCGTCAGCTATAATAGTCTTGCAATGAACGCACTTCAAGCTGGTCCGGCGAAACCTCTGCTATCGCCTGCGCAACGGCGAGCGAGGCAGCGGCCGTCGTATAGTATGGCAGCTTCTTTTCCAGCGCCGCCTCGCGGATGGATTTGCTGTCCAGCAGCGACTGCCAGCCTTCGGTGGTGTTGAAGATCAACTGGACTTCGCCATCGATGATCGCATCCACAATGTGGGGGCGTCCCTCGGCCACCTTGTTGACCAGCTCGACCTTAAGCCCCTGGTCGGCGAGGTAGCGCTCGGTCCCGCCGGTTGCGATGACGCGGAAACCCTTGTCCAGCAAGGTCTGCACCGCCGGCACGATAAACGCCTTGTCGCTGTCCTTCACCGATACGAACAGCGTCCCCGACTGCGGCGGCTTCATTCCCGCCCCCAGCTGCGATTTAAGGAAAGCAGCCGCGAAACTGCGGTCGATCCCCATAACTTCGCCGGTCGATTTCATTTCCGGTGACAGTACCGGATCGGCACCGGGGAAACGTGCGAACGGGAATACCGCCTCTTTCACTGCCATGTGATTGGGGTTGAGGTCGAACGGCTCGAAACTGGTCAGTGGCTGGCCTGCCATGACCAGTGCCGCCACTTTGGCGATTGGGCGACCGATGGCCTTGGCCACGAATGGCACGGTACGGCTGGCGCGCGGGTTCACCTCGATCAGATAGACCTCGCCCTCCTTTACCGCGAACTGCACGTTCATCAGACCGCGGACCTGCAACGCCCTGGCTAGGTCGATCGCCTGACGTTCCATTTCGGCGATGATGTCGCCGGAAAGGCTATAAGGCGGGAGGGTGCAGGCACTGTCGCCGGAATGCACGCCTGCTTCCTCGATATGCTGCATCACGCCCGCAATGCGGACCTCTTCGCCGTCCGACACCACGTCGACATCGCATTCGATGGCGTCGCGCAGATACTGGTCGACCAGCACCGGGCTGTCGCCCGACACATTGACGGCGGTGTTGATGTAATCGTCCAGCTGCGCTTCGCTGTCGACGATTTCCATCGCCCTTCCCCCCAATACGTAACTGGGGCGCAGCAGCACCGGATAGCCGATGCGCGCGGCAACGGCTGCCGCCTCATCACGGCTCTTGGCGATGCCGTTCATCGGCTGCTTCAGCTTCAGATTGTTGACCAGCTTGGCAAAGCGCTCGCGGTCCTCGGCAAGATCGATCGCGTCCGGTGATGTCCCCAGGATCGGGATGCCTTCGCGTTCCAGCGCGGCGGCCAGTTTCAGCGGGGTCTGACCGCCGAACTGGACGATCACGCCCACGACTTCACCCTTGGACATTTCGACGCGCATGATTTCCAGCACGTCTTCTTCGGTCAGCGGCTCGAAATAGAGCCGGTCGGACGTATCGTAATCGGTCGAAACCGTTTCCGGGTTGCAGTTGACCATGATGGTCTCGAACCCGGCTTCTGCCAGCGCGAAACACGCGTGGACGCAGCAGTAATCGAATTCGATACCCTGCCCGATGCGGTTCGGCCCGCCGCCCAGAATGACGATCTTCTTGCGGTCGCTCGGATCGGCCTCGTCTTCCGCCTCGCCAAAGCTCGGGGCTTCGTAGGTCGAATACATGTAGGGCGTGATCGCCTCGAATTCGGCAGCACAGCTGTCGATCCGCTTGAACACGGGATAGACGCCCAGCTTGCGACGTAGCTTGCGAACTTCTTCCTCGCTCGTCGCGCCCGCCATGGCGCGCAGCGCGTCATGCAGCAGGCCGGAACGCTTCGCCTGCGTTTCGCCGAGCCCACCTGCGACGCCCACCGACCGTACGGCCAGCGTGGCAAGCCGCTTGTCGGAAAAGCCCATCGCCTTCAGGCGGCGCATTTCGGCCGCATCATTGGGCAAGCCATTGTGGCCGATCATCTTTTCTTCATAGATGATTGCCTCGATCTGGCGCAGGAACCATGGATCGAAACCGGTGATCTTGGCGATCTCCTCGACCGTGAAATCCTCACGGAAAGCCTGGGCGATCTTGAGAATGCGGTCCGGCGTGCGCTTGGAAAGCGATGCGATCACGATCTCGCGGCTCAGCCCTTCGAACTCGGTGATCCGGTTGAACCCGTCCAGCCCGGTTTCCAGACCGCGCAGCGCCTTCTGCATGCTCTCGGCAAAGCACCGCCCGATCGCCATGACTTCGCCGACCGACTTCATCGCGGTCGACAGCTCGTTCTTAGAGCCCTTGAACTTTTCGAAGGCAAAGCGCGGAATCTTCGTCACGACGTAGTCGATCGTCGGCTCGAAGCTTGCCGGCGTTGCGCCGGTGATCTCGTTCTGGATCTCGTCCAGCGTGTAACCGACAGCCAGCTTGGCTGCGACGCGCGCGATCGGAAAGCCGGTGGCCTTCGAAGCCAGCGCCGAACTGCGCGATACGCGCGGGTTCATCTCGATCACGATCAGGCGGCCATCCTGCGGATTGACTGCGAACTGTACGTTCGAACCGCCTGTTTCCACACCGATTTCGCGCAGCACTTCGATGCTGGCGGTGCGCATGATCTGGTATTCCTTGTCGGTCAGCGTCAGCGCCGGTGCGACAGTGATGGAATCGCCCGTATGCACGCCCATCGGATCGACATTCTCGATCGAACAGATGATGATGCAATTGTCCTTGCGGTCGCGCACCACCTCCATTTCGTACTCTTTCCAGCCAAGGAGCGATTCCTCGATCAGGACTTCGGTTGTGGGTGACGCATCCAGACCTTCGCGCACGATACGGTCGAATTCGGCCTTGTTATAGGCGATGCCGCCGCCCGTTCCGCCAAGGGTGAAGCTGGGGCGGATGATGGCGGGCAGGCCGGTGGTTTCCAGCACCGCGAACGCCTCGTCGACCGTATTGGCGACGCCGCTGCGCGCGCTTTCCAGACCGATCTTGTCCATCGCCTCACGGAAGCGCTGGCGGTTCTCGGCCTTGTCGATGGCATCGGCATTGGCGCCGATCATGGTGACGCCGAATTTCTCCAGAACGCCCTGGTTCGCAAGGTCGAGAGCGCAATTCAGCGCCGTCTGCCCACCCATCGTCGGCAGCACTGCGTCGGGCCGCTCCTTCTCGATGATTTTCGCGACGATTTCCGGCGTGATCGGCTCGACATAGGTCGCGTCGGCCATTTCAGGATCGGTCATGATGGTCGCAGGGTTGGAGTTCACCAGGATGACCCGGTAGCCCTCTTCCTTGAGCGCCTTGATCGCCTGCGTGCCCGAATAGTCGAACTCGCACGCCTGGCCGATAATAATGGGACCTGCGCCAATGACGAGGATCGAGGAGATGTCAGTGCGTTTGGGCATTAGATTTTAGCCATATCGTAAAAGGAGACATGCGCAGTGATTGCTCCTGCTGTTTCAGGAGCAGATCCGGGGATGAGGGTTTCGTATCGGCGCCTCATCCCAGCATCCCCACGAACTTCTCGAACAGATAGAAACTGTCCTGTGGGCCGGGGCTGGCCTCGGGATGGTATTGGACACCAAATGCCTTCTTGCCCTTGATGCTGATCCCGCAATTGGTGCCGTCGAACAGCGAGACATGGGTCTGCTCGACATTGTCCGGCAGGGTTTCACCGTCGATGGCGAAGCCGTGGTTCATGCTGGTGATCTCGACGAGGCCTTCGCTCTCGCCCCATTCGCTCCCGACCCGCTGGACGGGGTGGTTGGCGCCGCGATGACCCTGGAACATCTTTGCCGTCTTCGCGCCAGCCGCAATGCCGAGCATTTGATGCCCCAAACAGATACCGAACAACGGTATATCGGCCTCGATCATACGTATGATTGACGGGACTGCGTACTGTCCGGTGGCTGCCGGATCGCCCGGCCCGTTCGACAGAAAAACGCCATCGGGCTCCAGCGCCATGATCTCGTCGAACGAGGTCTTTGCAGGCACGACGGTCACTTTGGCGCCCGCTTTCACGAGGTTTCTGAAGATGTTATCCTTCGCGCCGTAATCGATCGCGACCACGTGGGGCTTGTCGGCATTGCCTTCGCCATAGCCGAAACCAAGCTGCCAGTGCCCGCCGGTCCAGTTTTCCTGCCCATCCCGCGTCACACCCGGAACAAGGTCGAGCCCTTCCAGCCCGCCCCACTCTTCCGCCTGCTTTTTCAAGGCTTTGAGGTCGAATTCTCCGTGCGGATTATGAGCGATAACCGCATTCGGCGCCCCGCTCATCCGGATCCGCCGCGTCAAAGCGCGCGTATCGACGCCGGAAAGCCCGATCTTTCCGTGGGTTACGCACCATTCCACAAACTCGTTCTGCGCGCGGAAGCTTGAATGCGGCGTGATCTCCTGCCGCACCACCAGCCCTACCGCGCCCAGCCCACGGCTCTCGTGATCTTCCTCGTTCGCGCCGACATTGCCGATATGCGGGAAGGTGAACGTCACGATCTGGCTGTCGTAGGAAGGATCGGTCATCACTTCCTGATACCCGGTCATCGCGGTGTTGAAGCAGACTTCGCCCACTGCGTGACCGCTGGCGCCGAAGCCCTTGCCCCAGATTACGGTGCCGTCGCCAAGGACGAGGACTCCGGTCGCGCCTTTGGGTTGCGCGTGCGAAGATGCGGACAGGGCCATGGGCGCTCCGGGTAAAAAGGTTTCCAGCGATGTGTGCTAAGTCCCAGCCGCTAGGGACCGGGACGATTCCCGTCAAGCGGAACACTTGGCATATCGGTGCACTGTTCTAAATGAGTGGCCGAAACCACCTCCAAACACCGGGAATTCCCATGCTGCGCGAAAATATCCAGGCCGAAACCGTCACCGCCATGAAGGCAAAGGACAAGGATCGCACCGCTGCGCTCCGCCTGATCGGGGCAAAGATCAAGGATCGCGATATCGAATTGCGTACGGCCGACAAGAAGCCCGAGGATGACGAACTCGTCACGGACGTCCTGCTGAAAATGGCCAAGCAGCGTCGCGAATCGATCGAGATGTATGAGGACGGAGGACGGCAGGAGCTCGCCGACAAGGAGAAAAGCGAACTCGCAGTGATCGAAGAGTTTCTCCCCACGCAGATGAGCGAGGAAGAAACCCGCGCTGCTATCGCCGAGATCAAAACCGATCTTTCGGCCGAAGGCATGAAAGATATGGGCCGGGTTATGGCAGAACTCAAAAGCCGTCACGGCGCAACGCTGGACATGAGCAAGGCAAGCAGTCTGGTGAAGGAAGCACTTTCATGAAGAACGCCCTCGCCCTCCTATCGATTGGCATGCTGGCAGCCTGCGGGTCTTCTGAACCAGAGCCCGCGCCTACCCCCACACCAACCGTTGCCGCACCGCGCACCCTCGTCGGAGCCGATCTCGATCTGTCCACACTCGGCGCGAAAATCGTCGGCCCGCAAGGCCCTGAGGTTCGCACCGTGCTTAGCGCAGGTAATCGCGAGATCGGTCGCCTCGTCAGCTATGTTGCGTGCCCCGCCGATACGGCTGAATGCAAACTAGGCGGAATGCCTGAGGGGACAGTGTACACATACGTGCACAGCGTGACCCTTACCGATGCAGACGATGGGACGCAGATGGCCGAAACGGACGGTCCTGAGGTGATGGAAAGCGCTCCGACCTTGTTCCGCACGATCCGCAAAGTTTCAGGGTTCAACCAATCGGTCGGTTATTCCACTGCGGAAGCGGAAGCGACGCTTGGCGATCCTGACGCCATCTCGATTACCAACGATAGCGGCAGCCTGATCTGGCGAGTATCGCGCGGTTCAGGTTGGAAACCGGGCGGCACAATGACGTTCTGGTGGCAGTCCACTACGCCACCTCAAGGCCCCGCCGAAGCGTATCTCCTTGAGGTCGATGGCAATCAGGCCATTGCTACCGGCCCCTTCCCGCCAGAAGAAAAGCCTGTGGAGGGCGCCCGCCCGCGCTAGCGGTCTGGGCAGGGCGCGGGTAAGGTCGGAGACCTCATGGCCCTGTCTCCCCAATGGCTTGACGAATTGCGCATGCGGACCACGCTGTCCGCAGTGGTCGGTCGTACCCTTCGGCTGACCAAGGCTGGGCGTGAGTTCAAGGCGTGCTGCCCGTTCCACAACGAGAAAACGCCCAGCTTCTACGTCAATGACGATAAGGGCTTCTACCACTGCTTTGGCTGCGAGGCGCATGGCGATGCCATTCGCTGGATGACCGATCAGAGGGGCATGCCCTTCATGGACGCAGTGAAAGAGCTGGCGGCCGAAGCGGGGATGGAAGTCCCCGCCCCCGACCCCCGAGCAGCCCAGCAAGCGGAGAAGCGCGCCAGCCTCCACGATGTGACCGGCGCCGCTCAAGAATGGTTTGAAGACAAGTTGCGCGGTAGCGACGGGATGCAGGCGCGCAGCTATCTTGGACGCCGAGGATTTACAGATGCCATCATCCGGGAATTCGGATTCGGTTACGCCCCGGAAGATCGGCAGGCCCTAAAGAGTGCTCTCGCCCGGTTCGACGAGCCTATGCTCATAGAGGCCGGAATGCGGATCACCGTCGAGGGCAAGGAACCTTACGACCGGTTTCGCGGTCGTTTGATGCTGCCGATTCACGATACGCGCGGACGAGTGATTGCCTTCGGGGGACGCATTCTCGACAGCGAAGCCAATCCGAATGCTCCGAAATATCTGAACAGTCCCGACACGCCGCTCTTCGACAAGGGTCGCACGCTCTACAACCTTCACCGCGCAGCGCCTGCCGCACGCCAAAGCGGCCGCCTGATCGTAGTCGAGGGTTATATGGATGCGATTGCGTTAGCCAATGCAGGAATTCAGGAGGCGGTTGCCCCGCTGGGCACCGCACTGACCGAGAACCAGATCGAACTGCTCTGGCGACAGGTGGAGCAGCCGATCCTGTGTTTCGATGGGGATAATGCCGGACAACGCGCCGCCATGCGAGCAGTGGCACGGGCTCTTCCCATGCTTCGCCCCGCCCACTCCCTTTCCATCGTTCGCATGCCTGCCGGTTTGGATCCCGACGATCTGATACGGGAGAAAGGCGTCGCGGCGCTCGAGGAGCTTCTGGGTCAGCCTTCCAGTCTGCTCGACACCCTCTGGGACTTCGAAAAAGCCGCTTCACCGCTCAATTCACCGGAAGACAAGGCGGGCTTCAAGGCGCGCCTCCTTGAGCACGTTGAGAACATCCAGCACCCCGACATTCGTGCACTCTACAAGCGCGAACTGCTCGAACGCTTCTCTACATTTGCCTTCCCACCTCGCCCGCAGCGCGAATTTCGTCAACGCAGCGACTGGAAGAAGGGGCAGTTCAAACAGCCCGCGCCAACGCTTTCGCCGAATGCCCGCGATCGCCTTACCCGAGCGATGACCGGAGGTGCCCGCGATGCCTTGACCCGGGCTGTGATTGCCGGCCTGGTGAAGTTCCCGGATCAGATACTGCGACACGAGGAAGCCTTGTCCGATCTGGCCAGACGTGATCAAAATGTCGGTCCCGCGCTCGATTCATTGGTAGAAGCCGCCGAAACGCTTGATTTGTCCGCACGATCGACCATATCGCTGGAACGAGGCCTTCCCGCCCCACCGGAAAAAACATCATTCGCCTTCCTTCATGAAGGCACCGACCCGGTTGATGCGCGCGAGGATCTGGCCGAGGCCGTGTCTTTGCTGGTCGAAAGACCTGCGCTTGAGGCTGCGCTTTCCGCAGCCACTGCGCGTTTCGAACGTGACCCGGAAGGCTCCATCGCCGAACAGGCCCGATTGCGTGAGCGATTACTGGCCCTTAACGAGCGGTTGAAGCGTTTCGGTCGCAAGAAGGCAGCTGCAGACGGCGAATCGGATTCATGATCCCCGCGGTTACGCGACCCGCGGGCAAGAGTAGACTGGACTGAATTACCTTATGGCCACCAAGTCGAAGACCAAGGACGATGGCGATGCTCCCCTGATCGACCTCAATGAGGCATCGGTGAAGAAGCTCATCGCGAAGGCGAAGAAGAAGGGCTACGTCACTTATGACGAGCTCAACGACGCTTTGCCGCAGGGTGAGATGAGCTCCGATCAGATCGAAGACATCCAGTCCGCTCTGTCAGACATGGGTGTGCAGATCGTCGAAAGCGACGAAGATGCCGAGGCTGCCGCTGAAGAAGCGGACGAGGTCGAGGAAATCACGACTGACACTAAAAAGGACAGCAAGGCTGCGGCCAAGCCTGCTGCCAAAAAGACCGCAACCGGAGAACGCACGGACGATCCGGTGCGCATGTATCTGCGCGAAATGGGTGCGGTCGAACTGCTCAGCCGTGAAGGTGAAATCGCCATCGCCAAGCGGATCGAAGCCGGGCGCGACATGATGATCATGGGCTTGTGCCAGTCTCCGATCACCTTCCACGCGATCATCCAATGGTCGGAAGCCCTGAATGCCGAGGAAATGCAGCTACGCGAGATTCTCGATCTCGATGCCATGCTGTCGAAGGAACCCCCGGCCGACAAGCTGAACGACGACGCCGAAGACGATGACGATGACGGTGAAATCTCCGAAGAGACCGCCGGTCCGACCATCCGTGATGATGACGAGGATGAGGACGACGATTCCAATTCCGACGACGAAGATGGCGAAGAAGGTTCGTCCAAGAGCGACGATGACGAGGAAGAGGACAACACCATGTCCCTTGCTCAGATGGAAGCCGCGCTCAAGCCGGACGCCATCGAGCGCTTTGCTCGGATCACCGATCTGTTCGGAAAGTTCGAGAAGCTCCAGAAGGAACGCGTCGATGTGATGGCCCGCGGCGAGGCGTTCACGCCTGCCAAGGAGAAGAAATACGAGGCGCTTTCCGAGCAGCTTACGGCTGAAGTCGAGAGCGTTCAGTTCCACGCGACCAAGATCGAATTTCTGGTCGATAATCTTTACGCCTTCAATCGCCGCCTGACCGCTTTGGGTGGGCAGATGCTTCGCCTTGCCGAACGCCACAAAGTGAAGCGTATCGATTTTCTCGATGCCTACATCGGCAATGAACTGGACGATAACTGGCTCACCGATCGCGCTAAGAAGGACAAGAAATGGGCAGCCTTCGCCGAGAAGGAAGCCGATGCGGTCGAGCGAATCCGCGCCGAGATTTCCGACATTGCCGGCCAGACTGGCATGGCACTCGAGGAATTCCGCCGGATCGTTAACATGGTCCAGAAAGGCGAGCGCGAGGCGCGTATCGCCAAGAAGGAAATGGTTGAGGCGAACCTGCGCCTTGTGATCTCGATTGCCAAGAAATACACCAATCGCGGTCTGCAATTCCTCGACCTTATCCAGGAAGGCAACATCGGCCTGATGAAGGCGGTCGACAAGTTCGAATACCGCCGCGGATACAAGTTCAGCACTTACGCAACCTGGTGGATTCGCCAGGCAATCACGCGTTCGATTGCCGATCAGGCGCGGACCATCCGTATCCCGGTCCACATGATCGAGACGATCAACAAGCTGGTCCGCTGCAGCCGTCAGTTCCTGCACGATCAGGGACGCGAGCCGACACCTGAAGAGATGGCCGAGAAGCTTTCCATGCCACTTGAAAAGGTGCGCAAGGTCATGAAGATCGCGAAAGAGCCGATCAGTCTCGAAACACCGATCGGTGACGAGGAAGATTCGCATCTCGGCGATTTCATCGAGGACAAGAACGCGATTATTCCGGTCGACGCGGCGATCCAGGCCAACCTCAAGGAAACGGTCACCCGCGTTCTTGCCAGCCTTACGCCGCGTGAAGAGCGCGTTCTGCGCATGCGCTTCGGGATCGGTATGAATACGGACCACACGCTCGAGGAAGTGGGCCAGCAATTCTCGGTCACGCGTGAACGTATTCGTCAGATTGAAGCCAAGGCGCTCCGCAAACTCAAGCATCCCAGCCGGAGCAGAAAGATGCGCTCTTTCCTCGACCAGTAATACATATCCGCGTCAGGCAGCGGAGTGACCGAAATGTCACATAGCGGAATCCGCTGCCTGTCCCCCGGAACGGACTTTCTTTCCAAGCTTTTCCTTACTCAGTTGGATAGGTGAGCCAAATCCAGGTTCCCGATCCAGTTAGAAAAGCTGCTATTCCGGGGCACGCATGAACTTAGATTTCGAGAGTGTGCTTGCGCGCTCTCCCAACCCTTATGTTATTCTCGATGCATCTCTGGTCATTCAGTGGGCAAATGCAGCCTATCTGAGCGCCACGGAAAGCCGATGGGATGAGATCAAGCAGCGGGGAATGTTCGAAGCCTTCCCGAGCGAAGGTGAAAGTTATCGCCAGTTGAAGTCGTCTTTCGATCGAGTCCTCGAGACCGGCGAAGCTGACGAAATCGCTCGAATCCCTTATAATATTCCAAACGCCCAAGGCGGCTTTGACACCCATATATGGAGCGCCACTCACACGCCTTTTCTCGACGACAATGGCGATGTCGAATACATTCTCCAGCATACGGTTCGCATCACGGGATTGGAGCAATCGGGCTCGGAGCGCGACGCTGCCAGCGTCGCCCGGCGCGCCGAAGCGGTAGAGGAACGTTATCGGGGGGCCAGCAAGGAACTGGATCGATTCCGTTCCCTGCTCGAACAAGCACCAGGGTTCGTAGCGGTGCTGAGTGGACGTGAGCATCGATTTGTAATGGCGAATGCTGCGTATCGTCAGCTTGTCGGTCAGCGCAAGCTGGTTGGCAAAACGGTGCCGGAAGCGCTGCCGGAAGTTGTCGATCAGGGGTTCATCCAGTTGCTCGACGACGTGCTCGACAAGAACGAACCATACTTCGGCAAGAAAGAAAGGATCCTCCTGAATTCGGGCAAGGACGGAGAACTTGAGGCCCGGTTTCTCGAGTTCATCTACCAACCGATCCACGGTGGAGACGACTTCGAAGGCATTCTGGTTCAAGGCCACGATGTAACAGAAGAAGTGGCCTTTGAAGAACACCAGCGCATTTTGATCAATGAGCTCAACCACAGGGTCAAGAACACCCTTGCGGTCGTCCAAGGACTCGCAAAACAGTCTTTTCGCTCGGAGCCGGGTTCGACTGGAATAGACGCATTCTCCAATCGTCTCGCAGCTTTGGCGAGCGCGCATAATCTTCTGACCGAGCGAAGTTGGGAAGCTGCCGATCTGGAATCGATCGTCATAGGATCGCTGGCAGCCACCGTAGGCTCAGATTCGTCGCGATACTCGCTCACAGGACCGAAAGTTGTTCTGGCTCCTCAAACTGCGGTTACGCTTTCGATGGTAGTGCACGAACTATGCACGAACGCCTTGAAATACGGTGCGTTGAGCGAGCCAGCCGGCTTCGTCGAGATCACTTGGCGGACGCAACCTACTGAGACAGATGGCACCTTGCTCATATTCGAATGGAGTGAACATGACGGACCGGTCGTAGTGGAGCCCCAAACCAGCGGTTTTGGATCACGACTGGTCAAGCGAGGTCTTGGAAGCCCGGACAGTCGCACGACCTTGGAATATCGAGCCAGCGGCCTCTATTGCCGGATTGAGGGCAAAGTATGAGCTTGAACGGGAAACATATCCTGGTGCTCGAAGACGAGCCGATCATCGCATTCGCTCTGGAAGACATGCTGATCGAGGAAGGCGCCACGGTTTCGGTTTTCAGTTCGATCGAGCAGGCGCGCGAGGGCCGAGCAAACGAAACGTTCGATTATGCAATCCTCGATGTGAACCTGCATGGCTCAAAGAGTTATCCGCTGGCTTACGAGCTGAAGGCTGATGACATCCCTTTCGCATTTGCAACGGGGTACGGAGATGCAGAGCACCCAAAGGAGCTTGTGAATTCTGTGACGATCACAAAGCCATATTCGATCGTCCAAATAAGAGCGGCAATCGAAAGTCTGGAAAGCGCCAGCGACCGATAAGTTTCCGGTTGCATGCCAAAGTAATCCCTACGCATCCGCTCGATCGATAATGGGATCAAGGGGGTCGCGCGAATCGAAGGCAATGCCTATGTGCTCCCCCATGCGTATAGCTATAGCCTCCGACCACGCTGCAATCGACCTAAAGACAGAATTGCGCGAATGGTTGATCGAACAGGGCCACGAAGTGGCGGATCTCGGGCCAGACACCGGCGATAGCGTCGATTACCCTGACTACGGCTACAAGCTTGCTAATGTGCTTGCTGACGGCACTGCGGAACGTGGCGTGGCGCTCTGCGGCTCCGGCATTGGTATTTCCATGAGCGTCAATCGCAATCCATCGGTTCGCTGTGCGCTTGTCTCGGAACCACTCTCGGCTGCACTTTCACGCGAACACAATGACGCAAACTGTATTGCGATGGGCGCCCGCCTGACCGGAAGCGACATGGCAAAGGCTTGCCTTACTGCATTTCTCGAAACCGAATTCGCCGGCGGTCGCCACCAGCGCCGCGTCGACAAGCTTTCCAAACCGGAGATCTGATTTGGCTACCAAGCCCGCCAATACCGACCGCGACCCTATGGATCGTTTCTGGCACGACACCCTTGCCGAGGCAGATCCAGAAATTCATGATGCAATCCGCAATGAACTGGCGCGTCAGCAGGACAAGATCGAGCTTATAGCGTCCGAAAACATCGCCTCGAGCGCCGTTCTCGAAGCAACCGGATCAGTATTCACGAACAAATATGCTGAAGGCTATCCCGGCAAGCGCTATTACGGCGGCTGCGATTATGCCGATGTAATCGAAACACTCGCCATCGAGCGCGCCAAGAAGCTGTTCGGCTGTGGTTTCGCCAATGTTCAGCCCAATTCAGGCAGCCAGATGAACCAGGCGGTATTTCTTGCGCTGCTCCAGCCTGGCGATACGTTCATGGGGCTCGACCTAAATTCGGGCGGCCACCTGACCCATGGTTCTCCGGTCAACATGAGCGGCAAGTGGTTCAATCCTGTCAGCTACGGTGTTCGGAAGGACGATGAACTGATCGACATGGATGAGGTTATGGCGATTGCCAAAGCCAACAAGCCGAAGCTCATCATTGCAGGCGGAACGGCCTATTCCCGCGTCTGGGACTGGAAGGCTTTCCGCAAGGTGGCCGACGAGGTCGGCGCGTATCTCATGGTAGATATGAGCCACATTTCCGGACTGGTCGCTGGCGGCGCGCATCCCTCCCCCTTCCCCCATGCCCATGTCGTCACGACAACCACTCACAAGAGCTTGCGTGGTCCGCGCTCCGGCGTGATCCTTTGGGATGACGACGACCTGACCAAGCCATTCAACATGGCGGTCTTCCCCGGTATGCAGGGTGGGCCGCTGATGCATGTGGTTGCGGCGAAGGCCGTCGCGTTCGGCGAAGCTCTGCGTCCGGATTTCAAAGACTATGCCAAGCGCGTTGTCGAGAACGCCCGCGCCCTGGCCGAAGGGATCGAAGCCAACGGCCTGCGTGTCGTTTCCGGGGGTACGGACAATCACTCCATGCTCGTTGACCTAACGGCCATGGACGTGACCGGAAAATCTGCAGAAGCCGGCCTCGATCGAGCATGGCTGACCTGCAACAAGAACGGCATTCCATACGATACGCGCAGCCCTTTTGTTACGAGCGGCATCCGCCTCGGCACTCCGGCGGGCACGACGCGCGGATTTGGCCCCGACGAGTTCCGCCAGATTGGGGCTCTTATCTGTCAGGTAGTCGAAGGGCTCTCGCGCAATGGTCCGGAAGGCGACGGGCAGGTCGAAGAGCAGGTGCGTGGCAAGGTTGCCGAACTCTGCGCTGACTTCCCCGTCTACCCCGGCCGCTAAGGAGACGAATGATGGATAACAAAGAACCGCAGCATCAAGACCACGATCTTGTTTCGGATGCCGGCGCAGAGATCAAGGGAATGGCGAAGCAGGGGCTGAACCATCCGTCGACTAAACCAGTGCTGACCGGCGCGGCAGTCGGCGCGATCGCGGCGGGTATATTGCCGGTGGTGACTTGGCCCCTCGGTCTGGTCGCGGGCGCCGGCTTCATGCTCTACAAACGCCTCCGGCCGTAAATGCGTTGCCCATTTTGTGCGCATGACGACAGCCAGGTAAAGGACAGTCGTCCGACCGAGGATTCGACCTCGATCCGGCGGCGTCGCCAGTGCTCCAGCTGCGGCGCGCGGTTTACCACTTTCGAACGCGTGCAATTACGCGAAGTGACGGTGGTCAAAAGCGGCGACCGTCGCCAGCCCTTCGAACGCAGCAAGCTAGAACAATCGATTTCGCTGGCCTGCCGCAAGCGCGATGTTCCGCAAGAACGGATCGACCAGCTCGTCAGCGGCATCCAGCGGCAGGTCGAAACTGCCGGCGAACCAGAAATCCCATCCAAACGTATCGGCGAGATGGTTATGGATGGACTGCGCGGACTGGACAGCGTCGCATATATCCGGTTCGCCTCGGTCTATCGCGATTTCAGCGAAGCCCGGGATTTTGAAGAATTCGCAAGTACCGTGCAGGAAGCGGCAGCCAATGAACGGGGCTGACGCCAGAAAGCCGATCATCGTCCTCGTGCGCCCGCAACTCGGCGAGAATATCGGCAAGGCCGCGCGTGCCATGCTCAACTTCGGCCTCACGGAAATGCGCTTGGTCGAGCCGCGCGATGGCTGGCCCAACCCGTCGGCTGGTCCGTCCGCGTCGGGCGCGGACATCGTGCTGGAAGGTGCAAGGGTTTTTGGATCGACTGCCGATGCGGTGGCGGATTGCGCGCATGTCTACGCCACCACCGTTCGCAAACGGGGCGTTACGAAACCTGTCGTCACGCCCGAGCAAGCCAGTCAGGAAATTGCCGTCGCGCAAGGCCGCAGTGCAATCCTGTTCGGACCAGAGCGGTCCGGGCTGGAAACCGAGGATGTAGCGCTCGCGCGTGCTATCTTGACGGTGCCGATCAATCCAGAGTTCGGGTCGCTCAACCTCGCGCAGGCGGTGATCCTGTGTGCCTACGAATGGTCCAAGCATGAAACCTTGGTACAACCGACCCAGGAAGAGCTCTTGCCCCCTGCCCCACAGGAAGAGCTTGATGGCCTGATCGCACATTTGGAAAGCATGCTGGAGCCAAAAGGGTATTTTCGTCCGGAAGCCCGCGCCGAAGCTACCCAGCGCACATTACGTGGCGTGTTGACGAAGCCTGCCTGGAACCACCTCGAAGTCCGTACCCTGAGAGGTGTACTGTCGTCACTTCAACGCGAACCTAAGCCCTGATCCTGTCCCATTCCTCCATTTCGTAGGCAATGGAGGTTTCGACCAGATCGTCCCACATCCGCGCGAGCTCATCAGCCGGAAGCGCGCGGTTTTCTGCATCAGCGCGGGCGTTCTCGATCACCTCGGCCTTACGCCCTTCGTCGCGAACGACATTGCGATCCGTCTTGATCCGTGCAGCAGCTCGCATGTAACCAAACCGGCGATCGAGCAGTTCCATCAGTTCGCGGTCAGTCGTGTCCACTCCAATTCGCACCTCGCGCATGTCGGTGCAATCTTCCGGCAGTTTGAAATCGTCCTTCATGGTGCTGCGCAGTGCCGCGCTTGAACCGACTTGTCGAGCGCCTATCTTGCTGCTTGACGCGCTGCACAATTTTGCTACGAGCGCGCCTTCACAAATTGGCTCTGCACCCCGGTGAAGCGGAAGCCGCGTCAACCTCGAGGTTGACGGTGTGATGCCGGGTTAAATGGCCGCCACTGGGGCGGTCCAGCAAATTGAAGGAACTATTTATGACGAAGCGCACAAGCGCCAAGTACAAACTCGACCGCCGGATGGGTGAAAACATCTGGGGTCGTCCGAATTCCCCGGTCAACAAGCGTTCGTACGGCCCCGGCCAGCATGGCCAGCGTCGCAAGAGCAAGATGAGCGACTTCGGTCTGCAGCTTCGCGCCAAGCAGAAGCTCAAGGGCTACTACGGCGACGTAACGGAAAAGCAGTTCAAGCGCACCTACAAGGAAGCGTCGGCCATGAAGGGCGACACCGGTCAGAACCTGATCGGCCTGCTCGAACAGCGCCTCGACATGGTCGTTTACCGCGCCAAGTTCGCACCGACCATCTTCGCCGCCCGCCAGATCGTTAGCCACGGCCACATCTACCTCAACGGCGTGAAGACCAACATCGCTTCGGCGCGTGTGAAGGTTGGCGACGTGGTCAGCCTCGGCAGCAAAGCCAAGGAAATGGCTTTGGTCATCGAAGCACAGAGCCTTCCCGAGCGTGAAATTCCCGATTATGTCGCGCCCGATGGTAACGACAAGGTGACTTTCACTCGCGTACCGAAGCTTGATGAAGTGCCCTATCCGGTGACCATGGAACCGAACCTGGTCGTCGAGTTCTACTCGCGCTGATCCTTTGGTTCATCGATATACGGAAAGGGCGGCCTCAGGGCCGCCTTTTTTGTATCAATTCACCGCATTTTCAAAGCCTTGGCAGGAACGCGGAAGGTGATTGGCGGTTCAGTTTTTACTATGACTCAATACCGCTTCATCACGCCCAATCGTCGCGGCAAATGGTACGATAGCCTCAACGATGCGCAGGCGCGTGCGAATGTTATTGGTGCAGGCTTTTTGGACAGTGCCGGCACGTTCGTCCCGTATCGCGGGACGATACTGGAAATGCGCGAAAAAGAGCGGGTCTAGCTACCTACGTCCGGCCGGCAATCTGCAAGGACTTCCAGACCATTGCCGCAATTGCGATGGTGATAGCCCCGCCCCAGAACCAGTAGGGAAAGATCAACGCTTCCGCGATGCGTCCCGTATCGGATAGGGTAACTTGTCCATCTACTGCGGCGCCTGGACTGAACAGATAATCGATGTCCTGGTAAACGCTGACCGCTCCTTGCACGCCAAGGAACTCGATAGTGATCCTCTGACATTTCCTCGTTGCTCTGGATGCAATCAAGAATGCACCTGCTGCAAAGAGCGGCAGCACGATCCAGCCGGCCATAGATCTGACCCAAATCAGGGTGCTCGCGATCAATGCAATCGCCAGGACGAACAACATCACCTTTGTTGCACGGGGTGAGCGCGAAGCAATGATCAAGACGCAGCCCGCGATGGTGGGGCCGAGCAATCCGGAGGCAGCAACGATGGCCTGGCCGATACGCCCAAGGTCGCCAGAGCTTTCTGCAAATCCCGACCCGTTCGCAAAGATGACCAATCGCTCGAATTCAGCTCCAAGTGCAGCCGCCATGAGACCATGCGCCATCTCATGCCACCAGGTGGAAAGCAGCGTAAACGGCATGAGCGCCAACGTACCGATAGCCGTTTGCCACGCAACGATCGTCAAGACTGCAAAGGCGATGATATACGTCTGCTCGCGTTTAACGGCGGGACCACTCGCGCCATCCGCATACGGAAGCCCCCATTGAGCAGAGGTAGGGCGGGTTTGAGGAGGCGTGGCCATCTTTACAAATTAGGCCAGTCCCGCTTCAGCGCAAGTAATCCCGGCGGAAATCCTTGGCAAAGGTAGCAAATCTCCTCTCCCCAATCGCATCGCGCATTGCCTGCATCAACTGCTGGTAGAAAGCGATATTATGCTCGGTCATCAGCATTGCACCGAGAATTTCCTGTGATTTCACGAGGTGGTGGAGATAGGCGCGCGAGTAGGTGTTACACGTGTCGCAAGTGCAGCGATTATCCAAAGGATCGGTATCTTCCGCGAACCGCGCATTGCGAAGGTTCATCGGGCCGTTCCAGGTAAACGCTTGTCCATTGCGTCCGGATCGGCTTGGCAACACGCAGTCGAACATGTCGACACCGCGTTCAACCGCACCCACCAGGTCGTCCGGCTTACCCACGCCCATGAGATAACGAGGGCGATCCTGTGGGAGCTGCGCTGGGGCAAAGTCCAGTGTGGCGAACATGGCCTCCTGCCCCTCGCCCACGGCCAGACCGCCAATGGCATATCCATCGAAGCCGATATCGGCCAGCTTATCCGCACTGATCTTGCGTAGATCTTCGTCGAGCGCGCCTTGCTGAATACCGAACAAGGCAGACCGTTCTGCATGTTCGCCGCCTGCGTTGAAGCCCTCTCGACTCCGCTGCGCCCAACGCATGCTCATTTCCATGCTCGCGGCAATTTCGTCGCGCGGACGGTCGGCGCGGGGGCATTCGTCAAAAGCCATCACGATGTCGCTGCCCAGAAGCCGCTGGATTTCCATGCTGCGTTCCGGCGTCAGCATATGCTTCGACCCATCGATGTGGCTGCGGAATTCCACGCCCTTCTCAGTCAGCTTCCGCAGGTCCGACAGGCTCATAACCTGATAACCGCCGCTGTCTGTAAGGATCGGCCGGTTCCAGTTCGTGAATTTGTGAAGACCGCCGAGCTTTGCCACACGCTCCGCTCCCGGGCGCAGCATCAGGTGGTAAGTATTGCCAAGGATTATGTCCGCGCCCGTCTTGCGCACCGTTTCAGGCTTCATGGCCTTTACGGTTGCCGCGGTGCCGACCGGCATGAAAGCCGGCGTACGGATCTGGCCGCGGTACATGGAAATCGCACCCGTCCGCGCAGCACCATCGACCGCCTCAACGGCAAACGTAAAACGATTGGTCAATGTCAAATCTCAAAAGTCGTAAACGATCGATGCACGGGTTACCGTGTCGGTCGAAACAGCGCCTACTGCAGGGTTGCTGTCATAATCAATCGCATAGCTCATCCTCGCCCGAAGTTTTTCGGTAGCCTTGAAATCGAGGCCGGTGACCAGATTGAGCGTAGTATTGGAACTGTCCACGATGACGACCGCCTGCCCGCCGGTCTCGGCGACAGCATTTGCATCCTGCGTCAGGGTCACCCGGTCGAGAATCCGCCAGTCGAAATCGAGGCCTGCGAGGCCGGCCACGCGGTTTTCGACGCGCCCATCGGTGTAATCGGTAACGCGGTAAGCCGGTCCTGCCTTCAACGACAGGCTGAGACTGTTGCCGTCGATCACCTGATATCCCAATCCCCCGGAAACAGCATACCGGCCGTCGATTCCTTGAAAGGCATCGCGATCATACTGTGCCAGTCCATAAGCAAAGATGCCCTCATCGAATTCCCACCGAGGCTCATAGGACGCGAAGTATTTCTCACGACTGGTGATACCATTCTGGCGTTGATAATCGAAACGCGCTCTCAAGTGATGCGACCAGTCGATGCCCTGTCGCTTGAGATGGAGCGCAGCGGTAATGCCGGTCGTGTCGCTATTCCCTGTAGAATGGAATCCGCCCAATTCACCTTGCCCTGTCCAGCGGTCGAGCAGACCAGCAGTCCGAATGGCCTCTTCCTTCTCCTTCGCGGCCAAAGCGGCTTTTTCGGCTTTAGTTTTTCCCCACGCGCCTTCGATCGCGGCGATTTCCTCCCCATCGTCCGGCCATGTCTTGCGGGCCAAGTCCAGTACGGTCGCAATCTTGGTGTTATCGCCACTAGCCAGTGCTGTGTCGATCATCTGACGGGCAGCTTCGGGGAGCTCGGCATTTGCCGGTGATGCAAATGCGGCTGTGCTAGCCGCAAACGTAAATAAGGCGGTTCTCACAAACATGCCAGAAGCCTAGCGCGGCTCTTCGGCGCTCGCCACCCTTGATCGACAAAGCGCGTTCGTATTCAGGCGCGTAGCCGCCAACCTGTTTTGAAAATGTACGCGATCACCGAAACGCACAGGGCGAGAAAGCCCAAGGTGATACCGAAGCTGACCCAGATATTGACGTCGCTCGTCCCATAGAATGTCCAGCGCAATCCACTGACAAGATAAACGATCGGATTGGCTAGAGCGATAGTGTCCCATGGCTTCGGCAGCATATCGATCGAATAGAACGTGCCTCCCAGAAACGTCAGCGGGGTAAGGAACAGCATCGGGATTATGCCGAGTTTTTCGAAGTTATCGGCCCAAATGCCAAGAATGAACCCAAAGAGACTGAAGGCGGCTGCGACGAGCATGATGTAGAATACCGCCAAGACCGGGTAAGCGATCGAATAATCGACGAACAGTCGGGCAGTAACCAATATGATCGTCGCGAGGATAAGGCTTTTCGTCATCGCCGCCCCTACGAACCCGATAAGCGTTTCGGTCACGCCGACAGGGGCGCTGAGCAATTCGTAAATCGTTCCGGTAAAGCGAGGCATATAAATGCCGAAGCTTGAATTGCTGGTGGTCTCTCCCAGCAGGGTGAGCATCAGCAGTCCCGGGATGATGAATGCGCCATATTGCACCCCATCCAGATCGGGCATACGCCCGCCGATCGCCGCTCCGAACACGATGAAATAGAGCGAGGTCGTGAGAACGGGTGCCAGCACCGACTGGAATGCCGTGCGAAGAAAGCGAACAAGCTCCCGGGTGTATATCGACCAGGTTGAGCGCCAGGAAATCATTGCGGTACCTCGCCTTCGCCAAGCAGGGATACGAAGATATCCTCGAGACTGCTCTCACGGGTGTCGATGCCAACGTAATCGATCCCCGCGCCGATGAGCGCCTTGGTCAATTCGGCGACTTCGGCCTTACCCTTTCCTGTCCCATCGCCCCCTCGGTAGCGGAGCACCGTTCCGCCCGCTTCCAATTCGACCGGGAACCGGCCTATTTCCGGAGGCAGTGTGGCGAGGGGTTGTGCAAGCGTAATATGTGCCTCGGTTCGGCCGAGACGGGCCATCATGGCGTCTTTCTCGTCAACCATGAGCAGCTTGCCGCGATTGATGACACCGACGCGGTCGGCCATCATCTCGGCCTCTTCGATGTAATGCGTGGTCAGGATGATGGTGGTGCCACGCGCGCGCATCTTATCTATGATCGCCCACATGCCCTTGCGCAGTTCCACGTCGACGCCGGCGGTGGGTTCGTCGAGGAACAGGAGGTCGGGTTCGTGTGCGAGAGCCTTGGCGATGAGCACGCGGCGCTTCATTCCGCCCGACAGGGCCATGATCCGCTCGCCCCGCTTTTCCCAGAGGCTGAGGCTGCGCAAGATCTCTTCGATCCGCTGCCTGTCGGGTGCGAGACCGAACAGGCCGCGTGAATAGCTGACGGCATGTTCGACCGGTTCGAACATGTCCGTGCTCAGTTCCTGCGGGACCAGCCCTATGCGGCTGCGCGCCTTGCGCCAGTCGGTTGCCAGATCGTGGCCGAAGGCGTGGATTGTACCCGAACTGGGTCGGACGAGACCGCAGACCGCACCGATAAGCGTGGTCTTGCCCGCGCCGTTGGGCCCGAGCAGCGCGAATATCTCGCCCTTCCGTACGCTGAGATCGACATTGTCGAGCGCCTTCAGCCCGCCGCGGTAGACCTTGGACAGGCCATTGAGTTCGAGAATCGGATCCACAGACCCCTAGTTAGCTGCGATCCAATTCCCGTGGAAGCCCGGCGGGATAAGATGCGGGATGTGTACGGACGCAACTGTCTCGAGGCTGTGGGCATCGAGGATTTCCAGCGCGCTCGTCCCGCGATTTCGATCGATGACATATCCCATGACCCAACCGTCACCTTCGGGCGCGCCAGCATCGCGCGGCACGAACACGAATTCCCCCGGTATGCGGCCGTCGCCGAAGTCGTGCTGGATACGCTCCCCGGTGACGAGGTCGTGGCGATAAAGCGGCATGGGCGCGACGAACTCGAGGTCGCCATCATCCGGCAGCCCCATGCTCCAGAGATAGCGATAGTCGGTGGTGAAGAAACGCTCGTCCGGCCGGGGAAATTCCTGCGGCGACGAGTCCAGGACATCGCGCTGTACCTGCCCGCCCTTGCCATCGACTGTCCAGCGTTCGAGACCGAGAGGCTTGCCATACGGTCCCGGCATGTCCCCATCGAAGATGGTTTCATACGCGCACAGGTCGATTACAACCTGCCCCCTATCGTCTTCGAAGCTGTTGCCGACGTGAAAAGCGTAGCAAGGCTCAACTTCGTGCCACACGATCTGATCGCCCGTGCCGCCGCGCGGCAGGAGACCGACACGGGCCTTGTGAGCGCGGTTCCAGCGGTAGGGAAACCTGTGCCCTGAAATGAGCGCCGGCATCGAGAAGGTGACCGGCAGATCCAGCACGACCACGAAATTCTCCGTCAGCGCGCAGTCGTGGATCGACGGGCCATGGCGGACGGCAATCTCCGTTTCCCGCAAGACCGTTCCATTCCGCGCCAGAACGACGTGGCGGATGGTATCGGCCGACATGCCATCGTAGCAGATTGCGTGGAATTCGCCGGTTGCCGAGCATTCATGGGGATGCGCGGTGAATGATCCCGTCAGACCCCCACCGAAATCCGAGTAAGCGACGCTCTCGAGATCGTCATCGAGCTGGACAGGGAAGCTGCTGGCTTCGACAAGCGCCATGATCTTGTCGCCGATTGCCAGAACATTGGTGTTCACCGTATCCCCGAAGCCGCGACGCGGTCCATCGACTGACTTGGGCCCGCCCTTCCCTTCGAGATCGCGCGATCGGATAAACCGGTTGCGATACCATATAGCGTCGCCGTTCTTCAGGCGCACACCGTGAACCATGCCATCGCCCAGGAACCAGTGATGCCCCTTATCTCCCTTGCCATACGGATTGGGGCCGATCCGAACGTAGCGACCGTCGAGTTCTGTGGGAATGCTGCCCGTGACGTGCAGATCGTCCAGCGTGAATTCTTCACGCAGCGGGGTGTGGACGCCGTTCAGGAACGGGTTGGTCCGGGCATCTGGTAACCTGTTCCGGTTGACACCCGCCAGGGCCTGAATGGCGGGAGTGACAGCTTTACGGATTGTTTTTTCTATGACGCTTGCCATGACCGACTCACATTGGTTAAAGTGAACGGTGTAAACATAGGGTCTATGGTAACAGTGTCAACTTCGAGTGAAGCCTATCATCACGGCAATCTGCGCGAGGCGCTTGTCCTCGAAGGTCTGCGGGCTCTCGAAGGTCCCGACGGAAAGGCGCCTTCGCTGCGCGAATTGTCTCGCAAGGTGGGGGTTTCGCCGACGGCCGTCTACCGGCATTTTCCCGACAAACAGGCTCTGGACCAGGCGCTTGCCCGGGAAGGGTTGAAAATGCTCGGCAGCGAACAGGCCGCCGCCGCCCAAAAGGCCGGCGGAGGTGCTGCCGGTTTTGCCGAAACGGGCCGGGCCTATGTCCGCTTCGCCCTCGCCCACCCCGTACTTTTCAGGCTGATGTTCACGCAGGGCAAACCGGTCGACAAGGAGGAACCCGTAGACGAGGCACGTACCTTGCTGATCGCCAATACGCGGGCGCTCGCCAGCAACTCCGAGCGGGCCGAGACGCTTGCCTTACAGGCGTGGTCAATCGCTCACGGGATCGCCATGCTCATGCTGGACGGTCGAATTCCCGTCGACGACGCGCTTATCGACCGGATGCTCGATACGAAAAGCCTGTTCCCCGATCAGGGCAGCAAGAGCGAGGAATCGCCGTAGCTGTAGAACCGATATTCGTTTTCGATCGCGTACCGATAGGCCGACAGCATCCGTTCGCGTCCCATCAGCGCACTGACGAGCATGACGAGGGTCGATTTTGGAAGATGGAAGTTGGTCATCAATCCATCGACTGCCCGGAACTGGTAACCGGGGGTGATGAAGATGTCGGTATCATCCGAAAATTCGCCGATCATGCCATCGTCCCTGGTTGCGCTTTCCAATAGCCGCAAGCTGGTGGTCCCGACCGCGATCAATCGCCCGCCTGCCTTTCGCGCGGCATTCAGGCGGTCTGCAACGTCGCGGTCCACCCTACCCCATTCGGAATGCATCGCGTGGTCGGCGGTATCATCGGCCTTGACCGGCAGGAACGTGCCTGCCCCGACGTGAAGAGTCAGCGTTTCGCGCCCGATGCCGGCTGCATCCAGAGCGGCAATCAGTTCCGGCGTGAAATGAAGCGCCGCAGTCGGGGCAGCTACCGCGCCATCCTCTGCCGCGAACATGGTCTGGTAATCCAGGCGATCCTGTTCGTCCGTGTCGCGCTTTCCTGCGATATAGGGAGGCAGGGGCATCCGCCCGGCACGTTCGAGCAGGACCTCGACCGGCTCCTCCCCTTCGAAGAACAGCACGAAGCTTCCATCGGCCAGACGCTCTTCAGCCACGGCGGTGACGCCGCCACCAAATTCGGCAACATCGCCCGGCCTGAGCCGCTTGGCATTCCGGACGAAGGCCTGCCAGCGACGAAGGTCGATGCGCTTGTGCAGCGTGGCGCCGATTTTAGCCTCGCCACGCCGACCTTCGAGTTGTGCGGGAATAACGCGCGTATCGTTGAAAACGAGAACATCGCCAGCCCGCAGCATCTGAGGCAGGTCCCGCACGCCGCGATCTTCGAACGGGCCGCTTTCGCGCACGATCAGCATGCGCGCAGCATCACGCGGCCGCGCCGGGCGAAGCGCGATGCGTTCTACCGGCAGTTCGAAATCGAAGAGATCAACTTTCATTGCGCCGCCCCTAGTGCGGGGTCAGCGCAATGAAAAGTCAGTTGCCGATCGGCGCGTTCAGATCGTCGATCGAAATATCCTGCTGCACCTGCGGCGCCGGCATCGCCGGGACCGGCTTGTTGTCGGCTGCGATCGACGCCTGAAGCACGCGGGTGGGATTGGCAGGCGGTTCGCCGCGCTGGATCGCATCCACCGCAGCCATGTTGGAAATGACCCGCCCGAAATTGGTGTAATTGTTGTCGAGGTTCAGGCGCGGATAAAAGACGATGAAGAACTGACTGTTCGCACTGTCTTCACTCGCCGCGCGAGCCATCGAAACCGTGCCGCGCACATGGGGCATGCGGTTGAATTCCTCGGCGATGTCGGGAAGCTGCGAACCACCGGTACCCGTACCGGTCGGATCGCCCGTCTGTGCCATGAATCCATCGATGACGCGGTGGAAGATCACCCCGTCGTAGAAGCCCTGCCGGGTGAGGGTCTTGATACGCTCCACGTGGTGGGGCGCCCAGTCAGGCTTGAGGCGGATGGCAACCCGCTGGCCGTTCGACAGATCCAGCAGAAGAATGTTCTCGAGATCTTCATTGACGTTGAAGTTGACAGGCGAGAATGTCCGCGTGTCCTCAGCTTCGGTCGAAGCCGCAGCGTCCACTGCATCACCGTCAGGAGTCGTAGCTGCAGGGGCAGTCGCTTCACTTTCGGTCGGAGCAGGATCTTCCGCCACCTGTGCGGCTAGAGGCGCGGCACCGATTGTCAGCGCGGCAGCAATGGCTAGCGAAGTCTTGAGCATCGTCATTCCGTAGCAATGTCATGGATTGCCGACCCACTAGCGCGAGGCGTCTGTCCGTTCAATGAATAGGTGGAAATCATCCGTCAGCCGCCGCGCGGCCCCATCTTCTGGACCCGCGCTTCCACATCGGCCCGTACCGCAGGGGTGACGAACTTTTCGATCGGGCCGCCGTAAAAGGCGATTTCCTTCACCAGCCTGCTGGCAATCGGCTGCAGTTCGACATCGGCCATGAGAAAGACCGTTTCGATCCGGTCGTTGAGCTGGCGGTTCATGCCGGTGAGCTGATATTCGTATTCGAAGTCCGTCACCCCGCGAATTCCGCGAACGACAATCCCTGCATTCATCTGTTCGGCAAAGTCCATCAACAGCGAGTTGAACCCGACCACGCGAATGGTGTCGCAGGCGATTTCGGCAACTTCGCGTTCGACCATGGCGATACGCTCGTCGTCGTCGAACATGGGCGATTTAGCGATATTGGTCGTCACCCCGATGATCAGTTCGTCGACCAGCTTGGCGCCCCGTTCGATGATGTCCATGTGCCCCAGCGTGATGGGGTCGAATGTTCCGGGATAAATGCCGATACGTTTGGCCATCAATGATCTCTTTTCACGACGAAGTCGGCGAGTTCGACAAGAAGCCGGGCGTCTTCGCCGTAGCTTGAGAGGTGCCGACCCGCCTGTTCGACCAGCATCGTCGCCTGCGCGCGGGCCTGTTCAACACCCATCAGCGTCACGAAGGTCTGCTTGCCCTGCTCTTCATCCTTGCGCAGCGCCTTGCCGGCTTTCGCTTCGTCACCTTCCACGTCCAGCAGATCGTCCGCGATCTGGAAGGCGAGGCCGATATCGCGGGCATAGGCACGAAGATGCGCGCGCCCTTCGGGCGGCACACGGCCGAGCACTGCGCCCATTTCGACGCTGGCTGCAAGCAATGCCCCCGTCTTGAGTTGTTGCAGCCTGGTGATCTGGCGAAGATCGTAATTCTCTTCCTGAGAGACGATATCCATCATTTGCCCACCAGCCATGCCATCGTGGCCGCTGGCCCGGGCCAGGGTGGCGACGAGTTCCGAGCGGACGAACGGATCCGCACTGGTGTCGAGCTGCGTCAGGATGTCGAAGGCCAGCGCGTGCAGGCAATCGCCTGCAAGGACTGCCGTTGCATCGTCGAACGCCTTGTGCACCGAAGGTTTTCCGTGCCGCATGGCATCGTCGTCCATGCAGGGAAGATCGTCATGGATAAGCGAATAGGCGTGGATCGCCTCCACCGCGCACCCTGCGTTGATTGCAGCATTGCGGTTTACGCCGAAGAGTTCCGAAGTCGCGACTAGCAGCAGGGGTCGCATGCGCTTGCCCGCGCCGATCGCGGCATAGCGCATCGCTTCGACCAGACGGGCCCGGCTATCGTCGGGAACGGGAAGAAACGCATCGAAGGCGCTGTCTATGTCGCTCTGTACCCGCTCGAACGCCTCGCCCAGACGAGGAGGCATGGTCGTCATCACACTCATGCACCGCCATCCGCATCGAAAGGCTCGGTCCCGGTAGGCTTCCCATCGGCTCCGGCGACGATCTTTTCGATCCGCGCCTGCGCCGAATCGAGTCGCGACTGGCACGCCTTGCGCAATTGCTCGCCGCGTTCGTACAGGTCGATGCTCTCGTCGAGCGGCACGTCACCGCTCTCGAGCCGTCGCACGACGCTTTCGAGCTCGCGTAGAGCCTGCTCGAAATTCAAATCCGAAATCTGTAACTGTTCCTCTGCCATCGGCGGGAAGCATTGACGGCCCACCTGCGCGCGGTCAAGTAAGGCGAAAAGAGGGGGAGCGAATATGACGTGGATTGTCGCCGCCGTCACAGCTGCTTTGGTTTTCGGGATCCTCGACGCGGCGTGGCTGGGTTGGGCCGGCCCCAACTTCTACCGCCCCCAGCTTGGCGGTCTGCTGGCGGAAACCTTCCGCATGGTCCCCGCGCTGCTTTTCTACTGTGCCTATATCTGCGCGATCGTGTGGTTTGCCGTCCGTCCGGGATTGGCAGGCGGCACAGGGGCAGCTGCCCTCAACGGCGCACTGCTCGGCGCGATCTGTTATGCAACCTACGACCTGACGAACCAGGCGACCATGCGCAACTGGTCGACAATCGTCACATTGGTCGACATCTGCTGGGGCGCATTTGCGACTGCCGTGGCGGCCGGTGCGGCTACTTTCGCCGCCGACAGGTTCGGCTGAGCCGATGTTCATCGGTCACTTCGCCCCCGCCTTCCTCGCTCGCGGCATAACGGAAGAAGCGCCCAAGCTGGGCACGCTGTTCATCGCAGCGCAGCTGGTCGACTGGGCGTTCTTCACCTTCGCGATCGTCGGGATCGAGAAACTGCGGATCGTGCCCGGAATGACAGCGATGAACCCGCTCGATCTCTATCACATGCCGTACACCCACAGCCTTTCCGGCACTGCGGCATGGGCGTTGGGCTTCGCAATCGTGATCTGGCTCGTCTCGCGAAACGCCATCGCCGCGACATGGGGAGCCATCGTGGTATTGAGCCACTGGCTGCTCGATCTGCTCGCGCACGGGCCGGATCTTACCCTTGCGGGCGGGGAAGAGAAATTCGGGCTGGGGCTGTGGAATTCGCCCTGGATCGAGATGCCGCTGGAGATCGGGATAACGCTGGCCGCCTTCTGCTTTTATATCAGGCGCACGAAAGGCCCAGTGGTCCCGCCGCTCATTTTGCTGGGGACGATGCTGGTATTCCAGGCGATCAATTGGTTCGGCCCGCAGCCGCAGGAAGCAGGCACAGGGATATATGTGACCGCCCTGCTATCCTTCGGCATTCTGACCACCCTCGCCTTCTGGGTGCAGTCGACAAGATGGCATAAAAGTCTCGTGGGACTGGCAGTGTCGGGCGTGCGGCGCTAAGCGCGCGCGCATGGCAAATGTCGAATCCGCGATCACCCCCGAAGTCGTCGAACAGCACGGCCTCAGCTCCGAAGAATACGAACGCGTTCTGAACGCCCTGGGCCGGGAGCCCAATCTCGTGGAACTGGGCATCTTCTCGGTCATGTGGTCGGAACATTGTTCCTACAAGAGCAGCCGGCTGCATCTGAAGAAGCTGCCGACCGAGGCTCCTTGGGTTATCTGCGGCCCGGGCGAAAATGCCGGCGTGATCGATATCGGCGACGGGCAGGCCGCCATCTTCAAGATGGAAAGCCACAACCACCCCAGTTACATCGAACCCTATCAGGGCGCGGCGACCGGTGTCGGCGGCATATTGCGCGACGTGTTCACCATGGGCGCTCGCCCGGTGGCGAATGCCAACGCATTGCGCTTCGGGCGTCCCGATCACCCCAAGATGAAGCACCTCGTGAAGGGCGTGGTTTCGGGGATCGGCGGGTACGGCAATTGCGTCGGTGTTCCGACCGTTGCCGGCGAAACCAACTTCCACCCGGCCTATGACGGCAATATCCTCGTCAATGCGATGACGGTGGGCGTCGCCGATGCGGACAAGATTTTCTACAGCGCAGCGACCGGCGTGGGCAATCCGATCGTCTATGTCGGCTCCAAGACCGGGCGTGACGGCATTCACGGCGCGACCATGGCTTCCGCCGATTTCGAAGAGGACGCGGAGGCCAAGCGCCCGACCGTGCAGGTCGGCGATCCCTTCACCGAGAAGCTGCTGATCGAAGCCTGCCTGGAGCTGATGGCCACCGACGCCATCGTTGCCATTCAGGACATGGGCGCCGCGGGTCTGACCTCGTCCAGCGTGGAGATGGCGACCAATGGAAAGGCCGGCATCCGGCTCGACATGGACATGGTTCCTTGCCGCGAAGAGGGCATGACGCCCTATGAGATGATGCTGAGCGAAAGCCAGGAGCGCATGCTCATGGTGCTGAAGCCCGGCAAGGAAGAAATGGCTGCGGCCATCTTCAAGAAGTGGGAACTGGATTTCGCCGTCATCGGGGAAGTGACCGATACACGGCACATGGTGCTCGAATTCGGCGGCGAAGTCGTATGCGATATCCCGCTTGGCCCCCTCGCCGCGGATGCGCCGGAATACGACCGTCCCTATATCTCGAAGGACGAATACACGGATTGGGCCGGCATCAAGCCGATGACCGAGCGGCCCGACACCGACGATGTCGGGGGCGATCTGATCAAGCTGCTCGCATCGCCCAACCTCTCGTCGCGCCGGTGGATTTCCGAACAGTACGACAGCCAGGTTGGCGCGGACACGCTGCAGACCGGCGGCGATGCGGGCGTGGTGCGGGTCCACGGCACGAAAAAGGCGCTGGCCATCAGCACCGACTGCACGCCGCGCTATGTCTTCGCCGATCCCTATGAAGGCGGTAAACAGGCGATTGCGGAAGCCTATCGCAACCTCTGCGCGGTCGGGGCACGTCCATTGGCGGTGACGAACTG
Source organism: Qipengyuania pacifica (assembly GCF_019857205.1). Classification (GTDB taxonomy): domain Bacteria; phylum Pseudomonadota; class Alphaproteobacteria; order Sphingomonadales; family Sphingomonadaceae; genus Qipengyuania; species Qipengyuania pacifica. The sequence continues at coordinate 398,508 of NZ_JAHWXO010000002.1, read as the reverse complement.
CCTCAACTTCGGCAACCCGCAGCGCCCGGAAATCATGAGCCAGTTCGTCCATGCCCTCGAAGGTATGGGCCGCGCCTGCCGCGTACTCGATTTCCCGATCGTGTCCGGCAACGTCAGCCTGTATAACGAAAGCAAGGCGACCGGTGGCGGTAGCGCCATCCTGCCCACGCCCGCTATCGGTGGGGTCGGCCTGATCGACGACTACGACAAGATGATGACCATGCCCTTCAAGGCCGAAGGCGAAGCCATCTATCTCATCCGCGCAGAACATTGGGCAACGCCCGATCCGGAGCGTTCGCATCTGGGCAAGTCGCTCTGGCTCAGCGAAATCCACCGACGCGACGAAGGGCGCACACCGCCGACCGACCTCACGGTCGAGAAGAACGCCGGCAAGATCATCCTCCAGCTGATCGCAGATGGCCTCGTCAGCGCGGTGCACGATATTTCCGACGGCGGCCTTGCCGTCGCTCTGGCGGAAATGGCCATGGCTGGCGGGATCGGTGCCGACGTCGAATGGCACCGCGATTATACGCAGGCGCAGTGGTGGTTCGGCGAAGATCAGGGCCGCTACATCGTTACCGTGCCGGATACGCAGGCGCTGAATGAAGCGCTCGCCAAGGGAACGGAGAACGAGGACACGGCGTCGATCGGGTTCAGGCGGATCGGGAAGACGGGCGGCGATACGCTGTTTGGCAAGACGATCGCCGAACTGAAGGCGGCCCATACCTCGTTCTTTACAGAGTGGATGGAAGGCTGACGGTCCGCATCGGCATAGGGGGCTGGACGTACGAGCCCTGGCGCGGCGTCTTCTATCCCGACGGGCTGGTCCAGCGGCGGGAGTTGGAATACGCCGCGCAGCATCTTACTGCGATCGAGATAAATGCCACCTTCTATGGCCGGCAGAAGCCGGCCAGCTGGCGCAAATGGGGCGAGGCCGTACCGGAAGGTTTCCAGTTCACCGTCAAGGCCTCCCGCTATTCGACTGCGCGCAAGGTTCTGGCAGAAGGCGCTGATTCGATTGAGAAGTTTCTCAATCAGGGGTTTACCGAACTGGGCGACAAGCTGGGACCGATCCTGTGGCAATTCGCGCCGACCAAGCATTTCGAGCGAGACGATTTCGCCCGGTTTCTGGACCTAATTCCCGATAGCCAAGATGGCGTTGCGCTGCGTCATGCCCTTGAAATTCGGCATGAAAGTTTCGCAGATCCAACATTCTTCGAGCTTGCGCGCACGCGGAACATGGCGGTGGTTTTTGCCGATAGCGATGAATATCCTTGCATCGACGAGGCGACGGCGGATTTTTCCTATGCCCGGCTGCAACGCACTGAAGAATCAGTGGAAACCGGTTATGATGACAAGGCTCTGGACGCGTGGGCCGACAAGGCGCGCGGGTGGTCCAAGGGCGGGCGCGATGCCTATGTGTTCTTCATCGCCGGCGCGAAAGTGCGCAATCCGACAGCGGCACGCATGCTGATCAAACGTATGATCTGAGGGCCGAACAACCGCCCATACAGAGTGATGGCCTGCCGATCAGGCAGAAACGAGCTCCGGTTCCTGTTTCTGGGCGAGCAGATCGTAGGGATCGATGCCTTCTTCGCGCCAGATGCGGTGGCATTCGCGATACCAATGCGGTTCCGGGATGCGGAGTTCGGCCCTTGCCTGCTCGAGATTCTTGACCAGCAGTTCCCGGATCGAACGTTCGACAAGCGGCGGGCAGGCCTTGCCGGTGCGATGAGCCTGGCGAACGGCCTTCATTACCGGCGCCCGGCTCTTCACGAGTTTCTTGAGATGCAACGAGCCTGCATAGCCCAGCAGAAGATGGCCCTGGCTCGGGCTCTGGCCGTGGGTGAACAGCAGCACGCATTGCTCGCCGAGCGCATCGCGGCCGTAGCCGGTCAGAACGTGCATGAGATCGTGGGTGTCGCGCTGGCGGAAACCGAACCACTGGACCAGATCGTCATAGACCGGCCGCCCCGCCTTTTCGAATTCCGCGACGAGACCGGCGGCCGAGAGACCTTCGCTTTCCATGAAATCGCAATAGGCACGCGCGACCGAACCGGCCGGAGTTTTACGCAGGGCATCGTGATCGTCGAGGATGGGAGGCAGAAACGGTTCGCTGCGCCGTAGAGCATCGCCATGCGGGCTGAGCGTCAGCGCGCGCACACGCGGGACAAACTGCCTGGAAGGCAGCGCATCGTAAATCCTGAAGACTTCCGCCGTGTTCTCCTTGTCCTTCAGCAGCTCGCGAAAATGCCGCACTGCTGCCAGCGGGCGATAGCGGGACCGAGGGCGAGTCGGATGGCGCAAGGGCGTGCCGTCAAAGGCAGTTTCCAGATCGATTGCGGCGGGAGACGTTCCGGTCATGCCGCCGGTTATAGCCGATCGGTCCTTAAAAGAAACTAGCCCCTTTGCTGGGGAAGGCGCGTACCGGCTAGCCGGCAGCGAAATCCTCCACCCACTCGCTTTCCGGAATACCGAACAGCCGGAGTATAGCGGTGAGGTGTACACTGTTGATCCGTCCATTGGCCGCATCGCGGGCCCTGGGCTTGGCGCGATAGGCGATGCCGTAATCCGCAGCCTCGATCATGGGAATGTCGTTGGCGCCATCGCCCGTAGCCAGAACCCGCGCGCCTTCGCCCAATTGTGCGCGTTCTTCTTCCAGCGTTGCGAGTTTGGTCGACGCATCGCTGACGGGCCCTGCAAGCAGACCGGTCAGCTTGCCCCCCGCGACACCGAGACGATTGCCCACGACCCGTTCGAAACCGAGATCTTCGGCGATGGGATCGGCGAAATGATGGAAGCCGCCGGTGACCAGAACGGTGCGGCACCCCTTGCTGCGTAGCGTGGCGACCAGCGTGCGCGCGCCATCGACCGGCCGGATGCGTTCGGTCAGACAGCGGTGGATCGCGCTTTCTTCCAGCCCTCCGAGCAAGCCGACGCGTTCCTTGAGAGCGCTGCCGAAATCGAGTTCGCCCTGCATCGCCCGTTCGGTGATCGCGGCCACCTTGTCCTTCAGCCCGGCGAAGTCTGCGAGTTCATCGATACATTCCTGCCCGATCATGGTGGAATCCATGTCGGATACGAAGAGGCGTGGCACTTCGATTTCGTGATCGGAGATGAGCAGATCGCAATCGCCGAAATATTCGGTCAGGATTTCCGCCAGCTGCCTGCCGTCGCCATGCGGGAGCGAAAGCTGGAGCACGTCGCTGCAGAAATCGAGCATGCCCGCCATGGCCACCGGCATATCCGCCGCTGCGCAGGCTTTCATTGCCGCGTCGAGGCGTGTTTCCACGCCGTCCATGTCTGCTATCAGCCGGGCAATGAGCACCAATATTTCTCCCGATTTGAAACCGGTCGCGCTCATCGCAGGGCCGACCGCCAGCGGCAAGAGCGATCTCGCGGTGAAGCTGGCACAGCGCCTTGGCCGCGAGGGACGCCATGGCGTCATAATCAATGCCGACAGCCAGCAGGTCTATCGCGACCTGCACATTCTGTCGGCGCGACCGAACGACGACGAGATGGGCGGGATCGAACATCGGCTGTTCGGAACATGGGACGGTGCTGAGCCCTGCTCTGCCGCCAACTGGGCCGATGCCGCCAAAACCGCGATAGAGGACGCGCACGCCGCCGGCAGCGTGCCGATCCTGTGCGGCGGGACCGGGCTGTACATGCGCACATTGCTGGATGGCATATCCCCGATCCCCGCGATCGATCCGCATGTGCGAGAGGCGGTGCGCGAACTTTCGACCGAGGACCTGCGCGCCCGCCTGGTCGAGGAGGACCCGGAGGCCGCCGGACGTCTTGGCCCGCGCGACAGCCAGCGGATGGCCCGCGCGCTGGAGGTGGTGCGATCCACCGGCCATCCGATGATCTACTGGCAGGACCGCCAGTCTGGAGGGATCGCCAACGACATCGCGCTTCACCCATTGGTGTTGCTGCCGGAGCGCGAATGGCTGAATGCCCGCTGCGACCTGCGGTTCGAACGCATGCTCGACAAGGGGGCGCTGGCGGAAGTGGAGGCACTGCTGGCGCGCGATCTCGACCCTGCCCTGCCCGTCATGCGGGCCATCGGCGTTCCGGAGATCAAGGCATTGCTTGAAGGAGATCTATCGCGCGCTGAAGCTATCGCCGCTGGCCAGCTTGCCACGCGCCAGTATGCCAAGCGCCAATATACATGGTTCCGCAATCAGCTGCCCCAGTCGTGGCCGAGGGCGGATAACAAAACTATCGCCGACCACGATTTTTTTGTTTCTTTATTTCAATAAGGCGGTTGACCGTGAAATACGGCCCGCCTATCTGAGGCGTTGTCGGCCCGGCGCTTCAGACCCCAGCGTCGGGCCGATTTGTATCTTATGAAGACCCGAACGGGTCGGAGGTTGACGTGAGTATCGAGCGCAGCGGCGCAGCAATCCTGATCGAATGTCTCAAGCGGCAAGGTGTGGAATTCGTTTTCGGATACCCCGGCGGCGCGGTGCTGCCGATCTACGACGAGCTATTCGCGGACGACGGCATTCGGCATATTCTGGTACGTCACGAAGCGGGCGCCGCGCATGCTGCGGAAGGATATGCCCGTTCCACCGGCAAGCCTGGGGTGGTGCTGGTAACCAGCGGGCCGGGCGCGACCAATGCCGTCACCGGTATCGCCGATGCCTATATGGATTCGATCCCCATGGTAGTGATCACCGGACAGGTGCCCACGGCGCTGATCGGGACCGATGCCTTTCAGGAAGCGGACACAATCGGCCTGACGCGGCATTGCACCAAGCACAATTACCTCGTGAAAGACCCCGAGCGGCTGGGCGCGACCATCGAGGAAGCGTTCCGCATCGCCACATCCGGCCGCCCCGGCCCCGTGGTCGTCGATATTCCGAAAGACGTGCAGATCGCCTTGGCGAACTGGGACGGTCAGGATGAAAGCCCCCTTCCCTCGCACCGCTATCAGCCCCGCATGGTGGGCGCCGCCGATGAGATCGCGGAAGCGGTCGAGATGCTGGCCGGGGCAGAGCGCCCGGTATTCTATACCGGCGGCGGCGTGATCAATGCCGGCCCGCGCGCGACCCAGTTGCTGCGCAAGCTGCAGGACATGACGGGCGCGCCGGTTACCAGCACGCTGATGGGACTGGGCGCGTTCCCCGCCGACCATCCGGACTGGCTGGGCATGCTGGGCATGCACGGCACATACGAAGCCAACATGACCATGAACCGGGCCGACCTGATCATTGCGATCGGGGCCCGCTTCGACGACCGCGTGACCGGACGGCTGGATGCCTTCGCGCCCGAAGCGAAGAAGGTTCACATCGATATCGACCGCGCGAGCATCAACAAGATCGTCCCCGTCGATCTCGGCATCATCGGCGACTGCGCCCATGTGCTCGAACAGATCGTGGAAGCCTGGGGCAATCGCAAACCCCGCGACCTGTCCGAATGGAAGGCGCGCATCCTGGGCTGGAAAGCGCGCGACTGCCTGGCGTATCCGGAGCGCGGAAGCGACCAGATCATGCCGCAGAAGAGCATCGAGCGCCTGTTCGCGCTGACGAAGGACCGCGATCCGATCATCACCACCGAAGTGGGCCAGCACCAGATGTGGGCGGCACAGTATTTCCATTTCATGCAGCCGAACAGGTGGCTGACCAGCGGAGGTCTGGGCACGATGGGTTATGGGCTGCCCGCAGCGATCGGCGCGCAACTGGGCAATCCCGACAGCCTGGTGATCGATATCGCCGGTGAAGCCAGCATCCAGATGAACATCCAGGAGCTGGGCACGGCCAGCCAGTATCGCCTGCCGGTGAAGATCTTCATCCTCAACAACGAGTACATGGGCATGGTCCGCCAATGGCAGGAGCTCACCTACGAGAGCCGCTATTCCAACAGCTATTCCGACAGCCTGCCCGATTTCGTGAAACTGGCGGAAGCCTATGGCTGGAAGGGCATCCGCATCGAGGATAAAAGCCAGCTGGATGCCGGCATCGAAGCCATGCTGGCGCATGATGGCCCGGTGATGGTCGATTGTCAGGTGGCCAAGGAAGCCAACTGTTTCCCGATGATCCCCAGCGGGGCGGCGCACACCGAAATGCTGCTTTACGGAGACGAAGTGGGCGGCACCATGGATGATGAAGCGAAGGCGCTGGTCTGATGGGAATGCAGCAGAAAATACCGCCGCAGTTTGCGGATCGCGCAGAACGGCGCGTGTGGTTCACCCGTGACGATGCCGACCGGTTGCTGAACTGGATCGAGGATAACGGCCAGCGTTTCCTGGGCATGGAAGTCGCGGAAAAACAGGACGACGAAGCCTGGGTCCTGCTGCCCGACACGCTCGACCTCAGCCGCCAGACGGATAATTTCGAAGCCGTGCGGCGCGGCCGCGATTTCCTGCGCGACTACGACGGCGAAGGGCGCATGTTCGAACCCCTGTGGCAGGATCGCGAACAATGAAGATCGCCATGCAAGCCGCCGAGCGGCACGTTCTCAATGTCATCGTCGACAATGAGCCGGGTATCCTGGCCAAGATCACGGGCATGTTCACCGCGCGCGGGTACAATATCGACAGCCTGACCGTGGCCGATATTTCGGAAGACCACGCGATCAGCCGGATCACCATCGTCACCAACGGTCCCGAGCCGGTGATCGACCAGATCCGCGCCCAGCTCGAACGGCTGGTGCCGGTGCACAAGGTGATCGACCTGACGGAAAGCGGCGCCCATGTGGAACGCGAACTGGCGCTGGTGAAGGTGGCGGGGAAAGGCGACAACCGGGTGGAAGCGCTGCGCATTGCCGAACTGTTCCGCGCCAATGTGGTCGATACCACGACCAGCAGCTTCGTCTTCGAACTCACGGGTTCGCCCGACAAGATCAACAGCTTCATCGCTCTCATGCGCGAACTCGGCCTCGTCGAGGTCGGTCGTTCTGGGATCGTGGGCATGATGCGCGGTCCCGCACAGGACTGACGCCAAAGTTTTCAAGAGGAATCCAATGCAAGTTTATTACGATACCGATTGCGACACGAACCTGATCAAGGACAAGAAGGTCGCCATTGTGGGCTATGGCAGCCAGGGGCATGCCCATGCGCAGAACCTGCGTGACAGCGGTGTCGGCGAAGTCGTCATCGCGCTGCGCGAAGGATCGGCGACGGTGAAAAAGGCGATGAGCGCAGGATTCACGGTGAAGACGGTATCCGAGGCCGCCGAATGGGCCGATGTGCTGATGATCCTTGCCCCGGACGAGCATCAGGCCGCGATCTACGCCAACGAGGTTGCAGGCAAGATGAAGCCGGGCAGCGCGCTGGCCTTCGCCCACGGGCTCAACATCCATTTCGGCCTGATCGATCCTCCGGCCGACGTCGACGTGATCATGATCGCGCCCAAGGGCCCGGGTCACACCGTGCGCGGCGAATACATCAAGGGCGGCGGCGTGCCCTGCCTGATCGCGGTGCACCAGGAAAGCGAGCAGTCGGGCGGCCAGGGTTATGCCAAGCAGCTCGCCCTGTCCTATGCCAGTGCCGTGGGCGGCGGGCGTTCGGGCATCATCGAAACCGACTTTAAGGAAGAATGCGAGACCGATCTGTTCGGTGAGCAGGCCGTATTGTGCGGCGGTATCACGCATCTGATCCAGGCGGGTTTCGAAACGCTGGTGGAAGCGGGATATGCGCCCGAGATGGCCTATTTCGAATGCCTGCACGAAACCAAGCTGATCGTCGATCTGCTGTACGAAGGCGGCATCGCCAACATGCGCTATTCGATCAGCAACACGGCCGAATACGGCGACATCAAGACCGGCCCGCGCATCATCACGGACGAGACCAAGGCCGAGATGAAGCGGGTGCTGAAGGATATCCAGTCGGGCCGGTTCGTGAAGGATTTCGTCCTCGACAATCAGGCCGGCCAGCCCGAACTCAAGGCAAGCCGCAAGGCCGCCGAAGCACATCCGATCGAGCAGACCGGGGCGCAGCTTCGCGCCATGATGCCGTGGATCGGGGCGAACAAGCTGGTCGATAAGGACAAGAACTGACGGATCGGGCGCAAGCGGGACGCTGCGGGGTTACCCCCGTGTGCCTTCTTGCGCCCTTCCCACGCGATGCGCACACTCCGGCCCGGATCTGCAACAGGAGACTGCATCAATGACTTTCCCCATCAAACTGCGCCACGCATTGCCGCTTGCCGGCGGACTTGCTCTCGTTCTGGCGGCCCCGGGTTTTGCCGACGATGCCCCCGCCATCCCCGGCCAGGTCGATGTCTCGCGCGTCACGGCCGGCACCTATGCGACCGATCCCGGACACACGCTGGTAAGCTGGCGGCTCAACCACTTCGGCTTCAACGACTATTTCGGCCTGTTCGGCGACATCGAGGGGACGCTGCAGCTGGACCCGGCGAACCCTGAAGCCGCCAGCCTCGACGTGACCATCCCGATCGCGGACGTGACCGTCGCATCCGCCGGCCTCAAGGACCACCTGCTCAGAGCGGGCAAGGACGGCGGCGAACCCGATTTCTTCGGCCCCAACCCCGATGCCGCGCGCTTCGTTTCGACATCGGTCACCCGCTCGGGCGAAACGGGCGCCACCATCGTGGGCGACCTGACCATGAACGGCGTCACGCGGCCCGTCACGATCGCTGCCGAATTCACCGGCGCAGGCGCCAACCCCATGAGCAAGAAGGAAACGATCGGCTTCGAGGGGACCACGACGATCAACCGCAGCGAGTTCGGCCTGTCGACCTTCGTGCCGATGGTATCGGACGAGGTCGAACTAACGATCAGCGCCGCGTTCGAAAAACAATGAAAGACAGGCGCGTCCATGGCACCGGGTCATGGACGCGCCCGCTTGCCTGCCACACTAGCCGGGCCGAGCGGTCGTCATGAAGCTTCGCGATTGTCATAATATCGGCGATTTCAGGGCGCTTGCCGAGCGGCGTCTGCCCTGGCCGGTGTTCGATTATATCGACGGTGCGGCCGACGATGAAATCACCAAGGCGCGCAACACCAGCGCCTTCGACGATGTCGATCTGGTGCCCGATGTGCTGGCGGGCGTGGGCGAAATCGACACCTCCTGCACGATCATGGGGCGCAGGAGTACCCTTCCCCTCATGCTGAGCCCAACCGCGCTGCAGCGCGCGTTTCACCGCGATGGAGAACGCGCGGTCGCATTGGCTGCGGAGAAATTCGGCGTGTGGTTCGGCATATCCAGCCTTGCCACTCACTCGATCGAGGAGATTGCAGCGCTGACGGGCGGGCCCAAGCTGTTCCAGCTCTACGTGCACAAGGACAAGGGGCTGAACGCCAGCATGATCGAACGGTGCCAGGCGGCGAAGTTCGATGCGCTGGCGCTGACCGTCGATACGATCGTGTCCGGCAAACGCGAGCGGTGCCTGCGATCAGGGTTCACCACGCCGCCTCGTTTCACCCCGAGCGCACTGTGGAGTTACGCCACGCGCCCGCGCTGGACGATGGATTACGTCTTCGGTCCGAAATTCCGCCTGCCCAATCTCGACCGTTATGTGCAGGAGGGTACGGGCAGGCCGGTCAGCATCCAGGATTATTTCAACACCATGCTCGATACGAACATGGACTGGGATACCGCCGCGCGCATCCGGCAGGATTGGGGCGGCCCTTTCGCGCTCAAGGGTATCATGAGCGTTGCCGACGCGCGGCGGGCGGTTGAAATCGGCGCCGATGCGATCATAATTTCCAATCACGGCGGTCGGCAGCTCGACGGCAGTCGCGCGCCGTTCGACCAGCTTCGCGAAATCGTCGACGCGGTCGGCGGCGAGATCGAGATCATTCTCGATGGCGGGGTCCGGCGTGGGACGCACGTTCTCAAAAGCGTGGCTGCTGGCGCAACCGCAGCATCTGGCGGGCGACTCTATCTCTACGCCTTGGCAGCCGCGGGTCAGGCTGGTGTGGAGCGTGCGGTGAACATCCTCAAGGAAGAGATCGAGCGGGGGATGCGGCTGATGGGCGTCACGTCGCTCGCGCAACTGACGCCGGACAGGCTGCGCTGGCGCTAACCTTCCGTCGCTTTCTTCGATGCCGCTACCACGCGGGTCATATCCGCCAGAAGGATCGTGCTGGTAGCCTTGGCCAACACGGTCCCATCCGCTTGCTTCAAATGCCCTTCGTAGAAACTTGTGCGCTTGCCGTGGCGCTCGACCCAGGCCTCGGCAATGACCAGCCCGGGCCGCGTCGGCGCGAAGAAGCTGACCTTGAGTTCGAGCGTCATCGGGACGATCCCCGGCCCGTTCTTCGCGATAGCGGCATGCGCCATGGCCGCATCGATCCACCCGCTGATGAAGCCGCCCTGCACTACACCGCCTGAATGGCATTGCTCCCGCTTCGCTTCGTATTCGAGAGTTGCCCGCCCTTCAGGATCGGTTTCGACGATGCGCACCAGCCCCATCGTTTCATATAGCGAATGCGCTTCGGCCATTGTCTGTCCTTGTGGATGAGAAATATAATTTCTCGGGATGCCCAAGACTGTTTTTCTTTACAACCCATACATCCTTTCGCATAGCGATGCGCATGAACGGCGCACTCGGCCTTATTCTGCGACTTACACGCCCTTGGGCGTGACAGCTTGCGTGCCTGCCCGGGTGCGCTGAGCGCCCAAGGGACGAAGTTTCACCCGCAAGTTTCCGCAAGATCCGAGATTTTCCAGATGTCCATGCTCCGCGACCCGAGCACCAAATATTCGCCTTTTCCGCAGGTCCCTCTGACCGACCGGCAATGGCCGACGCGCACCATAACGGCCCCGCCACGGTGGCTGTCGACCGATCTGCGCGACGGTAATCAGGCCATCGTTGACCCCATGGACGCGCACAAGAAAACCCGCTTTTTCGATCTGCTCGTCGACGTGGGCGTGAAGGAAATCGAAGTCGGGTTCCCCAGCGCAGGTGCGACCGAGTTCGATTTCATTTCCGGACTCGTGAAGTCGGGCCGGATCCCCGACGACGTGATGGTCCAGGTACTGACGCAAAGCCGGGAGGATCTGATCCGAACCAGCTTTGCCAGTCTGACCGGCGCGCGGGCGGCGATTGTCCACCTGTACAATGCTGTCAGCCCCGCTTGGCGCGAAGTGGTGTTCAACATGACCCGCGATCAGGTGCGGGACATCGCGGTTGAAGGCGCAAAAGTGATGCGCGACGAGGCAGGTCGGCAACCGAATACGGACTGGCATTTTCAGTATAGTCCGGAAACTTTTTCGACTGCCGAACTCGATTTCAGTCTCGAGGTTTGTGAAGCGGTTATGGATGTACTGGCCCCGACGCCGGACCATCCCATCATCCTCAACCTGCCTGCAACGGTCGAAGCGGCCACCCCCAATATCTATGCCGACCAGGTCGAATATTTCATCCGCAACCTGCCCAATCGCGAAAGTGCGGTGATCTCTCTTCACACGCATAACGATCGCGGCACCGGCGTCGCGGCAGCCGAACTGGCACTGATGGCAGGCGCAGACAGGGTCGAAGGTTGCCTGTTCGGTAACGGAGAACGCACCGGCAATTGCTGCCTCGTGACAATGGCGCTGAACATGTACACGCAGGGCGTCGATCCCAAGCTCGACTTTTCAGACATCGACGGCGTTATCGAGACCGTCGAGTATTGCAACGAACTGCCCGTCCATCAGCGCCATCCCTATGGCGGGGAACTGGTCTATACCGCTTTTTCCGGCAGTCATCAGGACGCCATCAAGAAAGGGTTCTCAGCGCTCGAAACGCAAAACGATCCGCATTGGCGCGTACCATACCTGCCGATCGATCCCGCCGATCTGGGCCGCAGCTACGAAGCCGTGATCCGCGTAAATTCGCAATCCGGCAAAGGCGGGTTTGCCTGGGTCCTGGAACAGGATCAGGGTCTCAAGCTGCCCAAGAAGATGCAGGCCGATTTCAGCCCGCATGTGCAACGCATGGCGGACCGTCTGGGGCGCGAACTCAATGCCGCCGACATCTGGGAGGCCTTCAGGACGGCCTACCATGTCCAGACCCGCCCCAAGCATTTCCAGCTGGTCGAATACGAAGAGCGTCGGGCAAGCGACGGAACCCGCCTCTTCACAGGCACGATCGCTGTGGAAGGACAAGAACAGACGGTATCGGGCCGCGGCAACGGGCTTATTTCATCGGTGGTGAGCACGATCGAGGACGCTTTCGGACTGAGCCTGGAAGTCGTCGATTATACCGAGCACGCGCTGACGACCGGGCGCGACAGCCGTGCGGCGGCCTATCTGGAATGCCGAACTGCCGAGGGATTTACGATCTGGGGCTGCGGGATCGACGAGGACATCGCAACGGCCAGTGTTCGAGCCGTGCTCAGCGCGGCCAATTCGGCGGTTTTGCCGACCTAGCGGATAGCGCGCAGAGGCGATGCGGGCATGTCGTTCGTGCCCGTTGGCACGAAATGCCCCATGTGCTGGGCAAAGCGCAGACGATTGCGGCCGGCAGCCTTTGCCGAATAGAGCGGGCCGTCGGCCGCCTGCATGGCCATCGACGAACTGCACCGTTCTGATATCCGCGCGATTCCTATGCTGGCAGTGACGTTGAAATGTCCGCCGTCATTGTCGGTCATCACGTTGCGCAGAATGGCAAGGCGCACGCGCTCGCAAATGATGGCCATGTTATCAACAGCCGAGCCGACGGCGACCAGCCCGAATTCTTCGCCGCCTATGCGAGCAAAAAAGCAATCGTCGCTCGCACTGTCACGCATGATCCCTGCGACCTGCTGCAGCACTTTGTCTCCCACCGCATGTCCATGGGAATCGTTGATCGCCTTGAAGTGGTCGAGGTCGATCAGGGCAAACCCGAACGGCCTTTCGTCGGCAAATTCGAGCTGCTCTTCAAGCACGCCGAGAAGAGCCCGGCGATTGGGCAGGCCTGTCAGCACATCGGTTCGCGCTTCCCGTGATATCTGGATTTCAGCGAGCTTGCGCTCGGTGACGTCGCGAATGGTCACGACAAAGGTCGGGGCCTGCTTCCTTGCAGGTTCGATGGCCCGCAATTTCGCTTCGAGCCAGCGTGTCTGTCCACCCCGCTCGACCGAGCGTTCAATGATCTCGGTCTGGCCTGGCCATCTGGCGGCCAACGCGAGCGCATCGACGACAATTTTGCGGTCGAACGTACCGAAGAACGCCGCGAGATGCCGACCTTCGACCGCGTCGTGCCCGCTCAGCCGCGTCGAGGCCGGCGATGCGAAGCGGATCGTTCCGCTTTCATCCAGATGGAGGAGAGCATCGTCGGAATGGTCGGCAATCAACCGTTGCATTGCTTCCCGGTTGACCAGTTCCTGCATGAACCGCTGTCGCTGCTTGAGCGCCACGGCCAGGGGAAACGATATCAGCAGGAGCACGCTGAGGTAGAATTGAACGAACAGGACTTTCTGCCACAATGCGAGGTGGAGTTCGGCAAAGACACCGACATCCAGCCCGACCGTCACGGCCGAAAATGCCGTTATGATCAGGACGGTGATCGATGCACCGAAGCGGCCGAAGTGGTAGCTTGCCAGTACCAGCGGTACGATCGGCAAAAACAGCGACGGCAATGTCGACTGGAGAAGCGCACAGGCTGAAATTGCCAAGGTCAATATGACGACGGCGGAGAAGGAGAACACCTTCCCGACTTCTCTGACCCGCATGACCAGGGGTTCACGGTATGACGTCAGCAGCAGGGCAAGCGGCATTACCAGCAGGGTGCCGAGGCCATGACCCACCAGCCATGAGAAAGCGTGAAATTGTGCGCTTCCGCCCACGATCTGCGTGACCAGCAGCCCACCGGGAATGGCCGCCGCGAACGGGCCCACAACACCTGCCAGCAAGCCGAGCCATACGATCCCGCGCTCGCTTTCGATATAGTCGCGTTCAGGCCGGATCCGCACGAGCAGCCAGGCAATGAACCAGGCTTCGAACACATTGATCAGCGCCAGAGGAAAGGCCCAGACAGGTCCGAACCCGAACAGGCTGGTCGCAGCTGTGCTCATCATAATCAGAAAGGCAGCGGCCCTGAAGTGCTGGGCGCGCGGCAGGGCCAGGAACAGCGCCGAGGCGATTGCCGTTCCCAGCCACACGAACGCCAGGCCACCCGTGAAGCGGGTCCAGAAGATCGTGCAGCAGGTAACGGCAAGAAAGAGTGTTCCGTAGGCCACGATACGCATCGCGGCGCGCATAGTTCGATCCGCAATCGCCATGAGCGTCTGGGTACAGTCCGGCAGTTAATCGCGCGAAGGAAAGCATATTGGTGAGATCACGTAGTCGGCCGCGATCCTCACCACGGCGTCGAACCAATGGGCGAACCAAATGGACGGATCCGCCAATTTCGCTTGTCAGGGCCGTGCCACTTCAGGTTTACATCGCTGCAAAGAAGAAAAGGGAAGAGGCTGACGATGACCGAAGACATTCTTGAACCCGATCTGCCGATCATCGATCCGCATCACCATTTATGGGATTTGCGGCCCCTGATCCCGGCCTTCCCCGAACCGCGACACGATTTCATCGATGCCATTGCCGGGGCAGCTTACTACACCTTCGACGAACTGCATTCGGACACGCATAGCGGCCAGAACATCATCGGCACCGTGTTCATGGAATGCGGTGCCTTTTACGACGCAAATCGCGGCGACGCGATGAAACCCGTGGGCGAGGTCGAATTCGTGAACGGCGTGGCGGCACAGGGCGCGAGCGGGCTCTACGGCGATTACCGGCCTTGTGCCGCAATCATCGGCCATGCCGACCTTACACTGGGCGAAGCAGTCAATCCGGTGATCGAAGCGCTGGTTGCAGCCGGCAACGGGAGGTTCAAGGGGATCCGCCATGCAGGCGCCTGGGATGCCGATGCAGAGGTCCTCGGACCTCCGTTTCACGCTCCGGAAGGTCTTTACGGATCGGATGCCTTTCGCGCCGGCTTTGCCGCTTATGCCGAACACGGATTGACTTTCGACGCCTGGCTGCTCGAGCCGCAGCTCGGCGATGTGCTGGAGCTCGCAAGAGCGTTTCCCGATCAGCAGATCGTTCTCGACCATTGCGGTACGCCGCTCAACATTGCCAGCTATCGCGGCAAGCTGGACGAACGCTTCGATACGTGGCGCGCATCGGTTAACGCGATCGGCGAATGCCCGAATGTCGCGGTAAAACTGGGCGGTCTTGCCATGGCGTTTTGCGGCATGCCCGAAGACGGACCTGCAGCGGGCCATGGGTCAGAAAAACTCGCCAAAATGTGGCAGCCCTATATCGAGACCTGCATCGAAGCTTTCGGTACAGACCGGGCGATGTTCGAATCGAATTATCCCGTCGACCGGTGGGGCGCGAGTTATCCGGTGTTGTGGAATGCATTCAAACGGCTTGCTCAAGGCTACAGCACCGAGGAAAAGCGTGCGTTGTTTGCTGGCAATGCCGCGCGCATTTACGACATCGAGCACATCCTTCCCGCCGCTTGACGTTTACGTAACGTCACCCTCGACAACGGGACGAAGCCGCCATAACCCCTCCTCGATCACACGAGAGAGGACCTACCGCCATGACCCTACCCGCCCCCTTCGACAAGCTGCGCCTGCCGGTCATCGGCTCGCCGCTCTTCATCGTATCGGGTCCGGAGTTGGTCATCGCGCAGTGCAAGGCGGGGATCATCGGGTCTTTCCCCGCGCTCAATGCCCGCCCGCAAACCCAGGTCGACGAATGGCTGCATCAGATCACCGAAGAACTGGCCGCACATAATCGCGACAATCCCGATCGTCCGGCGGCGCCCTATGCCGTGAACCAGATCGTGCACAAGTCGAACGACCGGCTCGAAGCGGACATGGCGACTTGCGCCAAGTGGCAGGTGCCCTTGGTCATCACCTCGCTCGGCGCGCGCGAAGAGGTGTTCAGTGCCGTCAAAGGCTGGGGCGGCATTTCCATGCACGACGTCATCAACGACCGGTTTGCGCGCAAGGCTATCGAAAAGGGTGCCAGCGGCCTCATCCCCGTGGCAGCGGGCGCAGGCGGCCATGCAGGTGTCCTCAGCCCGTTCGCGCTGATGCAGGAAATCCGCGAATGGTTCGACGGGCTGGTGGCCCTGTCTGGCTCGATCGCGCATGGGCGCTCGATCCTGGCGGCCCAGGCGCTGGGCGCGAATTTCGCTTATATCGGATCGCCCTGGATCGCTGCCACCGAAGCCAATGCCGACGAACGCTACAAGCAGGCGATCGTGGAAGGGCGTGCCGACGGCATCGTTTATACGAACCTGTTTACCGGTGTGCATGGAAACTATCTGCGCTCGAGCATCGAAGGCGCGGGTCTCGATCCGGAAAACCTTCCGGTCAGCGATCCGAGCAAGATGAACTTCGGCAGCGGCGGCAATACCAAGGCCAAGGCCTGGAAAGACATATGGGGTTCGGGTCAGGGCATCGGAACGGTCACGAAAAGTGCGCCGGTCGAAGAAACCGTCTCCCGGCTTGAACGCGAGTATCAGGCGGCCAAGACAGAACTGGCGAAAACGATCGGCTAACGGGCGCGCGCCGCATTTGCCAGTTCGGCAGATTCGAGTGCTGGTCGGACGCCAATGGTGGCCGTCCGATCATCCGGTTCAAGTCGGATTAGGCAGCCATCCTCCAGCCAGCGGTCTTCCGCAACATCGGGGGCGCCGTAGCCTGCCAGATCGTGGGCGATGCTCGCTGCCATACGCATGGCAGCGGCTTCGTCATTGCAAAGATCTTTGTCGATGACGAGCTCCCTGCCGAACAGGAATGCCAGTCCGTCGGTTCTCCACGTACCGTCCGCTTCGCTGTAAAGGCCGAACAGACCGGGCGCAGGAATTTGCCCGCCGGCCAGCCAAGCATTGACCGCATCAATGAACGTCGATGCTGCAATCGCTGTTCTGGCGGGCGTCCAGCACACGGCGCGCACCCCGTCGATGCGTTCCGCAAGCTTTACGCCGAGACTCAGCAGCGTGCGGATGACGAGCAAGGCATTTGCGCCGCCTGCCAGATGCGGCGCCGGATAAAGGCCCATCGCATCGCAACCCGACAGATCTTCAACGCGACAATCGAATGCATATTGGATGGGCGGAGGAGAAATCGGAGCATCCGATGCGAGGCCATGGATATCGAATGTCAGGCCATCGACAATGACTTCCACAATCCCCGAGGCATTCAATATGCGGGGAATGCTGACATCGGCACGCGGTATATCCGCTATCATCCTGTGCAGGGCATCATGATCGGGCAGACCGCCCGGTTCGAGCAACAGCAGGAGACCCGGCAGGCTTGATTTTCCCGCTTCGTTGTAGGACGCTTCATTCACCGCTCGATCCCCGTTCGATAGATTGTCAGAAAATACCCTGGGCAAGGCCTTCCGCCATCGCTTCGCCCATTTGCCTCGCCTGCTCGATGTCGCTTTGGGCAACAGTCTTTTCGGCCAGAATTTCCTCTGGCTCCTGCGCGTCGGTATTCACGATCCAGGCCTCGGTCGCACGTTTCAGCCGCCATCCGGTTGCGATTCGGTCGATCTGGCGCTGCGCCCCTTCGCCATCCGACCCGGCGGCGATGATGGTTGCATAGGGTCGCCCCTCGATCTGCCCCAAAACGGGATAATAGCAGCGGTCGAACATCTCTTTCATCATGCCGCTCATGCTGGCGAGATTTTCAGGACAACAAAACAGATATCCGCCGGCAGACAGCAGGTCGGCAGGGGCGCAATCTTCTGCGCGCAGCAGCACGCCCCCCTCGCCCGCACCATCGGCAGCCGCTCTGGCCAGTTGTTCGCTGGTGCCGGTCCGGCTGTGCCAGACGATGAGGAGGGATCCGGTAGACATTCACACAGCATCGCCAGCGCCTGTAGATTGTCAATGCATGCACCTTTCGCATCGTCGGCCGACAGAGTATTGCCCCGCCATGCCATCACAGGCCCTTTCCAACGTATTTGGTGTATCCACTTCGCTCACGGGGCGCGCCTGGTGCTGGCGAGGCGGCAATATGGAACTCGGCAACGCCCCTTCGCTCGGCGATAATATCGTGCGCCAGCTCCTGTTGTCGCGCGGGGTCGCACCGCACGATATCGACCGCCACCTGACCCCCACATTACGCAACTTCCTGCCCGACCCGTCGCTTTTTCGCGATATGGACACCGCGGCGGACCGGATCGCACAGGCTGTCCTCTCCGGCGAAAAGATCACCATCTACGGCGATTACGATGTCGATGGCGCGACCAGTTCCGCGCTGCTGATCCGGCTGTTGCGCGATCTCGGCGTGGAGGCCGGCTATTATATTCCCGATCGACTGCTCGAAGGATACGGCCCATCGGGCGAGGCGCTGGTCAAACTGGGCGAGGAAGGTTCGAGCCTGATCGTCACCGTCGATTGCGGCGCGATGGCGCATGAGGCGCTGGGCATGGCGCATGATGCAGGCATCGATGTAATCGTCGTCGATCATCACAAATGCTCTCCCGACCTCCCCAAAACGGTTGCGCTGGTCAATCCGAACCGGCTCGATGAGGAAGACGAGGCTGCATCGCATGGCCATCTGGCCGCGGTCGGTGTCGCGTTTCTGCTCGCCATTGCCGTGGTGCGGACATTGCGGAACCGCAGCTACTTCGAAAATCGCAAGGAGCCAGACCTGCTGGCGCTGCTGGATGTGGTGGCGCTGGGCACTGTGGCAGACGTAGCGGCTCTGCACGGCCTCAATCGCGCGTTCGTGGCGCAAGGCCTGAAAGTCATGGCGAAGCGCGACAACATCGGCATGGCCGCGTTGATCGATGCCAGTCGGCTCAAGCGCGCCCCGGCCTGCTCCGATCTCGGCTTCGCACTTGGCCCAAGAATCAATGCTGGCGGACGGGTCGGCGAATCGACATTGGGCGTTCGGCTGCTGACGACGCGCGATCCCGACGAGGCGCGGGAAATTGCTGCACAACTTTCAGCCCTGAACGATGAACGCCGCGCGATCGAGGCGGCTGTTCAGGAAGCTGCCGAAGAACAGCTAGCCGCCCAGCACAATCGTGCCGTCCATCTTGTTGCGGGCGATGGGTGGCATCCGGGCGTTATCGGTATCGTGGCTGGTCGCATCAAGGAAAAGACCGGCAAGCCATCGCTTGTCATCGCTCTCGACGGGCAAACCGGCAAAGGGTCGGGACGCTCGATTACCGGAGTGGATCTGGGTGCAGCGATCATCCGCGCACGAAGCGAAGGGATGCTCGTTGCAGGCGGAGGGCATGCCATGGCGGCGGGCTTGACTGTCGATAGCGACCAGATCGAACGATTTGCAGACTGGCTCGATTCCACTCTGGAAGGACAGGTTGCACGGGCCACGGCGAGCCGCGAAATGGCGCTCGATCTTTCGGTGGCTCCCGGCGGCCTGACACCGGAACTTGTCAATTCACTCGAAGAAGCCGGCCCTTACGGGGTGGGCTGGCCCGGTCCGCGCATTGCCGTAGGGCCGGTGCGGCTGGTCAAATGCGACATTGTCGGCACCGATCACGTCCGGCTGATCGCTGCTGGCGATGATGGAAAGAGCTTCAAGGGAATCGCCTTCCGTGCAGCAGAGAGCGAAATGGGCCAGGCTCTGCTCCACGCTTCGCAGGGGCGCAAACTGTGGCTCGCCGGGCGTGTGAAGATCGACGATTGGGGCAGCCGTCCCCAGGCGGAGCTTCACCTTGAAGACGCTGCCTGGGCGGATCGATAATATTGCGTGCATTCCAGGGTTGACGACCCGCACCCCCGCGCCTAATTGCCCCGCCACGCCACCGACCCGCCAAGCGGGCGTGGCCCGTTCGTCTAGCGGTTAGGACGCGGCCCTTTCACGGCTGAAACACGGGTTCGATTCCCGTACGGGTCACCACGGTGGTGGTATTGCTTCTGCAATCCGCGAAAAGCGCCACTCCTGTGGCCCGTTCGTCTAGCGGTTAGGACGCGGCCCTTTCACGGCTGAAACACGGGTTCGATTCCCGTACGGGTCACCACTTCCACAATCTTGGAAACAAAGCAGGTGGCGCACATCGTCGCGGCCCGCTAAGCCGCGACCGCGATGAGCGAGCCGAGCTTCCCCTGGTCAGGATTTGTGCTGGCGTTCGTCGCCTGCATCATTCTCGCGACTCTCGGCGTAGATCTGATCTACGTCGGGCTCGTCCTGCTGGTATGGGTTGGTTCTCTCTATCTCGTGGCTGCCCGCCCCCCCGAAGCAAAGGCTGCCCCTGCCGGCCCGGCCTTTACGCGCGACAATATGGCAGACCTCTTCGAACATTCCGAAACGCCGGTGGTCATCACCGAACGAGACCGGGTCATCATTGCAAACCTTTCGGCGCGCACCCTGCTCGGCAGCCATATCGTCGGGCAGGATGTACGAATGGCTCTGCGCCAGCCCGAAGCAATCCGATTGCTTGCACGCGATAGCGAAGGCGGGGCAGTTGTCCGCGGCCTCAATCGCCGTACCGATATCTGGCGGATCAATCGCAAGACCCTGCCCGGTGGGCTGGCCGTTATCGAGTTCGTGAACAAGACGGCCGAAGCGGATATTTCGCGGGCGCACACGGATTTCGTCGCCAATGCCAGCCATGAACTGCGGACGCCATTGGCGTCGATTATCGGTTACGTCGAAACATTGCGCGAAGACGTCGAAAGCCTCGAACCGAACATGGCAGACAAGTTTCTCGGCACGATCCAGCGGGAAGCGAAGCGTCTGCAGGATCTCGTCAGCGACCTTATGTCCCTGTCGCGAATCGAGGCTGAGAAGCACGACCTGCCCAGCGATACGCTCGATCTATCGAAACTGGCCGAACGTGCGGCCAGCGATGCAGCCAATGGCGAACGATCGGGTCTGCTCGATTTCGAATCGACCGGAGCGTTCCCGGTCCGCGGCGACCGGCAACAGCTCGAACAGCTTGTCCGCAATCTCGTCGACAATGGATTCAAATACGGCGCATCGGATAAGCCTCTAGCCGTCCGCCTGCATCCACAGGGCGAAAATCGGGTCCGCTTGACCGTCACTGATCGCGGAGAAGGCATCGCTGCAGAACATATCCCTCACCTTACCCGGCGGTTCTATCGCACCGATCCCGGCCGCAGCCGTGCGTCCGGGGGAACAGGGCTTGGTCTCGCGATCGTAAAGCACATCGTCGAACGGCATCGCGGCCGCCTGGATATCGACAGCACGCTTGGCGAAGGTACGCGGGTTACGGTAGTTCTGCCGCTTGAGAAAGATGACACGGCCGAGTGATCGATTGATCGTGCGTTTTCAGTGGACACTCATTTCGATTGGCGTGTGTCACAGAAGTGTAATTTCCCGGTCATAGGGGCGTCGCTAGATCGTAATCTTCCGTCCGAAAAAGAGCTGCACCAATGGCTGTTCTCAACCGAGTGATATTGCCGGCTAGCTTGTTCGCCCTATTCCTGGCGAGCCCGGCTTACGCGCAAGACACTTCCGTTTCGACCGTCAAGGTCGCGGCGGCTCGTCCTCAACTTGCGATCACGAAGTCTCGGGCCAAGCTGTCGGTCGGGAAGATCAAGGTGACGCAGAACGCGGCGTATGAAACGCAGGGCGCACCGGCCCCTACCGGCAAGAGCAAGGATAACGGCTGGAGCTTCGAACCGCATGGACGGCTGATGCTGGACGGCGGGTTCATAGATGCCCCCGCATCGACCGGCGTGGATGACGGTTTCGCTCACGAGGTCCGTCGTGCGCGTTTGGGTGCAGCGGGGGATATCCCCGGCGGGTTCGGCTATAAGGTGGAACTGGGCTTTGTGAACAAGATAGGCGAAGTCTTCGACGCCGACCTTTCTTACACGACCGGCCCGGTGGAAATTATCGTCGGTCAACACAACAGCTTCCAGTCTCTCGAAGAACTGACCAGCAGCCTGCACACCTCGTTTATCGAACGCGCCGCCTTCACCGACGCCTTCGATCTGCGGCGCAAGCTTGGCGTTTCGGCCACCTATTCGAAGGACGCCCTGCTCATTCAAGGCGGGTTCTTCACAGACAACATCGAAGATACGGCCGACGATAACCGCGGCGTCGATATCCGTGCGGTCTACATGCCCAAGACAGGTGCGACCCAATGGCATATCGGCGGATCGTTTCATTATAACGATCTTGGCCAGCCCGACGCGACAGTCAGATACCGTCAGCGCCCGCTTGTCCATTTTACGGAAAAGCGCTTCCTCGACACGCGCAGGATCACTGCACAGAGCGAGACTAGTTTGGGTGTGGAGACAGCAGTGGTCCGGGGACGCTTTCATGCCGCCGCAGAGGGATACTGGCAATTCGTCGATGTCACCAGCACTGCGAACGATCCCGGATTCTTCGGCGGTTCCGTCGAAGCGGGTGTGTTCCTGACGAAGGATTCGCGCACCTACAAAAAAGGCAAATTCGACCGCGTCAAACCCAACACGCCGCTGGGCAAAGGCGGGATCGGCTCGGTCCAGTTCAACGTTCGCTACGACCACCTGGATCTGAACGATGCCGGCATACTTGGGGGCAAGCAGGCCGGATATTTCGCATCGCTGATCTGGAAGCCGACGGCCTACACCCTTTTGCTCGTGAACTACGGACGTCTCCACTACACCGATGCCGCTATTCCCGCGGCCGACGGTGACAGCAATTACGATGTCGACGTCCTCGGCGTGCGTGCCCAGGTCGATTTCTGATCGTGCGGCACGGCTGAAGTCAAATATCTGTCGCAACCATGTAATATAGAAGCGCTTTGGCGCAGCTAGCTATCAATCCCCGAGGGCATCCCATGACCAAGACAAAATCTTTCATCTTCGCTGCCGTATCCGCCGCTGCTCTTGCTGCCTGTGGCGGCGCCGATGGCGGCTCGCGCGATTCCATTCGTGCAGTCGGTTCTTCGACGGTCTTCCCCTTCGCCAAGGCGGTGTCGGAATCCTTCGTTCGTACGCACCCCGATTTCCGTTCGCCGATTATCGAAGCGACCGGTACTGGTGGTGGCATGAAGCTCTTCTGCGCCGGTCTGGGGGCCAGCACCCCAGACATGACACATGCTTCGCGTCGCATGAAAGCCAGCGAATTCGCAGGTTGCCAGGCTAATGGCGTGACCGACATCATCGAAGTTCAGGTGGGCCTCGACGGCATCGCCTTCGCTTCGGCGAAGAACGGCATCACCATGAACCTGACACCGAAAATCGTTTACGAAGCTCTGGCGGCGTCGCCCTATGGCAAACCGCAAACCGCCAAGACCTGGTCCGATGTGGATCCCTCGCTGCCGGACCTGCCGATCCTGGTGTACGGCCCGCCTTCCACCTCAGGCACACGCGACGCGCTGAAAGAACTGGTTCTGGAAGCAGGCTGTGAAACCGATCCGAACATGGAAGCGCTGAAGGAAACCGACAAGGATCGTTTCGGCCAGCTCTGCACGGAAGTCCGCTCGGACGGCGCATATGTCGATCAGGGCGAGCAGGACAACCTGATCGTCCAAAAGATCGAAGGCAATCCCAATGCCGTCGGGATATTCGGCTACAGCTACCTCGAAGAAAATTCGAACAAGGTTCAGGGCCTCCACATGAACGGCGTAGCCCCGACGTACGAAAACATCTCGAGCTTCGAATATCCGGGCGCCCGCCCGCTGTATGTCTACGTCAAGAAAGCGCATCTCGATGCGATTCCTGGCCTGAAGCAATATCTCGCCGAGTGGACGAAGATGTGGGCAAAGGATGGCGATCTGGCCAAGATTGGTCTTGTCGCCTCGCCTGACGACGTTATGGCGGCCAACCAGAAAGCAGCCACAGAGTTCACCACGCTCGACGGCGCGCAGCTCAAGTAAGGTCTGAATACACTTATGTCGCCCGCCATTCTGCTTCTCCTGGCCCTCGGGCTCGGGCTTGCCGGATGGCTGGCGGCCCGTGCGCGTGCGTGGACCTTCCGCCGGTCCAGCGCCGATGGCCGGATTGCCAGCCTCCCGAACTATCATGCCTGGTATGTCGCCCTGTGGGTGGTTCTGCCGGTCCTGGCATTCGTTGCCTTGTGGAGCGCGATCGCGCCCGGTCTGGTCAGCCAGTCCGTGCTCGCCAGCCCCGCAGCGGCGGAGCTTCCTTCCTTCGGGTTCCAGCGCCAGACGATCCTTAACGAAGCGCGGGCCGTGGCTACCGGTGCAGCACCCGGCGTCTTCAATCCGCAGGCCGCCGGTCTGGTCGAACCGTTTCGCGCTGCCTTGTCCCACTACAATCTGATCGGCGTCGTCGTAACGCTGCTGATCGCATTCCTGGGGGGCGTCTGGGCATTCCTGCGCCTCAAGCCCGATTTTGCGGCCCGTTCGAAGGTCGAGAGAATCGTGATGGCGATCCTGTTGGGCGCTTCGTTGGTCGCGATCCTCACCACGCTCGGCATTCTCGCCAGCCTGATCTTCGAAACGATCCGCTTCTTCGGGATGGTTTCGCCGATCGATTTTCTGTTCGGTACGCACTGGGGCCCAGACCCCATGGCCAATGCCGCCAACCCCGACAGCAGCCGCTACGGCGCGGTGCCCCTCTTCTGGGGGACGTTGTTCATCGGCGCGATCATCGCGATGATCGTGGCCATCCCCCTCGGCCTGATGAGCGCGATCTATCTGACGCAATATGCCGACCCGGCCCTGCGTAAATGG
This sequence comes from Qipengyuania pacifica, assembly GCF_019857205.1. Taxonomy (GTDB): domain Bacteria; phylum Pseudomonadota; class Alphaproteobacteria; order Sphingomonadales; family Sphingomonadaceae; genus Qipengyuania; species Qipengyuania pacifica. The sequence continues at coordinate 373,982 of NZ_JAHWXO010000002.1, read as the reverse complement.
ATCAAGCCTGCGCTTGAAATCCTCGCCGGTGTGCCGACCGTGGTCTACGGTTATTTCGCTGCGCTGACCATTGCTCCGGCCATCCGCAATATCGCCATCTCTCTAGGCGCGACGAACCCGTCCAGCGAAAGTGCGCTTGCCGCAGGCCTGGTGATGGGCGTGATGATCATTCCCTTCGTTTCGTCCATGGCTGACGACAGCATTGCCGCCGTGCCCCAATCCATGCGTGACGGAAGTCTCGCGATGGGGGCGACGACGAACGAAACCATCCGCCGCGTCCTTGTGCCCGCAGCCCTGCCCGGCATCGTTGCCGGCATCATGCTCGCTGTCAGCCGCGCGATCGGTGAAACGATGATCGTGGTGATGGCCGCGTCGACTGCCGCCAATCTCACTGCCAACCCGCTCGAATCGATGACCACGGTCACTGTGCAGATCGTGGCCATGCTTACAGGCGAAGGAAGTTTCGATCATCCCGCCACTCTGAGCGCCTTTGCGCTGGGGTTTGTCCTGTTCATGGTCACCTTGGGCCTCAACTTTATCGCACTCCGCGTCGTCAAGAGGTACCGCGAAGCTTATGACTGAGCGTCTCGATCCCACGCGCCAGGCCGCTTTCGAAGCCCGTCTGAAGAAACGCTACGCTGCGGAACGTCGCTTCAAGGCATTTGGCCTTGGCGCGATCCTGTTCTCGGTCGCCGTGTTGCTGTTCCTGCTCGGGACGATGACGCTCAACGGTATCGGCGGTTTCCAGCGCGTCGAGCTCGAAGTTCCGATCGACTTCACACAGGCCGGCATCGCGGCAGATCCCGCAACCATGGATCAACCGGGCGCGATCCAGACCCTCGAAGCGCAAGGGCTGCGCGACGTCGTTCAGTATTTCGCGCAGGAAAACCTCGGCGAAGAAGCGGCTTCTCAGCTTGGCGGTCAGGCTTGGCGCGATGTTGCCGACGAAATCATCGGCAATCCTTCCGTTCTGCAGACCCAGGCAAGTTTCTGGCTCCCCGCATCTGCAAGCCTCGCTTCTGGTTATCAGGGCGAAGGTTCGCCTGAGATGCGGGCGCTGGCTGCGCAGCTTTCCGAACGCGGTCAGATCGCCAAACGGTTCGATGCCGGGTTCCTGACCCGTTCGGACGCCACCAACCCGCAGCAGGTGGGCATCTGGGGCGCGCTGAAAGGCTCGATCCTGACCATGCTCATCACCCTTGCGCTGGCCTTCCCGATCGGTGTCCTCGCTGCGCTCTACTTGGAAGAGTATGCACCCAAGAACCGGTGGACGGACGTGATCGAACTGTCGATCAACAATCTGGCTGCGGTTCCCTCGATCATTTTCGGTCTGCTTGGCCTCGCCGTATTTCTGACCCTTTTCCCGAACCTGCGATCCGCGCCGATCATCGGCGGCATGACGCTGGCATTGATGACGATGCCCGTTATCGTCATCGCCGGACGCAACGCGATCAAGGCCGTACCGCCCAGCATTCGCGACGGGGCGCTGGCTGTCGGCGCATCGCCCGTACAGGTTGTCTTCCACCATGTCCTGCCGCTCGCCCTTCCCGGCATACTTACCGGTACCATTATCGGCATGGCCCGCGCTCTGGGCGAAACGGCGCCGCTGCTAATGATCGGCATGCGCGCTTTCGTCGCCACCCCGCCCGACGGATTCACATCGCCGGCAACCGTATTGCCGATGCAGATTTTCCTCTGGTCGGATGAAATCGACCGCGGCTTCGTGGAACGCACGAGTGCGGCAATCATCGTACTATTGTTGTTCCTGCTCGTCATGAACGGGCTCGCCATCTACCTGCGTAACAAATTCGAGAAAACCTGGTGACCGTAGTCCACGACAACCTCGAGAAGACCGAAGCCAAGATGAGCGCCAAGGCGGTTTCAGTCTTCTATGGCGACAAGAAGGCTATCGACGAGGTCTCGATCGATATCCCGACCCAGTATGTGACGGCATTCATCGGTCCATCCGGTTGCGGCAAGTCGACCTTCCTGCGCACGCTCAACCGTATGAACGACACGATCCCTTCGGCCCGCGTCGAAGGCGAGATCGAACTGGATGGCCGGGACATATACCGCTCCGGCATGGATGTGGTGCAATTGCGCGCACGGGTGGGCATGGTTTTCCAGAAACCCAATCCATTCCCCAAATCGATTTACGAAAACATCGCCTACGGCCCGAAGATCCACGGTCTGGCCGAGGGCAAGGACGAACTCGATGCGATCGTGGAGAAATCGCTCAGGCGCGCGGGCCTTTGGGAAGAGGTGAAGGATCGCCTTCAGGATAGCGGCACCGCCCTGTCAGGGGGGCAACAACAGCGTCTTTGTATCGCCCGCGCTATCGCGGTCGATCCGGAAGTGATCCTGATGGACGAACCATGCTCGGCCCTCGACCCGATCGCGACTGCCAAGATCGAGGAACTGATTGCCGAACTCAATGGCCGTTATGCCATCGTGATCGTTACCCATTCCATGCAGCAAGCCGCACGTGTCAGTCAGCGTACCGCTTTCTTCCACTTGGGAAAAATGGTGGAATATGGTCGTACTTCTGACATATTTACCAATCCGCACGAACAGCGCACCCAGGATTACATCACTGGACGCTACGGATAAGGCCATGAATTCGATGCAAGAACACACTGTAAAGGCCTTCGACGAAGATATTACGCGGCTGCGCGGCCTTATCGCCGAAATGGGCGGGCTCGCCGAAGCGGCTGTCGAGCGTTCGCTCGAAGCCTTGGTCAAGGGCGACGACGAACTTGCCGACCTGGTCATCAAGGGCGACAAGAAGATCGACGCGCTCGAAACCGAGATCGACAAGCTCGCGGTCCGTATCATCGCCCTCCGCGCGCCAATGGCCGACGATCTGCGCGAAGTGATCGCCGCTCTCAAGATTGCCGGCGTCGTCGAACGGATCGGCGATTATTCGAAGAACATCGCCAAGGCGAGCAAGCAGATCGGCCCGAACCGCAAGCAGTTCGAACCGCTCACGCTGCTTCCCGCGATGGCCGAAGTCGCCGCGGAAATGGTTCACGATGTGTTGACCGCCTATGCCGCACGCGATGCCGAACTTGCCCGCGAAGTCATCGCGACGGATGAGAAGGTCGACGCTTTCTACAACTCGATTTTCCGCAACCTCGTCAGTCACATGGTGGAAAACCCTTCCACGATCTCGAGCGCGGCGCAGATGCTCTTCATCGCGCGCAATCTCGAACGTGTGGGCGATCATGCAACGAATGTTGCTGAAATGGTGCATTTCGCCGCAACCGGAAACTATCCGCCCGACGAGGACAGTTGACACAAAACTGTAGTTCAAAGGTCATAAAGCCATGCCGACCGAGATAGAAAACTCCCGGAAAGGCAAGGATTTGCACGCGGCCAAACTATTGTTGGTAGAGGACGATCCGGCCCTCTCCGAACTGCTCGAATATCGCTTCACCAATGAAGGCTACAACGTCCGCACGACGTCGGATGGCGATGAAGCCCTGCTTCTCGCATCGGAAGACGTGCCAGACCTGGTTATCCTGGACTGGATGATCGAAGGTACCAGCGGGATCGAAGTCTGTCGCCGCTTGCGACGGGACAAGGATACCGCGCATGTTCCGATCATCATGCTTACCGCGCGCGAGGCAGAGGATGATCGTATCCGCGGCCTCGATACCGGCGCGGACGATTACCTCACCAAACCCTTTTCGCCACGCGAGCTGCTCGCGCGGGTTGCCGCTGTCATGCGGCGCATCCGCCCTGCCCTGGCAGGGGAAAGCATCGAAGTCGGCGATATCCTGCTCGATCCCGTAGCGCACAAGGTCACCCGCCGCGGCCGCACGCTGCAACTCGGACCGACCGAATACCGGCTGCTGAAATTCTTCATGGAAAGCCCGGGGCGGGTCTTCAGCCGTGGGCAATTGCTCGACGGCGTGTGGGGTACCGAAAGCGAAATCGAACTGCGAACGGTCGACGTACATATTCGCCGTTTGCGCAAGGCGATCGAGATCGAAGGCGCAAAGGATCCGGTTCGTACCGTCCGCAGCGCAGGTTACTCGCTGGAAGCGTAGCGACCTATCGGCAGACGCTGCGCCAGCGAGGGCTCATGTCGAGATGGAAATGATCGGCATGGGCCGCGTTGTAATCGGGTGACAGGACAGTCGAAAAACTGTCGCAGGCATCATCGCGCACCCTTCGCAGGAATTGGGCTTTATCGCCTTCTCCCGACCAGTCGTTCAGCACGCTGATCCGCGTGCCATCCGCAAGGACGAACCCCGCGATATCTATCGCGTTGGCAGTCGCGTGTTCACTCCAAGGACCGGAATCACGCCCGTAGAGACGGCGGCAGGAATACGCTCCAAGATGCTCTATACGCTGAATTTCCGAACCGAAGATTTCTTCGGCTAGCGGTGCCACTGCCTCGCGTTCCCACAACAGCAGCGCAATCGATGCCGAACATGTCACAGGCGGACTATTCGGCGACAACGGGAGCCCGGTAAGGACGGTACGGTCTTCCCGCCTGCAAGCACCTTCGCCCGCCGGCTCGAGTATTTCATGGACCACATCGCTTCGGTCGAGAACGCCCCGGCATTCGGCCACATCCTCACGCAGGGATTGCAACTTGGCTTCCGTGGCCCACCCCACAGGATCGCGTAAGTCCAGTGGCGCCCAGGGATCATGCTCGGGATGTTCGGCTAGCCACACGCGGCCAGCTATCAGCAGGCCGGCCAAGATCAGTAATACCAGAACCCGGCGGTCACCGGTGAACTTGCCGATGCGTTTGGAAAGATGCGCCTTTACCATCGATATTCCAACACTTTGCCCTTCCCGATGGTACTCGGCTGCTACCTATGTTTCTAAGTAGCTGTGGCCGCGGCAAATTGTTCCTCAACCATCTATGCTTACGCAGAACCAGCGTGGTGGATGCGGGTCACGCTCGCTGAGCGATTTCGTCGAGACGTTGCCGCACCGCCCGCAGGTCGTTGTCGAACAAGCGCACCTGTTCATCCCTGGCGGCCCCATCCAGACGCAGCAGATAGGATGGGTGCGCTGTCACCCACAACTCACTGCCGTCCTCTAGCTGGATCGGTGCGCCCCGAGCGTTGGAAATACTGACTGTTTTACCGAGCATGCCCCGTGCTGCACTGGCCCCCATCGCCAGCACCAGTTTCGGTTGAACGATCGCTCTTTCGCTTTCCATCCACCACCGACACGTATCGATTTCCTTTGCCGCCGGGCTCTGGTGAATGCGCCGTTTTCCGCGTTGAACATATTTGAAATGTTTTACGGCGTTGGTGACGTAAGCCGCGCTTCGATCGATCCCCGCCGTCCGCAGATGATCGTCGAGCAATTGTCCCGCTGGGCCGACGAAGGGTCGGCCTTTGATATCCTCCTGATCGCCCGGCTGTTCGCCCACGATCATCAAGGCAGCGTCCTGCGGCCCTTCACCCATGACGGCGTGATTATCCAGCAATCCGATCGGGCATTTGCGACAGGCTGATATAGCCTTGTCGATCGCGGCCAAAGTCTCCGGCCGCTCGTCGAATTCCAGCGCTCCCTTCTCGACCATTTTCGCCTCACGGGATTGGGCCCCTGCGACGAGCTCGGGAATTAGCGCCGCTTCAGGCATGTTCTTCCAGTATTTCTTCGGCATTTCTTTCAGCATCGCGCCGATCTTGAGACGCGCCGGATTGAAGATGGACGCGTAATAAGTGCGCCATAAATCCTCCATGGGATCGCCTTGCGGAGCATCGGAGCGCTCTGCTGCCGGCCCCTCGGCCATGGTTTCGCCGTCCCAGTGAAGGCTTCCGCGAGGCGTAAGGATCGACCAGCGCATATTGGCAAACCTGCGCATGAAGAAACCCGCATTGGCGCGCAGAATATGATGGTCTGGCTCGAACCAGGCGACGTATCGATCACCGCCTTCTGCCTCATCCGCTTCGACTAGGCGAAACCGCACAAATGCATGCATCTTGTGACTGTCGCGCCGAACATTCTTGTCGAGCTCCTCGATCTTGCGGACATCGTCGTCAGCCTTGTCCTCCATCATCCCGGGATTTTCCTGCAACCGCCATAACAGCCGGTACAACAGCGCGAACCGCTCCGGATCGGAATGAAGCGCGGCATTTCTTGCCAGGTTCACGAACCGCCGGTTGGCACGTACAGGCGGCGCACCTGAAGTCAGCGCAGGAACACCATGGTCACCTTGCGCGAAAAGGTCGCCGCTCCCTCCCGGTTCGATCCAGGAAATACGATCGGGCGGAACCTGAGCCTGGATCAGCGCTCGTGCACAATCGCGCCAGAAATCGAAATCATCCGCTGCCGGCAGATGCACCACATGGAAACTGTCTGCGTGCGCGGCCGGGAGCATGGTCATGCCGAAAACAGCTCCAGCTGTTCAGTCTTGGGCGCGAGCATCGTGCGCAGATCTGCCCGGTCCGTCAGCAATAAAGGACGCCAATCCACGGTGCAGATGAACGGTCGAACCTTGGTGATGGACAGCGTAAGCCGCGCCACATCGTCAAGCCGCAACGTCCGGTGCCTGCGACTGGCAAGGATCTTGTGAACCGCTTTTACGCCCAGGCCAGGCACGCGCAGCAATTGCTCCTTCGTGGCGCGATTTACATCCACGGGGAACTGCTCCCGAAACTTGAGCGCCCAGGCAAGCTTGGGGTCGATGTCCAGCGGCAGATTTCCATCCGCTTCTGTCGCCTGCATCACCTCGGCCGGCTTGTAGCCGTAAAACCGCATCAACCAGTCCGATTGGTATAGCCTGTGTTCGCGAATCAATGGCGGCCGCTTCAACGGGAGAACCGCACTCGCATCGGGAATGGGAGAAAACGCGCTGTAATATACACGCCGCAGTTTGAAACTGTCGTAGAGTCGGCTCGCCTTGCCAACGATATCGCTGTCCGTCGCTGTGTCCGCGCCAACGATCATCTGCGTGGATTGCCCCGCCGGAGCATAACGTGGCGCATGTTTGAACTTCTTGCGCGCATCTTTAAGCTCGGCGATGTCGCTGGTCACCTTCCCCATCGCCCCTTCGATCTGACCGGAGTTCTTGTCCGGCGCGAGGCGGGTCAAGCCGCTATCGGTCGGCAGTTCCACATTGATCGAAACGCGGTCGGCATACAGCCCGGCCTGATGCACGATTTCCGCATCCGCTTCGGGGATGGTCTTGAGATGGATATAACCGCGAAAGTCATGTTCTTCGCGAAGGATGCGCGCCACTTCGACCAGTTGCTCCATCGTGTGATTGGAGCTTTTGACAATGCCTGACGAAAGGAACAGCCCCTCGATATAATTACGCCGATAGAACGCCAGTGTCAGATCCACCACTTCCTGCGGCGTGAACCGGGCGCGGGCGACGTTCGAACTCTTGCGATTGATACAGTAGTGGCAATCGAACACGCAGTAATTGGTCAGCAGGATTTTCAGCAGACTGATGCAGCGGCCGTCGGGCGCATAGGCGTGACAAATGCCCATCCCTTCCGTCGACCCGATCCCCTTCCCGCCAACCGAATTGCGTTTCGACGTTCCCGAAGACGCGCAGGATGCATCGTATTTCGCCGCATCCGCGAGAATTTCGAGCTTCTGAAGGGTGGAGGCAGAGGCCATTTGTTCTATATATGTTCAACACGCTGCGTTGCAAATATCGTTTGATATAATTCGCCCCCCTTGCCGTTTTCGCTGCATCCACCCGCGGGACCGAACAGACGTGTCGATCATTGCATGAAGACAAATCTCACGAGGAGTCGATTGATGAAACACGCCGAAGGAAATCCGGAAGACCTCAAGAAGAAGTTCTGGAAGTCGCTGGCAGACAGCCCATTTCTGTTCCTCCAGCTTACGAACGACAGCTCCACTGCGGTGCCGATGAGCCCGCAGCTCGACAAGGATGCTAACAGTTCGATCTGGTTCTTCACCCACACCAAGAGCGACTTTGCGAAGCTCGGTTCCGCCACCGCGACCTTCGAAGGAAAGGGCCACGACATGTTCGCCCGCTTCAATGGCACGCTGGTGAAGGAAACCAGTCAGGAGCGGTTCGACCAGTTCTGGAATAATTTCATCGAAGCCTGGTACGATGGCGGCAAGACCGATCCCGATATCCTGTTCCTGCGCATGGATCTGGGCGATGCGGAAATCTGGGACGGCGACATCGGCCTCCTGAATACCGCGAAGATGGCATTGGGCATGACGGTCCACGACGAAGCGGAAAAACGCCACGTCGATACGGTCGATATCTGACCCGACCGTCTCTCGAATCGAAAAGGGGCGCCTCACCGGGCGCCCCTTCTTGTATCAGTCGTTCTTCCTGCCAGGCTCGATCGGCACCATCGTCTCGTCTCCGGCAACATCGTCGACCACTTCGACAATGCCCTGCCCCAGATGGCTGCGCCTGCGCGAATAGAGCACATAGATCACCACGCCGATGATCCCCCATCCCGGCAGGAACAGCATGGCGGCACTCGGCAGGTTGAAGAACAGCAGTACGCAGCCGATGATCGTCAGCGGCGCGACGACCCACACCATGGGCACCTTGAAGTGGCGCTTGCGCCCCGGATCCCTCACGCGGAGCACCATGACGGCCACTGCCACCATCAGGAAGGCATAGAGCGTTCCCGCGTTCGAGATATCCGCCAGCTGACCGACCGGGAAGAATGCCGCCCCAATGGCCACGGCAAGACCGGTGATGATGGTCACGACATGCGGCGTCTTGAACCGTGGGTGCACCCGGCTCAGCCGTTCGGGCAGCAGCCCATCGCGGCTCATCACGAAGAAGATGCGCGTCTGGCCGAAAATCAGCACCAGGATAACCGAAGGCAGCGCGAGGAAGGCTGCCAGCCCGATCGCATTGCCGAAGCCGGAAAAGCCCAGCATCTTGAGCACATGGGCCAGCGGTTCGTTCGAACAGACCAGCGCATCGGCATATTGCGGCATCGCGCACTGGCGCGCCAGTTCGGGCGATCCCGCTTCCAGCGGAATGCCCATCGCATCCATGATCGGCTGCCCGCCGATGGTCCCGATCGCACCCCCTGCGACAAGGATGTAGAAGATCGTGCAGAACAGCAGCGATCCGACCAGCCCGATGGGCACGTTGCGTTGCGGGTTCTTGGTTTCCTCCGCCGCGGTCGAAACCGCATCGAAACCGACATAGGCGAAGAACATGGTCGCCGCGGCACCGACTGCACCCACCCCGGTTCCCCAACCACCGAAGACCCCGGCCGGCAGAAACGGGTTGAAATGCGACGCTTCGAACTCCGAACTCGTCAGCGTGATCGCCACGAACGCGGTCAGCGCCGTAACCTTCACGATGACGAGGACGGCATTGACCTTGGCGCTTTCACTCGTGCCGATGACCAGCAGGCCGGTCACCAGCAGCGCGATCACCAGCGCAGGAAGGTTGATGAACCCGCCTGCGGCCCCGCCCAGGGCCAGCGGCCCTGCGCTCAACCAGGCGGGCAGATGAATACCCAGTCCGCCCAGCACGGTCCCCGAGAAATATCCCGACCAGCCTACCGACACCGCCGATGCAGCGATGGCGTATTCCATGATCAGTGCCCAGCCCACCGTCCAGGCGAAGAATTCGCCTATGGTGGCGTAACTGTAGGTATAGGCCGATCCGGCGACCGGTATCATCGCGGCAATTTCGGCATAGCAGAGCGCAGCCACGATGCAGACGCCGCCGGCTATGGCGAAGGCGATCATCAGGCCGGGCCCGGCCTTTTGTGCCCCGACGGCGGTCAGCACGAAAATGCCCGTGCCGATAACGCAACCGATGCCCATCAGGGTGAGCTGGAACCAGCCAAGCGACCGGCTCAGCGACTTCTTCTCCGCTGCGGCCAGAATGGCGTCGAGCGGTTTTACTCTGTCGAAAATCATGCGGCCTATGGCCCCCCACAGGCCCGCCGCAGGACTACCCTGCTCCGCCAGCCGGACTACGGCAATTAAATGCTAATTCCTCGCCCGAAAAGCCGAATTCGTATCAAGTACCCAGAATTGAGGGAAACAGGCCGGTTGCAAGGATGATGGCGACCGCCAGCGGGCACAGCCACGCGATCAGGAAACGCCATATGCCGAAGGCCAGCGGGGACAGTCCCGTCGTGGTCAGCAGCAGGTTCTTGTCCGCTTTCCACCCGATGAAGATCGATGTCAGCAGCGCGCCGACCGGCAGCATCACCTTGCCGGTAAATCCATCGACCGTGTCCAGAATATCGGTATCCGCGAACAGGCTCCAGAAGCCCAACGGGCGCACATCGGCCCACACATTGTAACCCAGCAGGCAGGCTATCCCCATCAGGAAGGCACCGCCGCCGAAGATCAGCGCCGATTTCGGGCGGCTCCAGCCACGCTCTCCGATGCCCCAGGCCGTCGGCACTTCCAGCAGCGAAATCGAACTGGTCACTGCGGCCACCAGGATGAGGACGAAGAACAGGAAGCCGAACAGGGCGCCGCCTGGCATGGTCTGGAATGCGAAAGGCAATGTCTGGAACACCAGCGTCGGCCCCGCTGCGGGATCGAGGCCCACGGCGAACACGATCGGGAAGATCATCAGGCCGGCCAGCAGGGCCACGCAGGTATCGGCAACCGCGATCAGGGCCGATGTCGGGCCAAGGCCGCTGCCTTCCTTGATATAGGATCCGTAGGTTATCAGCCCGGCAACCCCCAGCGACAGCGAGAACAGGGCCTGCCCAAGGGCGGAATTCATGACCTGCGGGGTCAGCTTCGACCAGTCCGGCGTGAACAGGAACGCAGCGGCCTGGCCGATGTCGCCTTCGATGGCGCCATACAGCACCAGCCCGACCAGCAGCACGAAGAACATGGGCATCAGATAGGTCGCCGCCTTCTCGATACCCGAACTCACACCGCGCGCGACGATATAGAGCGTCAGTCCCATGAAGACGAAGTGGACGCCCAGCAGCAAACCGGGGCTGGCGAACATGTCGCTCAGCCGCTGCTGGATCTGATCCTGGCTTTCACCGGCCAGCGCGCCTCTGAAGGGATCACCGGCCAGAATGGCCTGCACCAGATCGCCGCCCATGATGCCCGCGTAATAGAGCACCCAGCCCGCCACCACGGAATAGAACGAAACGATCAGAAATGCCGCCAGCGCGCCCACGCCGCCGAAAATCGCCCAGCTTGGCGATGCCTTGGACTGTGCGGCCACGCGCCGGATCGATCCCACGGCGTCCGTCTGTCCCGCCTTGCCGATGAACACTTCGGACAGGACCAGCGGCAGGCCCAGCAGGAACACGCAGGCGATATAGAAGATTACGAAGGCGCCGCCGCCACTTTCCCCGGCAAGCGTGGGGAAACGCCAGATGTTCCCCAACCCCACTGCAGCCCCTACCGCAGCGAGGATGAATGCCGAACGCGAGGACCAGCCTTCGCTTGTCGAAGTGGTGGTTGCGACCATCGTTTTTACACCTCCCGGATCGCGACTATTGCTGCCGCGCGCATGAAATTTGCGCCCTTAGACACGGAATACCGTGGAATTCCAAGCTTCGCTTTGCCATCGTCCACGCGATTGCTACTGGAGCGACCATGTCTACAACCTTCCAGCTCGATACCAGCACCAGCCGTGCCAATCCCACACCGCAGCCGATGAAGCGGCTTACCGTGCCCAAGATCCGGGCGCACAAGGCGGATGGTGAAACGCGCGAACCGCTGGTGATGCTCACGGCCTACACCGCGCGCCAGGCGCAACTGCTTGATGCGCATTGCGATATCCTGCTGGTGGGCGATTCTCTGGCGCAGGTCATCTATGGCCTGCCCACCACCATCCCCGTCACGCTCGACATGATGGCCAATCACGCCGCGGCCGTCGTGCGGGGCAGCTATCATTCCGTTGTCGTGGTCGACATGCCGTTCGGCTCGTACGAACAGTCGCCCCAGCAGGCGTTCGAAAGCGCCACTTTCCTGCTCAAGCAGTCCGGCGCAGCCGCGGTCAAACTCGAAGGCGGCGAACAGATGGCCGAAACCGTGGCCTTCCTCAATCAGCGGGGCATTCCCGTCATGGGCCATGTCGGCCTCACCCCACAGGCGGTCAATGTGCTCGGTGGCTACGGCGCGCGCGGCCGCGACGATGCGGAAGCGACCAAGATCGTGGGCGATGCCCAGGCGCTCGACAAGGCTGGGGCCTTCGCCATCGTCCTGGAAGGCGTGCTCGAACCGATCGCGATAGAAGCGACGGAGACGGTCTCCTGTCCTACCATCGGCATCGGCGCTTCCGCCCAATGCGATGGGCAGGTCCTCGTGACCGAAGACATGCTGGGCATGTTCGATCGCGTCCCCCGCTTCGTGAAGAAGTATGAAGACATCGCCGGCGTCATCGAACGCACGGTGGTGAAATACGCCGAAGAAGTGCGTGCGCGCAGTTTCCCGACCTCCGATCAAACCTATCAGCCCAAGGGCTGACCAACCGAGCATCTCTCATGGAAACCATGCGCAAATACTACGCGTTCTCCTTCGCCTTTACCGCGGTCTGCTTTGCGCTGGCTGGATGGTATGGCTGGGCGAGCACCGGGTCGATCACCGCCACACTCGGCATTCTGTGGATCGTCCTTGTCCTGTCGATCCTCGAAGTTTCGCTCAGCTTCGATAATGCGGTGGTCAACGCCACCGTGCTGCGCGATATGGATCCGGTCTGGCAGCAGCGCTTCCTGACCATCGGGATCCTGATCGCGGTCTTCGGCATGCGCATCGTCTTTCCCATTGCGATCGTCGCCATCGCGGCAAAGGTCGGACCTCTCGAGGCGGTTTCCCTGTCCCTCAACAATCCCGCCGAATACGAACGCATCGTGTCCGATGCGCACATCGGCATTGCCGGTTTCGGCGGCGCCTTCCTGGCGATGGTGGGGATGACCTTCTTCTTCGACAACGACAAGGAAGTGCACTGGATCGCGGCGGTCGAAAAAACGATCAACAAATTCTCCAATGTTCCCGCGATCGAAATCGGGCTCGTGCTCGTGCTGGTCTACACGGTTTCGACCATGCTCGCGCCGGCCGATGCCATTACCTTCCTCACCGCTGCCATCCTCGGCCTCGTGACCTTCATTGCCGTGCACGCCATCGCGGCCCTGATCGAGGAACGCGAAGCGGCCAAGAAGGCTACCGGCGAAATCGTCAAATCAGGCCTGGGCGGTTTCCTCTATCTGGAAGTCCTCGACGCCAGCTTCAGCTTCGACGGGGTGATCGGCGCCTTCGCGCTGTCGAACAACATGATCATCATCGCTCTGGGCCTGTCTGTCGGGGCAATGTTCGTCCGTTCGATGACGATCCATCTGGTGCGCACCGGCACGCTGGCCCAATATCGCTACCTTGAACACGGCGCGTTCTGGGCGATCATCGTGCTCGGGATCATCATGCTGCTGTCGGCCCGCTACCATATTCCGGAAACGATCACCGGTCTGCTGGGCGCCGTTCTTATCGGCCTCAGCTTCGCGTGGTCGGTGCGGCACAATCGCCGCCATCCCGAAGATGCGATGACGCCGCCAGCCGACTAGCGATCGGCGCTGCCACCACCAGCTGGAACAGGTGATAGAGCAGCAGCGCCACCACGATGAACCCCGCCTGGTCGGCCGGAAACAGGATGGTGGCCAGCGGCGCGCCCACTGCAGCGCTCTTCTGCGCGCCGGCAAACAGGAAAGAAATGCGATCCGGGCGGGCGAGGCCAAGAGCCTTACCCGTCAGCCATGCCCCGATGTTCGCGACGAACAGAAACGTTACGACCAGCCCTGCGATACCCAGCCAGTCGAGCGCATCGACCCGCGTCCAGATACCCTGCTCTACCGCACCCGAAAACGCCACGTAGATCGCTGCCGAAATCACGAAGCGATCGACCCACACGATCTTTCCCTTGTGCCTGTTGGTGAACGCGACCGTCCGGCTTTGCAGTAACTGCCCGATTGCGAAGGGCAGCACCAGCAGCAGCATGATCTTCACGAAAGCCCCCATTCCCACATCCCCGCTGCCGCTCCCGCCCAGCGCCAGAAACACCGGGACCGTCACGAACACGCCAAGGATGTTGAGCAGCGCCGCGGCTACCACCGACAGCGCGACATTGCCCCCTGCCAGCGAGCTATAGGATGTCGCTGACTGGACGGTGGACGGCAGCACGCCCAGATACAGAAAACCCAGCGCCACGGACGGCGCGAGCCAGGCACTCGCAAGTGACGACAGTGCCAGTCCGATCACCGCCATCGCGCCGAAGACCCACAGGATCAGGGGCAGCAGGAACCGCCAGTTGGCGACACCGGCCACGATGTCGCCGCGCGCTATCCGCATTCCGTTCAGCAGAAACAGGACGAAGATCGCGGCATTCGCCACAGCCTGGGCTACTCCCCGGGCGTCGCCTGTCGCAGGCAGCAGGGCGGCGAGCGCTATGGCGGTGACCAGCATGCGCAGCATGGGGTCCGACAGGACTGTTCTGAAACTCATGGACCGCCCTCTGCCGCGCTGCGGGGCGGGTGTCGAGAGGTTCAGATCGCTGTCACAGACCTCAACTTCGCTTCAAGTTCAATACGCTTCGGGTCGTTCTCGGGCAGAACCGCGATGAGCGCGGAAATTGCATAGGGGTTCATCGGCTGCAGTTCGTGCGCTGCCACGGCGAAGGACAGTGCCCCTTCCTGATCGCCCAGTTCCCGCGCGGCCACACTTCGCGCGGCCAGCACCCAGGGCACGCGCTCCATCCCGGATTGCATGGCATGATCCAGCAGCGGCACCGCCCTCGCCCATTTCCCTTCCGCTGCCAGGGCATCGGCCAGCATGGCGGCGGCCTCACCGTTCATCGGGTTACCCTGCACATATGTCTCGATCATACGCCGAGCATCTGCCGGGGTGTTCTGTACCCCGATCAAACGTATGATCAGCACCCATCCGCGTCTGATTTCGGCAGATCGCTCATAGGCCGTGCGCGCAGCCGCCCGGTTAGCCGAGGCCAGCTCCGCGTCGCCCAGGATCGAAAACGCATCGGCCGAACCGGGAAACCGGCGCGCGAAATCCCGCGCCTTCGCCACACCCGCCGCCGGGTCTCCACGAGCAATCGCCATCCGTACGAAATTGCGCGTCTCGACCCCGCCTCCGTTGTCCGAACTATTTGTATTTACAGCAGGAAGTACCACCATGCCGCCTTGTGATACCGCCGCCAGATCAAGGAATTCGGCTGCCGTATCCCGGTCGCCCAGCGCTTCGTAAGCCCGCCCGACCAGAGTGCGCAGATACGCAGATCCGCCAGTCCCAGCAGCAGTCTGCGCAAACCGCGAAACCAGTTCCTGCTCCCCGCCACTGCGCGACAGCGCGTAAGCCAGCAAATCCCGAACCCGCCGGTTATCCGCCTGCCCCCCACCATAAATCCGATCCAGAGCCCTCACCGCACTCGCATAGTTCTCCTCCTGCAAATCGATGATGGCCGATAGGATTTGCGCTGACGGGACCCTTCTTTCGACAAGGTTGGACCGCCCCAGCAGGTCGCGCGCCAATCGGAAATTTCCACCCCGCGCCGCGATGACTGCCTGGACGAACAGCCCCTGCGCTGTACCAACCGCGCTGCCGTCGCCCCCGCGCAGAACTCGAAGCGCCTCTGCCGCCTCCCCCGCATCCCCCAGAGTAGCCGCAAGTTCAACGCGCAAGGAAACGTCGTCAGGCTGCCGCTCGACGGCATCGCGCAGGAAGCGAACGCCCGATCGCATACCTTGGGCATCGCGGATCAGCTGGCCACGAAATCGCAGCGCTCCGCCGTTCTCGGGATCCAGTTCCAATGCGCGCTCTACCGCCTGTGAAGCCTGCACCTGCTCGCCGCGACGATAGCGCAGCCGCCCGATTTCGACCCAAAGTTCAGCATTCGCCGGGTCTGCCTCGAAAGACCTGTCGAATGCTCGCGCTGCCGCCGCTAGATTGCCCTCGGCCATCTCGATGCGTCCCAGCAGCAAATGGCGCTCTGCGGCGGCCCCTGCTGGAAAATCCTCCCCTTCAAGCCAGTTTCGCGCGCCCGCGAAGTCTCCTTCCCCCAATGCAGCTTGAGCAAAGTCGAGCGAAAGCTCTCGCCGGGGAACACCGGCAGCGAGCGCATGGTCGAGGTGAATTCTGGCGATGCCAGGGTTGCCGTTGGCCAATTCCAACCGCGCTTTATCCACCTCTGACTGGGTATCCTGCGGTTGCCCGCAAGCTCCCAGCACCAGACAGGTCAAGGCCAACAGTGAGTAAGCCCTGAGGCTAAGTCTGAAGGTCATACTGCTTGAGCAGGTCGTACAGTGTCGGGCGGCTGATACCGAGCAACTTTGCCGTGTTCGAAATATTCCCCTCGCTCCGCGCGAGCGCTTGCCGGATCAGCCGACGATCCGCCTGCTCGCGCGCGGCTTTGATATTGAGGGTGATGTCTGCGCCATCATCATCGGCCTGTTCCAGATCCAGATCCTCGACTGATACCAATTTGGCATCGGCCATGATCACCGCCCGCTTGACGCGGTTCTCGAGCTCGCGGACGTTTCCAGGCCAGCTCCAATTGTCGATTGCCGCAAGTGCATCCGGCGCAAAGCCCTTCACCTTGAGGTTCATCTCGTCGGAAAACCGGGCCAGGAAATATTTGGCCAGCAAGATGGCATCGCCCGTCCGCTCTGCAAGCGTAGGCACCTTGATCACCATCTCCGCAAGGCGGTAGAACAAGTCTTCTCGGAATGTTCCATCCGAAATCATGGCTTCAAGGTTCTGGTGGGTGGCACACACGATCCTCGTATCGACGGGGATCGTTTTTCGACTACCAAGACGCTCGATGTTCCGCTCCTGCAGGAACCTCAACAACTTCACCTGAAGAGGTAGCGGGATATCGCCGACCTCGTCGAGGAACAGCGTGCCACCGTGAGCAAGCTCGATCTTGCCTTCAGTGGTCTTGACTGCCCCGGTGAACGCGCCCTTTTCATGACCGAACAGCTCGCTTTCCAAAAGGGTTTCCGGGATGGCGGCGCAATTGATTGCGACGAACGCACCACGTCTGCGCTCGCTGCAATCATGCACGCCTCTCGCCAGAAGCTCCTTGCCCGTACCACTGGCGCCAAGGAGCATGACCGACACATTGGTGGGTGCGACCCGCTCAATCGTTCGTGCGACTTTGGCCATCTCCGGGGCTGCCGTAACCATAGCCCCCAGTACCGTCCGGTCTTGCCCAACCTGTTGAGCCAGCAGCCGGTTCTCGGTCTCAAGCTGATACAAGCGGTATGCGCGCTGGACGATCAGCCCCAGCGTGTCGATGTCTACGGGCTTCTGATAGAAGTCATAAGCCCCTCGATCGACAGCGCGCAGAGCGCTTTCCCGCGCCCCATGCCCCGACGCAACGATGACTTTAGTGTCCGGCTTCAACGCCATGATCGCCTCGAGGACGGCAAAGCCCTCGCTTGTGCCGTCTGCATCCGGCGGCAACCCGAGATCGAGTGTCACTACTGCTGGCTCTTCCGTCCTCAGCGCGTCGATCGCCGCTTCGCGCGTACCGACAATGACAACATCGAAATCTTCGTATGCCCATTTGAGTTGGGCCTGAAGTCCTTCATCGTCCTCGACGATCAGAAGTTTGGGCTTGGACTGCGCCATCATGCCACCTCGCGTTCGCGAACATCGGCGCGATCCAATAATTTCGCCGCAGAAAGAAGCGGCAGACTTATTGTAAAGCGCGTGCCTAGGCCCTCGCGGGATTCCACATCCAATCGGCCTCCCATGGCACGAACAAGTTCGCGTGCTTCGAAGGCACCAATTCCGAAGCCCCCGGCTTTTGACGAAACGAACGGCTTGAAAAGGCCGCTGCGGAGAAAATTTGGCGACATACCGTGACCGTTGTCTGCAATAAGGATCAAGCCCGCGATTCCATCGGAGTATGCAGCCAGCATGATCGGGGCATCGGTATCACTGGCCTCGATCGCATTCTGGATCAGGTGGTTGAGAGCCTGCTCCAGAGCCTTCGAATTACCTTCGACCCTAGCGGTTTCCGACCGAAGTACTGTTACGGGATGGATCTGCCCGAATTGATCGGCGAGCCGCTCTACAGTTTTGTAAAGTTCGAGAACCTCGCTCGCGCCGGTTTCGGGTCGGGTGTATTTCCCCAACCTGGCGAGCAACGCATTGAGTTTGTCCGCACTGCTCCGCAAGGTGACGAGCATATCTTTTCGGAATTCAGGATTTTCGGCGTGTTTTTCGGCGTTTCGCAAAAGCAGCGACATCTGGCTCGATAAATTCTTGATGTCGTGCATGACGAAAGCAATGCGTCGGTTGAATTCGTCGAACCTCCCTGCCTCCAGCAATGCAGCCTGACCGGATTGTTCGGCAAGATAGCTGGCAAGCTGCCGGCCCACGACCTTGAGCAGATCGAAATCCTCCCAGTCGAGCTTTCGCTCTACCAATGGTCGGGACAATATCGCGAGTCCAACGAGGCGATCGAAATGGAGCAGTGGGACGATTGCCCAAGCTTGCCTATCCTCGCGCAACCACTCCGGTATCAGAACCTGTTCGCCACAATGGTCGACATTTTCGCGCAGCTCATCCAGCGCGACAATCAGCTCATTTCGTTCGAGAAGTTCACCAAGCTCGGCAGGAGCAGCCTTTGCCGGCACCTTTATCTCGGACCATTGCCAGTTCGCGGCAAGTTGTAGTGTACCGTCATCATCCGGGGTGAGCAGAATGCCGGCTTGACTATCGGTGATGTCTGCAAGAGCCTTGATCAAACGCTCTTGCAGTGTCGAATTATCGACGCCGGTCGCACCAATCGTATGCGTGAACCTGATCCACTCTGTGCGATAATCGTACCGATGCTTGAATAGATGCTTGACCGCGGTCACTCTCAACCATCCACGCAGCCGGGCAGACGGCAGCCAGATCAGTGCGAGTGCGCCGGCTGCTATAATGAGCCCCACTTGCGTCATACGGGCGAGATCGCCCGTAAAAATATCGAAAGATCGTGCAAGCGCGACCATCACGATCAGATAGGCAGCGATCACCATGAGAGAGAGAAACCGGAAGGTGACTGCCCGTGATGGTCGGAATTCCAAGCCGGATGCATTGCGATTGAACCCCATCGCAAAGGGAACTGCACAAATTGCAGCGGCCAATCCGCGGAGTGCATCCAGTTCGAGTGGCACAGCGCCCGTCACATAAGCGATCGTGAAATAGTTGAGATCGAAAACCCAAAACCACGCGAGTGACGCCACATTCCAGCGCAGGATTTGCCGGGAGGATATTGCGGCGCCAACATAGAGATTATGGAGCAATACCAGCGCGCCAACGCAAACCAGAATGCGAAACAAGGACGCGGTGTCGAAGATCGCAACAAGGTCAGTGCCGGGCATATTCTGTCGAGCGATCAAGAGCAAAGCTATTTGGAAAATTTCGACGAGTACGAGCGCGATTGCTGTCGGGCGCACCAATCGCAGCGTTTCATCGCGGCCATCATTTGCGAAAAGCCGGTACAACATGAACAGCCACGCCAGATTACGCGCGACCTCGCTCAATTCCACGATCGGCCGAGTTGGTCCAAAGCTTGCTGCTGCAAAGCACCAGTTGGCAGTCAACGCCAAGGCCACGACAGCGGGTGTGCGATCAGTTCGGCGTGCATCGCCCCTGCTCCCAATCCACAGCGCCGCGAGAGCGCAACTGATCGCACCTACCGTATATCCGACATAGGCCAGACTTGCGATCCAGGTGGTCATCTGGCGCCATCCGGCCACAGGATTACACGAGCTGTCTGCAAGAGGATGAGGAGATCGAGAAAAGGCGTGTAGTTCTTGGCGTAGTAGAGATCGTATTCAAGCTTATGCCGCGCATCTTCGATGCTTGCACCGTAAGGATAATTGATCTGCGCCCACCCGGTTATGCCAGGTTTTACAACATGTCGTTCGGCGTAATAGGGAAGCTCGCGTTCGAGATCGCTTACGAATGCGGGCACTTCGGGGCGAGGCCCGACGAAGCTCATCTCCCCTTTGAGCACACTCCATACCTGCGGCAGTTCATCGATGCGAACCTTGCGGATGAGACGTCCGATGCGGGTTATGCGTGGATCATCCTTCTCGGCCCACTTCGCCCCTGCCGCTTCGGCATCGGTACGCATCGAACGCAATTTAACGAGTGTGAAATTCTGGCCGTAAAGACCGACACGGGTCTGCCGAAAAAACGCAGGCCCCTTCGTTTCAAGTTTTACCAGAACGGAGAAGATAGCGATCAAGGGAACGCCGATCGTAAGTATCATCAGGCTGACGACGATGTCGAAAAAGCGCTTCCCAATGCTGGAAAGCCTCTGGCCAGCGGAGAATCCATCCGAGAAAATCAGCCAACTTGGATTAAGCGTGTCCAGGTCGACGCGGCCCAGTTCTCGTTCGAGAAAGCTCGAGAAATCGTTCACGTAGACACCGTTGGTCTTGACCCGCAACAAGTCCTTGAGCGGCAGGGAATTGCGCCGCTCTTCCAGCGCGAGCACTACTTCGGTCGCACCGACCCGAAGAATGAATTTTCCGAGATCGGATATGGATTCACGCGGGACCGCGGTTTCGATCGTGCTGGCGCTATCGCCCATTGCCACGAATGCACCAACGGCAAACCCGCTGTCCTGCCTCTGCGAGAGGCGCAGCAGCCGTTCCGCTCGCTTGCCCGAACCCAGCACGAGGATCGTTCGACGGAAAGCGTCGGCACCCAACATGCGGCCAGCCAATATGCGATTGGCAACGAGCAGCAGGATAGCGATGCCCATGGCATACAACAGGACCGAGCGCCAAAGTGCCGACCCTGGCAGAACGAAGTTCATCAATGCGATCGCGAGCACGCCAAGGCTGACGGCGACTAGCAAACGTGCAGTGGCAAAGCGGATGGAGCGGAGCGCTTCCGGGCCGTAGGTTCCGACCGCAATCATGGCCAGCCATACCACGCCGGCAAAGCCGACCAGTTCCGGAATGCGCTCTGCGAACGGCCCGGCGTCGACAGATATCTGCGTTACGCGCAGCCGCCATGCACCTTCGCCTGCTATGAAGAGCAGAACCAGATCTATTACTGATAGCAACACCACATTGTATGAAATGTAGTGTTTGAACAGGCGGATCATCCGGGGCCGGCTCGCAATTGGCTAGTGTCGGAATTCCTGACTAGCAAACATAGAGTGAACCGTCGGTAAATTTTACACTGGCAATAAGCGTTACACTTTCAAGCACACTGAAATGGCTTCAGTTGGCCACCGCGTCCTCAACCGCATTTCCGGCATTTTGCGCAGCTTCCCCCACTTGCCCAGCGGCGTTACCGACCTGATCGGCAGCACCGGCAATCGCATTGTCCTTTGCGACCTCGGCGTTATTCATTTGCGACAGGAAGAAAATGCCGACGATCGCCACGACTAGCACCAACAGGATAATGGCCCAATTCGTGCCGCCGCTGCGATTGGCACCGTCGGATACAACTGTATGCGTGGTATGGGTATTGCCGGCTGAATCGGTGGTTTCCGTAATGCGTTCTTCGGTCATAGCCATATTTCCCTGAGATCTATCTATGCACCGAAAACGCGCCCTCTCGGGCCTGAGTTCCGCCGAGGCGACCGATTATTGGTTAACGTCTTCAAGTTCGAAGGGTGTGATACCTCGCCTCGATCTATCGAAGATAAGCTTGCGCCCAACGGGAGGAAGCGAGCGCTGAGTGCAGCGGATGCGATGGCATGCAGCGCAACCTGGGCCGATGGGCTGTGCATTATCGGACCGCAGCGGAACTCCGCGAGCTTGCGCCAAGTCTTCGGCCAATACAGCTTCCACCCCGATCGCAATGACAAACTGTGCATCGCCGGGCGATCCGCTTCCCTCGACCGTTCGGGCCATGGTCAGCCAGCCACCATCCCGGTCACCGGTATTGTCGGGAGCCACCAGCTGGACTTGCAATTCGCCCGCACGATTGAAAGCCCGGTGCGCATGCCACAGCGGGCAGCTTACGGCAGAATCAATGAAGCGCGCAGTACTGGCTCCCGCAAAGGTCTTGGAAAACTGTCCAGCCCGGTCGAGCCGCACCATGAAAAACGGCAGGCCACGTTGCCCAACCCGCTGAAGTGTGGTCAGCCGATGGGCGAGCTGTTCGAAGCTGACGCCAAAGCGCCTTTCAAGAAGAGTAAGATCATATCCGGTCGCCTCGCAAGCGCGCAGGAACCGACTGTAGGGCATCAGCAAAGCTGCGGCGAAGTACCCGTTGAGATGGCGCGCGAACAACGCTCGCGCGGTTTCCTCTTCAAACTTGGCACCCTTGGCAACCGAGTCGACCAAATCGGCAAATTCAAGATTGGCGATTTGCAGAGCGAGCTGAAAATTACGCGAAGGAATACTCAGCATTTCCGACAGCTGAACCTGCCGTGCGTGGAGATCGAGGCGGCGGAGACTGTCGGGCATCACATCGCGGGGGAGGATCCTGACAGAAAGCTGATGGCGCTCGCGTAAACGTTCGGTGAGAGCTACGCCGATATCCCCTCGCGACAAGCGCAGTTCATCCGCCAGTTCCTCTGCCGCCGTATCCAGATCTGCAAAATGATTGCGCCACCGCTCCACCTCGCGTCGCGATGCTCCCAAAGGGTCGTTTGCTACTGATCCGATCGGTCCTGCGCTGTCGTACAGGCGAGCAAAAGCGGCAGCGACTTGAGGGGCCGAGGCGAGGAATTCATGCGCCTCTTCCCGGTCTATTCCCAAATCGGCGAAACGTTCATCGGCAAGGCGCCGAGCCAGTCCTTCTATTCCGCCAATAGCTTCATCTTCGCGAAGTGACCTTGGGTCGAAGTCGAATTGCTCGACCAGTTGCACCATAACGCGCGCGCTGATCGGGCGCTGGTTGCGCTCGATCAAGTTCAGGTAACTAGGGGAAATGCCCAGGCGCGCGGCGGCTGCGGCTTGGGTCAGGCTTTCCCGCTTACGAAGCCTACGAAGGGCGGGACCGGCGAAAAGTGCTGCTTCAACCATCTGTAACTTTCTTGACATATTTACATGCAGATTAGCGATCAACGGGACGATATGACAAGTTATTCTGTAAATTTCCCTATCGTTCGCCGCTATGGCCAGTCAGAAGCATCGAAAGGCGATCAAGCCTATAGCGACAAGGAGCACTCCCGTGACCTACTCGGCCCGGATCAATGAAATGAACGAAACCATTGCAGCAAACGGTGCGCCATGGGGTGCGATCGATGCTCAAAGCGCTGCGCGCATGATCGTTCAAAACCGTTTCCGTACCGGGCTCGACATTGCGCGCTACACTGCGCGGATCATGCGCGAAGACATGGATGCGTATGATCGGGATCCTGCGAACTACACGCAGTCGCTCGGCACGTGGCACGGCTTCATCGCTCAGCAGAAGATGATTTCGATCAAAAAGCACTTCGGCAGCACCAAACGCCGTTACCTCTACCTTTCCGGATGGATGGTCGCCGCGCTGCGTAGCGAATTCGGGCCGCTTCCAGATCAATCGATGCACGAGAAGACCAGCGTCCCTGCGCTGATTGAAGAACTCTACACCTTCTTGAAACAGGCGGATGCACGCGAACTCGGCGGTCTGTTCCGCGAACTCGACGCGGCGAAGGAAGCAGGAGATGCGGTCAACACCCATCGCCTTCTGAAAGCGATCGACGACCATCAGACGCATATCGTCCCGATCATCGCCGATATCGACGCTGGTTTCGGCAATGCCGAGGCAACCTACCTTCTTGCGAAGAAGATGATCGAGGCCGGTGCCTGCGCTCTCCAGATCGAAAATCAGGTTTCGGATGAAAAACAGTGTGGCCATCAGGATGGCAAGGTCACTGTGCCACACGAGGATTTCCTCCAGAAAATCCGCGCCATTCGCTACGCATTTCTGGAACTCGGAGTTCCCGATGGCATCATTGTCGCCCGTACGGACAGCCTCGGCGCCGGCCTGACTAAGCAAATCGCCTATTCGACCGAACCCGGCGACATTGGCGATCAGTACAACAGCTTTCTCGATTGCGACGAGGTCGATCCGGCAAGCATTACCAATGGCCAGGTCTTCATCAGCCGCGACGGCAAGCTATTGGCGCCCAAACGCCTGCCCTCGAACCTGTATCAATTCCGGTCCGGCACGGGTGAGGATCGCTGCGTGCTCGATTGCATCACGGCGCTTCAGAACGGGGCCGACCTGTTATGGATCGAAACGGAAAAACCGCATGTCGAGCAGATTGCCGGTATGGTGGATCGTGTGCGCGAGGTCGTTCCTAACGCCAAGCTGGTTTACAACAATTCACCCAGCTTCAATTGGACACTGAACTTCCGTCAGCAGGTCTACGATGCGTGGGCAGAAGCAGGAAAGGACGTTTCGGCGTTCGATCGCGCCAAACTGATGAGTGTAGATTACGACGGCACCGAGCTTGCGGCTGAAGCTGATGAGAAGATTCGCACCTTCCAGGCAGATGCCGCGAAGCGTGCGGGTATTTTCCACCACCTCATCACACTGCCGACCTATCACACAGCGGCTCTCAGCACTGATAACCTCGCTCGCGAATACTTCGGTGAACAGGCCATGCTCGGTTACGTCAAGAACGTGCAACGTGAGGAGATCCGCCAGGGCATCGCTTGTGTGAAACACCAGAACATGGCCGGCTCTGACATCGGGGACGATCACAAGGAGTACTTTGCCGGTGAAGCAGCCCTCAAGGCTGGCGGCGAAGACAACACAATGAACCAGTTCGCTGCAGCGTAAGGAGAGAGAGGATGACGACCATGACAGACGACACTCCCAAGACCGAGCCCGGCCGCGCCCGCGCGCTGTTCTCCACCGCAGACTTTCGCCTTCTGCGTACTGCCCTGACGCATTACGCCCGCCAGACTGAAGACCGGGAAGAATTGGCGAAGATCAACGCCCTGCATCACCGGCTGGGGACCTATGTTCCTTCAGACGGCTAAAGACTGACACGCTTTCTCCTGGGGAGGAGAATACGGCCGTCGGAGCGCCCCAACGCTCCGGCGGCCACACTTTTGGGTAAATCAGGCGCCTGCGCGCGGCATCAGTTCGATGGCGGCGCTGGCCAAGGCCTCGGCCCCCGTTTCGATCACTTTCTCAGCGTCAGGGGCCCAGAACGGCGAATGCAAGGAAGGAAGCGGTTTTCCCTCGCTCTCCAGCGCATCGAGCATCGGCTGGGTCGTTCCGCTAATCCAGAAGATCATCGAATCGACATCTTCCGGGGCAGCGCGCCGAAACTGGCTGAAATCTTCGCCTCCCATGACGGCGGGCCATTCCATCACGCGGTCTTCGCCGAACCTTTGTTTGAACGTGCTTGCAACTTCGGCAGTGAACTCGGGATCGTTGAAAGTGGAGGGGGTGTAGGGATCTTCCACGGTCACTTCCGGCATCAGTTCCTCAGGCAAACCGGCTGCAATAGCCTCCCCTCGCGCGACCCGGCGGATGCCGTCCAGCAACAACTGACGGCTTTCATCGGAATAACTGCGCACGGTCAGTTGCAATTTGGCTTCGTCACTTATGATGTTGTGCTTCGCGCCCGAATGGAAGCTTCCGACCGTGATCACGGCCGGATCCAGCGGCGAAGAGTCACGGCTGACCACAGTCTGCAACTTCATGACAATCGCGCTGGCCAGCACAATCGGATCCTTCGTTGTATGCGGATAGGCGCCGTGCCCCCCGACGCCCTTAACGTCAATGTCGACACTATCGACATTGGCCAGGGCGTAACCGGGAGTATAACCGATCGTGCCGGCAGGGGCGGGTGCTGCGGCATCGTGGAATGCCAGCGCATAATCAGGTTTCGGAAAGCGCGTGTACAGGCCGTCTTCGATCATCGCGAGCGCACCAAGTCCGATCTCTTCGGCTGGCTGCAAGACCATGACGAGAGTACCCTGCCACTCGTCCTTATGCTTCACCAGAAGCTGCGCAGCGCCGATAAAACCCGCCATGTGCGTGTCATGCCCACAAGCATGCATCACCCCAGTGGTCACTCCACTTGCCGGAGTAGCGGTTACTTTGGAAGCAAACGGCAGACCCGTCTGTTCGACCACGGGAAGACCATCCATATCTGCGCGCAAGAGGACTGTCGGGCCTTCGCCGTTCTTCATTACCGATACGACACCCGTTTTCCCGACGTTCTCTGTAACCTCGAAACCCAGTGCGCGCATACGCTTGGCCAGCTTGGCCGCTGTTTCATGCTCTTCGAAGCTCAATTCCGGGTTGGCGTGAAGATCTCGGTAAAGCTCCATCAGTTCGGGCATGTCGCCTTCAAGATCTGCTCTCAAATCGTTTGCGCTCACTGGTGAAGCGAGCATCACTGCAATTGCAGCAAGGCCGGTGGAAATTGATTTCGACATACCCTTTATTCTCCCCAATCGATTTGCTCGCGAGCGTTTCGCGGGCTGAAGTCCAATGAATCCGGTCCAGTGACCATTACCGAAGACGAACGGTAAGCGGCGCTCTACAAGCCGTAGGTCACGACAAGCGCGAGCGACAATACGGTAACCATGATCAGGACGAGCGGCACTCCCGTGCGCACGTAATCTCTGAATTCATAAGATCCCTCGGCCATGATCAACATATTGGTCTGATAAGCGATAGGCGTCGCATAACACAAATTGCACCCGAACAGCACAGCCAGCACCAAGGGCTCGGGCGGAAGATCCAGCTTGCTGGCGATAGCAAAAGCTATTGGAGTGCCCACGGTGGCCGCCGTGGCATTCGACGCAAAATTGGTCAGGAACGTCATGGCCAGCATAATGGCGGCCAGCGCCGCGCCCGGGGAAAGGTAATCGAGCCCCGCCGCCATGACCCCGCCGATCCAGTCGGCTGCACCACTCTCGAGAATGATCCTGCCCAAAGCAATACTGGCCGCCACTAGAACGATTACGCTACCTGATAGCCCGCGCCCCACCCGATCGAACTTCACGCAGCCGGTAACAAACATGAGTATCGCGCCTGCGAGCGATGCAATGGCAATTGGAACTAGCCCGATCGACGCCAGCGTGATCGACCCACCCATTATGCCCGCGGCGAGCACTGCCTTCGAACGACGCGGCAGTTCTCGCATCCCCTCGAGCTGGAGCAGACTGTCCGACCGCGCGAAATGCTGCATGTCGTCGGCCAGCCCCATAACCAGCAGCACGTCCCCTTCGGCAAAACGAAGATCGCCGCCTTCTGAGAACTGCTCCTTCTCACCCACCAGACGATCAGGGCGATGAGTGCCGATGACCGCGACTCCATAGAGATCGGCAATACCCGAGCTCGGAAGCGTCCGACCGATGAGCCGCGAATCCGCCGTGACGATCATTTCGCCCACGGCGATGTCGGTCCCGGTTTCATCCGACCTGCGGCGGATACGATCGATCACCCAGCTTGGCGCAGCATCTCCGCGCAAGGTTGCCATCGCTTCTTCGATCGCTTCGTGCGTACCGGTCATGCGGAGGCGGTGCTGGGGGCGAAGCAGGCCCACTGGAACGTCGTGGAACTCGATCCCCGCCGGCAAGCGAGTACTCAGTTCGGATAGCTCGCGGCCATTGAGCACGGAATTTTCAGTCACACGAAGTCTGGCTTCGAACAAGCGCTGGGCATGAACCGTCTCGATACGGTTGTCGCCCAGCATGCGAGGCATAACAATCCATATGAATGGCAGCGCAACCACAGCGGCGATCAGCACGATCGGGGTGAAATGGAAGACACCCATTTCCGGCATGCCGAGATCCACCGCGATTGATACGACCAGGATGTTGGTCGATGTACCGATCGTCGTCGCCATTCCGCCTATAAGCGATGCTGCATTGAGCGGGATGAGCGTTTTCGACGCAGCCATCGCACCACGCATGGCGAGGTGAACGAAGATCGGCATCAAGAGCACAAGCACAGGAGTGTTATTGATGCCCATCGACAGCAGGAATGTGACTACGAGCGAGAACAGCAGGCCGAGCTGTAGATTGACCTTGAACAGCCGCTCCAGAAATCTGGCGGCCGGTTCGAGAGCGCCGGTAACAACCAGCCCTCTGCCCATGATCATGAGCGCACAGATGGTAATCAGAGCGTAATGGCCGAAGCCGGAAAATGCCAAGCCGAGACCATCGATAGGTTGCGTGTCAGGTAGAGGAAAGAAATACAGTCCAACCGCGATTACCGCGATCGTGAGCAAAGAGATGATCTCGACCGACATCCGGCCACGCGCGAACGCCACGAACATCGCGGTCGTCACGGCCATTGCAGCAATTGCGTGGTAGGAAGGAACCCCGATCATCCAATAACCTGCCTTCCAAACTATCCTCTTAGTAGCAAGGAATAGTTTGGTACCCCTGGCCGGACTCGAACCGGCACTTCAGAAGAAACTCGATTTTGAGTCGAGCGCGTCTACCAATTCCGCCACAGGGGCACTGGGTCGGGAGCGCGGCGGATAGCTTGCAGTTGCAGCCTGTTCAAGCGCCGCGTTGCAATTGCTGATCAGAAATCCATACCGATGGCGATGTGGGCAAGCCGCGGGGCATCTTTGAACCTGGCTCCGATTGCCCCGACGGAAAGTACCGGCCCGCGGTCTGCCAGCTCAACTTGCACCACTGGCGGATTGAAATCGCGTAGATCCACATTGCGAGGCAGAACGGGCTGCATCGGCGTGACTTTGACTTGCTTTAGGGACACGGCTGATGCCACGTCGGCCAAGTTGAAATCGTGTGGATGCAACGCAGGCCCGGGTGGCATTCCCGAGGCAGCAGGTTGCGCCATTGCAGGTGCGGGACACGCTGCAAAAACCATGGCAACACCCAACACTTTCAACATGCGCGACCTATTGAGTTTCGTTACTCAAGAGACGTTGCCTAGCAGGGTTGGTTCCCCGCCTCGCTCGCCCTGTAATTCTAAGCCTTGAGAGCGTTTACGAGGAGCTTGTGCAGCTTGGAATGCAATGTGTCATTGGCGGCGAGAACCTGAGCCGCATGTATGGGCTCCGACCGACCACGAAAATCGGAAACGAAGCCGCCTGCTTCACGAACGATAAGGCAACCAGCGGCAGTATCCCAATCGTTGAGATCGCTTTCCCAGAAGCCGTCGAAGCGGCCGGCCGCGAGCCATGCGAGGTCAAGCGATGCCGCGCCGTAGCGCCGGATACCTGCAACCTGAGGACCGATCGCGCCGAAGATCTTGGTCCATTCGCCGAAATTGCCATGGCCCTGAAAGGGGATGCCGGTCGCGATCAGGGCTTCGGAAAGACTGCGACGTGCAGACACCCGTAACCGTCCATCGTGCAGCCAGGCGCCGCGGCTCTTTTCGGCCCAGAAGGTCTCGTCGGTGACGGGGTTGTAGACGACCGCTGCCGTGACATCGCCCCAGCCTCCACCGCCGAGCTTCGGTTCCTGGACGGCGATGCTGATAGCGAAATGCGGAATGCCATGCAGGAAGTTGCTGGTGCCGTCGAGCGGATCGACGATCCATCGGGGCTTGTTTTCGTCCCCTTCGATCACACCGGCTTCTTCCATCACGAATCCCCAATCCGGCCGTGCGGCGAGAAGTTCGTCGTAGATCGTGCGTTCGGCGATCCGGTCCGCCTTCGATACGAAGTCTGCCGGCCCCTTATGGCTGACCTGGAGGTGCTCGACCTCTCCGAAGTCGCGTCGCAGGCGGCCACCCGCCTTGCGCGCTGCCTTTTCCATTACGCGGATGACACCCGATAAAACGGCCATGGGAACTCTCTTATTCGGTCAGCACTTTGGTGGAACCGGCTACGTGATCGGTTTGCCCGATCTCAACTTCGGTCGAACTTTGTGCCCTCGGTATTCAGGGACTGGACGGCGAAATATCGCCTATCCGGCTTTGCCGACGTAGCTCTGTTCATAAACGTCGACGATGATCCGCGTTCCGCTTTCGATATGCGGCGGGACCATGATGCGGACACCGTTGTCCAGCACGGCGGGCTTGTAGCTCGACGAAGCGGTCTGCCCCTTCACCACGGCGTCGGCCTCGACGATTTCGGCTTCGATCTGCGCCGGCAGCTCGACCGAGATGGGCTTTTCTTCCCACAGTTCGAGCTTCACCTGCATGCCGTCCTGCAGGAAGGGGCGCGCATCGCCCAACAGGTCGCTCGGCAGGTTGATCTGTTCGTAGCTTTCCTGATCCATGAACACCAGCATGTCGCCATCTTCATAGAGGAACTGGTAGTCCTTGGTATCGAGGCGGACTTTTTCGACCGTGTCGGCGCTGCGGAAGCGCACATTGGTCTTGCGGCCATCCTGCAGGTTCTTCATTTCGACCTGCATGTAGGCGCCACCCTTGCCAGGCTGCGTGTGCTGGATCTTGGCGACTTTCCAGATGCCGCCTTCGTATTCGATGATATTGCCCGGACGAATGTCCACGCCGCTGATCTTCATGGGAAGCTACCTTCAACTTATAAAAGAGCATGCCCGCCCACCGGCGGAACTATGCCGCGCGCCTTAGCCGAGCAAACCCGTGCGGGCAAGCGAGTGGAAAAACGGGGCGAACATCGCTATATCGTTATTCGGATACCGGACATGAAACAGACCAACAGATTCATCCTGCTCGCCGCGCTTGCAACTGCAACGACTGCACCGGCTTCCGCGCAAGGCCGCTTGGCTCTGCTAGACCAAGGCGAATATATCTGCGCCTTGCCGGGCGATGCCGCCGGTTCGGCCTGGCTCGAACAGGATGCCCGCGACTTTACCATCATTGGCGGCTCAAGCTATCGCTCGGGCAACAGTGCCGGGACCTATCTCATGGAGGGCAAGCAAGTGACCTTCACGCGGGGCCCCATGCGCGGCATGAAATTCATGCGGCTAGGTTCTGGCATTCTTCAAGAGGTCGGAAGCGATGGAAAACTCGGGCGCCTGCGCTGCCATCGTTCGGGCCCGGTAAAAAACTGATCACCTGTTGCTGAGTAGCGGAAACGGATTGATCGCAGTCGCCGGTTCCCACCATTCTGCGTCTTTGGTCGTCTGTAATATCGCGAAGTGCAGATGCGGCGCATCTTCCGAGGCGTTACCAGAACTTCCCACCGTTCCGATCCGCTGACCACGGCGGACCCGCTGCCCCTCTTTCAGACCCTGCGCATAATCATCGAGATGCGCATAGTAATAAATCGTCTCGCCATCGACAGAGCGGACATAAATCGTCTTCCCGCCCGCATCGGACTGAAACAGCCGTTCGATTACGCCCGGCGTAGCTGATAGTATGCTTGTCCCCTTGGGGGCCATGATGTCGAGCGCCTCGTGAAGACGCGAGCCGCCATCACGCGAATCGCTATAGGTATCGCTAAGATCGCTCGGGCGGATGTTCTGCACCGGGATCAGCAACTGGTTTGGCTGTACGGTGACTGTCGATTCCGCAACCGGAGTATCCAGCGGCTCCGCGCCCGTAGTTTCACTCGGCGTAGGGCTAGGAGCAGCGGCCGCTGGCCGGGTCACCTTGATCTGACTGGAACTGTTGGCATTTTCGATGAGGCTGCCACCCGCCACGATCCATACCGCGCTGGTCAGCGTGGCGGTGATCACAATGGTCAATATCCGGTCGACGATCTTCATCAGGCGAGACTAGCGGCTTACGCTTCGAAAATCACCTGAGTTGATTGCGAGACCATCCCGGCAAGCCGCGCAGCGTCCCAATTGGTCAGGCGGACACAGCCACTGCTCTGTGCACGGCCGATAGTTTCGGGTTCGGGAGTTCCATGGATGCCATAGTGATCCTTGCTGAGATCGATCCAGACCACGCCCACGGGTGAATTCGGGCCCGGCGCAAATTCGTGTGTGCCATCGTCTGACCCGTTCTTGCCCAGCACTTCGGGGTCGTAACTATATGTCGGGTTGTAGGCTTCGCCGACGATGTCCCATTCTCCCAGCGGCAGCGGGTACTGGCTCGACCCGGAGCTGACGGTGAACAAGGCGACCAGCTTGTCGCCTTGATAAGCCTTCAGCGTCTTTCCCGCCTTGCTCACTACGATGCGGTCCACTTCTGGCTGCTCTGTCCCTACGCCCAGGGAGGCCAGCGTCTTTTGCCAATCGCTATTGTTTACCGATCCGGGCTTGATGCGATCCGCCCCAATGTTCGGCACACGGATTTCCTGTCCCGCAGTAAAATAATCCTG
Organism: Qipengyuania pacifica; assembly: GCF_019857205.1. Classification (GTDB taxonomy): domain Bacteria; phylum Pseudomonadota; class Alphaproteobacteria; order Sphingomonadales; family Sphingomonadaceae; genus Qipengyuania; species Qipengyuania pacifica. The sequence goes on along the minus strand of NZ_JAHWXO010000002.1, from coordinate 341,947 downwards.
GGATTGAGGCGTCTCTGGCGAGCCGGACGCGACCGAACGTGGTTGAGGCGCCCCTTGCGTACGTGAGGTGCCTCCCTGCGGGTTCAACTGCTTGAGAACATCCACAGTGGTATGGAACCGCTCGGCCAGTCGCTCATCCAGCGATGTATATCCCAGCTTCTTCAGCTTCGCCATATCGGCGGGATCGTCGGGAATTTCGGAATACTGCGCGCTTGACCAGTTGGAAGGAATGGTCACCACGCGTGTCGCGGGAATCTTTTCCCATTTCGAGAGGGCAGCCTTGGTCGCATCGTCGAGTTCGCCGGTAGTTTCGAGGTCATTGGCTTCCTGAAAACCACGCAAGGCATTCTCCGTGCTCATGCCCATTTTCCCGTCGATCACGCCAGGACCAAAGCCAACCCGATCGAGAACCACCTGAGCCTGCATGATGGGGCGTTCTTCTTCTGCAACGGCAACCGCGTTGCTATCAGCATCGAAGCCGTTGAGATGCGCATCGTCGTTCGACGCCATCGTGTCGGCCAGATTGTCCGAGCCATAGGTGTCGTAACCTAGGTCTGTGCTACCTCTCGCAGCAACAGCTGTGTCGGTTTCGCTGTCGTTGTCCTGTCCCTGCATGCCGCACGCGGCCAGAGCGAGTGAGGACACAGCGACGAAAATCATTGAACGCACGGGGGAAGCCTCCTGAACCGGGGGCGTGGTCCGCCCCTTCAGGAAAGCAAACTCATGCCGTCCCGATTTGCTCCGCAAAGGCTTTGATCGCTGCGACTTCGTCACCGTTCCAGACCGAACCTGAGACAGCGAGGAAGTCGGCCCCTGCATCGATCAGCGGCTTGCAGTTTTCGGGCGTTATACCGCCAATGGCAACGCACGGGATTTCGAATAGCGTGCTCCACCATTCGAGAATTTCCAGATCAGGACGGTGCTCGCTCGCCTTCGTCGTGCTGTCGAAGAATGCACCGAACGCGACATAATCCGCGCCGGCCTCTCCCGCCTCCATCGCCAGATGCTTCGATGCGTGACAGGTAACCCCGATCTGGATGTCGCGGCCAAGTTCTTCCCTAGCATCTTTCGGTTCGCCGTCGCCCTGCCCCAGATGCACGCCATCCGCGTTCAGCCGCTTTGCCAGAGCAACATCGTCGTTCACGATGAAGGCCACGTCATGTGCAGCGCAGATCGCCTGCAGGGGCTCCGCCAGCTTCGCGGCTTCGTGCTGGTCGATGCCCTTCACGCGAAACTGGAACGCGGTCGCAATCCCGGTTCCCGCATCGAGCGCTCGTTCCAGTCGCTGGGGGAAATCACCCGAAACATCGAGCGGCGAAATGAGGTAAAGCTGGCAATCTGTCATAGACCGCGTCCTCTAATGCGATCCTCTCATTTCGTCACGCGTTCAGAACTCCGAAAGCGTGACGATCGTTTATCGGGTCGTATGAAAGCCCTATTTGCCGCCGTCATCCTCGCGCCGCTATCTGCCTGCGCAATTATCCCGGACACACCTATGTCGAACGGAGATGCGGCCTCGCGAGGCACTGCCGTCGGGATCAATCAGCCTGTCTGGACCGGCGATACGATCCTGACACCTCTGGCCGTCACGGAAGACAGCCGCTGCCCTATGAATGCGCGCTGCGTTTGGGCCGGAAAGCTCACTGTGTCGACGCGGATCGCCGCGACACACTGGAAGCAGACAGCCCCTCTCACCCTGGGCGAACCTTACGAGATACTCGGGCGGACCTACGTGCTTGTTTCGGCTACGCCTGAAAAGACGACCGACCGGGAAATCCCGGTCGGCGAATATCGCTTCGTATTCGAGCAGCGCTGACGCCTGAGAATTAGGCGACGCTGGCAGCGTGGATCTGGTCGATGGCACTCGACAAGGTGCCGTCGAATTCCTCATCGCTTTGCGAGGCTCGCAGGTCCTGCAAGAGGCCTCGGCTGAAACTTGCGATCATTCCCGGATTCTTTGCAAGTTCGCGGCAAGCGTCTTCTGTCGAATAACCACCCGAAAGTGCGACGACGCGCAACACTTTGGGGTGTTTCGCGAGCGTTGCATATAATCCGGCTTCCTTGGGGATCGAGAGTTTCAACATGACCTGCTGACCGGCGGGCAGTGCCTCAAGACCCTCCTCGATCGCCTCCAGCATGATTGTCTCACCCTCAGCGCGGTCGGCAGCAGTGATGTCATACTCCGGCTCAAGCATCGGGATCAGGCCACAGCTCAAGATCCTTGCGCCTTCGGCAAACTGCTGGCGAACGGCTGCCTTGATTCCGACCGGGTCCGCAGACTTGATGACGCTACGCATCTTGGTGCCGAATACCCCCAGTTCTCGCGCGCGGTTGCACATGTCTTCAAGGTCGGGGTTGGGCTTCATCAGCTGGGCGCCGTCGTGTTCGTCCTCGAGACCCTTGTCGACCTTGAGAAACGGCACGATACCGCGCTCTTTCAGGCGTTCCGGAACGCTCTTGCCGGCGCTTTCGCCCTCCATGGTCTTTTCGAAAAGGATCGCGCCGATGACCTTGCCGTTGCCGAAGCAAGGGGCCTCGATAATGCGCTGACGCATTTCGTGGATCAGGCCGAACATCTCTTCTTCGCTCGTCCACGCACCGTCTTCGACGCCGTAACCCTTGAGTGCCTTGGGGGTCGACCCGCCGGACTGGTCAAGTGCTGCAATAAAGCCTTGGCCCTGTGCGATACGCGCCTTCATTTCATCGAAAGTCATCTGGGAACCCCGTCACTCGATTGTGGTCATGCATTCGTATGCACCGCACATACAAAGGCGCTTTCGCACCTGCAACAGCCGATGGGTAACTTATCGCCAACCCGATCGTATTTCGTATTGAGCGAAGGAGACGACATGCCGAATGACAAGAACGATCCGCATACCAGCAACAGTCAGACCGATTTCTCCGATCTGAATGCGCTGACAATCAATTGTACCCTCAAACTCAGACCTGAAGGCTCGCACACCGACAAACTACTCGGTATTGCCGAAGCCATTCTCGCGCGGAATGGCGTAGCGCTGGAACAAGTTCGCTTGGTCGATCACAACATCGCCCCGGGCGTGTTCCCCGACATGACCGAACACGGCGCCGACCATGATGATTGGCCGAACATCTGGGAGAAGGTGAAGGCCGCCGATATTCTCGTGGTCGGTACGCCCATCTGGCTTGGCGAGAAATCCAGCGTCTGCCAGCGCTTGATCGAGCGGCTCTACGCCCACTCGGGTCAGACGAACCACAAGGGCCAGTACGTTTTCTATGGCAAGGTCGGTGGCTGCATCGTGACCGGCAATGAAGACGGCATCAAGCACGTGGGTATGGGCGTGCTCTACTCGCTACAGCATGTCGGTTACACCATTCCTCCACAAGCCGATGCCGGCTGGGTGGGCGAAGCCGGACCGGGGCCGAGCTATGGCGACGCGAGGGAAGATGGTGAGGGATATGTCGGCTTCGACAATGACTTCACCCGTCGCAACACCACATTCATGACCTGGAACCTGATGCACATGGCACGCATGCTCAAGGATGCTGGAGGTATTCCCGCCCACGGAAATTCGGTCGATATGTGGAACGATGGTCGCCGTTTCGATGCGCCAAATCCCGAATATCGCTGATCAGTCGCCAATCCTGTCGGCGCGCTTGCCGGTCTTGCGGATAATGCCGGAAAAGCTGAGCAGCGGCGTTCCATCGCCCGTCACGATGCCGCGTACGAACACGGTTTTACCGCCGCCGCGCGTCACTTCCCCCCTGCCCTCGATGCGCTGTCCGACCTTGCCCGCGGCCAGGAAATCGCCTGCTAGGTTCATCGTCACGCCGTAGCTGTCACGCATCTCGTTGCGGGCGATGGTGAACAGCGCAGCATCTGCAAAGGTCATCAGGCAACCGCCGTGCATGAAGCCTGCACCATTCATGTGACGTTGCTCGGCGACGAAGGCACAAATCCAGTCGCCGTTCGTGTCCTGCTTTTCGTAGAACGGTCCCGCCGTCTGCTCGAACGCGTCAGATTTCCAGGTGGACCAACCCGACCATTCGCCTTCGGTGATCGCGATTGGACCGTGGCTGGGCTCGACGATCTCGGTCATATCCGCATGCTCCTAAGCCGACAGTGCGGCAACGCCGGGCAAGGGCTTGCCTTCCATCCACTCCAGGAAAGCCCCGCCGGCCGTGGAAACGAAAGTAAATTCGTCCTTCACACCGGCGTGCGCCAGCGCTGCGACCGTATCGCCGCCGCCGGCAACCGATGTCAGCGAACCATCCTGCGTGAGCGCTGCAGCCGTCTTGGCAAGCGCAACCGTCGCCGCATCAAACGGCTGGGTTTCGAACGCGCCCAGCGGCCCGTTCCAGACCAGCGTCCGGCAAGTCTTGAGCACGTCGGCAAGCGCTTCGACCGCGAGCGGACCTACGTCGAGGATCATTTCGTCGGCGGCGACTTCATGCACATTGCAGGTCCGCATGCTCGGCGGATTGGCGGCGAATTCTTTTGCGACCACCACATCGTAAGGCAGATGCACAGTGCATCCTGCATGGTCCGCCTCGTCCATTATGCGGTTGGCAGTGTCGGTCAGATCGTGCTCGCACAGCGATTTACCAACATCCACTCCCTTCGCTGCCAGGAAGGTGTTGGCCATGCCCCCGCCGATGATGAGGTGCTGGACCTTACCGACCAGATTGTGGAGCACCTCGAGCTTGGTCGAAACCTTTGCTCCCCCGACGACAGCCGCGACCGGCGCCTCGGGATTCCCTAGGGCCGCATCCAGCGCTTTTAGTTCGGTCTCCATGGCGCGGCCTGCATATGCCGGGAGAAGACGCGCCAACCCTTCGGTCGACGCGTGCGCGCGGTGCGCGGCAGAAAACGCATCGTTCACATAGAAATCGCCGTTCGCCGCGATACCCTTGGCGAATTCCGGATCGTTGGCTTCTTCGCCGGGCCAGAAGCGGACATTGTCGAGCAGCCCGATATCGCCATCGCGCAGGATCCCGATCGACTGTTCGACGACCGGCCCCATGACTTCGGGGATGAACATGATTTCACGGTCGAGCACCCGCTCGATATCGCCCTGCACCATGCTCGTGCTCATGGTCGAATGGCGCTGACCCTTCGGTCGGCCGAAATGGGCAAGCAACAAGATCTTGGCGCCTTTATCGGCCAATTCGAGGATGGTTGGTTTGACCACCTCGACACGGGTGACGTCCGATGCCCGGCCTTCCTGCATCGGAAGATTGAGATCGACGCGCACCAGCGCAACCTTGCCGGTGATGTCGCCAAGGTCGTCCAGGGTCCTGAAGCTGCTCATGCAAATGTCCTTAGAGGAACTTCGCCATTACGCCGGCGGTATCGATCATGCGGTTGGAGAAGCCCCATTCGTTGTCGTACCAGCTCACGACGCGGGCGAGCTTGCCCTCCATCACGCTGGTTTCGAGGCTGTCGATGGTCGAGCTGGCCGGATAGTGGTTGAAGTCCGAGGAGACCAGTGGCTGGTCGGTGTAATCGAGCACGCCCTTCATCTTGCCTTCCGCCGCGGCCTTCAGGGCCGCGTTCAGTTCCTCGGCGCTGGTGTCGCGGCCGGGGGTGAAGACGAGATCGACAAGGCTGACGTTCGGCGTCGGCACACGCACGCTCGACCCGTCGAGCTTACCTGCCAGTTCGGGCAGTACGAGGCCGACCGCGCGGGCAGCGCCGGTCGTTGTCGGGATCATGTTCTGCGCCCCGCCGCGTGCGCGGCGCATGTCGCCATGCATCTGGTCGAGCATGCGCTGGTCGTTGGTGTAGCTGTGGATCGTGGTCATGAAACCACGCTCGATACCGACGGTTTCGTGCAGCACCTTGGCCATCGGCGAGAGGCAGTTAGTCGTGCAGCTGGCGTTGGAGACGATCACGTCTTCCGCTGTCAGGGTCTCGTCATTGACGCCGAAGACGATCGTCGCGGAAACGCCCTTAGCCGGGGCTGAGATCAGCACGCGCTTGGCGCCTGCATCGAGATGCGGGCGGCACGCCTCGTCCGACTGGAAGAAACCGGTGCATTCCAGCACAATGTCCACGCCCTGCTCGCCATGCGGCAGCTTGCCGGGCTCGCGCTCGCTGGTCACGGCGATCGACTTGCCGTTCACGATGATCGCGTTGTCGCCCACTTCGACGGTGCCGGGGAAGCGCCCGTGCGTCGAATCGTACTGAAACAGGATCGCGTTCGATTTCGTATCCGCCAGATCGTTGATGCTGACGAGATCCAGATCATGGTCGTCGCGCTCGAGAATGGCGCGCGCCACGAGGCGGCCGATACGTCCGAAACCGTTGATTGCAACCTTGGTCGCCATTGGAAAGAACTCCTGCTTAAGCGTTCAGTTTATTCATGATTTGCGGAACGATCGCGTCCGCAGTGAGGCCGAATTTTTCAAACAGATCTTCGGCGGGTGCGCTTGCGCCGAACCGATCGATCCCGATGCGCAAGCCATTGGTCATCGTATAGCGATCCCACCCGAAGGTGGTGCCCGCTTCGATGCTCACCCGCAAAACTTCGTCGGGCGAAACATCCGGAAGAATGTCGGCGCGATAGGCATCGTCCTGCTCGTCAAAAAGCTGCGTGCACACCATCGATACGACATCGGCACCGATACCGTCCGCTTCCAGCTTTTCCGCGCATTCCATCGCCACATGCAGCTCTGATCCGGTCGCAATCAGGATGACACGCCGCGCAGCCTGCGCCGCCTTGAGCCGGTAACCACCGCGCCCGGTCATGTTTTCGGAGAGCTGGTGCGTCCGCATTTGCGGCAGGTTCTGGCGGCTCAGCGCGAGCACCGTCGGGCGATCGGGCTGGCGCAGCGCTATGTCCCAGCATTCCGCGGTTTCGACTGCATCGGCGGGGCGCATGACCAGCAGATTGGGCATCATGCGCAGCGACTGGACATGCTCGATGGGCTGATGGGTCGGGCCGTCTTCCCCCAATCCGATGCTGTCATGCGTCATGACATAAACGACGCGCGCCTGCTGCAGGGCCGACAACCGGATGGCCGCGCGGCAATAATCTGTGAACACCAGGAACGTGCCGCCATAAGGAATGACGCCGCCGTGCAGTGCCATGCCGTTCATCGCTGCGGCCATGCCGAATTCGCGAATACCGTAATAGACATAGCGGCCGCTGTAATCATCGGCCGTGAACGGGCCGATACCGCCTGCCTTGGTGTTGTTCGAACCGGTAAGGTCGGCACTGCCGCCAATCGTTTCGGGAAGGCCGGTGTTGATTTCCGCCAGGGCCATTTCGCTGGCCTTGCGCGTTGCAACCTTCTGAGGTTGATCGATCAACCCCTTGATATATTTGTCGAGGCTGAAGTCCTTGGGCAGCTCGCCCGCCATCCGGCGCTGGAATTCCGCCTTCTGCGCATACCCGTCGAGGCGCATCTGCCATTCGCTGTGCGCCCGCGCGCCGTCGTCCGCCGTGCCGCGCCAGTCCGACAGCACTTCTTCGGGAATTTCGAACGGTGCCGATTCCCAGCCCAGTACACCGCGCGCCGCGGTAATTTCGTCATCGCCAAGTGGTGCGCCGTGCGTCGCGCTGGTTCCCTGCTTGTTGGGCGCTCCCTTTCCGATCACCGTTTTGCAGGCGATGAGCGACGGGCGTTCATCGGCGACCGCCTCGTCGATCGCCCGGCGAATGTCGTCGAAATCGTGGCCGTCGCAGCTAACTACATGCCATCCGGTCGCTTCGTAACGCGCCTTGATGTTTTCGCTGGTCGAAAGGTCGGTCGTCCCGTCGATGGTGATGTTGTTGTCGTCCCAGAACACTGTCAGACGGCCCAGCTTGAGGTGCCCGGCAAGGCCGATCGCTTCGTGATTGATGCCTTCCATCAGGCAACCGTCACCGGCAATCACCCAAGTGCGATGATCGACGATCTCGTCACCAAACGTCGCATTGAGATGACGTTCGGCCATGGCCATTCCGACGGACATCGCCAGGCCCTGGCCCAGCGGGCCGGTCGTGCTTTCAACGCCGTCGAGGAGGAAGTTTTCCGGATGCCCGGCGCAAGGGCTGCCAATCTGACGGAAATTGCGGATGTCTTCCATCGTGGGACGTTCGTAACCCGACAGATGAAGAAGCGAATAAATCAGCATCGAACCGTGTCCGGCCGACAGCACGAAGCGGTCCCGATCGGCCCAGCCGGGGGCCTTGGGATCATGCTTTAGATACTCGCTCCACAACACGGTCGCCACATCGGCCATACCCATCGGCATTCCCGGATGCCCTGAGTTTGCAGCCTGTACCGCATCCATCGAAAGCGCCCTGATGGCGTTGGCCATCGGGACCATGCGAGATGTGGCGAGACTCATGGGAAATTTCTCCGGAAAAAGGGGCCGATTCGACGCGCGCGAAGCCTTCGCGGAGCGCGCGCGCAAGGTCAACCCGCGCAGGTGGGCATTCACAGCTTCCGCCCCCTTCACTTCACTTATCAACAGGCGGCTGCAAACCTTTGCCTCGCCGCGGCAAAATCGGTATTCTGCACGCCTTATGAGTTCCGACCGCATCAAAAATGCCATGGACCGCATCGATCGCGCCCTTGCGCGGATCGAAACGCAGGCCGCCTTGGCCTCCCATTCGACTGCAGCGACAGATGCGGGCGATGCCGAACTGGCCGAACGCTATGAAACGCTGCGCAAACGGGTGTCGGGCAGCATTTCGCAACTCGACGATCTCATCGAAGGTCTGAAGCGATGAGCGACGTCACGCTTTCGATCGGTGGCCGCAACTATACCGTCTCTTGTGCCGATGGGCAGGAAGATCATGTTCGGCACCTTGCCAGCGTGATCGATGGCAAACTGAGTGCGATGGGCAATAATCTGTCCAGTAACGATGCCAAGAACCTGCTGTTCGCCGCGCTCATACTTGCGGACGAAGTGGAAGAAGCACGGGACAAGCCTTCACCGGCCACAGAACCTGGTTTCGACACGGATCGTCTGGGCAATCAGCTCGAACGCATGGCCATCGCGCTGGAGAATGCCGCTTCCACCCTTGAGGGTAGCGGCAGTACCTCCTAAATAGGGCACGGCGGGACTGCCCGGCACGAGCCGCATGAATATCCCTGAGGCTATAAGCAATCCATGGGAGCTGTCCCTGCCCTGGTCCACCGGTTCGGCCGTGGGATTGGGGCAAACGGTACCCACCTGACGTTTTCGCGTCAGAGGATTTCGCCGGAAACGACCCATGGTGGTTCCGCCACTCACCATCCCTCCCCATCGTTGATCCCTTGGACGCCGGAGTGATCTGCCGATAAGGACCTGTGTGTGACCAAGAACGATCTCAGAAAGCAGCTTCGCGCCAAACGGCGTGAACACGTGGCCGCCCTTCCCGATAGCATGCGCACGCTCGTGTTCATGCGCCCGCCTGCCCCCCTCATGGAAATGATACCGGACGATGCGACCATCGGGCTTTATCACGCCGGCTCTTCCGAAGCGCCGACAGCGGCCTACGCACGCTATTTTTTCGAACAGGGGCACGAAATCTCGTTGCCGCATTTTTCGGCCATGAATACGCGGATGCAATTCCGCCGCTTCGTGGATCCTCACGATGAAAGCGATGTTGAAACGGGGCCCTTCGGCATCAAGCAGCCGACGACTGCGACGGAAGAAATCGTACCCGACGTCCTGTTCGTACCGTTGGTCGGCTTTACCGAAACCGGCGGTCGCCTCGGTCAGGGTGGCGGCCACTATGACCGCTGGCTTGTTGCGCATCCCGGTACGACAACGATCGGGCTCGCCTGGGACTGTCAGCTTGTCGAAACCTTGCCTACAGAGCCGCACGACATACCCCTCGGGGCCGTCGTAACTCCTACGCGCATGTACGGACCTTTCGCATGAGGAAAGAACCGACCTGGCGCATTCCCGTTGGCATTCTCGGCCTGCTGGTGGTGCTGGCGATCTACGGGATTGTCATCGCGCGTTATGCCCCCGGTGTGATCGGCGATTGGCCTACCCTCGTGCAGACGCTCATTTACATCGTTCTGGGCCTGATTTGGCTGCTGCCGCTCAGGCGCTTTCTCATCTGGATGGAAACCGGGCGCTGGGGTTGATCCCCGGCGCATGTCGAGCGCCATCTAACGCCGTTCGTGAAGGGCCCGCGATAGGTCGTCGGCGCATCTTCAAACAAGGCGCTTTGACCATAGTCGAATTGTAGAGAAAATTCCCAAGTGGCGCGAGTGACGGGACTCGAACCCGCGACCTTCGGCGTGACAGGCCGACACTCTAACCAACTGAGCTACACCCGCGCAGCCACTTGGGAGCCGCGCATCTACGGGCGGGTCCGATTTCTGTCAATGGCCGATGTGACGCTTTTTTGCTCTTTTTGTGCGGGCATTTTTCGACCTCCAGTTTTACCACAATTCGGCGCGTTGGATCGCGGCCTAATTCAGCCAATGTCCTATGCCGATATCATGCATCCCATCGTCGCGGACCGGAATTTATCGTTATTTCCGAAAGGGTTGCTCGACATAAATGGGGCTGCCGGGATTTTACAAGCTATTCTGGACAAACGAAGGCGCCCGGCGCGGGGCTGCTAAATCGCAACCCACGCACCGGGCATATTTTATCAGACGGTTTGCGACTGTGCGCTCGCCAGCCAGCGAGGCCAGCTAATCGCGTCAGTCCACCAGGATCAGAGCAGGCTTTTCGAGCAGATTCTTCAGCTGTTGTACGAAGCTTGCCGCATCCCAACCATCGACAACGCGATGATCGCAACTGATCGAGATATTCATCAGCTTGCGCTTTTCGATGCGCTCCACGCCATCCGTGCCAGTAACATACATCGGGCGTTCGATGATGCGGTTCGGACCGATGATGGCAACTTCCGGACGATTGATGACCGGTGTCGTCGCTACCCCGCCAAGCGGTCCGAGCGATGTCACCGTCAGTGTCCCACCTTGCAGCTCTTCCGATTTGGCGGTGCCATTTCGGGCTGCCTCGGCCAGACGCGTAATTTCATTGGCCAACTGCCACAGGTTCTTGGCCTGAGCATTCTTGATGACGGGCACCATCAGACCGGCATCGGTCTGTGCGGCCATGCCAAGATGCACCGCGCCATACCGCGTCACCACGCCCGCTTCATCGTCGTACCGTGCGTTGATCATCGGGAAATCTGGCAATGTCTTGCAGATCGCGGTGATCAGCAGCGGAAGCAGCGTCAGCTTGGGCTTATCGCCGCGGTTGGAATTGAGCTGCCCACGCAGTTCTTCCAGCGCAGTCACATCGCATTCTTCCACGTAGGAGAAGTGCGGGATGTTGCGCTTCGACGCGGCCATGTTCTCGGCAATGCGGCGGCGCATGCCGATGACCTTCTTTTCCTCGTCCTCGCGGGTCTTGGCAGCGGCGCCATAACCCGATGTGTAAGACAGGAACTGGTCCAGATCGCCATGACGAACGCGGCCATCCTCGGCCGGCTTCACCTGTGCCAGATCGACACCGAGATCGCGTGCCCGCTTGCGCACGGCAGGCGTTGCCAGAACCGGCGTATCGGCCTTCTGCGCCGGTGCAGGGGCAGGCGTCGGGGCGGGTGCTGGCGGCGGGCTCGGATCGGCAGCCATCGCGTCGTCGGCATCCGATGGATCGGGATTTTCGACCTCGATCCGCTCTTCTACCTCGTCGTCCTTCGGCGCTGGCGCGGCATCGGCCGCCGCCTCGTTTTCCTCGATCACCTCGTCGGGCACTTCGCCTTCGACTTCGATCACGACGAGCATGGAGCCGATCGACACCATGTCGCCCTCGCCGCCCGCGATCTCGAGAATCTTGCCGGTCACCGGGCTTTCCATGGGCACGGTGGCCTTGTCGGTCATCATGTCGACGAATTCCTCGTCTTCAGTGATCGTATCGCCGACCTGCTTGTGCCACTGCACGATTTCGGCCTCGGCGATGCCTTCGCCGATATCGGGCATGTTGAAGGTGAATTTCGCCATGGGGATCAGTCCTTGAGGATCTTGTCGATGGCCTCGCCGATGCGGACCGGGCCGGGAAAATAGGCCCATTCGAGGCTATGGGGATAGGGTGTGTCGAAGCCTGTAACGCGTTCGACCGGGGCTTCGAGGTGATAGAAGCAGCGCTCCGTCACCAATGCGGAAAGTTCGGCGCCAAAGCCGCTCGTGCGGGTCGCCTCATGGACGATCAGGCATCGGCCGGTACGCTCGACCGATGCTTCGATCGCCTCGATGTCCAGCGGCACCAGCGTGCGCAGATCGAGGATGTCTGCTTGGACGCCCTTCTCCTTGCACACGGCTTCGACCACATGGACCATGGTTCCGTAAGCCAGAATGGTGAGCTGCTCGCCTTCGGTAACCTGACGCGCCTTGCCCAGCGGGATCTTGTAATATCCTTCGGGCACCACACTGGCGTCGAATTTCTTCCAGGGCTGCACCGGCTTGTCGTAATAACCGGAAAACGGACCGTTGTAGATCCGCTTCGGCTCGAAGAAGATCACCGGATCGTTATCCTCGATGCAGGAAATCAGCAGCCCCTTGGCATCGTAAGGCGTGGCCGGAATAACCGTCTTCAGGCCCGAAACGTGCGTAAAGATCGCTTCAGGGCTCTGGCTATGCGTCTGTCCGCCAAAGATGCCGCCGCCGAACGGGCTGCGCACCGTCATCGGAGCGATATATTCCGCGGCCGAGCGATACCGTAGCCGGGCCGCCTCGCTGATCAGCTGGTCGAGACCGGGATAAATGTAATCGGCGAACTGGATTTCAGGCACGGGGCGCAGGCCATAGGCCCCCATCCCCACCGCTACCGCGATGATGCCGCATTCATTGATCGGCGTGTCGAAGACACGGGTCTTGCCGTATTTCTCCTGCAGACCCGCGGTGCAGCGAAACACCCCGCCGAAATAGCCGACGTCTTCGCCCATGACGACAACGTCGTCATCGCGTTGCATCGATACATCGAGCGCTTCATTGATCGCTTCGATCATGTTCAGCCGGCGTTCGGTGCCGGATGAAACGTTTGATTGACATGTGTTCGCGTCGGCGCTCACTGGTCGAGCCCTCCCGGAAACTTGATCTCGCGCTCGCGGATCGCCTGCTTGCTCTGCTCCTTGAGATGCCAGGGAAGCTCTTCGAATACGTCCTCGAACATGGTCCGGAAAGGGTGGTGGAGACCGTGCCCAAGGATGCCGTTTGCTTCGGCTTCCTTGGTGACCTTCTTGACGTGTTCCGCCGCCTCCAGATCCATCTTTTCCTGCCGATCCTCGTCCCATTCGCCAATCGCGATCAAATGGTCCTTGAGGCGTGTCACGGGGTCGCCCAGCGGCCACTCGGTGCGCTCCTGCGCACTGCGATAACCGGTGGGATCGTCCGAGGTGGAGTGCCCCTCCGCGCGGTAGGTGAAGAACTCGATCAGCGTCGGCCCGGCATTCGCCCGCGCCCGGTTGGCCGCCCACCTCTCCGCCGCGTAACACGCCAACGCATCGTTTCCATCGACGCGCAAGCCGGCGAGGCCATAGCCGAGCGCACGGGCAGCAAAGGTGGTCCGTTCGGCACCAGCAAAACCGCTGAAGCTGGAGATGGCCCACTGGTTGTTGATAATGTTGAGGATAACCGGTGCATTATACACGGTCGCAAAGGTGCAGGCAGAATGGAAGTCGCCTTCTGCGGTACTGCCCTCACCCACCCAGGTGGCCGCAATCCGGCTGTCGCCCTTCATTGCGCTTGCCATTGCCCAGCCTACCGCCTGCGGCGTCTGCGTGGCCAGATTGCCGCTGATGGTAAAGAAGCTGTGCTCGCGGCTCGAATACATGATCGGGAGCTGACGGCCCTTCAGCTTGTCGCCCTTGTTCGAATAGATCTGGTTGATCATCTCGATCATCGGGTAGCCGCGCTGGATCAGGATTCCCTGCTGGCGATAGCTCGGGAAGACCATATCGTCCGCAGCCAAGGCCATGCTGGCCGAGACGCTCGTCGCCTCTTCGCCCGTGCACTTCATGTAGAAGCTGGTTTTGCCCTGCCGCTGACCTCGGAACATACGCTCGTCAAAAGCGCGCGTCATTGCCATGTGACCGAGCATTTTACGCAGCGTATCCGGATCGAGTTTGGGGTTCCACGCCCCATGCGCCTGATTGTCCTCGCCGAGTACGCGCACCAGGCCAAACGCCATATCGCGCATTTCGCTCGGGTCGCAGGTCTCGTCGGGACGTGCCATGCTCCCCGCTTCGGGTACATTTATATGCGAGAAGTCGACCGTATCCCCAGGCCGAAATTTAGGTTCGGGCACATGCAACGAAAGTTTCGGGCGATTATCACCCTCCGCTGCACTACCCTCGGGCCGTTCGGCCATAGAATCGTCTCCCAGACGCAATCTTACGCTTTCGCGTTATTTTATTTCACGAGTGGGGTGCGGTCAAGTCAGCGCCGGATCACACCGCGACGGGCGCCTTGATGGGCCCGTGCGGCGCATAATCATGAACTGCGAAATCTTCGATCCTGTAATCGAATATCGTAGCCGGACGCCGCACTATCTCAAGCGTTGGGTTCCCTTGCGGTTCCCGTGACAATTGCTCTTCTATGAGATCGTTGTGATTGAGATAGAGATGCGTATCGCCGCCCATCCAAACCAGTTCCCCCGGATCGAGATCTATTTGCTGGCCCAGCATTCTGGTGAGCAAAGCAGCGGACCAGAGATTGAACGGCAGGCCAAGCGCAACATCGCAGCTACGCTGGTAAAGACAGCAGTTCAGCCGCCCACCCGCGACGTGAAACTGATAGGTCTTGTGACAGGGCGGAAGTGCCATCTCGTCGATCTCGGCCACGTTCCAACCCTCAATGATATGGCGGCGACTGCCCGGGTTCGTCTTGAGCGAATCCACCAGGTCAGCAATCTGATTTATTCCCGGACCGGTCTCATAAAGCCCATCGTCGCGTTCGCGATAAGTCGGCCAATCGACCCACTGCTTCCCGTACACCGGACCGAGATCACCCCAGCGTTCCGCAAACGCCGCATCATCGGCAATGCACTCGACAAAATCGTCCAACGTGATGTTGTCGCCCGTTTCCTTCACATATCGCGCGTGGGGCCACTCGTTCCAGATCTTCACCCCTTGCCGTACGAGCGGACGAATATTGGTTTCGCCGGTGAGGAACCACAACATCTCACGCGTGGCCGTCTTCCAATACACGCGCTTGGTAGTGATAAGCGGCATGGCATTTGCCGAGAGGTCGAACCTCAAAGTCGCGCCGAATATGGAACGCGTGCCAACACCAGTGCGATCCTCGCGCTCATCACCATCAGACCATATGCGGCGCATCAGGTCGAGATATTGCTGTTCGTAGTGGATGTCTGACATTGGCCCGGCTTTGTTTGAGCAAGGCTTTAACGTTAGCGCGAGAATGTGCAAATTGCCCGCTTGCACGCATGGCAATCCACACCTATAGGCCCGCCTCTGCCTCGCGGGGTTCGCCCCGCAAGCATCCGGTCGGGGAGTAGCTCAGCCTGGTAGAGCACTGTCTTCGGGAGGCAGGGGCCGGAGGTTCGAATCCTCTCTCCCCGACCACTTTATCGCAAAAACGACGGTTTTCCGCCTCTTTAGCATGATGCATCGCACCACTGCGGTCACACGACTGTAGCACATAAGCGATGCACATGCGGAAAGGTCAGACCGATTATTCGCATTGCTCATCTTACGCGTCGCGGCGCGAGATATGTCATCCGGCGCCGCATCCATTTCCGAAATATTACCTCTCGGCCTCTAGCGCTCGCGCTTCAGACGGCTGACCCGAGCAACGACCTTCCCCGAACAGCCCCCAATGCTTTTTCGTATTGGCACGTGCCGAAAGCGCAATTCCGTTAGGCTGATTACTTGTGACACCTACCTTAGGGCGGACGTTCGACTGTCACGGACGCAAGTCAGCGTTGAAATGCCATGCGTATGGAGGTCTGTCCTGCTGCTAACTGCTGGCATTGAAGAGAATTTAATGAAATGTACCTAAGTTAAAGAACGAAATAGCTAATTGGATAAGCGCGAGCGAAGCGCAGTTCGCCAAGGGGTCTCGAAGTCAAACATGAGTTTGCTGTGGTTCACGTGGCGGTCGCTCCTTCAAACGGTTGTGATAATCTGCGCCGGACTTATCGGCCCTGGCCTGTTCGCGGCCCCACCTACCGACACATGCTTTGCCGTTTCGCGCTCTGTTATCGTTCCCGATAGATCCGATCTGCAATGCTCGGGGAAACCACGCAGTTACAGCAGCCGTGTCCTTTGGCTGCGTGTGCCGATCGCGCCAGCGCTTTCGCAAGATGCATCGCTCGCCATTCAATCCACTCGGTTCGAACGCCTCGATGTCTACCTCGAATATAGAAACGGCATACGAAAAGCGGGGTCGGTCGGCCGAGGCGCCTACGGCAGTAATTGGCAAGTCGGTGGTCAGATCGCTTTCGACACCGATGTTGACAATCAAGCTAGCGCGGCATGGCTACGAATAGAGGGCCTGCAGAGTTATGATCTGCTTGAGCTGCGAATGGTTTCTCAGCCGGCCGCACAACGCCAGTTCCAGCTGACCGCATTCGCTATCGGAGGTGCATTGGCTCTTCTAGGTATAGCTGCGTTGTTCAACTTCGGTCTCGCTATGGGCTTACGGCAAAGCTTTTTTCTTTGGCATGGTGGCTGGGCGGCGACAGTCATGATCTGGGGCCTTGTTTGGTCTCAGATCGGACTGACGATAATTCCAGAGATGGCGGGCACCACATCGAACCGCCTCGCGACTATTCTGGCCTGTCTTGCAATTCTGTTGGCGTCTCTCGCAACGGCAGCGGCGCTACGGCAAGCCACGCCGAAACGCCCGCGCCGCCTGCTCGTCGCGCTCGGCGCCGTAGTTTTCGCCTTGGGTACGGTAAGCGGCCTGCCCGCCGCCAACATTGGACGGTTTGCCATAATACTGGGGATCGGGACCCTATCTTGCGTGGCACTAGCAACGGCCTGCATCGCAAAAGCCTGGAAGGATGGTCATGTGGAAGGCCGTTATCTTGCGATTAGCTGGGCCATTCCCATGGCAACGTTGGCCATTACTCAGATAGTCGATCTCGGCGGGGTGTTATGGGGCGGCGGCGACAGGATCGTGATGCTGTTTGCTTCCGCCTTGCAGGTTATCTGCTTGACCGGCTTTGCAGCGGCACGCTTGGGATCCCTGCGAGTGGAGCGCGACGTCGCGATCGAAACTGGTTTGAGAATGGTGGAACTCGCCGAACGGGATCCGATGACGGGATTGTTGAACCGCAGGGGGTTCCTTGCCCGATGCTCAGAAGATTTTGGCGGGCTCGTGAAAGTCCCATTCGGCTTGCTCGTAATCGATCTGGATAGGTTCAAGTTGGTCAATGATGAGTTTGGGCATCAGACAGGAGATGAGGTCCTAATAGCTATAAGTCGCAAATTGCAGACGTTTGAAGCGCGATATGCCTGCCATGTTGGCAGGCTAGGCGGAGAAGAGTTCGTCGTGGGTGTGAGCGGGCTTGCCGAAGAAGACCTATTCCGGCTCGGCGAAGCGGTAAAATCCGAATTGGCGCAATGCAATTTGGATGAAATTGCACCCGCTCTCCGGATCACAACCAGCATTGGGATAGCGCAAGGCATAGCGGATGGGCCGTTCGACACGCTTTACAGGCAAGCCGACGACGCACTCTATGCCGCCAAGCACGCAGGCCGAAACCGCGTGATCATCGCTGATATCAGCTCTGCTAGACACCAAGTGATCACAACCCTGGTGTCCGGGATTGATCGCGTCCACATGTGATTAGGGGGACTTAACAGGAGCAGGTTTCAGGTCAGTCAGCGTGCCCGGCAATGAGTGCCATTAGAATGGAAATTTTCTAACCGGTCTTTTGACTACTTTGCTGGCGTACTTGTCGCTCTAATTCGCTGCGGAGCCTTCGCTCCTTTTGACCAGTCGAATGGTCGAGGCAACTGACTCCGCTTATCCAGACGCTCGTGGTTCGACCCACAGCGTCTTGATCGCCATCCATATTACCACGGTCAATGGGCCACCCAGCAAGAGGCCGGGCAAACCGAACAAAACCCCGAAAATCAGCAGGCAAAATAATGTGACCGCTGGCGGGATCTCGACTGCAAATTTCATGGCCAGAGGAGCAACAGCGTTGCCCTCGATCTGCTGCCAAACGATAAAGAAACCGATGGTCCACAACGCTGTATCGATACCAACGGTGCCGGCTATCAGCACTGCGGGTATTGCGCCCAAGACGGGCCCCAGGAGTGGCACGAACTCGAATAGCCCGGCCAAGATAGCCAGCGCCAGTGCGGACGGCACGCCAAGCAGGGTCAGTCCGAGATAGACGACCAGGAAGGTTGCAAGCATGGAAATGAGCTGGGCCAGCAACCAGTCGCGTAAGGCCTTTCCCGTTTTGCGGCTGGCTGCATCCACACGATCGCGCGCACGTTGCGGAAGGAGCCTGATGGCACCTTTATGATAGGTTTTGGGATTGATGGCGATATAGACCCCGCCCAATACCGCGACCACCAAACCGGATAGCGCGTCTGTCAGTGCCCCGAACATTGTTTGCACCATTGAGGCCAGGCTTGTGCCGTCAGGCGCGAAATCGTCGATCACGCTTTCAACACGGTCGGGGCCTGCCCAGTCGACGAAATTCTCCCAAGCTGGGGGAAGCGTGTCGCCGAGTTGGGACAATTGGGCGGATATCTGGCGACCGAACAACAACGCCGCGCCAATAAGCACCGACGCAATCAGAATGCCGGCCAGCAGACGCGAAACGCCTTCCGGCACGGGTGCCAGCTTCCGCAACGCGTTTCCAAAGGCGTCGAGTACAACGGCTACCACTACCGCTGCGAAGATTAGCAAGAGAACGCTTTGCAACTGCCAGATCAGCAGAGCGCAAACTACCAGTGCTATAGCTATCAGAACACGGAAGGAAAACTGCGCAAGGCTGCCGGTCACGGGAAGCTCACGAGACAGTCGATGGGCATTTTCATTTACTCCCAGGACGAGCTCCGATCGGCCGCCCGGAAGCATCAACCAATAGCCGCAACGTCAGGTCCTTATTAAATGGATAATTCCTAGGGCGCTTGTCCCCCTCTGGCATTCGCAGCATTCACGCTTTCGATGAAATACGACGGGCCCTTGGAGCGCTTTCGATTCAATTGGCCGCTGTTCGACTTCGGCCGCGGCCAGTCTAGCACTTCATCCCAACCCTTCATTGCGCAGCAAGCCTGCTTGCGCGATAGGAGGTTGTCGCCTTTTGCGACCGGTCTGAAAACTATATCGGGATTTCCTCAAATGCGCCGCGCAACCATTGCTGCACTTTTCATGGCCACCATCGTTCTGAGTGGCTGCAACACTGTTCGCGGGGTGGGCGATGATTTGAAATCGGTCGCCAACACGGTCGACGACGCCACCTGATCGCTCAAAAGCCGTAGCGGAGACCGCCCCATATCGTGCGCGGGGCACCCAGGTCGATCGAACCGCCTTGGTTGCGGGTCACGATTGTTTCGCCCGTAAGATTTTCTCCGCGGAGTACCAGGCTTAGCTTGCCCATGATCGGCACCTGCGCAAAGGCGTCGAGCGTCGTTGCAGCAGGTAATGTATCCATTTCCAGATCGTCTTCGAACTGGGCGCTAACGTGACCGACGGTTGCCGACAGGATCCAGTCGATCGCGGGGCGGTATGCGAGCGTTGCGCGCCCCGCAAAGCGGGGTGTCTGGGCAGGTCGGTTACCATCGAGTGCTGCGGCAAAGCCCGATCCGCGAGTTTCGGCATCCGTCCATGAGATAGAGGTATTCAGGCTGAGCTTACCCAGATCTGCCTTCGCTCCGGCCTCGATACCACGAGCACGGATCGCATCAATATTCTGACGCTCTCGCAGGTTAGTATCAATCGTCACATTGGCTATCGCGTTCTTTACGCGGTTGTCGAACGCGGTGAGGGATAGTGACAGGGTTTCGGTCGGCGTGACGTCCAATCCGGCCTCGAACCCTTCCAGTCTCTCATTCCGCAATCCCGCGTTGGCCTGGGTGACGACGGGGAAGACGACGAACGGGCGGTAAAGCTCATTAAGCGTAGGCAGACGAAGGCCGGAGTATGCTGCGGCCCGGAGGGCTAGTGTGTTGGATGGCCGGAGGAGTAATCCCCCTCGAAAAGAGGCATCCCATCCGCCCCTGTCGGCGAAGGTTTCGGCGGCGACGGGCAGTCCGTTGGCGTCGCGCTCGCTGAAGAAACCGTCGCGGATCGACCAGCGATCAAGCCTCGCGCCGCCAGTCAGGGTCAGGGTACCAAGCGTCCAGTCATTCTCGATGAAGAGGCCAAGATCGCTGTTTGTGCCGCCAGCATTACGCCGCGCCGTGACCGCGCCGGAAAACGCGCTGATCGCCGTTTCGAACAATTCGCCATCCGATCGACGATAGTCGACACCCAGCCGCAGCACATTGTCTTCTCCGGTCGGCGGGCGCAGTTCGAATTTTCCGCCGAGGCCGATCGACGGAGTATTTCGCTGATCCAGTACCGGAGTGAAGCTGCTCGAGCTGATCACGACATTCGTGAAATTGCGTGCCTGGACATAAGCCAGCGCATCGAATTGCCATCGGCCGCGACCGATCAGCCGGAGGCTCGCATCCTGGCCTTCGATCGTGCTGTCGGCGCCTTCAAATCGCAACGTCCGAGCATCGCGGTAAGCAAGCCCGCGAAATTGAAGCTCGACATCGCCTGCGAGGGGCGCAACGCCGCGCAATTGGGTCGACCAGCTATCGAAGGCAGCGCGCGCCGTCTGCGGCACACGATCATCTGCGGGCGTTGTGAAGAAGCCCTTCCCACGATCCCAGCGACCCGACACCACGGCAAACCCAGCGCCCAGGCGCGAACCGATGCTCGCAGAGCTTTCCGTCTCCCCGCGATCATTGACCAGTAATTGACCGGCGACGCCGTCCAGTGCCTCGAGCCCGGCGCTTTCCAGCTCGATCGTTCCGGCCAGCGCCCCGGCACCGAAGGGCCCCGATCCCCCGCCCCGTGTGACCCGGATTTGCGCAAGACGCTCCGGCGCAAGCGCGCTGAAAGGAACATAGCCGAAAAAGGGATCGCTCATGGGCACACCGTCGAGCAGGACGAGCGCCCGACTGGTCGCATTGCCGCCCAGGGCACGCAGCGTCGCGCCCTGGGCGGACGCATTCGCGGAACGACTGTCCGAACGGCGGAACTGCTGGAACCCCGCAACAGACGAAAGGGCATCCTCGATCCGCCCGGACGGCACGGAAAGCAACTGGTCGCGATCGATTTCCTGCGTGTCGTAAGCTGGAGCAGCAGGTGTCGCTTCCAGCCCCGTGCCGGTCACAATGATTACAGGCTCATCGGTCTGCGCGAATGTGGGGGTCGCGGCGGCGACCGCGATCAGGCTAGCAGCCAGCGAATATCGAAAAATGACCATCGCGCTCGCCCTAACGCCAGGTCTGGGGAATTGCGAGTGCCTGCAAGGCGTTTGCACTGAGCAAACGAATGCCTAGAGATATGTCGAAGAGGAGACCTGATGCATGACGGAAGCTGGCAAGAAATCTGAATGGGTCAAGCGCCCCGCTATGGCCGCCGAAGGCACGAATTGCACGCTGGAAGAATACCAGTCACTCTATGCGCGAACCATCGAGGATACGGATGCTTTCTGGCGCGGGCAGGCGGAGCGGATCGATTGGTTCAGCAAGCCCGAGGTCATTGGCAACTGGTCCTTCGATCCGGTTTCCATCAAGTGGTTCGAGGACGGTGTTCTCAACATCTGTCACAATGCCGTCGACCGGCATGTCGAGGCGGGCAATGGCGAGCGCATCGCATTGATTTTCGAGCCCGATGCTCCCGATGAAGAGGTGCGCCGGATTACCTTCGCCGAACTTCAGGCAGAGGTTGTTCGAATGGCCAACACCTTGAAAAAGATGGGTGTTTCCAAAGGCGACCGGGTAACCATCTATATGCCCATGGTGCCCGAAGGCGCTTTTGCCATGCTGGCATGTGCGCGGATCGGGGCGATCCATTCGGTGATTTTCGGCGGCTTCAGCCCCGACGCGATCGCGGGCCGGGTCGAGGATTGTGCGAGCGACTGGATGATCACCGCAGACGAAGGACTGCGCGGCGGCAAGCGGATTCCGCTGAAAAGCAATGTCGATCGAGCGTTTGAAAAGGTGCCGAACAGGGGTGTTCTGGTCATCAGACACACGGGCGGTTCGGTGAGCATGACGGAAGGCCGCGATCACTGGTACCACGAGCTTTCGGCCGATGTGGCGGATGAATGTCCATGCGAGCCGATGAATGCGGAAGATCCACTGTTCATTCTCTATACGTCAGGTTCGACAGGCAAACCAAAGGGCGTTCTGCATACCACCGGCGGATATGCCGTCTGGACCGAAACCACCTTCCGTTACATCTTCGATTATCGCGAAGGTGAGGTTTTCTGGTGCACTGCAGATATCGGGTGGGTCACCGGGCACAGCTACATCGTCTACGGTCCGCTGCTGAATGGGGCGACCGCCCTGATGTTCGAAGGCGTTCCGAACTATCCAGATCACGACCGCTTCTGGGCCGTATGCGAAAAGCACAAGGTCAACATCTTCTACACTGCTCCAACCGCGATCCGCGCGCTGATGCGCGAGGGCGACGCTCATGTAACGAAGCACGACCTGTCATCGCTCCGTTTGCTGGGCAGCGTGGGCGAGCCGATCAATCCCGAGGCATGGCGCTGGTATTATGAGACTGTCGGCGGGGGGAAACTGCCGATCGTAGACACCTGGTGGCAGACCGAAACCGGGGGCTGCATGATTACCACCCTGCCCGGCGCGCATGACATGAAACCGGGCAGTGCGGGAAGGCCTTTCTTCGGTGTGTGCCCGCAGCTGGTCGACAATGAAGGCCATGTTCTGGACGGTGCGACAGAGGGCAATCTGTGCATCACCCGAAGCTGGCCCGGTCAGGCGCGCACGGTCTACGGCGATCACGAACGCTTCATCCAGACCTATTTCAGCACTTACAAGGGCAAGTACTTCACGGGTGACGGCTGCCGCCGCGACGAGGACGGATATTACTGGATCACAGGCCGCGTCGACGATGTCATCAACGTATCCGGCCATCGCATGGGTACGGCCGAAGTTGAAAGCGCGCTGGTTCTGCATCCGAAGGTCAGCGAGGCAGCCGTGGTCGGCTTCCCGCACGATATCAAAGGCCAAGGCATCTATTGTTATGTCACGCTCAACGCCGGAGAAGAGCCGGGTGACGAACTGTCGGCAGAATTGCGCACGCATGTCCGCGAAGAAATCGGCCCGATTGCGACACCGGATCACATCCATTTCACCCCAGCCCTTCCCAAGACGCGGAGCGGGAAGATCATGCGGCGCATTCTTCGCAAGATTGCCGAAAACGATTTCACATCACTGGGCGACACATCGACACTGGCCGATCCCGGCGTAGTCGATGAACTTATCGAGGGAAGAAAGAACCGTTAGCAGACCTTAGCTCTAAGTTAACCACGCGATGGCATTGAAGGCGGATGCACAGGAACGCCGCCAGATGTGGATAGCGAGACTTCTGGCGCGCCCTTCCCGCCAGTTCGAATGGCGCAGCTATTTTTTGTTCGGCTGCGCCATTCTGCTGGCCGTGCTGCTGGCCGGCGCAAGCTTTAACGCGCATCGTTCATCACAGGATCTGTCCGCCGTGCGCGAGCGACAGGTTCACTCGCTCGACGTTCTGCTGGCGGCAGACGAACTGCGGATGGCGGCACTTCAGCAGGTGCGCGGCGAACGCGGGTTTCTGCTTACCGGTGATGCAAGTTTACTCGATCCCTTTGTCGAAGGTCGCAATGCGGCGGGCAAGAGCTTTGCCCGCCTGATCGAACTTACGGCCGACAATCCGGAACAGCAGCAACGGCTGCTGGATATGCGCGACGAGTTCGGCGCATTCAACGCGGTTCTCGACGCCGTGATCGCGCAGCAGAAAAGCGGACGGCGCGAAGATGCAATCTTCTACATTCAGCTCGGAAACGACAAGGATGCGCTCGAAGCGGTCTTGCACGAAATCGACGCGCTCGTGGATGCCGAACGGGCGCTGCTGCTCGAGCGCGGCGAACTTGCCGACTTGCGAGCGGTATCGAACGAGCGCCTTCAGTATGTGCTGGCGAGCATCGGGGTGCTGTTCCTGCTACTGACAGCAGTGACTATCCTGTTTCTGCGCCGCTCGTTTGCCAGGGGACGCGGACTGGAAAGCGAATTGGAGCGGGTGTCTGGGACGGACGCCCTCACCTCCCTTCCCAATCGACAGAAATTCACCGATGCGCTCGCCCGCGCGATTTCGGTGGCCGAAAACAATCCCAAACGAAAATTCGCCCTGGCGATATTCGATGTCGATCATTTCAAGCGCATCAACGACCGCTGTGGCCATGAGGCCGGTGATGAAGTCATCAGGGAAGTGGGCAGCCGGGCGATGCAGGCCCTGCGGGAGCAGGATTTCGTCGGACGGATCAGCGGCGAAGAATTTGCCGTTCTGCTGCCCGGGGCAGATCTGGAAAAGGCGCATCTGGTTTGCGAGCGGATGCGCGCAGCCATCGCCGGGCGGCCGGTTACGTGGGACAATGGGATCATCCCGTTCACAGCCAGTTTCGGTGTGGCGGAATTTCGCACCGGCGACGATATCGACCACATCATGGTGCGGGCAGACACCGCCCTTTACGAAGCGAAAGTCGGCGGCAGGAACCAGGTTCGCCTGGCCGCCTGACACTTGCACGCGGGTGCGATAGCCGCGTAGGCAGTGGCGATGACCAAACAGCGCGTGCTCTTCGTCTGCCTCGGCAATATCTGCCGCTCTCCCCTCGCCGAAGCGGCTTTTCGCAAAGCTGCGAGCGAAGCCGGACTGGACGCCGAGGTCGATAGCGCCGGCACAGCGGATTATCATGTCGATGAAATGCCCGACCCCCGCAGTATCGAGGAGGCGCAGCGCCATGGCATCGATATTTCCAGCTATCGCGGCCGACAACTGAAGCCGGCTGATTTCCATGAGTTCGACTGGATCCTGGGTATGGACCGATCGAACATGACGAACATCTCCAGTGTAGATCCGGGCGACGGCAAAGCACAGGTATTCATGCTCATGGATATCGTGCCCGGACAGGAAGGCCGCGAAGTCGCCGACCCTTGGTATGGCGGCGAAGACAATTTCCGTGCGACATGGGACGATGTGTCGATGGCAGCCAAGGTACTGGTCGCGAAAATGACCGATGACCGCGCTTGAAGATGCGGCAAAAGCAATATTCGGTGCCAGCCCGACAGCGATAGAAACTCTGGCTGGCGGGGACATATCCGGTGCCAGCAGGATCGAGTTTGCCGACGGTTTTTCCTGCGTAGCCAAGAAGGGTCCATTGATCGATCGCGAGGCGCGAATGCTGGAAGCTTTTCAGCGACTGGATGCGCCGTCAGCCGTGGTGGTGGGAACAGTCGAGGATTGGCTGTTCCTCCAGGATCTTGGGCAACCTCGACCATTTTCATCAGCCACCTGGTCAGCGCTTGCCGAAACGATGGCCCCTTTGCGCGGCGCGGCCGCAGGTCGGAAATACGGCTGGAAGGAAGATTACGGCCTGCGCCATATCGTCGTTCAGAACCAACCGCGAGAAAGCTGGGTGGAATTCTGGCGCGATAATCGCCTCCTTTGCCATGTCCCCGAACTCGATCCCGATCTTGGTCGAAGAGTCACTGCACTGGCGGAAAGGCTGGACGATCTAATCCCGGAAAGACCACCCGTGTCACTCGTCCATGGCGATCTGTGGGGCGGCAATATCGTGTGGGACGGGGCCACTGCGTGGCTGATCGATCCTTGTGCCTGTCACGGCGACCGCGAAGTCGATGTAGCCGCGCTGACGGCTTTCGACACACCTCCTCCGCAATTCTTCGAGCAGCTGGACCTGGCGCCGGGGTGGCGGAAGCGATTGCCGGTGTACCGGTTGTGGATGTGGCTGATCCATGTGCGGCTGTTCGGTTCCGGTTACCGGGTGGCTGCGGAACGGGATCTCGATCAGCTGGGCTTCTAGCCGCCGCGGAGGGTCTTGACGCCAAAATCGCGTTCGAAAAGATACAGCAGCACCCGTGCCGCCTCGCCCCGTTTTCCTTCAAGACCGCCGTCGCGTTCCATCAACAGGCGCGCATCGTCATAGGCCTTGGGCAACAGTTCCGTGATCTGTTCGAGGCTCGCCACGGCGAACGGCGTATCGCCAGATTGCCGTGTTCCGAGCAGTTCGCCACCACCGCGAAGACGCAGATCTTCTTCTGCAAGAAAGAAACCGTCCTGGGATTCGCGCATCAGGGCCAAGCGTTTCTGAGCGCTTTCGGACAGTGTTTCGCCATGGAGCAAGACGCAGAAGGATTTCCCGCTACCCCGCCCCACCCGGCCCCGAAGCTGGTGAAGCTGGGCAAGGCCGAAGCGTTCGGCCTGTTCGATGACCATCAAGGTGGCATTGGGCACATCGACACCGACCTCGATCACTGTCGTTGCCACGAGTAATTTGGCATCGCCGCGGGCGAAGCGTTCCATCGCCGCGTCCTTGAGCTCTGCCCCGAGCTGGCCGTGGACCATCACCACGTCATCGCCGAAACGCTCTTTCAGCGCTGCATAGCGCGCTTCCGCGGCGGCGATTTCTTCCGGGCCGTCCATTTCGCGGACCATCGGGCAGACCCAATAGGCCTGCCGCCCTTCGGCGATCTGCGCGGCGAGCCGATCGACCAGCGCACCAATCCGCGCCTGTCCCATGACAACCGTGTCGATCGCCTGACGTCCGGGCGGCAATTCGTCGAGCTTGCTGACATCCAGTTCGCCATATTGCGCCAATGTCAGAGTGCGGGGGATCGGCGTCGCCGTCATCGCGAGGACATGCGGCGCGCGCCTGCCCTTGCTGGCCAGCATAAGGCGCTGGCCCACCCCGAAACGGTGTTGTTCGTCGATCACGACCATGGCGAGATTGCGATAGCTGACCGCGTCTTGGAAAATCGCGTGGGTACCCACGACGAGGTCAATGCTGCCATCCAGCAGCCCCATCAGCGTAGCTTCGCGCGCCTTCCCCTTGTCGCGCCCGGTCAGCAGCGCCACGCGCGCGCCGGTGGGTTCCGCCATGCGGCGAAGGCTCTCGTAATGCTGGCGGGCCAGGATTTCGGTCGGGGCGAGCAGCGCCGCCTGGGCGCCCGCTTCCACCGCGATGAGCATGGCTTCGAGAGCCACGATGGTCTTGCCTGCACCGACATCGCCCTGGAGAAGCCGCAGCATCGGTGCTTCCTGCGCCATATCGCCTTCGATTTCGGCGATGGAGCGCCGCTGCGCCCCCGTCAGCGGAAACGGTAGGGTCAGCTTTCCGCGGTAAGTGCCGTTGCCCTGCAGGGGCTGGCCCTTGCGTTTGCGATTGTCGGCCCGAACCAGCATCAGGGCCAAGCTGTTGGCGAGCAGTTCGTCATACGCCAGCCGATCGCGCGCCGGGGCATTTTCGCCCTTGTGGGCCAGCACCAGCGCATCGCGCCAAGTGGGCCAGTCTTCCTTGTTCACCTGCGAACTGTCGATCCATTCGGGCAGGTCGGGTGTGCGGGACAGCGACTGGTCGACCAGCCCTGCGATCTTGGGCTGGGTCAGCCCTTCCGACAGGCGATAGACCGGCTCGCACAGCCGCTGCAGGGTTTCGCCGCCTTCCTCCACCACATGATCGGGATGAACGATCTGCAGCATGTCGCCGAAGCGTTCCAGCTTGCCTGCGACCCACCGCCTTTCGCCCACCGGCAGTTGCTTTTTCGCATTATAGGACGCGCGCCCGAAATAGGTCAGCGCGATCACGTTGCCGATGCCATCCTGCGCCAGCACGCGATAGGGGGCCCGCGGGGAACGGCCGCTGCGATGCTCTGTGACCGACAGTTTCACCACGATCTGCTCGCCTTCGCCCGCATCGTCGACATTCTGCACCGCGCGGCGCGTCACGAACCTTTCGGGAAGGTGGTAATCGAGATCGCGCACCCGCGTAAGGCCAAGCCGGTCCAGTGGTTTCTTCAGCTTGGGTCCAACGCCATCGAGAGTTTCTGTCTCGGCGAAGAGGGGGTTGAGAATATCGGGACGCATTGCGGAATGCTATAGCCGCTTGCGCGGCTTTGGCGAGTGCCCTACCCGCGACGAATGCCCGATCTTCTCACATTCGAAGGCCGCAAACAGCGCGCCAAATTTCGCGCATGGCACCGCGGCACGCGCGAGGCGGATTTCATGATCGGAGGGTTCTTCGACCGGTACCATGCCGACTGGGCCGAAGAAGAACTGGCCTGGTTCGAAGCGCTGCTGGAAGAAGACGACGTCGATGTCATGGCCTGGGCGTTGAAAACCCAGCCGACGCCGCCCCGCTTCCAGGGCAAGCTGATCGAGGCGATGCAACAGCTCGACTACGTGGATATTCCGCGTTGACGGACGGCCCTCGGGCACTATCTCGCCACTGACGAATTTTCCAATGCGCCCCCTCCCCAAATCCGGGCAGGGGGCAGTCTTGCGTGTGCGACCCGCCGCGCCCCCAAACGCCAGGACCCCGATGCCCGACCTCTCCCGCATCCTGAAAGCCGATACTCCCCTCACCCTGGCGCAGGTCGCACGCGGTGCTCAGCCGCTTGTCATGGCCGATCTCGCCCGAGCGAGTACGGGCCGCGCGGTTTTCATTGCGCCGGACGATGCGGCGATGCGCGCGATTGTCGATGCTGCCGCATTTTTCGCGCCCGAGCTCGAGGTCATCGAATTTCCCGCCTGGGACTCGCTGCCGTACGATCGCGCCAGCCCCGCGCTCTCGATCAGCGCCAGAAGGCTGTCGGCACTGTTTCGCCTGCAGGCCGGCAAGGCCAAGGCGCAGCTCGTCGTCACGACAGCCAATGCAGTATTGCAACGCGTGCTGAGCCCCTTCCGCATTCGCGAAAGTGTGCGCGAGTTCAAACCCGGCATGGAAATCGGCCGCGAAAGCCTGGGGCTGCTGCTGCAGAAACAGGGGTTTGGCCGCACCGACACGGTCATCGACAAGGGCGAATATGCCGTTCGCGGGTCGATTGTCGATATCTTCCCCAGCGGCATGGACGAAGCATTGCGGCTGGACTTCTTCGGCGATGAACTTGAATCGCTGCGCACTTTCGATCCCAATACCCAGATGAGCACCGGTCGACTGGATTCGCACCTGCTGCTCCCCGCTAGTGAAGCGCTCCTCGACGAGGACAGCATCAAGCGTTTCCGGAGCCGCTACCGGGAAATGTTCGGCGCCAATGCGACGCAGGATCCACTGTACGAAGCTGTCAGCGATGGTCGCCGTCTCGCCGGGATGGAGCACTGGCTGCCGTTGTTCGAGGAGAAGCTGGCGACGCTGTTCGATCACCTGGGCAAGGACGATTTGATCGTCATCGATCAGGCTTCGATTGCTGCCGCTGACGAGCGGGTCAAGGACATCTCGGATTATTACGATCAGCGCACCGCTATCACGGGGCAGGCAAAGGGTAATTACCGCCCACTGAAGCCAGACGCGCTTTATCTGACCGGCGAAGAACTGAAGAAAGCGCTGGAGGCAGCGCCCGCCCACCGGACCACGCCTTTCGACGAACCCGAAAGCGACAAGGTGGTTGGTTTCGGGTTCCGCTCCGGCCGCGACTTTGCACCGGAGCGCGCGCGAGGGGACAATGTCTATCCGGTTCTCGCAGATCATCTGAAATCACTTGCCAAGGCTGGCAAACGCCCGCTCCTCGCAGCCTATTCCAAGGGAAGCCGCTCACGCATAGCGTCCATCCTCGAAGAGGCTGGCACGCCGGTCCAGATGGCGGAAACCTGGCAGGAAGCGCTGGGTATGGCGGCGAAGGGCAAGCCTGCGGCCATGATCCTGCCTGTGGAAGCAAGTTTCGCCAATGACGAGATGGAACTGCTCACCGAGCAGGACATCCTCGGCGACAGGCTTGTTCGCCGCAAAAAGAAGCGCAAGGATTCCGACGCGTTCCTCGCCGAGTTGCAAGCGCTCAGCGTGGGCGATCTGATCGTTCATACCGAACACGGCATCGGCAAGTATCTCGGCCTTGAACCGATTGCTGTCGGCAAATCCAAACACGATTGCGTGCAGCTCGAATACAAGGGCGGCGACAAGCTCTTTATCCCGGTCGAAAATATCGATGTGCTGAGCCGCTATGGCAGCAGCGAGGAAGCGGTCATGCTCGACCGGCTCGGAGGCGAAGCTTGGCAGAAGCGCCGTGCACGCCTGAAAGAACGCATCAACGAGATCGCGGGCGAGCTGATGCAGGTCGCGGCGCAACGCGCGCTCAGGAAAGCCCCAGTCTTCGAAATCGACGAAGGTCCCTTCAATCAGTTCCTTGACCGTTTCCAATATGACGAAACGGATGATCAGGAACGCGCCATCGAGGACGTTCTGGGCGATTTGGAAAGCGGCAAGCCGATGGACCGGCTTGTCTGCGGCGATGTCGGCTTCGGCAAGACCGAGGTCGCCTTGCGAGCGGCTTTCGTGGCGGCGATGAATGGTCAGCAGGTCGCTGTGGTGGCTCCCACTACGCTCCTCGCCCGCCAGCACTTCGAAAATTTCGCGGCGCGCTTCAACGGTTTCCCGCTCAAGGTAGGTCGACTGTCCCGATTGGTGCCAGCTCGCGAATTGAAGGAAACGCGCGAAGGGCTGGAGAACGGACAGGTCGATATCGTCGTCGGAACGCATGCGATCCTGTCGAAACAGACGAATTTCAAAAACCTTGGCCTTGTCATCGTGGATGAGGAGCAGCGCTTCGGCGTCACGCACAAGGAGAAGCTCAAGCAGCTCCGTGCGGATGTGCATATGCTCACGCTGACGGCCACTCCCATTCCCCGCACCCTGCAGATGGCCATGACGGGCTTGCGAGAGCTTTCGACCATCCAGACCCCACCTGTCGATCGGCTTGCCGTGCGCACCTATGTGATGGAGTGGGACGACATGGTGATGCGCGAAGCCTTGCTTCGCGAACATCATCGCGGCGGGCAGAGCTTCATCGTCGTACCGCGTATTTCCGACATGGAGCAGATTTCCGACTGGCTTCACGAAAACGTTCCAGAGATAAAATTTGTCTCCGCTCACGGCCAGATGTCGGCCGGCGAAATCGAGGAGCGGATGAGCGCGTTCTACGAAGGCCAATACGAAGTCCTGCTTGCGACAACGATCGTCGAAAGCGGGCTGGATCTCCCTAGTGCCAACACCATCATCATCCACCGGGCCGACATCTTCGGACTGGCGCAGCTTTATCAGCTGCGAGGGCGTGTCGGCCGGTCGAAGCTGCGCGCTTACGCCTATCTGACTTATGCGCAGGACACTCAGCTTTCGGAAGTCGCGGAAAAGCGCCTGAAGGTTCTCGGCGATCTCGACAGCCTGGGCGCAGGCTTTCAGCTTGCCAGTCACGATCTCGACATTCGCGGAGCGGGCAATCTGCTGGGTGACGAACAGTCCGGCCATATCCGCGAAGTCGGGTTCGAACTGTACCAGTCGATGTTGGAGGATGCGATACTCGCGGCCAAGGCGGGAGAACTGGGGCTCGAGGCGAAGCCTGAACGTGTCAGTCCGCAGATCACGGTCGATGCACCGATCATGATCCCGGAAGATTACGTGCCCGACCTTGCTGTGCGCATGGCGCTTTACCGCCGCCTTAACGATGCCGCCGACAAGGCCGAGATAGAGGCACTGGCCGCAGAAATGATCGACCGGTTCGGCGAGTTGCCATCCGCCACGGCCAATCTCGTCCGACTCATCGAAATCAAGCATCAGGCCATCGAAGCGAACATTGCCAAGGTCGATGTGGGCGCTCAGGGAACGCTGGTCACTTTCCACAATGACGACTTCCCCGATCCGATGGGCCTGCTCGGCTATGTCGATCGCCTCAAGGGCACAGCGAAGCTGCGGCCCGATATGAAGCTTGTTATCAGCAGAGCCTGGAATTCACCGGAAAGCAGGCTCAACGGTCTCTTCCAGCTCACCAAGGGGTTGTCGGGCATCGCCCGTAAATCGCGAAAAAGCGAGAAGGTTGCCGCCTAGGATCCTGCCAGTTTGAGGAAATCGGGCGCGCTCATCGGTTCTGCACGAAGGAAGCCCTGGTAGGACTGGCACCCTTCCTTGCGGGCCAGATCCCGCTGATCCGCGTTTTCGACACCTTCGACCAGCACCTTCAGGTCGAGCGCCTCGGCCATGGCGAGGATAGCCCTGAACACCGCCAGGTCCCGCTCGTCGTCGAGGACCCCGTCCAGCATCGTGCGATCGAGTTTCAGGCAGTCGATCGGCAAGACCTTCAGATATCGGAAATTGCAGAAGCCCGCGCCGAAATCGTCCAGCGCGATGCGTATTCCGAACAGCTTCAACTGATCGAGTACCCGGCTGACCCTGTCGAGATCGGCGAGCAGCACCTGCTCGATAATCTCGAGCGTGATCCGCCCCAACGAAAAGCCGACCCTTTCCGCCATGCGTGCAAAGTCGATGGCGAAATTATCGGCAGCGAGATCAACAGGCGTAATGTTCAATGACAGCCGCAAGTGATCCGGCCATTCGAGCGCCCGTTCGAGAGCACGTTTCGCGATGTGCCGGGAAAGGTGGGCAACATGGTCTGCACGCTCGGCTATCTGGAACAGCGTTCCGGCGCCAATTCGCCCTATCAGTGGGTGCTCCCAGCGAGCCAGGGCCTCGGCACCGATCAGCGTGTCGTCGTCCAGCGCGAATTGCGGCTGGAACAGGATCTCGATTTCGTCACGGTCAATTGCGGCGAGTAAATCCGCTTCGAGCTGCTGGTTCGAACGCCCTGAACGCGCCACTGCGCCCGCCGACCAGTCGATACGGCGGCGATTGCTGTCACGCATACGAGCTGCAACTTCGGACAGCCGATCAAGCACGCTATCGGCATTGTCATTGTCGGTGACCCGCATGAGGGCGAGTCGAGGCCACAACCTGAGGCTTGCCCCGCCTTCGGGATTGGCGATGGGCATAGCAATGGCGTCGGCAAGCGCTTCGGCCAGCCATTGCCACCTCTCGCGGCTACATTCCTGACGCGCGATGAGAAGGAAGCTGCCGCCGCCCATGCGCGCGGCGATCCAGGCACTGCTACTTTCCAGCTCGTCCGAAGCGAAATGCTTGATACGCTGCGCCACTTCGACCAGCGCGCCGTCGCCTGCACTCTCACCGAAAGCGACATTTAGCGTATCGATGCGCCCCAGCGTGATGAGCATCGCATGCATGGGACAGGAAATGGTCTTGTCGGGCCAATCCCGCTGCCAGCGCGTAATCGTGCCGCGGGCCTGCGCCTGATCAGCGAGGCCAGTTAGCGTGTCGCGCGTTTCGCCGTTAATTTCGTGGGGCATGCTTGCCATATCGGCCGTCCTTAGCGCGCCCCGCAGAAGGGTATGCC
Source organism: Qipengyuania pacifica (assembly GCF_019857205.1). Lineage (GTDB taxonomy): Bacteria > Pseudomonadota > Alphaproteobacteria > Sphingomonadales > Sphingomonadaceae > Qipengyuania > Qipengyuania pacifica. The sequence goes on along the minus strand of NZ_JAHWXO010000002.1, from coordinate 308,576 downwards.
ACTTTTTCACCCATGTTGCCAAATGGGACGTGCATCCATAGGTACGCTGCAATCCCGGGCAATGGTTATCCCGGACAGGAGGATGCTGGGGCAATGCCCGATTTCAGCCGCTTGGCTCTGCTTGTTTCCGATGCTCCGCTTGCGCAGGAAGCTGCCGACAAGGGTTTCCGCGAAATAGCCGATTGGGTGCCACTATCCGAAGCCGAGGCGGTCGTCGTTCTCGGCGGCGATGGTTTCATGCTGCAGACGCTTCATGCGATGCTGGATAGCGAACGGATAATCCCGGCCTACGGACTTAATCTCGGCACGGTTGGCTTCCTGATGAATCGCAACCGGAACCCCGAGACGCTGATCAAGCGCATCGGAAAGGCCAAACTCCATCATATCGCACCGCTGCGCATGCGGGCGCGGACCCAGGACGGTGAAACTCACACCTTCTGCGCGATCAACGAGGTCAGCCTGCTGCGCGAAACGCGGCAGACCGCGAAGCTCGAAGTGACGGTCGACGACAAGGTGCGAATCCCGGAGTTGGTTTGCGACGGTGTCCTGCTCGCAACGCCGGCGGGTTCGACTGCCTACAACCTTTCCGCCGATGGACCGATCTTGCCGCTCGATTCAAACCTGCTCGCACTCACGCCGATCAGTCCTTTCCGTCCGCGCCGCTGGCATGGGGCAATCCTGCCGGATCGAAGCAGAGTCTCGCTGCGCGTGCTCGAAGAGCACAAGCGTCCCGTTTCGGTCGTCGCAGACCAGCGGGAGCTTCGCGATGTCGCCCTAGTTGACCTTGAAATCGCGCGCGACAGCCAGCTGACGCTGCTGTTCGATCCCGGCCATGCGCTCGACGAACGCATCGTCGCCGAGCAGTTCGTCGTCTAAGTTGCAAAAGTAGGTAAGCAGTGTGAATTTTTGCGATTTGCCCGCTTGCCAAACAGCAAAGCCCCCCATATAGGCGCACCCCTGCCCAGCGGGCTGCTCCCCGATAGCTCAGCGGTAGAGTAGGTGACTGTTAATCACTTGGTCGTTGGTTCGAATCCAACTCGGGGAGCCAATATTTCTTTTCAAGCCTTTGTTTTCTTGCGGAATTCTCCAAAAATCCATTCCTAGTTCCCACAAAAGATCACCATTTTGGTGTCGGCTTTGGCCAAACGATGCCTCAGATTGGGTTCGGTCTCAACTCTGTGGATAAGGCGGGTATGTGTTCGGTCTATCAGGAACCGGGAGACTCGTACTATCGGGAACCGAAAGGTCGGTCTATCAGGAACCCAAACAGGCTTCAAACCCGCAGAAATGCTGGCCTCCAGCGTCCCTTAACAATGCTAACGAACAATCCTGATCGGATTGTTGCTAACGCGGGCATGCCAGCGCGCGGCTCCTCAGCGCTTTGGGGTGCGCCGTCGCAGCGCGCTGCTGCACTCGGCAGGTGCAAGCTTCTCAAGCGCTTGCTAGGAACTGAGCGATGAAGACCGATCTCGATCATCTGCCACCGCAAAAGCAGCGCGAGCTGGAACGCGTGGTGCAGTTGATCTTTGAAGAGTTCGACGATGCCTTCGCATTGGCCAAGCATCAATGGAAGAAGGCCGGACGCATCCTCAAGGTGATCCTCTACGGCAGCTATGCGCGCGGCACCTGGGTCGACGAGCCGCATACGGCCAAGGGCTACCAGTCGGACTATGACCTGCTGATCATCGTCAATGACAAGCGACTGGTCGACCGGGTAAAGTACTGGGCGAAGCTCGACGACCGGCTGATGCGCGAATACGGGGTTACCAAGGCACTCAAGACCCCAGTCAACTTCATCGTCCACACGTTGCAAGAGGTGAACGACGGGCTCGCCCACGGTCGCTACTTCTTCATGGATGTGAAGGACGACGGCGTAGCTCTCTACCAGTTCGACGGTACCGAGCTGCACACGCCCAAGCCCAAGACGCCGACGCAGGCGCTAGCGATGGCGCAAGAGTACTTCGACGAATGGTACCGAACCGGCGCTGAGTTCTTCGACAATTATAAGTTCAACCGAGATCAAGGCCGAAACAACAACGCGGCTTTCCAGCTACATCAAGCAGCGGAGCGTTTGTACCATTGTGTGCTTCTGGTCTGCACATTCTACACTCCCCACGTGCATAATCTCGGTTTTCTGCGCACCCAAGCCGAGCGCATTGATCGCCGCCTCACTTATGTCTGGCCCCGCGAGACCAAGCGTGATCGCGCGCGGTTCGAGAAGCTCAAGGAAGCTTACGTCAAAGCGCGCTACTCGAAACACTACCGCATCACCGAAGAAGAACTCGAATGGCTTGGGCGACAGGTCGATGAACTGGGCCGCGTCGTCCACGAGGTGTGCACCGAACGTCTCGAAAAGCTCAAGGCTGACGCAAGGGCGCGACCAGACAAGGCTTAACCACGTTTCCACTCCGACAGTCTAGATGCACCTGCCATGGTCGCTTCCAGGCAACGTGCAGCACAGCTCCGGGCCCTTCGCTGGGCACAGGGATCGCTTTGTGCAGGATGCGGTGACCACGTGCCTAGCGCTTCTCGGCTGAAGAGGTTCGATCCTTCCTACCCCACCTTCGATCACGTCACGACGCGCAGTTCTGGCGGCGGCAGAACGCTCCGCAATGGTCTCCTAAAGCACCAGCGATGCAACCAGCAACGCGCTGATCGTGCGCCAACCGGGTGCGATCTGATCTGGCTTCAGTTCGTCACAGCTCGGCTTGCAATGCGCCCGAAGAGCTTCAAGCCAACCTTCGAAGGCGGGGTCAGGAACACTCGCTAAGCGCGCGCCGTGTGCAGACTCGCTGTAGATCGAATGCGCGGCGTTCGCAGGTTTTGAGCAAGCCGTGCGCGCCCAAAAGACAACGGTCCGTGGGCGTCTGATTTTGAAGTTGGATTGGATGGCAAGATAGAAGCAGCGCCGTCGGTCGGGCTGCAGGTGGTTGGTTTTGTGGGGTAATGTGCGACGGCGCTCGAAACACCTCTGCGGCGCTTCCCTCCAAAAGCTGTTTCTTTTCAAGCAAACTGGCGACGGCGCTTTGTCGAGATTTGCTCAAATCGGCCTCGACATGCCTCAAAGTGCAGGTCTGTGCTCGTCCGCTCGGATGCATGAGTGTGCGTTTTGCTCGAATTCGGTGATCCATCGGCACAATGGCGTGAGAACGGCAGCCCCAGCGTAGAAACGTCATGTGGCGCAACCAGACCGCATTGAGGGATAATCGATCTCGATGGCGGGCCTGACCTGCTCCGCTCCATGTCCCCCAGGTCAGTCCGTCATCACCCGATTGATGAAAGGACCGACCGGCATGCCGACATCAGGCGCGAATGAGCAGCGAGCCAGGCAGAAAATCCAGACCGACATCGAACCGATTGCCATGCGGGTTCCGGAAGCCTGCCGCTATCTCGGGATCGGTCGAAGCACGCTCTATGTGCTCATTGGCGAAGGAGAAATTGAGTACATCAAGCTGGGCAGTTCGACATTGGTGCTCACTGAGAGTTTGAGGAGCCTCGTTGAGCGTAGGCGCAAGTCGGTCGATCAGATTGATTCTTAACAGTAGTTTTTCAGAATTCGTGACTAGGAGGCGTCCGCTTTGCGCCCCAATCCCAGCCGTTCATCGAGGAGGTGGCGTGACCCGAAAGCTGACATTCCGCAAGCGGCCCAGTTTCCGCCTTCGCTTCCAAAAGAGAGCCTCCTAATCGGCTGCCCGAGCCTTAATGAATGCCACGACTTTCGGCCAACTGTCGGCGCGCGCGGTAGCGTTGCCCTCGACGCTTCCGCCGAACGCGTCGAGCCTGCGGTAAAACGGGTTGTCCGAAGCCACTGGAGGCCCGAAAACGAAATGTCCGGCGTGCTGATAGGCCAAAACGGTAATGGAGGGACCTGAGCGCTCGGCACTGCGCTCTGCAATCATTCGGGACATAGGGCATGCGGGCCACATCGTTTCGGCCTCTCCGCATACGAGCATGATCTTTGCGCTGGCTCGTTCAATCGGAATCGCTGCCCGATCTGCATTGGCGCGATGCGTGGGATCCTCGATAGTGCGATAGACGCTAATGATACCATCCGATGCGTTCCAGTCAGAGAACGGCATCGTCGGCACCTCTTCGCCTGAAGCCGTCCAGGAAGAATAAAGGCTTTGCCCGTTCCTAGCCCAATCAATCCCGTTCCACGCGACATTTGTCGGCATTCCGGCGACCACCGCCGAAAGATCGGACCTTCGAGTTGCAACTAGCAAGGCAGCCTCTGCACCCTTGGATGCACCAACGACGGCCAGCCTTCCTGGATCGACCCCCGGCTGCTCTTTCAACCATTCGAGAGCCTGATCGAACAATTCAAGCGGTATGCGTTCAAGCGCATCAGGCTGCTCCGGCGCGCCGAAATAAGCCAGATGAAGGACCGTAAACCCCTCTTCCTGCAGCGAGAGCGCCATTTGCTTGGCACCGCCGCCGAGCCCGCCTTCAGAGCCGCCAAGGAGAAGCACGGCGGGACGAGGTACGTCCTGACTGATGCCTGCATTTCCGGCTGCGGGGTAAAAGTTGCCGAATAACTCATCTTGGTCGATGCGCTGGCCGGTCGGCCCGGGATCGAGCACCTCGATCTCAGGCAGCCCGTAGCGGTCCGGCGCTGCCTGCTGAAACAGGGCAGCTCCCGCCAGCAGGATAGCAATCCCGATGACCGGTAAGACTGTTCTGACTGAACGCATTTCGCTCTCCTTGATCGGCAGAGCATTATGCCTTCTAGGTCGGCCTAGGCAGTGCGGGCTGTCAGACCGCAGACCTGACAAACGTCACGAAGATGGAAACGCTTCAGAGCCATCCCTGATCACGGGCGATGCGACCGGCTTCGATGCGGCTCGACGCATGCAGCTTGCTTGAGGCTTCTGACAGGTAGTTGCGGACTGTCCCGGGCGAGAGATCAAGCTGCCGGGCAATTTCCTTGTTCGAGCGTCCTTCGTCGGCCAGTCGCAGCACGTCCCGTTCGCGCTCGGTAAGCGGATTGGCGGGCGCGTCCCACGCGAGCTCCGCGAGTTCCGGCGCGATTGCCCTTCCTCCGGCGGCGATCTTTCGCACTGCGGCGGCAAGAGCGTCAGACGGTGTATCCTTGAGCAGATAGCCACGCACCCCTGCATCCATAGCCCTACGCAGATAGCCCGCGCGCCCGAATGTCGTTACAATGAAGACGCTCGTTTCCAGCTTCTCTCGCGTGACAGCCTCGGCTACATCAAGACCAGAAAGACCGGGCATCTCGATATCGGACAGGAGAATATCGGGTTTGTGCTGCCTCACATATTCAAGCGCAGTTGTGCCATCCTCCGCGCGAGCGACAACCTGGATATCGTCTTCGAGCGACAGCACGGTCGCAAGCGCACCGAGAACCATTGCCTGATCCTCCGCAATGACGAGCCTGATCATGCCGCTGCTCCTTGCGGCAGACGCGCAACCAGTCGCGTTCCCTCAGATGTCCCACGAACGGCGAGATCTCCTCCAGCCGCTCCGAGACGGGATCGAAGGCCCGATATTCCCCCTCCCGCCCGCACGGCCTCACCATGGCCGTTGTCGCTAACGGTCATCTCAAGTCCTCCCGGCTGTTGCTTGAGAATGATTTCGCACAACGATGCTCCCGAATGTCGAATGACATTCGTGATCGCTTCCCGCAGTGCCATGGCGAGCACCGCACTGCTGCCGGGGTCTATTCGGTCTGCATCGCCTTCGATTTTGCATCGGATCCCCGCGACAGAGAGCGCCGCTTGCGAAGTCGCAAGCTCACGACTAAGCGTTGCCCCGGTCATGCCATTGACTGCCGAGCGAACATCGGCGAGCCCTTGCCGCGCAGCCGCAGCAATTTCGCGCATCTCTTTCCTCGCCTCATCGCTGTCCCTGTCGGACAGTTTGGCCGCGAGATCAGCCTTGATGGCGATCAGCGTCAGTGTTCGACCCAAGAGGTCATGAAGATCGCGCCCGATACGCTCGCGCTCGGCTGCAGCGGCGAGCTGGCGCACCTCGTCGCGAGATTCTGCTAGGGCTTGGTTCTTGTCCTCGAGCGCCGCACGCGAGATATTGGCAGCACCGACCATGATAGCGAGGAACACACCGAATACCCAGAAGATCACAGGTTGTCTGGTTACGAAAGCGAGAACGCAGGTGGCGACTGCGAAGCTCCCTACCAGAATGGCGGCGTGGCGCGGCGGTCGCAGGTTGCCAACCATCGCGGCGGCATAGATTGTGATCACCGTCCAGTTGCTGCCTGTGAAGGCCAGTGCAAAAGAAATCAGCAGAGTGGCCACCGCCAGCATTGTGAGGCGTCTGCCGGTTGCCTTGAATGCGGCGAAATAGAGAGCGAGAAAGAGGACGAGCCCTGCCGTCGCGGCGATCATCTGGGTAAGGCTTGGTCGCTCGATGAACCATGGGATGAAGAACAAGGGAAGATAAGCGAGCCAGATGGCCGGGTGGTCGAGCTTGGACCAAGGGATAGGCTTGACCGGTCGCCCCTTTCCAGCACCAAGCTCGCCGATCGCGTTTACCGATGGCTGAGGGTGCGCCGGCGTCCCGCTAGTCTCCATTGTTTCGTCTTGCTTCACCGTGATTGCTGCCTTTCCCCAGTCCAAGCGAAGATAGCTGTTGCAAGCGTGATGAGCAGCAAGGGCCCCACATGCAATAGAAGGAAGCCGTCATTCCTTTGACCTGCCGCCATCAACGCTATTTCGCCCAGATGATAGGAGGGCAAAACCCAAGCGGCGCTCTGCATCACTTGAGGCATAGCCATAATCGGAAACCACAGGCCTCCCATGACGGCGAGAGAAAGAAATACGATGTTGGCGAGGGCAACGGCAGCGCCCTGTCCGAACCGGTAACCTATTCCAATTCCAATCAGCGAGAACGGAATGATGGAAAGGAAGTGGACAAGGATCATCGCGGTCCATTGTGCCGCATCAAGCGCAACACCTGCAACGATACCGAGCGAATACAGCATCACCAATGAAACGGCGCAATATACTGTGGTGGCGGCGATCTTGGCAGTGATCTGCGCGCCTGCTGGCATCGGAGACAACCGTTTCAATTCAAGCTGGCCGGTTTCACGTTCGGCAGCGATATTGACGCCGAAACCGAACAGCGCCGGCCCCATCACCGCAAACACTCCGAAGGTGGCCAGCGTTTGCGTTGCAGCTGCTTCGCTGCCTTGCCCGAGAGCGAGCGCGAAGAGCGCATAGAATGCAGGAGGCAGCGCGATGGTAGGAATGATGAATTGCGGCATGCGCGCCGACTTGATGATCTCAGCCTTGCTTTCGAGCCAATAGATGCGCGGTGCTGCAGGGAGAAGATCAGACATTACGCGGCTTCCTTTTTGCTCTGACTCATGATGAGGTTCTCAATTGCGTCTTCGAGTGATGCTCCAACAACCTCGAAGTGCTGAAGGTCGGGGTCGATTTGGAATATCGATTCCAGCGTGAGCCGGGGGCTCGATGTAAGAATTGCGAGATCTGCTCCGCGCTCTTCGACTTTCACAATGTCGGGCAGGTTGCGGAACCGTGCAGCAGGCAGCCGGGTCCGCAATCTGAGAACCGAGCCTGCCACTTGCGACTTGATCTGGGAGGGCGGGCCGTCTTCGACAATACCGCCGTTCGCAATGACGACGATGCGATCTGCCAGTGCGTCTGCCTCATCCATATGGTGCGTTGCCAGTAACACGGCTGTTCCCGCTTCGGCTTTGGCGCGGACAAGCTGCCACATGGCCCGACGAGCCTCGGAATCAAAACCGGTCGTCGGCTCATCCAGAACGAGGAGGTCAGGCGCACCGGAAATGGCGAGAGCGAACTGAACCCGGCGCTGCTCTCCTCCGGAAAGCTTGCTACATCGACGGTCCGCGAGATCGACCAGCCCGGCCTGCTCGATCACCCTTTCGGTTGCCATGCGGCGGGCATAATGGCTCGCGTGCAGGTCAATCAGCTCCATCACTGTCAGCGTCTCAGGCAAGCCAGCGGATTGAAGCATGATGCCCATTCGGGCCCGCGCCCGGCGATCGCGCGGGTCCAGCCCAAACAGGCTGATCTGGCCGACATCTGCTGAAAGGCGTCCGGTCAAAAGCCCGGCAACGGTGGATTTACCTGCCCCATTGGGACCAAGCAGCGCCGTTACGCATCCGGGTTCGAGTTCAAAGCTGAAATCCTCCAACACGCGCAGGCCACCATAAGATTTGGAAACGCATTCCAACTTGGCGACATTGAGGCTCGGGTCTGTCTGCATCTGGTTCTCCTCGTCATCGGCCCTCGGACTAGGACCAATAAAGCGGGGAAAGCAGTGCGAGGTGTAAGCCGCGCAGCATGACAGATGTCACGATCGGACTTTTAGATTCAGATCAGAACGATGCCGCAGTCATGTGCCTTGCAGCATCACGATGGTGAGCATGCCTGCAACGGCAGGCACATTGTAGACAGCATGTAGAAGGACGGCACTCGCAAGACCGAGATAGATCCTCGCAAAACCCCAAAGCCACGCGCAAATCACAAGGGGAAGCGTATATAGGACCGCGACGACCGGAGAAATCGTGGCTATATTCTGAAAATGCAAAACGCCGAACACGATACCTTGCGCCCAGAAAATGAATGGAAAAGCGCGCTCGAAATACGGCAATCGCCTGCCAGTATCGATCGGTGACAACAGCTGGAATCCAATCATCCCAATGGCGGCTAGCCCCAACTGGATGATTGCTGCCGAAACCGAGAACAGCCCGTCGACGACGTGAATAACGCCAAACACAAGCGCGACGAACACCGTGCTGCCGACGACAGACCGCCACGTGCCCGACAACCAGCCTCGAAACATAACCTCCTCGATCAAGGGCCCGATAACGACCACCGCCAGGACGACGGATGCAATCGAGCGAGACATAACCTGATGAAGCTGACTCCCAGGGGCTGCGTCAGCCATCAGAAAGAGCGGCAATGCCGCGAGGGCAAGCATCGCTGTGACAACCAGCGATAGGGCCAGTAGACTTACTCCAACCGCCAAAGGCGAAAATGGCAACAAGTCTTTTTCCCTGATGGCAGGCTGCGGTTTCAGTATGAACAAGAAACATGCTCGCGACACTGAGACGAAAGCCTTCCAAGCTTCGGCCATCGAGAATTTCGCAAGCAGCTTCGATTGACTATTCATTTTCGAATGGGCCTCCATTCCGCTCGATGAATGTCCGCTATGACGGTCGGTTTTGCAAACCTTAAACAACCGCTCTCGCGTCGGAAGTCGAACGTCCGCTTCGCCGGGTTTTGTGGCTAGAAGTGGACGGTCCGCAACCGGCCCCCTTTCGGTCACTGGCCGCACAATAAGCCACCCAGCGATTGGATATCTTTACTTCTCTTGAGTTCAGGCGTGCCGCCTAAAATCAACGTCACATTCGGACACTCATGGACACAGACCGGTCGAGCGCGAACCTGACTTTGCTACTCAACTTTTGGGACTATTTGGTGCCGGTCCAAACTCAGGCATGGATCGACACAACATTCGCCTGTTTCCGAGAAAGAGATGGAGCCGCGAATGCACCCCATGAACTCATAAGTGAAGACCTCATATCTCGCAGATCGCTCCGCAAGTATGCCCGTTCAGTTGCGTTGCCGACCGCATGAGCGAGCGCAAGTTCGGCCACGGTAAATGGAATTGACGGCATCTTTTCAGCAGCCCAATCTCGGAAAGTCGACCGAAAACCGTGAACGGTTTCTTCTCTCCCACCGTCCCGCAACATTTTGCCTAGAGCCGCGTCAGAAAGGGGCTTGCGACGCGCGTTGGGGAATATCAAACCCTCTTCACCATAAAGCGCTTTGGCACGCTTTAACACGGTCAGAGCGGCATCCGAGAGTGTAACGGTGTGTGCTCTTCCAGACTTCATGTGTTCAGCTGGCCGATTCCACAATGCGTCGCCGAAGTTGATTTCTGCCCATGTGGACCGGCGGACCTCGCCTGATCGGGCTGCGGTGAGAATGGTAAAAAGCAATGCCAGTCGCGCAGGTGACTCTGCCTTTGAAAGTTCTCCCGCGATGAAATCAGGCAATTCCTTGAAGGGCATGGCACGAAATCCCTTGCTCTCAGGTTGCTTCGCTAGTCCGCCGGTGATTTCCTTGGCCAGCGGAACCTGCTCTGATCGCCAGCCATGTGACTTCGCGAAGGCCAAGGTTTGAATGATGCGGTGGCGCACCTTGCGAGCTATTTGAGGTTTCTCAGTCCATATTGGGGAAAGTGCTGCAATAATATGCTCAACCTGAATCTCGTCGACCCGCCTTTTGCCCATGCGCGGCACCGCGTGAGTATCCAATGATGCCTTGAATTGCTCGGCAGTCTTTTCAGCCCAGCCCTTTCCCAATTCAGCATGCGCCAAGTCCACCGCTTCTGCGAAGGTCGGGATCTTCACTTTGTTCTTGTCGCGTACCGCAATTGCATCTCCACCCGCTCGCGCAATCTTTCGCAGGAAGGCTGATTTATCGCGCGCCTCGCTCAGCGTCAGATCATCTATCGAGCCAAGCCCGATATCTTGCCGCCTACCGTTGAACTGGACGCGCAGCACCCAGCTTTTTGCGCCTGTGTCCTTGACCCTGAGATACAGACCTTTGCCGTCGCCATGAATTCCTGGCGCGGCGTGTTTGACTTTGAGCGCAGTGAGCTTTCCCATGTGGAGCCATCCTTCTCGTTCCCACACGGTTTCCCACATTAAATGCTGGCTTGCAATGGCTGCACATGGAATGGCATGGACAACGAAAGCTCTACATTACAGCATTTTAGGAGAACGTTGGATGGCGTTGGAAACACAGGGATGGCTCCCTTTTTCCAACTCGGGGAGCCATTCACTTCTTAGGAAGTGAGAGCATCAGCCTTTCAAATCGCGAAATTTATGCTCTGTCCGGCCGGATCGAGGCTTAAAGGTGCGCAATTGTTGAATTCAGGCGAACGTTTAGACTGCGCCTGATCGGGCCCATGTCCGATCTAGCGATCCGCCACCGATGCTTTTGCCATGCCCGCCTCTGACCAAGTGCGTATATGAACCAGATCGCCCTTAGTTCATTAAGTGTAACATGACAGAGTATCACTTTTACGAGCCGGCAGACGGGCATCGCCTGCCGCACGACCCGCTGAACGCGATCATTGCACCACGGCCAATAGGCTGGATTTCGACCATAGCCCCCAATGGCGCGCGCAATCTGGCGCCTTACAGCTTCTTCAATCTCATCAATTATCGTCCGCCGCTCATTGCTTTCTCATCTTCCGGGTGGAAGGATTCCGTCGCTAATGTGAAGGCGACGGGCGAGTTTGTCTGGAACCTCGCCACCATGGCTCAGGCCGAACAGATGAACATGAGCTCAGCAAGTGTGGCGGCCGATATCGACGAGTTCGACCTTGCGGGGCTTGATGCGCTGCCTTCACTACGCGTCAAGCCCGACCGAGTTGCGGGCAGCCCCGTCCAGTTCGAGTGCCGCCTCACGCAGTTGATACAACTCGAAAACAAGGAGGGTGGCGAGCTGGATCGATGGCTCGTAATTGGCGAGGCCATCGGCATTCATATTGACACTTCAATGCTTGAAAACGGCATATACATCACTGCTCGTCCCCGCCCCATTACGCGTGGCGGAGGCCCGGCAGATTATTTCGAGATTACGCAGGACCGCCTCTTCAAGATGAAACGACCCGACGGCTGACGTTTGGGAAGGCCTTGCTAGGCTTGAGCTTTTGACTGGTGCCCAAATCACCAGCTTTTGGCACTCAGTCCGTCAGGAAATAGGTGATGTCTTTTCAACGCGGCAGGCCTCGCCTATGCGCCGCCGCGCGTGACGGTAACGAGCTTCTATAACGACGATTTGATGCGACTGGAGAAAGGGGGTCGTCGACGCGCGATGACCCTGGCTTCCGGCTGCGATTTTTCTTCCAACGACTATCTCGCGCTTGCGGGGTCAGCTGCCTTACGCTCCGCAGCCATGGACGCGTTGGCAAGAGGCGTCTCTCCGGGGTCCGGTGGGTCGCGTTTGCTGCGCGGCAATTGTGCTGAACATTTGGGTCTGGAAACCGATGCTGCCCGTTTCTTCGGCAGCGAAAGTGCGTTGTTCGTCGGCTCGGGTTTCGCCGCAAATAGCTTGGTTGTCTCCACCTTGCCACAAAGGGGGGACCTCATTCTGCACGATGAACTGATCCATGCCAGCGTGCACGAGGGCATGCGGATGGCACGGGCGCCTTGCCAGAAATTTGCGCATAACGACGTGGACGCAGCAGCCGACGCGATCGCACGATGGCGGGCGAAGGGCGGATGCGGCACACCGTGGATCGCCTTCGAAACGCTTTACAGCATGGACGGCAATGTAGCGCCCGTGGACGATTTTGCCGCCTTGGCGGAGCGTGCCGGGGCCATGCTGCTCATCGACGATGCGCATGCGGTCGGGGTATGCGGACCAGAGGGGCGCGGGCTCGCTGCACATCTGCATGGATGCGAAAATGTCGTCACTCTCGTAACGTGCGGGAAAGCCCTGGGATGCGAAGGAGCGCTCATCCTGGCGCCATCAGTCCTTCGCGATTTTCTCGTGAACAGGGGGCGCAGCTTCATCTTCTCGACGGCACCTTCGCCGCTGATTGCCGCGATTGTTCGCGAAAGCCTTTCGATCGTCGCGAATGCAGATGAACGACGCCAACGTTTGCGCCTCATCATCGAACATGCCGGCGAGCGCCTGGCGCCACTAGGCATCACTCCGAGCGGGATGCATATCCAGCCCGTGCCGATTGGCGAAGATTCACGCACAATGCGCATCGCTGAGGCACTTCAGGCCCGCGGTTTCGACATTCGCGGCATTCGCCCGCCGACTGTGCCAGCAGGCACCGCACGGCTGCGGATATCTCTCACGCTTAACATCGACGAGGCGGCAGTTTCCGAACTCGCCACCGCATTGGAAGACCTGTTATGAGAAAGACGATCGTCGTCACTGGCACGGACACGGACATCGGGAAGACGGTCTTTGCTGCCGGGCTCACAAAGGCGCTCGGCGCTTCTTACTGGAAGCCGGTGCAAGCTGGTCTCGACGATGGCACTGATAGCACACGTGTCACACAGTTAGGCGTCCCTGCATCGTCGCTGGTCCAAGAAGCCTACCGCTTGAAGACGCCGTGCTCACCGCATCGCTCGGCCGAATTGGACAATGTCATCATCGATCCCGCTTCTTTAGCGTTGCCGCAGGTGACAGGACCGTTGGTGGTAGAGGGCGCTGGCGGCGCGCTCGTTCCGGTCACCCGCGAATTACTCTATGCGGACCTGTTCGCGCGCTGGGCGGCGCCGGTTGTAATCGTGGCAAGCACCGCGCTTGGTACCATCAACCATTCGCTGCTGACTGTTGAGGCATTGCGCACTCGTGACGTCCCAATTCTCGGGATCGCCTTTATCGGCAATCCGCAAGAGGACACCGAAGAGACCATTTGCGCGATCGGTAAGGTCAGGCGTCTGGGGCGCCTGCCTCATCTCGATCCGCTTGATAGTGAAAGTCTTGCCACCACATTTGCGCGCTGTTTCGCAATGGACGACTTTCAATGAAGGAATCGCCCATCTGGCATCCATTCACCCAGCACGGCCTGGGCGAACCCATTCCGACGTTGGCGCGGGCCGAAGGCGCAATCCTTCATACCAGTGATGGACAACAGATAATCGATGCGATTTCATCCTGGTGGGTGACGACGCATGGTCATGCTCACCCCCGAATAGCCGCAGCCATTGCCGAGCAAGCTGCGGTGCTAGACCAGATCATCTTCGCGGGCTGGACCCATGGTCCGGCCGAAGAGCTGGCGAATGGTCTCCGCGCCCTGATGCCGGAAAGCCTGACGCGCGTGTTCTTTTCCGATTCCGGATCGACAAGCGTTGAAGTCGCCCTGAAAATGGCCTTGGGTTACTGGCTTCATCGTGGCGAAGCGCGACATAGCGTGGTCGTGATGGACAACGGCTATCATGGCGACACCATCGGGGCCATGTCGGTCGGCGCCCGCGGCGCATTCAACCGGGCTTACGAGCCCCTGTTGTTCGACGTTACGTCGATCCCCTTTCCTTCGCTGGGTGCGGAACAGCATGCGCTTGATGCCTTGGAGGTAGCCTGTCGCAAAGGCGCAGCAGCGTTCATTGTGGAGCCGCTTATTCTCGGCGCAGGCGGGATGCTGATGTATTCTTCGCAAACGCTCGCGGACATGCGCCGGATTTGCGCGCGATATGGTACCCTTTTCATCGCCGATGAGGTCATGACCGGTTGGGGCAGGACCGGCACGTTGCTTGCCTGCGAACAGGCCGAGATCGAGCCAGACATACTGTGCTTATCCAAAGGGCTGACCGGCGGTGCAGTTCCGTTGGCAGTCACGATGGCGAGCGAGCCTGTCTTCGACGCACATCGCAGCGAAGATCGCGCCCATATGTTTTTCCATTCATCAAGCTATACCGCCAATCCGATCGCTTGCGCAGCCGCCAATGCCAACCTTGCAATCTGGCGGGACGAGCCAGTCATGCCGCGGATCGCGAGTTTGGGCGAAGGGCAGGCAGTGCAATTGAACGCGCTGGCAACGCACCCGGCGGTTCAAAATCCTCGGCAAACTGGCACCATTACTGCGTTCGAGGTGGGCGAAGGGAGCGGGTATCTCTCCGACCTCGCCCCGCGAATGCTGGCACTTTTTCGAGAACGAAACGTCCTGCTTCGGCCGCTAGGCAACACGATCTACGTAATGCCACCTTATTGCATCAGCAGTGAGCAACTAGACTGTATATACGATACGATCCGCGAAGTGATTGACGACGTGACGTAGTGGGACTGTGCTGATCGTTGGCTGGCCATCAACCCAGGCTGCGTACTTCGTTCCGTAATCGCTTAGCCAGCGACAGAAAGATTAGGATGGCGATGACGAAGAAGGGTGTAAGCGTATAGAGCGCGACCTGGAGCGAATTTGTCATACCTTGCGCGGCGAAATAGTCGCTGGCGATGCCGACATAGGTCGGTCCCAGACCCAGCCCGATGAAATTCATCACGAGCAGTAGCAGAGCGCCTGCAAGCACGCGCTGGTTCGGACGCACCTCGTCCTGCACCAGCGCTATCGAAGCTGAGAGGTAGAAGTAGTTCAAGAACATCACGGGCGTCAGCAGAATGAGCGCTAACTCCCAAGTTGGCGCCCATACGAAACCGAGATAGAATGGTAGAGCGAGCGTCAGCGACACCGCAGGAGCGAGAGCGAACGCCGTCCGCGTACCCCGTGTAAACCGGTCGAGCAGACGCCCCGAAACCAGCATGCCCGATCCCATACCCAGGCCGACCACCAAGGCGTACCAGAGCGCAACCTCCTCCAACGTCATACCCTTTTCACGCATGAGGAAGAGCACCGCAAAATTGCCGAGGCCGTAGGTTACGAACTGCGTCGCTCCACTCCCGAGCGAGGCGCGCACGAGCAACGGGTTACGGAAAAAATCCTTCACCGTGCCCACGAATGGGGCCGGCATGGACGCGGTTTCATCCAGCGTGGTGTCGGTCGCTCCACGTTCGGGATCACGCATGACCAATTTGAGCAGGATTGCGGTCACGATTCCAACGATGCCGACAACAATGAAGGCGTCGCGCCAATCGAAAGCGGCGGCGATCGAGGCACCAAAAGCAATACCAACTGCCGCTCCAATGGGCGGACCAAGGTTGAAGATGCCAAGCGCGGTTGCCCGGTAACCGGGCGAGAAAGTATCTGTGATAAGAGCGTAGGATGGCGGCACCCCGCCCGCCTCGCCGAAACCGACTGCCATGCGGGCCACCACCAGTTCGGGGTAAGTACGCGCGAGCCCGCAGGCGACAGTGGCTGCGCTCCAAATACCGCAGGCCACCGCCAGAATGGTTACCCGGTTGGTGCGGTCGGCAAGCCAACCGACCGGAATCGCGATGAAAGTATAGAACATCGCGAAATAGAGCCCACCGATCAGGCCGAGCTGACCATCGGTGATATCAAGCGATTCCTGGATCGGAAGCGCCAGAATTGCGAGTAATTGGCGGTCGAGGAAATTGAGCACATAGACGAAGCTCAGCAGGGAAAGCATCGTCCAAGCTTTGCGGTCCGGCTTGCGGACGGCTCGCTCCGGCGCCGCGGTAACCGCGATCACGAGTTGCCCCAAGGCTTGATGGAATCCGCCCGTTTACCGTTGTTCATCCCTACTCTCCCCTTCGCGTCGTGCTGCGCGATTTCATTCACTAGTTTGTGAGTGAGTAGGATCTGTCAGCCCGTTGGTCAATGTGGAAACCTCGACATACCCTCGCCATCTTTTATTAACGCGCGCGATAGTGAATGTTGACATTATCGTTCGTGTGAACGAGTTGTACGGCAAGCGGCGGGCGCGACTCGTCGTAGGGATTGGGAGAAAACAGATGACGGCACGTTACTTTGCCACAGCTTCGGCGCTCGCCTTCACGGCTCATGCCATACCGACTTACGCGCAGGATGCGAACGACATCGCGCAACCGTCCACCGGACCTGACGTCGCCGGCGAAGAGGTCATCGAGGATGTTTCGCCCAGCGCCGAGGCCGCGCGCTCCAGCAACACGATCATCGTCACCGCAACCCGCCGCGAGGAAAGCATCCAGGATGTTCCCCTCTCCATCACCGCCTTCGGTCAGGAAGAACTGACCAAGAAAGGGATCGTCGGTTTCGAAGGCATCGGCCGCGAAACACCGGGCGTAATCCTCAACCGCCCGACCCAGAATTTCAACAATTTCACGGCGCGCGGCATCGCGACCAACGGCTACAATGCCAACCTATCGAGTACAGTGTCGGTCTATATCGACGAACTGCCCGTCTCGACGATCGGTAATACCACAGTCGTTGATCCAAACCTGTTCGATGTCGAGCGGGTGGAATTTCTACGAGGGCCGCAGGGTACCTTGTTCGGATCGGGCTCGTTGTCGGGCGCCATGCGGATCATCACCAAGAGCCCCGAACTCGGCTATTTCGACACGGCCGCCTTGGTGGATTTCGGCCTGACAAACGATGATTCCTTCCGCCAGCGTTACAATGCGATGGTCAACGTCCCGATTGGCGACAAGGTCGCCGTTCGCGCGGTCGGCTTCTACCGTGACGAGGAAGGTTATCTCGACAACCTCGGCACCGGAGTGAACAATTCCAACACGCTGATCGACTACGGCGGTCGGCTCGTCCTGCTGTTCCAGCCGACGGACCGTCTGTCGATCAAGCTGCTCGGAAGCTACGAGAACAGCGACCCGAAAGACAGCTCGCTAACCAGACCCTCGCTTGGCGAGGAGAAACGCATTTCCGATGAACCTGATCGCTTCACCGGCAAGCAGCTTATCGCCAATGCGACATTGGAATACGATTTCGACTGGGCGACACTCACCAGTTCCTCAACCTATTCGGACTTCAAGCAGCGTTTCTATGTCGATCTGGCTGGAACCTTCGCCCCCGGATCCTTTCCTGGCGCCCCGATCGCCTTCGGCCTCGACGCCGATGCGTTCGATAACGTTTTCGTACAGGAAACCAGGCTCGCCTCCTCGCTGGGTGGTGCGTTCGAATTCGTCGTAGGCGGCTTCTACCTCAACCGTCGCCGGGACGTTGACTTTCTCTATCGCTCCAACCCCGCTTTTCTCGAGGCACGTGGACTTACCGGTCTTCCTGACAAGTATTTCCAGGAACAGTATACCTACTCCATAAGCGAAGAAATCGCGGCGTTCGGCGAGCTTACCTATCGCTTCTCCGACCGCTTCTGGCTGACAGGCGGCCTCCGGTACGGGGAGATCAGTGCTCAGGGCTTCACCGAAGCGGGGGGCTTCCTCGCTACAGGCACCACGCCTTTTATTCCCGGCGCTCAGACCAATTATTATACCGCCGCCCTGTTTGGCATCCCGCTGAACTTCGATACGTTTACACCCTATGAAGCGGTGGAAGGTGTCAAGGCGAAAGGATCCAAGCCATCCTACAAGCTTGCTGCTTCGTTCAAGCCCACGCAGAATATTACCACCTACGCCACATTCGCCACTGGCTTTCGCGCACCGATCGTCAATGCTGCCGCAGGTCGGCCCAGCGTGGCTCCTGGCGGCGAGAACGACATTATCATTCCGTTCGGCGCCACGTCTGACGATCTGAAAAGCTATGAGATCGGCGCCAAGGCAGTCTGGCTTGACGGGCGAGTAACTGCAAATCTGGCAGCCTATTACATCGATTGGAGCAACATTCAGGTCCAGGCCAACCGGGTCAGCGATTCCGTTCAGTTTGCCACCAACATTGGCGCAGCGACCAGCAAGGGTATCGAATTCGAGCTTGGCGTAGTTCCGGCGACTGGTTGGTTCCTCGGCGCCAATGGCGCCTATAATGATGCAAAGATCACAGAACTGACAGCCGCCGAAGCGGCGATCTCGGGTGCAGAAATTGGTCACCGGCTTTCCGCCCCACGTATTCAGGGGGCTGCCTTCATCAGTTACACCTTCAATCTTGCGGACGATATGGAGGCGACCCTAGCCACGAACGCTCAGTATATCGGCGAATATAACAGCAGTTTCCCCAACCAGCCGGGCAACCCGAACGTGCGCCTGGCGACCTTTGGGCAGACCGACGCCTATACCAACGTCAATGCTAGCTTTGGGGTGACCAAGGGCAAGCTTGGCGCGCAGCTTTATGTTGAGAACATCTTCGACGATCATTCCAGCACCTACATCCATCCAGAAGCCTTCCTGATAAGCCGTTTCGGCACCCTGCGTCCGCGGACGTTTGGCATCCGCCTCAGTTACGGGATCTGACCATGATCCGGTCGCACTATCGGGCGCTTCGCCACATCGCATTTGGCATGACGGCCCTCGGCCTTTCTGCAGCCGCATGGTCTGCCGAGAGACCGTCCGTCACCGCGCCCGCCGGTACATTCGAGGGTGTCACCGAGGGCTCGGCGAATGTCTTTCGCGGGATAAGCTATGCAGAAGCGCCAACCGGCGAGCGTCGCTGGCGCCCGCCCGTACCGAAAGCACGTGCGAGCGCACCAGTCGATGCGAGCGAGTTCGGCCCAATCTGCAACCAGCCCGAATTCCCGAACGTACCTGCAAACATTTATTACGAGGATCTCCCACCGATGAGCGAGGACTGCCTCTCGCTCAATGTCTGGCAGCCCGAGAATGCGGATAATGCGCCGGTCTTCGTTTGGATTCATGGCGGGTCGCTCTTGACGGGCGCAGGCCGTTTCTCGCTTTATGACGGGGCTGAACTGGCAAAGCGTGGGGTCGTGGTTGTCTCGATCAACTACAGGCTTGGGGCGCTCGGTTTCATGGCCCATCCCGAACTGTCTGCCGAATCGCCGGACAATGTGTCCGGTAATTACGGCCTCCTCGACCAGATAGAGGCGCTGCGCTGGGTCGAACGCAACATCGCGGCATTCGGCGGTGATTCCGGCAATGTGACTGTAGCGGGGGAATCGGCGGGCGGCCTTAGCGTCATGCACCTCCTCGCATCCCCGCTTGCCACGGGCCTCTTCGACCGCGCCGTTATGCAGAGCGCGTATATGGTTTCCGAGCCGAGCCTTCGACAAGTGCTCAATGGCCACCCTTCCGCCGAAAGCGAGGGAGTGCGCATTGCCGAAGCTATTGGCGCAGGAAATCTCGCCAGACTGCGCGAGATGAGCGCTGGCGAGATCACGAGAAAGTCGACCGCCGCAGGATTCCAGACCTATTTCACGGTGGACGGCAAGATCGTCCCTGCGCAAATCACCGATGTGTTCGACCAGGGAGCGCAAGCTCGCGTGCCGGTCCTCGCCGGCTTCAATAGCGGGGAAATTCGCTCGCTGCGGATGCTGCTGCCCCCCGCCCCATCCGGCAAAGAAGAATACGAAGCGAAAATCCGCAATGCCTATGGCGATGTGGCCGATATCTTTCTGCGGGTATACCCCTCCGAGAGGATAGAGCAGAGCATGCTCGAGACAACGCGTGATGCGCTCTATGGGTGGACTACCCAGCGTATTGCAGAAAAGCAGGAAGCGGTTGGTTCCCCGGCTTTCGTCTATCTCTTCGATCATGGATATCCTGCCGCCGACAAGGCAGGCCTTCATGCATTTCACGGTGCCGAGCTGCCCTACATGTTCGGAACCATCGAACGGACCGCCGCCAATTGGCCACGCATTCCACGCGACCGCAAGGAACGGGCGCTGTCCGATGCAATGGTCGATTACTGGGCATCGTTTACCCGCTCGGGCGAGCCGTCGGCCGATGGCAATCCAGAATGGCCGGCGTTCGGACAAAGCGAAAACTGGATGGTGTTCGACGAGAGGCCACACGTCATCGAGGACGTCATGAGCTATCGCTATGATCTGGTCGAGCATGTCGTCTGCCGCCGCCGCGCCGCAGGTGATCAGCAATGGAACTGGAATGCGGGCCTCGCTTCACCTGTGCTTCCGCCCCCCGTGGACCAGTGCCGATGATCGATGGGGCGATGCAGGATTTCCCGCTAACGCTGGATCGGTTTCTGGACCACGCTGCAAAATGGCATCCCGACGCCGAAGTGGTGAGCGCCCGGGATGACGGAACAGTCGGACGGATCAATTACGCGGAACTGCATCGCCGGGCTCGCCTCGTCTCGGCCGCGCTGGACACGCTTAACATTGAGACTGGCGACCGAGTGGCCACGCTCGCGTGGAACACACTGGAACATGTCGAAGCGTGGTACGGCATCATGGGCATGGGCGCGGTCTGCCACACGCTTAACCCACGCCTGACCGCAGAACAGCTGGGTTGGATGATCGGGCAATCGGAAGCGTCCATCCTGTTGGCCAGCTCCGATCTGCTCGATCTTGCGCGCGAGGTGATTGGTTCTTCAACCAACGGCGCCTGCCGCCTCATTGCGCTGGGTCCAGTGAAGGATGACAACGACAGCCTGGATGACCTTTTAGGACAACCCTCTCAAGAGATCGCCTGGGGCGGCTTCGACGAAACTTTGCCCAGCGGCCTCTGCTTCACCTCCGGCACGACGGGCGCGCCGAAGGGCGTCACCTACACCCACCGCGGCAATTACCTCCATACACTGAAGCTGCTCCAAGCCGATGTAACTTCGATCACCGCGCGCGAAGTGGTCATGCCGGTCGTGCCGATGTTCCACGCCAATGCCTGGGGGTTGCCCTTTGCCTGCCCAGCCGTCGGCGCAAAGCTGGTTTTGCCAGGGCGCTACGCGGATGGTGCCAGCTTGGCGCGCTTCATCGCGAACGAAAGCGTCACCATAGCGGTTGGCGTGCCCACGGTCTGGCTCGGGCTTATGGATCATCTCGATGCGAATGGAATTGAGTTGCCGAGCCTTAAACGCATCATGGTCGGCGGTGCGCCCATGTCGCAGGCGTTGATGGACCGGATCGAGCAGCGCGGGATCGAGGTCCAGACGACTTGGGGCATGACCGAATTATCGCCGCTAGGGACAGCTACGCCCCCGGGTGCCGAGGCGCGCGATCCGCGCACCTCCGGCCGCCCGGCCGTCGGTGTCGACTTGCGGCTTACCGATGGCGAAGGCAACCCTTTGGACGTGCAGCGGGAGGTCGAAGGGCACCTCTGGGTCCGAGGCGCCGCGGTGGTCGATCGTTATTTCGGGCAGGAGCAGCAGGCCACTGCAGAAGGCTGGTTTAACACCGGGGATCTCGCAAGGATCGAGCGGGACGGTACCGTGCTCATCACCGGCCGTTCCAAGGATCTGATCAAGTCAGGTGGCGAATGGATCAATCCGACCGAGATCGAAACGGTCATCTCCGCCCTTCCCTGCGTATCGCAATCTGCGGTCATCGGACGCAGCGACCCCAAGTGGGGAGAGCGTCCGCTTTTGCTCGTCGAACTGCGCGATGGGTATTCCCCCACCGACGCTGAACTCCTGGCAGAGCTGGACGGTCGGGTGGCTAGTTGGTGGATCCCCGATCACGTCGTGCGATTGCCGCAGATGCCTTTGGCGCCAACCGGGAAGATCGACAAGTTGCGCTTACGGAACGAATATTGCAATGCATGAGCGTTCCATCACCCTTGCGGCCGCAGATGCGGCGTCCATGCGGAAGAGTAACAGCGTGCCAGCAGCCAGGAAGCCCGGAAAAAAGCCGCTGAGCAAAGCGGAACGGCGTGCCGAGACGACCGAGCAGATCCTGGACGAAGCCGAATATCTCTTCTCGAAACATGGACTTTACGGGGTGACGCTGAAGGATGTCGCCCAACGTGCAGGCGTTCACCATACGCTGGTGAATTACTATTTTGACGACAAGGATACCCTTTTCGAAGCCGTTTTCGAGCGCCGCGCCGAGGTGACTCGTGAATTGCGGATGAAAGCGCTGGAAGAATACGAGAAGGCAAACGAAGACAACCTTACCGTCGAAGGGGCGCTACACACCTTTCTCGACACGGACCTCAACCTGTATGGCGCAGGAGGCGAAGGCTGGCGCAATTATGGGGCGCTCGCATCGCAAGTGGCCAACACGCCCGAATGGGGCGCAAAACTTATGGACAAGAATTTCGACCCGGTCGTCCTGAAGCTGGTCGATATCATCAACCGCGCCTTGCCCGATGCTAACAAGGTCGATATTTTCTGGGGCTATCATTTCGTATCCGGCGCCTTGCTACTCACACTCGCGCGAACGGGGCGGATCGACAAACTGTCCGATAGCCTTTGCCAATCCGAAGATTTCGAAGCGGTGAAGCAACGCATGGCCGATTTCATGGCTGCGGGCTTTAAAGCCATCTGCACATAGTAACGGACTAAAAGCTTCCGCCGGTTTTCGCGGCCGGGACGATGCCCTCCGCAAGCAGGCTTCTCAGAGCGGCAATATGTTGCCCTCCGCGCTCGACATCCGTTGTGGACGTCATGACCACCGTCAATTCGAGGTCAGGCACGACATAGATCATTTGGCCTCCATATCCCCACGCATAATACAACTCATGTCCGCCGACGTCGGATATGAACCATCCGTAACCATATTGCTCTCCGCTCCAGGGGGAAGTCGTCTGGGGCTTCCAACTCAGTTCGACCCATTCCTCTGGCAGCAGGCGCTTCCCATCGATCGCCCCACCGAGCCGGTAGAGTTCTCCGAACTTCGCCATGCCGCGCGGGCTCATGGCCATTTGATTGCCGCCAAGGTAAATTCCCTGTGGATCGCGTTCCCACTGCGGGATGGCGACATTCAGCGGATCGGCCAGCCATGCCTGCGCCAGCGCCTAGGTCGATCGACCCGATGCCTCCGTCAGCATGGCGGACAGTAGATGGGTGCTGCCGGTCGAATAGAGCATCGCACCGCCTGGTTCTTCAACGAAAGGCCGCGAGAGCGCATATCGAACCCAGTTCGGACTCGACACCCAACGGCCATAATTATCTCCCGACGTGCGTTCCAATCCGGCCTGCATTGAAAGCAGATTGCCTATGGTCAGACGGCTGAGACGTGGATCGGCCTCTCGCGGGGCATGGCTCGACAATTCGGTTAGGATTGGCTGATCGACGCCATCAAAAATGCCCCGGTAGATCGCAATCCCTACCAGTGCCGCAATGACCGACTTCGAGGCAGACTTGATGTTAACAGTATCGTCTAGCGCGGCTCCGCCATGGAACCGACGCGCAACAAGTTCCTCACCGCCCCGCATCACGATAAGCGAGCGGATGTTGGGAAGGTTCTCGGCTCGGTTGAAGACCTGCTCCATGGCGGCAGCGTCCAGGCCCCTCGTTGCGGGTGCCGTCTCACCCATGTCATGCGATGACGTGTTGTTAGCATCCTGGGCCGCACCGCAACCCGTGGATGTCAAAGTAAGAGCCGCTAAAGCACCATAGACTGAGCGTATCAATTTCCACCTCATTTGTGAGCTACTGCTTCAAACAGTGAGGCGAAGCATTTTCGCCCAGATGAATAGCCTTGGTTTTGGACAAGACTCCAATTCTAACCTCTGGCCCATCGAATGTTCCGACGAGCTCTCATACCGGAGGAGCGAAACGGCTCCGCATCGCGATACTAAGTTGGGCAAGCTGATCATTGCACCAGATAAGAAAACTCGCCTAAGCTCCAAAACACCCAGCGCCCGAGATCGGCGAACAAAGGAAAGGAATACTGCATGGCCACAGGCAAGTTGGTGATGAGCATGGCATTGCTTGCATTCCCGATGCAGATGGCCGTCGCACAGCAACCCGAACCTGAGCAAACGGCTGCTCCCGATGCACAGTCCCAGCAGGCCACCGCCATGTCCGGTGCTGCCACGGGGAGCACCCGCAGCGGGCCCGAGCGCCGCTTCACCGGCGCCGACCTGTTCGATCTTGCCATCGCCAGCGATCCGCAAATCAGCCCCGACGGGCGCTACATTGCGTATGTGCGCCAGTCGAACGACATCATGTCCGATCGCGCGATTGGATCGATCTGGTTGATCGACACGCGCACCGGTCGCGAAACTCCGCTCGCCGGACGCAATGGCGATGCTTTCAACCCTCGGTGGTCGCCCAGCGGCGACCGAATCGCCTATGTGTCCACGGAAGGCGGCGGGCCGCAACTTTGGGTGCACTGGATCGAGGGCGGCAATGCCGTTCGGTTGACGGGACTACCTACCAGCCCTTCGAGTATGGCCTGGTCGCCCGATGGTCGGTCGATTGCTTATACGATGCTGGTCAAGGATGACGGCCCAAAGCTGGGCTCTGCGCCATCAGACAAACCGGAAGGTGCAGACTGGGCCGAGCCACTCGAAATTCGCGATCTGCTGACGTATCGGGCTGACGGCCAAGGCTATCTCGAACCTGGTTTCGACAAGATCTTCGTTGTGCCGAGCACGGGAGGCGCGCCGCGCCAGCTTACCTTCGGCCGCTTCCATGATGGCGGCCCACTTAGCTGGTCGCCAGATGGCTCCACGATATATTTCGGTGCCAACCGCCGTGCCGATTGGGAAATCGATTCAGTCGAAGGTGAGGTCTATGCGCTCGATGTGGCGTCCGGCGGAATTCGCCAGCTGACCGATCGCGATGGTCCGGACGGCAATCCTGTCGTATCGCCTTCCGGGCAGCTGATTGCCTATCTCGGATTCGATGATGCATTGCGAGCCTACGAGGACAACGACCTCTATGTCATGAACCGCGACGGATCGAATGTCCGCAACCTCACAGCCGATTGGAATTTCAGCCCGGCGGGTATCGTCTGGGATGCCGATGGACGCGGGATCTATGCGCAATACGATATTTCCGGTGAGACGAGGGTCGCTCGCATCGCCTTGGATGGTTCGGTGCGCGATGTAGTCGATGGTCTTTCCGGCGGCGGCCTCGACCGCCCCTATACTGGCGGCAGCTTCTCGGTTTCCGACGATGATATGATCGCTTTCACAGGGGGCACCGCAATTCGCCCCGCCGAAGTTCAGCTTGCTCGTACCGGCGGCGAAGCGCGCATTCTGACGGATCTCAACCGGTCGTTGAGAGCAGTCAAATCTCTCGGTGAAGTTCGACGTATAGCGACACAATCAAGCCATGACGGGCTCGAGATCGAAGGCTGGTTGACCTTGCCGCCGAATTACGTCGAAGGCCAGCGCGTCCCACTCATCCTCGAAATACATGGCGGTCCGTTCGCGGCCTACGGCCCGCATTTCTCGACCGACAATCAGCTCTACGCGGCAGCAGGTTACGCTGTGCTGTCCGCCAATCCGCGGGGCTCTACCAGTTATGGCGAAGATTTCGCCAATCAGATCGACAAGGCCTATCCGGGCAACGATTATTTCGACCTCATGTCTATCGTCGATCGCGCAATCTCGCTCGGGATCGCCGATCCCGACCAACTGTTCGTCACCGGCGGTTCGGGTGGGGGCGTTCTGACAAGCTGGATCGTCGGAAAAACGCGGCGATTCAAGGCAGCGGCAACGCAAAAGCCGGTCATCAACTGGACCACCCAGGCGCTTACTGCCGATGGCCCTTCCTTCTTTGGCAAATACTGGATCGGCGCACAGCCGTGGGAAGATCCGCAAACCTACTGGCGCCTGTCGCCGCTGTCGCTCGTTGGCGATGTCGAGACACCCACATTGGTGGTCGTCGGAAGCGAGGACTATCGCACCCCCGTCAGCGAATCCGAACAGTATTACACTGCGCTAAGCCTGCGTGGCGTTCCGACGGCACTGGTCAAAGTCCCCGGAGCCAGCCATGGTGGCATCGCCGCCCGCCCCTCGCAATCCGCAGCAAAAGCCTCGGCGATCCTCGCCTGGTTCGATCGCTACAAGACCGGTTGGACACGAGGCGCCGCTCAATCGTCTGAAAAAGAAAAATAGAGCTGCAGCGATGAAGCGGATTCCTTGCGAAGGTGCTCATTCTCTGAGGTAACGATCGCCCACCGCAAAGATTCCGTATTTGTCTTCCTGGATGGTCGGCGTTTCCAAGCCACAGCGCGCTTGCTTCGCCGACACTTTCCCGATCATTGCTTGCTGAACAAAATTCGAAATACACACGGGATCCGCGCCACCTTTTCTCCGGGTCGCCATCAGATAAATCGCGAAATTTGTTTGATAACCGTCAACGGGCCTCGCTAAGGCGGGCGCGAATTTCCTTAAGGCGCCGTTTCTTTGAAAAATACAGCATATGCGCGGTTGTTTCGTAATTCTGCGAATGGATGGACGATCGGCGGGCTGCTGATCGGTGTCGGGTTTTTCCTGATCAGCGCTTTCGCCGCCTATTCCAACGTGAACGACATGCGCGCCAACGAAGCGCGAATCCGCAATACGCACGAAGTGTTGAGCACTCTCGACGGACTGCTGGCGGCAAGTCTGGACGCCGAGACTGGGCAGCGCGGCTATCTCCTTACCGGCGAGGGCAATTTTCTCGAGCCATATTACGACGGGGTCAGCACCGCCCGCGACAATCTGACGGCGCTTGAATCGTTGACCCGGGCAAGCAGTGTTCAGAGTGCCAATGTCGAACGGCTCCGTTCTGCGATCGAGAACAAGTTCCGCTTTTCCGCACGCGCCATCCAGACGCGGCGCAATGAAGGTATCGCGCAAGCCATCGATCTGACCGTTAGCGAGCGCGGCAAGATCGCCATGGACGCAATCCGCGACCAGCTGGCGCAGATGAAGCGCGAGGAAGTGCGCGAGCGCCAGCAACGGGTCGAGGAACTTGCCGCAGCGTCGCGCACCGCTGTCGTCAGCGCCATTGTCACCAGCTTGATCGGCATCGCCCTGACAATTGCGATCTTCGTACTGATGGTCCGCACCAACCGTAACCGCGAGCGTCAGCGCTGGATGCAGACCGCACAGGTCGAACTTGGCGAAGCCATGCGGGGTGAGAAGACCGTCCCGCAGCTAGCGGCGGCCATTCTGACATTCCTCGCCGATCGCACGGACGCGGTCGCCGGTGCGCTCTTCAAGAGCGAAGGCGGCGCCTTCAATAGAGTTGCCATGCTTGGCGTGCCGGATGAGGCCGGAGTGCCCGAAGCGTTCGGGCCTGGCGAAGGGCTGCTTGGAAAGGTCGCGGCGGATGCACGAGCGACGACGCTGACCAACCTGCCCGAAGGGTACCTGAAGATCGGATCGGCGCTCGGCAGCGAAACACCGCGGCATCTGGTCGTAGCGCCTGCCTTTTCCGACGGGCGCGTGAATGCCGTCATGGAGCTCGGCTTCTTCGAAGAGGTCGACGAGCGCGTGCTCGAACTGCTCGAAGCGGTGTCGGGCGCGGTGGGCATCGCCTTGCGATCGGCGCGGTTCCGTGAGCGTTTGCAGGACGCATTGGAGGAAACGCAGCGGCAGGCGGGCGAGCTTCAGGCCCAGAGCGAGGAGCTGCGGGTCTCCAACGAGGAGCTCGAGGAACAGGGCAATGCGCTCAAGGAATCGCAGGCGCGCCTCGAACTGCAGCAGGTCGAGCTTGAGCAGACCAACAGCCAGCTCGAAGAACAGGCCCAGACGCTTGAGGGCCAGCGCGACGAATTGGGTCGCGCTGCCGCCTCGCTTGAGCTAAAGGCGCGTGAACTGGAACAGGCGAGCCAGTACAAATCCGATTTTCTGGCCAATATGAGCCACGAATTGCGCACCCCGCTCAACTCGCTGCTGATCCTGTCCAAGCTTCTGGCCGACAATTCGAACGGCAGTCTGTCGGAAGAACAAGTGAAATTCGCCCGCACGATTGAATCTTCGGGCAACGATCTCCTGACGCTGATCAATGACATCCTGGACCTTTCCAAGATCGAGGCTGGCCACGTGGAGATCGAAGCAGCGCCGGTTGCAACCGAACGGCTTGCCGGGGACCTGCGCAAGGTGTTCGAGCCGGTTGCACAGCAGCGCGGGCTGGAACTCGATATTACCGTGGCGCCCGACGCCTCAAGATCGATCGAAACCGACCGGTTACGGCTCGAGCAGGTGCTCAAGAACCTGTTGTCGAACGCGCTCAAATTCACCGAGAAGGGAAGCGTCCGACTGTTGATTTCCGCCGGATCGGACGACATGGTCGAGCTTGCCGTCACCGACACCGGCATCGGCATCGCCGAAGGTCAGCGCGAGGCGATCTTCGAAGCATTCCAGCAGGCCGACGGTACGATCAGCCGCAAATTCGGCGGCACTGGACTCGGCCTGTCGATCTCGCGCGAACTCGTGCGCCTTCTTGGCGGCACCATCAGGCTCGAAAGCGAAGAAGGCAAAGGCAGCACTTTCGTTGTGCGTGTGCCGGTAACCTATGATCCTGCCAAGGTCGCCTCGCGTCAGCCGATGCCGGTCACCCGTGACGACGCGCCCACCCCGGCCGCATTACCTCCAGCGAAGCCGCGAACCGCGCCAGCCAAGCCCGCCATGCTCGACGACGATCGCGATGCCCTCGCAGAAGGCAAGCGGCTGCTGCTCGTCATTGAGGACGACACGACCTTCGCCGGCATCGTTTGCGAACTGTCGCGCGAACTGGGGTT
The DNA here is from genome assembly GCF_019857205.1 of Qipengyuania pacifica. GTDB lineage: Bacteria > Pseudomonadota > Alphaproteobacteria > Sphingomonadales > Sphingomonadaceae > Qipengyuania > Qipengyuania pacifica. The sequence goes on along the minus strand of NZ_JAHWXO010000002.1, from coordinate 279,742 downwards.
CCAGTGCATTGTCGCCGGGACGGCACAGGAAGCGATCGACCTCGCCCGGGATTACCGTCCAAGCGCGATCGTGTTGGATATCGGCCTGCCCGATCAGTCCGGTCTTACCGTGCTCGATCGCCTGAAGCATCAGGAAGAAACCCGGCATATTCCGATTCACGTGATTTCCGGTTCGGACCAGAGCCAGACGGCGCTGGCATTGGGCGCGATCGGCTTTCTCGAAAAACCTGCGCCGCGCGAACAGCTCGCCGAAGTGCTCGCCGGTCTTCAGGAAAAGCTCGCGTCCCGGATGCGGCGCGTGCTGATCGTGGAGGACGACGAGGTTCAGCGTGACGCGGTCGGTGAGCTACTAGGATCCCAGGACGTGGAGACAGTCGGGGTCGGCACGGCGGCCGAGTGCCTGGAGGAACTGCGGGATGGTCAGTACGACTGCATGGTCCTCGATCTCTCGCTGCCTGACGCCTCGGGCTTTACCTTGCTGGAAACCCTGAGCGAAGAAGGCGAAGCGCCGCTACCGCCCGTGATCGTCTACACCGGACGCGACCTGTCGGCAGAGGAAGAGCAACGCCTTCGCCGCTATTCGAGCTCGATCATCATCAAGGGAGCGAAATCTCCCGAACGTCTCCTCGATGAAGTCTCGCTGTTTCTCCACCGGGTCGTCTCCGAACTTCCGCCCGAACAGCGCCAGATGATCGAGAAGGCCCGTCACCGCGACGCCGCACTGGAAGGAAAGCGAATTCTGATCGTCGAAGACGATGTGCGTAATGTGTATTCGCTGACAAGTGTTCTGGAACCTCGCGGGGCCCTCACGCGGATCGCGCGCAACGGTCAGGAAGCTCTCGACGCCCTTGCCGAGGCTGAAGGCGATCCCGACAAGCAGATCGACCTTGTCCTGATGGACGTGATGATGCCGGTCATGGACGGGCTGACTGCCGCTCGTGCGATCCGGGACAATTCGCAATGGACCAAACTGCCGATCGTGATGCTCACGGCCAAGGCCATGCCGGACGACCAGCAGAAATGCATCGATGCCGGCGCAAACGACTACATGGCCAAGCCGATCGACGTCGACAAACTGCTCTCGCTGGTGCGCGTATGGATGCCTCGCTGATGGCGGACAGTATCGAAGATATCGAGATCCAGCTTTTGCTGGATGCTGTATATCGCCATTATCACTACGATTTCAGGCATTACGCCCGCGCATCGATCAAGCGGCGCCTGCTGCAAGCGCGCACGCAATGGGGCTATGACAGCATATCGGAGATGCAGTCCGCCGTTCTTCATGACGAGACGATCCTGCCCCGATTGCTGAATTTTCTGACTGTCCAAGTCAGCGAAATGTTTCGCGACCCGTCCTACTTCCGGGCCCTTCGAGAAAAGGTGGTGCCGCACCTGCGCACCTATCCCTCGCTCAAGGTGTGGGTCGCCGGGTGCAGCCACGGTGAAGAACTTTATTCGCTTGCGATCCTCTTCGCCGAGGAAGGTCTGGCCGAACGGACGATATTTTACGCGACCGACATCAACCCTACCGCACTCAAGGCGGCGCAAGCGGGCGTATATCCCCTCGAAAGCATCAGGCTCTTCACGGAAAACCACCGGCTGTCGGGCGGACACACGTCTTTGTCCGATTACTATACCGCGAATTACGACCGGGCCGTGTTCGACAAGTCCCTGCGCGAGCGCACCGTCTTTTCCGACCATAGCCTCGTGACCGACGCCGCATTCGGCGAGATGCATCTGATCTCGTGCCGCAACGTGCTGATCTATTTCGATCGCGAACTGCAGGATCGCGTCGTCGGACTGTTTGGCGACGCGCTGGTCCGGGGCGGGTTCCTTGGCGTCGGCTCGAAGGAAAACCTGCGCTTTTCGGCACATGCACATCTCTTTTCCGAATTCGTTCGCGAAGAGAAGATTTACCGGAAGGCGTCGCGATGAGTCTGCGAGCAGTAGTCATCGGGGCTTCCGCCGGAGGCGTTCAGGCGCTGTCGCATGTGCTGCCGGACCTGCCTGCGGATTTCCCAGCGCCGGTCCTGGTGGTCGTTCACATTCCGCCGCGCAAGGACAATGCCCTTGTCGATCTCTTCGCGCGCAAATGCCGCCTCAAGGTCAAGGAAGCAGAGGACAAGGAGCCGCTTGCACCCGGCATGATCTATTTCGCCCCGCCCGATTATCACCTTCTGGTGGAAACTGCGGAAACACTCGCGCTGTCGTCCGACGAAGCCGTCAATCACTCGCGCCCCGCCATCGACGTCCTGTTCGAGACTGCGGCCGATGCGTTTGGATCGGCGCTCGCGGCGGTTGTCCTCACCGGCGCGAACCAGGATGGCGCCCAAGGGTTGAAGACTGTGTGCGAGGCCGGCGGCCGCGGGTTCGTACAGGACCCGGCGACCGCGGAAGTCGCCACCATGCCCGAAGCAGCCCTCGCCGCATGCCCCACAGCACGTACGATAAGGCTGGACGACATCCCCAACGCTCTGCAAGCGATGCTCGAAGAATGACCGATCCCGTCAAATTCCTGCTCGTCGACGATCTCGAAGAGAACCTGCTGGCGCTCGAGGCGCTCCTCGCAAGCGAAGGCCTGGATCTGCACAAGGCGCAAAGCGGCGAAGAAGCGCTCGAGCTGATGCTCGCCAACGAATACGCGCTTGCGCTGCTCGACGTCCAGATGCCGGGCATGGATGGCTTCGAACTGGCCGAATTCATGCGCGCCAACGAGCGTTCGCGGCACATCCCCATTATCTTCGTAACAGCGGGATCGGGCGATGAAGCGCGCCGGTTTCGCGGATATGAAGCCGGCGCTGTCGATTTCATCCAGAAGCCGATCGAAGCAGACGTCCTGCGTTCCAAGGCGAATGTATTTCTCGATCTGTACAACCAGCGCCGCCAGATCACCGCCCAGCGTGACGAACTGGCGAAACTCACCGCCGCGTTGCAAGCCGCCAATCAGCAGAAGAACCGGTTTCTGGCAGTGCTTGCCCACGAACTGCGTAATCCGCTGGCGGTATTTTCATCCGGCCTCAACATAATGGATCGCGGGAATAGCGGGCGAGACCTCAGCCAGGTGCGCCTCTCGATGCGGCAGAACCTCAACCATGTCACCCGCCTCGTGGACGATCTGCTCGACATAAACCGGATCGAACGCGGCAAGATATTGCTGAGAAAACAAAAGGTCGGCCTCGACGAAGTGCTGCCGGCCGCCTTGGAGCTTGCAGAGCCAGCCATCGTCGCTGCCAATCATAGCCTGACCGTCGAGACACCGGACGATGCGATCGCTCTCGAGGTGGATCCGGCGCGTTTTATTCAGATCATCAGTAACATAGTCGGTAATGCGGCGCGCTATACGCCCGAAGGCGGTGACATCGGAGTCAAGGTTTCGAAAGCCGATGGCTTCGCGATCATCGAAATTTCCGACAACGGCATCGGCATACCGCCCGGTCAGCAGGCCCAGATATTCAACATGTTCGAACAGTCGGACAATGGGCTGGGCGTCGTGGGCGAAGGACTGGGCATCGGTCTCGCACTGGTGAAGCAACTCGTCGAGTTGCATGGCGGCGAGATCGTGCTTCAGAAGAGCCTGCCCGGCGAAGGCAGCACGTTTGAAGTGCGATTGCCGCTCGCCAATTGACGCGACGGCTAATTCAGATGACCACTTTTCTCACAAATTCAGCAGCAGACGCGCGCCTACCCAGCCGGTGAGCGCTGCGGTGCCGAGGCGGATCCAGCGCTGGGGCAGATATTTCAGCGCCAGGAAGCTGCCGATCTGGCCTCCGATGGCGACGGCGATCAGCAGGGGCAGGCCAAGGTCCACCGCGGCTCCCAATCGCTCTGCACCGCCTTTCAGCAATTGTCCGGCCAGCCCGAACAGGGAATTGACCAGAATGAACAGGCTTGCCGTCGCCGCTATGGCTCGCGCGCTGTTCCACTTCGTCAGGTGAAGAAACGGCGCCAGGAAGATGCCGCCGCCGATGCCGACCAGGCCAGCCAGATAGCCAAGGGGAACGGCCAGCAACGGCATGAACCGCGCCAAGCGCGTCGGGTCGGAATCTCCGCTTGCCCGCGACGGAAGCACCAGCGTCAGCGCGGTCAGCAGCAGACTCGCACCCAGTATGGCAAGGAATGCGGATTGGCCGATAGGTGTCAGACCACCCAGGAATGCTGCCGGCGCAGCGATCGCTGTCAGGATTATCGCGCCGCGCCAGGGCGTTATCTCCGCGCGCGCAAATCGCACCGTGCTGCCTGCGACGACCACGATGTTGCAGGCCAGCGAAAGAAGCGGAAGCACACGATAGTCGACCGCCGATAGGGCAAGCAAAGCCGTATAGGTCGACCCGCCGCCAAACCCGACGCTCGCATAGAGCAGCGCCGTGACGAAAAAACCCGCAATCAATGCGGCCATAGGTGCAATCCCAATCCGAACCGAGGCCTATGCCTGGAAATGAATGAACGGGGACCGTGATCGTCCACGGCCCCCGTCCAACATACTAGCTGATATTTCGCCACACGCGGCGCGACGGTTCGATCAGACCGTCGACCCGGCGCTGATGGCCCCGTGACAATGCTTGTACTTGTTGCCCGATCCACACGGGCACGGCGAATTTCGGCTGATTTCCATTCCCGCATAGGGGTTGTCGCTGGCAGAGCCGCCCGGCCCTACGGCGGCACGAGGGCTGCCCGCCAGGGCGCCGAACAGCGCCGCGCGGCTGGCCGAACCATCGCCATCGTTCGAATCGTCGAGACCCGACAGCGGATCGATATGGCCGGTCAGGAAATCGGGAAGGTCAGGCAGGTCTATCTGGGGCAGCGGTGCCGGCTCCACCAGTTCCAGCCTGATCAGCTTGTTGGTCACCGTCTCGCGCAGATTGTCGAGCATGTTTTCGAACAGGCTGAAGGCTTCCTGCTTGTATTCGTTCAGCGGTTGCTTCTGCGCATGAGCACGCAGCCCCACCACCTGACGCAAGGCGTCGAGGGTTGCGAGGTGATCTTTCCACTGCCCGTCAAGTTCCTGCAGCAGCACGCTTTTCTCGATACGGCGCCACAGGCCCGGGTCCGCCGCCGCGATCTTGTTGTCCATGATCGTGTCGGCTTCTGCCGCCAGTCGTTCCTCGATAATCTCGGGTTCGACCTGATCTTCGTCGACCCATTGTTCGATGGGGACGTCGATGCCGAGAACTTCGCCGACGCGCTCCTTCAGGCCGGCGATATCCCACTGCTCGGGATAGGAGCCCGGAGGGCAGGCTTCGCCAACCAGCGAATTGATCGCATCGTGACGCATGTCGACCACCACATCATCGACCGCTTCGCTGTCCATGATTTCGGCGCGCTGTTCATAGATTACCTTGCGCTGATCGTTCATCACGTCGTCGTACTGGACGACCTGTTTGCGGATCTCATAGTTCCGCGCCTCGACCTTTTTCTGGGCGGTTTCGATGGCCTTGGAAAGCCATTTGGACCCGATTGCTTCGCCGTCTTCCAGGTTCGAGTTCATCATCTTGGCAAACAGCGTGTCCGGACCGAAAATGCGTAGCAGATCGTCCTCCAGGCACAGATAGAACCGGCTCAGACCCGGGTCGCCCTGGCGTCCCGAACGGCCGCGCAACTGGTTATCGATGCGGCGGCTTTCGTGGCGCTCCGTGCCCAGCACGAACAGGCCGCCTGCATCGAGCACCTTCTGGCGCTCGGCTGCAACTTCCGCCTTGATCCGATCCTTTTCCAGATCCTTCTTGGCGCCATCTTCCATGTCGCCCAGCTCGTCGTCGATCCGGAAATCGACGTTGCCGCCCAGCTGGATGTCCGTCCCGCGACCGGCCATGTTGGTCGCAATGGTCACGGCACCGATGCGGCCTGCCTGCGCCACGATATGCGCTTCGCGCTCGTGCTGGCGCGCGTTGAGAACTTCGTGGTCGACGCCTTCCTGCCGCAGGAATTCGCTGAGCATTTCCGACTTTTCGATCGACACCGTGCCGACCAGCACCGGCTGTCCGATGGCATTCTTCTCGGCGATCGCCTTGGCGATGGCTTTGAACTTGTCCTGCGTATTCTTGTAGAATTCGTCGTCCTCATCGATGCGGGCGACGGGAACATTGGTCGGTATCTCGACCACGTTCATCTTGTAGATGTCCCAGAATTCAGCGGCTTCGGTGGCTGCGGTACCGGTCATACCCGACAGCTTGGGATACATGCGGAAGTAGTTCTGGAAGGTGATAGAAGCGAGCGTCTGGTTCTCGGGCTCGATCTTGACGCCCTCCTTGGCCTCCACCGCTTGGTGCAGGCCGTTCGACCAGCGGCGACCGTCCATCATGCGGCCGGTAAACTCGTCGATGATGACGACCTTGTCGTCTTTGACGATGTAGTCGATGTCCTTCTTGAACATGTGCACGGCGCGCAGGGCCTGGTCGAGATGGTGCACGACCTGCGTGTTCTCCACGTCGTAGAGATTTTCCGACTCCAGCAGGCCCTTTTCGATCAGCAGCTTTTCGACCTCTTCGGTGCCTTCTTCGGTCAGCTGGATGCTGCGCTGCTTCTCGTCCTTCTCGTACCAGTCTTCGGGGAAGGTCTTCACCACCTCGTCGATCGAGATGTAGAGGTCGGATTTGTCCTCGGTCGGCCCGGAAATGATCAGCGGCGTACGCGCCTCGTCGATGAGGATGGAATCCACCTCGTCGATGATCGCGTAATTGAACGGACGCTGCACCATCTGGCCGCGCTCGTGTTTCATATTGTCGCGCAGGTAATCGAAACCCAGTTCGTTATTCGTCGAATAGGTAATGTCGGAATTATACGCATCGCGGCGCTGCGGTTCGGCAAGGTTGGGCACGATCACGCCCACTGTCAGGCCGAGGAAGCGGTGCAGGCGGCCCATCCATTCCGCGTCGCGTGCGGCGAGGTAATCGTTCACGGTCACGACGTGAACGCCCTTGCCCTCGATCGCGTTCAGATAGGTCGCCAGTGTCGCGACCAGCGTCTTGCCTTCACCGGTGCGCATTTCCGAAATTTCGCCGCGATGGAGGACGATACCGCCCACCATCTGCACGTCGAAGTGCCGCATGCCCAGCACCCGGACCGATGCCTCGCGTACGGTGGCGAAGGCTTCGGGAAGAATATCGTCCAGCGTCTTGCCATCGGCCAACTGGCCGCGGAACTTGTCGGTCTGGGCGGCGAGTTCCTCGTCGGAAAGCGCCTGCAATTGCGGTTCGAGCGCGTTGATCTGTGCGACGATTTTACCAAGTGATTTGACGTAACGTTCGTTCGACGAACCGAACATCGATTTCATGAGCGTATTGAACATGTGAGGGGCCCTGAGCCTTCCGGATGAATTCTATGGGGTGAACGTCCGCGCACGCTGCTCGTGCCGAACGGAAATCTGGAACTGAACCGGCAGCCTATTCGCGGGCGCGGTCGATACCCATTTGCACAGTCGGAATGAAAACCGTGATGACGGTCGCCGGCTTGCTGGGCTTCTTTTCCCGGGGCAGATCGAAGGTCTGGCGATCGGCATCGGTGCACCTGCAGGCATCGCCTTTGCAGGTTTTTTCCGCCTTGGCCGCCAGTTCGACCCCGGATGCCGCATCGTAAACAACCGCATGCGCGGGCGCGCCGGCAGCAGTAAGGCCGGACAGGATCGCAAGCAGGGTAATCAGGCGACGAAGCATGAAGCTGCAAAGTAGTGCGCATTCCGCGTTTGTCCACCGCGCTGACTGCGTAAATGCCGGGATTATCTACGATCGCGTTGGTCCTGTTTACCCTGAATTAACCATAGCGCCATAGTCACTCCGTCCATTGGACACGCGTCCCTGCATAATGGGGATGCCATCTTTTAGGGGGATAACCATGACGGATGCGTCGACGGCAAATGGGGCACTCGATCCCATTGGTAGTAATTGGACCGACAAAGGGCATGCGTCCACAGCAGACGAGGCTACGGAGAGTACCGTCGTGGTGAGACGGCTCGTTTTAGCGGCGTTTACAATGCTGTTCGTTGAACTTGCGCTGATTCGCTGGCTCGGAGCGAACGTTGTTCATCTGTCGTATTTCTCGAACTTCGTTCTTTTGGGATCTTTCTTAGGTATTGGGGCAGGTTTTCTTATCAGCCGTAAATCGTGGTCGATCTGGCCGCTTTCCCTACCACTGCTGACAATCCTTGTGATTGCTGTGATCAAGTTTCCCGTTTCGGTCGAAAGCACGGGATCTGACCTGATCTATTTCACGTCTCTGAATATCGTTGGCCCCCCCGCATGGGTGGCGTTGCCTTTGGTATTCGTGATCGTAGCCGCCATTCTTGCCGGACCTGCCGAACTTGTTGGCCGCTGCTTTGCAAGACTAGCGCCGCTTACTGCCTATCGCTGGGACCTCATTGGATCGCTCGTAGGCATTCTTACATTTACCGCCCTGAGCTTTCTGCGTGCGCCGTCGATCGTCTGGGGCCTTATGGCCGTTGTACCGTACCTCGTCCTGACTGACCATAAGCGTCGCTTAGTTAGCTTAGCGTGGTGCGCGGCGCTTCTCATTCCGCTCGGGCAAGAGAGCCTGCGTGAAGACGTTTATTGGTCGCCATATTACAAAATAGAGACGTCGGGCTCAGATGAATTTCCTGGCTTTCTTGAAATCCGCGCCAACCGGGTTCCTCACCAGTTGATGGCTCCAGCAGAATGGAAGATCACACAAGGCGAACGAATTTATGAAACTCCTTACAACCGTGTTGCATCGGGTGATCTCGACAACGTCCTGATCATTGGTGCAGGTTCGGGTTCGGACGTCGCGATTGCGCTTGCCAAAGGCGCTAAATCAATTGATGCGGTCGACATCGATCCAGTCATTATGGAATTGGGCGCGACCTACAACATCGATCGACCCTACGATGACCCGCGCGTCACTCGCCACGTGGATGATGGTCGTGCCTTTCTCCAGAATACCGATAAGAAATACGATCTCGTACTTTTCGCTTTGCCGGATTCACTCACGCTTGTCAGTGGTGCATCGCAGATCCGCCTTGAAAGTTTCCTTTTCACGGATGAAGCATTGGAGTCGGTTGCGCGCGTGCTCAGTGAAGACGGCGCATTTGCAATGTATAATTACTACCGCGAGGATTGGCTTATCAACCGCCTCGCAGCGACCGCCGCAAAGGCGTTTGGACATGCCCCGTGTGTCGACACCTTCGCTGGTCAACAGGCCGTCATCTCGATCGCCAAGCAACCCGCCTCGCAATCTTGTGGGAACGCTTGGTCCAGCGCTTCCTCATTTACGAACATCGAGACAGTCACCGACGATGCGCCATTCCTATACTTCAACGGCAAGGGCTTCCCACCGCTCTACGCCATCACCCTAGTGGGTATTTTGCTTGTCACGGTGATAACGGTGCGCATTTTGGGTGGTCCGCTTAAGGAAATGCGCCCCTACGCTGACCTTTTCTTCATGGGTGCCGCTTTCCTGCTTTTGGAAACGAAGAATATCGCGACTTTCGCTTTGCTATTCGGCACGACGTGGTTCGTTAACGCGCTGGTCTTTGCAGGCGTGCTCGTGGTCGTTCTCGCGGCAGTGGAAACGGAACGCAAGTTCAAAACCCCACCGTTGAAGGTCGTATTTGCCGCGATTGCGGTTTCACTGGCCACAGCGTGGATCATTAAACCCGAATGGTTATTGCCCCTCCCGTTCTGGCCGCGCCTGTTCGCGGGCACGGTGCTGGCTTTCCTACCTATCTATCTAGCGAATATTGCTTTCGCCAAGCGATTCCGGGAATCCTCAAATTCGCAAAGTGCGTTCGCGCTGAATCTCATTGGAACTATTGTTGGCGGTTGCTTGGAATATCTTTCGCTGTTCACCGGGTATAATAATCTGCTGATCGCGACCCTGCTACTGTACGGTCTTGCTTTCTGGCTGGTTCCGCGCAGTGCTGGCCGCGCCGCCTGAACTTGGCAAACAACGGACGCGGGGGTAGCGGCTGAGACATGGATCTCGAACGCTCTCCCCTCGCCCGCCCTTTCCCCGACATGCCGCAGATCGACGGTGTAACGCTGCGTATCGCCCGCGCGCGATACAAGGCGTGGGACAGGTGCGACCTGACCTATGTCGAGCTTTGCCCCGGCACTGCCGTGGCGGGGGTCTTCACGCGGAGCGCCTGCGCTTCTAGCGAGGTCGAACTCGGCCGGGAACAGGCTAGGTTGGGCCGGGCCCGGGCGCTCATCGTTAACGCCGGCAATTCCAACGCCTTCACCGGCTATCGCGGACGCGAGGCGGTGGAACAGATCATGGCGCAGGTCGCCTCTGCACTCGATTGCGATCCGAGCGAGGTGTTCGTGTCGTCCACCGGCGTGATCGGTGTGCCCCTGCCCAAGGACAAGGCCCAGGCAGGGATCGAAGCGGCACTGGTTGCAGCGCCATGCGGCTGGGAAGATGCGGCCAGCGCCATCGGCACGACCGATACGTTCACCAAGGGTGCCTCCGCTTCCGCCATGCTCGCCCAAACCCGCGTGGAGCTCGCCGGCTTCATCAAGGGCAGCGGCATGATCGCGCCGGACATGGCGACGATGCTTGGCTATGTCTTCACGGACGCCGCTGTCGATCCGGCTTTTCTTCAGGAAATGTTGTCCAAGGCAAATGAGGCAACGTTCTCCTGCATCACCGTCGATGGTGATACCTCCACCAGCGACACGGTTCTCCTGTTTGCCACCGGAAAGGCTGGCAATCCGGCACTCTCGTCCTGGGATGACGATGGGGCGGATGCGTTTTACGCCGCCCTTCTAGGTATCTGCCGCGATTTGGCGCATCTGGTCGTGCGCGACGGAGAAGGTGCACAAAAGTTCATCGAGATAGCGGTGACCGGCGCTGCCGACGCCGCCAGCGCTCGCCATGTCGGCCTCGCCATAGCGAACTCGCCGCTGGTGAAGACGGCCGTTGCGGGGGGTGACGCGAACTGGGGCCGGGTCGTTATGGCCGTCGGCAAGGCTGGTGAGCCTGCCGATCGCGACCGGCTTTCGATCGGCTTTGGCGGCACTTGGGCAGCAAAAGACGGCCAGCCGCTCGCAGATTATGACGAAGCACCGGTTGCCAGGCATCTCGAGGGTCAGGATATTCGCATCGATGTGGATCTCGGTGTGGGCGATGGCCGCGCGACCGTCTGGACCTGCGACCTGACGCACGGATATATTTCAATAAACGCGGATTATCGTTCATGACTGTTCCGCTCACCTCCGAAGATCGGGCGCTGGACGAGGCGATCCTCGCCTTGATGCAGCGCGTGACGGAGCAGGCGATCCTGCCGCGTTATCAGAACCTTGCGACCGGCGATGTGGAAGACAAAGGCGGTAACGACCCCGTTACGATCGCGGACAAGGATAGCGAGGCGCTGCTTCGCGAAGGGCTATCCGCTATCGACGGAACTCTCGCATTCGTGGGCGAAGAGACGGCGCATGCGGACCCGTCGATACTCGATCGGCTCGATCGGCCATGCTGGATCGTCGATCCGATTGACGGCACACGCAATTTCGCCGCGGGCAAACCGCCCTTCGGTATCATCATTGCCCACGCAGACGGGGGCGTGGCCCGGTCGGGCTGGATTTTTGACTGCCTCACGGGCCGTTTCTGCGTTGCGCGCGCGGGTAAAGGTGCGAGCGTGAATGGGGAAACGGTCGTTGCTCGTCCGACGGGCCAGACCCCGCCGATAGCTGCCATTTCGCTTGTTTTCATGGACGATGCGCGGCGGGATGCGACCAGGCGGCACATCGCCCCGATGTACGATCTGGTCGACATTCCCTATTGCGCGGCGGAGCAGTATCCTCGTCTCGCGCTCGGCGTGAACGACGTATCGATCTTCGAGCGCACGCTTGCCTGGGATCACGCTGCCGGCGTTCTGTGGCTGAACGAAGCTGGCGGAAAAGCGGCAAGGCCCGACGGCTCACCCTATCGCGTGGATGAGGTGGGCCGAACGGGCCTGCTGGGTGCAGCAAGCCCGACCCTGTGGGACGAGCTGGCCGAACTATATTCTAGATTGGACTAAAGTTCGCCCTCAAGCCATTGCTTTAGCTGGCCTTTCGGGGCGGCACCGCGCATCTGCGCAGCCGGCTCGCCATTCTTGAACAAAACAAGATAAGGGATCGACTGCACGCCCATGGAACCCGGAACATCGGGATTTTCCATGATGTCCATCTTCGCGATCGTCACCTTGTCGCCCAGTTCTTCGCTCAGTTCTTCAAGGGCTGGTGCGATCATCTTGCACGGTCCGCACCAGTCGGCCCAGAAGTCCACGAGCACGGGCTTCTCGCTTTCGAGGACGTCCGACTTGAAACTGGCGTCGGTAACGGCGGTGGTGGCCATTGGAAATCTCCTACATTTCGTCGGCACCCAATGTGGGCTGCGCATGTATTTACTCAACTGGCGGCAGCACAAAACTTTCCTGCGGAGCCGCAAACGCGCTCTTGTAAGCGGCAAGTCTTTCGCCGGGCAAGGCGAAGAGCTGCGGTGTCTGGGTATAGAGAACGGCGGCCTCGATCTGGCGGCCAGGGTAGATCACCTCCAGCGCCGCCGCATATGCTGCCATCTGCTTCATCGTGCTGTCGGGAATGGCATCGACCGATAGGGGCGGACGCCTCGCCGTTTTGAAGTCGACGACCGTGACCTTTTCGGGGGTGACGAGGAGCCGGTCGGCGGTCCCCATCACCACCTGCCCATTCACTTCCGCAGCAAGCGGGATTTCGGCAAGAGCCTGCGGCCCGAAGACCGGTGCAAACTGCGGATCTCCCAATACCGTCAGTGCCCGCTCGAGAATGTCTGCACGTTCATGCTCATCGAGATCGGGCGTTTGCCGCGCGAGCCAAGATAATCCGCGCGCCTCGCGATCGTCTTCGTCCACAAGCGGCAATCGTTCGAGAAGCGTGTGGATCAGCGTGCCCCTGCGGGCGGCGTCGGCTGTATGTGTTGGCGGCAGGGGCGGATCGCTTCCCTCCACCTCACCAAGACCCGACGGGGCAAGTGGCCGGGGCGGACGCGGTTCCGGCCCGACCGGACTTACTGCCCATGCAGGAAGTGCGGTGACGGGCTCTGCTGCCGATACGCTTTCGATCGGGGCTTCCTTGGTCAGTTCGCCCCATTCCCAACGCGAACCCCACAGATCATCGGCTAGCGGCTCATTGCCGAAGAGAGGCTTCAGCCGTGCGTACCAGCTATCTTCGTGCGCCTGGCCACGTTTCACGTCGCGGGGACCGAGCGAACCTCCGATGAATAGCGCTTCCTCCGCCCTCGTCATTGCCACGTAAAGCAGACGCCAGTGTTCTTCCATTTCGGCGGCAGCAGCGCGCTCTTCCGCTACTTGCAACCGGCCGACTTTCTGTTCCTTGGTCAGCCCGGGCAAGGGAATGCGCCGCGGCTCGACGTGCCCCAGCGGCGTTTCCTCCAGTTCGAGATCGCGCGCGCCGTCCGGGCCTATTGCCGCATCGGCGAGTACAACGATGGGGGCTTGGAGCCCTTTCGAACCATGCACCGTCATGACGCGAACCTGATCGCCGCCCTCGCCTGCGTCTCGCTTGATTTCGCCCTCGCCAGCGTCGAACCATTGGATGAAGCCCTGCAGGCTCGCGATATGGCTTGCAGCGTAGGCGTTGGCCGCATTGAGCAATTCATCGATCGGATCGTTCGCTTCACGCCCCAGCCGCGCGACAAGCTTCCGACGCCCATCCATCGGGCCGATCAATATCCAGTGAAGCAATTGCTGCGGAGTGTCGAAATCCGCCCGGCGTAGAATCTCGCGTAGGATTGCCATGGTTTCCCCGACGCGAGGCGCTTCGCTTTTACGCAGGTGTTCCCACAGGCGGACATTCTTGGCGCGATAGCCGTACTCGAGCAGTTCTTCCTGAGACCAGCCGATCAGCGGTGATACGAGCACACATGCGAGGGTCAGGTCGTCCAAGGGCTGTGCCGCAAACCGGATGGCTGCCATCAGATCCTTGACGACGAGCGGGTTGCCCAATCGCAATCTGTCCACCCCTGCGACGGGTACGCCCCGGCGGTGAAGGCGCGCTACTATGAGCGACGCCAGATCGCGCCGTTTGCGCACGAGCACCATGACATCCCCGGGACCAGCCCGCCGAGGTGCACCACCCTTGTGTCGATCTTTCACCAAGGGAAAGCCCAAATCCATCCAGTGCCGAACCTGCTGCGCTATACGGTCGGCCAATTTACGATCGTGACGTCCCAGCCAGCCTTCGTCTACCTCGCCTTCTTCCATGCCGCTATCGGCGTGGATCAGGTTCCAGAGGGTCACCATGCCAGGACGGGATTGACCTTCGTGCTCTTCAGCGTCTCTATCGAGACCCAAGCCTTCGCTGCCGATCGCGGCAATGGCACTGTCGACAAAATCGAGAACATTGTCCGCGGTACGGAAGCTTTGACCGAGCCCGTATTCCCGCAGATAGCGCGGATACGGCCCGCCTTGCAGGTCGGCAGCCGCGTCCGCTGTTTTCCGCATGCTTTCGGCGAAACGATCCCGGGCGTCCCTGAAATTCTTCGGGCTGGTGCCCTGGAAACCGAAGATTGCCTGCTTGAAATCGCCAACGGTGAAAATCGTGCGCACCGCATTCCCACGCGCGCCCTCGCCGCTGAAGAAATCGTCGGTCAAAGCCTCTATGATCTGCCACTGCGCCCGATTGGTATCTTGCGCTTCATCGACGAGGATATGGTCGAAACTGCGATCCAGCTTGTAGCGGATCCAGTCAGCCATTGCCGTGTCAGAAAGCAGGTTGGCGGCACGGGCAATAAGATCGTCGAAATCGACAAGTCCTTCGCGCGCCTTGGCCGCCTCCCACTCGAAAGCAAATGCGCGGCCAGCCGTGAGCTGGGGTACGAGAAAATCGGCAAGGTCAAGCAGCGCACGACGCTGCGCGACTGAGGCAATACCGTCCACAACATCGGCTATATATCCGCCATACGCGGGATCGATCTTTTCGAGATTGGCCAAGCTCTTCGGCTCGCCTTTCTGCGTAAGCAAGGTGCCGAAGAAGCCATCAAGTTCGGCAAGACGGGCAGCGGGACTCGCGGCCAGCCATCCCGCGGCGAAATCGGCGCTCTTCAGGCCAGTGGCGGTATTCCACTCCGCGTTGATGCGACTGCAAGCCAGAAGAGCGCTGACAGGAAATTCACCATCGGTGCAGGCTTCAGCGACCCAATCTGCTCCAGCATCGAATGGAATGTCTAGCATCCGGCGCACCGGCGCAGTGAGATCGCCCTGCCAGTCGGGCTGGTACCATGTGTCGAGATACCCGGCGCATTTCATCAGCCAGCCGCGTACGGCATCCGCCCCCTTGCGGCGGCTCATCTCTGCCACCGCCTCGCGCACGATCGGTTCACCGCTTTCGAGGAGTTCAGCGAGAACATCGAGGCTCAAGAGGTCTCGATCGCGATCTTCCATCGGCTGGCTGCCGGGCAGGATTTGCGCTTCATTGGGAAACGCTGCGAGCAGATACTGGGCGAAGGCATGGATGGTATCGATCCTCAGCCCGCCACCGGGACAGTCGAGAACCCTTGCAAACAGCGACCGCGCCCGGGAACGGGTTTCCGGATCGGTCGGCGAGCCCAGATTGGCCAGTTCCTCAGCCAGCACTTCGTCCGGCAGGCGAACCCACCGCGCCAGGACTTCATTGACGCGAACCGCCATTTCGGCAGCCCCAGCCTTGGTGAAGGTCAGACACAGGATTTGTGAAGGATCGGCGCCCGGTTCGAGCAACAGGCGAAGGACGCGCGCAGAGAGTACCTGCGTCTTGCCGGTCCCTGCGCTGGCGGAGAGCCATACGCTCTCCCGCGGATCGACCGCGTCGCGCTGATGACCAACGAGCGGATAAACCTGGCCGCTCACGCCTCTTCCCCTTCCACGTCCATATGCGGGAGCCACTCGTCCAGCCGCATAAGCTGGTCATAGGTATCGTAACCCGGATAATCGGGATTGAGCCGCGCGGTGAAGGGCTCATCGCCCTTGATCCAGGCCGCAATTGCACCATCCAGATAGGCTGCGGTTGTCGGTAGGAAATCTTCCGGTGGCAGGCCGCTCCTTTTGCTTCCGACCTTGAGCGGTGTCTCTACGTATCCGAAGCCGAACGGGTTGCCATCGGTCTTGGCCTTGGCCAGCGACCAGTATTCGAACCTGGTCGCTTCGCCCGATGCCGCCTTGAAGCCATCCCGCTCCGCCATCATTCCGAGCAGTCCGAGTTGGAGGGCGTATCCCTGTTCGACCATCTTCGACGAAGGCGGCGAGCCGGTCTTGTAATCGACGATAGCCAGCGTCCCATCAGCATACCGGTCAAGCCGGTCGATCTTTCCGTGAATTCGCACAC
Source organism: Qipengyuania pacifica (assembly GCF_019857205.1). Taxonomy (GTDB): domain Bacteria; phylum Pseudomonadota; class Alphaproteobacteria; order Sphingomonadales; family Sphingomonadaceae; genus Qipengyuania; species Qipengyuania pacifica. The sequence goes on along the minus strand of NZ_JAHWXO010000002.1, from coordinate 263,432 downwards.
CGTCGACATGCATTTCGCCCCACGCTTCGACAGCGACAACCTCGCGATCGCCGTAACCAGCGACTTCATGTTCGACCCATTTGAGAGCGCGTTCTAGGCGTGGTTGCCACAGACCGCGCATAAGCGGGTGGACGTTTCGCTCCTCGAACACTCGCTTCATTATCTCGACGATTGGCGGTTTGGGATCGGCCCTGTGCCATTCCTCAAGGATCTGATGCGCGACCTCACCCTGCCATGCGGGGCTCGGCGACGCGTCCAGCGCGTCGAGCGCTTGCAACTGCATGATCTTGCCCGCGAAGAACTGGTAAGGATCACCGCGCAAACGATCTAGCGCAGTCGCCGAAATATCGACCAGTCGCTGGTCCGCATTCGGCATTGGACGAGGCCGCGGATAGACTGGCGCTTCGGGCGTGCGGACCATGGCCCGGGCCAAATCGATGGCGCGTGTGTCCGTATGTCTTGGCAGCAGATCGCCAAGCAACGCCTGAACGCGCAGAAGAAACCGCGAAGGTATCGTCGGCCCACTTTCATCCCGCGCCGAACGGCTGAGCACGACTTCAGGAGCACCAAGCGCACCGGCGAGATCGTGCGCCGAAAGGCCGATACGGAAATCCGCACCGGGAACACCCAGTGCCCGCAATACCGGCGGCGCCAGAAGCGCGTCGACGCTGCCACGCCCCGGCCATACACCTTCGTTAAGACCTGCGCAGATTACGATATCCGCACGGTTCATGCGCGCTTCGAGCAATCCGAGCACCTGTACCCGCGCGTGACCGCCATAGGGCGGGCGAACGGCCACCGGCTCCATTGCATCCACCAGCACGCGAGCGACGTCGCGAGGAAGAATGTCGAATTGCGCCTCCCGGGCGTGGAGACGAAAATCCTCGACGAACTGCGCTAGACTCCGGCCATCTTCCTTCGCCCAGAGTTTCTCGCCGCACAAATTCTCGGCAGCCATGGCAATCGTATCGATCAGATCGCTCAATCGTGCGGTCTGGTCAGGTTGATATTCCAGCAAGGGAGCGATCGCCGCCTCGGTTAGCTGCCACCAATCCCCCAACTGCTTATGGGTGGGCACCAGCTTTTCCACGACATCACGGATTGGCCGAAGACCGGTTTCCAGCCTCGGACCGCGCAGTTCGCGCTCGACTGTCCGAAGGTGCCGAAGCCATGTTCCGCGTTCCATCCCGCCATCGGCAAGTGGGTGACCAAGCAGAGACATCAAGGGCACCGCTTTGGCATTTTCGGCCATGACCTCGGAAGTGAGGAGAAATGCACGGCCTGCTGCAGTTTGCGCAAGCGGGCGTCCGGCAGAATCGTCTGCAAGAATATTCCAGCGGGCGAGGTGATGGACGACTCGCCGAGCAAGCGGCCGATCTGGCGTGACGACGGCCACGCGCTTTCCGGGATGGTCCAGCGCTTCGCGCACTAGCAATGCGACAGCCTGCGCCTCTTCTTCGGGCGTTGCGGCCTGCATAATCCGCACGCCAGCCAAACGGCGCTTTTCCGCGGGTAGCTCGATCCAGGTCTTGCTGGCCTCGGGAGGAAGGAAGAGCGAGCCGATGGCATGACTGCGTTCCGGCGGAGACGCAGCCAGACCTTTGCGGTGCCAAGGTTGGACCTCTTCCCGAGCCACGCCCATCCGGTTGAGCAACAGCTTCAAATGGTATTGTGGGTGCGAAACCGCATCATCGCGCGCGAATGGAGTGTCTCCCGGTTCGGGCGCGGCGCCTGCGCGGCCCAGCTCGTCCCACACATCGGCCGGCATCGTGAGATCGAAATCGGGCAGAATGACTGCCCCCTCATCCAGATCGGCCACAACGCGCAGCAGCCGCGCCAGCGAAGGTGCCGCGCTCGTCACACCAGCCGCCACCATTGGCGTGCCGGGAGGCGATCTTTTCCAGCTTTCGGCTGCGAAGTCGAACAGTCGATTCCGGCGCGCAGCCGCATCCAGCCTGTTCCATTCCTGCAGGCGGCCAAGCCATTTCGCCTGTACAGTCGCAAACACCCGCAGGCTGTCCTGCCAATGGCCGGACAAAGATCCGAAGAGGTCAAGCACTGCATCGCCGACGAGCTCTTCCGGGCCAATTCCTTCGACCAGAAGCCTGTCCATCGTCGCGCCGGTTTCTCTCGCGAGACGAAGCAAGGTGGCGCCTGTGGGGGCGCTTTCCCCCATGGTTTCGGCGATCAGGTCCGCCAAGGCGAACAAGCGACGCTGTGGATCAACGGCCGCTGGAATGTCCGCACCGAGCGGATCGAGCAGCGGGCCCAACGCTTCATCGAGATCCAGGTCGCCGACAACCGCCATGCGCGGCATCAACAAACCCGGATTGCCCTGCTCTCCCGCGTGACGGATGAAGGCTTCGGAAACGGTGCGGCGCGCGCGGCTGCTCGGCAGCAAGAGCGTCAGGCGTGCGAGGCCGAATTCCGGTTCAGAGTATCGAGGCACGAGTCCTGCAACAAGTGCATCGGCGAAGCCGCGGTGGGCGGCAATCGAATAGACCTTGGGCCGAACCCGCTCAGCCACCGGTCAATGCATCTTCCGTTGGGCGAATATGGTTTGGGGTGCCGACTTCATACCAGTGGCCAGTGAATGCCAGGCCATAGAGGCGGCCCTCTTCGATGGCTCTGTTCCACAGAACATTGGTCGAGAACTTGCCGTCTGGTGCATCGCGCAACAGGCGATGCGAAACGAGCTGGATGCCCGTATAGATGAAGGGCGCAATGCGGCCGGGCAGCTTGCGCTTGAGCCGCCCTGCACCATCCATGTAGAAATCGCCCGTTCCGTCAAAGTTATGCGCCCTTGCATGCGTGACGACGAGCAGAAGCGCATCCATGCGCTCCGGATCCCAGGCAGTGGAGAGATCGGCGAAGGCATTGCGCGGCCCATCCAGCCAGATGCTGTCCGCGTTGCAGGCGAAGAAAGGGTCGGGAAGCATTCCCGCATCGCACGCCTTCACCATGCCGCCGCCGGTTTCGAGCAGTGCATCGCGTTCATCCGAGAAGGTGATGCTCGGCGCTTTGCGCGACGCAATATGCGCTTCGATGGCATCGGCAAGGTAGTGGACATTGACCACAGCGCGCGAAACGCCTGCTTCTTCCAGCCGGTCAAGCGCCCGGTCGATCAGCGGTCTTCCGGCGACCCGGACCAAGGGCTTAGGTGTGGATGCGGTCAATGGGCGCATCCGCTTGCCGAGGCCCGCGGCCATCAACATCGCCGTGTCGGTGACCAATGCCGTCACTGGATTTCACCGCCAAACGTATCACGGATTTCCTGCGGTACGTTGCGGGCGAACCATTCGGCCACCGGCGCCATTGCATCATGTGCCAGATCGCGCTCCATTGCCTCCCACACGCGGGGAATCATGGCGAGGTACCGGGCCTTGCCGTCACGCTTCCACAGTCGTGTGAAAATGCCGACAATCTTGGCATTCCTTTGAGCCCCGAGGCGTGCGTAATCCGCTTCGAAATGCTCGCCCGGATCGGCTGCTGCGCGATAGCGACCGAGCATTTCTTCCTCGAGCGCCGGAGAAACGTCACGCCGGGCATCCTGCAACAAGCTGACGAGATCGTAGGCCGGGTGCCCGACCAACGCATCCTGGAAATCGATCAGCCCCTGTGCGCCTGCCAGCTCCTCTGGCTCGAGCAGCATGATGTTTTCCGCATGATAGTCGCGCAAAACCGTAACGCCGGGGTTCTGGCCCTTCATCAAGGGCGCGAGTGCTTCCTCCCACGCTGCCGCCCAGCTCGGCGCATCTACGACCAGCCCCATGGCCGGACAGTACCATTCGACGAACAGGTCAACCTCCCGCTGATACACCGCCATATCGTACAGCGGGAACGGTCCGGGAGGCAGGCGATGTAACTGGGCAAGGGTTTCGATGGCTTTCGCGTAGATGTCACGTTCATCCTTTGGATGCTCATCGATCCACTCGCGCATTCGCTGATCGCCGAAATCCTCGGTCAGCACCCATCCTTCGGGCGCGCTCTCCGCAAGAATATGCGGCGCGCGCATACCATTCGCCTCGAGCCAGTGCGCCACCTGGAGAAAGGGCTTCGGGTCTTCGTGCGGTGGCGGAGCATGCATAAGCATTGCGGTCCTGCCGCCCATGCGCAGACGAAAATAACGGCGGAAGCTGGCATCGCCGACAAGCGGGGCAATCTCTGCCCCTTCCCACTCGGTGTTGCCAAGGAAGTTATGGATGCCTTCAGGCAGAGCGTCACTCATGGCCAGCGGCTTTGCCAAGATGCGCCGGACGATACAACGGCTTCGCGCCCCTCACCCACTTTTTCAAGCGTGATAGACAGGCATCCCGCCTCATGCGCAAACCCTCCGGCGTGGTCGGGCCATTCGGCAATCAACACTGCTCCGTCGCGATAGTCGTCGAGGCCGAGTTCTTCGATTTCGGAGGGATGGTTCAATCGGTAGAAATCGGCATGAACGAGAGGGATGCGCAATCCATCATAGGTTTCGATGATGGTGTAAGTGGGTGACGGCACTTCGCCTTCATAGCCGAGCGCAGCAATGATGGCGCGGGCAAGCGTTGTCTTCCCCGTGCCAAGCGTGCCTGACAAGGCCACGACATCACCCGGCTCGATCTTCCCGGCAATTTTTCTCCCGAGAGCCTCCATTGCCGCCAAATCCGGTAGCGGGACGGTCATGGGAGCGTGATCGAGGCGGTTGTGCCGCCGTTCTTCCGGCTGTGGATTTCCAGCGTGCCGCCGTGCGCTTCGACAAGCTGGCGCGCGAGTGGAATTCCGAGCCCATGCCGGCGCTCGATACCCTTTCCATCCGCCGACATCCGGATGCCCTCCAGCGCGCGGGCAAGTTCGTGCTGGCTCATCCCGCGACCGTTGTCGGAAATAACGATCTTGGTCTCGCCGCGCTTGCGGCCGATATCGATGAGGATACGACCGCCGCGCGGTGTCCCGTTGATCGCATTGTCGAGAAGCTGGGAGATGGCCCGGCGCAATTGTTGCGGATCCGCAGTAATCGTCTTGCCGGGGTCGCCCCGCAGGTCGAGCGTCAATCCGCCTTCGAGGATCCGGTCTTCCTGCTTGCGCACGATCTGGGTGACAAACGGCATCAGTTCGAGCTTGGTCTTGCGCAGCGGCATCAAGCCCGCTTCTGACTGCGACAGGTCGAGGACATTCTCCACCTGTTCGGTGAGTTTGCCGACGGAAAGCGAGATCGCTTGCGCATATTCCTTCGCCGTCGGGGTCAGATCTCCCGCGATGCCGCTTGTCAGCAATTCGGCAAATCCACCGATCGACGTCAGCGGTGTGCGGAATTCATAGCTCATATTGGCGAGGAAGCGGGTCATCACTGCATCTGCCTCTTCGAGCGCACGGTTGCGTTCACGCAGGGCCTCTTCGGCCTGACGCGAGGCGGTGACATCGAGGACAGTGAGCATGCCATTGCCGTCGGGAAGCGGTACACCGGTAAAATCGAGCGTTCGCCCATCGGCCAGTTCGACCCGGCCATCGCTTTTCTTGCGATCCAGCGTTGCGGCGCGGATCACCTGGTTGATGCGCGAAATAGCCGATGGGTCGGACAGATTTTTGGCGACGGCATTCAAAAGGTCTTCGGCTTGTGGATGGCCATCCAAGGCTTCCGGATCGATACCCCAGGCGCCGGGGAACCCGCGGTTCCACAATTCCAGATGTCCGTCCGGAGCGAAAACCGCGAGCGCTTCGAACAGGCTGTCGAAGGTGGCGGTTCTGGTGCGCAGCAACGTATCGCGCGTTGCCGACAGGGCCAGCTGCTCCGTCCGGTCTTCGGCAATCATCACGAGACCGCCATCCGGCAGCGGCTGGGCGACGATCCGAAGATGAGTGCTGTCGGATAGCGACCAGGCTTCCTCGTGCGGCTCGTCGTGCTGGAACCATTCGGCGAGTTCGTTTCGCCAAGCCGGAAAATCGCGCACTTCGGGGATGCGGCCATTCTCGCGGGCGATCAGCAGCATGTGCTGGAATGTCGTCCGGTCGTTCACCACACCGGGCGGCAGAGAAAACACGCGGTGAAATGGCTGGTTCGCAAATGTCATGCGATGCGCCGAATCGAATTGGGCCACGCCAATGGAAAGCTGGTCGAGCATCGAGCGCTGGGCTTCGCGGAAGGCGCGAAATTCGCGCGCCTGCTCTTCCATTTCTTCGATATCTACCGCGTAGCCGGCAATGCCTTCGCCGACGAGTGGAAGATCGGTGACGCGCATCGTGCGACGCGCCCTGTCGATCGTGGCGCTTACGATCCGTTCGATAGGTTGCCGGCGATCGGCTGCCTGCTGCGCGACTTGCGCTGCGGTACGCCCGTTGACCGTTTCAACGAGATCGATCTGGTCTGCGACGACCTGATCGGCGCTTTCGGCACCGACTGCAGCGACATAGGCCTTATTGACGAGCCGTAGATGCATGTCCGCACCGCGGAACCACATCGGCATGGGCGCGGCTTCGATCAGACCCACGAGTGCGCCGAAATCTTCGCGGGCACGCGCCGCCTCCTCGCGCAGCTGGGTCAGCTCGGCTTCGCTCTCGCTGAAATCGAATACCCAGATCAGGGCCGCGCCCCCGGGCGACACTGCCGAATCGGCCAGGGTGCCCTGCATTGCGAGCGACTTGCCCGACCCCGGCGATACGGTGATGGCCATCCGAAACGGCCGGGCCGTTTTCTGGGTACGGCGAACATAGCGGGTGAGTTCTTCGACCTGGTCTTCGCTCAACCCGCGGCCGTCGGCGCCTGCCAGTTCGCTGAGGTAGTCGGGCACCTTTTCGAGACCGATCCAGCGAGCCAGCCGGTCCGGCGCCTCGATCCGTCCATCGGCCCGCACCAGCATCGGGATGGCGGGGCCTTCCTCGATCATGCGGGAAAGGCGCTGCGCCGCCTTGCGGCTGGCAACGGATTTCTGTTCGCGCCCGGTCGCGCGCAACATCACCCACACGGCGCCAGCGGTCCACAAGGCCAGCAGGAGGCCGATAATGGCCAACAGTGCGGGAGAAGTATCCATTACCCGCCAGCTATGCGGACGCGCGCGGGAGTGCAATGCCCCCGCGCGCGTTCATGCGACGGTATTTCCGCCAGTTGCGACAATCAGTAGCGGTAATGTTCCGGCTTGAACGGCCCTTCGACCGGGACGCCGATGTAATCCGCCTGCTTCTGGCTGAGCTGGGTGAGCTTCACACCGAGCTTGTCGAGGTGAAGCGCGGCGACCTTTTCGTCGAGGTGCTTGGGCAGCACATAGACGTCGTTCTTGTAGTCTTCGCCCTTGGTCCACAATTCGATCTGGGCCAGCGTCTGATTGGTGAAGCTGAAGCTCATCACGAAGCTCGGGTGGCCAGTCGCGCAAGCGAGGTTCACGAGGCGACCCTTGCCAAGGACGATGATTTCCTTGCCGTCGGGGAACTTCACGAGATCGGTGCCAGGCTTGAGTTCGTTCCACTCGTAATTGTCGAGCGCCGAAATCTGGATCTCGCTATCGAAGTGGCCGATGTTGCACACGATTGCCATGTTCTTCATCGCCTTCATGTGTTCGGCAGTGATCACATGCTCGTTGCCTGTCGCCGTGCAGAAGATGTCGGCGACCTTCACCGCTTCTTCCATCGTGACGACTTCGAAACCGTCCATCGCGGCCTGCAGTGCGCAGATCGGATCGATTTCGGTAACGAGGACACGCGCACCGCCATTGCGGAGGGACTGGGCCGAGCCCTTGCCGACATCGCCGAAGCCAGCAACGCAGGCAACCTTGCCCGACAACATCACGTCGGTAGCGCGGCGGATCGCATCGACCAGCGATTCGCGGCAGCCGTAGAGATTGTCGAACTTCGACTTGGTCACGCTGTCGTTCACATTGATGGCCGGGAACGGCAGCTTGCCCTGCTTGGCAAGGTGATAGAGACGGTGAACGCCCGTGGTCGTTTCTTCCGACACGCCGACGATGTTCTTAACCGAATTGGTCAGGTAGCCAGGCTTGGCAGCAACGAAGGCTTTGAGCGCGCGCTGGAATTCGATTTCTTCGGCGTTCTGCGGCTCGGGAAGTTCCTCGCCTGCCTCGATGCGGGCACCCCACAGCGCGAACATTGTCGCATCGCCGCCATCGTCGAGGATGATGTTGGCAGTCTGATCCTGGTCTTCATCGGTGGACCAATCGAAGATCTTGCCGACATAGTCCCAGTAATCCGCCAGGCTTTCACCCTTGATCGCGAAAACCGGAATGTCCTGTGCGGCAATTGCCGCGGCAGCGTGATCCTGCGTCGAATAGATGTTGCAGGTCGCCCAGCGCACATCTGCGCCCAGCGCCACGAGCGTTTCGATCAGGACGGCCGTCTGGATGGTCATGTGCAGCGAGCCGGTGATGCGCGCGCCCTTGAGCGGCTTTTGCGCATATTCTTCGCGCAGGGCCATAAGCCCCGGCATTTCGGTTTCGGCAATGGCGATTTCGGCGCGGCCATATTCGGCCAGTGCAATGTCCTTGACGACGTAATCGGTAAAATCGGTCACGAAAAAATCCTCGGCTTTGAAATTGGCGACCGCAAAGAAAAATCCCGGTCGTTCTGTTGGCCCCGCCCCTAGCCACTTGCCGCCGCGAGGGCAATGCTGCGCCCCCCGTCGCAGCGCAGGCCCGATTTACTATACGGCAGAACTTGCGCCGCACGGGCCACAGTCCTACCTCGCGCCAAGGATGGGACAGACGGAGTTTCCAACATGACGATTTCGGTGGGCGACAAACTGCCCGATGTAACCCTGGTCAAAGCGACCGAGAACGGCCCTGAACAGGTCAATGCGGCTGAGTATTTCAAGGGCAAGAAAGTCGCCCTCTTCTCGGTCCCCGGAGCATTCACGCCAACTTGCTCGGCGCGCCATCTGCCGGGCTATGTCGAAAAGGCCGACGAGCTGAAGTCGAAGGGCGTCGATGAAATCGTTGCGACAGCGGTCAACGATGCCTTCGTCATGGGCGCATGGAACAATGCTTCCGGTTCGAACGACATCACCATGCTGGCCGACGGCAATGGCGATTTCGCCGAAGCGGTCGGACTGACCATGGACGGTTCCGGCTTCGGCCTGGGCAAACGCGGGCAGCGCTATTCGATGGTCGTCGACGACGGCGTCGTGACGCAGCTCAATGTCGAACAACCCGGCGACTTCTCGGTTTCGAGCGCCGAACATATGCTCGGCCAACTCTAGGTCCATCGACGGCATCCGGTTTACACCGACCGGGGCTGTTTTAAAAACTCGTGGAAGGGCGGGACCGGTGGTCTCGCCCTTTTGCGTATTGGCGCCCCCGCCGACCTCCGCATCAGTCGCAACGCCGCGGAAATGTCGGGTTTCCAGCGAATACCGACCATTGCTCCGCGATAGACGACCGGCTGGACCAGCCCCTCTTCCGCGCGGCAGATCAGCTCCTCATTTGTAACCTTCCGCCAATCCGGTTCCCGGCGGGCTGTGTGCCCCGTGCCTGGCGGCGTGAGCACATGGTCCCAGGCAAAGGCGAACCCAGCGCCATCAGCCCGATCGCGGAGCCGATAGGCGGAAGCCCGTGTCATTCGCACGCGCCGTGCCGCAATGCCGACCGAACCAGCGACATATAGCTGCGCCAGGAATTCGCATTGGCGCGAAACGCTCCAGCCGTCGGTGCGAGTCCTTGGCATGGCGGGATGGAAGAATGGCGGTCGACGGCGGGCTTTATGGGCAGGTCGTTTGGACATCTGCCAGTCTGGAGCAGATATCGATCCTGTAGGAAAGTCGTTTCAAACGAGGAACCATCATCGGCGCTGTCACCTGCTGTCTTCATTAATTTCAGGAGAGCTTTTACAAGTCGCAGCGGAAGAACGGGAGAGGTCATGAGCCAGGCAAGACTATCAGATGGCAGTGCGGGCGATGTCGACTACGGCCGGATCGGGCGGACTTACAGTCACTACCGTCGGCCCGAGCCCGCAATTGCATTGCAGATACGCCGTGCCCTTGGCGATGCGCAGACGGTATTGAATGTCGGCGCAGGCGCCGGTTCCTACGAGCCGACGGATTGCCTTGTAACGGCAGTAGAACCGTCGGCAGCCATGAGGGCTCAGAGGCCGTCCCATCTGGCAGTTGCCATCGACGCGGTGGCAGAGAGCCTCCCGTTTGAAGACGACAGCTTCGATGCGTCAATGGCGTCCGTGACAGTGCATCAGTGGTCCAATCTGGAAAAAGGTCTTGCGGAAATGCGCCGGGTCACTCGGGGTCCGGTCGTCCTTTTGGTGTGCGATCCTGCAATGATGATGGATTACTGGCTAAGCGACTACATCCCACAGGTCCGCGAGATCGAAGCACGCCGTTTCCCTCCGCTAAAGCGCATCGAGGCGGCTCTTGGCGGGACCGTTACGGTGGAGCCGGTACCTATCCCGCTGGAATGCGCCGACGGGTTCAACGAAGCTTATTACGGCCGACCGGAAGCTTTCCTAGAAGAAGGTGCCCGGCTCGCATGTTCAAGTTGGAGCCTCGTGCCACAATCCCTCGTCCAGCAGTTCGTCGACAGGTTGTCGCAAGATCTGGCGAATGGTCAGTGGGATAAGCAATACGGACACTGGCGGAGCCGACCCTTTTATGAGGGTCCCTTGCGTCTGGTCATCGCAGAAGCCGAATAGATCACCGGCGTCGACCGGACATCCATGCGATCGGCAAGTTTAAAGACGCCTAGCGGTAAGGGGCCGCCTGCCAATCGCTACCCATACCCCATGAGCTTGAGCACTTCTTCGCGGCTGCGGTGGTCATCCAGGAAAGTGCCCATCATGCGGCTGGTGACCATGCCTACACCAGGCGTGCGGACTCCGCGTGCGGTCATGCAGCTGTGCTGTGCGTCGATGACCACGGCGACGCCCTGAGGCTGAAGATTATCCCAGATGCAGTCCGCGACTTCGGCCGTGAGGCGTTCCTGAACCTGAAGCCGGCGCGCAAAACCGTGAAGGACACGCGCGAGCTTCGAAATGCCGACCACCCGATCATTGGGCAGATACGCAATGGCGGCCTTGCCGATGATCGGGGCCATGTGATGTTCGCAGTGGGATTGGAACGGAATGTCCTTTAGCAGGACGATTTCGTTGTAACCGCCCACTTCCTCGAACACGCGGCCAAGGTGCTGCGCCGGGTCTTCTTCGTAGCCAACGCAATATTCTTTCCATGCCCTCGCCACACGCTTGGGTGTATCGAGCAGGCCTTCGCGAGAGGGATCGTCTCCGGTCCACTCGATAAGAGTGCGGATGGCATCCTGGACATGCTGGGGCACCGGCGGCTTTGCGCGCGGATCGTCCTCGTCGGGTCCAACTAGGCTACTCACTTTCCCCTGTACCTCCTGATCTTATCGCGAAACCGCGAAAGCCTGCTCCCCTTGCGGAAAAGACCGCCCTTTGCAAATGGCTCGAACATGTGGTCCGGGTCTTCAGGATCGAGCAAGGCGCTGCGGGCCAGCGTTTCTTCGACATCGTTGAGGTCGGGCGGGCGATAACGCTCCAAAGTGCGCCCCTTGCTACCTTGGGAATCTTCGATCAGCCCGATCATCGATCCGTGCCGGCTGAGCAGTTCGGGCATGTCGGCTTCTTCCAGGCCGCAGTGCTCGGCCAAGAGGGAATAGCGCAGGGCGGCAATATTATCGGCGGCATGTTCGTTGCCGGGACGGGTTGAATCGATGAATACATCGCATTCGCTATCGAGCCCCATCGAGCGATTGTTCAGATTGGCCGATCCGATTCGCAGGATCTGGTCGTCGATGACCATCAGTTTTGCATGAACATAGATTGGCGTTTCGCCGCTAAAGGGTGACCAGAGCGAGAAGCGGCCCTTCATGTCGGCCTCCTCGATCGATCTGACAAGCTCGGCGCGGGCATGGTCCATGGCCTGCTGTTCCAGCCAGCCATCGGCATGACGCGGATGCACGATCACGATTTCCGGCGGATCGTCTTCCTGCAGCCGCTCGATGATCGCTTCGGCGATCACGCGTGAAGCGAAATACTGGCTTTCGGCGTAGATGAACCGTTTGGCGCCCGCGATATGCTTGAGATAGAGCTGCGCGATCTCATCGACCTTATCCCAGTCGCGATAGGCGGCGCGGGTTCGGGCGATGCCGATTTCGACATCTTCGAACTGCGCGGTCAGGGCATTTGGCCAGGGATTGCCCGGCCCATCCTCGACGTCCGGCAACTGATTGCCCCCGGCGCATATCCAGCGGTCACCGCCGAGATCGGCCAAAGCCTTGGCAACATCGCCCTCCATCATCATGCTGACATCGTGCCACGGGCCGTAATCGGTTCCGCGAGGAGTCTTGCGCCGCGGATCGTGTTCCTTGTGGTCGCGCGTGTCCCAGCGCTTGTCGGTCATGTCGATACCGCCGCACACGGCGACCTTGTTGTCCAGAACCGCGATCTTCTGATGATGGGTGCAGCCGATCGGGTGCGCCGTATCGAACTTGAAACTGATTTGCCGGTGGCGAACCCAGCGAGCGAGATCCCACCACATCGAGGCCCGACCGATAGTGGACAAGGCGCCGACGCTCCACTTCAGCAGACGTATGTCGAGCTGTTTACGGTGCCGCGCGAGCCAGGCAATGAAACTGCCGAGCCTTGAAGGATAACCGCGCTTCCAGGTGCGCTGCCACCACCGGCGCCCGCGTTCGAGATGAATGCGGGTATCGAAATCCCATCCGATGAGAAGGATGCGACGGCGCGAGCCGAGCATGGCTTCCTGCATGAAAGCGAAATAATCCGCCGCATCGATGATGACGCTGGCGCGAGATGCCTTGGCGTAGCGCCAGACGCCCGGTTCGACCGAAGGATCGAGCCGCGAGATACGGCTCGGATCCGGTTCTTCGTTTTTGCTCACAACCCCCCTATCCCCCTATTCCTTGGCGTCTTCCTTCTTCTCAGGAGTCACCTCGGCTTCTGCCTTCTCTTCTTTCTTACGACGCTCGAAGACCCGTTCCATGTGCTCCATATCCTTATCGTCGAGATATTTCGCAAAATCCGGGAAATGATCTTCTTCCTCTTCATCGATGTGATGGCGATAGTCATGATCGAACGTCTTGAATTTCGTCAGCCAGCCGCCCGACGACATGTCGGTCGCGGCGAGATCGTTCAGCGCTTCCTCGATTTCGTGATGTTCGGCAACCGAATGACGGGTTTCGTCCGTTGTCGGCGGCTTTCTGAGCATCGTCGAATATAAGGCCTGCTCTTCGGCGGCGGCATGGGATTTGAGTTCCTTGGTCAGCTCCTCGAACAGCGTTTCACGATCATCGCTGTCGCCGCTCGTCTCGAGCAGCTTGTCGAGAAGTTCCCTATGCTTGTCGTGATCCTGCTTCAGTCGTTCGAAAATCTCGGTGGCGGTAGCCATGAAATCAATCTCCTTCGAAACCTGAACAGGTCACACGCAGTGCGGTTCCTGCCTTGAACCGATCCTGCGGCGCAATCATATCCATATCACCATGCATGACCGACCGGCCCCTTCCAGAGAGCAGATGCAGATCATGGCGGAGGCGGCCTTTGCCGGACTTCCCGCAGAGTTTCGCAGTCAGCTGAGCGACGTCGTTCTCGAGGTCGAGGACTTTGCGACGCCCGAACAGCTTGAATCCGTGGATCTCGACGATCACTGGCAACTGTCCGGACTGTACCAGGGTGAGCCCCTGCCCGACCGATCGATCTGGGAAAGCGGGAGGATGCCGCCGCGCATATGGCTCTTTCGCGAACCGTTGATCGCGGAATGGCGTGCGACGGGGGTGAGGATGGAAGACCTCGTTCGCCATGTCGTCGTGCACGAGGCGGGCCACCATTTCGGCTTCAGCGACGAAGACATGCACCGGCTCGAAGACCAGGCCGACTAGCCGGGAATCGAAAAGCCCGCCTCGATAAGGAGGCGGGCTTTTGGAAATTGGCGCGCCCGAAAGGATTCGAACCTCTGACCCCCAGATTCGTAGTCTGGTGCTCTATCCAGCTGAGCTACGGGCGCGCTTGGAGGGCGCCACATAGGCAGGCTCCAGAGTCTTGGCAATCCCTAAATCACCCTTTTTCGAACAACCTTCGAGATAGTTCGATATCGAGTGGGGGTTTTGGCAGCAAATCGATCTCGTGCGGCCTGAACCAGGCAATTTCGCCGCCTTCGAGAGCCGCGACCGGACTGCCGTCCCAAGCCGAACTGTAAAGCATTATGACAATCGGCTTCGCGCTGCCCGTGTCATCCTCTTCGGCGAATGCGACAGGCTGAGCGGCGTGCGGCACAAGCGACAGTCCCAGCTCTTCCTGTATTTCCCTGACGAGAGCCTCACGCGGGCGTTCGCCGGGCTCCACCTTGCCGCCAGGAAACTCCCACAGGCCGCCATGATGTTTATGGAGAGGCCGACGATGCATGAGCCAGCGCCCTCTATCGTCCCGCAGCGCCAATGCGGCCACGCAGATCCATGTCGGGATTTTTTCCAAAGTCGGTGCTGCCTTCAACCCTTTTTTAACCTGACCAAAAGTAATCACGAGCGGTCAGCTTGGACAAGTGACGGATGGGGGCATCTGGTAATGGTCGAATTCCTTAAAGATCTGGGACGCGACACGCGAGGTGCCACTGCAGTCGAATATGGGCTGATCCTCGCTCTTATCTTCCTCGCCATGGTCGGGGCAGTGCAGACTTTCGGGCAAGAAGTCATCGGAATGTGGAACTTGATCAGTGACACCATTCTCGCTTCGACCGGGGTTTGATGAGAGCGAAAAGATGCTCGTGCAGTTAGGATTTTTTCAACCACTGCCGTGCAAGAAGCAAGTTGCTCGCACCATGATTTCGGAACGAGCCGGGTACGAAGACTGAACCAGGAGACGACACATGAAGTTTTTCCGCAAGCTGCGCCGCAATGAAGAAGGCGCAACCGCAATCGAATACGGCCTGATCGCTGCACTTATCGCAGTTGCTGCAATCACTGCCATGAGCAGCCTCGGCACGAACCTCAGCACGACGTTCACCAAGGTTTCGAGCTCTATGACTGGCACGCCGGCTCCAGCTGCCGGAGCATGAAGAAAGAAGGGCGGCGGACTTCGGTCCGTCGCCCCTTTTATTCACTCGACTATGGAACTGGCAATCCGCGCCCACGGACCACCAGCTTGACCTTCTGCCCTGCGCTGATTCCCTCGTTTGACGTCAGCCCGTTGAGGACACGGAACCGTTCTACCTGATTGTCGCTATAGGCCATCCGGCTAGCCAGCGAATTGATCGTATCTCCGCTGCCGACGGTTACCACGTCGATCACACGCGGGATCACATTGGCTGCTGCCTGCGCGTCGATACGCCGCATCGATCCGAACATTTCGTTGAAGCTTGAAGTCCCGCCAGCCGGGGTGATGGCGAGGAAATGGTAAGCCCGATCATTGGCGAATTGATAGGCGAACACCGTCACATCGACCTGTCCATTCCCTGAATTCACACGCGCGCTGCCGTAAGCCGCGGGAAGACCGTTGACGGTCGTCTTCTGAATCGACTGCGGTCGGATCTGTTGCTGCTGGCTTAGGCGAGAAAAAACGCTTGTGACGTAATTGTCGAGGTTACCGCTATACGGTGCCATCGTAAATTGCGCCTGCCCACTCTGACCATTGATCGTGACGGCGTCGGTGCCGTTCACCATAAAAAAGCCCTGCGGAGCAGTAAATGCGAGCCGCAGTTCGGGATGGATGAACTGGCGCCCTTCGACCACACCCTGCGACGGATCGTCACCATAGGTGATGCCATCGATGCGCGTGAGGAAGGTGTCGCGATTGGTGACCCCACCTGTCGCGCCAGAAGCCTGCGCTGTCGCAAGGGCACTCTGCACACGGCTTGCCGGGTCCGGATGGGTCGATGCCCATTCAGGAATGCTCGCGTTCCCGCGACCCTGGACCCTGGCGTCGAGCGCGTTCTGAAGCGCCAAGCTCTGCAGAACGCTGGCCATGGCACGTGGATCGTAGCCCGCTTGATTGAGATAACGAATGCCGAGCCCGTCAGCCTCCAGTTCCTGCGAGCGGGAGAACTTCAGGGTCAGCAATTGCGAGCCTTGGAGAATCCCCTGCGAGATCTGTTGTCCGACGCCGCTGTTGCCGAGGAGGATACCCGAAAGGATTGCACCTGCCGCACCGAGTAAAGAGTTCTGCTGGGCGGCCGCCTGGCGGCGCTGCGAGTGGCGGGCGGCCACATGGCCGACTTCATGCCCGAGAACACCGGCAAGTTCGGCTTCGTTGTTCATGAGAGCAACCAGTTGCCGGGTGGTATAGATATAACCGCCCGGAATGGCGAAGGCATTGTTCACCGGGCTGTTGAGTAGAGACACCGTGAACGATTCGCGCGCATTCCCCAAGCCGGAATGGACCGCGATGTTCTTTCCGACCTGTTCGACATATTGCGCTTGGCTGCCGGTCATTGCACCGCCGAATTCAGCGAGCAGTTGCGGATGTGCTTCGGCGCCCATTTGCGCTTCGCTCTGCGTGATGGGCGTCGATGCACTGGGAATGTTTCCGGCACCAACACAACCCGACAAGGCGAGTGCGAGAGCGCTGACGGATGACGCCGCGATAAATTTTTTGCGTAACATGAAGAATTCTCCCCGATTTACACGAACGCGCGGGACGGCATGATCCGCCCGCGCGCTGTTGTTCGTTGACGGTAGGAGAACCGGAACGAGCGGAATTTTGTTCCCGCCGCTCGGACTGCAAATCAGCCAGCTATTGCCAGGAAACGGTCTTCACGCTGACGCTTGAGCTCATGCGGCGCGTAACCGCCCAACATGTCCAGTTCTTCAGCGATCGCGGCACCCAGAGATGTGGCAGCGACTACGGGATCGCGGTGCGCACCGCCCACCGGTTCGGGGACGATGCGGTCGATCACGCCGAGACCTTTTAGATCCTGAGCGGTGACCTTCATCGCTTCTGCCGCGTCGGGCGCCTTTTCTGCGGTACGCCAGAGAATCGATGCGCAGCCTTCGGGTGAGATCACCGAGTATACGGCATGTTCCATCATCAGGACACGTTCGGCGCTGGCCAGCGCGACTGCGCCGCCCGAACCGCCTTCGCCGACGATTGCCGCCACCATGGGTACCGGCAGGGCGAGACACGCCTCCGTCGAGCGCGCAATAGCTTCCGCCTGCCCGCGCTCTTCCGCCTCGACCCCAGGAAACGCGCCCGACGTATCGACGAGCGTAACCACTGGCAGTCCGAAACGACCGGCCATTTCCATGAGGCGTATCGCCTTGCGATAGCCTTCCGGTTTGCCCATCCCGAAATTGTGACGGATGCGGCTGGCCGTATCGTTGCCCTTTTCATGGCCGATCAGAATGATCTTGCGTCCATTGAGCTTGGCGAAGCCACCGAGAATGGCTTCGTCGTCACCATAATTACGATCGCCCCCGAGCGGCACGAAATCCTCGAAAGCCTGTTCGACATAGTCACGGAAATGAGGGCGTGAGGGATGCCTGGCGACTTGTGTCTTTTGCCAGGGGCTGAGCGACTCGTACGTGCTCGCCAAAAGATCGGCGCTCTTCTGCTCGAGACGGTGGAGTTCGGTAGAGATATCGACATCGTCGCCATCGGCTGCGCTGCGCAGTTCTGCGATGCGCTGTTCCAGTTCGGCGACGGGTTTCTCGAATTCGAGGTAGGAAATCATGGCCGTGCGCTAGTCCGAACGACGCCCGCGTGCAAGCGGGTGCCTTTCGTTGACGAGCCTGACGAGCCGCGCAGCATCGACATGCGTATAGATTTGGGTGGTCGAAATATCGGAGTGGCCCAGCAATGTCTGCAGTGCGCGAAGGTCCGCGCCGCCCTCAAGCAAATGAGTTGCAAAGGCATGGCGCAAGACGTGAGGACTCAGCTTTTCGGGGGGCAGATCGGCACGAACGGCCAAATCCTTCAGTATCTGGAACAGGCGCACTCGAGAAAGGTGGCCGGTGCGCGAGGGGAACAGCCATCTCGAACTGAGATCGCGCAAGGCAAGCCAGCGCTTGAGGGCCTTGTCCGCGCGGTGGCTGACGGGCACCATCCGCGCCTGCCCACCCTTGCCGATCACGGTAAGAAAAGGGGAATCGCGCGGTACCGCGGATACGGGTAGCGACACGAGCTCGGTCGCCCGCAAGCCCGATCCGTACAACATTTCCAGCAATGTCAGTAGACGCACGGCGGTGGGACTATCTGTCTGCGCAGCCTCTTCTGCTGCCGTGAAAAGCGATTCGACCTCTTCGTGCGACAGTATCTTTGGCAGAGGACGGCGGGTCGCGGGT
The DNA here is from genome assembly GCF_019857205.1 of Qipengyuania pacifica. Classification (GTDB taxonomy): domain Bacteria; phylum Pseudomonadota; class Alphaproteobacteria; order Sphingomonadales; family Sphingomonadaceae; genus Qipengyuania; species Qipengyuania pacifica. The sequence goes on along the minus strand of NZ_JAHWXO010000002.1, from coordinate 245,202 downwards.
CGCGGCAACGCATGGGTCGGATCGTCATCTCGCAACCCGTCATCCACCAGAAAGCCGAAAAACTGTCGCAAGGCCGAAACCTTCCGCGCCATTGTCGAGGGGGCAAGGTCGGACCAGCCTGCGCCGAGTTTGGCCAGCTGCGCAGAACTTGCCGTGTCCAAGTTCGAACCGATCAGTTCCTCGGCCTGCTCCAGGTCACGGCCATAAGCGAGAATCGTATTGCGCGCCGCGCCCCGTTCGGCAGCAAGCATGGCGAGGAAATCGGGAATCGCGCTCACATCAGGCGCGCGCCACGGCCTCCGCGGCGATCATCCTGGCTTCGGCGTCCAGTCCCACGCGCCGCAAGGCGGATACGATGTGATAGAGATGGCGGGCCGTCATGCGATCCCAGCTTGCACCCTGCATTCCGAGGCCCGCAAGCATGGCGACAAGAGCGCGATTATTCACTGCGGCAGCCTGATCAATCATGCGGGTCCAGCGACTTTCTGCCGTTATATTCACACCGAGGCGCCCATCATACTGATCCAGCGCGCCCTCGCCGATTTTATCCAACCCGGCCAGCCCAGCGACCAGCATGCGCGATTTGCGCTGCCCCGACGAGCTATCATCGTCGATAAAGCTGTCGATATCGCCGCTGCTGATGCCAGTGGAACTGTTGGGCGCAGCAAGGGCAAGCAATGCCCAAGCCTGACTTCCGCCATCGACTTCGCCGGACCAGCGAACCGCATCTCTGTCGAGCCCGGCAGCGAGCATGGACGCGATGAGCCCGCCGGCGTCTTCACTGAAATCGCTGCTCGGAGGGATACGCGCGGCAGCGTAGGCGGTAAGAACCATGCGACCGTAAGAATAATCGCCACCACTTGACCAGATATCCCTGATCGCACCGATGCGCTGCACCGGGCTGGTGCCGACGTAGGCTTCGCGCAGGCTAGACGCGGTCTGCGCTGCGGGGCCCGCCACCCCGTCCTGAGCGTAAAGCTGGCTGTACAGATCGACCATCGCTGCAGAAGATAGAATTCCGCTAGTTCCGGCAACGTCGGCACCGGCTGCGCGCTGTGCGGGCGTGAGTGCCGGGGTGATTGCCGCAATGCTCAGAAGCTGGGGATTGGCCCGGTCGAGCAATTTATCCGGGATCGTCTCGCCAAGCGTATTTGCCATGGTGAACCGCCACGGCGTCAGGGAATTGATGTCGTCCCATTCGATGGTAACGGCGCGGCGACCGCGCCCAGCCGCCCCTGCGAAGCGCTGCGCAAAAAGTACATCGATGCGATCGTCCTGAGTGCGGTTCAGCAGACGGCGAAGATCGTTCTGTGCCCGCGTTGTTTCGCCAGCATAGGCATTGCAGATCCCCGCCAGCATCTGCCATTCGGTATCGTCACGATTTGTCTGGACGAGTTGAACCGCGGGGCAGGCACCCACGACATCGGCACTTCCTATATACGCTTCCACCGCCGCATTGGTGAGTGCCGGCGAATAATTGCCTGTGTCGATATCCTGCACCAGAGCCCGAGCGACCACATATTCGCCCATCGCGTTGAGCACTTTGACCCGCAGAGTCGCGAATTCGACCGGATCCATCCCCTCGGGCGCAGCAAGCCTGCTGGCCAGCGCCCGCCGAAGCAGGATATGGCCCCAGCGCGAAACCATGGGCTGCGTGGTTCCGGCAAGCACCGCCCGGACCAGACCCGCGGGCTGCTTTTCGAGCGAGGCCGAAGGAAGACCGCCCTCGCCCGCACCCAGAACGCCTACACGCTCCATAGAGCGACGGGCCGCGGGCGGAATATCGAACTTGGGCTTGAGGCCGAGGAATTCGTCGAGCTCATCGGTCGACATGTCTTCAAGTTCCTGCAGCGTTGGCAGATCCGACAAGTCCAGATTCGCGCCCGATGGCGCCGCTTCCACCGGCAGGGGCTGGACGATCTCTCCAGATTGGGTCGCCGTCGGTTGCGGGGTACTGCCCTGGGTCGGTGCCGGTGCACGGCTCGGCTGCGGTGCCGGGGCAGGACTTGGGCTCGGCGCGGGATCATCGAAACCAGGCGGCAGCAAATCGACCGGCGCTTCCTGTGCCCAGACCATTGCCGACGTCAGCGCGAGCGCTGCGCCGCCTATCAACCATGCCGATTTCATCGTGCCGCCTCCGGCACATCGATCGTCTGTTCGATGGGGTGTAACGGTTCCTCGCCGCCGTCGATCAACGCTGCGATCAGCAACGCCACGAACAGCACAGCCAATACGCCGCCAACCTTCCTGCCGCTCATAGCCAAGTTTTTCGCGTCCCGCTCCAAGTGCTGATACCTTGCCCGCGCCCTAGCCCAGTTCTAGGCACGGCGGCAATGACCCATGCGATCAGCCTCACCCCTGCCGAGATCGGTGGCATTGCCCGGCGGATAGACCGGCCGGTCGTGCTGGTGGGTCTTATGGGCGTGGGCAAATCAACGGTCGGACGCCGACTCGCTGCCATTCTCGGCACAGATTTCATAGATGTCGACGAAGAGATAGAACGCGCGGCCAATCGCACCATCAGCGAGATTTTCGAAACACATGGGGAAGCCTATTTCCGCGATGGCGAGCGGCGCGTGATCGCACGGCTCATGGGCGAAGCCCACGGCGTAATCGCAACGGGTGGCGGCGCATTCGTCGATCCCGAAACGCGGGGAATAATTCTGGGTCAGGCTATTGCGGTGTGGCTGGATTGCGATGTCGACACGCTGGTCGAGCGAACCTCGCGGCGCAATGACCGCCCTCTGCTGCGGACGGGCGACCCCCGCGAGATACTCGCCAAATTGAAGGATCAGCGTAGCGCGGCCTATGCCGAAGCGCCGATCCATGTGCTGACCAATAACGGACCCCACGCCGAAACGGCGGAGCGCATTCTGGAGGCAATCGACGCATGGCTATAATCCCCGTCGAACTGGCAGGCCGGGAATATGAGGTTCGGGTGGGCCATGGCCTGCTTCAAAGCATCGCGACCGAAGCAGAGCCGTTTCTTCGCAAGCGCCACGTCTGCATTGTGGCTGATATCAATGCTCGTGCGAACTGGGGCGATGCGGTCTCGCGCTCGCTAGAGTTGGCAGGAATCGAACCGCGCTGGTTTGATGTCGCCCCCGGCGAAGCCTCGAAAAGCTGGGACAGCCTTGCCTGTCTTACAGACTGGCTCCTGGCGCAAAATGTCGAGCGCGGAGATCACGTCTTTGCATTGGGCGGCGGGGTCGTCGGTGACCTGACTGGCTTTGCGTGCGCCATTCTCAAACGCGGCTGCGGCTTCGTCCAGCTTCCGACCACACTGTTATCGCAGGTCGATAGTTCGGTTGGAGGGAAAACGGCGATCAATACACCTGCAGGAAAAAATCTGGTTGGAGCTTTCCACCAGCCATCCCTTGTGCTTGCCGACCTCGGAACCCTCTCTACCCTCCCCCAGCGCGAGATGCGCGCCGGATATGCCGAAGTTCTCAAATACGGCGTCCTTGGCGATCGCGGTTTTTTCGATTGGCTGGAGGAGCATGGCGATGCGGTCTTGGGAATGGAGCAAGCGCCATTGGAGGACGCCGTGGCGAGAAGTGTTTCGGCCAAGGCGCGGATCGTCGCCGAGGATGAGCGGGAGACGAGCGGCGCACGAGCCCTGCTCAATCTGGGCCACACCTTCGGCCATGCCCTGGAAGCCGAGACGGGATTTTCCGACAAGCTTCTCCACGGAGAGGCTGTGGCGATGGGCATGGTGCTGGCGGCGCGATATTCTGCGCGACGCGGTCTGATGTGCGGCGAAGACGCCGAACGCGTTACACATGCGGTCGATGCCGCGGGTCTGCCAGCGGAAATATCCGCGCTGGAACTGGCATGCAGCGGCGGCGATCTTGCCGATCATATGCAGCATGACAAGAAGATGGATGCAGGCATCCTGCCCTTCATACTTTTGCGCGGCATCGGGTCTGCATTTCTCGATCGCGAGGTCCGGCTGGAGGATGTGGCAGCCTTTCTCGACGAGCAACTTCAAGCTCACTGAGCAGGTGCAATGCTGCGTGTCGAACGCGCAGCAATTTTCTACGAACGACTTTCAAAATCGCGGGACACAATTGGGGTGCGCCGCTATCCCGGCGGCCTCTTGCAGGTGAGGATGCGCGCATGACCGTCGCCGAAGCGACTCCCGAACTCCGGCTGTACGACCCCGAGGATCGCAGTTTCCTCGGACATCCCAAAGGTCTTGGCTACCTCGCCTTCACGGAAGCGTGGGAGCGGTTTTCCTATTACGGCATGCAGACGCTGCTCGTGCTCTACATGGTCAATTTCCTGCTCAAACCGGAAGAGGTTGGCAGCGTTGCAGGGATCGAGCAGCTTCGAACGTTGTATGGCGGAATCGACGGCCAACCCTTCGCCAGCGCCATCTTCGGCACATATGCCGCGAGCGTCTATCTGACGCCCATTTTCGGCGGCTGGATCGCCGATAGAATACTGGGAAAGAGACGCACCGTGCTGCTTGGTGCGATCGTCATGGCGCTGGGCCATTTCCTGATGGCGTTCAACGTGACGTTCCTGCTGGCTTTGCTTTGCCTGATCGTCGGTTCGGGGCTGTTCAAGGGCAATATCGCCAGCCAGGTCGGCAGCCTCTACTCACCGGGCGACCTGAGGCGGGCCGATGCATTCCAGATCTTCTATCTCGGCATCAACGCCGGTGTGATCGCCTCCCCCTTCATCGTTGGAACGCTGGGTGAAAAGGTGGGTTGGCACTGGGGGTTCGGCGCGGCGGGCATTGGCATGCTGATCGGCCTCGCAATCTATCTCGCGGGTCAGAAATATCTGCCCAAGGAGCATTTCGATGTTCCCGGCAAGGCTGCGGCAAAAACGGATAAGAAACCGCGCGAACCCATGACGCGGCAAGACTGGCTGGCGACATCAGCTCTTATTCTTCTCATCCCCGTCCTCGCGCTCGCCATTGTGCCGAACAACCAGATATTCAATGCCTATCTGGTATGGGGAGATCAGCAGTTTGCGCTTTACTGGGGCGGCGAGAAGCTTCCTACCAGCTGGCTCGTGTCACTGGATGCGATCGTATCGGTCAGTTTTCTGGCCATCGTCGCCGGGTTCTATCGCTGGTGGAAGACCAAGTGGACGGAGCCAGACGAACTGACGAAGATCATCATCGGATCGTTATTCTCCATTGGCGGGATGGCCTGCCTCTATCTTGCCGCCGCCACCACACCGCCGGGCGAGAAGATCGGGCTTTTCTGGCCAGTAATGTTCCATATCGTGAACGCCATCGGCTTTGCGCACATGCTGCCGGTGAGCCTTGCGCTGTTCGCCCGCCTTGCACCAAAGCAGATCAACGCGACCGTGATCGGCCTGTATTACCTGTCCTTCTTCGCCGGAAATTCCATTGTCGGTTACGTCGGGGGCTGGTTCGAGACGATGCCGATCACGCAGTTCTGGCTGATGCACATGGGCTTTGCCGCGACAGCGGGCGCTGTCTTCCTCCTGTTCAAGCTACTGCTGGCACCGCGCCTGATGCGCGACGCCGAGCCGGAGAACGTCGCGCTCTCGTGACGCGAGCGCGGAGCTGTCGCAGGAGGCGCTTGGCTAGCCTGCCCGAGGCTCCAGCCGCATCATCCTGCCCGAAGCGATCGGCTGGTAATCTGCCATCATTGAATCGTGCTCGGCCAGCAATCGTTCGATTTCGCTACGCCGTTGAAGGATGGTGTGAGCAATCCCCGGAGCGAGGCTTTCACCATCGCCTATTTTCCCGAGAATCCCGGCAAGATCGCTCACCGTCGCTTCTTCGGGAGTCTTAAAATACTGCCCTTTGCGATCGAAAAACCCTGTGCCCCGCTGTGCCATTTGATGCTCCTGTAATTGCGTTCAGAAGCGACTCGAAGGAGCGTAGTATCGGTTAGTTGGGCGATCGCTGGAAGGCCGTTAACCTAAAAATCCATGCCGCTCGTAAAATGAGCAAGATCGATGTTCTAATAGGGGCGATCTGACCCGCGAAAGGCTTGAAGCCCTTCGCGGGCTAAGACCTATTCCAGTTCGAGTATGACTTCGTCCACGGCGAGGCTATCGCCTTCTTCGGCATTGATCTTGCCGATCGTAGCCTGCTTTTCGGCCCGCAGAATGTTTTCCATCTTCATCGCTTCCACTGTCGCAAGCGGCTGGCCGGGTTGGACTTCATCCCCCTCGCCAACATGCAGCTTCACCAGCAGGCCCGGCATGGGGCAGATCAACATCTTGGAAAGGTCCGGCGGGGTCTTCTCGATCATATGCGATGCGAGATGGGCGATACGTGTTTGCAGGATCCGCAAATGATGCGTGGCCCCGCGCGTTGTCACGGCATAACCGGTACGCGTCGGCTTCAACTGAAATGTGTAGCTTTGGATCGGCTCGGCATCTTCGCCCGCGCCGTTTTCAAACAGCGCGACATCCACCATTCGCTCGCCTGGCGTATACTGCATCTCGATCGTGACTTGCTCACCATCGACCGTCAGCGCGTTTTCCTCCAGCCGCACGTCGTAGCTCGTCGAACCCTCTTCGCGCTCGCCGATACGAATGGTCCAGTCACCCGGAGCATAGAGATCGTCCGACAACTGCCCTTCGATGCGCCGTGCCCGGTCGGCATCCGCCGTAGCGATGACCCCGCCCACGGCTGCGAGTACGCTCGTCAGACGATCATCGGCCGGAGCGCCTTCGAAACCTTCGGGATATTCTTCCGCGATGAAGCCGGTGGTCAGTTCGCCCGAGCGGAAACGCGGATGCTGCATGATCGCGCTGAGGAAATCGACATTGTGACCCAAGCCTTCGATCCTGAACGCATCTAGAGCGGCAATCTGGAGATCGGCAGCGTCGTCGCGCGTCTCGCCCCAGGTAACCAGCTTTGCAATCATGGGGTCGTAGAACATCGAGACCTCACCGCCTTCGAACACCCCGTCGTCCACTCGAATGCCGTCGACGCCGCGGCGCCCGTTTTCCGATCCATCGTCCGCCCAGGGCTCGACCGGCGGGTGATAGCGCACGAGGCGGCCGGTGGATGGCAGGAAGCCTCGGTAAGGATCTTCTGCATAGACCCGGTTCTCTATCGCCCAACCGTCGATCTTCACGTCGTCCTGAGTCAGTTCGATCTTTTCGCCGGCTGCAACACGGATCATCTGCTCGACCAAGTCGACGCCCGTGATCGCTTCGGTCACCGGATGTTCTACCTGCAGACGAGTGTTCATTTCGAGGAAGTAAAAGCTTTCGCCCGTCTTGTCCGCGCCCGAAACAATGAGTTCTACCGTACCCGCACTGTAATAACCGACGGCCTTGGACAGTGCGACGCATTGTTCGCCCATGGCCTTGCGCATCTTCGGCGTAACGAAGGGCGACGGGGCTTCTTCGACCACCTTCTGGTGGCGGCGCTGGATCGAACATTCACGTTCGTTGAGGTAGATCACATTTCCGTGCTGGTCGCCGAGGATCTGGATTTCGATGTGACGCGGGTCTTCGATAAACTTCTCGATGAAGACGCGCTCGTCGCCGAAGCTGTTCAGTCCTTCGCGCTGTGTCGCTTCGAAGCCATCCTTCACATCCTGATCGTTCCACGCCAGGCGCATGCCCTTGCCGCCGCCGCCAGCGCTGGCCTTCATCATTACCGGATAGCCGATCCGGTTCGCCCATTCGAGCGCCTCTGCCGTATCGGCGATGGCGCCGCCCGAACCGGGCACGGTGTTGACCCCCGCCTCTTGAGCGATTTTCTTGCTTTCGATTTTGTCGCCCATGGCGGCAATGGCTTCGGCAGGCGGGCCGATGAATGCGATGTTTTCTTTCGCCAAGGCTTCCACGAAACTCGCTCGTTCCGACAGGAAGCCATAGCCCGGGTGTACGGCCTCGGCGCCAGTCTGCTTGCAGGCAGCAATGATCTTGTCTGCGACAAGATAGCTTTCGGAAGCTTGGGCGGGGCCGATATGCACCGCTTCATCCGCCATTTTCACGAAAGGCGCACGCGCATCTGCATCGGAATAAACGGCGACGGTTGCGATACCCATCCGGCGCGCGGTCTTGATGACCCGGCAAGCGATTTCACCGCGATTGGCGATTAGAATTTTCTTGAACACGCTAAGTCTCCGGTAAAGTCTTGGGCTCGCCCGAAACCTGATTGACGAGAAGTTCGCGCAGCTCAGCAGTGCGATTCTCTGTCAGTTCAGCCAGGCAGTTATTAATCAGGAGCGGTTGCATCGAGCCACCGCGTGCATCGAAGCTCACCAAACGGCAATGGGCATCGCGGTAGGTCAACCATGCTCGCTGGGCGGCGAGCAGGCTTTCTGCGTAGCCCGATTGCCCATCACCTCTGTCCAATTTCGCATCGGCGTTTTTTGCCCAGCCGCCCACCTTCTTCCACACAGCATTCAGTTCAGCGTCGGCACGGTCGAAATCCTGCTTGGCGCACGCATTCATCTCCCCTTGTGTATTGGGGTCCGTACATTCCGCCACCGCGTCAGGCGCTTGAGCCAGCAAGAAAAGAGCGGCGAAGATCACTCAGTCGGTTCCATGACGGGGCGCGTTCGCATCGGCTCTTCCTGCAAAAGCGGGGTCAGACCAAGCTTGGCGAAGAGGGCGCCGTCGCTGTCGTCGCCGGCATTGGGCGCGGTCAGCAATTTGTCGCCGGTGAAAATCGAGTTCGCCCCGGCCAAGAAGCAGAGTGCCTGGGTGGCTTCGCTCATGCTCTCGCGCCCGGCAGAGAGACGCACCATGCTCATCGGCATACAGATGCGTGCCACGGCAACGGTGCGGACGAATTCGATATCGTCGATCTTGGCGAGTGGCGTGTCAGCCAGCATGTCGCCCAGCACCGTGCCCTTGACCGGCACCAGCGCATTGACCGGCACGCTCTCGGGATGCCGTTCCAGCGTAGCGAGCGTATGGACGAAGCCGACGCGATCTTCGCGCGTTTCGCCCATGCCGACGATCCCGCCGCTGCACACGTTGATCCCCGCATCGCGCACATTCTGTAGCGTGTCGAGCCGGTCCTCGTACTTGCGGCTGGATATCACACGCTCGTAGTATTCCGGGCCCGTGTCGACATTATGATTGTAGTAGTCGAGGCCCGCTTCCTTGAGCATCTCCGCCTGTTTTGGCGTAAGCATGCCGAGCGTCATGCAGGTTTCGAGACCCATATCGCGCACACCCTTCACTATCTCGACGATGGCGGGCATGTCACGGTCCTTGGGATTGCGCCAGGCCGCACCCATGCAGAAGCGCTGGCTGCCCGCATCCTTCGCTTGCGCCGCCGATTGCAGCACGGCGCGCACGTCCATCAACTTGGTCGCCTCGACCCCGCTATCGGCCTTCACCGACTGCGAGCAATAGCCGCAATCCTCGGGACACCCTCCGGTCTTGATTGAGAGCAAAGTGCAGAGTTGAACTTGTTCGGGGGGATGGAATTCGCGGTGGACCGTGGCGGCGCGGAACAGCAGCTCGGTGAAAGGAAGGTCGAACAGGCCAGCGATTTCCTCGCGGGTCCAGTCGGTGCGGATTTGGGTCATACTTTGAGCTTCACTATCACGTTAATGGCAAAGGTTGTCGAAATCAGAAAGGATACAAACACAACGCCAATTGTGGGCCATTCCAAGTTTGTTCCAAGCGTCCTGTAGCTAATTGCAGGTAGGAAGAAGATGGCGTAGAAATGAATGATCGCGAGGATCATGACGGCGATAGAGCCGAGCGAGAGCTTGAGCGTTAGTCTCAGCCCAGCCCACAGTCTGCCACCGTCCCTCGTCATCGCGAGAAACCGCCCGCAGAGTCGAAGACGGCCCGGAGGGCCACCCCACAATCCATAGACCAGCGCCCCAGATTGCTTCGCGTTGCTCGCATTGACGAATTGAGGGTTATCACTCCGCCGCCTCGTCCAGATCCTCGCCGGCTGGCGGCATGTTGTGGCCCAGCAGGCGCAGCACATCCGCCGCACATTCGACCACGTTGCTGCCAGGGCCGTAGATACCCTGCACTCCAGCATCGCGGAGGAATTCGTAATCCTTTTGCGGGATAACGCCGCCGGCGATCACCTTGATGTCGGCGCGGCCAGCTTCCTTCAGCAGGTCGATCAGTTCGGGAATGAGTGTCTTATGGCCTGCCGCAAGGCTGCTGGCGCCGATCGCATCGACTTCGTTTTCCAGTGCAAGATCCATTGCTTCCGCAGGCGTCTGGAACAGCGGGCCCGATACCACTTCGAAGCCCATGTCGGCAAAGGCGCTGGCAATGACGTTAGCGCCGCGGTCGTGACCATCTTGGCCCATCTTGGCCACCATCAGCTTTGGCGCACGCCCGAGGCGCCGTTCGACCGCCCTCACACCTTCGACAACCTGCGCATAACGATCATCTTCGGCATAAGCCGCGGAATAGACCCCGCGCACAGGCTTTGGCATGGTGTCGTAGCGCCCATACGCGTCTTCCATCGCAGCGGATATTTCACCGAGCGTCGCATCGTGACGGGCCGCTTCAACCGCCAGGCCAAGCAGATTGCCCTGTCGCTGCGCCGCCCCTCTGGCGAGCGCATCGAGCGCGGCCTTGCACGCGAATTCATCCCGATCCGCGCGTACTTTCTCCAGCCGCGCAATCTGGCTGCGACGCACCGCATGGTTGTCGACATCGAGCGTGTCGATCTCGTCTTCCTTGTCGCGGCGATATTTGTTTACACCGACGATGACGGTCTCGCCCCGGTCGACGGAGGCTTGCTTGGCCGCAGCCGCTTCCTCAATCTGCGCCTTTGGCTTACCGCTGGCGACATATTCGGTCATCCCGCCCGCCGCTTCGACTTCCGTCAGCAACGCACGCGCCTGCTCGAGCAGGGCGGCCGTGAGGCTTTCGACATAATAGCTGCCGCCTAGCGGATCCGCGACATTCGTTATGCCGCTTTCTTCTTGGATCACCAGCTGCGTGTTACGCGCGATACGGGCACTGAAATCAGTCGGCAGCGCAATCGCCTCGTCGAGAGCGTTCGTGTGCAGCGACTGCGTGCCTCCCAGAACCGCGGCCATCGCCTCGATCGTGGTGCGGATGACGTTGTTGTAAGGATCCTGCTCTTGCAAGCTTACGCCACTGGTCTGGCAGTGCGTGCGCAGCATTTTCGACTTTTCGGACTTCGCCCCCAACCCTTCCATAACTTCATGCCAAAGCGCACGGCCCGCGCGCATCTTGGCGACTTCCATGAAAAAGTTCATGCCGATGCCCCAGAAGAAGGACAGGCGCGGTGCGAAGGCGTCGATATCCAGCCCCGCTTCCATCGCACGCTTGGCGTATTCCTTGCCGTCAGCGATTGTGAAGGCCAGTTCCTGCACCGCCGTGGCCCCAGCCTCGTGCATGTGATAGCCCGAGATCGAAATGCTGTTGAATTTCGGCATGTTGGCCGAGGTGTATGCGATGATGTCCGAAACGATCCGCATACTCGGTTCGGGCGGGTAGATATAAGTATTGCGGACCATGAACTCCTTGAGGATATCGTTCTGGATGGTCCCCGAAAGCTTGTCCTGGCTGACACCCTGACGCTCTGCCGCGACAATGTAGAACGCAAGAACCGGGATCACTGCGCCGTTCATCGTCATCGACACGCTCATTGTGTCGAGCGGGATCTGGTCGAAGAGGATTTCCATGTCACGAACGGTGTCGATCGCGACGCCAGCCTTGCCGACATCGCCGACCACGCGGGGGTGATCGCTGTCGTACCCACGATGCGTCGCGAGGTCGAAAGCAACGCTCAGCCCTTTCTGCCCCGCGGCAAGATTGCGGCGATAGAAGGCGTTCGATTCCTCCGCGGTGGAGAAGCCCGCATACTGCCGGATTGTCCAAGGACGTCCGGTATACATCGAGGCATAGGGGCCACGGGTAAACGGCGCGATACCGGGGACGCCAGGTTCGAGATCGGCGGTGTCCTCACTTGTGTAAAGTGGCTTAACGGCGATGCCTTCGGGCGTATGCCAGGTCAGATCGCGCCCCTTCACTTCTTTGTCGGCGAGGGGCTTCCAGTCTTCATAAGTCGGCTTGTCGGTCATGCGGGGTCCCTAAACACAATCGTATGCACAGGGGAAGGACCGGCGGGCGAATTACTCGCCCTTGAATGCCGGTTTGCGCTTTTCAAGGAAAGCCATACCGCCCTCCATCGCATCCTTGCTGGCGCCTGCCAGACGTTGGCCTTCGGCTTCGGCCAGAAGGACTTCCGTGATGCTGCCATCGAGTGCGGTCGCAATATTACGCTTCATCGTTGCATAGGCAAGCGTGGGACCATTGGCGAGCTTCAAGGCGAGCGCCCTCGCCTCTTCCATCAGAGCATCGTCTTCGCATGCCTTGTAGATCAGGCCCCAATCCTCTGCTTGACCGGCACCGATCTTTTCGCCCAGCATCATCATGCGGGTGGCACGTGCACGACCAATTGCGCGCGCGAGAAGCCAAGTCGATCCGCCATCCGGCACGAGGCCAATGTTGACGAAGGCCTGAAGGAAGTAAGCGCTTTTCCCAGCGATTACGAAATCGCCGGCCAGCGCGAGGCTGCATCCTACGCCGGCCGCAGGACCATTTACGGCACATATAACCGGAACCGGCGCGCGCAGGACCATGTTGATTGCCGGGTTGTAATGGTTCTGCAAAGCCCGGTGACTTCCGCCCTTGCTGTTCAAGGCACTACGCTCCCCCCGCGCTGCGAGGTCGGCACCAGAGCAAAAACCCTTGCCTGCCCCGGTGATCAGCACAGCGCGGCTGTCGCCCAAGTCGTAGAGAGCCTCGCTAAGTTCGTCCGCCATCTGCGGTGCCATCGCATTCAGCCGGTCAGGCCGATCTAGCGTGATGGTGGTAAGCGGCCCGTCCTTTTCGACGATAATGGTTTCGTAGCTCACGCGTCTCTCCCAAACGTTGCGTTTAGCAACCGAGCTTGGCTGCGAACGATATGGCGCGCAAGCCCTTTGCCGCGCCGTGCGGAACTCAGGCTGAAGCGCTTGGCCGGGCGGAAACGCGTTCGTGCCACCGGAGAAGATCTGCACATTCGCTCGGCATTTCGAGACCTATAAATTTTGCAAAATCGACAGTCGTCAGCAAGAGGATGTCGCCGGCAGAAAAGCCCCCCCCAGCCAGATATTCGCGTCCCTCGAGCGATCCATCGAAAAAGCGCATGCCTTCTACAACGCGTGGTCGGTTGGATTCTCCCCATTCGACGTTCCGGCCAAGAAGCGCCGCGGTGAATGGGTGCGTGTGAACCCAAACCGCAGCAATGGCTGGCATGAGGATCATCTCGACCCGGCGATTCCACATTTCGATTTCGGCAATTTCACGTGCCGTGGTTCCAAACAATGGCGGATCGGGGTGTTCTGCTTCCAGATACCGCATGATCGCTACGCTTTCGGCGATCACTGTTCCGTCGTCGAGCTCCAGAATTGGCGTTTGGCCTCTGGGGTTCTTGGCCACATAATCTGGCGCTTTCTGTTCGCGCTTGGGGATCGACACTTCCTTCGATGAAAGTTCAATACCCTTTTCGGCGGCGAAGATACGCACGCGGCGCGGATTTGGCGCAGGATTCGGGCTGTCGTATAAAAGCATCGTGATCCTCTCTCTACACGCCGGTCAGTTCGACCAGTGCGTGTCGTCCTTGGGCGTCTCCATGATTTCGGTCAGCTGACCCATCATGTCTTTGGGGTGCAGAAAGAAGATTGGCGAGCCATGCGCACCTATGCGCGTAGGCCCGAGAATACGCTTGCCCAGCCCTTCGAACCAGCTGCGCGCTTCGTCGATGTCCTCGACTTCGTAGCACAGGTGATGCTGCCCGCCTGCCGGGTTCTTCGCGAGAAAACCATGGATGGGCGAGTCTTCGCCAAGCGGCTCGATCAATTCGATCTGCGTTCCGAAAGTCCCATTCTCGCCCGGTGTGTCGACGAAACAGACCTTTACACCCTGCTCCTCCATCTCGAACGGATCGCGTATTCTTCCCGCACCCATGACATCACGATAATAGGAGATCGATTCCTCGATCGATGGCGTTGCGACGCCAATGTGGTTGAGACGGCCAAGTTTCATGAGAATACCATTCCATGTGTGGGGCAGAATATTTCGTGAAGTAACGCACCGAAGTCGTAGGTGACATTTGCCAAGAAGGCGAACGCTCCCGCAATCAGAAGTATCAGGAAAATTCGGCCCAAAGGCGAAGACAGCTGAGTCCAGATATCGCTCATGGGGCCCTCAGAGCGGGATGTTATCGTGCTTCTTCCACGGGTTCTCGAGTTGCTTTGTCCGTAACTTGCGCAGACCGAGTGCGATGCGCCGCCTTGTGGAGTGCGGGTAGATGACTTCGTCGATGTAACCGCGGCTCGCAGCCACGAAAGGATTGGCGAAGCGGGCTTCGTATTCCTGGGTCTTGTCGGCGATCTTTTGCGGATCGTCACGGTCCTGTCGGAAAATGATTTCCACCGCACCCTTTGCGCCCATCACCGCGATTTCCGCCGTCGGCCATGCGTAGTTCAAATCGCCGCGCAGGTGCTTCGATGCCATCACGTCGTATGCGCCGCCATAAGCCTTGCGCGTGATCACGGTTATCTTGGGAACTGTCGCTTCGGCATAGGCGAACAGCAGCTTCGCCCCATGCTTGATGATGCCGTTGTGCTCCTGGCTGGTCCCGGGAAGAAAACCGGGCACATCGACGAAAGTCAGTATGGGGATTTCGAAAGCGTCGCAAAAACGAACGAAACGCGCAGCCTTTTTGGACGAGTTTATGTCGAGCACGCCCGCCAGTACCATTGGCTGGTTCGCCACCACGCCCACCGTGCGCCCTTCCACCCGGCCGAAACCGCAGATGATATTGCCTGCATGGGCGGGCTGGATCTCGAAGAAGTCGCCTTCGTCTAGCGTCTTCCTGATGACTTCGTGCATGTCATACGGCTGGTTAGCGTTATCGGGGATCAGCGTATCGAGGCTTGGCTCTTCGCGATCCCAGGCATCGCTGGTAGGCCGCTCGGGCACGTCCTCCCGGTTGGATAGCGGGAGGTAATCGACGAAATTACGCGTTGCGAGCAGGGTCTCGATGTCGTTTTCGAAGGCGTTATCGGCGACAGAGGTCTTGGTCGTATGCGTTTTCGCACCGCCAAGCTCCTCCTGCGTGACCACTTCGTTTGTCACCGTCTTTACCACATCTGGTCCAGTGACGAACATATAGCTGCTGTCTTCGACCATGAAGATGAAGTCAGTCATGGCGGGGCTGTAAACCGCACCACCCGCGCACGGCCCCATGATGAGGCTGATTTGTGGTACCACGCCGCTTGCCAAGACGTTGCGCTGGAACACCTCGGCGTAACCGCCGAGCGAAGCGACGCCTTCCTGAATGCGCGCACCACCAGAATCGTTGAGACCGATAACAGGGGCGCCCACCTTCATCGCGGTGTCCATGACCTTGCAGATCTTTTCCGCATGGCGCTTGGAAAGAGAGCCACCAAAGACTGTGAAATCCTGGGAAAAAACATAGACGAGCCGGCCATTGATCGTGCCTGCCCCGGTAACCACACCGTCGCCCGGGATCTTTTGGTCCTGCATGCCGAAATCGACACAGTCATGCTCTACATAAGTATCGAGCTCTTCGAAGCTTCCCTCATCGAGCAGGATTTCGAGCCGCTCGCGCGCGGTCAGTTTGCCTTTGGCATGTTGCGCATCGATACGCTTTTGCCCCCCGCCCATATGTGCGGCATCGCGGCGGCGTTCCATTTCGGCAATATTGGCGGACATGCTCTCTCCGTGAAATACGATTGCACGAGCGCCTAGGGCGAAGCATACCTCAAGGTCAATTGCGAGAGGCGCTAATCAGGAACTCCACATTGCCTTCCGGGCCAGTGATGGGGCTTTCCACGATTCCCTGCACATTGAAATCAAGCCCTTCAACCCATTCGCGCACCTCCTCGCAAACGCGCAGATGAAGCGCAGGATCGCTGACCACGCCCTTCTTGCCGACTTCCTCACGCCCGACTTCGAATTGCGGTTTGATCAGCGCTACCAAACGGCAAGCCCGTTCGGCGAGTTCCAGCGGCCGTTCGAGCACCTTTGAAAGCCCTATGAAACTGGCGTCGCATACTACCCAGGTAGCCGGGCGATCGATCATCGCCGGCGTCAGAACGCGCGCGCTCGTCTGTTCCAGCACCGTTACGCGGGCATCCTGCCGCAGTTTCCAGGCGAGTTGGTTTGTGCCGCTATCGATAGCGAACACATGATCTGCGCCGCCCTGTAACAGCACATCGGTAAACCCGCCCGTTGAACTGCCGATATCCATCGCTGTGACCCCTGCAGGATCCAGGCCGAAATGGTCGATCGCATGGGCGAGCTTGATCCCCCCTCTGCTGACCCATGGATGATCTCGTCCGCGCACATCCAAGGGTGCATCTTCGGAAAGTTGCTGACCCGGCTTTGCCAGTTTCTGTTCTCCGGAGAAAACCAGACCGGCCATTACCAAGGCTTGGGCCCGCGTACGGCTCTCCACGAGCCCGCGGTCTACCAGCATCTGATCAAGGCGCTTCTTTTTCGGCATTGGAAACATGGCGCTTAGCGAGCATTGTTGCTGCATGAAACCGATCTATGCCCATCTAGGTGGCGCGCTGGCGCTCACTTTTACCATCGCCGCCTGCGTTCCGGCGCCCGATTCAACCCCGGCACCTGCGCCTGCGCCCACGCCAGTGCAAACTACGCCCCCCGCACCTCCGCCTCAGGCGCCGCCGGTCGAGAACTGGATCGACCAGCCCCGTACTCCAGGGGACTGGAGTTATCGCGGCGATACGAATGGCGGAATAGCCTTATACGGCGAAAATGCGTCCGAAACTCGGTTTTCCATTCGCTGCGATCGGTCGGCAAATCAGATCATTCTGACCCGCGCTGGTCAGGTGCAGGGCCAGTCGGGGATGACCATCCGTACCGAAACCGCGGATCGGACACTGGCAGTCCGGCCGGGCGATGGCGGCCAGCCGACCACCGTGGCCACCGTCTCCGCGCGCGATCCGTTGCTCGACGCAATGGCGATCACCAGGGGGCGATTCGCTGTGGAAGTCCCCGGCTTATCCACAATCTACCTGCCGCCATGGGCGGAAGTATCGCACGTGGTCGAGGAATGCCGCTGAGGGATTCGCTTCGCGATCGCCGACGTCAGTGAACCAGAAGAGGAACTGAAGGACGGCTCGATGAATGTTCGGAGCCAGAAACGACAATTCTGACGTGGGAAAACTTTTTTTCAAGGGTTGTTTTAGGCCCGCGAAAGACTCAAATATGTCCTCAAGATCAGCGGCGAAACGCGGTCTTGTTCCCCGGAAACGGGGTACTTTGGCTCTAAACAGCGCGAAAGGAGGTGATCCGATGTCTCATGGTTCAGCAGAGAGGTCGGCAAGTTTCCGCACGGAGCACTATCGGTAAGCAGATACCTTTAGAGGCTACGTGAGCGGCACTTCCCGCCGCTGACCATGCGAAGGGCAGTTCCACCTACGGGCGTGGAGCTGCCCTTCTCATTTTGATCTCGCAACCCGATCGCTTGCGAAATTTCGCAGCGCACATTACCCGCGGGCCATGGATTTCAAGCATCTTCCCCACTCCGCCCCAGTGCCCGGCGAAACACGTCAGCAGGCATTGCAGGATCCCGGCTTCGGTAAACTGTTCACTGATCATATGGTCGTGATTGATTTCGATGCTGACAAAGGTGGATGGCACACGGCGACGCTCGGCCCGCGCGAACCGATCAGCCTCGATCCTGCAGCGGCGGTCCTGCATTATGCGCAGGAGATCTTCGAAGGAATGAAGGCTTACAAGCGAGAGGATGGCTCGCTCGCCCTTTTCCGACCGGAGCAAAATGCGCGCCGGTTCAATGAAAGTGCCCGGCGGATGGCGATGCCGGAATTGCCGGAAGAACTGTTTCTCGAATCGATCAGCCAGCTTGTCGCCAAAGATCGTGACTGGGTGCCCGGTGATCCCGATGGTTCGCTTTACCTTCGTCCGTTCATGTTCGCATCCGAGGCATTTCTCGGCGTGCGACCGGCGCGACAGTATAAATATGTCCTCATCGCCTCACCGGTCGGACCCTACTTCAAAGGCGGCGCCAAGCCGGTCAAAATCTGGGTCAGCCGCAATTACAGCCGTGCGGCGCCGGGCGGCACGGGCGCTGCGAAGACCGGCGGAAACTATGCCGCGTCCTTGGTCCCGCAAGCCGAAGGTATCGAAAATGGCTGCGATCAGGTGGTGTTCCTCGACGCCGTCGAGAAGAAATGGATCGAGGAACTGGGTGGCATGAACCTGTTCTTCGTCTTCAACGACGGAAGTGTCATTACGCCGCCGCTAACTGGCACCATTCTGCCCGGCATCACGCGCGACAGCCTGATACAGCTCCTGCGCGATGAGGGGCTTCAGGTTCGCGAAGAACCATACAGCATCGACCAATGGCGCGCAGATGCCACTGAGGGGCGCCTACTGGAAACCATGGCCTGCGGTACTGCCGCAGTCGTAACCCCGGTCGGCACTGTTCTGAGTCCGGATGGCGAATTCACGATAGGTAGCGGCGGTACGGGTCAGATGACCCACAAGATCCGTGAAAAACTAGTCGGTATTCAGAAAGGGACCGTGCCGGACACGTACGGCTGGACGCACAAGCTCGATTGATCAGAACCTTGGTCTGACCAGAAAGCGCCGGGTGAATGTTTCGCTCGGCCGCAATACAATGATGGCCACACCTGCGAGTGCTATCGCTCCGCCTGTGATCAAACGCCCGCCAATGGCATCGCCCGTTAGCCAGGCGCCGAAAAGTATCGTCAGGATCGGCGTGAACAGTGTCAAAGGCACGACGAGATTGGCGTCGTGTTCCTGCAGCAGGCGATAATAGGCGGTGTGCCCACATACTGATACGATGATGGCAGCGAAGAACAGACAGGCAGCAAGTTTCCAAGGAGCTTGGGAAAGCGCCGCGAACTGATTGCTTTCCATCGCCACTGTGAACGGAATCAACACTGCCACCGATGCGACAGCGGCCCACGCCTGCAGCCGGATTGAAGGCAGATCGAGCCGCTTCACGAAGACAGACCCCAATGCACCGATGACTGCGGAAATGAACACCAGCAGCAGGCCAGTGCTCGTTTCCATCTGATTGTCCCCCGCCATTGCAAACAGGACGCCGCCGAACGCCAGCCCGATACCGAGCCCACGGCGCCACCGAATACGTTCGCCAAGAAATATGATGGCAAACAGGACCGTCATCGGCGCACCGGTCAAGCTTACCACACCCGCTGCAGACGGGCTGGCAGTGGCAAGACCCATGAACAACAGCGCAAAGGACCCGCCACTGATCGCCAGACCGACCAGCAAGACGCGCCACAGTTTGTCGGGCAGCGGCCGCAGCAACGGGATGAGCACGACTGCAATAATGATCGATCGTAGCAAGGCATAGAATAGTGGCGGCGTGCCGAGGTCTGCGATCGCGACCTTGCTGACGACGACGTTGAGCGCCCAGACCACATTGCACAGCATCATTATGACCAAGGCTCGTACCGGCATGATCAGCCGTCGTCCCGTGGAAGTGCAGCATCCAATTCAGCCAGCCAAATGTCGGCAACGGCATCGCTGGGTGCCCGCCAATCACCTCGTGGGCTCAGCGAACCGCCCGCGGAAACCTTTGGCCCGTTCGGCAAGGCGCTTCGCTTGAACTGACTGAAACCGAAAAAGCGCTTCAGAAAATTTCGCAGCCATTTTGCAATGATGGCCAGTTCATATTCGTTCTTCGCATCTTCGGGAAAACCTATGGGCCAGAGACCTTGCTCCGCGTCTTTCCAGGCATGCCAAGCGAGAAAGGCGACGTGGCTGGGTTTCTGGCCCCAGCGAATAATGTGATGAAGGAAGAAGTCGTTAAGCTCGTAAGGCCCGATGATCGATTGCGTGCTCTGGATTTCGCCGTCTTCTCCCGCAGGAACGAGCTCCGGACTGATTTCGGTATCGAGGATATCGCCGAGCACCTGTTCAACCCCGTCGTCGAACTGCTTCGTCCGGGTCGTCCAGCCGATCAGGTACTGAATAAGGGTTTTGGGTACGCCCGAGTTAACACCGTAATGGCTCATGTGATCGCCGACGCCATAGGTGCACCATCCCAGTGCAAGTTCACTCAAATCGCCGGTCCCGATCACCCAGCCGCCATGCTGACCGGCCAGGCGGAAGAGGTAATCCGTCCGCAACCCCGCTTGCACGTTCTCGAAAGTCGTGTCGTAGACCGGGTGCCCGTCTGCAAACGCATGGCCGATGTTCTCAAGCATGGTCGTGGCGGTAGGACGGATGTCGATTTCTTCGGCCGCGATGCCGAACGCTTCCATGAGCCGCCAGGCGTTGGCCTTCGTGCCATCCGAGGTAGCAAAGCCTGGTAGTGTATATCCGCGAATGTCTGTCCGTGGACGGCCAAGTCGGTCCATCGCCTTGGCAGCCACGATCAGGGCATGCGTGCTATCAAGCCCCCCCGAAATCCCGATCACGAGGCATTTGGGATCCGTGGCATCGATGCGGCGCATCAGCGCATCGACCTGTATGTTGAATGCCTCGTAACAATCTTCGTCCAGCTTGTCCGCACGATTGGGGACGAACGGAAAGCGCCGGATGGGGCGCTGAAGCCCTTTATCCCCTCCCCGCGGACGATGCTTGAAGACAATACGTCGATACCAGTCCTCGGGCCGACCTGCGGCCTCCGCGGCATCGTTGAACGTCTGCATACGCATGCGCTCGGACAGGATGCGCTGAGTATCCACATCCGTGATGCAGAGTTCGGGATCGAGATCGAAACGCACACTTTCGACGAGCAGGTCGCCGAGTTCGTAGATCATCCCCTGCCCGTCCCACGCGAGATCGGTCGTGCTTTCTCCGTGTCCGCTGGCCGAATAGGCGTAAGCGCACACCTGACGGCTCGAACTGGCACGGCTCAGCAGATGGCGCTCGTCCGACTTGCCTATGGTTATGTTCGATGCGCTCGGATTGAGCAGAATAGTCGCGCCGGCGAGTGCTGCCATGATCCCAGGCGGGTTGGGCGCCCAGAAATCCTCGCAGATTTCGATACCAAAGACAAAACCCGGCAGATCGCTCGCGCCAAATGTAAGGTCGGTGCCGAACGGCACCTCATGATCACCGCAACCGATGGTTAGACCGATGCATTCGCGACCATGGGCGAACCATCGTTTTTCATAATATTCGCGATAATTCGGCAGGTAGCTCTTCGGCACCACGCCCAGCAGTTCCCCATGCCCAACCACAAGCGCACAGTTGTAGATACGCCCATTGCGGCGCAGCGGAGCGCCGAACACGAGCACGGGCGACAAGGTTCGCGACGCATCTATGATCGCTTCAACCTGCGCTTCGACCGCGTCGAGAAGCGCCGACTGCAAATGAAGGTCATCGAGAGCGTAAGACGATAGCGAAAGTTCGGGATAGAGGAGCAGATCGACGTTCTGCACATCCGCCATGCGCGCCTGCTCCACGATACCCTGAGCATTATACTCGACATCCGCCGTGCGCACCTTGGGCGTGCTCGTCGCAATTCTGACAAACCCATGCGTATGCAGGTCGAAGAAGGGGGGCGTTTCGGTACCGCTCATTGACGCGGGGCCTTTCTCGTCGGGATTATCGTAAGCCGGCTCAAGCCAGTCGGCGGGCTTGCAAATACCCAGTTCAGCGAGGCGTTTCTGGACCGACGCACGCGCGATCTTACCCTTCGCCTCCCAACCGTAGACGGTTCGACTGGGCCAAGGCGCTGGTTGGCCGTAACGCATACCGAATTCGTCCGCACTAAGCGGGGGGTGATGCGCCTCGCGCCACTGCCGAATTTTGCTACCGGCCAGATGCATGGCTGGCGCGGTATCCTTTTAGGCTACCCTACGCAACCTCGGTTTCAAGAACCTTTCGCATTTCACTGCGATAGCCATTGAGAACCGGCCCGCCATGGTGGGTTGCGCTCGCTTGAGCGGCGAATGCTGTCAGTAGCTGGCTTCCCAAGCCCCCACCTGGGTGGGGTATCGCGGCGTCACCGACACCATCGTCTTCGATCGTGAACCGCCACCCCCTGTCCCGCACATGGAAGAACACGGCTATCGTACCGCTTCGGTCGTTCGGAAAGGCATATTTGCAGGCATTCGAGACGGCTTCGTTCAAATAGAGACCTATGGCGACCGCCTCCTCCCGTAACAAAGTGGCTGCGTCGATCTCGCGGAACAGCTTGACCGCAGGTGGCAGACTGGACGCTTCGATCCGGTTGAGGAGATAGTCGAGATATGGCTTCATATCGACGCTGGGATCGTCCGATTGCTCGAGCGCGAGAGCGGAATAGGCGTCCGCAAAGGTTCGTACACGGCCCACTGCGTCATCGAGCGGCGCATGCAATTCCTGATGGGGAATGCGCCGTTTCTGCAATTCCAGCATGCTGGCGACCAACGCAAAATTGTTCTTTGTTCGGTGCTCGAGGTCTGCAAGCAGGGTCAAGCGGCGATCAGCCCGCAGGCGAATTTCAGTCAGCGTGGCGTGCGCTGCCCTGCGGAACGCTTCGGCAAAAATCAGAACGACCAGCGCACTTGCTGCGTTCAGGAAGACACGAGCGGGATCGGTGGGGTCCGAGAAAAAGAACGAGGATTGCACCGGGAGGACGAAGAACCAGGCCCACGCAAATGTTACGCAAAAAGCAGCCAGTCCGGCGCGCCAGTGGCCATAGAGCGTCGATAACAGCACTGTCGGATATATCAGAGCGAAGGGCCCTGAAGATGGCGCCCACATATCGAACAGTGTCCGAAGCCCGATAATCGCTGCACCGCACAGGGTACCGAATACGATCTGCGCCGTAATCTTGCCCTTACGGGTAAGAAACTGCCGGCTGACATCGAAATTTGCGAGGCGATGCATGGTGATAAGCTTCCGGCAGGCATGGCTGTCCGCAATACACCCCTGCGTATATGCGAACCGTCGACAGTTCCACACCATCGATGGCAGAGTGCTAGCCCAACCTACCGAAATTGCGAAATGATTTTGAGATTTTCGGCCCTAGGCGGCGAGCAGGGTGCTCGCGCTGGGACTGTTCTGCAGAAGGTCGATCAGGCCGCGTTCTTCGCGCGTTAACCATCGTGTCGCGCGTGGCAGGCGAAGCTCGTCGCGCCATTCGATCTGATTTTCGAGAACTTCGAACACCGCCGGGTGAATATAACTTTTTCTTGTGACCGCGGGTGTATTGCCCAGATGGTCGGCGACGCATTCGAGCAGTTGCTTCATCGGCAGCTTGCCATCGCCCTCATAAACGCAGGTCAGCGCCCTGACGCTTGCGTGCCAGGTGCGAAAGTTCTTGGCCGTGAAATCCTGCCCCATGGTTTCGCGCAGATAGTCGTTGACGTCACTCGATCCGACCGTGTGCTGGTCGCCATCGTCATCGACATATTTGAACAGATGTTGGCCTGGCAGATCCTGCATTTTGCGCACCATTCGTGCCAGGCTGCCATCGGACAGGGTAACCTCCTGCAGCTTGCCGCCCTTCCCCTTGTAGCGAAGCCGCAAGGTCTTCCCGGTCAGTTCGGCGTGGCGATTACGCAGGGTGGTGGCACCGAAACTCTTGTTGGCCTTTGCATACCCTTCGTTCCCAACCCTGATCGCACCAAGGTCGAGCAGCCTCACGACGCTCGCGATGGCGCGCTCTCTGGTGAGGTTATGCCCGCGCAGATCGCTTTCTACACGCTTTCGGACGAGAGGAAGCAGGCTGCCGAAGGTAACGCAGCTATCGAATTTTTCGCCTTCTCGCGCGGCGCGGAAATCAGGGTGATACCGATATTGTTTGCGGCCTTTGGCATCGATGCCGGTCGCGAGAATATGACCATTCGGCGCGGGGCAGAACCAGGCGTCGACATAAGCCGGCGGAAGGGCAATTGCATTGAGCCTACGCTTTTCTTCTGCATCGCCGATAAGCTTACCTTTGGGATCGTAATAGGCCCATCCCTTCCCCGCACCCTTGCGGGTGATTCCAGGCAGGTCGTCGTCGACATAGATGAGCTTCGTCATGGTGAAGGGAAGAACAGTGGGACGGGCAGTCCGGTTCCCCACCTTGCGGTGAACCGAAGGCTGGCTTAGCCATCGCATCACAGGAGAACACAATGGCTGATCCCACCTATACCCCGCCCGAAGTCTGGGCACCCGACACCGAGAATGGCGGGCGCTTCGCCAGCATCAATCGACCGACGGCGGGTGCCCGGGAAGACAAGGAACTTCCCGTCGGCGAACATGATTTCCAACTTTACTCGCTGGCGACGCCCAACGGCGTGAAGGCTGGCATAATGCTCGAGGAACTGTTGGAAGCGGGTCATTCCGGTGCGGAATACGACGCCTGGACGATAAGCATTTCGGATGGTGATCAGTTCGGATCAGGTTTTGTCGACCTCAACCCCAACTCCAAGATCCCCACGTTGCTCGATCGCAGCGGACCGGAACCGATCCGAGTTTTTGAGAGCGGCGCAATCCTGCTTCATCTCGCTGAGAAATTCGGCGCCTTCCTTCCGGCTGACACCACCCGTGCAGAAGTGCTGAGCTGGCTGTTCTGGCAGGTCGGCAGCGCCCCGTTCATCGGTGGCGGTTTCGGCCACTTCTACGCCTACGCACCCGAAAAGTTCGAATATCCGATCAACCGCTACGCCATGGAAACGAAGCGCCTGTTCGATGTTGCCGACAAGCGGCTGTCCCAAAGCGAATATCTTGGTGGCAAGGACTACACGATCGCCGACATTGCAAGCTGGCCGTGGTTGTCCCCCTTCGTCACTGGCGGCATTTACGGCGAAGCGCGCAAATTCCTTTCGATCCATGAGTACACCCATGTCGAGCGGTGGGTAAAGCAGATCGCCGAGAGGCCAGCCGTGCGCCGTGGGCGTATCGTCAACAAGACCTGGGGTGAAGAAGACGAACAGCTGAGCGAACGGCATTCGTCCAGCGATTTCGAAGGCAAGAATATCTAGGCCGCGGCAAGCGCCGCCGCCTGAGGGCGAAAATGTCCTCTCCTCCAAGTAATCGAGGAGAGGACGTTTGCCCGATATCCAGTCGCGGGTCTGGCACCCTCATCATTTCCACATCCCACCCCTTCCCTTCCGCGCACGACACGCTATAGGGGCGCGCACCTGCTGGGGTGTAGCCAAGTGGTAAGGCATCGGTTTTTGGTACCGACATTCGCAGGTTCGATCCCTGCCACCCCAGCCAGCTCTCTCACCTTCCAGTTGCAGGCACCAGATTGCTTGCTAGGCATCGCGGCAGGTGGAGCGCTTTTATGACCGGACAGGACCCCGAAACTACCCCCGTGATTATCGGTGTTGGCCAGATCAATGATTGGCCCGAGACGCCGGCCGATGGTCTCGATCCAGTGGGTCTAATGACGCGCGCCCTGCGCCGCGCAGATGCAGATGCGGGCGGCGGCGTTTTGGTCGATTGCGATTCCCTTTCCGTGGTTGCCCAACTCGCTTGGCCTCAGCTCAATCCGGTCGACGCGAAGGTTGCGAAGGACCTCGGGATCGACCCGGCTCACCGGATGCAGACCGCACTGCCCAATGGCGACAGCCCCATACTGCTCCTGCACGAGGCCGCAAATCGTATTGGTCGCGGAGAAGCGAAAATCTGTGCGATTGCTGGCGGAGAAGCGTTGCGAACAGCCGGCCATCTCGCCGCTTTGAAGAAGCCGGAGGGGGGCGAAAAACCCAACGCGCTTCGCGATGCGAGCCATCGGGTCCGGCATGGTTATCCGCAGAGCTACGGCCTTGTCGTACCCACGGATGTCTATCCGCTTTACGAAAACGCCGGGCGGGCGTCCTATTGCCAGAGCCTGGCAGAAGGGCAGGCAGAAACCGGTGCGATTTGGGCCATTATGAGCGAGGTGGCTGCGGCGAGTGATGGGGCATGGATACGCAAGCCGGTAAAGGCTGAGGCTGTCGTTGAGCCCAGCGAGAATAATCGGCCCATCGCCTTTCCCTATACGAAGCTCCAGGTGGCCAATTCCTCGGTCAATCAGGGCGCAGCTTTTATCGTAACGTCTCTAGCGGAAGCGCGAAGGCGCGGCATTCCGGATGAGCGGCTCGTCCATATCGGCTATGGTGCGGCTGCACACGAAAGCGGCAACTTCCTTGCTCGCGACCGCTATGACCAATCACCCAGCCTGGCGACCTCGATCGAACGGGCGATGGCGTTGAACGAGATCGGCACGAATGACCTTGCTCATGTAGAACTTTACAGTTGCTTCCCCTGTGTTCCGAAGATGGCACGCAGAGTGCTGGATTGGCCGATCGAAAAACCCGTTACGGTTTTTGGCGGCCTGACGTTCGGTGGAGGACCGATTGGGAACTATATGAGCCATGCTGTGGTCGCCATGGCCGAAAAACTGCGCGGGACCGACGGTCGAGGTTTACTGTTCGCCAATGGTGGATATGCCACCCACAATCACACCATCATGCTGTCGGGCGAGCCAACGGGCGCGCTTTTCCCGCAAGATTTCGATTATCAGACCGAAGCCGACGACAGACGCGGTGAAGTTCCGCCCATCGATGAAGATTATGCGGGGCCCGCCGTCATAGAGACTTACACGGTGCACTATGACCGCGCCGGCTCTCCAAAATCCGGCGTGATCGTGGCACTCACGCCGAATGGATCACGCACCTTGGCCAAGGTTCCTGCCGATGACGGCGAAACCATCGCGTTTCTCACCGATGGCCGATGCGAGCCTGTAGGAACCGGCGGGAAAATCCAACGCGCTTGCGATGGTCTTGCAATCTGGCAGCGCAGCTGATCAGGCGCGTCGCCAATCGCCGGACCTGCCGCCTTCCTTCGCAGTTACGCGGATTTCACCGATGGTCATATCCTTGTCGACCGCTTTCAGCATGTCGAACAATGTGAGGCACGCGACGGATACCGCCGTTAGCGCTTCCATTTCGGCACCGGTCCGTCCCTCTGTTCGCACCGTTGCCGCGACTGCGAAACCCGGCAATGTGTCGTCTGCAGTAATCGTAACATCGACCTGCGAAAGCGGTATCTGATGACACAGGGGGATGAGGTCGGCCGTTCGTTTGGCTGCCATGACACCTGCCAATTCGGCCGTGCCGATGACGTTTCCCTTGGGAACCTTGCTTTCTTTCAGCAAATCGAGCGTGAGCAACTGGCACGTCACAGTCCCGGTTGCTGACGCCTTGCGGGCTGTAACCGGCTTGTCGCCAACATCGACCATTCGTGCGCGCCCATGTTTATCGATATGCGACAGATCGGCCATTCGTTCGCTTTCAGTAAGTGAAATTATCGGAGGGCTTGCAGCAGCTAATTGCGTCCCTGTCGAGGCCTGCCGACATTGACTGCGAGCTTACTGGCGTAACTCCCCTTCGTGGCACGAACGCCTTCCACGCCAACTGAGGATATGCGCTGCCGCCAGCAGCGCGGCACCAATACTCGTCACGAATGGTTCAATGGGAGATGCCTCGATGAGAAGGGCGCTGGCCATAATGGCAAGTCCTGCCATCCCGAGAAGAAACGGCACTTTTCTACCTTCGCAAAGTGCATGACGCCACAGGGCAAAGAACGACAGAGGCAATGCCGCGAGCAGTATCCAGAGATGCACGCTTTCCGGCCAGGACAACCAGTCCGCAAGCGCGGGCAGCCACGCGATGATGAGTGGCAAGGCGAGACAATGAATCAGGCAGAGCGCGGATCCGGCAATCGCCATTCCATCGAGCAGGTTGCGATGTGGAGAATTGCTGAATTGCATCCGGTCTCTTCCTTTGAGGAATGTCTGCAGGGAAAGGAAAGCCGACGCCCGTGATCCAGGCGTCGGCATGCGCGGTCTCGCGCGGACTTACAGGCTCAAACGAGCGGTCAGTTTGAAATTCCGGCCGGGCAGAGGCACGAATTCCTTCGTGAAACTCGTATGGCGCCGACCTTCGACATCGAAGATATTGTCCACTTGCGCGAGGATGGTCAGGTTGTCCGCCCCCTCGAATGGATGCCACGCGACAGAAGCATTTACGAAGGTATACCCATCCGTTGGCGCTTCGTGTTCCGACACGCGGTCCTGTTTATCGAACCATTCCACCTCTGCGCGGACATCGACGTGTTCGAACTGCCCTTCGAGTGCACCGGAAAGGCTCAGGGGCGGAATACGGGGTACCGGAGAACCATCTGCCAGAGTGGCCCTGACATAGTCGCCGCGAACATCCGCAAGCAGCTTGAAGTCATTGGTTTCGAAAACGGGCATGCTCGCCTCGGCTTCTATGCCGAACTGATCCGCATTCTGCTGCAGAAACTGAAACACCTCCAGCCCGTCTTCTTCCGCACCCGTATCGGAAAGAAAAATGAAGTCGTTGAACCAGTTCCTGTAGACGCTCGCACTCAGAAGAGCCGGGCCAAGGTTACCGCGGACGTAGCCTTCCACGCCCCACGAGCGTTCAGTTCCTAGAGTAGGACTGCCGATTTCAAACTGTTGCGTTGCGACGTGTGGACCATCGGCGAATAGTTCTTGCGCGGAAGGCGCACGTTCTGCTCGCGAGAGATTGACCCCTGCTCGCAGATCGCCCGCCGCGCCATCCGTAAGAGTATAGGATGCGCCGATGGCTCCGGAAAACGTATCGAAATCGCGGGATACGCCGATCGAATCCGAAGCGTCGACACCGGTGTGCTCATAGCGAGCACCGAGTTCCACTTCGAACCTGTCGAAATCGAGTTCCTGCACAGTGAACAAAGCAAAACTATCGGTCGTGTTGCTGGGCACGAAAGCTTCTTCGCCGATAGCGGAGAAATTGGTATGCGAGTATTGACCGCCGAGCGAACCCTGAAGGTTTCCACGGCGCGATTGAACAAGCTCCACGCGGCCTTCGACGCCCTCGACATCGAACACGGTTCCTACGTCGTCTCCTTCAAACTCGGTGTGGGTATAATCGCTGTATCCCCACCGAGTCCGCAGCTCGTTGAAGAAGCCGTCGCCAAGATCCAGCACGCCTTTCAGATCGGCGCGGTACCGCTTCATGCCGATTGAAACGGGCCCTTCCTCGCCGTGCGCGTGATCATCATCCTCTTCTTCGTGATCGTGATCATGATCACCTTCATGCACGTGTCCTACGCCTGGCAGGCCCGGTATGCCGTAATTCGTGTCATAGTAATCGAAAGATACGCCAAGGCTGCTGTTGCCCGAGAAATAGGCAAGCCCTGTTCCCAGAGTGTAGGTTTCCGTCCAGCTATTCGGCAAAGTTCCGCGTGCGTTCGCCCCCTCCCGTAGTTCCTCCGCCTCATCCAGATGACCTTCGGCCTCCTCTTCCGCAGCAGATTCCAGGAGTTGGGCGCGAAGGCGATCGGTTGCTACATATCCGGGAATCTCGAGATTATCGGTGTTGCGATACGATCCATCCACATGGAATGCGAGATTGTCACCAACAGGCACGTCGACCGAAAGGCCGCCTTCGCGCCGGTTGCTGACAGTATCGAAGCCGGCCATTGCGTCGACATGTACGGGCTCATCCGGGACGCGTGGCGGAATTCGCTTTGTGATGACGTTCACAGCGCCGCCGATCGCCTGGCTTCCATAAAGCAGCACTGCAGGCCCGCGAAGTACCTCGATGCGTTCGGCGATCAGGGGCTCCACGGTAACGGCGTGGTCATCGGATGTACTCGAAGCGTCGATGGCACCGATGCCGTCTGTCAGAACTCGGACGCGCTCACCGCCGAAACCTCTGAGTACGGGACGCGAAACACCAGGCGCAAAACCGCTCGCCGACACACCTGGAAGCTTGGCCAGAACCTCACCTAATTGCCCGTTCTGGTTGCGCTGAAGCTCCATTCCATCGACGACGGAGGTGCCTGCCAGAACATCTAAGCGATCAAGACCCGGTGCTGTAACTACGATCACGTTATGAAAATCGTCTCCACCCCTTTCGGTGGACGTCCTCGTCGGAGCTTCCGGCTCTTGCTGATCGGAAGATGAGGCTTCTTGGGCTATGGCCGCATAGGGGATGAGAGCGGCGGCCGCGGCGCAGGTCAGTAAAGTAAAACGCATTCAAATAACTCCGATAAAGATAAGGACCGACAAACGACGCGGCTGCAGCCAAAAGCGGGCGCGCAGCGCGAATAGCCGGTTATTTTACATGGAGTTACTGAGGAGGGGCACGCCCCAACCACCCGACAGGCGGAGTAGGCAAACGAAACTCGCCAATCGGCAGCCAGCGCGACCAATGCTCTTTCGTTTCCACTGCAGAGAACAGTATTGCAGGGGGCAGTAGATAGAGGCCCGACTGTCCTGTCTCCCGGCAAATCGCACAGCTATCCTGGCCGGCGTATCGGCTGTCGTCGTCCCGTTCTTTTTGTATCGGCGCGACAATTGTACCTTGCGTGTGCGCGGTGACTTGGACGGTTTCATGGAAATGGGTTTGGACAATGAAACTCTGCGCTAATACGAAAAGCGCGAGCAACGCACACCAAAGGTGAGATAGCGAGCGGCGTCCACCGCGCGCTAAGCCTCGACTTTTAGCGTGACAATATATCATGCCGCGCCCTTAGCTGATCCGATTGCTTATGCAAAGGGCTTGTGAGCAAAGGAGTCCCGGCCTGCGATAAGGCTGTTGTGCTGTATATGTAAGCAGGGCATTGCGCGGGAAATTGGTCAGGATCTTGAAGGGCCGGCAGGTTACAGCTTCGAGCAAGGTGAGAATATGAAGATTGCAATGGTGGGCTCGGGTTATGTGGGCCTAGTTTCAGGAGCATGTTTTGCCGATTTCGGTCACGACGTGGTTTGCATCGATAAGGACCAGTCGAAGATCGATCGTCTGAATGACGGTATCATGCCGATTTATGAGCCGGGTCTCGCCGATCTAGTGACATCGAACGCAAGGGCTGGCCGACTGACATTCACTGCGAGTCTGGCCGAAGGGATCAAGGGCGCCAACGCCATCTTCATCGCTGTCGGTACTCCTAGTCGGCGCGGCGATGGTCATGCGGACCTTTCCTTCGTCTACGCTGTGGCCGAGGAGATTGGCGAGCATCTGGCTGGCGACGCCGTGGTCGTGACCAAATCCACCGTACCCGTCGGCACCGGGGACGAGGTTGAGCGGATTCTCAAGAACAGCGGGACACCGCATCGCATCGCGGTAGTTTCCAACCCTGAGTTCCTGCGCGAGGGCGCCGCAATTGGCGATTTCAAACGCCCCGACCGTATCGTGATTGGTGCTGAAGACGATTTCGGGCGCGAAATCATGAGTGAAGTCTACCGCCCCTTGTTCCTTAATGAATCGCCGATCCTTTTCACGGGGCGCCGCACGAGCGAACTCATCAAATATGCTGCGAATGCATTCCTTGCCACCAAGATCACTTTCATCAACGAAATGGCAGATTTGTGCGAGAAAGTTGGCGCGAATGTGCAAGACGTGAGCCGTGGCATCGGAATGGATAATCGCATCGGTTCGAAATTCCTCCACGCTGGCCCCGGCTATGGAGGATCATGTTTCCCGAAAGATACGCTCGCCCTGCTCAAGACGGCGGAGGATTACGACAGCCCCACCCGGATCGTTGAGTCGGTGGTGAAGGCAAACGAGAGCCGCAAGCGCGCGATGGGCCGCAAGGTGCTCGACGCGATTGGCGGGTTGAACGATGCGCGTGGGAAAAAGGTCGCTCTCCTGGGGCTGACCTTCAAACCGAACACCGATGACATGCGGGATTCGCCAGCGATCGCGGTTGCGCAGACCCTCACCGACGCGGGCGTGCATGTGGCAGCATATGACCCGGAAGGCATGGAACAGGCCAAACCGCTGATGCCAGAGGTGGAAATGGTCGCAGACCCGTATGCCGCCATTGCAGACGCCGATGCCATCGCAATAGTTACCGAATGGGATGCATTCCGCGCGCTCGATCTGAAGCGCGTCATGGATTTGGCGAAATCGCCGGTGATGGTCGACTTACGCAACATCTACAGGCCGGCAGATATGCGCGACAGGGGATTTGCCTACACCAGCATCGGCCGCGGTTGATCACCGGCTAATGAAAATCGCGGCTGTTGGGCAGGATGCGGACGTTGCGGGGATGCGAAGGCCGCGGCGCACGCAACGCTCGTCTTGCTTGGTGAGATGCACTATCGGTATTCCCCGGACCGGGTGATATCTCGACCTTGCGCTTTGCCGCACTCATGGTTCGCAAGGGCCGATTGACTTCGTCGGCTCGCGACATCTGGGGTGCGATCAGGTCATCACTCAATTCGGTTAATCGCCAGGTCGCATCGTCTATATGCGATACAATGACGTGGAGCACCTCGTCGTCCATCTCGACCCTGCCGGTAACCTCCATCAGTCGCGCACTCATTATGACCTTGCGATATCGCTCCATCACATCCGGCCACACCACGAGGTTCACAACCCCCGTCTCATCCTCCAAGGTGATGAAACACACCCCTTTGGCGCTGCCGGGGCGTTGGCGGATCAGCACGACACCGGCCACCTTCACCCGGCTACGGAAATTTTTCCGACGCAGGTCCGCATTTGCGGTAACCCCGCGATCATGCATCCCGTTGCGTAAAAATTGCATGGGATGCGCTTTCAGGCTCAGTCTGGCGGTCTGATAATCGGCCACGACATGTTCGGATAATGGCATCAGCGGCAACATATGATGCGTGATTTCTGCCCCTTCGTCCCGAACAGCGGTCGCAGTGAACAAAGGCAGATCGTCTACCGATTTGAGTGCGCGCGCATCCCACAACGCCTGTCGCCGGTCGAGCCCCATGGAGCGAAACGCGTCCGCGGCAGCAAGCCTTTCGATAACACTGGGCGAAAGCTTCGTACGCTCCCGCAGTTCGACAACACTATCGTACGGACCTCCTGCATCGCGTGCAGCAACCAGCCGCGCGGCCGATACCTCCGTCAGTCCGTCGATCTGGCGAAACCCCAGCCGCATGGGTGGCTGAGATTTACCTTCCCACTGCTCGAGCGTGTTGTCCCAGTGGCTTTCATTGACATCGACTGCGTGTACTTCCACGCCATGCTCTTGCGCATCGCGTACGATTTGCGCGGGGGCATAAAAACCCATCGGCTGTGAATTGAGCAATGCACAGGCAAACGCGGCCGGATAATGGCATTTCATCCAGCTTGAAATGTAGACGAGATGGGCAAAACTGGCCGCATGGCTTTCCGGAAACCCATATTCTCCAAAACCGCGTATCTGGTTGAAGCAGCGTTCTGAAAAGTCCGGGTCATAGCCCCGCGCGATCATCCGACCGACCATCTTGTCCTGCAATTCATCAACCATGCCGCGGCTGCGGAAGGTCGCCATCGCCTTGCGAAGCTGATTTGCCTCGGTGCTGGAAAATTTTGCGGCATCAAGTGCAATTTTCATCGCTTGCTCTTGGAAAATCGGCACACCCAAAGTGCGATCGAGGATCGATGAGAGTTCATTCGGCGGGCCATGAAGGGGGGATGGCCTTGGAATGACCACGGCTTCG
This sequence comes from Qipengyuania pacifica, assembly GCF_019857205.1. Taxonomy (GTDB): domain Bacteria; phylum Pseudomonadota; class Alphaproteobacteria; order Sphingomonadales; family Sphingomonadaceae; genus Qipengyuania; species Qipengyuania pacifica. The sequence goes on along the minus strand of NZ_JAHWXO010000002.1, from coordinate 211,784 downwards.
TCCTTCCGCCGCCGTTTGAGATAGGGATGTACCATATCCCCTTGGATCGGGCCGGGACGTACGATCGCCACCTGAATGACGAGATCATAGAACTGGCGCGGCTTCAACCGCGGCAACATGTTCATCTGCGCCCGGCTTTCCACCTGGAAGACGCCTAGGCTGTCCCCCTTCACCAGCATGTCGTAAACACGGGCATCTTCGCGCGGGACGGTCGCCAGCGTCAGATCACGATCATGGTGATCGCGCAGCAGGTCGAAACCCTTTTGCAGACAGGTCAGCATCCCCAGCGCCAGAACGTCGATCTTCAGAATGCCCAAGGCTTCTATGTCGTCCTTGTCCCATTCGATAAAACTGCGATCCGGCATGGCACCATTGCCGATTGGCACGGTTTCGACCAGCGGGCCCTGAGTGAGGATGAAACCGCCTACGTGCTGCGAGAGATGGCGCGGCATGCCAATCATCTGCTCAGTCAGTTTCAGCACACGGCGTAAGTGCGGATCACGCATATCGAGCCCGGCTTCTTGCGCATGCTTTTCTGCAATTTCTCGCCCATAGCTGCCCCAGACGGTCCGCGCGAGCACGCTCGTGGTATCTTCGGACAGTCCCATAACCTTACCGACTTCGCGAATGGCCATACGCGGACGGTAATGAATTACTGTTGCGCACAGCCCGGCGCGGTGACGACCGTAGCGATCATAAATATGCTGGATGACCTCTTCGCGCCGTTCGTGTTCGAAATCGACGTCTATGTCCGGTGGCTCCTTGCGCTCTTCGGAGATGAAGCGGTCGAACAGCAATTCGTGCTCGTCCGGGTCGACAGCCGTAATGCCAAGACAGTAGCAGACGGCGGAGTTTGCCGCGCTGCCGCGTCCCTGACACAGGATCGGCGGATCCCGGGTCCGCGCAAAATCGACGATGTCCCTGATGGTCAGGAAGTAGCGTGCGATGCCGAGCCTACGGATCAAATCGAGCTCATAATCGATCAGGCGTGTTACCTTGACCGGAACACCACGAGGGTAACGGGCCTGTGCACCCTGCCGGGCCAGTTCGGCAAGATACGCATCCGGCGAACGGCCCTTGGGGATCGGCTCGTCCGGGTATTCATAACATAGTTCCTCAAGGTCGAACGTGCTCGCATCGGCCACGTCACGCGCCGCGGCAATGGCATGGGGCCATTCGGCAAACAGGTGGACCATTTCTTCCGGCGGTTTGAGGTGACGTTCCGCATTTGCCTCAAGCAAAAGGCCCGCACCATCGATCGTCGTCTTTTCGCGGATGCAGGTCATCACATCCTGCAAGGGCCGCCGGTCGCGGGCGTGATAGTGCACGTCATTGGTGGCAAGGATGGTGAGGCCGGTGCTTCGCGCCAGCGTATCGAGCTGGTTGATACGCGCAATGTCGTCGCCGGAGTAGAGATAGGCGGCGGCAAGATGCCGGAGTGTCGGCAGCTGTACGGCAAGCTTGCGCAATTCAGCCATAAACCGCTCGTCGAGAACGTCCGGGGGGATGAGGATCAGCTGTATGCCTTCTGCGTGGTCGGCCAGCATTGCGAGATCGATGTGCGTCTCGCCCTTGTCCTGCCATTTCCCTTCCAGAGTCCGCATCTTGCCCCTGGACAGCAGTGAGGTAAGCCGTCCGTAGGCGGCGCGGTCGGTCGGATAGGCGAGAAAATGCCAGCCCTCGACAGTCACGATCCGGCATCCGATTACCGGACGCATCCGGGCCGTCTTGGCTTCGGTATGAATGCGCACCACCCCCGCCAGCGTATTGCGATCGGCGATGCCAATGGCATCGTACCCTTGCGCGAATGCGGTCAGGACCAGATCCACCGCATCGGACGCGCCGCGCAGAAACGAGAAGCAGCTGGTGATCCCCAGCTCGACGAATTGCGCGCGGGGGTTGCCGACGAATTCCTTGTCGGAAAATCGGGCAAGCGTTCGGCGATCAGGGGTGAGCGGCTGATCGGGCATCAGGCGAAAAATCCATGCAGATACCAGTCGGGCGGCCCGCCTCGCCCGTCACCGATCAGGCCATTGCGATAGATCCAGTAACGGCGCCCGGCCTCGTCCTCGATCCGGTAATAATCACGCAATCGCGCATTCGCCCGCTGTCTCCACCACTCGGGTGCTATCCGCTCCGGCCCTTCCGCCTTTACAATAACGTGCAGCCCGCCGCGCCAGCGAAAGCGCCGAGGCAGACCTTCGGGAGTGGCATAGATGACACTGATCGGCTCGGCACGGGCCAGCAGCTTGAGCGGGCGCTGGTTGAAACCGAGATCATATTGCACTGCGGCGCTCGTTTTGCCGGGCGCTGCCACTCGCTGTGAGCGTTCGGGCCAATGGCTGCTACGCGGAACAAATTGTGCCACCCTGTCCCTGCCCAAGCGCGTAACCAGCCTGTCGATCAGAACCGGTAGCGCCGTGCCGCTGGTGTCGAGCTTGTCGAGCGTATCCTGTGCGCCATCCAGCGGCTCGGTCCATATTGCAGTCAACCTGATCTGATCGATGCCGAACCCGGCTTCAACGTCGTCCAGCCGTTGTACGAACAGACGAATGATATGATCGGGATCGCGTGACGGCGAAGCCAGTTCGAGCGTTCGGTACATATCTTCGCCATCCACCCGCCACAGACGCAGCGACAGTCTGCGCACGCCATGTTTGGCCTGTTCCAGGATACGCATGAGGTCATGCGTAATATCGCCCACGATATGCTGCAGCGGCTCGAGGTGAAGGATCGGCTCGGCAAGTCGGCGCTCTGCCCCGAATGGTGGGTGCTCGATAAGCGGGACGAGCGGCTCGTGCTTACGCCCCAGCACCTGATCGAGCCTGACCAGGGGATTGGCTTCGGCGGAACGACGATTGCGGAAGCGCCGGACGAGACTTTCACGCGGAACTTCCATCAAGTCGCCAACGGTTTTCAGCCCGAGCCGGGCCAGCAACAGTCTGGTTTCCGAATTGAGCCGCAGGGCAGCAACAGGCAGAGGCGCAAGCGCTTCAGGCAGATCGTCCGGCATGGTGATGGCCGAACGATTCTCGGCATAGTGGGAAAGCGCCCAGGCGGCTCCGCTATTGGGCGCACAGGCGATACGGCATTGATAACCTTGCCTCAGAAAAAACGTTTCGATCCTCGTCAGCATCGGACCGTCGCCACCAAACAGATGTGCACTGCCCGAACTATCAAGCAATATGCCATCGTAACCGTCCACCATGCTCCAGGGCCCCCAGCGCTGCGTTGCAAGCGCCAGCTTTCCCAACGTGCGCTGGTTGCCTTCGTGATCGAATGGAATGGCCACCAGTTCGGGGGCCAGCATTCGCGCATCGGCCAAGCGCATGCCGGACTGCGCACCAGCAGCCATGGCCATCCGGCTGACGGCATCGATGACGGGACCATGTGCCGTGTCGCTCACCAGCACGATGGGCTGTCGCAGATCGTCTTCCTCACCCTGTTGCGCGGTAATCCGGCTCCACCGGTCGATCGCGAAGGTCGGGAACCACAAGGAGACTATGATCCGGTTCATGCGAGCCCACGCCATGTTCGAGCCAAAACTGCCCAGGCCTCAGGCCGCGTCCGCGAAACAATTCGGCGCGCACGCGCGGCACACCGGGTGCCATACTGTTCCAGCGGTGCAATGCCGAAGGCGCAGCGGTAACCCGCCAGCGCAACCGGGCAGCGGAAAGATTCGCAAAGCCTTCCCGGCGCAACAGGTAAAGCATCACGCCATTGCGTTCCGCCGCCAGCACGAGCCGACGGATGGCCGTGAAATCGAGCACCTTGGGATCGCCCACGATCTCGCCGATGACGAAGGACAGCTCGCCGCATCTTACGCCTTCTTCCATTGCCCATAAGGCATCGGCCGCACTGCCTGCCTCGACATGAATGAAGCCGCTGCGCAACGGTGGCGGCAGGCCATGAAGAAACGGGCGCCCCGAAGATCGGGTGCTGCGCGCATCCTGAACCCACAGCCACCGCCAGCCTTCGCCGCCAGCAGCACAATGTTTCTGAGCGAAAGCAAGTGCCAGCGCGTCACCGGCGACATCGTCCATGCTGCCGAAGATTTCCCACATGGAATGCGGAAGCTGCAGATCAGGGGACCATTCGTCTGCGCCATTCCCCAGGGCAACGGGAAGTTCCGAAGCACGCAGAGCGTCCACTCTCCCAGCCAGAGGAGTGTTTTGAGGCGGTGAGATATTCTGAGCATGTGACATCAAGTGGATACGAATCGGCCTAACCAATGTTCCACTTATGTTCTCACCGATCCATCATTCGATCAAGAGCGATATTCCAGATGTGAGCTGTCGATTGCCTTGGCCCGACATCCCGAACAAGACGCCAGCCACAGAGCTCATAAACAGGGATTTATCGATCATAAGGCATGGACCGTTGCGAAAAAGACGGACCCAGGTGCCTCACCCCATTACACGCGTTTTATCAGCGGGATAGTAGGCAGGTTTCGAAAAGATTCACGGTAGAAATCCGCTCAATCGCGAGCGTGCATTACTGATTTTTCGCCCCGGCCAGATTGCCCACTTTTTGCGCCCCAGCATCGCTCGTCACCAGTATTTCGCCGTTCGAAACGACAATAGTGACATTCTCCAGCCCAACGACCGATACGCGCGGGCCGTCGCTCTCCACCATCACATTGCGGCAATCAATCAATTCCGCCGAGCTCGGCGCGACATTCCCATTGCCGTCGGTTGCGCAGGCTTCACGCAGCGCCACCCAGTTGCCGATGTCCGACCACCCCATATCAACCGGCACCACCGCGGCCCTGTCGGTATTCTCCATCACTGCATAGTCGATGCTTTCGCCGCTGACCTTGGAAAACGCCTCCGCATCCGGATGAAAGTGACCGCCTTCGTCGCGGCCACTGAGAACCGCCTGCTCGACCAAGGCGGAAATTTGCGGTCGATGCGACGCCAGTTCTTCGATAAATTTCCCTGCGACGAACGCGAACAAACCCCCATTCCAGCGGTAATCGCCTTGCGCGAGAAAAGACCTGGCTGTCGCGAGGTCCGGCTTTTCCACGAACCGTTCTACACGGTAGGAACGATCACCAAGCCGTGCGCCGCATTTGATATATCCAAATCCGGTTTCCGGCTTCCTCGCCTCGATACCGAAAGCGACGAGCCAGCCATCGCTCGCCAGCGACGCTGCGCTCGTGGCCGCATCGGTAAACGCCTGTAAATCGGCAATGTGATGATCGCTCGGGCAAACGAGCATTATGGCGTCTTTCGGCAGCCGATATGCCGCCAGCGCGATCGCTGCTGCAGTATTCTTCGCTTCCGGTTCGACGATGATCGAAGTGCCGGGGCCGGACTGCGCTTCTACATGCTCGACGTGTTCTGCCCCCGTAACCACGATCGGGCGGGCAAACACCTCGGGATCGGCACAGCGATGAAGTGTCGCTTCGAAAAGCGTTCTCTCGCCGACAAGCGGCAGGAAGGGCTTCGGCATCGCCTTCCGGCTTCGCGGCCAGAGCCGAGTGCCGCTTCCGCCACATAGAATTACCGGAACAATAGTCATGCGTCGCCTAGTTAGATCTGATCATTCAGGTGATTGGAAGTGCCCGCAAACCCTATGCTGCGATGGTTACTATCGAGTTTAGAAACCGTCAGGGCAAGGCTCTGAGCATGCAGACAATGTCCAGCCAAAGCATTTTTATCGCCTGGTCCCACGCCAGATCGGTTGCACATGGAGCAAGCCCGGCCTTCTCCGCGCCAGCGGCCAAAGTCTATCCTGCCCCCTCCCTTGCCCTCGCCCCGCGCTCTGCTATGGCGCGCGCAACCTCAATTCGAACGAACAGGATACCCATGGCCAAGATCAAGGTTGCGAACCCGATCGTCGAGCTCGACGGCGACGAAATGACGAAAATCATCTGGCAGTGGATCCGCGAACGGCTGATCCTGCCTTACCTCGACGTCGATCTGAAATATTACGATCTCTCCATCGAAAAGCGTGACGAGACGGAAGACCAGATCACGGTCGACGCCGCCAACGCCATCAAGGAACACGGCGTGGGCGTGAAATGCGCCACCATCACACCGGACGAGGCACGCGTCGAAGAATTCAGCCTCAAGAAGATGTGGGTCAGCCCGAACGGCACGATCCGCAACATTCTGGGCGGCGTGGTCTTCCGCGAACCCATCGTGATCGACAATGTCCCGCGCCTGGTGCCGGGCTGGACCGACCCGATCGTTGTCGGTCGTCACGCATTCGGCGACCAGTATCGCGCCAAGGACACGCTGATCCCCGGCGCCGGCAAACTGCGCCTGGTTTTCGAAGGCGAGAATGGCGAGAACATCGACCTCGACGTTTATGAATTCCAGAGTTCGGGCGTCGCCATGGCGATGTACAACCTCGACGACAGCATCCGCGACTTCGCGCGTGCCTGCATGAACTATGGCCTTGATCGCAAATGGCCGGTGTACCTGTCGACCAAGAACACGATCCTCAAGAAATACGACGGCCGCTTCAAGGACCTGTTCCAGGAAGTGTTCGACAATGAATTCAAGGACAAGTTCGCTGAAGCGAAGATCACGTACGAGCACCGCCTGATCGACGACATGGTCGCATCGGCACTCAAGTGGAGCGGCAAGTTCGTCTGGGCCTGCAAGAACTACGACGGCGACGTACAGTCGGACGTGGTCGCGCAGGGCTTCGGCTCGCTCGGCCTGATGACGTCGGTCCTGATGACGCCCGATGGCAAGACGGTGGAAGCGGAAGCTGCCCACGGCACCGTTACCCGTCACTATCGCCAGCACGAGCAGGGCAAGGCGACATCAACCAACCCGATCGCCAGCATCTTCGCCTGGACGCGCGGCCTTATCTATCGCGGTCGTTTCGACAATACGCCGGACGTCGTGAAGTTCGCGGAAACGCTGGAACGTGTCTGCATCAAGACTGTCGAAAGCGGCAAGATGACCAAGGATCTTGCGCTTCTTATCGGTCCGGACCAGAGCTGGATGACCACCGAACAGTTCTTCGAAGCGATTGTCGAGAACCTCGAGAAGGAAATGGCGAATTGGGGCTAGGTCCCCACCGCAACTGAGTATTTGAAGAGCCCTCGTCCTTCGGGACGGGGGTTTTTCGTATCAGCTCGCATTTTCCGCCGCGCATGGCGCTGTCAGGCGTTCACGCCGGAAACCGTAACCGATGAGACGCGCAGGCAGGCGTCGCAAGCGGCTGAACCGATCGGCAATCCTTAGCGGCAAGGGCGCTTCGCGGGGCTTGCCGTCCTGACTTTTCAGGATTGGTTCGATTACCACCTCGTGCGCCAGTTTCTGCACGCCCTGAACGACGCGTACTGGCAGTTCGCGCCTCGCCTGGACCTTGCTCAGAAGGTGATCGATATCGCGATCCGCGGCTAGCGGTGCGGCCAGAACATTGGCCGCGCAGACCGCGTCTTGAATGGCCAGATTGATGCCCACGCCGCCGACCGGGCTCATTGTGTGCGCCGCATCGCCAATTGCCAGCAACCCCGGCAGATACCACTTTTCCAGCCGATCAAGCGACACGCTGAGCAATTTGACCTGGTCCCAATCCGACAATGCGCGTTCCAGATCGGGCAGATCCGGCGCCGCGGCGGCGACCAGCGCGCGCAAGTCCGCAATTGGCTGTGCCATCATGCGCGCCGCTTGCCCCTTGGCGATGACGAAGGCGCATTGCCAGTAATCGCCGCGTTCGAACAGAACGAGCATGTGGCCGCCCTTTATCTGTCCGCGCAGCCGGCTGCCGGAACCGCTCTTGGGCACCTTGAACCACAGGACATCGATCGGCGCGCCCAGATCATGCAGGGACAGGAGACCCTTGCGACGAACCAGCGAGGATCGGCCGTCTGCCATCACGACAAGCCTTCGAGCATGAAATTCCTCGCCAGCCGCGGTAACGACACCCGTGAAACGCCGCCCTTCCTGCACAAGCTGGGTAACCTCCTCGCACATCGCGAGATGAAAGCCGGAAAAAGCTCGTGCCTTATCGCGCAGGAAGTCGAGCAGGTCCCATTGCGGCATCATGGCGATGAAAGGAGCCGGCGTGCGTAGATGGGAGAAATCGGCCAGACTGTACGTCCGGTCTTCCCAAGTGAATTCAGCACTATCGACCCGGTTGTGCGGGAGACGCAAGAATTCATCCAGCCAGCCGAGCTGATCGAGGATCTCCATCGTCGTAGGATGTACCGTGTCGCCCCTGAAATCGCGGAAGAAATCGGCATGCTTCTCCAGCACCAGAACGTCGACACCGGCCCGGGCCAGCAGCAGGCCCGCCATCATCCCCGCCGGCCCTCCCCCGACAACGACCACGTCATGTTTCACCATTCCGTCTGTCTCTCTTTTACAATCGCCCACGATCCGCATCCTTCCCGGACCCTAGGGCGGCCAGCGACCCTCGAGCGAGGACTGTTGCCGTAGCGCGCTGCGCGCCGTATCGCCAACCACGAAATCGGCACGAAACCGCGCTTCGCGAAACGCGTTCACACTGAACGTTGATGCCAGAAATCTGACACGGGGACACAATGGCCAAGCAGCCGACCAAAAAGCGCAGTGTAAAACGCAAGGGTCCGGAGAAATTCGGACAGAAGCGGCTCGATATCCGCAACGCCAAGATCAAGGACATTCCCGGCATCGCCAATCTGGTGCGCCGCGTTTACGAGGACATGCCTGCCTATACGCACGGCGAGATCCGCGGGCAGATCAACAATTTCCGCGAAGGGTGCTTCGTCGCCCTGCTCGACGATGAGGTCGTCGGCTATTGCGCGACAATGCAACTGGCCGAGGCACTCGCCTTTCAGGACCACGACTGGGACGAGATCACCGGCAACGGTTACGGCAGCCGCCACGATCCGACCGGCGACTGGCTCTACGGCTATGAAATGTGCGTCGATCCAAAGGTGCGCGGCGTGCGTATCGGGCGGCGCCTTTATGAAGAGCGCCGGGCGCTGGCCGAAGATAAGGACCTGACAGGCATCGTCTTTGCCGGACGCATGCCCAATTATCGCCGCTTCCGCCGCCGCGTAGAAGGCCCGCAGGACTATCTCGACAAGGTGGTCGAGAAGAAGCTGCACGATCCCGTCCTGCGCTTTCAGATGGCAAACGGCTTCGAGCCCGAACGCATTCTCGAAGGATATCTGCCCGAGGACAAGGCCTCGCAGAGCAATGCCGTGATGATGGTCTGGCGAAACCCTTACGTCGAACGGGATCAGCCGGTGAAGAAGCGCCTGCCCCGCGGCGTGGAAGCCGTGCGCGTGGCCACCTGCCAGCTCCAGGCGCGGCAGGTCGCCGACTATGACGAATTCATGCGCCACGTCCGATATTTCGTCGATGTGGCAAGCGATTACGAAGCCGACTTCATCGTCTTTCCCGAACTCTTCACGCTGATGCTGCTGAGTTTCGAGGAGAAGGAACTGTCACCGGTCGAAGCGATCGAGCGCCTGTCGGAATATACGCCTCGGCTGCGTACGGACATTTCGGAAATGGCCATGCGCTACAACATCAATATCATCGCCGGATCGCATCCCACGCGCATGGACGATGGCGATATTCATAACGTCGCCTACGTCTGCCTGCGCGATGGTGCGGTGCATGCTCAGGAGAAGATCCATCCGACACCCAACGAACGGTACTGGTGGAACATCAAGGGCGGCGACAAGGTTGAGGTGATCCAGACCGATTGCGGTCCGATCGGCGTGCAGATCTGTTACGATAGCGAGTTTCCCGAACTCAGCCGCCGCCTCGCCGACGAAGGTGCGCGCATCATATTCGTGCCTTTCTGCACGGATAGCCGGCAGGGATATCTGCGGGTACGCTATTGCGGCCAGGCGCGCGCGATCGAAAACCAGTGCTTCGTGGTGCTCAGCGGGAATGTCGGAAATCTTCCGAACGTGGGCAACATGGACATTCAGTATGCACAAAGCTGTATCCTGACCCCCTGCGATTTTCCCTTCGCACGCGATGGTATCGCAGCCGAAGCGACCGAGAATGTCGAGACGCTGACCATCAGCGACATCAACCTTGCCGATCTGCAATGGGCGCGCGCCGAAGGGACGGTCCGCAATCTGGCCGACCGGCGTTTCGACCTCTACCGCATCGAATGGGACGAGGATGGCAAGCACCCGGGCAAACCGCGTCCGCGCCGCGAACCTCTGGGTCCATCCACCATCGGCGGAGGTTAGCCCGCGCGCCATTGCGGGGCTGACAGGTGGCTTGCGCATAGCTAAGCCGGTTACGGACGTCGCCTGACCCGGCAGGCGCCATCTCTATGTGATGCCAGCACAATCTCGCTAGTGCATTGCGTTCAACACGAAGGAAACATTCGCGCCTTATGAATGCCGAGACCGCGATCCCTCCGATGATGTCGGATGCACTGGTGATTTTGGGTGCCGTGGGAATCGTGATCCCGCTGTTTGCCCGGTTCAAGATCACGCCCATCATCGGCTTCATTCTGGTCGGCGTCGTGGTGGGGCCATTCGGTCTTGGCCGGGCGACATCCGAATATGAATGGCTCACCTGGTTCACGATTACCGATCCGGAACGGCTCGAGCCGTTTGCCGAGCTGGGCATCGTGCTACTGCTGTTCGCGATAGGGCTGGAGCTTTCGTACAAACGCCTGTGGCAATTGCGGCGACTGGTCTTCGGCCTCGGGTCGCTCGAATTGCTGGTCGGCGGATCGCTGATCGCGATTTTCCTTTCCATTCTGGGGCAGTACTGGACCGGGGCCCTGGCGCTCGGCCTGGCTCTGGCCATGTCCTCGACCGCAGTCGTTCTGCCGATTTCAGGTACTCGAACACCGGTTGGCAGAGCGGCGCTGTCGATGTTGCTGTTCGAAGGCATCGCGCTGGTTCCGATCATCTTTCTTCTTGGCACCCTCGCCCCCCATGCCGCGGCGGACGGGTTCGAGGGGATGGTCGACACGCTGTGGAAGGGCGCGGTCGTCATCGTGCTGATGCTCGCCGCAGGCCCCTTCGTTCTGCCGCGCCTCTTCGCTCAGGCAGCCCGTACCAAGAGTCCCGAGATATTTCTCGCCGCAAGCCTTCTGGTAGTGATCGGGGCAAGCCTCGCGACCTCGATGGTAGGCCTCTCGATGATCGTGGGCGCGCTCCTGGCGGGGCTGATGATCGCGGAAACGGATTATTCCCCGGAAGTAGCCAATATCCTCGAACCGTTTCGCGGGTTTGCACTAGGGATATTCCTGCTGACCGTGGGCATGACGATCAATGTCTACAGTATCTTCGAGAACATCGGCGCAATCGCCATCGCAGTCGTCTGCCTGCTTACGCTCAAGGCACTTATTACCACGACGCTGCTGTATTTGATGGGCGCGCGCCGGAGTACGGCAGTCGAGACGGGCATTCTCATGGCCAGCCCGTCCGAAGACACGCTGATCATCATTTCCGCTGCATCGGCGGCTTTGTTGATCCAGCCCGGTACGGCCCAGTTCTGGCAGATCGTCACGGCGATCGGCCTGACAGTGACGCCCTTGCTTGCGCATATCGGCAGGATCATCGGGCGGCGTATCGAGCCGATACCCGAACTGCCTGCAGAAGACATGGACAAGCCGCGCGTCATCATCGTCGGCGCGGGCCGTGTCGGCCAGCTGATCGCGCGGATGCTGGAAGCGCATGACAAGCCCTATATCGCAATCGACTCGAACGCCGACCTCATTGCCAACGCCAAGCGCGAGGGCATCCGTGCAGCATTCGGAGATGCGTCTCGCGCCGACGCGCTCGACAAGCTCGGGATCGAGAATGCCCTCGCTCTGGTGCTCACCATGGACGAGCCGGTTCTGGCACAGCGCTTGGTGGCTAAACTGCGCAAGACATACCCTGACCTGCTGATCGTGGCCCGCGCTCGCGACAGTTCGCACGCTGCCGAACTCTATCGCGCAGGAGCCAGTCATGCCGTACCGGAAACGCTGGAGAGTTCGCTCCAGCTTTCCGAGGCCGTGCTCATCGATATCGGGGTTGCGATGGGGCCGGTGATTGCGTCCATTCACGAAAAGCGCGACGAATTCCGCGAACAGATCGAGCTTGAAGGGGCGCTGACCTACAAGCCCAAGCTACGCACCAGTACATCGGAACGCTGACCCATGCCCGCAGTGCTAGAAACGCGCTCGGACTGCGATCGCTGTGCAGCGCTATGCTGCATCGCCTACCCTTCCGAAGACATGCCGGGATTCTCCGCCATCAAATCTGCTGGCGAACCGTGCCCCAAGCTTGGCGGGAACGGTCTCTGCACCATTTACGAGCATCGGGCCGAGGAAGGTTTTGCCGGCTGTATCCGGTTCGAATGCTTCGGTGCGGGCCAGCACGTCGTCCAGAACCTGTTTGCCGGTAACGACTGGCGTAATGATCAAGCGCTGCTCGGCCCCATGGTCGATGCCTTTCTCGCCATGCGGCCGGTCGCAGACCTGAACTTCCTTGCACAGCGGGCGCATGAGATGACAGACAAGGCCGAACTGCGCGACAAAGCGACTGTCTTGGCGGAGCGTCTGGAAAATGTTGCCCAGTCTCGATCGAGCCTCAATGATACGGCCGAAGTAGCGGCGATCGAGCGCGAACTACGCGCTCTATACGAGCATTTCGACCGTTAGGCTGAGACTTGGGCCAGTGCCTGGCGCACGGCGTCGAGTGCTGCATCGGCTTTCGAGCCGTCCGGACCGCCACCTTGGGCCATGTCGGCGCGGCCACCGCCGCCCTTGCCTCCCAGAGCCTCGACACCAGCGCGCACCAGATCGACAGCGCTGAGGCGGTCGGTGAGATCGTCCGTGACCGCCACTGCGAAGGCACCCTTGCCATCGTTGACCGCGCAAATCGCCGCCACACCCGAACCCATTCGGTTCTTTGCCTGGTCGAGCAATGGGCGAAGCTCCTTCGGATCAAGTCCTGCAATGACCTGACCGGAGAAGGTTACACCGCCAATGTCCTCATCGGCTGCTGCGACGTCTGCAGTACCGCCACCGCCAAGCGCCAGCGCGCGTTTCGCCTCGGCCAGATCCTTTTCCAGCCTTTTACGTTCTTCGATAAGTGCCATGACGCGTGTGCGGGCGTCGTCTGGCGACGTTTTCAACGCGCTTGCGATCGCGCGAACCGCTTCGTCGCGCGCTACCAGCCATTGGCGTGCAGCCTCGCCGGTCAGCGCTTCTATGCGACGCACGCCAGAGCTGACCGCACTTTCCGATACCACCTTGAAGATCCCGATGTCGCCGGTCGCCTTCACATGCGTACCGCCGCATAGCTCCACGGAGTAATTGCGCCCTTCCCCGCCCTTGCGGCCCATGGAAAGTACGCGCACCTCGTCGCCATACTTTTCGCCGAACAGCGCAAGCGCCCCGGCCGCAACCGCATCGTCAGGCGTCATCAGACGTGTACCGACCTGTTCGTTAGCGCGAATTTCCTCATTCACCTCGGCTTCCACCGCAGCGATGTCTTCCTCGCTCAGTGGTTTAGGATGGGAAAAATCAAACCGGAACCGATCGTCGGATACCAGCGAGCCCTTCTGTGTCACATGTCCGCCAAGCCGGTTACGCAGCGCAGCGTGCAACAGGTGGGTCGCCGAATGGTTCGCGCGGATACGATCGCGACGATCGCCATCCACCTCGAGATGGACGGCTTCGCCGATTTTGACCGTTCCCTTGGTGATGGTGCCGGCGTGCGAGTGCAGACGACCGAGAGGTTTGTTCGTCGTCTCGACCGAAAATTCCAGGCCCTCGGGTGTCCAGATGCGCCCGGCATCGCCGGTCTGACCGCCGCTTTCGCCATAGAACGGAGTCTGATTGGTCAGGATGACGACTTCGTCGCCTTCCTCAGCCGATTGCACCTCGGCGCCATCCTTGACGATGGCGACGACGGCGGCTTCCCCGGTCGTAGAGCTGTAACCGGTGAACTCTGTCGAGCCCTCACGTTCGGCAATATCGAACCAGACCTCTTCGTTCGCGGCCTGACCCGATCCTTTCCATGCTGCGCGCGCAGCAGCTTTCTGCTGCGCCATCGCGGCGTCGAAACCGTCCTTATTGACGCCTATGCCGCGGCTGCGCAGCGCATCTTCGGTAAGATCGTAGGGAAACCCGTAGGTGTCGTAGAGCTTGAACGCGGTTTCACCGTCGAGAGTGCCGCCTTCACCCATGTCTTCCGTTGCTTCATCCAGCAACTTGAGACCCTTGTCGAGCGTACGGCGGAATTGCGTTTCTTCGCGCTCGAGGACCTCCTGAATCAGCGGCTGGCCGCGGACGAGTTCGGGATAGGCCTGGCCCATTTCCGTCACCAATGCAGGCACCAGTCGGTGCATCAACGGTTCGCTCGCCCCGAGAAGGTGGGCGTGACGCATGGCGCGGCGCATTATTCGGCGAAGAACATAACCGCGCCCTTCGTTGGATGGCAGCACGCCGTCGGCCATAAGGAAGCTTGTCGAACGCAAGTGATCGGCGATGACGCGGTGGCTGGCTGTCCGGTCCCCTTCGGCCTTTACGCCTGTCAGGCTTTCGCTCGCAGCGATCAGGTTCTTGAAGGTGTCCGTATCGTAATTATCATGCACGCCCTGCATCACGGCTGCGACACGTTCGATCCCCATGCCGGTGTCGATGCTGGGCTTTGGCAGGTCGGCGACGATCTCGTCGTTTTCCTGTGTGTACTGCATGAAAACGAGGTTCCAGATTTCCACGAACCGGTCGCCGTCTTCCTCGGGCGATCCCGGAGGGCCGCCCCAGATGTGATCGCCATGATCATAGAATATCTCCGAGCACGGACCGCATGGTCCATCGGAACCCATGGCCCAGAAATTATCCTTGGTCGGAATACGAATGATCTTTTCGTCCGCAAATCCGGTCCGTTTCTTCCACAGATCGAATGCTTCGTCGTCTGTATGATAGACGGTGACCAGAAGGCGTTCGGGGTCGAGGCCCCATTCCTTGGTGAGAAGGGTCCAGGCGTGATCGATCGCCTGTTCCTTGAAATAGTCCCCGAAACTGAAGTTTCCGAGCATCTCGAAGAAGGTATGATGGCGCGCCGTGTAGCCGACATTATCGAGATCGTTGTGCTTGCCGCCTGCTCTCACGCATTTCTGAGCACTGGTTGCGCGTTGCGCCGGTGGCGTTTCCAGACCCGTGAAGGCATTCTTGAACGGGACCATGCCCGCATTGACGAACATGAGCGTTGGATCGCTGAACGGGACAAGCGGGGCGCTGGCGACTTCCGCATGTTCGTGGGAGGCGAAATAGTCGAGAAAGCTGCGGCGGATGTCGTTGGTCGAAGTCATGGCGAGGCAAGTAAGCAATCGCGTGGCATGCGACAAGCGTGAAAGCCCAGCCAGACTGTGCGTTACAGGCGATCAGCAGTGGATGAGGCGGGTGCGCACCGGCGGACGGTGCCGGATGGACCGGGGCCGGACGCTCGAAAGTCGCTATGTTCGGGGTGTATAGCTACGAAGTAGGATGGCACCGTTCATCGCGAAGCGTGCGACTTTGCGGGGCGGCATATGCCCATGGCGGTGAATTCACGTCCGGTAATAGTCACGATACCAGGTAACAAAGCGTGACACGCCTTCGCGAATATCGGTGCGGGGGACATACCCGGTAAGCGAATGCAATAATTCTGCATCCGCCCAGGTGGCAGGAACGTCGCCGGGCTGCATCGGCATGAGATTACGCTCCGCCTTTATCCCCAGTGCCTCCTCAATAGCCGCGATCATATCGCCGAGTTGCACCGGTTGCGAATTGCCGATGTTGACTATCCGCCATGGCGCCACAGGGGAAAGACTGTCGTTTGCCTCGACGTCCTCCGGGCGGTCGACCCGGATTGGGGGTGCATCGATAAGGCGACGAACAGCCTCGACCAGATCATCGACATAGGTGAAGTCGCGCATCATCTCGCCATTATTGTAGACGTCGATCGCCTCACCATTCAGCATTGCCTTGGTGAATTTGAACAAGGCCATGTCGGGCCGGCCCCACGGACCATAAACCGTGAAAAAGCGAAACATCGTCACCGGCAAGCCGTAGAGATGCGCATAGCTGTGCGCCATCGCCTCGGTCGCTTTCTTGGTCGCGGCGTAGAAGGACATCTGATGGTCCGCCTTCATCCTTTCGCGATACGGCATTTCCGTATTGGCGCCATAGGCAGAAGACGTTGACGCGAGCAGCATGTGCTGTGGCGGGTTCCAGCGCGCGGCTTCGAGCAGTTCGAACGTCCCCACGAGATTGCTTTCAAGATAGCTGCGCGGGTTGTCGATGGAATAGCGAACCCCAGCCTGCGCCGCGAGATGAACCACGATATCCGGCGTGTGTTTCGCGAAGAGATCGGCGAGCAATCCCGGCGTCTCGATCGGCTCATTCACCTCGGAAAAGCTCTGGTGCTGAAGCAAAGCTTGCTGGCGGCGTCGCTTCAGTTCGGGATCATAGTAATCGGAAAGCGAGTCTATACCGACGACATGGAAGCCATCCTTGAGGAGGCGGAGACAGGTGAAATAACCGATGAACCCGGCAGCCCCCGTGACCATTGCCGTACGTGTCTCAGTCATCGATCATTCCCGCAGCAATCTGATTATCCGGCTGCCTTATAGGGCTAAAGTGTTGCTGAAGAACCTGCTCAAACTCTCTGTCCGGGCTCATTCGGATTACCGTCATGGCGAATGCGTCACCTTTCGTGACACTGGCAGAGCAAACGCGTTCGCTGGAAGGCAAGACGGACCGTGCCGTAACGCTCACCACATGAAATACGCACCGCCGCGTTCCCGGGCGCGCTGCCACGCGGGACGGGCATGGATCGCCTGGACGAAGCGGGCCAGCTTGGGCGCTTTGTCACCATATCCCTGCATGACCGCGATTTCGGCAGGAAAGCTCATCATTACATCGGCCGCCGTCCAGTCATCGCCGACGAAATGGAGATCGTCGGAAATATTATCCTCCGCAAACTGGATATGCGCGGCAAGCTGCTCGTCGATGCGGGGGGCCAGGGCAGCCGCCGCCTCGCCGAGCCGCCCGGTGTACAATTTGAGCATGACGGGCACGAAGAAGCTGCTTTCGCCAAACTGCATCCATTCGAGATGGCGGACATGGTCTTCCGTATCAGCTTCCGGCAGCCAACTGCCTCCACCGTGACGCTCGCAAAGATACTGGATGATCGCACCACTTTCCGCCACTTGCAGACCATTGTCTTCGATCAGCGGCGACTTGCCCAAGGGGTGGACCTGCTTGAGTTCGGGCGGGGCGAGGTTGGTTTCGGCATCGCGCTGATACGGCACGATGTCGTAATCAGTGTTCAGCTCCTCCAACAACCACAAGATGCGCTGCGAACGGCTGTTGTTGAGATGGTGGACGGTGACTGTCACGCGGCTCTCCTGTCGTGCGATTCGCACCTACACTAGGTCCGGATCGAAGCGGATACCAATCCCATACGGAAAAGCCGGTGTGGCCATGAAGCGGCGCACACCGGCTTTCCGTTTTTTCGGGAACGCCGGGGGACAGTCCGGCTAGTGCGCTGATCCGGGGGATGCTGGATCAGCGTGTTCCCGCTTGAAGAGAATTCAGTCCTCGTCCGCGTCCGGGCCGGTCATCATCTCTTCGGCGACCTCGTCGGTTCGGCCACGAATTGCGGCTTCCAACTTGGTACACATCTCTGGATTTTCCTTCAGGAAGGTCTTGGCGTTCTCACGCCCCTGACCGATCCGGACACTGTCGTAGCTGAACCAGCTGCCCGACTTTTCGACCACGCCTGCCTTCACGCCGAGATCGAGAATTTCGCCGATCTTGGAAATGCCTTCGCCATACATGATGTCGAATTCGACCTGCTTGAACGGCGGCGCCACCTTGTTCTTGACCACTTTCACGCGGGTCGCATTGCCGATGATATCGTCGCGATCCTTGATCTGGCCGGTGCGCCGGATGTCCAGACGAACCGACGCATAGAATTTGAGCGCATTGCCGCCAGTGGTGGTTTCCGGATTGCCGTACATAACGCCGATCTTCATGCGCAGCTGGTTGATGAAGATCACCATGCACTTGGAGCGGTTGATCGAACCGGTCAGTTTCCGCAGCGACTGGCTCATCAGACGGGCCTGAAGGCCGACGTGGCTATCGCCCATCTCGCCTTCGATTTCGGCGCGCGGAACGAGCGCTGCGACGGAGTCGACGACCAGCACATCGATCGCGTTGGACCGAACCAGCGTATCGGTGATCTCCAGCGCCTGTTCGCCCGTATCCGGCTGCGACACGATCAATTCGTCAATGTCCACGCCAAGCTTCTTGGCATAGACCGGATCGAGTGCATGTTCCGCATCGACGAAGGCAGCGGTGCCGCCCGCCTTCTGGGCTTCTGCAATTACGTGAAGAGCCAGCGTGGTCTTGCCCGAACTTTCCGGGCCATACACCTCGATTACGCGACCCTTGGGCAGACCGCCCACGCCAAGGGCGATATCGAGACCGAGCGACCCGGTGGAGATGGCCTCCACATTCATCGCTTCCTTCTGGCCCAGCTTCATCGCCGAACCCTTGCCGAATGCGCGGTCGATCTGCGCAAGCGCGGCATCCAATGCCTTCTGACGGTCTGCGTCCACTTTCTTGTCCTCTACGAGCTTCAGACTTGCCGCCATGACATTACCTCCTGCGCTTGGCCAGAGCCGGTATCGACTCTTCAACTGACGCGTGATGTATCGGCTTTGTTCCAAAAGAACAAGTGGAGAACGAAAGTTTTTTCCCGTTGTCTTTCAATCGGCAGCGTAACGCTATCTAGGCTACTTGCGCTGGGCGCTCAGCACTTCTGCCACTTTCGCGTTGATCTGCTGCACGCTGAAAGGTTTGGGTATGAAGTACATGTTCTCGATGTCGATTTCATTGCGCAGCTGTTCTTCCGCATAGCCCGACATGAACAGGATGGGCACGTGAGCGCGAACGTTGCGGATCGCACGCGCCATGGCAGGGCCATCCATTGCCGGCATGACGACATCCGAAACGATCAGGTCGAATTGCGTATCGCCATTGGCCACGATGCCGAGTCCCTCTTCGCCATCGGAAGCGGTGGTCACCGTATAGCCTGCACGCACCAGCGCCCGTTCGGCGACGGCGCGCACCATGTCCTCATCCTCGACCAGCAGCAGCTTGCCGCCTGCAGACCACTCGGATGCCTTCTGCTCTTCCGGTTCGTCGGCGCGCATGATGGCGGGCAGTTCGCCCTTGTGGACCGGGAGGTAAACGGTGAAGCGGGCACCGATCGGGGTGCCATCCGGGCCCTGCACATTATCGGCAAAAATGAAGCCGTTCGACTGCTTGACGATACCATACACAGTGGAAAGCCCGAGCCCGGTCCCCTTCCCCTGCTCCTTGGTCGTGAAGAAAGGCTCGAATATCTTGTTGAGATGCTCGTCCGGGATCCCGCCGCCGGTGTCCTGGACGATCATGACCGTGTAGTCGTCGGCCAGCATGATATCGATGCCCATCTTGCGCACGTCGCGAGCGGAAACCCGGCGCGTGGCCAGGGTCAGGCGGCCCTTCCAGTCCTGCTTGCCCCGCTTCGACGCATAGGCTTGCATCGCATCGCGGGCATTTACAGCCAGGTTGATGATAACCTGTTCGAGCTGCTGGGGATCGGCGCGAACCGAACCGAGCTCCCGATCGTGACGAACCGAGAACTCGATCTTCTCGCCCATGAGCCGCTTCAGAAGCTGGCTCACTTCACTGACCACGTCGGGCAATTGCAGAACTACGGGGCGCAGCGTCTGCTGGCGGCTGAAGGCGAGCAACTGCCGGGTGAGGCTGGCCGCCCGGTTCGAATTGGCCTTGATCTGCTGGATGTCGTCATAATCGCTGTCGCCCGGCGTATGACGCAGCAGCATGAGATCGCAGTAACCGATAATGGCCGTCAGCACATTGTTGAAATCGTGTGCAACGCCGCCTGCAAGCTGGCCGACCGCCTGCATCTTGGTCGCCTGGGCCACCTGACGCCGCAACCGCTTTTCTTCCGAAGAGTCCGAAATGGATAGAAGCACCGCCGCATCGCCCAGCCCGCGCACCCCGGCCAGACCGATCGAGACCGGTTCGTCCTTGTTGTTGCCAAGCCGCACGGCCATGTCGCCGCTGGCCGTCGCCCCTTTTGCAAAGCGGCGGACGGTGTCAGCCATCGCAGCCTTGTCCTCGCGCACGACCAGATCGGATGGAAACTGCGGCAGGCCGGACGTCTCGCGTTCGACCGCACGCAAGAAGGCCTTGTTGGCAAACAGAAAGCGTCCGTCGCGGTCGGTAAGCGCAAGGCCCAGAGGCAGCGCCGACAGCAGGGCTTCCAGTTGCGGTATCGCCGCCTTGCCCGTGCTTTCCCAGCCGCCGCCTATACCCACGGTGCTGTCCAGCAACAGCATGATGGACGGCGTTTCATCCGCATCGCTCATTTTCGAAGCGTTCGGGATATCGAGCGGCACATGGATCAGCGTCTGTGGCGAACCCTGCTGCCCTTCCCTGGCGAAGAAAATCCGGTCGCGGTCGTCGGATCGGAGCAATTGCACGAACTCCAGCCCGCCGACTGCATTTTCGCGACTGCCGGTGGCCCGTTCTGCCAGACCCGGCGTGGTCGTCTGCACAATGCCGTCGGGTGCCACCAGCGCAACCTCCACGCCTGCGCGCGACAATACTTCGCCCAATGGACCGGCCAGCCGTTCGGACAGGCCATCGTAACTGCGTTGCGTACGAATTTCGTCGAAGCGCCAAACCAGATAGGCCTCGCCCCGCCCACTGCGCTCGATACGCAGGCGATATTCCATGTCGCCGCTGGACAGCCGGACAACAGGAACCTCGGCCCGTCCATCTCGCCACGCACTCCGCGCCGCCTCCGATGCAGCTTCGCGCGACGCCGCGTCCATTGCCAGTTCGTACGGAGCGGAAATTCCGTCGAACCATCCTTCATATGTGGAATTGGCGCACACCATCCGGTTGGCGCGATCGACAATCGCTATGGCGCGGTGCTTGGTTTCGATCGCTGCACTGGTGACGGACCAGTCGGGTTGCAGCATCTGCGCCTCGGCAGGGTCGGCCTTGAGACGAGCGACGAGCAGCAGCATCAGCAAGATCGCAATCAGCGCGCCGCCATACGCCAGCGCCACCACCGATTGCTGGCCGACCAGCCACACCAATCCGATGGAAATGATGCAAGCCGCCACCACTCCCAACATCAATGGAGCAGGTGGAAGGCGGATTATCGGATTATCGTCCTGCACTTTCATGCCTCGCCATCTTTGCTCAGGCGGTCTTCAAGGCGACGCTCCATTGCGCGCAGACGGCGTTTGCGCTTGCGAGCCACGATGATGCGCCACCCGATGCTCGCCAGCACATAGCCGATCGACGCGCCAACGATGGCGAGGACGACGAAGCCGAAAATGGTCACCAGAACCGTCACGCCCACCCCTTCGAACAGATTGACGAACCACGACCAGCGACCGCTGGTCATCTCGTCCTGAGCTGCGCCGCCCGTCGCCGCCAGGTCCACCTTGAGTATGAACACACCCAGCTTGTTTGCCACCACGGCCCAGAAGGGAAAGGTCAGCGGATTGGTGATGAAGGTGACCAGCGCCGACAACGGCACGTTCGCACGCGCGGGCAAGGACATGAAAGCGGCAAGGAATATCTGCCCCACCGGAATGATGAAGCCGGCAAAAATGCCGAGCGCCACGCCGCGCGGGACGCTGCGGCGCGTGAACCGCCAGAGTTCCGGCGTCAGAAAGCGGTGAGCAATGGGCTGCAAATACTTGTTTTCAGCCATCTGTTCGCGCGTCGGCATATGCCGGCGGATCCAGTCCGTCAGAAAGGTCTTCGATCTGCGCTTGCTCATTGACACAGCGCCGCCATGCGCTGCCTCGAAGGCGAGTTCAAGGGGGTGCGCGAAGCGGATTGCGACGAATGCGGCATGGCTGGCGATGTGGTTACCGCAGGCGCTTTTTTTAAGGGCCGAATGGCTCGGTCAGCCCCGCTCGCGCATGAGGCGGGCCTTGTCGCGCTGCCAGTCGCGATCCTTGATCGTGGCGCGCTTGTCATGCGCCTGCTTGCCCTTCGCCAGCGCAAGCTCGACCTTGGCCCGACCGGTCGCGTTGAAATAGATCGATAGCGGAACAAGCGTCATGCCCTTGCGCTCGACCGCACCGAAAAGCTTCTGTATCTCGCGCTCGTGCAGCAGCAGTTTGCGTGGGCGGCGCGGTTCGTGGTTCAGCCGGTTGCCATGCGAATATTCGGGAATATTGGCATTGACCAGCCAGACCTGCCCGTCGCGCACTTCGGCATAGCTTTCCTTGATGCTGGCCTCGCCCGCCCGCAGCGCCTTCACCTCGGTGCCCTGCAACGCGAGTCCCGCCTCGAAGGTATCTTCGACATGATAGTCGAACCGCACACGCCGATTATCGGCGACGGTCTTCTGCTTATCGAAAGTGGCGGTTTTGGGACGAGCCATAAGGCGGGCGCATGTAGGAGATGGCGTGGGAAAGGCCAAGCCCCTTCAGCATCAATCTCGCTTGCGCCAGTAAGGCATTTGGGTAATCACACAGGATTACTTGGGGGGGTATATGCAGTTATCGAGATTCGTTGCGTCGCTGCTTGCGGCAATCACATTATTAGTTACGTCGATAGCAATCGCCCAATCCGCTCCTCCGCTTTCTGCTTATGGCGCACTGCCCGAGGTCGAAGATGCAGCGATATCGCCCAACGGATCGAACATAGCCCTGCTGATTACGCTGAAAGGCGAGCGGCAACTCCTCTTTCTTGACGAACAAATGAAGGCGATCCGCCGTTTTCAGGTAGGCGATACGAAAATCCGCTATTTCCGGTGGGTTGGTGACGACCAGCTTATTCTGGTCACCAGTCAGACCGAGAAGCTTTGGGGTTTTACTACGAACAAGGCGGAGTTCAGCGTCGCTCGGCTCATCCCCGTAACCTATGACGGGGAAGTAGAAACAGTATTCGGGCGGAATCGTGAATTGATGGACGCCTTTAATGGCGATTACGGAGTGCGGTTTGCCGATAACCGCTGGACCGCATTTTTCGGCGCAATCGAACTGAAAAAAGGTTCGAGTTTTGGAAATGATTTCACCTGGGATCATGGCAGACCTTTTCTCTATCAAGTCGATACCAAGGAAAACCGCGCCAAACGGATAGCGAGTGCTCCTCGCGAAGGTATGGACCGCGATTGGCTCGTCGATGGGAATGGAAAGGTTGCTGCGACCTTGGACGTCAGCATGACCAACGGAGATTGGCATCTCTCGGGGCCGGAGGGGTCGACCATCGCTACCGGCAACGAACGTAATGGCAGAGTTGGTCTCGTCGGCTTGTCGCATGGCGGTCAGAACATAGTCTATGCGGCACGAGACAGCGAAAACATTGCGCATTGGTATGAAATTCCAATGTCAGGTGGGCAGCCAAAGCCCTTCCTCGAAGATACGGACATAAAGCGCTTATACTTCGACAAAACGAACGGTCAGATCGCCGGTTATCTAAACAGCGACGACGAACCGGTTTTCGCCGTCGAAGAGCTCCAGAAATCTGCAGAAAAAATCAAGAAGGCCTTTGCCGGTTTCGATATGCGAATGGTCGACTGGACACCTGACTTCAAAAAAGTTCTGGTTCGAACAAGTGGCAATCTCGACAGCGGTTCGTGGTTCGTGGTCAACCTCGCCACAGGTAAAGCCGATGCGATTGCCTACGAACGGCAGACCCTTGGACCAAAGCAGGTCGGGACGATTTCCACCTTCCCCTTCGCAGCTTCGGACGGGCTTGAGATGGATGGCATTCTCACGTTGCCGCCAGGTCGCGAAGCCAAGAACCTCCCAGTTGTTTTATTGCCCCACGGCGGCCCGCACAGCAGTGATCGCCTGCAGTTCGACTGGTGGGCACAGGCGTTTGCATCTCGAGGATATGCAGTATTCCAGCCCAATTTCCGTGGGTCCACCAATCGAAGCCAGGCCTTCAAGCTCGCCGGTTACGGTGAATGGGGTCGTAAAATGCAGACCGATATTTCGGACGGCTTGGCTGAATTGGCAAAACAGGGCCTGGTCGATCCCAAGCGCGCCTGTATTGTGGGGGCTAGCTACGGCGGATATGCTGCTCTCGCCGGCGTCACTGTTCAACAGGATCTGTATCGGTGCGCGGTAGCTGTCGCCCCCGTTAGCGACATTCGGGCGATGTATAACGAAGATTATCGCGCTTCGGGCGGCTTACGTATTACGAAATCGTCCCTCCTGGACCAACTTGGATCGAAGGACCGCTGGGACGAAGTCTCACCTCGTCGCCTGGCCCAACGCGCCGATGCACCTGTTCTGCTAATTCACGGACTGGATGACACAGTCGTACCCTACTCGCATTCCCACAAGATGGCAGATGCCCTGAAGGATGCCGGCAAACCGTTCGAATTGGTAACGTTGCAGGGCGAAGACCACTGGCTTTCACTGTCATCGACACGTCTGCAAATGCTCGAAGCGGCAGTCGGATTTGTGGAGAAGCATAACCCGGCTGATTAAAGATATCCTGATGATGGCTGGCTCGCGCGGGCAAGGTGGCATGCGCCCTCATCTGGAACAGCCACACCACGCTTTTCGCTTGCCAAGGTGCTGGCCGTTGTGACGATTAGGCAGATGAACGCCGAAACTTCCGCAGAACCTTTCATCATTCACGAAAGCCGGATCGCGCCGGGGACGCAGGCGACCATTGCCATTCCCGTCAGTCAGCAGGTGACGGGCCTGAACTCTGCGCTTTCCCTTCGCGTGATGCATGGCGCGCGGCGAGGGCCCTGCGTTTTCGTCAGCGCTGCCATTCACGGTGACGAGATCATCGGCACCGCCGTGATCCAGCGATTGCTTGAACGCCTGTCGCCCGAAATGCTGGCAGGGACGATCATTTTTGCGCCTGCCGTCAACATTTACGGTTTTGCCGCGCACAGCCGTTATCTGCCCGACCGGCGCGATCTCAATCGAAGCTTCCCCGGCGCGGAGCATGGCAGTCTGGCCGCTCAACTGGCGCACTGCTTCCTCACCCACGTCATCGATCGCTGTTCGCTGGGCATCGATATCCATTCGGCGGCGGTCCATCGCTACAATTTGCCGCAGATACGCATTGCCTCTGGCAGCCCCTATCTGTCGGAACTCGCCATGGCATTCGGTGCGCCCATCATCATAGAAAGCCCCCTGCGGCCCGGTTCGATGCGCGCCCTTGCCCACGAACGCGAGACGCCCATGCTCCTGCTGGAGGCAGGCGAAGCCCTTCGCTTCGACCGTTTCGCGCTCAATGTCGGCGTGGCGGGCGTTCTCCGGGTGCTTGCCCATATCGGAATGATCGATGCGGAAGACGGCCTGGAAGATGTCCATGTGCCGCTGCGGTCCAACCGTTCAAGCTGGGTCCGCGCCCCGCGCGGCGGGGTCAGTCGCCGCATCCACAAATCGGGCGACGCCGTGCGCAAGGGCGAACCGCTGGCATTCGTCGGCGGCCTCTTCGGAGAGGACCCGATGAAGCTTGTCAGCCCATCGGACGGCGTGATCATCGGACATGCCACGCTCCCGATCGTCAATCAGGGCGATGCGCTATTCCATATCGCCGAAGTCGATGCGCTCAATCACGCGGGCGAGCATTCCGACAGTATCGTCGAAGCGCTGGCGGTCAGCGATCCGCCCTTCCCCGCCGCGCCATTGCTCGACGAAGACGAAGTGCTCTAGATCAGGCCTGCAATCTCGAGCGCCTCGTCCACTGCCTTGCGGCTCGCCTCGCTGGCATTGCACAGCGGCAGGCGGACATCGGGCGAAAACCAGTCGTGTACCCGGCTGAGCGCATATTTCGCCGGTGCCGGGCTGGCATCGGAGAACATCGCATAGTGCAAGGGGAACAGCCGGTCGTTGAGCTCCCGTGCCTTGACCAGCTCGTTCGCTGCGATGGCATCGTGGAATTCCGCGCACAGCGCCGGGGCGACATTGGCGGTTACCGAAATACATCCGGATCCGCCTGCGGCCGAATGCGGCAGCCACAATTCGTCATTGCCCGATAGCTGGCAGAACTCGCGCCCGATCCCCATCCGGTGATCCGCGACGCGGGAAAGGTCGCCGCTCGCATCCTTGATGGCCACGATCCGATCTGGGTATTTGCGGACCAGTTCGACGACCGTTTCGTCCTCGATATCCGTTACCGTCCGTCCCGGGACATTGTAGAGAACGATCGGCAGGTCGCTGTTTTCTGCAAGAAAGCTGAAATGGGCGATAAGGCCCGCCTGGCTCGGCCGGTTGTAATAGGGCGCGACGCACAGTCCGGCCGCGGCCCCCGCCTTCTTCGAAAACTGCATGTGCAGCAGCGCATTGCGCGTGTCGTTGGAACCGCAGCCGGCAATCACCGGGACGCGCCCGGCCGCCTGTTCGATGCAGACTTCGATCACCCGGTGATGCTCTGCATTCGACAGGGTCGATGCCTCGCCTGTCGTGCCGCAGGGCACCAATCCCTTGCTCCCGTTATCGATCTGCCAGTCGACGAGCTTGCGAAAAGCGGCCTCGTCGAACGATCCGTCGCGAAAAGGAGTCGCCAGAGCCGGAATCGAGCCTGAAAACATTTACGTGAGTCCTGCGTTAGAGATATGAAACAAGGCAGTTTTTGGCGGCACGCGCCATAATTCATTCAGCGCCTGATAAGGAGGGGCCGGGCACTATGTCCAGCATGGGCAGTAAAACAGTTTTCACTCTCGCACTTGTGCTCGGCACTTCGCTGGCATTCCCTTCAATCTCTCAGGCACAGGACAATGCGCGCACGAGCCTTGTCGCGCAGCAGCCGGGCAGCCTCGATCAGGCGGTCGGTCAGTGGGAATATTTGACAAGTCAGGAAAACCTGCCCTTCTCTTCCTACGCGGGCTTCATCAATAGCTATCCCGATTTCCCCAAGCAGGACCTGCTCCAGCGGCGGGCGGAAGCTGCGCTGGATCGCGATGCGCCGTCTCCGCAGACGCTCGTCTCCTTCTTCGACCGGCACCCGCCCCTCACCAATAGCGGCAAGGCGCGTTACGCCCTGGCGCTGGCGTCGCTGGATCGCCCCGAAGCGCTGGAGGTGGCGCGCGAAGCCTGGCGTGGCGGCACGATGAGCGGCCCGGCAGAACTCTACATGCAGGGCCTGTTCGGCGCGCGTTTTGCGCCCGAAGATCAGGACGCGCGGATGGATGCGCTCCTGTGGCAGGGCAATTATGAAGCCGCCTCGCGCCATATCGTGCGCGTATCGCCGGCCTATCGTCCGACCGCGCAGGCACGGCTCGCCATGCTTCAGGGCAGCACGCCGTCGCAGGCAGGCGTTCCGGTTCCCCCCAACGCGATGAGCGACGCCGGTTACGTTTACAATCTTGCCCGCTACTATCGCAATTCGGGCCAGCCCTACGAAGCGGTCAACCTGCTCTCGACCCGCGCATCCTTTGCCGCGCCTGCCTTCGATGGCACGCAATTCGTCAGCGAAGCCCTCGCCGTGGCCAAGAGCGCGGGTTCCGCGCAGGCTGTCAGCATCGCGTCGAAAATCGATGATGTCTTCGCCCCCGGCACGGACATTTCGGACGGCTCCTTCACTCTGCGCGACAAATATACCGATCTCATGTGGCTCGGCGGTACGAAGGCATTGTGGTCGATGGGTGACGGCGCCCAGGCCGCGCCGCTGTTCTACCGCTATGGTACTGCGGCCAAGACGCCGCTGACCCGTTCGAAAGGGTTCTATTGGGCCGGCCGCGCCGCGTCCCGCGCCGGTGATCGTGCCGGTGCCCAGCGTTACTGGGAAATGGCCGCCGAATATCCGGACTGGTATTACGGACAGCTCGCCCTAAGCGAGCTTGGCCGGCCCATGCCCACATTCGCCAATGTCCCCGCTGCCAGTTCGGCCGAACGCGCTGCTTTCGAAGCCCATCCGCTGACCGGTGCGCTGCGGGCGATTTCCCGCAATCGGCGCGACTGGCGGACCGAACGGGCCTTCTTCGAAGCCATTGCCCAAAAAGCGGACACGCCCGGCGAAATGGCTCTCGTCGGTCAACTGGCTGAACAGACCGGTATGGACGAAATGGCCGTCGTCGCGGGCCTCGTGGCGGGCGAACACGGCTTCAAGGGCTTCGAACGCCTCGGCTACCCGACCGTGCAGACCCATTCGGGCGCAAACTGGACCATGGTTCATGCCATCGCCCGGCAGGAAAGCGAATTTGACCGCAACCGTGTGAGCCATGCCGGTGCGCGCGGGATGATGCAGCTGATGCCCGGAACCGCACGCGAAGAAGCGGGCAAGATCGGGGTCAGCTACATGTCGGCGGACCTGACCGCCAACCCGAGCTACAATATCCGTCTCGGCGATGCGCACTTCGCCCGCCTGATGGACCGTTACGGCGGCGCTTATCCCCTGGCCATCGCGGCGTATAACGCAGGCCCGGGGCGGGTGAACCAGTGGCTCGCGGCTAATGGCGATCCGCGCAATGGTTCGGTCGACTGGGTTACCTGGATCGAACAGATCCCGTCCAATTTCGAAACGCGCTATTATGTCATGCGCGTGATCGGAAACGCGGTCAGCTATGCCAACATGCATCCGGACAAATCGTCCAGCTATGAACGCGATATCGGGAATTACCTGCGCCGCTGATTTGCGCTAGGGCGCAAGCCCATGCAGCCCAAATCCAATCCCGTCACGCCCGCTGGCTATGCCGCGATGAAGGCCCGTTACGACCATCTTCTTGGCACCGAACGGCCCGAAATCGTCGAAATAGTCAGCTGGGCGGCGGGCAATGGCGACCGCAGCGAAAACGGCGATTATCTTTATGGCCGCAAGCGCATGCGCGAAATCGATCGCGAACTGTCGCACCTTGCACGCCGGATGAAGACCGCGCGGGTCATCGACCCCGTCGAACAGCCCGACAAGTCACGGGCCTTTTTCGGGGCCACCGTCACTCTGGCGGACGAAGATGATAACGAACGGGTCGTCACCCTTGTCGGTGACGATGAACAGGACGCCAGCTCCGGACGCATCGGCTGGTCGTCTCCGCTCGCCCGGGCATTGAAAGGCGCATCGGTTGGCGATCTGCGCAATGTTAATCTGCCCGGCGGCGCGAAGGAATGGGAAATCGTTGCGATCGCCTATGTGTAAACTGATCGCAGTCGCCGCGCTTACACTGGCTGCGCCCCTCGCAGCGAAGGACAGCCTTGGCGTGTTTTCCGATTGGGGGGCATTTCGCGATCCCTCGCTACCGCGGTGTTATGCCATCGCGATGCCGGAAGACAGCCGCGCGCGCCGCGATTTCGAACCCTTCGCCACCATCGGAACCTGGCCGCGCCAGAACATCCGCGGGCAGGTTCATTTCCGCCTCTCGCGCCAGCTCGCGCAGCGGCCCGGCATTACGCTTTCCATCGGCACCAAGAGCTTCCAGCTGACCGGCGGCGGCGGCGATGCCTGGGCTGAAGACCGCACGATGGATGCCGCCATCGTTGCAGCGATGCGGTCGGCCAGCCGCATGACCGTCCGCGCTACCGGCACCAATGGCCGTCGCTTCTCCGACAGCTATTCCCTGTCCGGCGCGGCCACGGCCATGGATGCAGCAACGCTTTCCTGTTCGCGACGCTGACAAAAAAAGGGCCGGAGAGCACCAAGCTCCCCGGCCCATTCTTAATGGCGCAATGGCTTAGAAGCGCATGCCGACGCCTGCCATGACCTGGTGGCGGTCAAGGTCGACATCGAAGTTCCGGCTGGTGCTGCCGTCGGCGAATTCGATGTTCGCGTCGCTGTAGTTCGAATAACGATATTCGAGGTTCACGTAAGTGTTCGGGTTGACGGCATATTCAACACCTGCACCTGCGCGCCAGCCGTCCAGCTTGAAGTCGCGATCGGTTTCGACCGTGCCATAGTCGCTGAGGATGTTCAGCTTGGCATTGGTGTAACCGCCCTTTGCGTACAGCAGGGCATCGGGTGCAATCTTGGCACCGACGCGCGCACCGATGTAGAGATCGCGGCCAGCGTCGACTTCACCCAGCCCAAAGCCTTCGAAATCGCCGTCGTCGAAGTTGGTGCTCGCCGTGGAGTCGGTGTATTCACCTTCCACACCGACAACCGCGCCGCCAAGGTCCACGTCGTAACCGAGGACCACGCCATAGGCGAGACCGTCGATCGACTGGTCGTTGTTGTTCGGCTCGTTGTCGATGTCGACGCTGCTACCGGCCTGTACGGCGTCGTAACCCGCGGTCACACCTGCACGAAAGCCGGTGAACTGGCCATCGGTGCTCTGCGCCATGGCTGGGGCCGACATGCCGGCGATGGTTCCTGCGACGAGAAGAGCTGTTGTCTTGTTCATTATATACTCCGTTTTTTAACCCGCGATTTGTGCATCGCGTGGACTAGGAAAACGGTGGTTCCGCTGGCGAGTTTCATTAACGTAACACAACAAGAATATGTTGCATTAGGGACACATTATTACGGCCCGGGCGTGTACTTCCCAGGATGAAACGCAGGAATCCACGCACCGTTCTCCCGCTGCGGAGTGAAAGCGTTCACGTTCCGGAACCCTGTTCGGTGTCCGTAATTTTCGCGCAATTCTTCAATGTGGCCAAATCCCCCTCCACGCCCTATATGGGGCGCTCCCATGACCCAGACGACACTGATGAGCATCCCCGGGCAGATCGACCCGGTTCCCGTCGCGCGTGACATCACGCCGCGCGAAGACGGTCGCGTGGACCTGATCGGTCTGCCCAAGGACCGCATTCGCGAACTTTTCGACGAAGCGGGCCTCGACGCCAAGCAGGCGAAACTGCGTGCCAAGCAGGTCTTCCACTGGCTCTACCATCGCGGCGTGACCGATTTCGAAGCGATGACCGATATCGCCAAGACCATGCGCCCATGGCTGGCCGAACGCTTCTTCATCGGCCGGCCGGACGTGGTCGAAGCCCAGCATTCGACCGACGGCACGCGCAAGTGGCTGCTCAGGACGTCGGACGGCCATGAATTCGAAATGGTCTTCATCCCCGATGCCGACCGCGGCACGCTTTGCGTATCAAGCCAGGTAGGTTGCACTCTGAACTGCCGTTTCTGCCACACCGGGACGATGCGCCTCGTGCGTAATCTCACTCCGGGTGAAATCGTCGGCCAGGTCATGCTGGCGCGCGATGCTCTGGGCGAATGGCCCAAGGGTTCGATGGCGGGTCTCGAAGTGGAAGAAGACAGCGCCCAATACACCTCCGATGGCCGGCTGCTGACCAACATCGTCATGATGGGAATGGGCGAACCGCTATATAATTTCGACAATGTCAAAGGTGCCCTCAAGCTCGTCATGGACGGCGAAGGCCTGGCCCTGTCGAAGCGGCGCATCACGCTCTCGACCAGCGGTGTCGTTCCGGCAATGGAACGCTGCGGGGAAGAAATCGGCGTGAACCTGGCGGTTTCGCTCCACGCGGTGACCAAGGAAATCCGCGACGAGATCGTGCCGCTCAACAAGAAATACGGCATCGACGAATTGCTCGAAGCCTGTGCCGCCTATCCAGGCGCGTCGAATGCGCGGCGCATCACCTTCGAATATGTCATGCTCAAGGACAAGAACGACACCGACGAGCATGCGCACGAACTTGTTCGCCTGCTGAAGCATTACAAACTGCCGGCGAAGGTGAACCTCATCCCCTTCAATCCCTGGCCCGGCGCGCCCTACGAATGTTCGACGCCAGAACGGGTGAAGCGCTTCTCCGAAATCGTGTTCGAACACGGCATCAGCGCACCCGTTCGCACCCCACGCGGGCGCGACATCGACGCGGCCTGCGGCCAGCTCAAGACCGCCGCAGAAAAGAAAAGCCGCGCCCAACGCGACCGCGAAGCGGCCGAAGCATTGGAACCAGCCGCGACGGCCTGAGGTCAGCTTGCGGGCCACTGCCGCGGTAATGCGGATTTCGTCGTACTGAAGTTTACCCGGCGCCCGTCCTGATCGTTTAGGAATCTAAGCGCTTTCCTACACCCTTCTCGTGTGCTGATACGGGCAGATGGCACTCCCGGACCCTCAGGAAAACTTCGCGTTCCCGGGCCTTTCGCAAGCTGACATTTTTGTGCCCTGGACAGTGGTCCATGTGGTCCATGTGGTCCATGTCTATTACCGTGCGGGTCTCGAACCATCGGGACGGATGAGGGATTGCGCATGACGATTGTAGTCGAAGCCTTGTGTACGGGCCTGCCCCTGCCCTTCAACGGCGCAGAACTCAGCGCAATCGACAAGCGGCCTGCGGAGGGTCCGGTCATGATCCGCCGCTTCGGGCTCGAAGGGGACATGGTTGCCGACACCAAGCACCATGGCGGCCCCGACATGGCCGTGCATCACTATCCTCACGACCACTATTCCGCATGGGCCGAATGGCTCGGCGGTCACGATCTGCTGTCAGGTCCCTCCGCCTTCGGGGAGAACATCGAGGCTACGGGCCTTGTCGAAACCGACGTCCGCATCGGTGACCGTTTCCGTCTTGGCGAAGCCCTGCTGGAGGTCAGCCAACCCCGCAAACCATGCTGGAAGATCGAACATCGCTTCGGCCGGAAAGGCATGGTTGCGCATATCGTAAAGACGCACATCAGCGGCTGGTATTACCGCGTCATCGAAGAAGGCATCGCGCAGGCAAGCGATCATCTGACGAAGGTCGATGAAGGCAAGACGGACTGGACCGTGGCACGCCTCTTCGCGGCGCTTTACGATCCTTCCTTCAAGCCCGCGCCAGACCAGCTCGAGGAGATTTGCATGCTCGAAAAGCTGAGCGAAGAGGTACGCCTTTCCTTGTCCCGAAAGCTCTGAAAACCAGCGGCTGGTCCTGTGTTTTGGCTCGGCTCATCGCGTTTTTGGCAGGACAACAGATCGTTCATCGGACGTTGTGGAGCCTCTGGCGATTTCGAGCGTCATCCACACACAAATCACGAATGAGGAGATTTCAGATGAACAGGATCGCCCTTGGTATCGCCGCAGGTTCGCTGGCAGCAATCGCCACTCCAGCCGCCGCTGTCGAAATTGCACCTGCCCCTTTCACTTCGGCAAGCGCGCTGGTTGAAACGTCTGCCCCGACCACGACCGTGGCGGCCCTGCACGACCGTGACCGTCGCTATCGTGGCGGACGCGGGCGGGTCTATGACGATCGCGGCCGTTACAACGAACCCCGTCGTATCAGCCGCCGTGACCGCATGTGGCGCGGCAATGACGGTCGCTATTACTGCAAGCGCGATAACGGCACCACCGGCCTTGTCATCGGTGCAGGCGTGGGCGCCCTTGCCGGCCACGAAATCGCCGGCCGCGGTGATCGTACCCTCGGCGCGATCCTCGGTGGTGTCGTCGGCGGCGTTGTCGGTCGCGAAATCGACAGGGGCAGCCTGAGCTGCCGCTAATCGCTGGATCTGATCGGGAAACCGGTCTCGCGGCGCGCCGCTACCGAACCATCGGTGGCGGCGCGCCTTTTCTTTGCCGGGCGTGCCGCTATGGTCGGCGGTGATGAGTGATGCCAGGCCAGCAGTTCTCGTAACGGGAGGCGCGAAACGTATCGGCGCGGCGATCGCGCGGGCATTCGGCCATGCCGGATGGCATGTGGTGATCCATTACGGATGCTCGCGAGAAGACGCCGCAGCGCTGGCGGGCAGTCTCCCCTCGGCCGAAACGGTGCAATTCGATCTCGCAGATGACGCGGCCACTGCGCAGATGATAACAGATTTGAGCGCTCGCCTGTCCGATTGGGCTGCACTGGTCAATTGCGCGGCCATTTTCGAAGCCGACGATGTAACCTTTCTCGATCCTGCCACGAATGCACGCACGATGCAGATCAACGCTCGCACCCCCGCCCTCATGGCGCAGGCCTATCTGCGCTCGGCACGTGCAGTCGCCGGACGCTGCGTGATCCAGATTACCGATCAGAAGATCGCCAATCCCAACCCGGATTTCTTCAGCTACACGATGAGCAAGCACGCGCTGGCATCGACGGTCCCGATGCTGGCCATGGGTGCCGCCAGGCCGGACGACCGGGTTTATGCCCTTGCCCCCGGCGCCATTCTTGCCAGTCACGATCAGCGCGAAGAGGAAACCGAAATCTCCCACCGCATGAACCTGCTGAAGCGCAAGACGGGCCAGGACGAGGTGGCGAAGGCCGCCCTTTTCCTCGCGCAAGGTCATCTCGCCAGCGGACAGACGCTATATTGCGACAGCGGGCAGCACCTGCTCTCTCAGCCACGCGACGTAATCTACCTTGCCCGGGAGGAACAGCACGCATGAAAAGACACGCCCTCAGCACGCGGCTCTGGCATTGGCTAAATCTGCTGTGCGTGGTCGTCCTGTTCATGTCGGGACTGACGATCTCGAACGCGCATCGTCGGCTGTACTGGGGCGATTGGGGCTTCGAAGCCAGTCAGGCATGGCTCATGGTGCCGCGCTTTCCCGACTGGATGACGATACCGGGGTATTACAGCCTGGCTGTTGCGCGGGACTGGCACATACTGATGGCATGGCCTTTCGCAGTGGGGCTGCTGTTCATGTGGATCGCGATGATGGTCAATCGCCATTTCAAACGCGATATCGTCACGAGACGCAGGGAATGGCGACCTTCCGCAATCTGGCGCGATGTCGTCGAACATCTCAAGCTCAATTTCGATCATCACGAAGGGAAGTACAATTTCCTCCAGAAACTCGCCTATGGCCTCGTGCTGGGCGTGTTTTTGCCGATGATGATCTTCACCGGCATCTCCATCAGCCCCGGTATGGAGCCGACCTTCGGATGGCTGGTAGACCTTCTGGGTGGACGACAGTCGGCCCGGAGCCTGCACTTCATCTTCGCTTTCGCGATCGTCGGGTTCTTTATCGTGCACGTTTTGCTGGTCATTCTTTCCGGACCCATCCGCCAGATGCAAGACATGATTACGGGAGGGCGCAAGGCATGAAGCGTCGCAATTTCCTCGTCGCTGCGGGCGCGGCTCTGGTCGCCGGATGCAACCGGATAGCCGAAACGAACGCGGGCAAGGCGGTTCTGGACGCCGCCGACAGTTGGCACAAGAATGCCCAGCGCCTGCTGACGAGCCGCGATGCTCTCGCTCCGGAATATCCGGCCAGCGCCATCTCGCCCTTCTTTCGCGGCAATGGCTCGACAGATCCGCAAAACGGCGACTATCCCCGTCATGTCGACGAAGGCTTTGCCAACTGGCGCCTCGAAGTGACCGGGCTGGTCGCAAATCCGCTCAGCCTGAGCCTCGAGAACATCCGCAGGCTTCCCCAGCGCAACCAGATCACCCGCCACGATTGCGTGGAAGGCTGGAGCGCGATCGGCCAATGGACCGGGCCGCAACTTTCTGTGCTGCTCGACGCTGCCGAATTGCGTGACGATGCCCGGTTCGTGATCTTTCGCTGCGCCGATAATCTGAACGGCGGCGATTACTACGAAAGCGTCGATTTGATCGATGCGTACCACCCGCAAACCATCATTGCTCATTCGCTGAACGGTCAGGCCCTTCCGGTGCGCAACGGAGCCCCGCTCAGGATGCGGATCGAACGCCAGCTTGGTTACAAGCACGCAAAATATCTCACGGGGATCGAAGCTGTCGCCAGTCTCGATGATGTGGGTCTCGGCAAAGGCGGGTACTGGGAAGACCGCGCCGGATACCAGTGGTACGCGGGCATCTGATCGACGTTGGCATTGCTGCACCTTCCTGCTCCGCGATCCCGCTTCGATTGACTTGCCCTCCCCCGGTGCCCCACAGACGCCTTTAATTCAGACAAGGGAGATCGCCTCAGATGTGGCTGCTCGATAAATTTTTGAAAGCCGCGATCAAGCAGGGCCGGATGGTCGTCACCGATTACGATGGCGCGACCTATGAGTACGGTTCCGCTTCAGAAGGCGAGCCCCCCCTGCACATCTGCCTGACCGACAAGAAAGCAGCCAATCACATTGCCCGCTACCCTCAGGTCGGCGCGGGCGAAGCTTTCATGTGGGGATGGCTTCATGTCGAAGAGCCGCACGATATTCGCGACCTTGTCCTCTTCGTGACCAAGAATGCCAAAGGTGATGGCGAACGGGCGCTGAAACCGCAGGGACCGCTGCGCAAGGCTGCCCAGAAACTGCTCGCGACAGTCGACAGCCTTAATCCGCGCGACAAGGCGCGCAAGAACGCTGAACACACGTACAATCTCACTCGTGAGCTTTACGAGCGCTTCCTTGACGAGGACCGCCAGTACACCATGGCCTATTACCGTGGCGATCCGGCCACGACCTCGCTCGAGAAAGCACAGCTCGACAAAAAGGCGCATCTAGCCGCCAAGATGTACGTGCAACCGGGCCAGCGAATTCTCGATATCGGGTGCGGCTGGGGTGGGTTCGCGCTCTACCTCGCACGCCATTACGATGTGGAAGTCACCGGCGTCGCTCTCGCGCCGGACCAGATCGCTTTCTGCCAGGAGCGGGCCGAGCAAGCTGGCCTTGCCGACCGTGTGCGGTTCGAATTGATGGATTATCGTGACGTTACCGGAAGCTTCGACCGGATCAGTTCGGTCGGCCTTCTCGAACATGTCGGCACGCCGCACTACCCGCAGTTCTTCGAACACACCGCACGTCTGCTGGCGCCCAAGGGCGTCATGATGAGTCACTGCTGTGGCCGCGCAGGCCCTCCCGGATTTACCGACAAATGGACGCGCAAGTACATTTTCCCGGGTGGTTACATTCCGGCCCTCTCCGAACTCGTGAGCCAGAGCGAGAAATTTGGCTGGGAGGTAACGGACGTCGAAGCGATGCGCTTCCACTACAGTCACACTCTGGAAGAATGGTACAACCGGACCGTCCTTCACGAAAAAGAGATCGTCGAGCTGTACGACGAACGCTTCTATCGCATGTGGTTGTTCTATCTGGCTGGGGCAGAGCAGAGCTTTCGGCACGGCAATATGGTCAACTGGCAAATCCAGTATGTGAAGGATCGCGAGGCCATTCCGATGACCCGCGAATATCTGGAAGCGGAAAGCGCACGGCTCCGGGCCGCCGACGAGGGCAATGTGCCCGAATGGCATCTCGATCCGGCTTTGCGCGAAGCTGCGGAGTAATACGCCTGCCTCCCCTGATTTGATTATCTCGTTTTCTTTCCTACCTTTGTAAGGGAAGGAGAGCTTTCATGGCAGGCGGTTGGGCGCGCGATGGCGCCGTACAGGACCAGATCGACGACACCGTGTCCGACGCGGTGAGCGCAGCACGTGCACGCCTGCCGGTGGGCGAAAGCGAGCGGTGGTGCGTTGAATGTGGCGAGGAAATTCCCGAGAAACGCCGCGAAGCCCTACCCGGCGTCAAGCGGTGCGTTGCCTGCCAGTCTGGCCGTGATGCGAACGCGCGCAGTTCGGGCATCAACCGCCGGGGAAGCAAGGACAGTCAATTGCGCTGATGCTGGCGCACGCCCATGAAGCGTGTGAGCATTTCAGCTTTAGACGGGCAAAGCGTGAAACGATTGCCTAGCGCCCCCTCCCCCTGCTAGCGGCGCGCGCGTAACAGCAAGGTGCCCCCATGTCCGATATCAAACGCGTCGTCCTCGCCTACTCCGGTGGTCTGGATACTTCCGTCATCGCCAAATGGCTCGAGGTAGAGCGCGGACTGGAAGTGGTCACCTTTACTGCAGACCTTGGTCAGGGTGAGGAGATCGAGCCTGCGCGTGAAAAAGCACGCGCGATGGGAATTCCGGACCAGCATATTTACATCGAAGATCTGCGTGAAGAGTTCGTGCGTGATTTCGTCTTTCCGATGATGCGGGCAAATGCCCGTTACGAAGGCGACTATCTCCTCGGTACGAGCATTGCCCGCCCGCTCATCTCCAAGCGCCTCGTCGAAATCGCTCATGAAACCGGCGCGGACGCGATCGCCCACGGGGCAACCGGCAAAGGCAACGACCAGGTCCGTTTCGAACTGTCGGCCTACGCGCTCGATCCCGACATTAAGGTTATCGCTCCTTGGCGGGAATGGGAGCTCACGAGCCGGACCGCGCTGATCGCATGGGCGGAAGCGCACCAGATCGCCGTGCCCAAGGACAAGCGCGGCGAAAGCCCCTTTTCGACCGACGCGAACCTTCTTCATACCTCGTCTGAAGGCAAAGTGCTCGAGGATCCGTGGGAGGAAACCCCGGATTATGTCTACTCGCGCACCGACCATCCGGAAGATGCGCCCGATACGCCCGAGTACATCACTATAGACTTTGAAAAAGGCGATGGCACCGCTTTGAACGGCGAGGCGATGAGCCCTGCAACGTTGCTCGCAGCGCTCAACGATCTGGGCCGCAAACATGGCATCGGCCGCCTCGATCTGGTCGAGAACCGTTTTGTCGGGATGAAGAGCCGGGGAATGTACGAAACGCCCGGCGGAGAGATCTATGCCCGGGCCCACCGCGGCATCGAGCAGATCACGCTCGACCGGGGCGCCGCACATCTCAAGGACGAGCTGATGCCGCGCTATGCCGAACTGGTCTACAATGGCCTCTGGTTCAGTCCTGAGCGTGAAATGCTGCAGGCCGCAGTGGACCTCAGTCAGGAAAAGGTATCGGGCACCGTTCGCCTGAAGCTCTACAAGGGCAATGCGATGGTCGTCGGGCGCAAATCGGCCGACTCGCTTTATTCCGAAGCCCATGTGACCTTCGAAGATGACGCGGGCGCGTATGACCAGAAAGACGCCGAAGGCTTCATCAAGCTCAATGCTCTGCGTCTTCGCCTTCTCGCAAAACGCGATCGGTAATTACGCTAACAAGAGCTCAAGGCAGTGTAATATTACGCCGCCAAGCCCTCTGACATTATGATTTTGCGATAAAGCGTTTGGTTATCCACCTTCCTCCACAAGCAAATCTGGGGAAAGTGGATAACTCGCGCCTTGCACGCTGGACGAATCGCTACATCGGGAGCAGCTTCAAGTCATCGGAACGGCACGGACATTCGACGAAATTGAGAGCCTAACGGCTTGAAATTACGGAGAATATCCAAACCGGAAAGACATGGAAGAAGCTGTCCATGTGTTTCCAGAGACTGACGTGCTGAAGACTTCGGTCTGACGCAAGTGGGTCGATGACGGAGCGCAGAAAACTTCTTTTATGGATCGGGCCAACCGGTCGTCTGCTGATGAAGCATCAGAAGAAAAGGTCTTCGGACTGGATCCCTGATGCAGATGAAAGCGAGCGACCATTATGGGAAGCGCGATCTCGGTGCCGCCCATCGCTGGCCGGCCTGGGACAGAAGCGAGGGTCTTCGGACCTGGCGCACTCGACCGGGTAGGCCGCCGGACGGAACCGGATGCCGGTGCGAGCGCCGGTGACAGAACCGGACGAACATCTTCGGATGCTCAGAAGGGAAAACATCGGATGCCAAGTTCTCGTCTTCGGACATGACCACGCATCGGTGAGAGTGGGGTCGGCAGCAATGCCGGCCCCATTTGCTTTACCGCGACCGGAAAACGGAGCGGGAATCATGCAACCAGCCTTGGTATCCAGCACCCCGATCAGCCACGAAATACGGTAGGAAAGCGCGTCGTCGTTCCCGAACTACGATGAACTGTGGCACGAATGGGGCAGTTAGCCGCCCTGTTAAGGACTCCTGCGAAAGGCTCCCGTATAGACGCCGGAACCGAACGGGAGGTCCAGAATTATGGCCAATCGCGCGCTTCGCAGCATAGTACTTCTTGCAGCCCTTGCGCTGCCCGCAACCGCGGCTCAGCCGCGTGAGAACGCCAACACAGCGACCGCCAGTGCCGCGTTCGACGCCAATCTGGTCGCGCGCACGGCGCTTCCGACTGCGCCGGCACCGGCGGCCAATGCCATCGACCTGTCGCATATCGATCCACCCGTCGATGCATCGCCTGTCGCTACGTCGATCGGGGGTGGGGTCGCTTCCTATTACGGCCGACGCTTCCATGGACGGCCCACCGCCAGTGGCGAAAAGTTCGACATGAACGCGATGACGGCAGCGCATCGGACGCTTCCGTTCGGCAGTCTGGTCGAAGTCACCAACCCGCGTAACGGGAAAACGGTGACGGTCCGCATCAACGACCGGGGCCCCTTCCACGGTGGCCGGGTCATCGATGTGAGCCGCGCTGCGGCGACGGAACTCGGGCTGATCGGCCCGGGAAGCGGAACGGTGGAACTCGCCGTTCTGGATTCAGCGGCGTAACAGCCCCTCCCCACCCGGCAGATCAGCTGGGCGTCGACAATTCCGATTCAACCACGAGCCGGACCAGCCCCGCCATATTCCGCGCGTCGAGTTTGGCGAGGATATTGCCGCGGTGCACCTCGATGGTGCGCGGGCTGATGCCGAGCGGTTCGGCCATTTCCTTGGTCGACAGCCCCTGCGAGATGCCTTCCGCGATTTCGCGTTCGCGATCGGTAAGGACCGCGAGCATGCGCCGGGCGCGAGCGGCGACCTGGGCGGCTTCCGAGCGGAGCGGAATACGTTTTTCAAGCGCTTCGAAGCTGCGCCAGAATTCGATCCCGTCTGTGGGCCACTGGACGTAGCCGACGCAGGGGCCGTTGGTGAGTTCCAGGACGCGGCTCATCTGCGGGGTGCGGCCGTAGGCCACAAGGGGAAAACTTTCGAGTTCACGGTCGAGCACATCGGCCGCGGCTTCGACCTGATCGCCATCGTCGCCGACGAAGACCCAGGCGTCCTTGGGACGCTGTGTACCAAGCTCTTCCATGCGGTCGAGGGGGATTACGTAACCCTTGCGGGAGAGATTGTGAGCGAGTTGATTGCGACAAGAAAAGTCGCGGTCCACCACGATGAATTGTCTGTCTTGCACGTTTTCGACCCTGTTTTTTATGCCACCATGAACTTTCCGTTCATAATGATTAACTACGTGTAACTGATTAGGTGCCAAGATTGCGAGACATTGTGCAGTATGACATGATATTGAATGTCATTCGAATCAATGTCATCCGCATGACGGACATAGGGATCTGCGCGTGATCGAGCTGCTCAAACGGATCAAGGCGTGCCCCGACCGGGATTCGCTGCTCGACATGCTCGGGGCCCATTTCCGCGAACAGGGGTTCGAGGGGTTCGGGTATATGGTGCCGTCGACCGAGGAGCCGG
This sequence comes from Qipengyuania pacifica, assembly GCF_019857205.1. Classification (GTDB taxonomy): domain Bacteria; phylum Pseudomonadota; class Alphaproteobacteria; order Sphingomonadales; family Sphingomonadaceae; genus Qipengyuania; species Qipengyuania pacifica. The sequence goes on along the minus strand of NZ_JAHWXO010000002.1, from coordinate 170,788 downwards.
GCGCCATGGTTTTCGAATTGCGCGGCCTGCCGGAGGCGTGGCGGAACATCTATCGCGACGAGGGGCTGAGCAAGTCCGACCCCTTCCCCCAATATGTTGCGCGGCACCGGCACCCGATCCAGCTGAGCGACGTGTGGAAGAGCGGGACGCTGACGCCGGCGGAACGCGAGTTCGTGGGCCGCGCGCGCGAGGGCGGAATTACCGACGGCTTCCTGATCCCCACCTTCGGATCGCACCAGCAGATGGGCATCTTTGCGCTGGGGCAGGTGACAAGCCCCGAAGTGCTGCAGCGCGCCGATATCGACGAATTGCAGGCGATCATGCAGGCGGCGCACACGCAGCTGGACCGGATCAACCAGCAGGGCGTGTTTCCCAGGCTGGCACCGCGCGAGGTCGAGATCCTGCACTGGATCGCGCACGGCAAGACCAACTCGGAGATCGCATCGATCCTCAACATCGGCCTGCCGACCGTATCGACCTATATCCAGCGGCTGTTCGCCAAGCTGGAGGTGAACGACCGGTCCGCCGCGGCGGTCAAGGGCGTGAAGTTCGGCATCATCTCGGTCTGAGCGAACCGGCGTACCGGCCCTGCCTGCCTGCATGATCGTGAGGGGGAGAGGGAGGAGCCGGCCGCGGGGTTCGTGAGGGAGGGGAGGGATCATCTCGCCCCGCAGCCGGGTCCATCACCCACCCAATGCCCCGCCCGCCAGCGCTATCCCGCCCCTGCGACGAAACGTGCTGCGGTTGCGAGATGCGGAACAGGTTCATCTGCGGGCAAGGCCGGAGCCGCCGCAAGCCCCTCGCCAGCGCCCTACTTCGGCCCGGAAGCCCCGCCCTTGTGCCCCTCCTGCTCGTCCCCGATAGGTGCCCAGTCGCCGAACTCGTTCTTCGCATAGGCGACGAAGTCCACGCCGTAGCGCCACCAGTCCTCGTCCCCCGCCTCGAAGGCGGCAATCTGGCATTCCTCGATCTGCGCAGGATCGCCGCCCAGCTCATCCGGCTCGGGCGCATCGAGGGGGCGCTGGTCCTCCATCTCGTTGAGCAGCCGCGCGACGGGCGGGTAATGCGGGCAGGCGCGGCAGGCGGGCCAGCGCGGCTCGCCGCAACACGGCCCCTCCCCCTTCGCGCTTAGCACGGGTTCGAAGCCGTCCTTGCCCATGCGGTAATGCGGCCTGCCGCCATCGGTGCCGTTGCGCGCGGCGATGCAGTCGCAGGGCGGTTCGTCGGGATGGCGTTCCTCGCGCTGAGGCGGGGCGTCTTCCGGAGACATGGACCGGGTGTTACACTGTCCAGGCGATAAAATTTCCGGGGTGCCGGAGGTGTGGCTTGGGCCATGCCCTGCGACAGGCTCGGGGCGAGCGGAGGTGTCAGGACAGGCGGCGGCGGGCTTGGCCCCCTCGGCCATATCCACGTCGATCGGCTCGCCTGCGCGCATACGGTGCAGCAGGCCGTCGAAATCTTCCGCCAGCGCCTCTATCCGCGCGTCGGTGCGCATGCGGTCGAGGCGGCCGAGATGGGCGAGCAGCAGCCGGTCGCTCACGCGCCGCCGCGTACCGACGATCTCGCCGTGATACCAGACCTCCTCCTCCACCCCGGACATGGCGTAATCGGCCAGCAGCGCCTCGGCCTGCCCGCGCGCGATCACCATGGCCGCATCCCAGGCGCGCCCGAAGGGAGCGCTGGAGCGGCGCGCGCGATAGACGCTCTGGTGCGAAATTTTCACCCGCCGCGCGGCGGAACGCACGCTGCCGCTGACCGCCAGCGCTTCAAGGAAGGCGATGCGCAGGTCGAGCGTGAACTGCGTCTGCGGGGCGCGCGTCTCGTCGCCGGGCAGATCCTCGACCAGCGCGGGGAAGCTGGCGGGCGCAGGCGGTGCGGCGGGCGCGGGATCGGGCGATGCCCCGGCGGCAGGGGTCAGGTCGGCAGGGGCAGGCGCGGGTTCTGCGCAGGGTAGAGGCGGAGCGCCCTGCCCTTCCCCTCGCTGGCGCAGCGCCGCGGCGGTACGGGTGCGCGGTTCGGGAGGGCTTTCCGGTGAGGGAGCAGCAGGCGGTTTGGCGGCTTTGGCACGCGTTTCGGCGCGCCTGGCGGCCTCGGCCTCGGCCAGCTCGGCGGCGGAGATGAAACGACCCTGACGGGCGGGCATGAAGGACATGGGTTCACCTTGCGAAAGTGGAAGGGAACCGGTCCAGCTATAGAGATAATCGCGTGTAGGACAGCGCCTTTTGCGCGCGCGGCGGCGCGCCTAGCTGCCGCGGCGACGGTGGCGGATAATCCACTCGCCCAGAAGCCACGCGCTGACGAACGCCGTCACGACGAGAAGGGGTATAAAGACTTGGGTGGGCATGCGACCGCTCCACTACGCTAGGCGGGAGCAATGCCGAAGCTTCTCTCAGTCACCGAAAGGCCCATGAAAGGTCCGGCGATGACGGCTGTATAGCAGGTTTTGGCGTTGTGGCCATTAATGCGTGACTAGGGGATGTAGCGGGGTACGACGAAATGAATGTGGTATCCGGCTGGGTCGGCTACGGCGCGACCGATCGCACAAACTTAAGTTTCGGAAGCGAGTGCAGCAGCATTGCGGATCGCGGTGATTGGCTCTCGCTTTCTTTTATATGTGAAAGCTCGGCTGAAGAAAAAGAGTATTTTAGATTCACGGATATCGACATCGGGTCTTTGCTCTTTAAAATTCTCCATAATGGAAAAATGGATACGGCTGCAGTGAAGAAAATCGAACAAAGCTACCTCTGCAAAATCGCAACTTCTGAAAAAGAACTTTGTTCGTAATTCTCCGTCACGGTATTTCACATCGATGAATGAGAGGCATGGCACATAACCCGGGCGATATGCATCTCGAAGATCCGATGGATGGAACACGCTTAAAGATAGATTAGAAGATTGCGGGGCTTCCCCAAATTTTTCTGCCACTAGCGCCAATTGATCAATCGGAGTGAAATCGTTCGTACCAACTTTGAGAAAAGGATACTGTTTTAGTCTACCAATATAGCTTGGCTTTGTAATGTTGCCTGATAATCTTTCGTAAGCGCGCTTAGCCTTCTGCGCACCATGTTTTAGGTTTTCATCTTGAGAAATGCGCTCCACGAAAGCGACGAATTCAGTCCATTCTGCCAACTGTGGAGAAATCAGACACGCAAGATCTTGCACTTCATTCATGTCGCTTTTGCGACGCCCTTCGTTGACTACATGCTCAGCGCATCTGAGATAGGCATCAAGAAATCGCTCGCTTTGAATGAAGTACATGATTCAAATCGATGCCGGGAGCGTCGGCACACCTGAAATAAGTATTATCACTGCCAGAAAAACAACGGCCGACCCGGTTGCCAATATTCCTACCTTAAGAATGGAATTCATCCTTTGTAAGTTATCTCGAGATATTGACTGAAGTATTTGAAGAACATATACTTGCTGTAAATCTTCATCGAAGCGCAACAGGTCGTCCTGCCATAACTGTGTTACCTTGCTACAAAAATCACCGAAACCGTTAGAAAGAGTTTTACGCTTCTTATTGACCGTGAAATTTGTATTTCTGCCTATTAGACTAGTTGAATATTTTCCGAAAATTAAGTGCTCTAATAAGCAAACGTCGGTATCCTTTGGCACACCATAGTGATACCAGGAATAAATGGTGGTAAGCTCTTTCCTATGAGTGTAATTCAAGTTCTGCCCACGCAGATATGTCAAAAATACCGAAAAAGCCGTGAGAAAGACAGTAAGTAGCACAGCTCCAGATGCTAAAAATGCGGTGGATTTTGCATCGATCCCCCCAGGCTTAGTTGCGCCGATGATTACGGTCATTGCCACTCCAGAAAGCGCAATCATTCCGAGTGCCATCGTCACTCGCTTTTCCCGCTGTTCTTCATACCAATCATAACGCCCTTTTGCGTAATCGATCATCTTATAGAGGCGCTCTTGGATCATCGCAGCCCTCTTACTATCGGGCTGAGCACGAAGGTATTCAGCTGATACCGTCGAGAAATTTCGGATCTTATCCATGTGCCCTCGCAATCTACTTGAGAAGCTCCACAACAAAGTTAGCGTTGTAAAGACCGAGCCATCAGCGCTGCACAATTTTGGGCCGAACGTGGCTCCAAAGTCCGACTAAATCTTAAGCGATTTAGCGACGCCTAACGCAAACTCCTTGGCCAAGGAGGCTCGCGTTTGCGCCTCACCCCTCCACACCCGCGAGCCGCGCGTAGCTGAGGTGTTCCAGATGCAGTTCGGGCAGCTCAGCCGCCAATAGCCGCACCGCCTCCACCGCGTTGCGCACGTCCAGCTTCGTGAAGATGTTCGCCCGGTAGGTTTCCACCGTGCGCGGGCTGAGGCCGAGATCGCGGGCGATCTCCTTGCCCGTGCAGCCGTTGAAGATGCCTGCCAGCACCTCCTGTTCGCGCGGGGTCAGCACCTCCACCAGCGCGCGGCTGCGGGCATAGGCCTGGTTGCGGCGGAAGATCTCCTCCGCCTTGTCCGCGCCGAGCGCCAGCGTACGGCACAGCCGGTCGTGGGTGCAGGGCCAGTCGAGATAGCCGACGGCACCGTAACTGTGCAGCGCCTCCACCACCCGTTCGATCGACGGGGCGCTGCTGTAGGGGATCAGCGGGAAGCGCATGCCGCCGCGTTCAAGCCATGCGTGCAGTTCGCCAAGCCGGTCCCCTTCGTCATGCACGAAGATCTGGCAGCGGGCGGGCCATATCTCCGCAATCTCGCGCGGGTCGGCGGCCGAATGCGACAGGCCCAGTCCGGCGAGCGCACAGGCGAGATCGCGCTGGCGGGCGAAATCGGGGTCGACGATGATGAACTTCGGCTGCGCCACGATGCTGTCCGGTCCTTGCCGGAGGGGTGTGTTCCGGGGCGCCGCATGTGCGGAACAGGGAACGAACGCGCCAGTCACGTGATTGAGGGACATGGGATTGAAGGAACGCTGCAGTAAGCAGCGCAGCATGACTGTCGGTTCGCGAAACGAAATATCACCAAGGAGGTGGTTGCGTAATGCCCGGCAGTGAAATCTTTCATCAGATCGACGAGGCCGCAACGCGCGACGACGTGCTGGATGTGCTGGCCGAATTCTATCGCGCGCGGGGCTTTCGATCGTTCTGCTTCGTCATTCCCATGGTCACCAAGCCCGACCAGTTCCGCCTGTACGAGCGCGGCATGCCGCCCGAGTGGATGCGGCGCTATCTGGAGCGCGATTTCGACCTGATCGACCCCGTGTCCACCGCGGCGACGACCCGCAACGAGGTGGGCACTCTGGGCGAATTGCTGAAGCAGCTGACGGTGAACGACGTGGGGCGCCTGTTCGTGGAAGAAGCGACGCGGATGGGCCTGACCGACGGGCTGGCGATCCCGACATCGGGCCTGCGGCATGCGCGCGGGTTCTTCGGCGTGGACAATGTGGCGGCGGAGGACCTGGCGAAGGTCGACCGGTCGCTGATGTGCGCGGTGGCGCAGCACGCCCATCTGCGGATCGACCGGATCGAGGAGGAACACGGCGCCGGGATCGACGGGCTGTCCCCGCGCGAGGCGGAAATCCTCAACTGGGTGGCGGCGGGCAAGTCCAACCCGGAAATCGCGATGATCCTGGGCATCAGCGAGGCGACCGTGGGCACGCATCTGAAGCGCCTGTTCACCAAGCTGGGCGTGCACGACCGGGTTTCGGCCGTGCTGGCCGGGTTCAAGCTGGGGATGCTGCGCTGACGCGGCAGCGGCGGGGCGCGATGGCCCCTATGCCGCCGCTTCCTTCTGCCGTTCGAGCATGGGCGCGAGATAGGCGCCGGTGAAGGAGCCTTCGACCCGGGCGACATCTTCGGGTGTGCCCTGCGCGACGACCTCCCCGCCCCGCACACCGCCGCCGGGGCCGAGATCGAGGATGTGGTCGGCGGTCTTGATGACATCGAGATTGTGCTCGATCACCACGACCGAATTGCCCTGGTCGACCAGCCGGTGCAGCACCTCGAGCAGCTTGCGCACGTCTTCGAAATGGAGGCCGGTGGTCGGCTCGTCGAGGATGTAGAGCGTTTGCCCGGTGCTGCGCTTGGCGAGTTCCTTGGCGAGTTTGACGCGCTGCGCCTCGCCGCCGGAAAGCGTGGTCGCCTGCTGGCCGACCTTGACGTAGCCGAGGCCGACTTCGTTGAGCATCGCCATCTTGTCGCGAATGGGAGGGACGGCCTTGAAGAAGGTTTCCGCATCCTCGATCGTCATGTCGAGCACGTCGGCGATGGAGTGGCCCTTGAACTTCACCTCCAGCGTTTCGCGGTTGTAGCGCTTGCCGCCGCATTCCTCGCAGGTGACGTAGACGTCGGGGAGGAAGTGCATCTCGATCTTGATCAGCCCGTCGCCCTGGCACGCCTCGCAGCGGCCGCCCTTGACGTTGAAGCTGAAGCGGCCGGGCTTGTAGCCGCGGGCCTGGCTTTCGGGGAGGCCCGCGAACCAGTCGCGGATCTGGGTGAAGGCGCCGGTGTAGGTGGCGGGGTTCGATCGCGGGGTGCGGCCGATGGGCGACTGGTCGATCTCGATCACCTTGTCGCAGTAATCGAGGCCGGTGACCTTGTCGTGCGCGCCGGCGACCACGCGCGCGCCGTGGAGGTGGCGCGCGGCAGAGGCATAGAGCGTGTCGATGGTGAAGGACGACTTGCCCGAACCCGACACGCCGGTGACGCAGGTGAAGGTGCCGAGCGGCAGCGATGCGGTGACGTTGTTGAGGTTGTTCGCCCGCGCGCCGTGGACGGTGAGCTTGTGCCCGTTGCCCTTGCGCCGTTTGGCCGGGACGGCAATCTCGCGCCGGCCGGTGAGATAGGCGGCGGTGAGCGATTTCTTGGACTTGAGCACCTGTTTCAGCGTGCCTTCGGCCACCACCTCGCCCCCGTGGACGCCGGCGCCGGGGCCGAGATCGACCACGTAATCGGCGGCGCGGATCGCATCCTCGTCATGCTCGACCACGATCACCGTGTTGCCGAGATCGCGCAGGCGCTTCAGCGTTTCGAGCAGCCGGTCGTTGTCGCGCTGGTGCAGGCCGATGCTGGGCTCGTCCAGCACGTAGAGCACGCCCGACAGGCCCGAGCCGATCTGGCTGGCGAGGCGGATGCGCTGGCTTTCCCCGCCGCTCAACGTCCCGCTGGTCCGGTCGAGGTTGAGATAGTCGAGCCCGACATTGTCGAGGAAGCCCAGCCGCTCGTTGATTTCCTTGAGGATGGCATGCGCGATCTGCGCCTGCGTTTCGGAAAGCTGGCCGGGTAGCGCGAGGAACCAGCCCTTGGCATCGGCCACGCTCATCTTGGTGGGGGTGGCGATATCGGTCGGGCCGTCGGGGCCCGGGACCTTCACCGCCAGCGCCTTCTCGTTGAGGCGCTTGCCGCCGCAGGTCTCGCATGGCTGCGCGGTCTGGAACTTGGCCAGCTCCTCGCGCATCCAGGCGCTTTCGGTCTGCAGCATGCGGCGGTTGAGATTGCCGATCACGCCTTCGAAGGGCTTCTTGACCGTGTAGCTCTTGCGCCCGTCCTTGAAGGTGAGCGGGATGGCCCGGCCCTTGGTGCCGTAAAGGATGATGTCGCGGATTTCCTTGTCGAACTCCTCCCACGGGGTGGTGAGATCGAATTCGAATTCCTTCGCGAGGCTGGCCAGCACCTGCATGTAATAGGGCGACGGCGGATTGCTCTTGGCCCAGGGCACGACCGCACCCTTCTTGAGGCTGAGCGCTTCATTGGGCACGACCAGTTGCGGGTCGAACAGCTGCTTTTCGCCGATCCCGTCGCAGGTCGGACAGGCCCCCTGCGGCGCGTTGAACGAGAACAGGCGCGGTTCGACCTCCTCGATGGTGAACCCGGAAACCGGGCAGGAGAAGCGTTCGGAAAAGACGATGCGGTTGGCAGGCAGACCTGCCCCCTTCATCGCCCCGCCCGCTTCGCCTTCATCCTCGCGCCCCGGCACCACGCCATCGGCAAGATCGACATAGGCGAGGCCATCGGCAAGCTTGAGCGCCTGTTCGAAACTGTCGGCGAGGCGCGTTTCGATCCCTTCTTTCACCGCCAGGCGATCGACGACCACCTCGATGTCGTGCTTGAACTTCTTGTCGAGCGCGGGCGCTTCCTCGATCCCGTACATCTCGCCGTCGATCCGCACGCGGGTAAAGCCCGCCTTCTGCCATTCGGCCAGTTCCTTGCGGTATTCACCCTTGCGCCCGCGCACGACGGGCGCGAGCAGGTAGAGCCGCGTGCCATCGGGCAGTGCCATCACGCGATCGACCATGTTGGACACGGTCTGCGCCTCGATCGGCAGGCCGGTCGTGGGCGAATAGGGCACACCGACGCGGGCCCACAGCAGACGCATGTAATCGTAGATCTCGGTCACCGTCGCCACGGTGGAGCGCGGATTGCGGCTGGTGGTCTTCTGTTCGATCGAGATAGCGGGAGACAGCCCGTCGATATGTTCGACATCGGGCTTCTGCATCATCTCAAGGAACTGACGCGCATAGGCGGACAGGCTTTCGACATAGCGGCGCTGCCCTTCGGCATAGATCGTGTCGAAGGCCAGGCTCGACTTGCCCGACCCGGAAAGCCCGGTGATGACGATCAGGCTGTCGCGAGGCAGATCGATATCGACGCCCTTGAGATTGTGTTCACGCGCGCCGCGGACCGAGATTTTGGTGAGTGCCATGAAAAGGAGAGTGTTCCCGTTGTGTTCGAAATTACGTGGTATCCGTGAGGACGCGTTATCGCAACCTTTCCACGTTTGCCTGCCACATGGGAACGAACGATCGAAAACGCCAGTGGGCCCCTTCGACCCGAAAAACCAGTGCCGCGACAAAGATTTGGCGCGGAGGCCGATAGAGACCCCCGTATTAGCCCCTAGTCCGGCGCATCGAGCAAAAAGTTCATTAACTGGTAATCATAAAGATAACCAATCGGTTAACCCGATCTGCGACCGAGTTCGATAAGGGATTGGTAAGGATACTTCCTAGGGTATCGGCGATTCCGTTCGAAGACCAAATTAAGATTATCAAACAGATGTTTACGCCCGTTCCTAAATGGGAGAACATCAATGGTTAGAAGCAAAATCGTTAACATGGCGACTGCAACTTCCTTAGCCGCCTTATCTTTCGCACTCCCGCAAACACCGGTTTACGCGCAGACAGACCCTGTGGTGGATGTTTGTACGGGCCTCAGCCTGAACCAGTCCGACCTGACCGCGCTGTTGGGAGAGGTGAACACCGGTATCGTCACGCCATTACAAACGAACTTGAATGGATTGTTAGGTCCACTTAGCACTTTGCTGCTGCCGGGTCTGCCAAGTCCCCTCAACATCAACGTCGGTGACATCGTCGGCAACGCCGTTGCCGGCAACCCGATCAGCGTCGATGTGCTGAACAGCAACAACACGATCGTCGGTCCGGGAGAATGCAATGTCACGGTCGATGGCCTTACCCTCAACAATCCCGCCGGTATCGGCATCGGCGGCAACCAGATCACCGGCCTTGGCGAAGGTGAGGTTGCCAGTGCGGGAACAGCGGATTCGATAGCATTCGGCAACGGTGCCACCACTGGCCTGACGGCGACCGGCGCGATTGCGCTGGGGACCGACGCCGAAGTGACTGCCGTCAATGGCATGGCTCTTGGTACCGGCTCGACCGCGAGTGCCATCAACTCGGTTGCCTTGGGTACAGGGTCGCTGGCGGATCGCATCAACAGCGTTTCCGTCGGCGCCTTGGGTGCGGAACGGCAGATCACGAACGTTCTGGACGGTACGGCCGACACCGATGCTGCCACCGTAGGTCAGGTCAATGCATCGATCGCCGCCGCAGTGGGCGACACGGTCACATACGATAGCGCTGCCCATACAACGATTACACTCGATGGGGTCGGAGGAACCACCATAACCGGCTTGGCTGCCGGCACATTGGATGCGACATCCACCGATGCCGTAAACGGGTCGCAGCTTTTCGCAACGAACCAGAACGTCACGGCAAATGCCGATGATATCGATGCCATCGACACGCGCGTAACTGCAAACGAGGGCGACATTGCTGCCCTGCAGGATACGTCCGTGATGTACACCGACGCCACCCAGACTGCGATTGCCTTGGGCGGCGCTGGCGGAACGACCATTTCCAACGTGGCCGGGGGCGAGTTGAGCGGGACGTCCACCGAGGCGGTGAACGGATCGCAATTGTTCGCCACCAATCAAAATGTTGCGGTGAACGCTGCCGATATCGACACGATCGACACCCGGGTAACCACAAACGAAACCGATATCGCTGCATTGCAGGATACGTCGGTCGCTTATGACGATGCAACGCAGACGTCGATCACTCTGGGCGGCGCTGGCGGCACTACGATCGCCAATGTCGCAGACGGCGAATTGAGCGCAACGTCGACCGAAGCGGTGAACGGTTCGCAATTGTTCGCCACCAATCAGGCCGTCGATGCACTGGACGGGAGGGTGACGCAGAATGAAACCGACATTGCCCAGAACCGCACCGACATCAACAGCCTGCAGACGAGTGTGGGCCAGATCCAGGTGACGGTGGACGGTTTCGACGATCGCATCACGCAGAACGAAACGGACATCGTCAATCTCGACGATCGCGTAACGGTGAACGAGGGCGACATCGCCAATCTCGATACCCGTGTGACCGTGAATGAAGGGGATATCGCCAATCTGGACGGTCGTGTGACCGTGAACGAAGGCGACATTGCCAACCTCGACGGCCGCGTGACTGTCAACGAAGGCGATATTGCCAATCTCGATGGCCGTGTCACGGTCAACGAAGGCGACATCGCCAATCTCGATGGCCGGGTTACCGTCAACGAGGGCGACATTGCCAATCTCGATGGCCGGGTTACCGTCAACGAGGGTGACATCGCCAATCTGGACACACGCGTTACCGTCAATGAAGGGGATATCGACAATCTCGACGACCGGGTCACGGTGAACGAGGGCGATATCGTCACTCTCGATACGCGAGTGACCGTCAATGAAACGGATATCGACCAGATCCAGGCGGACCTTGCCAATGTTCCGGTCGGCTATGTGGCGACGGCCGATGCATCGACCCGCAGCAGCACGCCGACGAATACGGTTGCCTTCTTCGGTGCCGACGACGGTCCGGTGCAGGTCACCAATGTCGCTGCGGGGACGCTGTCCGCAACGTCGACCGATGCCGTGAACGGTTCGCAGCTCTTTGCCACGAACCAGAACGTTCAGCAGAACACGGACGATATCCAGACCATCAACAACAATCTGGCAGGCAGCACGATCGTGGCGGTTCAGTACTCGAACCCCGACAATCCGACGGCCAGCAACGGCGGGACCATCACCAACGATGTCACGCTGATCGGCAGGGATGCGTCTGCCCCGGTTGCGCTGCATAATGTCGCCGATGCGACTGCGGCAACCGATGCGGTCAATCTGCGTCAGATGGAGGCCGGACTTACCGGCGTCCTGACGGACTCCATGAACTACACCGACATGCGAGTGGCACAGATCGGCTTCGATCTGGCTGAACTGCGCGACGATGCTTTCTCCGGTACGGCTTCGGCCATGGCGATGGCGTCGATCCCGCAGGCCCTGGAGCCCGGCAGGATGATGGTCGGCGGCGGTGTCGGCTACTATCGCGGCGAGGCATCGTTCGGCTTCGGCCTGTCGTCTGCCTTCGCCGACGGCAAGGCCGTCCTGAAAGTCAGCGGCACCATGGGTGCCAATGGCAAGGGCGGTGTGGCTGCGGGAGCCGGTTTCTCCTTCTAAACTGTTCTCCCAGACGGGCTCTGCCCGTCAACCAAGAAGGCCGCGGGACAGTGTTCCGCGGCCTTCACCTGTGCCGAGACGTGCCCTTTGCCGAGGCGACCGGATCGCGAGGGCACGGGCGTGTCTTTCGCCGATGCGCGTCGGCCGCTTGCCGATTAGCCCGATGCCGGTAAAGCCACCGATCCTATATAAAGGCGTATTCGATCAACGGGGACTCAAAGCCATGTATCGCAAACTCCAAACTCTGTCCGCAGCCTCGGCACTGGCGATCGGCCTTGCCCTCGCCGCTCCTGCCTTTGCCGACGAAACCGCGTCCGACGAGAACACCATCGTCGTGACCGGCCAGGCCAAGATCGGCGATTACGGCATCGATCTGACAGCGCGCGATCTGACCGCCGACCCCGGCGACGATTTCGAACGCTATGCGTCCGGCGCGTGGATGGACCGGACTGAAATCCCCGCTGACCGCCCCTCTGTAGGATCGTTCTACAATCTGCGCGAAGATGTAACCGAAGAAGTGAATGGCCTCGTCACGGACGCGCCGGCAGGTTCGCAATATGGCGCTCTCTACACCAGTTTCATGGATGAAAAGGCGATCGAAAAGGCAGGCATCGCCCCGCTGAAGCGCGAGCTGGCGCAGGTTGATGCGATTTCGAACAAGGCAGAATTCGCCCGTTACATGGGCTCGACCTATGGCAAGTTCGGCGGTTCGCTGTTCGGAGCGGGTCCCTATGCCGATCCCGACGATCCGACCATGAACACGCTGTGGCTGTCGTCCGGCGGGCTCGGCCTGCCCGAGAAAGAGTATTATTTCGACGAGAAGTTCGCGCCGCAGCGCGGGGCCTATCTCGATTACCTCGAACGCACGTTCCGCAATATCGGCCAGCCCGACCCGCGCGAGGCGGCGAGCCGCGTGATGACATTTGAAACCTATGTTGCCGAGCTCAACTGGGATGCGGAACAGAAGCGCCAGATCGAGAAGATCAACAATCCCATGTCGGGAACGCAGCTGGCCAGTTACGCGCCCGGGGTGGACTGGAATGCATTCTTCCAGGGCAACAACATCCCGCCGCAGGACCGCATCATCGTAACCGATAACACGGCGGTGAAAGCAATCGCGGCGCTGTATGCCAGTACCGATCTGGACACGCTCAAGCTGTGGGAAAAAGCGCATATCGCCGATCAGGCATCGCCGTTCCTCGACAAGAAAATGGTCGACAGCCGGTTCCAGTTCACGAGCGCGCTGAACGGGACGAGCGAACAGCGTGCCCGCTGGAAGCGCGCGGTGGACACCATCGACGGTTCGCTGGGCGAGCAGGTGGGCAAGGCTTACGTCGCCGAATATTTCCCCAAAATCGCCAAGACGCGCATGGACGAACTGGTCGCCAATCTGAAGCTGGCCATGGGCGATCGCATTCGCGGCAACGAATGGATGAGCCCCGGCACCAAGCAGGCCGCGCTGGACAAGCTGGAGCGGATGGACGTGATGGTCGGCTATCCGGAGAAATTCCGCGACTATTCGCAGCTGCCGATGTCGCCGGACGATCTGTATGGCAACATGGTCGCCGCGACGAAGTTCAATGCCGATTACGCGATGAGCGATCTTGGCAAACCGGTCGATCGCAAGAAGTGGGGCATGAACCCGCAGACCGTGAACGCCTATAATGGCGGGCTGGAAAACAAGATGGTCTTCCCCGCAGGCATCCTGCAGCCGCCGTTCTTCGATGCCTATGCCGACCCGGCCGTCAATTACGGTGCGATCGGGGTGGTGATCGGCCACGAAATCAGCCACGGTTTCGACGATCAGGGCCGCAAGATCGACGCCAGCGGGGCGATCAAGGACTGGTGGACCGCGGGCGATGCCAAGCGGTTCGAAGCGGAAGCCAAGAAGTTCGGCGACCAATACGCCAAGTTCGAAGTGGTCCCCGGCAGTTTCATCAATCCCGACCTGACGATGGGCGAAAACATCGCCGACCTTGCCGGCGTGCTGGTGGCCTACGATGCCTACAAGAAAGCTTTGAACGGCCAGGAAGCACCCGTGATCGACGGACTGACCGGCGATCAGCGCTTCTTCCTCGCCTATGCGCAGGTGTGGCGGGCCAAGGCGCGCGAGGATTCGCTGCGCAACCAGGTCGCGACCGACCCGCACAGCCCGTCACGCTATCGGACCATCGCTCCGCTGCGTAACGTGGACGCCTGGTACGAAGCGTTCAATATCACGCCGGATGACGAGATGTATATCGCGCCGGAAGATCGCGCGCGCATCTGGTGATCCGGGATAAAGTGAATTTTGCGAGCAGGAACGTTAACGATTGAACGGTATTTTCCCAAGACCCGGCGTGAGAGGGTGTAGGGAAACAACCATTGCGAAACGATCTGGACACTGACGGCAGAAGTGCCGGCGCCTTTACGCGCATCCCGATCGATTCCTACGAGGTCGATCGGGAAGCGGTTATCGCAATGCTCGATCGCGAGCGGCGTTCGCTTCCTTCCAGCCTGATCGGCCTGAGCATGCTGGCGCTGGGTGTTGCCGTGCTGCCCAACCCGGCGGCCATGGCACTGTTGCTGGCATTGCGGCTGGCGTCGTTCCTGTTCACCCGCAATGCGACGGCGAGACTGGATGTGCGCGTCAGGGCGCGTCAGCCGATCAAGACCATGCAGCGCATCGTGTTCGGCGCGATGGCGTTGACGGGTGTCACGCTGGCGCTGATGTTATGGCCGCAACCGGCCGGGGCATCCATCGCGGCCGTGGCGCTGATACGGGTCGTGGTTGTTGTGACGATCACGCTGATCGCCGTCACGCTCGCCGCCTTGCCCGCAGCGCGCGACGGGATGCTGGTCAGTTTCTGGGCGACGGCGAGCGCGCTGATCCTGTTTCACCCTGCGAACAGCGACCCGGCGATGATCGGGGTGGTGACCCTGGCCGTCGTCGGCATCCGCCTCTACAGTTCGAGCGCGGGACAGCATCTGCGCAGTTCCGCGCGCATGCTGGTCGAGAACCGGCGTCTGTCCGAAGACCTTGCCGCTGCGCTGTCCAGTGCCGAATTCCTCAGCTGGCGCGATCCGCTGACCGGACTGTTCAACCGCCGCAAGCTGTTCGAGGAAACGCATACCGAGGGCGGCGCGCATTCGCGCCATCTCCTGACGATCGACCTCGACCGTTTCAAGGCGATCAACGACACCTTCGGACATGCCGTCGGCGACGAAGTGCTGATAGCCGCCGCGGATACGATCCGCGACTGGGCTGCCGCTCTGGAGAGTAAGGGTGAGCACCTTGCATTCAGGCTTGGCGGCGAGGAATTTCTAGTCATCGCCCGCGGAGTTAGCGATACGGCCATTGCCGAGGGGGCAGACGATCTGCGGATGATGATCGCCAAGCTGGAAGACCGGTTCAGCGAGCGCCTTGGCATCCGCATCTCCGCCTCGATCGGCCTGTCGCCCTGGCTGTTTGGCGAAAGCATCGATGATGCGCTGATGCGCGCCGACCTTGCGTGTTACGAAGCGAAGCGCACGGGTCGAAACAGGGTCCGCCGGGCTGCCTGATCCGCACGGCGCGGCCCGGACGGGGCTGCGCAGCGACGAACCGTGGACCGATTGGGCACCATGAACCGTTCTAAAGACAAGACAGACAGCGCACGGCATTTCCCGCGCCCCTCACGGCGGATCAGGAGATGTCGTGCCAGAGCAGATAGAAACCGAAAGGTGCCCGCCTTATGGACAAGGACACCGCTCCACACCCGCAGGGAAGCGATAAACGATCAAGCAGTACGCGGCGTAATACCCAGACGAATGCCAGGCTCGAGGCCATCCTGACCGACTTCAACCGTCCGCTGGACGATATAGATTGGTCTCGCGCGCCATCGCGCTCAGGAAATAACGGAAAATCGAAAGGGATTTTTGAACGACTGAACCGGCAGCGTCGGCATCGGCGCGATCTTCGCCGCGCACGCCGCGCAGCCTATCAAGCCTTCCATATCAAACCCAAACTTTCCGCGCGCAGACGCGCCACCCTGATGCTCGGCGCGGGCGCGTTGGGCCTAACGGCGTTCACCGGCCCGCCCAAAGCGCGCAAGGCCTTCGGCATCGACGAGGATATGCAGCGGGTGGTCGATGACGTCGCAGGTGTACGCAAGCCAGCTGCACTGATGAAAGCGAGCGGCACGTTCAAGCAGGCGTTGATAGAAGAAGAAGGCGTGCGATACACCGTCTACCGCGACGTGGCCGGATATCCGACCGTGGGGGTCGGTCACCTGATCCTTCCCGAAGATGATCTGCAGGTCGGTGATCGCGTCGACGAGGCGCAGGTCCTGCAATTCCTGGAACACGATCTGGCGAAAGCCGAACAAGGCGTGCGCCTGCTGGTCGGCGACCTGCCGCTTCATCAGCATGAATTCGATGCCCTGCTCGATCTGGTGTACAATGTCGGCTTGGGGAATGTATCGGAAAACGAAAGCCCGCGGCTTAACACGGCCATCGAAAGCCGCGATTACGAGGCAATCGCGGCGGAACTGGACTATACGCACGCCGGCGGAAAATTCGCCCGCGGTCTGCAATTTCGCAGCGAGCGCCGGGCCAAGATTTTCATGAAGGGCCGATATGGGAATCCGCGCCAGAACGACGACCCCTATTCAACCTGACCGATCGCCCAGCGGTCCCAGATTTTACCGTCCAGTTACAGTTTTCTAGCATGTCTCACCGCCTCTTCGTCGGCATTCGTCCACCGCCAGAGATCCGCGATGCCCTGATCGATCTGATGGAGGGCGTAGACGATGTGCGCTGGCAGGATGATGACCAGCTTCATCTCACGCTACGCTATATCGGAGAGGTCGATACGCATCTGGCTGGGGGTCTGGCCCGCCAGCTTCACGCGATCGAGCTACCGACCCTCGACCTGACGATTTCAGGCACGGGAGTCTTTGTGCGCAAGGGCCGGGTTCACACCCTTTGGGCTGGCGTCGAGATTTCACCCGAGCTGAAGCGCCTTCGCCAGAAAATCGATCGTATATGCGTATCGGCCGGCGTGGAACCGGACCACCGCAAGTATCATCCGCACATTACGCTGGCGCGGGTCAATCGCTCTTCAGGTCCGCTGGAACCGTTTCTCGAACGAAACGCCAGCTTGCGACTTGGCCCTTGGAGAGCCGATTCCTATACGCTCTTCGAAAGCACTCTGCACCGCCACGGTTCGATCTACGAACCGATCGTCATCTACGCCCTCAGAACGCCATCATGAACCGCCTCTACCTCTCCCCCCTGCTACTCGCCGTGACGACGGCATGGGCGTGCGTGCCCGATGGCGACGGTGAGACGGAAAAGTCGGCCGACATCGTCGCCAAGGGTGAGGCTGCCCCCGGCGACTGCCTGTTGTTGGTATGGTCGAGCCAGAAAGAACGAAATCCCCAGTTCGATCGCGATCATGACTTTGTCGAAGGTGGCGCGATCTCCTGTGCCACCGGCACCAGTGCCAGCCAGTTCGACGTGGCGATATCGACGCTGCGCGATGCCGCACGAAGCGGCGATAAGGCACGCCTGCTGCGCGAAGTCGGCCTGCCGCTGCTCTATATCGATGGCGACGGAAAAAGACGGGAGATCAAGGATCGCACCGAAGTGGAGGCCGTGTTCGACGAGATATTCGACCCGGCCATGATCGAGGTGCTCCAGAAGATCGATCTTTCGCGCATGAGTGTGGCAAAGGACCAGGGCGGTTTCTTCGAACTGGGTGCAATCTGGCTGGTCGTCGACCGTGACGGAGGCCGCCCGCGTCTCATGACCGTGAACCGCCAGGCATTGGACGAAGCACTGGATACCGCGCGGGAGCGCGCCGACAGGAACCAGGGCGAGCCCGTCCCGTTCGACTAACGTATGAGATGCGCCGACCGGCGACGTATGCATGCTTGCGTGCGCGCAACAGGCAGGCCAATCGCGCATATCATTATCGCATTCCCGCGCCCGGGTTCCGCGTGGCGCACAATCATGAGGGGAACAACATGAAGGCCCAGATCCTGGCCACCGTTGCAGCATCCGCACTTCTTGGCGCTTGCGCCACCACTCCGGGCGGAGAAATCGAAACCATGGCAGACGCCAACACCGCGGGCGCAAACATACCGCAGGGAACCGGATATTTCGCGTCCGACAGCACCCTGCCGTTCCACGCGCCCGATTTCAGCAAGATTTCCGAAGACGATTACATCCCCGCGTTCGAGCAGGGCATGGCGATCCACAAGGCTGAAATCGATGCCATCATCAACAACCCCGAAGCGCCGACATTCTCCAACACGATCGTTGCGCTCGAAAAGTCGGGCCGGATGCTGGGCCGCGTCGCCACCGTCTTCTTCGCCCTGACCGGATCGAACACGACCGACCGGCTGGACGAGATCAACACCGAGATCAGCCCCAAGCTGACCGCACATTCCGATTCCATCACGCTCAACCCCGAGCTCTTCGCCCGGGTGAAAGCCGTGTATGACAATCGCGCCGCAATGGCGATGACGCGCGAAGACGCCAAGCTGCTCGAAGACACCTATGAAGGCATGGTTCACGCCGGCGCCCTGCTGACCGACGCACAGCGTGCCCGGGTGAAGGAAATCAATTCCGAGCTGTCAGAAATCACGACCGAATTCGGCCAGGAAGCACGCGCAGCCATGGCCGATCAGCCGGTCATCTTCGATACACGCGAAGAACTGGCTGGCCTTTCGGAATCCGACATCAAGTCTGCCGCCGATTTTGCCACCGAAAAGGGCCATCCCGGGAAATATGCGATTGCGCTGCAGAACACCACACAGCAGCCGTTGTTGCCAAATATGACCAATCGCGCCGCGCGCGAGAAGCTGTTCATGGCTTCCTATCACCGTGCAGACGGCACCACCGACATCGATACCCGTCCGCTGGTGGCCAAGATTGCAGCGCTGCGCGCCGAAAAGGCATCGCTGTTCGGCGAACCCGACTGGGCAACCTATGCCATGTGGGATCGCATGGCCGAAAAGCCTGCCACCGCGCTTGGCTTCATGGAACGCATGGTACCTGCCCTCGCCGCAACGCAGCGGCGCGAAGCAGCCATGCTTGACGAAGCGATCAAGGCCGATGGCGGCAATTTCGAAGTGAAGCCGTGGGACTGGTATCGCTACGCCAACAAGGTGAAGGCAGCTCGCTACGACCTCGATGAAGACGCGATGACCGAGTATTTCCAGCTCGACAAGGTGCTGGAAGACGGTGTGTTCTATGCCGCGAACAAGCTGTACGGCCTTAGGTTCGAACGCCGCACGGACCTGCCGGTCTATCACCCCGATGTGTGGACCTACACCGTGTTCGACCGCGATGGCAGCGAACTGGGCATCTTCTACTTCGACCCGTTCCAACGCCCGTCCAAGCGCGGCGGCGCCTGGATGAGCAACTTCGTCGATCAGAGCAAGCTGTGGAACACCAAGCCGGTGATCTACAACGTGCTGAACATTCCGAAGGCGCCAACGGGCGAAGTCCAGCTGGTCAGCTTCGACAATGTGAACACCATGTTCCACGAATTCGGCCATGCTCTGCACGGCTTCTTCGCCAACCAGACCTATCCCAGCCTGTCCGGCACCGCCGTGGCGCGTGACTTCGTTGAATATCCGAGCCAGGTGAACGAGGTTTGGGCGACCTACCCCGAAGTGCTGTCCAACTATGCCAAGCACTATCGCACGGGCGAGCCGATCCCCTCCGAAATGATCACCAAGATCGAAGCGGCGGCGAAGTTCAACCAGGGTTACGACTTCGGTGAAACCGTCGAAGCGGCACTGCTCGACATGAAGTGGGCGGCCCTGTCGAAGGAACAGGCCGAAGCGATCAACACGCCAGCCAAGGTTACCGAATTCGAACGCAAGTCGCTCGAAGAACTCGGCCTTGAAATCGACCTGGTTCCGCCACGCTACCGTTCGACCTATTTCAACCACATCTTCAGCGGACCGGCCGGCTATTCGGCAGGCTATTACAGCTATCTGTGGACCGAAATGCTCGACCGCGACAGCCGCAAGTGGTTCATGGAAAACGGGGGTCTTACCCGCGCGAATGGCGACCACTATCGCGAAACAGTGCTGAGCACCGGTGGCACGATGGATTACTTCGAAATGTTCCGGAACTTTGCCGGACGCGATCCGGACGTCACGCCGATGCTTGAAGCGCGGGGCCTTGTCCCGGGCAACGAAGCTGCGGACAGCGAAGTATCGGACGGCGCGCTGCCGGCAGATACAGCCGGATAATCAGCCGCTGATCAACGCCCGGTGGTTCGGTTCGCCGATCCATCGGACGGGAACTTTCCAGACGCGCTCGATCACTCGTGGGTCGAGCGCGTCTTCGCATCTGCCATCGGCGGCAAGTTCGCCGGCATCGAGCACGACCACCCGGTCGGCGTGGTTCATGGCGTGCGCCAGATCGTGCAGGACAAGAACCACGCCCGCCCCTTTGTCGGCGGCATCGCGAAGATGGCGCAGCAGGGTGAGCTGGTGGGCGATGTCGAGCGCAGCCAGCGGCTCGTCGGCAAGGATCCATCGCGGTTCGCCCGCCAGGACACGGGCCAGCAACACGCGGGCCGTTTCGCCGCCCGACAGCGATTGCGCCCGGCGATGCGAAAGCTGTGCGATGTCGAGCGCGTCCAGAGCGGCATCGACCGGCCCGGACAGGCGATCGCCATGCGGCATGCGCCCGAGTTCGACCAGGCTGCGCACCGGAACATCCCAGGCAATCTCATGCGCTTGGGGGAGATAGCCGATACACTTTGCTCGGTCCCGTGGTGGCGTTGTGGAAGCATCCACCCCGTCGAAGGCCACCATTCCACCATCGGGCACCAGCAAGCCCGCAAGCGCCTCGAGCAAGGTCGATTTACCCGCACCGTTCGGCCCGCAGATCGCCGTGATCGATCCCGGCGCAAGTTCGAGCGAGATGCGGGACAGACGCTTGTCGACGGAGACTTCCCGTGCCGCGAGCATCATGCCAGCCCCCTGCGCATGCGCAGCAGCAACCAGAGAAAGAATGGAGCGCCAAGGAGGCTCAAGGCGATGCCCAGACGCAGTTCCGTCACCAGTGGCAATATGCGTACGACGCTGTCCGCGACCAGCACCAGCAGGGACCCGGCCAATGCGCTCGGCACAATGAGCTGCGAAGGCCGGCTATCGGTGAAGGGCCGAACCAGATGGGGCACGATGAGGCCTACGAAGCCGATGATACCCGCCACCGCGACGCCCGCGCCGACCGTCAGCCCTATGCCCACGATCAGCAGCCAGAGCAGCCGTCCGGGTTCGACCCCAAGGGACCGGGCGACGGGTTCCCCCAGCGTAAGTGCATCCAGCGATTTCCCGCTCTGCCAGAGCAGAAGCACGCCCAGCGCCACGAGCGGGGTGGCCAGCCACACTTCGCGCCAGCTCCGGTCGGTCAGCGCGCCGTTCAGCCACATCACGATTTCGCTCATGGCGAAGGCATTGGGTGCCATGCTGATCGCAAGCGCCGTCAATGCGCCGGCGAGGCTCGCAACCATCAACCCGGCGAGCGTGAACAGCGCGATCCCACCCGTGCGTCCGGCAATCGCCGCAAGCAACGCCATCGCCCCGCCCGCCCCGATCAAGGCGAATGCGGGAAGAAGCCACGGCGAAGCGGCATAGCCGAACCAAAGCGCGGCCACGGCACCCAGCGCCGCGCCCGGAGCGATCCCGAAAAGACCGGGGTCGGCCAGCGGATTGCGCAGATAGCCCTGCATGGCTGCCCCGCCCGCTCCCAATCCCGCGCCGACGACCATGGCCAGCAGGGCGCGCGGCAGACGCAGCTCTGCAAGGATGAGCGCGGCGTTGGGCGTGCTGGCGGGATCGAGCCAGACCCGCCCCGCCAGCAGCGAAAGCGGAAGCGCAACGATGAGCAACCCGCCGAAGATCAAAGTCGCGCGGTTCACGATATTGTGCTCCGTATCTCCGCCAGTCGGCGAGCGGCACGGATGATCGTCGGACCGCCGCAGTAAAGCAGGCTGGTATCGAAGCGTTCGCGCCGCATGTCCGGCAGCCGGTCCAGCACCGGGTGCTGCTGGCCAAGGTCGCCGCCTGCAACCAGCAACACCTGCGGCGGCGCGGCAACCACATCTTCGAGCGCCACATAGTCGGCCTGGGACAGCCCGCGGGCCGGCGCTCCGTTCGTGAAGCCGGTACGGGCAAGCAGGTCGCTCACCAGCGATTGCTCGCCCGCGACAATTCCGCCGGGCTGCCACAGGAGAACGTCGACGGCGCGCCCGTCCGGCGCCTCTGCTTCGGTGAGCGCCGCTCCGATCCGTTCGATAAGGCGCTGCCCCGCTTGCGGATTCCCAGCCAGAGAAGCCAGTTCCCGGATCTGCTCTTCGCTCGAGGCGACATCACTGGCGATGCCGAACGTCACGACCTGCATGCCCAGATCTTCCAGCGCGGCGCGCGTTGCAGGTGCGATAAAGCTTCCCGCCACGACCACATCCGGATCGAGCGCGAGAACCTCTTCGACCGTTCCTCCGGTGGCGCGGTATCGCGACGCCTGTTTCGCCGGCATCGAGCTCGACCGCGGATCCTTGCTGTAATGGGATATCGCCAGCAATTGTCCCGGCGCCGTCACATCGGCAAGGATCGCATCGGTGCAGGGGTTCAGGCTGACGATGGTCGGCCGCGCCCCAGCCGTCGGCGCATCGGCCCCGCCCTGCGCACATGCGGCAAGGAGCAGGACCGATGCGGCGAGCAGCGGTTTCACATCTTCGCCCTGATCCCGCCGAAGACGCTGCGGCCAGCCGTCCCATATCCCGCAACCGTCTGGTAATCGGTGTCGAACACGTTCTCGACGCGGCCGAACAGTTCCAGATTGTCGCCCAGGCCGAAGGATGCCCGCACATCGAGCAGCTCGTATCCTTCGAGGCGAACGGTGTTGGAGGTATTATCCCAGCTTGCACCCACGAGGCGCAGATCCGCCCCCAGGCCGAGTCCGAAATCGCTGATCCAGTCGCCGTAAATGGTGCCGAAATGCTTCGGTCGCCGCGCCAGATCGAGATCGGTCGTACGGTCCTCCGCATCGACATAAGAATATATGCCGGCAAGGCGAAGACCGGGTGCAAGATCGAAGCCTGCTTCCGCTTCGATGCCCTGCGCGCGGGCGCGGGCGGTGTTCAGGTACACCCCGGAAGGCCTCTCAGGCGTAACGCCGAACCCGATCAGATTGTCGCTGTCGCGGCGGAAGCCTGTCAACGCGAGGTGCAGACCTGACCCCCGCTGCCCTTTTTCGACGCCCAGATCGTAGCTGGTGCTTTCTTCGGGTTCGAGCTCCGTATTCCCATAGAACGAGAGTAACTGATACAGTGTCGGTGCCTTGAAGCCTTCGCCCACGCTACCGCGCACGCGCCAGTCGTCGCCAAAGCCGTAGCTCACATCACCGCCGAAGCTGACATGCGTGCCGAACTGTTCGTGATCGTCCACGCGCGCACCGCCATGGACGGCCAGACGGCCCATCACCCAGCCGAGCTGCGCATAGGCGCCGCTGATTTCGGTTTCGGCGGCCGTGTCGAAGCTCGTTTCAAACTCGGTCCATTCATGATCGCCTCCGAAAGCCAGCGAGAGGCCGCCCAGCAAGCGGTATTCACCGCGCAGCGAGATGCGATCGGAGCGGCCGTCGCTGGCGAAAGTCTCCGCCCCGGAACCATCGCGATTGGCGCGCTTGGTATCGGACAGGCTGTATGCAGCGCGCAGGGTCAGGTCGTTGCCATAATAGGCAAGGCCGACATCGCCCCAGTAACGCGTAGTCTTTTGCGTATCGTCGGTATCGGCGAGGACGAAGTTGGGTGCGGGAAAGCCATCGATTTCGACGTCGCCTTCTGCAAAATTACCATGCGCGAACAGTTCGAGGCTGGGGGTCAGATTGAGGAAGGCGCTGGAGCCGATAGCGAATTGCTTCGATCCGTCGGCTTCCGTGCCCGATGCGGCTGCGGAAAATCCGTCGGTCTCGAACCATGACCCGGTCAGGCCGATAAAGGCATTGTCATTGCCTGCTCCGGCAGCGGCGCTGGCAAACAGCGTGTCTCGCGAGCCGTACTCGACGCTGGCAGTCATGCCGCGTTCGGCCCGCGTCGAGATGTCGATCACCCCGCCCACGGCTTCCGATCCCCAGATCGTGCTGTTCGATCCGCGCAGAACATCGATCTTGCCGGCTGTGCCGAGCAGTAGATTGCCGAAATCGAAGCCGCCCGAAGGGCTCGCCTGGTCGGCCACGCGCACGCCGTCGACCAGTACCAGAAGCTGGTCGGGATTGGCGCCGCGCACGTTCACGCTGGTTACCGTACCGACACCCCCGCTACGCGACAGCGACAGACCGGGAACGCGCGCAAGTGCGCGTGCCGGATCGGCACCCTGAATGGTTTCGATCTCTTCACGTCCGATGACGGTGACCGACTGGCCGGTATTGCGCAGATCGGTGCCGAGGCCGTTGGCCGTGACCGTGATGATCGCCTCGGCCGGGGCCGCGCTGCGATAGCTGCCCACAGTCGCTTGCTGATCGCCAGCCTCGTTTGCCTCGTCCTGGGCGGCGATGATTTCCTCGAGCGCCTGCTCGCTGGCAGTCTGCGCATACGCTGCGCCAGGTACTGCCGAAGCGGAAATCAAAAGCAGATATTTATACACGTAACCTCCTGTCATGAACGAAATGCCGCCCATGACGGGAGGAAGCCGAAACGCTCCATCCACGTTTGCTACAGGTACACCCCGCCCTGCAGCCGAACGACGGTCATGGGCAGGTCTCCTGGCTCCCGGATCAGCGGCCCTGTTCCGCCTTCCCGCTTTCGCAGTGGCATGTGGAGCGGACCTCCCCGGTCACAGTTGCGGGAGCAGCGAGGGGCTTGCACCCTCTTCCCTCTTCGGGCCTGCGCGAAACAGGCCAACCCGTGACTCGCGGCGCCGACTACTGCGCAATGTGTCGTTGCACAAGACGCAACTTCATTAAGTTTTGCTGTTATAGCGCGCCATCGAATCCCGTCCCGTTGCGGGATGGCGATCGCACACATCTGTCGGCCTTACCGGGTATAGGCTATGGGCAATTCCTGAAAGAAGGACGCAGTTTGAGCGGATTGGAAGCGTTGGCCGGGGACAAGGACCGTGCGCTGCACGTCGCCTCGCCGCGCGCCCAGCGCCGGGCCGCCAGACTGCAGGATCGCCGTAAACTGATGACCCGCCTCGGTATTCTTGGCGCTGCCATCGCTCTTCCGACCGTGGCAGCGCAAGGCGAATGGTCCGATTTCAGGAGCGCGATTGGCCTAGGCGACGAACGCGTGCCTTTGACGCCCATGCCGTTCGAAACGGCTGGCGAAAGCTTTCCTGGATCGGCTTTCTATTACCTCGAAGATGCCCCGCGCCTTGCCACAGATATCGCCGACCTTCGCAAGAGCGAAGGGACGCTTGAAACCGTCGAATTTGCACAAAGTCATGGCGCGGGTGCAGCGGCACAGGCATTTCGCCAGACGGGCAACGGCATCGACAAGGCGCGCGCATTGCAGTGCCTGTCCATGGCAGTGTATTACGAGGCCGCCAGTGAAAGCTTGTCGGGGCAACAAGCGGTGGCGCAGGTGGTCCTGAACCGGGTTGCACATCCCGCCTATCCCGCCAGCATCTGCGGTGTGGTGTTTCAGGGGTCGGAACGCAAGACGGGCTGCCAGTTCAGCTTCACCTGCGACGGATCACTGGCGCGCACCCCTTCCCGCCGGGGTTGGGCGGTGGCCCAATCCGTAGCGCTGGGTGCCTTGGCGGGCGAGGTTTACAAGCCCGTCGGCCTGGCCACGCATTACCACACCAATTACGTGAACCCCTATTGGGCCGCCAGCCTCGATTATATCGGTGCCATAGGCGCGCACCGTTTCTATCGCTGGAAAGGCGGGGCCGGAACCGCCGGTGCCTTTACCGACGACTATGCCGGCGCGGAGCCGCTTGCCGCCCCCAACATTCGGCGCGCGGAAGCGGACGTCCCCGGCCCTGTACAGCCTACCCCTCCCTCCAATGCCGCTATCGGTATCAGTACCGAACCGGATGCGCCCGTTGGGGCGCCCGCCGCCGCACCTCCAGCCGACAAGCTCCCGCAATCCGGCAGGGTTCGCGAGGAGTATGCCAATTCAGGCAAATGGATCAACGAGCCCGGGAAGAAATAGGCTTGCGGGCCAACACGAAGGCAATCCTTTACGTCTCTACAACCATGCTGCGGAACCGAAGTTTAGCGTGCTTCGGCCATGAGGGGGTTCAACAGCCCAGCCCCCCCTGAGGAGACCATGGCATGCCGGTCCATTTCGCTGCCGCACGTTCCACCGCCCATTCGCCGATTGCCCGGGCACTGGCTCGCAAAGCGCACTCGCGCGCGGCGAACGACAATGCCGGGGCAGCGCAGATGGTCGCCACCGCTTCCCCTATCGATGGCGTGATGCATGCAGCGCTGAAGCACTTTGCGAACCATGGGCTGAGCGCGGCGAAAGTTGCAGCGCAGCAGGCTGAACACGCCCATGCGGCCGACGACACCGAAAGTTACGACTGGTGGCTCGGCATCTGCCGAACGCTCGATCGCGGGCTGGCCAGACGCCTTGATGAGCAGCTTGCCATGAAGTCGTTGCTGGCGAGCATATCCCCCGTATAACTCCGGAAAATCCACGTGTTACCGTTAACTGAAATATGATGGATCCGCCTTAAACGCTTTGCCATGGGTGAGCGAAGCGGGTCATTCGATTTGAAGCGGTACGTCGCCCATGCGTCGTCGAGAGATCCGTTGAGCGAGAAAGCTCGCAATTCTCTCATTCGCTCACTCTACGACCGGCGCACGGCGCTCGCAGTAGGCGCCCTGAACTGCACCATCTCGAGCACGGTCGTGGCGTATCTGTCCAGTAGCGCCCTCCTCTATTCTCTCGTCTTTCTGCTCAGCAGCATCGCCGTCCTGCGGATCGTCAACTCTCGTCACCTGGCAAAGCGCCCGGAAGAGATAAGTGCAGCCCAGCTTGAATTCGCTTACAAGTTCGGCGCGTTCGGCTTCAGCCTCATCCTCGGCACCGTGGCCGCGTCGGCCATCGCGCTCGACATCGATGCGATGGCGCAGGTCCTGATCATTTCGAATGCGCTTGGCTACGGCATAGGCATCTGCGCGCACAACGCCGCGCGTCCGGCCATAGCTCTGGGCCAGTTGACGCTGGTGTCGACACCTATCGTCATCGCGTCCATCACCCATGGTTCGATCGCCGGGGCATGTCTTGCGATAACCATCGCTCTTCTCTTTCCCGCAATGTACTCGATCGTCACCTCCATCTTTCGCACCTTGCACGAATCCCTCGACGCGGCAGACCGCAGCGCAGCGCTGGCAGCGGAAATGGAAACCTTTGCCCTGACCGACACGGTAACCGGGCTTTCCAATCGTCTTGGGCTGGACCGCCTTTTGCCTGGCGTCATCTCGGCGGCAGATGTCGACGGGCGGGCTGGTATTTTCTGGATCGACCTGGACAGGTTCAAGGAAGTCAACGATCTCAAAGGTCATCAAGCAGGTGATGAGGTTCTGCACACTATCGGCGCGCGGATCGCCGCCCTGGTCGGCGAAGACGGTATCGTCGCTCGCTTCGCCGGTGACGAGTTCGTCGTTGCCTGCCTGATAGCCGACCGCAACGCCGCGTCGGTCATGGCCAGCACGCTACTGGGCGAGGTCATGCGCCCGCTGCAAGTCGATGGGGAACGCCTGGAAATGGGCGCATCGATCGGCATTGCCTTGATGCCGGACGATCGCGTGATGCCAGATCAACTGATGCGCCATGCGGATATGGCGCTGTATGAGGCCAAAGTCGCCGGCCGATCCCAAATTCGATTCTTCACCCCATCGATGACCAGGGACCTGACCCATCGCCGAAAGATCGAGACCGAACTTCGCCTTGCGCTTTCGCGGCATGAACTGTCCGTCTACTTTCAGCCGATCGTCGATCTGGATACGGGTCGCATTCGCTGTTTCGAAGCCCTGGCGCGCTGGTTCCACCCGACAAGGGGTGAAATTCCTCCCGATCAGTTCATCCCGGTTGCCGAAGAATGCGGCGCAATCGTAACTCTCGGCAACTGGCTGACTGGCGAAGCAGCGCGTGCGGCCGCAGCCTGGCCCGACGATATATCCGTCGCGGTCAATCTTTCGCCGATGCAGATCAAGGCTCCCGGCGCAGCCCTGGGCATTCTCAGCGCGATCCGAGATGCGGGCCTGTCGCCGGACCGTCTCGAGCTTGAAATTACCGAAAACGTGTTTCTGGAAGACAGCCCGAGCATCGCGATGTTCATCGAAGATCTTGCGCGTGCCGGAGTGCGGTTTGCTCTCGACGATTTCGGAACGGGTTACTCTTCGCTGAGCTATATAAATCAATGGCCGTTTTCGAAGATCAAGGTCGATCGCAGTTTCGTGTCGGGCGCGCAGGCCGGTCGCAAGAGCGATGCAATCATCCGCGCTGTTTCGCAGATGGGCCGCACACTCGGTATCGAAATCGTGGCCGAGGGCCTCGAAACCACCGAACAGGTCAAGGGTGTTCGGTTTGCGGGCTGTACGCTTGGACAAGGATATCACTTCAGCCGCGCCATTCCGGCGTATCAGGCGTCGTTGCTGCTGGCCGAAGACGGATTGTCACAAAGCAACCATACCCGCAGTCACGGAACGGCTTGACCAACTTCGCGAAAGAAGGGGATTATCGTTCTGAAATAAGCTTGCGCAACGAGCCGAGCCCACCAGTCTATTGCAATTGCGAACCATTTGCAAAGATAGTTTTCTGTGTGTGCCGTTTGCCGGTTGCATTCCCGTGTTGGCGCGCCTAGGTCGCTCTCGCAATCGACCGGTGCCATGCTTCCTTTGCGGGACACTTGATGCATGGCCCATTCATGGTCCGGGTAACATCGCTGTCCCGCATGGCAGGAACAAGGACGCTACCCCCAATGGCACGCAAGAAGATCGCCCTTATCGGCTCCGGCATGATCGGCGGCACGCTCGCCCACCTCGCCGCGAAGAAGGAAATGGGCGACATCGTCCTGTTCGACATCGCCGAAGGCATGCCGCAGGGCAAAGCGCTCGACCTGTCGCAGTGCGGCCCGATCGAGGGTTTCGACGCGAAGATCACCGGCACCAATGACTATGCCGACATCGCCGGCGCGGATGTGGTGATCGTCACCGCCGGCGTTCCGCGCAAGCCCGGCATGAGCCGCGACGACCTGCTCGGCATCAACCTCAAGGTGATGAAGGCGGTCGGCGAAGGCATCAAGAACAACTGCCCCGACGCCTTCGTGATCTGCATCACCAACCCGCTCGACGCGATGGTCTGGGCGCTGCGCGAATTTTCCGGCCTGCCGCACAACAAGGTCGTCGGCATGGCCGGCGTGCTCGACAGCGCGCGCTTCGCCACCTTCCTCGCCTGGGAATTCGACGTTTCGGTGAAGGACGTGAACGCCTTCGTTCTCGGCGGCCACGGCGACACCATGGTGCCGGTCCTGTCCTATTCGACGATCAACGGCATTCCGGTGAAGGATATGGCCAAGATCAAGGGCGTGTCGGAAGACCGCCTCGACGAAATCGTCAAGCGCACGCGCGGCGGCGGCGGTGAAATCGTCGGCCTGCTCGGCAATGGTTCGGCCTATTACGCACCCGCAACCAGCGCGATCGCCATGGCCGAAGCCTATCTCGGCGACAGCAAGCGCATCCTGCCCTGCGCCAGCTACGTCGAAGGCAAGTACGGTCTCGACGGTCTTTATGTCGGCGTTCCCACCGTGATCGGTGCGGGCGGCACGGAAGACGTGATCGAAATCGAACTCGGCGATGAGGAAAAGAGCAACCTCAAGGTATCGACCGACGCGGTCGAAGAACTGCTGGAAGCCTGCAAAGGCCTGGACAGCTCGCTCGCCTGAACGGCGAAAAACACCGAACAGGAAAGACACACATGAGCATTCTCGTAGACAAGAACACCAAGGTCATCACCCAGGGGATGACCGGCGATACCGGCACTTTCCACACGCAGCAGGCGCTCGCTTATGGCACGCAGATGGTTGCGGGCGTGACCCCGGGTAAAGGTGGCACCACCCATATCGACCTGCCTGTCTTCAACAGCGTTGGCGAAGCCAAGGCCGCTACCGGCGCAACCGCATCCTGCATCTACGTGCCGCCGCCGTTCGCTGCGGACTCGATCCTCGAGGCGATCGATGCCGAGATGGAACTGATCGTCGCCATCACCGAAGGCATCCCCGTGCTCGACATGGTCCGCGTCAAGCGCGCGCTGCAGGGTTCGAAGTCGCGCCTGATCGGCCCGAACTGCCCCGGCGTCCTGACGCCCGGCGAATGCAAGATCGGCATCATGCCCGGCTCCATCTTCAAGAAGGGCAGCGTCGGCGTGGTCAGCCGCTCCGGCACGCTGACCTATGAAGCCGTCCACCAGACCACCATGGTTGGCCTTGGCCAGACCACTGCAGTCGGTATCGGCGGCGACCCGGTCAACGGCACCAACTTCATCGACGTGCTCGAACTCTTCCTCAAGGACGACGAAACAAAGTCGATCATCATGATCGGCGAAATCGGTGGCAGCGCCGAAGAAGAAGCAGCCGAATTCGTCGCGCACATGGCGAAGAAGGGCGTTGAAAAGCCCATGGTCGGCTTCATCGCCGGTCGCACGGCGCCTCCGGGCCGCCGCATGGGCCATGCCGGTGCCATCGTCTCGGGCGGCCAGGGCGGTGCGGAAGACAAGATCGCAGCGATGGAAAAGGCGGGCATCCGCGTTTCGCCCTCGCCAAGCGAACTTGGCACCACGCTCGACGCGCTGCTCAAGGAACTTGCCTGATACCCGGCGCGGGCCACCCTCCTCCCCGGGACCGTCCGCGCCGCTGAGGCATTGCCATTAGGAGCCGACATTTGGTCGGCGCAAGAAGGTGACCCGGATGGGTAACGAAAGCCATGATTTCCTGCCCGAGCTGGGCGACCAGGAAGGTCCCCAGCAGGGGCCCAGCTGGAGCAATCCTGCATGGTTGACCGAAGTGGTCGACAGCAGCGCGGATCTTACCGCCGCGCTCGATCCCACGCAGATGCGCGTGGTGGTCTCCAAGGCTGCCGAAAAGGCCGGAAAACAGCTCGACGACAAGGCGCTCGAGAAAGCATCGGACGATTCCAATCGTGCAATGATGCTGGTCCGCACGTTCCGCGTCAGAGGACATCTTGCCGCCAACCTCGACCCCCTCGGTCTGTCAAAGCGGGAAATTCCCGAAGACCTCACGCTCAAGGGCCACGGCTTCGAGGGTGAAGAGGATCTGGAAGTCTATGTCGGCGGTGTCTTCGGCTTCGGCTGGGTAACCATCGGCGAACTCTACGATGCGTTGCGGCATACCTATTGCGGCAATGTCGGCCTGGAATACATGCATATTTCGGACACCGTCGAGCGCCGCTTCCTGCAGGAACGGTTCGAAACGCCGGAAGAAACCATCCAGTTCACCGACGAGGGCAAGCGCGCCATCCTCGCGGCGGTTATCCGCGGCGAACAGTATGAATCGTTCCTCGGCAAGAAATACGTCGGGACCAAGCGCTTCGGCCTCGATGGCGGCGAATCCATGATCCCGGCGCTGGAAGCTGTCATCAAATATGGCGGCCAGCAGGGTGTGCGCGAAATCATCTACGGCATGGCCCACCGCGGCCGGCTGAACGTGCTCGCCAATGTCATGGGCAAACCCTACAAGGTTATCTTCCACGAATTTTCTGGCGGCAGCGCCAACCCGGAAGACGTCGGCGGCTCGGGCGATGTGAAGTACCATCTTGGTACAAGCACAGACCGCGAATTCGACGGGATCGATGTTCACATGAGCCTCGTTCCTAACCCCAGCCACCTCGAAGCGGTCGACCCGGTCGTGCTCGGCAAGGCCCGCGCGCAGCAGGCCATCCGCGACGATCTGAAGCAGCACGAACAGGTTCTGCCCGTTCTGCTTCATGGCGATGCTGCCTTCGCCGGCCAGGGTATCGTGTGGGAATGTCTCGGCTTCTCGGGTGTGCGCGGTTACAATACCGGCGGCTGCCTGCACTTCGTGATCAATAACCAGATCGGTTTCACGACCAGCCCGCAATTCGCGCGGTCCTCCCCTTACCCCAGCGATGTGGCCAAGGGCGTCCAGGCACCGATCCTCCACGTCAACGGCGATGATCCCGAAGCGGTAACCTTCGCCTGCAAGCTGGCGATCGAATACCGCCAGACCTTCGGCCGCGACATCGTGATCGACATGTGGTGCTATCGCCGGTTCGGGCACAACGAGGGCGACGAGCCCAAGTTCACCCAGCCGTTGATGTATGACGAAATCCGTCGGCACCCCAAGGTCAGCGAACTCTATTCGAAGCGCCTCGAAGATGAAGGCGTGATCGAAAAGGGCTATGCCGACGGGCTGTGCGCCGAGTTCACCGCGCATCTCGAAAAGGAATTTGCGGCGGCCAAGGACTACAAGCCCGATCAGGCAGACTGGTTCGGCGGTCGCTGGTCCGGCATGAACAAGCCTGCCGATCCGGAAAGTGCGCGTCGCAATGTCGAAACGGCGATCGACAAGAAGCTGTTCGACAGCCTCGGCCGTACGCTGACCGGCATCCCCGGCGACCTGACGATCCACAAGACGCTTGGCCGTGTGCTCAAGGCCAAGGAGGAGATGTTCTCCAGCGGTGAAGGGTTTGATTGGGCCACTGCCGAGGCATTGGCTTTCGGCAGCCTCGTGACCGAAGGGTTCGGTGTGCGCCTGTCCGGGCAGGATTCGGGCCGCGGTACCTTCAGTCAACGCCATGCCGTGTGGATCGACCAGAAGGATGAACACAAATACATCCCGCTGACCACGCTGCCGCACGGCAAGTTCGAGGTCTATGACAGCCCGCTGTCCGAATATGGCGTGCTCGGCTTCGAATACGGTTTCGCCATGGCGGATCCCAAAAGCCTGGTGATGTGGGAAGCGCAGTTCGGCGATTTTGCCAACGGCGCGCAGATCGTCATCGACCAGTTCATCGCCAGCGGCGAAGCAAAATGGCTCCGCGCCAATGGCTTGGTGCTGCTGCTTCCGCATGGCTATGAAGGTCAGGGCCCCGAACACAGTTCGGCGCGGCTCGAACGTTTCCTGCAATTGTGCGCGAACGACAACATCCAGGTCTGCAACATCACCAGCCCGGCGAACTACTTTCACGTCCTTCGCCGGCAGATGCTCCGCAACTTCCGTAAACCGCTGGTCATCATGACGCCGAAGAGCCTTCTGCGTCACCCGCTGGCGAAATCCGAAGCGAGCGAGTTCCAGGGGGACAATCACTTCATGCGGATCAAGTCCGACATGAAGGAGATTGACGACGAGAAGGTGAAGCGCCTCGTGCTGTGCAGCGGCAAGGTCGCTTATGACCTGATGCAGCGCCGCGACGAAGCGGAACTGGAAGATGTTTCGATCGTGCGTATCGAACAGCTCTACCCCTTCCCGGGGGAACCGCTGGCCGTTCGCCTCGAACGCATGAAGAACCTCGAACAGATCGTCTGGTGTCAGGAAGAACCCAAGAACAACGGTGCATGGTTCTTCGTCGACCGTCTGATCGAAGAGGCTGCAGAGGCTGCGGGCAAATCCGGCATGCGCCCCTGCTACGCCGGCCGTGAAGTGGCGGCTTCGCCAGCAACGGGTTACGCCAGCCGCCATCAGGTGCAGCAGGAAGCCCTCGTCAATATCGCGCTCGGCCTCAACGGTCAGGCGCCCAATGTCCGCAGCGACTGCAAGTAATTCGGGAAAGCAAGAATATGGCCACCGAAGTCAAAGTTCCTACGCTGGGTGAATCCGTCACCGAGGCGACCGTCGGCGAATTGCTGAAGAAAGTCGGCGATGCGGTCGCCGTCGATGAACCCATCATCAGCCTGGAAACCGACAAGGTCGCGGTGGAGGCGCCCTCCCCCGTTGCCGGCACGATCAAGGAATTCAAGGTCGACGTCGGTGACACGGTCGAAGTCAATGCAGTGATCGCGGTGATCGAAGAAGGCGACGCTCCGGCAAAATCTTCCGGTGATAGCGACGACGCACCCAAGGCGGACAAACCGGACGCGGACGTCGAAAAGGCTGCGCCGGCTCAGGCCAAGGAAGCGACCGACGGTGACAGTTCGCAAACGCTCTCGCCTGCCGTGCGCCGCGCAGTGCTGGAACACGGTGTCGATCCTTCCACGATCAAGGGCACCGGCAAGGACGGCCGCCTTACCAAGGAAGACGTGATCGCTGCGGCGGAAGCCAAGAAGTCGGGCGGCAGCAAGCCGGCTGAAAGCACATCCGCACCGGCATCGGCCGCGAGCGAGCGCCGTGAAGAACGCGTCAAGATGACGCGTATGCGCCAGACCATCGCCAAGCGTCTCAAGGGTGCGCAGGACAATGCCGCGCTGCTGACGACGTTCAACGACGTCGACATGTCGGCCGTCATGGAAGCACGCGGCAAGTACAAGGACATGTTCGCCAAGAAGCACGACATCCGTCTCGGCTTCATGGGCTTCTTCGCCAAGGCGGCCTGTCTTGCGCTGAAGGACGTGCCAGCGGTCAACGCCTATATCGAAGGCGATGAGATCGTCTATCACGACTATGTCGATATCTCGGTTGCCGTGTCCGCTCCCAATGGTCTGGTCGTTCCGGTCATCCGCGATGCGCAGGACAAGGGCTTCGCGCAGATCGAAAAGGACATCGCCGATTTCGGCAAGCGCGCCAAGGACGGCACGCTGACGATGGACGACATGAAGGGCGGCACCTTCACCATCTCGAACGGCGGCGTTTTCGGTTCGCTGATGTCGACCCCGATCATCAATCCGCCGCAGAGCGCTGTCCTCGGCCTGCACCGCATCGAAGATCGCCCGGTCGTGGTGAATGGCGAAATCGTCATCCGCCCGATGATGTATATCGCGCTGTCCTACGATCACCGTCTGATCGACGGTCGCGAAGCGGTGACCGCCCTGAAGATCATCAAGGAAGCGATCGAAGATCCGACCCGGATGCTGATCGACCTGTAAGAGCAACGCCGATTGGAGTGCGTGTGTGCGAAAGGCTGTCCTACAGACTGGCAAAAGTGCCATGATGCCAGCCATGACCCACTCGCTTGATCTGGTCGGCACCTGCGATTTGCGTCCGCTCACCCCGGACCGTTTTTACCCCTTGGACCGTGTAACACCCGGTCCATGTCTGCGACGCAACGAAAGTTAACAGAGACGAATCATGGCAGAATACGACTACGACGTCCTCGTCATCGGTGCTGGCCCGGGTGGCTATGTTGCCGCAATTCGTGCAGCCCAGCTCGGCCTGAAGACGGCGTGCGCCGAAAGCCGCGAGACGCTCGGTGGCACCTGCCTCAACGTCGGCTGCATTCCCTCCAAGGCCATGCTGCACGCCTCTGAATACTTCGACGCGGCCAGTAACGGCACGATGAAGGAAATGGGCATCGAGGTTACGCCCAAGCTCAATCTCGACGCCATGCACGCACAGCGCCGCGACGCGGTGAAAGGTCTGACAGGCGGGATCGAATTCCTGTTCAAGAAGAACAAGGTCGACTGGAAGAAAGGCCATGCCACTTTCCAGGATGCCCATACGGTCAAGGTCGGCGATGAAACGGTCACCGCCAAGAATGTGATCATCGCCACCGGTTCTTCCGTTACCCCCCTGCCGGGTGTCGAAGTCGACAATGAAAAGCAGGTGGTGGTCGATTCCACCGGCGCTCTCGAACTCAAGGCCGTACCCAAGAAGATGGTCGTCATCGGCGGCGGCGTGATCGGCCTGGAACTCGGATCGGTCTGGCGTCGTCTTGGTGCCGAGGTCATCGTTGTCGAATATCTCGACAAGCTGCTGCCGGGTATGGATGACGATGTTCGCAAGGAAGCGGCCAAGATCTTCAAGAAGCAGGGCATGGAACTGCGGCTGTCGACCAAGGTCACCGGGTGCACCGTCGATGGTTCGAAAGCCACGTTGATGCTCGAACCGGCTGCCGGCGGCGACGAAGAAACGCTGGAAGCGGATTGTGTGCTGGTTTCGATCGGTCGCCGTCCGAACACCGAAGGCCTCGGCCTCGACGCGATCGGGCTCGAAGTGAACACGCGCGGCCAGATCGAAACCGATCACGATTTCCGCACCAAGGTCGATGGCGTATGGGCCATCGGCGATGTCGTCCCCGGTCCGATGCTCGCCCATAAGGCGGAAGACGAAGGCATAGCCTGTGCCGAAAACATCGCCGGCCAGACCGGTATCGTGAACCACGATATCATCCCGGGTGTTGTTTACACATGGCCCGAATTCGCCGGTGTCGGTCTGACGCAGGACGAAGCGGTCGAGAAGCTGGGCGACAAGGCCAAGGTCAAGGTCGGCAAGTTCCCGATGATGGCCAACAGCCGCGCCAAGACCAATCATGAACCCGATGGTTTCGTGAAGATCGTCGCGGATGCGGAAACCGATCGCGTTCTGGGCGTGTGGTGCATCGCAAGCGTCGCCGGCACCATGATTGCACAGGCCGCACAGGCCATGGAATTCGGCGCGACTAGCGAAGACATCGCTTACACTTGCCATGCCCACCCGACGCATTCCGAAGCGATCAAGGAAGCGGCGATGGCGGTTCAGGGCAAGCCGATCCACATCTGATCGCCGTTGTGACAGTCGGGGCGAGAATCTGAATGTCTGCGCGAGTGTCGACAATTCCGGCACTCGCCATACCCTCGCTTGCCGGGCTGACCTATCTGCTGCTTGCAGGTGCTCCAAGGAGCTACCTGCTCGTGAATGCGACAGCCCTGCTGCTGTCGATAGCGCTGATGGCTTTCGGCAAGGCGCGCGTGCAACGCCAGCATCGGCTGCCGATCCTTGTCGCACTGGTCGTGCTATTATTCGTCCCCCTGTTCACCGGCGTTGCGATCAATGGCATCGCGCGCTGGCTGCCGATCGGCCCGCTGCTGCTCCATGCCGGGCTGCTTGTCCTGCCCGCCATCAGTGTTATAGCCGCAGAGGGTAAGGGGCCCGGCAAGATAGCGTTGGTCGCGGCGTTGGTGGCGGTCTTCTTCCAACCCGATGCCGGCACTGGTCTGGCCGTAACCGGTGCCGCTATCGGGCTCTATGTGGCGCGGCCCCACTGGGCGACAGGCTGCATCGCGTTTGCAGCCTTCCTGGCAAGCCTGTCCATGCTGGTTCGCGGCGAACTCCCCGCCCAGCCGTACGTGGAACGTATTCTGGTCGACGCTGCTCAGGTTTCGCTGTGGTTGGCAGTCGGCATTCTGGTCGCCCTGCTGGGCACGGTCGCGCTGCTCGCCGGACTTCGCAGCGGAACGGTCAGCCAGCGCTTCGCCCTTGCCGGATCATTTGCCGGCTTCTCCATCGCTGCTCTTGTATCGAACTATCCTTTCCCGCTCATCGGCTACGGTGCCTCGGCAATCCTCGGATATGGATTGGCATTGTTCCCCATGGGATCGTCCCGATAAACTTTCCGCTTGCCGATACCCCATCCATGCCGCAGATTTGCGCAACAGGGCATCGGGGCGATCGAGCATGAAAATCAGGCACTTGGCGATCGCCGCAAGCTGTAGCGCAATGGCGCTGGTCGGCTGCAGCCGGGAGCCGGATTTCGAACCGCCTCCGCGCGCTACGGATACTATCGACATCGAACCTCGAAGTTCGCTCGTCGCAGTACCCGTAACTGCCGATCTGACCGCGCTCGAAACGCAGATGTCGAAAGAGATACCGCGAACCTTGTGGACCATCGACCGCAAGGACCAGACCTGCGCCGCGTCGAAAAAGGTCAAGGTGGCCTTCGTCAAGCTCAAGACCCCCACCATCAAATGCGATATCGTGGGCACTGTGACACGCGGACGCGTTACGATCGACGGTCGCGGACGCGACATCATCCTGACGATGCCAATCCACGCCGAAATCAAGGCGCAGGATATTGCCGGTATCCTCAAGCAGGAAACCGCAACGGGAGATGCCAGGGTGCGCGTCGTCGCCCGGCTTTCGATCGACAGCCAATGGAACCCGCAGGGCAAGGTCGACATCCAGTACGACTGGACCGACGAACCCCACGTCGACTTCCTCGGTCAGCGTATCGAGTTCACCAGTGACGCGGACGCCAAACTGAAACCCGTGATCGCGCGCCTGGAACGCAATTTGCCGCAGGAACTGGCGAAGCTGGGTCTGCGGGAAGATATCCAACGCCTATGGGGCGAAGCCTTCACATCCCTCCAGCTTAACGAGACGAACCCGCCGGTCTGGATGCGGATCGTGCCCGAACAACTCTATTACGGCGGCTACACGCTGCGCGGCAAACGCATGGAGTTGCGACTGGGCATGAAGGCGGTGACCGAGACCTTCGTCGGCAAGCGTCAGCCAGACCCAAAGCGCAAACCCTTGCCGCCACTTGCAAAGCTCGAAGAGCAGCCTGGCAAGATGCAGTTCTTCATCCCCGTCATCGCAGATTACAAGCAACTCGAGCCGGTGGTAGCGAAGGCTTTGGTCAAACGGTCCGCGCGGCCATTCGAAGTGCCCGGGATCGGGCCGGTCAACGCAAGGTTCGGACAGGTCGTTGCCTATGGCACTACCGGAAACCGCATCGCTCTGGGCCTGACTTTCAAGGCAGCCCGAGCCGACGAAAAGTTCGGCGATGCGACGGGCCAGGTTTGGCTGACCGCCCTCCCCGTCAACGAACCTGGCTCTCGCAAGGTTAGTTTTTCCAACCTCGAAATTACCGGCGACACCGATCGCGACACCACCGATTTCCTGTTGCAGATTGCCAATTCGCCCGGGTTTTCACAAACCATTGCGACTGCTCTGACGCAGAATTTCGAAGAAGATTACGACGAATTGATGGCCAAGATCGCCAATGCCATCGATACCAAGCGCGAAGGCGATGTCGTCATTCGTGCGCAGATCGACGAGGTGAAGACCGGACGCCTGAAGGCGGCGGGACAGGGCCTGTATTTGCCAGTCTGGGGGACGGGCACCGCATCGGTGATCCTCGCCCCCCGTTGACGGCTATCTACACTTCGCTGGGGTAGATCGGCTGAATATCGACTGGAATATCGCTCATTGCGGCGAAACGTCCGCGCGCCCAATCGTCGAGCTTGGCATAACGAGCGAAGAACGCCTTGGTCCCTTCGTAATCGCCATTCGCCTGCAGCATCAGCTGGTCGTGCAAAAGGTCGCGCAGACCGGCTTCCATTTTTGCATAATCGACGATGTAGCGATTGGCAGCCGCATCCCAAGTGAACGCACCCTTTTCCTTGAGATACCCGTATTGCAATGCTGCGCCTTTGCCGTGTGCCTCGTCGATTCCGAAGCGCATCGCGCGGAAAATACCGGCGAAATAGCTAGCATAAAGTTGCTGCTTCTCGGCAGCGGGGATTTCGCCCTTCTCCATCATGAAGAGAATGTTCCAGACGCCCATGACGTCCGCCTTGCTCTCTTCCAGCGCCGAATACTGTTCCTTCAATTCCTCGTTCACCGTCGTCTGGCGGCCATCCTTGGTAATTGTACCGGGCCCGAGGCTGTGGGACAGTTCATGGAACAGCGTTTCCAGTTCCATGTACTTCTTCGCGACCAGCGCGGCCTGATCCTGCTTCAGCACGACATCGCCGATAGGATCCAGAATGCGTTCGTATTTCGCGCCGAGTACGTTGGCGAGAATGACCTTCTTGGCACCTTTGGCTTCGCGCACCCGCTCGTCATTGGGAAGGTTGAAAGCGATGGTTTGTACGCCTGGTACATTGTCGCCCCCACCGTGGATCTGATCGGCCACCGCGATGGGGCTTTCGAAGCCTCGCTGGAAATTCTTGTATCGATCCTCGATCGGAAGGTTGCCTTCCATATCGCGCAGGTAATTCTTGTATTTCGCCAAAGCGGCGCTCTCTTCGGGATTGCGCAGCGTGACGAAGCTTTCGAAGGCGGTTTTTGTACCGTACAGGCGGTCGGTATAGACCTCGTAGGGTCCAATCGCGACTTCGATCGGCGTGTCGGCCAAGTCCATCCACGCCATTTCGCTTTCGTAGTAATCGTCGGACAGGAAGCTGGCGGCACGCAACGTCAGGAATTTCTTGAGGCTCGGGTTGCTCGTACGCTGGGCAGCCTGTTCCAAGAGTTTGGCAGCAGGTTCTAGCCACTCGCGATATTCCACCGAATAAGGGACAGCGACCAGCCCATCGCCCTCGCGCTTCACCACGGTATACGGGGCCAGCAATTCGTCTTTCTGTGCAGGATGAGCCGTCAGATAAGCATCGAATTCTTCACGGGTCAGATCGGTGGGATAGAAGCCGGCCCCTTCGGGCAGCGGCTCTGTGCCCCAGAAGGGATGAAACTCGTCGAGATCGTCCCACGCGCCGTAATACCGGTCGAACATGGTCAACAGCAGGTCCCGATCGGCACGGCGGCTGCGCGAGATGGCCTGACGAACCTGCGGGTTGGCGGCGAAGCGCTGGCGCAGGTATATCTCGTCCATATAGCCGCTGGCCTGGATCAGCAGATTGACGACGTCGCGTTCTTCCGCAGTCAGGTAAGATGTGTCCGGTGCCATTTCGATGACGGCCAGCTTCGCATACTGGGCCTGGAGATCATAACCATCGGACGCGGCAGCGGGGGGTGCATCGGCAGACATGACCGGAGCATCATTGGCAACAGGGGTGCAGGCCGCACTGGCGAGCAGTAGGGGAAGAATGGCGCGACGCATGATCGGTCCTCCAGAATTATCTTTATGACATCAGCGCAACGTCATGCGGCGGCCATGTGTCCCGCGCAAGTGGGCGATTGACCGCGGGGTCGGCTTATCCGACATTGCCGACCCAAGAGGAGACATCATGGCTTACCCGACGCTGACCGACAATCCCGGTGCTATCGAACTTGCAGAAACGATGCGCCGGGGCGAGATGTCCCCGCTCGACGCGGTGGAGGCGACCATCGCGCGGATCGAGCGTCTTGATGCGCACATCAACGCCGTGGTGGTGACAGATTTCGACCGGGCGCGGGATCGGGCTAAGGCGATGACGGATGATCGTTCGGCGCGTGAACGCCCCTTGTTCGGCGTTCCCATGACAATCAAGGAAAGCTTCGATATCGAAGGGCTTCCCACCAGCTGGGGTCATGAGGCCTATGCCGACAACATAGCATCTCGCGATTCCAGAGTGGTCAGCCAGTTGAAGGCTGCGGGCGCCATCTTCCTGGGCAAGACAAATGTGCCGCCCGATCTGGCCGACTGGCAATCAAATAACCCGGTCTATGGCCGTACCAACAACCCCCATGACCATGAGCGCTCGCCAGGTGGGTCCTCGGGTGGTTCGGCTGCGGCCGTCGCAAGCGGCATGGTACCGTGTGAATACGGCACCGATATCGGCGGATCGGTGCGCGTTCCTGCCCATTTCTGCGGAGTTTGGGGTCACAAGACGAGCTGGGGTCTCATCTCAAAACAGGGACACGATCACCCTTCCATGAGCGGCGGTGATGCCCATGATGGTGCGCTGTCCATCGCTGGCCCGCTTGCCCGCAACGCCGCCGATCTTCGCCTGCTGTTGCAACTGACACAAACCGTTCCGCTGCGGAGGATGGAGAAGACGCTGCGGGACTGTCGGATCCTCCTTCTCACCGAACACCCGTCCTGCCCAACCGACATTTCGGTGCAGGCTCCGATCGAGGCGGCGGCAGCAGTACTGGAAGGGGCCGGGGTAACCATCGACCGCAAAAGCGAACTGCTCCCCGATCTAGCACGGCAACAGGCTGAGTATATGCGGATGCTCAATGTAGCCATGGCTCGCGGCATGCCTGGACCCAACGGTGAGCGGGCCAGCGCAACAGATTGGTTCGACATGCTCGATGCGCAAACCCGCAATGAGAACGCGTGGCATACCCTTTTCGATAATTACGATTTCGTCCTTGCCCCGCCCGCACCTGTTCTCGCGGTCCCGCACCGCGATGGCCGCGTCTTCGATGGGACCATGACCATAAACGGAGCGGAACAGCCTGGGGGAGCGGCGCTGTGCTGGGCCGGGCTGGCGACTTATCCGAACCTTCCCGCCACCGTTCTTCCTGTGGGCGAAAGCGGGGGCCTACCTTGCGGACTGCAGGTCATATCGCGCAGGTGGGCCGACCTCGATTGCATCGCCGCGGCAGAAGCCATCGGCACAATCATCCACGGCTAGGGAGCCTTCGCAAGATGGGACAGCAGCGCGCGATGAAGCGCTTGGCCAAATTGCACATCTGGCTCGGATGGCTGGTGGGGGCGCCCATTCTGATGTGGACGATTACCGGCCTCGTCATGGTGGCGAAACCCATAGAGGAAGTCCGCGGCAACCATCTGCGCAAACATGTTCCAGAACGCGCCCTGCCCGCCAATACGCAAATTGCCGTGTCGCTGCCGGCTGAAAGTACAGGTCCGGTACGATCGGTAACCACGCAGGTGGAACGCGGCGAAGCTACCACCCGCATCACCTACATGGACGGCAAGACAGCCCGCTTCCGGCCCGACGGCAGTCCTATGGGTCCGTTGTCTGAAGTCGAGGCTCGCCTGATTGTGGCCGACGGCATCGACGGTGGTGACCAAGTTGCCAGCACGGCCCGTTTCGAAGCGGAAGCGGTGCCGCTCGATTTCCGTCGTGCCTTGCCGGTTTGGCAAGTCGTCCTGAATGACGGGACGCACGTTTACGTCGGAACGGAAACGGGGCAGATAGAAGCGGTCCGGACGAAATGGTGGCGTACGTTCGACTTCGTGTGGGGGTTGCACATCATGGACTTGCAAACGCGCGAGGATACGCATCATCCGATCCTGATACTCTTTGCCGTCCTGTCGGTCATTGGATCGCTGTTCGGCTGCGTGCTGCTGTTTCGTCGCCGAAAATCGCGTATGGCTGCATCGTGAATTCCGAAGTTCTTACCCCCCTGCTCGACTGGCTGGATCTTGCCGGTGTGGCCATCTTTGCTCTTACCGGCGCTTTGGTAGCGGCGAAGGAGAGACAAACCTTCGTTACGCTCGCCTTCTTTGCCCTGATCACCGGCGTTGGCGGCGGCACGGTCCGTGACCTTCTGATCGGGGCACCGGTATTCTGGATTCATGATGCTTGGGTTGCGGCCATCTGTCTGGCGATGGCGCTGTTCGCCTGGTTTACGCCTACCCGCTGGTGGGGGGGGCGCTTCCTCTCGGTCGCGGACGGACTTGGTCTGTCTGCCTATGCAGTTCTCGGGTCCGCCAAAGCACTCGAATATGGTCTACCGCCCACCCCTGCTATACTGATGGGAGTTATAACCGGCTGTGTGGGCGGCATCATTCGCGACGTCATAGCTGGCCGACCATCGATCCTCATGCGGCCTGAACTTTATGTCACGGCCGCCGCCCTTTCAGCCACC
Source organism: Qipengyuania pacifica (assembly GCF_019857205.1). Classification (GTDB taxonomy): domain Bacteria; phylum Pseudomonadota; class Alphaproteobacteria; order Sphingomonadales; family Sphingomonadaceae; genus Qipengyuania; species Qipengyuania pacifica. Next base: position 127,700 of record NZ_JAHWXO010000002.1, on the reverse strand, counting down.
ACCAATGTGCTTGGCGATCTGGTGGGCCTGGTGCGCGAGTGGGTCTGGGTGGGTGCGACGGCCGCCGGATATGGCCTGCGGCTCGCTGCAATCAGATGGAACCTGGCCCTGCCTGCCTACGGACGGGATTAATTTCCCGCGCCCTGATAGCCGTTACCGTATTCGATATCGGCTGCGCCGTACGACTGGTCCTCTTCACCCGGCAACGGCCCACCGGGATAGGCTGGTACGGCGCTTTCAGTGCGTGCTCGTGCGGCGGCATAGTAATCATCGCTATACTGCCGATCGTCGATACCATTGTTTGCCTCGTAGCCATATCCGCCATCGGAATAGCCATTTCCGTAGGTAGCACCGCCGCGGCCGTAGTCGATCGCATCGATCCGCCCGTTTTCGCCGATCGAACAACTGAAGCTTTGCCCATCATACATTGAACCGGTTACGCTCCACCCACGCGCGTTGCGATTGACCGCATCGACGGTTTGAATACGCGCATTACGCTCGATCTCGTCCACACAGATACTCACCGCACGGTCCAGCCCGCGGGTGTCGTCATAACGATAATCGCCGCGCTGAGGATCAGGATAGCGTGGATTTCGATCACGCGAACTATTTGCAGCACTCGCCACCGCGGCAATTCCGCCGAGGATCAAAACGCCTGCAATCACATCGCCAGCATCCACGCCGCGATGGCGGCGGTGCCTGTAGCGCCGGTATTGATCGGCCGTGTCGTCGCCTGGTGCCCAAGCCGGGCTGATGGCCTGTGCAACGTGCACCGGTCCGACCTGCGGCAGTTCGGCTGCTTGGGCGGGCATGGCCGTCATTGATACGACGGCCAGAAGTGCTGGTACGACAGAAACGGATTTAATGGACGGCATGTCCGATACCCCTTCGGCGCGCCCCACCTAAACGCGCAATTGCTGATGATGCGGAGTTAGGCGGTTCAGGCTAAACGATGCCTGAACCGCCATAGTGGTATATTTCGTGAATTACCGCAGCCCGCGGATGCCGCTGAAGTCGAGATCGGCAACGCGTCCGCGTTCTATCCGGCAGGTGAAATTGCCACTGTCACGGTCATTCCAGCGCTGATAGCGATTGTTCCGGTCACGATAGCCATAACGGTCATAACGCCCACCGGCATAACTGCCATCGACGACCATCCGGCCCTTCACCTTCCAGCCATATCGAGTGTCATCGACATCGCGGATTTCCGTAACCTGGGCATGACGATAACCGTAGCGCCGGGCATCGTTCCTCGCAGCGTTGACACAGCGCTCTACGGCAGCACGCGGGTTGCCTCTGCTTGCATAAGCGTTGCGACGGTAGTCGTTGCCGTTGTTGTAATATCGGCCGTCGCGATAATAGCGGTCGCCCCGATAATAGTCGCGGTCCCTGCTGGCGGCGCTGGCGACCGCTGCAATACCGCCGATGATGACGGCACCGGCAATCACTTCGCCGACGGAAATGCCATCGTCGTGGCCGCGAGCCTGCGCGGGGGTCGCCCCTGCGAGTGCCATGGCACCCACGGCTGCCGTTGCGATCCCACCCTTCGCGAACGTCTTTGCAAATGTTTTCATCTCGAGGTCCTCCTCATTGGGCCGCGGCGGGACTGCCTCGGCTGTCGAAGAGGTTCTAGATGATTCGCGGTGAGGTCCGGCTGAACTCTAGCGACAGTCACCGTTCAGGAATTGCCGCACTTTCCTGAATGGCTATTTTTCAAGAGAAACAAGTACATCGCGGGTGAAGGCCGCGATATCGAACCGCGCACCGGGCGGATCCTCTCCCCTTCTCACGATCACCGTGTTCATGCTGGGAACGATGACGACGAACTGCCCGCGATTGCCCATGGCCGCGAACGTATCGGCCGGAACGCCCTCGGAATTGTTGAGCAACCAGAACCCTGCGCCATAACCAAAGGGACCATCGGGCTGCGGCCCGGAGGGAGCGGAGACATAATCGACCCACCCTTCGGGCAGAATGCGGACGCCGTTGCGCATTCCATCGTCGAGATAGAGCTGGCCGAAGCGGGCAAGGTCGGCGGAACTGGTCCAGACCTGGCTGGAAAGGATGTAGTCACCCTGCCAATCGGTCTCAGCCACGGTCGAGTGCATGCCGAGCGTTTCGAACAGTCCGGCCGGCGGATGCCTGTCGAACGTTTCCTCGATCGCTTTGACCGCAGCCAGCGTGTCGTTGTTGGCGTAACGATAGATCGTGCCCGGCGGATTGAGCAGCGGCCAGTCGAGCGCCACCTCGCCCACCGTCGCGCCGCCAAAGTAAAGCGGATCGGTGCGGTTGCCCGGCGTGTCCGAATAGCGGCCCGAGGCCATTCGCAGCAAATGGTCGATAGTTATCGCCCGCCGCGGGTCGCTATCGTCGAGCCCGAGCCCGGCAAAAGCTGCGACATCCGCTTCGCCGCGCTGGACCGCCGCACCGATCAGCGTGGCCGCGAGGCTCTTGGCGACCGACCAGGTGCGCTGCGGCAAATCCGCGTCGTATCCCTGGGCATAGGCTTCCCCACGGGTGCGATCGTCCTGCCGGACCATCACCGCCGTTGTCCGGGTCCCCTCGCCGTAGGTTTCTCTCAGAGCCGCCTCGGCCGCGCGCGTGGTGGCCGGCGCGATAGCGTCGCGAAGCGGATAGACATTAGGATCGCCGACCCTGTCGATTCGCGTCGAGCGGACAGCCTCGCTATCGGGTAGAGCGGCACCGATCGGAAGCAGCGCACAGCCATTTCCCTGGCGATAAGCAGCGACGCGCGGCGACATGTCGTCGGCCCAGGGGACCGCGACATAGTCGAGCGCGCCATCGCTCCCGCGCGCGATGCTTTGCGTAAGTTCCGGCATGAACCCATCGAGCGGCTCCTGAATGCCGGAAAGTTCGTATTCGTTCACCGAAGTCTCGCTGCGCCGCAGATGTGCTGCATCACTACTCAGCGCGCTGCACAGGAACAGCGCCTTGTACCCGGCGGCCAGAGCACGATCGTAGCGAGCGTCGAGTTCATCCTGCGTTTTCGACTGGGCGGCAAGCGGGGTTGCGGCGAGAAGGGCGGTTGCTGCAAGGGCATGTCTGATCATCCCCGCCTTGTGGCACGGCTGAAGGCCCGTGCAAAACAAAAGGGCCGGGAGGTTTCCCTCCCGGCCCCGCTTGTTTCGTATTTCGAAGCGCGCCTTACGCGTCTTCGAATTCTTCTTCGCTTTCAACCGGACCCGAATCCTGGCCCTTTGCGTCTTCGTCGCGCTCGACGAATTCGATCACAGCCATCTGGGCGGCGTCGCTGCCGCGATAGCCAGCCTTGATGATGCGGGTGTAACCGCCTTCACGATCCGAATAGCGTTCCGCCAGAACGTCGAACAGCTTCTTGAGCTGCGTTTCGTCCTGCAGGCGGCTCATCGCAAGACGGCGGTTCGAAAGGCCGCCACGCTTTGCCAGCGTGATCAGCTTCTCGATGTAGGGACGCATTTCCTTCGCCTTGGGCAGCGTGGTCATGATCTGCTCGTGCTTGATCAGAGCGGCCGCCATGTTGCGGAACATCGCATTACGGTGGCCAGTCTTGCGCTGGAGCTTGCGGCCGGAAATCTTGTGACGCATTTCAGTTCTTTCTTCGTTCGTAGGGGGCCCGTTCTAGGTAGCCCGATACGGGCCGGATTGAGGGGTCCGGCCCATGCCCCATGCGAGGTGTCAGCCCAGCAGCTCTTGTTCGAGCTTCTTGGCCATTTCCTCGATGTTTTCTGGCGGCCAGCCAGGGATGTCCATGCCGAGGCGCAGACCCATCGACGAGAGCACTTCCTTGATCTCGTTGAGCGACTTGCGGCCGAAGTTCGGCGTACGGAGCATCTCGGCTTCGGTCTTCTGAACCAGGTCGCCAATGTAGATGATGTTGTCGTTCTTGAGGCAGTTTGCCGAACGGACCGACAGTTCCAGCTCGTCGACCTTCTTGAGAAGATAACGATTAAGCTGGTTGGTGTCGCTTTCCTGAGGTTCGGCTGCCTGACCGATCATCGCCGAAGTCGGCTGCGGGATACCGTCTTCGAAGTGGACGAACAGCGTCAACTGGTCCTGAAGGATGCGCGCGGCATATGCCACAGCATCTTCCGGAGTGACTGTGCCATCGGTTTCGATCGTCAGCGAAAGCTTGTCGTAATCGAGTTCCTGCCCGACGCGGGCGTTCTCGACCTTGTAGCTCACCTGGCGAACCGGCGAATACAGGCTGTCGACAGGGATCAGACCGATCGGCGCGTCCACGGGACGGTTCATCACGGCAGGGCGGTAACCCTTACCGGTGTCTGCCGTCAGTTCCATGTTGAGGGTCGCACCTTCGTCGAGGTGACAGATCACGAGATCCTTGTTCATCACCTCGATATCGCCGGAAACAGCGATGTCGCCGGCTTTGACTTCGCCAGGGCCGGTTGCGGAAAGCTGAAGGCGCTTCATGCCCTCGCCTTCCATCTTCAGCGCGATCTGCTTCACGTTGAGGACGATGTCGGTAACGTCTTCGCGCACGCCAGCGAGCGAGCTGAATTCGTGAAGGACGTTCTCGATCTTGATCGAGGTGATCGCAGCGCCCTGAAGCGAGCTGAGAAGCACGCGGCGCAGCGCATTGCCGAGCGTTAGGCCGAAGCCACGTTCGAGCGGTTCGGCCACGAAGGTAACCTTGCGGGCCTTGTCGCCGGTATCCTTGATGTCAAGGACGCTGGGTTTCTTGAGTTCCTGCCAGTTCTTAATATTGACGGACATGAAAATCCCCTGGTTCGGATGCGGGCAGGACCGGCGCTCTTCGATAGAGCGTCCGGTCCGTGAGGGTGTGTCGGCGGCCCGCTAGCGAGCCGCCAGGCAGGTACGGATCAGACGCGACGACGCTTGGACGGGCGAACCCCGTTATGCGGGATCGGCGTCACGTCGCGGATCGACGTGATGGTGAAACCGACTGCAGCGAGACCGCGCAGCGCACTTTCACGACCCGAGCCCGGGCCCTTTACTTCGACTTCCAGCGTGCGCACACCATGCTCGGCAGCCTTGCGGCCCGCGTCGTCGGCGGCGACCTGGGCAGCATAGGGAGTCGACTTGCGGCTACCCTTGAAGCCCATCATGCCTGCGCTGGACCAGCTAATCGCGTTGCCCTGCGCATCTGTGATGGTGATCATGGTGTTGTTGAAGCTGGCGTTGATATGCGCAACGCCGCTCGAAATGTTCTTTTTGTCGCGGCGCCTAACGCGGCCGGGTTCGCGTGCCATGGTTATTCTTCCTTACATTCTCTCAAGAAGGGAAAAGCGCTGGGTTACCCCAGGCTTACTTCTTCTTGCCGGCGATCGGCTTGGCCTTGCCCTTACGGGTACGGGCGTTGGTGTGAGTGCGCTGGCCACGAACGGGCAGACCGGCACGGTGACGCAAGCCACGGAAGGACTTGAGGTCCATGAGCCGCTTGATGTTCATCGCGGTTTCACGACGCAGGTCGCCTTCGACAGTGAAGTCTGCATCGATCGTTTCACGAACGCGAAGAACTTCCTCGTCGGAAAGATCCTGAACCCGGCGCGAGTGATCAATGCCAAGCTTGTCGGCGATTTCGACGGCCTTTGAACGGCCGATACCGTGAATATAGGTGAGCGCGATAATAACGCGCTTGTTGGTGGGGATATTTACCCCGGCAATACGAGCCACTTACTTCTCCATGCTCCACAGGGGCGGCTGATGCCGCAGCCCCATCTCATCGCTAAACACACCGACATCCACGGGTCTTGCCTGAAACAAAAGTCCGGATGGCGCACGAATAGCTACCGCCTGCCGGACACACCGAAATGTCGAATGAAACGCGCGCTTAGGAGGATTCGCCAACAGCGTCAAGCACCCTGCGCGCACGTGACGACAAGGCCGCCGATATGGGCGGCCCGCCTGATAGTTCAACCCTTTTAGCCAATCCCATCGGCACGGTCAAAGTTTCTTACACCACTCCGAACGCGAGCATGGCGTCTGCGACCTTCTTGAAGCCGGCGATATTCGCCCCGCGGACATAATCGACATATCCGTCCGCTTCACCGAATTCGACGCATTTGTCGTGAATGCCGTCCATCAGTTCGGCCAGTTCTTCGCCCAGACGCTCGTGGTTCCAGCTGACCCGTTCGGAGTTCTGGCTCATCTCGAGGCCGGAGACCGCGACGCCACCAGCGTTTGCAGCCTTGCCAGGACCGTACATGATCTTCGCGTCGTGAAATGCCTTCACGCCTTCTAGCGTGGTCGGCATATTGGCTCCCTCGGAAACGGCGATACATCCGTTCTTCAAAAGCAACTTTGCAGCGCTTTCATCCAGCTCGTTCTGGGTGGCGCACGGCAGGGCCACGTCGCATTCGACGCTCCATGGCTGTTCATCCTCATGATAGGTCGCTTCGGGATATTCGTCCGCATATTCGCTGATACGTCCGCGCCTCTCGTTCTTAAGGCGCTTAACCCAATCGATTTTTTCCTGATCAAGGCCGTCGGGATCGTAGATAAAGCCGCCGCTGTCCGATAACGTCAGGACCTTCCCGCCCAGTTGAACGAGCTTTTCCGCGGCGTGGATTGCGACATTCCCCGCGCCGGAAATGACCGCCGTCTTTCCCTCGATCTCCTGATCAGCATGGGAAAGCATATTGCGCAGGAAATATACCGCGCCATACCCGGTCGCCTCCGGCCGCATTTGCGAACCGCCATACTCGGTGGCCTTGCCGGTCAGCACGCCCTCCCACCGATTGGTGATCCGCTTGTATTGGCCGAACATGTAACCGATCTCGCGCGAACCGACGCCGATATCACCCGCCGGCACATCGACATCAGGGCCGATGTGGCGATGCAACTCGGTCATGAAACTCTGGCAAAAGCGCATGACCTCATGATCGCTTTTCCCTTTCGGATTGAAATTCGATCCGCCCTTACCCCCGCCCAGAGGCAGGCCGGTGAGAGAATTCTTGAAGGTCTGCTCGAAAGCCAGAAACTTGAGCACGCTTTCGTTTACGCTCGAATGAAAGCGGATCCCACCCTTGTATGGTCCGATGGCATTGTTGTTCTGCACTCGCCAGCCACGCTCGACGCGGACATTCTGATCGTCATCCTCCCAGCAGACCCTGAAGCTTACGATGCGATCGGGTTCCGCGATCCTGCGCAGGATCTGCGCCTCGTGATACTCCTCCTTGTCTTCGATGAAACTGTAGACGTCCTGCGCGACCTCTTGGACGGCCTGAACGAACTCTTCCTGCCCTGGATTGCGCTTTTTCACGCCTTCCATGAACGTATCCAGATCTACATGCCGGTCGTAAACGGACGCCAATTGCATCTCCCATCTTGTGCAAACAAGATCACGTGAACTCGTGATCCCGAACACACTCAACGGGTACATTCAGTTAGGTTTCCCCGCTCCCCAGGCCATGCAGACCTGATAGTCCCCCCGGAGGATGGAGTCGCGATGTTCGAAGGTTATGGGGTACGGGATTTTGCACCCCGCGCAAGCAGCGAGCTACGCACGGCGCCCACCCTCGCTCTTTCGCCATTCCAAGCGCGAAGCTGACGCATATTCTGGAGTGAGGTACGCCCGCCGATTAGCGGGACAAAATCGAGTCTATGGCGTGCGTGACGTCTTCAATCGACGCCATGCCATCGACACGGCTTACAATTCCACGAGCTTCATATCCGGGCAGGATCGGTGCTGTCTTGCCACGGTATTCCTGCATGCGCGTGCGTACGGTCTCTTCATTGTCATCCGGACGACGCTTGAATTCCGTGGAGCCACATTTGTCACAAACACCTTCCTTCGCGGGAAGATGGAAGACGTCGTGATAGCCAGCGCCGCAATTGGCACAAGTGTAACGCCCGGTGATCCGCTCAACGAGTGCGTCTTCATTGACCTCCAACTCGATCACATGATCGAGCTGACGATAATGCTTCGCGAGAATTTCATCCAGTTGCTCGGCCTGCGCTGCCGTGCGCGGGTAGCCATCGAAAATGGCACCCATCTCCGGGCCCATCTCGCCAAGTTTGGCGTCGATCATTGCGGATACGATCTCATCCGATACCAATCCGCCGGAATCCATGATGTCGGACACCTTGCGACCAAGTTCGCTATCGGCCTTGCGGGTTTCGCGGAGCATGTCCCCAGTCGACAGCTGGCGCATTCCATGATGCTCCACCAATCGCTGTGCCTGTGTTCCCTTACCCGCGCCCGGGGGCCCAAGGAGGATGATATCCATTGCGTAAAGTCCCCTTCGCGCCTGACGTGCCTTAGCGCAGGCGTCCCTTCAACTTCGCTTTCTTGATCAGATCGCCATACTGGTGAGCCAGCAGATGCGACTGGATCTGGCTGATCGTATCGACGGTCACGTTCACGACAATCAGCAGACTGGTGCCGCCGAGGAACAGCGGAACGCCGGTCTGTGCGATCATGTATTCCGGCAGGACACAGACGATCGTCAGGTAGATCGCGCCAATGACCGTGATACGCGTCAGAACGTAATCGAGATATTCTTCAGTCCGCTTGCCGGGACGAATGCCAGGGATGAACCCGCCGTTCTTCTTCAGATTGTCAGCCGTCTCTTCCGGATTGAACACAATCGCGGTGTAGAAGAAGCAGAAGAAGATGATCCCGAGGGCATACAGCGTCATATAAAGTGGCTGGCCGTGTTGCAGATACTGCAATACCGACTGCAGAAAGCCGCCAGCTGCGCTATCGGTATCGACCGAGTTACCGGCAAACTGGGTGATCGTCAGCGGCAGCAGCAAAAGCGAACTGGCAAAGATCGGAGGAATGACGCCTGCGGTGTTGAGCTTGAGCGGCAGATGCGAACGATCAGCCTGCATCATGCCGCGCTGCGTTGCCCGCTTCGGATACTGGATGAGCAGACGGCGCTGCGCACGCTCCATGAAGCAAATCCCGAGGATCAGGATTACAACCATGGCAATCAGACCGACGATGATGCCCGTAGCGATCGAGCCTTCGGAATATCCCGAACCAAGGTTGGATACAAAGGTCGGGAACTGCGCCACGATCCCTGCCATAATGATCAGCGATACGCCGTTACCAATCCCGCGACTGGTAATCTGTTCACCCAGCCACAGCAGGAACATCGTCCCGCCGACCAGGCTGATGACCGCACCGATACGGAACATCACGCCCGGATCGACCACTGCCTGCATCCCGCTCTGCGCACCGAAGCTTTCCAGACCGGAAGCTAGAAACCAGCCCTGGATGGCACAAAGAAACACCGTTCCGTACCGAGTGTACTGGTTGAGCTTCTGCCGTCCGACGGTGCCCTCCTTCTTGAGGGCCGCAAGCGATGGATGCAATGCAGCAGCGAGCTGCACGACGATCGACGCCGTAATATAGGGCATGACGCCAAGCGCGATGAGGCTCATGCGCTCCAGGCTACCGCCCGAAAATGTATTGAAGAGGTCGAGAATCCCGCCGCGCGTCTGATCGTAGAGATCGCTCAGGATCAGCGGGTTCACGCCAGGCAGCGGAACAAAGCTGAGGAAGCGGAAGACGATCAAAGCACCGATCGTGAACCAGATACGGTTCTTGAGTTCGGTGGCCTTGGAAAAATTGGCGAGGCTCATATTGCTCGCGATATTGTCGGCGCGTGATGCCATGGGAATCTGTTCAATCCTGAATTGGCGCCGGTCCCTCCCGGCACAGGAAGGCTAGATAGGGAACGGGGGGCGGAATGTCGAACCCCGCCCCCCGAATTTTTCCCGCTTACTTTGCCTTCTTCGCCTTGTTGGCTTCGGCGCGAGCAGCCTTCTTTTCATGTTCGGGCTTGTCTGCCGCGATCACTTCGACCTTGCCACCAGCCTTTTCGACTGCCTCGATTGCACCCTTGGATGCACCGGCAACCTTGAAGCTGACCTTGGCCTTGAGCTCACCCTTACCAAGGAGACGAACGCCATCCTTGCCGCCGCGAGCCAGGCCGGCCGCGCGAAGCGTCTCATGGTCGAGCACGGCCTTCTCATCGAGCTTCTTCGCATCGATGAACTTCTGGACCATGCCGATGTTCACTTCTGCGTAGTCCTTGCCGAACGGGTTGTTGAACCCGCGCTTTGGCAGGCGCATGTGAAGCGGCATCTGGCCGCCTTCGAAGCCCTTGATGGCAACACCCGAACGGGCTTTCTGGCCCTTCTGGCCACGGCCACCGGTCTTGCCTTTACCCGAACCGATACCACGGCCCACACGGATGCGGACCTTACGTGCGCCGGAATTGTCGCGGATCTCATTAAGTTTCATAGTGCACTCGCTTTCGCTTTTGTTCGCGCTGTAAAAATGGAAACGGCCCGCTATCGCAGCAGGCCGCTCCCGTCAAATTGTTAAACCTGCTCGATCAGTCGACCACAGTCACCAGATGCGGGATCTTAGCGATTGCGCCACGCACCTCGGGGGTGTCCTGGCGCTCGACGATCTTGTGCATCTTGTTCAGCCCGAGACCGATGAGGATCTTGCGCTGGCTTTCAGGACGGCGGATCGGCGAACCGACCTGCTTGATCTTGATGGTGTTCTTCTTGTCAGCCATCGAACTTACTCCGCGATAGCGGCGGCATCGGCTTCAGCCTCTGCCTCCGAAGCGCCACCACGGCCTAGAAGGTCTGCAACCTTCTTGCCGCGACGCTGCGCGACCGACTTCGGCGAAGTCTGGTCCTGCAAGGCGTCGAAAGTGGCGCGGATCATGTTATAGGGGTTCGAGGTGCCGACCGACTTGGTCACCACGTCGGCAACGCCGAGGCTTTCGAACACGGCGCGCATCGGACCACCGGCGATGATACCGGTACCTGCAGGTGCCGTACGCACGGTGACCTTGCCGGCGCCGAAGTGACCCTTGCCGTCGTGATGAAGGGTCCGACCCTCCTTCAGAGCGACACGGATCATCTTCTTGCGGGCAGCGGCAGTCGCCTTGCTGATCGCTTCGGGTACTTCGCGAGCCTTGCCCTTGCCGAAGCCGACGCGGCCCTGGCCATCACCCACAACAACAAGTGCAGCGAAACCGAAGCGCTTACCGCCCTTCACCGTCTTGCTGACGCGGTTGATGTGGACGAGCTTCTCGATGATGCCGTCGTCTTCTTCCTCGCGCTGGCGGCGATCGTCGCGACGACCACGACCACGGCCGCGGCCGCCTTCGCGATTGCCACCACGGCCGCGGCCCTGGCGAGGCTGACCTTCGTCGCCCTGAGCGGCAGACTGATTGTCAGCGGCTTCGGACGGCGTATCGGCAACAGCCGGCTGCTCGTTGGTTACCGCATTCTGCGTTTCCGCGGTCACGGTTTCTTCGTTCTTGTTTTCGTCAGCCATCATCAGAACTCCAGCCCGCCTTCACGGGCGGCGTCGGCCAGCGCCTTGACGCGGCCATGAAACAGGAAGCCGCCGCGATCGAACACGACAGTGGTCACGCCAGCCTTTTTGGCCGCAGCGGCAATGTCGCTGCCAACCTTCTTGGCGGCATCGACATTTGCACCCGAGCCCTTCACGCCGAGCGTCGAAGCAGCGGCAACGGTCTTGCCCGCAGCATCGTCGATGATCTGCGCGTAAATGTGCTGGCCGGTGCGGTGCACCGACAGGCGGGGCTTGCCACCCGACACGTTGCGAAGCGCAGTGCGGACGCGACGGCGGCGGCGTTCAAAGAGAGAGAGCTTTGCCATCTTACTTCTTCTTCCCTTCCTTGCGGAAGATATACTCGCCGCGGTACTTGATACCCTTGCCCTTGTAAGGTTCGGGCTTGCGCCAGCGGCGGACCTCGGCGGCAAACTGGCCAACGGCCTGCTTGTCGATACCTGAAATCTCCACGGTCGTCTGGTCCGGCGTTTTCACTTCAAGACCTTCGGGCACATCGAGATCGACATCGTGCGAATAGCCGAGCTGAAGCTTCAGCTTCTTGCCCTGCGCCTGTGCACGATAACCGACACCGGTGATTTCCAGCACCTTGGTGAAACCTTCGGTTACACCTTCGACCAGGTTAGAAACCAGCGTACGCTGCATTCCCCAGTGGTTACGGGCGGCGCGAGTATCGTTGGCAGGCTTGACCGAAATCTCGCCATCTTCCAGCTTGTACTCGATCAGGTCGGACAGTCCCAATGCCAAGGTGCCCTTCGGCCCCTTCACATTAAGCGTGTCACCGTCGATATTGGCAGTGACCCCGCTTGGGATCGCTACCGGCCTTTTACCGATGCGGCTCATCAGAAGACCTCCGCCAGCACTTCGCCACCGACATTTTCGGTGCGCGCTTCGGCGTCCGAAAGAACGCCCTTCGGCGTCGAGACGATGGTGATGCCGAGACCGTTACGCACAATCGGGAGTTCTTTCGAACCCGAATAGACACGACGGCCAGGCTTGGAAACACGAGCGACATGCTTGATTGCAGGTTCGCCTTCGAAATACTTCAGTTCGATCCGCAGCGCAGGGTGCTTGCCCGAAGAATCTTCGCTGTAGCCACGGATGTAGCCTTCGCGCTGAAGCACTTCGAGAACGTTTGCACGCAGCTTGCTGGCGGGCGAAAGGACGCTGTCCTTCTTCGCACGCTGGCCGTTGCGGATGCGGGTGAGCATATCACCCAGGGGATCGGTCATAGCCATCTGTCTTTACCTCACCAGCTCGACTTGGTCAGGCCCGGAATCAGGCCCTTGTTGCCGAGGTCACGCAGTTCGATGCGGTTGAGGCCGAACTTGCGGTAATAGCCGCGCGGGCGGCCGGTGGTGGAGCAGCGGTTACGCACCCGGGTCGGGTTAGCGTTGCGCGGCAGTTCAGCCATCTTGAGGCGTGCGATAAGACGCTCGCCTTCATCGAGGCTTTCATCGTTCGCGATAGCTTTCAGCTTCGCGTACTTGTCCGCATACTGCTTGACGAGCTTCTTACGACGCTCGTTCTTGTTGATCGAACTCAGTTTCGCCATTGGACTTAAGTTCCTCTACTAGCGGCTCACGCCGCCTCCTTCTCTTCCGACTTTTCAGTCGGGAACGGGAAGCCGAACAGCTTCAGAAGCTCGCGAGCTTCGTCATCGGTTTTCGCCGTTGTGGTTACAATGATGTCCATCCCCCGGACCTTGTCGATCTGGTCGTAGCTGATCTCGGGAAAGATGATCTGTTCTTTCAGGCCCATGGCATAGTTGCCACGGCCGTCGAACGACTTGGTGTTGAGGCCACGGAAGTCGCGAATACGTGGCATGGCCACGGTCACGAGACGATCCATGAACTCGTACATGCGTTCGCGACGCAAGGTAACCTTGCACCCGATCGGCATGCCTTCACGCAGTTTGAACTGCGCGATGGATTTCTTGGCTTTCGTGATTACCGGCTTCTGCCCGGCAATCAGAGCCATTTCTTCAGCTGCAGTCTGGACCTTCTTCTTGTCCTGGCTGGCTTCGCCCACACCCATGTTGAGTGTGATCTTTTCCAGCTTGGGAACTTCAAGGCGGTTCTTGTAGCCAAACTTCTCGGTCATCGCCTTGACGATTTCGTCGTCGTAGCGCTGCTTCATGCGAGGCGTGTAATCAGCCATCGATGGTCTCCCCGGATTTCACGGCAACGCGCACCTTCTTGCCGTCCTTCTCTTCGAAACGGACGCGGGTGGGCTTGCCATCCTTCGGATCGGCCAGCGCAACCTTGCTGAGAGCCATCGGCGCTTCAAAGCGATCGATGCCACCCTGCGGGTTCTGCTGGGTCGGCTTGCGGTGACGCGCTGCGACGTTGACGCCTTCTACGACGACCTTGCCGTCCTTGGGCATGACCTTCGCGACGGTTCCGGTCTTGCCCTTGTCCTTGCCGGACAGGACGACGACGCTGTCACCCTTCTTGATCTTAGCGGCAGCCATTACAGCACCTCCGGAGCAAGCGAGATGATCTTCATGAACCCGCGACCGCGAAGTTCGCGAACCACCGGGCCAAAGATACGGGTACCGATCGGCTCTTCGCTCTTGTTCACGAGCACCGCGGCATTGCTGTCGAAGCGGATCACACTGCCATCGGGGCGGCGTACGTCCTTCTTCGTGCGCACGATGACAGCGCGATGGACATCGCCCTTCTTCACCTTGGTGCGCGGTTGAGCTTCCTTCACGGAAACCACGATCACGTCGCCAACGGAGGCAGTCCGGCGCTTAGAGCCACCCAGCACCTTGATGCACTGGACGCGCTTTGCGCCGCTGTTGTCCGCGACGTCGAGATTGGATTGCATCTGGATCATCGATCCGTTTCCTTCTCAATGGCTTGCCGGGACGAGTGCCCGGCAGTTCCTACGTCAAACTTGCTTCAGTTACCTGCGGCTTCGACTTCGAGGTCAGCCTCGACAGCCTGCGTGCCGCCTGCGGTAACGCGATCGATCACCTGCCAGGTCTTGGTCTTGGAGATCGGCTTGGTTTCTTCGATGCGCACGACGTCGCCGAGCGTGAACTCGTTCTTCTCGTCATGAGCATGGTACTTCTTCGAGCGGCGAATGATCTTCCCGTAGAGGGGATGCTTCACCTTGCGCTCGACGAGCACGGTAACGGTCTTGTCGGTCTTGTCGGAGGTGACGGTCCCGATCAGGATACGCTTGGGCATGGTCTACTCCTTAAGCCTTCGCTTCAGCCGAGCGCGAACGCTCGCTCTGCAGCGTCTTGATCTTGGCGATCGTGCGGCGAACCTCGCGGATGCGGGCCGGAGCCTCGAGCTGGTTCGTTGCCGCCTGAAAGCGGAGGTTGAACTGCTCGCGCTTCAGCGTGGTCAGCTCTTCGGCCAGCTGGTCGTCCGACTTCTGGCGCAGGTCTTCAGTCTTGGCCATCATTCGCCTCCGAGGTGCGATGCGTCACCCAGACGGGCAACAACCTTGGTCTTGATCGGCAGCTTCATAGCTGCGCGCTCGAACGCTTCAGCGGCCAGCGGACCGGCAACGCCGTCCAGTTCGAACAGGATACGGCCCGGCTTCACGCGAGCGGCCCAGTATTCGATCGAACCCTTGCCCTTACCCTGACGGACTTCGGCAGGCTTCTTGGACACCGGCACATCGGGGAAGACGCGGATCCAGAGACGGCCCTGACGCTTGATGTGGCGGGTGATCGCACGACGCGCAGCTTCGATCTGACGCGCGGTGATCCGTTCCGGTTCCATCGCCTTCAGGCCATAGGACCCGAAGTTCAGCGTGGTGCCGCCCTTGGCGTTGCCATGGATCTTGCCCTTGAACGCCTTGCGGTATTTGGTTTTCTTCGGTTGCAGCATGGTTCTTTCCTAATCCTGCAATCAGCGAGCCGGACGGACGCCAGAGGTCTGGGCTTCCATCATGAGGCGATCCTGAGCGGTCGGGTCATGCGCCATGATCTCACCCTTGAAGATCCAGCACTTGATGCCGATGATCCCGTAGGCGGTCAGCGCTTCGGCTTCCGCATAGTCGATGTTGGCGCGCAGGGTGTGAAGCGGCACACGGCCTTCACGATACCATTCGATACGCGCGATTTCAGCGCCGCCGAGACGGCCACCGCAGGTGATCTTGATCCCTTCGGCGCCCAGACGCAGTGCCGACTGAACGGCACGCTTCATTGCACGGCGGAAAGCCACGCGGCGGATAAGCTGGTCGGCGATGCCCTGGGCGACGAGCTTGGCGTCGATTTCCGGCTTGCGGATTTCGACGATGTTCAGCTTCACTTCGCTTGCGGTCATCTTCGACAGCTTGGCACGCAGCTTCTCGATGTCCGCGCCCTTCTTGCCGATGATGACACCGGGGCGAGCGGCATAGATCGAAATGCGGCACAGCTTGGCCGGACGTTCGATCACGACCTTCGAGATGGCTGCCTGCGGCAGGCTCTTCACGATGTACTTGCGGATCTCTACATCTTCGCTGAGCAGCTTGGCATAGTCGCGCCCTTCGGCGTACCAGCGGCTGTCCCAGGTGCGGTTGATCTGCAGGCGCAGACCGATCGGGTTGCTTTTATGGCCCATCTTACGCCTCTTCCTGCTCGCGGACGACGATACGAAGGCGGCTGAACGGCTTCAGGATGCGCGTCGACTTGCCGCGGCCACGGGTGTGGAAACGCTTCATCGTGATCGACTTGCCTACCGAAGCCTCGGCAACGACCAGCGCGTCGACATCGAGGTTGTGGTTGTTTTCCGCATTGGCGATCGCCGAAGCGAGAACCTTGCTGGCGTCACGCGCCATCGCCTTCTTGGAGAAAGCGAGGATGTTCATGGCCTCTTCGGCCTTCTTGCCGCGGATCAGACCGGCAACGAGGTTGAGCTTCTGCGCCGAACCACGAATGGTGGTTCCGACGGCCAGCGCCTCGTTTTCGGCAACGCGACGGGGTGCCTTCTGCTTGCTCATCAGCGCTTACCCTTCTTGTCGGCAGCATGACCCGGGAAAGTGCGCGTCGGTGCGAACTCGCCGAGTTTGTGGCCGACCATCTCTTCCGAAACGGAGACCGGGATGAACTTGTGACCGTTGTAGACGTTGAACGTCAGACCAACGAACTGCGGCAGGATGGTGGAACGGCGCGACCAAGTCTTGATCGGCTTGGCGCCACCGGCGTCCTGGGCGGTCTCTGCCTTCTTTAGAAGGCTGAGCTCGACGAACGGACCTTTCCAGACGGAACGAGCCATGTCGGATTACCTCTTCTTCTTCGCGTGGCGCGAACGGATGATCATCTTGTCCGTCTGCTTGTTCTTGCGGGTACGGGCGCCCTTGGTCGGCTTGCCCCACGGAGTGACCGGATGACGGCCACCGCTCGTGCGGCCTTCACCACCACCGTGCGGGTGATCGACCGGGTTCTTGGCGACACCGCGGGTCAGCGGCTTGATGCCCATCCAGCGACGACGTCCGGCCTTGCCCAAGTTCTGGTTCTGGTTGTCCGGGTTCGAAACGGCACCGACGGTTCCCATGCAGTCGGCGCGCAGATAACGCTGCTCGCCGCTGTTGAGGCGCACGATGACCATGCCGCGATCGCGACCGACCAGCTGGACATACGAACCAGCAGCACGAGCGATCTGACCGCCCTTGCCAGGCTTCATTTCCACATTGTGGCAGATCGTGCCGACCGGCATCTGACCGAGCAGCATGGCGTTACCAGGCTTCGTGTCGCACTTTTCACCAGCCACAACCTTGTCGCCGACAGCAAGACGCTGCGGAGCAAGGATGTAAGCCAGTTCACCGTCGGTGTACTTGACCAGGGCAATGAACGCGGTGCGGTTCGGGTCATACTCGAGCCGCTCGACGGTGCCTTCGACGTCCCACTTGCGACGCTTGAAGTCAACGTAACGGTACTTCTGCTTGTGACCGCCAGCCATGCCGCGCGAGGTGACGTGACCCTTGTTGTTGCGGCCACCGGTCTTGCGCTTGCCTTCGACGAGCGACTTGACCGGCTTGCCCTTGTAGAGGGCCGACTTGTCGACGAGGATCAGGCCACGACGGCCCGGGCTCGTAGGTTTATAGTTCTTGAGTGCCATGTCTTATCTGCCCTCAGATACCGCTGGTGACGTCGATTGAATCGCCGTCCTTCAGGGTGACCACAGCCTTCTTCTGGTCGACACGCTTGTAAGCCTTGCCCTTCCAGCGCTTGGTCTTGCCCTTCATGTTGATGGTGTTCACGCCCATAACGCTAACACCGAAGATCGCTTCGACCGCTTCCTTAATCTGCGGCTTCGTGGCGGTGTTGGCGACCTTGAAGACGACCGCGTTATGCTCGGAAGCAAGCGTAGCCTTCTCGGTGATGTGCGGTGCGAGCACGACGTCGTAGTGACGTGCTTCAACTTCCTGCTTCTTAGCCATTGAAACGGGCCTCCAGCTTTTCGACCGCGTCCTTGGTGAGGACCAGCGTGTCGTGCTTCAGGATGTCGTAGACGTTGGCACCCATCGCCGGCATCACATTGACGCCCGGGATGTTGCGAGCAGCCTTGCTGAAACCGTCGTTGACGCTTTCGCCATCGATCACGAGGACCTTGCCGCTCCAGCCATTCTGGCCGAACGTAGCAACAAGCGCCTTGGTCTTGGCATCTTTCAGCTCGAGGCTGTCGACGATCACGAGACCGTCCTTGGCCTTCGTCGACAGAGCCATCTTGAGACCGAGTGCACGAACCTTCTTGTTCAGCGACTGCTCGAAGTCACGCTTGCGCGCACCGTGAGCCTTACCGCCACCGATGAAGATCGGAGCGCCGCGATCGCCATGGCGAGCCGTGCCGCCGCCCTTCTGGCGGCCCCACTTCTTGCCGGTGCGGGCAACGTCCGAGCGTTCGCGGGTCGGGCGAGCCGTACCACGGCGATTTTCGAGCTGCCAGGTGACAACGCGATGCAGGATGTCTGCGCGCGGTTCGACACCGAACACGTCATCGTTCAGTTCGATGTCGCCCGACGCCTTGCCGTCGATTTTCTGGACCTTCACCTTCACGGATCAGCCCTCCTTGTTTTCGTCCGAGCCGGCATCGGCTTCGGGCGTATCGGTGGTGGTTTCGGTGTCGACACCAGCTTCCTGCTCTTTCAGCAGCTTTTCCTGCTGTTCGGCGGAAACTTCCGTGCTGACTTCATGCTCTGCAGCGTTCTCGACGAGACCGGCATCAGCTTCCTGATGTTCGAATTCGTCGCGGTTGCGATACATCACACCCGGGAACGGCAGTTCTGCATGATCGATCTTGACCGCATCCTTGACCAGCAGCCACCCATTCTTCGCACCCGGGACAGAGCCCTTGACGAAGAGAAGGCCGCGATCAGCGTCGGTACGAACGATTTCGAGGTTCTGCTGGGTGCGTTGACGGTCGCCCATATGGCCAGCCATCTTCTTGCCCTTGAACACGCGGCCCGGATCCTGGCGGTTACCCGTCGAACCGTGCGAACGGTGCGAGAGCGACACACCATGGGTAGCGCGCAGACCACCGAAGCCCCAACGCTTCATGGCACCTGCAAAACCCTTACCCTGGGTATGACCGGTGATGTCGACCTTCTGGCCAGCAATGAAGTGCTCGGCCGAAATGCGGGCACCGACGGGAAGCAGCGCTTCTTCGGTGTCGACGCGAAATTCGGCGACCTTCATCTTCAGCGGAACCTGAGCCTTGGCGAAAGCTTCGCGCTGCGGCTTGTTCACATTCTTTTGCTTGGCCTCGCCCGAACCGACCTGAACCGCGAAGTAACCATCGCGATCGGCAGTGCGGTGAGCAGTGACCTGGCAGTTTTCCAGCGCAAGAACGGTAACCGGCACATGCCGACCGTCCTCCTGGAAGAGGCGGGTCATCCCGACTTTCTTTGCGATAACGCCAGTGCGCATCGTAAAACTCCTAAACAGAGGCACCGCGGCCCATCCGAGGTGCTTGCCAGCCCGTTTCATGATACGTCGCCCCGTCCGGGCTGAGTGCCACCGCAGCATATTGCCTAGGTAGCGAGACGGAGGACGCAGACCCGATCTAATTCCTTCTGGAACAGACCGGCGGTATCCCGATGTCTTGCCGGACCTTCCGGACCGGCGGGGCTATCGAGCACCCCTAAACTTCCCTACCCATTTAACGTCCGGGAGGGGGACGGAAATCAGTCGGCTCAGGCCAGCTTGATTTCGACGTTCACGCCGGCAGCAAGGTCGAGCTTCATCAGCGCGTCGACGGTCTGGGCGTTGGGCTGCACAATGTCGAGCAGCCGCTTGTAGGTGCGCACCTCGAACTGCTCGCGCGACTTCTTGTCGATGTGCGGGCCACGGTTCACGGTGAACTTCTCGATACGCGTCGGCATGGGAATGGGGCCGCGAATAAGCGCGCCAGTACGACGTGCGGTATCTGCGATTTCGCCAGTTGCCTGGTCGAGAACACGATGGTCGAACGCCTTGAGGCGAATGCGGATATTCTGAGCTTCCATTACCTACACCGATGCGAAAGAGCCAATGGACCGTTTCCGATCCACAAAAAAGAAAGGCCAGCCCCGCTGGTGCCGGCATCCCGGAACGGGCGACCTTTCATGAATTCGTTGTGTTCAGGGGACGAATCCCCGTCTCTTGGCGCGCATATACGGGTGAGACTCGCACATGGCAACCCCTCAATTCCGTCGAATTTGTGAAGACGGAATATTGGTTGGAGAGGAAGGTATGATCGCAACCTTCTCCCTCTTAAAACGAAGGCCCGCCCCTCTTGAAGAGGAGCGGGCCCGCGATTTAACTTGATCTGACGAAGATTACTTCGTGATCGAGCTCACAACGCCCGAGCCGACGGTGCGGCCGCCTTCGCGGATTGCGAAGCGCAAACCTTCGTCCATGGCGATCGGTGCAATCAGCTTGACGCTGATCGTCACGTTGTCGCCAGGCATCACCATTTCCGTGCCTTCTGGAAGGATCACTTCGCCGGTGACGTCGGTGGTGCGGAAGTAGAACTGCGGACGGTAGTTCGCGAAGAACGGCGTATGACGGCCGCCTTCGTCCTTCGAAAGGACGTACACTTCTGCGCTGAACTCGGTGTGCGGATTGACCGAACCGGGCTTGGCCAGAACCTGGCCACGCTCGACGTCTTCACGGGCAACGCCGCGGATCAGGGCACCGATGTTGTCGCCAGCTTCACCGCGATCAAGCAGCTTGCGGAACATTTCAACGCCGGTCACGGTCGTCTTCGCGGTGTCCTTGATACCGACGATTTCGACTTCGTCGCCAACGTTCACAACGCCGGTTTCGACGCGGCCGGTCACAACGGTACCGCGACCCGAGATCGAGAACACGTCTTCGATCGGCATCAGGAACGGCTTGTCGACCGGACGGTCCGGAGTCGGGATGTGCTCGTCGACGGCAGCCATCAGTTCCTTGATCGAGTTTTCGCCGATTTCAGGATCGCGACCTTCGAGAGCGGCCAGAGCCGAACCCTTGACGATCGGAATATTGTCGCCGTCGAAGTCGTACGAGCTGAGCAGTTCGCGAACTTCCAGCTCGACGAGCTCGAGGATTTCCTCGTCGTCGACCTGATCGACCTTGTTCATGTACACGACCAGAGCCGGAACGCCGACCTGACGGGCAAGCAGGATGTGCTCGCGGGTCTGGGGCATCGGGCCGTCGGCTGCGTTCACAACCAGGATAGCGCCGTCCATCTGGGCAGCACCGGTGATCATGTTCTTGACGTAGTCGGCGTGGCCCGGGCAATCGACGTGGGCATAGTGACGTGCGTCGGTTTCATATTCGACGTGAGCGGTCGAAATGGTGATACCGCGTTCACGCTCTTCGGGAGCCTTGTCGATGTTTGCGAAATCGACAGCCGAACCCTGAACCTTGGTGATTGCCGCGGTCAGCGTGGTCTTGCCGTGGTCAACGTGACCGATGGTGCCGACGTTGACGTGCGGCTTGTTACGCTCGAACTTTTCCTTCGCCATTTTTAAATAACCTCTGTCTTAAAAATTTAATTTCTGCGGGGAGGAAACGGCGCCCGCGGAATCAGGCGCCGCCCCTAGACCTCAAAGCTAGCTTACGCAAGCTTCTCCTTGACTTCCTGCGCGACGTTGGCCGGCACTTCGTCGTAGTGGCTGAACTGCATCGAGTACTGGGCGCGGCCCTGAGTAAACGAGCGCAGTTCGTTGACGTAACCGAACATGTTGGCCAGCGGCACGTTGGCTTCCACGGCCTGCGCGTTGCCGCGCGTGTCGGTGCCCTGAATCTGGCCACGACGGCTGTTGAGATCGCCGATCACGTCGCCGAGATAATCCTCGGGAGTGACGACCTCGACCTTCATGATCGGCTCGAGCAGCTTGATGCCCGAACGGTCCGCCACTTCACGCATGGCACCGCGGCCGGCGATTTCGAACGCGATCGCGCTCGAGTCGACGTCGTGGTACGCACCGTCATAAAGCGTCACGGTGAAGTCGATGATCGGGAAGCCGACAAGGTGGCCGCTTTCGGCCTGCTCGCGGAACCCCTTTTCGATCGCAGGGATGTATTCCTTCGGAATGTTACCGCCCTTGATCTCGTCTTCAAACACGAAGCCCTGGCCGCGCTCACCCGGGGTGACCTTGACCTTGACGCGGCCGAACTGACCCGAACCACCCGACTGCTTCTTGTGGGTGTAGTCCACATCCACCGGCTTGCCGAGATATTCGCGGTAAGCCACCTGCGGCGCACCGACGTTGGCTTCGACTTTGAACTCGCGCTTCATGCGATCGACGAGGATGTCGAGGTGAAGCTCGCCCATGCCCTTGATGATCGTCTGACCGCTTTCGTGGTCGGTCGTCACGCGGAAGCTGGGATCTTCGGCAGCCAGGCGGTTGAGCGCAACGCCCATCTTTTCCTGGTCGGCCTTGGTCTTCGGTTCCACAGACAGTTCGATGACCGGCTCGGGGAATTCCATGCGTTCCAGAATGATCGGAGCGCTCGACGCACACAAGGTGTCGCCGGTGGTGGTTTCCTTGAGACCTGCAATCGCGACGATATCGCCGGCGAATGCTTCATCGATGTCTTCGCGGTTGTTGGAGTGCATCAGCAGCATGCGGCCGATCTTTTCCTTCTTCTCCTTGACCGAGTTCAGAACCGAACCCTTGGAGAGCTGACCCGAATAGATACGGGTGAAGGTGAGCGTCCCGACGAACGGGTCGTTCATGATCTTGAAGGCCAGCGCCGAGAAAGGTGCCTCGTCCGACGACGGACGGGTGTCTTCTTCGTCGCTGTCGGGCTTCACGCCCTTGATGGCCGGAACGTCGAGCGGGCTCGGCATGTAGTCCACAACGGCGTCGAGCAGGGGCTGCACGCCCTTGTTCTTGAACGCCGAGCCGCAGACGACAGGCACGAAGTCGCGCGCCATGGTGCCCTTGCGGATCAGCTTCTTGAGCGTCGCCGCGTCAGGCTCGTTGCCTTCGAGGTACTGTTCCATGACATCGTCGTCCTGCTCGACGGCAGTTTCGACCAGCTTTTCACGGTATTCGGCTGCCTTGTCGGCGAGGTCCGCGGGGATGTCGACATAGTTGAACGTCGCGCCGAGGCCGTCGTCTTCCCAGACGATGCCGCGCATGTTCACGAGGTCGACGACGCCCTTGAGGTCGCTTTCCGCGCCGATCGGGAGATAGAGGACCAGCGGGGTCGCGCCGAGGCGGTCGATGATCGACTGGACGCAGTAGTAGAAGTCGGCGCCGGTGCGGTCGAGCTTGTTGATGAAGCACATGCGGGGGACACCGTACTTGTCGGCCTGACGCCACACGGTTTCGGATTGGGGTTCCACCCCGGCAACTCCATCAAACACGGCCACGGCGCCGTCGAGGACGCGCAGCGAGCGTTCGACTTCGATGGTGAAGTCGACGTGTCCGGGGGTGTCGATGATGTTGATGCGGTGCTTGGGACCCTGACCGTCTTCGGCCGACCAGAAGGTGGTCGTGGCAGCCGAGGTAATCGTGATGCCGCGTTCCTGCTCCTGCTCCATCCAGTCCATGGTGGCGGCGCCGTCGTGGACTTCGCCGATCTTGTAGGACTTGCCGGTGTAGTAGAGGATACGCTCGGTCGTGGTGGTCTTGCCGGCATCGATGTGGGCCATGATGCCGATATTGCGGTACCGCTCCAGCGGATATTCGCGAGCCATGTGGTTTTCCTCGAATTCGGGGTTAGCGCAGGTGCGCGCCCCATATGGGTATCAATGTGACCACTTGAAGACCGGGAGAGTAGGAATCCCCCTCCCCCGGTCCTTCAAGCAGGGCGCCCTACCAGCGGTAGTGCGAGAAGGCGCGGTTCGCGTCCGCCATGCGGTGCGTGTCTTCGCGCTTCTTGACGGCATTGCCGCGATTGTTGGCCGCATCCATGAGTTCGCCCGAAAGGCGAGCCGACATGGTGGTTTCCGGACGACCGCGCGCAGCGGTGATCAGCCAGCGTATGGCCAGGGCCTGGGCACGCTCTGGGCGAACTTCGACCGGGACCTGATACGTCGCACCGCCGACGCGGCGCGAACGCACTTCGACCTGCGGCTTGATGTTGTCGAGCGCTGCGTGGAACAGCTCGACCGGATTGGCCTTGGCCTTCGTTTCCACCACGTCGAGCGCGGTGTAGACGATACCTTCGGCAACGGCTTTCTTGCCGTCATACATGAGGTTGTTCATGAACTTCGACAGGACCTGATCACCGAACTTGGGATCAGGCAGGATTTCCCGCTTCTCGGGACGACGACGACGTGACATTTCAATGTCTCCAAAATCTGATCGGTCAGCCCGGACCTGTTCCGGGCCAGTGCTTTTCATTCTTCAAGGCGACGTGCGCGTGAGAAGGAAGCACCGCCCCGGAACAAGTCCGGGGTGACGGAAAAAGGGAAAGCCTTACTTCGGACGCTTGGCGCCGTATTTCGAACGGCTCTGCTTGCGGTCCTTGACACCCTGCGTATCGAGCACGCCGCGAAGGACGTGGTAGCGAACGCCGGGAAGGTCGCGAACACGGCCGCCGCGGATCAGCACGACGCTGTGTTCCTGCAGGTTGTGGCCTTCGCCCGGGATGTAGGAGATGACTTCGCGCTGGTTGGTCAGGCGGACCTTGGCAACCTTGCGCAGAGCCGAGTTCGGCTTTTTCGGGGTCGTCGTATAGACGCGGGTGCAGACGCCGCGCTTCTGCGGGTTCTGCTCCATCGCAGGGACCTTGCTCTTGGCCTTCTGCGGAACGCGGCCCTTGCGGACCAGCTGGTTGATTGTCGGCATGATTACTCACTTCACCGTTGGTTGGCGGCGACTAGAGGGTTGATGGGGCGGTACGCCGGGTTCGTGCCTGCAGCGCGCGCGGCGCGGGTAAGCACCGGGGCGGCATGATCGCACGAGCCTGAAACGCTCCACCCATCGGCCCACACGGCCACCGGGTTACTTTGACGGCTGCCCCCAGCTTTCGCTGCAATAGAAAAGGGCCCGCCAAATGGGAGCCCCGGGACATGACCGGCAATGTTCAGCTCTATCTGCCCGATGGGAATCGCAAGGCGGTTCCTACACCGGATGGGCGCGCACATAGTGAAACGGGCGCAAAGGGTCAAGTTCCGTCAATCGCGCGCAGGATCATCAACCGGCGGATCGCCCGCGCCGTCTGCCGCCTGCTGCGACAGTTGCCGCATATGTTCGGCCACCGCACGGTCGAGATCCTGATAGACATAGGGGCCGACGTGATAATGGCGCACATCGTTGCAGATCACCCCCGCCGGCAGAACGACCTGCGGCGGATCGAGCGCCCCGCCCTCACCTTCCCAGGAATTAACCGCCACCGCAGCCGAGGGCTGTTCGAGCGCGCCGGTATAGGTGCCGTAGATGATGGTTTCAGGCTGCGTGATGGTGATCGTGACGGGGCCGAGATTGGCCTTCACCGCATTATCCTCGCGCATGCGCCGCACGCGCTCGGCATATTCGGCCACCTTGGCAAAGTGATTGCCACGCTCGCCATCGTCCGTGGCCGCGCTGGCGCGCCGGACGGCGAGCTCATGTTCGTGAAGCAGATCGTTGATAGCCATGACGGTTCCCCTTTCGCGGGGGTTGGAGAGAAGCCCTGCAGAGGGGGAACGGCCCGGACGCGCCGGACGGCGCGCCCCGACCGATCGCACGATCAGCCCATTTGCTGCATGGCCTGCTGCGCCTGCGGATCTCCCGCTTCGGCCTGCCCGTGCGCATCGCTGCGATGTTGCTGGCGCAGATTGGTCGCATGGACCTTGCCGCCACCGGCCTGCTTGGTGTCGTAGCCGTAACGCTGACCCTGCTGGGGTTCCGCCGCACGCTGCTGCACATCGTTCTTGCCGAAATGAAGCGGCTCGCCGCCCTGTTCGGGCGCGATGGTGCCATTGCCATTGCCACTGTCATACGCCTTGATGGTGCCGAAATTCGTCATGGGAGATCCTTCCAGGTCGCGCAGGCGCTCATCAGCGACCGCTTATGCGCGCGCTAAGAGGCGAAATGGAAAGAAGGGAGGACAACTGGCCCTCAGGACCGTCGATCACGACTGGTAGCTGTGTTTGAGATGGGGTTGGTTGAGCGGTGTTACAAGATGGGTGCGGAGGGGGTGCGCGGTCAATGGCATGTGATGGCGCCCGTCAGATGCGACCGGCAATGCTCAACTATATCTGCCCGATGTGGAAATCGCGAGGAGGTTCCCGCAACGGATGGCCGCGCACATTGTGGGATGGGGGGATGGGTCAAGAGTCGGACCGAAAGGTCAGCTTTGCGCCCTCTTTTCGGACGTTCTAGATGCCGCGATCTTTGCCAGAAATCAGACGTTCGCTTCCAACACGTTTAACAGCGGACCGCATGTTCGACACCTAACGTGACTATTCTTTCTGGTACCTTGTGCTTGTTTAACGGCACGAGCCGGTTCGTCGTATTGGTGTAGCAAGTCCTTCGTTGTTGCAACCTACTGGCGGACAAGAGATACGCTGAATGACTTCAGGGGGGTAATACTGAGATTTATGGGCAGTCGAAGCCGATCAAGGGCTCGAATATACCTGTTCTCTCATATCGAGTTCGACGAAATTAGGGGGAAGCATGCCGATTGACGAAACTGTTTCCGTTGACACGCCAAGTGGTTCGATAGCTATTTCAATCGAGAGCGGGGCAAGTGTCGTTTTCATCGGAGCGAACGGGGCAGGCAAGACACGTCTAGGAGTGCACCTCGAACGACGCTTCGCTAACGGCGCCGTGGAGACGCACCGGATCGCGGCCCACAGATCGTTGTTGCTTAACCCGAACGTGGTACCTCCCAACCTTGAGATTGCCCAGAATCGTCTTTGGTTTGGTCGGGACGATGATCAGCGGCGGCATAAGGAGATCAGTCGCTGGAACCAGAAACCCGAGACCGTACTACTGAATGATTTCGACCATGTCCTCTCGGCATTGTACGCCGAGAACAACGACGTCTCAGTCGCATTTCGTGCGCAGGCAGTGGCTGATCCGGGCAACCCGCTTACCCCCCCGGTCGCAAAGATCGATAAGCTAAAAGAGATCTGGGAAAGGGTGCTCCCACACCGCCAAATCGTCATCCTAGGGAGCAATATCAAAACGAAGACTGCCGATGGGACCGAATACTCCGCCTCAGACATGAGCGATGGTGAACGTGTAATCTTCTATCTAATCGCTCAAGCTCTGCTGGCTAAATCTAACACGCTTTTGATCTTCGACGAGCCCGAGTTACACATCAACAAGTCTATTCTCGCGAAACTGTGGGACGAGATCGAGTCCGCGCGCGCCGATTGCGCATTTCTCTATATCACACACGACGTCGAGTTTGCCGGGTCCAGACAAGCAGCTACGAAGTACGCCCTTCGTAGCTATCGGAAAGAGCCAACAGAGGCGTGGGACATCGAAATTGTCCCAGAAAACGCGGAAATACCCGACGAAGTGGTCGCCACTATCATCGGCAGCCGCCGCCCCGTGCTTTTCGTTGAGGGCGAAGGAAGTAGTCTCGACTCTTCTTTGTACCGGCGGGTGTATAACGACTTCACGGTTATACCTGTCGGTTCGTGTCAACAAGTGATCCACACCGTCAATAGCTTTGCTGCTCGTTCAGAACTGCACCGGGTAGGTTGCGCAGGCCTAGTCGACAGGGATGGACGCTCCAGTAAAGAGGCAGCCAACCTCGAGGGAAAGGGTGTGTATTGCCTTCCAGTTTCTGAAGTGGAGAATCTGTTGCTTCTGCCGAAGGTATTTCTTGCGCTAGCGATGACGCTGCAGTTTTCAGACGAAGACGCTCAATCGCGGCTAGGTGCACTGCGCACCTTTGTGCTGACGCAGGCTAATCAGCAGATCGATGCAATCTGCATCCGCTACACGAAGCGACGGATCGATACGGCGATGAAACTAATCGGTCTTACAAGCAACGATCCAGCCGCTCTGGATACCGAGTTCAAAGCTGCTGTAGCAGCAATTGATGCGCCGACGATCTTCAGAGAAGCTAAGTCTGCTCTCAATGCGGCGATCATCGCCCAAGACTACGAAAAAGTTCTCCGTTGTTACGATAACAAGGGACTGCTGGCTGAAGCAGCGAGGCAGCTCGACTACCAACAGAAGGCGCTCGAGCAATTCATTGGCAGGGCTCTGAGGTCGAATGAGAACACCAAACTTCACGCGGCACTCACTGACGTATTACCTATAGTGAAGCCTCGACCCGGAGATAAGACGGACGACGATGATTAACGATGCGAAGGGCTTCGGCACCGGCTCATCGCTTCCGATGTTGTCGTAACGAACTCAGCATGCAGAAGGTTCGCTGAGGGCTCCTCCAACTTCGTGACCAGACCGTCTGCTCCCGGCCCAGATCCAGGCACTAAGACGATGCGGGAGTTTCGATAACAGAATACTCAACTGTCCCCGGAACCTCCCCCGGCCCCTCGCCAGTTGGTTGGGCGAGGAGAGCACCATGCCCACACCATCGGACCACAAGGACAAACCCCTTCACTATGACGCCGACAAGGCGCGCGGTGCGGAGATCATCCTGACCAAGCGGCGCAACTGGGTGATCTTCATGGCCGGACTGGTCGGCTTCTTGGTGCTGGCGCTGATCTTGAGCTGGTTTGCCTGACCGTCACTCACATAAGCACGGGCGCGAAGCCGCGATTGCGGTCCGCGGCGCGCGGTCCGGATCATCCCACGCAGGCGCGTCGCACAGACTGTCCCGAACTTTCGCGGTTGTGCTGCATTGAGGCTGTATGGCCGACGAACCCACGCTCTATCTGATCTGGCACGATCCCGCCGCCGCGCCTGCGGAGCCGATCGATCTACATGGCGACGGGCATCCGCTGGCGGACGGGCTGTGGCTGGTGCGCTCCGCCCTCACCCGCTCCAAGCTCTATCACCGGATCAAATGGCAATTGCCCGACGGCACCGCGCTGCTCTGCGCGCCGCTGGGGACGACCCCGATGGCTGGCCCAAGTTCAAGGGGATGGATGCGGGCGCGCTGGCGTGGCTGCGCAGGGATTAGGGTGCGCCGGTAAAAACCATTTTCCTACACGGAAATAATCTGCATTCTATGCGTGGTCATGAGCGACCGTATTCCTGTTTTTTTGACCCTCAGACGCCGGGCGGCACACGTCCGTGTGCCTTGGCTCCGCGGCATAGGCCGCGGCGCGCGGTCGCCCTTGCCTCGGCTGCGCCTCGGGGGTTTTCGCTTTTTGCCCCTCAGACGCCGGGCGGCACACGTCCGTGTGCCTTGGCTTCGCGGCATAAGCCGCGGCGGGCGGTCGCGCTTGCCTCGGCTGCGCCTCGGGGGAGCCTTTCGTTTTCCTTGCCGTGGCGCTCCGGCCAGCGCCTTGGCGATCCTGCCCAATAGAGAGGATATTCCATGTCAGACCGCCCTACCCCCACCCGCAAGATCGCGCGGCAGGCGACCTCTGCCGTGGCGCGGATCGGCCTGCCGCCGCAGCCGGGCGATCCGCTGCTGGCCTTTACCCCCGTGCCCCACAAGGCCGCGCGCCGCAATTCCATCACCGCCGGGCGCCAGCGCGCCTTCATCGCGCATCTGGCGGCGACGGGCATCGTCACCCAGGCGGCGATGCATATCGGGGCGAGCATGGAGGCGCTGTACAAGCTGCGCAACCGCCCCGGCGCGGAGGAGTTTTCCGCCGCCTGGGATGCCGCGGTGGAGCGCGGCGTACAGCGGCTGGAGGATTGCGCGCTCGCCCGCGCGATCGACGGCGTGCCCGAATGGAAGACCGACCGCGATGGCGGGCTGATCACCTATGGCGTGAAGCACAACGAGGCGCTGGTGATGTTCTTCCTGCGCAACCGCCGCCCCGAACGCTATAGCGAGCATATCCGCCCCGGGCACCCGGTGTACGAGCGCATCCGGCGCGAGGTGGAGGCCGGTCTACCCGCTGCGACTGCGGAGGACCGGGAGGTGGCTTGCGAGGGCGAGATGGATCGCCGCGAATGTGCGCTGTCGCGCCATTTCGCCGATCGGCTGGCGCAGGGCGGGCCTGCGGGAACAGGGGCGGTTGCGGAGGACGGCGAGGCACCGGCGCAACTTTTTTTGGATAAAGCGGGCACCAAAGCGGATCTCGTTCGTAGCAGGGGCCGAGGGGCGAATTCTCGCTCTCGAGATTCACGACAAGGGGAAACCAAGTGAAATTCAAGACAACCGCAATCGTCGCATCTGCATTCGCCATGACCGCGCTGGGCGCATGCTCGGAAAGCGAGCAGGAAGCCAAGGAAGATCTGGCCGAGCAGAAGTACGAATCGCAGGAAGACGTGCTTGAAGAGCAGGCCGACCTTGCCGAAGCACAGGGCGACGAAGCCAAGGAAGAAGCGCTCGACGCACAGGCCGACGCTGCTGGCGAAATGAGCGACCGCGCGGAAGACGCCGTGGAAGACGGCACCGCGACCACGAACTGATAAGCCTAGCCGGCGGCTCCTTACCGCCGGTCAGCATCAAGGCGGCAGTTGTCCCATGGGCGGCTGCCGCCTTTTCCATGGGCGAAGGGGATGTGGGGCCTCGAGGATCAGGGCCGGGATCGGCCGCCCGGTCAGCCCTGCGCGGTGCTGCCGTCGGCGAGGCGGCGCGCGGCGCGCTCGACAATGGCGCGCTTCTCCGCATCGTCGGCCGACTGCCAGCCGGCGATCTCCTCCATCGAGCGGCCGCAGCCGATGCACAGCTCTCCCGCAACATCGAGACGGCACAGGTCGATACAGGGGGATGAAACCGATTGCATGCGGCGCCCCCTGCCCGCCTCGACACTCTTTGGCCACCCCCAAGGGGTTAACCAACATGGTTAACATGAGATAAAACGTGGTGAGTAGCCGGTGAGTTGTTGCATCCGCTGCGGCGGCTCATCCGTATCTATACCTAAGTGAGGAAACGCTCACGAACGATAGAACGATAATGGGTCGCTCGATGAAAAATGCCAAAGCCGGAGACGGCACCTACGATTACAGTCGGACACGGGCGGGTGGCGTCTTCGCCCTGGCCGGCCTTGCCGCCGGCGCCGCCCTGCTGCTGGTATGGGGCGCCTGGTCCACGCTCGAAGGAGCCACGCAGGACCAGCGCATAGCGCCGCCGCCCGATCTCAAATCCGTGGTCGAAAGCGTGGAAGCCAAGGGCGAACAGATCGCCGAACGCGCGCTGCACGAAGGCCGCGCCGAAGCGCAGGTTCCGCAATGATCGCAGTGTCAGATGGCGAGAAGCGCGATGGCAGCCTTGCCCGCGAAGATGGCGAGCACGATCGCGCCGTCGATCAGGCGGTCGCCGAGCGTGTCGAACATAGAACATCCCCTGTGGCTGCCATGTCCTCCTGCGCGCGCAACCTTAGCGAAGGGTTCGCAGGCGCGGTTATCGCACCGTTAACCACAAACTCTTGAATCTACGACGGAACCGGTGCGCAGAGCGCGCCAGGTGACATCGTCTGCCACCATCGGAGGGACATCATGGCGGACAGCACAGCGCGGCTTTCGCACGGCTGGCAACCCGACCGGATCCAAAAAGAGGCTCACCGGCGAGACCGCTGGGCCGTAGGGCGCTTCGGACTATCGATAATCCTGGCGCTGGCGTGGGTCGTGTTCAGTATCTGGCTGTCGCTGCCCTGGCTGAGCGATCTGGGGGGACTTACCCACCCGCTGGCAGCGTTGTTCGTGCTGGCTTTCGTCGCCTATGTGCCGGGCTTCATGAACGCGTTTCTCATGGCCAGCCTGGTGCTGCGGCCCCATGCCCTGCGCCGCACGCCCGAGCAATGGCCCGCGCTGAGCATCCTCATCGCCGCCTATAACGAGGAAGCGCTGATCGGCGAGACACTGCGCAGCATCGCCGCGCTGGATTATCCCGGCGCGCTACAGATTATGGTGCTGGACGACGGCTCGACCGACGGGACGGCCGCGGCCGTGCGTGATGCCGAGGCGCTGTTTGCGGGGTCGAGCGGACGCGACCTGCTGCTCGTCAGTGAAAAGCAGAACCGGGGCAAGGCGCGCGTGCTGAACGACGGACTGGCCCTCGCCGCGCACGATCTGGTCGTGACGATCGATGCCGATACGCTGCTGGAGAAAGGCTGCCTTGTCGCGCTGGTCGAGCATCTGCACGCCAGTTCGCCCGAGACTGCCGCCGTAGCGGGTGCGGTGCTCGTCGGAAACCAGAACGATAGCTGGATCACGCGAGCGCAGCAGTGGGATTATTTCCACGGCATCGCGGCGGTAAAGCGCATGCAGGGCATGTATAACGGTACGCTGGTCGCGCAGGGGGCGTTCTCGATCTACCGGAAGGCTGCTCTGGTCGAAGCGGGCGGATGGCCCGACACGGTGGGCGAGGATATCGTGCTGACCTGGTCGCTACTTCGCATGGGTTACAAGACGGGCCATGCGGAGGATGCGGTCGCCTGGACGCACGCACCCGACACGTTGAGGGGCCTGTCCAACCAGCGCAAACGGTGGGCCCGAGGCATGATCGAGGCGCTGGCAATTCACAAGCGCCTGCTGGTCGCTCCACGGCTGCGGACCATGTTCATCTGGTGGAACCTGCTGTTCGTCAGCATCGATCTCACCTTCACCTTCGCCTTCATTCCAGGCCTGATCCTGGCCTTTCTCGGAATATTCTGGCTGGCCGGGCCGATCACCCTTCTGGTGCTGCCGCTGGCGGCGCTGTGGAATGTGGTCATTTACCGCATCCAGACCAGAATGCTGAAACGCAACAATATCGACATGGAGAAGAGCCTGCGCGGCTTCCTTCTCTACGCTTTCATCTATCCGCTGCTGATGCAGCCCGTTTCGGTGTGGGGCTACCTCGCCGAACTGACAGGAGGCCGCAAACAATGGAACTGACGCCCACATACAAGACGATCGCCGCGCTGGTCCTGAGCGCCGCCCTCCCCGGTGTCGCATCTGCACAGGACATCGAACCTTCCCCCGCGCTGGGGGGCGAGGTATTCGCATCCACCGATAGCGACGACACCGACATTCTTCGTACGGCAATCGATTTCGATTTGCGCAATGCGGGCGATGACGACCGTATCGGAATACGAGTGGAAAAGGCCTGGTACGATCCATCCGGCACCGGCACGCGAAGCCGCGAACGTGTGTT
Source organism: Qipengyuania pacifica (assembly GCF_019857205.1). Classification (GTDB taxonomy): domain Bacteria; phylum Pseudomonadota; class Alphaproteobacteria; order Sphingomonadales; family Sphingomonadaceae; genus Qipengyuania; species Qipengyuania pacifica. The sequence goes on along the minus strand of NZ_JAHWXO010000002.1, from coordinate 94,830 downwards.
CGGACGCTACGCCGGTGGCAGCGGGAACTGGAACTGGTCCATCCTGGCGGGGACCGACGGTCATACCGTCATCGGGTCCGCATCGATTCATGACGAGAGCCCCTTCCGCAAGGAGCTGTTCATCGAACGTGACGTGGTGGAAACGCCCCGCGGGCTCGATGAAAACATCTATTCCACTTTTGTAGGGGCAGCCATCGATCTGCCCGTCGATGACCGGAACATCGTGACAGTGCTGGGAGGAATACAGGATTTCACCGGGGAGAACCTGCGCCTCCATGCGCGAGCTAATTACGTGCATGTGGTGAAACCTGAATGGGGGCTCAGCCTGCAATTGCGAGGCCGATATTTCCACGACAGCGAGCCACGTGAATTCGATTATTATTCGCCGCGCTGGTACGCACAGGTTCTTCCAGTAGTGCAGCTTCGCAGGTTCGTGGGCGGATGGGAACTGCTCGGCGCGGGGGGCATCGGCGCGCAGCGCGACGCAGCCACCGACTGGCGCCGGTCGAACTTCGCCCAATTCCGTTTCCAAAGCCCCGACACGGATCGCAACTGGTCGACATTCGGCGAACTTATCTACACCGACACGCCTTCGAACAACGGTTCCGTCGGGACGGGATACAGCTATGTCCAAGGCCGTTTAGGTGTCATGCGGCGTTTCTGATCGGCTTGCTGCGGATCAAGGGGTTCGAAACGGCAAAGCACGCGCTACATGGTGGGTGGGCCGGGTTCTGTTGCCTAACAAGCAATGCAGAGCCGTGATGGAGATGAAGATGGTCGGTACCGGCGACGATTACACCGGGATTCCCATATCTAAAGGCTGCGGCGATGCTGCGATCCAGACAAGTCTCGTAGATGGGCGTCCTGTCTGCGTTCGTATCGTCACCCCAGCCGACGAAATCCGGCTGCGGGAGGGAATCGCGCGGATGAGCCCCCGTTCGCGCTATCTGCGTTTCTTCACTGGAGGGGCAAGCCCGCCCGACTGGATAATCGAGCGGCTTTTGGGTGCGGACGGAGTGCGCCATCTTGCCTGGGGCGCGCTGGACCTTACCGATCCTTCACAGCCGGTAATGGGCGTCGTGCGCGCCATCCGGCCGGGCACCGCCGATCCGATCGCTGAATTCTCGATCGCAGTTGTCGATGCTTATCACGGCCTTGGCGTCGGCCGATTGCTGGCCGCCACGCTTCTGCTCGATGCCTTCGCCGGCGGTCTGACAGCGTTTTCGGCCAATGTGCTTAGCGAGAACGAGGCCGCGCGCAGTTTCATCCGGCGTCTGGGAGCCCACCACGTCTCCCAGGACGGGCCGGAAGCGGAATACAGGCTGGACGTCGCATCGGCTTTGGAACAGATGCGCGAAGACCGCGATCCGCCAGGATTGGCCGACGTATTCGCGTATTTCGATGGCAAACGCTGAGAGCTTGGCTGTTCAGCAAGTCATTTTATCAAGCTTCTGAGTGTTGCTGATTTTGTTGTTCTGCCGACCGCGCACATTGAAGGCGCTTTCGTAACGAATTGTCGGCGAATTGAAGAAGCCTGTCGAGACCAGTGGTTGGTACGTGTAGGTCGCTTCCACAAACATGACGGCGGTGTCAGAAGCTGCAACGATCTTGTTTGCTCCCGCGCCCATTCCATCACTAAGCGAAGCGTTGTTCTTGCCCTTGCCTTCCGTTCCATAAGCAGGGTCGATATCAGTCCTGCCCCAACACCTTTGCCAAGAAATCACCTGCCCCTTCTTCGAGCCTGTTTTGCCGTTGTTTTCCAACGATGAAAGAACAATTCGACCATTGGTAGTGAAGTCGAGGCCTTCAGCGATAGCTTGGGCACCTGTGAAAGTTTCAATTATATTAGCCTCATCAATACCCGAAGTGACACGACCGGCATTGTCAGCAACGGTCATCGCCATCTGGCTTACCCGAAGATGAGCGAGTGCGAGATTTGACAGCTCGAGACCAGTTAGTACCAAAGTTAGAAAGATTGGGGCGGCAAAGGCAAATTCGACCATTGCCATTCCCGTGCACTCTCTACGTAGCCGGGCAAACAGGCTGACTTGTGCAGGCATGTCAAATTGCCCCCGCACAAATAACGGGCGGTGCCGACTGCGTTTTGTATGGTTGGTTGCGGACGGCTGTCTTGAGCGTGAGTTTATAATTCGGCCCAACCCCCGGTATGAAACCGTGAAGCGGCAAGAGACGAGGCGTAGAAACCGAAGCGGTGTAAAGGACGACATCGTCTGCCCCGCCGTTACCATCACCCCCTGCGTCCGTGTCGTATGCACCGTTGCGATTTGCATCTTCCCAGCAATCACCGTCGGCTGCATCGAATTCGCCGTTACCATTATGATCGGTCATGAGCTTTTCTGGATTGCCGATGTCCGAAAAGTCGAAATAGCTCTTCGGTGTGACTTTTACTTCGGCCTTCGGTGCGACGTGTTGAACGGTTGTACGGATCATGTTCTCTACCTGCTCCGACACGGTATCGCCCTCGACGTCGATTATCGGAAACTCCACTGCCGCCTTACGCGCAGCGTCGTTCAGCGCCCCCTGCATGGTGGAACGCACGTAGCTGTTGTAACCGAGTTCCAGACCACCCAGCAGCAATAGCACCATTGGCCCCGCTACAAATGCGAACTCGATAATCGCTGCACCGCGATTATCGCTATGCAGGCGCTTGAAAAACTTGCCAGTTGCCCTCATCGCGTCAGCCTCAAGTTGCCGATGCCCCGACCGATATTCTCAAAGATTTCCTCGAGATCTGATCCGTCACTGGTGTAGAAATGCGAGGCCGTGGTAGCGCAAGGCCTCACATCATCAGTGTCAGTGACATCGAGCGCGATTACCCACACGGTGACACCCATGGATTTCGCTAGATTACACGCCGAGCGGAACCGTTCGATATGTGCCGCCCGATTAGTTCCGGTCCCCTTCGTCCGGTCCTGGAAGAATTCAAGACCATGCGCCGTATAGAGATTATGCGAACCGTCCCCTTTGTCGGTATCCAACATACCGTCCGTCATGAATACGATGTGCTGATCGACCGCGACATCATCTATCTTTGATGTATTATTGAAAAATCCCGTTTGCGATATGAAACGCAGGCCCCAAAGCATGCCCACGTCGTGGTATGTGCCGCCCGTCACATTGGCAGTAGCTCTCAGCACACCATCGTTTTTAAACGAGCTCTCGCTTGCGAACTGCCGCAAACGAATTGCTGGCGAAGGGCACCCGGTCTGATTTTCACGGTTCTGGATATTTGGATCATACCGTCCGAACTGTAACTCTGGTTGGGTGTCACCACTGGCGCGCATATCTACGTCGTTCAACGTGATAGAGGTCTTGATGGCAATCGGATCGGCGGCATTGCCGTAGCTCGGCCGTTCTTCAATGCATCCACCAGACGATCGAAAATTGCTCTTGGAACCCCAGGAAGAGTCGGTCGCGCGAACATAACCCCTGTCCGAGCCATAGCGGTCTCGCCACCTAGGCGCATAATAGTAGCTGCCATTGTCGATGTAATGGTCGTCATCAGCCCAGCCGCTAGAGGGCTTCCGGGCAGCATAATAAGAAGCCCAACCAGAATCTCTGGTCCACATGGCGTATTGCCATTGGCCTACATAGTCGTTTTCGTCGCGAATATCGCTATCGGCGAGAGACGCACCGACATTTACGGTGTGGGAATATGGGACAATCCCGAAACGGGTGATCGACCCGTTTTCCTCATTCATCAGGGCCCGATAAAGGCCCAAAGCGCCCTGTTGAAGGCGGGCGATCTTTGTACCCCCACCACTCGAGGGGGCATTTGCCATCGATCCGGTCACGTCTAGCACCAGAACGACATCATTATGCCCCAAGTCGCGCTTTGCATCGCAATTCGCCTCAAGTGGAATATGGTCAAAACCGAAGATATGCATCAGCGCAGTAGGAATATTCGCCTTGGCTACGCCAAGAATCTGGGCATTGTCTTCAGGATCCTTACCGACGGTAAAGTCGACAGATTGCGCCCCCATAGTACCGTTCGGAAAATTGAAGTTGAAGAACTTGCGTGCCTCCGCTTCGTTGGCCTCTTTCCAGAAATTGCCGTCCATTGACTGCCGCCCGGCCAGCACTGCAGCGTCGCACGCGTTCTGCAATTTCGCCTTGGCCATATAGGCAAAGCTCAGGTCCAACCCGCTACCGATCATCGCCACGAGCGGCACCAGGGCCGCGGCGAAAATCGCCAGCGTATTACCCTTGGTATCGGTCAGTAGATTGCGCAAAGTGCGGATCATTAGGCTAGCCCCCTGTGGCTGCGGGGTAGCCATTGCCGCGTTAAGCCCGGCTTGGAATTCGTGGTTAATTTAGGCTTAAAATTCGAAACAATGACGAATAGTCAAAAGAGAAATAAATATCTTTTGAATATCGCAGCGCGGGAAAAGAGTTCAAAGTCCAGCCAAGAAAAAATATGATTTTTTCATGCGCATCCGCAAGAAAATCTATTCAAATTTGGGAACCCTTTTCTATTCCGAAAGGAAAGAAACCAGCGATCTGACCTTTTTAGTACGCCATTGCGGGGTTGGCGCAACTAACCAGTACGCGCGCGTCCCGGTATGGGGGCCGTCCAGCACCTCCAGCCTGCCGGCATCGATCGATTCCTTTGCCAGCAGTTCCGGCAGGATCGCCTTGCCCAACCCGGCCAAGGCCGACGACAGCGCCTGTCCGGCATTGGAGACGGTGACATGCGCAGCGACACCGTCCTGCAGCGGCAGGCCCCAGTCGATCCACTTGTCCGGCGCCCCGCCGTGTTCGGCCGGACGCGCAACGGTAACGCGGCGAGCCTCGTCCAGTTCGATCCCCTGCAGGTCGCCCGGCCCGTCGACCAGCCGGATGGCGCAATCGAGATTGGCTTCGGTGAAATCGGCATTCTCGTCCGCCACGAAGGTGAAGCGGATATCGGCATCCCCCTCCCCGAACTTTGCCAGCCGCGGTGCGAGCCACTGTGCATAGAATTCGCGCGGGCAGGCTATCGTGTAACTGTCCGAAGCCTGGCCCGCCTGCATGGCGGACACGCTTTCTTCGAACTTCAGAAACCCTTCGCGCAGCGCGTCCAGACCGGCCGCGCCTTCCTGCGTCAGTTCCAGCCCCTTGCTGGTGCGGCGAAACAGCACGGTGCCCAGGTGATCCTCTAGCGCGCGGATCTGCTGGCCGACCGCGGCCGGGGTGACCGCCAGTTCGTCGGCAGCGCGTGTGAACGACAGGTGCCGCGCCGCGGCATCGTAAACGCGCAGGGCGTTCAGGGGCAGATGGGTGCGCTTCATGGTGCGTTGCGCCTTAAATGCGACCGGCGCAGGAAACAAGATGCAGAGAAAGGGCCTTTTCTTTCCCTGCCATCAGGGCACAGTGTAATTCAACCGTCATATTGGAAGCCCATGCCCCCGCCTCGTAGCCCGATGAGTACGGAATTCCCTTCCCGCGTAGCGGCCAATGACGCCGAAGCGCTTGCGCAGCTTGCGCCCGAGGATCGCTATACCAATCGCGAACTGAGCTGGCTGTCCTTCAATCGCCGTGTCCTGGCCGAAAGCGAGAACGAGCGGTATCCGCTGCTGGAGCGGCTGCGCTTCCTGTCCATCTCGGCGAGCAACCTCGACGAGTTTACGATGGTCCGGATCGCCGGGCTGGAGGGGCAGGTGCAGCGCGGCATCGAAACCCTGGGCATAGACGGGTCGAGCCCGCGCCAGCAACTTGCCGCGATCCGCGAACAATTGCTCGCTCTGGAAGATCGCCAGCAGGCAAGTCTGGAAACGCTGCGCGATCTGCTTTCGCACGAAGGCATCCTGCTGGCATCGATCGACGATCTGTCGAAAGACTGCAAGAATTGGCTGGCGCGCTATTTCGAAAGCGACATCCTGCCGCTGATCACCCCGCAGGCGATCGACCCCAGCCACCCTTTTCCCTTCGTGGCGAACAGGGGCATCGGGGTGATCTTCCGTCTCAAGCGCGGGAAGCGGCAGGCCGATCTGATCGAGATGGTGCTGATCCCCAGCGGCGCACCGCGCTTCGTTCGCGTCCCCGGCGATGAAGCGATCTACGTGGGCATCGAACAGCTGGTTACGCGTTTTGCCGACCAGCTTTTCCCGGGCTTCAAGGTGCTGGGCGACGGCATTTTCCGTGTCCTGCGCGACAGCGACATCGAGGTCGAAGAAGAAGCCGAAGACCTCGTCCGCTATTTCCGCACCGCCATCCAGCGACGGCGGCGAGGTCGGACGGTGCTGCTGGAACTGGACGACGATTGCGACGAGGTATCCGAGGCGCTGCTGCGCGATCAACTCGATGTCGAAGAGGCGATGATCGTCAAGACGAACGGGATGCTTGGCCTGGCCGATCTTGGCACCATCTGCGGCGAGCCACGCCCGGATCTGAAGTTCGAACCCTTCAGTCCGCGCTATCCCGAACGCATTCTCGAACATGACGGCGATTGCTTCGCCGCCATCCGCGAGAAGGACATCGTCATCCACCATCCCTTCGAAAGCTTCGATGTGGTGGTTGATTTCCTGCATCAGGCTGCGGTCGATCCCGCCGTGGTGTCCATAAAACAGACGCTGTATCGCGCGGGCGATCAGTCCCCGGTCATCGCGGCTCTGATCGAAGCTGCCCAGAACGGTAAGGCAGTGACGGCCGTGGTCGAACTCAAGGCCCGGTTCGATGAAGAGCGCAACATTCACTGGGCTAGCGAGCTCGAGCGTGCCGGCGTGCAGGTGATCTACGGATTTACCGACTGGAAAACGCACGCCAAGGTCAGCCTCGTCGTCAGGCGCGAAGAAGACGGCTATCGCACCTATTGCCACTTCGGCACCGGCAATTATCACCCGGTGAACGCGAAGATCTATACCGATCTCAGCTTCTTTACGGCCGATGCGACGCTTGGGCGCGACGCGGCGAAGATGTTCAATTTCATCACTGGCTATATCGAGCCCGACCAGCTGGAACGCATATCGCTGTCGCCGATCGGCCTTCAGGAACATCTTTACGAACTGATCGATGCCGAGATTGCCAATGCCAAGGCGGGCAAGCCTGCGGGCATCTGGGTGAAGCTCAATTCGATTACCAACCGCGCGATTATCGACAAGCTTTACGAGGCCAGCCGCGCCGGAGTGGAAATCCGCATGGTGGTTCGCGGCATCTGCTCGCTCAGGGCCGGCCTTCCCGGCATTTCCGAGAATATCAGCGTGAAGTCGGTCATCGGCCGCTTCCTCGAACATTCGCGCGTATGGGCCTTTGCCAATGGCAAGACGCTGCCCAGCCGCCAAGCGAAAGTCTATCTCACCAGTGCCGACGCGATGAGCCGCAATCTGGAACATCGCGTGGAAGTCATGGTCCCGATCACCAACAAGACCGTCCACGACCAGGTGCTTGGGCAAGTCATGCTGGCGAATATCCTGGATACCGAACAAAGCTGGAGGCTGGACCCGGATGGCCAGTACCGGCGCATGCGGACCGATGATGGCGGGTTCAACTGCCATCAGTACTTCATGTCCAATCCATCGCTGTCGGGCCGCGGGGCAGCCCTGACCGATCACGAAGTCCCTCGCCTGACCCTTGGAGGGGCAGAGACATGAACAAATCCCGTTCGGCCAAATGGCAACGCCGCCTCATCCAGCCGCCGCGCGCGGTGATCGACATCGGTTCGAATACGGTGCGCATGGTCATCTACGAAGGGACCGGGCGTGCGCCCGAAGTGGTCTGGAACGAGAAAGTCGCTGCGCGCCTTGGCCGCGACCTTTCCAATAGCGGACGGATCCCGCAGGAAGCATGGGACGAGGCGCTCGCTGCTCTCGCGCGCTATTCGCTCATCATTTCCGATCTCGGCGTGGAAGATGTGCAGACCGTTGCAACCGCAGCGGCCCGCGATGCGGAAAATGGCGGGGAATTCCTGCAAGCCGTCGCGAAACTCGGGCTGACACCACGCCTTCTGTCGGGCGAGGAAGAGGCATGCGCCTCGGCCATGGGCGCTCTGGGCGCCTTTCCCGGTGCGAAGGGTGTCGTCGCCGATCTCGGCGGGGGCAGCCTCGAACTGGTTTCGATCGCCGACAATGATTGTCGCGAAGCGTCGAGCCTGAGGCTGGGCACCCTTCGCCTGCCCGCGCTTCGCGCGGAAGGCCCGGAAGCATTCGAAAGCGCAGTGCACGAACAGCTCGCATCGGTCGGCTGGGCCGCTGCCCACACCGGCCCGATGTATATGGTCGGCGGCACATGGCGCGCGCTTGCGGCTTACGCCATGCGATACATCGATTACCCGCTGACCGATCCGCATGGCTTTTCACTGCTGCCCGACGATGCCCGCAGGCTGGCGAAGGAACTCGTCGCGGCCGATCCGGAAAAGCTGATCGACATCTCCGGCATCAGCCCGATGCGCGCCAATTATCTGCCCGATGCCGCGGCCCTGCTCTGCCCGCTGCTGGACGAGATCCGTCCGGACGAACTGGTGTTCTCGTCCTGGGGCCTGCGCGAAGGTTTGCTCTATTCACGGCTCGAACCCGGGCAGATGCAGGCCGACCCGCTTCTGGCGGGTGTGACAGCCTATGCCGCTCCTCGCGATGCATCGATCACCGAAGCGACTTTACTAGCGGCCTGGACAGTCGATCTCGCCGACGGCGATGGAACGCTGAACGAACGTCTGCGCCTGGCCGCAGCGCAATTGTCCGGCGCACTGCAGCGGGTGGAACCCAATCTGCGCGACAGCCATGCGATCGAATGGTCGCTGGGCAAGCGCTGGATCGATTTGGATGCAAGGGGCCGCGCAATGATCTGCGCCGCGCTGTTCGGCAGCATGGGCCGCACCGAGTTGCCCGAAAGGCTGCGCGTCCTCGCCAGTGACGACGACTTGCGCGAGGGTGTAACCTGGGGGCTGGGTTTCCGCCTCGCACGCCGATTGGGGGGTGGCAGCAGGATGTCGCTCACCACCAGCGCTCTGAAACGCAAGAAGAAGAGCCTGGTCCTGCGTCTGGACGAAAGCCGCGCCGCTCTCGCAATCTATCCCGCGACGCGCGATTTCGAAATCCTGGCCGAATGGCTGGACCTCAAGCCGAAGATAAAAATTGGAAGCTTCGCGGTTTCCGAACTGAGCGAAGAGGAAGAATGAACTTCAGTTTGCGGTGGCAGGCGCCGCGAGCGGAAAGAACGGGATGCGCACTTCCATCGGCGACCCGTCTTCCGCGTGGAATGTATAGAACCCTTCCATCGAGCCATGCGGCGTATCCAGTGGGCAACCCGATACATAATCGTGGCTCTGACCAGGCATGAGAACGGGCTTTTCACCGACCACGCCTTCCCCGTCGACATGGCTGACCATGCCCGCCCCATCGGTTATCCGCCAGTGACGGGTGATTAGCTGGACGCGCTCGTGCGAACCGTTTTCGATACGGATGTGATAGACCCAGAACCATTTCCCGGCCTCTGGGCGGGATTGTTCGGGCAGGAAGTTCACCGCGACCCGAACGGTTATCCCGTCGGTCATTGCGGCATGCTGGAAAAGCTCCTTGATCACATGGCCAACCTAATGCCCTGATCCCCTTGTGCAAGTATGTGCGCAGGAATTTCCCCGATACACGCGGCTCCGAGGGCCTTTGAAAGGTTAATTCCGCTTTACCGTGACTCGTGACAGTCTCCTAAGAGGCGGGCTCTAGACATGCCCCCGACAGCGGTTTCGGGCGAGCCCGGACTGCGGCAATCGGGGGATTGAACATGATCATCGCCTTCTTCGGGCAACTGGCCCGCGACCACTGCGGAGATTCGTTCGTCAATCTGGCGCTCATCGCGCCGATTGCGGGAATGGCCCTGCTGGTACTCTGACCGACGTCTCTTCTACTATCTCTCGGCAGCGATCCATGCATATCGCGTGAGTTACGCCGCAGACGGTGAACGCGGCGCCAACTTTCAAAGCTTCCACCCCCTACAACGCCCTTTTGGAACCGCCTGAACAGGAAAACCTCGAACTCGTCACTTGCGAATGATTATCATTCGCATACTATGGGCCGCGAAGGAGATCGCATGGCCCATCCGCATGATTCGACCGCTCTCGAGCTTCCCCTCCCCGCACGACGGCATCAGACCTTGGGGCTCGTCATACTGCGAAGAATGGCAGGTCACGGTCTGCATGATGCACGGGCGACCATGCTAGCCCTCGACGCCGGCGGCACCGATTTCCGCAGGCTTCTGGTGCTGGCACGGGCGCTGATTGTCGATCTGGCCCGGACTTCGCAGCGCCGCATCCTCCTTGCCCCCTGCTGTGCAGCGGGGATGACGCGCGACGAAGGGCTGCTGATGGCACTCGTCAGCGGCGCCGGACTGGACGTCCATGGCGTGCTCACCGACGATTCCTCCTGTCCGGTCGCCATGACGACTGCCCATGCTCTGGGCGAGGAACTGGAGCGGATCGCCACCCGCAATCGCTGGCGACGCTAGAGCCCCGCTGTCGCCAGGGCGCGGTCGAGGTCTTCCTTGATATCCTCGACATCTTCCAGCCCGACATTGATGCGCAGCAGTCCTTCGGTCACGCCCATCTCGTCGCGTGCTTCCTGGCTCATGCCGGCGTGGGTGGTGCTCGCGGGATGGCACATGAGGCTGCGCGCATCCCCGATATTGTTCGAAATATCAACCAGTTCCAGCGCGTCGAGCAGGGCGAAGGCTGTGGCCCGATCGCCCACGTCCAGCGCGAAGATGGGCCCGGTGGCGACCATCTGCGCCTGCGCCAGTTCATGGCGTGGGTGGCTTGGCAGCCCCGGGTGCAGGATCTTGGGTACGCGGCTTTCCACGAACTTGCCCAGTTCCACTGCATTCTCGCTCTGCCTGCGCGCGCGCAGGTCGAGCGTTTCCAGCCCCTTGTGCACGACCCAGGCATTGAAGGGTGAAATGTTCGGGCCGGTATTTCGCTGGAACGGCAGCAGCACCTCGTCGATCCACTCCTGCGATCCGCATACGGCACCCGCCAGCACCCTGCCTTGGCCATCCATCAGCTTTGTCGCGCTATAGGCAACCACATCCGCGCCGAATTCCATCGGTTTCTGAAGTGCGCTGGTGGCAAAGGCATTGTCGACGACGGTGGTAATGCCATGCGCGCGCGCAACCCCGCAGACATGCGCCAGATCGACCACGTCGAGCGTCGGGTTCGCCGGCGTTTCGAAGAAGAAGACCTTCGTGTTCGGCCGGATCGCAGCTTCCCATGCATCATCGTCCGCACTGTCGACGACGGTTGTCTCGATCCCGAAGCGCGGCAACAGGTGATCGAGCAGCCAGCGGCACGAACCGAAGGCGGCCCGCGCGCCGACCACGTGGTCGCCAGCGGAAACCTGGCACAAGAGCGCAGTCGTCATCGCGGCCATGCCGCTCGCCTGCGCACGGCAGGCCTCGGCCCCTTCCATCAGCGCGATACGCTCCTCCAGCATCGCGACGGTCGGGTTCTGGAGGCGTGAATAGGTCATTCCAGCCGCTTCGCCGGCAAAGCGATCGGCGACGGTCTGCGCATCGTCATAGGTATAGCCGCTGGTGAGGAACAGTGCCTCGCTGGTCTCGCCCTGCTCGCTACGCCACGTGCCGCCGCGCACGGCCTGCGTCGCGGGGCGCCATTTGGAGGTGACGGAACGGTCCATGCCAGTAGTCTTTTTCATAGCGCGGCGAGATAGCACGGAGGCCCCGCCCCGCAAGCAGATTAGGATTCCAGCGCGGCAAGCCCCGCTTCACCGATATCGCCGCGCCCGATGGTCCGCAGCATCATGGCCCCTTCGATTACCGCGAGCACCGCTCGTGCACCGGCAACGGGATTGGGGTCTTCGGTCGGCAGATGCGTCTCGATCCATTCCAGCAGCCTGTCGCCCATCGCTCCGGCGCTGGCGAGATAGTGGGCATTGCCGTCCGCGCATCCTGCAACGATGTCCCACCACACCCGCATGAAAGGGGCAAAGTCCGGTTGAGCCGTGGTTCTAAGAACCGCCTCGGCGAGCGAACGCCGCGACGTTGCTGCCCCATCGGGAAAAGCCGCGTCGAGCGTAGCGGCATACATGCTGGCCAGATATTCCAGCAGCGCGGCCACCAGTTCCTCCTTGCTGCCGAAATGATAGAGCAGCATCCGGTCGCTCGTTCCCGCCGCCTTCGCCAGCGGGCGTAGCGAGACATCGGCAAGGCCGTTCTCCAGCACATATCCTGCCATCATGGGCAGAAGGGTTTCGCGGGACATGCGGGTGGGCGCCATTCCCAACTTGTAGCGAGCGCTACGAATCGCTACAAGTGTAGCAGTCGCTACATACATTCGGGAGATGCTGCCATGACGTCCTATGAACTCCTCGCTGCAGGCGGCGCGGTCGCCATCCTGCTTGTCATCGTCCATGTGCTGACCAATCGCGAAGCGACGGGCAGCGCCCTGCTGGCCGCAGTGCTGTCGGCCGCCTTCTTTGGCTACACCGCGATCACCGTCTTCAAGGAAGGCGTGGTGCTCGTCTGGACCAACCACACGACCAACCTGTGGGGCGTACAGGTATGGTGGGACCTGCTGTTCGCGACCGGGACCGCGCTGTTCTTCGTCGTTCCCCGCGCCCGCGCAGCAGGAATGAACATCGTGCCATGGGTGATCTTCACCGCCCTCACCGCCAGCATCGGCCTGCTGGCCATGGTCGCACGCCTGTTCTGGCTGGAGAAACGCACAACCCACTGATCCCGCTTGATGCGCACGCGCGGCTTTTCTAAGCCAGCAGGCGATGAGCCGCGCGCCAGAGCAACCCAAGGACCCGATCCGCTGGTGCGCCGCCCTGGCGCTCGCCTTCCTGCTGGGCTGCCTGCCGTTCCTGACCGTCGTCACCCATCCCTATTTCGACGAGGTCCATTACCTGCCCGCCGCGCGCGAGTTTCTGACGCTGGGCACATTCATCAATCGCGAACATCCACTGGTCGGCAAGGAACTGATCGCGCTCGGCATCGCCCTGTTCGGCGACAATCCCTGGGGCTGGCGCCTGCTTCCGACCCTGTTCGGAACGCTGGCCCTGTTCGCCGCCATGCGCGCGCTGTGGTTCGGCACGCAAAGCCGCTTCGCAACGCTTTCCTACGGCGTTCTGGTGGCAACCGGGTTCCACCTCTTCATCCATGCCCGCATCGCGATGCTGGACATTTTCTACCTGACCTTTCTGTGCGTCGCCGCGTGGCAGTTCGCCGGGGCGATCCGGCAGCCGGAACAGGGGCGCTGGCGGCTGGCGCTGACGGGCATCGCACTGGGCCTTGCCATGGGAGCCAAATGGAATGCGATCACGGTGGCCATGCTGCCGGGTCTGGTGTTCTTCTTTGCCCGCGCAGCAGCGGGACGCCGCCGCCTCTTCCTCAGCCGCCGCGGCGCGCCCGTTCCCGGCACGACGCTGGTCGAAGCCGCGCTATGGCTCGGCGTGGTTCCGCTGGCGGTCTACGCCGCCAGCTTCCTGCCGGCCTTCTTCTTTCGTGAAAACCCCATCACCGAAGGGCTGGTCTTCCACCACCAGTTCATGCTCATGCAGCAGGAAAACGTGCTCAAGCCGCACCCCTATCAGTCGACTTGGGAACAATGGGTGCTGAATGCCCGCGCGATCTGGTATCTCTACGAACCGGTCGACGGGGTGCAGCGCGGCATCATGCTGATCGGCAATCCGCTGACCATGATTCTCGGCCTCCCGGCCCTGGCATGGTGTGCCTGGCATGGCGTGGTGCGCCGCTACTGGGCTGCCCTCGGCGCGGTGGTCGTCTACAGTGTCAGCCTGGCTTTCTGGATCTTCGCCAACAAGCCGGTGCAGTTCTATTACCACTACAGCCTGCCCAGCATGGCCCTGCTCGCCGCACTGGCGCTGGCCTGCGATGCGTTATGGCGCAATGGCTGGCGCAAATCCGCGCTTGCGCCCGTATTCGGCAGCGTGCTGATGTTCGCCTGGTTCTACCCGATAATCAGCGCCGCACCGCTCGCCGGGCCCGACAGTTTCAAGGTCTGGACCTGGCTCGCAAGCTGGCGCTAGCGCGTCTTTCAGCTTTCGCGGGTCAGTACCGTCCCCAGACGAAGCGGCTGGACAGGGCATAATTCCAGACCGAACCGATGCCGATGCCGACCAGCGCGGCCACGACGGTCGGCAACCCGCGATCGTGCAGCGTCGTTGCCACGGCCACATTGGCGAAGGCGCCGATGGAACAGGCGGCGATGAAGCTGACCCAGCCCCAGAAGACCTTGTTCGCTTCTTTCAGGCGCCGGTCGCGATAGGTGAGGAAGTTGTTGAGCCAGAAATTGAACGTCATCGCGCCGAAGGTCGCGACCGCCTGGCTCCAGCTGAAATTCGCGCCGCCCACCAGCATGAAGGCATAGAGGATCGCCATGTGGACGCCCACGCCGATGACACCGACCGTGCCGAACAGCGCAAAGCGCGTCGGAATGACCCGGCCGAAGCTCTTGTCGTAAAGACCGGCCAGGAAATCGAGGGCGATCGCCCGGTCGAGCTTGCTTTCGCCGGAACGGCGGGCGGAGAAATTCATCGGGAAGTCCTTCACCTTGAGCGGTGTTTCGGAAGTGGCGAGCAGGTCGAGCAGGATCTTGAAACCGATCCCCGAAAGGCCCGGCACCAGCTCGCGCGCCGTGGCGCTGCGCAACAGGAAAAATCCGCTCATCGGGTCGGACAAATCGACCCCGGTCAATTTGCGGGCAAGTGTGTTGGCGACGCTCGAAAGCTTTTCGCGGTCGGGCCGGTTCCATTCGGCCATGCTCGCGCCTTCGGCAAAGCGACTGGCCACGGCGACATCGGCCTCGCCCGATTTCACGGCTGTCAGCATCTCGACCAGCAATTTGGGATCGTGCTGATGATCGGCGTCCATCACCGCCACATAGGGCGCAGCGGTGGCGCAGAAACCTTCGATCGCGGCGCTCGACAGGCCGCGGCGACCGATCCGCTGGATGACCCGTACGCGCGGATCGGACAGGGAAAGGCGGCGCGCCTCGTCACTGGTGCCGTCGGCGGAATTGTCGTCCACGATCAGGACTTCCCAGCCGGACCGGCCCAGCGCGCCTTCGATCCGCTCCACCAGCGGGGCAAGATTGTCCCGCTCGTTGAGAGTGGGAAGAATTATCGCCAGCTCGAGAGCGGTGGCTGCGGAGGTGGAGGCCATGGAAGGCTGCGTTTCCGGGTTCATGTCCATTGCTTCACCCGCTTATGCCGCAATCCTCAAGATATGGTTAGCAGCTTGCTAACAATGGCATCGCCAATTTGGCCGGTTGTGGCATTGCCGCCCAGATCTCCGCCGAATACTCCGTCGGCAAGGATACCCTCCACCGCGCGCTCCACGCGTACCGCTTCGTCCTCCCGGCCGAGCGAATGGCGCAGCAGCATGGCAAGGCTCAGCACGGCGGCAACCGGATTGGCCTTGCCCTGCCCGGCAATATCGGGCGCGCTGCCGTGGATCGGCTCGTAAAGGCCGAACGTGCCATGTTCGGTCTGGCGCTCGCCCAGGCTGGCGCTGGCCAGCAGTCCGATCGATCCGACACAGGCACTGGCCTGATCGGAAAGAATATCGCCGAACAGATTGCCGGTAACGATCGTGTCGAACTGCCCGGGGGCCTTCACCATCTGCATCGCAGCATTGTCGACATACATGTGATCCAGCGTGACCTCGGGATAATCCTTGGCGACGTCGATCACCGTTTCGCGCCAGATACGGCTGGTTTCCAGCACATTGGCCTTGTCCACGCTGGTCAGCCTCTTGCCCCGTCCCATCGCTGCCCGGAAGGCGGTGTGCGCGATGCGGCGCACTTCGGCTTCGTTATAGGACATGGCGTCCCACCCTTCGCGGCCGCCGGCGCTCGCCCGCTCGCCCTTGTCGCCGAAATACACGTCACCGTTTAGTTCGCGCACCACCAGCACATCGATGCTGCGCGCAATCTCAGGCTTGAGCGACGACAGGTGCTCAAGCCCCGGAAAACCGGCCGCCGGGCGCAGATTGGCAAACAGGCCCAGCTCGCTGCGCAAACCCAGAATGGCTTGCTCGGGGCGCAGGTGGCGCGGCAGATCGTCGCACGAAAAATCGCCGACGGCTCCGAACAGAACGGCATCGGCCGCCCGCGCCATCTCCAGCGTTTCGTCGGGCAGGGGCTGGCCGTGGCGGCGATAGGCGACGGCACCCACATCGCCTTCGAACAGGGTCAGCCCGGGAAGGGAAAGTTCGTCCAGCACGCGCAACGCCTGTGCCGTTACTTCCGGCCCGATCCCGTCACCTGCAAATACCGCAATTTTCATTCTACCATCCGTGCCAGTCGCTGCCGCAAGAGTTGTCGTGCAGCTAGGACGTCGGTGCGGGTATCGGCAAGCAGGTAGCGTGCGATAAGGGGCTCCTGCCGGTCGAGAATTTCCAAAGCCTGCCCAAGGTTCGCTATCGCCGGGCGTTCTCCGCCATAGCCGAGTTCGCGCAGCATCAGCGCTTCGTACACGGCCAGCGCTTCTACCCACTGCCGCGCCGCCTGCGCCGAACAGATCGCATCGAGCAATCCGCCCAGCGCATCGTAGAGCGCGGGATAGGCATTGCGTTCGGGCAGCACGCTGGCCGTCAGCGCGGTGACCCAGGCGATGGCGGCGGCGGGCAGCGGCTCGCTCAGCCATGGCCCGCGGCTCGTTACCAGTTCCAGCCGGGCGAACGGCAACTGGCTGTCCGACTTTGCACGAATATCCGCCTGCACCAGATTGCCCGGAATAACGACGGGGCGCAGTTGCCGCCCCCGTCCCCCTGCGACATAGGCGGCAACCAGGCCGCTCTCCTCGGTCAGCATCCGTGCGATCACCGCCGTTTCCCCATGCGGGCGGGCTGCGACCAGAATGGCGGGTGCGGTGAGGTGCATGGCCCCCGCCTTAAGCTAACGGATGCTCAAGTCGAGACTTGCTGGCGCAGCGCTTCCTTCGATGCAGCCACGGCCAGACCCTTGCCGCGCCCCATGCTCCAGTTGGCCTGCATGCGAATGTCCGGATTGGGAGCGCACCAGATCTCGCCCGTATCGTCGATGGCGGTGACCCAGATCAGATTATGCTCCTGGCCGTAATCGATCACGGCCAGAGCGTAGCCGTCACCTTTCCCTAGAACGTGCAAGGGTATCGGGGGATTGAGCTGGGTAAACATGTGCAGCCCCTTTCAGGAACTGCAACACCCTGAATTGGCAGCGGGTTCCCGCGGCCCTCGTCAGCTTCCGATACGGGCTTCGAGCGCGGTTACGCGGGCCTTGAGATCCTCGGCCTCTTCGCGTGCCTTGCTGGCCATGGTCTTGACCGCGTCGAATTCCTCGCGGCTGACGAAGTCCATGCCGCCGAAGGTTTCCTTGGCGCGTTCACGCGCAGCGTCGCGCGCTTCGCGGCCCATGCCGGCAAGGGTTCCGGCCGCCGAATTGGCGAGTTTGACGAAATCGGCGATCATCGGGTTCTGGCTTTGCATGGCTGCTATCTAGGCGCAGACCCCGCCCGTATCAATTGCCGATGCGCACGCGTTCGACCGCGCCATTGGCATCGCCGCCATCGGCATCCGGATTGAGCTGGAGGAACTGATAGTTCAGCACGCTCGCGAACAGGACCCAGGCCAGGTACGGCAGTAGCAGCGCCCCCGCCAGCTTGCGCACGCGCCAGAACAGCGCGATCACCGCCAGCAGGGTCAGCACGATCAGCGCCAGGACGATCAGCCCGCCGGTGATCTGCTGCGCGCCGAAAAAGACATAGCTCCACGACAGGTTGAGCAGGAAATGGATGGCGAAAACCCACAGCGCGGTGCTGCGTCCCCGGGCGCCCCAGGCCGATGCGACTACCGCCACGGCGAGCCCGATCATGATGTAGAGAATGGTCCACACGATGCCGAACCACTTGGGTTCTGGGAAAATGCCGGGCTTCTCCAGAGCAGCGAACCATGCCGTGTCCGGGCTGCCCAATCGTCCCGCCAGAAATCCAAGCAACACGCAAAGTGGCACGGTGAAGAGCGCCCACCGAATGAAACTTGCGCGCAGCTGCCCGCGCGACGCCAGCATGTTCATCCACTTACCCCGTCAACGATTCGTTTCATGCGCTTTCTGGCGAGACACCGCGCAGGTGGCAATGCAGCATGGCAATTCCGTCCCATGCCGGTGCGGGCCGATCACGGGGTCAAACCTTGACTATTCCCTTGGCGACCAGGCTGCGGATGGTGGCTTCCAGCGTTTCTTCCGCCGGTATCAAACGCATGCCCAGCACGTCCTCGGTATGCTTGCCGGATACATCGCGCACATTGCCCAGTTCGCTCTTGATCTGCTTCATTTCGTCCAGAAACAGCGCCAGCACGCGCACCAGCCAGTTCGGCATCGGGCGGCTTGGTACCTTGCCCGCATGCTCGGGCACGCGCTGGCGGATGATGTCGGCCATCTCGCTTATCCAGAGGAACTTCTCGCTCGTCGGAAAGCGCTCGCCGCGGACCTTTTCCGCAGGCGCCGCGATTGCGCGGACATGCGCTTCCGCCACATCGCGCACATCGGTCACGCAGATACCCATGTTCGGGATCAGCGGGATCGATCCATCGATCAGCTTCTTCACGATTTCCACGCTGGTCGACATGTCATCGTCGTGGACCGGGCCGAAAACGGCGACCGGATTGATCGAGCAGAAAATCAGGTCCGGCGCGTGGATGGCCACCCAGTCGCGCGCCGCGCGTTCAGCCACCGTCTTGCTCTCGATATAGGGCGGGACCCCTGCGGTAAGATCCGTCCAGTCGAGATGGGTGAAATGATCCTTGTCCGGCTGCCCATAGGCGATCGCCGCTGCACTGCTGGTCTGAACGAACCTTTGGGCACCTGCCGCAGTGGCGAATTCGAGTGCGCGGAGCGTGCCCTCGCGAGCGGGAATGATCAGTTCGTCCTTGTTCTTCGGTACCCGCAGGGGAAACGGCGAGGCGACATGGGCAACCGCGCTGCAACCCGCATTCGCCTCCGCCCAGCCCTCGTCGCTCAGCAGGTCGGCCTGAAACACTTTCAGGCGCTCGCCAGCGCCACCCCACCGGCTGCGCAATTTCGGTTCGCTCTTCGCCTTGTTCCTGACCGTCGTGTGGACGGTGTAGTCCCTCGCCAGCAACCGATCGATCACTTCTCCGCCGATATAGCCTGTGCCGCCCGTCACAAGTACCGTAGCTGTCATCTGCGTCCCCCGTCGTTATGCACGCAAAGAGGCTAGGCGGATTGGTTTCGAGGAGCAACGAGGCACCATGCTGCAGATCGATTATCTCGTCATCGGCGCCGGGATTGCCGGCCTGTCGGTTGCATCCCGGCTGGCAAGGCACGGCAGAACCGTCGTGTGCGAAGCGGAAGCGGCTCCGGGCGTCCATGCTTCGGGACGTAGTGCCGCCTTCGCCCATTTCGACATGGACAGCGCCCTGGTCCGGGCCCTGACGGCGGCCAGCATCCCCTCGCTCGAAGAACCGAACGCTCGGCGCCATTCGGCACTGTTCGTCGCTCTCGAACAGCAGGATCATACGCTTGATCGACTTGCATATCACTATAGTGAATGGTCCTCGCACGCGCGGCGCCTCTCCGTATCCGAGGCGCGCGAACTGGTCCCGGTTTTGCGCGAGGACCGCATCTGCGGCGCTCTGCTCGACGAAAACGGCCGCAAACTCGATGCACACTCCATGCTCGAAACGCATCGTAAAGCCTTGATTCAAAACGGGGGCTCGATCAATTGCGGCTCTCCGGTCACCACCATGCGGCACGATGGCACACGCTGGATCGTCGATACGCCGGGCATCAGCTACGCTGCAAAAACGGTCGTCAACGCCGCCGGGGCCTGGGTCGACGAGATTGCCGGACTAGCGCAGGTCAAACCCATCGGCATCCGCCCGCTACGCCGTACGGTCATCACGTTCGACGTCCCGATCGATGTCTCCGCATGGCCCTTCACCAAAACGGTCGGCCCGGGTTTTTACATCGAACCCGAAGGCGCCGGACGCCTCCTCGCCTGCCCCATGGACGAAGGCACAAGCGCCCCCTGCGATGCCCAGCCTGAGGAAGAAGACGTCGCCCGCGCCGCCTGGGAAGTCGAGCAGGCGACCACCCTCACGATCCCCCGCTTGGCGAGCAAATGGGCGGGTCTGCGCAGCTTTACGCCCGACCGCTTGCCCATCGCCAGCTTCGACAGCCACGCGCCGGATTTCTTCTGGCTCGCCGGCCAGGGCGGCTTCGGATTGCAGACTTCCCCCGCCATGGCCCTGGCTGCAGAGGCACTGGTCACCCGCAGCGCATGGCCCGCCGAATTGCGCGCCGTGAACGTCAGGCCCGAAGACCTGTCGCTCATGCGGCTGAACTAGCGCATCAGGACCAGTTCTTCCGCCATTGTCGGATGGATCGCGGTCGTGGCATCGAAATCCGCCTTGGTCAGACCGGCCTTCACCGCAATCGCCGCCGCCTGCATCATCTCCGGAGCTTCGGGTGCGATCATGTGAATGCCCACGATCTTGCCGCTGTCGCCGTCGCAGATCATCTTCATAAGGCTACGCTCGTTACGCCCAGCGAGGACGTTCTTCATCGGCCGGAAGTCGGACAGATAGACTTTCACGCTGCCGAGTTTGTTCTTCGCTTCGCCTTCGGTCATGCCGACCGCGGCGATGGGCGGATGGCTGAAAACCGCGCTCGGGATGCAGCCGTGGTCCACGGCAACCGGGTCCCCCTTCCCGAAGACGCTGTCGGCAAAAGCCTGGCCTTCGCGAATGGCGACAGGTGTCAGCTGCACGCGATCCGTCACGTCGCCCACCGCGTAGATGTGATCCACATTGGTCTTGCTGAACCGGTCGACTTTGACCTCGCCCTTGTCGCCAATCTCTACACCGGCAGTTTCAAGACCGAGCCCTTCGGTATTCGGAATGCGGCCGACTGCAAACATGACGAGATCGGCCTTCTCCTCGTCGCAATCGGACATCTTCACGAAATAACCGCCGTCGTCGCACGGCTTGATATATTCGAAAGTGGTGTTGAAGCGGAACTTGATGCCCTTCATCGTCGAAATCTGCAGGAGCCGGTCGCGAACCGCTTCGTCATAGCTGCGCAGCAGCTTGTCGCCGCGATTGACGATGTGAACATCGCAGCCGAACTCGTTGAAGATACCGGCAAATTCATTGGCGATGTATCCGCCGCCTGCGATGATGATCTTCTTCGGCAGTTCATCGAGATGGAACGCCTCGTTCGAACTGATCGCGTGTTCCGCACCCTGGCACTCCGGCATCCGCGGGCGGGCACCGGTAGCGATGAGGATGTGCTTGGCGGTGACCTTGGTCCCGCTGGCCAGCGTGATTTCGTGAGGTCCGGTTATCTCGGCACGCTCGTGATAGATGGAAACGTCGTTATTCTCCAGCGTCTCGGTATAGGCGCCTTCGAGGCGGTCGACGTCGTTCAAGACATTGTCGCGCAGTGTTACCCAGTCGAACTTGGCATTTTCGGTAGACCAGCCGAAATTGCGCGCGTCTTTCAGATCCTCGGCGAAATGCGCGCCGTAGATCAGCATCTTCTTGGGAACACACCCGCGGATGACACAGGTACCGCCGACCCGATGTTCTTCAGCGATTGCGACCTTCGCTCCGTGGGCAGCCGCGACCCGGCTGGCGCGTACGCCCCCAGACCCCGCGCCGATTGTGAAAAGATCGAAATCGTACTTGTCGGACATGCGGGGCTCCTCGTTGCGCAGGCCCGCGATATCGCGACGCATCGGGCGTTTGCCAAGGTCGGAACAGGGAAAGTATTTTCAGCTAGTTGAGCGGAGGCTCTTCAACCGCCAGCCGCCGCGCGACCTGAATTGTCTGTGTCACGAACAGCGTGACCAGCAGTATGCCTACCCCGCCCACAAAAATATCGAACGGATTGAGTTGCCAGAGAACGGGAGCTTCGCGCCCGGCGATGTACATTGCAAGGGTCAGGGCAATCAGGATCAGCCGCATCTCCGTAGGTCCGGCATTGAGGTAGGAAAGGCGCAGTTCGCCAAGCACGCGAACCGATAGAAAAGCATGGATCGACATAAGCAGATAGCCTGCCAGGGCCACCAGGGATACTTCGAGCAATACGAACGGACTGAGGCCGATCCCGACCACAAGCAGCGTGGTCGCAAAACCATCGCAGCTATGGTCGAGGAAATAACCGTAACGCGGGCGTTCGATCTTGCGAAAGCGCGCGAGGCTGCCATCGAGGGAGTCCCCCAGCCAGTGAACGACATATCCGCCGATCGAAAGCCACAGCCAGTCAGGATCCAGATTGCTGCCGAGATAGCCCGTGAAGACCAGCAGCGCGCCAAACATCCCGAATGCTGTCAACATATCCGGAGATACGCGCCGCGGCATCCTGGCGCAGAGCCAGTTCAGCGCACGCCGTTCCACCCGGGCAACCAGGTTTTCCTGAATGCGATCGATCGGAGTGATCTTCGGCTTGAAAGCAGGTTCCATGCGGTTGCGCTCGATAATGACAAGTCGGATGACATCATGTGGCCAGCGGTATCCCTCTGGCCACATGCTGATGGGTTAGCCCGGCTGGCGAGCGCCTGAACGACGGCGGCGATTGCCGCTTCTGCTCTTGCCTCCAGCCGGCGCACCTTCCCGCTTCGGTGCACCAGCGCGGTTGGGATGCTTGACCTTCGGTTTGCGCTTCTTGGCCGCATCGCCCGTGGGCCGAACTTTCGGCCTCGCCAGGCGGGGCTTCTGTTCGCGCTTCGTGGGTCCGACGCCTTCGACCACTGCACGGAAATTGTCCGGAAGCGGAAGGCGCTCGAATTCGGCGTCGGTCTTCTTGCGGATATCCTTCAGGTAATCGCGCTCGTCTTCGGCACAAAAGGCGATGGCGATGCCGTCCTTGCCCGCACGCGCCGTCCGGCCAATGCGGTGGACATATTGTTCCGGCACATTGGGCAATTCGTAGTTGAGGACGTGGCTAACGCCTGGGATATCGATGCCGCGAGCCGCAACGTCTGTCGCGACGAGAATGGGCGTCTTGGCGCGCTTGAACTCATCGAGCGCGCGTTCGCGCTGCGGCTGGCTCTTGTTGCCGTGGATAGCGTTGGCCGGGATGCCGACCTGCGACAGCTTCTTCACGATCCGGTCGCAACCATGCTTGGTGCGGGCAAAGATCAGCACGCGCTCGAACTTGCCGGGTACCGAATGGCGTTCGGACAGGATCATTTCGAGCAGCGTCTGCTTCTCGTCCTGCTGAACCATGAAGAGATACTGGTCGATGCGTTCTGCGGTCGTGCTTTCCGGCGTGACCGAGACCTTGACCGGGTTGCGGCAATATTTGCCGACCAGTTCCTGGATCTGCTTCGGCATGGTTGCCGAAAAGAACAGCGTCTGGCGATCTTCCGGCACGAGCTGGCTGATCCGGCGCAGCGCATGAATGAAGCCCAGATCGAGCATCTGGTCGGCTTCATCGAGGACAAGCACTTCGACCTTGTCGAGCGTGAAGGCCTTCTGATCGATCAGGTCGAGCAGTCGACCGGGCGTCGCCACGAGAATATCGGTGCCGCGATGCAGCTTGTTCCGGTCCTTGTTGACCGATGTACCGCCGACGATGCTCTGCACCTTGAGGCCGGCAAGTGCGCCGTAATCCTTGGCGCTTTGGGCAATCTGCCCAGCCAGTTCGCGCGTCGGCGCGAGCACCAGCATACGACAGGATTTGAACGGTGTCTGCCGGTCGGCATCGCGCAGGCGGTCGATGCTGGGCAGCATGAAGGCGGCCGTTTTGCCGGTCCCCGTCTGCGCGATACCCATAAGGTCGCGCCCTTCGAGGACGGCCGGGATCGCCTGTGCCTGAATTGGAGTAGGTTCGGTGTAGCCCTTCAGGTCGAGGGCCTGAAGAACGGGCTGCGACAGCCCGAGATCTGAAAACTGAGTCATGTTTACTCGCATTCGATATGCGGCGCGCAGCCGAAATCGGCGCGCGGTCGCGGGGTTGAATAACCACCCGCGTGAAAAGGGAAGTCTGGAAATATGGACCGAGGCGCGGCCGGGGCGATGAACTTTTAGGCATCGCCGCTTCACGCTGGCTAGCGCGCTTCGATGCAGTCATCTGGATGCTGCAGTGCAAAAAGTCAATTCAATTCGCGCGGACGAGCATTCGTAATGGCGTCAGACCTGACGGAAATTGATCGAAGCGTTGAGGCCGAAAACGGCAAGGCCGGCGAAAACCGACACGATTACGCGCGCTACCAGATAATTCATCGGGGTGAGTTCTGTCAGCACCCAGAACAGTCCGACCGTCACTGCCAGACCGATCATGGCATTCATGAGGAATATCGCATAGCCGGTAGAAAGCTTGCGATCCGATCCGGCGAAAATCCACGTTCGGCCGAAAATATAGTGGATGCTATTGGCAACGAGGAAGCTCAGCCCGGTCGCCAGTACTGCATTCATTCCCGCCTTCTCGACCAGAACCCACAGTACCGCCAGGCCGAGCAGGAAGACGCCGGTGCTGACCACGGTGTTACGCAACAGCATGCGACCTGCAGGGCGCGTGAAGAAACGAGCGAACATGCGGGCTTGTAAACTCTCAGGCGGTGGCCAGCGAGCGTGGTGTCGGGCGCGGATTACTTTCCCCCGCGTCGCGCCATTCCGTCAGTCGGGGAGCACGGAACCACAGGAACAGAAGCGGCAATTTTATGAAAAGCAATTCGGAATGGATCAGGCGATCGATCCCTCGCTCCCACGCATTGGGCATGCGCCGCGCATTTTCGGCAAGCCATTTGTCGTAGGGCAGGAAATGGTCGGGTTCATCCACATGGACGATCTCGAAGATGCGGTGGAGAGCCTTGTCCTGTTTCACCATGGGATGATCGAGCAGGATTTCGACCTGTTTCAGGCCGCGCTTTTCCGTCAAGGAAACGACCCTACAGAGACGTTCGAACAGATCGTCGCTGGCGATAATGGCTTGGGTATCGAGGCTGTCGATGGTGCAGCCAAAAGTGATTTCGATGAACCGATCGATATGGCCAAACATCCGGTCCAGCGCGATGGGCATTGTCCCCCGAGTTCGAACCATCGTTTGAACATGGTATAATGTTTACGCTCGTCGGCACGGTGTTTCTCGACCGCCGCGATAAGCTCTGTAGCCTCAGGATGCTTTGCCCGAACTGCTTCGAGAACCCTGTCGAGTGCGGTATATCCGCGATGCTCGTTATAAATGTATATCGATCCTAACAGATCGAGATAGCGCCGTGCGAACCATGCCTTCATTCCAGACGTCTAACACGTCCGGAGATAGCCGTCATCTTAATCCCGCAGCGATGCTTCAGCGCGCAGCTTCAAGTTCCACCTGTTCCATCGCCAGGGACTGAAGGCCCGCTGCCACCTTCGGTTCGATGCCCAGTTCGTGGGCTGCGCGTTCGTTCGCACCGAACTCGCGCACGTCGAAACCAGTAATGGTTGCGAAGACGACGAGAGCTTCAAGGTACGAGCCTTCGGCGCTCGCGTGGTAGTGATCGTAGCTCCATAGATCGACCTTGCCGTAGTCGCGCCCATCATATGGGTTGTCGTCGGCAATGCCTGCGGCAATTGCACGGTTCCACGCCTCGCCTACCGGGATGACACCGTCGATCTGTTCAGCCTGGTTGTCGATCCGATCCATGGCGCCGCGCAGATCGATGGCCATCTGCCCTACGGTTTGTCCGTACCAGTGACCTTCCGGCTTGTAGGTCTGATCCGCCCTGCTCCACGTCGACATAAGATAGACGCGCGCTTTCGGATTGGCGGTTTCGAACATTTTCGCAAGCGCGCTGGCGTCCCTGCCGGTATCGGTCGCATCCCCCGGATCCTCGGGGTTGAGGACGGAATATTCCTGCATCACCACCATGTCCCACGCATGATCGATCAGTTTGCGCCTCTCGCGCAAATGAAAGCCCAGCGTAGTTCCGCCCTGCAGTTCGTGGCTGACTTCCCAATCGAGATCCGCTTGCTCGGCGAATTTGGCGAATAGCGCCGGAATGCCGCCGACGCCCTCTCCGTTGAGATCGTTCACGCTGTCGGGACGATATCTCAGCACGGCAGAGTTGGCGCCCTGGGTGAAGCTGTTGCCGATGAAAAGGATTCGGTGCTCTTCCTGCGCAGCTAAAGGCGTAGAAACAAGGGCGACGGCAGTCAGCAGGAAGCGAACGACCCCGATCATTGCGAAAGGCCCGCTGCCTGCAAAAGCGCTTCGGTGCTGGCATCGAAGCGTTCGCCACCCTGTTCGATCGCCTTTGCCATCTGTTTGCCCAGTTCCACTCCGAACTGGTCGAAGGGATTGATTCCCAACAGGACGGCATTGGCGAATGTGCGGTGTTCGTGAAACGCGATGAGTGCACCGAGCGTAGCAGCGTCGAGGTCATCGCACAGGATCGTCGCGCTTGGACGGTCACCGGGATAATTGCGCGCAGGATCATCGCCCTTCTTGCCCGCCATCAATGCCGCGCCTTGAGCGAAGCAGTTCATCAGCAGGATACGGTGATGTGCAGGGTCGAGATCGTCCCCCGGCGCAATGCTGGCGATGAAATCGACCGGAACCAGATGCGTGCCCTGATGCAGCAACTGGAATACCGCGTGCTGCGCATCCGTGCCAACCCCGCCCCAGGTGATCGGCGCAGTCGGGCCGTCGACCGGCTGCATGTCTACAGTGACGCGCTTGCCATTCGATTCCATTTCGAGCTGCTGGAGATAGTCGGGAAACAGGCCCAGCCGTTCGTCATAGGCGAATACTGCGCGGGTCTGGCAGCCGCGCACGCGGGCATAGTAAAGATCGGCGAAGGCCGCCCGCACCACCAGATTGTCGGAGATATCGGTATCCCGGAAATGCGCGTCCACGGCTTTTGCGCCGGCAAGAAAGGCGCGAAAATCGTCCATCCCCACAGCCATCGCGATCGGAAATCCGATACTCGACCAGATCGAATAGCGCCCGCCGACGCTTTCCTGGAAGGGAAGGATCCGTGTTTCGTCCACGCCCCATTCTACGGCGCCTTCCGGATTGGCCGTCAGCGCAATGACGCGTCCCCCCGGGTCCGACACCCCGTTGTCACTCAGCCATTTGAGCGCGCTTTCGGCGTTGGTCATCGTTTCGATGGTGGTGAACGTCTTGCTGGCGACAGCAATCAGGGTCTTGGCCGGATCGCATCTGGCGAAAGCTTCTTCGAGCGCGACGCCATCGATGTTGGATACGACATGCACATCGCAATAGGACAGATCGCGAGAGAGCGCGTCCACCCCGAGCGCAGGGCCTAAGGCACTGCCGCCAATGCCGATGTGAATGAGGTGCTCGATTTCGCCCAATGCGCCCTGATGGATCGCTTCGACCAGCATGCCCATGCGGTCGATCAGCGCCATCGCTTCTTCGACCTTGGCCTCGTCGCCCGTTCCGCGCAGTGTCCCGTGATCGGCGGCGCGACCTTCCGTCGGATTGACGATCTCCCCCGCGAAAAGCTTCTTGCGCATTTCGGCGAAGTTCATCGTTTCTGCCAGATCCTTGAATGCGGAGATCACGGCACTGTCGAGATGGGTCTTCGACCAGTCGAACAATATTCCGCCTTCGTCGAGTTCGATCCGGCCAGAAAGATTGGCGACGCGCTCGTCATTGCCCGGTTCGCTACCGCCCTCACCGCCGTCGCGTTGCGTGCTGAACAATTCGCCAAGTGTAGGGCGAGGCAGATTGTCGAGGCGGGCCCAGAGCTCGGCGGCGGTCGTCATGGCGGGCAAAAATCCTTTAATGGCTGCGCTCCTGCGACTAGGGACTTCGGCGATGATTGAGAACCCCGCATGACAGACCCGACGCTGGATACGAATGCATCCTTGGATGCCTCCACCAAGCCGCAAGAAAAGGAATCGCTCGGCAGTTTCCTGTGGTTTGTCGCCAAGCTGGTGATCGCAGTGCTGATCTTCCGCAGCTTCATATTCTCGCCCTTCACAATTCCCTCCGAATCGATGCTGCCCGGATTGCGCAACGGGGATTATCTGGTGGCCGCCAAATGGCCGTACGGATATTCCCGCTATTCTCTTCCGGCTGACCTACCGCTTTTCGAAGGAAGGATTTTCGCGAAACTGCCCGAACGCGGCGATGTCGCCATTTTCAAACACCCGGTGTCCGGCGTCGATTACGTCAAGCGCGTGATCGGCCTGCCGGGAGACACGGTGGCGGTCCGGGACGGTGTCGTAATCCTCAACGGGGAAGCCTTGCCCAAGGAAGAAGCGGGTTATGCCGATATCCCGATGAGCGAGAACACCGGTTGCCGCAGCGATGGCGGCGTGGTCGTCGATGGCACGCTCTGTCGTTACCGCCAGTTTCGCGAGACGCTGCCTTCGGGCAAAAGCTATCTGACCATCGACTTCGGCGATGTCGGCCCACGTTTCCTCACGGACGGCACAGGTGCATTGTCTATGGATGGCAATGGCGAGCCTATCCGGATCGATCCCGATAATACCGAACCCGTCATCGTGCCCGAAGGCCACCTGTTCATGATGGGCGACAATCGGGACAATTCCCTCGACAGCCGCTTTCCTGCCGTTCCCGATGGGGGCGTCGGATTTGTCGATGCAAATCTGCTGGTCGGTCGAGCGAGCCGGGTACTCTGGTCCACGGACGGAAGCGCCGAATGGCTGCTGCCGTGGACATGGTTTACGGCCGCCCGCTGGAATCGCATCGGGAGCGACATATGAACGCGCTCAAGCCCGAAACCCGCAGCTGGCTTGCAGAGACTGGCTTCACCGTGAAGGACGAGGCCCTGTGGTTTGCCGCGCTGACCCATGGCAGCATGGGCGAGAAGCAGGATTACGAACGGCTGGAATTCCTTGGCGACCGCGTTCTTGGCCTGTCGATTGCGGATTGGCTCTATGCCCAGAGCGACGCACCCGAAGGCAAGCTTGCCCAGCGGCTCAACGCTATCGTCAGCCGCGAAATGTGCGCCACCATCGCGCGCGGCATTGGGCTTGCCCCGCATATCCGGATTTCCAAACAGGCCAGCAGCGACGGCGGCCGTGACAGCGACAACATCCTGGGCGATGTGATGGAAGCGCTTCTCGGCGCCGAATTCATCGACAACGGCTTTGTCCAGGCACGCGGTATGGTTCACCTACTCTGGCGCCCGGCGCTCGAGAGCGGGGCTGGCAAAGCCAAACATCCCAAGAGCGCGCTGCAGGAGTGGGCAGCGGGCAATCAGCGGCGACCGCCGGAATATGAACTGGTAGACCGATCGGGGCCCGATCATGCCGCCAAATTCACCGTGCGCGTCAAGGTCCACAAGGTGGGTGAAGCGGTAGCCACCGCAGGAAGCAAACAGGAAGCCGAAAAGCAGGCGGCGAGAGAATTCATGGAGAAGTTCGGGTGAGCGACAAACAAACCAGATGCGGTGTGGTCGCCGTCCTAGGCGCGCCCAACGCGGGCAAGAGCACGCTGGTCAACCAGCTCGTTGGCCAGAAGGTCGCGATCACCTCTGCCAAGGCGCAGACCACGCGGACGCGGATGATGGGCATCGCGCTGGACGGCGATACGCAGATGATCCTGGTCGATACGCCCGGTATCTTCGCGCCCAAGCGCCGGCTCGACCGCGCGATGGTCAGCGCGGCCTGGGAAGGCGCCGAGGCAGCCGACGCCGTCCTGCTGCTGGTCGATCCGATCAAGCAGCGCCGCCACGAACTGGAACCGCTGATCGAACAGATCGCCTCGCGGCCCGAACGCAAGATCCTCGTCCTCAACAAGGTCGATGCAGCGAAGAAGGAACCTCTTCTGGCGCTGGCCCAGGAACTGGGAGGCAAGATCGATTTTGCCGACATCTATTTCGTTTCGGCGCTGACCGGCGACGGGGTGCCGGAAATGAAGGCTGCACTTGCCGCGATGATGCCCGAAGGTCCGTGGATGTATCCCGAAGACCAGGTGTCGGACGCCAGCGAACGCCTTCTCGCCACCGAGATCACCCGCGAACAGCTCTACCAGCAGCTGCACGAAGAACTGCCCTACGATTCCGCCGTGCGACCGGAAAAGTACATTCAGCGCAAGGATGGCAGCGTCGAGATTCACCAACAGATCGTGGTCATGCGCGACAACCAGCGCGCCATCGTGCTCGGCAAGGGCGGCAGCCGGATCAAGGCCATCGGCGAGGCGGCGCGCAAAGAACTCACCGAACTGCTGGGCCAGAAGGTCCACCTGTTCCTGCACGTCAAGACCGACGAGCGCTGGAGCGAGGACAAGGAAATGTTCGAGGAAATGGGCCTCGAATGGAAGAGTTGATGCAACGGCGGCGATAGTCAGAAACGAGCAACAATTACTCTACAGCACTGCGCCGTTTGCCGCGTCAGGCCTGCCGCGAACTGTCGAATCCCAAGAGAGGCCCGCAAACGCGCTTGCGATGCTAGCGGATAGTATGCGGCATGAGCAGGAGTTGCCAGATATTTGCGGCGATTAGAGGTGCCGCCCGAACTAGCCGCCTAATCGCCGGCAAGTTCGAAGGTGACCTCGAAATTTCGCACATAGGGCACGGCATTGCCATTCGCATCGGCCCTCACATCAAACCCATTCGCGCTTGCCTGTTCGCAAGCCACCGCGCGAAACGCTTCTGGCCCGTCTCCGTGTCCTTCACAGCGTGAAACTCTGCCATCTAATCCTATTACTAGGTCCAGCAACATTCGGGTCGCGGATATTGATTCAGGAAGTTGGCTCACGGTGAGAACGATGCCGTCTTGCTGCAATCCTCCTAGACGTGATGCTAAGTTAGATTCCCCATCGTTGTCCACAGCAACCATCATAAGGACCAGACCGTAACTTTTCTCGCCCTGGAAGTTCTTGGCCGGTACAACCCTGCTCCCGATCAAGACCCTGCACATTTCATCGGCCACGTCCTCGTGAGGCAAGAAACGCCTAACTTCGCAAGTCAGTACCTTGCCCTTCGGATCGGCGAACACTTCGATCTCTGCAGCCGTCCATTTACGCTGACGATCAACCGATCGGTGCAAGTTGCGGTTGATCTCCATCGCAACCTTTACGTCAACTGAAGGTGTGGAGAACGATGCGGCAGCAGCCAAAATGGGAAGAAACAAAGATTCACTCCAACGGCCCGCGGATGGACTCAGATGCTAGTTGCATCCGGACCGCTTGGCCAGTGGATCGGCGGTTGTTTTACCGCTTCTTCGCGATGTCGATCTTGTTCTTCTTGGCGAAGTCCTTGGTCGATTCCTCGCTGCGATTGAGCGCCTTGGCGATCTCCTTCAGCCCCTTGCCCTTGGCGGCAAGGGTGCGCAGCTGACCTGCTTCCTCGCCGTTCCACGGCTGCTTGTGGCGTTCAAAACGTTCCTTGGCCATCAGTCTGCCTTCGCTTTCTTGGCCGCCGGCTTTTTCTTCGCAGCAGCTTTCTTGGGCGCAGCCTTCTTTTTGGCCGGGGCCCTCTTTTTCGGAGCGGCCTTCTTCTTTTTCGCCGGCCCCTTGGCGACCCGCGCGTCGATCAGCTCGATCGCCTGTGCATCGGTCAGGTCTTCGGGTTTCATGTCTTTGGGGATCGTCGCATTCGTCGTGCCATCGGTCACATAGGGGCCATAGCGTCCCGGCATGACCTTCATTTCGCCGCCACTGGTCGGATGTTCGCCCAGCGTCTTGATGGGTTCGGCCTTGCCGCGACCGCCGCCTTTGCGATCGGCCGCCTGGGCGAGGATATCGACCGCACGGTTCATGCCGACATCGAAGACTTCCTGCGTCGACGACAGCTTGCCATACTTGCCATCATGGCGAAGATACGGGCCGTAACGTCCTATCGCGGCTTCGATTTCCTTCCCGGTTTCGGGATGCGCGCCGACGATGCGCGGCAGGCTCAACAGCTTGAGCGCCCATTCGAGATCGAAATCGTCCAGATCCTTGGGGATGCTCGCACGTTTCGCTTCCTTGCCCTCGCCCAGCTGGACATAGGGACCGAAGCGGCCGCTCTTGCGCTCCACCGGCAGGCCGGTTTCGGGGTCTTCGCCCATCACGCCGTCATCAGCACCGTCATCGCCATCCGCGCCGCCGGGCTTGGCGAACTGGCGCGTGTACTTGCATTCCGGATAGTTGGCACAGGCGACGAAGGCGCCGTAGCGGCCACCGCGCAGCGCCAGCCGTCCGCCTTCGCGGCCTTCGCTTTCGCACAGCGGGCAATGTCGCGGATCCTTGCCGTCGGCGCGTTCGGGGAACAGGTAATCGGCGAGGAAACCGTCGAGCACTTCGGTCACTTCCGAAGGCTTCTTGTCCATCACCTCTTCGGTCTTGGGCTTGAAATCGCGCCAGAAGGCTTCGAGCAGTTTCTTCCAGTCTTCCTTGCCGTCGGAAACGACGTCGAGCTCGTCCTCCAGGCCAGCGGTGTAGTCGAAGGCGACGTATTGTTCGAAGAACCGTTCGAGAAACGCCGTCAGCAGCCGGCCCGATTCCTCTGCGAAGAACCGGTTTTTCTCCATCCGCACATAGTTGCGATCGCGCAGCGTTTGGATCGTGCTGGCGTAAGTCGACGGACGGCCGATGCCGAGTTCCTCGAGCCGCTTGACCAGGCTGGCTTCGGAAAAGCGTGGCGGCGGCTGCGTGAAGTGCTGGTTCGCCTCTACCCCGCGCTTCAGAGGCGCATCGCCCTTGGATATGGTCGGAAGCAGGCCGTCCTCATCGTCGTCCGCATCGTCGCGGCCTTCCTGGTAGACCGCAAGGAAGCCGGGATATTTCACAACCTGTCCGGTGGCGCGCAATTCGTGCTGCCCGGTGGGATCGCGCATGGTGACGGTCGTGCGTTCCAGGCTGGCGGCGGCCATCTGGCTGGCCGTCGCACGCTTGAAAATAAGATCGTACAGCTTGCCCTCGTCACCCGACCCGGCGCGGTCGCGGTCGAAATCGGTCGGGCGGATGGCTTCGTGCGCTTCCTGGGCGTTCTTCGCCTTGGTCTTGTACATACGCGGGCTGTCGGGCAGCGCGTGTCCGCCATAGCGGTCGGCAATCGCCTTTCGGCACGCCGAAATGGCGCTGCCATCCATGCTGACACCGTCGGTACGCATGTAGGTGATAGCCCCGGCTTCATACAGCGACTGGGCGAGGCGCATGGTGTGGCTGGCGGAAAAACCGAGCTTGCGCGCGGCTTCCTGCTGCAGGGTCGACGTGGTGAACGGGGGAGCCGGGTTGCGCTTGAACGGCTTGGTCTCGACCTCCTCCACCGTGAAGTTCGCCCCTTCGACCGCCTGCTTTGCGGCCATGGCGCTGCCTTCATTGCCCAGCGTCAGCTTTTCGAGCTTCTTGCCATCGAACTTGACGAGGCGCGCGTCGAATTCCGTGCCGTCGTGCTGCAGCTTGGCGATGACGGACCAGTATTCGTCGGCCCGGAACTGTTCGATCTCGATCTCGCGATCGACGATCAGCCGCAGGGCGACCGATTGCACGCGGCCCGCGCTTTTCGCGCCCGGCAGGCGGCGCCACAACACGGGTGAAAGCGTGAAGCCGTACAGATAGTCAAGCGCGCGGCGCGCTAGGTAGGCGTCGATCAAATCCTGATCGAGTTCGCGCGGCGCCTTCATGGCGTCGGTCACCGCCTGCTTGGTAATGGCGTTGAAGGTGACGCGTTCGACATCCTTGGGCAGCGCCTTGCGCTTATGCAGCAGCTCGCGCACGTGCCATGAAATAGCTTCGCCCTCGCGGTCAGGGTCGGTCGCGAGGATCAGCCGATCGGCCTTCTTGGCGTTATCGGCGATTTCCTTGAAGCGGCTCTGCTTGTCCCGGTAAAGCTCCCAGTCCATCTCGAAGCCTTCGTCCGGACGCACGCTGCCGTCCTTGGGCGGCAGGTCGCGGACGTGACCGTAGGAAGCGAGAACCTTGAAGTCCTTGCCGAGGTATTTCTCGATGGTTTTCGCCTTGGCAGGCGATTCGACGATGACCAGTTGCATGGTGAAGAAGGCAGTCCTTACGTGTGCATGTGCGTATACGCGCGAAAATGGGGACCGCTCCCAAGAGCCGTCAAGCAAGATTGTGGTGAAGCCTGATCGTTCGGAGCCAACTACCTGACGTCATTTGAGCGAGACCCGCCCTGCGGCATGGCGCTCCAGTCTGCCGGCGATCTCCAGTTCCAGTAGCGCCAACTGCACTGCTGCTGCAGATGTTTCAGATTGCCTGATAAGTTCATCGACCCCGATCGGAGCCGTCGTCAGCAGTTGCTCGATATCCGCGGGTTGAGTGTCGGCGAGGTCATCACGTGTGTAATCGAACGCCTGCGCTGGCTCGCGAAAAGTCGAGCGCGGCTCGCCCTCGAAAGTCCTGAGCAGTTCCGTCACATCTTCCGGAGATTGCACCAGGACAGCGCCTTCGCGGATCAGATGGTTGCAACCGTGGCTGCGGGCTTCCAGCGGGCTGCCGGGTATTGCCATGACTTCGCGCCCGGCCTCTCCCGCCAATCGAGCTGTAATGAGGCTACCCGATTTTACCGCCGCTTCCACCACCAGCGTCCCGCTCGCCAGCCCGGCAATGATGCGGTTTCGGCTGGGGAAGTGGCTTCCACGCGGTTCGGTGCCCGGCGGTTGTTCTGCAAGCAACAGGCCTTCGGTAGCGATCCGATCCTGCAACTGCGCATGCTGGGGGGGATAGGCAATGTCGATGCCGCTGGCGATCACGCCAATTGTGTGAGGAAAAGCACCCTCGTGCGCAGCGCCGTCGATGCCGCGGGCAAGACCCGAAACGACTGTAAGGCCCGCTTCCGCCAGCCCTTTTGCAAATTCGCGTGCCAGCTTGACCGCCACCGCACTGGCGTTGCGGGCACCGACGATGGCAACGCATGGTCTGGCGGCAAGAGATAGCTCCCCGCGCCATGTCAGGATCGGCGGCGCGCCTTCGATTTCACGGAGCAATGCGGGATAGCCGGGCTGATCGTGGAAAAGGTATTTGGCGCCCCCTTTGCGCACGCTTTCCACCTCGCGTTCGACCTTTTCAGCCGGTATCGCACGGTACTGTCTCCCGCCGCGTTTTCCCAGATCGGGCAGCGCTTCCAATGCCTCCGTAGCGGCGCCGAAACGCTGCAGCAGCATGGCATAGCTGACCGGGCCGATATTGGGAGAACGTAGCAAGCGTATACGGGCGAACGCTTCCTCCTGCGATAACGCCGGATGCGCGGGTGCGTTCATTTCCTGCTGCCGCCGACCTTCGGTTCATCTCCCTTCATCAGGCGCGTGATATTGGCACGGTGAAGGTAGATGATCACCACCGCGATTGCGGCGAGAACCGGAAAGAACTGCGGGTATCCGAACAAAGGTGCGGCAGCGGCGGCCGCGACCACCGCAGCCATACCGGCAAGCGAAGATACCCTGAAAATTGCCAGCACGCTGAGCCATACGAAAGCATAGGCGAGCCCTATCGGCCAGGCGAGGCCGAACGAAACGCCGGCGTTGGTGGCGACGCCCTTGCCGCCTTTGAACCCTAGCCACACGGGGAAACAGTGTCCCAGCACTGCAGCACCCGCAGCGAATGCCATTGCGATTTCGCCCCAGAGCTGCCCCGCGATGACGACCGGAGCGAGCCCCTTGGCAAGATCAAGGACAAGCGTGGCTACCGCCAATCCCTTGTTGCCCGTTCTCAGTACGTTGGTCGCGCCAATATTGCCGGAGCCGATACTGCGCACGTCCCCCATGCCGGCGGCTTTGGTGAGCAAAAGGCCGAAAGGAATGGATCCGATCAGGTAGCCGAGCAACGCTGCGTATAATGCTTCCACGGGAAACTCCGCTTATGGACGAACCGGGAACGGTTGCGCCCTTTCTCTATGAACTCGCTCTAAAAGTAAGTACGGGCCTTGGGCAATGCCCGACTGACGTCACCTTCACACCCGCATCGTAAAGAAAATCCGCTTTGGACGCATCATCCCCCATCCTGTTGTTCGATTCCGGTGTCGGCGGGCTCACCGTGTTGGCAGAATTGCGCGCACTGCTGCCGCAAGCGCCGATCATCTATGCAGCCGACATGGCTGGCCTGCCCTACGGCGCGAAAAGCGAAGCGGAAATCGCCGCCCGCGTGGCGGGGCTGCTGGGCCGCATGGCTGAACGCTACCAGCCGCGCCTGATCTGTATCGCCTGCAACACGGCCAGCACGATCGCGCTCGGCATGGTTCGCGACGTGCTGGAAACTCCGATCGTGGGCACCGTTCCCGCGATCAAGCCAGCTGCCGCCATGACGCAGACGGGCGTGTTCGGCCTGCTCGGTACCGAGGCGACGATACGCCAGAAATATGTCGACGATCTCGAACGCGAATTCGCCGGCGGCAAGAAATTGCTGCGTTACGGTGCCAACGACCTCGTCACCCTGGCGGAAGCCAAACTGCGCGGAGAGGAAGTGGACGCCGCTGCCGTGGCGGAAGCTGCCCGGGGGCTGGTCCTGCAGGCTCGCGGCAACGAAATCGATACGGTGGTGCTGGCCTGCACCCACTTCCCCCTGCTCGAGCAGGAGCTCGGCGAAGCTCTCGGACCGGGCGTCCGATTCGTACATGGCGCGCACGGCATCGCGCGGCGGGTCGCCCAACTGGTCGAAGGACAGCCCATGACGCGCACCGTACCGGACCGGGCCGTGACAACCGGCTCTCTGGAAAACTTCGAGAAGGTACGCGGTCCCCTGTCGCAAATGGGTCTCGGTCGCCTCGAAGTTCTGTAGCCAGCCGGGTTTCGGCCGGCAGAGCTTGTTTCGACAGGTGAGAATCGTTCGCAAAGATCGCAGTGGCGATTTGCAACGCATTCGATTAGGGCGAGCCGCATAGTCAGCCGCGGAAGGGCGGCGCAGATACGAGCGACTACGCCGTGAACTACGACCAGATCTTCGACGAAGCGATTGCCCGACTCCATGAGGAAGGCCGCTATCGTGTCTTTATCGACATCCTGCGCAACAAGGGCGCCTTCCCCAACGCGCGGTGTTTTGCTGGTCACAACGGTCCAAAGCCGGTCACCGTGTGGTGCTCGAACGACTATCTCGCCATGGGGCAACATCCCAAGGTCATCGAGGCCATGGAAGAAGCGCTGCACGATGTCGGCGCCGGTTCGGGTGGGACGCGCAATATCGGTGGCAACACCCATTATCACGTCCAGCTCGAAGCCGAACTTTCGGATCTACACGGCAAGGACGCGGCCCTGTTGTTCACCAGCGGCTATGTTTCCAATGACGCTACGCTGTCGACAGTGGCGAAGCTGCTGCCGGGCTGCGTGATCTTTTCCGACGAATTGAACCATGCCAGCATGATCGCGGGCATCCGTAATTCGGGCTGCGAAAAGCGCGTCTTCCGCCATAACGATCTCGAACATCTCGAACAGTTGCTGGCTGCCGAAGATGCGGACACGCCCAAGCTGATCGCCTTCGAAAGCGTTTATTCGATGGATGGCGACGTCGCACCGATCCATGCGATCTGCGACCTTGCGGAAAAATACAACGCGCTGACCTATATCGACGAAGTGCACGCCGTTGGCATGTACGGCCCGCGCGGCGGCGGTATTTCGGAACGCGACGAAGCGGCACATCGTATCGACATCATCGAAGGCACGCTAGGCAAGGCGTTCGGCGTGATGGGCGGCTATATCGCAGCGGACAAGAAGATCGTCGACTGCATCCGGTCCTATGCGCCCGGCTTCATTTTCACCACATCGCTCAGCCCTGCTCTGGTGGCTGGCGTGCTGGCATCGGTCCGCCACCTCAAGGCGTCGAGCGAGGAACGCGAAGGTCAGCAGGCCGCCGCCGAACTGCTCAAGCAGAAAATGCGCGATGCGGGCCTTCCGGTTATGGACAGCGTGACGCATATCGTCCCGCTGATGGTGGGAGATCCGGTTCACGCCAAGAAGATCAGCGACATCCTGCTCGCCGAATATGGCGTCTACGTCCAGCCGATCAATTTCCCGACCGTACCGCGCGGCACGGAACGGCTTCGCTTCACGCCCGGCCCGGCGCACACTCCGGCCATGATGGACGACCTCGTCTCTGCCCTGGTAGAGATCTGGGACCGGATGGATATGGAACTGGCCAAAGCGGCCTGAAGCGGCGTGGCAAAGGCAGCCGACCCCGACTTTCGCCACCAGCTCACCCCAGAACTTAAAGCTATGCTTGATGGCGATGCTTCGCTGTCGGCGAAATGGGAAGCGCTGTCCCCGCTCGCCAGAAATGAATGGATCTGCTGGACCCTGTTCGCCAAGCAGGAGGCTACGCGCGAGAAGCGTCGCGAGCGGCTGCACGAGGAAATCCTTGAGGGGAAAAAGCGCCCGTGCTGCTGGCCCGGCTGCCCGCACCGGCGCGAAAGCGCGCGCAAGTTCGTCGACGCATGACCCTCTAGCCAGTTCTCCTCCCCTTGTGGCATGCTACGCCTCGAGGAGAGAGATAAATGGCGACTACCTTCGACCGCACGACGCTCGATACCGGCACGCTCGACATCAGGCCGATGACCCCTGCCATTGGGGCCGAAATTCTGGGCATCGACCTGGGGTCGATGGATATCGGTGATCGGATACCGCAGATCCGGGCGGCCCTTCTCAAACATGGTGTCATCTTCTTCCGCGATCAGGATCTCACCACGGCGCAGCATATCGCTTTTGCGCGCCACTTTGGAAAACTCGAAATCCACCCGGCGACGCCTAAGGATCAGCCCGATCCCGAAGTGCTGCGGATCGAACACGGACCCAAGAGCCGCGGTCAGGAAAATGCCTGGCATTCCGATGTCACCTGGCGCGAAGAACCATCGCTCGGATCGATCCTGCTTGCGCGCGAAGTGCCGGAATGTGGCGGCGACACGCTCTTCGCGAACATGCATATGGCGTACGAACGGCTGTCCGATCAGATGAAGCGTTTCTGCGAAGGTCTCACCGCCGTTCACGACATTGCTCGCGTTTTTGCCCGTCGGCTCGGCAAGCGACCGGAAGAACTGCACGATCAATATCCACCCACGCGCCACCCTGTCATCCGCACGCATCCCGAGACAGGCGAACGGGCGATTTACGTCAACACCGCCTTCACATCCCACATCGATGGGCTGGACGAGGCCGAAAGTCGGTGGCTACTCGATCACCTGTTCGCCACGGCGCGCGATGCGGAAATTCAATGCCGCTTTCGCTGGCATGCTGGTTCGATCGCTTTCTGGGATAACCGCGCCTGCCAGCATTTTGCCGCCAGCGATTATTTCCCTGCGCGGCGGGTGATGGAACGCGTGACGATCGCAGGCGACAGACCCTATTTCGAAGCCTGACGCTGGAAGCGGGAAAAAACCGGCTTAAATAGCCCTGATGAATGGCAACGGCCCTGGCACGCGATCGAAACGCGATTTTGCTCCGGCGCTGGCGTTGGTCGGCCTTCTGCTGCTGCCCTTCCTGTTCCTTGGCCTTTTCCACCAGACGCCCCACTCTCCCGTTCATGATCGGGAGGCCGCGGTGGAGCAGGTCCTTCCCCTTCCTGCCGTACCAGATCTTCCCGCCACGGGCGAAGACACGGTGATCCTCTCCCAGCTTGCCGCAGACGATGCACAGGCCCGTAACGCGGCAGTCGGGTTCGCAGAGGCGGGACCGGGCAAGGCTACTCCGTTTTCGTTTCGCGGAAGCAGCGCGGATCGGGCACGTGCACGCGACTGTCTGGCTCTCGCCGGAATGGCCGAAGCAGGCGGCGGCGACGGTGATCAACGCGCGGTGATGCAGGTCATACTCAATCGCGTTCGCCATCCTGCATTCGCCAAAACAGTCTGCGGCGTGGTCTTCGAAGGCTCGCAGCGACCGACCGGTTGCCAGTTCAGCTTCACCTGTGATGGGTCGCTGGCGCGTCGCTATTCCGATGCAGCCTGGCGGGCAGCCCGGGCACGGGCGGACGAAATGCTCGCCGGCGCTATCGATGCGACTGTCGGCAACGCCACCCACTTTCACGCGAATTACGTCTATCCATGGTGGAGCGACAAGCTCGACAAGGTTGCGCAGGTCGGCCCCCATATCTTCTTCCGCTGGCGCGGTTTCTGGGGCACGCGCAATGCACTCTCCGCTCGTTATGGCGGAGGAGAACCGGATCCGCTGCGCTTGCAGGAAACGGCACTGACCGTGGCAACGGCCAACCCGCTCCCCACCCTCATGCAGGGCGGCGAAGCGGTGCGTAGCATCACGACCGAGCTGGTAAACCAAACCACCGAAGGGGGCGACGCAACACCGTCTTCGCCAGGCGCGGGAATACATTTCGTGCTCGTATCACCTTCTGACGCGCCAGCGGCGCTGGTCGACAAGGCACGGGCGCTGTGTGGGAGCGAAGGGTACTGCCGCGTGCAAGGATGGAGCGATGCGAACAACATTCCAGCCAAACTGCCACTGACTGAAGAAGCCCGCCGAAGCGTGCGCTTCAGCTTTGTTTCGGCAAGCGCGAGCGCGGCAGAAGCGATCTTCTTCGACTGCCGCACCTTCCCTGCGCCCGACGTTGGCACCTGCCTGCCCACCAGGCCGTAGCGGATTTTGCGCCTTCGATTCGCAGCGCTAACCCTGCTACGAACAGACTTGGGAGAATATGGATGAGCGGCAATCCGGATATGACGTACGAAGAGGTGGTGATGAGCCGCCGTTCGATCCGGGGTTACCTCGACAAACCGGTGCCTCGGGCGATAATCGAAGAGGTGCTGACCTTGGCCATGCGTTCACCGACATCCATGAATACGCAGCCGTGGCATTTCCATGTCATCACGGGCGAACCTCTCGACCGCATTCGTAAAGGCAATACGGAACGGATTCTCGCCGGAGAGCCCGACAGCCGCGAATTCCGGCGCGGAGAGCCTTTTGCAGGCGTTCATCGCGAACGCCAGATCGGGGTTGCCAAGCAATTGTTCGGAGCGATGGGCATCGAACGGGACGATAAGGAAAAGCGGCAGGATTGGGTGTTGCGCGGTTTTCGCCAGTTCGATGCGCCGGTCTGCGTAATCGTGGCCTATGATCGCGAACTGTCGGGAAGCGATGACACGCCCTTCGATTGCGGAGCCGTAACGACCGCACTGGTCAACGCGGCATGGAGCCGCGGCCTCGGCTGCGTAATCAATTCGCAGGGCATCATGCAAAGCCCGGTGGTTCGCGAACATGCGGGCATTCCAAAGGAGCAGGTAATCATGAAAGCAGTGGCGCTGGGTTGGCCCGACGAGAGTTTTCCAGCCAATGCGGTCGTCAGCGAGCGCAAGCCAGTCAACGAAGCGGCACGCTTCGTGGGGTTTCCATGAGTAGCGCTTTCATCGATCTGGGTAACGGTTTCTGGTCCGTTCGCGGCAGTTTTCGGGTCGGGGGCTTTTTCGACGTGGGAACGCAATGCTCGCTGGTTCGACTCGCCAACGGCAATTTTGTGTTTCTCGACAGTTATACCCTCCCCG
This sequence comes from Qipengyuania pacifica, assembly GCF_019857205.1. Taxonomy (GTDB): domain Bacteria; phylum Pseudomonadota; class Alphaproteobacteria; order Sphingomonadales; family Sphingomonadaceae; genus Qipengyuania; species Qipengyuania pacifica. The sequence continues at coordinate 53,536 of NZ_JAHWXO010000002.1, read as the reverse complement.
ATGCCGTCCATTCCGACATCCTCAAACTGACCGATGGCGGTGCCAGGGTGGAGGCGGTGCTCAACCTGCATCCCTTCCACACGCTCCATTGCGAATGGATGCATGAAGCGTTTCCAAACGCGCAGCTCCATGGCACTGCCCGACATCACGAACATTTGCCCCACTTGCCCTGGTCGGACACTCGCTGCGAACAGAACGAACTTGCACAGCAGTACAGTGACGACTTCTCGTTTTCGGTACCGAGCGGGGTTCCCTTGGTCTGTTCCGACGATAGCGTGCATTTTTCGTCAGTGCTCGCGTTTCATCGGGCGAGCGGGACCATTCATGTCGATGATACCTTCGTATATCTGCGCAAGGGCTTTCCGCTTTCGCTTATGCCCTTCACGGGCCGGCTTGGCTTTCATCCCACATTGGCGAAGGCACTCGAACCGCGTGCCGGTGCGGCCGATGCTTTTCGTGACTGGGCGTTCGACATCGGAACGCAGTGGGCCGGGGCGAAGCGCATAGCTGCAGCACACAATGCCGTGCTGGAACTGGAACGTGACGCATTTCCCGAATTGGTCGGCGAAGCGTTGGGCAGGGTCAGGCCGACGCTGGACGCCCATCGCGAAAAGTACGGTTAGCAAACAGCCTCATTTTGGCCGTAATCTCATTCACCTCATCCGTCGCCCGTTCATGGCGTGCGATGGGCCGACGACCGTTCATCCGACAGAAAGGCTGGCAAAGCGACCGGCACTGCCAACTGTTCACGATGACGATTGCAAGAGATGAAAAAGAACATTCTTCTGGTGCCGACAGGCTCTTTCACGGGGTTGCTGGAAGCGAAAAAGCAGCGGCCCGGCGCGCCGCAGCAGCGCCAGGAAACATCGAAAGCCCCGCGTTCCGGACGTGCAGACGCATAATCCAGGCCGGCGTCGTCAGGTTGGCTTACCCGAACCTGAGCGTGCCGCGCTGAATGAAAAGGCCGCCCTGCTCGAAGCATGGGCGGCCCTTCTTCTTCGCTAGCTAAGCCCGCGTCAGCGCAAGCTTACGACGTTGTCCGCCGCCGGACGCTGGCGGCTACCATCGTAGAGGCTCGCCATCGGCTCGTCCTGCACTACAATCCGCTCGGCAGCGCCGAAGCCGTTGAAATCCGTCTTCATCGCCGCGCCGTATGCACCAAGCATACCGATCTCGATGTAATCGCCTGCCTGGATATCTTCGGGCAGGACGAATGGGCCCTGCATGTAATCCGCATCGTCGCAGGTCGGACCGTAGAAGGCGAAATCCATCTCGGGCTTGATCAGATCGTCTTCGAGCGCGCGCACGGGGAACTTCCAATCCACATGAGCCGCATCGAACAGCGCGCCATAGGCGCCATCGTTGATGTACAGCTCGTCGCCGCGCCGCTTCTCCACCTTGACGATGAGCGAGCTGTATTCGGCGCACAGCGCACGGCCCGGCTCGCACCACAATTCGGCGTTGTAAGCGATCGGCAGATTGTAGAAGTTCTGGTGGATGATCTGGAAATAGTCTTCCAGCGGCGGGGGCTCCATCCCCGGATAGACCGAGGGAAAACCGCCGCCGACGTCGATCATGTCGATGACCACTGATGCCTCGCCGATGGCGATGCGCACGCGTTCCAGCGCCTGTACATAGGCGAAGGGCGTCATCGCCTGGCTGCCCACGTGGAAACACAGGCCCAGCCAGTCGGCATGCTGGCGTGCTTCCTGCAGCAGCGCGGGCGCTTCGGTCAGGTCGCACCCGAATTTCGACGCGAGGCTCAGCTCGGAATATTCGCTCGATACGCGCAGACGGATGCACAGGCGCAGGTCCTGCGCCGGTTCGCCGGCATCGTCACGGCATGCATCGACGATCTTCTCCAGTTCCTCGACGGAATCGAGGCTGAAGGTCTTCACGCCGTGCTGGCGATAGGCTTCGCGAATGGCGCTGGGCGCCTTCACCGGGTGCATGAAGCAGAGCGTCGCGTCGGGCAGCGTCGCACGCACCAGCCGCACTTCGGCGATCGATGCCACGTCGTAATGCGTCACGCCGTTGTCCCACAGGATCTGGACCAGATCCGGCGATGGGTTGGCCTTTACCGCATAGAGCGACTTGCCCGGAAACTTCTCGACGAAGAAACGGGCTGCGCGCGCCGCGGCATGCGGGCGGTTCAGAATGATGGGTTCGTCGGGCGCGAGCGCGCGAACTACGGACCGGGCGTCAGGGAAATGCGGCAACTCAAGGGACCCCCTAAACAGTCCTTGCGGACCATGAAACGACAAGCTGCCTTGCGGTTAGGAAGTCCCCTTGGGGCAGCGGGAGCGGCGCATATAAATGGTGGGTCATTAATCGCAAGTGAAATGTTGGAATAGGAATGCAAGCGCAGCCGGGTCGCGGCGAGGCTGAGTTGCGATGGGGCGACCGGTAAAAACCGTTTTTTATCAAAAGGCGAAAGATTAACCCACATGCAAACATGTGATGCTAGCGCCGCCCTTATGAGACGCGCCGTCCACTATTTGCTGATGATGCTCGCCGCAACCTTCCTTTCCGGGATGGCTGTGGATGCGCGCGCAGCAAGTGGTGCGGCGAATTGCATCCTTGCGACGGACGACCTGCTCGATTCGGCAGAGGCAGCCGCGTCTTCGAACTGGGTTTGCCATGCAGCCAAGCTCGATGCGGTCGGGGATCACAGCTGGGTTCGTATCCCGGCAGAGGCGCTGCATGTCGAGGAGCCGGTCCTCATCGGCGATGCCATGGCATCCAGCGGGCTGATCATTGCGCGGGCAACGTCCGATGGTCGCATGGCAACCCGGGCCGTAGGCTCCGCCGCGCTCGCAAAGAACTGGACGACCGGCACCCGCTTTGCCCTCCCCTTGGGCAGCCTTGGCGGCGAAGGCCCCTTGTTCGTGCGCGTCGATCGTCCGCTTGGGCCCGATCTCGCCCATGGGCTCAAGGTCGTGTCGACCGAAGCGGCACAGCGCGACCGTACAGGATCGCTGGTGCTGCTCGGCGTGGTCCTGGGCATGCTCATACTTACCGCGATTGTCAGTGGTTTCATGGCGATCGCGCTGCGCCGCTGGTTCGCCGCCGTGCATTTCGCTTTTTCGGTCCTGCTGGTCATTTACGTCACCACTGCGGGGTCCCTCATATTTCTGATTGCGCCGGGCATCTCGCTCTGGACGCGTTCGGTGATTTCCTACGCCACCCTCGCCTGGGCGATCGCCCTGCTCGCACCCTTCGCGCTGACCTTCTTTGAACGCGACGCAATCACGCCTGCCATGCGGCGGGTGGCAATCGCCTGCGGCCTGCTGGTATTTGCCGGCGGCTTTCTGCTTCCGCTCGGCGCCCTGCTGGGTGTGAGCATGCGCGCCGCCTACAACCTCTGCTTCATCCCCGGCTCGATCGCCACACTGGTGATCACCACCTCGGCATGGCGCAAGGGTAGCGAGGCCGCGCGTGTATTCGTCATGGCGTGGAGCGTACCGTTCGTATTTTCCATCGAACGGCTGGTCCGCAACCTCGGCCTTTACTCGCTCCCGCCGATCGCCGACTTCGGCTTCTATCTGTCTCTGGCGTTCGAAGCGGCAGCGCTGATGGCGGCCGTGGGCTGGCGCGTCAAAGCCCTGCGGGAGGAACGCGACGCCGCTCTTGCCGTTAGCGACGATCTGGCGCGCGAGGCACGCCATGATGCGCTGACGGGTCTTGGGAATCGACGCGATTACGATGCGCGCGTCTGGCAGGCGGGAGACATGCTCGGCCTGATCGACATCGATCGCTTCAAATCGGTCAACGACACCTATGGCCACGCCACGGGCGACCGCGTGCTCGAATGGTTGGGCGACATGCTGAGACGTGAGGTCGCAACCGGCTCCTTCGTCGGCGCATGGCGGCTGGGGGGCGAGGAATTTGCCGTCGTCGTCCGGGCCGCTTCGGTCGAACTGGCCGCGCTCGAACTCGACCGGGTGCGCCGCGGAATCCCGCTCGCGATCGATAACGAAGTGCCCGGTCTGGACCATCCGATCACGGCCAGCGCCGGCCTCGCCAAGGTCGATCCCGCAGATCCGAAGGCAAGCTATCGCGAAGCCGACCTGCTGCTTTACAATGCCAAGCGAAGCGGCCGTGACCAGCTATGCTTCGACCGCCGCGACCCTCTGCGAGAAACGAGGGACGCTGCGCCCCTGCTTGGCCCTCAACTCAACCTGTCGCGGAAGGTGTCGTAGCCGAACTCTTTCACCAGCTCGAGGTGGTCGGTTTCGCTGTCCCACAGATAGATGCTGGGGAGCTGGACCCCGTTGAACGTATTGGTTTTCACCATCGAATAATGGGCCTGATCAAGGAACGCGAAACGCTTGCCCACCTCTGCGCCGTCTTGAATGCGGTAATCGCCGATCACGTCCCCGGCGAGGCATGACGGCCCGCCGATCCGCACCTCTGGCACGGTCTGGTCCGCACTTTCGCCAAGCATGGCCGGGCGGTACGGCGCCTCGATCACGTCCGGCATGTGGCAGGTGGCCGAAATGTCGGCCACGGCGACGGGCAGTTCGTTGAAACCGGTATCCAGTATCGTCCCGATGAGGATACCCGCATCCAGCGCCACCGCCTCACCCGGTTCGAGATAGATTTCCGCGCCCGTATCCTCTTTCGCATCGCGCAGGAATTCGATCAGCTCCTCGCGCTGGTAATCGGCGCGGGTGATATGGTGGCCCCCGCCCATGTTGATCCACTTGAGCTGGCCGAACCACGGTTCGATCGCATCGAACACCTTGTCCCATGTGGCATGGAGCGGTTCGAAATCCTGTTCGCACAGATTGTGAAAATGGATTCCATCGACCTGCGCCATGATTTCCGGCGTCAACTGGTCGATCGGGAAACCCAGCCGGCTGCCCGGGCTGGACGGATCGTAGCGCGGCACTTCGCCCGTTGCATGCTTGGGGTTGATGCGCAGCCCGACATCGAAATCCTGACCCGCCGCGCGCGCATTTTTCAGGATCAGCGCGGCCCGCTCCATCTGGCCGGGCGAATTGAAGATCACATGGTCGGACAGTCGGCACACCTCTTCCAGCTCGTCGGGCTTGTAAGCGGCAGAATAGGTCGCGATCTCGCCGTCGTAGAATTCGCTCGCCAGCCGCGCTTCCCACAGGCCGGACGTACACACACCGTCCAGATATTCGCCGATGATCGGCGCCGTCGACCACATCGAAAAGGCCTTGAGCGCAGCCAGCACCTTGATGTCGGCCTCGTCGCGGATGTTTGCCAGCACCTGGCAGTTGGCGCGCAGCTTTGCCGCATCCACGACAAAGGCCGGGCTGCTGACCCGGTCCAGATCGAATTGGGCAAATCCGCCCGGATCGCCGGCTTTTGTTTCCATCACTCGTCTTCCGTCGTCTGGGCCAGTTCGAAGGTCAGCACACGCTTGCCCTCCGGATCGGCCAGATAGATTGTTCCGTCACCGCCGATCGCAAGGTCGTGCCCCTTGGTCGGCCCTTCCCCGCTCGCGTCGAGAATGCGCTCGATCGTACCATCCGGCCGCCAGACGCGCACGATGGCACCTTCACGATCGCTGGCATCGCGCCCTTCGACTGACACGAAATACCCCTGCCCCAGCGGTTTGACCGCATAGGGATAGCCGGGCGTATTGTACGTTTCGAGCAGACGCCCGCCTTCACTGAATATCTTGATGCGCCGGTTCTCGCGGTCGGCGACATAGACCTTGCCGTCCTTCACCGCGACCGAATGCGGAACGGCAAGCCCGCCAGCGCCCGAACCCTCGTGGCCCCATTGGCTCAGGAAATTACCCTGCCGGTCGAATACCGCGATCCGCGAATTCGCATATCCGTCGGCTACGAATACCGTGCCCCTGCCGAAGGCAACGTCCGTCGGTCTGCCGAAATGATCCGGCACATCGTCCGATCTGCCTCGCGCGCCGATCGTCATTTCCAGCGTGCCATCGTGGGAAAAGCGCAGCACTTGCTCGCGCTGCACATCGGTGATCCAGATATTGTCCGTATCATCGATAGACAGACCGTGCGGCATTACCGTCTCGCCGGCGCCCCAGCGACCCAGCAACTTACCGTTGCGCGCGAACATGAAAACTACCGGCTCGTCGATCGGATCGGACGGAAACGGCTCTTTCCAATCGCGTCCGGCACGCTGAAGCACGAAGATATGCCCGTGGCTGTCGGTATCAACGGCGCTGACTTCGCCCCAGGCGACGCCTTCCGGGACTTCCGCCCAATTGCCATCAACTTCGGCGCGCGGCGCGTCTTCCGGCTTTGTCTGGCCCGAACATGCCGTCAGGGCCAGCGCGGCAAGAACTGCTATCCGCTTCATGACGGAAAAGGTCCGCGAAACACGAACACCGCCCCCGCGGCGATCAGCAAGAAGCCGATCGCCTGGTTCAGTCCGGGACGAATTCCGAACAATGCCCAGGCGACGATGACGAAACCGATCAAGGAGCAGATCTCGGCAATGGTCTTGAGCTCAGCCAGTGAATAGGTCTGCGCGCCGATGCGGTTCGCCGGCACGGCCAGCATGTATTCGAAGAACGCAACTCCCCAACTCAACAGCACCGCCACCCACAATGCGCGATGCGGAGCCTTGAGATGGCCGTACCACGCCAGATTCATCAGCAGGCTGGATAGGGCGAGGAGCACGATCGGCGCGAACACAGCCGCGCGGGTCACGGTCAGAAATCCACCGGTCCGTCCAGTTCCTTCACCTGCCACGGCAGGCCATGTTCGTTGAGCATGTCCATGAAGGGATCGGGATCCATTTCTTCCATGTTGAACACGCCGTCGCCGGTCCACTTGCCGGTGACCATCATGGCCGAACCGATCATCGCCGGCACACCGGTGGTATAGGAAACCGCCTGGTTGCCGGTTTCCTCATACGCCGCTTCGTGGCTGCAGATATTGTTGATGTAAAACGTCTTCTCGCCGCTGCCATCCAGCGCTTCACCCGTCGCTATCACGCCGATATTGGTGTTGCCCTTGGTCGTTTCGCCCAGCGTTTCCGGCTTGGGCAGGACCGCAGCGAGGAATTGGAGCGGAATGATGTCCTTGCCCTGATACCGGACGGGATCGATCCGGGTCATGCCCACGTTCTGCAGGACGGTCAGGTGCTTGATGTATTCATCGCCGAACGTCATCCAGAAGCGCGCCCGTTCCATCTCCGGATTGAACTTGGCGAGGCTTTCCAGCTCTTCGTGGTACATCATGTACATGTTCTTCGGGCCGACCGCCTCGAAGTCGAATTCGACCTTCTTGCCCATGGCCGGGGTTTCGACGAATTCACCGTTTTCCCAGTGGCGCGCAGGTGCGGTCACTTCGCGAATGTTAATTTCGGGATTGAAATTGGTGGCGAAGGCCTGGCCATGGTCGCCGCCGTTGCAGTCGAGAATATCGAGCTGGCGAATGGTCTTCAGCTTGTGCTTCTTGAGCCACATGGTGAAGACGCTGGTCACACCGGGATCGAAACCCGATCCCAGCAGCGCCATCAGTCCTGCGCTCTTGAAGCGGTCCTGATAGGCCCACTGCCAGTGATATTCGAACTTGGCTTCGTCCTTCGGTTCGTAATTGGCCGTGTCCAGATAATCGACGCCCGCTTCCAGGCAGGCGTCCATGATCGGCAGATCCTGATACGGCAGGGCCAGATTGACGACGAGTTCGGGACCGATCTTCTTGATCAGATTGACCATTGCCGGAACTTCCTCGGCGTCGATCTCATAGGTGCTCACATCCACCCCCGTACGCTCCTTCACGGAAGCGGCGATCGTATCGCACTTGCTCTTGGTGCGGCTGGCCAGGTGGATATTGGTGAAGATATCGGGGTTCATCGCCATCTTGTGGACGCAGACCGAGCTGACGCCGCCGGCACCGATCACGAGGACTGTCGACATGAAAATATTCTCCGGGTTCGAATCTTGGGCGCTCCCTAGCGAAATGCACCGGCAGCGCCAAACGATCCGCCATCCCCGTTTCCTACTTTGCGTAATTTCGGCATAGCCGGGTACATGACCAAATATATCCCCTGCCCCCTCTCCGCCCGTTTGCAGCGCCAAACCGGGCCGGATTTTTTTGCCCTTGGACGGTGTAACATGCGGTCCATGTGTTCTGCCGGAGCGACGAACTGATGAGCGATATCCGCGCACCGAATCGCGACGGCGTGCTTGCCGCAGCGCGCTCTGTCGCCGCTATCTTGCCCCCCACCCCGCTTTTGCCGGTCGAGATCGGCGGGGTTCGCTGCCATGTGAAAGCGGAAAGCCTGCAGCCCGTCGGCGCGTTCAAAATCCGCGGGGGCTGGTGGCGGCTTTCGAACCTTGATGACACGGAACGGGCGCGCGGCGTGATCGCCGTTTCCTCGGGCAACCACGCGCAGGGCGTCGCCTGGGCGGCTCGTCGTCTCGGGATTGCCGCCGCGATTGTGATGCCGCGCAACGCTCCACAGGTGAAGCTGGAAGCAACCCGTGCTCTGGGCGCGGAAATCGTTCTGTATGACCGCCCTGGGCAAAACCGGGACGACGTGGCGGCAAAGCTGGTGGAAGAACGCCGCGCAGTCCTCGTTCACGCCTTCGGCGATCCCTGGGTCATCGAAGGACAGGGAGGCGCCGGCATAGAGATCGAGGCGCAGCTTGGCCGTGCACCGTCGCGCCTGCTGGTCTGCTGCGGCGGCGGCGGCCTGGCGGCCGGTCTCGCTCTCGCCTGTCCTGAAAGTACTATCCATATCGTCGAGCCGCACGGGTGATACATGGTCGGTCGGGCGATTGCGGCTGGCGAGGTGGTCCATGTCGGCGAGAACCCGCCTTCAACCATCTGCGACGCCCTGCAGCCCGATGCGACCAAGCCGATCAACCTGTCGGTCCTTCAGGGACGCGCCGAACCCGGTAGCACTGTAACCGACGAGGAAGTCCGGGCAGCCCAGCGCTTCGCCTTCGGCCATCTCAACCTCGTGGTCGAACCCGGCGGCGCTGCCGCCCTTGCCGCAGCGCTGGCGGGCAAGGTCGCGGTGGACGAGGACACGGTGATCATGGTCACCGGAGGCAACACCGACGCAGCAAGCTTCGCTGCGACCATCACCGATCGATAGTTGCGTTTGACAATCGATCCGCGCCGCCGCACGTTCGGCGGCAAGGGTCAAAGGGGAGAAATCGACAATGCTAGCCCAGATGCTCGCACCCGCGGCGGTACTGATCGCGTGGTCGCTGATAATGCTTGTCTGGATGGCTGCAACGCGCCTGCCAGCGATGGGCAAGGCCGGTGGCGGCCTGGGAAATGCCCGTCCGGGCGGTCGCGGCCAGGATCTCGAAGGGGTCCTGCCGGACAAGATCAACTGGAAAGCGCATAATTACGCTCACCTCATGGAACAGCCGACGCTGTTCTACGCCGTCACGATCATCATCGCGCTGCTCGGCGCCAGTGCTTTCGACGTCGTTGCTGCATGGATCTATGTCGCTCTGCGTATCGTGCATTCGGTCTGGCAGGCCACGGTAAACGTCGTAAAGATCCGGTTCCTGCTCTTCTTCCTGTCGAGCGCGGCGCTGATGTATCTCGCCTATCGTGCCATTGCCCTCACCATGTTCCATGACCCGAGCCTGGCGCCGGCATGACAGGGACCGCTTCGATGATTGATTCGCAAATTCTCCAGCCTGTCGTCGTGCTGATGGCGTGGACCATGATCATGTGGCTCTGGATGTACGCCACCCGCATTCCGGCCATGTCGAAGGCGAAGATCCAGCCCGACGACGCGCGCAAGACTGGGACGCTCGACGAACGTCTTCCCGAGCAGGTGCAATGGAAGGCACATAACTACAACCACCTGCACGAACAGCCGACGGTGTTCTACGCGGTCGCGCTTCTGCTCGCCCTGATTGGCTGGGGTGACGGCATGAACGCGCTGATCGCCTGGATTTATGTAGGTCTCAGGATCACCCACTCGCTGGTACAGGCGACCGCCAATGTGGTGATGGTCCGCTTCGTTCTATTTGCGCTGTCCAGCATCGCTTTGATTGCGTTGATCTTCCACGCCGCCATCGCCGTGTTCGATCTTCACATCTGACGGGGACCGGGCCGCTTACTCTGCAGCCTCCTTGGCTGCATGCGCGTGGCCGTCGATGTCGATCTCGAGGTTGGCAAGGAAGCGTTCTGCATCGAGCGCGGCCATGCAGCCCATCCCGGCGGCCGTAACCGCCTGGCGATAAACGTGGTCGGTGACGTCGCCCGCTGCGAATACGCCCGGAACTTCCGTCTTGGGTGAACCCGGCTCGGTCAGCAGGTAACCACCGTCGTCCATCGGCAGCTTGCTTTTGAACAGTTCGGTGGCGGGGGCGTGGCCAATGGCGACGAAGCCGCCGTCAACGTCGAAGGTGCTCGCATCACCCGTCACCGTGTCGCGCAAGTTGAGATGGGCCAGTGCTCCCGACGGACCTGCCTCGAAACTCTCGACCGTCTTGTTCCACAGCACGCTGATCTTGGGATGATTGAGCAGGCGTTCCTGCAGGATCTTCTCCGCGCGCAATTCGTCGCGGCGATGGATCAGCGTCACATCGTCAGAATGGTTGGTCAGGTACAGGGCTTCTTCGACTGCGGTATTGCCGCCGCCGATCACTGCTACCTTCTTGCCGCGATAGAAGAAGCCATCGCACGTGGCACAGGCTGAAACGCCCTTGCCGCCCAGCTCATGCTCGCCCGGAACGCCGAGCCACTTGGCCTGGGCCCCTGTGGCGATCACCAGAACGTCTGCGATGTATTCGTCGCCGCTGTCTCCGATCGCCTTGAAAGGCGATCCGCCAGCGATGTCCACATCGACAATCGTGTCCCACATCATGCGCGTACCGACATGCTCGGCCTGCTTCTGCATCTGCTCCATCAGCCAAGGGCCCTGGATAACGTCTGCGAAGCCGGGATAGTTTTCGACATCGGTCGTGATGGTCAACTGGCCGCCGGGCTGCAGCCCCTGCACCACGATGGGCTCCATCATTGCTCGCGCTGCGTAAATGGCGGCAGAATAGCCTGCCGGGCCCGAGCCGATGATAAGCATCTTGGTGCGATGGGTAGCCATATCGTCAATTCCGTAAGTCTGAATGGGTTTTGCGGCTATATGGGAACCGCAGGACCGAGAGTCACGCCACGAAGCGTGTGATCAGGGCTTCACGAAGCGCTTCATCCACACCTATCGCCTGTTCCAGATAGCCATCGAAGCTCCCGTGGCGATCGCTCGCGATTTCGAGAAAGCGTTCGAGATACTCTTCACGCACACCGAGCAGGTCCTTTGCCGCACTCTCATCCAGCTTTCGCCCGAGCCGCGCTTCGATGCCGGGGAGTGACTGGCGCGCGAGAACTTCGAACGTAGGGCTGTCATTGGTTCGCAAAAATTCACGTCGCTGGTTCTCTTCGGATACCCCGAGAATATGCAGCAGCATGGTCGCCGCAACGCCCGTCCGGTCCTTCCCGGCATAACAATGGACCAGGCTAGCTCCATCGCTGTTAGCAAGAATGTTGAGATAGCGGCCGAACATGTCGATCATCGCCGGATTGTCGGGCATACGAGTATAGACTGCCAACATGCGCTGACGCGCGAAATCGCCCGCACTCATCTCGGGATCGATATCCATATGAGGGGGACTGCTTGTCGTTTCCCCTTCGTAGAACAGAACTTCGCCATCAAAACCCTCGACCCGCCGGCAGGGGTTGGCGCTGCGCTCGCTCTCACCGCGCAGATCGATGACGGTATGGATGTCCAGCGGAGCGATAGCTGCAAGGTCTGCGTCAGTCGCGCCGACGTGATGGCCGGAGCGAAAGAGCAGCCCCGTACGAACGGCGCCCCCGTCTTTCGTGGCCCATCCGCCATAGTCGCGAAAGTTGTGGATGCCCTGCGTTTGAAGAAAAGGATCTCGAATCATGGCGGCGACGGTGGCAGTCGCGCATCGCATACGCAATCGCGCAGGTCCTGATCAGGCCTCGGAAAGATCGCGAAGGAAGTCCCTGGTCCAGTTCTGGACATTGTCATCGCGCACCGTTGCAATCATCTTCTCGTACCGCCGCTTCCGCTCATCCAGCGGCATATCGAGCGCAATGCGAATAGCGTGGGCGATGTCGTCGGGGCTGTGCGGATTGACCAGAACTGCATCTTTTAGTTGAGCGGCAGCGCCGGCAAAGCGTGAAAGGATGAGAACCCCGGGATCTTCCGGATCCTGCGCAGCAACATATTCTTTCGCCACAAGGTTCATGCCATCGCGGAGTGGCGTAACCAATCCGATCTTGGCCCCGCGAAAGAACCCGAAAAGTTCAGCGTGGCTATATCCCCGGTTCACATACCGGATGGGCACCATGTCGACTTCGCTTCGCGCACCATTGATCTGGCCACATTTCTGTTCAAGGGCAGCACGGATTTCCTGATAACTGCCAACGTCTTCCCGGCTCGGCGGAGCGATCTGAATGAAGACGAGATCGCGAATGCTCTCCGGGTTTTTATCGAAGAACCGTCCGATGCCGTCTATGCGCTCGGGAATTCCCTTCGAATAGTCGAGCCTATCCACACCGATCATCGCGATGCGTCGACGCGTCGAACTGATCAGCCGCTGTTGCGCCTGCCGCGCCTCACCATTCTCACCAAGCTTCGAGAAATGTTCCCAGTCGATGCCGATAGGATAAGCTCTTGCGATGGTGGTGCGGCCTTCAAAGGTGACCGTGCCACTGGCCTTGTCAACTTCCGCGCGCAGTTCGTTTTCGCAATAATGCAGAAAGCTTTCGAGCCATTCCTGCGTTTGAAAACCAACGACGTCGTAGAATAGCAGAGTTCGGACCAGCCGTTCGTGATACGGCAGAGAGACGAACATCCTGGTGGCCGGCCAGGGAATGTGGAGAAAAAACCCCATGCGGTTCTTGAGCCCGCGTGAACGCAGCCGTTCGCCGAGCGGGATCAAGTGGTAATCGTGAACCCAAACAATATCTTCTGCGTCAATCAGAGGAGCGCCGAGTTCGGCAAAGCGCTCGTTTACACGCTCGTATCCCTTGGCCGTTTCACGCTCGTATTCTGCCAGATCAAGTCGATCGTGAAATAGCGGCCATAAGGTCGAATTGGCATAGCCATTATAATATTCATCGATATCGCGCTGCGAGAGATCGAGCGTGGCTGTTGTTACCCCGTCGGACGTTTGCGTATCGATGTGACCCGTCCGGCCGCTTTCGCTTTCCTCGCCGGACCACCCGAACCACAAGCCTTTGCGATCTTTCAACGCTGCATGCAGCGCGCCTGCTAGGCCACCTTGGGCACCGGCCGCTCCACGGGCTTTGGGTACCGCAACGCGGTTGGAAATGACGACGAGGCGTGGATCTCCGGTCAGCGGACTTCGCTCCAGGGTTTGCTCAAAAGGCCAGCGCAGTTGATTATACCAACTAGCGAGTAGGTCTGCGGGAAGTTCCCCCAAAGCTCGCCCGTTTCATAATCGAGGTCTTCGCTAAGCAGGCCGGAATGGGTCGTATGACTGAGCATATCGCCAAAGATACCGCGAGCCTCATCGCGGCGCCCAACAAGCGCCAACGCTTCGATCAGCCAGAAGGTGCAGACGTTGAACGCAGTCTCGGGCGCACCGAAATCGTCTTCCGCTGCATATCGAAGCATATGGTTGCCGCGGCGCAGGTCGCGCTCGATAGCGGCGAAGGTCTTCAGGAAGCGCTCGTCGTCGGGCTTCAGATAACGCAGTTCAACCATCTGCAGCAGACTGGCGTCGAGATAGTCGCTCTGGAAGCTGGCGCGGTAATGGTCGCCTTCGTCCGCCCACGCCATCTCTTCTATCTTTGCGCGTATGGCAGATGCCCTTTCCTGCCAATAAATTACGCGGTCGCCTTTGCCCAGACGAGCAGCGACGTTCGCGAGACGGTCGCAGGCGGCCCAGCACATGACGGCGGAATAGGTATGCACTTCCTGCCGGGTACGAAACTCCCATAACCCTGCGTCGGGTTTGTCATGCTTGGCCCACGCGGCTTCGCCAACTTCTTCTAGATGCTCGAAATCGCGGTCGTCGGCCATGCGCAGCAGGCGGGTGTCGAAGAAGGCCTGCGCGGTCGGCATGACGATCTGGCCGTAGCAATCATACTGAACCTGTTTGTAGGCGGCATTACCCACACGCACCGGCCCCATGCCGCGATAACCCGCGAGCTTTTCGGCTTCGAATTCGTGGAGTTCGGTTTCCCCCATTACCGAATACAGCGGCTGGATTTGCCCGCCGCGGGCCAGGTCCACGATGTTGCGCAGATAGGCGAGATATTTCTCCAGCACATCGAGCGCGCCGAGGCGATTAAGCGCCTGCACGGTGTAATAGCTGTCGCGGATCCAACAGTAACGGTAGTCCCAGTTGCGCTGGCTGTTCGCTGCTTCCGGAATAGACGTAGTAAGTGCAGCGACGATCGCGCCGGTTTCTTCATGCTGACACAACTTGAGCGCGATTGCCGCCCGGATGACTTCTTCCTGCCATTCGAGGGGTATATGCAGACCGCGCACCCAATGCTGCCAGTAGCGGGCTGTTGCCGCTTCCGAACGACGGACTTCGCTGCGGATGTTGCCGACGAAGGGTTCATCGGGGCCGAGAAAGAAGTGCTGATCACTCTCAACCCGGTAACTGCGGCCTTCGAGCACATACCCTACTGGCGCATCAGTCGTCAGGCGCAATGCCTGCGGACCGATTAGATAGCGAACATGGTTGGTGCCGTTGGTGGTTTCGGCAAGCTTGGCCCCATATTCCATCATCGGTGCCAGCACCACACGCATGCGCGGCGCACCAGCCACCGGCCTGACGATGCGGGCATAGGCTACGGGACGATACATCCGACCCGAACGTTCGAAGCGCGGCGCGAAATCGTGGATCTCCACTGCGCTTCCGTCTTCGCTTTCCAAGCGCGTGACGAGAATGGCGGTATTGCGTTCATAACGCTGCGTAGCGCTGGTCTGGCCTTCCAATTCGAAGCGCCAGATACCACGATCCCGCGCATCACCGTTCAACAGAGAACAGAAGACCGGGTCGCCATCCACGCGGGGAACACAGCCCCAGACGATGGCTCCCTCACGATCGATCAAGGCGCTGACCTGACAATTACCGATAGGGGAAAGCTCGAGATCGGGCTTCATCATATCTCCAACCAATGGTGCACTGCAGCAACGCTGCCGAGAGCGTATCGTGCCCGCTCACTCGGACGTTCTCCGACGGCGATGCCGAATCCGCCGAATTTTATCGCGCCAGCGAACCCGTCCTCGTCGGTCACATCATCGCCAATGAACACGGGAGTGGCGCCCGCAAAGGGAGCTATTTCCATGAAAGCTTCGACTGCTGCGGCTTTGGTAGCGCCCGGCCGGACGAGTTCGACCACGCCTTTCCCACTGGTAACACAGAGATCGCGCGATCCGGCGAAATCTGCTGCAAAAGCAAGCGTCGCGTCCTTTTTGGCTGGTTGATCACGAAAATGCAGGGCACCGCCGTGCGCTTTCTCTTCGTAGAACAACCCATTGTCTTCGGCATAGGATTTGAGTTCGGCAATCGAGCTATCTGCCAGTCCGCGCGGCTCTTCGCCCAAGCGGGTGCCATCGGCGAGATAGCGCGATGCACCATGCGAACCCGCGCGGCATACGGCCAGTTCACCCAGGTGGCCTGCCAGATCATCCAGTGCGCGGCCGCTGACCAAGGCCAATCTGCCGTCCAGCCGACTGCTCAAGGTCTGAAGGGCGCCTGCCAGCGCATCCGGCACGTAAATTTCACCGGGCCGAGCAGCAATTTCCACCAGTGTGCCATCAAAATCGAGGAAAAGCGCGACCGGTCCCTGCACGAGGAGTTCACCGAGCAGCGGCGGGGCGGGGAGCGTGGTCGAACCGTCCATACTGCAAGCCACTAGCGGCTCCGGCAGCGCGGTCAAACGCCAGAGTTCATGAAATCGTATCTTCTGCTCGAGGAACAAGGATCAGGGTGTTGTCTTCCACCCGCCAGGAGCCGAGGCGCGCAAGCACATTCATCCCGATGACATTGAAGTCGCCGAAGTTCTCCGCAATCGCAGCATCGGTGCCGCTGGCGCTGACATTGCCGAAGGTAAGGCTATCGACCGTTGCCACATGCGCCTGTACCGTCCCATTCGCCGTGCCGAGCATGATGGGGATGCCGCCGCGCCTTGGTTCGAGCCCCGCCCGTTCTGCCAGCCCAGCTGAAATCGCCGTCAGCGTCGCGCCGGTATCGATCATGAAATTTCCCGGCACGCCGTTTACATCGGCACGGACCCAGAAATGCCCGTCGGCGGATAGGGGAATGCGCGTCTCGCCGCCTTCGACGACCTGTTCGGGCAGGCCGATCTGCGGGACGGCCATGTCGAAGCGGGGATCGAAACGCGAGAGCTGCAGGACGACAGTAAGGAGGATGAGACCAAGCGCAAGTGAACTAGCCATGCGCAGGACCCCGCCGAGCATCGAGCGTTTGGCGATCACTGCGCCGAACCACCCCACAAGCATGGCGACGACCGCCGCCATCAGCAGCTCCGACCGGGGAATGGCACGCAGTGTATCCGCAGCGGCGCTGAAAACGGGCTCGAGTTCCATTATTTACATATAGGAACGTGCCGGTGACACGTCCATGAATAGCCGCAGTGGCTCAGGGCGCTTCGCGTTGCTCGGTTGCGCGAGCTAGTACCACCGAAAACCTTTCATCTTCGTCGACCCATCGCTTGATCGGCGTCCAACCGCCGGCAAGAAGCAGCAGGTTCGCACTACGAGGCGTGAATTTGTGGCTATTTTCGGTATGTATCGTTTCACCGGAACGCATCGAAAAGCTTTCACCCGATACGGTGAAGTCGATGTCCCGATTGGCGACCAGGTGCATTTCGACCCGTGCGAGATCGTCGTTCCATACAGCGCGGTGGTCGAGAGCATCCGCGGGAATGGTCCCTGAAAGTTCACGGTTGATGCGCGTGACGAGATTCATGTTGAAGGCGGCCGTCACACCGTCGGAATCGTCATAGGCCGCTTCGAGTTTCTGCTGTTCCTTGACGAGATCCATCCCGATCAGGAGCAGCGGGCTTTCGCCTTCATCCGCTCCGAGCGTGGCTCGCATCGAGCGAAGCAGGTCGACCGCCGTGCGCGGAACCATGTTGCCGATGGTCGAGCCCGGGAAGAATCCGAGTTTCTTGAGTGGCCCGACGCCGTCGGGCAGGCTCACGCGGCGCATGAAGTCGGCCTCTACCGGGTGAACCGGGAGATCGGGAAATTTCTGCGACAAGGCAACAGCGCTTTCGCGCAGGAAATCGCCCGAGATATCGAGAGGGACATAGGCTGCCGGATCGATCGCCTCGAGCAGAAGCGGCGTCTTGACCGAACTGCCAGATCCAAATTCGACCACAGCCCTGCCCTGCCCAACGAGTTGGGCGAATTCATTGCTGCGCGTCTTGAGAATATCGGTTTCCGCGCGAGTGGGATAATATTCGTCCAGTTGCGTGATGCGTTCGAACAGCCGTGAGCCTTCCTGATCGTAAAACCAGCGCGCCGGTATGGCCTTCGGCAGCTGATTTAGTCCCTTGAGTACGTCGGCACGAAAAGCGCGATCGACCCCCTCCTCGTCCAAATCGACAAGTGCAATGCCAGTATCGGTTTTCATCAGATGTCCTTTGCCAGCCTGACGCCGGTGAATTGCCACCGTTGGTGTGGGTAGAAGAAGTTGCGATAGCTTGCTCGCGAATGACCGCGAGCGGTCGCGCAGCTCGCACCCTTCAAGACGAACTGCCCGCTCATGAACTTGCCGTTATATTCGCCCACGGCACCTTCGACAGGTCGAAAACGTGGGTAGGGTAGATATCCGGACCGGGTGAACTGCCAACAATCGCCGAACAGTTCGGCGCCGCCACGCGGCAGCGGGGGTGTCGCGTCGTCAAGCTGATTGCCGCCCTGAGGGTCATGCGCAGGCAATTCGCCTTCCTGCCCACGGGCGATGGCTTCCCATTCGAATTCGGTTGGCAGGCGGTGGCCAGCCCAACTGGCGAAAGCATCAGCCTCGAAGTAAGAGATGTGCGTTACCGGGGCATCGGGATCGCGCGTCTGCCAGCCGGCGTGAGTAAACTGTTCGTCATCGCGCCAATAAAGCGGGGCACGAATGGCGTTCTCCCGTACCCAGCCCCATCCGTCCGAAAGCCACAAGGTCGCCGTATCGTATCCGCCGTCGGCTATGAATTCATCCCATTCGCCATTGGTGACAAGTCGCGAGGACAGAGCGAAAGGTTCGAGGAGAACGCGGTGAGCAGGTCCCTCGTTGTCGAAGGCGAACCCGTCTGTTTGATGACCTATCCGCGCGATGCCGCCGGGGTGCGAATGCCAATCGTTCGGGCTGGAATGCGCTTTTGCTGCAGATACATCCCACATCTTCACGCCAAGAGGGTTCTGAAACAGGGCGTGTTTGATATCGGTTAGCAGCAATTCCTGATGCTGCTGTTCGTGGCTCAGACCCAGCTCGATCAGCGGCGCCAGTTCTTCGCGCCCTAACAGACCATCCATTGCTGCATCGACATGGCTGCGCCATTCCACGATATCGGACAGCGTCGGACGCGAAAGCATTCCACGCGAAAACCTGGCAATGCGCTCACCCTCTGTCTCGTAATAGGAATTGAAGACGAAGGGCCAATTCTCGTCGTAGAGCGCGTAGCCTTCGGCATGATCGCGCAGCAGAAAGGTTTCCCAGAACCATGTGGTATGGGCGAGATGCCATTTCGCAGGACTGGCATCTTCCATTGACTGAATGGTAGCGTCGGCATCGGACAGCGGCGCGGCCAGAGCCTGGCTCAACGCGCGGACAGCGGCGTAGCGTGCCGGAAGATCTTCCCCTAACGTCAGGACCGATCGCGGCTGGGCATGGGGCATCGTCTATCCCCCCCTTTATATTTCGGCAGCCGGGACATGGCTGGCCTGTCCCATTATGACGCGATTCACCCAGCGTTTAAAGGGTTGAGGTAAAAAAGCCCGCCCGAACAATGAAGTGAACTGCATTCTCCGAATAATGCAGCGGAGGTCGCCGGGTTCCGCACCCTCGTGGTGCAGACTCGCGCCGGAAAGAAGGATCAGGCTGCGTCAGCACGGCGAACGGCCTGTTCTTCGTTCAGCATCTCAGCGATCAGGAAGGCAAGCTCGAGAGACTGAGCAGCGTTGAGGCGGGGATCGCAATGCGTGTGATAGCGATCTTTCAACGCTTCATCGGTGATCGCCACCGCTCCGCCCACACATTCGGTCACGTCCTGCCCGGTCATTTCGACATGGATACCGCCCGGATGCGTCCCTTCGGCACGATGGACGGCGAAGAAGCCCTTCACCTCGGTCAGAATACGATCGAAGGGCCGCGTCTTGTAGCCGCTTTCCGATTTGACGACGTTGCCGTGCATCGGGTCGCAACTCCACACCACGGGGTGGCCTTCCGCCTTTACCGCCCGAACGAGGCGGGGCAGGCCTTCTTCCACCTTGTCGTGGCCGAAACGACTGATCAGCGTGATGCGGCCCGGTTCGCGCGCAGGGTTGAGCGTATCGAGCAGGCGCAGCATAGCATCCGTTTCGAGGCTGGGGCCGCATTTCATCCCCAACGGATTGCCGATCCCGCGGCAGAATTCGACATGCGCACTATCATCGAACCGAGTACGGTCGCCGATCCAGACCATGTGCGCGCTGGTATCGTACCAATCGCCCGTCAGGCTGTCCCGCCGGGTCATGGCCTGTTCGTACGGGAGCAGCAGCGCTTCGTGGCTCGTGTAAAAGCTGGTGCGCTGCAAATGTGGTAGCACCTGCGGATCGACCCCGCACGCTTCCATGAAATCGAGGGCTTCACCGATGCGATCGGCAATGTCCGAAAATTTGTCAGCCCACGGGCTGCGGCCCATGAAATCCAGCGTCCACTGATGAACCTGGCGGAGATTGGCATAGCCTCCGGTGGCGAAGGCACGCAGCAGGTTGAGCGTGGCCGCGGCCTGCGAATAGGCGCGCACCATGCGCTGCGGATCGGCTGCGCGGGTGGCTTCGTCGAATTCGATGCCATTGATGTTGTCGCCGAAATAGCTCGGTAGCGTGACCGATCCTTGCGTTTCGGTGTCGGAACTGCGCGGCTTGGCGAACTGGCCTGCCATGCGCCCGACCTTGACCACTGGTTTCTTGCTGGCGAAGGTCATGACAACGGCCATCTGCAACAGCACGCGAAATGTATCGCGGATATTGTTCGGATGGAATTCGGCGAAGCTTTCCGCGCAATCCCCACCCTGGAGCAGGAATGCGTGGCCTTGCGCGACCTCCGCCAGATCCGCCTTGAGCGCGCGCGCCTCGCCTGCGAAAACCAGCGGAGGATGCGTCTCGAGCGTCGTCGTTGCGGCATCGAGAGCAGCCGCGTCGGGATAAGTCGGCAAATGCTTCGCCGTGAATCCCTGCCAGCTGTCGGGTGCCCAATTCGTTGCCATTATATTTTCCATCTGCGGCGCTGAAAGTCGCGCCTGACTATCCGCCCCTTAGCAGACGAACAGGTGCCATGTCGCAAGCAGCATTTGCTTGGCCAGCTTAAAAAGCCGATTGCAGTGACCGGCTCAGCCGCTGGCCGCAGCGGCTCCGACGTTGGCCGCAGTTGCAAGTTCTTGCCCTTGGGGGATGATCGCCAGGTGCCAGCCTGCGCGGGACCCGAAATACTTCTGCGCCAACGCCTGCAATTGAGCAGGTGGAACTTCGGTGTAATCGGCTAGCAGATAGCGCAGCATGTCTACCCGGCGAGCATCGACGGTCGAGCCTTCGAGCTGGTAAAGCCAGAAGAGGTTACCGGTTGAGGCTCGGCTGACGTACTGGCGGAGCGGTTCGACGACGCGGTCGTATTCGTCCTGACTGACCGGTTCGCTCGCCAGTTCCTTCGCAATACGTTCGGCTTCGGCGAAGAAGACCGGCACGTCTTCGGGACGCAATTGGGCGAGTGCCGCGATCCGGCCGCCACTTTTAACGTCGCTCGGCCATTCAGACCGGACAACCGGCGAATAGCTCGCGCCGGCATGTTCACGCATGGCGTCCATCAGGCGGTTGTTGAAGACCGACGTGAGTACCTCGAGGTGACGCGATTCGCGCAGATTGTCGACGCCCGCCCCGCTCGGCCAGGCGACGACGGCGGCTGCCTGATTGGCATCGCCGCGGTGATGGCGAACAACCGTCTCGCCGGCTTCGGGAAAGTCGACCCCGCGGTTCAGGACAGCAGCGCTAGGCTCTTCGCGCGCAGGCAACGCCCCGAACGTCTTGCGCAGCGTTTCGATCGTAGCCGCTTTGTCGAATTCACCAAAGACGAGCACTTCGACCGGTCCCTGCTTGAGCAGCGGCTCCCATACTTCGCGGAACTTCTCCGGCGTTGCAGCATCGAACATTTCTGGCGTGGGCGTCTGGAAACGCGGATCGCTATCGCGCAGCAGATATTCCAGATCGCGCTGAAGGATACCGCCGGGGCTCGCAGCGTAACTTTCGTAAGCGAGTTTGCCCGCCGCCTTTGCACGAATTACCGGATTGGGATCCCAGCCCGGCATCGCCAGCTTGGCAGCGAACAGATAGAGCTGTTCATCGAGATCAGCTTCGCGCGTTTGCGCATAGAAGGTGAATGCGCCGTCACCGGTTTCAAAATCGAAGCCGAACTTGCGGCCTGTAGCAAGACGATCGAGTTCTTCCTGGCCTAGCTCGCCGATACCCGAACCGATCAGTGCAGAACTGCCGAGATTTGCATACACGGCATCGTCCGCGTCGAGTGCGCGATAGCCGGCGCCGAAACGAACCTTGACCGCTACCCGTCCAGGTTCGGCATCGTTAGACCACAGGATGGCCTTCACGCCATTGGCGAATTCAACCTTTTCAATGTCGAGAACGCCGATCGGTCCCTGAGCAGTTACCTGACCCGGCTCACCGACTGCGGGCAAATCTTCGAAAGACACGGCGCGACCCGTCAGGCGCGAACCCGTATCGGCTGCGACCGTTTCCTTGAGTGCAGATCGTATCGCCTCCTCATCCGCCTCACCCGTTGCCGGTGTGACATAGGCCGCACGGATAACATCGCCTGTAAACAACGCCCGCGTATGTTCGAGCACGAGTTCCGGCGTCAAAGTCTGCTTCATCGAATTGAAAACGGTAAGGACCGTTTCTGGAGCAGCGACCGCTTCGCGAATATCGACAGCGTTCACAATGTCGTCGGCCAGCTGCGGCCCAGGCAGGACGCGCCGCTGCTCGACCTGGCTTTTGAAAACAATTTCGAATTCGGCAAGTTCTCGATCGATTTCGTCCTGCGTCGGCGGAGTGGCCAGCGCATCGGCGATTACGCCGCGAATATCATCGAGCGCCGCTTTCCAGTCGCTGGTCAAAGGAGCGAAAGTGACGAAGGTCATGTCTGACGACCGGCTGACATCATCCTGCGATACCTGCGCATAGAGATAGCTGCCGCCCGAACGCGCGCGCGATTCAAGTCGCCTATTGATGAGAGCCTGAGCCAAGGCGTCGCGAAGCAAACCTTCGTTATAGGCTACTGTGTCCTGAACCGGTCGCCAGGGGCGCATGATCGTGTACGTGAACGAACGAGGCAGGTCGGGCTCGACGATGACGCCGATCTCGCCGACCGGGTTGGCCGGATCGGCTCCGGCGGGTGCCACCGGATCGCCGAAATCGGGCGCCGCGACTGCAGGCCCATCGCCCTGCCAGTCGCCGAACCACTTTTCGATTTCCGCAGCAAGCACCATCGGGTCGATATCGCCTGCAGCAACAACGACCACGTTTTCAGGGCGATACCAACGTTTGTAGAAGGCGCTGACGCTATCGCCGGTTGCAGCCCGCAGGGTTTCTTCGGTCCCGATCGGGATGCGGTTCGCCAGTCGCTGTCCGGCAAAAAGCACTTCTCGGCTGGCATTGCCGGCCCGCTCGGATGCTCCGCCACGTTCACGCTTTTCAGCAAGTACGATCGGTACCTCTGCCTTCACGTTCGTATCGGATAGAACTGGGCTGCGCACCATGCCGGAAAGAAGCTTCATGCTTTCTGCCAGCTTGGCCGCATTAGTATTGGGCAGATCCAGCTTGAAGACGGTTTCCGTCGGGCTGGTATGCGCATTGGTATCGCTGCCGAAGGTCGCACCGAGCCGCTGCCATGTCGGAATGGCCGCTCCGACCTTCAGATACTGGCTTTCGCGGAAAAGCAGATGCTCCAGAAGGTGGGCATAGCCGCGTTCTGAATCCTCTTCATGCAAGGACCCTGCATCGATACGAACGCGAACGGAAACCTGATCGGGCGGCACGCCGTTCTTGCGAACGGCATAGCGCAGACCATTGGGCAATTCACCGAAGGTCCATTCCTCGTCTCGCGGAACGTCGCTGCCTTCATAAATCCACGGCGTTTCACCGGCCGGAGTTATATATTGCGGAGCCGGAACGGCCGGTTCCTGCGCGAGGATGGGCTGCGGTACGAGCAGCGCAGCGGGAAGAAAAAGCGCGAGACGCCGGACGGCGCGCGAAAAATTGGTCATGGAAGGCATATAGGCGGGACAACCGTGAAGGCTAGGTGAATGTTCACGTGCCAAGCGTTCCGTCCTTGTCCCCGGTTCCCGAGCTTCCTACATCGTCAGGCATGTTCATAGAGACCGAAACCACGCCCAACCCGGCGAGCCTCAAGTTCCTTCCCGGCCAGCAGGTCATGGGACAGGGAACACGCGAATTTGCCACGCCGGAGGCGGCAGAGGCCAGCCCGCTGGCCCAGGCAATCTTCGATACCGGAGAGGTGGTGAATGTGTTCTTCGGCGGTGATTTTGTCACCGTCACGGCTGCACCAGGGGTAAACTGGACCGATCTCAAGCCGCAGGTGCTGGCGATTCTGCTCGACCATTTCGTTGCGCAGGCACCGCTCTTCACACCGGGCAGCGCGGGCGGCATTTCGGTTCCCCCGGAAGATCAGGGTATGCTGGTCGACGAGCGTGATGAAGATGCAGACATCATTTCTCAGATCAACGAATTGCTGGAAACGAGGGTCCGACCGGCCGTCGCGGGCGACGGAGGCGATATTCAGTATCGCGGGTACCGTGACGGCATAGTTCATCTGCAAATGCAGGGTGCGTGTTCCGGGTGTCCATCATCCACGGCGACGCTCAAGCATGGCATTGAAGGTCTATTGAAACATTATGTCCCAGAGGTCGTTGAAGTCCGGGCAGCCTGATCTTCCAGTTCCAACCGGGATAATTCATGACCACTCAGTTTCACGACACCGCCCTATCCGGCGAAGCGCTCGACCAGATTTTCCGCGAAGCGCGCAGTTACAACGGCTGGCTCGATAAATCGGTAAGCGACGAGCAAATTCACGCGATCTACGAATTGATGAAGATGGGCCCGACATCGGCCAACATGCAGCCTGCGCGTATCGTTTGGGTGAAGTCGCAGGAAGCCAAAGGCAAGCTTGCCGCGCTGGCCTCAGATGGAAATCGCGACAAGATCAAGACTGCTCCCGTCACGGCTATCGTGGGCTATGACATCGATTTCCACGAGGAACTGCCGTGGCTGTTCCCTCATACCGACGCCAAAAGTTGGTTCGAAGGTGACGAGGATGGACGTAAGGAAGGCGCGTTTCGCAATTCCTCCTTGCAGGGCGCATATCTGATGATCGCTGCCAGAGCTGTTGGGCTGGATTGTGGCCCAATGTCCGGTTTTGACAATAAGGCTGTCGACGAAGAATTCTTCGCCGACGATCCACGCACTCGCAGCAATTTTATCTGCTCCATCGGGTACGGCGATCCAAGCAGCATTTTCGATCGCAGTCCTCGACCCGATTTCGACAGGTTCAACCGCATCGCCTGACTTGCAGGCCGGCTTTGCCTGAGGCAGTGCGTATTCATGCGCATTCTGGCCATTGAAACTGCAACCGAAGCCTGTTCGATCGCCTTGTTCGATCAGGGGCGATTGATAGACGCCCGCCACGAAGTGCTTGGTCGCGGCCATGCCGAACGGCTCGTTCCGATGATCGCGGAACTGCCGGAAAAAGGCCATGCAGAGCAGATCCGCATCTCCTTAGGTCCGGGAAGTTTTACCGGCGTGCGCATCGGCCTAGCCGTGGCTCGTGCTTTGGGTGTGGCCTGGAAAATCCCGGTACGCGGCTACCCTACTCTAGCTCTGGTTGCTGCCATGGCGCGCGCCGGTACTGACCGGGCCGTTACGATCTGCATGTCCGGGGGCCACGGCGAGTGGTTCGTGCAGGATTTCGGCACTGATGGAATGCCATTGGATGATGTCGCCTCGTTGTCTCCAGATACCGCTGCCATGCGCAAGACACAGGACATACTGGCAGGCACGAGAGCGGAGGACCTTGGTGCCATGATTGGCGTTGCAAGTGCGCCGATCATTCTGCCGAATGCGAGCGATGCCCTTCTTGTGCCCGACGCTCTGCTGCGTGACCAACTGTCCCCGCTTTATAGCCGGGCGCCCGACGCAAAGCTCCCCATGTAATGAGCGACCTCGATCACATTATGAGCGTGATGGATGCTGCGTTCGATCCACACTGGCGCGAAGCCTGGACGCGGCAGCAGGTCGAGAATTCGCTGGCCATGCCACACACCTATGCGATTATTTTCGATAAACACGCGCGGTTACTAGCACCGGGACACGAAGCAGCAGGGTTCATTCTGGCGCGGCGCGCGCCTGGCGAAGAAGAACTTCTGCTGATCGGCGTTAGGCCCGAGGTAAGAAATAACGGTGTAGGCCGCGCGCTCATCGAATATTTTTCGGATGTCGCCCGAAAAGAAGGAGCGGAGCGGGTATTCTTGGAGATGCGTGCAAATAATCCAGCTGAGAAATTGTACCTGTCCTGCGGTTTCGAGCCAATCGGCCGTAGAGCGAATTACTACCGCACGCTGGATGGCACGCTGTTGGATGCAATCACCTTCGCGCAAAGATTGTAGCTAAGCGCCGATAATAAAACCTGGCGAAATACTTGCAATTTTTTGTCGTTTTCATACAATGTCCGGAAGAACGGGTCGCGACGTTCAACGATATCCCTCAAAATAAAAGGGAAAGTAATGGAAAAATTTGAAACAGACATGTCCGAGACACTTATCACTCTCACCTCGGATATCGTCGCAGCGCATGTCAGCAACAACAGCGTATCCGTAGACGACGTCCCGACATTGATCTCGAATGTGTATTCTGCGCTCTCGGGCCTCAACGGGGAAACAGCCACCAGCGAAGCGCCGCTAGAACCTGCCGTACCGATCCGTTCGTCGGTCAAGAAGGATTACATCATCTGCCTTGAAGACGGCAAAAAGATGAAAATGCTCAAGCGCCACCTCAAGACGGCCTATGACATGACGCCTGACGAATACCGGGCGCGTTGGAACCTGCCGTCCGATTATCCTATGGTCGCGCCAAGCTATGCCGAAAAGCGCCGCGAACTGGCCGTGAAGATTGGCCTTGGCCGCAAGCCCGGTCAGAAGCGGGGCCGGAAGAAGAAGACGGCCTGAACGCTCCGGTTCGCCTTGAGCAAAACGTCCCGGCCCGATAAGGGTGCGGGGCGTTTTTCATTCGGGAATCCATCTTGCACCAGAAAATCGATCTTGAACAATTGTGCGCCGACAAGGGCCTGCGCATTACCGAACAGCGGCGCATAATCGCGCGGGTGCTGTCGGAAAGCGACGATCACCCCGATGTCGAACTGCTTCACGAACGGGCGAACAAGATCGATTCGGGAATTTCAATTGCCACGGTCTATCGTACCGTCCGGCTTTTCGAAGAGGCGGGCATTCTCGATCGCCATGATTTTGGCGATGGCCGTGCCCGTTACGAAGCCGCGCCGGAAGCCCATCATGATCATCTGATCGACGTGGAAACCGGCAAAGTCGTGGAATTCGTCGATCCGGAAATTGAAGCCCTGCAAAAGCAGATTGCTGCCAAGCTCGGTTATCGCCTGGTCGACCACAGGCTGGAACTCTATGGCGTCCGCCTCGACCGCGAAAAGTGAGCGCAAGCTTGCGAAATATACCGCCAAGCGACTGGCGGCAGCGAGAGGCGAAAAAGTACCGCTAACAGTCGCTGGCTGGGTCCGGTTCTCCCTGCGCGCATTCGGCATCCTGCTCCTGCTATTGGTGTTCGTGCCGCTGCATTACCTCTACCGGATCTTCGCCTATGGATCCCCCTTCCCCATGCTCTTCTTGCGCTTTACCGCATGGATCGTCGGTGCGCGCGTCAAGATCGTCGGAACGCCATTGCGGCGCGACGTCTTCTTCATCTCTAACCACATAAGTTGGGTCGATATCCTGAGCATGGCTGGCGCCAGCGGTACGGCCTTTGTCGCCAAGCAGGAATTGTCCGAAGTGCCCGTGATCGGCTGGTTATGTGGGCTCAATCGCACCGTGTTCGTCAAACGCGAAAACCGCATGGGCGTGGCCGAGCAGATTAATGCGCTGCGAGAAGCTTTGCAGGACAACTGGTCGGTAACGGTTTTTCCCGAAGGCACTGTTACCGACGGCCATTCGCTTCTCCCGTTCAAATCGAGCATGATATCCGTGCTTGAACCGCCCCCTGCGGGCGTGATGGTGCAGCCGGTCGTGCTGGATTACGGAGAAAACGCCGAGGATATCGCCTGGATCGGCGAGGAAAGCGGACTGCACAATGCGATGCGGGTCATGGCGCGCAAAGGCAGCTTCCGGCTCTCGCTACACTATCTCGAGCCGTTCAGCCCGGTGGATTACAGGGGGCGCAAGGCGGTAGCCGCAAAGGCCAGAGAAGAGATCGAGCGGCAATTGGTCGCTAACCTCGGCGGACCATTGCGCGACTTCCAGCATGTAGTCGAAGCCGTGCGTTATCGTCCAAAAGCGAGCACCGAAATCTCGGACTAA
Organism: Qipengyuania pacifica; assembly: GCF_019857205.1. Taxonomy (GTDB): domain Bacteria; phylum Pseudomonadota; class Alphaproteobacteria; order Sphingomonadales; family Sphingomonadaceae; genus Qipengyuania; species Qipengyuania pacifica. The sequence goes on along the minus strand of NZ_JAHWXO010000002.1, from coordinate 25,700 downwards.
AGCCCCGCCTTTACCAACCAATCGTGAAACAGACGCACCGGTCGTTCTTCGAGCGCGGTAGGCTTGCACACGAACCAGTAACTGTAGGGGCTTTCCACCTCTACCTCGAAAAGTCTGGCTAGCCGGGTATCGGCAGCCCGGCGCATGTGATCGTCATGCATGATCGCAATGCCGAGGCCTTGCGCGGCCGCTTCCAGCATAATCTGCCCCGAATCGAAATGGTCGATCGCGGTGGGTTCAAGATCGCCCATGCCAATCTCCCGGCGCCACGCATTGAAGCTTTCCGGAAGCTCGTTGTGGATCAGGAATGTCTGCTTCATCAACAGTGATGCATCGGGGGTGGAGCCCAGACGCTCCGCAAGATCGCGGCTACAAATTGCGTGGACCTTGTTGTAATCGAGACGAACTGCGTGCAGCCCGCGTGACGGGCCACGGGATAAGATGATGGCGGCATCGAGCACGTCGCCGACCCGATCTTCCAGATGCGCCCCGGTATCGATATCGATATGAAGAAGCGGGTGCCGCTCGCGCAATTCTCCAAGCCGTGGGAATAAACGTTGAGTGCCGAACAGCGGCAAGACGCCCAAATGCAAGCGCAAGACGGAAAGGTTTTCCGACTGGCTCTCAACAGCGCGGGCCAATGCCTCAAGCTGCGGGTTCACTGCTTCGAAAAATGCATGGCCGTCATCGGTCAGCTTCATCGACTGACGGGCACGCGTGAACAGCTTCTTGCCGACGAATTCTTCGAGATTGCCGATCCGGCGTGAAAGAGCCGACGGGCTCAGACCGAGTTCGTCTGCCGCCGCGCGCGCAGAGCCGAGGCGAACCGTGCGAACGAAGGCCTCCAGCGCTCGAAGTGGGGGTAATCGCCGTGTTGCCATGATGGTTGCACGCTATTGACGCAAATCACGCCTGTCGAGCGCGAATGTGCAAAAATCTGCAACAGTTGTCACACGGTGGTCGCATCCGGTTCGGGGGCATGCAGGCGAAGACGCTTCACATGCGTTTCATCGCCATCGGTCACTTCGATCCGCCACCCACTGGGATGCTCCAGTATACGGCCAACCTCGGGTACCTGCTCTGCCAGCACGAAGGCGAGACCGCCAAGCGTGTCGACAGATTCCTCAACTTCAGCAAGCGCCGGCGAGACGTTCTCGGCCACATCGTCAAGTTCGGCGCGGGCGTCACAATCCCACATCCCCTCGCCGATATCGACAATCCATTCTTCGGGTGCATCATCGTGCTCATCCTCGATATCGCCGACGATTTCCTCGACCAGATCTTCGATGGTGATGAGGCCGTCGGTGCCGGAGAATTCGTCCACCACGATAGCCAGATGCATACGCTGCGCACGCATATCGGCCAGCACGTCCAGAGCGTTGCGCGTTTGCGGAACATAGAGCGGCTGTCTCATCAGCACGGTCCAATCGCGCGGAGGCTGTTCGCGGCGCGCGAGGATCGGGAACACGTCCTTGATGTGGATCATGCCGATCACGTCGTCGAGCTGATCGCGATATACCGGCATGCGCGAATGGCCGTGTTCGGCGAACGTATCGACCAGTTCGTCCCAGCTCGCCTTGGCATCGATCGCGATGATCTCTCCGCGCGGCACGGCTACGTCGTCCGCATCGTGTTCGGAGAAGTGCAACAGATTGCGCAGCATCTGCCGCTCGACCAGCGACAGATCGCCGGTGCCGCTGTTTTCAGGCGCCTCTTCGCCGTTCTCACCCTCATGCTCGTCGATCGCTTCTTCCAGCTGCGCGCGCAGCGAGCGTTCGCCGTGATCGGGGTCGAAGAATTTCCGGATTGCGAGCATCAGCCCGCTGGTACTCTCCGCGTCTCCCGCGGGTGATGACGAATCGGGCATGGCCCTAACAATGCACTCCAGTCAGTTGCGATCCCCATATGGGTCCGCGATGCCTAATTTTGCAAGCGCTGCGATTTCAAGCGCCTCCATCGCTTCGGCCTGAGCGTCGGAATCGACATGATCATGCCCGGCAAGATGGAGCAGCCCGTGGACGATCAGATGGGCCGCGTGATCGGAAAGCGATACGTTCTTGTCGCGCGCCTCGCTGGCGCATGTCTCGTAAGACAGCGCGAGATCACCAAGCATTTCCGGCGGCCCATCCTTCGATAGATCGAGCAGATCGTCGCGCTCAAGCATGGGAAATGACAGGACGTTGGTCGGCTTGTCCTTATGGCGCCACTGCTTGTTCAGCGCGTGAACTTCCTCGTCAGTCGTGAAGAGAAGCGATGCGGTCAGGCGTTCGTTGATTAACGTTGGTTCGACCGCTGCAGCAGCCGCACCGGCACGCTCCGCCAAAGCGGGCCAGTCCCCCTCCGGCCAGCCGTCGATCTCGATGTCCAGCTCCATGGTATCCTTCCTCTCATTGCGAGCACGATGAAGCCATCCAAGCCGCGCTCGATGGACGGCCTGTGTGGGCTCGCAATGACCGAATTAAGTGGTGGGCCCCTCGTATGCTTCGACAATACGGCCGACTATCGGATGGCGGACAACGTCGGCAGCGGTGAAGCGAATGGTGCCGAAACCATCGACACCTTCCAGCTTACCCACTGCATCGGCGAGGCCGCTCATCCCGTCGCCGCCCGGAATGTCGACCTGCCGTGGGTCTCCGCAAACGACCATGCGGCTATTCTGGCCGAAGCGGGTAAGAAACATCTTCATCTGTTCGCGCGTGGTGTTCTGCGCTTCATCGAGGATGACGAAGGCATCGGCCAGTGTGCGTCCGCGCATGAAGGCGATCGGCGCAATCTCAATCTCACCGGAAGCTAGCCGACGCTCAACCTGTTCGGGCGGCATGCAGTCGTAAAGCGCGTCATAGAGCGGACGCAGATAGGGATCGACTTTTTCCTTCATGTCGCCGGGAAGGAAGCCGAGCTTTTCACCGGCTTCCACCGCAGGCCGGGACAGGATCAGGCGCTGGACGCTGCCATTGATCAGTTGCGCCACCGCCTGCGCCACTGCGAGATAGGTCTTGCCTGTTCCTGCAGGCCCGAGAGCGAAGATGATATCGTCGCGCACCAGGCTGCGCATGTAGGTTGCCTGCATTGCGCTGCGCGGCACGATCGTCTTGCGCCGCGTGCGGATCATGATCGGCGGCCCGCCTTTGCCATTGCCCGGTTCGGCATCGACGATCCCATCGAAAGTCGGTTCGTCGGACATTGCGATCAAGGCCTCGATCGCGCCTGTATCGAGGTCCTGACCGATCGACAGCTTATCGTACATGCCCTTCAGCACATCACGTGCCCGAGCCACGCTGTCTTCCGGACCTTCGATATGCAGCTGATTGCCGCGCGCCGAGATGAACACGCCCAGGCGGTTTTCGACTTGTACCAGATTGGCATCGAATTGCCCGAACAGGGCGCCCAGCAGGCTCTGATTATCAAAGCCTATGTCAACCTGGGCGCGACGCACTTCGCGTTGCGGAGAGGGCGGCGGGGTGAAAGACCGGGTGTCCTTCTGTGCGGGTTTACGGGCCATAGGCTCCTTTCGTCTACGACTCGGAATGTAAGCCTCATCGCTCCGGAGGCAAGCGAGCTTTACCCGCTAGGGCCAAAAACTGTTAGCAAGGTGGGGGCGGTCCTTCCGAGACCTTCTGATCGTAGTCGATGTGCGAACTTATGCCGGAAAGATAAACCACATGGAGAGGTAGTGAGCTAATCATCACTATCCTGAGCATCCGCGTACAGTTCTCCGATGGTGCTCATAACCTTATCTGAGGAGAGAATTTTATTATCCGACGAGTAATAGGCTGAGAGGTAAGCTTTATCAAAGTCGGTCAGGGCTGGTGGAGCAGCGTCATCTCTAAAGAGTGTCAAGATGCTGTCTAGAGCGAGATTTTTCGTGTTCACTGGCGCTAACGCCCTAAATGTCGCGAAATCGGAAATCTGCTGGATTGTTTTCCCTTCGACTGCGCCTCTATTTATTAGAACGACAGATCCCACAATGAGTTGGGTCTCCATGTTTCTGATCCGACTGGCAGACGGGTTGCTCCTCTTGACCTTTGGCTCCCCATACAAATCCAATTTTGGTTTACCAAATCGATCTCCCATGATCGAAGCGTGCCAAGCTCGGGTCGGGCCCGTTTCTTTTTCAACACGATCTCGTTGATATCGGCGCAAAGCGCCGAACGCCCATGGATCGTTTTTTAAAAGAGCCGCCATTTCCGCTTCGACGTCAGGAACAAATCCCACGAGGATGTTCTTGCTACAATCGTCAAGCCCTGCCTGAATTCCTAAAGAGATCGCGTTGCTCTTCATCCGTTCAATAAGTTCGCTCGCTATCGCTTCGTTGATTCCAACCACATAGGGACACACGGGAAGATGGAGCCGCTCTAATGGATAGCCCGATCGAGCAGCACGAGTAATCTCGCCGGCCTGCTCACGGGCCACTTTCTCCGTTAGCTCTCGAGCCTTTTCAGCGTCTCGGCGACCCTCAACAATGATTGTCTGCTCTTCATTCCCACCCGCTTCGCCCTCCTGCGACAGTGCAGAAGTTTGAACTGAAACAAAAAACAACGAACTGCCCAACAATACGCGCGCCAAGCAAACACACGCCATTTGTCGCCGGTTGAACATGTGACATTGCTAACACTGCAATAACTCGGTGCCTAGGGAATTTCGCCCGGAATCAACAAGTTCCACTGTGACATCGCCGATCAACAGGCCTCCGAACTAAGTACTCGCAGCCCGAATGTTCTGCCGACCCAGTGGCCGCGAAGCTTTTTGCCTTCGATGAGCGCTTCGCAAGTCCGTCTGACGCTTACCTCGAAAAACTCAGGCTGATCATCATTGAACTCCCATTGGGGGGCGATGCGGGAGTTCAGTTGCAAGGAGACCGCAACGACCTGCCCTTCGGCGCCATGAGTTTAATTGCCGGTCTCTCCAACATCGAAATTATCGGCATATCGTTCACCAATGGCACCGAATACGTTTTCTGAAGAGAGATTACGTGTGTCGTCCGAGTAATAGGCTACGAGATATGCTCGGTCAAAATCGGTCAACTCTTGTGGGGCATCTTCGTCACGAAACAGCGTCAGAATGCTATCGATGTTTGGATTCGCGGTATTAACCGGGACCAAAGCACGAAATGTTGCAAAATCCGCAATCTGCTGAGGGGTTTTTCCGATAACCGCGGCTTTTTCGATGAGGACAACTGCTCCAGATATAAGCTGGGTTATCGGAGGGACTATACGGCTGCCGGACGGACTGATGCGTTCGAGCTGCCGACCCTGTGCATCTTTTTTCGGTGAACCAAAACGGTCCCCGATGATCGAAACATGCCAAGCCCGGCTTGGGCCGGTTTCGCTCGTAATCCGGTCTATCTGATAGCGACGCAATTCGCCGAACGCCCACGCTTCATCTTTAAGGAGCGCAGCCAATTCCATCTCAACGTCGGAAACTAATCCGACAAAAATGTTCTTGCTACAATCGGCACCTCCAGCCTCCACACCAATTGAAGCCGCGTTGCTTTTCATCCGCTTAACGATAAATTCGGACACAGCATCGTTCATGCCGTTGACAAAGGGACAGACTGGGAGGTGATGTCGCTCTAACGGCAAACCCCGACGAGCGGCCCGAGTAATTTCGCTAGCCTGCTCCCGAGCCAGTCTCTCCGCTTTCTCTCGGGCATTATCCAGATCCCTGCTACCCTCAACGACAATCGTGGACTCTACGCTCGTGTCAGGTTCGGTATCCTGCGCTACGGATGGCGTGCAGTGAAGCGCCAGCAGCAATAGTCCGGACAGCGAAATCCGAATATTGAAAGGAGTGCTCACACGCCGTCGATTGGACATTTAGCCTTGCTATCACTGCGCGAGCCGGGCTTCTAGAGAATTCGGCCCTGAATCAACAAGTTCCACTTCAACCAGATCGCCGATCGCCACGTCGCCTTCGAACCAGGCGCTTTGCAGCCATGGGGTTTTGCCGAGCCACTGGCCCGGCAGCTTGCCCTTGCGTTCGACGAGGACCTGGCAGGTCTTTCCGACGCTTGCCTCGTTGAATGCGAGCTGATCACGGTTGAGAGCCGCCTGCAGGCGCTGGAGGCGTTCGTCCATGACCTCTTTTGCCACCTGCCCGTCCATCGTGGCGGCGGGCGTGCCGGGGCGCGGCGAGTATTTGAAGCTGAAGGCCTGCGCATATTTGACCTCGTCGACCAGCGCGAGGGTTTCTTCGAATTCCGCGTCGGTTTCCCCGGGGAAGCCCACGATGAAATCGCCCGACAGCGCAATATCGGGGCGCGCGGCGCGCATATCTTCCAGCAGCCGCAGGTAGCTGTCTGCCGTGTGACTGCGGTTCATCGCCTTGAGCACGCGGTCCGATCCGCTCTGCACCGGCAGGTGCAGATAGGGCATCAGCTTTTCGACCTCGGCATGACACCTAACCAGCCCTTTTTCAAAATCGTTGGGATGGCTGGTCGTGTAGCGAATACGCTGCAATTCCGGTATCTTGGCAAGCTCTCTTATCAACCCGTCCAGCCCGCAACTGTCACCTTTCGCATCCACACCACTCCACGCGTTGACGTTCTGCCCAAGCAGCGTGATTTCACGCGCGCCGCGCTCCGCCAGACGGTGCGCTTCCTTTACCAGATCGGCGAAGGGGCGGGAAATTTCCGCGCCACGCGTATAAGGCACGACGCAATAGGTGCAGAACTTGTCGCAGCCCTCCTGCACCGTAAGGAAAGCTGTAGGAAAGCGTTTTGTCCGCTCCGGCAAGGCCGCGAACTTGGCAATGGCAGGCATGTCCGTATCCGTGGCGCGTTCGCCCTGAACCGCCTTGTCCAGCATTTCGGGCAGGCGGTGATAGGCCTGCGGGCCGACGACCATGCTGACCGCCGGGCTGCGAGCCATGATCTCCTCGCCTTCGGCCTGCGCGACGCAGCCTGCTACTGCGATCAGAGGTTCCTTGCCGACCTTGCGCCCCGCCTTGGTCAGGCGCCCGATGTCCGAATAGACTTTCTCTGCCGCCTTTTCGCGTATGTGGCAGGTGTTGAGGACCACGAGATCGGCTTCCTCGCCCTCGGGCGCCGGAACGATCCCGCGCTTGTCCAGCATGTCGGCCATGCGCTCGCCGTCATAGACGTTCATCTGGCAGCCGAAGCTCTTGACCCTGTAGGTCTTGGGGGCGGTAGTCGGTTTCATAGCAGGTGTGCGCCAATAGCGAAGAAGAGGGGTTCCTTCAATGAGAAGGGCGGCACATGGCCGCCCTTACCGTCTAATTGCTGACCGGATCGGTTACGAGACGGTCGCCTTGACGATCTTGCCCGGATCACGCGGCGGTTCGCCCTTGGGCAGCGCATCGATATGCTCCATGCCGCTCTCTACCTGGCCCCAGACCGTATACTGGCCATCGAGGAATTCGGCGTCGTCGAAGCAGATGAAGAACTGGCTGTTCGCGCTGTCGGGCACCTGGGTGCGGGCCATCGAGCAAGTGCCGCGAGTGTGCGGTTCGCTGTTGAATTCGGCCTTCAGGTCGGGCTTGTCGCTGCCGCCCATGCCGGTACCGGTCGGATCGCCGCCCTGCGCCATGAAGCCGGGGATGACGCGGTGAAAAACGACGCCGTCGTAGAATCCTTCACCGACGAGTTCGGTGATCCGTTCGACGTGGCCCGGAGCCAGATCGGGGCGCAGCTTGATTACCACGTCCTTGTTTTCGCCGTCGCCGGTGTCGAGTGTGAAGGTCAGCTTGTCAGCCATGTGTCGTGTCTCCTGTAAATCGATTGGCGCCTACATAGGGATTGTGCAGAGCGTGTCACCCTCTGCTTGCAATCCCATGGCGGGTGCCTAGAGCGATGCTCATGTCGGAGAGCGACCGCCCCCTCGATGAAGACGGATTCCTGCTCGCGCACGAGCCGGCCGAGGAAGGCCGTCCGGACGACCGCATCGACGACGAGCGCATGGACGAGGAAAATACGTTCAAGCCGGAGTTCGTCCGGGCCGTCGAGGATGCGCTCGAGGAGGGCGACACCAAGGCGGTCTACGAACTGGTCGAGCCGCTCCACCCGGCCGACATTGCCGACCTTCTCGAACTTCTCGAACGGCAGGAACGCTACCAGCTAGCCGCCGCCATAACCGATCTGATGACGTCGGAGGTGGTAGCCGAGCTGAACGATTATGTCCGCGAGGACATGATGGAAGCGCTGCCGCCCGAGGCCGTGGCGCAGATCGTCGATCAGCTCGAAACCGACGACGCCGTCCAGCTGATCGAGGATCTGGACGAGGCCGACCAGCGCGCCATTCTGGCCGAGGTCGAGCTGGAGGACCGGATCGCAATCCAGTCCGCCCTGTCCTATCCCGAGGAAACCGCCGGCCGTCTGATGAGCCGCGAGTTCGTGGCCGTGCCCGAACATCTGACGGTGGGCGACCTGATCGATTACCTGCGCGACGGGCGCGACCTGCCCGACGAATTCTTCGAAGTGTTCGTGGTCGACGAAAAGCATCATCCGGTAGGAACCTGCGCCCTGTCATGGGTGCTGCGTGCGCCGCGCAATGTAGCGCTGGCAGACGTGATGAAGCGCGATCAGACGCTCATCCCGGTCATGCTCGACCAGGAAGAGGTCGGCCTGATGTTCCAGAAATACAATCTGATCAGCGCTGCCGTGGTCGATGAGAACGATCGGCTTGTCGGCCAGATGACGGTCGACGACGTGGTCCACATCATTTCCGAAGAAGCGGGCGAAGACGCCCTGCTGATGTCGGGTGCGGGTGATGGCGACATCAACGAACCGATCCGCGAAGCCTATTCCGCGCGGGTCCGCTGGCTGATCGCCAATCTGGGCACGGCGCTGGTCGCATCGCTCATCATCGCCATGTTCGGCGCAGCGATCGAGCAACTGGTTGCCCTTGCCGTGCTGATGCCGATCGTCGCCAGCATCGGTGGCAATGCGGGCACACAGACCATGGCAGTGACCGTCCGTGCAATCGCCACCAACCAGCTGACGCGCAGCAACACGCGGCGCATCCTGCTGCGGGAAATGCGCGTGGCAGTACTCAACGGCATGACCATCGCGGTCCTCATCGGGCTGGCAACTGGCGTGATCTTCAGCCCGATGCTGGGCGGCGTCATCGCACTTGCCATGATCATCAACGTGGTCATCGCCGGGCTCGCCGGCGTGCTGGTGCCAGTGATCTTCGACAGGCTCGATCAGGACCCGGCAGTGGCCAGCAGCGTCTTCGTGACCATGATCACCGATTCCATGGGCTTCTTCGCGTTTCTCGGTCTTGCGGTGGCCAGCGGTATCGTCGGCAGCTGATCGGCGGCATTATTCTTTCACGAGCGGCGAACTGGCCCCGTCCTGGGTGAAGGTCGCGCCCGTGACGATCCCGTTGTCCGCTGCAAACACGATCTCGGCGTTGACGGCCCGCCAGAAGAATTCCGCTTCCGAACGCGGGAAGATCGGCAATGCGCCCTGCCCCGTGATCGCAGCCATAAGCTGATCGCCCTTCCGCGTGACGACGAGGGCCAGATCGGGGTTGAACCGATAGGTGCCGGTGACCCGGTCCAGTTGCTCCTGCGACAGTTCCACTTCCGTGCGGTCCACGCCTGTCGGCGCTTCGGGAACGGCTTTCGCCTCCGCGATCGGCGCACCGATCAGGACGTGAAGTGCGATATCCTGCGCGGACGGTTCGGCGGCGGAATTGGTCAGGGCCACGACCCCGCGACCGGTGGCCGGCTGCAGACCCATGTAGGAGCGGAAACCACCCGTCCCGCCGCCGTGCCCGATCACTTCGCCCGCCGGTGCCATAGTGATCATCCAGCCAAGACCGGCCTTGAATCCCGGCCACTGCCTCGTCTCGCCCAGCGTCAGTTTCATGGCCGGAGCGATGGCAGATTCCGGGTCGAGAGCTGCCTTGAGGAAGATATCCATGTCGTGCGCCGTTGAGCGCAACCCACCAGCCCCGGCGAGAACCGCCAGATTCCAGGCACTGGTGGGCCGCATATATTCGTCGAACCCACCGATGAACCGAGCCTGCTGATCTGGCGTGAGCGTAATGGCGGTATCTTCCATTCCCAGAGGATCAAGGATGCGGGTTCGCAGCAGGGTTTCGAAATCGCTTTTCGCCGCGCGGGCCAGAACATAACCGAGCAAGCCGACGCCCAGGTTCGAATAGCCATACTGACTGCCGATCTCTCTCGGTAATTCGTAGGCGGCGAGAAAACCGAGCAGGTCCGCCTCGGTGTAATCCGCATAGGGATCCGTGACATCGGACGGGCTGAGATTGTCGGGCAAGCGCGGCAAACCCGAATCCTGCTGCGACAGATTTCGCAGAGTGATCTGCCTGCCATCACGCCGGGGCATTGTGGCGCCGTCGGGAAGGTAACTCTCGACAGGGTCATCGAGGGAAACCGTCCCATCGAGCACCATGTCGGCCAGCAGAAGCCCGGTGAAAACCTTCGTCATCGAGCCGATCTCGAACAAGGTTCGCGCATTCACGCTCGCCTCGTCGCTGGAAATCGTGCGCGCGTTCGCCGCTTCCACCGTACCGACGATCATTTCGGCGCCGGGTCTGCCGGCAAGCCGATCGGTTATGGCTGTCCGGATGGCGTCATCACCCGGCATTTCCCAATCATCCGGAAGGGATGGCTGTTTGACCTCGGCGGTCCGTTCGGGGGGCTGGGCGGCGCTCAGGGTCAACGGAAACTGCATTCCTGCCTGGCTGAACACGCCTTGCCAGACTTCGGCCTCGGCATCCCACGTGCCCGAATAGGCTGCCCCTATGGCGGGGACGGAGAAGGATAGTGTGTCGGCATCAGCCACCACTTCCGAGAGCGGAATGTCGAAGGCTTTCTGATCCGGACTGTCGAGCGTTCCCACAAGTGGCCCGTCCTCCCCTCGCTCGAGAGCGACGCCGATCGTCAGACTGGTGCCGTTGAGGTCGAGACTGCCGCGCCAATAGCCGTCCGCCTGCTGCGCTACTGCCGGCGCTGCAGCGACAAGCGCTGCGACGATACCGGCATTTCCGATGTGGCTTCTCATGTTCAAAGCACGCTCCCCAGGCGAAATTGCCCGGGCATTCTTACGCCTGATGCCAATCAGATCAATGTCGCGATGCTTTTTGGACTATCGGCAAAATGCACTTGAGTGCGGCGCCCCATCATCCCATCTGGTCCACATGCCGCTCAATCTGACCAAGATCGCTTTCGGGGCGCAAAGCTATGGCGATATCGAAAGCTGGTATGCGCAGCGGCGTAGCCCGAACCTGACCACGCGTTATCGCCCGACGAAGTGGGAAGAGTGCATCGGCGGATCGCTTTACTGGATCCATCAGCACAGCATCGTGGCACGCAGCGAAATCATCGGATTTTCCGAGACGGCTGACGGGCGCTGGTCGATCGACCTCAAGCCCGAACTCGTCCGAGTGCATCCCCGCCCGAAGCGCGCGCATCAGGGCTGGCGTTATCTCAAGGGAGACGTGCCGCGCGATCTGGCCGAAGGGGAGGACATTGGCGACGCGCTCCCGGGGAAACTGGCAGGCAAGCTGGAGCGCCTCGGACTGATCTGATTTGGTGGAACACGGCACAAGCCGTTGCTTTAGAACGATTGTGACCGTCGGACGACCGGAAGATTTCATTAATAAGTATCTGTTTTTGCGGGTATTTCCGTTATTTCGTTTACGCCGTGGTAAGGGCGCTGACCTAGGGCGCGGCTGACTTCAACAGCGTAGCGCCCCCCCATGACCGACCAGCCGAATTTTGCCGATAGTTTCGCTAGCAAGGTCCACCCGCGATTATGGGGTGAACGGGCTGCGCCAAGCGACGCTGCAGGTCGGAATGGCATCCTCCATCGCTATGGCTTCGTGCGCACCAGCATTGCGGACAAGGTCCGCGTGTTCACGATTTCCTTCACGGTGATCCTGGTTCTGCTGGGTGTTATCCTTGGCGGCGCACAGGCCGCCCTCACCGCCCGTTCCGATCAGGCAGGCGCCAGCGCATCTCGCGCTATGGCCGCTGCGCAGCTCGCGACGTCCATCGCAGAAAGCCGCTATTTCGCTTCGCGTTTCGCCGCGAGTGGCGATTCCGAGGTCATCAGATTGGCTTTCACGACGCTCGAGCAGGCACACGCCGAGGTCGAGGCGACAATCGCGCTGAAGGGTGGAGATGCAGCTTCGCGCGAGCAGATGGAATGGCTGGTCACGCAGGTCGAAGGCTTCCGCCCGGAACTACGCGCCCTGCAATCGTCTATCGATGCACACGGTCCTTCCGCCACAGGCGACGCATTGGCGAACGCGATCGACATAAGCGGAGACCAGCTGGCGCAGCAGTCGGCAGACATCGAAGCCGCCTTGATCGCGCAGTCGGATGCCGCCCAGCAGTCACTCGAAACGCTGAAGACCTGGACCATGGTCATCGCCCTGACGCTGATCGCGGGGTGTATCGCCCTGGTCCACCTCGGCGCCAAGGCACTTTCGGAACAGGTTTCGGATTCACTGGGCGAGATCACGGGCGCGATGACGAGCCTGGCCGGAGGCGACCGGTCCATCGCCATACCCGGCACCGGCCGAGAGGACGAGATCGGTGAAATGGCTAGAGCCCTGGTAGTGTTTCGCGAAAGCGCCGATGCGCTCGCGGACCTTCAGCGAAAGGCACGCGAAGAGCAGAACGCAGTCCTCCGGCGACTGGTCGATAATTTCCGCGGCGGTGTCGGTGAAGTAGCCGTAAGCGTTGCGCAGGCTTCGCGGGAGCTTCAGTCAACGTCGACCGACATGGCCGGAGCTGCAACCCAGACGATCGGCTTCGTGGAGCAGGTTTCGCGCGACATGGCAGAAACGCAGATCGGCGTCACCGCGGCGGCCGCGGCCAGCGATCAGTTTGCCCTCTCTATAGCGGAGATCGGCAAGCAGGCGGGCAATTCGGCCAGCGTGGTCCAGGACGCGCGGCAATCGACCGAACTGGCCGACACCAAGATGGCTGAGCTGGCTTACGTGGCTGAAGAAATTGGCGGTGTGGTCGATCTGATCGGAGCGATCGCCGACAGGACCAATCTCCTCGCCCTCAACGCTTCGATAGAGGCAGCGCGCGGTGGCGAAGCCGGGCGAGGCTTTGCGGTCGTCGCCTCCGAAGTGAAGGACTTGGCCCGGCAGACCCGCGATGCAACCGGCGAGGTGGCCGCCCGTATAATCGGCATGCAGGCAACGAGCCGGGAGAGCGTCGATGCCTTGGCGCAAATCGGTGAGCGCATTCGTGAGGTCGAACTGACGGCCACCGCCATCGCGCAAGCAGTCGACGAACAGTCGGTTTCGAGCCGCGAACTGGCGCGGAACCTCGACCTTGCGGCCAATGGCGTCGACAATATCGGCAGCAGCATCGCGCAGATAGCACAGATGGCTCGCAATACGGGCAAAGCTTGCGAGCAGGTACTCGCTTCTGCCGATACATTAGACCTGACCGCCCACGATCTCGATGCCCGCTCGCGGGAGTTCGTGGAATCAGTGCGCGCAGCATAGGTCCGGAATCTCGGAACAGGCCCCCTCCCTCGTCCATTGATTCGGCAAAGGAGAATGTACCAATGCCCGAACGCCAATCGCGTCACCCCGACAACGAATTCATCGAGGAAATCACCGAAGGCGATACGCCATCGCAGCAGGGTTCCGCTGGCGGTGAAGTCAACCGCCGTGTGGGCAAGCGCGGCGAAGAAAACAGCGCTACCGACCCTGCAAACCGCGAGCCAGAAACAGGCTCGGACAATCCCGATCAGTATGCTCGGAAAGGCGAAAAGACGCTTTCCGCCATGCAGCATTCGCGCAGCAGCTAGATCGGCGCAGCAGCGATCAGGCCGGAATCTTTGCCGCCACCCGTCGCAGTGCATCCGCGTAGGCTTCGGGTGGCTGAGCGCCGGGGATCATGAACTTGTTTTCTACGATCATCGCCGGAACTCCGGTGATGTTCAGGTCCCAGGCAGCGCTCTCTTCCGCGCGAACCTTGTGGGCGAGTTCTTCGCTCTTTAGCGCAGCTTGCGCTTCGGAACGGTCGAGACCCACGCTTTCGGCGATATCCATCAGGACCTGATGATCCGCAATGCGGCGACGCTCGTTGAAATGCGCCTTGAACAGCGCAAGTTTGAGTTCGGTCTGCTTTTCGGGTCCGAACCGCTCGCCAGCCCATGTCAGCAGCTTGTGCGCATCGAAAGTGTTCCACATCCAGCGCAGGGGCTCGGGATCGGGACCTTCATAATCCAGCGACACGCCAGCGCCTTGGGCCGCTTCGCGCATCCGGCCCTGTACCGTCTTGGACTGTTCGGGGGTGGAGCCATATTTACGCGCGATATGCGCGGCGCTTTCTTCCCCTTCGGCCGGCATGTCGGGATTGAGTTCAAAGGCGTGCCAGCGCACATCGGCCTCGATCTCGCCGTCGAGCAGTGCCAGCCCTTTCTGAAGCGCGCCCCAACCGATCAGGCACCAGGGGCACATCACGTCGGACCATATGTCGATCCGCAAGGTTCGCGGGCTGCTCATCGATCTATCCACCACTGCATCAGGTGATGCGCTATAGCATGCGGCGGAGGGGCAACGAAGCGGCCGTTGCCCGCCAGTGCCGCCTCAACCTCCTCACGCGTGTACCAGTCGATTTCGGCCATCTCGGTTTCGTCGATGATAAGTTCCTCGCTATCGGCATGACTGTGGCAGCCGATCATCAACTGGCTCGGAAACGGCCAGGGCTGGCTCGCGACATAGGTTACATCGCGCACTTGCACGCCCGATTCTTCCAGCACCTCCCGCGCGACAGCCTCTTCAATGCTCTCACCCGGCTCGACAAAACCGGCGAGTGCCGAAAAGCGGCCCTCGGGCCAGCCGAGACCGCGGCCCAGCATCAGCCGTCCTTCGTGTTCGACCAGCATAATCGTGACGGGGTCGGTGCGCGGGAAATGGCTGGCACCGCATTGCGTGCAGTCGCGCTGCCAACCACCCTTGGCCAGTACCGTCTCACCGCCACAGGCAGCACAGAAACGATGGCGCGCATGCCAGTCGATCAGGCTGCGAGCACCGCCATATAGCGCGAGATCGTCGGGCTGCAGTGTCGCCATCAACGACCATAGTTGCGGGTTAGCCATGCGCGGAGCGGCGTCTCCGCGCGGCGGAACCGCAGCGAAGCAGGCCTTGCCGTCATCGAGTCCCAGAAAACACAGCTCCGCATTCTCGGGCGCATCGGCCAATGTGCCGAATGCCAGCCGCCCGTGATCGTCCAGCGATGGCATCAATCCGTCCAGCGCCAGCAACCGCGCTTTCCAGTTCATATAGCCGCTAAGCCGTTCCGGATCGGCGCGGACATGGTCGGCGCGGTCGAGGCGCGAGCCCGTGAAGGACAGCACGGGTTAGCTCTTCGCTCCCTGCATGACGGCAAGGTCTTCCAGCACCGCCTTTGGAAAAGCGTCGTGGACCGGGTAAGCTTCGGACGGCATGTACTGCGTCATCAGATTGGCGCGCAGGCCGACCTTGTAGCTTACCAGGGCGACCGTACCGGCAGCCCCGCCCCAGCCGTAGGCGCCGTCGCTTACGCGCCCGCCCGCGCCGAAGCCCTGGCCCTCGATCCACGTACCCTTGGTCGTGGCGGTTTCCGGAAGAAGGTCAGAGGTGCCAAGCTTCACGGCCTTTTCGCTCATGACGCGCCGTCCGTCGATGACGCCGTATCCCAGCAGCATTTCCAGGAAACGATCGTAATCGCGCGGGCTCGATACCAGCCCGGCGCCACCGAACGGGAATGGCGGTTTGTCGAGGAAGATCGACGCCCGCGCCGGGTCCATCGGCAGCGGCGAGCCGTTCATGATCCCATAATTCGTCGTCAGACGGCCGATTTCGCTTTCCGGCACGGTGAACCAGGTACTGGTCATGCCGGTGGGTTCGAAAATCCGCGTGCGCAGGAATTCATCGAACTTCATGCCCGATGCCACTTCGATGACGCGCCCCATCAGATCGAGCCCGACAGAATAGCTCCATTTCGAACCCGGCTGCAGCACCAGCGGCATCTTGGCCAGCCGGTCCGCGAAGACATCCAGCCCCTTTACCGCCGTCGCGCGCCCGAGGCCCGGGAGCGGAAGACGGCTGACCTGGCCCGGGATCAGGCCCTGTTCGGTATAGGCCGCCGCGATCGGGCCTTTCTGCACGATGTTGTAGCCCAGGCCTGCAGTGTGGGTGAGGAGCTGGCGCACCGTGATCGGGCGTTCCGCCGGGACCACGTCGGTGATGGAGCCGTCATAGGTCTTCTGCACCATCATGTTGGAATAAGCCGGGAGCAGTTCCGCGATGGGCTGATCGAGCTCGAGCTTGCCTTCGTCAATGAGGATCATCGCTGCCATGCCGGTGATCGGCTTGGTCATGGAATAGATCCGATAGAGACTGTCGGCATCGGCCTTGACCGTTCCGCCCAATGCCAACGTGCCGCGAGCGATATAGAGGGGCTCCTTGTCGCCCCATCCAAGTGTCGCGACCATGTTCGCCACCTTGCGTTCGATCACGTATTTCTGGACCATCGCGCTGACGTTCTTCCAGTCCGCAGCAGCTTCGCGAGCGAAAGCCATGCGGCCCATCGGAGCACCCGCCAGCGCCGCCCCTGCGGTAAGCCAGGCGCCCCCGCGCAGCAGCGCGCGGCGGGACATGCTGGGGGTGTCGAACTCGCGATAGGCCATTCGTCTCTCTCCGATACTCTGTTTACGAAGGTTTGTGCGTGAGCGGCGCAGGGCCGTCAATTGCGAATTGAAACTGTTGCATTGCCCCGGTGCTTTACCCATACCGAACACATGCTGAACCTTCTCTCAATCCTGTTCGGACTCGTGTCCCTCGTCGTCGTCATTCCGGCGACTATTCCTCTTCTCGGCTGGGCCAACTGGTTCGCACTGCCGCTGATCGTGATCGGCGTGGTGCTTGGCCAGTTTTCGTCGAGCAACGGGGGACGGAATTTCTGCCTCATCGTCCTGCTGATTGCGGCGATCCGGCTGTCGCTTGGCGGCGGGCTTATCTAACCCGACTGCGCCAACCGGGCAGCCTTGGCAAACAAGGTCGGCAGACCTGCTTCGTCGAGGCTGTCGATCGGCCACCATTCGCCCTGGCCTTCAGGCTGGCTCGCCGCGAGGCTGGTGAGGACCGTCAGCTCGAGCGAGAAATGGGTGAAGGTGTGGCGCACGACGCCGGCGCTCTCCCATATCCCCGGTGATGGCGTTTGCATCGAACCGCTGGAGCGGGCGTTCCAGCCATCGTCAGGCAAGGCGCGCATGCCGCCGAGAATGCCGGTGTCGGGACGCCTGACGAGCCACACGGCACCATCGTTTTCCATCCAGTAGGCCTGCCCCTGTCGCAGCGGTTTCGCTTTCTTCGGGGCCTTGACCGGCAATCGTCCCGGACCGCCCTCGGCCCTTGCCTTGCAGGCGTTCGACAAGGGGCACAGGAGGCATCTGGGATCGCGCGCGGTGCAGATCGTCGCGCCCAAGTCCATCATGGCCTGCGCAAAGTCGCCGGCACGCATATCGGGTGTGATCGCATCGGCCGCTATGCGAATGGCCTTGCGGCCGGCCGGCAGCGGTTCCTCGATAGCGAACAGTCGCGCGACGACGCGCTCGACATTGGCATCGACCACCACGGCACGTTTTTCAAATGCGATCGCTGCGATTGCCGCAGCGGTATAGGCCCCGAGGCCCGGCAATCTGCGAAGGTCGCTTTCCGTTTCGGGAAAGTGCCCCAGTTCGGCCACGGCCCGCGCGCATTTCACGAGATTTCGCGCCCGCGAGTAATAGCCCAGCCCCGCCCACGCCGCCATGACGTCTTCTTCGGGCGCTGCCGCAAGCGCCTCTACATTGGGCCAGCGCGCGAGAAACGCTTCGAAATAGGGTTTCACCGCGGCGACCGTGGTCTGTTGGAGCATGACTTCCGACAGCCAGACGCGGTACGGTTCCGGCGGAGGCGTTCCCGGCTGCGCGCGCCATGGCAGTTCGCGAGCATGCGCGTCATACCAGTCGAGCAAATTGTCAGAGACAGTGGCGGCCACCGCCCGCCTATGGCATGGAGCCAGGCGACATGGGAAGCGACAAGACAAAATCCGAGGCGAGACACTACCGGCGTCCACGCGGCGGCGTGGCCAAGCCTATCAGCGACCTCATGCCGCAGATCGGACGCAGCGCGTTTCGCCGTTACGGCTTCGTCCAGAGCTCCGTCGTCAGCCGCTGGCCTGAAATCGTGGGCGAAATACACGCCCGGACATGCACACCCGAAATGATCCGTTTCCCACCGGGCGAGAAATCCGAAGGCATCATGCATCTGGTGGTCAAACCTGCACATGCGCCGCTGGTCCAGCAGGTCATTCCGGAAATAATCGAACGGGTGAACCGGTTCTTCGGATATCGTGCCGTCGCCCGGATCAAGCTGCGGCAAGGCGAGGTTAAGCCACCACCGGGAAGAGAGGCGCAGAAAGCGCCGCCTTCGCTCAAACCGATTCCGATGGAATTGGGTGACAGTCTGCGCGATATCGGAGACCCGGAATTGCGTACGGTGCTGGAATCGCTGGCGCGCAGCATGGGGTCTCGAGAAGACGGGGATGACATAAAGTGAAAATCAAATCGTTGGCCATGGCAGCGCTCGCGCTGGTCGGTGCGAGCACGCTGGCTCTTGGCGCAAATGCGCAGGAACGCTTGATGAAGCCCGGCGGCAACTGGGCCGGTATGCTGCAGGCATCCGATGGCGGGCATCTTTTCGGCAACCCGGAAGCCGAAAAGAAGCTGATCGAATTCATGAGCTACACCTGCTCTCACTGCGCGGAATTCGCGCGCAAGGGCGATGCGGCAATCAAGCTGTCCTACGTTCCCACCGGCAAGATCAGCTATGAAGTCCGCCATTTGATCCGTGACCCCGTCGATCTGACCGCCGCGTTGCTGACCCACTGCGGCGATGAAAAGAAGTTCGGCGGCAATCACGAAGCGATCATGTATCGTTTCGACGAATGGATGGACAAGGCGCGCAATGCGACGCAGGCGCAGCGTTCGCGCTGGCAGTTCGGCACGAATTCGGCACGGTTCCAGGCGATCGCCAGCGACCTCGATTTCTACGAGATAATGGAAACCCGTGGCTACCGCCGGGCCGATCTCGACCGGTGCCTGTCCGACGAAGCGAAAGCGAAGGCTCTGGCCGATACTTCGGCAGCCGATGTTGCGAAGTACCAGCTTACGGGCACGCCGAGCTTCGTGCTCGATGGCAAGCTGCTCGAAGCGCATGACTGGCCTTCGCTCGAAAAACGTCTCAAGGACGCAATCTGAAGACCGCTAACCCGTTTTTCGGGGGAAAGCCCTGTGGATACGCATAATAGCGCCTTTCCTTGGGGACATCCCCCGGCATAGCCTCCCCAGCATAGATACGAGGATTTTCATGACCAAGACCTTGCGTTTCGCCCTTGCCGCTCCGCTTGCCCTGGCGCTGGCCGCCTGCGGATCGGGTGCAGAGGAAACCGGTGAAATCAAGGGCGATGCCATTGCCGCCATCCCCGCACCCGCAGGTACGGAATGGCGCAGCACGGCAGTCATGACCGACGATGGCGGCGTACTCGTCGGCAATCCCGACGCCCCGCTCAAATTGATGGAATACGGCTCGCTCACCTGCCCGACCTGCGCACGGTTCGCGGTGGAAGGCAGCGAGCCCTTGATGGAATATATCGACAGCGGCGTCGTCAGCTTCGAACTGCGCCAATACGCCATCCATGGCCCGCTCGACCTGCTGCTCGGCCGGCTGACCCAATGCGGTCCCGTAGAAGCGGTCCTGCCGCTATCGGACCAGGTCTGGATGAATTACGAAACTATCATGCAGCCGATCCAGACCAATCAGGCCGCTTTCGAAGCAGCGATGCAGCGCCCGATGCAGGAACGCTTCGTGGTGGCCGCCGAACAGATGGGCTATCTCGACTTCTTCGCCGCACGCGGGATCAGCGAAGATCAGGGACGTCAGTGCCTGGCCGATACCGCCAAGCTGGAAGAACAGGCGAACTTCACCCAGCGTTACGGCAGCGAATTCGACATTACCGGCACCCCGACCTTCAAGCTGAACGGCCGCGATGTCGATGCCAACACCTGGGCCGGGCTTGAACCGATACTGCAGCGCGCTGGCGCCAGGTAAAGCTGGCAACGGGGGGCCGGGACAGGAATGGAGATCTCGAAGCTCAAACTGAGTGGCTTCAAGAGCTTCGTCGAGCCTTCCACCTTGCATATCGAACCGGGGCTGACGGGTGTCGTCGGCCCCAACGGTTGCGGCAAATCCAACCTGCTCGAGGCGATCCGCTGGGTGATGGGCGAAAACTCGCCCAAATCCATGCGCTCTGGCGGGATGGAAGACGTCATCTTCGCCGGTACGCAAAGCCGCCCGCAGCGTGATTTCGCCGAAGTCGTTCTCAACGGCGCGGACGATGACGGCGACGAGATGGAAGTCGTCCGGCGGATCGAACGCGGCGCCGGCAGCGCCTATCGCCTGAACGGGCGGGACGTGCGCGCGAAGGACGTGGCGCTGATCTTCGCGGATGCGGCCACCGGCGCGCACAGCCCTGCCCTCGTCAGCCAGGGCAAGATCGCGCAGGTCATCGCCGCCAAGCCCACCGAACGGCGACAGATGCTCGAAGAAGCAGCGGGCATCGCGGGCCTCCACGTGCGGCGGCGCGATGCCGAAAGCAAACTGCGGCAGACCGAGACGAACCTCGAACGGCTCGAAGACATCATGGCCGGGCTCGACAGCCAGATCGCTTCGCTGCGGCGGCAGGCCAAGCAGGCGGAACGCTATCGCAAGCTGTCCGACGAGATAAAGACCGCCGAAGCGCGGCTGGTATTCGCCCGCTGGCGCGATGCGGCGGCGGCAGCGGAAGAAGCCAAGAAAGCGGCGGCGGCTGCCGAAGCCAGGGTAAGCGAAACGCAGAAGGCTGCGGACGAGGCGCAGAAGGCGCAGCGGACGGCCGCCGAAGCGCTGGCGGAAGCGCGCGGGGAACAGGCGGACCGCCGCGACGATGCGAGCGCGCACGGGCACCGCATGGCGGCACTGAGCACCCAGCTCGAAGCGGCCGAGCAGCGGCTCGCCGATCTCGACCGGCAGAAGGCGCGGCTCGAAGCCGACAAGGGCGATGCAGACCGATTGACGCGGGATGCCGCCGAGGCGCTTTCGAAGCTGGAGCGCGATCTGGCCGAGAGCGAGAAGGCCCTCGCGACGGACGAGGAACGCCGCCCTGCCCTTGATCGCGCGCAGGAACAGGCCGAGCGGGACAGCCGCACCGCCGAACTCGCGCTGGCCAAGGCGACAGCGGACAACGCCGGGGTCGAGGCGGAATGGCGCGTCGCCGAAGCCGAGATCGCCCAGGCGAAAGCCCGCCTCGAACGGGCCGAGGCGGAAGCACGCCGCATGGCGCAGCAGCGCGCCGCGCTGGCCGGTGAAGATCCGGATGCCGATGTCGATGCTGCCAAAGCCGCAGCCGAGGAGGCCGCAGCATCGCTGGCTAGCTTTCGAGCAAGGCTGGACGACCTCCAGGCGCGCAAGGCGGAATTGCAGGCCGAGCGTGACGAGGCATCGTCGCACCTCGCCGAAGCCAGGGCCGAACTGTCCGGCGTGCAACGAGAGTGGGAAGCGCTGAAGCGCGACCGGGAGGCGCGCGAGCGGGCGATGTCCAAGCGCAGCGGTCGCCAGCAGGCGATCGACGGCGTGCGGGCCGCAAAGGGATACGAGCGGGCCGTGGCCGCGGCGCTGGGCCGCGATGGCAAGGCGCTGCTGGGCGTGCCGGACGGCGATGCGGAGGGGCGGTACTGGACCGGAGCCGAAGCGCCCGCGCCCGTGGAGGACAGTCTGTCGGCCCATGTCGAGAGCTGTCCCGCGGAATTGCGCGCCTTGCTGGCCCTGGTGCATGTCGCGCAAGCGGACGATGGCCGGGCGCTGGAGCCGGGCCATGCGCTGGTGACGATGGCGGGGCAATTGCGCCGCTGGGACGGTCTGGTGGTGCGCGGCGAAGGTTCTGCGGAGGCCGCACGGCTCGAAGCGGAGAACCGGTTTGCCGAACTCGACCAGCGCCTGCCTGCCCTGCAAGACGCTGCAACGCATGCCAATCATACGCTTGATCGGGCCGCCGAACAGCTGGTGAACGTTCAGCGGGATCTGATCGCGGCGGAACGCGAACTGGCCGGCGCCGCCGATGCCGAGCGACAGGCGCTGCGCGCGCTGGATCAGGCCGACGCCGCCCGCGAAAGACTGGCTGCGCGACTGGAGGAGCTCGACCGGAGCGAGGCCGAGCATGGCGAGGTGATCGCCTCGGCCAAGGCCGATCTCGCATCCGCCGAGGCCAAGCGCGATGCCCTGCCCGATCCCGCAGCCGGTCGCGCATCGCTGGAAGCCGCACGTGCCAGAAACGAAGCGTCCCGGTCGAACCTGCAGGCCCGCGCGGCAGAACTGGCCGCCCACGACCAGGCGCTCGCCGTGGCGCGCGAGCGGGCATCGGCCCAGCGCAGCGACATGGCGAACTGGCAGGCCCGCAGCGGCGATGCCGCACGGCGCCTGTCCGAAATGGAAATCCGGGCGGAGGAAATCGAGGAAGAACGCGCGATCGTCGCCGCCAAGCCGGAAGGGCTGATACGCGAGATCGAACAGGGCGATCAGGTCCGCGAGCGGCTGACGCGCGAACTTGCCGCAGCCGAACAGGCGGTGGCCGAGGCGGGCGGCGCCGCGCACGACGCCGACCGCGCCTTTGCCGCAGCGAACGAAGCGCTGGCCGATGCGCGCGAGAACCGGGCCGGCCTTGCCGCCCGCGCGGAAAATCAGGACAGCCGCCGGATCGAGATGACGCGCATTTCGGGCGAACGGTTCCAGTGCCCGCCGCCGCTGCTGCCCCAGCGCTTCGAATTCGACGAGGACGCCATCCGGTCCGCCGAGGCGGAGAGCGAGGAGATGGACCGCCTGACCGCCAGCCGCGAGCGCATCGGCCCGGTCAATCTCGTCGCCGCGGACGAGCTGGAGCGGATCGAGAGCGAGCATGGCACCAATGCCGCCGATCAGGAGGAATTGCGCGAGGCGGTCAGCCGGCTGCGCGGATCGATCGGCAATCTCAACCGCGAAGGGCGCGAGCGGCTGCGCACGGCGTTCGAGCAGGTCAACGACCACTTCCAGCGCCTGTTCAACCGGCTGTTCGAAGGGGGCGAGGCACATCTTGCGCTGATCGACAGCGACGATCCGCTGGAAGCCGGGCTGGAAATCTTCGCCCAGCCGCCGGGCAAGAAACTGCAATCGCTGACCCTGCTTTCGGGCGGCGAACAGGCGCTGACCGCCACCGCGCTGATCTTCGGCCTGTTCCTGACGAACCCGGCACCGATCTGTGTGCTGGACGAAGTCGACGCGCCGCTGGACGATGCCAATATCGACCGGTTCTGCGACCTGCTGGACGCGATGGTGCGCGAAACGCAGACCCGTTATCTGATCGTCACGCACAACGCCGTGACCATGAGCAGGATGCACCGCCTGTTCGGCGTGACGATGATCGAAAAAGGCGTCAGCCGTCTCGTCAGCGTGGACCTTGGCGGGGCTGAGGAATTGCTGGCCGCGGAATAGGCTGGCCGGCCCGAGGGGAGAATTTTTCCGACAATGTTACTGCGTTTTCCGATCGGGGCCGCCCTGCTGTGCGCCGCCCTTGCCGCATCACCATCCCATGCGCAGGACGCCGCGCCGCCGCAGATCGCCATGAGCGATAGCGAGCAGGCCGTCCCGGACATGCCGGAACTGCTGTCGATGCGGGAGCGTGCCGAGGTCATCGACCGCATCCTGGCAAAACGGCTCGACACGGTGGTGCCGCAGATCATGCGCGAAGAGGGCATCGACATGTGGGTGCTGATGGCGCGTGAATATTTCGAGGAACCCGTCATCGCGACCATGCTGGACGGGCAAAGCATGAGTGCGCGGCGCCGCACCATCCTGGTGTTTTACGATCCGGGCGAAGGCCAGCCGGTGGAGCGGCTGACGGTGAGCCGATACGGGCTTGGCGATCTGTTCGAAGCGGCATGGGAGCCGGGTACGCAACCCGACCAGTGGCAGGCGGTGGCGGATATCGTGGCAGAGCGCGACCCGCAGAAGATCGCGATCAACTTCTCCGACCTCAGCGCCTTTGGCGACGGGATGACGCTGAGCCAGTACCGGCTGATGAGTGCGGCGTTGCCGCAGACCTACCGCGACCGCATCGTGTCGGGCGAAACGCTGGCGACACGCTGGCTCGAGCACCGCATTCCGGAAGAGATGGAAATCTATCCCGGCATTGTCCGAATTGCGCATGCGCTGATCGGGCGCGCCTTTTCGCGCGAAGTCATCACATCCGGGTCGACCACCGCGGCCGATGTCGAATGGTGGTACCGCGACACGCTGGCTTCGCTGGGCCTGACACCCTGGTTCCACCCGTCGGTCGGCATCCAGCGCGAAGGCGCGGAAGGGATGCTGCGCGGCGACACGGTGATCCAGCCGGGCGATCTGCTGTGGACCGACTTCGGCATCACCTATCTGCGGCTGAACACCGATACGCAGCATCTGGCCTATGTGCTGAAACCGGGCGAAACCTCCGCCCCGCAAGGGCTGAAAGACGGCCTTGCCGCGACGAACCGCGTGCAGGATGCGCTGCTGGAATCGTTCGAAACCGGGCTGAGCGGCAACGAGATCCTGTCACGCGCGCGCGCGAAGGCGATTGCACAGGGACTGATGCCTTCGATCTATTCGCATCCCATCGGATATCACGGACACGGCGCGGGAACGCCCATCGGTTTCTGGGACAATCAGAATGGCGATCCCCGCGGCGAATACGCCCTGCGCCCCGACACCGCCTGGTCGATCGAACTGACCAGCTACAACGCCGTACCCGAATGGGGCGGACAGGTCGTGGACTTCCGGTCCGAGGAAGACGCCTGGTTCGACGGTGAAAAGGTGTGGTTTCTGGATGGCAGACAGACGGAGCTCAGGCTGGTCCCGTCGGAGTGATGCGAGGAGCAGGGCTTGGTGTTGGCGAGGAACCGTGGATCGCTGAAGGGGCGCAAGTAGGCGAGGCTTGAACTGTCGCTATCGGCTGCTTTTGGGGTGGGAAGCGGTCATCTGGTCGCCTAGCGTAAAAACCATGCGTCATTGGACGACCCTTCTAATTGTTGCTGCGCTCACAGCTTGCAGCGATGAACGGCCAGTTGATTGTGAAGTTCTCCGAGATGAAACCCTTGCCTGCATGGATCGCGTGGCTGGGTCTGGGGAGCGGAATAGTAGTGCTATTTTTGATGAATGCTTCCCAATGTCAGAGCCTCAGCGCTTCACCGGCACTTGGGCAACCGACTTTGAGGTGAATGAATTTCATGAAGGTCAGGCGCTAACCGCCGAGGAGGCATGGCGGCACCAAGACGCCACAGACCGCTTGTGGGGAACCGCGCTAGAAAGGCATGCGTCTGACAACTCGGCCTACGTAATGGAGGTCGAGTTTGTTGGCAGGTATCCACTTTGCAACCTCACCCAGCCGGGGCGCGACATCATTGTCGACGACCTAATCCGCGCCCGCACGGTCGAGCGCACCCCGTCCAAGATGTAGAGCCCGATATGTGGTCGTTAGGAGTCGGTCCGCTTTTATCGTGCATTTGCGGTTAGCGAACAGTCGGCTTTCATGCGCTCCGACAACACGTGGGAAGGTCTGCATCTGGGGTGGAAACCGGTCATTCAAGAGATCTGGCTGTTTGACTGGAT
>NZ_JAHWXO010000019.1 GCF_019857205.1 Qipengyuania pacifica | reverse complement strand
ACTCGGTCGTTCCAGCGGTTGCGTTCAAATCCTGAAAGCTGCTGCTCGGCCGGCGAGCTTGGATCTCCGACCGCCAACCACTCAAAGGCGGACAGATCGCGGTGCTTAGGGCTAGAGTGCGCATATCGTGGTCTTGCCGGCTAGAGGTTTCGCTTCAAAGCACCAAAGGTCAAGATTAGTTGGCTCTTCTCCAACGCAGAATACTAGCGCGCCGGACAAGGGCAGTGGCTTAGTAAAATGAGTTCACCTAGTGCCCGCCCCTGGAGCTCTCAACGGTCCGACTTCAGATCATCGATCCGAGTTCGGATTGTTCGAATACGCCCGAGATTGATAATGCGAAGGTTAAGCCAGAGGCGCTGTGTTTCGCGCAGTTCGTCGGCAGATTCGGCAAAGTTCGGATCGCCGAGCATCTCATCGAAATCATAATCACCGATTTGCGAAAGGCCGAAGCCCATGGATGCGCCGCCACCATCCTCTTCCCTGCCCCCTGCACGGTACACGTTTTCGTAATCGGAGGAGAGGTCATAGGAATAACGAGCAGTGAATGTGGGCACATACTGGGTTGAGATCTGGCGAACCTCTCCCGCCGTCCGGATGGCAAGCTGCGTTCCCTGCTCATAATCGAGCAACGCCTGCAAAAGTTCAGGATCTTCGATGAGGCCAAGCCGACCGCTTGCGATCGTCGCGCTCAAATTTGTCGATCCCATATAGCTGGCGCGCAGATAAGCACGGCGTAGACCGGATTCGAAGGGCTCACGATCCTCTTCCGCCAGATTTCCGCTCTCCAGCGCAGTGAGAACCACCGTCAGCCCTTCGATGTTTTCACGGTGAAATTCGATACCAGCGCGGGTACGTTGTTCGAGCTGCGCAAACTCCACGTCAAGGGCATCAATCAGAGCTTCGGCGCTCTGCTGATCTCGTGCCCTGTCGTTCCAATTGCCCAATTGGATACCAAGAAATACGCCCCCGGCGACTATCAGGAATTCCAGCACCACTGCGGTCCAGTTCTGCTGCCGCAGGTGATCGAGGATGCGGCGCAGTTTCATGACTCTGCCGCGCGCCGTTGCCTCCCGAGATGAATACCGACGGGCAAACAGATAGCGATCAGGCCAAGCATAAAGAGGCCACTCACCCAGTCGGAAACGACGAAGGCCACAACCAGCGCGATGTTCACTAGCAATACGAAGCCGGGCAGCAGCGGATGGCCCCTTGCGCGGTAATGGCGCGGTAGATCGGCGCGGCGACGCAGCGCGAAGTAAGACAGGAGATAAAGACAAGTCCCGAACAAGGTTAGCGCGCCCATCAACCGAAACACGAACACGTAGCCGCCCGAGAAAATCAGCGGGATCGAAATCAATGTGCCTGCCGCCAGCGCGACGGTAGGTGTGCCTCCGCGATTGATCTTGAGCGCCGATTTCAGGAACAGCCTGTCCTCGGCAAGCCCATAGAGGATGCGCGGTGTGCTCATGATGCACCCGTTCAGCGTTCCGAGTGCCATCAGTGTTGCCAGCAAAGCGACAAAGACGTTGCCCCACCGCCCTGTTGCCGCTTCGATCACTGCGGCCATCGGCAATGTGGAATTACGCAACACCTCGAAATCGAGCGCACGGATCAGCGCCCAGTTAACCGCAAGATAGATCAGCATGACGATCACGCCCGCCTGAAACAACGAACGCGGAATGTTGCGCGCCGGGTCCCTATCCTCCCCGGCAAAATAGATGGTGGTGTACCAGCCATCATAGACCGCGACGACGAATTGCAGGCCGACCAGAATGGTGAGCACGCTGATTGGCTCTGCGGGCAAGGCCGTGACAGGAACGGCTTCGACCGCGGCAAACCCTGCGGGTATTACCAACGCGACGATGACCACTGCGACAAGCAGCACGATCTTCAGAATCGTACTCCCTATCTGCATCCAGCGCCCCTCCTCGACGCCCGCCCAGTTAAGCGCAGTGACACAGAGCAAAACGGTGATGGCGGTCCATTCGACATTCGCGGCGACCCAAGGAAAGATCGTGCCGAGAAAATCGGCTGCGGCGATCGAGAGCGCGGCGTTCACAGCGACAAAGGCGATCCAGAATGTCCACCCGACGAGCAACCCCATCGAATCTCCGAGACCTTCGCGAACAGGAATATAGTGGCCGCCCGAGCGTGGGATCATCGAGGATATCTCGGCCGCCACGTTGCACATCAGCAGCACGTAAAGACCGCCAGCGAGCCATAGCAGCATGACGATCGTGGGGTCGGGCACCAGATTGGCGATTTCGCCAGGTGCGCGCATGATCCCGGTTCCGACCACCGTGCCAACGCAGACGGCGATGGCAAAGGGAAGGCCAAGGTGCTTTTGAAGGCCTCCCCCGATGGCAGTCTCGCTCATGGATTTTTCTCCGGCTGTTCTCGGCCACTCGCCGCATAAAGGAATAGCAGCAACGCTATGGCTGTCAGGCCAGCCGCCACGAAATAGGTCGTACCATATCCGAAGTTCTCGACGATTTGGCCCGAAGCTCCCGACATGGTCGAGCGTCCGAAATTCGGGATCGCCATGATGATTGCGAACTGACTGGCGGCAATCGCCGGGTTGCTGAGCATCATGCCCCAGGCGATAAGCAGGATCGTTAATAAGGTGATGGCAACAATCTGCGCCATGAACAGACCAACGAAAACATCGCCGCCCTGCCAGGTGGGGTAGGTTAACCCGCCGATCAATGCGAGAAGCACGAGAACCGCGCCCAAGACAAATTCTTGCGGTAGCCGCCGCGTCCGGTCGGTATCACAAGCCAGCGGGTCAGCAAAAAATGTGCCGCGAAAGCCGCTAGAGCCGCAGGCAGGGTTGCCGTAGTCGCTGCAAACATTGGCCCGGGCACCTGCGAGACAGGCTCCAAAAACGCGATATAGACTGCTGATCCAGTCGCCATCGCCGCGAAAGCCGCGGGGTTGATTCCGTGCCAGAAGGCGTATGAGAGTCCTTCGCGAGGATCGTGCAAAGCACCGACCAGCAATGTTCCGCGGCGCAGGGCCAGCCTGTCTGCCGAGAGAACCCCGATGGCAGCCGAGAACATCGCGCCGAAGAAAGCGACTATCGAATAGAACCCGGTATAAAGCGCGTCCGTCGCAAGTAGCACTATGCCTGAGGCCGCCAGCGTAAGTGCGACCAAGATTCCTCCGTACCCAAGTCTACGCGCGAGCGGGCCGAAGTTCTGCACGATCGTCGCCATGTTGCCCTGCAACATCCCGACAACACTGCTGAGATTGGCGAGGATGAGCACCGCTAACATCGACAGGCCAAGTGCCGGTCCGAGCAAAGGTGTCATCCATTCGACCGGATCGGCGGAACCCAACGCAAGAGAAGACGCCAGCCCCGCGAGGCATGGCAGGAGCGAGATTACCACCAACCCCAGCCAGCTACCCCAGATCGCGCCTCGCGGGCTTTTACCGTAGCGCCCAAGGTTGGCAGCCAGCCCGAACCACGAGAGCCCCGCCACGATGTTTAGCTCCACTGCCAGCAAGAAGCTGGTTCCACGGTCGTATGGCGGTGCTATTGGTCCTGCTTCAAGGATTGCAGACCAGCCAGAAGAGAAAATGACTGCGACAAACAGGCTGAGTGAGAGCATCACGAGTAGCGGAAGTACTGCAAGGTTGAGGAGCCTCAACCCCTCGCTTCCGAAGGCGGCCACCACACAGCCGAGCACGAGGACGCCCAGAGCAATGGCAGTCGATAACGGCATTTCGTTAGCTGCTGTGACCAAGCTTATGCTGACCAGCAATTGCTCAGCAGAACCACCAGCCATGGAGGCGAGTATCGCCATCCAGAATGGCACCACACCGAGGACGAACGGTACCGCAAGCAAGCTCGATCCGCGTGGCCCGAAGGCGCTGCGCATAAAGACAAAGCTTTCGCACCCATACCGGTGCACTGGTATGACCAAAGCGAAAAACAGCAGGCCGATACCCAGTGCGGTCCCGAAGGTAAGTGCGATCAGGCCATCGATGAAACCGACCAGTTGGCCGGTCGCTCCTCCAAACAGGAACCCCCAAGTTGCGATCGCCAGCCCACCCTTCACCGAGAGCATATCGATGAAGGACCAGCTGCGCTCTTCAGGCAAAAGCGGAAGGGTCTCTGCCATTGCAGTGTCAAGCCGATTTGCCGCAAAGGTCATGCTCTAGATCCACTTCGCAAATTGAATGACAGCAAGGCAAAGCACCGTCAGCGCCGCGAGCGCTAAGGTGTCAGCTTGTGGGAGGCGTCTCACCGAAGAATGGTCTCTGGACTCGTTTTCGATCAACGCAATGCGCCGCGCGAGTTCCGCTTCGAAGGCCTTCGGGTCGGAACCGCTCACGCCACTTTGCCCGTGGTTTTGCGCGTGCAGATGAAGGCGCGGAATTGTTGGACGACGTCAAGTACCTTGGTCATCAGAATTCTTCCTCATAACGTCAGATGGAAGCCGCCATCGGCGGTCAGGGAGGTGCCCGTGACGAAGCTTGCTTCGTCAGAGCATAGGAAGGCGATGGCGCGCGCGATCTCGAGCGGATCGCCGAAGCGGCGCTGATGGGTTTGCGCCTTCATCCCCTCGAAGGCTTCTGTGCCGAGATTGCTCTTGATTTCATGGTGCAGCGGCGTGTCGGTGACGCCAGGGCAGACGAGGTTCACCCGTATCCCTTGCGAGGCCAATTCTGCTGAGGCCGAGCTAGTCAGGGCAATCTGCCCCGCCTTTGATACGCAATAGGCTGCGGCTCCAGGGCATCCGAGAAAGGAATTGACCGAACCGACATTGACGATCGCACCGCCATTGCCTGCCGCCAGCATAGCGCGCGCCTGATGTTTCAGGCACAGGAAATTGCCGCGAAGGTTGACGTTCTGGACCCGGTCCCACCAGTCATCAGGGGTGTCGATGATCTGATAAACCTCTGCCCCGATGCCCGCATTGTTGACGGCGATATCGAGCCGCCCGTGCGTTTGGACCGCGTGGGCGACCATGGCTTCGACGTCGCCCGCATCGGCCACATCAGTGCGGATGAAGCTGGCGTTGCCCCCGGCGCTGGCGATCTCTTCGGCCAGCGCCGCAATCTCTCCCTCGCGCCTTGCGGCGCAAACGACCGTGGCCCCGCGTTCTGCCAGCAATTCGGCGGTTGCGCGACCGATACCGCTGCTCGCGCCGGTTACGATGGCGACTTTGCCTTCGAACACAGTCATTCCGGGGGCATCCTTTCAAATTGCGGCAGATCATCGGCGATTTTCACCCATGGCTGCTTGGCACTGACGAAGATGTGCATTTCCGGCTCGACGCAGGATGGGTCATCAAGCGCGCCCGCTTTCACGAAAACGAAATCGGGATCGGCATCGCATTCGAGGAAGAGGCCGGAACCGCATTTCGCGCAGCTGCGCCTGTGAACGGCCTGACCGGAATCCCCCGTGACGGTGTAGGTGGAAAGCTCGCCCGCACACGAAAAGCCGTCGCTTGCCACCATCAATCCCACCGAGAAGGGGCTTCCCGTCGTCCGCTGGCAATCCTGGCAATGACAGAAGAAGGTGGATTCTGATTTGCCGGTGAACTGCAGCGTTGTGGCACCGCAATGGCAGCGCCCTTCGTGGGTCTCAGTCATGGTTCGTTCCTCCGATGAACGGCGTCATTCCGGGCCACCCACCGCTTGGGCGAGGATGAGCGTGTCCACGTGTTGCTGAAATGCAGCGATCTTGCCGTCTTTTACCGTCCAGAAACTGGCGATCCGCGGCGCAATCGTGATGCCGTTGGCCCTTCCTGTCCCTCGGTAGCGGCCAGCCGTCACCACCAGGTCTCCCTCCGAAAGGATGGTGTCGATTTCGACTTCGAAGGTTTCAAAATCCTCCGCGAGCCTCTGGAACACCCCCTCGACCACGGCTTGCGGGCCTTTATACGGGCTGCGGTCGGCGAGCTTGTTGCCTTCTGCCTCGCTCCAATGGATGTCGTCGGCCATTAACGCTGTAACCGCCGGAATGTCGCCTGCGGCGAAAGCGGCGTACAGCGCTTCGATCACTTCCTTGTTAGTCATTGTCTTTCCCCCCCTCGTGGATCGTTCAGTTCGACACGTCCGCTGCGATGACCCAGCGGCCTCCCACCTTGCGCCACAGCAGCGAGGCGTAGCCGCCGAAGAGCCGCTCGCCCGCTTCGTCTAACACGTCATATTTCTGGATTTCCACGAAGGCGTCAGGACCGAGCCGTTCGATCCGCAGCACTTCGAGCGTCGCGTCATGCGCTGGGCTGGCCGCGACGTTGACCCAGAAGGCCTCGATCGCCTCGGGTTGGGAAAGCAGCGTCGCATTGTCGGTCGAATAAAGCGCGCCGGGGCCATAAAGCGCCATGATCTCCGACACATCGCCAGAGCGAATTCCTTCGAGGATGACGCGGGTGCGATTGTCGAGGATCGGTATCAGGTCGCTGAGCTCATCCTGTTCGGTCGCGCTCAACTGGCGGGCGTAATCCGCCGCATCGAAAGCACCGATAGAATCGGCAATCAGGCCATCAGAGCCAACCGCCCACGCTTCCACACCGCTGATCCGGACCGGCGCACCGGTGCCGCCCGGGCCGGTGTTGGTTCCAGTCAGGGTCCAGTGAAACAGCATCCGCTCGCCGCTCGGCTCAAGACGATTAAAGGTGACGATCATATCGGGGAAGGCTTCCATGAAGCCGCGCGCCACCGCTGCGATTTCGTCGCGGCCAATCGCCGGATCGCCCCCGTTGACAACAAGCCGGCCGTCATTCGCATAGAGGGCAGCAACATTTCGGGGGTTCTGGCTTGACCATGCCTCGGCATAACGTCGGGCGAAGTCGGTCACCGCATCAGGTCGTGAGTGGTTTTGTCCCTCGGTCATGTCTAATTTAACCAGCGCATCGCCGAGATTGGACGCGTAAACCGTGCCATTGGGTGCCAGAATCACTCCGGTCAGCAGGCCTGGCATCGGTCCCCACATGGCGGGTGTGAGCAGAGGCAGGACTGGCTCGCCGGCTTCCAAGCGCCGTGTAGTCTCAGCGATGATCTGCGCGTTCACGTCGGGCGTGGGGCTGAAAATCGTCTGGCGGTCACCGGTATCGGGATCGACCCGGTAGACGGCATTGGCAAAGGGGCTTGCGACCCAGAGCATGCCGTGAGCGTCCAGTTCGATATTGTCGGGCGTGGGCAGCGTTGCGAGGATGCGGCGCTCGCCCAATCGACCGGTCTTCGGATCGACCGCGAAACTGAGGATGCGGCTGCGCAGGATTTCTGCCACATAGAGCCGCCCGCGCCGGTCATCGAAAGCGATACCGTTGGCGAAGTCGAGGCCGTCCACCGCCTTCGTGGCTATCGGATCGGATTTGCCAACCTGGTCGGGAGCGATGCGCCACACCGCACCGTCACCAAGCGGTTTGTCCGCTGCTGCGAACATGCGCGCTTCGGACCCTTCGCCTGCTGCATTCTTGGTCGACTGAGTGAACCAGATCGCCCCAGACGGATCGCGCACGGCGGCGTTTACTCCGAACGGGTGATCGTAAATACGCGTCACCGCCTCGGTTTGCGTATCGACGCGGTAGATATGTCCGCCGGTGATGTCGGCGATGAGGACATGGCGGCCATCCGGCTCGAAGGCGATGCCGTTCGGGCTGTTCCAAAGGGGATCGGGCTTCGTCCGGAACCCCGCCGCTGCGAAATCGCCGAACGGACGCTTGGTGCCATCGGTCGCCAGGGTCACAAGGCCATGCTCCCAGTCTCCGACCAGCAAACGGCCATCGGGCAATACGACTCCGTCCTCGGCGTGGGTGAGCGTGCGGCCCTGGGGGAAAAGCTCGAAATCCGTGGTCCTGGGGGTCGCGGATGGTCGGGACTTCAGTTCCACGCGAATGAGGCGCACTTCGACATCGTCGCTGAGATTGACGGGTGAGTGCGGCGCTTCCGGCCCTTTCCAGAGCGTCAGAGGGTAAGTCATTTCCGGCGCTTCGCGGGAGTCGAAAATGACAGTCCCCTCCGCGTCGCGATCGATCCATTGCCCTGCTTGCTGGATATACAGAACGCTGGGCCAGCGGTGGAAATGTAGCGGCTCGACCTCTCCGGGCGCGAGTGTCACTTCGAGGACGCGGACTTGGTCGTTTTCCAGCAATACCCGGTGGTTGTCCGGTGCCGCGACAGTGGCTTCCAGTTCCTGTGGCCAGGTTGCAGGATCGCCGGTGAGGTAATTGACCGCGCCGCTCTCGGCGACTTCCTGGGCAGCCACATTGGAAACGGCCAGACAGGCAGCTGTCAGCGACAGGGCCGACGTTCTGACAAGCGTAGAGATGTCGCGCATCATGCCGCTCCTCGTTCTGCCGCGATCGAAGCAGCGCCACCGCCCGCGACTGCTGCATCGCCCTCAAGAGCGAGCCGTCCATGCTCGAGCCAGGCCGCCAGATCGCTTGGGACCGAAGCGTCGATCACAGCGCGATATTGAGCGAGATCCTCGTCTGTCAGCACGCCCTTCCAGCGTTCATTCGTGCCCTTGTGGAGGAACGTGTCCGCGCCGCCCTTGAAGGCGACGTTGATAACGCCAAGCATTTTGGCGCCATCGCGCTTCATACTCGAAAAGCCGGCTGCATCGACGATCTGCGCCATTCGCGGCTCGGGCGTCTCGATCCCGCAAAATTCGCCGATGCGGCGTATCTCGCCTGCGAGGTCGGCTTTCAGATCGTTGTAATGGACAAGCAGGACGTTCGGCCGGTGCCGCTCGTCCCAGAAACTGCGCTCCAGCTCCAGGAATTCGGCGATGGTGAAATCGTCGAAAGGGGCGCAAGCCGGATCGCGAAGCCAGCGGCGGAAAAACGTGCGCGCATCCGCCGGTGCCCTGGGATAGGGGCGGGCGATCTGCGGGTCGCCGAGACCGCTCTGGTCCAGCGTCTCTTCGAACTCCGCCGTATAATGCGTCGCGTGATTGTGAAATGACATCGCCGCATCGCGCGGATCGCGTGCGACGTTGATGTAGAGAACGTCGTCGTGGAGCGGCAGCGCGGTCAGCGGCGAATGACTTTTCAGAGAGCGAACTCCGGGCGCCTGCGACAAGGCTTCGGCAATCTCTGCCTGCGGGGCGAAGCGCGCATCCAGCCACGGTTGCTCATCGATGAAGGGGCGGGGTTCTGCCGATTGATGCAGCAACATGCTGACGATGCGCTGCGTCCAGGTGGTCCCCGTTTTGGGCGGGGTGCAGATCAGTATGTCGCCTGCACGGAACGCAAATTCGTCCCATATCCGCGTGTCGGTGTGCCAGGTGCGGATGGTTTGTTGCGGTTTCTGGATGAGCATGGCTGTTCTCCCGAATGTTCAGCGCAAGGTGAAAAACGCAGCCGTCAGGCCGAGCATCACGATGATGGCTGCAAGATTGAGGGCTTGGATCCGCCGCGACGGGCGCGCCTCGGCAGGCATGGTGGGCCCAGCCACCGAAAGGTGATTGAGGATGGCGATCACCGGCGCGGCTATGAATGCAAGGCTGGTTGCAAGGTCCATCAAGGTGGTGAAATCGGACAGCAGCGTGAACAGGACGAGGATATCGAGCCCCACGACGACCGGGACGATGACCCGATAGATCGCGCCGAACGAGGCTGGCTCGGTGCGGTCGGTCGCTTGCTGCAATGTCGATGCCACGATCCGGCAGCCAATATCGACGCCGCCCAGCAGCGTGGTCAGCATGACGCTGAGCGCGGCCACCGAAGCCAGCAGCGCAGCACCGTCGCCGAGGACGGAGCGGTAAAGCTCAATCACTTGCGCCGCGAATGCGGGCGCGCTGCTTTCAGGCGTCACCGCGCCCGAATGCATGACCCCGGCACCCATGATGCAAAAGCAGATCGCCAAGATCGCGGTCAACGCATAGCCGGATGCAAATGCCAGCCGCGCATCTTCGAGCCGGCTGCCTCCGCCGCTTCCCGAATTTTCGCCGCGAAGGTCGCTCTCAACTCTCGCTGTCCAGAGCGATTGTGAGACCGACACTTCGAGCGGGTTGGGCATGAAGCCGGCCAGTGCAATCACGAACAGCACGGCAACCGGATCCGTCATCCATGTGAAGTCGGTGAGCGTGGGCCACGCAACCCGCGGCAATACCAGCGCGGTTGCCAGCACGGTCGAGAAGACGAGGAAGGAGAGCAGGACGCGGTTGATCTTGTCGAGCCAGTCATATCCTCCGGCAAGGAGCACGCCGCCCACGATCAGCAGCAGGATCGCCCCGACTGCCGGGGTCGTCGCATCGATACCGGTGACCGCGATGAAGACGCCCGAGGTGGCAGCGGCGACCGCTGCGTGAATAATGGGCGTGATCGGCAGGATCGCCAGCGCAAACAGCAGCACCGCCCAGCGGCCCAGGTGCCGGTAACCGGCAAGGATCGATTGTCCGGTCGCATGCCCATAATCGACCCCGAAGCGGAATGCGGGATATTTGAGCAGGTTGGCGAGCACGATGACGCCCACCAGCCCCAGACCATAAACCGCCCCTGCGCGGGTCGACTGGACGAGATGCGAGGTACCGATCGCCACGCCGGAGAACAGCAAAGCGGGGCCGATCAATCGCCATACGGCCTGCTTGCGACCGACAGCGGCGGCCGGCGTTATGGGCTGCGGACGGGCGCTGCCGACATTCATGCCGGGCTGGCCTCGAATACGGTCGATTGCCTTATGGCTACCTTCCAGCCGTCAGGCTTGAGCTGCCAGATGTCGGTGAAGCGACGACGCACCGTGTGCCTGGCATTGGGAGCGCCGCCAATTGGTTCGAACACTTCGCCGCCCATCAGGATAACTTCATCGTCGCCCCGCGGCGCTGCGTAGTCGATGGTCCGGTGAAAGTATGAATAAGCGAGTTTGCCACCTGCGAAGAAGCGCGCGCTGTCGGCGATGCGACTGATTGCATTCATCGGGTTGTTGGTGACCGATTCCTCGTCGAACGCGGCCAGAAACCCGTCCCTGTCGCCAGCTACGATCGCAGCATCGAGCGCGCTCATGGCCACGATCACGGCGGCGACACGCGAATGTTCCAACGCCTTGGCAACCGCCGCGTCGGCAGCTTCCCATTTGCTCACCTTATCCATCCACCATCTCCATGAGTTCGCCCCTGATCGGCGAAACGGGGCCGTTCGCATCGATTCTGAGCAGGTCAGCCTCGGCCATTCCGCCGCGCAACTTCGCCAGCCATTCGTCGGGATCGAACTCGACGCCGACAGGGTTTTCGCCGAAATTTTCGCCCTTGAAATAGCGTTTGCACTCAGCCTTGCTCTCGAAGCAGTCGACGCTGAATTCCATCTGGTTGCCGTCAGGATCGGCATAATAGAGCGAGGCGCTCATCCCGTGATTGACGCACCAATAGGGCTCGATGCCTTGCGCCTTGAGATCGGCATAGGCCTCGAGCAGTTCCGCCATCGACGGGCAGTCATATGCGATATGGTCGACCCCGATCGGCCCGCGATCATCGGCCTCGTCGCCCGGCGCAATCACGTTTAGATCGGCAAAGGCAAAGCGGTGATGTTCCTCGTCATGCGTGAGGAACGCGAGTGCCGGGTTCTGATGGACGATCTCGGCCCCGAATACTTTTGAATACCAGTCGAGCATCTCGGAAAGTCGCCTCGTGCGATAGACGACATGGGCCGGTTTGGGAGTGGGGACGGGCATTGAGCTTCCTCCTTCAAAAGATCGAATATCCGCCGTCCACCGGCAAGGTGACGCCGGTGACGAAACGGGCTGCGTCGCTGGCCAGGAAAATGGCGGCACCAGCGCATTCGTCGGGCTCGCCCCAGCGGCCCATCGGCGTGCGAGCCAGCAACATTGTCTGAAAGTCGGCCCAGTCGGGATCTTCGCGGGCAACCTGCGTCATCTCGGTGCTGATCCAGCCCGGAGCGATCGCGTTCACCTGGACGCCGTGCGGCGCCAGTTCGACCGCCATCGCCTTGGTGAGCTGGACGATCCCGCCCTTCGCCGCGCCGTAACTCGGCAAGGCTGCGGCTCCAAAGATCGAGTACATGCTGGCAAGATTGATGATCTTGCCCGACCCCCGTTCGCTCATCGAGGTCGCCGCAAGCTTCGACAGGAGCATCGTGGCTGTGAGGTGGGTAGCGATGGCATTGTCCCAGCCGTTTTGTGACTGGTGCAGCACGCCGCCGCTGATATCGGTGTTCCCGGCATTGTTGACGAGAATGTCGAGCGGCCCGAGTGCCTCTTCCACCTGCGCTAAGGCCGGGGCAAGCGCAGCACGATCTGTGACATCAAGCGCGCAGGCATGGGACGCGACGCCGATCGCCTCGATCTCGCGTTTGACGTGGGCGCTGCGCTCGCCATCCCGCGCCAGGATCGCGACAGAGGCACCCGCATGCGCGAACCCTAGCGCGATGGCCCGCCCGATGCCCCGATTGCCTCCGGTGATGCAGGCAACTTGTCCGGAAAGGTCGAAGGATGGTCCCTGCGTGGGCATGGTAATCAATTCGCCGCCCTGGAAGAATTCAATGCATCCAGGACCTCGAACAGGAAATTCGGATTGTTCATGCGATAATCCCCCCACCCGACTGGCCGCATCCCCCGATATCGAGCGGCCTGCGCCATTCATGGTGAAGCACCGCCGCCTTCGTCCTGATGCGAGGGTTCGTTTGCTCTTAAGTTTTTCTTATGGATTGAAATGATGGCGTTATTTTGCGCACTTCGCCGCAATAAAATTGCAGGTCGCTCATCCGCGCATACTGGTTTAAGAGGTGAGCGAAGCATTGTTGGGGGTGCGAAACAGGATGGATGCCGATTCAGACCCGAAGATCGCGGGCGGCCAATTCGTGGTTGCCGGCGTCACGGCTGACCCATCTGCCCTGACGCTGACAAGCGAGCGCGGCGCATCGACGATCGAACCCAAGATGATGGCGTTGCTGGTGGTCCTCTCCCAACGGCCCCGCCAGCTATGGGCGCGCGGCGAGCTGTGCGATGCGCTTTGGTCACCGGGCCATGGAAGCGATGAGGGTTTAAGCAGGCTCGTATCGCTCCTGCGCAAGACTCTGGCGAACGATCACAGCGTGGAAGATGTCATCGCTACTGTCCCGACGCTCGGATACCGGCTCGACGCCGATGTGCGCGCGGGCAAGGTATCATACCGCGCCGCATTACCCGCCGCGATTAGCTCTCCGGTATCGGGCAGATGGTGGAGAGCCGCCGCGATCGTGATCCTGTTCGCCGCCATTGTGGCGGCGGTGTGGTTCAGCATGGCCGATTATACGGGCGCAGCGGTTGCAAGGGACGAGCCGGAAACCAGCCTTGCCGTCCTGCCTTTCGAAAATCTGACCGGAACCGACCAGCAGGCTTTTCTTGCCGAGGGCATGACCCGCGATCTCACCTCGTTGCTATCGAGGGTACCGCGGCTGAGAGTTGCCCCATACAGTTCCGCCCGCACATTTGCAGATGACAGCCAGCGAGCTGCGGCGGCCGAAGCGCTGGGCGTGCGCTACATCGTGTCCGGGTCCCTTACGTCACAAGGCGACCAACTGGTTCTAAGGGTGGATTTGAGCGATGCAGCCGGCAACCAGCAGGTCTGGTCGAAGCGATTTGTCGAACCGCTCACGGGCTTTTTCGATCTTCAGGAGGACGTGATCCAGGCTATCTCGACCTCGGTATCCTCGGAAATCCACGCGTTCGAGATGAGGGCGATCCAGGACAAGGGCCAGTTCAATCTGTCAGTCTATGAATTGGTGCAAAGAGCGCGCTCGCGGCGTTACGCCTATGGCCGCGAAGCTGCGATGATGACGATTGAAGACGTGCAGCGCGCGCTCGAGATCGATCCGGACAATTATTCGGCCCAGGCGATCCTGGCGACCCAGCTGGCGCAGAATCTTATTAGCGGATATTCGGATAACCCAGCCCGCGATATTCCAAGGGTGCTCCAAATGCTGGAGCAAATGCGCGCACGGTCGCCGCGTGACCCCGAAGTCCTGACCGCAACTGCCCTTGTCCGCCTCTATGTCCAGGGCGACCAAATGGCCGCGATCAGGCTGCTGGAGGAATCGCTGGCGATCGACCCGAATGAACCGCACGCATCCGCGGTGCTGGGTTTGCAGAAATGCTATCTGGGCGAACATGCCGAGGGAATGCGACTGATCGTTGATGCTGAAGCACGGGCGCCCAATCACCCGCGCTACGCGATCTGGTCGTGGTTCAGGGCCGGATGCCACGGCGCAAAAGGGGAAAACCGATTGGCGCGCGATGCTGCGCAGGATGCAATCGATCGCAACCCCAATTATCCGGGGCCGTACTACTCTTACGCTCACTACGCATGTCTTTCAGGCAACTCTGAAGACACACGAGAGATTGCAGCAAAAGCCAGAAGCATTGATCCAAGGTTCACTCTGAGTAACTTCGAACGGCTCATGGCGAAGGTCAATTATCCTGGGCCCCCAACCCTAACGCGAGAGGAAGCTGACGCCCGCGTGCGCGCATGTTTACGGTAAGAGCAAATTCCCAAGCCATAGATGTTTGGTGCTGCATTAGTTCTCACCCAGCCCAGTCAATCTACCGTTGACTTGAAGCGGATCATCCGCGGAAAGTCCGCCTCTTAGGAAATCGAGCAGAATGTAGACTGTCCGCAAT
>NZ_JAHWXO010000018.1 GCF_019857205.1 Qipengyuania pacifica | reverse complement strand
GCGCATAGCCAATCAGCGCCACATGATGCCCGATCCTGTCCGTTTTCCTGTAGATATCAGCGCTGATTGGCACATCTTTATCAGAGCTAAGTGACACCAATCACCAGCGTACTGCGCGCCGCTTCCACCACGTCGTCGGTGATGGCGTTCAGGCCGTTGATCCGCAAGATGCGCTCGATCTGGACGAATAGGCGGTGGAGCAGACGAAAGTTTCCGCCCGTGATCCGCACGATGGTGGCGACCGCCTGCGCGTCGGTGAAATCCGCCTCGTCCATCGCCAGTCCGAGGTCGCGCCATCGCCGGGTCAGCACGAAGGTCAGCTCTTCATCCTGCAACGGCCGGTACTGGTGGGCGAAGCCAACACGGCTGAAAAGCTGCGCGTATCGTCCCATGCGCTTTTCGATGCCTGGCATCCCGATGAGGATCAGGCCGATGCCCTTTCGATCGAACAGGTCGCGCAGATATTCCAGCCCCGTGTTGGATAGGCGGTCGGCCTCATCGACGATCAGCAATTCGACATGATGCTTGCGAGGCGAAACGACGATCTGGCCTTTGGGGCGGACATGGTGATCGATGCAGATATCGACCCGATCGAGGAGGCGGGGCAGGTCCTGACGCAGTTCGCGCAGTGTGCTGCCGACGGTTGGCGTATAGAAGACGGCACGCGCACGGGCCAGGTCGGCATATATCTTCAGATCAGACTCCTGCCGCGCCCCCCAGGTCATGAGCAGATCGACTGCGCTGTCCCAGCGGGCGTAGCGGCGCGCGGACAGGGTTTTGCCGACGCCGGCCATGCCGTGACACAGGCCGATATAGCGGTGCTTGCGGACGGCATTGGCAAACTCGGTGAAGCGGCGATGCTCCTGCGTCGAGATGAAGCTGGTGGCGCGGGCGCTGCCGTCTGCCATCATTCGCCCTCGTAATAGGTGCGGAGACGCGGCTTGTTGCGTATCACCTCAGGGGGCTTGGCAGGTCTGGGCTTCGGCGCTGGTGCCTGCACTGAATTGGAACCGGGCGCGCGCAGGATTGCGGGAAGATAGTCCGCAACGCGGGCTTTCCGCTCTCCGATCTCGCTTCGCAGGCGACGGCGATAGGCAAGACGCGCGGCCTGAACGTCCTTGAGGGTGATGCTCAGGCCAGCATGGTCGGGACTGACGGCGCGGCATAGGAACGCGTTGCGATGGAATACCCGAACCTCGCCTACGTCGCGGGGATCGTAGCGGATCGTCACCGGCTCGCCGACATAGGCGGCGAGCGTGGGGTTGAAATATCGCAGTCCCTCGAAACGGATGCCGTCGCGGTGGACGATGCGCGGCTTGGCGACCATGACCAGCAGCGCGTCCAGCTCTTCCAGTGTTTCCGGCATCCGCGACAGCAAGCCATCGCCGCGCCACGCATCGACGGGCGGTACGCCGATTGCGCGGTGCGGACGGACATTATAGGTCGCTACGATGTAAGCGCCGATCGCGGCGTCCAGTTCGGGCAGCGTCAGGCGCGGAGGCGATACCGGTTTGCCGTTGCGGAGATTGCCCGGCAGTTCCGCCAGCAGCTCCGTGTTGATGGTGCGGAACAGTCGCTCGATCTTGCCGCGCCCCTGTGGACGCGCGACGGCAGAGTAGATCAGGCGAATACGAAGGTCGGCCGCAGCCTGTTCGAGATGAAGGCTGGTGAAGTCCGATCCGTGATCGACGTACAGCACATCGGGAATGCCGCACACCGGCCATGCCGGATCGACCTTGCGCCAGATCGCCTGTCGCAGCGCGAGCGAGGTGTTGAGCGCGGAGGGCGCACCGAGGAAGGCCATGTAGCCGGCGATCATGCGCGAGTGATCGTCCAGCACTGTCGTCAGCCACGGCCGCACCGGGCGACCACCTGCATCGAGGATCAGGATATCGAGTTGGGTATGATCGGCTTGCCAGATCGCATTGGGGCGATCGGCGCGGTGCCGATGCACCAACTCGAACTTGTCGCGGAAGGCGGCAGCGCCTTCATGCGCCAAGGTCAGCATCGCCGGATCGATCCGGCGCACGATATCACGCACGCTGCCATAGGACGGCATTCGCCATTTCCGTTCGTCGACGATGGCGGCGAGACGGCGATGGATGGTCACGATCGATGGCGGCGGTTTGAGCAGCGCCATGCCCTCGACCAGTTCGACCAGTTCTTTCGGAAAGGTACGCTTGCCGGCCTCCGGTCGGGTCGGACGCGCCAGCCCGGCCGGGCCATCGGCCCGGTAACGGGCAAGCCAGCGGCGGGCGGTGCGGATCGATATGCCAGCATCGGTCGCGGCCTCACCCAACGGCATCGCATCTACACGGACAAGGGGTTCACCGGCACGAACCGGACCCGCCCCGGTCTGGATCAGGCGCTCGCGGCGGTACGAAGCGGCGACACGCTGGTGGTGCCGAAGCTCGACCGTCTCGCGCGATCGGTGCCGGATGCGAGGGCGATCGGCGACAACCTTGCGGCGCGGGGCGTAAAGCTACAGCTCGGGGCCAGTGTCCATGATCCATCCGACCCTATGGGCAAGCTGTTCTTCAACATCCTCGCTACCTTCGCAGAGTTCGAGGCGGACCTGATACGGATGCGGACCCGTGAAGGCATGGCCGTCGCACGGTCCAAGGGGAAGCTGCGCGGCAAGAAGCCCAAGCTGTCGGATCGCCAGCAGAAGGAATTACGCCGCATGTACGACACAGACGATTATTCGATCAGCGATCTCGCGGAGGTGTTCTCGATCTCGCGGCCGACCGTGTACCGGACGCTTGGGCGCCAACCCGCTGTGCCTGCGAAAAAGGCGGCATGATCGGCAACGACCGGACGTTGAAAATAGCCGGTTTGTTGATAGTTTCACACGAAAGGATGTCTGTATGACCGTACTGATCCTCGCTGTCATCATTGCACTCGTTATGATCGGGCTGTCGGTACGAGCAAATTCCCGCTTCCGTGACGAAAGCAGATTGCCGATGCAGTGGTCCTTGTCGGGTTCGGTGAACTGGACCGCGCCTCGGCTTGTTGCGCTCTCCTTCACGCCCGCACTAA
Source organism: Qipengyuania pacifica (assembly GCF_019857205.1). Taxonomy (GTDB): domain Bacteria; phylum Pseudomonadota; class Alphaproteobacteria; order Sphingomonadales; family Sphingomonadaceae; genus Qipengyuania; species Qipengyuania pacifica. Next base: position 11,758 of record NZ_JAHWXO010000018.1, on the reverse strand, counting down.
CGATGGCCATACTAGCATTCTTCGTCATGGGCTCGATGACCATGCAGCCCCGACCAGGACAGGAAGGTGCTGTAGTTCCCGCACTGCTAGGTATGGGCGTGTGCTTCATTGCCGCACACGTCTTTCATCTGTGGATGATCTCCAAAACGCTGCGTCGAACCGAAGGTTAAGCGCGCTTCACGTCGAGGCCAGTGACATTTACCGCTGACAAAGCGCGCCAATTATCACTGATATCTACAACGTGGAGCGCTGCCCATTCGAAGAATCCGGCTCGGTCGAGGATCAAGCTGATCAGGATCACCGCGACGAAAGCGCCGGTGGCGTTCCAGATGATATCCCACACCACCGGGATGTCGGCGAGTGAGATGACGCCAGTGGCAAGCGCCACCAATGCTCCGCCGATCGCGCTCCACCCGATCCCGAGCCCGCGCGGCTGCCAGATCACCAGCGTGATGGTGGCAACGAAGATCGCGATCGCCAGCAGCATCAGGCGATACGCTCGCCCGCGGCGTCCACGACCTGCTCGCCGTCCTCCTTGGTGAATGCGCTCCGCTGGGGGCTTGGCAGAATGTCGAGCACCGCTTCTGACGGCCGGCATAGGCGGACGCCGAGCGGGGAGACGACGAGTGGGCGGTTGATCAGAATCGGATGCTCCATCATCGCATCCATCAGCGCTGCATCGCTCAGGCTATCATCGCCGAGCCCCAGTTCGGCATAGGGTGTGCCCTTTTCGCGCAGCAGTTCCCTAGGATTTAGCCCGGCGCGCTCGATCAGGCTTTCGAGCATGGCGCGCGAGGGCGGCGTTTTCAAATGCTCGACAACATGCGGCTCGATCCCGGCGTTGCGGATCATCGCCAGCGTGTTGCGCGAGGTGCCGCACTCGGGGTTGTGATAGATGACGATGTCGGTGGTCATTCAGGATTCCTTGGCCTTGGCGCTGGCGCCTTCTTCGCGGCCGATGGCGGCCAGTTTGCTGCGCACAGACATTTCGTCGATGCTCTGGAGCGGCAGCATCAGAAACAGCTCGATCCGGCGTTTGAGATAGCTGAGCGCATCGACGAAAGCCTGCCGCTGGCCATCGCCCTCGACCGCGGCGGGATCCTCTACGCCCCAGTGTGCGGTAAGCGGCTTGCCTGGCCATACTGGGCAGCTCTCACCCGCGGCGTTGTCGCAGACGGTGAAGATGAAATCGAACTCGGGTGCACCGGGCTTGGTGAACTCGCTCCAGTTCTTCGAGCGCAAGCCATCGGTAGGATAGCCGAAGCTATCGAGCACCTCGAGCGACATCGGATGCACTTCACCCTTGGGTTGGCTACCCGCGCTGTAGGCACGGAAGCGACCTCCGCCCATCTTGTTCATCAACGCTTCGCCCAGGATCGAGCGGACCGAATTACCCGTGCAGAGGAACAGGACATTGTAAGTTTGGTCAGGCACTGTTGGCTCCATCAGCAGCAATGGGAGAGTTCGGCCACGAGCGGCTCGCAAAGCTCCGCGCGACCGCCGCAGCAGTCCTTGGCCAGATAGAGCATCAACTGACGCACCGCGTCGAGGTTCGCGCGCTGGATCATCTGCCGTCCACGTTTCTCCGAGACAACGAGTCCCACGCCGACGAGGATCGCGAGGTGGCTGGAAAAGGTGCTTTGGCTAAGGCTTGACGCTTCGACGAGTTGCCCGGTGGACAGCCCATCGGGTTCGCTGCGGACAAGAAGGCGGAACGCGTCGAGGCGCGTGGGATGGGCGAGGGCGGAGAGAGAATCGAGAGCGGCAGCGGCATCCATTCATCGAAAATTATCGATGCGTTTTCATGCCGTCAATTTCTATCGAGAAGCATCGATGCATTCGGCAGTCAGAGGGCACGTGGCGATAAGAAGAAGTAGGACGCTTTGCCTCTTTCCCGCTACTCGGAAAAAAGGGATCCCGGCAGCTGAGAATAGTGCTGCGTCTCTTGGATCGTGGCCGCGCCGCTGGCTCCATTCACACCTTCGCCGATCTGATGTCTGCTCGCCCGCATGAGCGCGCTCCACCAAGGTGGCATTGTAGAGACTTCCCTGTCTTTGGCCACTCTTTAGAGGCGTGAGGGAACTCGCCTTTCGTGGAAGAGCCCTGCCGAATGCATCGTGCGATTTCGAAGAAAGACGTTGTCCTGCCTCAAAATTTCAGGCACGGACGAAATCGAATATCGTTTCGGTAGTGTTTATGAAGCTTACGACCCACATGCCCCGGCAGTCAGCGGGACGCTTGCAGCGCCACTTGGGACTTGGCGGAGCGATCATGATGGGTCTCGGCTCGATGGTCGGGACGGGGGTGTTCGTCAGTATCGGCATCGCGGCAGGGGTTGCCGGACCTCCCGTGATCCTCGCTATCGTCATCGCGGCTTGTGTGGCCACCTGTAATGCGCTCTCCAGCGCACAGCTGGCGGCGAGCCACGCGGTCAGTGGCGGCACCTATGAATATGGATATCGCTATCTCGGCCCGTCGCTAGGGTTTACCGCGGGCTGGATGTTTCTGTGCGCGAAGACGGCCTCGGCAGCTACGGCCGCGCTTGGTTTCAGCGCTTATCTGCTTCGGCTGGTGAGCGGCGATCTGCGGCTGATGCCGCTCCTGGCCATTGGCGCAGTCGTTCTCTTCACGCTTCTGGTTCTGGGAGGCATACGTCGTTCGAGCTGGATGAACACCGCTATTGTTTCCGTGACACTGCTGGCGCTTGCCTCGTTCATCGTTCTCGGACTGCCCGGCGCGGCTGTCGATGGTGGAAGCAATTTGGTTCCGCTTCTGCCTTCGAACGACACGGGCAGCACACATAGCTTCCTTTATGCTACCGCACTGATGTTCGTTGCCTATACCGGCTATGGCCGTATCGCCACACTCGGAGAGGAGGTGATCGAGCCCGAGCGGACCATTCCACGCGCGATTATCGTCACGCTGGGGCTGACGGCTGCCCTTTACATATCGGTTTCAATCGTTGCCATCGGCAGTGTCGGAGCGGAGCGCTTCGCTGCCGCCGCGGGCGGGCAGGCCACGCCGCTCGAACTGGCCGCTCGCGCGTTTGAAGGGCCACGGCTCGCCACCCTGGTCTCGATCGGCGCGGTGACGGCGATGCTCGGCGTTCTGCTTAACCTCATTCTTGGGCTTTCGCGTGTCGTTCTTGCGATGGGCCGGCAGGGCGATCTGCCGCCACTGTTCGCCCGGCTGAGCGAACAGGGCATGGCACCGCGCGCGGCGGTAATTGCAGTGGGCCTAGCGATCGCGGCCCTGGCCTCGATCGGCAGCGTCGAGACCACCTGGGCGTTCAGCGCATTCACGGTGCTCATCTATTATGCCATCACCAATCTGGCTGCTCTGCGCCTGCCGCGCGAGCAGCGCCTTTACCCGACATGGGTGGCGGTCGCGGGACTTGCCGCGTGCCTGTTTCTCGCCTTCTGGGTGCCGCTCACCATTTGGGTCATCGGCCTTGGTCTCATCCTTCTGGGGCTGGCCTGGAAAGCCTTCGCCCCGCGTCTCTGGACAAACACCGGCAGGAGAATGCCATGATAAGAAATTCCTGGTGGCTCACACCCGGTGCAGCGCCATGGGCGATTTTTGTTCGCCTCTCGCTCGCGGGCGTGTTCATTTTCGAAGGCTATCAAAAACTCGCCTATCCTGATATCCTCGGCGCGGGTCGGTTTACGGGAATAGGCATTCCCTCGCCTGAGTTTTTCGGTCCGGTGGTCGGCGTTCTCGAGCTACTTGCAGGACTTCTGTTTCTTGTCGGTTTCGCCTCTCGCGTGGCAGCCGTTCCGATCATCGTCATCATGCTCGTGGCGATCATCTCCACGAAAATCCCGATCCTGTTGGGCCGTGAATGGTGGATCTTCAGCTTGCGAGATCTCGATCGCTACGGCTTCCTCAGCTTCACGCACGAGACCCGGACCGACTGGGCGATGCTGTGCGGGGCGCTCTACATGCTGCTTGCCGGATCGGGCCGCTGGTCGCTCGACAACCGGCTCTGGCAGCGCACCCGGTCACAATCGATCACACGCTAGGGCGATCAGTCCGACCGTTCGCGCGCTTCACCGGCCGCCACTTCGCGGAAGAGCTCTCGAAGCTTCTCGCGACCGACCTCCAGCGCCTGGCGTCCCAGCGGCGTGGCGGTATAGACCCGGCGGAAGGTGCGTCCATCACGCTCCTTGCGCGAGGAAAGATAGCCCTTCTTCTCCAGCGAATGGAGCATCGGGTAAAGCGTGCCGGGGCTCACATTGTAGCCGTGATGCGCGAGTTCCTCGATCATCCATTTGCCATAGAGCTCTCCCTCGGCAGCGTGATGGAGGACATGCAAGCGGATGAAGCCGGACAATATTTCGTGGTGATCGATTTGGGACGGCATGACGATGGTTATCGGATTTCGATTTCGGAACTCATAACGGCTGGACGCGTATTAGCTGTCGGGGTCGAGCGCCAGTCGAGCCCGAACCTCGCGGCAATCCATAACGGAGAAAGTCATGAAAAACGAGCAATCCGGTGATCCAGCCACGCACACGCGGCACATGCGCGAACGTTTCGAGGAAATGCGCGGTCATTTGCGCAAGGACATCGAACGCGTCGAAGAACCCCAGCTGCGGGCGATGTTCGAAACCGCAGCCGAGGTCATCGGCGGGCTGCATAAGGCGTTCTCCGATTACGAGAAGAAGAACGAGACCGCCTGGCAAAAAGGCAATGATTGAGGCCCCGATCCCCAGCTGCAGCCAGTTAAACGGATCGGACAACAACATTTAGCCGGCGCTTCCTGTATTGGCTTTTTGTCGATCGCCACTTGATTGCCGGAGGCTCTCATGGGGTATTTTCCAATGCGTAAGCCACGACGGCATCGCTGATCGGAGTCTCCATAAAGTGGTGGCCACCAGCCATGATTACGACAAATTGACGACCGCCCTCCTCGTAAGTCATCACATTTGCTTGCCCGCCGCCCGGCAGCCTATCGGTCCACAGCGTCTCACCGGTTTCGACGTCGATTGCGCGAATGAGGTTGTCGGTCGCGGCTGCGATGAACATCAGCCCTCCGGCCGTGACCACTCCTCCGCCATTGTTAGGTGTCCCGATCGTGAAGGGTATCCCCAGTGCGAGGCCCCAGGGTCCGTTTTCACGCGCAGTGCCAAAAGGCCTGTCCCAAAGCGTTTTGCCAGTCTGCAGGTCAATTGCGCGCAGACCCCCATAGGGCGGTTCCTTACACAGCAACTGCGTGAGACCAAGTCGCCAGCCGGCATTTACGTCTATTGCATACGGTGTCCCGACTTGCGGATCGCCTGCACCTTCCGGTCCGCCATTGCCGGAGTTCCCCGCCGGCCCTCTCGGTTTCCAACCCTTCTTGTCGGCCACCGAGCGAGGAACAAGCCGGTTGTGATTGGGCATGTCATTGTAATTCGCGTAGATCACGCCGCGGCGGGGATCGACCGCTACAGAGCCCCAGTCCGAACCGCCATTATAGCCAGGATACTGGATCCATCGGCGGTCAGTCGTTGGAGCGGTGTAATAGCCTTCATACGCCGACTGCCGGTATTGAATGCGGCAGATCATCTGGTCGATCGGCGTCATGCCCCACATGTCCCGCTCTTCCAGCGAAGGCTTGCGAAGAGTGGCAAAGCCCGAAAAGGGCTGGGTCGGCGAGCGCTCGGAGGGTTCGACCCCGCCTTGTGGCACGGGCCGTTCTTCCACGGTGTGAAGCGGTTCGCCGGTCCGGCGATCGAGTAGATAGAGCTCTCCCTGCTTCGACGGGAGAAGGATCGCGGGCGTTCCGTCGGGCAGATCGACAAGCGAGGCCTGGCTCCCGAGGTCGTAGTCCCAGACGTCCTTATGAACGGTCTGAAAATGCCATCGTGGTTCGCCCGTTTCGGCATCAAGCGCCACCAATGATGTCGAGTAGCGATTTTCTTGGGGGCTCCGGTCCGAACTCCAGTAGTCAACCGCGCTGTTACCCATGGGCAGGTAGACAAGCCCCAGATTTTCATCTGCAGACGCAGTTGTCCACATGTTGGGCGTTCCGCGCGTGAACTCTTCGTCAGGCTCGGGCTGACCGTACTCACCCGGCCGGCCCATGTCCCAGGCCCAAGCGCGTTCACCTGTGACGGCATCGAACGCCTGAATTACGCCTGACGGCGCACTGTTGCGCTGACCGTCCATGACCTGATGGCCGGTTACGATATTGCCGCGCACGATCACCGGAGGCGCGGTGATCGCAGCCATACCCGGGTAGACCACCCCCATTCCCTGTTTGATGTCGACCTGACCATTGAGACCGAAGTCAGCACACGGTCGTCCAGTCTCCGCATCAACGGCGATAATCCGTCCATCGAGAGTTCCCTCTATAATGCGCAGCGAACAAGGCTGAGCGCGGGGCCCTTGGGTCAGTTCCAATCTGTCCGGGTTTGAAACCGGCGCTCGAAAGGCAGTCACGCCCCGGCAGCTAGCCGAGTAGGGAATGGCGGCATTGGAGACTTTTGGATCGTAGCGCCAGATTTCCCGGCCGCTAATGGCATCCAGCGCGATCAGAATGTTTTTGGCGGAGCAGAGGTAGAGACGGTTGCCGATCTTGAGCGGCGTCGTTTCAGCGGCGTATTTCCCTTCGCCGGCCCCTTGGGGCAGGTCGCGCGTATGGGCGACCCACACCCGCTCGAGCTGACCGACATTTTCGGAAGTGATTTGTTTAAGGCCTGAGTAGCGCTGGCCAGCGAATGTCCCGCCCCACGCTGGCCAGTCGGAGGCTGGCGCTTGCGCTGGAGCCGCCCCCGCAAGGGCCGGCAGAGGACCGATTGGGCGGTCGGGATGCAACCATGCGGCGCCCCAGAACACCAGCGCGAGGAACACCATAGACAATGCAGCACCGGCAAGTCCGACAGGCCAGCGAGGCCCTCGGTCGAGGGTCGGCGAAACGAGCGAAACACACGCTAGTAAAATCGCGGGACCCGTGAGGCGCGGCACCAGCGCCCAAGCATCAAGTCCGCTTTCCCAGAACGCCCAAGGGACGGTCGCAACGAAGATTGCGAGGAAAATCCATGCTCCAAAACTTTTTCCACGGAACAGAAAGAATCCGGACGCAAGTAGTCCCGCGCCCGCGAGCAGATAATAGGCAGACCCACCCAGGGCGACGAGCCAGCCTCCGCCAGCAAGAAGGATGAGACCTATCAGCGCAATTACGACGCCAAGGGTTCGCGCCAGCCAAAGCGAGCGTTGCTCGCGGGGTTCCGAGATCACTTCCATGTTAGGGCTCTCCCAATTGGCGTCGGATGGGTCTACTCCGATCAACTCATGCCGCATGCAGCCGATCCAAAGACTTCAATATCATACTTCTCACCGCAGCCAAACGCGTCGTTGGAGCCGCAATTTGCTCTCCCGTTTGTGCTCAGAATAATTGCGGATACAGTTCAAGTATTCTTCAGCCCAGCGAGAGTTACAGTGTACAAACACTCAAAGTTGAGTAAGTTTAGAATGCTCGGTGTTGGGCATAACGACGCAGTTTTTTCAGTCGAGTAGGTTGATTTTGCAGGAAACGTGTTTAGCAGGTTCATCCACAAGACGCAGGGTCAGCGGTCAAGGCAAAGTTGCAAGAAAACCGTGCGCCATCGAGCCGATTAAACGATCCTGAAGGCGATCGATTTCCCAAGCGACCAGTATGATCGCACTCCAAATTGCTGAGTTCTTCAAGGGCGAAAGCATCGCGTTGAAGCGCATGTTACGTGCCTGCGGAACAATTGTCCGCGCAAACAAATGTAGAGGTTCGACGGGTTCGCGATAAGGTCACACGACTGCGCAGTTGCCGGGTCGTATTTCTTCGGCACCATTGGCCAGAAACCACCGCGATTTGCCTCGGACTTTTGCCGCATTGTGATAGCAGACATCGGTCTCGCCGGTGCGTGGATCAACCAAGACGGCCCATTGATGGTCACCGCAGTTGTGCACCTGGCAACCCCAAGAACCGACCTTACCCAGGTATGTCGCGATCGGAGCGGAAGGACCTCCAGGCATCGCCATCGCCTCGAGTACGGAGGCGTCGGTCACGGTCTTCTGGCTTCCCGCTTTGACCATTGGGTGTTCGTTCCAGGAAACACCAGAGACCTCGTCGAACGGGAATTTGCCAACATAGTTTGTCAGATCTGGCGCGGTGCCGCTCGCCGCGGGTTCTATCGCTGGAGTGATGCCGATGGCAGCTCCGGGCGTCGCGGATGCTGCACCAACGACGGGAAGAGCATCGCCGGTCAAAGTGATCTGTTCGCCAGCGAAGTTTGGTTCCCCATTTTCGTTGCCAATATCCGCCTCCGCAGTATCGCTGCCATTGCATGACACGAGCAGGGCGGCGAGCCCGGTCAGGGTGAGTTGGTGTCGCTTTCGCATCGAAGAGATACCTACGGTCAATGCGACTCAGGTGCACCATACCTGCGCGGAGTGGCCGCGCCAATGCAAATGTGGGGAGAATTTGACCATCACCCAGAGACCTATACATGATCCACTCGGATGGTTGCACAACAAGCACACGTCTACTCACAAAATCAGCAAGTCCGTTGATGAACGAAAGTAGGGGTTTTCGAAAACCCCGACCCTAATGACCGAGTTAGACCGGTACGGTCGTTACGTCGGTGAGATGATCTTTTTGCGCTTCCGGAATTGCTTCCAAACGCGTTCTGCCGTCACCAAAATCGTGCTTTCCAATAGACGGAGAGTCTCCAGTAAGGAGAACGTTCGTTAGACGGTCAAGAGAGAGATGCCATAATAACGGAGGCGAGCGCGCTTATATAGATCTTCCACCGAAAGATGCTCGTCCGACTCGAGAAGGATACGGAACATCTGCCTTCGCTGTTCTAGGGTCGCTACAGACCTAGATATTGGACGGCACACTAAAATTCGATTGATCCAGCTTGATTTTCCTCGAAGCCAGCGCAACGTGGTTTATTTGTGATGTTTTAAGCGGCAACTTGCTCGATACCACGAGCAAAAGGCGGCCCGTCCCGCGGGGGACGGACCGCCCGCCGAGTGACCTGGACCTGTCAGGAGGGGTCAGGCAGCCTGCTCGGCAAGTTCGTCAATTGTGTCCTCGCGGACAGGTTCGTGGGCTTCGGCATCTGCCAGCGCGACATCCTCGGTATCGGCGAAGCGCATGATAGAGGGCACCCAGGCTTGCGCCCGTTCCTTGATATCTGCCTCGCCGATGAAGTTGCCCGAGAAAATGCGTTCGGCAGCGCTTGCCAGTTCGGCCTTCTTCGAGCCAGCATAGCGACTGACCAGTTCGGGACCGCCGGCAGCATCAAGCGCTTCGAGTGTGCGGGCCTTGGCCACGCGGTCGAAGTAATTCGCCGCCGTGGGCCGCCACCAATGCGCCGTCTCGATTTCGAGCAACGAGCCGAGCGCCTCGTGCAGCGGCACCGAGCGTTCGCCTTCGCAGGCCAGGCTGGCGACAAGCGTGCGTGCGACGACATGGCCGAGCCAGGCCGAGCGCGCCTCGTCAGACAGTGCCCGGAACCTAGCAAACCGCTCGACGTCGTTTTCGCCAGCACGCCAGCTTTCATCGAGCGATCCTGCGAACTCGGCCATAGCAGCACTTGCCGGTGCATCCTTGGCTTCGAACCCGGTAACCGGGCCGGATGCCACCGAACCGACCAGCGTCGAGGCCTTCTTTGCGCGCCAATCGTGCCCGTCGGCATCGGCGAGCGTGAAGACCATGAAGTCGAGCGCCAGTGCCGGATCGTTGGCGAGATGGATCGCCAGGATGTTGCGGCGCTGCATGGCCAGTTCGTCGAGCAGCCGCTGGGAGAGCGAGCTCCCCTTTGGCTTCGCCGTTCCGGATTCCTCGACTGCCTCGACCACACCTTCGTCGGTGATGACCTCGGTCTTGGTGTAGTACTGCGGGACCAATGTTGGCTCGCCATTGCGAGAGAGGACTAGGAAGGCACCGGCCTCGGATTTCAGTTCATCGGCGAGTAGCGGCGGCCGGTCATTGAGCGCGCGCATGGCGCGGTCGATGACGACGAGTTCCTGTTCTGCCTTGGCGACCTCGTCCTCGTCGCTGTCTTCGTCTTCGAGCACGGCGGCGACGCGGTCGTAGTCGGCCTCGAGCTCGCCGAGCTCCTGCGCTTCCTGCTCGGTCATTGGCGCAGGCTCGCAGGGCAAGCGACTGAGACCTTCAACAAGGTCATGGCTGACATAGGTGCCAAGGGTCGGGCGCACCCAGGCAAGGCCATATTCGAGCGCGGTCTTTTCCGCCGCCTCTTCCATGACCTTGTGCGCGAGGTCTTCGAGCAGCGCGACGTCGATCCAGCTCTCGCTGGCATCGTCGTCGAACAGTTCGCGTTCGATCCGGCCACCCGCAGTGAGGTAGGCATCGCGTCCGACGAGAACCGCTCGCGGATCGGAGCCACGAACAGTTGCGTCGAGCACCATGCGGCGGATCGTGTCGGGCGTGATCTGGTACCAGGCGTCCTGCAGCTCGGCATAGACATGTGCCTGGCGCTCCGCGTCAGAGATCGCGCCGTAGGCCTTGGCCATGTCGAGCGTGATCGTGCCTTCGGCGAGCGCTTCGAAGACGCAGGGTGCCAGACTTGCCAGGCGCAGACGCCCTTCGACGAACCGGACAGTGAGGCCGAAGCGGCGCGCCACATCTTCGGTGGTAGCCCCTGCCTCGATGATGAAAGCGAAGGCCTGCGCCTCGTCGGCGGGGTTCATAGCAAGACGCTGGAAGTTCTCGGCAAGGCTGGCTTCGCGCACTTCGCTTTCCTCGCCTTCGATGACGAGGCAGGTGACTTCGTGCGTGTCAGGCAAGGTGTCCTCTTCGGCCAGCGCCTGCAGCGCGGCGAGACGGCGGCCGCCGGCCTCGACTTCGAACTTGCCGCGCTTTCCTTTGCGCACGACAAGGTTCTGCAGCAGACCCCGCGCGGCAATGTCTGCCCGCAGCTGGAGATCGGCCAGCATGTCGCTCGACTTGCGAACGTTGCGCGGGCTCGGGACGAGCTTCTTCAAGGGAATCGACTGGATCATGGGTGTTCTCCTGATGGAATGAAGGCGCAGGTGAGGATCACGAGGCCCACAAGCCCAAAGGGCTCCCTCCACTCTCTTCAATGGGTGTGGCGACCATCTATGCTACCGGGATGGGGCGATCAGGGATCGGCTGAGATCCGTCCATGAGAGCAGTTGTTCTCGATGCGCGAACCCATTCGCAGGCCCGTCATCAGCGGGCACAGGCAGATCAGTCGCCCGGACTTGAGGAAGGACGTGATCAGGCTCCGGCGTACGCGACACGGGAGCTTATCGGTTCATTCAGACACACGGAGGGGAGGAGAGAAGGGGAAACTTAAGCGCAATCGGAGGCAGCGCTCAGCTTCTTCCGGACCCTGACCTCTTCAGCGGAGCCTATGCCTATCCGCTGCTAAGCAAGCGCTCTTCGAGAAGCGTCCGAAAATCCCGACGCGCATCAGCGATTACGAACACGGTCACCTGACCGGGTGCTGGCTCGGGCTGATACCCGTAGATTATGCGGAACGGAAAGCGCGACAATTGCCGAAAGTCGGTGATCCCGAGAGCCTCAAGTTCCGGTGGAACCGGTCCTTTCTGAGGATCGTTCACAAGGGATTCGATAGACGCGACAAGGTCATCCAGCAGTGCGTCCGCACCATCGTCGCCATCCGGCCCGCGCTGCGTCAGGCGGCGCTGCCAGATACCCGCGAGATCGCGCTCCGCACCGGAGGTGATCTCGATCGCTACGGCGACCGTCATCATTCAGTTTGACTTACCCCGTACGCGA
>NZ_JAHWXO010000017.1 GCF_019857205.1 Qipengyuania pacifica | reverse complement strand
CAAGCGGACTGTCCGGTTCTAGCAGTTGTCGCAACCAAAGCAGCCTGAGAGCAAAACAACCAAAACATTCTGACAACAAGGGGGCAATAGTTGTCTCTGTTGACCTCTTTGCAAATCGTCAGAAAAAATTCGCAACGATGGGGCTGGAGTATGCTCATCACCCCGGCCCCATAGAAGCGTTTTGCAGTTTCTCTTTCGCCCTAGTTCAAAAGTTAACCCGTGCTCGCAGGCCGTAAGTCCGTGCGTCATTGAGGAAGCGGATGTTCAAAGACGAACCGACAAGAGCCTTCTGCGATATTTCCTCGTTCAGGAAGTTGCTCGCCCATGCCTCCAGCCTGAAGTTGCCGATCGTATAACCGGCGCCGAGATTGAGTGTCACGAAGCCGTTCTGGCGGTCGGGAAAGCCCGCGTCCAGCGCAGTCTGGCGCGTGCCGTCCAGGAACACGATGTCATCCTCGTTGAACTGAGACAGGAAGAAGGAGGATCGGTAGTTCAGGAGAGCCTGCCAGTCGAAACGGCCCGAGCCGATGTCGAACCACTGGGATAGTCGGGCACTCAGGTTCATCTTGGAGGCAAGCGGGAGCCGGTTGCCAACCAGGCTGACGAGCGGAGATTGCCCACCGGCATCGAAATCCTGGGCTCGGGCATCTGCCACCACGCCTTCGGTGACCTTGGTGTCGAGATAAGCCGCATTGAGATCAAGCGCGTAATGTGCCGGCAGTTTAAGTCGCAGTTCGGCTTCCGCACCGTAGATGCGCGATGCACCGATGTTCCGGTTGACCAGGGAGTATCCATTGCAGACTGGCGGGGCCTGCGTTTCGTCCAGGTTGATACAAGTCAGATCCTGAAAAACCTGATCGGAATAGTCGTAGTAGAACCCCGTCAGGTTGAAGATTGCCCGGCGACCGAAAGCATCGAAACTGTTCCGGCTGCCGATTTCATAGACAACCAGCTTTTCGGGGCTGAATGCTTCGGGAATTGTCGAACCGTTGAAACTGTCATTGAAGCCGCCGGACTTATGTCCAGTGGACACCTTGGCATACAGCATGCTGTCCGGTCCTATGTCGAATTCCAGGCCGGCTCGCCAGTCGACAAAGTCGAACTTGGCCTGACCGATCTGCTGATCGGGAATGGTCAGTTCGACAAAACTGAACCCCCCACCGAATCCCGCCGGACAATCGACGAAGCCATTGTCGATATCGGGTCGGTCGATACAGGTACCGTTCGGATTGGTGCCATCGGCAATCGCACCGATCTGCTGGATGAGAGTGTCACGCAGACCCGGGCTGCGGATTCCCTCGATCAAGAACTGAGCGCGGCCCTGCAGCGTGTCGATGGCACTGACATTGAAGTTCGGGCGATCGAGCAAGTTCGGGCGGAAGCCTTCGGTTCCAAGACGTGTGGCAAAGCAGCAGGCGAAGTCTTCGCCGCCCAGCGTCAGAGCCCAGTTTCCACCGATACCGTAACGGGATTTCTTTTCTTCGGTGTATCGCAGCCCGCCGAATACGCGCAGGCGATCCGTAATGTCGTAGGTCCCGTCACCGAATAAGGCGAAGCTCTCGCCATTGACATCGGGCATGGTGAATTCAGTGCCCGAGTAGCAGCAGTATCCGCGGTCGGCGACCGCCATATAGCCTACCGCCTGATCTTCCTTGAAATAGAAGCCGCCCAGGTTCCAGCGGAAGCGCTGATCCTCGTTTGCGGACAGGCGTGCTTCGTAAACCTGGCTCTGCGACCTCGTCTGCCAGAAATTGTTGGAGAAGTTATCGTATTGGAAATTGTCCAGGTCGCGCCCGGGATAATCGATGCCCTCGCTGCTGGCGTTGGCCTGGTAAAAGTCGACCGAACGGTAACTTCCGGTCAATTCGCCCGTGAAGGTGCCGAAGTCGTAGGAAAGCTTGCCCTGAATTCCCCAGAGCTCGTTCTCCATGTCGCCTTGCATGCCGCGATAGACGACATCCTTGAGGTTCAGCTTGTCTGGACGCAGGCCAGTTGCGGTAACGGCGCCGAAGATGTTCGCTCCGGGATAGCCGGTTCCCGTCTCCTTGCCGTAATCGCCAACGACAGAGACGCTCAAACGATCGTCAGGCTCCCACAGCATGGAAAGTCGCCCGGCGTAGTTCTCTTCAAGTCCCGCCGGCTTGAGCTGGCTGGCCTGTTCGCCGGTAGAAACATTGCGAAAACCGTAATCCCGGTCGACGTAGTACCCAGCAGCGCGCACAGCGAGTGTATCGCCTACGGGAATATTGATCGCACCTTCCGCACCGTAAGACGAGCGGTTGGCAATTTCGGCCTGTGCGTAGCCGCTGAGTTCACCAAGCCGTGGCTTTGCAGTGATGATATTGAGGGTGCCCGCAAGCGCGTTGCGCCCATAGAGCGTTCCTTGCGGTCCCTTGTTCACCTCGACCCGTTCGAGGTCGTAGAACATCAGGCCCAAGCCACGCGGCCGCGGAATATAGGTTCCGTTGAGATGAGGTGCTGCACCGGGATCGCCCAGTTCGGTGTTGTTGGATGAACCGACGCCCCGGATGAAGATCTCGACGTTGCCTTCCTGGTTGGCGATGCTCAGACCGGGCACGGCCGCCTGCAGCTGACGAAGTTCGACGATGCCGTCCTGTCGTAGCTGATCGGCATCGAGCGCCTGAACTACGCCAGCCACTTCCTGAAGGTTTTCTTCGCGGCGGTTGGCCGTGACGATGATGACATCTGACCCGTCATCTTCTGTCGCTTCGCTTGGCGCTGCCGTTGCGGGCGCGGATTGGGCGTGAAGCGGCACGGCAGCAACCGAGCAGAACAACATGGTGCCGAATGTCCCGGCGAATTTTAGTCTGGTCATAGTATCCTCCCCTTTGGACCGATCCGATGCGGCCGTATTTACTTGCATGAAAGCTGTTCACCCGTCGGCGACATGATGCGTGCCGACGCGAGCGTGAGATCAAGTTGCCCGTCGGTCACCAGCATGAGCGGTGCATCTACGCCGCTCATGTCGACGCCTGCCTGCACAAAACAGTTCAATGGGAATGACGCGCGGGTCCATCGCCCCGTTTCTGCGGTGGTTGTCAGTAATGCGCGCACGGGAAATCCGCCGCCGCACTCCTCGCCGCAGGTCATCAGCAAATTGACGTCTGCGGTAGGTGCCTTGTCGACCTTGAATTCCAGTTCGAGCGCGAGGCCCCCATTAGCCTGACGCGTCAGATCCATCCCGGACTCCTGAGCGATCGCGACGGCAGCTCTTCCTGATCCGGACCACCGCAGTCGAACCGCGTCTTCCTGCGCATTGCGATCGGCACCTTGAGCAGTGATGAGCTCGGGCGCAGGGTTTGTTGCAAGCGCGCCAGGTGAACCGATGAGAAGCTGACGGCCCGTGCCTACCCGCCCACCGGAAAATAGCATGTTCTCGTCCGTCGGAGCTGCGCTGGCACGCTCTTCAGGAAGCTGATCTAGAGAGCCATCTTCGGCAGTCGTCAGTCCATAGCCATAAGCAAAGAGCGGATTGTAATCCGCATCACCTAGGTTGACGTTCGTCTGGTCGCTCGATCGTGGCCAGCTGTAGGACAATCTGCCGGTAAATTCCGACTTACCGAACAGACCATCGGCTACGCCGCCGCCTTCGGTTCCGGGTAGCCACGCTGCCACGAACGCATCGGAAGCGTTGAGAAACGGATTTACCCACATCGCGCGCCCGGAAAGAAAAACCGATACCGTCGGAATTCCCGCAGCGCGGAATGAGCGCAACAGCGCAAGGCTGCGGGCGTCGTCATACCCCACGTCCGGGCGGTCGCCCTGGAATTCGGCGTAAGGATCTTCCCCGAACACGACGATCGCCACATCGGGGCGGTCGCCGTAGCTGCCGTCAGGTGACAGAGTGGCGCTTCCGCCCGCGTCTGTCACTTCAGCTTCGATGCCTTCCCATATGGATTGCGCGTTGGGAAAATCGGTCCGTTTTGTATCTGTTCCCTGCCACGTCAGGGTCCACCCACCGGTTTGCTTGGTCAGATTGTCGGCTCCATCGCCTGCCACAAGCACCTTGGCTGCTGGATCGAGTGGCAAAATTCCATCCTCGTTTTTGAGCAGCACGAGAGATTTGCGAACGGCCTCGCGCGCAATGGCGCGGTGATCGGCGCTGCCCAGGCGCTCGAACTCTCCGGCGTAGGGTCGAGAAGAGGGCTTGCCCGCTTCGAATAAGCCGGCTCGAAATTTCACTCGCAGGATGCGGCGCACCGCGTCGTCGAGTCGGGCCGGAGGCAATGCTCCACTGCGTGCGTTCGCCAGTGTGTTCTCGTACAGACCCTTCCAGCTATCGGGCGCCATATACATATCAAGTCCGGCGATGACTGATTGCGCACAGTTGGTGACGGTACAGCCTTCGACCTGGCCATGCCCGTTCCAATCGCCGACGAGAAAACCGCTGAAGTTCCAGCGATCCTTGACAACACCCGTCAGCAATGAAGCGTTTCCATGCATCTTCGCGCCGTTCCAGCTGGAAAAGCTGACCATGATCGATTGCACGCCCGCATCTATGGCGGGAAGGTACGGCGGGCTGAAGACGTCGCGCAGGCGGCCTTCATCGATCCGCGCGTCACCCTGATCCTTGCCACCCGCGGTTCCGCCATCGCCCAGGAAATGTTTGGCGGTGGCTACGATGTGCGAACCACGCAACCAGTCATCATCACCGAGCTTGCCTTGAAGGCCTTCTATCAGAGGGGCTGCATAAGACGTTGCAATATCCGGTGTCTCGCCAAACCCTTCGTAAGTCCGGCCCCAGCGATCGTCCCGCACCACGGCAAGTGTGGGTGCGAAGGTCCAATCGAGGCCAGTGACGCGCATTTCGATCGCGGTTACTTCCCCGATACGCCGCATCAAATCCGGGTCGTTGGCGGCCCCGAGCCCAATATTGTGCGGAAACAGCGTAGCACCCACGATGTTGTTGTGCCCGTGAACGGCGTCGCTGCCCCAGATTACCGGAATTCGGGGGAGATCGCCCTGCGGCTTCATCGAGGCGGCATAATAGGCATCGGCTGCCTCCAGCCATTTCGAAGCCGGCGCGTTGTACTCACCTGTCGGCGTCGAATTGCCACCATTGAGGATCGATCCGAGGTGATAGCGGCGAACGTCTTCGGGTGTGGCGCTCGCGATGTCAGCCTGAATGATCTGCCCGACCTTTTGTTCAAGCGACATTCTGGCGATCAGCGCATCGATCTTTTGTTCGATTGCCGGATCAAGCGCGGCAGCAAGACCCTTGGCTGGCCAGCGCTGCAGATCGGCCACGGCACTCGAATTCGCCTGAGCAATTGCGGGCACTGCCGTGTGCGCCGCGCCCAACGCAGCCATAACAGCCACGGACAAAATTGCGGTCTTGCGACGCCTCACTACCCTCTCCCAAATTCATATGACAACGTTTACCGTTGCTCCTGACAACGTTTACTGCGGTGCATCGACACAAGTCAAGAGAGGCGCTAGTCAACTTGCTCAGGGACCCCCGCCGGGTTATCCGATAAGCACATTTTCGGGAGGGGCCGCCATTTCCAAACGCTCGACGATTATCGATGTGGCGCACCTCGCCGGAGTGTCGATCAAGACCGTTTCCCGCGCATTAAACGATGCTCCTCACGTGAGCGCCGAGGCGCGCGAGCGCGTGAAGGCCGCAGCGGCGACCTTGGATTATCATCCGAATATAGCTGCCCAGAGCCTTATTGCCCGGCGTAGCTTTCTCATCGGACTGACATATGAGCGACCGAGCCCCAGCTATGTGGTTGAACTCCAGAACGGTGCGCTCGCTCGGCTCGAGGAATCGCGGTACCGCCTCGTCGTCCTGCCGTTCCGGAATGTGGCCGATCGCCCAGCAGAACTCGGACGGCTGCTCATGCGCGCTGGACTGGACGGTGTCGTCCTTGCGCCGCCCGCCTGCGACCAGGACGAACTGCTGGCAATGCTCGACAAGCACAGATTGCCTTATGCTCGCATAACACCTCACAGCGCGATGGACCGGGGCATCGTGCTGGCAATGGACGAAGTTGCAGCAGGCGAGGCTGTCGCCGCGCATCTGCTCGAATTGGGCCACACGCGTATTGGGATCGTTTTGGGAGATCCCTCGCATGCGGCCAGCGCAGCGCGCATGGAGGGATATCGCCGCGCCTTTGCAGAAGCGAAGGTCGTCATCGATGATCGGCTCATCGTGACCGGCGATTTTACTTATGACGTGGGCTACAAGGTGGCGGAACACCTTCTGCGCCAGACACCACAGCCGACGGCCATTCTCGCGCAGAACGACGATATGGCTGTTGCTGCGATGGCTGCGGTACGAGACTGCGGATTGTCGGTACCCCACGATATATCGATCGCCGGCTTTGACGATTCGGAAGTCGCTCGCACCGCTTGGCCTCAACTTACGACGGTTCGTCAGCCAGTCATGAAAATGTCATGGGACGCAACAGATCGTCTGATCGGATGGCTGGACGCGGGTCGAAAAGATGGAAGCGAAGGCGAAATGGCCTTCGCTCGCCGCGGCAATCACCCCCACGAATTGGTCGTCCGGGCGTCCACCGCCCCGCCGAAAGTTTAAGATATGCAGCAGATTGAAGTCATTTCTAGCTGAAGTCTTTAGGCATGCGCTTCCATATGACGCGATAATCCGAACACGATATCTCGGCGATGGGTATCGCAGGGGCCAAAGCACTCATACCCGCTCTCCTCGTTCCTCTCGCCGAAAGAAGGCGGTCCGGTGTCAGTCCCTTCTCAGACCTTGCAGTAGAGCGAGTGATTGAATGAGGCGTTCCGAAGTGTCGCTGCTGTTTAATTTTCTGGCGTTATATAACCCTGACCGCGACTTATCCGGTATGGCCCGCGGCGCTCTGACAAGCTCTTTCCCTTCCAGCTTAATGCTACCCATTCGTGAGCGGCAAGGTGATCGACTGCTTCATGGACGCGCGGCATCGCCGCGCGCCAGCCGTTCTTGCGGTGTGAAGCGATCCTTCGTGCGACCTCGCTAGGGCATATCGTCGCGTCCGCCTCTCTTTCTCCCAAGATTGCCAGGACTGCAGACCTTGCAATCTTGTCCGTCACTTCCGCTTTTGTCCGGACGTCATGAGATCAGGCTTCTTCGGGGGCTTCCAGTCTGGCGGCAGAACAGGGCGCTGCCGGCTCGTGCCCAGTCCCATCGCACCTGGCTGCTGGCGAGCCAGCCCCGACGTATCGGCGGCTTCAGCATCTGTGGCTTCTGCTCCGCCTCGCAAGAGACTGATGCGGTCACGAATTTGCCGCGCTTTCTCGAAATCGAGATCGCTGGCCGCGATTTCCATTTCGCGTTGGAGATCCTCGAGGGTCTTGCTCATTTCCCGTCAACGTGCGGACATGCGCTTTAGTGCCGCTGGATTTCCAAGTTCAGCCACGAAGAGAAGCACAGCAACGGGGGGAGGCTGGTCTGCCATTTTAAAAAGCAGCTTACGCACCCGCTCGTAACCAACCATCGCTAAAGTGGAACGGCAGCCCACCCTTTCAGACTTATGTCAGCCCCGGGTCGCAGTAACGATGGATGACCTGCCGCCCTCAGCCGCGATAAGTCAGTCGAGAAGCCAAGTATTTCGACAATGAGGATTACCTCGCTATGAATGCGGATAGGCCCGAATGCATCCGGTCCGCCCGCGCCTGCGTGGGCGGACCCGCCAAGCGATTGAGTTTACATTTGACGTAGCCATTGAAGGCGGTTCTTAGTCGCTCACCGACGCCTTGCCCGCATGGAAAGCTGCCGCATAGCGCTAGGAAAAGTATCGGGGGGCTATGTGACAGGTTTCGAGTTCATCTTTTCGCTTTTTGGCCTCCTGCTTGGCCTAGCGCTGGCTGAAGGCCTTGGCGGACTGTCCAAAGCGATCAAGGCAAGCAACAAGGTCCGGATCGGCTGGTCCACCGCCCTACTCGGGGTTTTTGTATCGTGCGATGTCGTGACCTACTGGATGTACGGCTGGGCCTTTCGCGACCGGCTCGATCTCAGCTGGGCGGTCATGTTCGGCGGTTTCGTGGTGACGGCCGTCTATTACGTGTCGGTATCCTTGATTTTTCCCAATGATCCGGAAGAATGGCGCGATCTCGATGCGCATTTCGTCCAGCACCGTCGCAAGGTCCTCAGCGGCATATTATTTGCTAATGCAGCGCTCTATGCAGCCACCTATGCGCTCGATCTCTTGCCAGAATTCAACCTGCGAAACGCAATCCTTAGCTGGTCTTTCTTCCCGGTCACCGCGTTGGCCATTGCAGCGAATAGCCGCAAGATCATCGTCGCCTGTCTGACATGGCTCATTGCTCTATACCCTTTATCCGCAGCTTGGTCGTAACCCCGCTTTTCTTCCTCGTAGCTGAACCGCATCATCTAAAGCGCAGCAGCACGGGCGGGCTCTAGACGCCATTGGCCCATGCCGCCGTGTGCGCATTCACCGGGGGCCAGTTCCCAGCCTTATTTCCGATGAGTTCGGATCCCGTTTCCCGTATCGCTCGTTTTGACGATATACGTTAGGCAACAAAGAGCGGCGATGATGAGCAGCCCAATTCCCTACAGTGACGATCTGGAAATTATCTCTCCCCATGAGAATGAGGCGATCGCGAAGATCAACGAGAGCATGCATACCATTCTCGAGACTGTCGCCGAGGATGAAAACCATGCCTACAGAGCGGTCCATGCCAAGAGCCATGGCATACTCGAGGCGAGCCTGACGATACCGGCAAACCTGCCCGACGAACTGGCCCAAGGCATTTTCGCACTGCCGGGAAGGCACGATGCGATCCTGCGATTTTCCACCAATCCCGGTGATGTTCTCGACGACAGCGTGTCGGTCCCGTGTGGGCTCGCGCTCAAGGTCCTGAGCGTCGAAGGGGAGCGACTGTCCAGCGCCTATGACAGCAAAGCGCAGGACTTCGTCATGATCAATGGGCCAGCATTCAGTGCAAGCTCGGCCGATGATTTCGCACATACGCTGAAGCTGCTTGCCGCCACGACCGACCGGGCAGAGTGGGCCAAGAAGTTGCTCTCGGCAACTCTGCGCGGGATCGAGAAGGCTTTAGAAGCAACGGTCGGCGGATCGGCAACGATACAGACACTGGGGGGAGCGCCTAACGTGCATCCCTTGGGAGAAACCTTTTATTCGCAAACACCCTATCGCTACGGCAACTATGTCGCGAAGTTTCAGGTCGTGCCGGTGTCCTCGAACCTGACCGCGCTGAGCGGAACGGAAATAGATGCAAAAGGAAGGCCGAATGCCTTGCGTGAGGAAATCGACGCAGTGATGCGTACCGGTCCGGCAGAATGGGAACTGCGCGTTCAGTTGCTGCGCGATCGCGACGCTCAGCCGATCGAGGATGCAACGGTGATATGGGACGAAGAGAGGTTTCCGTTCCAGACCGTGGCGCGGATTACCGCTGGCGCTCAGACCGGATGGAATGACCAGCGCGCAGCCGCAGTCGATGATGCAATGCGCTTCGCACCCTGGAACGGCGTCGTCTCCCATCGCCCCCTGGGATCTATCAACCGGGCACGCAAATCGCCCTATGAGCATTCAGCCAAATTCCGCGAGCGCGTGAACGGATGCCCGATCCGTGAGCCCCGCACGGCCGATCTTCCCGTTTAGCATTGGTAAATTTCGGTGGCGGGGTGCAGGGTGGAGTTTTGGGCACTCGGCCAGCACTCTTGAAGAAAGACAGACCACGACAATCGTCACCGACCGTATATCCGGCCAATGACCGTAGGAAGAGATTTGGGGCTAAAGGAGGTTTGGTATGACGCAACGCAACAATGCCTTCATGCAATATCTCATTCCCAAGCGCATCGTCACCGAGTTCGCTGGTCGCGTCGCCCGGGCGACTGCCGGGTCGCACACGACGAGACTTATCCGATGGTTCGTCAAGAAATACGGCGTGAACATGGAGGAGGCCTTGGCCCCGGATGTCGCGAGCTATGCGAGCTTCAACGACTTCTTCACCCGGGCACTGAAGCCCGGGAGCCGACCACTGGCAGATGCGGACTTCGTCTCGCCAGTCGATGGCGCTATCAGCAAACTCGGTGCCATCGACGATGCCCACATCATCCAGGCCAAAGGTCACAGATATACAGTGACGGAACTGCTGGGCGGCGATGCCGTGCTCGCTGACCAGTTTCACCACGGTAGCTTCGCCAACCTGTACCTTTCTCCGCGCGATTATCACCGCATACACATGCCTTGCACCGGCAATCTGGTCCAAATGGTTTACGTCCCAGGCAGTCTGTTTTCCGTCAATCCGGCGACAGCTCGTTCCGTGCCGGGCCTCTTTGCGCGTAATGAACGGGTGATTTGCGAATTTCACTCAGAAGAACATGGGCCTTTCGTGATGGTGCTGGTCGGGGCAACGATAGTCGGCAGCATGGCGACTGTATGGCATGGCATCGTCAATCCCAAACGTACTGGATTGCCAAATAGGTGGACATACAGCGACCAATCCATACACCTGCGGAAGGGCGAAGAAATGGGACGGTTTTTACTTGGATCGACAGTGATTATCCTGTTTCGGAAGAACGCCATCCGCTTCAACGAAACATGGAAACCGGTACGGTCCGTTCGACTGGGCGAGTGCATGGGCAACGAAGCACGTTAAACCTTGGATCAGTTCAACGCGTCACCCCACGTACCGCAATACTTTACCAACTCGTTTGCTTTGCCCTTCCCGAACGCCCATTACCCTTGAACGGGGGGAGGTGCTCCACCCGTCCAGAGCAAGTGAGGGTATCATGTTCGGCTTCGATCCCTATCACGTGTTGCTCGCCACGGCTGGCTTGGCGATCATCGTCTCCTACTGGTCGCCACGTTTTATTTCTGGCCGCGAACCTGCTGCTTCGGCTCTTCTCGTCCTCGGCGGATTTGCCGCGTTCGCATGGGTGCCTGGCATGCCTGACGCCATCAACCCCGTCGATGCTCCGCAAATTTGGGAGAAGGCAGCCGAGATTTGCGTCATCCTCGGTCTGTTCGGGACGGGTCTGCGAATTGACCGGCTTGTCGGTCGAGATTTGTGGAAGCCAACGTTCCGGCTGCTCGTGATCGCCATGCCGCTCACGATCCTGGCACTCGCACTGGTTGGGTGGCAGGCCGCTGGCATGACCCTGGCAGGGGCACTTTTGCTCGGAGCAGTGTTGTCGCCCACCGATCCGGTCCTTGCAGGTGAAGTGCAGGTTGGTCGCCCGACAGAAGGCGGTGAGCATCAGGTTCAATTCGCGCTAACGACTGAAGCAGGTCTCAACGACGGGCTGGCATTCCCATTCGTCCATCTGGGGATATTGATTGCAACCGCGGGCGCGTTGAGCGTCGGCCTGTTCACCGAGTGGGCGTTGCGGGACGTATTCTATCGCGTGATCGTCGGTGCAGCGGGTGGTGCTGCCGTGGGCTGGCTGTTGGGCAAGTCGCTGTTCGACTGGCCCGAAGGAAATGCTCTTTCGAAAACCCAGACAGGCGTCGTAGCCTTCGCTGGCGTGATCCTTGCTTATGGGCTGACCGAACTGATCGAGGGATACGGCTTCATTGCAGCATTTGTTGCTGGCCTGGTATTACGGCGGGAAGAATCCGAGAACGACTTTCACCAGCGATTGCACGATTTCTCCCAATCAATCGAACACACGCTAACCGCTCTATTACTCGTGGCGCTGGGCGCAGCACTGCCGAGCCTATGGCCATATCTCGGATGGCCGGAGGTGATCGTCGCGGTCGCCCTGATCTTTGTCGTCAGACCAGTTGCCGCGTGGTTCGCGCTCTCGGGACTTGGTCTGCGCTGGCGCGCACGCGCGGTAATGGCATTCTACGGCGTGCGGGGGATCGGATCCATCTACTACCTCGCCTACACCGGGCACCATGTCGAGCTTCTCAACGAGGGAGCGCTGTGGGCGACCATTGCTTTTACGATCGTCGTTTCGACCTTGGTGCATGGTCTGACCGCAGGTCTTGCAGTGGAGCGAGTGATCGAGGAAAAATAAGGCGTCCCGAAGTGTCGCCGCTGGCTGGTTCTCCGGCGTAGTTACGCAACCCTGACCGTGACTTATCCGGTATGGCCCAAGGCGCTCTTAGAAGCTCTTTCCCTTCCAACTTGATGCTACGTATTCGCGAGCGGCAGGTGATCGACTGCTTTATGGACGCGCGGCTTCGCCGCGCGCCACCACCGCCAAGGCGACGAATGGGCCGGCGCCGCGGAGTTATAGCGCTCATCGGAACAATCGATGTCGTTCACACGCTTCTTCAAGACCCCGAGCAGATGGGGTTTTGAGAAAGGAATAAACATGAGTGAGCGCAAAAACGATAATGCGAATGCTGATCTGAAGAACATCGAAGACTTTCCAAGAGAACCCAAGCAGACGCGCCTTCGCGAAGCGGACCATCGAGACGGCCGTCTTGACGAAGATCAAGGCCAGATTCAGCGAAGCGGCCATACGCCGGGCGGAAAAGATCTCTCGCGAGGCTCCGAGCCATCGACAGGTGCAGCCAGTAGGCACCGCCGCTAATGTTTAATAGCGTAGTGGCGGGCCAATCGTAGCCCCCCCTTGTGCAAACACAGCATTCCGGAAAGCACCCATGACGGAAGACGATCACAAACGTCTGGATGAAGGTGGAGCCAAAGAGCAATCATCTGACAAAGACCCTCGCACGTCGAACTCAGAGTTATCGGAAGAAAACAGCCAGGCTCTGAAAAACCAAGGTACAGCGAACCCGGGAGAATATCCGGATCGTGAAGAAACGCCGACCTAGCTGAAGCATCCCAATATCATCAGAGCAACTTCCCGAATCGTTCTCATCATGTTCTACGCCCGCCATGGCGATAGAAGAACAACTCCGGTCCGGGCCGTTCGATTGTATCCGAGCTATTCACTAGCCATCGAATAGCGCCCGCAATCGGCAAATGTCCGCTTTCGGGCATCTCGGACACCGCCCCCAATGACCGAAATGAGAGCGCGAAGCAGCCCGTCGCCCCGTCCGCCAGCAGCAGAGCATATCTCACATCGACACCAAGTTAATGGACCGTGATCTGAATCCCGATCCATTGAGATATGGAGGTCACCCGTTTAACTAAACAAGAATGAGCCCCCATGTGGCGCATATTCGCATATGTCGCGAGGTTACAATGCTTACCATCCGGATGGCGTATTGTCTTTCCTGCGACCCGGAGGGCTTGGATTTTTCCACGCCTTCTCCTTGAAGGCCCCACCTCTCGGTGGGGCCTTTTTTATGGTTAGCAATTCATTTTCCAAGGAGCAGGATCCGACGTCAGCACAAATCCCGTGATCACTTACAAGTGTAAGCGGACCGCCAATTAACGACCATTAATCAGGCTCATTGAGCCTGTCGATCAGATCTGCGATCCTTTCAATCGCCTCACGTGTTTCTGGACTGTGTTTTCTGGCATCTGCACGGACGTAGTCGGCAATTGAGGGATGGGTAAGATAAAAGACCGCGGCGCTCCGGTAGGCCATCATGGCATCATTGAGCGCATTCATCTCTGTCGCTGCAGACGAGCTTTCGATGGCGCGATTGGCGCAATCAGCAACCTGTTGGGCGTGCTCGGCGAGCTGTTGCAACCTTTTCTCCATTGCATCTCCACGTGGCTCAAGCGGCAAACGCGATAAACACCAAGTGAACTGTGTTAATTATTTGGAGCCTGAGCGCTACTAATTATCCAAGTCAGTCCGGGGATGTTTGGTGAGACGGCAGACCAACAGAGGGACTCCTTACCACGCCGGGTCGCATTCAAACGTGGACGGCCTGTCGCCTCGTTTCCATTGTAGAAATTTTGAGCCGAGCGTCACGAAAAATTCGTAGCCGTAAGTAATAGCGCGGAGCTATTGGAAGGCTTACGGATTGAACGCCGGGCAGACCGACTGGAATGAGGTTGACCGCGGACTGTCGGCTTGGGGAGACAGGTAGCGCAGAACAGACGTCCGGCTCATAACGCTATCTTTCAGAGAAATTTCTTTAGCAGAATACCAGGCGCAAGCGTTCTTATAATTTTCTTCACCGCTAAAAAGCTTGCGAAGCACTCTCGCAACTGTAGCCAGAATGGCCTGTAATGGATGAAGAGGTTTGAAACGCTCACCGATAGGCAGCTTTAAGGCTCACGGATTTGGGGTTTATGTCGCCGCCGTATTTTTGGCTCTTGGCATCATCCAACTCGCCGGCAGTCTCGTATTCTATCAACTTATTGATCGCCAGACGCTCCAGGACGACCATGCGCGGCGCGTCGCCGAACTTCTCGTCGTGGGGCAGAGAATGCACAAACTTGCGCCCGATCAGATGGCGTCAAACATGACCACGCGATACCTCTCCGTAGACGTATCACCTGCGCCGAACGTTGAAGGTTCGAGCCGCGATCAAATGCTGACTGGCATCGGTAAAGATATAATAGCATGGGAACCATCGTTGGCCGGAAGGCCCCTCCACCTGTCCACATCCGAGTCGAATAACGGCAGCCGCGATCTGGAGGGCTCCTTGCAGCTGGACGATGGTACCTGGCTCAACTTCGTCTCGCGGGACATAACGAGCATGTGGCCAGTTGCCTGGCGGGCCATGGTTCTCACTACAGTGATCACGGCTGCGTTTCTGGTCATCGGTCTGGTGCTCTTGTACCTGGTTTCGAAGCCGTTGCGCGCCCTTACTGATGCGGCCGAGCGAATTGGTCAGGGGCGCAAGGTCCAAATCGCTGAAATGGGGCCTCGAGACCTTCGGGACCTGGCGCACGCAATGAACGCGATGCAGGAACGAATTGATCGCATTTTGAGTGATCAGACCAAATCGTATCGGGCGATCGGGCACGATCTTCGCACTCCGCTATCCAGACTTAAAACGATTTCTGGAATGATTGAAGACAAGGAACTCGTCGGCATACATGATCAAAGCGTAGACGAGATGGTCCGCTTGCTGGATTCCCTCGAAAGCTATCTTGGCGCACAACTCCTTCAGAGCGATCCTGAAGAGGTCAATCTCGGCGAATTGCTGGTGGACGTAACGAGCCGCTACGGAGAAGCCGTTACGGTGGTCGGTATGACGAATATCGTCATCAAGACATTCAAAGAGCCCCTCAAGCGCTCAATCCATGCGCTAATAGAAAATGCCGTTCAGTTCGCTGGGTCGGCTGAGGTTGCGGTCCGTGTCGGTAAAAGGGGCTATACGATAGACATCATCGATCACGGCCCTGGGGTGGACGAGGATCAATTCCCATCATTATTGGAACCGTTCTTCCGCATCGATCAAGCCCGGCAGAGAAACACCGACGGCTTCGGCCTCGGGATTCCAACGGCATATATATTGCTGACTAGGTTCAATGGTTCTTTGAAGTTCTCGCGTAACCCTTGCGGGGGCTTGACCGCTCACATCCTTGTCCCGAGTTCGTTGCTATCAGCAGCTTAGAATGCCTGGGTGACCTGAAATCGAACCCGGGCCGAGCTATCTCCCGTATCGTAGCGCACGCCCGATAGTGGCACAGCTACCTCCAAACCACCTGCGAGGCGTTTTCCGATGTCAGCTCTGAAACCGCCACCTGACGAAAAGAGACTTCCACCGCCGAAGCCTTCATCAAGATTATATGCCTTACCACCATCCACGAACCCGTAGACTTCCATCTCAGATAGTGGTCCTGGAAGACTGTCCCAGGAATAGTTGAGTTCCCCGTAGGCTAGAAGGGCCTGATCGCCGGTCCGTTCACTGTAGTCGTAGCCGCGAACGAAGTTAGCACCCCCAAGTCCCGTTTCTTCGGAGATGAGCAACGGCTGCAAGGCCAACTGCGAGCGAACCGCGACATTAATTCCCAAGTCGGCGACCACATTCTTTCGCCAGCCGATATCGAACGTGGCTGTCGTGAAAGTTCCATCGGCATCTTGGCGGGAGGATAATGGATCTCCAAGCTGCGTTGCGTCGAAAAGATCCAGCCCCTGCTTAATCTGCGCATTGGCGCGCAACCATCCACCCGCGAGGCGTGAATAGCCGTAGATGCCAGCTGACACGGTGGTCAGCCGGTCCTGGCGTGCGAGAGCTCCATCACGACTTTGCTCAATTTGGCGATGGGAAGCGTCCGCGCGTATCCAGATACTCGAATTTTGTCGCCGGAGCGCTGGATGCAAAAGCCCCAGCGATACTGTCCAACTCTCTCCACGAATATTGAACGGTTCGAGATATGCCCCGGGCGCACTGCGCGAAAAAGACCCGGTGGCCGAGATTTCAGTTCCTTCGCGACTAACCCGTTTGCCGTATCGTACCTGCCCAAAAACAAGCTCTTCGACCTCGGGCACTGTGTCGAGAATAAATACCTGCAAGGTGTCATCTTGGGCAAAGAGGCCGTTGAATCTAACGTGTCCGTAGAGTTCGAGCGGCCCGAGCGGCTTCGATCCGTCATTGCCGAATGTCACGCTTCCACCGACACGCTCATAGGTGCCGTTTACCACAAGGACATTTCTGTTCTCTTCGCGCATGACACGGACGTTGCCCAGAGTTACCCCGTCGATATCTCCGGCCACGAGAAGGCTGCGCTCGAGGTCCACCGCCGTGACCGGTTGTCCCGATGCTAATTTGGATAGCGCTGCCACGACCGACCGGTTTTGCGCCCCCTCGATCCTAACCTCGTCGATTGCGCCTTCGTCGATGGTGACCTGAAGCACACCAGCAGTGATTTTTTGTGGCTCGACATAGACGCTTGCCAAGGGGAATTTCGCTTTTACCCGGTTTGCAAGCCGCTCGACTAGTTCGGTCAACTCGGATCCGCTCAGCGTGCGGCCGATGTAATTTTCGACAATATCCGAGAAATCGCCGCGCGCCATGACGTGCAGCCCATCGATCGCGATCGCGCCGACGAATACATCATCCTGCGTTTGAAACGCAGTCGAACTTTCTAAGATTTGCGGATCGTTTGTTGTTGGTATTTCTTCGCGTTCATTGGTCACGCGTTCTTCTGTACGACCCGGATCGACACGGTCGAGCGCGACCTGTCCATAGCAAGGCACGGCAAGCAAACTGAATGTTAACGAGGCGATGGCGAGGTAATTGCGACCCACGGGATCCTCTAAGTATCTGATTAAGTTCTCGCGGGACTGCGCCTTAAAGATTTAGAAATCATAAAATTTGATCCCTGAGAAACCCTGTTTCTCAACCGTTGGCCCAAGCCTCTCCGTTACATCTGGCAAATTGAACGGAGTCGCACGCATGATCAAAACCCTCACCCGAAATGTAACGGCTGCGCTGCTTATTTGCGCAAGCTCACAAGCGATTGCGCAGTCCTCTGGCTGGATGGTGAGCGAGGTCAGCGGGCCTGTGTTCGTCGATCGGGATGGAAAGCGGGTCGCTGCACGGCGCGGTGCCGCCGTGGAAGTAGGCGACACGATTGCGACTGGAGCAAGAGCCCGAGCGGTCCTTGTTCATCAGAATGACTTTGTAACTGTGGCTTCGAATAGCCGTGTTCGAATTCCCAAGGAGTCCAAGAATTCTTCGATAACCCAATTCTTCCAAGAAATCGGGAACGCTATCTTTCGTGTCGAAAAGAAGGGAACCCCGCATTTCAAAGTTGATACGCCTTACCTCGCTGCTGTCGTGAAGGGCACAACCTTTTCGGTTACGGTGGGCGCAGAGGGCTCTTCGC
Source organism: Qipengyuania pacifica (assembly GCF_019857205.1). GTDB lineage: Bacteria > Pseudomonadota > Alphaproteobacteria > Sphingomonadales > Sphingomonadaceae > Qipengyuania > Qipengyuania pacifica. The sequence continues at coordinate 2,683 of NZ_JAHWXO010000017.1, read as the reverse complement.
TGCAAGTCACCGAAGGACTCGTCGAAGTATCTACGCTTGATGGCGGCGCGCGCGATCTTGTTCGGCCCGGCGACGTCGCGATGATTTCAGCTGGCGATAAGTATCGCCTGTCGATTTCGAGAGATCAGTCGATCGTGATCGATTCTCCTGCACGTCCTGCGGCTCAGAACGAAGAGAAGGAGCAGGTTGAGGTAGAGCCCGTCACCATTCAGGCGCCAGCGTCTCGCGACGTCGAGAAAGGGAGCCAAGCAGACCTTCGCTCAACCAGCACACCTGTGAAGAGCGGCGGCGGTCCTACGGGGTCGGCGCTGCCTTTTATCGCTTCAGCGATTGTAAGTAAGCCTGCGGATATGGGTAAGGCGACTTCAGGAGTAGTATCTGGTCCGGCCCCTGTCGCACTCGTTGCGGAAGTGGCTGCAAGCTCCCGGTCCGTTTCGGTAGGCAAGGCTCCGCTCGACAAGAGCGTGAACGGTCCGGATCAACCGAGCCGCGGCGAAAATCCCGGCAAGGATGACAAGCCTGGCCTGCCCGGCACGGATGATCGGCCCGGTAAGGACGACAAGCCTGGCAAGGACGACAAGCCCGGTAAGGACGACAAGCCCGGCAAGGATGACAAGCCTGGCAAGGACGACAAGCCCGGTAAGGACGACAAGCCCGGTAAGGACGACAAGCCTGGCAAGGACGACAAGCCCGGTAAGGACGACAAGCCCGGCAAGGATGACAAGCCTGGCAAGGATGACAAGCCTGGCAAGGACGACAAACCCGGTAAGGACGACAAACCCGGCAAGGACGACAAACCCGGCAAGGACGACAAGCCCGGCAAGGATGACAAGCCCGGCAAGGACGACAAGCCTGGCAAGGATGACAAACCCGGCAAGGACGACAAGCCCGGCAAGGACGACAAGCCCGGTAAGGACGACAAGCCCGGCAAGGACGACAAGCCCGGCAAGGACGACAAGCCCGGCAAGGACGACAAGCTTGGCAAGGATGACAAGCCTGGCAAGGATGACAAGCCTGGCGGTCCGGGCAAGGACGGCGGTCCCGGCAAGGGTGACTAGTCGTGCTAATCGTTAACGCCTTCGATGCCTTTCGACATCTCGCAATGTGCGGTCGATGGGTATGAGCGCCACTATCGGCCGAGTGCTGATCTGCGTACTATCGCTGGCAGCTGCGATGTTACTGTGGGGCTCGGGGTTTTTGCAGGGCGCTGAAGATGCTTTGCGCAATTCCCTATTCGGCATCCATTCCCGCGAAGCCAGCGGCCAGCTTCACGTCGTCGAGATGGATGCGGCAAGCCTGGCAGAGATAGACCGGTGGCCCTGGGACCGGCGCCACTATGGTTCACTTGTCAGTCGGCTGTCGGATGCGGGCGTGCGGAGCATTACCTTCGACGTCGATTTTTCCACTCCATCTGAAACAGAGCAGGATCTCGCTTTCGCCGCGGCGCTGGCCGAGGCCAAGCCAACGATCGTCCTGCCGACATTTGCGCAAAGAGCATCTCGGCACGACACAAGGATGCTAGACGCCCTGCCGATCCCGGCCTTGAGGGATTATGCAATCCTGGGTTCGGTTTCCATCGCAGCAGACGGCGACGGATTCGTGCGGCGAATGCCATTAGGCACTCTTACGGGGGGCATTCCCCGGCCATCATTGTCCGCGCAGATTGCGGGCCGACCCGGGACGGTCGATCAGCCTTTTCCATTAGATCTGTCGATCGACCCTCTGACTATACCCCGCCACAGCTTCTCTGATATCGAGCATGGTCGGTTTGCCGAAGCCGATCTTCGTGGAAAAGATGTGTTGGTCGGTGCCACGGCAATAGAAATGGGCGACAGGTACGCTGTTCCTCAACATGGCGTAATTCCCGGCGTCATTGTTCAAGCGATCGCAGCTGAGACTCTCTTTGCGGCTTTGCCTGCCAGCGCAGGCCCGTTTGTTCTTATGGCAATAGCCTGCTCAGGCTTCGCCTGGTTGCTACGGGCGACAACAATGCGCCAGGCCGCAACACGCAGCGCCGTAGCGCTGGGCACAGTTGTGAGTGCCTACGGCGCTTCTTGGTTCGCATTTTACACGATGCTCGAAGCCGCACCCGCCGCAGTCGCGGTATTGTTTGCAGGCGCTGCGCAGTTGCTGGCAATTCTTAAAAAGGATTTGGACCATAGGCGCGTCCATGACTCCGACACAGGGCTTCCGAACCGACTGTCGATGGAACGAGAGATTGATCCGGCGTCGGCCGCATGCATTACGGCAATCATTGGTAATTTCGCGGCGCTCTCGAGCGTTCTGGGCGATCACAATGCGAAAGAACTCCTCAAACGCGTTGCCGAGCGGCTCCTCGTAGGGAACTTCGGCAGCACAGTTTATCGAATAGAGGACCGCACGCTCGCCTGGCATTCTTCTCTTGAAGCCGGAGAGATGGAGGCAATGCTAAAGGCATTGCATGCACTGATGCGACGTCCCATCGAGGTCGGAGGGCGACGCGTTGATGTCCAGATCGCATTTGGCGTTGCCGCACCTCAAGCCCTAGCAGAGGCGGCGTTGTCCGCTGCAACGGCTCTGAGAAATGCCGAACCTTGGCACATTCATCTGGCTGATGAGCAAACCGAAGTGGAGCGGCAGATCTCCCTCATGGGAGAGCTCGATGTGGCAATCGATTTGGGTGAGCTTGAGGTCGTCTATCAGC
>NZ_JAHWXO010000016.1 GCF_019857205.1 Qipengyuania pacifica | reverse complement strand
TCCGTCGCGATGGGCCTTCACCGCTTCGATGAAGAAGGCTTCGCCGCGAGGGAAGGTGGCTGATAGGGCATTGTGCCAGGCGGTGCCGAACGCATCGCCGGCCCACCACCTGCGCGGTGTCGAATCGCGATTGAAGCGTTCGTCGCGGACGGTGATGGTAAGGTCTTCCGGCGTGGGCGCGGCATTGCGGACGTCGGGGGAAATGGAAACGGGGGCGTTCATGGAAAGCTCCGTGGGGTTAACTGACATGAATGTAAGTAAGTCCTACTGACATTACTGTCAATAACATGCGGTTAACGGGTTTCCCACTTGCGATGAATGGGATACTTCGTGGGACATATGGCGACGCGTAAACGACTTTCTCCAGAAGAATCGCGCCTGGCCGCGCTGGAGGCGGCCCGGGGCCTGCTTATCGAAACAGGCCCGCAATCGGTCACGCTGAAGGCGGTGGGCGCCCGCATCGGCCGCACCCATGCCAATCTGCTGCATCATTTCGGATCGGCCGCCGGCCTGCAGAAGGCGCTGGCGGGGCATCTGGCGGGCACGGTGTGCGACACGATCATCGATGCCGTGCGGGCGAGCCGGGCAGGGCTAGGCAGCCCGCGCGAAGTGGTCGATCTGGCATTCGATGCCTTCGACAAGGAAGGCGCAGGCGCGCTGGCCAGCTGGATGATCCTGACGGGCAATGAAGATGCGCTGACGCCGATCGTGGAAACCATTCACCAGCTGGTCGACGAAATCGCGCCGGGCGAGGCCGCTCATGGCGCGGCGCCGATGCAGGTCCATGAAGAAACGCTGGCGCTGGTACTGATGGCGATGGGCGATGCGCTGATCGGCACTGCACTGTCGCGGTCGCTGGGGCTTCCGGAAACAGCCGCACGCGACAGGGCGGAGCGGATGCTGGTCCGCTCGATGGAGCTTACTCTTCCGCAGGGGTGAGCCCGGGGCGCATCCATTCCGGGGCCAGCGCGGGGTCGATATCGGCAACGCGCAAATGATCGACGGCAAGCCCGTGCGCAGGATATTCTGCCTTGCGCCGCTTTTCATCCGACTGATCCAGCGGAACGACCACCAGCCGCCGGTTCACCTTGCTGCGCCAGTTCATGCGCGCGGTGTTTTCCTGGCCAATGTAGCAGCCCTTGGCAAAGCTGACGCCGTTGAGTTCGACGGCATTGGTCTCGAGCCAGAGGATATCGCCAAGTTCGGCGCTGCCTTCGGGCACGCCCATGGCAAGGCGATGCGCCTGCCAGGCGTCGTCAGCGGCTTCATCGCTATCTTCTGCAGGAGCGAGCCAGCGCTGGCCGAGTGCGCCCAGCCGCGGATCCGTCGCCGCGCCATCGCCCATTTCCGGGCGCCAGTGGACACCGACATGCGGATCGACGGCAATCGCGATCTTGCGACGCAAACGGTAGAGCGACAGACGCTTTGCGAGATCCTCCGCCACGCCCGCTTCGCAATCGATCAGCAATTCGCCTGCCGGACCTGGCCATACGATGAAGTCGAACAGGGTCTTGCCCTGAGGCGTCAGCAGACCGGCATAGGCGGGAAGGGTCCCGGCGATGTCGTTCGTCACGAGACCCTGGAGGAAGGACGCGACGTTTTCCTCCGCATCGTCGGTCGACAGGCGGATCACGGCACGGTTCATCAGTCGAGTGGCAGTCATGGGTGACAGATAGGCCGCCCGCCGCCATAGGCAACCACATGGTCGAATCGCTGACAATCCGCCGCCCCGACGACTGGCACCTGCATTTCCGCGATGGCGATACGATGCGTGCCGTAGTGCCGCATACCGCCCGCCAGTTCGCCCGTGCGATCGTGATGCCGAACCTTGCCCCGCCGGTGACTACCACCGCGCTCGCTTCGGCATACCGCGAGCGGATCCTGGATGCAGTGCCCGACGGCACCGATTTCACCCCGCTGATGACCGCATATCTCACCGACGAAACCGACGCCGACGATCTGGCTGGCGGCCACGCGGACGGCGTCTTGACCGCAGCCAAGCTCTATCCCGCAGGCGCGACGACCAATTCGGCGCACGGGGTGACCGATGTGCGCAATATCATGGGCGTTCTCGAACGGATGGCAGAGATCGGCATGCCGCTATGCGTTCATGGCGAAGTGACCACCCCGGACATCGATATCTTCGACCGGGAGGCGGTGTTCATTGACCGCGTCCTCCAGCCGCTGGTGGACCGGCTGCCGCAGTTGAAGGTGATCTTCGAACACATCACTACCATGCAGGCGGTGAGTTTCGTCGAAAGCGCGGGCCCCAATGTCGCTGCGACGATCACTCCGCAGCACCTCCACATCAATCGCAACGACATTCTGGTCGGCGGCATTCGCCCGCATATGTATTGTCTGCCCGTCGCGAAGCGCGAGCAGCACAGGCTGGCGCTGCGCGGTGCTGCGACAAGTGGGTCGGCGAAGTACTTTCTCGGTACCGACAGTGCGCCGCACCACCGTCACGACAAGGAAAGCGACTGTGGCTGCGCAGGCATTTTCAATGCCCCGTTCGCACTGGAAAGCTACGTTCAGGTATTCGACGACGAAGATGCACTCGGGAATTTCGAAGCCTTCGCCAGCCTGAACGGGCCGAACTTCTATGGCATGGCGCCAAACGAGGAGCGCATCACTCTGGAGAAGGCTCCGGTCGATGTCCCTCGCGAAGTAGACGGGGGAGCAGCGCCGATCGTGCCCTTCAACGCGGGGGAAACACTTGCCTGGCGGCTTGTTTCCTAGACCTCGCCACCAGATCCCAGACGAATATCGCCGCTGCCAGCCAGATGCAGGCGAAGCAGGCGATTTCAGCCGGATGAAGCGGCTTGTCGAAGACGGTCAGCCCCAGGATGAAAACGATACTGGGAGCTAGGAACTGGATGAAGCCGAGCATCGAATAGGGCAGCTTGCGAGCCGCGATTGCGAACATCAGCAGAGGAACGGCGGTTAGTACGCCGCCCAGCATGATGGAAAGGCTCAGCTCGGTCGAGACCGCGAAGGACGAACCCTGCGTCTGGGCGTAATACCAAACGACGCCGATCGAGGGGAGCAGGAGCAGAAGCGATTCGATCGTCAGGCCGGGGACCGATCCCACCACGACGCGCTTCCGGATCAAGCCATAGGTACCGAAGGTGAGGGCCAGAGTGAGGCTGATCCATAGCGTCGTCACTGCGCCGGCTGCGAGAAGCGATACTCCGACGGCTGCGATGCCGACTGCGAGCCATTGCGGCCGTGTGAGCCGTTCGCCGAGCAGTGCGGTGCCAAGCAGGACGTTGACGAGCGGATTTATGTAATAGCCAAGGCTTGCCGCATAGACTTCGCCTGTCTGGATCGCCCAGACATACACCACCCAGTTTACGGCGATCAGCGACGCGCTGAGGGCGAGCCAGCCGACCGTGCGGCGATTACCGAGCGCCGCGCGCAGTTCGCCCCCCTGCTTTCGGAACAGTGCGATGAGCAGACAGAGGGGCAACGTCCAGATAATGCGCCAACCAACGAATTCGAACGCCGGCACGGTCTGCACGAGAATCAGGTAAAGCGGCAGGAAGCCCCAGATAATATAGGCGCCGAACGCCGCTGCCAGACCCATTCGGTCATGCTGAGAAGGGCCACCTGCATCCATCGGGCCGCGCTAGGCGGCTTGCAAATTGCCCGCAAGCCTCAATTCGTCACCGGCAGAAACTCGCTTCGTCGAAAATTTCAAATCTGACTGCGGCGTTGCATTCCGTTCAGGTTAACCCCTTTAAAGCTTAACGACATCGCCGGAGCCCCCCTCCGTCCGTTGGAAGAGAAAAGGAAAAAGCCATGTCGAAACTTTTCAAGACCGCCACCATGGCCATTGCCGCTTCGGGCCTCGCATTCGCCATGCCAGCCAGTGCTGCACCGGCCCTCCATGCAAATCCTAACGCGCATGCTGCCGTGACCGGCGACATGACGTTCGAACACCAGCGCGACCGCCGTTATCGCGACCGCGACTACCGCGATCATCGCGGCCGCGACTATCGTGACCGTCACTATCGCGGCAACCAGTCGCGCCCCTATTACATGGGTTACGACCGCAATTACGGCCAGCCCGTTCGTTCGAACACCCGCGTCTGGCGCGGTAACGACAACCGCTATTATTGCCGCCGCGACGATGGCACCACCGGTCTGCTGGTCGGTGCTGGCGTAGGCGCGCTGCTTGGTCACGAAGTGGCCGGACGCGGTGACCGTACCATCGGTGCGCTTCTGGGCGGCGCGGCGGGCGCACTGCTCGGCCGTACGATCGATCGCTCCAGCACCCGCTGCGGCTAACCACTTCACGAGTTCCGGTCGCGCCCACCCGTGGCCGGAAACCACGGTTCCCACCGAGCCGTGAGGGCGTCGTCCGAACCCCGAAAAGGGGGCGGGCGGCGCCCTTTTCCGTCATGGGGCGGGCTGTCCCGCAATGGTGCATGCATCCGCATCGGACTGGAACGGGTGCGGGTTCAGGCGTTAGTCGGTCAATGCTTTAAAGCCGAAAGGTCCATTGATGAAACGTCGCCTGCTTGCCTCCGTTCTGCCGTTTGTCCTCATCGCCGGGTGCGGTGACAAGGGCAATGACAAGGCCGAAGCCGATGCGATGGACCCGGCCAGCGAACAGGCGCTCAATGACGAGCTGATGACCGATCCCGATATGGCCGGTCGCAACGAGGCTAATGCCGCCCTTTCCGGTACGGGCAACGCGGCGATTCCCAATATCGACAAATCGGCCAGCGCCGTGGAAGCTGCGCGCGATCGTGCGGGCGAACTGGTTGGCGGGCGCAGCAATATGGTTTTTGCACCGGGGGCCAAGGCGCTTGGCAATAATGCTACGCCGAGCCGGGCCATGGTTGCCGCGGCCAAGGCAGCGGTCGCTCCGGGCGGCGAAAATTGCGGTGAGAAAGTAAATTACACGAGTGCCTGGGCAGCGAAGCTGCCGCCGGCTTTTCCGGTCTATCCGCGTGCCAATACGCAGGAAGCTGCCGGAACGGATGAGGGCGCCTGCGCCCTACGCATCGTGTCGTTCTTCACCCCCGTCGCGCTGGATGAGGTTCTGGCCTTCTATTACACCCGCGCGAAGGGCGCCGGTTACAGCGCCGAACACGTCACGGCAGCAGGCGACAACATCCTTTCGGGAATGAAAGGTGATGCCGCCTATGTCATTTATGGCAAGCGGCTGCCGCAGGGTGTGACCCAGATCGACCTGGTCACCACCAACTGATACGGCTCACTCGTTCCTGAGACCCACGCCGATAGTGGCGCGCGGTTGTTCCATCTCATTGCTGGCGACCGGATAGGCGCAATAATCTGCGGCGTAGAATGCCGCCGGGCGATGATTGCCGGACAAGCCAACGCCGCCGAAGGGCGCTGCGGATGAAGCCCCGTTGGTCGGCCGATTCCAATTGACGATCCCGGCGCGAATCTCGCTCCAGAATGTCTCGAAATCTTCCGGCTGACCGCCGATCAGCGAGGCCGAGAGCCCGTAACGCGTGTTGTTGGCTTCCTTGATCGCTTCTTCGAAATCGGGGACGCGAATGACCTGTAGCAAGGGCCCGAACAGTTCGATGTCCGGCCGTTCGTGAATATCGGTAGCGTCCAGGATGGACGGCGAAAGAAACGGCAGGCTCTCGTCAGGCCTTTTCATATGCATGATCGGGCGGCCACCGCGGCTCATCAGCGCAACGAAGCTTTCCGAAAGGAGATCGGCCGTGCCATTGTCGATCACGCAGCCCATGAAGGGCTGGGGATCGGCAAACGGTTCGTCGACGATCAGCTTTTCCGCCATTTCCTTTACCGCGGGCACGATCTTGTCGAACATGGAATCGATGACGATTAGCCGACGTGCAGCCGTGCAGCGCTGGCCAGCCGTGGTGAAGGCCGACTGGATGATCGTGGCCGCAGCATCTTCGATCTTCGGCGTGTCGAGCATGACGATGGGATTGTTGCCGCCCATCTCTAGCGCGACGATCTTGCCAGGGTCCGTAGCCAGCTTGCGGTTGATGGCGATGCCCGCACGGGCCGAACCCGTGAACAGAACACCGTCCACCATCCAGTGTTCGACGAGCCCCTGACCAACTTCGACGCCGCCGTGAATGCACTGGATCACATCTTCCGGCACCTTGGCTTCGTGGAAGCAGCGGGTAAGGAATTCGCCCACGGCGGGCGTCTTTTCACTCGGTTTGAAAATCACGACATTGCCGGCAATCAGCGCGGGAATGATGTGTCCGTTCGGCAGATGAGCCGGGAAATTGTAGGGTCCCAGAACTGCCATCACGCCATGCGGCTTGTGGCGTAGCGCCGCCGTTCCCTGAAGCGCGCTATTGAGCTTTTTCTGGCCGGTACGTTCCGCATAGGCGGTAACCGAGATTTCGACCTTGCCGATGACCGCTTCCACTTCGGTCCGCGCTTCCCAGAGCGGCTTGCCGGTTTCACGGGCGATGAGTTCGGCAAATGTTTCGGAATGCTTGCGAACCTGATTGGCAAACCGCCGCATGAGCTCGATCCTGCGACCCAGAGGTTCGCGTGCCCAACTGCGCATCGCCACTCTCGCGCGTTCGACCGTCTCATCGACATTGCCGGATTGTCCGTGCCAGATTTCCCGGCCGGTTGCGGGTTCGGTTGAGACCAGGTCGGTCGCCATCTTGATGTGGTTTTCCTCTATGGGGGCGCGAAGTGGGGCCTAAGTGGGAGGTAACAGGCTCCGCGTCAATTCAAGTCGTCGGCCTGGGGTGGCAAGTGGCCTTGGGGCAGCGGAGGGGCGCCATGCGCGTCGCCCATCCGGCGAAGAGCGGCGACCTTGTCGTGAAGGGGTGCCCATTCATCGCTTTCGGCAATCGCTGCCCAGATGGTTTCGACCTCGTCGATCAGCATCGATTCAGGGCCGTCGCCATGCCAGTAGGGATGGGTGTCGCCGACCGGCTTGAAGCCTTGCATGATCTCGGCCAGTGCGCCGGTCGCGCTGCGTCCGCCGCGATGATCGAAGAAGAATTGATCGGGCGCGATACCGCTTCCGGTCATCTTCTTTTCGCATGCATTCACCAAGCCCGCGTTGGCCTCGGCATCGCGGCTTTCCAGCCCCAGTCGCCAGCACCAGCGTCTGCCGATTGCCTCCATGTAGAGCGGACCGAAGCGCTCCATCGCTGCGATCAGGGGCGGGGCATCGGTAAGGAGGCGCAAGGCGACGGCGAACTGGCCGCAGTTCCAATGAAGCGCTTCAGGCTGGCGCCCGAAAGCGTAGAGGCCCTGATGATCGAAATAGGCGGCCGTGAAGCTAGGATCCCACTTGGACAGGAAACGCCATGGGCCATAGTCGAAGCTTTCGCCCGAAATGTTCATATTGTCTGTGTTCAGCACGCCGTGGACAAAGCCGGCCACCATCCAGCTGGCGGCGAGATCGGCCATGCGTTCGACCACCAGGTGCATCAGGCGCACCGATGGATCGTCGCGGCCCGGAGCATCGTCTGGCGGGGGAGGGCCGGGAAACTGCTCGAGGCAATAATCGACGAGCCGTGCCATGTGCTCGGCTTCTTCCAGGGCAAGCAGACGCTGGAAGGTGCCGATGCGGATATGACCGTGGCTGAGGCGAGTCATGACGGCTGAACGCGTCGGGCTGGGTTCGTCCCCGCGCCACAATTCCTCGCCCGTTTCCACGACGCTGAATGTCTTGGACGTATAAACGCCAAGACCTTCGAGCATGTCGGTGGCGAGGATTTCCCTTACCGCGCCTTTCAGGGTGAGCCGCCCGTCGCCTGCACGGCTCCACGGTGTCTGGCCCGATCCCTTGGTGCCGAGATCGAGCAGGCGATTTTCTCCATCGCGCATCTGTGCAAACAGAAAACCGCGGCCATCCCCGATTTCCGGATTGTACACGCGAAACTGGTGGCCGTGGTACCGCAGGGCCAGCGGACGGGCGAGATTGTCTGCCAGAGGCTCGAACCGTCCGAAATGATTTTGCCACTGGTCGTCGGTCAACCCGTCCAGTCCGACACCTGCGGCATGCAGGTCATTGCGAAACCGCAGGCGGGTTTTCGGGAAATCGGCAGGCGCGACGGGATCACCCAGCCAATCGGCCAAAGATTCGATCGGCGTGTCGGGGCGATAGCTCACGGCTTGCGGTTCGGCGCGCATGCAGCGATAGTGGGCGGCAAGCCCATCTGTTACAAGGGCACCTGAGACAAGCCACCAAGGTTTTCGCCGCCAGACATGGATAAAAGCTTTACCGACCGCCACTGGCAGAGCGCCGACGGTCTCACCCTGCATTTCCGGGAATATGGCAGTGCCGGCAATCGCCCACCGGTGATCTGCCTGCACGGCCTGACGCGCAATGCGCGCGATTTCGAAGATCTTGCGCCGCACATCGCGGGGCAGGGCTGGCGTGTGCTGGTCCCTTCTATGCGGGGGCGCGGCGATAGCGACTATGCCGAAGATCCGGAGAGCTATCAGGTCGGCACCTACATGCTGGACGTTCTGGCCCTGCTCGATACAGAAGAAATCGACAGCTTCGTGTCGATCGGGACATCGATGGGCGGGCTGATCACATTGGCACTGGCCGCGGTCCACCCCGATCGCATCAGGGGGGCGGTATTAAACGATGTCGGGCCCTTGCTGGAAACCGCAGGACTCGATGCGATCAAGACATATGTCGGCCAGGGCCGCAGCTTCCCCACCTGGATGCATGCGGCCCGTGCGCTCGAGGAAGTGCATGGCGATGCCTTTCCCGACTACGGAACCGAAGAGTGGATCGCCATGGCCAAGCGCACGCTGACGCTGTGCAACAACGGCCGGATCGCCTTCGATTACGATATGAAAATCGCAGAGCCGATCATGGCTGCGGACGAAGCAGCGGTTCCGCCGGACCTGTGGCCGGCATTCGGCGTTCTGGCTGACAGGCCATTGGCGCTGTTGCGCGGCGAGTTGTCGCAGCTCTTGTCGGTACAGGCCTTCGAAGAGATGCAGCGCCGTGCACCCGGCGCCATTGCTGCCACGGTTCCCGCCGTCGGCCATGCGCCAACGCTGGACGAACCCGAGGCACGTGCGGCGATCGACGCTCTGTTGGCGCGCTGCGCATGACGCGGGCACGACCGGGCACGGTGCCGCATATCCTGCACCTGCATTCCACCTTTGCGCCCGGCGGCAAGGAACTGCGCACGGTGCAGTTGATCAATGCCCTGGGCAAGAAGGCGCGGCACACGATCGTATCGGGCGAACCGGCGGAGCAGGGCGCTGCGGACCGGATCACGCGAGGTCTGGAAGTCGGCATGCAGCCGGAATTTCCGAGCCTGAAGGGTTGGCCCCTGCCGGGCCGGCTGCAGAAGCTGGCCAAGGCCATGAAGGGCTACGATCTCGTCTGTACGTATAATTGGGGCGCGATGGATGCCGCCATGGCGCACACGCTGTTCAAGGATCTGCATGGCCTTCCGCCGCTCATTCACCACGAGGACGGTTTTGACGAAACGGAGCTGAAAAAGCTCAAGAAAAGCAGGACGTGGTATCGCCGCATCGCATTGGGCAAGGCGTCGGGGCTGGTCGTTCCTTCCGAACGACTGGAAGAAATTGCGCTGGTCGATTGGCAGCAGCCGCTCGGCAGGGTGAAACGCATCCCCAATGGGGTCGATACCAAAGCCTTCGCCATGCGACCCAAGAAGGACGCTCTCCGTCTGATAAAGCATCCCGGGGAGTTCTGGGTCGGTACACTGGCCGGATTGCGCACGGTCAAGAACCTGCCGCGACTGGTGCGGATCTTTACCGAACTGGATGAAAACTGGCATCTCGTGATCCTTGGCGAGGGCGAGGCGCGCAACGCCATCCTCGCCGAAGCCGATCGATTGCAGATCAATCACCGGGTCCACCTGCCGGGCGCCGTTTCGGATCCGGCACGCGTCGTCGGGCTGTTCGACATCTTCGCACTGTCGAGCGATTCGGAGCAGTTCCCGCTGTCGGTGGTCGAAGCAATGGCGGCCGGACTGCCCGTTGTTGCCCCCGCGGTGGGCGATATTGCGAATATGGTTTCCGACAGAAACGCCGAGTTCATTGCCAGTCCCGGAAACGAGGAGGAACTGGGTACGGCGCTGGCGAGGCTGGCTGGGTCGAAAGACCTGCGCAAAGAGGTTGGAGAAGCCAATCGAACCAAGGCTGTAGCCGAATTCGACGAAGCGAAGATGATCGCGACCTATCGTCGACTGTATTCCAGTGCGATGAAAATTGATCTCTAAAGCGTTTCAGCCGCGGTTAACCCGGGCGGGGACAGGCTTTAGCGACCATTGCCCTTGTCCGCGCCTATCCTTAAAGAGCCGCGCAAACCGATATCTACCGAGATGGAGCCCGGCCCTGTGGCCCTGACACCCAAGAACCAACTGACCCGCCAAGACAAGCGCGCCCAGCAGGATAACGCCCAGCAGGAAGCGCTCATGCGCGAAGTCGACGATGCCGTCCGTCAGGGCGACGCCGAAGAATTCCTCAGCAAGTGGGGGAAGCCGCTTTTCGCACTCCTGATCGTCGGCCTTCTGGCGTTCGGCGGTTACCTCTTCTGGCAGAGCCGACAGGAAGCTGCGATGGAGCGTAATTCCGAAGCTCTCGTCGCGGCGCTGGATCAGGTCCAGGCCGGCAATGTCGATTCCGCTTACGATCGGCTGGAGGAACTGGCCGCTTCAGACAAAAGCGGGGCAGGCGTTGCCGCGGCAATGATGCGCGCGGGGATTGCCCAGCAGCGCGGCGATGCCGCGGAAGCTTCCACCATTTTCAAAAGCGTGGCTGCAAACGACAAGGCGCCGCCCGCAATGCGCGAGCTTGCTTCTCTGCGCGATGTCACGCTGAATTACGACAAGATGACGAGCGCCGACATCGTCGCCACGCTCAAACCGCTGGCCACACCCGGCAACGCGTTCTTCGCGAGTGCGGGCGAACTGGTAGCCCACGCCTATCTCGATCAGGGAAAGCGTGCCGAAGCGGGTGCCTTGTTCGCGCAGATCGCGAAAGACGAAAACAGCCCTGAATCAGCGCGTTCGCGCGCGCGGCAGATGGCCGGAGTTCTGGGCGTCGATGCGATCGAAGATGTCGATGCATTGCTCGAAGCTCAGGGAATCGGACGCGATAATCCTGAAGGCGCCGGCCCCTCGGTAGAAACCGAATAGGAACGCCCTGGCTTTGCCGAATACTGACGAAACGAGGAAACAGATGAACTGCAGCAATATTTCGCGCACCGCGCTTGTCGCAGCACTGGCCATCGGCCTCGGGGCTTGCAGCGGCGGGCTTTTCGGCGGCGGCGACGGCAAGAAGGTCACGCCCACGATGGGTGAACGCCAGCCGATCCTCTCGCGCATCGAAACCGGCGCGAAGGTAGATCCGGCGCTGGCGGACGTGTCGGTGGTTCTTCCTCCTGCGCGGGTCAACGAAACCTGGGCGCAGGCCGGGGGCAATGCGGCCAAATCTTACGGGCATCTGGCGCTGGCCGATACACCAAGCCGGCTCTTCAGCGTCAATGTCGAAGGGGCCAGTCAGCGCCGTCGTCTCGGCGCATCGCCGGTAATCGGTGACGGCATGATGTTCGTGGTCGGCGGGAACGGCGCTCTGACCGCTTTCGACGCCCAGACGGGTGCGCGGCGCTGGGGCTATAATCCTGGTGTCGCCAATAATCTCAAACCGTCCGCATTCGGCGGTGGTGCAAGCTACGACGACGGCAAGATCTACATGACCGACGGTGTCGGCGATGTGGTCGCGCTGAACGCCTCCGATGGTTCGGTAATCTGGAAGGTCAAGCCGTCCGGCCCGCTGCGCGGTTCGCCAACCGTAGCCTTCGGTTCCATCTTCGTCATGACGCAGGATAACCAGATATTCGCCCTGAACGCCACGAACGGCGAGGTTCAGTGGCAGGAATCGGGATCATCCACTCAGGCCGGAGTCTTCGGCGTCGCCGCCCCTGCGGCAGGGCAAGGTACGGTTATCGCCGGGTACAGCTCGGGCGAACTCATCGCTCACCGCTACGAAAATGGCCGTACATTGTGGGCGGATGCCCTGGCGCTCACGTCGATCTCGACCCAGGTCGGATCGCTAACCGACATCGATGCCGATCCGATCATCGACAACGGCCGCGTCTATGCGCTTGGCCAGGGTGGCCGGATGGCTGCCTATGAACTGGTCAGCGGGCAACGGATCTGGGAGCTCAATCTCGCGGGCATTTCCACGCCGGCCATCGCAGGCGAATGGCTGTTCACTCTTACCGACGATGCTCGTCTGCTGGCGATTGCCCGCTCCACCGGCAAGGTGCGGTGGCTGACCCAGCTGCCGCGCTGGCGGAACGAGAAGAAGAAGGAAGATCCGATCTTCTGGTCCGGTCCGGTCCTTGCCGGCAACAATCTGTGGGCGGTCAATTCCGAAGGCAAGGTGTACCGTATCAGCACCGGCGAAGGTGCAGCGTCCGAATTCACGGACCTGAAGGAGCCGGTATCGCTGGCGCCGGTCGTTGCAAACAACACGCTTTATATTCTTGACGATAGCGGACGGATTACCGCCTTTCGCTGATTTTGCTGCTACCGTGACCCGTGTGTTAACCAATGAAGGCTAACGAGCGAGGGTCATGACTGCGATAGCGCCAGCACCACCCACCCGGCCGAAGAGCGACGTCTCCTCGGCCGTCGGGTTGGTGGGGCTTGCAGGCCTGCTTGGCTGGGTCGTTTTCGCCCGATCCTTTCCGGACATCGCCGCGGCTTTCGATCTAGCCGTCCCGCGTGAGACATTGGGCGGTCCCAATTCCGCATTGGTCGGCTTGCTGGCGGCCGCGCTGCCCATGGCAGCGTGGTCCGTTCTGGTCGATAAGGTCCATCGACGCCCTTCGACCGGGCTCGACTGGTCGCTGGTACGCAGCCGAAAGCCGGATCGCGGTGTAACCCTGGTCAAACTGGCCGGGTTATGGGCGACATGGGCCATCATCGCCTGTCTGTATTGTCTGTGCCGGTGGTACTGGGACGGTCAGTACGTCTTTTCGATACAGGTGCTTGCTTACGCCGCCATCCCGCTTGTGGTGCTGTCCCTGCCGTACATCTTCTGGATTGACCGCGCGCTGGTAAAGCAACGCGATCACACCTGGCATTTCGGCGCCCTTTTGCTGATGCGGCCCGGCTGGGACGCGGAAGAAATCAAGAAGCACTGGCGCGCGTGGAGCATCAAGGCCTTCTTCACCGCCTTCATGATTTCGATCATTCCGTTCGCTTTCCGCACGGTTGTGACAGCTGACATCGCGGAAGTCACGGCGCGGCCGGAACGGGTGGTGCTGACGGCTATCGAAGCGATGTTCATGATCGATGTGATGATCGGCACGGTCGGATACATCGTCACGATGCGGCCGCTCGATGCGCATATCCGGTCGGGCAATCCCCTGCTAGCAGGGTGGGCCGCTGCACTGATCTGCTATCCACCCCTGGTATGGGGCATTCTGGGTGACGGCAGGGCGATCAATTACGAACAGAACGCGGCAGGTTGGCTCCACTGGCTTGCGGGCCACGATACTCTGATCGCCGTGTGGGGCGGGGTGCTGGTCCTGCTTACGGGCATTTATGCCTGGGCCACCTTTGCTTTCGGGCTTCGGTTTTCCAATCTCACCTATCGCGGCGTGCTGACGAACGGCCCCTATCGCTTCACGCGCCATCCCGCCTATCTGTCGAAGAACCTCTTCTGGTGGTGTTCCGTCCTGCCGTTTCTCGTCACCACGGGTTCGCCGGTTGAGGCGATACGCAACAGCTTCTTTCTGCTGGTCGTGAACGGCATCTACTTCTGGCGCGCCAAGACGGAGGAGGCGCACCTCTTGGCCGAAGATCCGAAGTATCGGGAATATTACGCGTGGATGGCGCATAACGGCCTGATAACCGCGCCGCTGACCAAATTGTGGAACCGCTTCAGGCCGCGCCCCGCGATTTCGGTGGAAGCGACCTGATAATTACCCGAGCGGCTGGCCGTCGTCGGTCTGGTACATACGCAGATCGCGCTTTTCCGGCGGGTTGGCCGCCATCACCTGACGGAACTGTTCCATATGGGCAGATTTGCCATGCGCATCCAGCGCCTGCTGATCGCGCCACCGTTCGAACAGGACCAGCGTATCGGGGTCTGCAAGATCGCTGGCGAAGCTGTAATCGATGCACCCGTCCTCTGCGCGGCTGGCGCGCACCATCTCGACCAGTGCCTTGCGCGTTGCGGCGTCGAGCGGGCGACCCAGCTTAATCATTCCGTTGATCTGGATCATTGCCGTTCTCCCAGGCTTGTCAGAAGCTGTATTTGTAAACGCGGCTGATGTCTTCGCCCCATTCACCATGATAGCGGTTCAGCAGGACCTGAGCCGGCACTCTGCCGCTGGCCACGATTTCGTCCAGCGTTTCCAGAAAGCCCGTTTCATTATCGCCGGAGGAGTTGAGGCGCGCCCGCTTGGCAAGACCGGAGCGGGCAATGGGAAGCACCTGCCTTGCAAGGTCGCGCAATGTGCCACCGCCCGGGATCGGCGCGTCGAGCGCCAGTTTGGGCACGGCATTGCGCAGGTCTTCCCGTTCTTCCACGGTCCAGTCCTTGACGAGATCCCAAGCCGCATCGAGCGAGCTCTGTTCATAGAGCAGGCCCACCCAGAATGCGGGGAGGGCACAGATCCGGCTCCACGGGCCGCCATCGGCGCCGCGCATTTCCAGGAAGCTCTTGAGGCGGACTTCGGGAAATGCGGTCGAGAGGTGATCCCACCAGTCGCTCTGCGTCGGCTTTTCGCCCGGCAGAACCGACAGCTTGCCGTCGAGGAAATCGCGGAAACTGAGGCCGGCGGCATCGATGTATTTCCCATCACGGAAGACGAAATACATCGGCACGTCGAGCATGTAATCGACCCAGCGTTCATAACCAAAGCCGTCTTCGAACACGAAGGGCAGCATGCCGGTACGATGCGGATCGGTATCGCTCCAGATATGGCTGCGAAAGGACAGGTACCCGTTGGGCTTGCCTTCGGTGAAGGGCGAATTGGCAAACAGTGCCGTGGCGAGCGGCTGAAGGGCCAGGCTGGTGCGAAACTTGTGCGCCATGTCCGCCTCGCTCGAATAGTCGAGGTTTACCTGGATGGTGCAGGTACGCAGCATCATGTCGAGGCCGAGGCTGCCGACGCGCGGCATGTGCCGAAGCATGATGTCGTAGCGGCCCTTGGGCATGATCGGCAGATCTTCGCGTGTCTTGTCGGGCCACATGCCGAGGCCCAGGAAACCGACACCGAACCGTTCGCCGACTTGTTTGACCTGATCGAGATGGCGCCCAGTTTCAGCACAGGTTTCGTGAAGGTTTTCAAGCGGAGCGCCGGACAGTTCGAGCTGTCCCGCCGGTTCAAGGCTTACGGTCCCGTCGTCGCCGCGCATGGCGATAACCTTGCCGCCTTCTTCGACGGGCTCCCAGCCGAACTCCCGCAAACTCAGCAGGATATCCCGAATACCTCCTGGCTCGTCATATGACGGCGCCTTGAACGTCTTGCGACAGTAGACGAGCTTTTCATGCTCCGTACCGATCCGCCAGGCGTCTTTCGGTTTCTCCCCACCGGCCATCGGCGCGACGAGCTGGTCGCGCGATTCGATGATGGGATCTTCACTGCTGGAGGTGTCGCGCGTGCTCATGCTGGTTGCGATAGGAAACCGAACCTTGCGTGGAAAGGAAATTATTCTTCGCCGAGCCAGTCGCCTGCCTCGGCCATCCAGACCGATATTCCCGCTATGGCTGCTGTCTCGCCGCGCAGGATGCGCGGGCCGAGGCTGATCGCCACAGACGCTGGATGCGCACGGATGGCGGCGCGTTCCGCATCGTCGAAGCCGCCTTCCGGACCGACCAGCAAGGCGGCGGGGCCTTCGGCATAGCAAAAAGCATCGGCAGCCGCCTCGCCCCCGTCCTCGTCGGCGAAGAACAGGTGCCGTTCCTGCGGCCAGTCACGCAGCAGCGCGTCGAGCTTCGTGACGGGAGCGATCTCGGGCAGCGCCGTACGGGCGCATTGTTCAGCCGCTTCTGTGACGATCGTATCGGCACGCTCGGGATTCAGCTTGTCCGCCACGCACCGCCGCGTGACGATGGGCGAAATGCGGGCGACCCCGAGCTCGGTCGCCTTTTCGAGGACGATGTCGAACCGGTCTTTTTTCAGCAGAGCCGCGCAAAGCCAGAAATCCGGCACCGGCTCGCGCGGGCGCAGATGGTCGGTGGGCTGCAGCAGGACATGGCGTTTGCCGGTCTCAACCACTTCTGCCGCCCATTCACCGCTGATATCGTCGCATAAAATCACGGCGTCGCCTGGCGAAACGCGCATGACCTTTGCAAGGTAGTGCGCCTGATTGCCTTCGACCTGCACAGGCTGTTTCGACGACAGTTCCTGTTCGACGAAAAGGCGAGGAGCGGATTTGGGCGGCCATTCTGGTGTTGCGGGCATGGCTTTGCAGGTGGCACGCCTGCGGTTAGGGAGCAAGCGATGAGCGAAACCGCCAACATGGATGTCGTACCCGACAGCGAACATCGCGGCATTGTCGCGAGACTGCCGCAAGTGCCGCGCGATCTTGCGCAATTGGCGCGTTTCGATCGGCCGATCGGCTGGTGGCTGCTGTTCTGGCCCTGCGCCTGGGGCGTGTGGCTGACGGGGGCGGGTTGGCAATTGGAACTCGTCGCCTGGCTCCTTCTCGGGAGCATCGCCATGCGCGGCGCAGGCTGCGTCTATAACGACATCGTCGATGCGGATCTGGATCGCAGGGTGGCCCGCACCGCTGCCCGGCCCGTGGCGAGCGGGCGCGTTTCGAAGAAACTGGCATGGGGCTGGCTGTGCGCTCTGGGCTCTGTCGGACTGCTGGTGCTGCTGCAACTGCGCCCGATCGCGCAGGGCGTGGCACTTGCCAGTGTCCTGCTGGTGGCGGCATATCCGTTCATGAAGCGCATCACATGGTGGCCGCAGGCCTGGCTGGGGATGGTGTTCACCTGGGGACTGCTGGTCGGCTGGACACAGTTGCGCGCAGACAATCTGGACGCGCTGGCCGCCATGTACGCCGGCGCGGCGCTGTGGGTCATCGGATATGACACGATCTATGCCATGCAGGATCGCGAAGACGATGCGCTTGTCGGCATTCGGTCTTCCGCCTTGCGTATGGGTACCAAAGTGCGCGGCGGGGTGGCATTCTGCTATGCTGCGGCCGTGGCACTTTGGGCGCTGGCCTTCTGGCTCTACCGGGCAGACTGGGTTGCACTGCTGGCGCTCCTGCCGGCAGCAGGACATCTCCTCTGGCAGGTTGCGACGCTTGATGGAGAGGCGCCGGGCAATCCGCTGGATCGCTTCCGCGCCAATCGGTGGACCGGCGCGCTCGTCGCTGCCGCGTGCTTCGTCGTAGGCAATGCCTGATGTGCAACCTCTACCGCATGACCAAGGGCAGGGACGAGGTCGCCAGATTGTTCAGGGCGGTAAACGATCTGGGCGGCGCAAATTTCGGCGAAGAGGTATTTCCCGGCTATCCCGGTGCCGTGGTGGCCGAAGGCATGCTCAGCCAGATGACCTGGGGGTTTCCTCTTGTCCTCAAGGGCAAGAACGGTCAGCCCTTGAAGCCTAGGCCGGTCAACAACACGCGCACCGACAAGCTCGACAGTTTCTTCTGGCGCTACAGCTTCGAAGAACGGCGCTGCCTGATCCCCGTTACCGCCTGGGCCGAAGCCGAAGGCCCAAAAGGGGGCAAGACCCGCACCTGGCTGTCGCGTCCGGATGCGGACCTTTTCGCCGTAGCGGGCGTATGGCGCGATAGCGACGAATGGGGGCATTGCTATTCCATGGTCATGACCGATGCAGCGGCCGCCGCTGCCGAACTGCACACGCGAATGCCCGTGCTGCTGCGAGAGGAAGAGTGGCCCGTGTGGATCGACGGTGCGCCCGCGGATGCGCGCGCCTTGTGCGAGCCGTGGTCGGGCGATCTGGTGATCGAGCGGACCGATCAGCCTTGGGCCGGAGAGCCAGCGCCCATGCAGCGGCTGCTGTAACGCCTATGCGTATTGCCCTGTTCGAACCCGAGATTGCGGGCAATGTCGGCAACGTCATGCGCCTCGGCGCATGCATGGGCGCAGGCATCGACCTGATCGAACCGCTTGGGTTCCACTGGGACGACAGGCGGGTTCGCCGCGCCGCCATGGATTACATCGATCACGTCGAGATTATTCGCCACGCGGACTTCTCCGCATTCCGGAAAGCGCGCGCAGGTGCTCGTATTGTCCTCTTCACGACGCGGGCGACCCAGTCTTCTTACGACTTTTCCTATCGCCCTGACGACGTCCTGCTGTTCGGCAAGGAAAGCGCAGGCGTGACCGATGCCGTGCGCGCAGTGGTGGATGCGAGCGTGCGATTGCCGATGCGGGCAGAGGTCCGATCGCTCAATCTCGCCACCAGTGCGGGCATGGCTCTGGGCGAGGCGCTGCGGCAGACGCAGGGCCTGCCCGGATGAATCCTTGCCGTGGACAACTCCCGCGCGAGAATTGAGCGACTCGGCAAGGCATTCTTAACCTTGCGGGCATGACCGACACCTTCGCCGCTCTTTCGGATCCAACGCGTCGGCTCCTGCTCGATCGACTAAGCGAGAAGGGGGGCTTGACGCTCTCTGCTCTGGCCGAAGATCTGCCGATGACGCGGCAGGCGGTGGCCAAGCACCTCGCCGTGCTCGAAGCGGCCGAACTGGTCGCTACCGAACGCGACGGGCGCTGCAAGCGGCACTATCTTAATCCGATGCCACTGGCGAAAATGGCCCGCCGATGGCTCGGCCGGTTCGAGGATGTTCCTCTGGCCGCGATGGCTGGATTTCACGGCGCACCGGGTGCGGTTCAGGTGGCGCGAACATAGGCTCTCTGGGCAGCAGCTCATTCATAGCTGACCACCTCGAATTCGATCCCGTCCCAATCGAAGAAGTAGAACCGCCGGCCCGGTTCGTAATCGTCGTGGCCGAACGGTTTGAGCCCGTAGAACGTCACGACTTTCTCCGCCGCGTCGAGATCGTCGACAGTGAACGCCACGTGATTGAGCGGATTGCCCTTCGCAAAGTCGCCGGTCACGTGATTGCCCGTATAAAGGGCAATGTAGTCGTGCTTCTCACCCACATGGATCGAGCGTCCACCCATCTTGGATTCGCCGCGCCAGCGTTCTTCCCAGCCGAGCAGATCGATGAGCAGCGCGGCGCTGCGGTCGGGGTCCGTGACCGATATATTCGTGTGTTCAAGCCGTCCGATGGGCATTGTGCATCTCCTTTTTGGCAGGCGCCCGAACAGGGTTCGGACGAGTGCCTGCGGTTTCGATGCACACCCTATGCAACCTCAAGCTTACTTGAGGTCAAGCTTCAATTCGCCTATCAGAGAAATCGATGAATCCGAACGATCTGCTCACCATCGGCGACCTTGCGCGCCGGACCGGTCTCACCCCCTCGGCGATACGCTTTTACGAGGATAAAGGTCTTCTCCAGTCGCATCGTACCGGCGGTAACCAGCGGCGCTTCCTGCGCAGCGATATCCGGCGGCTGAGCTTCATTCTCATTGTGCAGAAGCTCGGCCTGTCGCTCGAAGAGATAGGCGAACATCTGCGCAGCCTACCGCAGGGCCGGACCCCGTCGAGCTTCGACTGGTGGAAGATCAGCGAGGCCATTCGCGAGAGCCTCGACCGCAGGATCGCCCAGCTCCAGTCGCTCCGCGACAATCTCGATGGCTGTATCGGATGCGGATGCCTGAGCCTGAAGACCTGCAAGCTGTACAACCCCGACGACGTTGCCGCCGAGGGCGGACCGGGGCCGCGGGTTCTGCGGTAAAGCCGGCAAATCCGTCAGCCGTATTGATTCCGCGCACAGCCGAAGGTATCGAATCCACGCGGAGACCACGTTCCCGCCTCTGACATTCAAGACCGGGACGGCCCGGCGATTTCAGGAGGCTGTTATGGCGTGGCTCGCTTTGTTTTTCGCAGGGCTTTTCGAAATTGTCTGGGCAACCGCGATGAAGCAGTCGGAAGGCTTCACGCGCTTCTGGCCCACCGTCACCATGATCGCTGGAATGATCCTGAGCTTCGGGCTGCTGGCCTGGTCGATGAAGGTGCTGCCGCTGGGAACCGCCTATACGATCTGGACGGGGATCGGCGCGCTCGGGGCCTTCATCATCGGGATTGCCTATTTCGGCGAAGCGTTTTCATTCGCCCGCGTGACGGCTGCCGTCCTGATCGTATGCGGGCTCGTTCTCATGAAAATATCGACGCCGGCCTGATCGCGCGACGCCTCTGCCGGGTCAGTATTCCGGTCCGAGATCGGCGTCGAGGTCGCGCGGGCGGGCGAAGTGCACCAGCTTCCCGCAGCCGTCCCGCAGATCCGCCCAGTCTTCGATGTCGAGTTCGAACACGGCGAAAGCGGCGGTGGGAAATTTTACCTTGGCTTCATCGTACAGGGCGTTTTCGTTTTTCGGAGCCACCAGTTCGAACAGCATGTCGCCAAGGCCGGGGTTGTGGCCCGACACGAGCAGCGTGTCGGCATCGCCGCCTGCCTCGCGGATCACTTCCATGATGGTGTCCGTTCCTGCGAGATAGAGCCGTTCGTCCCATTGCGGTTCGAGATCGGGGATACCTTCGGACAGGGTGAGCTTCACCCGCTCTGCCGGACTGGCGACGAGCTTGTCCCACTTGATCCCATGTTCGCGGATATGATCGCCCACGACCTGCGCGCCCTTGCGGCCACGGGTGTTGAGGCCGCGGTCGAAATCGCGCTTGTCGCTCTGGCCCCAATCGGACTTCGCATGGCGCAGCAGGCCGAGAATTTTCATGCGTGCGTCTTCACTGAGGCTGCTTCTCCGCTGGCGAATGCTCGGGGCTAACAACACCGTTGGCCACGCGCTGTAAAGCTTCTTCGAGTGTCAGCCTCGTGACGGGTGTGCCTTCGGGGAAGGCCGACAGCAGCCGTGTCGGGAATGCGGGAGAGAGGACCACGAAATGGCCGGAGTCCTCGCGCGTGCGGATCAGGCGCCCGAAAGCCTGCGCCAAGCGTGCGCGAATGATCCGGTCGTCATACCGTTTCGCACCGCCATCCTGCTCGGCGGCAGCAGCGCGGCGGGCGCGGTGGAGAATGGTGGGGCGCGGCCAGGGCACGCTTTCCATCACGACGCAGCGCAGCGACCGGCCGGGCACGTCGACCCCGTCGCGCAGCGCATCGGTGCCGAGCAGGCTGGCGCGCGGATCGTCCCGGAATATGTCCGTCAGCGTGCCTGTATCGATCGGGTCGACGTGCTGGGCATAAAGCGGCAGGCCTGTGCGGGCGAGCCGGTCAGCGATGCGGCCATAGACCGCGCGCATCCGGCGGATGGCAGTGAACAGGCCCAGCACGCCGCCATCAGATGCCTCGATCAGCCGCGCGTAGGCGCCGGCGAGCGCCGGAATGTCGCCCTTCCGGATGTCGGTGACGATCAGAACTTCGGCACGGCTGGCATAATCGAATGGGCTGTCTGCCTGCGCTGTCTTTGGAGCGAGTTCGAGATGGGGTGCGCCGCTCTTGGCGATGGCATGGGGCCAGTCGGGCCCGGTTTCGTCGCGATCGGTCAGGGTGGCGCTGGTCAGCATCACCCCGTGAGCCGGTTCGAGCACCACCCGGGCGAACGGCTTCATCGGATCGAGCCAGTGACGGTAGAGCCCGACGTCGAATTCGCGGGCATCGTTGCGGTCGACCTGTAGCCAGTCGACGAATTCGGGGTCCGCCGGACCGCCCAGCCGCGACAGCAGGGCTTCCCAGGCTGCGATGAGGTCGATCCGCCAGGCGAGCGAGTGGCGGGCCCCCTCGATCCGGGCGCGGCCCTGGCCATCGAGCCAGTCGGGCGCGTCTTCCATGATGGCTTCCAGACGACCGGCGAGTTTCAGCAGGGGGGTGCGTATCGCGGCAAGCGCCTGTGCGGCGGTCCCGGCCGCCTCGACAAGCTCGCCCGGCAGCTGCGCGCATTCGGTTTCGATCCCGTATCCCGCTTCCAATCCGCTTTCGTCGCGCGCGAATGTGGTCGTGCGCACGGCAGCGAGCAATTCCTCGAGCGGGCCGAGGGGGGCAGCTTCGGCCAAACGTCCCAGCCAGCCTTCGGACGGTAGCGCCTGGGCGGCGTCGACTGCGGCTTCGACGGCCACGCCGCCTGCATCGTCATAGCTTGCGACATCGGCGAGCCGCGCCGAAAGCCCACGGCGACGGCCGCGGCTGTTCTTTTCCGGGCCGATGATCCAGCGGCGCAGTTCGATCGCTTCCTGCCCGGTAAGCGCGGCGGAGAACGTGCTGTCGGCGGCATCGAAAACATGATGCCCTTCGTCGAAGATGATCCGCGTCGGACGGCTGGCCGGATCGCGCCCGCGCGCTGCGTTGACCATCACCAGCGCATGGTTCGCAATCACGAGATCCGCCTGCGCCGCATTCCTGGCGCTGCGTTCGATGAAGCATTTCCGATAGTGCGGGCAACCGGCGTAAACGCATTCGCCGCGCTGGTCCGTCAGGGCCGCGATCCCGCGTTTGCGGAAGAGCGTACCCAGCCAGCCGGGAAGGTCGCCGCCGATCATGTCGCCGTCCTGCGAATAGGCTGCCCAGCGGGCCACGAGATGGGCCAGGATTGCCGGGCGCCCGGCAAACCCGCCTTGCAGCGCATCTTCCAGATTGAGCAGGCAAAGGTAATTTTCCCTCCCCTTTCGCACCACGACCGGCGGTGAGCCGTCCGGGCGCGCTGCCGGCCATGCGCGATTGCTTTCGCGCCGCAACTGCCGCTGGAGGTTCTTGGTATAGGTCGATACCCACACCGTCCCGCCGGAGCGTTCCGCCCACAGCGACGCCGGAGCGAGATAGCCGAGCGTCTTGCCGATGCCGGTCCCGGCCTGCGCCAGTAGCACATGCGGGCGCTTTTGCCGGTCCCGGGGCCCGAAGACATGGCCCGCACCGCGCGAGAAGGACCGCTGGCCTTCACGCTGTTCGGCGCCTTCGCCGGTCAGCCGTGCAAGCTGGGCCTCGATCTCAGGCTCTTCGATCAAAACTTGCGCGGGCTGGGGACGCTCGGGCGTTTCTTCCCATTCGGGCAGACGGCTGAAGAGCCATTTTTCCGCCCGCTCCGGCCTTCTTATATGGGCCGAGAGAACACCGGCCCATGGCCAGCGCAGTCGTGCGAGAGATTGCAGCGAAGACCATGCGCCTTCGCGTTCGGCCCAGTCTTCGCTTTCGCAAGTGGCCATCAGCACGCCTGCCGCCTGCTGTAGTAATAGCGGAACCGATGCGTCGTCCACCGGCTCGTCCAGTGAAAGCGCGTGGGCGAGGCCTTTGGGGGTCGGCACGCAGAATCTGGCCGGGTGGATAAAGGCGAACAGTTCCAGCAGATCGAGGCCGGAAAGGTCGGGGTAACCCAGCCGACTGGCGACCAATGGCGCATTCATCAGCAATTGCGGCGTGTCGGCGGCGGCCATAACGGCTTCGCCCTTCGAACAGCCACGCGTACCGCCATTCGCATCGCGCAGCCAGGTGCCCGCGTGGCTGGCGTGAAGGGCGGGAAGAGGCAGGGGCTGGATCACCGAAAGACCATGAAAGGGAGGGAACGAAAAGTAAACAGAAGCTGGCAGAACTATGCCGAAGGGCGCTCGGTTCGTCGCGATTGGTCGGCGCTTAGCCGTGAAACGGATTCAATTATGCGCCGTAAATCAGGAGGATAGAGTTTTCTGAACGGTCGTTCATCGGAACTGTGGCGAAAAGATGCCCGTTTTATAGTCATGAAGAAGACACGCCACTTGATCGCCAGCGCCCCCATTGCGATTGCCGCGATGGCCGCGCTCCACACCACAGCAGCAGGTGCCCAGGAAGCGCCGACCATCGTGCTCGACATACCCGAGGAAGCGCCTGCCGCATCGACTGCGCCGGTCGTGCCGTCGACCGCGCCGGTAGCGACGACATCGCCGGTACCCGCGCCGATCACCGTTCAGCTTCCCGAGCCCGAGCCGGTGGCAGAGCCGCCAGTCGTGAACGAGGCAGAACCGGTTGCGACGACGCAGACGACCCGTGCGGCTACTCGCGAAGCGCCAGCACCAGCGCCGGTCGCCGCCACCCAGCAGGCAGAAGCTACAGCAGCGCCGTTCGCGAATAGCGTGCCCGAGGCCGCCGACCAGCAACCGCTCGCCGCCGCGACCGCTCCGGAAAGTGCACAGCCCGCCGCCGAGCTTACGCCGGTACAGGATCCCGTGAGCGATGGGTCGGGTGCTGCGCTGCTGTTCGCCCTTCTGGCCGTCGGCGGTGTCGGCCTTGCAGCATTCCTGCTGTTCCGTTCGCGTCGCCGCAAGCGGGATGAGGAAGTCCCCGTCATCGAGCAGCCGGTGGTTGCCGAGCCGCTGAGCCGGGACACTGAAACGGTGGGGACGACTTATGACAGCGAGCCTGCCCCGGCGATGCGTGCAGAACCGATCACGCCCGTGACGAGCAACAAGGACGTGGCTGTCGAACTGCCGAGCGAAGCACCGCGCAATCCGGCGGAACGCGATCGCCTGCTGAAGCGCATGATCGATGCGAAGCCGGACCGCGCCAACCCCTTCGCCTCGCACAAGGCCCGCGCCAAGAGGGCCCGTCTGATCCTGCAGTCGCTGGGTACCCGCTTTACCGATCGCAAGCCGGGCATCGATCTCAGCCAGTACACCAATGTCTGGCCTGAGCTGCGCGGCTGGCGTCCTGCGACGGCCTAAAAACCCACCCGACCCTCAAAGGTGTCGCAGCGGAAGGGGCGTCCACTACCGAGTTGGGCGTCCCTTTTGCGTGCCAGTTGCCGCATTCTAGATTGCCGAGAACTTTTCGATATCGGCGATGCGGCCCGAGACGACGAGTTCGTCGTCTTCGAAGATGATCGTGTCGGGGACGGCGTGAATGAAATTCTCGCCTTCCCGCTTCACGCCCACGACCGTTACATCGAACTTCTTGCGGCACTGGCTGGTGATCAATGGCAGACCCACGATCGGTTCGGGAGCCTTGAGCCGTGCAATGGCGAATTCCTCGCCAAAAGAGATGAAGTCCAGCAGGCGTTCGTTCAGCAGGTGCGCCACGCGTTCGCCCATGCGCTGTTCGGGAAACACGACATGAGTCGCCCCCGTGCGTTCGAGAATGCGGGCGTGCTTGTCGTTGGTGGCTTTCGCCCAGATGTTGGTCAAACCCAGATCCGACAGCGCGAGGACAGCCAGTACGCTGGCTTCGATATCCGTGCCGATGGCAACGACGGCCGCTTCGAAATCGGACACGCCGAGCTGTTCCAGCGTAGTCACTTCGGTGCAGTCAGCTTCGACCACCTTGGTCAGATCGCCGGCAAATTCCTGCACCAGCCGCGGGTCGGTGTCAGCGCCGAGAACTTCATGGCCCATGCGTTCGAGCGTGCGGGCGATCGCGCCCCCGAACCGGCCGAGACCGACAATCAGGACGGGTTTGCGTGTTTTAGCCGACAATGGGGTTCTCCTCGGGATAGCGATAGGGCCGCTCGCGGCCGCCCAGGGCCAGTGCGGTCGCCACGGTAATGGTGCCCACCCGCCCGATGAACATGAGCGCGCACAGAGCGATCAGCGCGCTGGGCGGCAGATCGGCGGTAATACCCGTCGACAGGCCTACCGTGGAAAAGGCCGATATGCATTCGAACAGGATATCGTCCAGTGGAAGGGGGCTGATCGATGCGATGTAGGTGGTCACGGCGAAAACGAGGGCGGCGGCCAGAACGGTGACCGAAAGGGCCTGACGTTCGACCGCCCGACCGAAGCGGCGCTGGAACAGGCCCGCATCGCGGCGACCCAGCACTTCCGACAGGACGATGGCAAACAGGACGAGGAAGGTGGTGACCTTGATACCGCCCGCGGTACCGGCGCTGCCGCCGCCCACGAACATCAGGAAATAATTCGCCATGATCGTTTCGTCGTGAAACGATCCGACGTCCAGGCTGTTGAAACCTGCCGTGCGGGGCATGACCGAATGGAATGCCGCGTTCAGCATTTTCGCGCCCGTTGTCATCGGCCCGAGCGTGTCCGGATTGTCCCATTCCATGGCTGCCGTCGCAACCAGGCCGAACAGCAGCAGGGCCACGGTGCCCGATACGGTGATCTTGGTATGAAGCGACCATTGCCGCCAGCGCAGCTTGTGCCGGCGGATGTCCTGCATCACCGGGAAACCGAGCGCGGTGAGAATGACCGAAAGCATGATCGGTCCCAGTATGACGGGGTCGGTCTGGTAGCTCATCACGCTGTCGGAAAAGCTGGAGAACCCGGCATTGTTGAAGGCGCTGACCGAATGGAACACCCCGTGCCATATCGCGGCGGGGATGGACATACCGTGCGTGATGGCGAAGCGGGCCGCCAGCACCAGGGCGACGGCGGCTTCGACGTAGATGGTGATCTTGAAGACCAGCTTGAGCACGGATGCAGCGTCGCCCGTTTCGAGCCGGTTGCGTTCCACCTGTGTCGCCATGCGATCGCGCAGCCCGAAGCCGCGACCGACCATCAATCCAAACAGGGTCGCTGCTGTCATGATGCCGAAGCCGCCGATCTGGAACAGGATCATCACTACGGTCTGGCCGAAAAGCGACCAGTAGACGGGCGTGTCCTCTACGATCAGGCCGGTAACGGAAACTGCAGAGGTAGCGGTAAAGAAGGCCGTGAGCAGCGGCGCGCGCGTTCCGTCCGCGGTCGCAAGGGGCAGGCTGAGTATGGCGGTGCCAACGATGATGAACCCGAGAAAAAGCACCGGGATCAATCGAATCGGATCGCGAAAGCGAAGCATGGCGGCCGCCCTTGCTCCCACCTTTCCAAGCAGTAAAGCCTAATTGCAGATCGCGGCACTGGTCGATCGCCCGCGCCTTCGCGCTTGCAACCGCGATCCGACTGGGCAAGAGGCAACTGCCATGAGCATGACCGATCTTATTACCGCCGCACGCGTTTCCAAGGCCTGGCCGTTTCAGGAGGCCCAGCGCCTGCTCAAACGCTATCCCGACGGTGCCAAGCCGGACGGTTCGCCGGTGCTGTTCGAAACCGGGTACGGACCCAGCGGTCTGCCGCATATCGGCACTTTCCAGGAAGTGCTGCGGACCACGCTGGTGCGCCGCGCCTTCGAAGCCATGATCGGTGCGAAGCCGGAAGACGGCAAGACGCGCCTTGTCGCCTTCAGCGACGACATGGACGGGCTGCGCAAGGTGCCGGACAATATCGCCAACAAGGACGTGCTGGCAGCCAATCTGGGCAAGCCGCTGACACGTATTCCGGATCCGTTCGGCACGCATGAAAGCTTTGCGCATCACAACAATGCGATGCTGCGCGAATTCCTCGACCGGTTCGGTTTCGAATATGAGTTCATGTCCGCCAGCGACCGCTACAATTCGGGCGCTTTCGACGACGCCCTGCGGCAGGTACTGCGCAAGAACGGCGCGATCCTCGACATCATGTTGCCGACATTGCGCGAAGAACGGCGCAAGACCTATTCGCCTGTCCTGCCCATCAGCCCGACCACGGGAGCGGTGTTGCAGGTGCCGGTGGAAGTGGTCGATGCCGAAGCTGGCACGATCCGCTTCACCGACGAGGATGGCAGCGTGGTCGAGCAGTCCGCACTTGGTGGGATGTCCAAGCTGCAGTGGAAGGTCGACTGGGCGATGCGCTGGTATGCGCTGGGCGTCGATTACGAGATGTGCGGCAAGGACCTGACCGACAGCGTCACGCAGTCGGGCAAGATCGTGCAGGTCCTGGGCGGCAAGAAGCCCGAGGGGCTGATCTACGAACTCTTCCTCGACGAGAAGGGCGAGAAGATTTCCAAGTCCAAGGGCAACGGCCTTACGATCGAGGAATGGCTGACCTATGGCAGCGAAGAGAGCCTGGGTTTCTACATCTTCCCCAATCCCAAGAGCGCCAAGCAGCTTCATGTTGGCGTGATCCCGCGCGCGGTGGACGATTACTGGCAGTTCCGCGAACGTCTGTCCGAACAAGATCTGGACAAGCAGCTGGGCAATCCGGTGTGGCACCTTGCGCGTGCCAATGGCGGCTTCGAAGGCAGCGAGGCACCGGGGGCGGGCGAAAGCCTGCCGGTGACCTATGGACTGCTGCTGAACCTTGCCAGCGTGCTGGGCGCCGAAGCGAGCGAGGCATCGCTGCGCGATTATCTGGAAAGCTATATCGGCGCAGGCCAGATTACGCCGGAACTGGAAGTGCTGATCAGCACTGCGGTTGCCTATACGCGCGATTACATCGTGCCCACGCTCGACAAGCGCGCACCGACCACGAACGAGGCGGAGGCGCTCCGCACGCTCGACGCCTATCTGGCCGATGCGAGCGAAGATACGAGCGCGGAAGATTTGCAGACGCAGGTCTATGAAATCGGCAAGCGCGAGGAGTACGGGTTCGAGAGCCTGCGCGACTGGTTCAAGGCGCTGTACCAGACATTGCTGGGCAGCGAGCAGGGGCCGCGCATGGGCAGCTTCATCGCGCTTTACGGCGTGGCCAATACCCGCACGCTGATTGCCGAGGCGCTGGCGAAGGCATAGTCGCTCCGGCCCGGGGCAGGGCCTCGGGGACCTGACGGTTCAGGTGTGCTTGCGCGTGCGGTACCATTTGGTCAGCACGTATTTCTGACCCTTGATGACCGGCGTTCCGGCGTGGAGCGTATCTTCATTCGGCAGGCCTTCGGGCGTGGCGTTGTTCCACACCAGCAGCACGCCGGGCTTGGGTTCGATCGAGGCACCAACCTCGACGAAGTGGGTGTGGCCGCCTTCTTCGACTTCGTTGAGGAAGGCCATGGCGGTCCAGCAACGCTGGCCGCCACGCTTGCGTTCGATGTTCCAATATTCCTGATCGGTATAGAACCAGTCGTTATGCGGCTTGAATTCCTGACCCGGCAGATAGCGCTGGCCCTGGATATTCTCGCCCACCTTTCCCGGCAGGCCGAGCGCATCGTCGATGCGGCGCGAGATCGATTTGACGAAGGGATCGTGGGGATCGAAATTGCCTGAATACGAGGTGCGGAACTTGGCCACATAAGCCGTTTCGTGAAGCTGGCTGGGCCGGGCGACGGCATCGATCATGTGCATCAGGCGCTGGCATTCTTCCGGCGTGAAGAAATCGCCGATGGCGTAGATGTCGGCCTTGTCGGTCGGGACCCGGTAGGCCTGCGGATCGGCATCGAGACGTTTGCGAACTCTGGCGCCGACGCGCTTCAGAGCATCCTGATCGGGAACGGGGGCGGTCTTGGTAGTCATGCGGGACGTGTAGCAATCGCATCGTCTGCGACAAGACGTGACTTGCCAGTTTGCACGCGCCCGGTAGGTAGGGGTGAAACGTTCCGGGGGAATGGACCATGACCGACACGACTGCGCGCCGCTATTCTGCAGGGGCGATGATATTTCACTGGCTGATCGCCATACTCGTCATCGCCAACTGGCAGATCGTCGAACGTGCCCATGATTTCGAAGGCGCGATGCGCGGCACGGTCATGGGTTATCACAAGGCCGTGGGCATCACGATCCTGGTGCTGACCGTGGGACGGCTGCTGTGGCGCTCCACGCACAAGGTGCCGCCCCTTCCGTCCGATCTTGCCGGATGGGAAAAGACGCTGGCGCGCACGGTGCATGTCATCTTCTACATCCTGCTCATCGCGCTGCCACTGGGCGGCTGGCTGGCCAATTCGCTGACCGGACGGAGCATCGATTTCTTCGGCCTGTTCACCATTCCGCAGCTTCCGGTGGGTGAGAACAGGACGCTGGGCGGCACCATCTTCGACATGCACGCGCTGGGCGGATCGATCTTCATCTATCTGATCGCGCTGCATGTTCTTGGCGCGCTGAAGCATACTTTCTTCGACAAGAACGGCGGCATTTTCCGCATGCTGCCCTTCGGCAAGGTACCGGGCTAGGCCCACGAAAAAGCCCCCGCCGATCACTCGACGGGGGCCTCATTGCCGACCGGACCACTCTCAAGCCGGCCGGCGGAAGGCGGTTACCAGAAGAAGTCGTAGATCACGTCGACCACTTCGCCGCTGTAGATATCGACCAGCATCACATCGTCGTAATAGCGGACCCAGCGATAGGGGCCGTAGACGGCGGGCAGGCGATAGCGCCACGGATCGTTGATCTGATACCGGCTGCCGAAGAACAGGCTGCCCAGCTGGAAGCCGATGCTGAGGCGGCGGTAGCGGTAATCGCGATAGGGCGAGTAATAGCGGCCGAGGCGATAGACGTTCCGGTTGCTGTGCCGGTAGCGCTGCCAGTCATAGCGGTTGTTGTTGCGCCAGCCACGCGAATCCCAGCGGTTGTAATCGTGCCAGCGGCGGCCGTCGTAATAGCGTGACTGACGCTGGTCGCGGCGGGCTTCGCGGTAACCGTCCCGGTATCCATCGCGGCGGATGTTGCGATCTTCATACCGGTCGCGGCGACGTTCGGCCTGACGACCGTTGCGATAGGCATTGTCGCGAATGCGGCGGTCTTCGCGCACGTCCCGCCGACGTTCGTCACGGCGGCCGTCGCGATAGGCCTCGCGCCGCGCTTCCTGGCGGCGGTCGACACGGTTGCGGTCGGTGTAGGAACGGTTGCGATCGCCGGAGTAGCTGCGATTGCGCTGCTGTGCTTCCGCCCGGGCGGCCTGGGCGCGGGCGGCCTGTTCGCGCGCCTGCTGGGAGCCACGATTGTCACGATTGAAATTGCGGTCGCCGCGGCTGATCGTGGCATCGCCGCGATTGCCCTGCCATGCTTCACGGCGCTGTTCGCGACGTTCGCTGCGCTGCTGGCGAGCCTCGCCGCGCTGGCGGGCTTCACCGCGATTGCCGCGCTGCTGGCGCGCATCGCCGCCGCGATTACCACGGTCGCCGCGATCTGCGCGTTCCTGCCGGTCGCGGGATTGTGCCACGGCTTCGGCGGGGAGGGCGGTGATCGCCATCGCCGCCGCGAGAGCGCCGAGCGCGCTGCCCTTCATCAATTTGGTCAGTTTCATGGAGCGAATCCTTCGTCGGTACTGCCGCTCCACCACCTGCGGCTGTTGTCGATGTCGCAACATGTAACACAACGGGCTGACCCGTAAGTGAACCGACTTGACGACCTTACGTTCATCTTGAGGCCGCATAACCTGAACCTCGCGTAATGATTCAAGGCATGGCCGGGCGGCACAGCGCTCGCCTTGGAGCGCCGCCGCCCGGCCGGATCGATCAGGCAGCCTGCTTGATATCGCGCAGGGTAATGTCGAAGGTAAGATCTTCGCCTGCGAGCGGGTGGTTGCCATCGGCCTTGATCGTCTGATCGCCGACTTCGACGATGTAGAGCGTCATGGGCGAACCGTCCTGCGCCTGCGCCTGCATGGCCATGCCGGGCTGCGGAGCGGGTTCGGGCGGCAGGTTTTCACGCGGAATGTCGATCACCAGCGCATCCTGGCGCGGGCCGAAGGCATTGGCGCAATCGATCGACACGCTCTGTTCTTCGCCAACGGCCATGCCGGTCAGTGCTTCTTCGATCTGCGGAAAGATCTGGCCGCTGCCGATGGTGATGTCCTGCGGGCCGGCCTGCTGGGTATTGCCGACTTCTTCGCCGTCGGTGCGCTTGAGTACGTAGTCGATGGTGACGGTGTCACCGCTGTTGGGAGTGGTCATGAATATCCTTCAAGATTTCGTGTTCGCAGCGCGAGGGTTGCACTGCTCGGGAAATGCACCCGCGGACCGGGCGCGTCGCCCGCGAGTCTGTCAAAAATTGGTGGGGGGAGTCAAACGAAGCGGACCCGAGCCCGGAATTTCCGCTTTGGGCAGACCATCACGCACGGTGAATGGCAGTGGTGAAAGAACGTGGGTAGTGGGACACACGAAAA
>NZ_JAHWXO010000015.1 GCF_019857205.1 Qipengyuania pacifica | reverse complement strand
ACATTTACCAATCAAAAACAGACACTTAGATGCCCTTGCGCTGGCTTGGCCTAAATGGCCGTGCTGCAATTTGCTGCTATCTGTTCCCGTTGTTTTCCAACGGTTTCTTTTGTCTGGCGGCTGCTCCACGCAGCAAATACGCAGCATGCCGCACAAAGAAATAGGGCCACGACTCGCGTCATGGCCCTTTAGTTGGTGGCGAATATCGTGAAGCTAGGAGCCGTCGCTTCCAGAATCCGGGTCTGCGATGGGGCAGCCTGGCCCATGATCGCCGTGATAGCACCAATCGTCTTCAGCGAAGGTCTGCTCACCCTTATCGTCAACGCCTTCGTCTGGATCGGCTATGATGCAACCCGGGCCGTCGCTGGACGCTGGCCTACCGAAATCAGTGCAACGCGAGATTTCGTCTTCATCGCACGAGCCTTCCAAGTCGGGATCGCCGTCGAGAGTGTCAGCGAGTTCGATTGCGATCTCGATGAAGCCAGCCAGCTGCTCCCGATCGAACCTGCTCAGGATCGCCATCACGGCTGGTGCGGGCGGATGTGTAGGGATTGATGCAAGGTTACCCACGACGATCCTCCCTGAGCAAGCGCTCCGCGTCATTGACGAGATGGTTGACGAATTCGCCAGCCATGTCTGCCTCGTGCAAATCCTCCTGCTGAAACACGCGCAGCTTCCAGATGAATGTTCCCAAGCTTGGGGCCGGGGTTTCCATGAGCCGCTGGCGCGCACTGCAGGCCGCACCGCAAAGGCGGTCGTCTTCATCCTGCGGAAGGTCGTTGTAGAGCATGCCAGGCGCGTAAAGCGCTTGGTCCCATTGGGCCTTCGCATGCTTGAAGGCGGCGTAGGCCTCCATAAAGACGTCGGTAGACGTCTTGAATGGCCGCTCGTGGTTGATCGGCGGATCTTTGATCTGTTCCATGGTGGTTTCCTAAGTTCGGCTTCTCACAGCCTGGCCGCAACGGGCGGTCGCCGGGGGTGAGAACCTGCTTAGGACAGGTCGACGGCTTTTAAGCTCACCCGAAGGTTTGCTCTGGACATGGCGCGTCGCTCCCGGCTAGAACCCTAGCCGAGCCGAGCGCGCCAACGCTCCGCTTACATTCGACGATACCCGCGCCAACGGGTTCGCCGCCTAAGTCCGGGTTCTCACACCCACCGGACAGTATGCCCCAGCGATTCGATAACTTCCACCCCTTTTAGGGGAATGCTACTTCGTGCCCCCTTTCCACGATGATCGGGTAGGATTCGGAGTGACTGCAAAGGCGCGTTTTACGCAGGCGGATGTTCAGCGGCTGGTGAAGGGGATCAGGTCGGCGGGAGCGACCATCGGTCGTTTGGAAGTGGAGCCCTCAGGAAAGCTCGTCGCATTCTTCGGTACGCAGGGCGGCCGCAAGGCGTCCCTCGCGGATCCGTCCACGTGGGATTGGGATGATGACGATGTCTAGATCGATCAGTTTCGGAGGTTTGCTCTCCAAAATGCAGCGCGCCTTACGTAACGGCACGGGCTGCACGCTAAGCTATGACGAGGTTGTGCTCCTACTGCATTCACCGGTCTGGCCAGCATTGATCGCCGCTGAAGCTGAGGAACTCAGAGCGGCCCACCCACTGACGGAGGACCACGCGGATGACTGACGAACCCATTAGGCTGCTCACAGAAAAGCAGGCGGCCGAGTATCTTGGAATTTCCCACGAAATGATGCGGCGCCTGAGAGTTACCGGACGCGTGGCCTATATAAAGCTTTCGACGCGCCTCTACCGCTATCGAAAGGAGGACCTGCATACCTTCGTGCAGGAGAGTGCCGTGCGAGAGGCCCCGCCTGCTGAGCTTTCTACGAGGCAAGTTAGGAGCATTGGCCGGGCAGCGCGGGCAAGAATTGTGCCTTTCAGCGAGCGCCAGCGGAATAAGTGAGAGAGGGGCTTGGCGGAAAAATCGGGCGGGCGTAGGGAGGGCTGGTGTAGAGGAACAAAAGATGATCGAAACTCTGACCACCGCCATCGCCAACGAGCTGCTGCGCCAAAGCAAGGATGCCGTTGTTGAGGTTCACGATGTTGAAGCTGCCGAGATCAACGGAGAGTTCAATCTAGAGGAACTGGCCATTGCTATTCTCGAGGCAATCCGCGAACCCACCGACGCAATGCTCACCGCGGCCGGCGGTCTTACTGAAGGCGAGACCGGTCCTACACAGACCTGGCAGGCAATGATCGATGCGGCGCTGGCCGATGACTAATCATGTCGCTGTCGACCCTCTCAACGATCAATCGAAGGCTGATCGGCGCAAGAAAAGCCCGGAGCTCGCGCGGCTACAGTCAGCGTACGAAAAGGTGAAGGATTTCCCCGACGCTCGGAAGGGCGGGTGGCCAGACATGCTCGAACTACGCCAGGCTGTTGAGCGTTACCTCCTGATATACGGCCCGTGAGACGGTTCGCCCGGGCCGCGGAGTTCTGGGTGCTGCTGGCGCTGTCGGTTGGTGTGCCGGTGTATTGGCTATTCTCGTGGTCGCCCTAGTCGGTTCGGAAACGGCAATTGCCCTCCTTGGCGAAGGCCACCATCCGCCCTTGGCGGGGCACCCTAGCAAATTGGAATTCTAGGACCTCAATGTGCTCTTTCACAGCCGGCAGTAGGGTCGGCCCCTCTCCGCTTAACGAAAGGCGACTAAGTAGGGCAAATCGAGGTTGTCGAAATGCCTGGCTGTTAAAATCCTTATCCCAAGTCACCAAGATTCGCCCGGCTTGAAGAGCCGTCATGCCGACCACTGGGTCCGCAGCGTCATGAGCAATGTGGTAGCGTTGGCGAAGGACGCTATGGCCCCTGCCTTGTAGATAGCGGCCCACTGAATCGGGAATATTGTTATCGAGGAAGAATTCGAGCTTGATAGCTGCCCGTGGCATTAAGCGGCAGCCGTCACCGCTTCACGTTCAGCCAGATCGAGATCAGCCTCAGTCAGGTCGGGAAATTCCCGCAGGATGTCATTGTGTGAATATCCGGCGCGAATGAAGTCGACGATGCCGCGGATAGGCACTCTGGTGCCGGAGAAGACCCGACGATTACTGGAAACAAAACGGCGCTGTTCCGCTGAACCTGCCTTGTCGGAACGGTCGTTGAGGCTCTGAATTTTCTCACGGGTGTTCCGCGCGACTACCCGAAGTGGAATGTTGAAAACACGCTGGCCGGACACGATTTCTTCGCGCATCTGAGTCCGAGGGTTAACGAACACGACCCGTTTGCCCAAAACGTACAAAGTCGTCGCGATCCACCTTGCGTCACCTAGATGTGCGATCTTTTCGGAGACGCTTTTCAGGTGATGAAGGGGTATTTTCTTGTTGTTCCGAAGATCGCTCAGAACCTGCAGCGAAACTAAATCGCGAAACGAATAAAGACGACCGAACGGCACCCTCTGGGTATCCGCACCAAAAGCAGGTCGGAAAAGGCCGCTCTTGTTCCAATCGCGCAGCTGATAAAGCGACACACCAGATATCGCAGCCGCTTGCTCTTCACTGAAGGCACCGATCACGTTCTCATGGTCCATTTGCTCTCACTACGCAAAAGCGAGGGAAGCGCAAAATCAAAAAATGGATCGAACACGATACGCAGCGAGCGCAGACCATTAATTACAGAGTGTGTCGAACCCAAAGCCGCCGACTTTATTTCCGCAATCCGGCTCGGCTCGCCGCCTCGACCTTCGTGACGTAATCCCGCGCCGCCTCGGCTTTCACCGTATTCTCGGTGCAGATCCGGACATCTTCGGCGCTTACGACCACCATGCCATTCCCGCGCGCTCCAGAGCCGCCGCCAGTTCGGGATCCATCCAGCTCGGGCGTTTGACCGGCTCCTTGAGGATTTCCGGTGCCGTCACCTCCGGCTGCGGTTCCGGTGTTGCTGCACGGAACTCCTTCGGGCCACTGCCACACGCGGTTAGCGCGGATGTAGCGATCGGCAGAAGCAAACCCGCGATCCAGCGCCGTGCCGGCGTTGCGATCGACGTCTGCGGCGATGTCACGGTATTCGTCTTCATTTGCTTCCCTTTGTTTTTTGGCAAGTTGGCCCGCTTGTCCTTGGGCGAGTTCGATGCCCTCAATCTCCGCTTCCAACCGGTCGGCACGGTCATGCACGCCTTCGATCTCGACGAACCAAAACTTGAAGCCGTGCCGGTCGATCAGCTGGGCGACGTTCCCGGCTGCAAGGAACAGGAAAACGCCGCCAGCGAGCGCCAGCTTGATCCCGCGAATGGTGTAATTCGCGCTGAGATCGGGGATCTTCATGACCCCTGCTCCGCTTGTGTCGCCCCGATCAGGCACACTTCGATTTCACCGATGCGCTGCGCGTCGCCGTTGCGGCGGAAGTCGAGGCCCTTCAGGACGCGGCCACCTGCACGGTTGTAGCGAGCGAAGAACTCGCAGGCCTCGACCCGCTTACCCTCGTTGAACAGTCGCGCGACGCTGGACTTGCGGTAGGCGTTGACGCCGATGTTGTAGGCGAGGCTGGTATGCGCCGCCCATTCATACGGGCTGTTCTCGATGCCCGGCGCCGCCTCGGCCACCGGAAGGGCGAATTCCGGAATCGCCTTGCCGAGCAGCGCTTTGCATTCCTCGAGCGTGTAGCGCCGCATCTCCACGCGGGTCTCGCCAACGCACACGGTCTGGATGCCGACGCTGTCGCGATAGGGATCGGTGCGCACACCCTCCCATTCGATCAGCAGCGGCGTGGCAATGGCGGTCATACCCGCCAGCGCCATCGCTGCGATTCCGGCCTTCTTCTTTGGCGTCATGGTCTTTTCTTTGGTCATCACTGGTTCTCCAGGCGTTTGCGCGCCGCGATCGCCGAGGGCGAGCGGAGCAGGTAACCGGACAGCAGGAAGGCGCTGTCGCGCACACGTTGAGTGACAGCATCGCGGTCGAAGACAGCCTCCCGGCCGCTGACAGCCAGCAAGCCCATGGGAACGCCGTCCGGGTCGATAATCGGGCAAGCGCTCGTCCAGCTGAACTGAGCCGTTCGCAGGAACATTTGCAGTTCGAGGTCGGGCAGATCGTCGACCTCGGACGTCATGCACACCACACGGCCATCAGCCGGGAACATCCGGTCGAGCGTGTTCTGCACATCGCCCCGCGAAAGTGCTCGGCTGCGCAACCCAGTGCGCTCGGCGCGGCGGTCCATGATCTCGTGACTTTCGGTCAGATCGCTGAATTCGCCAGTCGCCGTATTGAACACCAGAATGCTCACCACCACCCGGCCCGCCTGCAGATCGCGCATCAGGCGGCGCAGCATGCGCTGGATCGCCAGGTCGTTCGCCTTGTCCTGCTCGACGATGGCCTGCAGCGCGACGGCATTGGCGCGCTCGTTCGATCCGGCATAGTAATCGAACATTCGGCTGATCAGCGGTCCTTGCGTTGCCAGCACGACCATGAACATCGCTGCCATGAACAGCGCGGTGGCCAGCACGGCGTAGCGCGTCTTCGTGCGGACGATCTCGACCCATTTAGAGAAGTTTTCGCCAAGCGCTTTGATGATGCCGGAGACGTCCATCACGCTGCTCCGGAGCGCATCAGGCCGGCCACCCGGCATCAATGTCGATCGCTTCCAGATCGGCAACCGTCACCGCCGCTGCGATCTCAGCATCCAAGATCCGTTTGCGCTGGTGCGTGGCATTGACGAAGAGCCCGACTTCGAGCGCCAGCGCCTTGAACTCTGCCGCAGTGAAATCCTGATCGGTATTGTCGGCCATGGTGTAGCTGACCGTCGCGATCGGCTCGCCCATCTCTTCAGCGATGGTGAACATGTTGACGAGGCCCTGCATATTATCTCGGCTCGTCATGTCGATGTTGACCGGCCCGGCGCTGGTGGTCGCGATGCCGACCCAAAGCGCGTTGCGTATCGCCTTCACCCGGCGTTCCATCACGATCTGGCGCGAGCGGAACGCGAAGTCTTCGTCGGTGACGATCTCCGCGCCGGGGAATGACCCGGCAGGGGAGGTCAGCCACGCGATAGCCTGCGCCTCAGCATCGCCTCCGGCGACCACCTCAAGCGGCAAGGCGATCCTGACCGTATCGACCCCGTCGATCCCGTCTTGCTCGATCTCTTGACACGTCAGCGAGACCAGCGCGCCATCCTTGCCGATCGTCACGCTTTCGAATTGGTGCGCCATCGTCGAGGCCGCCGATGGATGTTGGATGATGAACATGGCTATTGCTCCGTGGATACGACGCCGAGCGTCTGCGCGTGGGAAACACCTCCCATCGTCGATGTCGGTGGTGTGGAAAGCGTGCGGGAGACGAGTTCGACAGTGTATTCCGGAGCAGTGCCTCCGGTGTTGTCGGTGTAGGTCCAACTGCCAGCAATTGTTTCCTGCCAAGTGCCCGGCTCGGAAGTACCAAACCCGGGAACGCAGCTGATGCTGCCGGTTAGGTTCCAAGTCTGGATGATGCTGCCATTGCGCCTAAGCCGGACGGTGGCCGCAGGCGTACCTGATCCATTACAACTTCCCGAAATAGCGACGCCGCGCTGGCTGCTGAAACTGACGACTACGGAACGCGAATTGCCATTCGAGCTGAACGTGCCTGTCGATACGGAAGCGTTCGCAGCCAGCGATGTTGTCTGCACTGCGTTCTTCAGGACGCCTGCCGACAGCGATCCGCCGAAATATGCAGAGCCGTTCGTCTTAAGATAGGAAACCGCGTTCGCTTCAGTGCAGTTGTTCAGGTTGGACTGCGACGGCCCGAACCATTCAAGGAACTGGTTTGAGCTTCCAAAACCGACGCCCTGCGCGCGCATGTAGCCGCCTTGGTTGAAAATGATACGCCCTGCCGTAACGGTGCCGAGGTCCGCAGTGATGGCCGAAAGCGCGGTCACGTTCAGCTTAGCGGCGGTGACGGCACCAGCCTGGATCTTGTCGGCGGTGACCGATCCTGCTGCCATGCTCCGCGCCAAGATGCTGCCATCGACGATCAGGTCGGCATCCGACATGAGGTTGCAGCGCAGATCGGCGAAGAAGATACTACCCGCATCCCAATTGTCGACGAGCACGTAAATCCAAGCCCGGATCGCATTTGACGGCGCGATGAAAGATGCTGCCAGCAGAGACGTCCCCCATGAAGACGGAGGGCTTGTCGTGGTAATTGCCTGAACGCTGGTGGTGTTCGCTCCGTCGTTGGTCAGGAAGAAAGGGTAAACACGGAACCTGCCGATGAAGCCCCCCGTCTGCACCGCATTGATTTTGACACGATACTGTTTGCCTCCCTCGACCGAAAAGCCACCCGTTTCCGCCCCCACATCGGCATAGGCTTTCTCTGCGGCAAAGATGGACGTGCGCAGATTTGTGCCACTTCCGGGATGCTGAAACCGGCCCAGATACCGCGCGATGCCATTGCTCAAATTGGCAACAACAGCTTGATACTGCGGGTCGCTGAACGGGCGCCATCCAGTGAAGTCCCCGGTGTCGAGATCGCCGTTTTGAATTAGGTTGCCCGGCGAGACGAGCAGCTTTTCAATCGTCACAGTGCGCGGGTCGAGTTTCGCGCCATTGATCGCGCTGTCCACGTCGATCTGCGGCCGCCAGCCAACGCCAGCCTTGTAGATTTTCAACCGGCTGTCGGACTGGTCCCACACTTGCCGGCCATCGAACAGGTTGGTTGATGGCAGACCGGTAACGATCTCATAACCGCCGCGCGTCTTGGCCAGAGTGAAGACCTTGTCGAAGGTCTTGCCAGCGTAAGCGCCCGATCCGGTCGCACGGATGGTGAGCGTCGCCGTATCCTCGTTGGGGTCGAGACCGCCTGAGATGGTGTAGGTCTGTCCAGTATAGGCAACGGTAAGTGCCTGCGGGTTAGCCACGGTCGATAGCGTGAAGTTCGCGCTGATGTCAGCAGCACCTGCGAAGACCTTGAACTGCCCGGTAGCCGGACCGTAACCGCTGACATTGCCATCGGCATAGGCCCAGACCGTTGCGCTCTCGTTCGTGAGATACGCCGAAGTGGCGGGCGCACCATCGGATCCCGGAGTTCCCGGCGCGCCTGGCGATCCGGTGTTGCCCTGCTGCCCGCGCTGAACGGTAAGCGCCCACTTGCTGGTATTACTCGGAGCAACGCCGGTGGTCTCGCCGGTGCCGATGCGGGTATATCCCGCACCGTCGCCCCCGCTGGCCACCGTCCAGACGACCATGTCGCCGGGAAGATAGGTAGCAGATTCCGAGTAATTGCCACGGCTCTGGTTGCGCGTCGCGTTGTCCTGCGGCTTCGTTCCGGTGCTGTCGGTAATGCGGTCCCATTCCGCTGTCTTCGACGCCTCGCGCGCCAGCAGGATCGGACCGGTGTTGCGGAAGTCGAACCGCACCGGCTCGGCAGGCTGCACCGCCGCGCTGTCTTCCGCTTCCCACGCGTAGATATCTTCGTGCTCTTCCCGTAGAACCAGCGCTATGCGGCCCGAGCGGCTTGGCTTCTGGCTGACGACGCGGAACGGCTTGTTCACCCATCCACGCGGGGCGCAATTCTCCCAGACAATCTTGCCGACCTTCGCCGCCATGCCCTTCATGTTGTATTCGGCAGAGAACAAGCCCGGATACTGCATGCGCTGCAGTGTCTGCTTACCAAGCCGCTCGGACTGTGGGCCGTTCTCGACGACACCGAAGTCGATGGGCGCGGTCCGTTCAATACCGTCCTCGCTTGGCAATTTCACCGAAGGATACGGCACCGGCTGATAGAGCGATCTTGCGCTTGGATCGGTAAAGTTGCCAGCGATGATGTTCGGCAGGTTCGTCTGCCCACCCATCGGATCCCAGCGGGCTGAACTCAGCCTATCGTTATCGTCAAAGATGACCGCAGGAACGGCCAGCGTGTTCGTCTTGATCAGAAACGAGAGCTGCCCATCGCTGTCGAGCAGATCGCCCGCGCACCCGGCCAGCAGCGCTCCGACGATGTTCATCGGCGCATCGTCGGTCGAGAACGCGCCGGCAGTGCGATAGCGTGGCTGTGTGCCACCACCCGACAGGACGATATCTTCGTCGCAGGCATTCGCCGCGGTGATCACGCTGTCGAAAT
Source organism: Qipengyuania pacifica (assembly GCF_019857205.1). GTDB lineage: Bacteria > Pseudomonadota > Alphaproteobacteria > Sphingomonadales > Sphingomonadaceae > Qipengyuania > Qipengyuania pacifica. The sequence continues at coordinate 24,000 of NZ_JAHWXO010000015.1, read as the reverse complement.
TGATATACTTGGCCGGAAGACCGGCGCCCACCGACAGTTTGCCGTTGATCCGCCATCCCAGCAGCACGTTGAGCGACTGGATGATCGGGTTGCCCGAACTCGGTCCCCAGCTGTTCTGGTTGTCGACGCGCATTGTGCCCGAACCACCGCGCGTGCTGTCGAAGCGCGGGTCGTACATCGGCATGCCTTCGCCGACGATCGTGACCCGGCCGGGCAGACCGTTCGCGAACGGTGACTGCTCGTTCTCGGTCACACCGAGGCGATTGACGCGGACGTAGAGATACGCGCAGCCGGTGAGCCGGTCATCGTTGCCCCAGCGCGCGCCGCCGTTGATGGCGCGGGTGTTATCGGCCCGGCCTTCCTTGTAGCCCTCGACGCCGAGGTAATCGATGAACTGCGGTGCGATCCCACCCGTTTCGCTCCAGGCGAGTTCGTCCTCGATCCAGAGCTCGCTGATCTCGCGGACCTTATGCGCCGCGACAGCGATGATGTATTCGATGACCCGCTCGTCTTCGCCGCTGCCTTCGTAATAGCGGATGTCGGCGGGGAAGGCGGTGGTGCCCAGCACCATTTTTCGAGGGGCTTGCGTATCGAGGCGGGCTTGTAGGCGGGAAAGTTGAGTCGGCGTCGGTGCCGGCGCTTTCTTCTTGTCGTTCAGCACCGATCCGGACAGCATCGAGCCAGCCAGTAGGCCGATGCGCCCACCGAGCGGGCCGCCAACGAGCGTGCCGATTGCGGTTGCCGCGCCGATAACGACAAGCTTGGCGACGGATTTGACAATGTTACCCATCGCGGCCGACCCCCCATGTGCCTTGCCATTCCGCACGCGCGATCGGTGCGAGCACACCGTCGACGAAGAACAGGGCGTCGCCAGCTATGACGATGCCGAGGCAATTTTCCTGAGCGAGCGCGATGTCGCCTCGCCGCGCCTGTGCCGGATGCACGCGCGGAAACCTCTCATCGAGGTATTCAGGCATTGGCTTGGCCGCGAGCAGCTTCAGCGCTTCGCGCTCTGTGCGATACTGGCCGCGAAGGTCTGACAAAGGATCTTCACCGGTCTGCGCGATGACACAGGCCGCGACCCAGCGAGCGCAGTCGCTGTCCCAGCGAAACGGGCGTTCGCGCCACTCCATGATGGTTGCAGACAGCCGACCGTCCCAGTCAGCGAGGCGCGTCATCGAAGAACATCTCTCGACTGGAAGCCGCCGCCTCTCGAACCACCGCCACCGCCGCGCGACCCCCCTGAGCCGCCACCGACGCTTCCCGACACGCCAGCCTTGTGCATGCCGTTGGCCGCGGCAAGCGTCTGCTCGGCGCTCTTGTCGCCGGGATCGAATTCGCTTTGATGAAGGTAGGTCAGGCCTGAACCTTCAGAGAGCGCAGCCTGATAATTCTCGATCGTTGCGACGATCGCTTGTTCATCGGCGCTCGTATCGACCGACAGGTTGATCAGATAGCCGCTGTAATAGCGATGGATCGGCAGCGGGTTGAACTGGGTCGCCTTGTCGTCGATCGGGTCCAGCACACGAAACCACAGGCGCGCCTCGCGCTTCCGCCACTTGGCCTTCTGGCCGACGATGTCGAGCAGCCCCCCATCCTCGATGGGAAGGCCTCGCAGCGTGGCGGTGACGGATTCAGAACCGGTCTCGCTATGCTGGACATCGCCCACATCGACCAGCTCGCCGGGTATTGCGAGGAACGTCTTGCCATCGAGATCCGGATCACCTGTCTCGCTGGCACCGAACGTGATGTCCTGCACACCCGAAACGGCGAAGACCGGATCGCCGACGATATCCATCCAGGCGAACCATTGGATATAGACGACCTCGCCTCCGAGCGCGGCCAGCGTTGCGGCGTCCATCAATACGCCTCCATGATCGGGAAAGAGAAACCGGACTGCAGCTGCGCGGCGGTTAGCTTGAGCACAGGTGCGCCCTCCGGAAGGTAGGCGAGCAGCCACGGCCGCTTTGTCTGAACTAGCGTGTTGTCGGCCACAACACGCCGCAGCGGGCTATGAAAGCGCAGCGTGGCGACGCCGGAGGCGTTCGCGATCACGTCCTCGTCGAGAACCATCAGCTGATCGCCGACGGTGACATACTGGCCCGCCAGCAAAGGCGTTGAGTTCGCAGGCCAGCCATCGGTGACGAGCGAGTAGCCCGAACCGGCACCCTGTGCGCGCACGGTGAATGTACCGGTGTGCTGGTCGGCGGTGGCGACGGGAACGCGGAAGCTGTGCGTCACACCACGCACCCTCCCAAAGAATACTCGGAAGGCGCGAGCGTGATCGATGATCATGGGAACGACCGTGACTTCGCCGACCCACCACGAATAGCCGAGGTCCACAGCCTGCCTAGCGCCGGTCAGTTCTGCGCGGTTGGCCTGCGATGCAACGACAGGTTGCAGGTCGACCGATAGATGCCGATTGGGGCTAGGGTAGGGAACGATCGCCATCAGCCAGTTGCTCCGCCTGGTAGGATAGGTCGGGCGGCATCGCGCCGGGCTTGCGCCGACGCGGCGCCGGTCATACTCGGCCCAACGGCGTCCAGAATTTTGACCGTCCGCATGTCGCTCTTGCTAAGCCATTCGGCTTCGAGGCCGGGGCCCAGCCGAATTGCGAGCTCGCCACCGCCGCCGCTACGGCTCTCGCCGCGGCGCACGTCCATGATCTCGCCGCTGCTAACCCGGGCGACCGGGTTGCCATTGAGAGAAAGGAGGTTCTTATCGATGCCGGGATAGCCCTTGATCCGGAACGAACCGCCAGTCGCGAACCCCGGACCATCGAAGGACGAAGAGGATGCGGCGATTGCGGAACTGTTGCCGGTCGAACCGCCGACGCCAAAGGCGCCAAGGATGGATCCGAAAAGCCCGCCACCGCCCGCATTCCCGGCGATGAGATTTGCGAGGCTGTCCGCCAGCTTATCGAGAACACGCGAGAGTGCATTGAATGTCCGCTCGCGCATCCATCCCTCGAAGAAATCGCCGAGATTGCCGTCCATCGCCGCTTGCAGACCATTCCGGAACGCATCGCGGAAAGTACCCTGCATGTGCGCCTGCGATCGGTCGGCGGCCTCGCGCAGAGCCTGTTCTTCAGCCTCAGCGCGCGTCATTCCGCCGCGGTCCATGAGATAGTCGACGCGGTCTAGGCTACGCAGTTGCTCTTCGCGCTGGCGGATGTCTTGGTCGTTATCTCCGCGCAGTCGCGCCAATTCCAATTCATGCGCGAGGGTTTCGTCCTGAAGCCTGCGCGCAGATGCAGCTTGCCTCGCTCTTTCGATCGCCAGCATCTCTTCGCGAGCGATCCTTTCAGCGACAATGAGGTCATAGCCCTCGCGGTTCAGGTCATTTATGCGGCGCTCGAGCTCCAGTTCGTCGTCGAGGTAGCGCAGGTGTTCATAGTCGCGGTTGAGGACTGCGACCTGATATTCGGTCTCGACTTGGCGCTCGGCCAGGAAATCCTTCAGCGCTGCTGCGCGTGCCTCATCCAGTTCGGCCAGGTCGCGTTCGGCTGCGATGCGCGCATCGGCAGTCTTGAGGCCAGCGCGCTCGTAACGCTCGATCCGTTCGCGTAAATCAATTCTGCGCTCAAGTGCCCGGATGGCATCAAGGTCGTTCGCTTCGCGCGCAACGGCCAATTGCTGCTGCAGTTTGATCTCTTCGCGACGATCAGCAAGCTCTTCAGCAGTCGGCCCGGTGCGGCCGCGGGCGGCGCGGCCTTTCTTGGCCTTCGCATCGCTCGCAAGAGCATAGTTTCTGCCGGACACATCCCCGGCCGCCGAAGTGGTACCGCCGCCCCCGCTTGGAGCAGTGCCTGGCTTCTTCGGCTCGCTGATTTCAGCCCCAGTCAAGCGGCCGAGCATCTGGATCATGCCACCCAGCCACGGCCAAAGGTTCTCTATCCACTTGCCGATACGGATAACCGCGCGCCCGACTGTCTGCACGGCTGCGTCCCATGCACCCGCCCAGTCGCCAGTCAGAAGCTTCACCACGGTTTCGACGACACCGCCGATCACGTCAGCGATAAGGGTCAGCGTTTCGAAGAATGCTGTGATCAGTTCGCCGGTCAGATAGCCAGCGAGGGTGATGAACGCCTCGAGCAGCATACCGATGAACTCGACGGCATCGGAAATGAACTGTCCGAACGGCGTCTCCATGAATGCCTGGAAAGCTTCAGAAACGCGATCCACCGTGTCGCTCAATGTGGCGAAGAGGGTTTGCAGACCCGAGCCGAAGGCATCCGACACGAAGCGCCAGAAGCTCTGAAGGCCGCGCAGGATGTTGTCGCCGAACAGCTGAAATGCGGCAATGACAAGTCCTACCGGGCCGAGGAAGCGCAACAGGACGGGCGCGAGCTTGCTCACTATTGCGGTCAGGCCGCCGAACTCGGAAATCAGCTTGCCTGCCATTACAGCCGCGGTGCCGATCGGGTTCACGATCGCGCTGATGACTGCGAACACCGGACCCATCTTTACCAGCAGTAATGGCAAGATAGTGATGGCTAGCGCCGAGAGTGCGACCGACAGAGGTCCGAGGGCTGCGAGAAACACGGCGAATCCAACCGCCGCGCGTTTCACGCCGTCGGGGAGTTCTTTGAACCACGTCACCAGTCTCTCAGCCGTATTGGCAAGAGCCTTCGCGTAGGGCTCAAGATACTGGCCCATCTCGACAGCAAGCTCGGAGACCTGTGCCTTCAGTCGAACGACCGAGTTCGCGAGGCTCGACGCGGTACGTTCCGCATCTCCGAGAGCAGGCTTGAGGCCTTCTGCAATCAGCGCAGACCGGGCCATGATCTTCCCGAACTCATTGAGTTCCTGGCCGGATGTTATCAAACCGAGCTCAAGCGCCTTCGCCTCGACAGCCGCTTCATTGATGAACACGTTGAAAGCACGCAGTGGCTCGCTCTCTCCGGCGAGGCCCGAGCGGATCTTCTGCAGCGCTTCATCGAAAGGCGTGTTGAAGAATGAACCAGCATCTACCGCTAATTCGGTGAATTGCTTTGATAGGCGCGCAGCGGCAGCTTCGGTCGGCGCTGCGGCTTTGAAGAGCCCGCCAAGTGCGAATGCGCCTTCCTGCATCTGCTGGGTCGACCGGCCCATGGCATCGCCACTTTGCTCAGCCCACTTGTTCATGGTGCCGGCCATGTTGCCGAACGTGTAATCGAAAGCGGACTGTAGTTCTGCGGCGTCGCTAGCTGCCTTCGTGAAAAGCACGCCGAGACCCGCTAGCGGCAAGGTCAGGCCGACGGTCATCTTCTTGCCCGCGTTCGTAACCGCATCGCCGACCTTGCCAGCGAGACCGATGATGTTCTTGAACGTGCCCTCGACAATCGAGGTGCCGCGCTGAAAATCGTCCAGGTCCCACCGGAGGGAGGCGCTGAGATTTGCGATTGCTCCCATCGGGCAACCTCCCTGGCAGTGGCCATTTTAACTATTTGCGAGTATCGTCAGGCCGTTGAGTTGACCGAAGGACGTTCGAGTATGCGCTTTTTCTGGGTAGCCGTGGCCGTTGGCGCACTGTCCGCACCTGCAAGTGCAGACTGGCAATATACGCAATGGGGCATGTCTGCAGATGACGTAGTAGCCGCCTCGGATGGCAGCGTTGTCGAAGTGCAGGGATCTACGGGCGAACAGGTGCGAGGCCAAGACTTACGGGCGAATGGGAATTACTCGGCCGCAGGCATGACCTTCAAGGCGCAATTTTATTTCTCGCCTTTGTCCGGGGGGCTGTCCGCTATTCGGCTGCACCCTGAGAATAAAAATGCCTGTCCCGATCTCGAACGGGAAATCAGCGGAATTTACAGTCGGATTGGACGCTCAGAATATGCGAGCACTGAACGCAACCTGCGGGTCAGAGTGACGAATGCCTTCGACAAGTGCTTCCTGCTTTACGCACCCGTCACGCCGAACAACGATACCGGCCTCTAACCACGTTTCCTATTGAGCCACATGACCCAAAGCTTGGCACCGACGTGTTCGGCGCCGGGCTCTAATTCTGGCTCGGCTTGCTTTTCTTCGCCGAGCATCTCTTCCAGCGAGGGATAATTCTCCGGATCAATCATCCCCGAGAGCCGGCCATTCAGCCAAGCGCCGGTAACGACGTTCCGGAATTCATTCTGAGCTTTTTCGCTCGCACCCTGCAGCGCCAGTATGGTTGACCGGGGGGTCTCTTCGAAGAAGTCGGCGCGCGCATAGCCCGCCTTCCTGTAGGATCGGAAGATACCCTCCCAATCCCACGCTACTTCTTCGCCGCCGCCTTCTTCTTTCCGTTTCCCACCGGCTTGGGCGGTTCGACGCCGAGCAAGATTTCCTTGAAGGCGTTCTGCGGTGCTGGATCGTCAGCCATGAACATATCGATGGCTTCATCTTCAGTCACTGCAGGGTGATTCTGATGCAGCGCGCCATAGAAGATGGCAACCACGGTGCGCAGCATCGGGTTGCGGCCGACCGCAAGCGCCTGGCGCGCTTCCTCGGCCGCATCAAGCGAAGAATAGCCGAGCACGCGCTCGGCATCCATGAGAACGCGGTTATTGAGGGTCAGGCGATACGTCTGACCCTCGTAGTCGAATGTGGCGGTGCCTTCGAGACGATTGCCCATCTTATGGCGCCTCAGGTGCCGTGAGAGCGCCTTCGGTGTACTGGCGCACACGTCCGCGAAGGGTCGCGTCGACAACAGCACCCGGCGCCCGGCTTGGCTTCTCGTAGCCCAGCAGCAGGATTTCCCCGGTAGCTTCGACCGTGGAGCCCGCATTGTCACCGCGCAGGACGATCTTGAAGGCCCGACGCTCGCGGCTCAGAAGGTGCTCTTCGATCAGAAGATGATCTTCGCTGCCGGGGCGGTGCTTGATTACAGCTTCGAAAAGCGTCCAGTCGCCAAGACCGGCGACGTAGTCCTTGACCCCGCCGCTGCCCATGTCGGTATCTTCGACTTCATCGAGCGTGAAGCTGGGTTCCTTGATGCTTTTCAGGCCAAGGATCTGAGTGAGAGTTCCGGTGCTGCCCGTAAGGTGCAGTTCCTCTTCGATGGCGACAACGCCTTCGACATAATCTGCCATAGATTTATCCTTCAGAGTGGTGAGTGAGGGACGAAGAAATCGAGTATCGTCCGAAAGACCTTCAATCCCCCCGGAAGGCCTTCGGGGTCCGTGTCTCGCTCGAATGCGAGGCGTGATTTGCTGAAACTGGTAGCGCCTTGCTGCGCAGTGCTTTCGAGTTCGTCGACGACAGCGGCCTTGAGGGCTTTGAGGCTCAACGGCGTGAGGCCAAAAAGCTCAATTCTTATGCGCGGCTCCTTCAGTGCGTCGGTTCCGCCCTGGACGTAGTCACGGCCCGGCGACACGGTGGTCAGCACTCCAGCCGGAAAGGCATCTTCGTCGTCGCTCTTACGCTCGCTCCAATCGACCGCGGGCCGGTCGAACACCTGTCCCCACCCGATCGGTGCGGCACGAAGGCGGTCCTGCAGATCCTTTTCCATCAGACTGCCCCCTCAATCCGAGCGCCAACACGACTGCCGAATGTCTCAATGACCAGGCCTTCGTTCTTATCGAAGGAGGGCAGCAGCATAGGTGTTGCGCGCATTTTGACGGTGCCGAACTCGAAGAAGTGGCCCTTCCAATCGCCGATCACGACGCCAACCGTGCCGTCTTCGAACACCATGGCCTCGATGCTGTCGCGCAGATCGCCTTCGTCGACGGGCGCAAGGCTACGGGCATCCTCAGCGATAGGTTCGACAGCGTGCAGGGCATCGTCCTGCAGGTTGTTGCGAGACAAAGCTGATGTGATCGACTTGAGGTTATTAAGGGCCTCGTCGACACCATCCAGCTGGAATTTCATCCCGCGCTCTTTACCGCTTTCTCGATGTCGGCCTTAACGACCGCCCCTTTTTTGCCACTGCCCTTCTTCGGCAGTTCGATATTCTGAGCCTCGGCTGTTTCTTTCAATTCAGCGACCGTTGGCGGCACTTCTTCGACGTAGCCGAACTTAATGTCTGTCGCGGGGCGAGCGTGCTGATACTCGTCGCCTTCCTTGTGCTGTCCGTGAATGTTCCGATGAGGGCGAAGGGTCTTTACCTTGATCATTTTGCGTTCCTGACTGCTGTGATTTCGCGCTCTACGCGGTTGAGGCTGGGCACGTTGCCCTCGATGTCCCACTGGCCGTCCAGTTCAATCCGGTCTGCCGTCGTGATCGATCGCGTAAGAGCATTGTCGTCGACGTAGAATGTCGCAGGCTGGCTGGCCTGTTCCATAGCCGCTTGCCTGCGCTCGCTTCCCTTGCCGTAGATCACGTTGGCCCATTCGGTGCCGACCGGTGCGAATCCTTCGACTTCCTCATCGTGCTCGTTCTTTGTGATGCTGACACGCTCGAGGGTGATCAACGTGTCGCGGCGGCGCCCGGTCATGCCAGCGTCGGAAGTCGATAGGGGCGGGCGAGCGCAGCAACGCTGAGCGGCCAGCCGGTGACTTCGTCCATGTCGATCTTATCAGGCGGGTAGAACAGATACTCGATATACAGCAGCTGCGCAGCCTTCAGGTCGTCCAAGCTCTCGTCGAAGTTGTCGCCAGTGTAGCGCTCGATCGCGCCGCGCGCGGCGTTGATCAGCAGCGTGATGTAATCGTCCTGCTCATCGTGCCGCACGCGAAGCTGCGCTTTGGCTTCAGCGAGGGTCACGCTCATCGCGCATCCCTCCCGTCGCGTCCCTTCTTCACCGCCAGTTGCCAGCTATCGCCGGCACCCGGCTTGTCGACGGTCTCCGCGCTGCAATGCCACAGGCTACCGCCCCACGTAACCGTATCGCCCTTCACGTAGGTTTCTCCGTCCGCAAACACGCCGCGATACAACGGTACCGGGAAGGCGAGTTCGAACGAATATTCGTGCTCGCCCTGGCGGACCGAGAACTCGACCGTGCGGCCATCTTCGAGGATTCGGGCGTCTACATCATCGGCGGTTAGACCGTTGCGACCATGATCCCCGTCTTTACCGACAACGTGGCCCAGATCTGTAGTGCTGCCATCTGAATTCATAAGCACAAGGTTGCCATCGCGATCGATCACGGCAGAGCGCACCGACACTGACGCCGGGCGCTTCTCGAGATCCGCGATGCGCGCGATGAGCGGCTGTGTCGCTTCGCGCACGGCATCGCCGACGACTTCCGCGATGTCTTCGAGTTCAAGCATTCACGCGCTCCCTGACACGTTCGCGCAGCAGCGCCTTCTGGGCTTGCCGAGCAGCTTCCTGTTCCGCTTCATCCGGTTCATCGTCATTGACCGGCGGCGGCGCCGGTGCGGGAAGGGCGGGCGGGTTCTCGGCCTGCTCGATCAGCTGCTTGTCCCGCGCGGCGATCGCTTCGATCGAGTGATCTTGCTGCTGCAGATAGACGGTGCCGCCCCCGGTGATCGGCGGCGCATCGAGGCGCTTCCGCCGTTCGTCCAGGGTGAGAATGTTCTTGGCCTTGTCGAGCACGTCCATCTGTGTCGCGCTGTCCATGCGTAACAGATTGTCGATGTCGAATTCGGTGCCTAGCTTGTCGCCGGTACCGAGGCCTTCGTCGAGACACACCTCGGCCGCCTCCAAAAGCGTCTGCAGGCACTGGCTGTAATATTCGAGATTGAGCGCCTGAACGTTTGTGGCGGTGGGGGACGCGCCGACGCCGATTTTGTAGGGCGGCACGTGGAATGTGGAGCAGACTACTTCGGCAGTGAACTTCAACTGCTCCACCATCTGAGCGTCTTCAGGTGTTACAGAGAGGCTGTGATACTGCAGCCCGTCCCCAAGAACCGCTATCTTGCCTGCGTTCTCGCCGGTGAAATTCGAGTTCCAATACTCTTTCAGGCGCTGCGCATTGCCGTCGTCTATCTTGTTTGGCGCGATCAATAGTCCACCCGGGCGCGAGGCGTTGCCGAAGAAGTTGGCGCTGTTGTTCTGAATGCTGAGGCCCTGCGTGGCGGCGAGGCCCGAAGCATAGATAGGTGAAATGCCAACCAGCGGGTGAAAAAGGCAATTGAAACGATCGTGAATCACCTCAGAGGCTGGCACGACGATCGACGCCTCAGTTATCCCGGCGATGTTATCGGCATCGAGTTGGTAATAAACCGAACCATCCGGCGCAATGAGGGGCTGGCAGCGCTGCGGGTCGAGCACATGCAGCGAAGTGACCACACCGCGGTTGTCGCGACCCTTCAGAATGTATGTGTTGCCGCGCGAAAGCTTCGACAGGATCCAGCTTTCCCAGAATTGGTTGCGGGTCTGTATCGCGTTGGGCTTGCGCAGCACTGGCGAATAAGCAGAGTTCGTCGTTTCCGACCAGATCCCGTCGTTCAAAGCGACCAGCTTGACACGTAGCTTCGCAATGTCGCTCGCGATCAGCGTCATGCAAGAAAACACAGCATGGTTCGCGAGAACCGCCTTTGGATTGACCTCGACGTTCTTCTGCCATGCGCCAGAAAACGATTCGAGAATGCGACCCCACCCACTCGACGCGGGCGACGTAAGCGCCTTCTCGCGCGAGATGTTGAAGCCGAGCAACTTCATGTCAGGCTTTCGACTTCTTCTTGCGACGTTTGGGCTTCTTCGGCGCAGCGGGTTTTTTCTCAGGCGAGTTCGACGGCTGTTCGTCACCTTCACGCACTGCGTTGAGTGCTAAGGCGAGACGAGCTTCCGGACCTGAGAGCACTACAGGCTCGTCAGCGGTCAGCATGCGCGTGCCATAGCGGCCGGTGCGATTGGCAATCATAGTGCGGTGAGCCATTGCAGCCTCCTTGAAAGAGGCAGCGGGGCCGAAGCCCCGCCACCCGCTTAGTTACGCTTCGTCGGAAGGTGCGGTGACGGCGCCGCCCCATGCAACATCGCGCAGGACCTGGACTGCTTCTGCGCGGCGGCGCGCCCAGTTGAGCGTGCGTTCGGCGCGGAAACCGACGCTGTTGGTCTGCCAGAGGCTAACCAGCGAGCTCTCGGTAGGCGTGGTGCTGTCATGCGACGGTGCATTGTCCATCTCCAGCGACGCTTCGCGCGACATATCGACAGCGATGCCACCTTCGTCTGCGAAGTAGATGTCGTTGGCGTTGAGAATGACCACGAAACCGTCGGGGACGTATTCCGAAGTGATCACCGGCAGTTTCAGCAACCGCCCACCGTCCATGCCCATGTCGCCAAATTCGGCCTGGCCGAGCGCGTTCGTCATGGTGCCGACACCAAGCGCCATTCCGGACTGCATGATCAACACCGCCGAGCTGCCCCGGTTGTTGGCGTTGATATACTGTTGGAGCAGCGAACGGACGTCGAGACGGATATCGTCGGCATCGCCCGAACCACTTGCGGCGATCGACTGGATCCCATTCGTGATCGAGGCGGGCTTGACGCCGGCCGTCCCGGCGTTTGCCGGGTTGATGAAGTCGGTATCGATACGCTCTGCCAACGCGTCGCGCAGTGCGTCGCGCACCATCTGTTCGCTGTTGGCGCTGGCATCGCGAATGACTTCTTCAGTCAGAACAGCGATGTTGGCGGCCTTCAGTGGTTCCAGCGTGGTGCGGGCAAAGTCGAAAGACGTCAGCGGCTTCGCCTTTCCTTCACCAACCCAGTAACCGGCACCGCCACCCGTCTGGCTACCCAGCGGGACACGGAACGGCACGTTGCGAAGGGCAGGGATGCCATTCGTGCCGAACTGGCCGAGAATGGTTGCCGGGCGAAGGAATTCAACGAAGTCGGCGAATGCGCCGCCTTCTGCCGATACAAGATCAGCGGCCCAGTTTCCGTCTGCAGTCGAACCTGCGCCAACCGGGGCGCGTTCGATCTTGCCGAAGCCCTGCTGAGCGAGCGATTTCAGCGTACCGACCGCATTGCTGTCCTCGCCGTAACGAGCCTGCGCGTAGCGTTCAGCGCCGAAGATATCGCCCCTGGCCATGCCGTAGCACTTGACCAACCGCGCGAACTCGATGCCCGGTGCAAGCTTCTGCTGAGCCTTCACCTGAATGGAACCGCCGCGCGAAGCCGAAGCTTCAGCAGCATTGCCGCCAGCAGCCGGAACCGCCTTGGCAATCATGGCCTTTTCCATGGCCTTCAGGCGACCGAGATGTTTGTCGATTTCAGCGATGTCGGCTTCGTTCTCGTCGAACGTGTCCGACTGTTCCTGATCGAGAGTGGTGCCTTCTTCAGCCGCCTTTTCCATGATGGCGGTGTTGGCGTCGAGCAGGGTCTTCTTGCGAGCCTCGAAGGCCGCAATCTGTTCTTGGATATTCATGGTTTCGTCCTCTTGATGGAGCGAATGACAAAGGGTTTCGCCCCATCGCGGGCGGGTGCATCCAGCTTCACGGTGCGCTTGATGTTGCCTGTCGCGGCGGGCGCACTGCGTTGCGGAATTTCAGGTTCGGGGCGGCCGGCCGCCTTGCGCAGGCCAGCGTCGATCGATTTGACGGCAGTGATGGTCGCATCAGCCTGCGCGGGGATGGTGACGGCAGAGAGCTCGAACCAATCCCACTCGTCGAATTCGATGCCGCCCTCTTTGAGGAACGCGTACTTGATCGGGCTGAACCCGATCGACACGGCGGCGACGAGTTTCATCTTGATGCTCTGCCAGGCGAAGTCGAGCAGTTCCTTCAGCGTGCCGGGCTCGTCGGTCTGAGCAAGCTTCGCCTTGAACTTGATGCCAGCCGGTGTTGCCTCGGCCTCGATGACGTGGCCGACCGGTTTGTCGTGCTGATGCTGCCAGAGAAACGGTAGCGGGAGATTGAATTTTGCGCCCATCGGATTGACGATATCGCCCATCCGGTCTGTCGAGGGCGTCGTGGCGATGCCCTCGATGATGCGCTCTTCCTCGTTCACCGACTTGATTTCGATGAACGAATAGGCCCGATCCTTCATCGGCTGCTCCTTTAGATGATGAGCATCTGGTATTCTGCGGAAGATGTGCTGCCCATTGCGGCAGCGGCACCGATGGCCATGCAGATTGCTACGGCGACATCGATCTTGTTCGATGATCGCTCCTTAGCCAGCCAGCGATTGTCCCATTTGTCCTCGTCGACGACTGCCGACATCATGTGAGAGATGAGCACCGGGTTCGTGAGAAACCGAATCCGACCCTCCAGAATTGCTTCTTCGAGGAGACGAAGCGAGCCAGGCATCCACAAACCTTCCGGCTTGCGGTTCTCGCTCTTCGCGACCTGCTTCATTTCCTCGCTAGGTTCACCCTTTTTCGTCCCACCTTGCGGGTGCATGATGAAGGGTAGATCTAAGCCGAGCTTTACAACCTCTTCTTCGAAGCGACGGAAGGCATACTGATCGTAAGCGATGAGCCCGATTTCATAGTCGCGGTCATCATCTGCCAGAGACTGGGCAACATGATCGAAGCGGATGCTTTTGCCCTTGGGTGCTTGCAGGTAGCCGTCGGCGACCCACTGCAGGATGACATCGAGCTTCCATTCGACGGCGTGCGCTTGAAGCGTATCGCCCGGCGTCCATGCCTCTATCCAGCAATCATACGTGGGCTTCTCGATCGTCTTTGCCTGCCCGTTGACCAAGACCTCGACCGGCATCGTGCCCGTTTCGACAATATTGGCCTTCGCAGTGATGTCGCGCGATCCGCTAAGGTCGATGCCCTGCGCGATCTTCTTGCCATGATGCTCGCTCGGATCGAATACGCCCAGGCATGGCTCCAGCGTCTCGCGGGTCATCCATGCAGTCTCTGCGTCGGTCCATCTGCAGAAGTGCAGCCGCAAAATGTTGTTCAGCTTGCCCGGCAGCGCCTTCGCCTGCGCAACTACTCCCGCGAGGTAATCTTCGGTGATTGTCACCCCAAGAAGAGGATTGGCCTTGATCCAGCAGGTTGGATCTTCGAGCGGATCGTCCTTCTCATCGAGGGCGCAGACATAAGCGAACGTGGAATCGTCGAGCGGTTCGCCGATGTATTTGGCATCGCCGTGCTTCGCGTCCCTATTCCCCGATGCGACCCGAACGGCGTGTTCGTGCTCTTCCCAGCAAACCGAATTCCGATCACTGCCGGAATTGGTAATCATCAGCAGCAAGGGCTGGCGCCGGAATTTGAAGCCGCGTTCCAGCATCTCCATCACGCCGCGATCGGGATGTTCGTGGACCTCGTCGCACAAAGCCATGTGCGGGCGTGGTCCGGACCCGGTCTTTTTCGCTTCACGGCTGATCGGCCGGAAAAATGATCCTTTCGCCAGATACGAGAGATTAAACTCTCGCCCAGGTCCGCCACTCGATTTGATGCGCTTGGCAAGATCGGGCGACTGGTCCTTCATTTTCACGGCATCGCGAAACAGGATGCCCGCCTGATCTTTGGTGGCGCCGGCTGCGTAGATCTCCGCGCCCGCTTCATTGTCGGCGGTGAGGCCGTAGAGGCCGATCCCGCCCGCTAATGGTGACTTCCCGTTGCCCTTGCCCTGCTCGATGTAGGCACGGCGGAATCGACGAACCCAGCCATGATCAGGATTGTCACGCTGCCAGCCGAATATCGAACCGATGATGAAATCTTGTGCGGGCTGCGACTGGAAAGGCTCACCTTCGAACTGACCTTCGGAGAGCTTAAGTTTCGTTTCGAAGAACCGCAGCGCACGTGCGGCCAGATCCTTATCGAAGCGAAGGCCGCGCGCAGCACCGGCCTTCAGATCGTCGAGATGTCGCTGGCAGGCGTTACGAACGTGAGGCCCTGCAATAATCTTCCCGGCGACAACTGCCTTCGCGTATGCTGTGGCGCGATCAGCTGTCGAAGAACTCGTCTTCTTCTTCGTCTTCATCGGCTATCGCAATCCGGGTTCTGTCGGCTGGGGTCGCCCCCAGTTTCGAGAGCATCGTCTGCAGCATGTTGAGCTTAGAAACGCCGACGTCTTCACCCGACAGCAACCCGCCGCGGACCTTGGCGCAAACCTCGATGATCGCCCGGTCACTCTCCATTAGCCAGGGCAGTTCCCGCTTGAACCCCTCCCATGCGGACTTGCCGTGCTCATCCAGAAAAGCGGAGGGCTTTCCGAGCGGCGTTCCTTTGGGGTCTTTGCGATCGCGATGGCGTTGCGGGTTCTTGGCTGCAGCCCCGGTGACCCGGGCCTTCGCAGCCGGGGTGCGAGGATTAGGCATTCATCTTTCAGCCCTGCAATCTGAACTGTGGATGTGAGAAATTATGATCAACGTCGGTTTCCGCCTCGTCGACCAAACGATTTGCGACCACCCCCCGGGGGTACTGGCCAGCCGTCCGCTCCGAACTCTGGCCTTTCTCGATATCCAAACTCTTCCCGGGTGACTTGATCGTGGTGCTCTTCGCACAGGCAGCGGATGTTCTCGTCGACATCCTCGCCACCTTGGGCGAGCGGGATAATGTGATCGGGGACAGTGCTGCGTCTCGTAACGCCTTCAGCCTTGCACATGCGGCAGAGAGGTTCGGCTTCGAGCCTTGCACGTCGGAGGGCCACGCCTTTGCGCCCGCGTATGCGTTCGCCCATGCTCGGCTCCTATGAAGCGGTAAGGAACTCCGGATGCTGAGACTTCACGGTCTCAAGATCTGCACGATCGAACAGCCAGCGGAACTTCTTGGACCTCGGCTTCCTCTTCCGGAGACGGGGGAGGATGTCTTCAGGTATTGCCCGCAAAGCGCTTTCGCTCACTCCGAGATAGTCAGCAGCGAGGCTGGTATCGAGCATCCTTGTGGTCAGAGCAGAGCGCAATCGCCATGGCGCGTTATCCCGAACGGCATTGGCAACTGCACAGTCGTTATACTTGGGCGCGAACTTCTGGATGAAGTGTCCTTCAATTTCCATCAGCCGATCAATGGTGCACCGAATGAACGATACGGAATCGAAGACCTTCTTGCCTTCGGTGAGGTGCGTCTCGATGCGCCACTTGAGGGTTTTACTCTGCCCGATGTAGACGAGCACACCGTCATCCCAGAGAAAATAGACTGCCGGAAAGCGGCGATCCTCGAGAAAGAACTGCGACAGGTGGACCGGGTCACCCTGTTTGGGTATTGAACCATAAGCCATTGCGAACCTTACCCTTCGCTGTGGTTAGGCCCGGCTCGGTGTACCACCACCTTGTCGGGCCGTTTAATTATCAGGCATGCTTCGCACTTTGCGAAAAGCAGTTTTCCCACATGACTAATCGCCCAGGTACTTGGACGCGTTCCGATGACGCGACGCCCGCCTATCTCGTTCATCTTGTAGCCCATGTTTCTGACTCTGGGAAGAGTTATCTTCGCCGCCTGTGCATAAACCTGCACCGGACGGCTGGGTAACCATCGGGCTGACATCGCAAGAGGGAACGACAGTGCCGTTGATAAAACCTGTGAATTCGAGCGCGAGGTCACCGTTGTTCCGGATCTCGACAATCTTGCCGACGAGGCCGGAGAATGCCTCGCTCTCGATCTTCACCCTCTGGCCCACCACATAAGCACGAGCAGCGGTCTTCTTCCGCTTCTGCTTGGCCTCCCGCCGGATGGCGTCGAGGTGCGCCTGCCATTGGTCCTGCATACGGGTCTCATATTCCCGCAGCGGATCGAGTGACGCATCGGAAGCGGTCAGCGCCCTGCTATCCCGTTGGAGGATCGAGAAAGGCGGGTGATCCGATACCGGGGCGTGGATGATGGCCAGCAGTTCGGGAAGGTAGCCGACTTCGACGAACACGAAGCCCGGCAGCAGGGCCACCGGTGCATCGCGGAACTTCTTCGAACGGGGCCGACGCTTGCGCTCCATGGCGACAGGCGTCCAGGCGTCTATCCCGGCGATGCTGAGCGAACGCATAAGCCTGAGCGTGCGCTGTCCGGTCATCTGGAGGATGCACCAATCTGAACGTGGTGTCGCAAGTGTCGCAGGTGTCGCAGCGGTATCTGCTACATTCCCGCTTTTAGCGTCAGGCTTGTTCATAATTGATACCTAAATGATTGATTATACAATAGAATATGTATTCCCTTTCCTTAGTTGGAAAGAGAGGGAACGGGCCATTTTTGGCTAAACTGTCGCAGGGTGTCGCAGGCGGTTGCGACAGTTATGGTGGGAAAATCGCCATTTCGGGTGGACCCCTTGCGACAGTTGCGATTCTTGCGACACCTGCTGCCGAAGCACGTGGAGGACCGCAGAAAACCGCGGTTCTGTATCGGTCGTCGCTGGTGAGACTGTCGGTGCGACACCTTGCGACTGTTGCGACAGTGGAGGGGGGCAGATCAGTCACGGCCGACTATCACTCTCCACGCTACCTGGCGCTTCTTGCCCTTAACCTCGGCACCATTTGGCATCAGCACGACGTGGTCGTGCCTCGCCAACACTTCGAGCGCTTCCTTTATATCATCTGTTCGGCTCCGCAGTGCAGTTGGTCCGAGCCTGCTCGCATCGGTTGCGCTGATGAAGGGCTCGGTCCACTTCTCGGCCAGCCAATCGGATAGCAACTGGGCATTCTCGATGTGTTGCGGCATTGCGGCTTTACCGAAGAGGCGAAGAGCCTCTGAAAGATAGAACTCGGCGAGCTTGATGCCCTTGAGCATCTGCTGTTCGCCAATGGTGTCAGCCCGGATACCTTCAGCAAATACCGTCAAGTTGCCAGCGATGCGCGCAGCCATCTCCGATAGCTTGCCCACGAAGCCTTTCACCGACTGATACTTCCCGTCGGGGCCGAGCTCTCGCTCGATGCTGTTGTAGAATGACCACCAGAGCTTCGTTGCGCGCGGATCTAGCTTGAGCGTCTCCGGAGAGAGCACGTGAGTATCAATATCCATGGGCATCGCTGCGCGGACGATTTGTCCAAGCCGTTCTTCGAACTCGGCGACTGCCTGCAAAGCGGCGGGGTCGCGTCCGGCGTCAGGATCGACCAAGCGCGTCCCAGCGAGGCTCTCGGGATGCGAAACGAGAAGGCGGCTCAGAAAACCTTGCCCTTGGGCCTCGGCATTGCCGAGCAACCGGCCGGCTATGCTCGGCTGGATCATCAGGTGAAACGTCAGGCGCTTGCCTTCTAAGACTGAGTGGCCTTCGCCAGCCGTGAGAATGTGAACGGGGGTGCCATCCCAAAAGTCGCTCAAGGTTGCGATGGTTTCGAGCCGGTTGTCATCTGTGAAGCCGTAGCCACCCAGCCAAGAGCCACCTTCGTCCGACATCAGGCCCAGGGATGGGCGGCCGTGTAGAAAGCGCTTCAGCAATCCCTGAGTAGTACCCTTGCGAATGACGATACCGGGTTCGACCGGACCTTCAGGGCGAGGGCCCAGAGCGCGATAGGCTTCTTCGAGCGCATGACGACCGTTCTTCTTATGGGTCTGTGTCGCCTGCTTCTTGGCTTCGTCCCACGCAGCCTGCTGGATCAGAGCATCGGCTTTTCTATCGAGGAAATCAGCGCGCAAATCTGTTTCGAAGTTGCTGACAGCCTGCATTGCATACTGATCGGAAGTCGATTTGCGATCGCCGCTTTCCGCTACCGAGACCATGAAAAGGCTCAGAGGGCGGATTTGACCGGTTGGTAATAGGACATTGAAATGCGGTTGGACCGCCAACGAACACGCTGAGAGGATCGACTGCGCAGCCAAGCTGTGCGGCACGAAGGCGAGCTTCGATATGCCTTCAACTGCGAGCCGCATGGTATCTTCGAGATATCCCGTGGGGAACGGTTGCTGTGTTCCACGATCCGGCATGAGTGGCGCCGGCTCAGGGCGCGCGAATTCTACCGCACTAATCTTTTCGGCTGCGCTCATGCGTGGATGCCCCGCAGTTCATCGTTCCAGTCCTTGAATGATTGGTCAGGATAGATCGAAGAAACGGCCAATCCTTGGCTGAGATAGGCAGCTTCGGCCTCGTCGACCGCCTTGCGGCCACCGTCGTTATTGTCGCCAGCTAGGATCACTTCCGATACGTCCGCCGGCAGGTCCATGCGCGACATCATCGCTGTGCCGCAGCTAACCCAGATCGACCGATCACCAAGCTGTTGCAGGAGGGTCAGGCCATCTTCCGGCCCCTCGGTAATGACAACTTGATTGGTGACCGGGCCCAGGCGGAGTGCCGAACCAGCGATTATCCCGAAGCTCAACTTCGCTTTCGCGGCTGAACCATCCGGACGTTGGCGCTCGTACTTCTTACGTCCACCGTCGTCGAGAAATACGCATTGAACGCCTACGATTGATCCCGTGCGGTTCTGCAGAGCGCAAGCGAGAGCGGGCACGTTCTTCCCGACCTCACCAGTTTCCGGATTTCGCCACCTGGGCGTGAGAACGAAGCGGACGCTTGCGGGCGGAACGATGTTGATCTTCCTGCTGTGGAGGTAGACTTCGGCAGGAGTGTCGGCAATCGGCCTGGTCTGCGCCCAGATCGAACGGGCCAATGCAATACGATCGGCAATTTCTTGCTCACTGGCCCGTTTCCTCTTCGCGCGTTCTGTGACCGACACGACGGGAAACGCCGATCCGCTAAGCGTCTCGACCGCCTTCATGAAGCTCAGGCCCTCGAGCTGAATCAGGAAGGTAATGGCATCGCCGCCCGCGCCGCAGCCATGGCAGTGGTATGTGCCTTTATCGTCGTTCACTTCGAACGACGGCGTGCGTTCTTCATGGAATGGGCAGAGGCCAACCATCTCGCGAGGTCCGCGCCTTTTGAGTGCCGTGTGACGGCCCGCGATGTCCGACATGTTATGTCGGGCACGAGCCTCGGCAACGACGCTCTGGAAATCGGCATCGGACAGGCGCATCAAGCGGCGCAATCAGTTCTTGCCGAGACATACTCGCGGATTTCGCGTGCGTGAGCCCGGCACCCGGCTGCCATTTCATCATATTCGCGGGCGCGACCGAGCAGTTCGATATCGCTGCATTTCGAAACCGGCACGATCATGTTTTCGCCTCGGCGACGAAGGAAGTAGGCCTTCTGAAGGTGGGTGAACCCGGGAAGGGTGAGCTGTTCCGTAGGCTCTAAGCTAGGCTTGAACTTGCCGATCTGTTTGCGGACTGTTTCATCGATCTGCTGGCGAGCCAACACGGTGTAGAAGGCCGCATCATCGCCGTAGATGTCTGGATGATCTGCCATCACTTGAGCTGCGATCCAGTCCTTTTGAACTGTATTGCCTTCCTCAAGTGCAGCCGTGATCAGATCCGACACACGTTTCCCGAGTTCTTTCATGGCTAAATCCTCGTGATGATGTTGTCGTGAACTGCGTCGATTTGCGTGATGAGCTTGCGCACTTCAGCGCGGTCAGCATCGACCAAGCGGGGGATAACGTCCGGGATCGACCAAGCTGCAAGCTCGCGCGAGTAATCGCTCAGCATGCCCTTGAAGTGCATGGCCTTGTTGAAGTCGTCAGGATTGCGATCCCCTAGTTCGATCACCGGGCGAGGCTTTCGTCCCATGTCGGCAAGCCTAGTCACGGTCGGGGGTATTGCGCTGTCAACTTGATCATCGAACGTTTCGAGGGGAACGTTCGCAAGGCGGACAGCCGTAACCTGTTGGCGTTTGGACATTCCCGCAGCTTCGGCCACCCCTCGGCGAGTGGCAGCAAAAGTGCCGCCGCCGTCATTTTTGGTCGTATCTCCTCCACGTCCGTCAAACTGCTTAAGCAGCTCTCCGCAACGTCGAATCGCTCGCGCCTGGATGCGGTCGGCGTGCTTCCGAAGCACATCATCGCCAGCCTGTTTAGCGTAACTTGCGAGTGCCTCGGCCTTATCAGCCCAGTCCTTACACTCATCCACCTGTTCGCAGTTGGCCAGCGCCGTCTTCGCAGCCTCGTAAGCAGCTGGCAGCTTAGCGTCCGTCGGGGAGATTGCCGGAAGGGTCATTATGCCACCTCGAATGCGGCGCGAAAGCGAGCGAACGCGATGTCCCGTTGCTCTCGCCAGTGTTCGTTTTTGCTCAGGTCGGGGTCCGCCAACTCGGCCTTGAGCAATGTCGTGTGCACGAGAAATGCCGAGGTCGCGTCGATTGGATCGAACCGGATGACCTGAATGGGCTCAGATCTGGGAGGGAACATCGGTCGCGCCCGAAGCGAAGGCTTTGTCCAACTCGCTCTTCCGGAAGAAGAGCTTGCCGCCTTTCCGGATGACTGGAATTTCATTGATCTCAGCGAGGCGATAAATCGTCCGCGGCTTCAGCCCAATATACGCGGCGGCCGCAGCCGCGCCGTCGAGCAGGTCTTCAGATAATGCTTGCATGCTACATCCTTTTCCGTATATTCCAGAAACTACATTAGGTCGTGCAATTAGAAGACCTAATCCAGTCTATACATCGTGACGCGCTTGTATGCAAGCGTTTCAAGAGAACATTTTGGGAACAGCGTTGTGCAGCAATTTTCATTTGCCGAGGTAGAGGCGATCCTGGCGAGGCAATTTCGCATTGCGAGCAGAAAGCGCGCAGCGTTCAGAAGTAGGGTGAAGGCTTTACAAAAGTATGGGGTGCCGAAAGGGCAGGCACGTGGGCGAGGACTACCCGCCAGCTTTAACGTCGATCAGATTCTTCAAACGGCACTAGGGCTCGAGCTGACTAATGCTGGTCTCAGTCCACAGATAGCGTGCAAGGTCGTACTGCGATCATGGTGGGCTAATCTGCCATTAGTTTACGAAGCGCTGAACTTCTTGAATGGAAATGAACCAGAAGATGAGGGATTAGCGCTCGGTTGGTGTTGGCGTATTTTTGTCGAGAATTTTGATGAACTTATGGACCCGAAACTTCGCGACAGTTGGTCACAGCAATATTATTGGCTGACGCCAATGGTCGGATATGACCTTTGGGCTTTGAATGGGGTCTCCGGGAAAAACAGATCCCCTTCGATCGAGCGAGCCGTGGTCATCAATGCAACGGCGTTCTTCGCCACGTTCGTTTGGGCAATTGGTCTAGAAACAACCATGGCACTCGGAGAAGTGTTGGCCGATTACAGGGAGGCGGAACGCTCACTCCCTGATATCGCCGCCATTGTTTCTCGCGAACTAGCTGTGGAAGTAGAGGACGCAATCTCAGGCGTTGGCGACGGGGCGAAGCAGCGCGCCGCTGCCGAAAAAAGACGAGAAGAGGCGTCTCACTTCTTGAGCAACGAACGCGGCGAACAAGATTTGTGGGCACTGCAGTTGGCTCTCTCTGATGCAGCACATGAGGAGATGAGTTGGGCGATCACCCCCTCCATTAGCAGAAGCGGAATTCCACAAACCGGTGAAGTCCTTGATAGAAGGCGGGAGGGCCAAACTGAATTGTACGAGCGTGGCCTAATTGAAGAGCCCCCAATAGACGCCTTTGCAGAACCTGTGCTTACAAAGTTAGGGCGTATTTTCGTGACTAAATTTTCGTTGGAGGGCGACCGCTATGTCGATCCGGAAGCGTGAATGGAATACTCCACGGGGCGATGAACGCGTGGCTTGGGTCGTCGATTACCGAGACAGCGCGGGCACACGTCGTAACAAGCAGTTCAATCGCAAGAAGGACGCCGAAGCGTTCGAGACGCGGGCGCGACATGAAGTGCGGCAGGGCACACACACCGCCGACAGCCAAAGTATTACGATCGAGCAGGCTGGCGAAAACTGGATTGCCCGCGGCGAGCGGGAAGGACTCGAGAAGTCGACGCTCGACCCTTACCGCCAGCATCTCAAGCTTCACATTCTGCCAAAACTGGCCGGGCGCCGGCTGAACCAACTCACAAAACCAGCCGTCGAAGAATTTCGTGACTGGTTGCTCGATAATGGTCGCTCACGCGCAATGGCAAAGCGCGTGCTCGGCTCTTTGACCGCGCTGATTAAGGAAGCGGAGCGCACTGGCTACGTCGCGCAGAACGTGGCGAAGGGCGTTACCGTGAAGCGTTCGGGCAGAGAGAAGCCGAAGGTTGTCCCGCCGACGAAGGAGCAAATTCGAAAGCTTATCGCAGCAGTTTCGCATGCAGATGCACGACCGATCGACAAGCCAATCCTATTGGTCCTGCTGTTTGCTGGGCTGCGAGCTTCCGAATTGCGCGGCCTCGCTTGGCGGAACATTGATTTCAAAGCAGGCACGATCACCATTGCGCAGCGAGCTGACCGAAAGAACGAGATAGGGCCGCCAAAGTCCAAATCAGGTTTTCGGACGATCCCGCTTCCGCAAATGGTGATCACCGAACTGAAAGCCTGGAAACTACGCTGCAAGCCATCGCATCTCAACCTTGTGTTCCCAAGCGATGCGGCGACTCCAGTCTTTCATGCAAACCTTGTGCTCGGCTTTCTTGAGCCCACCCAGGTCCGCGCAGGGCTGACTGAACCACGTCTGCGCGGCGGCAGGGCGCTCCTCGATCAAACGGGAGAGCCGGTCCTGAAAGGCCTCTTCACCCTTCACGATTTCCGCCACGCATGTGCCAGCCTGTGGATCGAGCAGCGAGTTGTCCCCAAACGAGTGCAGGCTTGGATGGGTCACCACTCGATCCAGGTCACCTTTGACACTTATGGTCACTTGTTCGAAGCGCTCGAGCAGGACGCCGGTGTGATGGCTGCGCTTGAAGCGGACATCATGGGAGCAGCGTAGGAGAAAATGATGCACCATTTACGGAAATTGCTTGTCCTCGGCGTAAACGAGCTACTGGCTAGGGGAGAAGTCCAATTGGACGGACCTTCGAAGAATGATCACGACGACTATGGCCATATTTTCTGCGATATCGCGGGGGAAAACAGTGTGGTTGCCTGGACAAATATTGGCTCTCAGGAATTGCGAGTGTCAGTGTGGTGGAAATACGACCACGAAAAGCATCCGCAGAAAGACGCTCCTGGGAATGCGCAGGAATGCTTTCGGACCTCTCGGCCATTGGCAAAAGAGCAGCATTATCCCAAATTCGTTGGTGCATTTGCTAGCGGCTGGCTCGAACGCGAAACTGGAAAATATCTTCAAGGTCGAGGGCCAACCGGCATTTTCGACAAGTATGTTCGCAGAAACGAATTAGATGCCTTAAAGCAGTTGGCTGACCCGATCCCTGCAGGGTTTGCCTCGGAAGGCGATCTGCACTAAATGCTGCAAAAACGTAGCATGCTCCCCGGACGCCCCGTAACTCCGCCACTCTTCGACGGACTCTGACTCCGTCAATTGAGGTTCGAATCCTCACGGGGCATCCA
>NZ_JAHWXO010000014.1 GCF_019857205.1 Qipengyuania pacifica | reverse complement strand
GTATGCCCTGAATTGCCGGGTCACCGGGAAACGCGTCCGATCACATGCCTTCCATGTCGTGATCGGCCATCGAGGACATGTCATGGCCCGCATGGGGATCGGCGGGTTGGGTCGCTTCGCTCGCGGGTTGCGTGCGCGCTACTGGCGCTGCGGGTGTGGCAGTCGCGCGTGATGCGGGCGAGGCGGCGCGCCGTGACGCGGGCGTGGCGGCATCATCTGGCGAAGTAGCGTCCTGCCGTGCGGTCGCTGCCTCACCTTCGGAGGGGGAAGTTGCCGGGTCTGCAAGGCCCGCTTCGGGTGCCGTACCAGCCACCACCGCAGCTTCGCCCATAGGCGAAACCTCGGTGATCGGTGTGCTCTTCTGCGCCTCGTCGCAAGCAGCAAGAGCGGACATCAAGGGCGCGATCGCGAGAAACCCGATCGCTACATTCAATCTGGAAGTACGCATGCTTTTCAACTCCTTCAGAGCCAGGAAATACCCAGGTGGTTCGGTCCATGCGCGAGCTCGCCGCCAAGAAAGCCCTGGATGAGAACGAGTGCCGCCATGGAGAAGATCGAGGCGCGCAACCATGCACGGCTCTGGCTCGGCCTGCTCGCGAGATACGCCATCGCAATACCGAGAACCGCGATCAGCATACCGTTCCATCGATGCACCTGCATGACAGTGTCGCCGCCGAACCACAGCCCGGTGTGAATCCATCCGAACAGGACTGCGACCACCGCGCCGATGGCTCCGCCGTAGACAAGCACGCGCACCGCACTTTCCAGGCCCGCTCCTTTCCGGCGCATCACGAACAATTCGGTGGCCGCAGCCATGAGAAACAAGGCGATCGGGAAATGGATCGTTGCCGGATGCAGCTTCTTCATTACGGCCATGAGTCCGGCCTCGCCCACATCCGCATGGCCACTGGCCTCGTCATGGCCTCCGCCCGCTTCGTCGTGCGCGCCGGACGACTCGCCAGCATCGGCAGTCTCGCCCATCTGCGCCATGGCCGCCTGGTCGTGCGCATCGCCATTGGTGGCAGCAGGCGCGGCGCTCGCCTGTTCGCCGTGCTTTTCGTCGCCATGAGCCTGAACGGGTCCGACGAAGAGCAGGCTTGCGGCGAGCAGCGCCAAAAATGAGGGGGCTTTCATGTCTCGTATATCTCCCGGCCCGGCAGTTGCAGTGCGACCTATGTGCCTGATACGCACGGCAGCCGCGTGCCCCTCACATTAATTTGATGGTATTGGTGCGACAGATGTGCGTCCGCCGTATCACGTCTGCTGACGACTCGATCGCGATCGTCGAACGCATTCGGCTCCTGGCCCAGTGCGCCCACGCGAATAAGCCCCATGGGCTCAGGCGAGCTTGCTCTTCTTTGTGCGACGACGCAGCCTCGGCATCCGGTTCGCCAGCAGGACGAAACCCGACAGGGCTATGATCGTGCCGCCAATACCGAACAGGAGCAGCCACCAACTGTTGATGCGATCGCGCTCGGTCCAATCCATGATGTGCAGGCCCCAGATGAAATCGAACAGGCGCCATGTATCGCTGCGCGCCGCCCCGAGCGTGCCGCTGCTGGCATCGATGTAGATGCGCGTCGAAGCCTCGTCAGCATAGGTGACCTGCCAGGCCGGAAATGGTCCGCGAAACTCGGTTCCCACCGGTTCGTGAACGAGCCGCGCGCCCTCGATCGTCGTGCGCGGTCCGGTCCATGCGCGCAACGCGATGGATCTTGCCGTCGCAGCAGAGATGGGGGAGAGTTTGCGCCCTGTCACCGGATCGTGGAGGCTCACGCTACCGTCGACCTTTCGGACCTCGGTCACGGCATCGCCGTCGAGCGAACGTGTCGCTACCGCTGCAAGAGTACCGTCGCTTGCGACCCAGGCCGGGAGCGGGGCGTCGGCGGGTAGCGCCTCTCGTTCACGCGAAACGACATGTTCGGAGCGAACTTCTTCCAGGTCGAGAAACGACATGAGGGCGCCGGTTCCCATCCACAAGAGGACCTGGACACCGACGAAAATCGCCAGCCATTTGTGGATCTTGCTGCCGAGCACATGCAAGCGCAGCTTCAGCGACGGCGTTGCCAACCGGTGCTACCTCTTCGAAAGCCGTAATCAGTTGCGCGGCGCGCGCGACGAGGAATGGTACTGGACGATTCTCCACCCGTCCGCATCGTGAGCAAGCACCGATGTCGCCACGCCGTCGCGCTCGATCACCCGGCCATCGGTAAGTTCGATACGATATCCATACGTCTCATAGGCATGGGCCATGTGCCCCATCCGGGTGACGGTCAGCGTGGGGTCGGTAAAGGTGAAGCTCACGATCGCGTCGAGCTCGGGTCCGAGATGATGCTCCATGTAATTCGCGAAACTTCCTTCGGCCTTGCCATTCTCGAAGATGGCCGAGTCCTCGGTGAAGAGCGCGCGCATTGCCTGCGCGTCGCGCGCTTCAAGAGCGGTGCGATAGGCCTTGAGGGTTTCTTCAGCGCCCGCGACATCGTCCGCCGAAGCGTCCATCGCGTGCATCTGATGGTTCGCATGGGAAGAGTGGTCCATCTGCTGGGCGAAGGCTGGCAGCGGTATCAGCGTGGCAACAAGCGCAGTCGCCGCGATGCGTGTCAAAGTCTTGGTCATGGAAGTTCTATCCTTTTTGAAATTTCAGAACCAGAATCGCACACCGACGACATAATTGGTGACGCTCGGATCCTCTCCGGCGGCCCGCGCAAAATCCGCGCTGTCGCCGATGCGCCATTCCTGCGAAACGCCGACATAGGGTGCGAATTCGCGCGCGAACTCGTAGCGTAGACGCAGGCCCGCCTCGATCCGATCAAGACCGGCACCAATGCCCAGCTCGGGAATGTCCTGCGCAGAAAGCGCGAGTTCGGCTCTGGGCTGGAGGATCAACCGCTGCGTGATGCGCTGGTCGAGTTCGCCCTCGATCCGCGCGGTCACATCGCCCTTGGTGGACACGAAGGCCGCAGCATCGACCTCGAAACGGTACGGCATGAGGCCCTGTATGCCGATCACCGCATGGGTGCGCTCCGGACCGGTGAGGTCCTGGCGAACACCCGCCTGGAAATCGAAGAAGGGCGCAATGGCGCGGCTCCAGAGCGCCTGAACCTCGGCACCTTCTATGGGTTCGCCGAAGCTGCCCTCCCCCTCTGACTTGAACCAGAATTTGTCGATGTCGCCGCCATAATAGCCCTGGATGTCCCACAGATATCCATCCTTCCCCTCGCGGGCGCGGTATTCGAGCCGATCGCCCTGAAACCAGAAGCGCATTCCTCCGTCGGTCTCGCGGACAAGCTCGCGGCGCGCTTCGTTCATGGCTTCCTCGCCCCAGATGGCGACCGCCGCGCGCGCGGGGCCGCTCCCGGCTTCTGGAGGAGGCGGCAGCAGCGGGATATCATCGTCCGCGCCCATCTGCATCGCCGAATGGTCCATGCCCTGCATGTCCTGCGAAGGCGTCTCCCCATGGCTCATCTGGCTGTGATCCATCTGCCCATGGTCCATCGACGAACTGGCTTCCGCCTGTCCCATCTCGCCGTGATTCATCTGCGAATGATCCATCGCGCCTTCGGCAGGCTTGCCCTGCGGCATAGAGCCGTGATCCATTCCGTCATGACTTTCGGGCGATGCCTGTGGACGGGCAGCGTCCATCGGCATTGTCATGCCAGAATGACCATCCCGAGCGGTCATCGAACCATGATCCATGGTTGAATGATCCATCTGCGAGCGGTCCATGGCGGCTTCAGGCTGAGCAGCCGGTTCGCATGCTCCATCTGCTACGGGATGCCCCATTGCGCGATGGCGCTCGGCTTCTAGTTCGCACTTCGTCTTCGCGTCAGACTGCGCCTCGGCGCTTTGCTGCGGTTCCGTCGGCGAATGACCGGCATGCTGTGCCGCCGCGGGGGAGGCGAGAACTGAGCCGGCTGCGACCGATGCGAGCAGGCTGGCAATACGAATTTTCATGCTTCGCTCCCGTCGGGATTGGCGACCGTGACGATCTGAAACATCCCGGCATGCATGTGGTAGAGAAGGTGACAGTGGAAGGCCCAGTCGCCCGGCTCGTCCGCCGTCAAATCGAACTGCGCGCTGCCACCCGGTTGCAGGATTACCGTGTGCTTGAGCGGTTGACGATCGGCCGGCGCGCCATTGACCAGCTCGAAGAAGTGCCCGTGCAAGTGGATCGGATGCGCCATCATCGTGTCGTTGACGAGCTTCACGCGCACGCGCTCGTTATAGGCGAAACGGATCGGCTCGTCGGAGACGGCGGAGAACTTCTTGCCGTCGAACGACCACATGTAGCGCTCCATATTTCCGGTCAGATGAATTTCCATTCGCCGTGACGGCGTGCGGCCCTCGCGGTGCGGCGTCAGAGCGCGCAGCTTGCGATAGTCGAGCGTGCGATGCGGCACATCGGCGAGACCGACGCCGGGATCGCCCATACGGTCGACCGGGTTCATCGAGACCATGTCGAGACCGGGACCGACCTTCACATCGGGTGGCAGGAGCGAGGTATCGCGCATCTGCATGCCCGACATTCCGGCCATGCCTGCCATCTCGGATTGGCCGGACGAACCATGGTCCATCCCCGCCATGTCGCCGCCACTTCCATGGTCCATACCCGACATGCCGGCATCGCCAGACGAGCCGTGGTCCATGCCGCTCATGCCCATGTCGGCCATGGTCAGGAGCGGCGGATCGCGCAGCGGCGGAATGGCGGCGCGCGCGCCGGGTGCGCTCGCGAGTGTGGCAATACCCATGCCCGAGCGGTCCATCGACTCAGCGACCAGCGTGTAGGCCTGTTGCGCGCCCGGCGTCACGACGACGTCATAGGTCTCGGCCACGCCGATCTGGAACTCGTCGACCTCAACCGGCTCGACGTTCTGCCCGTCCGCCTGAACGATGGTCATCGGCAGGCCGGGAATGCGAATATTGAAGAAGGTCATGGCGCCGGCATTGATGAAGCGCAGCCGCACGCGTTCGCCCGGGCGGAAGAGGTATTCCAGATTGTCGAGCGGGCCATGGCCGTTCAGAAGATAGGTATAAGCCGCGCTCGACACGTCGAGGATGTCCGTCGGCATCATGCGCATTTTCGCCCACATCCGGCGATCCTCGCCCGAAAGCGGGTAATCGTCGGTCCAGGTGTTCTGGTTGTAGTTGAAGTAGCCTTCGCCCTTCTTGAGCTTGTCGAAAATCGTGTGGGGCGACATTTCGCTGAATTCGCTCAGCACCACGATATATTCGCGGTCGGCCTGGACCGGATCGGGTCCGGCGGGGTCGATCACGATCGCGCCGTAATGCCCGGCCTGTTCCTGCAGGCCGCTATGCGAGTGCCACCAGTAGGTACCCGACTGGCGAACCGGAAATTCGGCGGTGAAGGTCTCTCCCGGTTTGACGCCGGGAAAGCTCACGCCAGGCACTCCATCGAGCTGAAACGGCACGAGCAGACCGTGCCAGTGGATCGAGGTATCTTCCTCGAGCTGGTTATGGACATTGAGCCGGACGGTCGTGCCTTCCTGCAATCGCAACAGCGGACCGGGGATCGTGCCATTGACGGCGATCGCGCCGCCGCGCCTGTTGCCGGTCGCGAAGGCCGATCGGGCAACGGTGAGGTCGATATTGGGGCCGGATATCTCGTCCAGCCCCTTGCGGGCGTTACCTGCGAGGATGTCCGCGCCCCGTGCCCAGGCAGGCATCGCCCCGGCAAGGCCGAGCAGACCCATTCCTCCTGCTCCGGCTCCGAGAAACTTGCGTCGATTGACGGCGATCATAAAGGGCTCCTGACTTGGCGTTTACCGTTACTTACGCGCGCGCCCAGCCAACCCCTCAAAGTTTTTCGAAGCGCTCCTTCAGCCTGTTGCGCGCGCGATATACGCGGGTTTCGATCGCCTTTTCGGTCGTTCCGAGAAGATCGGCCGCCTCGGCCTGGCTACGCCCCTCGATGGTCACGAGCACAAGCGCTTCGCGCAGCCTTACAGGCATTCGCGCGATCTCGGCCTGAACGAGATTGAGCTCTTCCCTGGAAACGGCCAACGCTTCAGGACCAGGCAAATCGTCGGCGATGGAATGGAGTTCGTCATCACCCGACAGTCCGAAAAAGCCCGCGACCTTGCGCCGGCGCAAACGGTCCCGGCAGCGGTTGAGGACGACGGTTGTCAGATAGGGTCCGATCGGCTTGTCCGGATCAAGCCGATGGCGCGTCAGCCACACCGAAGCGAGGCTGTCCTGAACAACGTCCTCGGCCTGAGAAGGAGAGGAAAGCATGCGTGTCCCGAGCGCGAGAAGCCGACCAGTTTCATGCTCGACGAGTTGGCTGAAAGCCCGCTTGTTTCCAGCCCTCGCCTGCGAAACAAGGGCCTCATCCGGATTGTCGCCCGCCCCCGACATGGCGCTTCAGTCGCGAGGGTCGCGGGTCAAGGCGTCGGAGACCTTGCGGTCGAACTGGCGTTGCTGCTCGGGTTCGAGAATTTCACGCATGTCGAAGACATGCCGTACCGTTGCTTTCTGCAGATCGCCCATACGCGCATGCACCTCGTCGATCGCGGCCGAAACCTCGGGACCGTACTCGTGCTCATTTTCCATCGCCTGGGCGAGCCGGGCATTGGCTGCGCGCGCCGATCCTTCGAGCCGTGCCCTTTCGACAGCGAAACGAGCCTCGAGCGCATCGAGACGCTGCTCCTGGTCGGCCGTCAGGGTGAGTTCGTCGTGCACGAAATCGTGGAGGCCGGAGCCAGCCTCGTGATTGGCCCAGCGGTCCGCGGCAATCGCGCCGAGGCATCCTGCAAGTGCTGCGAGAAGCACCGCGAGAACGATATGCGTCGTCTTCAAACCCTATTGCTCCACATGGAGGAGCGCCGATGGGGACAGCTGTTCGCCGAGGATAAGACTCTCGCCAAATGACGCGGAAGACGTGCCATAGCCGCCGGGCCAACCGCTCGTTCCGGCGCCAGCTCCAAGCCCGACGACGAACAGACCGACGAACAGAGCCGTCCGGCGGCGTCGGTCGGCGATTTCGCCAAGCTGTCCGGCGCGCTGCCAAACGCCATCCATGAAGTCGGCGGGGACCTCGCTGGTGCCGGTGGCGGAAAGGGTTCCGAGCACCGCATCAAGAGAGTGATTGTCACGCATCCGAAAAACTCCTGTGGGTTGCACGTGTCCTATACGCGCTCGCCTGCACAATCCCTTAAACTTCTTTTTTTGAGGGAATGTCCACCACCATACGTAATCGAGACGGGTCTGTCAGAATCGGGTCGAAGCCGGGATGAATGGGAACCAGCTCGTGAACAATATCACCGCACCTGAAGATCACGGCGAATTTACGCCTCTTCTTGGCAAGAGCTTTCTGACGCCCCTTTACGACCGGGCGATCGGTCTGTTCACCCGCGAACATCTCTGGCGACAAAGGATTGTCGAAGAGCTGCACCTTGTCCCCGGCGACCGGGTGATCGATGTTGGCAGCGGAACCGGCACTCTTCTCAAGGCCTTGATGACGGATTGTCCGGAAGCGGGTCTGATCGGTGTCGAACCCGACCCGGATGCGCTCGCGCTTGCGCGGCGCAAGTTTGGCGCGGGAGCCGATCTCGTGAAATGGCACAATGGCTTTCTCGAAAGCCTCGAGCTACCCGCAGGGTGGCAGCCGAACAAGATCGTCAGCAGCCTCGTCCTGCACCAGGTCCCCTTGCGCAAGAAGCAGACAATCCTGGAAACCATCGAAAGCTTGCTCGTGCCAGGCGGAACCGTGTTGATCTCCGATTATATGAAGCAGGATAGCCCACTCATGCGGAGCCTCTTCCGGGCGACCGTCCAGTCTCTTGACGGCATAAGCGACACGCAGCCCAGCGCCGACGGCGAAGTCGAAAAACTGTTCGCCGAAATCTTCACCGAGCCATGCCTGCTCCAACGGTTCCCGACGGCAACCGGGACGATCTCGCTATGGCGCGGATACAAGAAAGGAATTGCACAATGAATTTGAAAAAGCCTTCGCTGCTCCGGCGATCGATTAGCGGCGCGGCCTTGCTCGTGCTGGCAGCCTGTTCGAACGTGGCTCAGGCAGCGACCTATACGATGTTCCGGGATCCAGGATGTGGGTGCTGTCTCAACTGGGCAGGCCATGTCGAAGACGGGATGAACACGAAGGTGGCATCGGTCGACAGCAACGACATGGCGGCGATCAAGACCGCGCGGGGCGTACCCCATGAGTTATGGTCATGCCATACGATGGAGGTCGATGGATACATCATCGAAGGTCACGTGCCTGCAGAAGCCGTCGCCAAGCTTTTGCGCGAACGGCCCGCCGGCGTTGCCGGCCTCGCGGTTCCGGGAATGCCTCTGGGATCGCCCGGCATGGAGGCCGGAAACCGGATCCAGCCTTACGACGTCATCGCCTTTGGCCCAACCGGACAGAGCGTCTTCGCGTCCTTTCCGTAAGGGGGTGAAGCCACTCCATGCGTCGGCATGAAAGGTTGCAGGCGATGAGGACTAATTGCGGGAAGCGACACAGAAGCCTGTCGAACTTCTCGCCGGGTCCGGGCTGGCTGCCCCCACAGTCCCGGACCCTTCCAATTTGTATGATTGCAGCACGCACGAAATAGGAGAAATGCGATAGTCAAAAGCTCGGTCAGAAATGCTGGATCTTTTTAAGGGGTGAACCTCTGCCCAACGTACTGCTTGTCGTGATGCTTCTCGGACGGGATGACATAGACAGGGGAAAGACTTGCAGACAGATGGCGACGATCAACATAGCGAGAATGCGGGCTCGATAACGTTGCTGGGCGGTGTCGCGATGGGGACCGGCGTCATGATTGGCGCAGGTATCTTCGCACTGACCGGCCAGATTGCCGAACTGGCTGGACCGTTATTTCCGCTTTCTTTCATAGTCGGCGCGCTGGTTACCTCGCTTGCCGCCTACAGCTACATCAAGATGTCGAACCGCTGGCCCTCCTCTGGCGGCATCGCGATGATCCTTCAGAAGGCTTACGGACCGGGCGTCGTTGCAGCATCGGCATCGCTCCTGATGGCGCTGTCGATGGTCATCAACGAAAGCCTGGTCGCTCGGACCTTCGCGACCTATGCCTTGCGGCCCTTTGGGCTCGAAAGCAGCGGCATTCTGGTCTCCGTCGCGGCACTGGCCCTCATCGTTTTCGCCTATTTCGTGAATGCTGCCGGCAACAAATCGGTCAGCGGGTTTTCGCTCATTATGTCGGCAATCAAGATCGGCGGCATCGCCCTGTTCGCAATTGCGGCGATCTGGGCCACCGGATTTTCAGGCGGTGCCTTCGCAGAGCCGGTCGCGCTTTCGGGCCTCGACGCGTTGCTCGCTTCGGTCGCTTTCTCGATCCTCGCTTTCAAGGGTTTCACCACCATCACCAACAGCGGCGGCGAAATCATCGATCCGCATCGGAATGTCGGCAGAACCATTATCATTTCGATCGCAGTATGCGTGGTCGTCTACCTTCTCGTCGCGGTGGCGGTCGGCGCCAGCCTCAGCACTTCAGAAATAGTCGAGGCGCGCGATTACTCTCTTGCGGCAGCTGCGCGCCCCGCGCTCGGAGAGCTTGGCTTCTATTTCACAGTCGCAATCGCGATCGCAGCCACGACCTCGGGTGTCATCGCCAGTGTTTTCGCCGTTTCGCGAATGCTGACGATGCTGACCGAGATGAAGATGATCCCGCATAGCCATTTCGGCATGAGCGGACCGATCCGCAGTCACATGCTGGTCTATACCGTAGTGATTGCCGGCACGCTCGCGGTCCTGTTCGATCTGTCGCGGATCGCTTCGCTCGGAGCATTTTTCTATCTCGTAATGGACATGCTTGTGCATTGGGGCGTGCTGCGCGGTTTGCGGGAAGAGATCGGTGCGCGTGCCTGGGTGCTATGGTCGGCACTCGTGGCGGACAGCGTAGTCCTGACAGCTTTTGCCTTCGCCAAGCTCAAAACCGACCCTGCGGTCGTCGCCTATGCGGTCGCAGGCATTGCCGCCGTTTTCATCGCCGAATGGTTCTATTTGTCCAGGCGTTCGCAAGCGATGGACTCCGCTTCAGAAAGACCGGCGGAAGAGAGGCGGTGACCCCGTTAGTAGAACACGAGCGCAAAGGCAGCGACCAAAAGCCGACGAGGATCGAGGCGCCAAGTTCGCGGATCAAAAGAAATTCAAGACGGAGCATATCGTGACGACTAAAACTGCCACCGTTTACCGAATGGTCATGCCGGACCACGTTTGTCCGTATGGATTGAAAACGGTCGATTTGCTCAAACGCGAAGGTTTCGAGGTGGACGACCACCATTTGAAAACGCGCGAGGAGACCGATGCGTTCAAAGAGCAGCATGGGGTAGAAACCACCCCCCAAACCTTCATCGGCGGGAAGCGCATCGGAGGTTACGACGATGTCCGTGAGCATGTCGGCAAGAAAAGAACGCAAGCCGGTGATGACGAGACCAGCTACCAGCCCGTCATTGCCATTTTCGGCGTCGCTTTCCTCCTGGGTCTGGCAATTAGCTGGTACGTTTTCGACACGATTTTCACGGTGGAAGCGGTCGAATGGTTTGTCAGCCTATCGATGGCCTTGCTCGCGATCCAGAAGTTGCAGGACGTGCGCAGCTTCTCGACCATGTTCCTCAACTACGATCTGCTGGCGCGACGCTGGGTACGATATGGATTTCTATATCCGTTCGGTGAGGGTTTGGCTGGAATATTAATGGTCGCGCACGCGCTTCCGATCGTCTCGGTTCCGGTATCGCTGTTCATAGGGACGGTCGGCGCGGTCAGCGTGTTCAAGGCGGTCTACATCGACAAGCGCGAGTTGAAATGCGCTTGCGTCGGCGGAAGCAGCAACGTGCCGCTCGGCTTCGTATCGTTGACCGAGAACCTGTTCATGATCGGTATGGGTCTTTGGATGGGTGCCAAGGCCCTGGGTTGGGTCTCGCTATGATTTGGGCACTGCTTCTCGGTTTCGCGCTGTTCGCGATCTCTCTCTACTTCCACATGTTGATGCTGCGCGGGGCGAAAGCCGTTTCTCCGCCAGGCAAGGACCCACGCCATTTCCGGCTGCTTGCAGGCTCCAGCCTCGTTCTTCTCAGCCATCTGGTCATCGCCGGCATATTCGCGGGCGGAATGTATCTCGCTTCCGTCTGGGGCCTTGGCGGGCTCGAGAAGGACGTCATCAACAGCTGGATGGATTATTACTACTTCGCGCTGATCACGATCTCGACGGTCGGTCTCGGCGATATTCTGCCCGCCGGGCACATGCGCGCCATTTCCGGCATCGCCGCCCTTACCGGGTTCCTGATGATCAGTTGCACCGCCCAATATGTCTATCAAACCATGAGCGAAAAGGAGAATTGATATGGCTGAAGCTAGGCACGATGCACAAGAAAAAGGTGGAGGGGGCGGCAACTACTGGCGGTTCATGGCAATGGTATCGACCTCGACCGTGATCATGTTCTTCCTGATGTATGCCAACAGCTTCGACATGGACGACGTTTTCTGGAGCGAGACGCGCTTCTGGATGATGTTCGTCATGGGCGCGATGATGATGGTGGTCATGCTTCTCTTCATGTGGGGCATGTACAAGGACCGGACCAAGAACTTCATCATCTTGGGTGTCGGAGCCGTCGTCTTCGCGCTCGCGCTATGGCTCGTACGCAGCCAGACCACGGTGGACGATACCGAATACATGGCCGCGATGATCCCGCACCACTCGATCGCGATCATGACCAGCGAGAGAGCGAGCCTGAAGGATCCGCGGGTTCGCGAACTCGCGCAGGCCATCATCGTCGCGCAGCGGCGCGAGATCGCCGAGATGAAATATCTCATCCAGGACATCGAGGAAAACGGTCCGCGCACCGAAGAACGCCTGCCCGAGGAGATGCAGCAATGAACAAGATCGCAATCCTGACGCTTGCAGCCCTCCCTCTGGCGGCCTGCAACACCAATACCGCGGTCGGCAATGATCGCGAAGCACAGCTCGATCCCCCGGCAACTGCGGCGCCGATAGAGAGTGCTGCGAGCGCTCTTGCCAACCTCAGCCCGGGCCTCATGCTGCCCGAGACCATGAGCGACGCGGACCTCGCCACGCTGGGAGCCGAGAACACGTGTCAGTTTCGCCTGACTGAGGTCGCGTTTCCGTCGTTCGTCTACGACAACAGCGGTGGCGGCGCGATCAAGATCAACGGCAAGCTGATCCCTGTCACAGCAAGCGCCTCGGGTGAGTATGCGGATGGTGAGCTTCGTATCCGCACGCGCCTTCTCGATGACGAAGGAGACGCGGGCCTGCAGATGCAGGAACTCATCGTCGCCGGCCCCCGGATGAAGGACGAGTTCGGGTTCTGGGGGTACACGACCTGCGGCAACAGCGAGGCGTGAACACGAGCGAGCGGGCGCCAGCGTGCGTCGGTGCCCGCTCCATGATCATGATTGGCCCGGCACGCGCGGCCGAATTTATAATGAGGTGCTACAGTGGAAGCTGAGCCTGTGAGCGATGCAGCCCCCCTTGCGGTCTTCGGTGCCGGAGGAAAGACCGGCACGGAAATACTGCGCCATGCGGTTCACAAGGGCATCGAAGTTCGAGCGTTCGAGCACACCTTGCCCGAACCATCGGACCGGGTCGACAACGTCGAGTACCTCCAGTGCGATGTACTCAATGACGACTTCAGCAGCGAGCTCGAAGGTTGCCGTGCTGTTATTTCCGCACTCGGTATAGGATTTAGCCCATCCACGGCGATCGATCCGCCTCCGCTTTACACGGAGGGAACCCGCAGGCTTGTGGAAGCGATGTCGGCGACCGGCATTTCCCGGATCGTCGTGATATCGGCGGCGTTCGTAGAGCCGCAGCCCAGCGTTCCTGCATGGTTCGAGCTCACAGCAAGACCAGCCTTGCACAATATTCTCGAACAGATGCGCGCCATGGAAGATCTTCTGGAGCGCGCGAAAGGCCTGAAATGGACGGCTGCGCGACCGGGCTGGCTCCTCGACGAACCCTATACGGGTGAAGCCGTCATTACCGACGAGCGCCTTGCCCAAGATTGCTTTCGCTGCAGGCACGCCGACCTCGCGGCAGCGATGCTCGAATTCGTCTGCGAGAACACCTGGGTCAACGCCAAGCCCGCCATCGCGCGTCCAGAAGCAGACCGCTTCGAGAACGTCTCGGCGCTCAAGGCCGAACTCGGGATCGACTAGATCGATGCGGACTTGCGGAAACATTCCAACAACGAGGTAAGATATGCTGCTTGAGAAGATAAAGACCCCCGGCCTTTCGCACCTTTCCTATCTGATCGGTTCGCAGGGCAAGGCAGCGGTCATCGATCCGCGCCGCGACTGCGAGATATATCTCGAGCGAGCCCGCGCCGAAGGGCTGGAGATCACGCATATCTTCGAAACGCACAGGAATGAGGATCTCATCACGGGATCGCCGGTACTGGCCAAAATGACCGGCGCCCGGGTTCTGCACGGTCCAAACCCTGCGGATGAGGTTGTGTTCGCCGACACCGCGCGAGAGGGCGATGTTTTCGAGATCGGTAAGATCAGGGTCGAAGTGCTCGAAACCCCCGGTCACACCGACGATCATCTCGCCTTCGTCCTTCACGACGACGATTATCCCGAAGGACCGGTCGGCGTGTTCACCGGCGATGCGCTCTTCGTGGGCGACGTCGGCCGAACCGATTTCTATCCCGAGCGCGCGCGGGAGGTCGCGGGCCTCCTGTACGATTCATTGCAAAAGATTTGCGCTCTGGGTGACCAGACGATCATCTACCCGGCGCACGGTGCCGGATCGGTTTGCGGGTCCGGAATGGCAGACCGGGAATTCTCGACAATCGGCCATGAGCGGCGCAACAACCCGCGGCTGCGCATTGCTGACCGCGACGAGTTCATCAAGGCGAAAGTAGCAGAGCATCATTACCAGCCACCCTACTTTCGGCTAATGGAGCGGCTCAATCTCGAAGGGGCCAATGCCGCGCCGCGAGTCATGCGGCCAAGGCTTCTGGGGCTGGATGACCTTGGCGAGAGCGGCGCCGATCACCTGGTCGATGTACGCGAGCCGCTCGCCTATGCCGCCGGTCATATGCAGGGTGCCGTGTGCCTTCCAGTGGGAATGATACCCGCCTTTGCCGGGTGGTTCATCAGCGAAGGCGACACGATAGCCCTAATCGCTTCCGAAGAAGACGAGCTCGCTCAAGCTATGGCGCATTTGGTGCGCATTGGTCTCGATAATATTGTCGGCGGTTATGTCGGCGTGATCCCAGCCGCCGCACAGGGCAAAGCGATGCAAAGTATTGCCATGATCGACACCGAGGAAGTCGCACGCAGGCTCGCTGAGGACAGCGAAGATTGGACCTTGCTCGACGTGCGCGCCCTTGACGAACGGCAGCAAGGCAGCATCGATGGATCCGAACATGTCTATGTCGGCGAGCTCAACACCCGCTGGAAAGAGCTCGATCGCGACCGTCATTACACCTTGATGTGCGCCAGCGGCATGAGGGCGAGCGTAGCAGCGGGCTGGCTCGCAAGCCAAGGCTTCAAACACCTCGACGTCTATCTGGGCTCCATGGGCGCATGGGCAAACGCGCAGGGCTAAAAAGCCGGAAAACCTCGAAAATGGCCAACCCGCGATCCCTTCAGGGCCGTCCGCGAAAGCTGTTTGGCCTACCGGAAGACACGCTGGTCTATCCTGCGCTTGATTGTGCTGGGGGGCGCGTCTCGACGATCATACAGGCAGGCAAACGCAACCCCCGCTTGAATGGCGATGTCTCACCTTTTCGAATTCCAGCAGATCAGGGCCGTGCTGGACGTGCCCTACCTTGAAAAAATCGACGTGGCCGTGCCTACCAATCTGAAATGCGGAAATTGCTCTGAAGAGGCTGTCGAGCGACTGCACGAGCTCGGCGGGAAATCACCGCAGGGATAGGTTGGATTGCCTTGGCCGCCGCGGAGCCATGTGCGGGCTATTGCGCGCTATCCGCATTCCCAATCATTTGATCGAACCGGGGAGGCTATCATCAGAACCACATCGGGATGATAATCGAATTGGAGTCCTTCGGGATTGGGGGGCTTTTTTGAACCTGTCGCAATTAAGACCGCTTTTTTTTCGCTCGATTCCGAAGATGCTTCCCCTCGAACATTGCCAAGGCGCATTTGTCTGTAGGACGTTGCGCGCAGAAGATCGTCTGAACCCTCATTGTCCGGTCGCGCTTTATAGGCCCCCGCAAAGTTTCGCTATCGCAGTAAAAGGAGCCAGTCCGAGTGTCGTTCTCTCAGAACCTCGGATTACATAAATGCTTTCATGAGAGTTGGCTCGAAATAGCCCCAGGCGGCCGCGATGAAGCTCATCACGGTTGCAACCAGGAGCAAAATTATCTGACGGTTCTTGAGCCATTTAACTGCGGCCTGGGAGTGGCAATGACTCTTATGCCGATACTTGCGCAGAACAATGAGCCAACTAGCCGCCACCGCAATCACCGAAAATGCGGTCATTGGCCAATGGAGCGAACCCAGAGGTGCCAAAACACTGCTCAGGCTCGCACTCAGCCCGGCGGCAACCAGCACCATCGGTAGAATGCAGCAAGAGCAAGCTGCCAAAACAGCAGCCGAACTGCTTATGATGCTAACAACGGTCGTCTTGCCGTCGTGCAAAGGTAGTGGTTCGACAGCATGAGTCGGTTCGGCCATCAAGCGACTAGCAACCACGAACGGCCCTTACCCATATGAAGTCTTCAAATAGGTCTGCCATAGTACTCTTTCGAACAGAGGCTTCACACGCGAGGGTTCATTGTATTTCGCGGATGTGGCATAGGCCTCCACCAAATGAAGGTCGAGGTCAATTGCGTCAAACTTTCTGACAGCTCCTCAACCCCGTCACGCAGCTGAGGTGTCCAAGCTCGGCGGACGCCGCAGTCCTTTGACCAACATAGCCGCGCTCAACAGCTATTGTACCTGAAAGGCGGAACCCCGCGCCAGGGTTGGGTGAAGCGCGGGGTTCCTGAACGGCCCCGGGACACCTGCGATCCGCAGGGTTCAGGGGGAGGTGGGGCCGCCATTCGATTAACGAGGAGAAAACCGATCGGGACCGGATTTGGTTTTACCGTACACCTAATCGCTTACGCTTCTTGCCAATCTATATATCGAACAGATAGATCCACTCGCAGGTGTGGCGACGCGCTCAAATCCTAGCATGAGCATGCTATATTCACGCCGACATGCAATTGCTGGCAACCTGCTCGCGCAATTAGTCGATCGGTTCTTGGATCACACGCAAATACGGTTTCTTTTCGTCCCAGCCATCGGGATATTTGGCTTTCGCATCTTCGTCCGACAAGGAAGGCGGAATGATCACATCATCACCCTTCTGCCAATTAACCGGTGTCGCTACACCCTTGCGTTCGGTGAGTTGCACCGAATCCAGCAGCCGGAGCACTTCATCGAAATTCCGCCCGCTGCTCATCGGATAAAGCAGCATGGCGCGAATTTTCTTGTCTGGCCCGATGATATAGACAGCGCGGACGGTGGCGTTATCGGCTGCGGTTCGCCTCTCCGCATTACCCGCTTCGTCGGCCGGCAGCATATTATAAAGCTTGGCGACCTGAAGGTCGCTGTCGCCGACCACGGGATAGTCGACCTTATTTCCACTCACCTCCTCGATATCGGGAAGCCAATCGCGATTATCCTGGCTGCTGTCGACCGAAAGGCCAATAATCTTGGTGTCGCGTTTGGCAAATTCCTCGCCAAGCCCGGCCATATAACCAAGCTCGGTCGTGCAAACCGGTGTAAATGCCTTGGGATGGGAAAAGAGGATTGCCCAGCTGTCACCCATCCAATCATGGAAATGAATGCTGCCTTGTGTGGTCTGGGCTGTGAAATTGGGGGCTGTCGAGCCAATTGAAAGGGTCATGTAAATACTCCTACTTATCTTGTGGGAACTCAGGGCACATTTCTAGCGATGCTCTGAGAAGAATGCGGGTCCGACCTCGTCTTCATCCTGTTCCTAAAGGAAGAGCGCCAGATCCGCTTTGCTCGGGTCAACCGGTCATACGACAAACCGATCCCAGCCAGCATAATGCTCACCGCTACGCTTGCCTTGAGGCAGGCTCAGTCCGATCAAAAGCAGACCGACCGCAACCGACGCCACCGTTCCGGCAGACGACGCTCCCGCTAGGAGGAATGGCGCTGCGACAAGCCAAGCTCCGAATGCAGCGTTTATGAAGCGCAGGGTGCGCGCGACTTCCGCAGTCGCGATGATTGCCACCGTAATCACCAAAGCACCCACCACGTGATCGCTGTTGGCCATCGCCCCCTCGCTGCCAAGCGTTATCCTTGTCAGCATCAACCAGGCTCCCAGAGCCGTGCTGGCCATCAGGGTCCACGGGAAGGTCACGCCGCGCACCGTGTTGTTCCAGATCGAGCGCGCATCGGTCATATAGTCGGTATCGTCGATTTCGCCGTGTGCCACCGCGCCGCCCTTGAAGAAGGTTCGGACGAGCGGTTTTCCTTCCTTTTTCGACCAGTAGAGATACTGCCCCATGGCGATGACTTCATCGAGAGAGAACGGGATCATGATAAGCATCGCAAGGGCAGCAATCAGCGCCGGCGTACTCCACGTTCCGATCACGATCGGCTGAATGATCACGAAATAGATACTGACCACACCCAGCGGAATGACCAGAATGCCGAAGAAGGTGACCATCCACGGCATGGTGCGCCAGCGTGCGCGGGTTCCCATGACCGCCATCAGGATTTCAAGCACATAGCTGACCGCTCCAAGCCCGGCATCCGGGATCGGCCAGGCCTTGGATACATCTGAAGTGATGATTTCCTCGGTCCCGTTTTTGGGATCTGCGAGCGATCCGGAGAAAAACGGCTCCCACGCCATATCGATATGGCCAAGCTGGTAGGAGGTGAGCATGCGCGATATCAAAAGGCCGATAATGCCCATCGCAACAATCGGGAATCGCTGGGCATCGGTCGAGGGACTGTAGGTCCACCCGGGCGGGATGGACTTCTTGTCCATCATCCCTTCCATGCTCATTCCGGGCATCATCGGCACCAGCACGGAAAATGCGATTGCCAATGTACCGACAAGCATATTGGTCAGATATTGGGCCGCGCTCGGACTCCAGAAGAACAAGGGCGCGAAAAGCAGCCAGATACCGATAAAGGCTGTCGCCCACTGCCCTAGCCATGCGGTACGCTTCGAAAGCGACATCGCGCCGAAAATCATCAATGCGATCCCGCTCAGCATATCGCTCAGAGCAAGAGCGTTGGCCCGCCATTCGATCGACGGCAAACCCCGCTCGAGAGTGACCGCTACGACCGACGCACGGGCAGTATCGGCGGATACGACGTCATAAACACCCGGACTTGCAGCAAGCCAGAGGCCGAGTCCGATGACAGCAAACTGCGTCCAGCGGGTACCGCGCTGGGGTCCGTCCATATGCTGCATATCGCCGTCCATATTGTTCATGTCGCCGTCCATCTGGTGCCCATCATGCGCGATATCGGTGTCTTGCGATTGAGGTCGCGCCGGTTCGGTCTTCTCTGCGTCCGAACGCTTTGGATGCCAGGCCACGCGGGACGTGTTCAGCTTGTTCGTTTCGTACCAGTCCTGCGGGTCGGCTTTCAACGCGTCGATGATGATCGGAAGTGTGTCGCGGAGCGAGTGCTCTGGCTCCCACCCCAGCAGGTTCCGGGCACGTGAAATATCAAGAATGTAATGGGCGTTGGCGTCATCGACCATCCACTGCTTGACGAAGCCTTCATGGCCAAGGACTTCTTCCTCGACCCACGTGCCCAGTTTCGCCACGCTCTTTGGAATGCGCACTGTCGTCCATTCCTTGCCGTGGATCTGGCAATGGACGATGTCCTGTATCTCGGCATAGCCCAGCGTTTCGGGCTCGCCGACAAGTATCGGCAAATCGTCCTCGAGGTCAGCGCGACGCGCGATAGTCTGCTCGACCGCCTTGATCAGATCTTCAAGATGCAGTGCCGATTGTGCAGCGCACAACATCCCCGGATACAGATGCGCCGACACGCGGTGCTCATAGACGCCGGCAATCTGTTCGGCGAGAAAGGCGGAATGCCCCTTGTCGTCGTAGACCCCGGCAAACCGCAGGAACACAACCGGAATGTCGCCACGGTTCTCGCGCAGTACCTGTTCCGCATCGGCCTTCGATTGAGGGTAAGGCCAGGTCGGTCCAAGCGGACTGGATTCGTCGATACGTACGCCCGGCAGCGGTTTGGGCTCGTGAACAAGCATGGAGCTTGCATAGATGAACTGTTCGATGTCGAAGGCCTGCAGCTCCGTGATCAGTCGGCGTGAACCCTCGACGTTGACCGTCTCGTAGAGAGGATTGGGCTCGCCGGTGATATCGAAATAGGCGGCCAGGTGGATGCAGGCGGCAAGCTGGTCTCCGAAATCGTCCCTGACCTTTTCGAGGGCAGCAGACACGGACGCGTCATCGGCGAGATCTATCGAATAAGAAGCGGCGAGATCGGGATTATCCTCGACGGGAGACCGGTCGAGACCAATCACGCGATATGTCCTGCCGAGGCGCTGCGTCAGCGCGCGCCCAATATATCCGTTCGCGCCTGTAATCAGAACGATACGCTTGTCCATGGGAGTGCCCTCGATTTGGTAGCCGGAAGATGTTCGACTTCGGTACGATGAAGACGGCAGCCGCTCCCTTCAAGGAGCGGCTGCTGCATGTCGCCGCCCTAACAACAGCCGGAGGATTTCCCATCTGCGCGTGACTGGGAAACTTCCTGCACGAGCTCGGCCGTCTTCGCATCGCTTCCGGTACGGGCGACATCGGCTTGCGAAACCATGCCGCAGCATTTCCCGTCATCGTCGATAACCGGGACACGGCGAACCTGGTTTTTCTCCATGGATGCCAGACAGTCTTCCAGAGAGGTGTCGGGAGTAACGCTGACAACCGACCGGGTCATCACGTCTCCGACGCGTGTCTCCGCCGACATTCCCTCAGCGATGGCCCGGCAACACACGTCGCGATCCGTGATCACGCCGACAAGACCACCCTCATCGTCGACGACCGGGATTTGCCCGCAATCATTTTCGACCATAAGTGTGGCAGCGTCCTGAAGACTTTGGTCTTCCTTGCAGCATGCCGGATCGCTAGTCATAATTTCGCTGGTTTTCATCTGTCTCTCCAAAAGTTTGGCGTTCCGTTCGATGGGAAGCCATCTCCGCCAAATCAAATGGAGGACGTGACCGCCGCATCGAATCGTCGGGTCCAGCAAACCTAATGTTTGACATCATGGGAAGGTCAAGGCCGGCTCGCAAGATTCCAGACTTTCAACAATTTGGTGCCGGGTCCGTTCCTTGGCCCAAGGCTGTAACGACCAAGGATGGGTTTGTCTCAATCGAGACCTTTATTCGTGCTTGATGCAAATACCTCTTGACCCTCCAACGATGGTAAGCGGCACCTTGGTGCCGGGCCCCGGAGAGTGGACCGTCGCAGGCTGTTCGGTGTGGAGCTGCGGAATGAGCCGCAGCATATCCCCGGTCTGTGGCGATGCCAGAACTGCGTGGCAGCGGGCTGCATTACGCAAGACAGGAAACCCTGTCGGCATAGGCAAGCGAAGGGGAAAAACCGATGGCTTGGGGTTTAGCGGCGATCATG
Source organism: Qipengyuania pacifica (assembly GCF_019857205.1). Lineage (GTDB taxonomy): Bacteria > Pseudomonadota > Alphaproteobacteria > Sphingomonadales > Sphingomonadaceae > Qipengyuania > Qipengyuania pacifica. The sequence goes on along the minus strand of NZ_JAHWXO010000014.1, from coordinate 24,030 downwards.
ATCGTCATCGTATCGTGGATTTTCTACCGGTACTTCGCCCCGCGTGGATGGCGCGAATGGACCGGCGCCGGCCTTGTGCAGGCTTTCATCATCGCCCTCTATGCTGAAATGTTCGGCTTCCCTTTGACCGTATACCTTCTCATACGATCATTCGGGATCGATCGGGAGTATGTCAGCGCCAACCTGTGGTCGACACTCGTGGGTCTAGGCGAAACCGGGATGTTTGTCTCGATGCTGATAGGCTACTCGCTAGCGATCATCGGCGTGGGAATGTTCATTCACGGATGGCGCGCGGTCTATAAGGCGCGTCACGATGAACGGCTTGTCACCGATGGACTATATCGTTTCGTACGGCACCCGCAGTATACCGGGTTGTTTCTTGCTCTGTTCGGAGAAGGCGTCATTCACTGGCCGACAATCTTTTCGGCCGTTCTGTTCCCGGTGATCGTGCTCGCCTACTATCTTCTCGCCCGCAAGGAAGAACGCGACATGATCCGTAAATTTGGCGACGAGTATCGCGCTTATATGCGCAAGGTTCCAATGCTGCTGCCACGCCCCGGTCGTTGGAAAGAGCTGGCCAAGAGATCGCAGCAGCCAAGAAGCTAACGGCGACGATGACCATGCGCCAAATCTGAACCCGCATATCAAGAGAAGCGGCGCTGGACTCCGGCGAACGGTAGGCGCGAAGTTCGGGGTTGAGGACAATTGTCCTGCACCTGCCTGCGCGTCCTTCATACAGAGAAGTTTCGGGGTCTTCCGTGCCTTTAACGGTCTATGTCCAATAGGCGGCCTTGACCTTCCCATGATGGGAAGGACTACATTGTCGGTCGAACCTTAATCTGGCGATGCGGAGATGCTTTCTATGCAATCAAAAGAATCACGATTGACGCGCCGCGCGGTCCTCGCCGGTTCCGGTGCTCTGGCCATTGGCGGCGGATTGGCCGCCGTTCTGGGAGCCGGAGGTAGAACGCCGGTGGGTGCCAGCACAACCGCCGGCCGCCGCGTCCTCAAAACCGGAACGACCAGCGCGCCACTCGTCGGCGAAGCCTCTCAAATACCGGTGTGGGGTTACAATGGCTCGGTACCGGGTCCTGCTCTCAGGCTTGGGCAGGGAGAGGCCTTCGAGGTCCTGCTGGAAAACGCTCTCGAGGAAAAAACAACCATCCATTGGCACGGCGTTCGTGTTCCCAACGCGATGGATGGCGTTCCCCACCTCACCCAGCCCCCCGTGGAGCCCGGCGAAAGGTTCAGATATGCCTTTACGCCGGAGGATGCGGGCACTTTCTGGTACCATCCCCATCAGCGCAGCTTCGAGCAGGTCGGTCGCGGCCTCTACGGACCGCTCATTATCGAAGAGGCAGATCCGCCGCAGGTCGATCGCGACCTCGTCTGGATGCTCGACGACTGGAGGCTCAATGACCAGGGGCAAATAAGTGGAGGGTTCGGCAGTCGGCACGACGCGATGATGGCAGGCCGGATCGGCAACACGATCACTATCAACGGAAAGCCGGCGGCACCACTGATTGCGAGGCCGAATGAGCGGATCAGGCTGCGGCTCGTGAACGCTGCCAATGCCCGCATCTTCGGGCTCGATTTCGGTGAACTCGATCCAATGGTCGTCGCGCTCGACGGCCAGCCCGTCGAGCCTCACCGTCTAAGCGCGCCCCTGCTTCTCGGGCCGGCAATGCGGGCGGATCTGATCGTCGATTTCGATTATCCCGCCGGGACCCGGCATTCACTGCGCGATGTCTTCTATGATGGACTGGAATACGAACTCACCACATTCGAGTGTCAGGGCAAAGAGGTCAGGGAAAGGCGTCTGTCCGACCCAGCGCCGCTGCCGCCCAACCCTCTCGCCGAACCCGAACTGGCAACGGCCGAGCGTCACCGGATCATATTCGGGGGCGGGATGATGGGCATGATGGGGCGAACAGCCAGCGGCTCTGACGCGAGGAACGAACAACGAACCGGCTCCGGCATGATGATGGGGCGGATGGGAGGTTCGGGAATGATGTCCGGAGGAATGATGGGCTGGACCGTCAACGGCGTTTCGGCGAGCGGCCATGTTCACGATCCGATTATATCTGCCGTGCGAGGAACCACGCTTCTCCTCGACATGACCAATGAGACTGCGTGGTGGCACCCGATCCATCTGCATGGCCACAGTTTCCGCGTCTTGTCGCGCAATGGACAGCCGACACGATATCAAGAGTGGCAGGACACCGTCCTCATGGCGCCCGAAGAACGCGTCGAGATCGCGTTCGTAGCGGACAACCCGGGCGACTGGATGTTTCATTGCCATATTCTCGAACACCAGGCCGCAGGGATGATGGCCACCATTCGAGTTAACTGAAAGGAAAAACTGATGCGTTTGTTACCCAAGGTTTTGATGTCGTTTTCGGCCCTCGCGCTGCTGCCCTCGGCAGCGGCGGCACAGGAAGCAAGACCGTTTGCCACGATCTTCAAGAACCCTCAGTGCGGTTGCTGTGAGAGCTACGGCGACTATCTCGAAGCCAGCGGATATGAGGTGAAGATGGTCGCGACCCACGACCTCGCCCTAATCAAGGAACGCCAGGGTGTGCCCGCCGGGCTCGAGGGATGCCACACGATGCTCATCGGCGGCTACTTCGTCGATGGACATGTGCCGACCGACAGCGTTGACCGCCTGCTGGAGGAACGCCCGCGGATTTCAGGCATCACGCTTCCCGGCATGCCTGCAGGTTCGCCGGGCATGGGCGGTGCCAAGACAGGCACGTGGACGATTACGGGCGTAAGAACGGATCGTACCACGAGCGTCTTTGCGCGATACTGAGCACCGTCCGAAGCCTAGCAAACGCGCTCGAAGCCAAACTTGTGACCAACGTCCTTGGCACGAGCCGGATTGGCATCGTCCGCGAGGTCCTTGAGGATGGGACAGTCGGGACGTTCGTCATTCGTGCAATTCTCGAAAAGATGTTCGAGCGCGTCTATCATCGAATGGATTTCGGCAGCCTTCGATCGCAGGGCCGAAAGATGGCCATCCGCTACTCGGCGCACGTCCTTGCTCGCTCGGGCACTATCTTTCCATAAATCGAGCAGTTCGGAAATATCGTCGACCGAAAAGCCCAGATTGCGGGCGCGCCGCACAAACCGGAGCGTATGAATATCTGCCGGAGTGTAGAGGCGGTACCCGGCATCGGTCCGGTCCGCCGCCTCGATCAAACCGATCTTTTCATAATGTCGGATCATCTTGGCAGAAACCCCGCTCGCTGCAGCCGCCTCGCCAATCGTGTGTGAATGTTTCATGCGGGCGCTTTAACCTTCCAATGATGGGAATGCAAGGTGGCTGGCTGAAAGCCGAGAAAATCTCCACAAAATGCCTTGACCTTCCAATGATGGGAAGCCCTATCTTCTTCGTATTGGTTGATTCGATGAAGGAAAAGAAATGAACATCCCGTCGTCCCGCGCCCTGGTGCCGGTCTCTGCGACCGCCAGTACCTCGAATAAGAAGTCGGGCGTATCTTGTTCGGGTGTTTCGAGCCAGCGGCGCAAATGGCTGCTCGCAGCCAGCGCTGTTTTGGCACTCGCTGCGCTTGCGCTCGGATCCATGTGGCTCGGCTTCGCAGCAATTCTTCCGTTTCTTTATGTACTGCCCTGCCTGGCCATGCTTGCAATGTGCATGCGCAAGAACGGGACATCTACCGGGACGTGATTTCGATACGATTCGCATGTGTGCTCGCACGATGACCTGAAGATTTGTGCAGCGCGCTATTTGATAAATGAAAGGAAAACCCCATGAACAACTTCAAAATTACCGCGCTTGGTGCTCTTGCAACGATTGGCCTCGCATCAGCGGCCATAGCGCAGCCGAAGGTCGATCATCAGCCCGACAGAGCGCAAGGCGCGCAGCAACAGGAGCGCGGCGAGATGCAGGGCGATATGTCCGGAATGGAGATGTCGGGCATGATGGCCATGATGAACGATCCCGAAATGCGCGCCGAAATGATGGAGATGATGCGTAACTGCAACGAAATGATGAAGAAAAAGCAGGAACAGATGTCGCAGGGCGAAGAAGGTTAAAACCGGGCGCCAATCTTTGTCGAATGCTTCACCCCCCACCTGCCCCGCACTAGCCTGCGGGGCAGGACCCTTTTGCTCATAAGAGCCAGCAAACTTCATGATAACACCTAGCCCGACAACAACGATTTTCCCTTGGCTGAGGCGGTTTGACTCGCGCCTGACTGCCAAGTCGCGCCCTCTTGGTGCCGGGTGATCGGAATGCTGCGCGCATTCGGCCTCATTCTGATTGGATTTGGACTTTTCGTCCAATCGGCAGCTCATGCGTCGACGCTTCCGCAGGAGCCGATAATGGTCGAGCGCCAGTGCGATGAACTGCTCACGTCTGGGGTTCCAAACGAAGGTGAAAAACCGCCTTGTGATAAGGTAGGCGCTGGTTGCCTTGTTTCGCTCGGCTGTATCGCGCCGATGGCGATTGGCAACGATGCGTCGGAAGTACGCACGCTGTCAGCCGCGCGCTTGCGATTCACCGGTTTCGGCAGCTCTACACCGGGTGAGACTGGAGCAGGACCGGAACCGCCACCTCCGCAAGCTGAGGCCTGAAATCGATGCAGGGGGATCTCTGCAAATTATGGCTGGACATTCTGCTGGCACCAAAGTCGCTGGCTGATTGTCCCGAACGCGTACTGGTCGCGCACTCTAGCGGAATGAGAATCATGAAACGACTACGTTGGACCGCACTTCCGGTTCTGCTGGCCTTGGCGCCCGCAAGTTACGCCCAGTCGATTGGGTATGAAGAAACCTTGAGAGCCGCCGTGGCCGACCAGCCCCAGGTTAGAGCGCGAGAACTACAAGTCGATGCCCGCCGCCAGGTCGCGGATGCTGCCGACGAACTGCCGGATCCCAGGCTGCGTGCGGGTATCCAGAATCTGCCAATCAGCGGCCCGGCCGCGTTTCAGCTGGATCGACAGCTTCCCACGCAGATCCAGGTCGGCGTCGAGCAGGATATTCCCAATCTTGCGAAACGACACGCCCGAGCCGGGATGGCCACAGCCGATATCGACTTCGCCACCGCGCAGCTCGCTCATGCGCGCCATATGGCGCGTCTTGGTGCGGGAAGGGCCTGGATTTCGCTCGCTTACTCACAACAGGCCCTCAACGTTGCCGATGACGCCCTTGCACAGATCGAAAGGCTGGTGCCCCTGGCGCGAAGCGCCGTTGCGGCGGGATCGGCGAGGCCAGGTGAAAGCCTCGAAATTCGCCGGGCCGTGCTGGAGGTCGAGGATATGCGGACGCTCATCGACGCTGAGCGCGAGGCGGCGCAGGCCATGCTTGCGCGATACATTGCCTTGCAAGACGCAACGGCGACTGGAAGCATTCCGGCGCCCGATGTCGATGTTGAACAACTTCGGGCGACCCTGGAATATAATCCTGAGATCATTCTCGCTGTCGCGCAGGTGCGCCAGGCCGAGGCGAGGATCGATCTCGCCCGGTCGGAGAAGCGGCCCGATTTCGGCATCAATGTCAGCTATGGCCGGCGCGATCCGATGTTCGGCGATGTCGTCTCGGTCATGGGCTCGATCACGCTCCCCATTTTTGCGGGCAGGCGGCAGAATCCGAGGATTGCCGCCGCTGAAACCGAAGCGAGCGCAGCGCAAGCAATCCAGCTTGATCGCTTGCGCGAACTGCAAGCGCAATTCGAGGCCGACCTTGCCGCCTGGCGCAGCGCATACCGGCAGTGGCAGCGAGCCACGGAGGAGTTGCTACCCCTCGCCCAAAGCCGTGCTGATCTGGAAAGGGCCAGCTTCGCGGCAAACCGCGCCGAACTGCTCGACGTCATCGAAGCGATCAAGGCGCTGGCGCTCTTACAAATCGAGATCCTTGAGCGTGAGGAGGCGACAGTTGAAGCCGCTACGACCTTGCGACTGACCTATACGGAGTTCCAGCCATGAGAGCCAAAATGGGAGCCGCGTGGGACAAACTGTCGCCGCGCCAGAAATCCTGGACGATGGCGGCAACGGTCGCCCTGATCAGCGTCACCGCAGGATACGGGTTATCGCAGCTGGGTGAGAGCGGAAGTCAGGCAAATGGCAACGGGGGATCATCCAGCGCCGAATGTGAGGACGTGCTTTACTGGTACGATCCGATGGTGCCGGGACAGCGTTTCGACGAGCCTGGAAAATCGCCGTTCATGGATATGGAACTTGTTCCCAAATGCGCTGGCGAGGAGGCCACCTCCGGGGTTCAGATCGACGCGGGGCTTGTCCAGAACTTCGGCATCCGCACCGCCGAGGCCGAATACGGCGTACTTGAGCCGGACGTGTCCGTTACCGGTGTTCTCGCTTACAACGGGCGGGACGTTGCAATTGTCCAGCCAAGGGCTGGCGGCTTTGTACAACGAACCTATGGGCGTGCTCCAGACGATGTGGTGAGCCGAGGCGCGCCGCTGGCCGATATTCTCGTACCCGAATGGGGAGGAGCGCAGCAGGAATATCTGGCCGTCCTGAACAGCGGCGATGAACAGCTTGCACAGGCCATGCGCGAGCGGATGCGGCTGCTCGGCATGTCGAATGGGCAAATTTCATCGGTGGGCCGGACCGGCCGCGCGCAGGCGACGATCACGGTCACCGCGCCGACCGGCGGGGCCATCACCATGCTCGGCGTGCGACCCGGCATGACCGTGATGGCAGGCCAGACCCTGGCGGAAATAACCGGATTCTCGCCGATCTGGCTCGAGGCATCGGTGCCCGAAACACAAGCAGCGAATATCCGGGTCGGCCAACCTGTCAGTGCAACCCTGACCGCGTTTCCCGATGAGAGATTTTCCGGACCGATCATCGCGATCTTGCCGAGCGTACAGGATGCCAGCCGGACAATCACCGTCCGCGCACAATTGCCCAATCCTTCCGGACGGCTCAAGCCGGGCATGTTCGCGCAGGTCTCGCTGACCCCCGACACCCGGCGCGCTCTGCTGGTTCCTTCCGAAGCGGTGATCCGGACCGGGCGCCGCACCATCGTCATGATCAAGCAGGACGAGGGCGGCTTCATGCCTGCCGAAGTCCGGATCGGCCGTGAGGCGGGAGGCAGGACCGAAGTGCTGGCCGGCCTTTCGCAAGGCGAAGAGGTCGTGACCTCGGGCCAGTTCCTGCTCGATTCCGAGGCAAGCCTGGCAGGGCTCGATGTTCGTGCGATCGATGAGGCAGGCCCGGACCGGGACGGTGAAGACCAACCAGCGACATTCAGCGCAATCGGGACGATCGAGAAGATTGCCGATGGCTCCGTCACGCTGCGGCACGGACCTGTCCCGCGGCTAGACTGGCCCGCCATGACGATGAGTTTCCGCACGAAGAATGCAGCGCAGATCAGCGGGTTCGAGGAAGGCGATAGAGTGCGCTTTACCTTCACCCAGCAGGACGCCGGCCCCCGTATCGAGACCATCAGGAGTGCCGGGCAATGATCGCGCGCATTATCGATGCCTCGATCGCCAATCGGCTTTTCATCGTCCTCGCCGCCATAGCTGTGACCCTTGGCGGGTTCTGGGCCGTCCGCACAACTCCGGTCGATGCTTTGCCCGATCTGTCCGATGTCCAGGTTGTCGTCCGATCCAACTATCCGGGCCAGGCGCCCCGGATTGTCGAGGACCAGGTGACCTACCCGATGGCCACGACCATGCTGTCGGTGCCGGGAGCGAAGACCGTACGCGGCTACTCGATGTTCGGCGACAGCTACGTCTATATCATTTTCGAGGACGGTACCGACCTTTACTGGGCACGGTCGCGGGTGCTCGAATATCTCAATCAGGTGCAGAACCGCCTGCCCGAGGGTGTTACGAGCACGCTCGGTCCGGATGCGACGGGCGTGGGGTGGATTTACGAATATGCGCTTGTCGACCGCACCGGCGGACATGATCTGGCGGGGCTGCGAAGCCTGCAGGACTGGTTCCTGCGATACGAGCTCAAGACCATTCCAGGCATCGCCGAAGTGGCGAGTGTCGGCGGCATGGTCAAACAATACCAGGTCGTGCTCGAACCTTACCGGATGGCATCGTTCGGCGTCACGCATGCCGAGATCGTAAACGCCATCCAGTCGTCCAACCAGGAGGCCGGCGGTTCGATCGTCGAGATGGGTGAGGCCGAATACATGGTACGCGCGTCGGGCTATCTGACGACGCTGGACGATTTCCGCGAGATTCCCCTCAGGACTGCAACTGGCGGGGTTCCGGTTACCCTTGGCGATGTCGCCACAATCCAGGTCGGGCCGGAGCTGCGCCGCGGCATTGCCGAGCTCAACGGCGAAGGAGAGGTCGCCGGCGGCATCATCGTTCTCAGACAGGGCGCGGACGCTCGCAGCGCAATCCAGGCGGTCGAGGAAAAGCTGGACGAATTGCAGGCGAGCCTTCCCGAGGGCGTCGAGATCGTCACCACCTACGACCGATCGCAGCTTATCGACGCCTCGGTGGAGAATTTGACGACCAAGCTGATCGAGGAGTTCATCGTCGTCGCGCTCGTATGCGCCCTTTTCCTGTGGCACGCGCGCTCAGCGCTGGTCGCGATCATAACCCTTCCCCTGGGCGTGCTGGCGGCGTTCATCGTGATGCGTTTCCAGGGGGTGAATGCCAATATCATGTCGCTGGGCGGGATCGCTATCGCGGTCGGCGCCATGGTCGATGCAGCCGTTGTGATGATCGAAAATGCGCACAAGCATCTCGAGCGATGGGAGCATGAAAATCCCGAGACGGTGCTTTCGGTCAACGAACGCTGGCGCATCATTGCCGATGCTTCGAAAGAGGTCGGACCCGCGCTGTTTTTCAGCCTTCTGATCATAACCTTGTCGTTCCTGCCCGTGTTTACCCTGCAAGCCCAGGAAGGCCGGTTGTTTGCACCGCTTGCCTTCACCAAGACCTATGCCATGGCGGCCGCTGCGCTGCTGTCGGTTACGCTGGTTCCGGTGATGATGGGCTGGCTGATCAGGGGTAAGATACCGTCAGAAGACTCCAATTTCCTCAATCGCTGGCTGACCAGGATTTACCGACCGGGGCTTAATTGGGTGATGCGCTGGCCCAAAGCCACGCTCGCGGTTGCAGGCGCAATCTTCCTCACCACGCTGATCCCCTTCTCGCAGCTCGGCGGAGAGTTTCTCCCGCCGCTCGACGAGGGCGATCTGCTCTACATGCCGAGCGCCCTTCCCGGTCTATCGCCAGGCGAGGCCTCGGCGCTGCTGCAGCGGACCGACCGCCTCATCAAATCGGTACCGGAAGTCGAAACAGTCTTCGGCAAGGCCGGCCGTGCAGATACGGCTACCGACCCGGCTCCGCTCACCATGTTCGAGACCACGATCCGGTTCCGGCCGCGGGAGGAATGGCGCGAAGGCATGACGACCGATGCGCTGATCGAAGAACTCGACCGGGTCGTTCAAGTGCCCGGTCTCGCCAATGTCTGGGTACCCCCTATCCGTAATCGCATCGATATGCTTGCGACCGGAATCAAGAGCCCGATCGGCGTTAAGGTCTCGGGCGAGGATCTTGCCGAGATCGAACGGGTGGCGCTCGAGGTCGAGGGTGTGGCAAAGACGATCCCCGGCGTCAGTTCGGCTCTGGCCGAGAGGCTTTCCGGCGGGCGCTATGTCGATGTCGACATCGATCGCGCCGCAGCGGCGAGGTACGGCCTTAACATCTCCGATGTCCAGCAGATCGTCTCGGGCGCTATAGGCGGGGCCAATGTCGCGCGGACTGTCGAAGGCCTGGCGCGCTATCCGATCAATGTGCGCTACCCCCGTGAAATTCGTGACAGCGTGGACGAATTGCGAACCTTGCCTCTGCTGACTCCGTCGGGACAACAGATTACGCTCGGCACGGTCGCACGGATCGGCGTCAGCGATGGCCCTCCCATGCTCAAGAGCGAGCAGGGACGATTGACCAGCTACATCTATGTGGATGTGCGCGACCGCGATCTTACATCGGTGGTTGCCGACCTCCAGGAAGCGGTTGCCGCGGGCGTCAATCTTCCGGCAGGCGTCAGCCTGTCCTACGCGGGTCAGTTCGAGTACCTTACCCGCGCCTACGAACGGCTGCAGATCGTCGTACCCGCCACGCTCGTCATCATTTTCCTGCTGCTCTATCTGATCTTCAGAAGGTGGGACGAGGCAATGCTTATCATGGGTACGCTGCCATTCGCCCTGTCAGGCGGCTACTGGCTCCTCTATCTGATGGGCTACAACCAGTCGGTCGCAACTGCCGTCGGATTCATTGCCCTGGCCGGTGTATCGGCCGAGTTCGGCGTGATCATGCTGATCTATCTCAAGGCAGCCCTCGAGAAACGAAGTGGTGATTTGAGTGCCGAGGAAGTGGATCAGGCGATCCGCGAAGGGGCGCTCTTGCGTGTCCGGCCCAAGGCGATGACCGTAGCGGTGATCCTTGCGGGTCTGTTCCCGATCTTGATCGGAACCGGAGCTGGCTCGGAGGTGATGAGCCGGATCGCGGCACCGATGATTGGCGGTATGATTACCGCGCCGCTCCTGTCCATGTTCGTACTTCCCGCCGCATATTTGCTGTTGCGGCGGCCCCGTCCGGAAAAACCGGTCAATCCCCAAGGAGAAGAAGAATGCGTACCACAACCTATATGATCTTGCTCGCAGCTCCGCTGGCATTGGCAGCTTGCGACAATGCCGCCGAAACAACCGAACAGCCTGGAACGATGATGTCCGACGACATGGCGGATGCCGATGCCATGCCGATGTCGGACGACATGCCGATGATGGATTCCGCCGCAGCTGGACAAGCCGGAAGCGGCGAAGGATCGGTTACGGAAATTAACGAGGCCGAGGGCAAGATCACGATCGATCACGGTCCGATCGCTGCGGTTGGCTGGCCGGCGATGACAATGGCCTTCTCCGCAGATGAGGACAGCATGGACAAGGTCGCGGTCGGCGATCGCGTCACCTTCGAATTTCAAACCACGGAAGGCGGCGGCGGCGAACTGACCGCGATTGCCAAGCAGTAAGGATCAGACAGCGCCGTGCCGAGATGGGCGCGGCGCTGGCTTCCGAGCTTTCTGAAATCCGACCTGACCATTGATACTGGAGATGACGATGACCTGCGATGGAATGATGCAGAACCCCATGATGATGCTGGCCATGGGTGCGGTCTGGATTGGATTGCTGGGCTTAATAATACTCGGGATCTTCGCACTCATAAAATATCTCAAGTCATGAGCTGTCCTCGTGGCGTCTGCAGACAAAAATCTGGCGGGATCAGCTATTCGGCCATTGTGGAACGCCTGGTGCTTCGACAGAGTATTCGAACGACGCGCTCTTAATAGGGAATGACAGATGACCGACACTCTTTCCGACACGGCTGACAAGCCGGTCCCCAGCGGAACTGCCGTCGATCCGGTCTGCGGCATGAGCGTAGAAATCGAGGGCGCCAGCTTCGTCCACGAGCACAAAGGCTCACATCATTATTTCTGCTCCTCGCGCTGCCTTGACAAATTTCGGGCCGATCCTGAGCTCTACCTTTCGAAGGCGCACCTCGATGCTGTCGAGGATGTCCCGGAAGGTACGATATACACCTGTCCGATGCATCCGGAGATCCGGCAGCCGGGGCCGGGCTCCTGCCCGATATGCGGGATGGCCCTCGAACCCGAAACGGTCACCTTGAACGAGGGTCCCGATCCCGAACTGGTCGACATGCGGCGAAGGTTCTGGTGGAGCGCGCTCTTCACCCTGCCGCTCTTCGCTTATGCGATGGGCGACATGATCCCGTCGCGACCGTTCGATCAGATCATCGAACCCGCTTTCGCGCAGTGGCTGCAGCTTCTGCTGGCCACTCCGGTGGTGCTTTGGGGCGGCTGGCCCTTCTTCACCCGCGCGCTGCAATCAGTCCGAACCATGAACCTCAACATGTTCACCCTGATCGGCTTCGGCGTTGCCATCGCTTATCTGTTCAGCCTTGTGGCAACCCTCGCCCCGGACATCTTTCCCGAGGCTTTCCGCGATCATGCGGGCCGGGTCGGCGTCTATTACGAGGCAGCAGCGGTTATCACGACCCTCGTGCTGCTCGGGCAGGTGCTCGAACTCAAGGCGCGCGGATCCACATCGAGCGCCTTGCGGGCGCTTCTCGAGCTCGCGCCCCCGACCGCGATGAAGATTTTCGGTCGCGGGGACGAGCGCGAAGTTCCGCTTGATGAATTGACGTCTGGGGACCTTCTGCGCGTGCGTCCGGGCGACAAGGTCCCCGTCGATGGCACGCTCGAGGATGGAAGCAGTGCCATCGACGAATCCATGATCAGTGGCGAGCCCATTCCCGTCAAGAAAAGCGCGGGCGATCAGGTAATCGGGGGCACTGTCAACCAGACCGGCAGCTTCACCATGCGCGCGACGCAGGTCGGCGCGGACACCATGCTCTCGAAGATCGTGCAGATGGTGGCGGAGGCGCAGCGCAGCCGGGCACCGATCCAGCGGCTCGCCGACCAAGTCACCGGATGGTTCGTGCCCATCGTCGTCCTTGTCGCTATCGTGAGTTTTGTCGTCTGGGCCATCTGGGGACCGGCACCGGCCCTTGCCTACGCGCTCGTCAACGCGGTCGCCGTTCTGATCATCGCCTGTCCCTGCGCGCTCGGACTGGCGACGCCAATGTCGATCATGACCGGCACCGGCAAGGGAGCCCAGCACGGCATCCTGATCAAGAACGCCGAAGCGCTCGAAACGCTGGAAAAGATCGATACGCTGGTTGTCGACAAGACCGGCACACTGACCCGGGGCAAGCCCGATCTTGTCGACGTAAAACCGCAGTCAGATTTCGACGAGCAGGAATTGCTGAGCCTTGTCGCTGCCGTTGAGAGAGGAAGCGAGCATCCGCTCGCCCACGCGATCGTGGAAGGGGCTCAAAACAGGGGCGCTGCCATTCTCGACGCTTCCGATATCGAATCCGTGACCGGCGAAGGTATCCAGGCAAATGTCGACAAGCGCCTGGTCGCGATCGGGAATGAAAAGATGATGGAGCGTATAGGGGCGCTCGAAGAAGGCTGGCGGTCAACGGCGGACGAAGGCCGAAGCCTCGGACAGACGGTGATGTTCGTGGCCGTGGACGGGGCACCGGCAGGCCTTATCGCGGTCGCCGATCCGATCAAGGCAACCAGCCGCACCGCTATTGCCGCGTTGCATGAGCGCGGCATCAAGATCGTGATGCTTACCGGCGACAGCGAAGCCACCGCGCGTGCGGTAGCAAGCCAGGTCGGTATCGACGAAGTCGAAGCGAACGTCTCGCCCGAGGACAAACATCGCAAGATCGAGCAGTTGAAGAGCGAGGGTCGCCGGGTCGCTATGGCCGGCGACGGCATAAACGACGCACCCGCGCTTGCCGCTTCGCATGTCGGCATCGCGATGGGAACGGGTACCGATGTCGCGATCGAAAGCGCGGGCGTGACATTGGTGCGCGGCGACCTCGTCGGCGTTGTTCAGGCGCTCGTCCTGTCTCGGGCCACTATGCGCAACATCAGGCAGAACCTGTTCTTTGCCTTTGCGTATAATGCGCTCGGCATACCGGTCGCAGCAGGTGTCCTCTATCCATGGACCGGGTTGCTTTTGAACCCGATGATCGCGGCCGCAGCGATGAGCCTGTCTTCGGTATCGGTGATCGGCAACGCCCTGCGCCTGCGCGGCCTCGCTCTTCCCAAATTCGATACCTGAGCGATGGGGACGGGACGGAGATCGCAGGAGTGACGAATCAGACGATGCAGGATCAGGACCAAATCTCTGAGGAATCGCGCGAATGGCGCGGTGCTCATCCAGCCCTCTGGATCGCGATATTCGGAATTCTCATCGCTTTCGCCTGGGAGATGCTCCAGCTTCCTTTCTACCAGTCGGGAGGTCTGTCGCCTGCCGAGGCAGCACGTCGCTGCGGCCTGGCCTCGTTCGGCGATGCCGGGATCATGGTGGCCGCTTATCTCGGTGCCTCTGTCGGCAGTGGTAAAACGCCGTGGCTCGTAGACTGGCCGATCTCGCGTTTTGTCGTGTTCCTGGGAATCGGCCTGGCCATTACTGCCATGGTCGAAGTGCTGGCTGTCGGTGCCGACTGGGGGTGGTCCTATAGTGCAATCATGCCGCTTGTGCCCGGGACCAAAATCGGCCTGGTACCGATCGTGATGTGGGTCGCGGTTCCCACGGCCACCTTGTGGCTCGCGCGCCGTCTCGGCACCGGACCCCGCTGATCGCAAACCGGGATCTCCTATCCCTCGACAGCTGCCGGCTGCGGTCCCGATGGTGATCGACTTACCCGAAATCCGGCAATCAGGGCCAGCAGCGTGAGCAATTGCGCGCCGATCGTCTCGACAGTCGGGAAGAAGCCGAGTTCGGCGAGGCGCGGCAAGCCGGCAATGAAAGTGGCGGAAAGAACTCCGGCCTCCTGGAAAGCGCCCACGCCCTTGCCCGCGAGAATGACCGCAAGGATCGCAATCAGGATAGCACTGTAGCGGAAGAACTGGGTGATCGGCAGTTTGCGGCTGTAGCGCAGCATGGCCCATGCAATGAGCGCCAGCAGCGCTACTGCGGACAAGGCACCTGCCAGTATGATGCCGCTGCTCTGCGGGTTCCACAGGGCAGCGTAGAACAGGATAGTCTCGAACGCTTCCCGGTAGACGACCACGAATGCAAGACCAAAGAGAAACCATGCCGATCCGCGCGAAAGCGCCTTGCCCATTTTTTCCTGGATATAGCGCCGCCATTCCTCGGCCTGGGATTTGCCATGCATCCAGATCCCGACCGATACGAGAATGACAGCCGCAAGCAGCGCGCCGATCCCTTCGGTCATCTCGCGGCTCGCCCCGCTGATGCTTACGAAGTAGGTTGCTACGACCCAGGTGGCGACACCTGCGAAAAGAGCAGCGATCCACCCACCATGGATATAGGGCAATACCTCGGAGCGCTGCGACTTTTTCACAAAGGCGATCATGGCGATCACAACCAGAATTGCTTCGATCCCCTCGCGCAGGAGAATGGTGAACGCCCCGAGAAAGGTCGAGATTTCGCTGGCCGCCTCAGGAGCCAACGCTTCCTCGGCTCTTGCCAGCAGACTATCGATGCGAGCCCTTAGTTGCTGTAGTTCGGATGGATTCGCACCGGACTCTATTCCGGCCCGGAATTGCCCGAGCGCCTGTTCTACCTCCCGCATCAAACCGCCATCGCGCGTTGCCAGGAGGGCCTCCAGGGGTTCAAACCCGTCGAGATAGGCAGACAGGGCAAGCTGCCGCGCTTCCTCTCGGTTGCCAGCCCGATAAGCTGACAGGCTGCGATCGAGCGTATCGCGAACGAAGGCGAGCGAACCTGCGTCATTTGCCTGTCCCACCGCATCGGGATTGGCGCGAAGATAGGCCATGACGGCGAGCGCACGGTCCTCGCCGATCTGCTCGGCCAGACTTTCCGGTGTGAGCGCGGCGAGCGTCTCGAGATCGGGGACAAGCTGGCGTATGCCATCATCTTCCCGCCAAATACGCTCGCCCTTGGCCACATCTTCAAAAGCAATGCTGCCGGCATGGAATGCAAGCGCCCAGCGATCCTCGTCGGACAGCGATGCGAAGCTGGCCATGGACGTTCCTTCCAGCCCTTGCGTGATGACCTGGTAAAGCCCGAACGCACTGCGCTGCCGCGCCCGGTCGATATCGGTGAAGTCGATCGGCGGGGGATCAAGTGCCTGCATTGCGGCCGGTGGCGCACTTCCGGCGGCGCCGTGACACGAGGCGCAGTTCTGCGCGAAGAGAGTGCGGGCGCGGTCAAGGTCGGGCGCTTGCGAAGGGGCAAGCGGAACCGGGTAGGCTGTCAGCAACGAGGCTGCCAGCGCGCGCGCTAAGCGCCCAACTCGCTCGGCGGGTTCCTTATTGGCGATCAGAGCTCGCAGCTGGTCCGATCGGCGGATGAGTGCTTGATTGTCTTTAGTATCCGGCAATGCAGCGATCTGCCGCGCCACGACATCGGAAAACTCCACCATTTCGCGATATTCGAATTCGTCGGCAACACGTCCCTCGGAAACGGCGGAGGCGTAGTCGACCGCGATATAATCGAGCAGACGCCAGGTGGTTCGCACGTCGGGTTCTTCCGCGTTCGCGGTGACGGACAGACACAGCGCAAGCGCCAGCAGAATGAGCCGCAGTGCCGGATGGACGGTGGCGGAGACGATGCGATGCATGAGGGGTCTCTATATCTGTTGCAATTAATCCGCAATAGCAGGGTGTAGACGGAAATGTATTTCCTCCAACCCCCGATCGCGGGGATATTCTGGAGTTTAGGTAGAGCGCAGTTCGCCACGGGCCTGTTTGGAGACTTCGGCACTTCCCCACACCGCCAGTCCTGCCATGATGCTCGCCACAACCAGATCGGGCCACGCACGGCCGGTGCCGAAAACGCCAATCGCTGCCGCCAGCACGGCGATATTACCGATCGCGTCGTTGCGCGAACAGATCCACACCGAGCGCATGTTCGCATCGCCCGAGCGATACCGGAACAGCATCGCGGCGACGGCGAGATTTACCGCCAGAGCAAGAGAACCGATGGCGCCCATCGTTCCCGGGTCGGGCGACGCCCCGACAAAGAAACCCCAGATGGCCGAGCCGAGCACCCACAGGCCGAAAGCCAGCATGGTCGCCGCCTTTACGAGAGCCGCACGCGCGCGCCAGACGAGCGCCATCCGCGCTACACCGAGACTGATAGCATAGTTTGCCGCATCACCGAGAAAGTCGAGCGCGTCGGCCTGCAAGGCGCGCGAATCCGCAGCAATGCCTGCCACGATCTCCACGCCGAACATGATTGCATTAAGGCCCAGTGCGATCCACAGAATGCGCCGCCATGTCGGATCGTTGTTGTTTGCACCGGCCTCATCGGGGCCGCAGCAGGTCTTTCCCATTTACTCGACTCCTTGCGTCGATCCGCCCTATGCACCTTGTAGTAACTACAAGGTCAAGCGGCAGGAGCCTTTGTCATGAGAATTGGTCAACTTGCCCGGATAACCGGCGTCAAATCCGAAACAATCCGCTTCTACGAGCGTGAGGGTATCCTCGCTGCCCCTCCACGCACGCGGGCCAATTATCGCGATTATGGACCAGCAGAGGAAGCGCGCCTTAACTTCATACGGCGCGCGCGTGATCTCGGCTTCTCCATGGCACGCATCAGGGAATTGCTCGATCTCTCCGATGATGCCGACCGGTCCTGCGCGGGCATCGACGCTCTGGCCAGAAGCCATCTCGGCGAGGTCGAGCGCAAGATCGCGAGCCTGGAGGCGTTGCGGACGGAACTTGGGCGTATGATCGCTGCCTGCGAGCAAGACACTGTAGGCGATTGCCGCATCATCGATGCACTTGCGGGTACCGCCGAGCCTTGATGTCCGCGCCTCGTGCGCCAGTTCGGTCAGGCTCGCCAATGCACGGCTTTTGTCGGCCGCCCATAAGAGACTTAACTTCGGGAAAGGCCGACGAGTGCGAAGCTGCCCGTGTCGCCATCCCGGGTCTGTCGAACGGGCTATGATGCCGCCGCAGGCCAGTTCCAGACGGCCATTTTTTCAATGCTCATATCCGCCATAGTGTAGGGGATCCCGCCGACGCCCAGCCCGGAGCGGCGCAGCCCTGCAAAAGGCATCCAGTCCACGCGGAATGCCGTATGGTCGTTCACCATCACAGCCGATCCCGCCAGAGACTGTATGCAATGATTGGCGATTGACAGCCGATCGCTGAATACAGCGGCCTGAAAGGCGTAAGGCAGGGCATTGGCCTGCTCGATAGCCAGGTCGATATCGTCATAGCCATACACGCAGATCACGGGGCCGAAGATTTCTTCCCGGGATATCTTGGCACTTTCGGGAGGATCGACAATGACGGTCGGGGAGAAAAGAGTGTCACTCAGACGGCTTCCCCCGCACACCAGGGTGCCTCCTGCTGCGATGGCTTCATCGACCCAGCGTTCGACGCGGTCAACTTCCTCCGTTCGGATCAGGGGTCCGCATTGGGTCTCAGCATCGGCGGGATCGCCCACTACCAGCTTTTCGGCAGCTCGCCTTAGGTCATGAGCGAAGTCTTTCAATTCTGCAGCAGGGACGTACACGCGCTGCACGGAAACGCAGACCTGACCCGAATGATAGAACCCGCCTTTGAGCAACGAGGCGATCACTGCTGCGCGCTCCACGCCGCTGTCCACGATTACCGGCGCCGCGCCGCCGTGCTCGAGAGCAATGCGGGTTCCCGGCGCCAGCTTCGAGCGAAGCATCCAGCCGATCTTCGCAGAACCGATGAATGAGAAGAACTCCGTGCGCGGATCGGTTACCATTCTTTCGGCAATATCGTTGCCGCAAGGTGCGAACCGGCACCAGGCCTCGGGCAGGCCGGCTTCATGAAGAATGCTCACGAAGCTCTGGCATGACAGAGGCGTTTCCAGCGCAGGCTTGATGAGAACGGGGCACCCGGCTGCTACCGCCGGTCCAACCTGATGGACGATCAAATTGAGGGGGTGATTGAATGCCGAGATCGCCACGACAGGACCGATCGGTTCGCGGAATGTATATGCCGTCCTTCCCGCACCCGCTTCTGTCAGGTCCATGGGGATCTTGTGACCGCCGCCATCGCTGAGCGCCTGAACGCACAAGTCGACGCTGTTGATTGCGCGACTGGCTTCCACGCGCGCATCGACCAGGGGTTTGCCGCCCTCCCTGACGATCTGGAGAGCCAGATCCTCGGCTCGTTCGCGCATGATATCCGCAGCCCGCCGGAGGATGGCGATACGCTCGTGCACGGCAAGCCAGCCATGGCGGTCGCGGT
This sequence comes from Qipengyuania pacifica, assembly GCF_019857205.1. Classification (GTDB taxonomy): domain Bacteria; phylum Pseudomonadota; class Alphaproteobacteria; order Sphingomonadales; family Sphingomonadaceae; genus Qipengyuania; species Qipengyuania pacifica. The sequence goes on along the minus strand of NZ_JAHWXO010000014.1, from coordinate 5,245 downwards.
GGAGCAACTGCGCTTCATTCAGCCATTCATCGATTTGAGCCCAGTCGACAAGCGCTACTTCTGCAATCGGCGAGCGGTCGAAGGGATTGTGAACGATCGTTTTCATAGCTCGCACACCTTTGCGCCGAGTTCGTCGATCAGCACCTTCTTGTTTTCGGAATAATCGACGGGCAGGTCGACAAGGTGCACGCCGCCAGCCTCGAATGCGGCGTTCAGGACCGAAACCAGATCCGCGCTTCGCTCGACACGGTGGCCGGTCGCTCCATAGCTTTGTGCGTAGGTGACAAAGTCGGGATTGGAAAAGGTCAGGCCGTAGTCCGGAAAGCCAAGCTGGTCCTGCTTCCAGCGGATCATCCCGTATGCTGCATCATTCAGAACGAGAACGACAAGGTTCAGTCCAAGCCTGACGGCCGTTTCCAGTTCCTGCGAGTTCATCATGAACCCGCCATCGCCGCATACCGCGAGCACTCTGCGCCCCGGCGCCAGCATCGCAGCCATCATGGCCGATGGAAGGCCCGCGCCCATCGTCGCCAATGCATTGTCGAGCAGGATGGTGCCAGGCTCGTGGGCGATGTAGTTTCTGGCGAACCAGATCTTGTAGATGCCGTTGTCGAGCGCAACGATATCATCGCGCGCCATTACGCTGCGTACGTCGGCAACCACGCGCTGGGGGACCATCGGAAAACGTTCGTCGTCGCTGGTCTCGGAGATGTGCGAAGCAATCTCGTGATGCAGGGCGGTATAATAGCTGCGGTCGCACTGCAGCTTGCCATCGAGGCGGCTTCCCAGCCGCTCGACCGATCCGGCGATGTCGCCGATGACTTCGAGCTGCGGGAAGTAGACCTGATCGACTTCAGCCGCCTTGTAATTGATATGGATGACGGTCTGACCGTCCGGCTCCATGAAGAAGGGCGGCTTCTCCACCACGTCGTGACCGATATTGACGATCAGATCGGCCTTCTCGATCGCGCAGTGAACATAATCGCCCGACGATAGCGCCGCAGTGCCCAGATAGAGTTCGCTATCTTCATCGACCACGCCCTTGCCCATCTGGGTGTCGAAGAAGGGAAAGCCGGTATCAGACACGAATTTGCGCAACGCTTTCGAAGCGCGGCGGCGGTTCGCTCCAGCTCCGATCAATAGCAAGGGCCGTTCCGCAGCAAGAATACGCCGGGCCGCTTCGTCGAGCGCAGCATCTCCGGCGACCGCATAACGCCTGTCATGCGGCGGTATGACCGGTTCGATCGTTTCCTCTTCAGCGATATCTTCGGGCAGTTCCAGGAGGACGGCTCCGGGTCTTTCTTCCTGCGCCAGACGGAACCCTTCGCGAACGAGCGAGGGAATGCGATTGCCGTTCACGATCTGGGTCGAAGCCTTGCAGAGCGGCGTAAACAGGGAAACGACGTCGACAATCTGGAACTGGGCCTGTTTCGAGGTCTTGATCGGTTTCTGCCCGGTAATAATGACGAGCGGAAAGGCCCCGAGCGCGGCATAGGCCGCCGGTGTGGTCAGGTTCGTGGCACCAGGCCCGAGCGTTGCCAGGCACACACCTGCCTTGCCGGTCAGGCGGCCATAGGTCGCCGCCATGAAGCCAGCGCCCTGTTCGTGACGGGCCAGAACCAGCGTGATGGCGGAAGTTCGCAGCGATTCCAGGAGATCCAGGTTCTCTTCGCCTGGAACGGCGAAAACATATTCGACGCCCTCGGCCTCGAGCGCGGCGACCATAAGATCGGAAGCTTTCATTCGTTGGTCCTCATTTTACGGGTTGCAGGGCGGTTCATGTCGTGCGCTGCCAAGCAGCTTACCCACAGCGACCGACCCGATCGCCGCGCTTGTCAATGGTCGCGGTCATGGTCGTGATGATGGTTCTTCTCGACCTGATGGTCCGGGATCATGTCGGGATCACAGTCTGCAGCGAGACAGGCTTCGAACGTTGCATGGGCGATGGCGTGCTGCGTCTCGAGCATACCGCGAGCCCGCGCCTTCACATCCTCGAAAGCCTGCAACGAAGATTCGGCAGGAACGATATGCGCCTCAAGCGCGCGATAATGCTCACTGATGCTCCAGACATGGACGTGATGGACGTCGGCCACGCCTTCTGTGTCACGCAGGTCGCTCACAATGCGATCGAACTCGCTTTCGTCCGGCACCGCACCCATCAAGAGCCGCACCGTGCGAGGCAACAAAGTGACGCCCTGCCAGATCACATAGGCAGCAATGACCACAGTGATGATCAGATCGGCAATATAAAGTTCGTATCGCAGAATGAGTACGCCAGCCACGATCACACCGACCGACGCCAGCGCATCGGACACATTGTGCAGAAAGGCGGCTTTCATGTTGAGGGAGTTCTTCGAGCTGGCGTAAACCATCACCGCCGTAACCACGTCGATCACCAGCGCTATCCCGGCGACCCAGATTACGGTCCACCCCTCAACGGGTTGAGGGTCTGCGAAACGGTTGATCGCCTCGACGAGCAGATAGAAACCGATGATAAGCAAAGTCGTCAGATTGATGAGCGCCGCCACGACTTCCGCACGAGCATAGCCGAAGGTCATAAGCTTGTCGGCTGGCCGGCGCCCGATCCGCCTCGCAAACAGAGCCAGTCCAAGCGATGCCGCGTCGCTGAAATTGTGCAGCGCATCGGCGATCAGTGCGAGCGAACCCGACAATATCCCCCCGATGATCTGGGCGACAGTCAGCAGGACGTTGAGGGCGACGGCCAATACAAGGCGGCCGTCGCTCATGCTTTCTTCGCCGTGACTGTGCCCGGCATGACCGCCCGATTGTGCCACTACCTGCCTCCTTTTTCTGTTCTCTTGGTCGTCGTAACGGACTGCGCGGGGGAATGCTGGAACGTGCTGTTCGAGACATCGAGTTCGCGCGACAGTTCTCCAAGCGCCGAGATCGCGAGGCCGAGCAGCGCGAACCCTCCGACGAATGCCAGGAGCGTAATATGATTGGCGGCGACCGATCCGGTTCCCATGCGAAGCAGCGCGCGCGCCGATGCAACTATAAGAAAGCCCGGGATAATAGCCGCTAGCCAACCTCGCCCGTTGTCGGTGAATCCGTGCAGCGCCCAAAAGGTCAAGAGAGCGATCCCGATGAAAAACAGGGAAAAGAGGACAAGTAGCGCAAGCTGGTCCATCCTGCTCACTTGGGCGGATCGGTATTCATCGATCGCCTGGCGTCCTATTTCCAGGTTCGCAAAAACAAGCGCTGCAGACACCGCCATTGCTGTCGTCGCGGATGCAGCAGCGGCAGCACCCAAGATAACGCTGTAAGGCAGGATATCGGACGCCATCGACACCGAGATGCGACGTACCAGGGTTGGCCTATCGGAGCATCGCTCAGGTCCGTCATCATCCGGTCTGAGTTTTGCGTATCGACCAAGCTCGTTGAAAATCAGAAGCAGCAGGCCGCCCGCCAGCATCAAACCAGTGAGTGTCCAGCGGGTGAGAGGAGATTGTCCCAGCGGAAGAGTTAGCAAGACGGCAAGGGCGGCAAAAGCACCCGAAACGCCGCCCGGCAGGAGCGGATGCAGGAAGCTCCAACTGCCTTTTGCCAATTTGCCGCCAATCATGACCCCGATGCCTGATAGCATCGCTAGGACAAGGACCCGCGAAAGGTCCTGCGCGGCAAACAAGGTATCGATTAGCGTCAATTCCTCTTCTCGCCGTGGACGGTTCCCGCCTCGTCGTGCACATCCATATGCGTATCGCGCAGGATCTGCACTCCGCCGTAAAGCGCTATGCAGGCGACCGCTATTCCGACCACTAGGTCGGGCCAGTTGGCACCGGTAATCAGCACAACGATGCCGGCGATGATGATCCCGCCATTGGAGATGAAGTCGTTGAAGCTGAAGGTTGTCGCCGCCCGCATATTGACGTCCTTGTTCTCCACCTTCTGCAACAGGCGCAGGCAATAGAGATTCACCAGTCCCGCGACGAACGCCATCGCCATCATCAGCATGCCGCCCGGATCGGAACCTTCCACGAACCGTCGGTAAGCATCGAAAATGACCCCAGCGGAGAAGACCAGCAGCATGATGCCGGAGAAACGCGCGGCCCCGCGTTTCCAGGTCCGCGAGCGGGTTAGCGCAAGCAGGCTGAGCGCATAAACGATTGCATCCGATGAATTATCGAGGCCGTTTGCCAACAGCGCGTTGGAATCGGCAAAATATCCGACCGCGAAGAAGCCGATCGCGATGGCGACGTTAAGCCACAGGACAACCCACAGGGTCTTGCGCTTTTCGGGCGACCCGGCATCGACCTCATGTCCGCCACTCATGCTGCGTCCTCCCCGGTTTGTACCCAGCTTTCCGCATGACTACGCTGTGATGGCCGGAAAAACTTCATTTCGGCGCGGAAGAGTGAGGATGACAATTTCCAGCCCCGCTCTTCCCATTTGCTGTCGCCGATCATGGCGATCCGGCCGAAACAATCCTTATGCCGGATGTCGAACTTGAGATCGCGCCAGAGACCTCCGAAGTCCCAACCCGAAAAGTCAGGCGCGAGCTCGATCACCATCGGGACGGTACCGGCCTCGCGCTCTGCGATATGTTCGAATTGGGGAACAAAGCGGTCATAGGCTTCATCCCCCAGCCTGCCTCCGGCGCGTATCCAGAGCAGTCCGTTCTCTTCCTTCAGTGCCAGCACCGTTTTTTCCTTTCCCGATCGGTCATGCGATGTCCTTCAGCTCGCGCTGCTCATCGCTTGTCACGTTGCGCCGCAGCCGATCCCACCAGCGCTGTCGCCAGGTCCGGTCATCTTCTCTGGTACTGAAAACCAGCTTCAAGATTGCGGGCAAGACGAAGAGGGTCAGAGCGGTAGCGGTGATCAACCCTCCGATGACCACTGTCGCCAAAGGACGCTGCACTTCCGCGCCGGTCCCCGTCGCAATCGCCATCGGCACGAAGCCGAGCGATGCAACGAGCGCGGTCATGAGAACCGGCCTCAGGCGCGCCAGGCCACCGGCCACGATGGCGTCATCGAGCGCCATGCCCTTGTCGAGCCGCTGACGGATCGCAGTCACCATCACGAGCCCGTTCAAGGTCGCTACGCCCGACAGGGCGATAAAGCCTACCGCCGCAGAAACCGAGAATGGCATCCCGCGCAGGGCCAAGGAGAATATTCCGCCTGCCAGGGCCAGCGGGATCGCGCTGAATACGGCGAGCGCCGGCACCCAGCCCCCGACCGCCATGTAGAGCAACAGGAGAATGACCGCGAACGCGATGGGAATGACG
>NZ_JAHWXO010000013.1 GCF_019857205.1 Qipengyuania pacifica | reverse complement strand
AGGGTTCGAATCCCTTCGCCCGCTCCAGATTTTCTAAGAAAATCAGTAACTTGCTAGGGCATTCAAAAATGCCTCTCGGGCTAAAAAAGCTCGGGCTACAACCGGGCTACAACCGATTGCGGAAGCTTTGATGTCCGAAAATTCGGCTAGTGGCTATCGCGAGAATTGAGCGAGGTGCAGCTTCGATGGGATCGCCCACGTTTAGCTGACCGATTCCCGTTTGATGAGGCGGCGGTATCAGCACCCACCCTTCAACCTCTCGCCATTCAAGCGTGAGTCCTGCATCTAGAACAGCGATGACCGATCTCGATCCAGCAACTGCGGCCGCCGCCGACTTCTACGACCAGCACTACGCTTGCTGCAAACCTCTCTTCCTCGAACCCGGAATGAGATGCACACTCGGTAGCCCTGATCGTCCGAAGCACTGCCGCTTCTGTGGCCTCAGCGAACCCGAGGTTCAGTTCAAGACCGATGCCCATGCGCTACCGGCAGCCTTTGGCCGGATCGGCCTGTTCAGCAACTACGAGTGCGACGCCTGCAACAGCTATTTCGGTAAGGGAATCGAGAACGATCTGGGAAACTGGACCAAGCCCATGCGGACGCTCATGCGCATTAAGGGCCGCAGCGGCGTTCCGACCATCAAGGAGCCTGGCGGTGGCAAGGGTTGGCGAGTCGAATACTCCACTGGAGCCTTCCAGCTCAGCGAGTATGAGGGCGACCCCCATTTTACGATCGACGAACAAGCAAAGCAGCTCCGCTTCGAGCTTCACCGCGATCCCTATATCCCGGTCGCCGCACTCAAGGGGCTCGTGAAAATCGGCCTGACCCTGCTTCCTGAAGTCGAGTTGGCCCATTTCTCCGAGACGTTCGACTGGATACGCAACCCCGATCATAGTCAGAGTTTCGTCGCGGAATTTCCAATCATCCGCACCTTCATTTCGGGTCCGATGCCCAACGACAAGGTGACGCTGATGTTGCTGCGCCGCCGGTCGGGCGTCACCACGGTCCCCTATGCCTTCTATGTGATCGGCCTCGGCAACGAGGTGCTGCAAGTCTTCATCCCGTCGCTCTCCCAAGACCAATGCATCAACGGACAACCGCTGAGTCTGGTGCCATTTCCGACACCGGGATCGTTCGACGCGAAGGCTTATGGGCGCCCCAGGGTGAACACCATCGACCTTACAGGGCGGGAAACGGTTCGCGGCGAGAAGGTGCCCGCGACCTTTGGTTTCGACGGCATCGTCCAACCCGAAGCGGATAGCAACGCCGGGGGTGCTGGACAATGATCGCCACGCCGATCGACGTGTGGAACGTCGCAACTTTCGACCAGGGCATTAACGAAAGGCTGCGGGGAGCGTCCGACCTCATACGCAAATACTTTGAGACCGACCGGCGCCAGCAGCGCGAACGCACCCTGTCGCACCATTGCGGCCCGCCCCCGAGCAATCCCTTCGCTGCCGGGTTCCTCAAATTTCAGGAGGAGTTGTCGGCCCAGATCGCTGACCGGACGATCCGAGCCTGGCACTATACGCGCCTGATGGATGATGAGGCTGACGCAATCATCGTGCGCGGTGCGGTGCCCTCGACGCTAGAGACAATCAAGGCCCGCCTCGACCGCCAGGTCGGCGCCGGATTGTTCACCTCCGAGATGGCCGACGCCCTATTCACTGCCAGCCCCTTTCACGGCAGCCAGCACGATGCCCGCGCGGGGAAATTCTGGTTGACGTCTCTTCCAAGGACGATCGACGATGGCGGTGTCGAACTGCTGCTCTCAAGCTGGGGTGGCGAAGCCGTCTATTTTTGGCAGGATGACGAGATGCTCCAGGCGCAACTCGCAACCCTCGGCCGACCAAGAGTGATCGAGGCCGCGGTGCCACTTGCCCTGACCAATCATCGCTATGACGCGAGTTGCGCGCTGGTGGCGAGCTTCGCTCGAACGCTCGGCTGCCAGACCGACACTCCCTCCTTCGACCTCTATGTGACACAGCCACTCGGTCCCGAGGCAATCCTTGCCGTCCACAGTGAGGGGGACATGATCTTCGACCAGATCGGGCGCGGCTATCCTACGGACTTTGCCTCGGACATATAGCGCCGAACGGCTGTGGAACGCTAAACTTCTGGCGCTCGCCCGGCTGGGATCAGATTTCCTTTTCGGGAGCCGAAGCCCTGTAGCCCCACGCCCGCAATCGTCGGGCACGCATGGGTGACTTGCCCGCGATCCGCGTCAGAGCCTCCTGGAGCGATGATTTCATGGACGGGTCTTCGTGCTCGTGGCGTGCGGCGATCTGTAGCGCCGTTTGGACGACCAGACGCAAATCCTTGCCCTCCGTTTCCTCAATCATGGCCTCGAAGGCGTCGATGGTAACATTCGCCAGAAGCCTGACGTCCTCATCCCGCCAAGGCTCGCCTCGGCCAATGGCCAGCAGCACCCCCTTGGGATCGCGCTCATCCTTGAAGCTCGACTGCCGTGCCTCAAACGCGGCTTTCAATGTCGGATCGACAGGCGCGTCCGTTGAAAAATGGTGATAGCTCAAATCGAAGAAGCGGGGATCGTCAGGCTGTGCCGCAGTGTAAGCACGAGCAAGCTCATCAGCCTCATCGTTGCGGCCGAACTCGCGCAAGAACAATATGGTGCCATTGATGTTAAGAGAGTCGATCGTGGCTAGGTTTTCCATTGCGCTCTGGTAAAGCGTATCGAGCACCACTTCGTCGTCGTCCGTCAATGACTCGTGATAGCGGTCCCAAGCTCGGGCGAAACTGTTGTCGCGGCTGTTGCGGTTCAGCGCTTCCTCTAGGATCTTCGCCTCTTTCAGCAAGCGAGCTTCGTCAAAATAGCCGGCCGAAACGCCCTCGAAGATCGTTCGGTCGAAATCGTCCGGGTGCGAGAATGGCAGCGCGGAGAGCTGATCGCGCCATCGCACTATCTCATCTGTGGGGTCGTTGTCGCGATCTTGCATGGCTGCGATGAGCGCATTGTAACTCTGGATAAACTCCATCGGCGGCGCGTGATCGCGCTCAAACACTGCCCAGCCGGACAGCAGGCAAGCTGTGACAGCCTGTGTCAGAACTTCCGGGCGATAGGGTTGCAGATAGCCGGCGAGCCGATGTGCGAGCCGTTCGATCTTCTTGATGACGCGGATATTGGTGATGCCGAGCGCGACAACGCCGCCCCGTAGCAGGGCACTCACGGGCTCATCATCGACGATGGCGATCCTGGCCGCTTCCTCAGCGGTCGGGGCGAACACGATGGATGTGTCGATCGCTTTTTCCAGCAGGCGTTCGAAATCCTTCCGCTTCTCCTGTTCCATCGCTTCATCGTTGAGCAGCAGCACGACACGGCAGTTGCGCTGCTCCTTCAGAAAGGAAACGAGCCCCAATACATCACGCGGCGTCAGATCCACGCCCGCACGTTCGAGATCATCGAGGCAAACGAGCCGGTCGCGCACCAGCAGGAAGGCGGATCGCGCCAGGGCGTTTCCAATCTCGCCAAATCCCACGGCACTGAGAGCCGGGCCGATCCAGCCCCGCGCCTGCCGCCCGACGGATTTTCCTTTCTTGATCAGCGCCCCGAATGTTTCGGCATCGGGGCCGGTAAGCGCCTGTGCGGGTGAAACCGTGCTCTCGAAGATCGCATAGCGCAAGTCGTCGAGTGAATTGAGGCCGAACAGGGAAACGTAGGCATAGTCCTGTTGGTAGAGATCGCCGCTTTCCTGGGCCTTTTCGAGATAATGGCGCCAAGCGTAAGTCTTGCCAACACCCCAGCGCCCCTTGATGCACAGAACCTCAGCATCCTTGCTGGCGAGGAATCGCTGAATCTCTTTGATGACCAATTCTGCGGACATGCCTGCTTCTATCCGGCTCGGGTCGCTGACGGTAGGCCCAAACCGGCAACGGCGGTTCGCGTCCGATTGAAAACACGATGGGCGTGAGGGGAAAGCGTTCCCCTGATCGGGAGCCCGATGGTCTCCCGCTACCCCTTCGAGCGGGGACACCCCGCAACGCCCCGTTCGGCGCCTCCGCGCCGATCCGTAAATCCGTTTGGGCGGATTTGCGTCTTTCCTGAATCTTCGGAGATCGGGCCAGGGCGTTCGCCGGCCCGATCGCGTTTGTTTGTGACTCTCCCCGTCGGTGGGGTGGGCGGGCGCGTCCTTTAGGCCCGCCGCGCCGGGGCGCAACGCGCGGCAAGCCGCGCTTACCTCCTCTGCGTTCCAGCCCTTCGGGTGCGCCCCGGCTCCGCCGGCGGGCCTGCCGGTCGCTCTTTCGCCGCCCACCCCATTCCGGGGTGAGTGCGGTTTGAAGGAGTAAGGAAGATGAACGCTGTTACCCCAACGACCGCTGTTGAGCCTGTGTCGGGCATCGAGATTTTCGTGCCGCTGAACAAGCTCAAGAAGTCCCCCAAGAACGCCCGCAAGGTGCCGCATGGCGAGGCCGCCATCGAGGCGCTGGCCGCTTCCATCGAGCATAAGGGCTTGATCCAGAACCTTGTGATCGAACCGGAAATGAAGAGCGAGAAGCCGACCGGCGCCTATTTCGTCACTGCTGGCGAAGGCCGCAGGCTGGCCTATCTGTTGCGCGCCAAGCGCAAGCAGATCAGGAAGAACCACCCGGTTCGCTGCCGCCTCGACACCGAGAACGACCCGTCCGAGATCAGTCTGGACGAGAACGTGACCCGGACCCCGATGCACCCCGCCGATCAGTTCGAGCGGTTCCGCGAGCTTTCCGAAGACAAGGGATGGGGCGCGGAGGAAATCGGCGCGCGGTTCGGCGTGTCGGGCGGTGTGGTGAAGCAGCGGCTTCGCCTTGGCGCTGTCAGTCCGAAGCTGTTGCAGGTCTATCGCGAGGACGGGCTGACCTTGGATCAGCTTATGGCCTTCGCCATCACCGAGGACCACGCCCGGCAGGAGCAGGTGTTCGAGAACCTGCACCACAACCGGGAGCCGTGGATCATTCGGCGCGACATGACCGCCAACAACGTGCCCGCCGATGATCGCCGTGCGGTGTTCGTCGGGGCCGACGCCTATATCGAGGCGGGCGGCAACATCATCCGCGACCTGTTCAGCGAGGATCGAGGCGGTTTCTTCGAGGATGCGGGCTTGCTCGACATGCTTGCCGTCGAGAAGCTGCGCGAGGTCGCGGACGGAGTGCAGGCCGAGGGGTGGAAATGGGTTGAGGCCCATATCGACTATCCCCACGCCCACGGTATGCGGCGCTTCTATCCGCAGGCCGTGGACCTGTCCGACGAGGACGAGGCCCGGCTTGAGGCCCTGTCCACCGAGCATGACGAGCTTGCCGAAGGCTATTCGTCCTATGACGAAATGCCCGAGGACGTGGCGGCGAAGCTGGAAGCAGTGTCCGATGAGATCGACGCCATTTCGGCCAAGCGTTACGCCTACGATGCCAACGTGATCGCACATGGCGGGGCGTTCGTGGTGCTTCACCATGACGGCACGGTCAGGATCGAGCGGGGTTTCGTGCGTCCCGAGGATGAGGCGCTTGCCGATCCGCAGCCCGAGGACGAGGTGGAAGCCATCGACCCGGAGGCCGTGGAGGATGAGCAGGCCGAGGACGGCGACGAGGACGTTCAGGATTTCGAGGATGAGGACGAGGAACCGGGCAAGCCCATTTCCGACAGCCTCATTCGCGACCTGTCCGCCCACCGGACGCTGGCCCTTCGCGTGGCGCTTGGCGAGCAGCCCGGCATTGCGTTGATCGCCCTGACCCACACGCTCACGGCGCAACTGTTCTACAGCTACGCCGAGGCCGGTTGCCTTGAAATCCGTCCGACCGTGACCCCGCTTGGTGGTCATGCGGCGGGGATCGAGGATACGCCGCTGGCGGCGCGGGCGAGCGAGGCGCATGACGCATGGGCCGAGCGCATGCCGCGTGACGTGGCCGACCTGTGGGGCTTCATCGTCGCACTGGACGATGAGCAGCGGCTGGCGTTGCTGGCGCATTGCGCGTCCCGCACCGTCAACGCCCTGCGCCTGCCGTGGGATCGCAAGCCCCGGACGCTGCAAACGGCGGACAGGCTGGCGAGCGCGCTGGCGCTGGACATGGCGAAGGACTGGACGCCGACCGTGGGCAGCTACCTTGGCCGTGTCACCAAGGCGCATATCCTTGAGGCCGTGGCCGAAGGGGTGTCGGAGGATGCGGCCCGCCGTATCGCGGACAAGAAGAAGCCGGACATGGCCGAAGCCGCCGAGCAGCGTCTTGCCGGGAAGGGCTGGCTTCCCGCTGTGTTGTGGACGCCGGAACCGGAGGCCGAACCCGTCGAGACGGAGGACGCCGAAGGGATCGCGCAGCCGTCCGAAGCGGAGGCCCGCGATACCGGAGCGCAGGACGGCGAGGCCGTGGAGGTCGAGGCGGTGGAGCTGCCGACCGAACCCGAAGCGGTGGACGAGGAAGCCGCCTACTCGGTTGCTGCTGAATAGGTGATGGAGCCGGGGCCGCTCTGGCGGTTCCGGCTTCCCTTTTCCCCACGGCCAGACAATTCGCGGCCGCGCCCCTTACCGGGCGCGGCCGCTCTGTCATGGGATGATCGTCGCTCGCCGGGCATGGCCCGGCTCGCGTCTATGAATCCTCACTCAGCAGGCTCTCGAAGTCCCGACCGCCGTAGAAGATCCCGACAATGACGACCGCCGTGTCTTCCACCGCAAAGGCGATGGTGACACGACGCCGCCAGGCCGTCGTTCGCAAGCCGGGCCGCAGATCGTCGCGCATCGTGCCGCGCCGGGGAAAGCTGGTCAGCTTGCCGATATGATCGAGGATGCCATCGGTGAAGCGTTGCGCGATGTCCGGGGACGCGGCGGCAGCGATATAATCGTAGATGGCATCGAGATGGTCACGCGCTTCCGGCGTGAGGATAATGGAATGTCCCACGTTCAGCCGCGCTTGACGGCTCGCTTGTGTCGCTCGGCCAGACCGGCCCGCACGTCGTCGAGCGGAATGCCGCGCGAGGGATCGGCCTTGTAGGCGTCATAAGCGGGGACGACCTCATTGCGCAGCCATTGCTCGACGGCCCGGTCGCGCGCCTGGAGCGCGCGCAGCCCGTCGCGGATCACTTCGCTTTCGCTGGCATACTCGCCCGACGCCACCTTGGCACGGACCTGCGCCGCCATGTCGTTCGGCAGCGTTACGCTGAACTGTTGAGTCGTCCGCATGGATAGCACTCCTTACGGGTAGGATTTAATCCTATTCGTCCGAATCTTCAAGGTTGCTCGCCGCAGCCTTACGCGAACAGGCCGGGCAACTCCGGCATGGGCTCGCCGTGCGCCATCGCACGCGCCGCATTGCCGGGCGCGGCCACCGTCACCCATTCCACGCTCCAGTCGAGCCGCAGCACATCGCTGTCGCCGTCGCGCTGAATCCGCACGATCCCGGCGCCTTCCTCGCTGACAGCGAACCGGCAATCATCATCCTCGCCATAGGCCGCTTCGATCAGTGTCCCGTCCGAGAAGCTAAGCCAGCAGCGCCCGGCGCTGTCGGCCGGAACCGCCAGATCGGCTTCCACATCGCCCATGACCTTCAATCTCGTGCGGCCCTGGCCGCGGATCATCACGCTCATACGCCGTTCCTCGATCTCGATTCGGAAAGGTGCAGTATGGAACAAAGGACGAACATCATGCAATGTGAAGTGTCGCCATAGTCGGATGGCGGGGAAGGGAGCGCCCCGCCCATTCCGGGCGAGACGCTGCGCCGACCAGCGCGGTCAACCCATATTCGCCAGCAGTCCCGGCCCCGAATCCGGCGCCAGGCCGGCATCGCATCGACCGGGCCTGAGCCTGTCTGAAACGTAGGCCGCGCCCCTCCCGCTGGTTTTCCGCCAGACGCCGCCGCGCTCCGCTGCATCGACCGCAACAACGCGAAAGCCGGCGCCACGTCGCCCTGCACCTCGCCCGCGCGAAACCCGCCCATCACGCCTGCCTCGGGCACCAGACCATCGCCGGCGCCGCCACGGCCGGCGGCGGCAAAGCTGCCGCAGAACATCCCGTCAGCGCCATGATCTTGCACGTCGCCGCCGCCACGCGGCCTCTCGAAAGGCTTGTCTGGCCGAAGCCCGCCCGTCTTCCCGCAACGGCGCCGGGCGATTTTTTTCCGCCGCCGGCCATGCCGGCTTTGCATCGCGAAAGCAAAAAAACCGCCCGCCGCCGCCAGCCACTCCGTTCCGCCCTGCGGGTGCGGGCCGGTCGTCCCCCGTCCGATCGACAGCCATCGAGGCCGCGACAGGCGCGGTTCCGAGGCAAGAAAGGACTGACGTTATGATCTGCGGAAACTTCACTACCACCGACCACGGCTTCTCCGGCGAAATCCGGTTCTTCGGCAAGCGCGAACAGGTCGTGCTCCTCCCGATCGAGGGCCAGGACAACGAGAAGGCCCCACACTTCCGCATCGTCGCAGCCGACGACGAGCGGATCGAGTTCGGCGCCGCCTGGCGGAAAACCAGCAAGGAGAAGCGCGACTACATCTCGTTCAAGCTCAATCCCGTCGTTGCTCAGCCGGTCTATCTCCGGCTTTTCGAGTCCGAGACGGTGGCCGGCGAATACGAGCTGCTCGCAAGCTGACCGGCTCCGCGCCCCGCCCGAAATGGGCGGGGCGCTCTCTTTCCTTCCAGCTTCTTAGGAAAGGGCCGCCAGATGCTCTCGACTTGCAGCGATCACGCCGGCCACGAAGGTGAAGCTGGTCGCCAATACCGACTCCAGCGATACTTCCTCAATGTCCTCGCCAGCTACGCGGTAGTTCGTGAGGATTTGGACTCCGACGTTTGGAAAGGGCTCGGGGGCCTCCCAGATCGTGTAGCTGTCGTTCGCGGAAAAATGATCTGCTGGCATCTCTACGATCCGGTGCTGTTGCGATCCAGGCGGGAACCATTGAACGGCGAGCGCTCCGGCGGTCCCGGCGATCAGTTCCCAATGCTTCGACTCGCGCGAAAGAATCCGAACCAATTGGAGATAATGGAGATAGGGGCGGTGCGCCTCGCGTGCGGCAGCGAAGATGTCGATCCAAGGCTGGTCGATGTGAATTGCGACCTTCTTTTCGATGGCCTTGGCATAATCGTCGTCGTCGCGCTCGATCGGGAAATAAAGGTTCCTCGGGTTGGGGAGACCAGCAGATTTACGCGCCGCAGCCGTAACATGGTCGAGCGCGTGAACGAGATTGTTGGCAACATCAGCCAGGATCGGCTTGGCCCGGCGCTGTGCGCCCCGGTCGATCCTCAGCTCGGCGCGATGTTGGCCATCGGCCGAGATTGAGCGTCCGATGTTCCACAGGAGGCCGGGACCGGCACCTAGGAGACCGCCAAGCTCTCGCTTGTGCGTCTGGGCACGCTCGAACAGCAATTGCGCATCGTCCAGAAGATCCGTTGCCACCATAGGCTAGTCTTAGCTGGCGAGATGTCTCCACGCCATCACAACCCCGAGCGCAAGGAGCGAGAATCCTTGTGCGCCGCAGACGCGGCGCGGGGTTGCTAAGGGCGTTGCCCTCGCGCCGGGCAAGGTAAGTGGAACCGTCCGGGGCGGTATCCCCAGCCTTCCGCGCGTCGCTTGTGCAGGCCGGGTGATCCCCCTCCGCCCCGGCCGCCCTTGCCCTTTGCTACCCCTGGCTCGCCGCCGGGCAGGGTTTCAGCGCGGCGCTTCCCGCTGCGCGGAAACCCAGACCCAAGGAAGGAAAGACCTATGAGCATCCATCACCTTGCTACCCGGTTCGGCCGCAACAGCCATCAGATCGGCGGCTATGAGGCGCTCGACAACGAGGCGCTGTATCGCCACGTCCCGTCCATCTTCGCCCGCGAGGCGCACGACAGCCGTTCCGAGCGGTATGTCTATGTCCCCACCATCGACATAGTGGAGGGGTTGCGCCGAGAAGGATGGTTCCCGTTCTTCGCGGTGCAGTCTGTCCCCCGCGACGGCAGCCGCCACGGCCACGCCAAGCACATGCTGCGCCTGCGCCGGGATGACGGCATCGGCAAGCCGGAGGCCGCCGAGGTCATCATCGTCAACAGCCATGACGGGACCAGCGCCTATCAGATGTTCGCCGGGATGCTGCGTTTCGTCTGCACCAATTCCATGATCGCAGGCGAGCGGTTCGAGGAGGTCCGCGTGCCGCACAAGGGCAATATCCAGCATGACATCATCGAGGGCGTTTACACCGTGGCCGAAGACTTCCCCCGGCTGATCGACGCCAGCGAGACGATGAAGGAGGTTCGGCTTTCCGAGGATGAGCAGCGCTTGCTAGGCGAGGTCAGCCTTGTCGCCCGCTACGGCGACGACGAAAGCCCGCTCACCCCCGAGCAGATCATCGAGCCACGCCGCTACGAGGATCGGGGCGATAGCCTGTGGACCACGTTCAACGTGATACAGGAGAACGTCATTCGGGGCGGATTGCATGGCCGCAAGCGCAACGCCGAGGGCCGTATCCGCCGCAGCCGTTCGCGTCCGATCAACGGCATCGACCAGAACGTGACGCTCAATCGCGCGCTCTGGACGCTGGCCGAGGGGATGCAGCGCCTCAAGACGGGTTGAACCCCATTGCCGCAGGGCTGGACCGTCCGGCCCTGCGGTTTCCCTTCCCATCGCCCGCATGACGCCGCCGATCCGTTCCCTCGGATCGGCGGCGGCCGCGCGTCCCGATGGTCCGCGCGGCCGCAGGGCGGGCTCGCCGGGCGAACGCCCGGCTCGCCGTTAGCCTATTCCCATTATACCAAGACGACTATAATAGTCGTTTTCATGGCGAATGGCGCGTGGGTTGTGGAGGTGATCGTGCATGATCACTTCCCGCCAGGTGCGGGCCGCTCGCGCACTTCTTGGTTGGACGCAGGAGATGCTTGCAGACGAGGCCCTTGTTGCTCTGACCGCGCTCAAGCGGCTCGAATCAGAGAACGAACTGCCTGTGCGCGAGGATACCCGGCATCAGGTGGCCAAGGCGCTGGAGGCGGCGGGGATCGTGTTTCTCGATTCGGATCGGGGCCAGGGCGTGCTGCTGGTGAGCAATGCTCAGGGCGAATCGCGAAAGTAACACGCCGTCACGCTCGCCGGATTATCCTGTCGTCATCATGGCGTCATAGCGAGCATGGTATGATTACTTCCCTCCATTATGGTGTATGTTCCGTAAATCGGCGCGTGCAGGAAGCAATAGTTGCAGACGGGACGAGGCGATGGCGATAGGCGCTTTCGAGGATCGCGCGCCCGACGCGCCGCATGTCACCGACTATGACGAGCGCCACCATCAAACCTATTGGCGCTTGCTCGATGCGGCGGCTGAAAACGCCGACTGGCGCGAGGCCGTCTGGATCATCTTCGGGATCGACCCGGCGGCCGAGCCGGAACGCGCGCGCATGGTCTATGACTCCCATCTCGCCCGCGCCCGATGGATGACCGAGACCGGCTACCGTCATTTCCTGCGTCCGTCCGGGTCGTAGAAGCCGATCCCGGCGACCCCGCGACCGCGCGGGAAAACCATCCAGAACGCTGACTTGAATCCGCTATGCGCCGGCCCGCTCGGCAGGGCTTCTCCACAGTCTCGGGCTTGAGAACATCTCCTGACGCGCTCCGCAGAGGGCCATGCTTGGGAGGATTTCGATGCCGCCTGAGAAGGACTGGCGCGCGCCCCCGGACGAGGCCGGGAACGACGCGCTTGCTTATTCCGACATCGCCATCGGCTATCTCCGCCGCAACCCCCGCTATCGCGCCGACTATTACCGTGCGCTCGGCCGCGTGAAGCGCGGCGCGATCACCGCCGACGAGGCGACCGCCGCCCTGGTGCGGCGCTGGGGCGTCAGTTTCCACGCCGCGCCAGCTTCCGCCTTCGATCCCAGGCTCGCGGTCGCGCAACCCGACCTGTCGCCGGCCAGTATCGTCCTGGCGCCCGCGCGCGCCGGTATCGGCGCCGAATGTCTCGACATGAAGGCGCTGGGCGACGTTCGCGCGCGGATCAGGATCGGCGACTTCCTGCACGTCATTCTCGCCGACAGCGATGGCGACGAGCATCTGTGCATGTGCGGCTCGTGCCAGGGACCAATGGCCGTGATGCTGCCGATCGGCCCCGATCCCTTCGCGCGCCTCGCATCCGCCGAGCGCCTGTGCCGCCGCCTGAACGGCATGGCGGCAGGCCCGCCGGCGCTGCGCCCGCCGCCCTACCGGCGCAGGCACCTTCTCACCCTCCTGCAAGTGCTCGACGGCCACCGTGCTGGCGCCACCCGCCGCGAGCTGGCCGCCGCGCTCATCGACGATGACGTGCGCGACTACAGCGCCGCCGAATGGGCCGACAGCCGCGAGCGCAAGCGCATCAACCGATGGATCGCCGAGGCCGTCGAGCTGCGCGACGGCGGCTACATCCGGCTGCTGCGCGGCGGCTGAGGGGGACATTTCCGACCCCCTTGCCGGCGTCCCTTCTTCGGCCGGGGGTGGTTTCGCCACCATCGCCTCCTGTCCGCCGGTCCCACTTTTCGGGGGCCGGCCATCATCAGGAGGATCATCATGGCCGAGCCTGTTGCCGCTGCCACGCCACGCTATCTCAAGACGCCCGATGCGGCGATCCATCTCGGTTTGTCGGCCCGGACGCTGGAAAAGCATCGCTGTTTCGGCACCGGCCCGGTGTTCCGCAGGCTCGGCGGCCGGATCGTCTATGCGATCGACGACCTTGACGCCTGGGCTGCGCTAGGCACGCGCCGCTCGACTTCCGATCCCGGCAATGGCGTGGTTCATCCGGCCAAGCGCCTGCCCAGCGATTGCGTGCGCCGCTGATCGTCACATGCGCACCGCACCCTCCCATTCCAGCCGGTCCAGCGTCGAGCGGACGCAGCTAGAGCTGTTCCGTTCCGTGCCCGGCGATCTTGCGCCGCGGGACGCGCAGGATTTGATGGCCTGGCCGTTCTTCAGCCTCGCCAAGACCAGGCGCGTCACACCCATCGACTTCCGCATGGGCGGGACATGGATCTCGGTCGAGGCCGTGCCCGAGCATGGCATGGCGACTATTTGGGACGCCGACGTGCTGATCTGGGCGGCGAGCCAGCTCATCGAGGCGCGTGACGCCGGGCGGCTGACCTCGCGCCTCATGGTGACGACGCCGCACGAGATTCTGGCGTTCACGCGGCGCGGGACCGGCAAGGCCAGCTACGAGCGCCTGAAGGCTGCGCTCGACCGGCTGCAATCCACCACCGTCGCCACCTCGATCCGGCAGCAGCATCAGCGCCGCCGCCATCGCTTCTCGTGGATCAACGAGTGGCGCGAGCTGGCGGACGGCAAAGGCCGGGCGCTCGGCATCGAGCTGATCCTGCCCGACTGGTTCTATGCCGGCGTGCTCGATCGCGCGCTCGTGCTGACGATCGACCGCTCTTATTTCGACCTGACCGGCGGGCTCGAACGCTGGCTCTACCGGATCGTGCGCAAGCATGGCGGCCGGCAGGAAGGCGGCTGGAGCTTCGACGTTCCGCACCTTCACGTCAAATCCGGCGTGCTCTCGCCGCTCCGCCGTTTCGCGTTCGAGCTGCGCGCCATCGTCGCCCGCCAACCGCTCCCCGGCTACGTCCTCACGCTCGAACACGCGCTCGGCCGCGACCGGCTGAACTTCGCTCCGATCCCCGTCGATCCACTCGACGCCGCCATGCGCCGCGTCGGCCTCAAGCCTGTGGAGAACTGGCCATGAGGTTCGGACTATCGGGAACGGCCGGATTCGGACCATCAGGAACGCCGGACACGGACTATCGGGAACGCGCGGGCTTCGCAAACCCGCAGAAATCCTCGCGGAATCGTCCCCCCTCTAACGGTGCTAATAGAAAAGAATCCTTCGGATTCTTGCTAACGGCGCGCGCGGCTGTGGACAGCGCGGCCCCGTTCGAGGGCTCGGCGCTCGCTCGACGGACGAGCCGCCGGCCTCGCACCGCACCCATCGCGACCCCCATCCCCGGAGACCTCCCATGATCGACGACCGGCCCCCGGCCGTGCGCGGCGGCGGCGCGTTCAGCGCGCTCGCCAGCGACGGCCTCACCCATGTCGAGCTGACCTGGATCGAGAAGAAGCTGGAGCACTGGATACGCTTCGGCCGCGTCGCCCAGGACCGCATCCTGACACGCCGAACCCGCGTCGTCGGCTTCCGTCCGGGCGCCGTCTTCGCGTTCGTCCGCTGGGCGTCGAACGACTTCGGCACGATCGTCTCGCGCATCGACGTGGTGCGCGCGGTCGCGGCGAACGAGTCCTATACGACGCTGCCGTTCGTGCGGCCGGGCGGCGACATCCTGCTCAAGATAGAGGGCTGGCCCAAAGTCCAGCAGGTGCTCGCTGCCATCGACGCGGTGGAGGCGGCCGGCGTCGATCCCTGCGACGCCGCGCCCGATCACTGGCGGCACATCCATAACCGCATCGCCGCCGGCCATCAGCCGCGCCTCTACACGGTCGAGCGTCATAGCGCCTGGCTCAAGCGCCGGGAGATCGAAGGATGACGCGCCGCCGCTATGTCATGGCGACGGCCTTCGTCGCCTTGGCCTTCGCCGTGTCGTTCGTCGTGATCGCCGTCGCCGATCCGCTCCCGCGCGTCATCTGGAACGCCAGCGCCAGCGCGCCGATCGGACTCTACCGCATCCATCCCGACCGCGACCCGCCCACCGGCGCGCTGGTCGCCGTCGCGCCGCCTGAACGGCTGGCGCGCTGGCTCTCGGCGCGCGGCTATCTGCCCGAGGGCCTGCCGCTCCTGAAGCATGTCGCAGCGAAAGCCGGGCAGCGCGTGTGCCGCAGCGGCGACGTGGTGAGCGTCGATGGTCAGCCCGTCGCCAGCGCCCGCGAGCGTGACGGCCGAGGCCGTCCGCTGCCGGTCTGGCAGGGCTGCCGGACGCTCGGCACGGGCGAACTGCTACTGCTCAATCCCGACCATCCCGACAGCCTGGACGGCCGCTATTTCGGCCCGCTTCCGGCCTCCGCCGTCATCGGCCGCGCGACGCCGCTGCACCTGCGCGCGCCGGCCGCACCGCCTTCACCCCCCAGCGAAAAGGAGATCGGCCATGCCGACCAATATCTTTGAACCCACCGGCGACGGCTATGCCGGGCGCACCCGGCTGTTCGGAATCAACGAGGCGATCGTGCTTGTTGCGCTCGATCCGACCGACACCGAGAACGCGCCTGACTATCGCATCCACCTCGACGACGAGGACGGCCCCGAAGTCGGCGGCGCGTGGAAACGGGTCGGCGAACGCGCCGGCAACTACATCGCGCTGGAGATCGACAGCCCGCTCTTTTCAGCGGTGTTCCGGCCCGTCCTGTTCCGCGCCGACGACGATGGGCGGACGTTCAGGCTGTCGTGGAAACGGCCCCGGCCGCGCGACGATTGGAGCTGATCGGTGTCCGTCCCGATCATCCCTTTGTTCGCGGAAAAGCCGTCTCATCCCTTCGTCCCGCTCGGTCGCAGGCCGGCCAGCGCGCACAGCGAAGGTCAAGGGCGGCCCCCGGCCGGCGCATCGCGCGCACCCTTTACCGGAGCGAGCACGCTGGCAGGCTGGCGGCGGAGCGGGGTCGGGGCGGCTGTCGGTCTGGCGGTCCTGCTGCTGGTCTCGCCGGGCGCGGCGCTGGCGCAGAACGCGCCGGCCGAGCGAGCGGCCGCGCGTCATCCTTATGCCGTTCATGTCACCGACGCGGCACGGCGCTTCGGCCTCCCCGAAGCGTGGATATGGGCCGTCATGCGCGTCGAGAGCAACCGCGACGCGCGCGCCGTTTCGTCTGCTGGCGCGCGGGGCCTCATGCAGATCATGCCCGCCACATGGACCGGGCTGCGCGCTCGCTATCGCTTCGGGCGCGATCCCTTCGACCCCCGCGACAACATCATGGCGGGCGCGGCTTACCTGCGCGAAATGCACGACCGCTACGGCAACGTGACGGCGATGCTGGCCGCCTACAACGCGGGACCGGGCCGCTATGACGAGCACCTGTCGCGCGGCCGTCCGTTGCCCGCCGAGACGCGCGCCTATCTCGCAAAGCTGGCGTCGATCACCGGCGGGGCGGGCGACACGCAGCTTGCCGCCGCGCCACCGTCCGATCCCTACGCCTGGCGTCGTGCGGCACTGTTCCCGGTGCGCGCGGACGCCGCTTCGGATCGCGGTGCGAGCGCCGAAAGCGGGGCCACGCCCACGCTGTCCGAACGTTCGCCGGCCGACCGCTCCTCCGTCGCGATGGCCGCCGTCGCCTCGCCTTCGCTCGGCCTGTTCGTCCCCCTGTCCGGCGAGCGGCCCCGATGAGCGGCCCCGGCGCGCTGTGGCGGGCTCCCTCGCAGCCTTTCGCAGCGTTGGAAGGGGGGAAGGCCCTGATTTTGCAGGGGGAAGGCCGAGGGCAAGATAAAGGGCGGCAATGTGCGAAGCCCATGCGCCCCGGTTGTGGCCTTGATTCTCAAGGCTTTCGGGCATTGCTGCGCAATGTGTGCGGATTGCCCGCACTGTGCGGCGCTGGCGAAACGCCAGCAGCCGCAAGGGTTTTCCGCACATTGCGGAGCGCCGCGCCATGAGCGGCGACGAGGATTTCCGCATCCGGCCTGGGCGCATCCGCTCGCGCGGCAGTCAGCGGGTGCTGCCCATCATCACCCAGGCGCTCGTCGCCGCGCAGCGGGCCGGCGGCCACGTCTCGCGCAGCGGCCGGATCATCGCGCCGGGCCGCTCGACCTTCGGGCGCGGCCGGGTCGCCAGCCTGCGCGCCACGCACCGGCTCGGCCACCGCTCGCGCCAGGTCGTCGTCAAGGCGCGCGTCGTCAAACATGGCGGCCGCGCCTCGCTCGCGGCTCACCTCAACTATCTGCAACGCGATGGCGTCACCCGCGACGGCGAGAAGGGCGTGCTGTTCGGCGCCGAGGCCGAGGGCCTCGACCGCAACGCCTTCGCCGCGACGTGCGAGAACGACCGGCACCATTTTCGCTTCATCGTCTCGCCCGAGGACGCGCCGCAGATGGGCGACCTCAAGACCTTCACACGCGAACTGATGACGCAGATGGAAAAGGATCTCGGCACCCGGCTCGATTGGCGGGCCGTCGAGCACTGGAACACCGACAATCCCCACGTCCACATCATCGTGCGCGGCGTCGGCGAGGACGGGCAGAACCTCGTCATC
Organism: Qipengyuania pacifica; assembly: GCF_019857205.1. Classification (GTDB taxonomy): domain Bacteria; phylum Pseudomonadota; class Alphaproteobacteria; order Sphingomonadales; family Sphingomonadaceae; genus Qipengyuania; species Qipengyuania pacifica. Next base: position 31,631 of record NZ_JAHWXO010000013.1, on the reverse strand, counting down.
TCGCGCGACTATATCCGCGAAGGGATGCGCGCCGTCGCCCGCGAGATTGTCACCCGCGAGCTGGGGCTGCGCACCGACCTCGAAATCCGGGCGTCGCTGGTGCGCCAGGTCGAAGCCGAGCGCTGGACCGAGATCGACCGTGACCTGTCGCGCACCTTGCAGCGCGAGGGCATCATCGACATGGCGCCCGAACCGGGCGTGCGGCCGGACGGCGACCATGCGCTGCGGATGGGCCGGCTGCGCAAGCTGGAGGGCCTCGGCCTCGCCAGCGAGATCGCGCCGGGACAATGGACGCTCGCGGACGACGCCCAGGCGGCCCTGCGCGAGATGGGCAACCGCGACGACATCATCAAGCGGATGCACAAGGCCATGACCGATCGCGGCATCGACCGGGGCGCCGCCAGCTATGTGCTGGACCTCGACCCCGCCCAACCTGTCATCGGCAAGCTGGTCGATCGCGGCCTCCACGACGAGCTGACCGGCCGGGCCTATGCGATCGTGGACGGGATCGACGGGCGCACCCATCACGTCCAGCTTCCCAACATTGAGGCGACCGGCGATTGCCGGCCAGGCGCGATCGTCGAGCTGCGCCGCTTCGAGGACCGCAAGGGCCGGCAGCGCGTGGCGCTCGCCGTGCGCTCCGACATGGACCTCGACGCCCAGGTCCGCGCACCGGGAGCCACCTGGCTCGACCGCTGCAACCTCGCGAGCGACGGCCGCGATCTCGGCGGTGGCTTCGGGACCGAGGTGCGCGCCGCGATGGAAGCGCGCGCCGAGCATCTCGCCGACGAGGGCCTGGCGCGGCGGCAGGGCCAGCGCGTGATCTTCGCGCGGAACCTGCTCGACACGCTCAAGCGGCGCGAACTGGACGCCACCGCCAAGGCGCTGTCGGCCGAGACCGGCCTGCCGCACACGCCGTCCAAGGCCGGCGAATATGTCGCCGGCACCGTGCGCCAGCGCCTGACGCTCGCCTCGGGCCGCTTCGCGATGATCGACAACGGGCTGAGCTTCCAGCTCGTGCCCTGGTCCCCGTCGCTCGACAGTCAGATCGGCAAGCACATCTCCGGCGTCATGCGCGCGGGCGGCGGGGTGGATTGGTCGTTCGGACGCGGCCGGGGGCTGGGCCTGTAGGGCGGAGCGCAGAGACTCGGGCGGCGACCCGGCTATCGAGCGAATAGCGGTCGAGTAACGACGATCACGATCGGAAATATAGCAGGCAGAACTACGCTGCTCCCTGTCTTTCTACGCTAGACTTTCCCCCATGATAACAGTGACTTGATTTGGCGTCCGGCACGCATCGACTTCGATGCCATGTCGGCAACCAAAATCCTCTGGGGTCAGGTCTTCGCGGTCTTCCTGATCGTGCTCGCAGCCGTGTGGGCCGCGACGCAATGGACCGCCGCGGCGCTCGCCTATCAGCCCGAGCTTGGGGCGCCCTGGTTCATGCTCGGCGACTGGCCGATCTATCCGCCGCCGGCCTTCTTCTGGTGGTGGTTCTCCTTCGACGCCTACGCGCCGGAGATATTCCAGACCGGCGCCTTCATCGCCGTGTCGGGCGGGTTCGCCGCGATCGTCGTCGCCATCGGCATGTCGGTGTGGCGTGCGCGCGAGCTGAAGAACGCCGAGACCTATGGCTCGGCGCGCTGGGCCACCCGCGGCGAGATCGCCGCCGCCGGGCTGCTGGGCGACAGCGGCGTCATGCTCGGCCGGCTCGGGCGCGACTATCTGCGCCACGACGGCCCCGAACATGTGCTGTGCTTCGCGCCGACCCGGAGCGGCAAGGGCGTCGGCCTGGTCGTGCCGACGCTGCTCACCTGGCCGGGCTCGGCGATCGTGCATGACATCAAAGGCGAGAACTGGCAGCTCACCGCCGGCTTTCGCGCCCAGCACGCGCGGGTGCTGCTGTTCGATCCGACCAATGGCGCGTCGGCCGCCTACAATCCCCTGCTCGAAATCCGCAAGGGCGCCTGGGAAGTGCGCGACGTGCAGAACGTCGCCGACGTGCTGGTGGACCCGGAAGGTTCGCTGGAGAAGCGCAACCACTGGGAGAAGACCTCCCATGCCCTGTTGGTCGGCACGATCCTCCATGTCCTCTACGCCGAGGCCGACAAGACGCTGGCGGGCGTCGCCGCCTTCCTGTCCGACCCGCGCCGCCCGATCGAAAGCACCCTATGGGCGATGATGACGACGCCGCATTTGGGCGAGGCGGGCGTGCATCCCGTCGTCGCCTCGGCCGCGCGCGAACTGCTCAACAAATCGGCCAACGAACGATCGGGCGTGCTCTCGACCGCCATGTCGTTCCTCGGCCTCTATCGCGATCCCGTCGTCGCGCAGGTCACGCGCACCTGCGAGTGGCGGATAAAGGATCTGGTCGAGGGCGAGCTGCCGGTGACGCTCTACCTCGTCGTGCCGCCGTCCGACATCTCGCGCACCAAGCCGCTCATCCGCCTCATCCTCAACCAGATCGGCCGCCGGCTCACCGAAGACCTGAAGGCGCGGCAGTCGCGCTACCGGCTGCTCTTAATGCTCGACGAGTTTCCGGCGCTCGGCCGGCTCGACTTCTTCGAGAGCGCGCTGGCGTTCATGGCCGGCTACGGCATCCAGAGCTTCCTCATCGCCCAGAGCCTCAACCAGATCGAGAAGGCTTACGGGCCGAACAACGCGATCCTCGACAATTGCCATGTGCGCGTGTCGTTCGCCACCAACGACGAGCGCACCGCCAAGCGCATTTCGGACGCGCTCGGCACCGCCACCGAAATGCGGGCGATGAAGAACTACGCCGGCCACCGTCTCTCGCCCTGGCTCGGGCATTTGATGGTGTCGCGCTCCGAGACAGCCCGCCAGCTCCTCACCCCCGGCGAGATCATGCAGCTTCCGCCCGACGACGAGATCGTCATGGTCGCGGGCATCCCGCCGATCCGGGCGAAGAAGGTCCGCTACTTCAAGGACCGGCGGTTCACGCAGCGGGTGATGTCGCCGCCCGACAGCAATGTCGGCGGCGGCCCGCCGCGGCCCGACGACTGGAGCGGCCTGGCGCCAATCGAGGCGCCGCCGATGCCCGAGCCGATCGAGCATGACGCGCCGAAGAAGCCGAAGAAGAAAAAGGCCGCCAAGAAGGCGGATGCTGAGGACGATGCCGCCAATGCGGACCTGCTCCGCGAGCCGGCGCTGGAGCGCCATATCGACATTGCGCCGACGCCCCGGCCCGCGCCCGCCAATGAGTTCGAGCTGGATGAGCCCGACCCCGATAGCGATGCGGCACGGCAGGCGACGGTGCGCCGCCAGATGCAGCGCGTGGCCCGGCAGGCGTCGCTCGATCCCGATGACGGCATCGAGCTATGACGACCAAGACGCCGCTGTCGGTCTATCTCGACCCCGAGCTGATGCGCGCGCTCGCCGCCTATGCCGACCGGAGGGACAAGTCGCGCTCGCTGATCGCCGAGGCGGCCATCGCCTCCTTCCTGTCGCCCGACGCCGATGAGCAGCGCGAGGCCGCCATCGCCAAGCGGCTCGACAAGCTGGACCGGCGCATGACCCGGATGGAGCGCGATGTCGGGATCGGCGTCGAGATGATCGCGCTGTTCGTGCGCTTCTGGCTGTCGAACACGCCGCCGCCGCCCGAGAGCGAACGGGCCGCGATGCGCCGGCGAGGCGGCGACCGCTACGACGCCTTCATGGAGGCGCTCGGTCGCCGACTCGCAAAAGGTCCGAAGGTCAGACAAGAAATCGGCGAGGACTTTCCGCACCAAGAAGAATGAGCTGACTACGCCAGTTCTTGTATCTCTACGCCAGACTACGACGACCACATTTACTTGTTGAAGCACGGCATTTTCTGTCTCTCTTGATGTGCCCCTGACGCCGGGCGGCGGTTCGCCCGGCCCTCATCAGGGGCTTTTTCTTGACCGTCCACCCGATCCGTTCCGAGGCGAAGTCACGCGGCGCGCGGATGCTGCGCACGGCGCTGGGGCCGTCGATTGCGTCCTGGCTGGATGATCCCGCCGTGATCGAGGTGATGCTGAACCCGGACGGCCGGCTGTGGGTCGATCGGCTGGGCGAAGGGATTTCCGACACCGGCATGACGCTCGGCGCGGCGGATGGCGAGCGCATCATCCGTCTGGTGGCGCACCATGTTGGCGTCGAGGTTCACGCCCGGTCCCCGCGCGTCTCGGCCGAGCTGCCCGAAGGCGGCGAGCGGTTCGAGGGGCTGCTGCCGCCCGTCGTCGCCGCGCCCGCCTTCGCGATCCGCAAGCCCGCCGTCGCGGTGTTCACGCTCGACGACTATGCGGCGGCCGGGATCATGTTGCCGGCCGAGGCCGCGGCGCTGCGGACAGGCGTCACTGCCCGCGCCAACATCCTCGTCGCGGGCGGGACCGGCAGCGGCAAGACCACGCTGGTCAACGCGCTCCTGGCCGAAGTCGCCAAGACCTCCGACCGCATCGTCCTGATCGAAGACACGCGCGAGCTTCAGTGCGCCGCGCCCAACCTCGTCGCCATGCGGACCAAGGATGGCGTCGTCACGCTGTCCGATCTCGTGCGGTCCAGCCTGCGCCTGCGTCCCGACCGCATCCCGATCGGCGAGGTGCGCGGCGCCGAGGCGCTCGATCTCCTCAAGGCCTGGGGCACCGGACACCCCGGCGGTATCGGCACGATCCACGCCGGCACCGCGCTCGGCGCGCTGCGCCGCATGGAGCAGCTCATCCAGGAGGCCGTCGTCACGGTCCCGCGCGCGCTGCTGGCCGAGACCATCGACCTCATCGCCGTGCTCGTCCGCGACGGCCACGGCCGCCGCCTCGCCGAGCTGGCCCGCGTCGAAGGACTCGACGCCGCCACCGGCGACTACCGCCTCACGCCGCTCACCACCCCCCAGACCGGAGACCTGCCATGATCCATGCCTTGTCGCATGGCGCACGCCGCGCCATGCTCGCCGCCACCGCCAGCGTGATCGCGCTGACCATCTCGGCTCCCGCCCATGCGGGCGGATCGTCGATGCCGTGGGAAGCGCCGCTCCAGTCGATCCTCGAAAGCATCGAGGGGCCGGTGGCGAAGATCGTCGCGGTCATCATCATCATCGTGACCGGCCTGACCCTGGCGTTCGGCGATACGTCCGGCGGCTTCCGTCGGCTGATCCAGATCGTGTTCGGCCTCAGCATCGCGTTCGCAGCCAGTTCCTTCTTCCTCAGCTTCTTCAGCTTCGGCGGCGGAGCGCTGATCGCATGACCGGCGCGGCCGATCCCGTCGAGCCGATCGCGGGCTTTTATGCCCCGGTGCATCGGGCGCTGACCGAGCCGATCCTGCTCGGCGGCGCTCCGCGCGCGCTTGCCATCGTCAACGGCACGCTGGCGGGCGCGATCGGACTCGGCCTGCGCCTTTGGATCGCCGGCCTCGTCATCTGGGCGATCGGCCACGCGCTGTCGGTTTGGGCCGCGCGCCGCGATCCGCAGTTCGTGGACGTGGCCCGCCGACACCTCCGCTATCCGGCGTGGATGCGGCCATGATGTCCTTGCGCGAATACAGGAATCGCGCCGCCCACCTGGCCGACTTCCTGCCTTGGGCCGCCCTGGTCGGGACAAGCGTCGTGCTCAACAAGGACGGCAGCTTTCAAAGGACCGCGCGATTCCGTGGCCCCGATCTCGACAGCGCCACGCCCGCCGAGCTGGTCGCCACCACCGCGCGGCTGAACAATGCGCTGCGGCGGCTCGGTTCGGGCTGGGCGATCTTCGTCGAGGCGCAGCGCACACCCGCGCTCGACTACCCGAAATCGGCGTTCCCCGATCCCGTCTCGGCGCTGGTGGACATGGAGCGGCGCGAACAATTCCGCGAGGAAGGCGCCCACTTCGAGAGCGCCTATTATCTGACGCTCTTGTGGATGCCGCCGGCCGAGGAAGCCGCCCGTGCCGAAAGCTGGCTCTACGAGGGCCGGTCCACCACCGGCGTCGATCCGTGGGAGCTGCTCAAGGGCTTCGCTGATCGTAGCGACCGCGTTCTCAATCTGGTCGAGGGCTTCGTCCCCGAGGTCCGCTGGCTCGATGACGCCGAAACGCTGACCTACCTGCACAGCACGATCTCCACCCGGCGCCAGCGCGTGCGCGTCCCCGAGACGCCCATGCATCTCGACGCGCTGCTCGCCGACGAGCCGCTGACCGGCGGGCTGGAGCCGCGCCTGGGCGATCATCACCTCCGCACGCTCACCATCGTCGGATTCCCGAGCGTCACGTTTCCCGGCCTGCTCGACGAACTGAACCGGCTCGCCTTCGAGTATCGCTGGGCGACGCGGGCGATCATGCTCGACAAGACCGACGCGACCAAGCTGCTGACCAGGATCAGGCGGCAATGGTTTGCGAAACGCAAATCGGTCGCGGCCATCCTCAAGGAAGTCATGACCAACGAGGCGTCCACGCTGCTCGACAGCGACGCCTCGAACAAGGCGGCCGACGCCGACACCGCCCTGCAGGAGCTGGGCGCAGACTATGCCGGCATGGCCTACGTCACCGCGACGGTGACGGTGTGGGACCGCGATCCCGCCATTGCGGCCGAGAAGCTGCGGCTTGTCGAGAAGGTCATCCAGGGCCGCGACTTCACCGTCATCCCCGAGGGCATGAACGCGATCGAGGCATGGCTGGGGAGCCTGCCCGGCCACACCTACGCCAACGTCCGGCAACCGCCGATCTCCACCATCAATCTCGCCCACCTGATCCCTCTGTCAGCGGTATGGGCGGGGCCGGAACGGGACGAGCATTTCGGTGAACCCCCCTTGCTCTATGGCAGGACCGAAGGCTCGACCCCGTTCCGGTTTTCCCTTCACCCCGACGGCAGCGATGTCGGCCACACGCTGATCGTCGGGCCGACCGGCGCGGGCAAGTCGGTGCTGCTCGCGCTGATGGCGATGCAGTTCCGTCGCTACGAGAAGGCCCAGGTCTTCGCCTTCGACTTCGGCGGCTCGATCCGCGCCGCCGCCATCGCCTGCGGCGGAGACTGGCAGGATCTCGGCGGCGGATTGTCCGACGACAGCGATGGTGGTGTGCAGTTGCAGCCGCTCGCTCGGATCGACGATCCGGCCGAGCGCGCCTGGGCGGCCGAATGGCTGGCGGCGATCCTCGCCAGCGAAGGCGTCGCCGTCGATCCGCAAGCTAAAGAGCATATATGGTTGGCGCTGGGCTCCCTCGCCAGCGCGCCGCCGGCAGAACGGACGCTGACAGGGCTCGCGGTCCTGTTGCAGAGCCAGCATCTCAAGCAGGCGCTCGCGCCCTATTGCATCGGCGGGCCGTGGGGCCGGCTGCTCGACGCCGAGGCCGAGCGGCTGGGCGAAGCCGACATGCAAGCCTTCGAGACCGAGGGCCTGGTCGGCGCCGGCTCGGCCGCCGCGGTGCTCTCCTATCTGTTCCACCGGATCGAAGGGCGGCTGGACGGCTCGCCGACGCTCATCATCATCGACGAGGGCTGGCTGGTCCTCGATAGTCCGGACTTCGCCGCGCAGCTTCGCGAATGGCTGAAGACCTTGCGCAAGCGCAATGCCAGCGTCGTCTTCGCGACGCAGAGCCTCGCCGACATCGAGACGTCGAGCATCGCGCCGGCCATCATCGAATCCTGCCCGACGCGCATCTTCCTGCCGAATGAGCGCGCCGCCGAGCCGCAGATCGCGGTGATCTATGAGCGGTTCGGGCTCAATGCCCGACAGATCGAAATCCTCAGCCGGGCGACACCCAAGAGGGATTATTACTGTCAAAGCAGGCGCGGCAATCGCCTGTTCGAACTGGGGCTGGGTGAGGTCGCGCTGACCTTCGCCGCCGCGTCGTCGAAGACCGACCAGCTCGCCATCACCGACATCATCGAGACCTACGGCCAAGCCGGGTTCGCGGCCGAATGGCTGCGCCATCGCGGCTGCGCCTGGGCCGTCGAGCTTCTTCCCCCCGATCCCCAACGCCAACCTCAGCAGGAGCTACCTCTATGACCGGATTCCCCCTGCGCCGCGCCATCCTGGCCGGCGTCCTCGCCAGCGCGGCCGTCGTGCCGATGATCGCGCCCATGCCGGCCTACGCGCAGTTCGGCGGCATCGTCTATGACCCGACCAACTACGCGCAGAACGTGCTGACGGCCGCCCGGTCGCTTCAGCAGATCAACAATCAGATCCAGCAAATCCAGCAGCAGGCGACGAGCCTCATCAACGAGGCGCGCAACCTCGCCAGCTTGCCGCTCTCGACGGTGAGCACGCTTCAGCAGCAGATTCAGCAGACGCAGCAACTGCTCGGCCAGGCGCAGCGCATCGCCTACGACGTGCAGGACATCCAGCAGGCGTTCAACGGCCGCTACAAGGGCGCGGCGCTGACCGGCGATCACGCGCAGATGGTCGCCAACGCCAATGCCCGCTGGGAGGATAGCGTCGGCGCCTTTCAGGACGCCTTGCAGGTGCAGGCCGGCGTCGTCGGCAACATCGAAAGCGCCCGCACCACGATGGACAGCCTGGTCTCGGCCAGCCAGTCCGCGACCGGCGCGCTCCAGGCGACGCAGGCGGGCAACCAGCTCCTCGCGCTGCAATCGCAGCAGCTCGCCGACCTGACCGCCGCCGTGGCGGCGCAGGGCCGGGCGCAGGCGCTGCAATCCGCCCGCCAGGCGGCCGAGGAGGCCGAGGGGCGCGAGCGGTTCCGCCGCTTCATGGGCAACTGAGACGCCCAATGCCGCGCACGGCGAAGATCGCGGGGGTGGCGGCGCTGGCCGGGCTGATGATGACGGTGGCGATCGCCGCCGCCGTCCAGCCCGATGAGCCTGCGCCCGCGCCGCCGCTTGTCCTGTCGGCGGACGATGGCCAGGCCAGGCTCGCCCGCGAGCTGGATCGCTGCGCCTCGCTCACCATGCCGGACAGCGGCTGCGAGGCGGCCTGGGCCGCCAACCGCCGCCGCTTCTTCCGCCAGGACGAGCCCGCGCCCGAGATCGAGCGCGGCGGCGACACGGCGCCGGATGAAGGCGCCGCGCCATGAACGACACCGGCGTTATCGACAATTTCCTCAATGTCTTCACCGGCTACATCGACAGCGGATTCGGGCTGCTCGGCGGTGAGGTCGCGTTCCTCTCGACCACGCTGATCGCCATCGACGTGACGCTCGCCGGCCTGTTCTGGGCCTGGGGTGCGGACGAGGACGTGCTTCAGCGCCTCGTCAAGAAGACGCTCTACATCGGCACTTTCGCTTTCATCATCGGCAATTTCGCGCTGCTCGCGACCATCGTGTTCGAGAGCTTCGCCGGGCTCGGCCTCCAGGCCAGCGGCGGGGCGATGACGATCGACGAGTTCATGAAGCCCGGCACGATCGCGGCGAAGGGGCTCGAAGCCGCCAAGCCGCTGCTCGATGCGGCGGGGCAGTTCTCCAGCCTTTGGGCTGTGTTCTCGAACCTCGCGCTGATCCTCGTGCTGCTGCTCGCCTGGGTGATCGTGGTGCTCGCCTTCTTCATCATCGCCGTGCAGGTCTTCATCACGCTGATCGAGTTCAAGCTGGTGACGCTCGCCGGCTTCGTCCTGCTGCCCTTCGCCTTTTTCAACAAGACCGCGTTCATGGCCGAGAAGGTGCTGGGCCATGTCGTCTCGACCGGCATCAAGGTGCTGGTGCTTGCGGTCATTACCGGCATCGGCACCACCCTGTTCAGCCAGTTCACCGGCGCGGCCCTCGGCCCCGCGCCCGACATCAATCAGGTCATGGCCATCGCGCTCGCCGCGCTGTCGCTCCTGGGCCTGTCGATCTTCGGTCCTGGCATTGCGAACGGCATCGTCTCGGGCGGCCCGCAGCTCGGCGCGGGTGCGGCGGCCGGGACCGCGCTGGCAGCAGGCGGCGCGCTGGTCGGTGGCGCAGCCGCCGCACGGCTTGGCGTCGGGGCCGCCGGCTCCGCGCTCGGCACGGCCGGTCGGATGACAGGCGCCGCCGCGCGTGGCGGCGCTCAGATGGCTGGCGGTGCGACCAGCGCCTACAGCCTCGGCTCGCTGGGCAAGAGCGGCGCGGGCGCTGTCGCGGGCGGCATGGCCGCGGTCGGCCAGGCGGCGGCGGGAAGCGCGGCGAGCGCCGTCCTTTCACCGCTGCGCGCGGCCGCCGCCAAGGGCGGCGCGGCAATGAAGTCCAACTTCCGCTCCGGCGCCCGTGCCGGGTTCACCGCCACCGGCGGCACGATCACCGGCGGACCCGCGCCCGCCGGCCCGGCCGCCGCAACCGCTGGCGGTTCCGCATCGACCGGCTCGTCGGCCCAGCCTCAATGGGCCGCCGCGATGAAACGCCGCCAGGCCGTCAGCCACGGCGCGACCGTCCTCGCCCACACCATGAAGGCCGGCGACAGCCACGGCGGCGGAGCCGGTCCCGACATCAAAGAGAAGGACTGACCTCCGATGTTCCGACGCCCCACCATCCGCTATGGCCAGACCGCCGAACCCGCCACACCCTATCAGCGCGCCGCGCAAGTCTGGGACGACCGCATCGGCTCCGCCCGCGTGCAGGCGAAGAACTGGCGCCTCGCCTTCTTCGGCGCGCTGGCGCTCTCGGGCGGTCTTTCCGCCGGCCTCGTCTGGCAGTCGGCGCGTGGGCATATCGTGCCCTGGGTGGTGCAGGTCGATCGGCTCGGCGAGGCCCAGGCCGTCGCCCCCGCCGAAGCCGGCTACCGCCCGACCGATCCACAGATCGCGTTCCATCTCGCCCGCTTCATCGAGCAGGTCAGGGCGATCCCGGCCGATCCGGTTATCGTCCGCCAGAACTGGCTGCGCGCCTACGACTTCACGACCGATCGGGGAGCGGTGGCGCTAAACGACTACGCCCGCGCCAACGACCCCTTCGCCAATGTCGGCCGGGTGCAGGTCGCGGTGGACGTGTCGAGCGTGATCCGGGCATCGCCCGACAGCTTCCGCGTCGCATGGACCGAGCGGCGCTATCAGGACGGTAGCCTCGCCGCCACCGAACGCTGGTCCGCGATCCTCACCATCGTCGTGCAGCCGCCGCGCACGCCCGACGCCCTGCGCAAGAACCCGCTCGGCGTCTTCGTCAACGCTTTGAATTGGTCAAGGGAGCTGTCGCAATGACGCACACGCCATTTCGCCGTTCCGCCTCGGCGGTCCTGCTTGTCTCCGCCACCGCGCTCGCCGGCTGCGCCACCACCTCGGCGAAGCCGCCCGCCATCGCCTACGACGATCCGCCGCGCGAGATCGCGGCGACGCCGGCTGCGGAACCGCCGCGCCCCGTCGAGGTGGTGACGATCCCCGAACCCCTGCCGCTCCCCGGCCAATTGAAGCCGGTCGCGGCCGGAGCGGCGACTTCCGAGCCCGCCGATCCGCGCCGCCGCGTCGGGGCCGCCAACGCCGCCGCCCGCGTGCAGCCGGTGCGTGACGGTTTCCTCAACGCCATCCAGCAATATCCCTGGACGGACGGCGCGCTCTATCAGGTCTATACCGCGCCCGGACAGGTAACGGACATCGCCTTGCAGGAAGGCGAGCAGCTCGTGGGGTCGGGGCCGGTCGCGGCCGGCGATACGGTCAGGTGGATCATTGGCGACACGGTGAGCGGCAGCGGCGCGACGGCGCGCGTGCATATCCTCGTGAAGCCGACGCGGCCCGACCTTTCCACGAACCTCATCATCAACACTTCCCGGCGCACCTATCATCTGGAGCTGCGCGCGACGGCTTCGACCTACATGGCGTCGGTCTCGTGGACCTATCCGCAGGACCAGCTCATCGCGCTGCGCGGCGCCAATGCCGAAGCCGCCGCCTCGGCCCCCGTCGCGACCGGCCTCGACCTCGCGGCGCTCAACTTCCGTTACCGGATCGAGGGCGACCGCGTGCCGTGGAAGCCCGTTCGCGCCTTCGACGATTCCGCCCAGGTGTTCATCGAGTTTCCGGCCGGGATCTCGCAGGGCGAGATGCCGCCCTTGTTCGCGACCGGCGCGGCCGGCGACGCCGAGCTGGTCAACTATCGTGTGCAGGGCCGCTACATGGTGGTGGACCGGCTGTTCGCCGCCGCTGAGCTGCGCCTGGGCGACCGGCGCAGCGAGCAGCGCGTCCGCATCGTGCGCGACGACGGACGCAGGGGGCGGCCGTGACCGATCCGGCCGACAATTCCCCGCCCGAGGCCGCCGCACCGCAAGCGCCGCGCCCCGATCCTCAAGCCTTCCAGCTTCGCGGCGACCCGCCGCGCGTCATGCGCCTGTCGCGCAAGGCTCTGGCCGCGATCGGCGTCGTCGCCAGCCTCGGGATCGGCGGCTCGCTGATCTATGCGCTGAAGCCGGCAGGCGAGAAGGAAGCAAAGGAACTCTACAGCACGGACAGCCGCGCCACCTCCGAGACCATCACGTCGGGACCGCGCGATTACAGTCAGGCGCCGAAACTCGGCCCGCCGCTTCCCGGTGATCTCGGCGGCCCGATCGTCTCGGCGCAACAGCGCGGGGAGAATGTCCCGGTCCCGCCGGTCGGCGCCCAGCCCGATCCGCGCGCCCAGGCCGAGGAAGCCGCCCGCCAGCGCATCAGCCAGGAGCGCGACGCGGCGCGCATGAGCGGCGTGTTTCTCGGCGGCGGTAGCGCCGGGGCCGCTGCCATGCCTTCGCTGCCGAACCTCGCAATCGCAACGCCCGACGCTGCCGCTCCGCAGCCAGCCGATTCCGCGCAGGGCGACCAGGCCGCCAAACGCGCCTTCATGGCGCAGGCGTCCAGCCAGCGCACGGTGAGCGTCGAGCGGCTTGTCGCGCCGGCTTCGCCCAACATCGTGCAGGCCGGCAGCATCATTCCGGCCGCGCTCATCACCGGCATCCGCTCCGACCTGCCCGGCCAGATCACCGCCCAGGTGACGGCGAACGTCTATGACAGCCCTACGGGCCGCATCCTGCTCATCCCGCAAGGGGCGCGGCTGATCGGCGAGTATGACAGCGAAATCGCCGCCGGCCAGACGCGCGTGCTGCTGGCATGGGATCGGCTCATCATGCCGGACGGCCGCTCGATCGTTCTCGAGCGCCAGCCCGGCGCCGATGCGGCCGGCTATGCCGGATTGCAGGATCGCGTGAACCAGCATTGGGGCAACCTGCTGAAAGCCGCCGCCGTCTCGACGCTGCTTGGCGTGGGGGCCGAGCTGGGCGCGGACAGCGAGGATGACCTGACTCGCGCCCTGCGCCGCGGATCGCAGGACACCATCAACCAGACCGGCCAGCAGATCGTGCGTCGGCAGCTCAACGTGCAGCCGACGCTCACCATCCGGCCGGGGCATCCGTTGCGCGTGGTTCTGACCCGCGACCTCGTATTGGAGCCGGTTGGAGGCGCACGATGAGCAAATTGAAGCTGGGGCCGCTTCCCGACGAGAAGCCGATAAAGGCCACGGTGGACATTCCCGCTGCGGTATATCGCGAGCTGACCGCCTATGCGGAGGCACACGCGGCCGAGACGGGCAGTTCGCCTGTGCCGCCCGAGAAACTGCTAGTGCCGATGGCCATTCAGCTCATGGCGACGGACAGGGGCTTTCGCCGGTGGCTCGCGCAGCGGAAGTGAGAGCGCGCCGCCTGCCGTCAGTTGCCCATGAACTTCTTGAACCGCTCGCGGCCTTCCGCCTCGATCACCGCTTGCTCGGCGTTGGCGCACTCGTCGCCGCGGGCCGTTCCTTCCGCGCATTGCGCCACGACCTGCCGGGCTTCATCGAGATGCGCCGCGAAATACTGCATCGCGCGCGGCTCGGCCGGCGTCGGCGCGGCGGCAGGCGGGTCGGCGACGATCGCCGCTTGGTCGACGGGCACGATCACCGGGCGCAGGACGAAGCCCGCGCCGAATCCGATGACCAGCACGATGATGAGTGTCTTACTCTGTGTCATGGCTATTTTTTCTCCGGTTGGTGATGTGATGGCTGGGGCGTGGGAATGGGTGGCAGCGAATAGCGAACGGCCACGAAATCGAGAAACCGGCGCAGGACCGCATTCTCGTTGTCAGCCCGCCAATACCCCGAAAAGCCTATCCGTATGTGGCTGCCAGTCTCATGGACCTCGCGAAACACGACGCCTGGAATCTGGATGCCGAGCGCGGATTCCGCGACGATCGAGATATGGCCGCCCAGCGCGATGGCGCTAAGCACCGTGTCGCGGCCGATGTCGTCCATTGCAATCTCGGGCGTGTAGCCCGGCATCCCAAGCTTCCCTAGCAGCATGTTACGGGTTTCGGGGCCGGGATCGCGCTCGGTGAGCAGGAAGCGTTCGCCGCTCAGGTCCGGCCAATGGATACGCTCGCGCGCGATAAGCTGATGGCCTTCCGGCATCGCCACCAACATGCGCTCACTCCACAAGGGGCGGCTCATCAACTCCCGATAGGGTGTCTCGCCGGTCATGATCGCGATGTCGAGCAGGCCGTTCTCGATCCCGGCCAGCAGCATATCCCGGTCGCGCTCGAAGCCGGACACTTTCACCTCGGGATAGCGTTCGCCGAACTCGCTCAGCGTCGCCCGCAAGTTGCCGGCAGAGAAGGACGTATAGAAGCCCACCGCCAGCTTGCCGGCATGGCCGTCGTTCGTGGCGCGAACCCAAGCGTTCAGCTCCTCGAACTCCCTGACGATGCGCTGCGCCGTCCGCAGATAGGTTGTGCCGTTCGGTGTCAGCGTGGCACCGCGCGTCTTGCGGTCGAACAGCGCCATACCCAGCCGCTTCTCGATTTCGAGGATATGCCTGCTAAGCGTTGCCTGCTTGATATTGATGCTGCGCGCCGCGCGGCTGAAGCTGCCAGCCTCGGCGGCCGCAATCAGGTAGCGAAGCTGGCGCAGCTCGATCACCGGGTTAACGGATCATCAGGCGGTGCCGCGAACTCCGTCCAGCCGCCGCCCAGCGCCTTGTAGAGATTGATGAGATTGCTAAGCCGCACCAGCTTGGAGCGGACCAGGGCTTGCTGCGATCCGTAGAGCGTGCGCTGGGCTTCGAGCAGGGCGAGATTGTCGTCCTCTCCTGCTTTGAACCGCTGTTCCGCGAGCGCATAGGCGTTACGGCTCGCATCGACCCGCTGCGTTTCCGACCGGATTTGAGCGTCCAGAGTGCCTTTGCCAGCGAGGCCATCGGCCACTTCGCGGAATGCGGACTGGATTGCCCTTTCATAGTTGGCGATCTCGATCCGCTTCTGCACTTCCGCACGGTCGAGATTGGCCCTGAGCGCGCCGCCGCCAAAGATGGGAAGCGGCAGGGTGATGCGCGGCATGAAGCTCCACGCGCCCGACCCCGACGAGAACAGATCGTCGAGGCTGGCGCTCGCTGTTCCCGCCGAGCCGGTTAGGCTGATCGTCGGGAAGAATGCCGCGCGGGCCGCGCCGATATTGGCGTTCGCGCCGCGCAGCGTATGTTCGGCCGCGCGAATGTCGGGACGGCGCGTGAGAAGGTCCGAGGGCAAGCCAGCGGGCAGATCGGCGGGCATGATCCCGTCGGGCAACGTGTCAGCCGCATCAAGCCGGGTGGTCAGCTCCGGCGACAACGGCTCACCCAGCAGCAGAACCAGCGCATTGCGGTCCTGTGCGGCAAGACGAGTAAAGGTCGCGCGATCCGATTCCGCCGTGCGGAGCGCCACCTCGGCGCGTTCGAGATCGAGCCGGGCAAGATTGCCCACTTCGGCAAGCTGCTTCGTCAGCGCATAGCTGCGTTCCTGGGTGGCAAGCGTTTCGTTGGCGAGGCGGAGCAGTTCCTGATCGGCGCGCAAGGTCAGATAAGCGTTGGCGACTTCCGCAACGAGACTCATCTGCGAAGCCTGCCGGGTGGCATCCAGCGACAGATAGGACTCCAGCGCCTGATCGCTCAGGCTGCGGACGCGGCCCCACAGGTCCAGCTCCCAGGCCGAAGCCATCGCCCCCACCTGATAGCTGCGGCGGTTATAGAACAGGTCGGATGGCAAGCGCTGGGCTGTCCCTTCCGCCCCGACGGCGATGGTCGGCAGCAGTTCGGATCGCTGGATGCGGTATTGCGCGCGCGCCGCTTCCACGTTCAGGGCCGTCACGCGAAGGTCGCGGTTATTCGTCAGCGCCTTTTCGACCAGCTCGTGCAACAGCGGATCGTCGTAGAAGTCGCGCCACCCGATGTCCGCTCCCGCGCTCGCCTCGGAAGGCTGCACGCCCTCATACGCCGCGCCGGTCGGGAAGGATGGGCTCACCGGCGCTTCCGGGCGCACATATTTCGGCGCCATGGAGCAACCGGCGAGCGCCGCCGAGCCGAGCAGAAGGATGAGCTTGCCACTCAGGGCATTCAGTCGAGCGTTCATGCGTTTTGCTCCGAAAGCGGGGCCGATGGCTGACGTGCCTCGCGGCGGACCGCAAAGCGCCGCACAGCGACGTAGAAGACGGGCGTGAGGATCAGGCCGAACAGCGTAACCCCGAGCATCCCGGCGAACACGGCGATGCCCATGGCGTGACGCATTTCCGCGCCCGCGCCGCTCGCGATCACCAGCGGAATGACGCCGGCGATGAAGGCGATCGACGTCATCAGGATCGGCCGCAATCGCAGCTTCGCCGCTTCCAAAACCGCCGGTAGCGGCTCCATGCCTTCCTGTTCCTTCGCGCGGGCGAACTCCACGATCAGGATGGCGTTCTTGGCGGCCAAGCCGACCAGCACGACGAACGCGATCTGTGTGAAGATGTTGTTGTCGCCGCCTGAAATCCACACGCCGCCGATGGCGGAGAGCAGCGCCATCGGAGCGATCAGCAGCACGGCGAACGGCAGCGACCAGCTATTATATTGCGCCGCCAGGATCAGGAAGGCGAGCAGCACCGACAGCGGGAAGACGATAAGCGCCGTGTTGCCTGCGGCCTTCTCCTGATAGGTGAGATCGGTCCATTCATAGGTCATGCCGGGAGGCAGCGTTTCTTGGACGATGCGTTCGATTGCCGCCGTCGCCTGACCCGACGAATAGCCCGGCGCAGGGCCGCCGCTGATGTCGGCCGACGGATAGCCATTATAGTGCATGACGCGATCCGGCCCCGTGCTGCGCGTGATCGTCACCAGCGACGACAGCGGGATCATCTCGCCCGTCGCGTTGCGGACCTGGAGCTGACCGATATTTTCGGCCTGCTGGCGGAACGGCGCGTCGGCCTGGACCATCACCCGGTAAGTGCGGCCAAAGCGGTTAAAGTCGTTCACATAGAGCGAGCCGAGATTGACCTGCATCGTCTCGAAGATCGCGGTCAACGGCACGCCTTGCGCCTTCGCCTTCACCCGATCGACATCGATCTGGACCTGGGGCGCGTTGGGCTGGAAGCTCGCCAGCATCCCGGCCAGCTCAGGCGTCTGCATGGCGCGCGCCATGATCTGCCCTTGCGCCTGCGCGAGCGCGTTGAAGCCAAGTCCCGCGCGATCCTCGATTTGCAGCTTGAAGCCGCCCATTGCGCCAAGGCCCGGCACAGGCGGCGGCGGGAATACACCCACGAAGCCGTCGGGAATCTGGCTGAACTTGCCCATCAGCCTGCCGGCGATGGCGTGGGCCGAGAGGTCCGCGCCTTTCCGATCCTCAAAACTGTCGAGCATGATGAACATGACCGCCGAATTGGGCAGGTTGGCCGCGCCGTTCACGTCGAGGCCGGGAAAGGCGACGACGCTTTCGACGCCCGGCTCCGCAAGCGCGGTTTCTGACATTTGCTGCACCACTGCTTCCGTGCGGTCGAGCGAGGCTCCGGCAGGAAGTTGGGCGATGCTGAGCAGATAATATTTGTCCTGCATCGGCACGAAGCCTGCGGGGACTTGGTGGAAGCCCAGCCAGGTCAGCCCCAGGAAGCCGGCATAGAGCAGCCCAACGATTCCACTCGCCCGCACCGCACGGCGCACCGTCCCCACATAGCGGTCGGACAGCTTGTCGAAGAAGCGATTGAACCGCGCGAAGACGCCCCCGAATACACGGTCGATGAAGCGGGTAAGCCGATCGCGCGGCGTGTCGCCGTGATGCGGTTTCAGCAGCATACCGGCCAGCGCGGGGGAGAGCGTCAGCGAATTGATGGCCGACAGGATGGTTGAAATCGCGATCGTCAGCGCGAACTGGCGATAGAACTCACCCTGCAATCCTGACAGAAATGCCGAGGGGATGAATACCGCCGCCAGCACCGAGGTAATCGCAAGGATCGGCCCCGTCACCTCGTCCATCGCCTTTCGGGCCGCCTCCTTGGGAGACTGACCCAAAGCGATGTGTCGCTCGACATTCTCGACCACCACGATCGCGTCATCGACGACGATGCCGATGGAAAGCACCAGTCCGAACAGCGACAGCGTGTTCAGCGAGAAGCCGAACAGATACATGATGGCGAATGTGCCGACGAGCGACACCGGCACGGCGACCAGCGGAATGATGGACGCGCGCCAGCTCTGGAGGAAGATGACCACGACGAGAACGACGAGCAGCGTCGCTTCAAGCAGCGTCACCGCCACCGATTTGAGCGAGGCGCGCACGAAGATCGTGGGATCGTAGGCGATCTCATAGCCGATGCCTTCCGGGAAATCGGCCTTGAGGCGTTCCATCGTGGCCCGCACCGCACTCGACGTGTCGAGCGCATTGGCGCCGGGACTCATGAGGATTTGCATGCCGACGGCGGGCTTGCCGTTCAACATGCTGCGCAGAGTATAATTGTCCGCGCCCATCTGGATGCGGGCGACGTCGCGCAGGCGGGTGATTTGCCCATCTTCGCCGCTCTTGACCACAATATCGCCGAACTGCTCCTCGGTGGTCAGCCTGCCCAGCGCATTGACGGACACCTGATAGGCGGCCTGCGCATTGGGTTGCTGGCCGATCGAACCGGCGGCGACCTGAATATTCTGCTCGCGGATCGCGGCGACGACGTCGCTGGCGGTCAGGCCGCGCGCCGCCACCTTGGTAGGATCGAGCCACGCGCGCATCGCATACTCGCCTTCACCGCCGATGATGACGTTGGCGACGCCTGGAAGGCGCGCCAGTTCATCCTTCACACGCAGCGAGGCATAGTTGGACACGTAGAGCGGATCGTAACGATCGCTGGTGGCGCGCATATGCATGACCATCAGGATGTCGGGCGAGGTCTTGTCCGTCACAACGCCTATGCGCTGCACCTCCTCCGGCAGTCGGGGCAGCGCGCGCGAGACGCGGTTCTGCACCTGAATTTGCGCGACATCGGGATCGGTTCCCTGCTTGAAGGAAATCGAGATCGTCATGCGCCCGTCGGTCGCAGACTGCGAACTCATGTAGAGCATGTTCTCGACGCCGTTGATCGCCTGTTCGAGCGGCGCGGCGACGGTTTCGGCTATGACCTCCGGGCTGGCTCCCGGATAGGCGGCCGTGACCTGCACCGTTGGAGGCGTGACCGAGGGATACTCGCTCAAGGGAAGCTGAAACAGGGTGATGCCCCCGGCGATCAGCATGAGCACCGATAGCACGACCGCGAAGATCGGGCGGTCGACGAAGAAGCGTGGAAATGTCATTGACCCGCCTCCGCAGAAGTAGCCTCAGCGGCGGGACGG
Source organism: Qipengyuania pacifica (assembly GCF_019857205.1). Lineage (GTDB taxonomy): Bacteria > Pseudomonadota > Alphaproteobacteria > Sphingomonadales > Sphingomonadaceae > Qipengyuania > Qipengyuania pacifica. Next base: position 12,206 of record NZ_JAHWXO010000013.1, on the reverse strand, counting down.
TTGCCCGCACCCGAAGCCTCGCCCTGGACCATCGGCCCCCTGCGCGGCGTGACCTGCATCCCAGGACGCACAAGACCCTTGATGATGATGCTGTCGCCCGGCCTCAGTCCCGATTTGACGACGCGAAGGCCATCAACCACCGGACCGAGTTCGATCGGCCGATACTCGGCCTTGTTGCCCTGGCCGACGACCAGCACATAATTCCTGCCCTGGTCGCTTCCGACAGCCTGATCGTTGATGAGGATGGCCTGTTGGGGTGCGCCGAGCGTGAGCCTCACGCGAGCGAACAGACCCGGCGCGAGGTCCCCACCGGGGTTGGCGATGATGGCGCGGGCACGGATGGTCCCTGCGCTGCGATCAATGCCATTGCCCAGGAAGTCGAGCGTGGCGCTGTGCGGATAGCCCTGCTCGGTCATCAGACCGATTTCGACCGGAAGGGGCGCGGTCGAACCGCCACGTCGGGCCTGCTCGACAAAATTGAGATAGGTCGCCTCGTCGATGTCGAACAGGACATGGAGCGGGTTGACCGATTTGATGGTGGTGAGCGGTGTCGCGCTGGCGCCTGCGCCCACGACGTTGCCCGCCGTGACAAGCACGCGATCGACCCGGCCGTTGATCGGCGCCGTAACCTGGGTGAAGGAAAGGTCGAGACGCGCGGCGGCGACGGCCGCGTTGCCGACCTGAACCTGTGCGCGGGCGGCGTTCCGCTGCGCCACGGCGTCGTCATAGGCTTTGCGCGAGATCGCGCCGGTCGAGACGAGCTGTTCCGAGCGGCTGAAATTGCTTTCCGCGAGTGCGGCCGAGGCTTGCGCCTGGCGAAGCTGCGCCTGCGCCTGATCGAGCACGACCTGGAAGGGGCGCGGATCAATGCGGAACAGAAGCTGCCCCTTCCTGACGATCGCACCTTCAGGGACGTGGACGGAGACGATCGCGCCGCTGACGCGAGGCCGCAACTCGACGCTTTGGGGCGCGGCCAATGAACCGTTGAACTCGGCCGAGGGCGCAAGCTCGCGCACCACGACTTGCGCCACCGGCACTTGCGGCGCGGCGGCAGCCGCCTGCGCGCCCTGATCGCTGCCCGATTCGCTACAGGCCGAAGTAAGGCCACCTATAGCCAAGGCCACGGAGGCCAGGAGAAGTGCGCTTTTTGCTCGCATGATTTTGCCCTTCAACGGTGCCGCGCCCTGCTCATCTGTTCCGCGGCGTCTGATTGATTCTTGTGCGGTTTGCGGTTTCCAACGTTGGCAAGGTCAAGGCTTTTATGTCACCCAGATTCATATGAATATGTGTTCATATGTAATATGTCAACGATTGGCGGAGGATCGAGAGATTCGCACCCGCATGGCGCGTCGATCCGAACCGCAAGCCAGTGGCTTGCAGCCGGATCAGCCGCCTCAAGTGTGCGGCGGTCGCCGTTCTAGTGGGGACGGCGTCGCATCACGAAGCGGCGCCGAATAGCCAGTTCATTCAGGGGCGATGTCGGAGGCGCCCTGTTCCAGCCGTAGCCGGGCTCGGCACTTCCTGCTCCCCGCTGGGTTCTTCCAGATCGGCAAGGATCGGGCAGTCAGGTCGATCATCGCCCGCGCAGCAGTCGACCAGCGTGCTGAGCGTCGCGGCCATCTGTTCCAGATTTTCGATCCGCTCCTGAAGCTGAGCGATATGCGCCTGGGCGATCCGCTTCACGTCGGCGCTCTGGCGGGACGTGTCCCGCCAGAGGCTCAGAAGGTCGTTGATCTCCGCGACCGAGAAACCGAGATCGCGCGCCCGCCGGATGAACCGCAGCATGTGGACATCCGACGGCGAATAATCGCGGTAGCCGGAGTCCTTGCGATCGGCTTTCGGAATGAGGCCGGTCTGCTCGTAATAGCGGATCATCTTGGCGGAGACGCCCGATGCCTTGGATGCTTGCCCGATATTCATGATGCTGCTCCTGCCTCAATCGTGCCTGACCGAAAACCGCGCAGGCGCAGCGAGTTGCCCAAGACAAAGATACTCGACATCGCCATAGCACCCGCCGCGAAGACCGGCGACAACAGGATGCCCAGGCTCGGATAGAGGACACCCGCCGCGACTGGGATCAGCGCCGTGTTGTATGCGAACGCCCAGAACAGGTTCTGGCGAATATTGCCGATCGTCGCGCGCGAGAGCGCAATGGCCGTCGCCACGCCGTTCAGATGGCCGGACATGAGCACGACGTCCGCCGCCTCGATCGCGATGTCCGTGCCGGTGCCGACCGCAAGGCCGACATCGGCCGCCGCCAAGGCGGGCGCGTCGTTGATGCCGTCGCCAACGAAGGCGACACGGCCATGATCCGCCTTGAGCCGGGCGATCGCGTCCACCTTGCCTTCAGGCAGGACTTCGGCCACCACTTCATCAATGCCGAGCTGGCGGGCGATGGCCTGCGCCGTCATGCGGTTGTCGCCAGTCAGCATCGCGACCTTGAGGCCAAGCGCGTGTAATGCGGCGATCGCGGCCGGGGTGGTTTCCTTGATCGGGTCGGCCACGGCGATGATTGCGGCGAGCTTGCCGTCGATCGCGGCGTAGAGCGGCGACTTGCCTTCCTGGCCCAGCCGCGCGGCCGTGTCGGCGAAGGCGGCGACGTCCAGCCCCAGTTCGCGCATGAAACGATCGGCGCCGATCTGGACCAACTCGCCGCCCGCCACGGCCTTTACCCCGAAGCCGGTGATCGATTCAAAGTCGCCAATCGCGGGCAGCGCGATGTCTTCCGCCTTCGCGGCGTCGACAATGGCGCGGGCAATCGGATGCTCCGACTTGTTCTCGACGGCGGCAACCAGACCCAGCACCGCCGCCCGGTCGAAGCCGTCCGTCACCTGAAGGTCGGTGAGCGCGGGGCGTCCCTCGGTCAGCGTGCCGGTCTTGTCGACCGCGACGACCCTGGCATCCTTCAGAAGCTGGAGGGCTTCACCCTTGCGGAACAATATGCCCAGCTCCGCGCCGCGCCCTGTGCCGACCATGATCGCGGTCGGCGTCGCGAGGCCCATCGCGCAGGGGCAGGCGATGATGAGGACCGCCACGGCATTGACCAGCGCGAAGGTCAGCGCGGGCGACGGGCCGAACCACAGCCACGCCGCGAACGTCAGCGCCGCCACGGCGAACACGGCGGGAACGAACCACATCGTCACCTTGTCGACCAGCGCCTGGATCGGCAACTTCGACCCCTGCGCCTGTTCGACCATACGAATGATCTGCGCGAGCATCGTCGCGCCGCCGACAGCGGTGGCGCGGAAGGCCAGCGCGCCTTGCTGGTTGACCGTGCCGCCGACCAGCGTGGCGCCCGCGACCTTGGCGACCGGGATCGGCTCGCCGGTAATCATCGACTCATCGACATAGCTCTCGCCTTCGATCACTTCCCCGTCGACGGGGATGCGTTCGCCGGGGCGCGCTTCGATGATGTCGCCGGTGACGACTTCGTTGATGGAAACCTCCACCACGGAGCCATCGCGGCGAACGCGGGCGGTTTTGGCCTGCAATCCCACGAGCCGCTTGATCGCTTCGGACGTGCGGCCCTTGGCGCGGGCTTCCAGATAGCGGCCGAGCAGGATCAGCGCGACGATGACGGCCGCCGCCTCATAATAGACGTTCACCGTGCCTGCGGGCAGCAGGCCGGGCGCGAAGGTCGCGACCAGCGAATAGGCATAGGCGGCCAGCGTGCCGACCGACACCAGCGAGTTCATGTCGGGTGCCAGCCGCGCCAGCGCGGGCAGACCCTTCTCGTAGAAACGGATGCCGGGGAAGGCGAGGACCAGCGTCGTGAGGACGAACTGGATATACCAGCTTGTCTGGATGCCGATCGTGCGGTCGATCAGTGCATGGGCGCCGGGAATGACATGGCTGCCCATTTCGAGCAGGAACACCGGCAGCGCCAGTGCTGCGGCCATGAAGAAATCCTGCTTGAGATCGCGGCGCTCAGCATCCTTGCGTTCGGCCGTTTCTTCATCACCGGCGACGCTCGTTTCGATCGGGCGCGCGGTGTAGCCCGCGCCCGCGATTGCCGCGATCAGCGCCTGCACATCGGCCGTGCCGCGCACGCTCGCACGCTCGGTCGCCAGATTGACGGTCGCCTCAGTGACGCCGGGGACGGCTTTGAGCGCCCGTTCCACCCGCCCGACGCAGGAGGCGCAGGTCATCCCCTCCACCGCCAGCTCGATGCCGGTGGCAGATGGCACATTATAGCCGGCGTCTTCGACGGCCTTCACCAGCGCCTTCCGGTCAACGGAGTTGCTGGCCTGAATGTCGGCGCGCTCGGTCGTCAGATTGACGCTGACGGACTGCACGCCCTCGACCTTGCTCAGCGATCGTTCGATGCGCGCGACGCAAGAGGCGCAGGTCATGCCTTCAATGGGCAGGCTGATCGCCGAATCGGCGCGATCCGCCAAGTTTCCCTGGATTTCCGCGGCTCTCATTGCTCGATACTCCACACTTTTCGATTGAATTTGCATCAAGATGCAGGTTCCAATCGTGGGAAGGTCAAGGCAAAATATATGCCGGCCAAATATGGCCAGCCTGCATCTGAAAACGCATGGGTGAATGCGGGAGCCGCATTTTCCCTTTCCGACAGCAATCGCGAAAACGGCCTTGACCTTCCAACGATGGGAAAGGTTAGCTTGTGATTCGTCGTTAGGAAAAATGGAGATTTTCAATGCAATTCCACGTCGAAAACATGAGCTGCGGTTCGTGCGTCAAGCACATCACGCAAGCGATCGCCGCGATCGACCCCAATGCAAAGGTCGACGTGAATATCGCGGACAAGAAAGTCACGGTCGATAGCGTCGCCAGCGCGCAGGACATCGAAGCGGCGCTCGCTGAAGACGGTTATCCCGCGCGCGTTATTGAACAGGTATAGGAGACAGGCATGAACAAGCTGACGCCTATCTTCATCGCGGGCGCGCTGTTGGCCGTCGGCGTTCTCGCATACACGCAATCCGGCATCGGCCCGCAAACGACCAGCGTTGCGACGACACAAAGCGGACATGGCGGACACGCCAGCCCGGAACGCTCGGCCAATCCGGTCATTCGCGATTACCAGATTGCCAATGACAAGATGCACGCCGACATGGGAATCGAGTTTACCGGCGACGCCGACGTCGATTTCATGCGCGGCATGATCCCGCACCACCAGGGCGCGATTGATATGGCGAGTGTCGTTCTCCAGCATGGGAAAGACCCGGAGGTTCGCAAGCTGGCCCAGGACGTCATCACCGCCCAGGAAGGCGAGATCGCGATGATGCAGAAATGGCTGGCCGATCGGGGCAAGTGATTGTCCCGATATAGCTGGCCGATCGATCCTCGCGCGCCAGCGCCACCAAGAACAGCCCCCTGATGTCATGCACGACATCGGGGCTTTTTTGTTCTGACAGAGGAAACGGTCGAGCCGAATGCGGCGCGGCCAGCGGCGATCAATCGTCGCCGTGGTCCTCTCCAATATGGCTCGCCATGTCGATGAGCATGGTGCTCACATGGGCATCGGCCACTTCATAGAATATCTGCTTGGCTTGCCGCTCGCTACGGACCAGGCGCGCGCCGCGCAGGAGGCGCAGATGATGGCTCACCAGCGTTTGAGACAGATCGAGGCTTTTGGCGATGTCCCCCACCGATCGCGGACTTTTCAGGCAATAGAGCAAGATACGCAGGCGGGAGGGGTCACCCAGCAAGCGGAACGTTTCGGCCAGGATCGTAACACCGTGGCTCGATAATCCCAACGAATGCTCGGGATTACCATGATCGTCAGAGGTAGTGGGGTCGGACATTGGAACACTCATACATGAAGATATGACGATGTGTAGATATATGGTCTTTTCTATCGCCACTCGGCGTCGAGGGCCGCCCCATTAAGCGCCTTCCCGAAGGGAACCGAACGGCCGCACAGAGGATTGCATAGGCGATGTCACAGGCTGACCAATCCTATGGCGGCGGGCATGACAAAGAGACTGCCCACGGCCGCCCCTATTTGATGTTCTGGATCAACATGATCCTTGGCCTTGCGGTCATGTATGCGGTCATGTTCACCATGATCGACGGCTGGCATGACTTCAGGAACAATCTGAACATGCTCTACATGGCGGTGACGATGTGGGCGCCGATGGGCATCTTCATGCTCGCCACCATGCCCGGCATGTTTCCCGACAGGAAAATGAATATCGCGCTCTACGTCCTGTTCGCCGTGCTGACCGCCGGGTCTTTTTGGGCGACCCGCGCGCAGGCGGCGATTGATGACCGTCAGTTCATCGCCTCGATGATCCCGCATCATTCGGGAGCCATCCTTATGTGCCGGGAGGCAAGGCTCAGCGATCCCGAACTGACCAATCTGTGCAACGCGATCCGCAAGGCGCAGCGCGAAGAAATCCAGCAGATGCAGAGCATCGCGGATCGGTTGCGCTGACGGCCTGTCAGTGGGAGCAAGCCTTTCCTGACGCGCCGTGACTGTGGCCGAAATGATCGTGGTCATGGTCATGCCCATTGTCCCGCTTGTTGCCGGGAGCCAGGCTGCACGTTTCGCCTTCCTCGTTCCAGTCGACCGCCACGGTCGCGTGTTCGATCTCGAAATGGTTCTCCAGCTCGCGCTCGACGGCGCGCACAACGACGCGGGCCTCGGCGTCGCTTGTGGGGCGGACGTGCATCGTTGCCAGCGTGCGGCCTGACGTGATCGACCACACATGGATATGACCGACCGCAGCGACGCCCGGCACATGCTCCAGAAGATGACGCTCGATCTTCTCCGGCGCCGCGCCGTCGGGCGCACCTTCGAGCAGGATGTGAAGCGACTTGGCCGCCAACTTCCACGCGCTACGCAGGACCAGTAGGGAGACGACGACCGAGAGGATGGGGTCGATCGGCGTCCAGCCCGTCAGATAGATCACGATCGCCGCGCCCACGGCCCCGACCGAACCGAGCAAGTCGCCCATGACGTGCAGCGCCGCGCCCTTGATGTTGACATGCTCGCTGTCGCCGCGCGTCAGAATCCAGAAGACGAGGATATTGACCAGCAGCCCCGCGACCGCGACGCCGAACATCGGCCCGGCAAGGATCGGCTGCGGCTCCTGAAAGCGTTCCCAGGCTTCATAGACGATCCAGCCCACGATCGCGAACAGGGTGACGGCGTTGACGAAACCGGCGACCACCTCGAAGCGCAGATAGCCGAAGGTGCGCTTGGAATCGGCCGCGCGCTGACCGAAGCGGAAGGCCGCATAGGCGAGTGCCAGCGCCGCTGCGTCGGTCATCATATGCCCGGCATCTGCCAGCAGAGCGAGTGAGCCCGAGATCAGGCCGCCCACGACCTCGACCACCATGAAGGTGAAGATCAGGCCGAACGACAGCAGCACCTTGCGCTCATTATCGCTGGTGATGGTCGGCGTGTGCGAATGATCGTGGTCGTGATCGTGGCCGTGACCATGATCGGCGTGCGAATGGGCCATTATAGAGCTTTCATACTATACTGAATGAACATATGAATATGTGTTCATATGATAGATGTCAATATATTATGCAATGGGCCAGCGTGGATGCAGTTCGTCGATCACGAAAGCGTGGCGTGCGCGACCGCCCGGATGCCCTTCGAGAAGATGGGGATGATCGCGTGGCAGATCGTCATGCGTGTGCGCCAGCACCTCAACATCTGCCGCCGGCCAAATCCAGAAGGCGATCACTGTGCCGATCAGCGCCAGCGCGGCGGCTGCCCCGAAAGCTGTCCCCATGCCTTCAATTGCGCCGGCCTGTCCGGCGAGTGGATAGGCGATGAGCCAGCACACATGACTGAGCGCGAATTGCGCGGCGAACAAGGCGGGGCGATCTTCCTCCGCCGATGATCGACGCAGCAGCCGTCCGCCCGGCGCTGTTCGAATAGGCGATGCCCAGCGCCAGCCAGCCCACGAGGATGACGCCCCAATAGCCGGACGAAGCAGGCTCTATGCGGCGGCGCGATGCGAAGCTAACGCATCGACCAGCGCCCGGCCAACAGAGCTGATCGTCCACCATGCCAGCAAATCGCTGGGGCCAATATCAGCGATGGCGAAGCCCCGCCTGGCAAGCATAGCGAGGGCCGGATCGTTGGCCGAAGCCAGAAATCCCTTGTCCTCAGCGGACAACGCGGCAAGCTCGACCAACGCTTCCCATTCGGCATCAGGGAGTAAGCCATTGCTGGCTGGGGCCGCTTCCTTGATTGGTATGGGCTCGGCTGCCTTGCGACGCTTGCGGGGCGCAGGCTTGGTTTCACCGGCCAGTGCCGAGGCGATACGACGGCCTACGCGATTGGCGGCCTTCACCGATGGATCATGCTGAACATGGGCATAGATCATCGTGGAACGTAGATTTGCATGGCCGAGGATTGCGCCGGTCAGCGCCAGCGCCTCGCCGTGCGAGGTGGCTGTGGCACCCACCGTATGACGCAGCGTATGCGGGGTGACGCCGGGCAGTTCGGCCTTCTTCACGATCTTCGGCCAGATGTTCTTGGTGCCTTGGAAATAGCTGTTGCCCTCATCGGCGGGAAACACATAGTCTGTGTCGTCCACTTTCTCGACGCTTTTGAGCAAGGTCGCCGCGGCGAGGCAGAGCGGACGGATCGACTTGCCGGTCTTGCTGTCGTCGAGGACGAGCAGACCATTATCCAGATCGACCTCATCCCATTTCAGCTCCGCTATTTCATTGCGGCGGCAGCCGGTCAGCACCCACAACCGGGTGATGTTGAGCGCCTTGCTGTTGACGCCCTCCGCTTCCAATGCGTCACAGGCCGCGCCCAAGCGTGCGACTTCCTCAAGCGTAAGGAAGCGTGTGCGCTTGTTGTCGGACTTGTTCACCACGGCCTTCTCGCAGGGGTTGGCTGCGACGATCTCGTGCCGCTTGGCGAAGCTGAATACGGCCGACAGATCGCGGAACACCTTGCGCGCCGCACCAGCGCCACCCTTGACGATGATCCGCGTGCGCGGCCCCGTCTTCTCATTCTTCGCCGTCTTGCCAGCTTCGACATCGCGGAAGAACCGCTCGATGTCGGCCGCGCCGATCTCCGTCACGCGCTTCCGGCCGAGCAGCGGCACGACATGATGGCGCAGCCGGGCGATGGTGTATTTCTTGGTCAACGACTTCATCGGCTGACCCTGGCGCTTGCCGCGCTGGATGAAGCAACCCTCGGCTTCATACAGGTCGATCAGCGCACTAATCCGCATTTCCTTACGCTTGGCATTACGCTCCGAAACGGGGTCTTTGCCCATCAGCGCGGAAGCCACGATCTCCTTCGCGCGCTTACGCGCCAGCTCGACGGTAAGCGGGCCGAATTGCCCAATCGTGAAGAAGCGTTGCGGCGCACTCCGGCCGCCGCCTTCGGCGAGATACTTGACCACAAAGGTTTTGACCCCGCTCACTCCGATGCGAATACCAAAGCCCTTGGTATCGCTATCCCACAGCACATAACGCTTTGCGCCTGGCTCAGCGGCGTCCACCACCGTTTTTGTGAGCTTTATTTCAGACTGCTTTGCCATTTTTCTGTGTCTTTCTGCGGGCCTTTGCCATTTATCAGGCTACAACCGGGCTACAACGCCAAAGTGGAAAAGCGGGCTTCCTCTCGGCCCTGTATAGCGTAGAAAGATAAGAAAAGAAACGTAAAATCATACCGTTAATCGTAGAATAGCGCGGGGTGGCGTATCTTGGAATAGTGCCTATGCAACTTTGCCAAGGTTGGGGTCGGGCGTTCGAATCGCCTCGCCCGCTCCATTTTTCTTTCGAAAATTGAACCGCTTAAGCGGATCGCAAGTTGGCGGATCCTGCTTCCCCGGTCTGTCGGTTACTCCGGGGAAGCACGGGGGAAGCACAATTCGGAGTTTCGTGGCGCACTCTGGCGTTTGCATTGCGGCATTCTGAACCACCCGATTCCAAGGTGCAAGGGTTGGCTTGGCGTATGCCCAGCTTGGAGTGCGGTCGGTGAAAGTATCCAATCTAATTGCCCACTTCGCTTGTCATTTGAAGCGGCGGAATTGGGGCCGGTTACGGACCGTCCGCTTTCATCTGAAACCCGGTGAAAGCAGACGAACCAGCTAGCCCAGCCGGGCAATCGTCACCATGCGCACGAGATCGGAGAGGGTCTTCGCCTGCATCTTCATCATCGCATTCGCGCGGTAGACTTCAACAGTTCGGGGGCTGATGTCGAGATCGAAGGCGATCACCTTGTTGGCTTTCCCGTCCACAAGGCCATCGACCACCTGGCGCTCCCGCGCGGAGAGCAGAGCGAGACGGTCGAGCACTTCGCGGCGTTCGTTTTGTTTCTGCTCATCGTCGGTGCTCTCGTTCAGCGCCTTGCGGATTGCCGCTAGTATGGCCTCGTCGTCGAACGGCTTCTCGATAAAGTCCGCAGCGCCTGCCTTCATCGCCTGGATCGCCAACGGCACGTCGGCGTGACCGGTAATGACGATCACCGGCACAGTATCATCGCGCTCCTTCAGCTTACCGGCCAGTTCGACACCGTTCGTGCCGGGCATGCGCACGTCGGTCACCACGCAGGCGCCGGAAAGCGGAGGTGCGGATTTCAGGAAAGCATCGGCCGAGGCGAACGAGCGAACTCGGATTTCGGCGACGTCGAGAAGAAACTCCAGCGAGTGCCGTGCGCTCTCGTCGTCGTCGATTACGTAGACGATCGGATCACTCGCACCTCTACTCGCCATCGTATAGTTCCTCGCTTGCGACACGCTGGACCGTAAAGCCGAACTCCGCCCCGCTGCCGGGAGCTGGCCGGACCCAAATACGCCCGCCATGCGCCTCGACGATCGTGCGCGAAATCGACAGTCCGACGCCCATACCCCTGCGCTTGGTGGAGATGAAGGGCTGAAAAAGCCGGTCGGCGACTTCGGGATCGATGCCGGGACCGGTGTCGGTCACCGATACCTGTGCCATGTCCTCGTCGTCGGCTTGTTCGATCACAATCGTCAGATTACGTTTCGAAAACTCTGATTCCGCCATCGCATCGACAGCATTTCGCACGAGGTTGAGCACGACCTGCTGGATCTGAACCTTGTCGACCAGCACCAGATCGATTGCAGGGCTGAACTCATACTGCACCCGGATGCCATGCTCCTTGGCACCCACGAGCGCGAGAGCGCTGGCCTCCTCGACGAGCTTCGGCAGGCTCTCGATCGTGCGTTCGGTTTCTCCGCGGGCTACGAAATCCCGCAGCCGGCGGATGATGTCGCCCGCCCTGAGCGCTTCCGCGGCGGCCCGCTCAACGGCTTCCGCTACGCGCTCGTGCTGGACCTCCTCTCGCATGAGCAGCAACCGGCTACCCTTGAGGTAATTAGCGATCGCCGAGAGCGGCTGGTTGATCTCGTGCGCGAGCGCAGACGCCATTTCACCCAAAGCGGTAAGCCGCGAGACGTGCACCAGCTCGCTTTGTAATTCCTGCAATCTTGCCTCGGCCTGCTGGCGCTCGGTCAGGTCCCGGATGAACCCGGTGAAGAAGCGCTGCCCTTCGGCCTGCATCTCGCCCACCGCGAGTTCGAGCGGGAAGGTCGAACCGTCCTTGCGCTCGCCGACGACCACGCGACCCTTGCCAATGATCCTCCTCTCGCCGGTGCGATAGTAGCGCTCGAGATAGCCGTCATGCGCGCTGCGGTAGGGATTGGGCATCAACACCTTGACGTTCTCTCCGGCCACCTCTGCCGCATGCCATCCGAACATCCGTTCGGCCGCAGGACTGAAATCGCGGATCAATCCGGATTTGTCGATGACGATCATCGCATCTGGCACGGTGTCGAGGATCGATTGCAGATGGGCTTCACGCCGCGCGAGAGCGACGGCGGCGGTTTCAGTTTCGATCCGCGCGCGTTGAAACCATTCGCCGCCGATGGCCACGGCCAAGCCGATAAGCACGAAGGCTGCGGCGGCAATCAGGCTTCCGCCCTCGATCGGTCCGCTCGGCGCGTCGCACCATAGACCCGCGGCAGCGCCGACCACAGCCGCAAGACTTCCGGCTCGAATCCCGGAAAGTGCGCTCGCGACGACCACGCCGGGAACGAAGAAAATGAACGTCGCGCGTTGACCGAGTTCGTCGGCTGCCAGCAGGCGGACCGCCACGCCCGCCGCTATAGCGAGCAGTGCCAGTAACAGCGCGGTCGAAAACGACAGGCGCGGCAGGAAGCGGCTGACAAAGCTGGTGCGCCCTACTTCCGGTAAGGCCCTTAGGGTGCTTGGCGTAGGGCAATCATCCAAAT
>NZ_JAHWXO010000012.1 GCF_019857205.1 Qipengyuania pacifica | reverse complement strand
CGTGGTCGATTACCTCACCAAAAGCTTCCCGGTTCGGTTGATGGCCGTGTTTACGGACGAGAATGGCAATGCCCGGTCCGAACCGATGAGTGATGAGAACGGTGCCCCTGTTCTCTGTCGTTCGGCGCTTGCCGCGCGCGATCGCATGATCGAGCAGCTCTGTGCCTTGCCGCCGATCGCGACGGCGCTCGATGCGATCATCGAACGGTTCGGTGTCGATCAGGTCGCCGAAGTCACCGGCCGTACCCGACGCCTGATCGTCGGGCGCGATGGACGCCAGGTGCTCCAGTCGCGCTCTCCGCGCGCCAATGTCGCCGAAACGCGAGATTTTATGGACGGGACAAAGCGGATTCTGATTTTCTCCGATGCCGGTGGCACCGGCCGCAGTTATCATGCCGACCTTGCGGCAAAGAACCAGATGCGCCGGGTCCACTTCCTGCTTGAGCCGGGCTGGCGGGCCGATGCCGCGATTCAAGGGCTTGGCCGTACCAACCGCACCAATCAGGCGTCGGCCCCGCTGTTCCGCCCGGTGACCACCGATGTGCGTGGCGAACGTCGGTTTATATCGACCATTGCACGTCGGCTCGACAGCCTCGGGGCACTGACCCGAGGGCAGCGCCAGACAGGTGGGCAGAACCTCTTTGATCCTGCCGACAATCTCGAGAGCACCTACGCCAAGGAGGCGCTTCATCGCTGGTTCGGCCTGTTGTTCGCAGGCAAGCTGGAAGCCGTTACGCTTTCTCGGTTTGAGGAATTGAGCGGGCTCAGGGTCGAAGGGCCCGGCGGCGGGATGGTCGATGACCTGCCAACAATCCAGCGCTGGCTCAATCGCATCCTCGCGTTGCCTATTGCTCTGCAAAACGGGATATTTGACGAGTTTCTCGGCCTCGTCGAAGCGCGGATCGATGCAGCACGCCAGGCCGGCACGCTCGACATAGGGGTCGAGACCATTGCGGTCGAGCATTTCGAGGTGCTGACCGATACGCGACTGCGCACAGATGCGCTGTCGGGTGCGACTACGCATCTCCTGGAACTAGAGATCGCCCGCGCGCTCAAGCCTTTGCGTCTCGAACGGCTCGAGGAACTCTACGGCTTTTCAGGTGCGCGTCAGCAACTTCTGCGTAATGGGCGCTCAGGCCGGATCGGGCTGCTTGTCCCGGCGCGTAGTCTGCTCACCGACGAAGGTATGCGTGTGGCCCGCTTCGAGCTTGTCCGTCCCTTGAAGCATGGGCACATCACCGCCGATCAACTCGAGGAGAGCAACTGGGAAACGGTGGATCCAACCGAATTTCAGCGCCTGTGGCAGGCGGAGGTCGATGAAGCCGCATCAAATCACAAGCGCGAGCGACTGCATCTTGCAACCGGCCTGCTGCTTCCGGTGTGGGACAAACTACCTTCCGACTATGTTCGGGTCAGCCGGATCTCGGCGCGAGACGGACGCTCGCTGTTAGGTCGGGAGGTTCCGCTCCATTGCGTGCCCGAACTATGCCAGGCGCTTGGGCTTGAAGACGAACATGCCTTTTCGGCAGAGCAAATCGTCGATGCGGTGCTCGGGACAGGGCGACCGATGCAAATCAAAAGCCGCGAAGCGCTTACGCTCAAGCGCAGCCTCGTGAATGGCGCGCAGCGGCTCGAACTGGCTGGTTGGTCGGCGTCGCGCCTCGACTGGTACAAGGCACATGGGTGCTTCACCGAGATCATACGCTATCAGACGCGGCTTTTCGTCCCGACGACGAGCGCGGTGGCGGTCTTGGCGAGACTTGTCGGATGAGGCACACCTATATTGCCAATTGGCATCTAAAGTGATATATGATGCCATATGGAGAATGCTCATGTTGGCACTGCAACCCGTTGATACCGTCCCCCATGCCTTCCGGCCCGATCCTATAACTCAGGAGGAAGCAGCGGCGATGTTCCGCGCCGTGCTGAACTTGTTTGGGAAATGGGAACTCACCGACGAGCAGGCAGCGACTTTGCTCGACATGCCGGTTCGCTCCTATCGACGGTGGAAAGCTGAGGGGCCGGGCCGTGTCTCGCGCGATGGTGCGGCGCGGCTCTCCAACCTGATGGGTATCCACAAGGCGCTGAGGATCATCTTTTCCGAAGCCCAACGTGGCTACGCCTGGATCAAGGCAGGTAACGCCGCCTTTGCCGGAGCGAGTGCGCTCGACGTCATGCTTGGCGGCGAGCTGACCGATATCATGCGGGTGCGTCGCTATCTTGATGCCGAACGTGGTGCCTGGTGATTGATCCCAAGGCAATTCCAATTGCCCAAGTCGAGTGGAAAGGTGCTGTGCGGATTATCCGCAGTGCCTTTCCACCGATCGACCTGTTCGAAGATATCGCAGACCCCGCAGATTGGCCGCTGCTGATCTCTGCCGAGCAAAAAACCAATCCCCGCATTATGGCGACGATCGGCAATCTCGATCTGGTACCTGCTGACCGCCGGGTAGGGGGCAACGGCGCATCCTATCTGATGGCCCCGTTCACGCATGTCAGCACGGACCGACCAAGTCGCTTCACCGATGGGACCTACGGCGTCCTATATGCGGGGGATGCATTCGAAACTGCGCTGTTCGAGACAATCCATCACCATGCCCGCTTTATGGCTCGCACTATAGAAGCGCCAGGCTGGACCTCACAGTTCCGTGAGATCATCCTTTCGGTAAGCGCTGATCTGCACGATCTCAGAAGCCTTGCGGCAGGCGATCCCGCGCTAGATCCCGACAACTATGCTGCATCGCAAGCCCTCGCTGTTGATCTCAAAGGAGGCGGGGCCGAAGGTCTTGTCTATCCGAGCATCCGGCATCCGGGTGGTGAATGTGTCGGCTTGTTCTACCCGGATTGTGCATCCGACCCCACTCAGGGACGTCACCTCGACTACCATTGGGACGGAACGGGTGTCGACCTGGTTCGAGACGCTGGCACAGGGGCGGTATTTCGAGTCGTGGGAACTACCTAAATTATAGGCTTAGATCCGGCCTATGTTGAGCTTGCTGCTGCGAGAACGTTTTGCACCATACGTAGACTGTAATTTTTCGCCGCAATAACACAGAATGCATAAGTCACGAATAAGCACGATCCATAGATCGCACTTTTGACCCAGTCTTCGGTAGCCCACAAAGCGAGCCATGGTAGGGTGACGGTCAATAGGGCTGTGATTGTTCCGATGTCTCGTGCAGCCAAATAGCGTCCGTGTGCGTCTAGCACTCCAACCTCTTCACGATGATTACGATAAATTCGGTAGAATAGCGCGTTCTGCTTATCGCCAACCCGGGGCAATGCTCCGAACTCTGTTCGCAGTTTGCGCATATCGACGTTGCCGCTCGCAGGGCCGATCTTCGAAAACGCGCGCGATCCTGGCAACGGGTCTTTCCAGCGCCAATGCATGAGCCGGTCACGCCATTTAGGCGGAACGAAGCCCAGCAGTAGAAGTGAGGCGATCACGATAAGTCCGAGACCTGCGGTTCCGGGTGCAGCAAATGTCTCAAGCTGTTTCGCCAAAGTCGCTCGGTCTGCTGACAGCATTTTCGTAGGGTCGGCCGTAACCCAGACAAAGGCGAGAACGTGACAGATCATCGCGGCTCTGATCAGCCAGGCATTTTGCTCTTTGAGGGATTTCCCTTCGGCCATCAATCGGGCTCCTTCGTATGCATGAGCGCATGAAAGCTTGTTGGCGTGGCGATCAGCAAAATCGACGGCGGGGTGCGCTCTGCCGCCAACTCAGCCGCGGTATTCCAGTCGGTCCCTGAAGGTCCAGTATCGTGAAGATGGCTGTGCCAGGTTCCAACGTCGAACAACGTCCTTCCGCTCGCTTCGTGTCGTGCCTCAATGGCTGCATGGAGTCCCTGAGTGCCCAGCACAAAGAGGGCTACGCTCCGCTGGCTGTCAGGCGGTGCGTCCAGAAGATCAACGACGGTTACTGTCTTCAGGCGCGCGCTGGTGCAACCGATCATCACGCCGCCAGTTTCGACTGCCGAATAGGACGCAGCTTCAGCACGAATGCGGTCGGCCACACGCTTCGATATCCGTAACTCCCAGCCATCGGTTCCAGCGATTTCAACGGTCTCAAATGGAGGAACCTGGTACCGGACCCAGCTCGTGGCCGGAGTACCGACATCCATCGCACCCATTACAATCATGCCATCGTTGACGGGCGCCGCCAGTAGTTCGCTTAACTCCAACGCGAGGCTGGCGGTCATGGCCGAAAGCCTCGCATCGCTCATTTGCATCGTGAGTGATCCGCAGCCTTGGCCAATCCTGATTTCGGCTAGCCCTTCGGCCGGGTCGAAAAGCAGTTTGCTCGCAGGTGTGCCATCGATCGTGGCGTACATCTCTGCCATGAGATCGGCATGGTTCGGATTATGCCTTGGGCCATCGGCCAAGAGAAAAGCTCCGCGCCCTCGACCGAAGAGCGCCGCTTCAAAGAGCCGCGCCCGGTAGCGTGCCGGTGCGGCATCGACCAGTGCCTCTCGCACAGACAAGGATGCCGTCGAATTGATGACGGCGCCAGCGCACTTCGGCAAGAGTGTCTTCGCAAGCTTCTGTTCGCGTAAATCCTTGCCGAGATCGCCTTTATGCACCTCGGGTCGCAGACCGAACCCTTCGAGCTCCTTGGCGAGCGCTTCAGCCTTGCTGCTCGGGACGTGCGAAGGACCAAGCGCATGCCGTGCCATATTGTGCGGACGAAGGCCCGATTTATCGCTGACACAAACAATATCCTGCCCACTGCGTGCGGCGTGGAGTGCGAGCTTGGATCCGACGCTTCCGCAACCGAGCATTACGAGGGGTGGTTGGTCCGGCGAACCAGAGAGCGAGCGCAGAAGTGGTGCACTGATCGATTGGTAATGCGCAGCAGGCGAAACTGGTTCGTTATTGCCCTGCACAAAAAGCGTTTGCCTGCCATGTTCGGCACGGACGTCGATGACGTAGGGCAGCAGTTCGATGTCCGATTCAGTACCGATGAGGTGGACCGGTCTGCGGGCGCACAGGATCACAGAGACGGGAATCGGGGCAGGAAGAACGAAGCCGGCGAAGCTGCGCTCGAGATTGCTCAGGAAGGCATCCAGCCCCCTTGCACACCCGATCTCCTCAGCGCGGGCGCGTAGGTGGCCCAGCGTTTTTACGTCCTCCGGCACGTAAATCGAATGGACGAACGCACTGCCGTCAGAGTTCTTGTCCGGCCAGATGATCGCGACAACGGTATTGCCCACGCGCATGTCGCCACGCATCGGGCTCGCGGTGAAGGTATCGTCCCCCTCGCTCGTCTTGAGCGGCGTTCGCTCACCATCGCTCGATAGCCACGCTTCCGCATCTACCCCGAGTAGACCGCTTGGATCGCCTCTGCGGTAATACTTGCCCTTCCAGACGGCCCACCCGCCTTTCCGATCAACAAGAGATCGCGCATGTTCGGCATCGAGTTCGACAATGTCGCGATAATCGCGCCGCAACATGGGTTCCCATCCCTGCTCGGGGTCGATTAGGTCGTTGATCGCCGCCTTGCGGAGCCAAACTGCTAGCTGGTCGACGAGGTGAAACACGCCGTAATCGACGAGCCCGAATTGCAAGAAAAACTCATCCTGATCTCCGTCGATCAGGCATGGGCGTGGCGGCGTCGAGAACGGCATCAGATGTGGGAAGTGGCGAGGGAAGTCGTCACGCAGGTAAAAACGCGGGGACTGCCATGGCCAGCTGGCAGGCAGCTTGAGCACAACAGACTCGCAGGTCCGAACGCCGCTCGAACTTACGTTATCTGCCTTCATGTCGAGTGGCATTTCGACATTCATGTCGATGCGGACACGTTCCAACCCGTGCTCTAGCTCGAGAACCTCCCCGCCGACACATTCCGAGTGCTTAAGTGCTACACGCAGTACATGATCGGCTGCGCTGGCTTTATCATCGGTAGCCATCGGCGCGTCCGTGAGCGCGAGCTTGGCTCGCGGTGGCGCCTATACCCATAGAAGCTGCGGCGGCCTTCGCGGCGCTCTTAACTGTCTTTGTGATACCGTTGGCGGTAATCTCGTACTCAAGTGCGCGTTCCTCGCCTTCCCAGACATCGGCAACGCAGATGAAACGATCTCTCTTGCCATCGACGATGGAGATATACTCGCGCTTGGCGCGGTCGCAGGGTGGGTCTGAATCGTCGGCATCAATCGTCTTTGAACTCGCCACCACGATGGCACCCTTGCGGATCTGACCGAGTGCATTGCGGGCCGCCTCGCAAACCTCGGCGTCCTCGCCCATCTGGGACCAGCTATCGTAGCTCAGGCTGTGCCAAGAACAATGGTGAGGTGCCTGAAGGATATCGTAGTCGAGCCAGTGGGCATTGTGGTCGCCCAGGTCCTCCCACAGTCGCTCCCAGATCGCCACCTCGGCATCGCCACCTGACAGGAAGCGGCACTTATCAAGGATCCCGCCGCCGCGGATCGAGAAGCGAATGATGACTGATGAGCGGTTCTTCGCGAGCAATTCTTCGGTGTCTTCATCTTCCCCCTGTGGTAGCGGGGCAAGCAATCGACCTTCAAACGCGCTGGAGCCAATCTCGTTGAGCTTCGTGATGGTTTCGTTCGTCTTCACTACGATGCCGAGGATATCGTCGGTCTTGCCATCCTCATCCTCGCCCATGATCTGAATGCGGTCGCCTTCGCCGGCAATCGTGCCGTTCTCGCGGAACAGCGCGACGCGGCGCCGAGCCTCCTTCGCCCACGCCTTAGCGTCTGGGCAGAGCGTATGGCTCTTAGACGACCGGCGGAAGACTACTGGCGAGGACCACATCTCACGGATCAGAATCTTGTCATCATCCTTGGCCCAGTCCTCCGGCGGCCCAAGGTGAAAGTGCGATTCGAGCCCGGAGATATGGTCTTTATCGGGGTGGCTGAGTAAAAACCCATCGACATAAAGGCGTCCCGCGCTGTCCCGGTTCAGTCGTTCGCGCAGATCCGACATCACATCCGGCGTGTCGTCGTCGTCATTGTCGGCGGCTTTGCGCACGTGAAGGTCGATCAGGATCTTCTGGTCATTATCGAGTGTGACCAACGTCATGTCGCCGTTGCCGACAGGAAAGAATACGATCGAAGCAGTCATTTTCGGCCCCTTGCTCACGCCCAATGTTGGCATGCGCGAGGCAGGCCACATGATTTTGATCTATCAATCGCAAGCCTTGCAGCGTAGCAGGGGCGAGGATTAACGAGTCTTGAGACTATATGGGTATAGCAACCTTACCCGTCAAGTTTCGCAAGGGGTAAAAATGACCGAAGGTGACAACCGTAGATCGTGGACGCAGATCCGGCGGTTTGAATTCATCGAATGGAAACTGTTCTGGGAAGGCTCGCTCAACCGCAGTGACCTCGAGGATCAGTTCGACATCTCCACGCCACAAGCCTCTGTCGACCTGCGCAACTATAGGGAAGAAGCAGGTGAGAACATCTCATACGACGCGACTCTAAAGGCGTTCGTGCCAGCACCAGAACCAAAGCTAAGATTTTTGAAAGCGTCAGCCGATCGGCTGTTATTGCAACTTCGCGCGTGGATGACTGGGGCCCTCCCACGCGATGATCTTTGGTTCAAGGCACCTCCGCCTGTTGCGATGGCGCCGGACATTGTTCGACATGTGGAACCGAAAATGCTGAGAGCGATTTTGCGGGCGATTCAGCGTAGAGAGGCGATCAACGTCCTATATCAATCGCTGACAAATACTCGATGGCGAATGGTTGCCCCCCATGCATTGGCCTTCGACGGTTATCGATGGCATATGCGTGCTTGGGCTTGCGACCGAGGCGATTTTCGAGATTTCGTCATTACTCGAGTGCAAAAAATCGGGAAATCTGAAGCTGCGAACTATGATGTCGCCCACGATATAGAGTGGAATACAGTGACCGCTTTACGGCTCTGCCCACACCCTGGTCTTAGTGAGGAGCAGGCCGCTGCGATCCGGCGAGACTACGGGATGAAGGACAATTGCCGCACTATAAAACTTCGCATGTCACTCGCCTACTATTTTATTATGCGAATGAATCTCGATCTCGACACGCTTCCTCCTGAGCGGGCTCAGATCGTCCTTGAAAACCTGAAAGACGTTAAAAGGCAAATCATTGAAGCCCGAGCAGAGACGCGGCGCAGGATTGCTGAATAGCTGGGAAAAATTGGCTTAGTTCCTGAGAGTTACGCTCGATCTAAGCCATTTAAAAATTGGCCAATAAGGCCGGCGGACACTAACCATTTTGCGGCTCTTACCCTGAAGTCTGGACATTTGGTGTTTGCGTGGTTCCGTGAGGGGAATTGCTACGTGCCGAGTTTGGCAACTAATCTGCGTTCAGGCTGCTAACGACCCACCTGCGGGCAATGAGAGGGAAGGGGAGCTTGCTTCTGACTGAGCCGAAGGAGCGTCGATGGTCGACGCTTGAGCTCGCAATCAGGAGTAAGTCCCATGATCAAGACGATCCCGCTGACCAAGTTGGTCCAGTCCCCTCGTAATGTACGCCGTCACGGTGACCCAGTCGCAGATTCCGAACTGAAAGCGAGCATTGTAGCCCACGGGTTGTTGCAGAATCTCATCGTTCGGCCTGCTGCTCGTGGCAAATTCGAGGTCGAAGCCGGAGAGCGCCGCCGCTGCGCCTTGCTGGCACTTGCCGAAGAGAAAGTCCTGCCGAAGGGCTACGAGGTTACCTGCCTCGTGCTTGAGGACGATGCGGAAATCGCAGTCGAAACGAGCCTGGCCGAAAACTTCCATCGCCTCGCGATGAACCCGGCCGATGAAGCGCAGGCGTTCGCTGCCCTTATTGATGCTGGTGCCTCGACGGAAGATGTCGCGCGCCGCTTCGGGCTGACGGTTCGCTTCGTTGAAGGCCGTCTGCGTCTCGCGACCCTCGCGCCTGTCGTCTTCGATGCTCTGGCATCCGGTGAAATCACCCTCGATCTCGCCAAAGCTTTCGGCGCGACCTCCGACCAAGAAATTCAGGCTCGCGTCTATGAACAAGCGTCTTCGGGCTATTATGCGCCCAGCGCCGACAGTATCCGGCGCATGGTGCTCTCTGGCACGGTTCGCGGCAGCGATGCTCGGGCCCGTCTTGTCGGTCGCGAAGCCTATATCGCTGCAGGTGGCAGGATCGAACGCGAACTCTTCGACGACGATGACAGCGAGTCCTGGGTTGATGTCGCGCTTCTCGAAACGCTCGCCGCGGAGGAGATGGAAAAGCGCGCCAAGGCGCTCGCAGCAGAGCAAGGTCTTGCCTGGGTCAAGCCGACGCTTGACGCCTATGCCAGTCACGATCTCGTCGAAGGCCTCATTCGACTTCCAGCCGAGCCGGCTCCGTTGACTGACGCCGAACTGGCCCGCCTTGACGAGCTCGATGCCTCGTACGACGAGCATGCGGCCATTCTTGAGGACGAAGACAGCGCCGAAGAAGCAATTGCTGCGGCCGAGGCGACGATCGAAGCGATCGAGCGCGAATGCCAAGACATTCGGGCAAAGCCCCCGGAGCTGGCACCCGAACTGAAGGCCGATGCCGGAATGATCCTCGTTCTCTCGCGCGACGGCACACCGGTTCTCCAGCCGGTGTTCTACGGCGAGCGCGACATCGAAGTCGTTGGTGACGAAGATGTCGTCGAAGTCGTTGCGAGTGTCGGCAGTGATGGCAAACGCCGTGCAGCGCTTTCCAAGCGTCTGGTCGACGAACTTGCGATGCAACGTCGTGACGTGCTCGCGCTCCACGTGGCATCGGATCCCGGCCTATCGCTCGACATCATGGTCTTCACCCTCGCGGATGCCGACACCCACGACTGGCGGTCACGTGCGGCCACGACCCTGCGTGGCGGCGCCCCCGCGGGTCCGATTGTCGGGTTCGAAGCGAAGGATGCGTCGGCAAGCGCATCCCTTGCGGACCTGCGCTCGGGTCTCGATGAGAGTTGGCGATCTGGCGAAGACGCTTCGTCGCGCTTCAAGATGTTTCGGGCACTCGCTGATGAAAGTCGCGCAGCATGGCTCGGCTTTGTCGTCGCTCGCACGCTCGAGGCGAGCCTCAACATGGCAGGCGAACGCCAAATCGCGTTCCAGGATCATCTGGGCAGCGCGATCGGCATCGATATGGCGCAATGGTGGCGTCCGACCGCGGCAAACTACTTCGACCGCGTCTCGAAGCAGGTCATCCTCGATGCGCTCACCGATGTCGGCGGCCTGGAACTGTCCTCGCGCTTCGCATCGGTGAAAAAGGGCGATCTCGCGATGAGCGCCGAGCGCGTCTTCGCGGGGACCTACATCACCGAGGTCGAAGTTCGGGAAAGGGCCCTCGCCTGGGTGCCCGAGGTCATGCGCTTTGCCGACCTGCCGGAAATTCCTGCCGATAACGAAGCGCAAAGTCCCAACGCGGATTTCGTCGCCAACGACGACAATCAGCCCCCGAGCGAGCTGGTCGCCTGACTTCCTCCTGACAGGAACGGCTGCTCGCCACCATGAAGCGGTCCTCCGGCACATGCCGGGGGGCCGCTTCCTTCATGGAAAGAGAGCGGAGGGGGCTCCGGGATCTCCGGCACTGACCGACGGAACTGTCGTCAGGCCATTTCAGGAGATCCAACATGGCCTATCGCAAGGGACAAAGCGGCGCAGTGTCGCCTGCTACCCGTATCACCCAGGAAATCATCGCACGCCTCGAGTCAGGCACGAAGCCGTGGATCAAGCCATGGCGCGGTGTGCCAGTCTCGCGCCCATTGCGGGCGTGCGGCATCCCTTATCGCGGCATGAATGTATTCTGGCTCTGGATGGTTGCCGATATGTGCGGTTACGCCTCGCCGTTCTGGATGACCTACAATCAGGCCAAAGAACTGGGCGCACAGGTGCGCAAGGGCGAAAAATCCACCATCGCCATCTTCTACAAGAGCTACACCAAGGAAGTCGAAGCCCCCGAAACCGGCGAAAAAACCGACGAAAGTCGTCGTGTGCTGAAGGCCTATCCGGTTTTCAATGCTGATCAGGTCGAAGGTCTGCCCGAGCGTTTCCATCCCGCCGCGACGCTTGAGGTGGTGGAGCCCGAGGGCCGTCAGGCTGAACTCGACTCATTCTTTGCCCGTATTCCGGCCGTGCTGCGGCATCAGGGCGACGAAGCCTATTATGAGCCGGTGGCTGACCGGGTGACAATGCCGCCCGCGCATCTCTTCTCGGGCTTCGACCACTATTACGCGACGCTCGCGCACGAGCTGTCGCATTGGACCGGCCATGCCAGTCGCCTCGACCGCAATCTGAAGAATCGATTTGGTTCTGCAGCTTACGCTGCCGAGGAACTCATTGCCGAACTTTCGAGCGCTATGCTTGGCGCTGAACTCGGTTTGCCAGTCACCCACCTCGATAGCCATGCCAGCTATATCGAGCACTGGCTCAAGCTCCTGAAGCAGGATGACCGTGCCATTCTCACCGCTGCCGCGAAGGCTGAGGAAGCATCAAGGCTTTTGCTCAGACTCGGAGGACGGATCTCTGCCGATGATACCGACGAAGCGTCCGCCGACGCTGCGTTGGCCGCCTGAAGGAGGGTGTCATGGGCCGATCGGTCAGTTACCCCAGCGGGGCCATTGTCGCCTTCACTGTGCTCGAAGTCGAAAACGACGACGACTGGGACTTCGAATATGAGTGGCTCCGCGAGGATCTGCGTGAGCGCGCAGGGCAGGCATTCCCTTCTCTGATCGCGCACGACGGTTGGCGAGGCCGCGAAGACCGCATCCTCATGCGCAATGCCTATGCAGATTTCGGCGTGTCGGTTTACGCCGGCCTGGTTGCGGTATGGATCGTCGAGCGTGACGATGGCGCCTATTGGGATGCCGATTGGCGCACGGCCAGATCACCCAGAGCACAACGCTGGCTGTCCCAGATCGCCCCGCGTTTTGATGCGTTGTTCGGCGACTACGTCTGCCTCGGTCACATGTCGAACGGTGAAGGCGTTTACGCAAAACGGGTAGCCTGATGCGCCAGTCACTTTGACAGTGGCGAGGTGCCTGCCCTCCCTGACGAAGCTTGCTTTTGCACTCATGGTCTGAAGCCATGCGAGAAAGGCCCTGGGCCAGCCGCCAGTCTTCCGCAACCCGGCTTGCGCAGGCCCGAGTTGGCCCGGCCCTGTGGGCCGTTGGCCTGCCCGCGCCAGCCTGCCCAAGCGAGTTTCCCCTGTCGGGTGCGGAGACTGCCTCAAGCTGGCCCTGACGGGCTCTCGCTGGCGCAGCCATGAGCGGGTGCGTCAGCCTCACGCCAGTCAGGAGGACAATACCCATGCACTCATCATTTTCTGACCAACTTGCCGGCCTCGATCTTTCCGGTTTTTCGATTGGTCCCGCCCCGGTTTCCACCAATGATTTTCCGGTCCACGAGGCAGTCGTCCAGACGCTCGAAGCGGTCTGGTCCGATCTCTTTGCAATGGTCACGGGGACTGCGCTGGAGGCCGATGCCGAGGACCTCGGCTGGGCGTTCGTCAACATCTTTCACCGTTCCGCGACCCGCAAATCGACCGCAGTCGACCGCGCAACCGACGAAGTCCGAGCGCTCCTGGCTACTGCCGATGGATCCGAAATTCACACCCATGAACTCGAGACCCAGGTTGAGCGTGCGCAGTGTGCCGAAGGGGCTATGCTCGCTCTCGAAGAGATGCGCGAAGTGGCCGCTGGCCTCTATCTCAACGAGTTTGGCTCCTCGTGGAAGCCCGTGTCGAGTTCGCGCTTCAATCACAGCGCCATGCTGACTTCCGCGCTTGTGGAGGGCCGCGAGTTCGTCCGAGCCCGGTCCGAAGCCAAGCGCCGCGCCGCCATGCCAGAAGGAACGCCGGTGATCTTTGCCGGTGGCCGCACACGCCATCCAAACGAGCAGGACGCTCTCACTTTCGCCAACAACGTCTGGGCTACTCTGGACAAGGTTCACGACCGGGTTCCTGACATGGTTCTTGTCCACGGCGGTGATACCAAGGGCGTTGACCGTCTGGCATCTTCATGGGCGGAACGACGCAACATCCCGCAAATCAGCTTCTCCCTCGACATGCGCCTGGGGGCACGCGCAGGCTTCAAGCGCAACGAGCGTATGCTCTCGCTTGACCCCCGTTATGTCGTCGCCTTTCCCGGAAACGGGGTCCTGGAGCGCCTCGTCATCGAAGCGAAATCCCGTCGGATTACCGTCGTTGATCGCCGCGGTCCGCTTGGAACTTCTCCCAAGCGCGCGGCTCAGGATACCGACTGATGCGTCCGGCATCGCGCCTGCGCCATCGGCGCTGGCGCAGGCCGTCAGAGGAAAGAGATCGCCTGTTATCGTGGGCAAGACGATCGGTCCTTGCCCCCACATTGCAGGAGAAATCTGATGACTGATTTTCAGGCGATCATGGCGGATTTTGCTGTCCGCCAGGCCGAGCGCGCGGCGCAGGCACAAAGTGAAATCCAACGGCTCAAGGCAGCTATCATTGCCCCGCTGCGCAATGCCGAAATTGCCCGCGTAGAAATCCGTTTCGATGGGTGCGGCGACAGCGGTGCGGTCGAAGAATGCGTCTTCTCTGACGCCGGCGGGGCGAGTGTTCCGTGTCCCGAAGTGACGATCGACTGTGCTGGAGAAGGCGACGACCAGAGCCTCAATTCCGCCCTCGAGCAACTGACTTACCTTGCTCTCGAACGCCATCATCCCGGATGGGAAATCAATGATGGTGCTTGCGGCGAACTGGTCATCGACGTGGCTACGCCGAGTTTCGTTCTGGACTGCCAGCTGCGTTACACTGCGACCGACGACCATTCGACTGATCTCTAGGAGAGGTGCGATGGCTCATTGCTACTATCACGCCCTATCGTCAGTCCGGAAATGGGGAGGGGTGGTGGAAGATTACCTGCCGCTCCACCAATGGTTTGACCAGTCGAAGGCGATCTTTGCTGATCCGCGACACCGGGCCCTTCGGCACCATGCCGAAGGCATTTTCATGCTCGAAACGCTGTTCGGGCCTACCATCGTCAACGCCGACAACCGTGTCGTGCCTGTTCGCCTTGTAGGCGAACAGCACGTCCGCGAGGACTTGGGTACGATTCCTTCCTTTGCGGATTGGGGGCGCCTAATCACGCCCCAAGACTGGATGTTGCGGGGGCACCGTCTGGACGAGCCTATACCGCTTGGCACTGTTGAGACTGCTGCTGGCGGTACGTTTTCAGGGGGTCTTTCGTCCGCTTCGGGAGGAGCGTCCGTAGTCGAGATATGAGGTCGCCTTAGAAGGTAGGCGAGGTCAGGGGGTGCATCGCATCCCGATAATACGAAAAGTCATGGCTTGGCCTGTTACAAGGCACTCGGGACCAACCCGGCCTGTAAGCAAACCTTTCCTGAAGCATCCCCGTCGAGACGCGCAACCCCGATCAGGTCCGGCCGAGTTGCCGGGCTGCGCCCGGCTGCCCGCACCACCCGAACCAGATCGAGGTTTCCCTTCGGTGCGCTTCGCCGTGGCCGCTTCCTAGTCGGGTTTGCAGCCGGGATGGACCCGGAATGCTCGATCAGGAGAAGACCCATGACCAATCTCGTTATCCTCGTTGGCCGCATCGCCCGCGATCCCGAAACTCGCACCACGCAGGGCGGAACCAGCATTACCTCGATTTCGGTCGTCACCGACCGTCCCGCCCGCAAGGACGGCAAGACCTACAAGGACGAAAACGGCTACACCGCCAAGGACAGCGAATTCCACCGCGTGACCTGCTTCAACGGGCTCGGCCAGAACGTCGCCAAGTACTGCACCAAGGGCCAGCTCGTGACGGTGGAGGGGCGCATCCACTATACGCAGTGGGAAGACCAGGACGGCACCAAGCGCTACGGCTGCGAGATCATCGCCGACAAGGTGGACTTCCTCACCAAGGGCCGAGCGTCGAACAATGAAGGTGCGCCCGACATCGATGAGGACTGAGCGCCTCCCGCAAACGACAAGGCTCCGATGGTTCGCGCCATCGGGGCCTTTTTTGTGTTCTCTGACGTAAGCGGCGGGGCGGGGCATCGAGCCCACACCCCGCCGCGGTTGAAGTGTCAGGTGGGGGAGAGCCTCTTGAGGGCATCGTCGATCCCGATGGTGAGCGATGCGCGGATGAGCTGCTTCAGTTGCGCAGGTTCGATAGTCTCGGCTCCGCATTCGAGAAGAACCTTGCCCAGTTCGCCTGCCGCTTCCTCGCGGAGCCTGGCCTCCTGTGCATCGAGTTCTTCGCGCTGCTCGCGCAGCTTCTTGAGCGCATTCCGCGCGTTCGGTTTGGACCTGGCCATGAGTTTGTCCTTTCGCTGGCCGTTGGTCCCCTCCACGTGCGACAGTGCCAACATGGGGCGATGTAGGAAAACGGTTTTTGCCGCGATGCCAGTGCTTTTCACGCTGACGTTGGAGAGGTCTCTCTCGCAGAAAGGCCAAGTGTGATGCGGGCTTTGGGGCCGCGTCAAGGACGACGGGGCCCCACCATTTTTACCGGGCAAGCCCGGCAAAAATCGTTTCCCCCATCGCCGCTTCGCGGCCGCGCTATGCGCGGTCCCTGACCCGGCCCGTCACCCACATCTTCGCAGCTCCTGATGCGACGCATCGAACATCAGGAGGAAAGATCATGTACGCTTCACTGAATATCGCGCAGGGTTCATTCCGGGCAGATCAGGCAGCTTTGGTTGCCGCACTCGACAAGGCTCATGCCCGGTCCCTTCACAGCTACTTCACCCAATACGTCCTGACCGATGGTGAGGCAGGTTACATCGCGGTCGATGAGGGCGATTACGGCGCACTGCCCAAGGCCATGCTGGACCGGGTCATCGACACAGTGCCCGGAAAGCTGTGCGATGAATTCTGAGGCTACACACAAGGAGGAAGTCCGTCAGGGCTTCCTCCTTTCTTTTTGCTCGAGTCCCGTAATGTCGCTCCCATAGGTATCGCGCGAGCATTCCCTGCAACATCAGTCCTCGGCGGTAGACGCATCCAATTCCTCCAGCCGATCGGGCATGTCGAGTACCTTCATGGCCGCTGCTGAAATGGCTTCGGCTTTCGTCGGAAAGGCTTCCGCCGAACTGATCGATATGCCGTCGGAATAGGTCACGGTCGCCTGGAAACCATTACCTTTGGGTGTCGCGCTCAGTGTTACGTCCGCCATAGCCATGCTCCCGGTGGGATGCCCGCGACACCATTCTTCCGGCCGGCGGACTCGATCGATCTTTAACACAATCGGCAATCGAGCGGCATCGTCTTCATCCCTAGGTCTTGGGATTTCAAAACCGTCGATCCCGTGCAGGTCATGACACTGGGATCTACCCTCTAAGCTGGGGACAGAGGTGCACACCGTACGCGACAAATCGCAAGCGGGAAGCAGTAAAAAAGAGCGTAAAGACAGAGTGTTGATGGATTCTTGCAAAAATGGCAGCTTCTCAATCAGAAATGAATGGTCGCCAATTCGCCAATCGCATTTGATTGAAGGCAGCCAGGAATGGCGCATTCCTGCGCATTCCAAGTGTTCTTGACATGTTCTCGCTTTTGATTTAGACAATAACCGCCTTTCGCAGTGCGTTCCGGGCTCCTGACCACAAGGAGTCCGTGCATGACACGGCCAAAATCTCTCCAGGTACACGTCACCGTCGAGCTCGCCGAGCGGGTTCGTGCTGCAGCAAAGCGGCGCGATATCAGCGTCAGCGAATGGATCCGGTCGCTGCTTTCGCAGGCATGCGAAAACGATGATCTTGCATCAAAGCTCGAAACATCTGTGGACCGCGTCAGCCGTCAATCGGTGTTCACAATGGTCGGCGTCGATGCCCTTCTTGCAGGGCATGCCGATCACGGTCTGCGCGAGCGAGCCCATCAGGCCTACGCGCGCAAATGCAAGGAACTGGGGCTCACCGCAAATGCCGGCGAGGGAGGTTCCGATGAAGCGTAACCTCGTCAACTTCACGCGCGGAAGTCAGCTGCTCGGACACTTCAGCTTCATGTTTGCAGCAGGTCTCAAGGGGCCGCTAATCATCGCCGCCATCGGCATTTCCTGGACTAGCTGGTGGACCATTTCGGCAGGGCTGAGCGATCACGAAGCCTACCTCGTCTGGATGCGAATTTATGCTGCCATCTACGGCTTCATGGAGTTCGATCCGGCCAAACAGGTCGCACTCGAAACGGGGTTTGGAGGAACCGTCCAGCTCCCCATCATCATGCTCGATGCCTATCCGCCGGTGATCAATGCCTGGGATCATATGCTCGACTTGCTGGGCGATGCTCTGGTGCGTTCGGCCTTGCTTCTCGTGCCGGCGTTCGTGCTGTTCTACTGGTTCGCAGCGCGCTTCGGCAGCCGTTCAAAAGAGCGCAAACATGAGCGCGGGGCCATGCTCGTTACCCTACCGGAACTGGTCGATGAACTGCGCGGGCACAACCAGCGCGAGCGCGCCCGTGAGCTCTCGAGCTCTATGGGTTGGAAATGGCATCTGTGTTCGCCCAAGGAACTGTCCTCGGCATTTCCCTACCGACCCTCGCATCTTGCAACGGTTGTCTATCCCTGGCGGCTCGAACAGAGCCACGCCATGCTCATCGGGACCACCGGCATGGGCAAGACAGTAGCCATGTCGGACATGATTGCCGAAGCGCGCGCCAAGGGACAGCGCTGCGTCGTATTCGACCTGACCGGCGCTTTCATCGAACACTTCTACCAGGCCGACCGGGACATCATTCTGAACCCGCTCGACGCGCGCTGTCCGCAATGGAGCCTCTTCGACGAATGCCGCACCGAAGGTGAATTCTGGGCGGCAGCGGAAGCCCTCGTGCCCCATGACGGGGGCGGGGAGGCGCAGTTCTGGGTCATCGCGGCGCGTGCCTTGTTCGTCGAGTTCTGCCTCAAGCTGGTGGCCGAAGGGCGGGGCACCAATGCTGCGCTTGCCCGCGAACTGATGACCGCTGATCTCTCGCGGGTCCACGCCATGATGCGAGGCACGATCGCCGATCCCCTTACTGCTCCTGAAGCCGCGCGCATGGCGGAATCGATCCGGGCAGTGTTCAACGTGAACGCCAAGGCGCTGAAGCTCCTGCCCACTTCCGGGCGCCGCTTTTCGATCCGTGACTGGATCGAAGAGTGCACCCATGATGACGAAGGTGCTCACGCCAGAAAAAGTGGCTCGATGGTCTTCATCTCCGCGCGCTACGTCGACATGAGCGTGTGCGCGCAGCTCCTCACGCTGTGGCTCGATACGGCGATGAACACGCTGATGACGATGCCCCGCACCAAGGATCTCAAATGCTGGTTCTTCATCGACGAGCTGGGCGCGCTTCATCGCCTGCCAGCGCTCGAAAAAGGCCTGCAGACGGCGCGTAATTTTGGCGGCGCGATCGTCACCGGCATCCACGCCTACGCCAAGCTCAAAGAGGTCTATGGCGAGAACATGGCGATGACGCTTGCATCGCTTGCCCGGACCAAACTGATCCTCGGCACAGCAGATCGCGAGACTGCTACCTGGTGCTCCGACTTCATCGGTCACCGCCAGGTTCGCGACATGGAAGAGGGCTACACCTATGGCTACAACAATGCTCGAGACGCCGTCAGCCTGACGCCGCGCAAGCATATCGAGCCTTTGCTGCTGCCCGACCAGTTGATGAACCTGCCGCGCCTGTCAGGCTTCATCAAATTCCCGGATGGCTTTCCTGCAGCGCCGGTCCGTTTGAAGCCGATAGACCGGGAAAGAATCGCACATGTCTTCGTCGGTCGGGCCAAGGATCGAGAGCCAATCCGGAAAGCCGAAGGCGAAACTGGGGGCGGCCAGACGTCTGCTAATCCGCCAACAAACCAGAGCGAACATCCTTCGTCGAACGATGACGGGGCAGGCAAGCCTGTCGTCCCAAAGCAAGGTACTCTTCCGCTTGAGCCGGTAGTCGAGGCGGATGCCAAGCGATCACGCCAGCAGGCGGCGAAACAGGACGAAAAGGACATTCCCGACGACCTCAGGAAGCCGTCAGGTAAGTCCGGTCATCCGGGAAAATCGTCGCCCGAAGAGCGGACGGCAACGCCGCGTAGCTCCCGTCCATTGCTGCCCACGAATGCGACGCTCCGCGAAGGCGATCATCCCGATGAGAAGAATCCATCGAAAAGCGTGAAGGAGGGACGCCGAAGCGACTTGCCGCGGGCCAATCCACCCTCGGATAAGCCGCAAGCCGTCGATCGGATAGCCCAGCGCCAGCGAGAGGCAGAAGCCCGCAAGCTCATGCTCGAAGACGGCGTTCCCGAGCAGGATCAGCCTTCGCAGGAGGGTCCCGGCCTCGGCGATTTTGAACTGTGACGCACGAGGCAGACGCCGCCCGGCGGAGTGAGACCTGATGCTCTCTGTAGCCAATGTCCGTACTGCTGGCGGCGCTGCCAATTACTTTGCCGCCGACAATTACTATACCCGCGCCGATGCCGAGAGGTCGGGTCAATGGCTTGGCAAAGGCGCGGAGACGCTTGGATTGCGAGGCGTTATCGAGGCCTCGCAGTTCGAGGCCGTGCTCAAGGGCATGCTGCCCGATGGCAGCCGTGTCGGGAGCGATAACAGGGCGCATCGCGCCGGCACCGACCTCACTTTCTCGATGCCCAAGAGCTGGTCCATCCTTGCCCTCGTCGGCGGCGACAGACGTATCCTCGATGCCTACGGCGCGGCCGTCCGCGAGACGCTGGCCTGGGCCGAGAAGAATCTCGCCGAAACCCGCATGGAAGTCCGCGGCAAGGAACGGGTGGTCGCGACGCGCAATCTCGTGATCGGGCTTTTCCAGCACGATACAAACCGTAATCAGGAGCCAAACGCGCACTTTCACGCCGTGGTTGCCAATGTCACCCAGGGACCCGATGGCAAATGGCGAGCGCTGAGGAATGACAAGATCTGGGAGCACAATACGCTGCTCAATGCCATGACCATGGCGCGCTTCCGTTTGGCCGTAGAAAAGCTCGGCTACCAGGTTGGCGAATTCGGTAAGCATGGCAATTTCGAAGCGGTGGGCGTCCCAAAACCCGTTCGTGACGCCTTCAGTTCGCGCCGCGCCGAGATCCTTGACAGGCTTTCGACGATGGAAGGCAAGGGCCTCGCGGCGCGCAATGCGGCCAATCTGATGACCCGGGCGGACAAAGGGCCGGTGGCAGACCGCCAGGCTCTCGTGAACCAATGGCGCGAGGCAGCAGCACAGTTGGGCTTTGATCCGAGGCTTGTCATTGCACAGGCCAATGCACGGGCCGCCACCGACATTGGCTCCGTCTCCGGAATTGGAAATTCGGTCCGATCGATCGGTCAGCGGGCGCGCCTTTTGGCTGCGACCTTCGCGGAGCGTCTGGGGCTACGTCAGGGCGACCCGCTTGTGCCCCGCGACATGGGGCGCAGGACGCCCGAGCAGATCGCGGCGGTTCATGCGGTTGCATCGGCAATCCGGCATTTGGGCGAGCGCGAGGCGGCGTTCTCGCGGACCGAAATATATCGCTCAGCGCTAGGCTTCGCCTTGCCCACTACTCTTGCCGATATCGAACATCGCGTCGACCAGTTGCTGCGCCAGGGCTACCTGCAAAAAGGCAAGGGTGCAGATCGGCATCTTGTCACAACCCGCCATGCGATCGGGCTCGAGCAGCGCATCATCGCCGCCGTCGAAACCGGACGTGGCCATGGGGCTGCCGTGGTCGAAGCTGATGTGGCCGGAGAGCGGCTACAGGCGCTCTCTCAGCTCAAATATGGCCTGACCTTGAACCCTGGCCAGGAAGGGGCAGGGCGCCTGCTTCTCGCCTCGCACAACCGGATTGTCGCCATTCAGGGTGTGGCGGGCGCCGGCAAGAGTACCGTCCTCAAACCTGTGGCGGACATCTTGCGCGAGGAAGGCAGGTCCGTGCTCGGACTAGCAGTCCAGAACACGCTCGTGCAGATGCTTGAACGTGACACCGGCATTCCCTCGATGACGGTCGCGCGCTTTCTACGCCAACATCAGGGCCTTCTGGAAGGAGCAGACCAGACGAGGCTTGCTGAAGCTCGCGCGTCTCTGCGCGGCACCACGGTGCTACTCGACGAAGCCTCGATGGTCGGCAATGCCGACAAGGAAAAGCTGGTGCGCCTCGCCAACCTGCTTCAGCTCGACCGCTTCGCCAGCATAGGGGACAGGAAGCAATTGGGCGCTGTCGATGCGGGCAAACCCTTCGACGTCATGCAGAAGGCAGGCGTCGAAACGGCCACCATGAACACCAATCTCCGGGCCCGCGATAAGGCGCTGCGCGACGCTCAATATGCAGCGCAGGGCGGAAATATCGACGAGGCCTTACGACATCTTGGCCCGCATGTCGTCGCGTCGGGAAATACAGCTTCCGTCGACGCCGCGGCGGCCTGGCTATCGCTTTCACCTGCTGAGCGTGAGGTGACCGCGATCTATGCGTCGGGTCGCAATTTGCGCGGACAGGTGAATGAAGCCGTCCAGACTGGGCTCAAGGCCAATGGCGAATTGGGACCGGGTTCTTTGGGTCTCACAGTGCTGTCGCGCGTCAACCTGACGCGTGAGGAAATGCGCTATGCGCGCAGCTATGCGGCCGGCATGGTGCTCGAAGTCGACCGCCGGCAAAGGGGGCAGGGCCTTCAGAGAGGGCGCTATGAGGTGATCGCGACCGATCCCTCCCGCGAACGCGTGATGCTGCAGAACGAGCGGGGCAAGCGCTTTGAATTCCGGCCGGGCCAGATGCGACCGCAGGGTGAGCAGGATCCGCTGCGTCTGTTTGAGGTTCGCCCACTAGAAATCCACGATAGTGACCGCATTCGCTGGACGGCGACCGATCACAAGCGCGGCCTGCTCAACGCCGATCAGGCGCGCATAGTGGCGGTTGATCCGAAGGGTGTCACAGTGAAAACGTCGCTTGGCGCCGAACACCTGCTGGGGCTGGGCGACCCCATGCTCGAGCGTCTTGATCTCGCCTACGCGCTCAATGCGCACATGGCGCAGGGTCTGACCTCCGACCGCGGGATCGCCGTCATGGATAGCCGCGAACGCAATCTTGCCAATCAGCAGACATTTCTCGTGACGATAACCCGCCTGCGCGATGGTCTGATCCTGTTTGTCGACAATGCGGGCAAGCTCGAAGCAGCTGTTGAGCGCAATCCGGGAATGAAGCGCTCGGCACTCGAAACGGTCAATCAGCTGCGCGATGCGGCAGCATCGGGCCAGGCTAAGGGCAAGGCGTCTGATCGTTCGCAAGAACCGGCTCGCGACCCGCCCGAGCTCGATCGCTCGATCACCAAGCCCTTCGAAATCGGGATCTGACGCAACGTCTATCCGCATGGGTTCATATGGCACCAGTTGACTGTTAGTTCTGTTTTTGTTCTCATGGCGACCATGTCCCGAATCGCCGATGAAATCCTGTTCACGCATATCGAAGTCGCGATTGCCATCGCGTCCGAAGCAACGCTTGTCGGGCTCGGCGCTGACGACCCGCGAACCCAGCGCAATGCTCGTGTCGATCTCGCGCGCCATCTGGTCGAGCGGATGCAGGGTTTGGAGATCGAAAGCGAGGGGAATGCCAGCAGGAGCTCTCAGCCCACTCTCTTTCCAGGCGATCTCTCGCCGATGGGCTGACCAGCATTGAGATGTGACTGAGGTAATACGGGCTTATTGTAGGCGCGTCGGGCGATCCTTCCCCATCAGCTCTGCAACGCGTTGGGCGATGGCTTTCCAAGTGGCGATGCCCGCCTCGTCCTGTGCCAGCGCGAGCGTGCCGATCTGCTCGGCGACATGAAGCGGTGCATTCTCACCATGGGTTTTCAGGACCTGGTTGGCACAAGCCCAGAGTTCCCAATCGCTCAACATCAGCCGAGACGTCCAACAAGGCCGAGGAAGAACGCGATCAAACCGTAGCCCACGACGCTGCACGCCAAGAGAAGTTCAATATTGAATTTTGAGCGAGGAGGGCGGGGTTGTCCTGCTGGCCAGATCTGATCGCAGATGAGCTCGTTGAACCCGGCGCGGCGTCCGCAGACTTCCACTTCGCATCCGAGCAACCGGCGTGCTCTACGCCCGGCGTCGAGTTCCCACACGCCGCCTCCCGAATGGAGTTCAAGTCCGAAGGGGCCTTCGGCAAGACGGCCTGTCAGATAGAGTTCCGGGCCTAGCGGCATGCAGGCCCTTTCCAGTAGCGATCCCAGCGCAGCACTGTGCGTGTCTGGATCATCGAGCAGGAGAGATCGGCTCCGTTCGGCAATCGGCACCAGGCAGCCGTCCGGTTACCGCCTGCCGAACCTTCCGACCGGCATGTCAATCTCGGTCCACGAACCACGGCATGCCCTGTCGAGATGGTCCCTCGATGGCCGCCAAGAAGATCGACGAGCGCGTCGCGCGCTTCGATAGCCGACGCGTCGGGGCAGGGCTGGTTGGTCCGGCATGTTCCGTCCATTTCGCGCGCGGCGATCCCGGCGATGCGGACATGGGGGCCTTCGGCGCACCATATGGGCCCGTCGCCATCCCAGACATTCGTGGGTGTGCAGGTAAAGGTCTGGCCGGCAGCGACGATCGAGGCAGCGAGGAGGGCAAGCATTGGCGAGTTACTTAGCGAAGCGCGCGGCCGAACCAAAGCACGCGGCCGACAATATTGATCGTCCGCTTCTCCAGGCCGCGCCAACTGGGATAGGCCGGATTGTCGCTGAGCACCGAGACCCGTTTGCCTTGCGGTTCGATAGCGACCCGCTTGACACTGAGCATGTCGTCCATGCGCAGCACATAGATCCCGTCGCGCAGTCGTGACTGTCCATCATTGAGATCGACCATGACTTCATCGCCGTCATGCAGCGTTGGCTCCATCGAATCCCCGTGCACGGCGATGATCGAAAGGCTCGTCGCCTTGCTTGCGGTCAGACGGCGTAGCCACTTCTCATCGAACCCGAACTGGGCGCATTT
Source organism: Qipengyuania pacifica (assembly GCF_019857205.1). GTDB lineage: Bacteria > Pseudomonadota > Alphaproteobacteria > Sphingomonadales > Sphingomonadaceae > Qipengyuania > Qipengyuania pacifica. The sequence goes on along the minus strand of NZ_JAHWXO010000012.1, from coordinate 55,065 downwards.
GGATTCCATCTCTGCCAAAGCGCCGTGCCCTGCCGAGGCTTCGACATCGAGAACCGGGACATGGACCAGTTCGACAACCGGGCCGGATCGCCGCTCGGGCGCGCCAAGGATCTTCTCGTCTACTCCGAAGAAGCGGGCGAGCACGGAGCGGTCCTGCTCGTCCAGTTGCCGGGGACTCCCGCGGCGGATGTATTGCTGGATGTATGCCGCGTTGCGTCCGAGAAGGCGGGAAATCGAGGAGTAGTTGCATCCTCGTTGCTGGATCAGATCATCCAAGGCTTTGCGTTCATCTTCCATCGCTGCGGGTCCTATCCCATCCGTCTAGGAAATTCGATCCTAGACTCTAGGAAGCCTTCCTAATAAGAACAGAACAAGAACACAAGCGGAAAGCGAGTCGAAGGCGATGGATCTCCTGGACCAGATCGAGGGCTATCTGGCGCGAAGCGGTACGAAAGCCAGTATGTTTGGTAGGCGGGCCGTCGGGGATCCCCGGTTTGTTCAAGATCTTCGCGAAGGGCGTCGGCCGAGGCGCAAGACGACGCAACGTGTCAGCCGCTACCTCGCAGAAGAGTGCCGAGCTTCATTCGACGACGTTAATGGTAATGGAATGTCCTGATTCAGAGACACATTCTCAGGTGGTCGGGTGATCTAGGACGAATTCGTTCGCTTGACCAAAACTGTTCAATTGAGCTTGAGGCTTGTCGGTCCAGACGACCAGATCGACGCGCTGCAGATCGACCGCAAAAAGTATGTGGAAACGTTGGAAAAGTTCTCGGATTTTCTCCAATTTTCGCTACTACTGGCTCCATTATCTGCGGCGGGATACGTCATGCCAATCGAGATTCTCACGATGCGGGAGGTGGCTGATTTTCTCAAGATCAATGAGAAGACGGCGTACAAACTCACAGCGGCGGGAAAGCTCCCAGGTTTCAAGGTTGGGGGGTCGTGGCGGTTCAAGCGGGCTGATATCGAGAGCTGGATCGAGAAGAGAGTGAATGAGGGGCATGGTGGCAGGGCAGCTTGCGACGACTGATTATCATGCTGCCCTTTTCGCGCATGAGCTAAGCCGTCGCCATTCTACCGCGAATTCTGAGAAGCTCGCGAGCACATTGCTTGATGCGCAGGTCGACTTGAATCCTCATCAAGTCGACGCGGCCCTCTTTGCGTTCAAATCTCCATTTTCCAAAGGCGCGATCCTCGCTGATGAGGTTGGTCTCGGGAAAACCATCGAGGCCGGATTGCTGCTTTCGCAGAAGTGGATCGAGGGAAAGCGGCGTATCGTTGTAATCGGTCCAGCAAACCTCAGGAAACAATGGGCGCAGGAAATCGAGGAAAAGTTCTACCTGCCGACCATGATCCTGGAGGCCAGAAACTACAACAAGATGGTCAAGGAGGGAGTCCGCAATCCGTTCGATCAGAGGGCTATCGTAATCTGCTCGTTTCAGTTTGCGGCACGCCATGCCGAGGAAGTGATGAGTACGCCTTTGGATTTGGCCGTGATCGATGAGGCGCATCGTTTGCGCAATGTCTACCGAACGGACAATCGAATTGGGAAGGCCCTCAAAGAGGCGCTGGCAACCACGCCCAAGGTCTTGCTGACGGCGACGCCGCTTCAGAACTCCCTCATGGAACTCTACGGACTCGTCAGCATCATCGACGATCTCACTTTCGGCGATGTGAAGAGCTTCAGGGCGCAGTACGCTCGACTGAGTGGAGGGCAACAGTTCGACGAACTTAAGGACAGGCTTAGGCCAATCTGTCACCGTACGCTTCGTCGCCAGGTGCTCGAATATATTCGCTACACCAACCGCATCCCGATCACGCAGGAGTTTGTTCCGACCGAGGAGGAGCAAGTCCTCTATGACATGGTATCGGATTATCTGCGGCGGCCATCACTGAATGCACTCCCGAGCAGTCAGCGCGTTCTCATGACGCTCATCATGAGGAAGCTGCTTGCATCATCCACCTTCGCCATCGCTGGCGCGCTCGACAGCTTGGCGCGCAAGCTCGATCGACAACTTCGGGATGATCAGGCGCTGCGAGATACGCCAGAAGATGAGGAAAGCCCCGACGAAATTTCAAGCGACATCGACGGTATCGACGAAGAGATAGAGGAATGGGAGGAAGAAGGCCAAGAGCCCGATCTGCTCTCAGAAGAAGACATCGCCGCGATCGAGGATGAGATCGCCGATCTTCGCAGTTTCCGTGACCTCGCGGTTTCGATCGCAGAAAACGCCAAGGGTCAGGCGCTGCTTCAGGCGCTTGATGCAGGCTTTGCCAAAGCAGAGGAATATGATGCGCCGAAGAAGGCCATCATCTTCACCGAGTCTCGCCGCACGCAAGACTATCTGCTGAAGCTGCTTTCCGAGAACGGCTTTGAGGGAAAGCTCGTCCTCTTCAATGGCTCGAATGCCGATCCGCAGTCGAAGGCGATCTACAATCAGTGGCTCGCGGATAATCGGGACTCCGACCGCATCACAGGCTCGCGGACCGCTGATATGCGCGCAGCCCTTGTGGATCATTTCCGCAGCGACAAGACGCAGATCATGATCGCGACCGAGGCCGCAGCCGAAGGCATCAACCTGCAATTTTGCTCGATTGTCGTAAATTACGATTTGCCCTGGAATCCTCAGAGGATCGAGCAGCGCATCGGTCGCTGCCATCGCTATGGCCAGAAATACGATGTCGTGGTCATCAATTTCCTGAACAAAAACAATGCAGCAGATCAGCGCGTCTACGAGCTGCTCGCCGAAAAATTCCAGCTCTTTTCTGGCGTTTTCGGTGCGAGCGACGAGGTGCTTGGCGCGGTTGAGTCAGGCGTAGAGTTCGAGAAGCGCATTGTTTCGATCTACCAAAATTGCCGAACGCCTGAGGAAATCGAAGGCGCTTTCGAGCGGCTACAGGAGGAAATGAGCACCCAAATCGACGAGACCATGCAGGACACGCGCCGCAAGCTCCTCGAAAATTTCGACGCCGAGGTGCACGATCGGCTCAAGGTCAATCTCGACGAAGCGAAGGAATATGTAAATCGCTACGAGCGCATGCTCTGGCAGCTCAGCAAACACGAATTGAAGCGCCACGCCGATTTTGACGACGCCTATCTGTGCTTTGTACTCAAAAAGCCAGTCGATGGCCTGAACGTGCCGCTAGGCGGTTATCACCTGACAAAAAACGCGCTTGAAGGTCACCGCTACCGCCTTGGCCACCCGCTTGCGAAATTTGCGCTGGATCAGGCTCGTGGGCGCAACCTCAATGGCGCGACCATCACATTCGATTACAGCGCTTGGCCTCAAAAGGCGGCTAGCGTTGAACCGCTACTCGGTGAGCAAGGTGTCCTATCTGTGCGCAAGGTGTCTGTCTCCGGACTGGATGAACAAGACCACCTCATCTTCTGCGGAATATCTGATGCTGGCGTCGCTCTTGAGGAGCAAGCTGCACAGCGCCTTTTCGAGCTGCCCTGCCAGCTTGTGCCGCAAGACCCAATTGTTGTCCCAGGCGCGGTCGATGAGCTCGCTAACCAGCGACAAGCGGACATCGCTGCCCGACTGGAAAGCCAGAAGGCCAAATGGTTCGCGGAGGAAAGCCGGAAGCTGGAAAAGTGGGCGGAAGACAAGGTCGCGGCGGCTGAGAAAGAGCTCGCGGACGTAAAGACGCAGGTGCGCGACTTGAAAAGAGAGATGCGCGGCGCGATCGATCCAAGGGAACAGCACCGCATCCAAACTCAAATTCAGGACCTTGAAAAATCGAAGCGCCGACTGCGGCAGCGGATTTTCGAGGTCGAAGACGAGATTCTCGACAAGCGCGATGACATGATCGCTGACATCGAAAGTCGGCTGGGGCAAGAGACCAGCACGAAGGAAATCTTCACCATCCGCTGGTCGGTGGTTTAACGAAAGGCAGCGCCGCATGGCTAGCGCGGACAAGCAACGCAACCGTCTCATTCAGCTCCTCAAGGAGCTCTTCCAGCTTGACCAGCCAGACTTGGACTTTGGCTTCTATCGCATCATGCACGCGAAGGCCGGGCAGGTGTCCGAGTTCCTTGAAAACGACCTGCTCAAGATCATCCAGAAGGCTTTCGGGGAAGTCGATGAGGGGCGCGTAGCCGAAGCCAAAATTGCCTATGATGCTGCTATCCAGCAAGCGAAGGATTTTGGCGCACCCGATCCGGAAGCGACCGAGCCTGTGAAGAAGGCAAAGGCGGCCCTTGAGGCCGCCAAAGACAGCGGCAGCAACGAGGGTGATGTCTATGACCACCTCTACCGCTTCTTCGAGCGCTATTATGACGGCGGCGATTTCATGTCCCGCCGCTATTTTGCCCGCGAAACCGCAGGCAGGGCCGCGCCCTATGCCGTTCCTTACGATGGCAGAGAGGTCTACCTCCATTGGGCGAACCGCGACCAGTTTTACATCAAGAGCTCGGAATATCTGAGCAACTTCACCTTCGACCCACTGCAGGCACCGGAATTCAAGGCGAAGCACGGCCAGCTCTTCGAGGGCAAGCCCCTCAAGGTTCATTGTCGCATCGTTTCAGCAACCGAAGGCGAGCCCAACAACGTCAAGGCCAACGAGCAGACAGAGCGATACTTCATCATTCACGGGGCGGAGCCCGTGAAACTAGAGGATAGCGATGCTGGTGATCCCGGGCTCGTCATCCAATTCGAATATCGCCCCGATCCCGAAAAGACGGGCCAGGACGCAACTTGGCGCAAAAAGCGCCTTGATGAAGCTTCTGCTCTCATCAAGGCGGCTCTACCCAGATTGGAAGGTGGGGCTGACTATATGACAGCGCTCATGTCTCCCGCTCCGACAGAGAAGGAGAAAGACCGCGCGTTGCTCGACAAATACCTCCTCCAGTATACCAGCCGCAACACAATGGACTATTTCATCCATAAGGATTTGGGCGGCTTCCTGAAACGAGAGCTCGATTTCTATATCAAGAATGAGGTGATGCGCCTTGACGACCTTGAGGCCGCAGACGTCCCCCGCGCCGAAAGCTATCTCGCTAAGGTCAAGGTGCTCAGGAAGATCGCGCAGCATCTGATCGACTTTCTCTCCCAGCTTGAAACTTTTCAAAAGAAACTATGGCTCAAGAAGAAGTTTGTTGTTGAGACTAACTACTGCATTACACTCGATCATCTTCCAGCAGAAATGCATGCCGAAATTGCTGAAAATGATGCTCAACGTGAGGAATGGGTCCGCCTCTTTGCGATCAACGAGCTGGACAATTATTCGGTGCCGCTGAGCACTACATTTCTCAAAGAGAACGATAAGCTCGCCATAGATACTGCGCTATTTACCGAAGAATTTCGCAATCGTGCCGTAGCGGAACTCCAAGACTTGGATAGCACCCTATCAGGATCGCTTCTACATTCTGATAATGCGCAAGCTCTCAGGCTTATAAATCATAAATATTTCTCAAAAATCCGATGCACGTACATTGATCCGCCATATAACACTGGATCAGATGGCTTCGTTTACAAAGATTCATTCAAGGCCTCCTCTTGGACCTCGATGATGCATGAGCGTCTTCTGGCCTTTCATCCGGTCATGGCTGAGAAAGGGGTCATATTTTGTAGCATAAATGAGATTCAGAGAGCTCACCTCGATTGGTGCATGCAAAGCGTTTTTCATCCAGAAAATAGGGTGGAAGAGCTGATATGGGCGCGAGACACCGTGAGTAATAATGCTCCAGCTTACTCTACCAATCATGAGTATATAGAAGTTTTCGCGCGCTCAAAGGCTGCTGTCGAATCTGATAAATCAATGTTCCGTGAGGAGCGGCCAGGCTATGCGGAAGTTACCGAGGCGCTTCTATCCGTTGCTCATGATTATCCCAAAATAGCGGATATCGAGGGTCTAATTAAGCGCGTCTACGCTGAACATCGCGATCAATTTATGGCTGAAGCCTTAGACCAGGGGCTAACAAAGGAAGAGGCGAAGAAGGCGGACCCTTGGAAAGGTCTCTATCCCTACAAATTTGCTGAGTACCGTAATACGCATGGCAGCTTTGTGGATGAAGCTGATGCAAGGGAGCGACAAGCAGACATATGGGTTTTTCGCGAAGTTGAGCCATCGATGCCTTCTGGCAAACAGGCTGCCGACATAAAGGACGAAAAATCGGACAATTTTCGCTTCTACCAGCCAGAACACCCGATCACAAAAAAACCTTGTAAGCCCCCGAAAAGGGGCTGGGCATTCCCTTTTAAATCACACGGAAACCGCCCATCCTTTGAGGCCTATAATGCTGATCATCGAATAGTATTTAAGTCAGATGAGACATCGATTCCGCAATTGAAATATTTCTTGCACGAAGTGAGTTCCGTCGTATCGACATCGGTCATTCGCCAATATTCGGACGGTGAGCCGAAGTTGGAAGCACTGTTTGGCGAAAAAGGCCTGATCGATAATCCTAAGCCGCCCGCCTTAGTCGAAAAGCTCGTTCGCCAAACGACAGATAAAACTTCCTATATCTTGGATTTTTTTGCTGGTTCGGGGACAACTGCCTCAGCAGTCATTGCGGCGAACAGGGAGGACGAAGGGAGCCGAAAATTTTCGTTGATCGAGGTGGGAGGCTACTTCGACACTGTTCTGAAACCACGAACTTTGAAGTCAATGTATAGTGCTGAATGGGACATGGGCAAACCAGTTTTGCGCGACGCGTTGTCGCATGCAATCAGGTATCAGCGCTTGGAATCTTACGAGGATGCCCTGAACAATCTCGCATTGAAGGGATCAGGTGGCGCACCGCAAGGCGATGCGGAATTCAACCGGGACTTCATGCTCCACTACTGGCTGGACTTCGAGACCAAGGGCAGCCCTTCGCTCCTGAACATCGAGCAGTTTGCCGATCCGACAGCTTACAAGCTGAAGGTGAAGAAGCCTGGCACGGACGAATATGTCGAAAAGGCCGTCGATCTCATCGAGACCTTCAACTGGCTGATCGGCCTGCATGTCGAGCACCTTGATCGCTGGCGCGGTTATGGTGCGGTGTTCAAACGCGAGGAAGACCCAGAGCTTCCCGAGGACAGCAACACGCGGCTGATCCTCGATGGGCGGTTGAACGAGAGCGATGACGGCGAATGGCGCTTCCGCAAGATCGAAGGCTACACACTGCGGACGCCTGGCGATCAGTCCGATCGGGAGCGCGCGCTCGTGATCTGGCGCAAGCTCAGCGCCGATCTCGAAAAGGACAATCTGATGCTCGACGAGTGGTTCAAGAAGTACCGTCTCTCGACACAGGATACCGAGTTCGACGTGGTCTATGTGAACGGATCGAACAACCTTCCGAACCTTCGCCAAGCAGAGGAGACCTGGAAAGTCCGCCTGATCGAGGAAGCCTTCCACCAAGCCATGTGGGACGTGGAGGGCTAGGGCATGGCGAAGGCAAAGGCGAAGAAGGCAAAGCCTCTTCCATTCGGGCATAAGCTGGTCCTCAATCAGTGGATCGTCAGCCTGTTCGGCTTCGATCCGCTGAAGGACCACAAAGACGACAAGCGCACCTTGCGTCCGATGTCGCCCATTGCGAGCACCGTGAAAGATGCGCCTGAAGGCATGAATGCAGAGAACCTGCATCACTTCTACCGCGAGCTCGACATCCACCTTCAGCAAGGCAGCCAGATCACGCGGGAAGACCTGCTGCGCTATGAGCACAACATTGTCAGCCATACGCTGGCGATAAACGAGAAGCGCCAGCGCCCGATCATTTGGAAATACTACCAGTGGCTGTCGTTGCTGTTCGCGGAAATCTATCTCGATCGCTTCTTTGCTGACCGAGACGGGTTGCATGAGCAGCTCAACACCTATGTCGATAGCTTCAATGATTATTGGACCCAGGCGGGCTACGAGACGGGGATCACGTCCTATGCGGTCGAAGACCTGAACAAGCTGTGTCTTCAGAACGCGACCGGCTCAGGAAAGACGCTGCTGATGCACGTTAATTTCCTGCAATTCCGGCATTACGCGGAGGCCTCGCCGCTCAAGGACGATCTCACCCGCACGATCCTCATAACCCCTAACGAATCCCTGTCTGAGCAACACCGCAAGGAAATGAAGGCGAGTGACATCCTCGCAGAGCGTCTCCTCACGGACAGCGGCGACCTACTTTCAACGGGAAAGAACGGTCTGCGGCAGGTGGACTTCACCGAGGTGACGAAGCTCAAAGATCAGGATGGCCCCAACACCATTGCTGTCCGCAATCTCGGTGACCAGAATCTTCTGCTCGTCGATGAAGCGCATCGCGGCATGGGAAGCGAGGATGAGCGCGGCTGGTTTGCGAGCAGGGCGCGTCTTTCTGAAAAGGGCTTCGTCTTCGAATATTCGGCAACGCTCAAGGAAGCCGTCTCTGCCGCCAAGCGGGCTGATATCGAGGCGAGCTATTCCAAGGCCATTCTGTTCGATTATTCCTATCGGTATTTTTACGAGGACGGCTACGGCAAGGACTACCGCATCTTCAATTTGCCGAAGACCTATAACGAGCTGCAATTCTCGTATTTGACCGCCTGCCTGCTTTCCTTCTACCAGCAGCTCAAGCTCTATGAGGACAAGGGGGGCAGCTACGCCCCCTATAATCTCGAAAAGCCCCTTTGGGTGTTCGTCGGTTCGAGCGTGACCAAGGCCACCGGCACAAAAGCTGAGAAAGAGACGGTTTCCGACGTTGGCAAGATCATCGCCTTCCTGGCGACATTTCTGAAGGACAGGGGAGCATCCGCTGCCCAGATCGAGCGTCTGCTCAAAGGCAATGCCAAGGAAACGGGTTTACTGGACGAGAATGGTGGCGACATTTTCGCGGGCAGCTTTGTCTACCTTCAGCACTTGATGGCCGCAGAGAAGTGGTCGGCGGACGACCTCTTGCAGGAAATTCTCTTGAAGCTCTTCCAGTCGAAGTCTGGCGGGCAGCTCTCAATTGCGCGGATCAAGGGGGATGAGAACGAGGTCATGCTCCGCGTCGGGCAAGCGGATGAGCCTTTCGGCCTCATCAATGTCGGTGACGCGAGCGGGCTTGCCACGCACATCGCCGACAGGAAATTCGACAACGTGGCCGTCCTCGAATCCGAGTTTTCGGAAACTCTGTTTGGGCAGATCACGTCCTCCTCATCGCCCGTGAATCTGCTGATCGGTTCGAAACGCTTTGTCGAAGGCTGGGACTGTTGGCGCGTCAGCACCCTTGGCTTGATGCATGTCGGCAAAAGCGAAGGCGCGCAAATCATCCAGCTCTTTGGTCGCGGCGTGCGCCTGAAAGGCTATGAATGGACGCTGCAACGCAGCGGCTTTGCCACTCCGACGCATCAGCCAGAATACATCCAGTATGTCGAAACGCTGAATGTCTTCGGCATCGAAGCTGACTTCATGGAACGCTTCCGTAAGTTCCTGGAAGAAGAGGAACTGCCGACCAACGACCAGAAGCTCGTTCACACCGTTCCGCTCACCGTCACCTACGATTTTGGTCAGCGCCTCAAGGTGCTGCGCCCGCGACGCAAAAAGAGCGACGGCCAAGAATATTCTTTCAAACGCGACGGTGCCGTCCCGTCGTTCGGGGTCGTCCCTGACAAACTCAGGGAAAAGATTATCGAGATTGATTGGTATCCGCGTATTCAGTCCCTTGAATCGCGAAGGGGTGCGCGGCTGGGCGAAAAACAAGGCGCTGTCTTCAAATCTGCACACCTCGCGCTTCTGGACTATGACGATCTCTTTTTCCGCTTAGAAAAGTTCAAGCGCGAGCGCACTTGGCACAACCTCAATATCGACAAGTCCGCGATACTCCCCCTTCTTGCTGACACGACTTGGTATCGTTTGGTCACGCCCTCGGGCAAGCTGGGCTTCGACACATTCGCCAATGTCCGCCTTTGGCAGGAAATGGCATGCGAGCTCCTGCAAAAATATGCTGAGGAATATTACAACCACTGCAAGGCGGCCTTCCTTGAGCCGCGTCTGGAATTGCGAGAAATCGAGGCGGGAGATGGAAACTTCCCCGAGGCAGACGAATATCAGCTCATTGTCGATGCAAATGAGCTCGCGCTCATCAAGGACATCGAAAGCCTGACGCATGATATCGCCGCTCACAATGTTGGCGTGCTTCAGGCAGGCGATCTGAAAGGATGCCTTTTTGGCAATCACCTCTATGAACCTGTTTTGCATGCCGTCAAGGGCAGCAAAATCCAGGTCACGCCAGTCTCACTCAACGAGAGCGAGTTCCAGTTTCTCGATGACCTGCGTATCTACATAGAACACGAGCAGAAGCGCCTCACCGATGATGGCGTTGAGATCTTTCTGCTCAGAAACGAAAGTCGCGGGCGCGGTGTCGGCTTTTTCCAAGCAGGCAACTTCTATCCCGATTTTCTTCTCTGGCAGGTCAAGGACGGCGTGCAATATCTCTCGTTTGTTGAGCCACATGGCCTTCAACACGAGGGACCAGGTCACAAGAAGATCGAGTTTCATCGGACGATCAAAGCCATTGAAGACCGGCTGGGTGACGAAGATGTCGTCCTGAATAGCTTTGTCGTTACGCCAACACGATACGGCCAATTGAATTGGGGTAAGACGATCGACGAGCTCGAAGATATGAATGTACTCTTCATGGTCGATCAGGCTGATACTTATGTGTCCAAGATTGTTGAGCGCATGCTATATTAGCGTTTCTTATTCCGTATTTATGAATGATTTCTGCACAAAATGTCGTCGATGACCACTCTGCATGGGGCGAAGTGCGACCAGAACTGACGTAGCAAGGGCGTACAATGTCTTGATGGATGTAAGATCAAGTGGCCTTGTTCATTCAGCCGAGGCGGATATTCTGCGCCTCCAGCAGATCCTTCGCGAGAGCTATCCTTCAGGCTTCACTATATTCAAGGAGCTCCTTCAGAACGCTGAAGATGCCGGAGCACGTCGCATGGTGGTCGTCGGACACCGAGGGTTTGCTGATGCCGTCAACCCATTGCTTCGCACGCCCGGGCTAATTATCGCGAATGACGGTCGAGTACTAGCACGGCATATGGACGCGATTACCCGCGCCAGCGGCGGCAGCAAGGCAGACGAACGCTCGGCCGTCGGCCGCTTTGGTCTTGGGCAGAAATCGGTCTACCACTTGTGCGACGCATTTATCGCGCTTGGCCACGTCGAGGATCGCGACGATCTGCCTCAAACGCTTATAATGAACCCTTGGGGGCAGGTAGCCGAAGCGTATGCGGCGCATCGCGAATGGGCGACACTCACTGAGGCAGAAGGCCAGCTTCTGCTTGGCAAGGCGAGTGAACTTGGCCTGACGCAGGGCATGGTCTTGTTTTTACCGCTCCGGACAGAAAAATTGCGTCCAGGCCAAGACTTGTGCCTGTCAGATTGGAACTGGGAACCCGATAGAGCTATTACCGACATCCTTGAGGGGAGCGAGCTGGCCGCCACCCTGTGCTGCCTCAGAAATCTCGAAAGCATCGAGATCATTCCAATAGATGGGGGAGCCCGCAAAATCTCCATGGCACCCGGCGCGCGACGCCTCTCGGGGCCCGGGGTCGAGAGCGGTCCGCAAACCATCGGGGGCAAAGTTGATGGGGCTCACCTTGGTCTGACATTCAGCGGTTTTCAGCAATGGAAACTCGATGGGCAGGCGGCAAAGCTTTTGAAAGAGGATGGCTGGGACATAGCCTTCGACATCCAGAGGAAGCACATTCAGCCGAAGGCCAACCCGCACGGTGCGGTTATATTTTGCCGCTCGGCCGCCACCGAGGGGCAAAGCCGTCTGCGGTTGCGTCACGCGGTGTATTTGCCGCTTGGTGATCCAATATTCTCCGAACCACTTGAGCGCGGTGCGGAGGATATCGAACTTCTACTGCACGGCTATTCCTTCGTGTCGAGCGACCGGCGCAAGTTGCGTGACGACGACCACATCGAAACCCGCTGGAATCATGCGCTGCGCCGCGAGGTAACGCTGCCATTGCTGCTCGACACGTTGGCCGATGCATTGCCCGGGTTGCCTGGCGATGCGGAACGACAAGCGTTGATCCGTGCTTTGCGTCGCTCGTCATGGTGGGATGAACACAGGGCAGAGGCTTGCCAGGGCATGGCACTTGCCAATTGCTGGCCGGGCAAGAAGGCAGAGAGCTGGCAAAGCTGTTCTGGCACATCGCTGCGTCCGGTTTTGAGGGGGGAGGCGACGACGCTCGCCCGCCTCAAGTCAGCCTTTCCCGGAATTGAGGAATGGTGCGGTGAAAACGGCGTTCTTCTCGCGTTCGGCGCCATACTGACAGATGTCGATCCGCGATGGCCTGATGCCCAGTTGGCCGACCTCCTGGCGCTTGCCGGCCCGGCTGCTTTTCAGAAAGCGCAAGTGGCTGAAACCGTGGCCTCGCTTCTCGATGCGGCGGAGCCTGGCGTGGAAGCGCGAGCAGCCTTGGCGGAAATCTGTCTCCGAGCGATCGCTGAGGTTGATCAGAGCTTTGCAAGGACTGAAAAGCTGCGGGGGCTGGTTCGCTATCTGCCGCAGGATCGTATTCTCGTCCTGCCGACTAGTGTGGAAAGTCGCGAACTTGTTAGCGCCCTTGCCGCGGCGAGCAGCACCATTCCGATCAAATCATCGTGGGCCGAGCCTGGGGGAGCGATGGCTCGGCAATTGGGCCTAAGCGAGACGATCGAACTATTGGCCGCGGCGCAACCCTTCCTATCCGCCCGAGGCACGGTCTCACAGGAAGCGTCGGCCCTGATTTCGCACCTTCTGCGCAATGGTCCTTCACTCAACGCACTGGCCGGGGACGATCGGGGAAGCAAATTGGAGGTCATCCCTGCGCGATTGATGCAGGATGCGAACGACGTTCGCCTCTCATTGGGATCCATTGCAGATCTTACTCGACGAGGCTTGCTCTTCGATGCCGCACCCAATCAGGAGCTGGGCATGCTTGCCGCTGCAGTGGCGACACCACGTATTTACCGGCTAGGTTTGAAGGACGGGGGTCTTGAAAATCTGGCGTCGGCCAAAAAGACGGACTGCCTTCTGGCCGTTTTGAGACTGGCTGAGCGCTTCGGGGATCCCGGTAGTTGCGGTAAGCTTGCGGAACTTCTTGGTACCGATGCTTCGCGCGACGACCTGCGCAAACTTGTTGCACTCGATCCGGCTTTGCCTGCGAATGTCGCCTTGATCGAGCTGGATGAACTTGGTGGCATTCTCGATGAGTTGGTCCAAGTCCTCTTGCTGGAGAGGGAAGATCGCCTCGTTGCCTCCGCAACAACGGCAGAATTGAAAAAGGCACTTCGCGACCGCATTGGTTTGCGTCGGATCGATGTCGCGGAATTGGGAGATTGGCTCCGTGATGCACAACTTGAGGGCACTTTGCCTTCGATGGATGAATCCAAGGCCATCGCGTTGCTCAAGTCAGGTATCGATGACGACATTCTGAAAATGCTGCCTTTGCACCAATCCAATGGGGCTGATGATCTATTGCCAGCCACAGACATTTTCCGGGGGCGAGCCTCTGATGTTCCGCCAGCGCTGATGCCATTCACCCATCTTGTCGAGCTTTGGGGGGATACTTCGGCAGCGAGGGTCCAGAACAGGCTTATCGCGCGCTGGGGGCCTGAGGCGGCAATTCGGACAGCGTTGTCCGTGCCTAACCCCCAACGGTTCACCTCGGAAATAGCCAATGCATTGGGCGAATTGGAGCAGTTGCCGGATGATTTGATCGATACGCTTCGTCAGACGGCCTGGATCAGTGCAGATGGTGATGCATGGGCGCTGACCAGAGCCCTAGACTTACCTGTAGACGCCGAACATGCACTCGAGGGGCTGATTATCGAGAAGGGCGGGTATCTCTTTGCCAGTGCGCTTCCCGGTCCTCTTCGCGACCCGAAAGTGCAGCTGCATATGGAGAGGCTTCGACCGGATCGATCCCAGTCATTCCTTCTGGCGGCCCAACTTGCCGCTGATCACGGTGCGACCGGCCTTTGCCTAGATATCGTAGAGCACCTTGATGACTTGGCGAAGCTGGCTGGCGCGAATGCCGAGCTGAACGCTGAAGCGTGGCCCCTGATTTCTGCGGCGTTGCGAGAGGGCATGGTGGACGCGACCATTGCCGGGATGAGCGAAGTTCTATGTGTGCCATCCTCGGTAGGCATAGTTGCTCAAATGAACGCCATGGCTTCGCAAACTGGACTTGGTTCGTCTGCTGAAGCGGCACGAAGACTTTATCGGGCCGCGTTTGACCGAAACTTGCCGATTTTGACGCATGGTTCCCGCTTTCTTCCGCCAGATCTGCTTGTTCCAACCGAAGCCGGTCGGTTCGAAAGGGCGGACAGCGTTGCCCTCGCTGCAGCGGGTATCGATCCATCAGCGCTCCTTGAACGTGAATATGCGGGCAAACTCGACCAACCCGCAGATCAATCGACCCAAGAAATTTTGACGGCCCAGTCGGTCCATGCAGATTGGCTTGTAGGCATCGAACGCGCCTTCTCACCGCTCAGCCAATATGATGTGCATGACGGCATTCTTTTGGCCTTGGCTATGCTCGGCCGTGATCGCGGGATCCAGTCGCTTGCCGCGAAATGGGAAGGGCAGCGTTCGTTTCACCGAATTTGCGATGATCTCGATAAGCTGGCCGACGAACAGCGCGATGTGGAAAACGCTAATCTGGACCGCCTTGCAGAAATCCGTTTCGCCGTAGCGCTGCCAGATCACGGGCAGGTTAGTGTGCCGTCGGCGGCTGGGACTGACTGCACGGTACCATTGTCTGGTAAAGAGGATGCATTGCTCCTCGATTGCATCCAGCGAGGAATTGAGCGCGACGCAGCGGGATATCGACACGTCTACGATTTGGTGATCGGACCGGTTTCACCATCCGATGAAACCGAGGCTCGGCAGCTTCTGGATCAGTTTGTCAGAAAACTGGCCATTGCTCTGATGCTCGGCTTCGAGCGTCACAAGACGGCATTGTCCGAGCTGTTGGGCAGCTATTTCGCTAGCGATCAACGCACACTGTCCGACACCTGCGCGGAATTGCAGGAAGTCCTTCATGATCGCTTGGCCGGTATCAAGACCGGGCCTGTGATGCGCTCTGCAGTGAGTGACTACCATCGCGATGCGCCTCGCGACCGCGACAAGGCGCGCAGCGCGCTATGGGCCACCGCGCAGTCGGACGAGGGGGCGAAGGAACTCCTCGAAGCCACCCGCCAGAAGATCGATGAGATGGGATATGCCCCACATCGCGTGCTATTCGAACTGTACCAGAATGCTGTCGATGCACAGGCGCAGTGGCACGGCAACGGACGCTTTCGTGTCGAAGCCATCTCCGACGGCGATCAAATGATCACGTGTGTGCGGGTGATCCATTGGGGGCGGCCGGTCAATCAGCCCGGAAGTGATCCTCTAAAGGCCGAAGAGGAAGGGCACCGTCGCGATCTTTCGAACATGCTCGCGATCAATCACTCTGCAAAGGATGGGGATGCAGTAACCGGTCGCTTCGGCCTTGGATTTAAGACGGTGCACATGCTCGCCGACGAAGTTCGGCTGGCTAGCGGTGGCATAGCCATTCGTATTCTGGGCGGCATGATCCCTGTCGACTGGGAAGGGGGAAGCAGGACGATCGCCCCTTTTCACGACAGGGGGCGCAAAGCGACACTTATTGAAATTCCTGTGGCACCTGGTCGAGCAGAAGAGGCGCTTGAGGCATGGAAAGCGTTTCGGGAGGCCGCTCCGTTCTTGGCTGCACTCGGTCAGGACGCATCCATCGAAGTGGCAGGCCCAGAAGGCGAGAAAGTATTCCGACACGAGGAGCATAGGCTGGTTGATGGCGTAAGCTGGCTGGCAATCGATGGCACTCGCCACGTACTGCGCTTCGATTTGGGGAATGATTTCCGGCTCTTCCTGCCCTTCGGTCGCAATGGACCCCATGCCTTCCCGAGCGATGTGCCTCAGTTCTGGCATCTTGTCCCGCTCGTTGGCGAACGCCGCCGGGGAGCCTGGCTATTGGAGGGCCGCTTCCCGGTCGATCCTGGACGCACCCAATTGTCCGGTACGGCAGACGAGAAGGAAAACCGATTTGCGCGGCTGGGCCTTTCCCTTGGCCCCCGGCTTATCGCCTTTTACGACGCTTGCAGTGCCGACTGGGCAGGCTTTGCTCACGCGACGGGCCTGGATCCCGAAGGGCGAGAGGACTTCTGGCGAAAACTCGTGCAGCTTTTTGCGCATGACTTGGCAAGTTACGGACCTGAACATTCACTGCATAAATCAGGCCAAGGCCTCGCACGACTATGGGCGGAACGCCCCTTAGTTCCCTTGGCATTCGGCGGTGCATCGTGCGCTGCTGATGTAAAATGGCGCTTGTCAGGAGCCATCGCCGACCATGACGCTCAAATAGCGATCACTGAATTGCTCGCTTTGGAAGAATTCGCAAATGCCGTTGTCACGGAGGAAACTGGCCGGCTGCTGAAATCTGTTGGGCTCCCTTCGGGGCAACGTTTGGATACCGTTACCTTGGTCGAAGCGCTCTCCGGAGGCGAGGGCATAGACTGCGCACTAGCGGGAAGTCTTGCCTGCCTTTGCGGAGAAGCCGTGTCGCTTGCCATGACCGGCGAGGAAGAAGCGGAATTCCGCAAGGTCCTGCGCGAGCGGAACTGGCTAGCCGAAGATGGAAGTTGGCAGCCCATCCGGCTGCTGGCATTTCCGCAGGGCAATAGCGATGAACAAGAGCGGGCAGCCTTCGCGCCTCCTTCAGGGCGGTTGGCTTCGAATTACACGGGGGCTGCCTTTGACCTCGCCGCCTTCGCACGTGAACAGTCCGGACATACGCCAAATGTCTGGGAGAAATGGGCTGAGAGTGCTGGTGACAGTCCAGTGCGCCAGACAGCCTTCATTCGCTATTTGGTCGGCGCGGATGATCGGACTGTCGCTCAATTGGCGAGCGCGGCAAAGTGGCTTCCCATTGTGGACGAATTGGTGAACTCTCCGTTGCTCGCCGGACTGCAGCAGGACGAAAAAAACCGATTGCTCGCCAAACTTGGATATTCCTTCGGGTTCCTTCCAATACCGGTCGATCCGAGCAGCTCTTGGCAACCCGATGCAGAGCAGGCGCTTTCGGGCATCGCGCAATGGTGGCACGACAATCACGTCGGTCTGCGCGAAGCTTATGATCGTGCGGTCTATCCTGAAGACTTTTCCTCCGGGGCTTTGGCTGACGGGGATAAGCCTGCTTGGTTTACCATGCTCTCGCTCGCAACCTTCCAGACGCTCGGGAGGATCAAACCGGCTCAGTCCCGGCAATTTGTTGCCAGGGCGATCCAGGATGGCTGGTGGCAGGAACTCGCGACAATCGACCCTTGTGACGAGGAGCTGAGGCCTTTTGTCGAGCGGCTTCGAGCCTGGAGCGATCCGGATGCGGATGAGAGCTACCTGATGTGGCGCCGATGCCTTCCCGATCTATGCATGATCGCACGGCACCTCGAGAGCTACCAAAGGCTATTTATGAAGTTACCGGCGGTAGTTGCCCAAGAGGGCGATGTATCCCTTCGCGGGCACTTGCGGCCGGCTTTCTCCCACGTTGCGGCTCGCATGGGCATAGAGGCAGCGCCCCTAGCAAGATCGCTTGGTATTGGCGCAAACTGGCTGGTGCGCGAATTAAGCCGCAAGGGTATCTATTCGCAGGCTCAATCCGAACAGATTATGCCTTATGGCTGGAGCGCAGCGGAACGCGTCCGCCGCCTCGCCCACTCCCTCGGCATGGGCCAGTTCGAGCGTGGCATTGACGAAGGACGCGCCCTGTATGGGGCAGTCGAGCGTTGCATTGGAGATGCCGCCCATTTCGATGGTGACGGTGATTTGCCATTGCACGTCATCACACTCGCCAAGCACCGCGATGACCTCGTGTCGATCCTCTATGATGCCGACGTCGCAGAATGGCCAGATAACAGTTGGGACGATGCCGAAGATGACGATGCCTGAAGCGCTGGCCGCCGATACAAGGGTCAATCACCCGCGCCACGGCGCTGGCCAAGTGATTGCGGATGCAGGTGAATTTGTCGTTGTTCGTTTCGGCGCAATGATTCAGCAGGTCTTGCGCACCGAACTTACCCTTGCTCGGTCGCTCGAGCAGGCTCTTTCCACCGGCACATTTGATGAAAGCGCAGAAACTTTAATGCGCGCCAGCGCCATGGCTATTCGCTCGGTGAACGATCAGTGGGGGGTATTTTCAAGATCGCGGGTGCAACTGCTCCCGCATCAGCTTTGGGTTTGTCACAAGGTCAACCGGACATTCCCCTTTCGCTGGCTGGTGGCTGACGATGTGGGGCTGGGAAAGACCATTGAGGCTGGCCTTGTGCTCATGCCTTTAGTGGCACGAGCACAAATCCGCCGCCTACTGGTATTGGCGCCTGCCAAATTGGTGCCCCAATGGCAGAAGCGGCTTCGTCAGATGTTCGATATCCGTCTGCAGGTCTATGATCGTTCTGTTGATACGCCGACCGTGGACTTTTGGGACACAGCGAACATGGTCGTGGCATCGGTTCACACTCTGCGCCGTGAAGTTGCCGATGGTCGATCGGATGGTAGTCGCTTCCTTTCTGCCGACCCTTGGGACGCTGTGGTGGTCGACGAGGCGCACCATCTTCACGCCGATGAGCGGACAGGGGAAACTCTATCCTTTCAGCTCCTGCGCGCGCTGGAAGAAAGACACAAGATCCGCTCGCTTTTGCTTTTCACCGGTACACCGCACCGTGGAAAGGACTTCGGCTTTCTTTCCCTACTCAGCCTGCTCGATCCGGACCAGTTCGGACCCGAACATGATATCGACGAGCAGTTGACCAAGCTTCCGGATGTGATGATCCGCAATAACAAGGCGACTGTCACTGACCTCAAAGGCAACCGCCTCTTCACGCCGGTCACGGTGGAGACGCGAGAATACGCCTTCAGCCCTGAGGAAAGCGCCTTTTACGAAACGCTGAGCAGCTTCATCATTGATGGGCGAGCTTATGCATCGACACTCGATGGCCGGGCGCAGTCAGCCCGGATGCTCTTGCTCATTGCGCTTCAAAAATTGGCAGCCAGTTCGATCGCCGCAATTCGAAGCGCTTTGACCAAGCGCCGGGCCAAACTGGCAGATGTCGCCGAACAGGCTCGCGCCCCTATTCCGACGATAACGGAGGGAGATGAAGACGAGACTTTGGATGATCGAGCCCGAGCCGATGAGGAAGCATGGAGCAAGATGCTAGCCGAACTCATGGAGGGTGAGATTGCTCGGCTTGATGAGTTGCTCGAATTGGCAGAGCCTATTCAGCAGGAGCGCAAGATCGAACGTCTGGTCGATCTCATTGAACGCGAGCTGCCTTCAGGTGAGCCCGTACTTCTCTTCACCGAATATAAGGCGACACAAGCCTTGGTCGTTGATGCCCTGCACGCTCGATTTGGGCACGGCTGCTGTGCCTTCATCAACGGCGATGAACGCTTGGAGGAGATCAACAATGCAGACGGGTCTCGCGGGCCGAAAAGTTGGTCGCGCGATGCGGCGGCAGAGGCTTTCAATCAGGGTTCGATCCGGTTTCTGGTTTCAACCGAGGCAGCAGGCGAGGGGATCGATCTCCAAGAGCGTTGCGCTACGCTGATACATGTAGACATGCCATGGAATCCTATGCGTTTGCATCAGCGTGTCGGGCGACTTTCCAGATATGGTCAGACACGGCCGGTCCAGGTCTTTATCCTGCGAAACCCGGACACCGTAGAGGCGCGAATTTGGGACCTATTGAACGCCAAGCTCGAGCGAATTCAGCGCGCTCTCGACGAAGCCATGGACGAGCGAGAAGACATCAGTCAGCTCGTCATCGGCATGACCGGCCCGAGCACATTCGAGAAGATTTTTGCGGCTGGACAGACGCAGTCGCGCGAAAGCCTTGATCAGTGGTTCGACCGAGAATCCGCCACCATTGGCGGAGAAGATCTGGTCGACAAGGTCAAGACGATGATGGGGAACGTAACCCGCTTCGATTTTGCGCAGGTTGGACGAAACCTCCCGCAGGTCGATCTTCCCGATCTCGAACGTTTCTTCGCGATGATGATGGAGTCGCAAGGCCGCCGCGTGTTTCGGAGGGACGATGGGCTGGATGTACTGTCGCCTGAGAAATGGGTGGATGACGATTACGCGATGCAGGATCGGTACAAAGGCTTGCTGTTCGATCGCAACGTCCGCCTTGGCGATCGGGAAGGCCCAACGCGTCTCGTGGGTGTGGGGCATACGCTTTTCGATCGCGCTTTGAAGGAAGGAGAGGGCC
Source organism: Qipengyuania pacifica (assembly GCF_019857205.1). Taxonomy (GTDB): domain Bacteria; phylum Pseudomonadota; class Alphaproteobacteria; order Sphingomonadales; family Sphingomonadaceae; genus Qipengyuania; species Qipengyuania pacifica. Next base: position 34,836 of record NZ_JAHWXO010000012.1, on the reverse strand, counting down.
TGCAAAGCACACTGGCAATTTGCCTGCGATTGCCAGCTCCCTTGCTCATTGCTTCGGTCGAGGACCAAGTCACCGGCCAAGACCATTCGGTTACCAGGATTGTCTTGGGGGCATGGCGCGATCATGAAGGGCAGACCCATGTCCTGCGGGATTGGGAGGTTCTGCAGATGCTCAACACCTCGGGCCGAGCAGACAATCTCAAACCACCTTCTGTGAACGGCGAGCAACTGAAGGCGCTCGAGGCGTGTCTTCTTTCGTCCATGAAGGCAAGCTTGCCAACTATCGCCGAAATGATGACCCGGCCCGGAATCCGCAGTGAGATCATGCTTCTGCCGGATGAAAACGCCGGTACGTGACCGTCCTGCCTAGGTTCTGAGGAAAGGCTGCGCATCTCTCGTGGGGCATGTTTCTATGGCGTGGGCCCTTGTTTCTGCTATGTTCTAAGGAGAAGCGAGATGAATGCGATCATGACCAAGTTTGACATCGACAACGCTGAGCATCGTACTCCGAAGTGGGAGGGGCTGTCCGAAATCGATCAGGCGATCCGTGACAATCGCGTGATGGAGTATCGGATGAAGAAGTCCTGGGCCGACCCGTGGGGACGGACGCTGACTGTCGCGGGCTTGGCTGTCATTTTAGGCGTGTTTTTGTTCCTTGCCGGTGCGTCGTTCGGACTCTGGTGAATCCATTCATCACCATTCTTTCACTTCATCGGCCGACTCTGCACTTGCGCCCTGAGCGCCACGGGTAACCGTATCAAGGCGGCTTCTGGATCCGCGGATCCGTTGGCGCCCGGCATCCTGAGCGCGCAGCACTTCGTCGTGAACGGTGCCAGGGTCTACCTGCGGCACGTTTCCAGAGACCCCTCCACCGATTTGGGCACGACCTCTGACAGATCCCGGTCCTGTGACCGAAGGGCGCGAGATTGGCTGTCCTGGCGTCAGTACGAGCCTGTCCTCGATCCCGTCGCGCAGCTGTTCAGCGTAACTTTCGATGAATTTGCCCTGCAGCGCCTGACCTTCCGGACTGAGCTGGAAGGTCAGGTCGTCGAAGCGGACATTGCCGTAGAAGTCGCGATTGCGTTCGATTTCGACCAAGCCCCATTCGCGATACGCCTGTGACAGATTGAGGCTGCCTGCGGCGCTGTTGCCTTCGAAGAACGATGCCTGGCTTTCGAGGCGATTTGCCAGTTCCTCAGCCCGCCGTGCTTCGCGGCTGTAACTCTGGGCCTCGGTTAGAGAAGCGTTCATGCCGCTCGCGGTCGACGAGATCGAGGAACTCGACGAGGTACTGACACTGCGAACAAACCCGTCGCGCGTGCTCGACCAGTTCCTACTGTCCGACATTTGCGCGAGGCTGCCGAAGATGCGCGAGCGGTCCTCGGATGCGATGCCGATGTCGCTGTCTGTCCAAGTGCGAGTTCCGCCAGCCTTTGCCCCCACGTTTGCGGAAAGCACACCGTTAGTAACCCCAGCTTTAGCGCCCGCTTCGCCCCCAAGGAACCAAGCGGTCGAAATGTCGTCAGCGGCCCTTCGTGAGAGGCCGAACTGACGCTGGAGGTTTGTCGATGCCTGGTCGACCTCGTTGAAGGCGGTCTGGATGCTGTCGGAGTTGGATGTGCCGGTTGCGCTCTCGAAAGCCGATCCGCGGCTGAATTGGCTGCGCAGCTCGCGGAACTTCGTGACGGCGCTGGTGGTCGTTTCCGTCGCAATGTTCGCATAGCTCTCGCTGTTCGAGCGGGCCTGCGATGCCATTGTCGACAGGCGTGAAGTGAACTCCTGGCCGAGGCTGGGCGTGAAGGGATAGCTAGAGTTCGGAAGCTGATCGTAGCTGGCTTCGGGAAAACTCGTCGTCATCGAGCCCGTATCGCTGAATGTCCGGGTCTGCGCCGCGCCATAGGCGAAGCTTGGCGCGATCGTTCCTTGTGCGAACTGGCGCGTCAGAACGCTCGAATTCTCAAAGCTCGTATTGCCCAGCGAGACGTTGCCCGTGCTCGCCTCGCGCGCCGCTTCCTCGGCCGCGTTCTGGCTCGGATTGAGATAGCTTGTCGCATGGTGCGAAATCGCCATTGCGCCCTTGGCGACGCCGCCGGCCAGAAACGGCACCGAGGCGATGAGATAGCCTGCGAGCAGGCCGATATCGCTGTTCACATCGGCCATACCGGTGAAGCTTGCAAGACTGAGCCCGCTGCTTCCAGCAACCGCGCTCATGTCCGCGGCGCCCTTGTACATCAGCATCATGTGCAGGATCACGAACAGCGGTCCCCATGCCGCCAGGTAGAAGAAACCTGTCACATAGCCTTTGAGTGCCAGCGGCCCGGTCTTGGGCAGCAGGAACAGGGGGAAGAGGACCGGAAACAGGGCGTAGAAGAGCACGGTCAGCACGACATTGAGGAGCGGCACCCACTTCATCGCGTTGCTGGCAATCGAGCCATAGGTCCGCTCGGTCTGGATATCCGCACGCGTCTGGGCGTAGACGTCGACGTTGCCCGCGCCGCTCGTTGCCGCCATTGAATGCATGGCCTGGCTCATCGCGTTGATCGTCAGCATCTGCTTGAAGATCTCGGTCGCATTGGCCGAGACCCCGGTGAGGTACTGGTAAGCCACCGGCAGGTCAGCAAAAAGCTTGGCCTTGGCGAGGGCGGCGGTCTGGTTGGGATAGAGCTGGCGTCCGAAGACCGTCCCCATGCCGTCGATCAGTCCGGCCCACTGCGCGTTCAGCGCATCATAGGCTTCGCGGCAGGTGATGATATTCGAAGTCACATGACCGGTCCCGGTGTCGCGGGTCAGGAAGCGCTGGGCCCGCGCCTGACTGCCGGGCGCAATGGTCGTCCAGATGTCGCTGGTCTCGGCGAGTTCCTTCATCGAATATCGGCCAAGCAGCACGTCGTAAAACACGCATTGCCGGAAATGCTCGTCGAGATTGGCGGCAAATTCCGGGTCGGAAATGCGCAAGGAGCGCGTGGCATCGTAGAGCCGCGCACCGTAGATCATGCCATTCTTAGAGTAGTTGAGATCGCCCGGCAGCCCGAACACCACCTCGGCAGAGCCAGTCAGATAGTCGCCGACCTGGCTCGTGAAGCTCGCCATCAGCGCAAGCCCCAGCGGCACATTGCTGACATTGGCGGGCGCGAGGCTGGGGTTGAGCCGGTCGGTCACATGGACGTCGAGCCGCGGCACCATCAGGCACGAATAGATCAGGCTCGCGCCGAGGAACCAGTTGATCCAGGCCCGCCAGTCCTGATTGAACGCCAGCGTGATGGCGGACAGGCCAAGCCCCATGACCATGACAACCTGCAGGAGGCTCTTGTAGCCCCCATTGCCTGTCCAGGCGGCGACCGCCTGGAAAACATTGACCAGGTAGTCGCCGCCGCCAACTGTGAAAATCTCGACCATGATGCTTGGCTCCCGCCGCTTTCGGCGCGCTGAAAGGGATCAGTGGGTAAGGGCGCGCGATTGCACGCCGCGCGACCAGTCGAGCGAGGCGGCCATGCCGGGCGACATCGATGCGGCGAGCACGTTCTCGATGAACGCGGTCTTTTCGATGATCTGCATGATGGCGTTGACCTTCAGATGCGTGTTCGCCTGCCTGTCGGCGAGTGCCTGCCGAACGACATTCACCTGGCCCTGCCACATCGCGATCTTGGCCTCGTCCGCGCCGATGAAGCTCGACATCGAGCGGCCCGCTTCGCTGACGATCCGGTCGAGGACGGCGAACAGAAGATCGACACTGGCGATCTCCGCCAGCGTCTCGCGATCGTCGGTCGGCATTCCGCGGCCATAGGCCGCCTGGACAGTCAGGATCTTGTAGAGCGGGATCGAAGCAACCTGGAGCAGTTCCTTCTGCGCGTCGGTGATCGCGGTGTCGTCATGGATCGCCTGGATCATGCCGGCAATCAGGGCTGCAACCCGCGGGCGCAGCGCCTTCGATGCGGGAAGGCTCAGCGACTTGAAGCCTGGATCGAGGCACTTGTCCGGCTCGTCGCAGTCGAAGATCAGGACGTTTCCGTTACTCGTCCCATCGAGCAGTGAGGTGACCAGCGTCGAGGACGCTTCCCCGACAATCGGCACGAACTTGCCCGGCTCGTCGTCCTTGGGCGGGACGTAGATGATCGTCCCCAACAGCGTCATTGCATATTCGGCGAGTTCCTCGTCGAAAGTGCCATTCGGCGAAAAGAATGCGGACTTCTTGAGGATCGTCCAGGTGTAGTTTCTCGCCACGGCGGGATTGACGTCGTCATATTTGCCCGAGCCCTGCGCCGTCGTGCTCGACCGCTGGCCTTTAGTGCCGCACCCGTGCTTGGCGGCTGCATAGTCGGTGAAGATACCTTCCGAATTTCCGATCGCCTCGCAGATCGCCTTGTCGGCCAGATCGCCCTTGGGCCAGATGCCGCCCACCAGCCCCTGCGCCATTTCGCAGGAATTGATGTTGAGGTTGTTCATGAGCTGAGCCTTCTGGCTGAACTCCTGCATGATCTTCGAGCATTCCGGGCAGACCGTGTCGATCGCCAGGCTGAAAGCAAAGCCGACCGCATTGTTGGCGACAGCCTTCAGCATCGCGACGATCTCGCTCGCGTTGATGAAGCTGAAGGATCCGGCGAAGATGTCGATGCCGCCGCAGCCCGCGCGGGCGCGCGGCAGCTGCAGATTGGCAATGTTGGTCGTCTTCTGCGGGAAGCGCGTCCAGACGTTGCCGAGACTGTAATAGCCTGCCGACTGACCCTCGAACGCGGTCGGCCCGTTGACGTTGGCGGCGCCGCCAACATCATTGAGGAACGAGTCCATCGAACTGCCGACATCGGCCGAGGCGCTGGTAAGGGGGAGGCTGGCCGCGAGGATCGCGGCGACGGCACGTTTCATCCTAGTAGTCACGTCCGGCTTCCTTCGATGTGAGGAGGTAAATGCGGTCCTGAAGCTCGTCGGCACTCATCACGCCGTAGCCGATCGGGATGGGCTGGCCCTTGGCGGCATCCCAGAGCACCACCGCCGGCGTGACCTTGGGCTCGAGCCCCATGCGGCTGCGCTGATTGGTCTCGACCGTGTAATTCGGGAAATGGCGTGAGGGGCCGCCGTCGGTCGAAATCGCGCGCACCGTGATGTGCCAGGTCGAAGCGACGCTCTGGACGATCGGCGACATGACTTCGCAGGCGCCGCAGCTCTGGGCGAAGAAGTAGAACAGCCCGTAGCGTTCGGACAGCTGCGCCATGACCGCATTGCGCTCGGCATTGCGCGAGTCCTGCCACTGGCGCTTGCCGAGCGTCGAGACTGGCCGTTGGAGCGTGTAGTCGAGATCAGGATCCTGCCAGATCGCCCGCTGCCAGACATCGCTGAACAGCGATGCCCGGTCGAGCTGGGCGCGCTGGAAGCGGATATAGGCCGTCACATTGGCCTGCGTCGGCTCGAGGATCGCCTTGGCTTTCAGTTCGCGCAGATTTGCCGTGATGGCATCGAGCTGGCTCGTCGCACTCGGAGCAGGCTCGGATGTCTCCTCCTGCCCTTCGGGCGGCTTGGGCCTGGTGCAATAGAACCAGTAACCAAGGCGTCGCTCCTCGCAGTAGAAGCTGTCCTGGCTGTCGCTGGTCGTGACCAGCGGCGGTTCCTGGCCGTGTGCCGGAGCACTGAGCGCGGGCGCAACAGCGGTGAGCAAGAGGCAGGCGGCAAGCAGCCGCCGGGCGGCCTTATTGGCTGGCGCGGGCATAATAGTCCTCGATTTTCTGCTGGATTTCGGTGGCGACCTGGAGCTCATCGGGCAGGCGCGCGGCGTCGGTGAATTCGGCGTAGACCTCGCTGAAATCCATCTTCGAGAGATCGAGCCGCGAAAACTCGTCGATGGTAAAGCCAAGGCACTGCTCGGTCTTGGGCTTGCCCCATGGCTTGTTCAGCTGCTGGCGGCCCTGTTCCTGCAGGATCCGCGAAAGCTTGGATTCAAAGCAGCAATAGACCTTCTTCTTGGTGAGGCAGACGCCCAGGAAGCTGTCCGAGCAATAGGTCCCGACATAGGCGCACAGGCCCTGCGCATCGCGCTGGTGAAGCAGCATTTCCTCGCGGCTGCAGCCGAGCGCGACGAGCAGCTGGATACCCGGAATGAGCGGGAAGCCTTTGCCCTTGCAGCAATTGAGCACGCCGAAGACTTTGGATGAGCAGGTATTGCGCGTGCCCTTGAACAGGGTGAGCGTGTCGGGATCGAACTCGCGCCGTGCCTGGTCCATCGCGTTGAGCGCGACGACTGCGTCCTTGAACTCGTCATTGGCCTCGCGCTCGATCGTCTCACACGAGCCATCGATGCAATAGACGTCGCCGTCGCAGATGAACTGGCTGGTATCGGCAGGCTGGTCCGGGACAGGGCAGTCGTAGACCCGCTCCCAGGTTCGACAGGGCTCCCCCGAAAGGCAGTCTTCGCGCACCAGCGAGCAGCCGGGCGTGCTTTCCAGCGTCTGGCAGTCCTGAGCTTGCGTAAATTGGGCGCAGGTATAGCTGCGCGACCATGCCCAGCAGGGCTGGGTGACTGCGATCCCGTCGACGATCCTGGTGACAGGATCGCTGTCGGTGCAGGTCTCGGTGTCCTGCTGACATGAATTGTCCGCAGCAAGACCCGCGCATTGGCTTTCATCTCGGCTCGTCGTGACGACGTTCTCGCCGGATACGGTGTAGGGCGTCGCGCCATCGACCGGTGCAGTGCAGCTTACGAGATCGACGCGCAGGTCGCCAGAGTTGCAGCCCCAGTAGATACCGAGGTTGGGGTCGCACAGATTGATCGGATAGGACTGCGTGACCGTGCACTGCGGCGCCGGGTAGCGATTGCAATTGTAGATCGACGCCGGATCTACGCCGCTCCCGCCGACGCAGTAGTAGCCATAGACCTGCCGCTGCTCGATCGTGGCATTCAGCGTCACCGGACAGCTTCTGCTCTCCTGGGTCGCGGTATAGCCGACATTGCAGGTCGCCATGTAGCGCGCTGCCGTCGCGGTTCCAGGAGGCAGGGGGATGCAGCGGCCCTGGCTCCCGCTGATGCTCATGCCGCTCGTGTAGGAGAGCGGATCGTCGTTGATGACATCGCTGCGCGCGACAACCGCATCGAGGTCCTGGGGCGCGAACTGCGCACGGCGATCCATGGAATCGCGCATGGTCCGGTAGCCGGTGTTCGCCGTTGCCTGGCTCGCGGCTTCACGCGCCATCCGGTCTGGATCGTCGAAATAGCCCGACTGGTTCGGCACACCCCCGAAATTGGGAACGCGGTTTGCATCCGGAGCGGTTGTCGCTGCGCTCTGCGCTGCAGCCGCCTTGTCGCGCCCGAACGCCTTGCCATCCTCCTTGGCGGCATCGGTCGTGGTTTGAGCCGAGATGCTTGTCGGCAGACAGGCGCAGGCGAGGCAGAGAAGGGGGAGGAGAAGCCGCTTCATGGGTCACTCCGTTGCAGGCGGGCAAGATGCTGGGATGCGAGGAGCGCGCCGGGACCGCCGCCTTGGGCGAAGGTTTCGAGCGCATAGGACGCGCTGACATTACCGCTCATCCGGTCGTGGGGCGGAACCTGGGTCCGGCAATCGAAGCCATCGCAGAGATCGAAATCGCTGCTGGTCACCACATAGGTGGGGACCGCCTCGATCCCGAAGGCGCGAAACAGGCGCGGATCGATGCCGACCGCGTCGAGCTTGCCGCCGTCCGCTGCGACTTTCGCGAGCGCCGCAGTCAGGGTCTTGGCGCTGCCTCCTGGCAGCCCGCGAAGCACGACCACACCGCCTGCGCGGGCGACGTCGTCCGCCATGGCGCGCAAGGCTGCCGGCGGCATCGAGAGCGAAGCGAAGGCGATGAAGCGGGGTGCTTCACCCAAGCCCTCGCTGGCCATGGTGCCCGCGTCGGCCACCATCTTGTCGAAGTCGAAGACGTCCTCACTTTCTGGCCGCGCGGTTCTTGCCGCCTGCTCGGTGTAGCGCTTGCCGTGCGCCTGGGCGTCGGCGGCGCTGTCATTGGCTTGGCTCAGGACCGCCTCGGCGCGCGCGCGGGCGCTGGCGGCAAGCGCCTCGGCTTCGCTCGCCTCGACCTTGGCGCGGGCGCGTATCGCTTCGAGATCGAGCTCCGGCTCGCTCGTCTGCGCTGCGGCTCCCGCCATAGCGGCGGTGCCAGTGATCGACGCGATTACAAGGAGATGAGGGAGTATTTTCATAGCGCGCAGCAGTTCCGTTTGCGCCAGACCAGATAGCCCATGTCCTCGCCGATGGCGGGATAGACCTGGCCTGCCGACATGAAGGTGGTGGAGGCGCCAATGGGCGCGCAGGCGTAGCGGCCCTTGGTCTGCGGATTGGGATTGGTGGCCTGGAAGCGGTATTGCTGCTTCCTCATCACCGGCATCAGATACTTGCCGCAGAGCCCCTTGCTGCCCATCGTGCCCCAGGCGACGAGTTCGCGGTGGAGCTTGTAGGAGAAGCGGGCGAGGGCGAGCCGCGATGCCTGGACGTGCCCGATCGTCGCCGAGACATTCCCGTTCAAGGGATACATGCTGCCCTGGCATCCCGCGCACCAGAAGAGTTCGTCGGTCGGGAGCTTGGCCGTCGCAGCAACGCAGTCAGCCGCACAGGCCGCAAGCGCGAGCGGATTGGCGAAGAGAACCGCTTCGGGATTGATGATCGCGGTGAGCTCGCTGTCCTGCCAGAGCGGATCGATCTCGGTGATGTAGAGAATGTCGACCGAGCCCTGTTCGAGGCACAGGAAATCGGCAACGATCTCCATCCAGTAGATCAGCGGATAGGCATACCAGTGGACATGCCACTGCGAATTGTATTGCGTCGCGCCGCCCACGGCCGAAGGACCCGCCATCGACTTGAACCCGATGTCGAAACCGGGATCGAGTTTCATCCCGCCGAGATTGACGAAACACCAGGGCTTCATGCTGACGTCGGCAAGCCGCACCGGTTCCCAGAAGCCCATGGCGATGCCCGGCCGCAAACCGCAGAGGCAAACGGGGAGCGCCGGGTTGCTCGTGTCGGGACGGCTCGACGGCCAGATCTTCAGGCCGCCGACCGAGATCGGAAACAGGCACGACCAGCAGATGTCCGTGATCGGATTGACGAACTTGCCTGTGCAGCGGCCCGGACCGGCAGATGCCTGCGCTGGCGAAGCGGCAGCAAGGCTCAGACTACAGGCAAGGAGCGCGCAGCATATCCATGTGAGAAGACGATTTTTTCTGCTCATGACGATGCGCGCTCCTTGGGTCGAACCGGCTGCTCGGTAATTATAAGGACGCGGCCCTGCTGCTCGACGGTTGCGGGCACGGCGCGGATGCCGAAATGCTTCACGAGGCTGCCGCCCTGGTCGAAATAGAAACGGCGCTGGCGGGCCTTCATCAGTTCAAGCGGCGCGCCGCGTACGAGGATGAGTTTGGCCTTGGTGCTGGCATAGCGCCGGGTTGCCCAGGCAAGCTGCTCGGGGTCATCCCCGTCGAGGAAGACCAGCGGCACACGCAGCGGTACGGTGTCGAGCGGATTAACTCGTGTTCCGGCGGCGACGATCACCCGGCCCTTGTCGTCGGCAATGTCGCGCTCCACGCTGATCGTCGGATCAAACCGCCAGCTACGCGCCGCCGCCGCGGCATTGATCCCCGCGACTGGCTCAGGGCGGTTGACGCGCGCGATCGTGCGCCGCTTCAGCTCCTCGTTGAGCTTGGCCGTCTCGCCGGTCTTCTCGAGATGGGTGAGACGCGCATGGATTTGCTCGAGCAGGTCAGGCTCGATCACGGACCAGACCGTGCCTTGCTGGCCGTAGTCGCGGGCGCTTGCCGGCGCGGCCATCAGAAGAGCAACTACGAGGAATGGGGCGGCGCGCAGCGGTGTCACAGGATCGGCCTCCCGACCCCGAGAATGCGCCTGGCGCAGATCCACCCGATCGCCGCATAGCGGCTGTCGAAACCGTCCTTGTGCGCGGTGGTGACGAAATAGCAGCCTTGAGGCACCACGCCTGTCGGACCGAGCGCCAGTGGCTCGCCGAAACGGCTTGCTTGCTTGGCTACTGCAACCTTGCGACCATTGACGAAGAAGCTGCGCTCCTTCTCGGTCACGATGTCGCCGGGCATTCCGCTCACCTTCTTGCCGAACGGCCTGGGCTTCTTGCCGAAGTGCCTTTCGAGCAGCGGCGAGGCGGGCGGATCGAACAGAATGATCTCTCCGCGCTGTGGCAGCGCGCCGCGATCGAGCCAGATCGCCCAGTAAGGCAGGCTCGGACTGGCGTTGATCATCAGCGCATGGTCCTTCGAGAAGGCGGCGAGGGAGGTGAGCGCGAGCGCAGCCGCGCCGAGCCCTGCCCACAGCGCGAGGCGCCGGCCGGTTGGCGAGTGGAGGACAAAATCAGCGGCGCGCATCGGGAATGGCTCCCACGCGGCGCGCGACATCGGCGCGCACGGCTTCGGTGAGATCAGGCGTGCTGCCGGCCACCACCGCTTCGGCGACAAGGACCGTGCGGCCCTCGCGGCCCAGATGTTCGACCGAGGCTTCGACCGCCTGGAGATAGGCCTGGACGCGCATCTTGGTTTCTTCGGGCGGTCGGCCTGCGCGCGCCTCGGCTTCGATGAAGTCGCCCATGATGCGGCTCAGCTGCACGGTCACCACTTCGCGCTTGTCGAGCGCGAGCAGCTTGTCGGTGGCCCAGACACCCCAGAGCGCCGAGCCGACCATGCTCAAACCGAGCGCGACGGCGGTCCAGTTCACCGCACCCATGCGGCCGCGCAGAGACGGTGTTGCCAATATGTTCTTCACAGTTTTTCTCCCGAAAGCTCGCGCTCGAGATCGTTGATGAAGCGCGGCAGGCGCCAGACCACGACGAGCGTGGCGACACCGATGAGGACGAACTTGAACTCGTCGAGGAAGCCGATCTGGCGGCCTTGCTCGGCGCCCAAGAAACGGTCCGAAATATTGGCGAGATGGGCGAAGAAGACCCCGGCATCTCCGCCGGAAATCAGAAGGAAGAAGAGCAGCGGGAGCCCGAGCGCCATGAGGTAGCTCGAGGCGAGGAAGGTGCTGCCGCGAAGCACGATGTAGCAAAGGTCGGCGGCATGGGAGCGCCAGCCCCTGGCCGGCAGGTCGAGGTTGTCGCTGTCGGCACGGGCTTTCTGGGCCCGGTCGATCGGCGTGACGAGATGGAGTGGCATCGGTTTTGGGTGTCCTTGGATGGAGGGAGAAGTCAGATTCGATTGGCAAAGGCGATCCGTTCGATCGCGTCGGCAAGCTGATGGCCGCGCGCAATTTCGGCATCGATCGCGGCAAAGGTCTGGGGCGAGCTTGAAAACAGCGTCGCCGAATAGTCGTCGAGGACGAGCCGCCCGATCGCTTCGGTCTCCGGACCCTTGATGAAGACTTCCGAATAGTCGCTGCCCGAACGCTTCAGGCTGCGGATCAGGGTCTCGGTGCGGTCGTCCATGTCGAGGCGCTTCGACGCCTTGAAATCGGCGATCGTCTCGGGCTTCTGCTGGAGGATCAGCATCCAGTCGCTGTTTTCGAGCGCAGCGGTCGCCCCATCGGACTTGTAATAGTCGTTGAGTGACTGCGTCGCGGTTGCCAGCGCCCCGCCATATTTGCGGCAGGTGCGGGCATAGGTTTCGACGAACTCGCCCATCGAGCCGCCCTTGAGCATCGACCACGCCTCATCGATCAGCAGCAGCTTCCTCACCGAGCGCGAGCTGCGGGTCATGGCCTGGCTGGTCATGAACATGATCGCCGAGAGAACGACGCTGCGCAGTTCCTCGCGGGTGGCAAGGTCCGACATCTCGAAGACGGTGAAATCGCTGTCGAGATCGAGGCTCGCCTGGCCTTCGAAGAAGGCGCCATAGGTGCCGCCGGCCATGTATGGCGCGAGCGCTGTGGCGAGATCGCTCGCGGCTTCATTGCCGAGCCCCGCCAGTGCTTCGCCGACGCCGGTGATCGAGGCATCGACGCCCCGTTCGCTCCAGACCATGTTGACCGCCCGGTCAATCAGGCCGCGCTCGGTGTCGTTAAGCTTTGCGCTGTGCCGCGCCATCTGGCCGACGATCGCCTTGACCATGCCGAAGCAGTCGAGCCGGTAGTCCTCGTCTTCGGCCGCGCGCTCGCCATCGATCATCGAGAAGGGATTGAGGCAGAAGCCCGCCTTCATCGTGAACTCGACGAACCGGCCGCCTTGCAGCTTCACCGAATGCTCGAAGCTGCGTCCGTCGTCGATGACCACGACCTGCGCGCCAGCCCCGCGAAGCGCGGCGCACATTTCCTGCAGCAGCACTGACTTCCCCGAGCCGGATTTGCCGCAGATCGCGACATTGTGGTTGCCAGCATCGTTCTCGAACGGCGACCAGAAGAAGGGCTGGCCGCGCCGGCCCACGAACAGCAGGTGCGGATGGACGCTGCCGAGATACTCGCCCTGCATGGGAGCGATATTGGCCGCTGTCGTCGACAGCACGGTCTTGAAGCGCTTGAGGCGCTCCATGTCCGCGCCAAGCCCATCGGCCAGCGTCATCGGCATGGCCGCTAGCAGCCCCTGGATCTGCAGGTATCGCTCATCGGCAAGATCCCAGCCCGCCGCCTTGTAGATCGACTTGATCGCGCGTTCGTCGCGGTCTCCGCGGCCGAGCGGGGAGTAGGTCGTCAGACCATAGAAGACCCGCACCAAACGGCGGCCTTCCTGCAGCTCGGATTGCACGTGCTGCCACTCGGCTGCCTGCTCGCCGATGCGGGGCAGGAAACGCGCGCTGCGCGTGCCGGCAAGGCTCGTCGTGCGCATGAATTTGAAGCCGGCCTTGGCCGAAGCGGCTTCCTGGTCGGGATAGACGAGGCACAGCATCGTCGCCGCCGGGCAGGGGAAGCGCAGCTTGTCGGTGAACATGTCGCCGATGAGCCGCGCGCATTCCCACGGCGCCCAGCGCTGGGGCATGTTGCGCGAGGAAAAATGCCGCATGTCGAAGGCGTCGGGGTAGACCGTGCCGATCTCGGGAACGCCATCCTCGATCTTGCCCGTCGCACGAAACCGCTCGGTGACGAGCCGCATCCGGTCTTCGTGGATGACGAGCTCGATATCGTGCCGGATCGCCTGGGCCGCGATCGCGTCGTTGGGATTGTAGGGCACGGCATCGTCCTGCGGTGCGGTGGTCGGCGAGGTCAGGTCGTCGATGATTGCGATCAGTTGCTGCGGCTCGACTTCGGCGACGCCCAGGTTGAGCGACTTCAACATCGCAATAAGGCCGTCGCGGGTCTGCTTGAGCTCCTCGTTGCTGACCGCCTTGGCCGCAGGCACACCGACCGAAACGATGACCTGATGGTGCCGGGCGTGGAAGGGCGCGTCCTGCGAGCCCGATTCCCAGACAAGGCCGTAGAGCCGACGTGCGCGGTGACGGGCAATCGCCTCGTAGACCCCGCCCTGGACATAGCGCGGCGCAAACCAGGGTGCGACGATCCGGCTGATGCGCGGGGATGCAAGATGCAGGACCTGGAGACAGCCGCCTGCCGGAAGCCCTTCGGAGAAGAACGACCCGAGGATTTCGCCGGTGCGTTCGTCCGCCCCGATCAGAGGAGTGACCGAGAGCACGAAGCCTTTCGAGCGCGCGTTGAAATAGAGCCGGCTCGCCGGATCATAGACCCGGTACGGGAGCCAGTCCGACAGCAGATCGAGCATCAGGGCAGGCCGGTCATGTTCGGCGTGCTCGGCATCGCCCAGAAGCCCGGTAAGGAGCCTGTCGACGATCGTCTTGAGCTTCTCGGCCATCACTTGGGCTCCTTCTGTGCCTTGGCGGCGTTCTTGGCGGCCTCGATCGCCTCGATTGTCGGGTAGACCAGCGGGGCCTTGTCGGCAGAGGGCCGAGGGGTTCGATCATGCGGGGGCTGCGCCATGTCGAACCCCTCGACCGCCGGTGCGCTCGCACCGGCAACCGCCTCACGCGCCGTGGAGGGGAGGACCAGCGGCGAGGCAGAGGGGATGTCCTCGAGCGAGGACGAAGGCTGAAAGGGCTGACCGAGATCGAACGTCTCGGCTTCAGGCTGTTCGGCCAGGGGAAGGCCGGTGGTTTCCTCCAGGAGATCGCTCTTGGCCTGTGCGGCCTTCAACTGGCGCCTGAGCTGCCGCATCAGCGGCGGGGTGGTATCCTCGCCTGCCTTGCGGCGCAGTTCTGCGGCCCAGCGCGGATTTTCGACCACCGCCCAGGCGACAGCATCGTCGTGCAGCGTTCCGGTTTCATCGATGTGCGCCGGAAAGACGATCCTGAGCGTACGCTCGGAGGTGCGGCCCTGATCGCCCGAAGCGACGGGGACCGGAGGACGCAGGCCGTCCTGGACCTGTCCGGTCGCGGACAAATCCTTGGTAGCGCGCGCATCGATCACCTGGCTGGGTGCGCAGTCGCCCTTGGGGGCACGACAGGTGAAATCGCCTTCGATATTGGTGCCGAAGGTGGCGCAGCCGCTGGTCAGCACGGCAAGGCAGGCAGAGGCGAGAATACGGTAGGAAAATCCCATGACGATTATCCTTTCTTGGCCGGAGCGAGGGCGACCGCTTTTGCGGGCTTGAGGAATTCGCGGAGAACGGAAGCCGGGCGATACCCTTCGAGGATCGCGCCGTCGGACGGGCGCACGATCACCGGCGTGCCGTTGAAGCCATGGGCCTTGGCAAAGGCCTCGTTGGCATCGAGCCCGCTCGTGTCGCACGGCTTCGGATTGGCGAGAGCCAGACCCGAATAGGCCATATGGAGGGACACCTCGGGGCGAGGCGAGCACAGCACCCGTTCGGCATCGCGGCGGCTGTCGGCCCCGAAGATCGAAATGGGCCGCTCCTCGACGCGCGCGCCGATCGCCTTCAGTTCGGCTTCGAGTTTCTTGCAGTAGCCGCAGTGGAAATCGGAGAAGACGACGACCTTGGGGCCGTTGGCTGGTCCCCAGGTGATCGCGCCGTTCGCGGGCAGGCCGGCGAGCGATACCTTCTGCGGGGTGGCGCGCGGGGCTGGCTGGCTTTCTTCGTTGGCATTGCTCCGCCGTGCCCCGCCAGCAGCCAGCAAGTCTGGGTTGAGTGCGAGGAGACGGGCTGCCGTCAGGTCTTGCCGCGCCTCCATGTCGTAGATGCGCCCGATGACCAGATATTTGGCCGCGCGATCGACATAGAACAGCGTCGATTTCGAGGCGACTTCGCACAGGCCGCCAAGGCCATCGCAGGTAATGGCGTCGATCGGCGTCTTCGGCAGGCGTAGCTTGAGCGCGGCGCGCACCTTTGCTGTGTTGGGAGCCTGAGCCGGGGAGGCGAGGCTGGCCACGCCCCAACCCGTAGCGGCTGACAGGGCGACGACGGCAGCAGCGGTCGCCACTGGTCGCAGCCAGCGCCGCGGCTTGATGGGGGTTGGATCATTTGTGGCGGGGGTCATTGGGAGTTCCTCACGTAGACGCCGTCGAGGAAGACGATCTCGACATCGATGCCGGTCGGCATCTCGACGACGGGTTGGTATTGTTCGGCGCGCTCGATCAGATATTTGCTGACCGTATCGGCGGCATCCGCAGCGCCCTGGCCGAGCCCACCGCCGAGGATGTCGCCGGCAGAGAGCTTCGAGCGGGTGCCATCGGCATTGGTCGTGACGCCGGAGAAGACGCTGTTGGCGTTCGCCGAAAAGCCGCGCCCGAACCCGCCGACAATCCCGGCAAGCAGGGCCTGGCTGACAAGGCTGCCCTCGCGGCTGACGACACGGCCACGCACGCCCGATTTTCCGGCGAAGCTGATGAAGCCTTTGACCTCGCTCACCGCGACGCGCCCGCCAGGCTGGTCGCAGGTCATCCGCGCCAGCTTCACATAGACCTTTTCGGACGAGAGATCGCCGCGCGCTGCGCCGTTGACGATGCAGCCCTGAAGCCGGGTGGTCAGAACCTTGCCGTTCTGCATGACCGATCGCGCCGGACCGGTAATGCGCAGCACCACGGGAAGCGGATCGGTCTGGCTCGCGACGCCCGCCGACGCATCGACGCCGACGATGACCTTGGCAGGAGCATAGGAATTGGGCGGGAGATAGTCCGGCGAATCCTCGACCACCACCGGCGGCGCTTCGGGGCGAGCCGCCCTGAGGCCGCTGGCTCCAGCCTTGTCAGAAGTGAAGCTCATGAGTTTGACTTCGCCGGGACCAGGCAGGCCGGTTTCGCTCGCGCCCAACGCGGCACCCGCGGGAGCAGGCTGAAGCGGTCGACCGCGCGCATCGTAGCCACCCGCCTGCGGGCCATAGGCCGGTGGCGGCAGGCTTGCGGCTGCCGGGGCGGACTGGCTGGCAAGGCGCGACTTGAGATCCGCGTTCTCAGCGGAGATCGCATCGATCGCGGCCTGGCCGTCGACCCGCATGGCTTGGTTCTCAGCCTTGAGCGCAGCCAGCTGGGATTCGATTTCCTCGCGCGGGAGGCTCGCGTCCTTCATGGCCTTCTGCTCGCGGGTGACGGCATCGAGACGGTTGCCGTAAGTCGCGACGAACTCGCGCTGCGAAAGGTCGCGATTGATGAGCCCTGCCGTATCGATGGTCTGGGCGGCGGTGGGGTCATCGCTCTTCGCGCCGTCGTCGCCGCCCAGGATGAACCAGCTGCCGCCGACAAGCGCGAGTGCGCCCAAGGAGCCAAGCAGAAGCTTCTGCCGCCGGGCGGTCTTCGCGTTGAGGCTGGTTACTGGCGACGGCGATGCCGGATCGGCCTGGGCCGGGGTTGAGATCGAGGGAGCATCAGTCATGGCCCAACCCTCCGTTCGAACCGACGATGAAGGCGACCGTGCTTTCTCCCGATTTGAGAGTGGGCTGGGCGATCGAGATTGCGAGTGTCTGGGAGGACGCGAGATCCGCTTCGGCAAGCGTCAGCGGCTTGCGGCCACGGTTCGCCAGGCGGATGACCTTTCCGGCGAGCGCGCTGCCGCGGTAATCGGCGACGAGCTGGATCTCGAGATCGCCGACCCGTGCCGGAAGGGCAGAGGATTGCCTGACTTCAAAGCCATCAACCGTCCGGTCATTGGCCATGGCCTGGATCAGGCGCACCGCGCTCGTCTCCAGCGGCGTTTCGCTTTCCCAGCCAGATGCCTTGTTTGTCGCGATCGCCGGGTTGGTGATGAAGACCTGCACTGCCGGGACAGGCTCGATCTGGCAGGAAACCTTGTAGACGAAGCCCTTCTTGGTCGTGGCGAAGAAGCTGATCGAGCGGGCCGCATAGGTTTCGGGCACCGACACATAAATGTCGCCGCGCAGCGGTTCGTTGGTGACCGCAAAATCGTTGTAGGGCGTGCCGGTCGAGATCTTCGACACGCTGGCAAACTGGTCGTCGACGAGCGCGAAGCGCGTCAGCTCGCGGGCCGACACAGCGCATTCGATGCTCGCTCCGTCTGCAGCCTGTTTGAACTGGTCGGCGGCCTGCGCGCCGCTCCCTGAAAATGCGAGGATGGTACTGGCACAAAGAGCCAGGCTCCACGCGCGCGTCTTGCGTCGGTAAGCCATTACTGGGCCTCCTTCGTTGGGTCTTTGGGGGGCAACTGGCTGAAGCCTGACAGCGCGAGACGCAGGCCCCGGTAGGTCCAGTTGAAGCGGAAACGGCGTTCGTCGCTCGCGATGACCTGGGCGCCGACAAAGGTCTTGAGCGTGCCCGTCACATCGGAAGTCAGCCCCTTGGGGTCGACGGTCATCGAGCGGATGACGAAGGCCTGGGTGACATCCGAACCCCGTTGCTCTTCGACAATCCGGACGAGATCGGCCTTGAGGCGCCCGTAGCTTGCCGGATCGGCGAGCTTCAGGATCTCGTCCATCCAGTAGTCGAGGCCCTCGGGGCTGCGATTGAGCAAGACGAGCGCGGCATCGCGGGTCACGAGTTCGAGATAGTCGGCCTCGACCCCCGCGCTGCTGACGGTGAGCTGCTTGGGGAGCGTTGGCAGGAGCACGACTTCGCGGTCGCGGGTGGCGGCAAGGCTGACCGCTACGACGAGCGCAATGCCAAGCCCGGCGCTGGTGAGCGCAAAGAGGTTGCGCTGGCGCAGCAGCGACTGCTGACGCTCGTGTGAAATGTCGGCAAACATGGATATCTCCCCTCAACCGGCAAGCAGGCGGCAGTGGGAAGGCGGCGTCGATTTCAGGCCCAGCAATCCGGCCGGCAGATACCAATAGGCGGCATGGGCTACCCAGGAGCTGGCGCGTCCTGCTTTTGCCTTTCGCAGCGCGAACCAGGCGCCGAAGGCAACGATAATGCCGATAAAGATATGCTGGCTGAGGATCCCCCAGGTGAAGGGGATGAGCATCCCGGCGAACTCGTCGATGGTCCAGAAGCCGATGAGCTCCGGATCGTCGAGCCGACGTGGGATGATATATGGGTCTGCCATGGCGACGCGCCTTCCCGTCCGATGCGTCAGATGACCGCGGTGACGACCGAGGTGACGATCGGAACACCAGTGCCGACGCCGATGCCGACACCGACAGGAACAGCGACCTGTCCGAGCGAGAACCGGCCCGAGGCGAGACCGATGAGGCCGCCTGCAAGACTGAGGACGGTGATGATCTTGCCGCCCGAGCCTTCGAGGAAATCGGTGAATTTCGTGAGGGCAGGGGTGAAGGTCGTGTCGGCGCCAGCGTAGGCGGCGCTTGCGGCCAGTGCTGCGACCGCAAGCGGTACCGCAAAGGTCATGGCCCGCCCGAACTTCGAGGGCTTCTGATTGATGGCGCCGGAACGCCGGGAGAGGGTGAGAGACTGCATATGGAGCTCCATCTGGAGGGGTGAACCCAGCGTTCTTTCGTTCGCTGTGTGTTCCACATGCATCTAGGAAATCGATGTAGGAAAGTCGGATTGCCGCTAGGGCTGAAGTGGCGGACGAATATGGACGCATTAATTGGCCGGCGTCGGCGATAACACCCAGAAACAGCGGCTTATCTGTTAATCAACGTCGACGAATCCCGACAAGCGTGGCGGTGATTGTCGGCGACTCGGGCCTAGGGTATGATTCGCCTAGAAACGAGATGTTCCGTAAATGTTCTTTTCATTTTCCTACATGGATCACGCGCGATATGGCTACGACTCAGTTCCTCTTCGTTGGAGTTTTTGTCGATGCACCAGCCCGCGCCATTCCGAGGCGAAGCCAACACCAGCCTCGCGCACATTCTTGCCCATGCAATCGAGTCGTCTGACAAGCCCAAGCACCAGATCGCACGAGAAGTCGGGATCCACCGCGAGACCCTGCTTCGTGTCATGCGCGGCGATCGGCCGATCGGACTTGATGAGGCCGCGCGCGTTCTCGACGTGTGCGGCGCCTTTCCCCGCGCGAGCATGATCCTGGCCTTGGCTGGTCAGGAGGATCTCGCCTGCGAATGGATGCGCAGCGAAATGGGGGAGTTTCTCGAGGACTTCTTCACGGCCTTGCCAGGTCAGCTCGAACGCACGCTTGGGCGACGCGTGGAAGATTTGCGACCCCGGTGGGCGAACGGCACTTCACAGCTCGTCGCCCGCATGCTTGCCAAGCACATCGATGATATTGCCAACCGCGACATTTCGATGGCGCTGCCGCACTGATCCAGTTCACCTCGGAGGGGACCGAGAAATTGACCCGACAGGAGCGATCATGAAACCACAACCCCAGCACAACGACGATCGCTCAAGAGAAAGCAATGCGCTACCGCCATCCCCGCCACCGGCGCGGTTGTTGAGATTGCCCGAAGTTATCGACCGGGTCGGTTTGCGCCGCTCGGCCATCTACCAGCGAATGAGCGAAGGCCGTTTTCCCAAGTCGCGCTCGCTCGGACCCAAATGCGCGGTTTGGGTCGAAGCGGAAATCGATCAATGGATTAGTGAAATTGCGAAAGGCGGAAGTTGATCATTATTGGATTGCCGTGCGAAGTTCGGGCCTGGCCGCTCGGATGGCTGCGAAGCATCGCAAGAATGAGGTGTCGACAGACTGCTTTGTGGGGCCGCCACGTTAGCGTGCCGGACTTAGGACGGCCAGACTTCTGAACAATCCGTCGCTGACAGAGAGCGCCGACAAACAGGACTTTGGTATGGTCAAATCCGCTTCCCGTTAATGGTCATCCGTTCATGCTGATTGAGCTGGCAGCGTAGGCGGACTTCAGGCAGTCCCTGGGGCACCCTCAAGGTCGGAGCGGCGACGACGATGGACCGGTTTGGCCTGGTCGCCTGCTTCTCCGGCGACGAAGCCGCAGGCTTCCATGAATTGCCATGCCCTAAGCCAGTTACCGATGTCGTCGACCTGCAGGCGCTCGACATCGACGGCCATGGCCGGAACAGTGGCATTGTACCGCCGCGTCGCCGCGAGCTGTTCCACGTAGGCCTCGCGAAACATACCGGTCGGCCGAAACCCAAGGTGGTCGGCAAATACAGTTTCGATCATCGCGGTCACCATCGCCCCCCAGTAGGGTGTTTCCAGCCAGGTCGGGTGTTCGGCGTCGATGCATTCCGCGAGCGAACGCTTGGCAAGACGAAGGAGGCGATTAATGAATCCGTAGAGCGGCGCATCCGTGAACACGGCGCGGTCGTCCTCGGGCAATTGATCGGTGACGAGGTTGACTCTCTCCTCGTCAATCAGGCGGAACGGATTGATCGCGCAGATGATCAGATCGGTTTTCGCCTCGCCGAAGGCACGCACTTGGATCGAGTGCCAGCGCTTGCGGACGTAGCAGAACCCGTGGAGGCCTTCGTGCTCCATGATCTGAGCGGTGTAGGCGGTGATCTTCTTCAGAGCTTCGCGGGTGTAGGTCGGCAACGTATCGGGATTCGCATCGTCATATTCAATCCATCCTGGAATATCGTCGAATGACGCGACCACGCATGACATCGCCTCGTGCGACAGCAGCCGATTGGCGAAGTGCTGGAATTCCTTGTCCTCGGGAATGTAGAGGTCCAGTCGAAGGCTCTCTGCGGTACCAGCCGGAAAATCCGGCTGGTACAAGATGACACTGCGGTCGGAAATCAGGAGATCGTACAGATAGGCTTGCCGGGCGATCTTGGCGTCCATTGGCGTGACGAGGATGTTGAGGATGTCCTTGCCGCCCATGCCGGGGAATAGGCCGGCAATGTAATTGCTGTAGCCTAGGAGTTCGGTGAACGCGTTGCGCTCGGCAGGTTTGTCGATCTTCAACTCTAGGACGAACAATCCATCCCCATGGGTGCCGAGCAGGTCGACGAACATATGCCGCGTCTTGTCGAGCGGCAAGTTGATCGCGCTGCCGAGGAACTGACCGCTGGTCGCGAGCCGGTGATTGTAGCGCAGCTTCTCGATCGCCTTGCGCTTCAGGAGCTTCCAGAGCTCGAATTCCGGCTCGTCGTATTCGTCGAGATCGTTGCCCGTGACCGGAAGGACGGCGTCGAGCAGCGGCTCGGCATCGACGAGCACCGTCTCGAGCCCGACCGCCTCGAGGTGTTTCTGAACATCAGTTTCGTTGAACTTTGCCACGTATTTCCCCTTTCCTGACGAGGCGCCAGCGATCGTATCGGGCGAGGCGCGATGTGCTCCGCGTGGCGTCGCCGATGGGTTTACGGCCCTCATCTTATGACAGGCGCGAGGTGGAAGCGAAGTCCGCCGACATAGCCGTCATTCCCGGCTTCGGATTAACTCGCTAAATGCTGCCCTACATTCAGACACTCGCCGGTGACAGCAGCCGACCGTCTGGTTCTGGCAATCAGAACGTTCAAGCGGACATTGGTCAACCGCTATAATACGATCCTGCTCGACCGCCGACCTGCACTGGGCGCTGGAAAGTGCAATTTCCGCGAGACCGTGAAGCGTCCCTCCGTCGAAGCAATGGACTGCAGCCCGGTGGGGGGCCCTGTGCATTTACCAGCCACCGACCTTGTTCTTGATTTGATCTGAACGTATCAAGCGGAGATGGCCAAAAACATACTGATCTTCTCCGATGGAACCGGGCAGTTCGGCGGGCTCAAGCCGGACCAGCGCCTGTCCAACATCTACAAGCTCTATCGCGCTTCGCGTTCGGGTGTGGATTCGCATATCGATCCGGCCGAGCAGGTTGCTTTCTATGATGCCGGTCTCGGGACGGGCGAGGCAGGTGCGAGTTGGCTGCAGAAGATCTCGCGAATTTTTGGAGCGGCCTTCGGGACGGGCATCAGCGATAACATCGCCGATTGCTACGAAGCGATCATCAAGGTCTATGAGCCTGGTGACCGAGTCTACCTGTTCGGGTTCAGCCGGGGCGCCTACACCGCGCGCTGCGTGGCCAATGTAATGAACCTGTGCGGCGTTCCCTCCCGCATGCCGGACGGATCTCCGGTTCCCCGGGGCGGACGGGCGCTTAGGGACTTGGCCGAAGAGGCTGTGTTCGAGGTTTATGAGCACGGTTCGGGACACCCTCGCGAGAAATACGAGAGTGAGCGGGAGGAGAAGGCTAGGCGCTTCCGGGCAAAATACGACTGCTGCGGCTCGGGACAGGACGGTGAGGAACAAGGCAATGTGGCGCCCTACTTCGTCGGCGTCTTCGATACAGTGGCGTCGCTAGGGGCCGGCCGCGCTTTGAGCATCATCATCGCAAGCGTTTTCATTTTCCTATCGCTGACGGCCCTCGCTGCTTTCGTCTGGAAGTCGGCGGTACTGACCGCCGCGTTCGGCATCCCTGTGCTCTGGATCGGTTACAAGCTGGTGATGACACGCTTACGCCAGCGTAAGGTCATTCGCGATTGGCCGAATGCCGGGGACAAGAGGGTCCATTATGCAGTCTGGCGGATGAAGAACTACGACCGCTTTCTCGATACCAATGTGAAACACGCCCGCCATGCCCGCGCCATCGATGAGAACCGGAAGCATTTTCCGGTCGCAGGCTGGGCCTATTCGCGTGACGTGCAGCGGATGGAGGGTCTTGATCCGCCTTGGCTTCGCCAAGTCTGGTTTGCCGGCAATCACTCGGACATTGGGGGTAGCCATCCGGAGGACGAGTCTCGCCTGTCCGACATCGCGCTGGGCTGGATGGTCGAACAACTCGACGAACTCGAACATCCGATCTTGCTCGACCGAGATCGCCTCGCTCTCTGGCCCGATCCGCTCGGCATGCAGCACGACGAGAGGAAGGCGTTCAGGGAGGCTGACTGGCAACGTTGGTTGCCTGCGGCATGGAGAGTGACCTGGCCAGAGAGTCTGCGAAAGGTCCATCCCCATGCGGACCTTCACCCGAGCGTGATTGAGCGGTTAGGCGGTGGTCTTGTCACTGATCACGACAAGCGTCGGAATTACCGGCCCTCACCATTGCGTGACCACGCTTTAGCGAAAGAGTATTTTACACCTTCCGCGTCATCCATGAAACCTGTTGGCCCGGCGGCCGCAGACTGAGTCCGAGGCTGATCGCCCTTCAGGTTGGGGAGAAGCACGATGGTATGGACGCAAATCGCCGCCGCGCTGATTGGTCTGGTCGGAGTGCCGCTCGGAATAGCGCTCGGCGAGTTCCTCCGGCGGCGGCAAAGAGCCGAGCAGTTCGCGGCGGCGATCTTTGCCAAGCGCGTCGAAGCCTATGACGAGTTGATAAACATCTTTCATGATGGCCTTGGCATCGCCAACACCGTCATCGATGATCCCGCATTGTCATCAGACGAGCGGCATGCGCTGATCTCCGCAGCCATCGCACCGATTGCACAACATGTGGATAGAAACGTTCTTTACATCGACGAGAAATTGGGCGCACATTGCACCGCTCTATTCATGGGCCTCGAAGGATTGTGGAACCTGCCGAAAGAGGGCCGAGAGGTGCGCATCGATGAGTTCCGGGCAAGTTGGCTAGAGACCCGACGGATGATCCTCGAAGATTCGGGCGTAGCCAAAGTCCATGGGCTACTGCGCGACATCAACCGCCCGCGGATCACCTCGCCCGTGATCGAACGAAAACGAATAAGGGAACTGCGTAGCGATCGCCGATAGAATTTCGAGTTATCAAAACTGCGGGCCCACAGCGATCCGACCGATCGCGGCTAAATTGGCCATCAGCTGCCTTTCACAGGCGCCTTTGTCCATTTGCCACAGTTTCGCTAGATCGGGAACCGCGCTGACGGCCTCCCATGGCCAGGCGGGTCGTCCATCCACGTGCGCGAACGGGCCGTCGGATTCGATTAGCACGCGGTCGATCGGCATGCGCGTGGCCAGTTGCCTGCCCTTCGCGCCGCGTAGCATGGCAGGGCCGACGCTGAACCAGCAGCCGAGTTCGACGGCGCGATCGAGATCCCGCAATGGCCCCGAAAACCAGTGCAAGATCGGCGTGCCGGCGCCCGGGCAGGCCTCAAGCGCGTCGAGCACCTCTCCGCTCGCCCGCCGGCTATGCAGCGACATCACACGCCCGCCGGCATCGCGGCAGATGGTTAGAGCCCGCTCGAACACGCGCAGCTGTTTGCGCCAGTGATTGCGGTACTCCGGACCGCCGTCGAGACCGATTTCACCGACATACGGGGTGTCGACAACCAACTGTTCGAGCAGCGCGAGCTCGTGCGCGCGTTCATGCGCGATCTGGGGATGTAGCCCGAGTGCTGTGCGAATGCGGGGCGCGTCTTGCGCCAATGCCGACGTGCCGCGCCACGCCGATGGGGTCGTAGTCACAGAAAGCACGTAGAGGCCGCGCTCGCGGCACGCACGGGCCACACTGTGCGGATCCGGATAAAGATCGAGATGGCAATGGAAGTCGATCATTTCACGCCAAGGTGATCATGGAGCGCAGCAAGTTCTGCGAGCCCCCGCTTGACCAGGTCGCGGATCGGGACGGGGTCCCCCATTCGTGGATAGGAGAGCGCCGCGCCGAGCCAGGGATCGAGCCCGCCGGTCTTAACTTCACGCAGCGCCATTGCGAGCGAGCGAACATCGTCGAAATGAGCGTGTTCGCTGTCGCGTTTGCCGAGAGTGTCGTATCGATAATAGGTGGTATCGCGCGATGCATCCCAAGCGAGAAAAGCGGCACGGCGGACCTGACAGGGAATGCATCGCCCACAATGGTTATAGTTGTAGACGCGGAAGCGCCCGCAACTGACGGACTGGGCAGCGAGCGATCGCAACAGAGATTGATCCTTGCAGCCCACGAGCATTTCGCCCTTGGTTGCGTGTTCGTAGGGATTGATAAGCTCAATGCGAAGATCGGCGGCCGCGAGAATATCTCGGATGCGGTTGAGGAATTCCGGATGCGCCGTGCGCGTGCTGAGGCTCCCAAGACGAGTCCCGGTCAGCGGCGGGTTGATCGCGATGAAGCCGTTTTCACACACATAGAACGGAACGTGGACCCCATCATGATAGGCCTTGAGCGTCGTCGCAGCGAGGACGCCGAAGGCTATGAATATCAGCGACCTCGCCCGTTGTGAATCCTCCTTGCCCCAAGGAGGTTTTGCGTTGTGATTGAGAGGGAGGTGACGCAGCCCGCCGCCTATCGCTTCGGCAAATGAAATTTGGTTATCGCCATCACCGCGAACAACATTGCTCACGGCGAACGGCTTCTTGCCAGCTGCTGCTAAATCAATTGCGCCAATAAGACTGTCGAGTCCGCCCGAGAGCAACGCCACGCAGCTTTCCTGCGGATATTTGGGATTGCGCGGCGGCGCCGGCTGGAGACCGCGGGGTACGAAGCGCAGGCGCCAGCGATCGGTCGAAAGGAATTGTAGCGCGGCTTCAATGGCTCGAGCCTGGCTATTCCAAAAGTCGGGGTCTGCGACGGCAATGGTAAGATCGAGTTCGCGGGTCCAGCCATCGGGACTTTCCGAGCGCCATTCGGCAACATCTGCCGTCACGACCGCTAAGGCGATCGACAGAAAGTCCCATGCACGCGGCGCGACATTGAGGCGCGCGCGCAAAATCTGAGACATCGCTGCTTGGCCAGCGCTGCCGCGTGCGGATCGCTTGCCGAGTTGCGGGCTGCCTTGGCCGTAGAGCACGACATTGAGCGCACCGTCTTCGGCGAAGGCGAAATCTTCAGGGGCGCATACGAGCTTCATGCGGCATACCCTTCGAACACATCGAAGGTCTCCTGCAAGGCTTCTCGTACGACGGCGCTGATGCGCCCGGATGTCAATGTCTTGCCGGCATCTCGCAAGGCGCGGAAGGCGGCCGAAACAGTCTCCTTAACATAGTCCCGGGCCTGTCGAAGCCGCGCGAGACCGGTTGTCGCATTCGGAGCGTTGTCCCGAATGCTTTGCCCGACATCGAGATCGAAGCGGCGAAACACGTCATGCGCGGTGAAACGCTCGATGGCGAATTCGCGTTGCTCGGCCGTGAGCCCCATCAAATCAGCGTCGGGAAAACGGGTCAGCATTTCGGCCAAAGCATCCTTGATCGCTGCGCGCGAGGCTTCCGCATCTTGAGTACCATCGACGGGCCGGACCGCTTCGACCACGGCATCCATGATTTCGTCGACCGAACGGCCACCGAGTAGCGTAGGATCGATTGCACTTCCGGGCTCAGGCGGTCGGGCACCGGAAAGAACATCGAGCGCGCTCCCGAGTGCGCCGGCTGTGGATGCAGTGCCTGCCATCCGCCGCGACGCGGTCCGCGTACCGCCATATCCATCGCGGACATAGCGACCGAAGCCTCGTTGCATCGCGCTTCGATCGCCAGTTTTGCCGTAATCTCCGAGGCTGCGCCTGACGCCGAGCCAACGCCGCTCGGGCGCGATTGGCGACGGGGGACGCGAAGGGGGCTGCCCCTCTTCTTCATCCCCACCGTCATCGCCGTTGTCGGCGTCATCGGGAGAATGGTCGTCCCCATTGGGAGCTTCGGCGGGTGGGTCGTCGACCCAGCTGGGCACCATTGGGACGCCCGAGCCTGGACCCTTACTGGACTGCGACGTTCCCATTTCCCCTCCGCTTCTTGATCGCCGCTTTCACCGGACCACTGATGTCGCCGCTTTCCCACGTTTCAAATACGCCCGTGGCCCAAGGTTGGTCAGCAATCTTTGGTACGATATTGGGCTGAATCTGGGCTGCGGGCCGCTCGCGAAGGAACGCTGCAAGTCTTGCGCCCTGCACTGGATCCGCTTCGGCCAAAGCCAGGCAGGCTTCCAGGATAGGAGGCACGCCCCAGTTCTGCTCCTGCCGCGCGCGGTCGAGAAGCCGGTCCATCATGACTGTGGTCTCGGCACGCGATACAGTAGCGAGGCGCTTCATTAGCGAGGCTGCCATCTCGGGTTGTTCGAGCAGCGCGGTCAGGAGTTCCGCCGCCTCGGATGAAAGCCTATCCTCCGGCGTGATAAGCGGAGCATGTTCGCGGCTGACATAGAGCGCCCCGCGCAGGTCGAGGTCGGCGAGCGCGGGTGGCAGTGCGAGCCATTCCTGCACGAAGGGATCGTCCCAAGGCGGCTTGAGTCCGAGTTCCGCGCCGGAGACCGCCTTGGCTTCCCAATCGCCAAGAAAGGCGAGCTTGCCGGACTCGCTTGCGCTGACAGCGGCGATTAGTTCAGCGTACGCTTGCGGATTGCCCAGCCGCTCGAACAACAACAATTTCGCCAAGACGGCTTCGTCCACACCTACACCCTGCGCCTTCGAGATAGTCATGCGGATGGCAAGGGCGTTCAAGAAGCGCTTGATGAGTCTTGGATTGCCCGAAATACCTGTCGCACCAGTCATGAGCGGTGCGAGCCGATCGGCCGTATCGAGCTTGCCGACAAGTTCGTCGGGAAACTTTTCGTGGAGCGACTGGACGAAAGCGCGGTCAACGCGCTTGCCCTGCCACGTCTGCCGGAGCTGGTTGCATACGCCGGCGCGGATCGCCTCCCGAACGTGTTCGTCGAGATCGCTGTTCTCCACGAACAGCAGCATCATATAGGCGCGCACCTCTTGGGTGCCGAGAGCAGGAACGCGAATCGGCACCTGGATCAGCTTGTCGAAATAGTTCGTTGCTAAGAGATCATCGTTGACGCCTTCGAAATGCTTGCGAACCGCATATTTGATCATCTCGGTGTCAGCAGCGATGACGAAGGCCGTGTTCTTCAAAAAGAGGAACAGTCGGATTGCCTCGAGGGTCGAAATAGTCGTTTCAGGAAGGCAGCGGTCGAGGTCGTCGATTAGCACCACCAAGGTTACACCGAGTTCCTCAAGCGTCTGTTCGAACGCATCGCGTAGCGCCTGGATCTCCTTAGGTGGCGATGAATCGGGTTTGTCGGCCAGCAGACCTCGGGCCTGCTGGGCGGCATCTCCGGCCATTTTCTGTCCGTCTTCGATGAGTTTCTTGTCGGCGCCGCCACTCAGCGCTTTCTCTCCAAGCGACCATGCCTCTCCTATCAGGCCAGTAGGCGGCAAGCCGAAAGCGAGAGCAGCGGCAGAGCCCGTGAATAATTTCGCCGCGCGCAGCCACCTTACTCGTTTCAATAGGTCCCTTGCTTTATCGATCGCGGTTTCGCGACGTTCAGCTTCGTCTTCGAGCTTGTCGGCGATCACGTCCATCAACGCCGCTCGCGCATCGTCATAACCCTGATAAAGCCAGGCATTGAATTCTACGAAAACGAAGTCCTTTTCGTTCTCCCTGCCTTCACGGTTCGCCAGCGAAGTCTGCGTAAGCTTGATCATCGAGGACTTCCCGACGCCCCACGCGCCGGAGACGCCAATAGAAATCGGTCGCCCTCGTGCCTGCACGATGATTTCTGCAACCGTGTCGGCAACGCCCGAAAAGTTCAGAAAATCGCGCGTCGTTTCATTGTCGGCCCACACAGTCACCCCCTATGGAACATCAAACTATAGTCTCAGCACCGCTGGAACAAGAATCGAACGGTGGCGCGTCCACGATTGCTTGCGTTGCATGAGAATCGACAGACTAATCTGCCGGACGCCGCCATATGACGGGACCGCCAGCTGTCTGCAAAGAGGGGAAGAGGCACATGAAGCTGTTTACGCTAGACCAGCTCGAGGCGATTGCAGGTGCACTGGGCGATACAAAGAGCGGGCTCACCAACCCGGAGATCGCATTGCTGCTGGCATCGGCGAAGATGGTCGATCCCGGCAAGATGACCAAGCGTGTTCGCATCTACAATGCCTTTGCAGAAAGCCAGAACAGCAAGCGAAATAGGACCAACATCCTGGAGTTCATCCGCTTGGCCATGAGCCCCGCACGGTACAGCCGCGAGCCCTATCGTTTCGAACCGATGCGGGCACTGCTAAACCAGGCGCTTGCCTTCGCCGGCCTGGTCGTCGACGAAGCCGGCCGCTTATCCAGCAGCGAGCCGGCGATGACCTTGCCGCAAGCACAACGCCGGGCGCGCGAGCTCCGCGCGGACCTGGAAGGGCGAGGCGTACATCCCGACGTGCTCTCATTTTGCCGAGCGGAGTTGCTTGCCGACAACTATTTCCACGCAGTGCAGGAGGCGGTGAAGAGCGTTGCCGACAAGATGCGGAAGAAATCGGGGGTAAGCGACGATGGCGGGGCGCTCGCGGATAGCGCGCTTGGCGGGGAAGCACCCATCCTCGCGATCAACGGGCGTGCGACCCTTAGCGAAAAGAGCGAGCAGAACGGCTTCGCCAACCTCGTCAAGGGCGCGTTCGGCATGTTTCGCAATCCGACTGCGCACGAGGCGCGAATTCATTGGGCGATGACAAAGGAGGATGCCGAGGATCTGTTGACGATCGTGTCGCTAATTCATCGTCGTCTCGATGCGGTTCATGTCTCCGCCCGGCCCTAGAACAGGCCATTATGGTGAAGCGATGGCGCGCTAGCTTCGGGAGTGACTCGAGCACGATGAATGAGTAAACGAGGGAGCGAAGCTGCCGCGCTTCGCCGAGCTGAATGAACGGCAGGATGGTTTGCCGCGCCACCAGAGGCCGCTATTCCGCAGTGTCCAACGCAGCAGACGTGGTGAACCCGCCAATCGATCTTAGATTTGATGCGTCTATCTTTCGATTAGCCGCATGGAAATTGCCGGTTAGTTGAGATTCAGATCCGTGATCCCGGGCGTGACCTTACGGTCTCGCGCCACTCCGTCCGCCCGTAATGTGTCAATTTTGACACCGTAACGCTGTTTCATGGGATAATGCTGCGAGTTTGCGACATTATGAGCCGTTGTCTGAAGTGAACTCTGCGATTGACGGCAGGCTTGGCCCAATTACCTACAACGAGATCTGCGTCCCAGAAATCAGAACGGGGTCCAAGCCTGCCTCCTCCTGCTGGAGGAACAGCGAAGGTTCGTCGTCTGCGCGAAACGGCGAACCTGATTTCCACATTCCGAGCATGATCACCGCAAGCTTCCTGGCCACGGCAACGCGCGCCTTCAGGAACCCAACCCGCTGAGCCAGCTCGAGACCCCAAGTGCGAAGTCGGCTTTCGATCTCAATCCTGCAAAGTAGCACGGTGGCTGCGGTAATCAGGTGCATCCGTGTCAGCTTGTTCCCGTGCCGACTGATACGCCCCCGGCGTGAAGTGGCGCCTGATTGATATAGGGTTGGGGTCAGGCCCAAGTATGCTCCAACGTCACGGCTCCGCTCAAATCGATGTGGATCGCCGATGGCACTGTAGAACGAAAGAGCGATCACAGCTCCGACGCCGGGGATCGTCTGGAAATTGCGACATGTAGGATTGTTCGATGCGATGTCGCGCATCTGCCGGTCAAGAGCGGAGATCTGCTCTCTGAGAGCCTCGGAAATTTCGACGAGCGGTTGCAGATTGACCCCGATTTCAAGCCCGTGCTGTCGCATTTTCCTTACCTGGTCGCTCACCTCAGCGGCTAGCGCACCCCTTCCGTTCAGGAGTTTCACGTTCCCGCCGTATAACCTGAAAATCGATTGGATGAGCGCATCTGTCCTGGCGCGGTTCTTCAGCATCGTTCTCCGGACATTGATCAGGGTTCGGATATTCTGATGTTCCATTGGCTTCACGAAAACCTGCGACCCCATCGATCGAGCGAGCCGCCCGAGCTCTGCGAGCCCTCGAGCATCGTGGACATCTGTTTTCTGTCGCCTGATTGCCAGGAACTTGCTCGATTTGCGCACATCGACCACCTGAACAGGGAATCCGTATGAGCGCAGTTCTCGAACCATCTGGGTGCCATTGCCGGCTTCGATCGTGAGGCACTGCGCTGCCTCTACGCCAAACCTCCGCAGAATATCTCTGATGGGTCCGGATTTCGTTTCGCATATCGCTTCGAAGAGGATCCCGCCCTCTGCGTCGATGAGGCAAACGGCTGTTTCGAGATGCCCCGCATCGAGCCCCACCCAGTAGTGCTGATAAGCCAACCAGCGCCTCCTTCGAAACCTGTCCAGAAAGCCCAACCTAGGTTGGGCCGCGCAACTCGCCGAGTAGGAATTGTCCGCTCTGGCGTGATAGTGGAATAGGATATGCTAGGAGTGGATAGGATGACCCCAAGGCAAGCGCTTGATGATTTGATCCGCGAGCGGGACGAGACCTACGCTGCGGTTTCGCGTCTGCTTGGCCGAAACTCCGCCTATATCCAGCAATACATCAAGCGCGGCACGCCCGCGCGTCTCGATCAAAGCGACATCGCTCAGCTGGCTTTGCATTTCGATGTTCCTGCCAAACTGCTCGGCGGAAAAGAGAGTTCTTCAACTTCGCGACGTTCGGTCATCACTGTGCCGGTCATCGAGGCCAAGGGCCTAGAAACTCCACAGGAACGATCCCGTATCGTCGATGAAGCCTGGCTAAGACGCCTATGCAACAGGCCTGCAGGCGTGGCGATCTTACCCATTGTTGGGGAGGCTATGCAGCCGACCCTGCAGAATGGTGACGAGGTCATAATTCAAAGGTTGCGCTCTCATGATGTCCTGCACGACGGGCTCTACGCTGTCCGGGGATTGTCAGAGACGTTTGTGAGGCGGATCGCACTGGACCCGACTAAAAATCGCATTTCTGTCCTGACCGATCATCCAGCCTACCCAAGCTGGAGCGGCGTGCAACGAAAGGCGATCAATGTCGTCGGCAAGGTGATCTGGATTGGTTCACAGGTGTCGTGAGTGGGAGCTACGTTGCCCGCCATATACGCTAATTTGCGAGGTGAGCGCCCACTGCTCCGTCAGGTGGAACGGTCTGCCGCGATCTAATTTCTGCTCATCGCAAAGGTCCCAAGATGGGGGTATTACAGGGTGTATTTTTGGCGAAGCTGATAGAGAAATAACGGTATAACAGCTGGTTAAGTGACGTTGGTGGATCCCTCCACCGCTACCAAGAATCGAGCGCTTAGCGTTCGTTTCGAAGAGCGGTTTACACAAAGGTGTAAACCGCCGCGATCCCGCGTCAGTCCACAATTCTTATTCGAGGGACAATCGCGCCATCCAAGATTTGTCACCAATTGGCAGCGGACTTCGATTGCCGAATTGAGGCATGCCCGTCGCTCAACCCGAGGCGCTGGCCGGTTTCCGGCTCGCCGCCTGTCTGGAGGCAGTGCGATGTTGCAAAAGCATTTCGCGACGAGCGATCAGATTGCGGAGATCGACCGGCTTTCCGAGGCCCGGCGATCGGGTACGACTGGCGAGGCCGAGACGGCCGACGCCGAGCTCGACCGATTCCTGCGCGCGCATGGCGTGACGCTTGGCCAGTACGATTCTGCGATCATGGATCGGATCAGCGAGGAGTGGGGTCTTGACGACGCCGACCGGAGAAGGGCGAGGGCGAACGCACAAGTCAATGCCGCGCCCATTGATCGATGCTGCCCCGCCTGCGCGTTGCTGATCTCGTCGGGGTGCAAAGATTCCAATGCGATCTACCTTCCCCATGTCCCACGACCGCAGGTGGCGCTCAATGGCGGATAGGGGCGAGGCGCGATCACAGGGCGGTGTTGCCCAGCGCAAGGCGGCGGTGCGCGCGCGGCTCTCGATCGGGGCGGTGGTGGGGGGGCACGTCAAGCTCTCGGGTTCGGCAGGGTCGAGGAATCGGCGCGGAAAGTGCCCGTTCCACGGTTCGAATTCGCCCAGCTTCGCGCTGTTCGACGCGCATTCCGGCGACGGCGGGGCGCATTGCTTCGGTTGTGCGTGGCATGGTGATATCTTCGATTTCGTCGCGGATATCCGCGGCGTCGGCTTCATGGATGCTCTGGCCGAGCTCGAGGGGCTCGCGGGGCTGGGCCGCGCGGCCGTGGCGCAGGGGCTGGGCCCGGTGCAGCGGGCGCGCAATCCGGCGCAACACAAACTCTCCGAATATGTCGAGCCGATCGAGCAGGGCCGCTGGATCTGGCGGCACGCCGTGCGCGACGATACCGCGGTGGCGCGCTATTTCGCGGGGCGCGGGGTGCCCGGTGCGGTGCTGACACCCGATCGGCTCGCGGCTTTCCGGTACCTGGTGGAATGTCCCTGCACCGGTTGGCGCGAGGGCGAGGATCCGCGCAAGGTCATCCATGCGCCGGCAATCATGGCGCTGATGGTGCGCGCGGAGCGTTCGGATGCGGGCGAGGTAAGTTTCGTGCCGCAAGGTTTGCATGTCACCTATCTGTCGCCGGGAGGCGACGGCACCATGAAGCGGCGCAAGCCCTGGGCGAAGGCCGACGATCCCGATCCCTGGTTGCCGAAACGTCGAATGCTCGGCCCGGCCGGCAGTGCGGCGGTGGTGCTCCTCGGCGACTTCGCGCGGACCAGCGGCGAGCGGCGCGACGTACAGCTGCGCCTGCTTGATCTTGATGCGCGCGAGAAGCGGGCGAAGCTGGAACAAATCCTCGCCCTCGAGGAGCTAGGCAAGGCGAGCAAGGCCGAAGCCGACGCGGCGCGCGAGCGGCTCGCACTGCTCGACAGAAACTATGCCCTTCGCCGCGACTCCACCCTGCGTGGGACGGCCGGGCCCGGCGAAAATCTCCTGCGCGAATTGAACCAGTCGCCGGCGGAGCTTTCTGAGCGGATCGATCAGATAAAGGTCGACGCGATCGAGAATTTGAGCGCCGGGCTTGTCGACGCGATCGTGAACTTCCGCAGCCTGGGCGACGTCGCGGTGTCGACGCTGCAAGTGATCCAGCGCGGGCTGCTCGAAATCGCCGTCGAAAAATACGTGGCCGAGCCGCTCGCCAAACTGGTGTTCGGCGCGGAAGCGGGTGCGTTGTCGGGCGAGGGCATGGAGGGCTCGGCCAAATCTCTCGGAGAATCGGGTGTGGTGCTTTCCACCGCCGGCGCGACGCTCATCACGGCGGCGACGGCCTGGCAGACGACGGCGGCGGCAATCAACGCCTCGGCAATCGCGCTGGCCAACTCGCAGGGCGGGGGAGGCTCGACCGGCGGCAGCATCCTCGGATCGATCCTGGGCATCGCGGTCGGCGCATTCGGCGGAGGCGGGCCGAGCGCCAGCCTGGTGAAGGACGTCGGCGCGACGCTCGACGCGAACCCCGGCCTGTTCGCGAGCGGCACCGACCGGATCCCGACCGGGCGCTGGTTCGACGTCGGCGAGAACGGCCGCGAGCGGATGCGGTTGCACGAGGGCGGGCGGCTCGAGGTGATGGGATCCGCGCGCACGCGTCGGATGAGCGATGAAGGCAGTTTCGCCCCGGTGCTCAACGTGACCGTGAACGTCCCTTCGCGCGCCGATCCGCGTCGCACTGCCAGGACGGTCGCCCTGGCGACACAGGGCGCCATTGCGAAGGCGAATCGGCAGGGCATCGCGCGGGGGATTATCCGTGATTGAGGATCTGAAGCATGAACGCAGGCCCCTGCGCGTCGCGTCGCCGGGTATGTCGATTACGGCGCAGCGGGGCTTACGCGTGAACGGTGGTTGCGGTAAAGTCGCGAGTATGAGGCGGTAATCAGTGAAAATCATCGGCGAGCACGACCAGTTCCGCACATTTAGCATCACGACCGACGCACCCTCGCCTGCACCCGCTTCACCTCCCCAACAGACCGAACTGCGATCGCCGATCGTGGCGATCGAGACCCCTCAAAAGCCGATATTCGTCGTGGTCGACGATCCGACTGCTTTTCCGGCGCGCGCGGCGCTGCGGGTGCGCCGCCGGAGCGAGCGGCGCGCGGCGATCGGT
>NZ_JAHWXO010000011.1 GCF_019857205.1 Qipengyuania pacifica | reverse complement strand
GGCGTTCGAATCGCCTCGCCCGCTCCAGTTTCTCCGGATATTCGAGACGTATCTCATGCGCGTGCGCGTCAGGCGCAGTGCTATGTCGGCGGTGGTGAGCCGCCGACGTTACGTTCGCGCACTTCAATCTGGATCAGGCTGGACGTGTGGGACGATCATCGTGGACTACGGTGGTCGTAGCCTCGGCCTTTCCTTCTGCTCGCGCTGCTTTGATTTCGGCATCATGAGCGCGGTCCCGTTCTCGCCATACGCCGACTTGGCCACGAACCTGACCATAAGCAAAAACCATGAGCAACCCGCCGATCACGGCCAGGTTCTTAAGGGCCATTGCCGCCTGCGCCTGATCGGTTACCCGTTCGTGGAAGAACAAAGTGGCCAGTGCCGTGAAAACAATCAATGCGACGCTGGCGATACGGGTCATGAAGCCGCTTGCCAGAACCAGGCCGGCAACGATCTCGAATACGCCGACGGCGAGGGCCAAGCTTCCGGGGAAGGGCGATTCCGCTTCCATGTAGGCTGCCGTGCCTGCCGGATCCATAACCTTGCCGAGCCCGGCAAAGACGAACAGTGCGCCGAGCAGTATGCGCCCGATGAGCGCCGCGATGGTAGCCATTGATGCTTCTCCCCTTGGATATGGTTTGAAAGCACCTGAGGGTATGTGGTTCCCTACTCTTCTACCGCAAAGGTTAGTGCGGCGTGCTCCCGAAGGCGTTCGACCAGTGCTTCGCCCAGGAATGCCCCCGGCGTGCCCACACCCCCTTTGGCGTCGCTCGTAAGCAGTGCGATCCCGGTTTCGGCGAGCATTCGGCTGGTTGAACCATAGCCGGGATCGTATCGGCCTTTCACCCCATAGTGCAGGCGCTGGCCATCCGGCCATTCGCCGATGAACACTACGTCGTAATGACCGTTCTCGCGTTCGTCCTTGCTCGGACCTTCGCCAGGTTTCGGTGGCTTGGCGCCGAACGGGTTCTTGAGCATGTCTACCACAGCATTGGCAGCGGCCTTGCCCGCTTCGCCAGGACTGGTGAGCATCATTTCGTCGTAACGAAAATCTTTGCCATACGGGTGGCCGAGTAGGAAGTTGGTGCGGTGGATGTTCTTGGTATTGATCGTCGCCATGATGAAGGGAGCGGCCCATTTGCCCAGATCGTCTTCGTAATGGGGGATCATTCCGCCGGGCTGGTCGGGACCATCGAAGCCCGGGGTCAGGCCGAAGGGATTGTTAAGTACTTTGATGATGCCCGAGTTCCTTGCGGCGGCCTTCATTGTCGCCGTCAGGCTGGCTGCGGTTCCGCCGGAAAAGGTGCCTTGCATGCTGCGTACGCGGCCGCGAACGCGCGGCGCAGGCGAGCCATGGCGGGCGATACCTTCCTTTTGCAGCATGAGAACGCCTAGGTCGAAGGGTATGGAATCGAAGCCGGACGAGAAGGTAATCCTCGAACCGGATTTACCGGCCACTGCATGATGAAGGTCGATCTGCTCACGCATCCAGGCCGGTTCGCCGCAGAGATCGGCGTAATCCGTGCCCGTCGCCACACAGGCTGCCACCAGTCCGTCGCCATACAATTGATAAGGGCCAACGGTCGTCAGGATGACCTTGGCCCTTTTGCACATCGCTTCGAGACTGGTTCTGTCATCGGCGTCGGCAACGACCAGCGGGATGGTTTTTGGTGCCCCGATCTCGTCGCGGACAGCCTCCAGCTTGCTCAAGCTGCGGCCGGCCATCGCCCATTTGGGACCATCGACGGTCGAGCCGTATTCGCGCAAGAAATGCTCTGCCACTAGGCGTCCCGTATAGCCCGTGGCGCCATAGACGATGATGTCGAATTCACGATCTGCCATAACACTTCTCTCCTCGGCCGGCATGATTGCGCGTGCCCGAAGGGAGAGTCAAAGACGCAGCGTCAGGGCCGCTTTGCCTAAAGCCGCGGCAGCGTCACCCCGCGCTGGCCCATGTATTTGCCAGCACGATCCTTATAGCTCGTTTCGCAGCGTTCATTCCCTTTAAGGAACAGGAATTGGCACGCCCCTTCGTTCGCGTAGATTTTTGCTGGCAGGGGCGTGGTGTTCGAGAACTCCAGGGTCACATGGCCTTCCCAGCCCGGTTCCAGCGGTGTCACGTTCACGATGATCCCGCACCGGGCATATGTGCTCTTGCCGAGACAGATGACGAGAACATCCTCCGGCACGCGGAAATATTCGACCGTCCGGGCGAGCGCGAAACTGTTGGGCGGGATCACGCAGATGTCGGTTTCGCGATCGACGAAGCTGTTGCTCGCGAAATCCTTGGGATCGACCACCGCAGAATCGACATTGGTGAAAATCTTGAATTCGGGAGCAACGCGCGCATCGTAGCCGTAGCTCGAGAGGCCGTAACTGATCACGCCTTCGCGACGCTGCGCTTCGACGAAAGGCTCGATCATGCCTTCGTTCTGCGCTTTGTCGCGGATCCACTTATCGGAAAGAATCGCCATACGGGGACGATTCCCCAGCCGCCGCCATTGGGCAAGCGGCCGGGGCGATTTATCCGCCTTTAGCTGGCAAGGAGGGTGGCGTTTCCGCCCGCCGCCGTCGTGTCGACGCACACGACGCGTTCCGTCGCGAAGCGCTGGACATAATGCGGGCCACCGGCCTTCGGACCCGTGCCGGAAAGTCCTTCGCCGCCGAAAGGCTGACTTTCGACGACCGCGCCGATCTGGTTGCGGTTCACATAGAAATTGCCGACCTTGACCCGCGCTTCGACAAAGGCACGCGTGTCGTCGTTGCGGCTATGAAGACCCATCGTCAGACCGAAACCGGTAGAATTGATGTCTTCGATCACACGCTCGAGATCGGCAGCACGGTATCGAACGACGTGGAGAATCGGACCGAAATTTTCTCGCTTGAGGTCGAGGATCGAATCCATCTCGATGATCGTGGGGGCCACAAAGCAGCCGGCGTTGGCACCGCGATGCAGGCGGCGACGCCACACTGGACGGCCACCCTTCTTGCGCCGGGCGATATGACGTTCGAGCGAAGACTTCGCATCCGGATCGATCACAGGGCCGACATCGGTCGCCAGATGTTCCGGGTTGCCGATCGTCAGAGCTTCGAAACCGCCGCGGATCATACGCAGCATTTCGTCGTATACGTCGTCTTGAATGTACAGAACACGCAGTGCCGAACAGCGCTGTCCGGCGCTTTGGAAGGCCGATGCGACGACATCGCGCGTGACCTGTTCAGGCAAGGCCGTCGAATCGACGATCATGGCATTTTGCCCGCCGGTTTCGGCAATCAAGGTCGCGATGGGGCCATCGCGTGAAGCGAGGCTGCGATTGATGGCCTGTGCCGTCTGGGTCGAGCCGGTAAAGGCAACGCCCGCAATGCGTGCATCCGACGTTATCATCTCGCCGACCTCGCCCGCTCCGGGGAGCAGCTGGAACGCTTCCTCAGGGATGCCGGCCTCGTGACAAAGGCGCACGGCCAGTGCGGCAATCAGGGGGGTCTGTTCGGCAGGCTTGGCGACGACCGTATTGCCCGCTGCCAGCGCAGCTGCAGGTGTGCCGATGAAAATGGCGAGCGGGAAGTTCCATGGACTGATGCAGGAAAAAACGCCGCGACCATGCAGGCTCAGCCGGTTTTCCTCGCCGGTGGGTCCGGGAAGAATGATGGGGCGGGTGAACTGACGCCGTGCTTCGTTGGCGTAAAACCGCAGGAAGTCGACTGCTTCGCGCAGTTCCAGAACGGCATCCATCAGTGTCTTGCCAGCTTCACGCTGACACAGGCTGAGGAAATCGTCGGTGTGCTCTTCGAACAGGTCTGCTGCCGCTTCGAGCAGGACGGC
Organism: Qipengyuania pacifica; assembly: GCF_019857205.1. Lineage (GTDB taxonomy): Bacteria > Pseudomonadota > Alphaproteobacteria > Sphingomonadales > Sphingomonadaceae > Qipengyuania > Qipengyuania pacifica. The sequence continues at coordinate 98,275 of NZ_JAHWXO010000011.1, read as the reverse complement.
GCGCTTTTCACCGCCGAGCCGGTCCCACCCGGGCTGGATCGCCTGGGCACGCGTGATTGCCTCTTCTACTTCGAAGTCGAGCGTGTCGCGCCGTGTTCCGACTTCCGCAGTCAGATCGTGCGGCTTGTTGATAGGCGCGATTTCCGCTTCGGAACCCGACTTGAACGTGGGCTCTGCAACCCAGTGCTTGTTTTCGAGTTCGGCCAACCGTTCCTGCAAAGGCTCGAGTACGAGAGGATCGGACAGGTCGATCCCTGCCGAATTGCGACGGTCTGCGAAGATGTCGGCGGGCAGGGGGATCGTCGGATTACGGTATGGTTCGAGTGCCGCCATGTCGGCTACGGGATCGGTGGCCAAGTCGCTTGCCGGCACTTCTGCATCCGCCATACGGTTGACGAACGAGCTGTTGGCGCCGTTTTCCAGCAATCGCCGTACGAGATAGGCGAGCAGGTCCTTGTGCGTCCCGGTCGGCGCATAAATACGCACGCTCGTGCGCTTGTTGCCTTCCATTTGGGCCAATGCGCCGTACACATCCTCGCCCATGCCATGCAGGCGCTGGAATTCGAGGGGCTTTTCGCCTGCAAGCGCCTTGATCGCGCCGATGGTGTAGGCGTTATGCGTTGCAAACGCCGGATACATTGCATCGTCGGCCGCGAGCATTTTTTCCGCACAGGCAAGGTAGCTGACATCGGTACCCAGTTTGCGGGTAAACACCGGAAAATCCTTGAAACCGCCAACATGGCTAAGCTTGATCTCGGTGTCCCAATAGGCCCCTTTCACAAGCCGGACGAAGAACTTGCGGTCATGCTTTCGAGCAAGGCGGGCAACCCAGTCGACCATCGGCACGCCGCGTTTCTGATAGGCCTGGATAGCGAGGCCGAAACCTTCCCAACGGCTGCCGTCCGGCCGGGTGAAGAGACTGTCATCACGTGCCAAGGCTTCGATGAGATCCATCGAAAGTTCGAGCCGGTCGGCTTCTTCTGCGTCGATCGTGAAATGGATGTTCGCATCGCGTGCGGCCGTGGCGAGATCGCGTACGATCGGCAGCAAATCGGCAATCGCGAGATCGGCATGGAGGAAGGTGTACTTCGGGTGCAGTGCCGAAAGCTTGACCGAGATACCAGGCGAAGTGCGGACATCTCCCGTCGCTTCGCGGACCAGCCGGTCGATCGCCTTGTGATAATTGACGCGATAGCGTTCGGCATCTTCGTAGGTCATCGCCGCTTCGCCAAGCATGTCGAAGCTGTGCGTCAGACCCTTTGCACGTTCTGGTTTGGCACGCTTGAGCGCTTCGTCGATCGTACGACCGTAGACAAACTGCCCGCCGAGAATGCGCATGGCTTGCAAAGTGGCCGTGCGGATCACGGGTTCGCCAAGCCGATTGACCGCACGCTTGAGCGTCTTGCCCATTCCCTTCTGCGCTTCTTCGGGGCGTTCGAGAACCTCTCCCGTCAGCATCAGAGAGAACGTCGCTGCGTTAACGAAGGTGGACGAACTTTCGCCCATATGCTCCGCCCAATCGATGTGCCCTATCTTGTCCCGGATCAACGCATCGGCCGTCGCCGCATCCGGCACACGCAGCAGAGCTTCGGCGAGGCACATCAGCGCTACGCCTTCTTCCGTCGCCAAGCCATATTGCTGCAGGAATGCATCGATCCCACTGGCTTTGCGCTTGCGCGCGTCCTCGATCAGCCGGATGGCTATCTGCGCTGCTTCCGAGTGTTTGGCGCTTGCGCCGGATGCCTGTGCCATGCGTTCCGCGACACAGGTACTTTCTTCCGCTCGGTAAGCTTCGCGAACGGACTGGCGGGAGATGGGGGACAGGCGGACAGGATCGTGCAGGGCCATACGACTCCGAAAGGAAAGGAGGATTAAAGCAAGCCCCTTGGACCTGCCGTGTTTCCCTTACAAGCTTTGTGAAACGTCCTTGTTCCGTAGCGGCTTATGAGGCTTGGGCCGCAAACCAGTCTGCGACCGCCTGCTGGGCGCCAACAGGCAGATGGAGACCGAGTTTGCTGCGTCTCCACAATACGTCCTGCGCCGTACGCGCGTATTCTGCGTCGAAAAGGTAGCGCAATTCGGCCTCATAGAGATTTCCGCCCATGTGCGCTCCAAGCTCCCCAAGTGACCCGGCCGAGCCGATGACGGCTTCAATCCGCGTCCCGTAGGCGCGTGCAAGGCGAAGGAGCATTTCCGGCGGCAGCCATTCATAGCGCTCGCTAATGCGCCACAGGAAGGCTGCAAAATCGCCATCCGGCATGTCACCACCAGGTAGCGGGGCGTTAGCGGTCCAGGCTTTTCCGGGCAGGGCCAGCACTCTCCCAAGCTTTTCCAGCGCATGTTCTGCAAGCTTGCGGTACGTTGTGATCTTGCCGCCGTATACCGACAGGATCGGTGCGCCGCCTTCGTTATCGAGTTCGAAGACGTAATCACGGGTTACGGTGGAGTTGCTGGCGGCATGATCTTCGTAGAGCGGACGTACGCCAGAGTAGGACGAGACAATCTCGTCTTCGGTAATCGCACTGGAAAAATATCGCGAAGCCGCCTCGATTAGATACGCGATTTCGTTTGGAGAAATGACCACGTCATCAAGATCGCCTTCGTACAGGAGATCGGTGGTGCCGATCAGTGTGAAATCCCGTTCGTAGGGTATGGCGAAGACGATCCGCCCGTCCGGTTGCTGGAAGATATAGGCATGATCTCCGGCAAACCGACGCGAAAGGATTATGTGGCTGCCCTTCACCAGTCGCAAGTGCGCTGGCGTTCCTTGCCCGAGCGCGGTCACGGCTACGCGGTCGACAAAGGGGCCAGCCGCATTGACGACAGCCTGCGCAGTTACGCTGCGTTCCCCCGCCCCGCTTTGCAGATGTGCGGTCCAGTTGCTCGCATTACGTTCCAGGCCGGTGCATTCGGTACGAACCCGGATTTCTGCGCCTCGCTCCTCCGCATCCTTCGCCGTCAGCACGACCAAGCGGGAATCTTCCACCCAGCAATCCGAATATTCAAAACCGGACTTCAGCCGCCCCTGGAGGGTATTGCGGTGGGGGGCGACGCGCAAATCGACGCTCTTGCTCTTCGGCAGGCTCGTTCGGCCGCCGATCCGATCGTAAAGGGCAAGACCAAGGCGCAGCATCCATTTCGGGCGCATGCTGGGCTCGTGCGGCATCACGAAACGCAAGGGCCAGATGATATGCGGCGCATTGCGAAGCAGCACTTCGCGTTCGCGCAGGGATTCCGCGACCAGTCGGAATTCGTAATGTTCGAGATAGCGCAAGCCGCCATGCACCAGCTTGGTGCTGGCGGAAGATGTATGCGATGCCAGATCGTCCTTCTCGACAAGTAGGACCTTCAGGCCGCGCCCTGCAGCATCCCGCGCGATGCCGGCGCCGTTGATCCCGCCGCCGATGACGAGGAGGTCGTAGCTATCGGTCATCCCTGCCGAAACAACCGCCCTGCAACTGCGTCGAGCTTGGCAAGTACAGCCTTGTCATGTCTTTCGGGCGCGGTGATGACGGCGTCGGTAAGGGCATGATCGATGGGGGACGGGCTACGTTTCTTTGGCAGGCCTTTGCAAAAAGCTTCGATCGCTTTCCTTGCCAGTTTCGCGTTGCCGCGCATCTGCTCGACCACCTGTGCAACGTCCACCGTCTCGGCATCGTCCTTCCAGCTGTCGTAGTCGGTAACCATGGCCAGAAGGGCATAGGGCAGTTCCGCTTCGCGAGCGAGCCGGGCTTCGGGCATGGCGGTCATTCCGATCACTTCGGCACCCCAATGCCGATACAGGCGGCTTTCGGCACGAGTGGAAAATTGCGGGCCCTCGATAGCGACATAGGTCGCGCCCTGCGCACATTCACCGCCAGCGGTGGCAACGGCCTTTGCAGCGTGTTTCGACAGCCGTGGGCACACCGGGTCGGCCATCGACACATGGGCAACGAATCCATCTCCGAAGAAGCTCGATGGGCGCCCGCGGGTGTTGTCGATAAACTGATCGATGGTGACGAACCGGCCCGGAGAAAGTTCTTCCGAAAGCGATCCGACTGCGCTCACGGCAAGGATGTCGGTGCAGCCCGCGCGTTTTAGCGCATCAATGTTCGCCTGTGCATTGACGGTAGAAGGGGCCAGACGGTGCCCGCGTCCGTGCCGCGGCAGAAAGCGGACGCGAACATGCCCGATTTTGCCGCACAGGATTTCATCGGACGGCTCGCCCCAAGGCGATTGAACCGGGATCCAATGCGCATCTTCGAGGGCATCCATGGCATAGAGCCCCGATCCCCCGATGATGCCGATCGTCCAATCGCTCATGAGTTTTCTTCGTCTCGCATAATACCGACCATCGCTAACGGGTGGGCCTTGCGACCTTTTGTGTCCAGCCCTTTAGCGGTTGATGACGTCCCTGCTCATCGGTGCCAGTTTGGACAGGAAACGGTTCTGGGCGGCGAACGGCACATCCTGTTCCCGCATCGCCTGCTGGAGGTTCTCAACTATGGCATTGAGGTCAGCCTTGCGCGATCCAAGCCCTTCGTGAGAGCTTTTCATATCGCGTCCGGTATAGTCGCAGCCAGCGTTCAGGATGTAACAGAACTGTTCGAAAATCGTGCGCCGCAATCGGACTTCGTCGTGGCCGGCGAATATGCCCTGAATGCGCGGATCGGCGAAATTGATCTCGACGAACCTTTCGGCGATCTGGCGGATGCCGTCACGGCCGCCGAACGTTTCAGCCATGTCATCGCCGGTGAATGGCTTGGCGCCGGCGTTTTCATTGTTCTGCTCGTAAGGTTCGACGGGAATTTCCCCGGTTGCAGGATCGCGTTCGACCTCTTCGACGCCGAATTCGGCATCCCAGTCGACATTTTCTGAAGGAGCTTGCTGCATGAGCAAAAGCGAGAGGGTGGCAGTGAGCAACATGGGCATAACTCCTAGAATGCGACCTGCGCCTGCAGGAATGCGCCGCGCTGACCCGTGAATGTCGCGATCGAGCCAAGATCAGCATATGCTGCGGTCACGGTCAGATTGTCGCTGGGCGCATAGGCGGCAAAGACGTCAAACCAGTCGCCTTCGCCAAGGCCGAGATTGTCTGGCTTGGTGCGGAACTCGGTCCCCAGAACGAAGCGACGGGAAAACTGATAAGCGACAGCGCCCTCGAACTGGATCGCGTAACTATCGTCTGAAACGCTGCCGAACCCCAGCAAGCCGTTCTGATTGGCCTTTGTCAGCCGCGCCGTCGTATTGACCAGCACGCTGTGGCTGAGCAACAGCTTGGTCGCGCTCAACGTAACATCGACACCTTCGTCATGTGCTGCCCCCACCGCGCTCGCGACGGCGCCGTCGAGACTGCGTTTATATTGTGCGCCCACAGCGACCTGAGGGACCATTGTATTGCCGTAGACGACGTCGCCGAACAGTCTGACCTTGGCGCCAAATACATCCTGATTGAGCATATAGCCCTGTCCAATGCCGAGCGCGGCACCGACATCCTGCGTGTCGAAATTCTGTCGTGCGTAGCTCAGTTCGATCCTGTCGGCGATTCCCAGCGCCACCCCATGCGACTGATAGAAGAAGTCCGGCAGAAGTACTGCCGTCACATGAGCCTGAACGCCCACGCCGCGTGTTTCCTGCCGTCCTGCGATGGTCGCCCAGTTCGAAATGCCGCCACCGCTCGCACCATCGACAGCGCTGACCGCGTTGGTCAGCAGCAGTTTGGCATTGTATTCCGGGAAGGTTCCGGCCTGGTCGATAGATTGCGTATCCGAAAGCACTTCCTGAGCGCAGAGCGACATCGGCAGCAGAGCGAGAGGCGCCACCATCAAGCAGGTGGCAAAGTGATTGAAAACAGGGGTCATGCGCAATTGATGGCAGGATGTGGTGCAAAAGTTATTAACCGTATGCGGACACTTTCTTAACTCCTGACCCCGTACGATACCGGGGATGTGGACGCGTTTTGCCTTTCTCGCAGCCCTTGTGGCGATACCGGCTTCCTTTGCATGGGCGGCCTCTGTCGGCCCGGTCCGGGTCCAGGTGGTCGATGAACGCGGTGTCCCCGTGCGCGATGCCGTGGTCGAACTGAATGCTGCAGGCGGACGCGCAGGGCGCATTGCCTTCCCCTGGCGGATGGCGATGGCGCAGCGGAACGAACAATTCGCGCCCGGTACACTGGTGGTCGCACGTGGCAGCACCGTGGCCTTTCCCAACCTCGATAAGGTGCGCCATTCGATCTACAGCTTTTCGAAGCCTGCGCGCTTCGAGATCGACCTCTATGGCCGGGACCAGACCCGAACTCATACCTTTCCCATTGCCGGCGCCGTGGCGCTTGGGTGCAATATTCACGATGAGATGCGCGGCTATATTCGCGTGGTCGATACGCCCTTTGCGGGCAAAACCGATGCCAATGGCTACGTAACCATGGCCAATGTACCGTCGGGATCCGCCAAGCTGACCGTCTGGCATCCGCGACTGCGCGGTCCGGGCGGTGAAATGTCGAAGCAGATTTCCGCATCGGGTAATCACAAGGTGGCGGTGCGTCTGCGGTGATGGCCATGCTCACGAACATCAAGTTGCCGCGCTTCGCGTCGCTGAAGCTGCGGATTGCCATACTTTATGCAGGCCTTTTCGCGGCAGTGCTGGCGGTGGTGCTGGCGCTGGTCAACGTCAGTATCGAGCGTTTCGGGGAGAACAGCGCGAGCCGCGATCTCGCCGCCAGTGCGCGCGTTTTCGATGAAATTATCGAACTGCGCGCGCGGCAGATGCGCGGTGCGACAGACGTCCTGGCCCGCGATTATGGATTTCGCGAAGCCCTGGCGACGGAGGATGAGGTCACGCTCGCCAGCGCCTTGCGTAATGTACGTGACCGGACGAATGCCAGTTCCGCATTCGTCGTTGGGCTCGACGGGGACATCATTGGTGATGGCTCGGGCGCACTTCCTCCGGCAGAACCGATCTGGTTCGCTTTGGACTCGGGCGAAAACAAAGGGGTGATCCAGCTCGGCGACACGCTTGCGCTTGCCGCTGCGTCACCGATCGAGGTGCCGGATCTGATGGGCTGGCTGGTCCTGGCATCGCCGCTCGACAAAGCGGAAATGGCACGCCTGGGCGAATTGGCGGCGGTCGATTTCCACTCGGAAGTCCTGCTCCACGATGACTTGCCGGAGATAGCAGCCTCACAGCCGCCGGGGACCGTGATTGAAGCTCACGACGAAGCCCGAAATCTCTTCCGCGTCAGCGTTCTTCCAAGCCTGCAGGATGGACTGGATCCTCGCCTCGTTCTGCGCCACTCGCTGGCATCGGCGATGGCGGAATATGCCGTGCTGAAATATCTGATCGTGCTGGTCGGTACATTGGGACTGGCGCTGGTCGTGGCACTTGGGTGGCGGATCGCGCGCGGCATTACCAAACCGTTGTCCGCGCTTGACGATGCCGTCCGGCAGTTCGGCCGCGGCGAAGAAGCCGTATTGCAGGCCGAAACCGACGACGAGGTCGGCCGGCTTGCGACAAGTTTCAATTCCATGGTCGAGGCAATTGCGGAACGCGAACGCGAGATCATTCATATCGGCTTGCACGACGGGCTCACGAACCTGCCCAACCGCAAGCTGTTCGTCGAACAGCTGGGGCAGGCTTTGGCGCGGCGCAAGGATGGCGAACGCGTCCTTGTCGCATATTGCGATCTCGACGATTTCAAGGTGGTCAACGACACGCTGGGCCATCCAGCAGGCGATACCCTGCTTCGGCAGATTGCCGCGCGTCTCAACTCCGAACTCGGCAATGCGCGGATTGCGCGGCTGGGCGGGGACGAGTTCGCCGTTCTTACGGTGGTCGAGAACGAGAACGAAAGTCTGCTCCCCATCGCTCAGCATATCCAGAACTGCTTCGCCCAACAGGTAGAGATCGGCGGCCATACGGTCGATTGTTCGGCCAGCGTGGGCGTGGCGGTTGCACCTATAGACGGCGAAACCGGCGTCGACCTTCTGAAGCATGCTGACCTTGCGCTCTACCGGGCCAAGCGTGGGGGCAAATCGGACTTCCATTTCTTCGAGCCTTCGCTCGATGAACAAGCCCGTGTCCGCCGTGAGATGGAACTTGATCTTCGCCTGGCCATAAAAGACGGCGGCTTCGAGCTCTATTTCCAGCCGCTTTACAGTCTCGCGCGGGAAGAGCTGGAAGGGTTCGAGGCTTTGATCCGCTGGAACCACCCCAAGCGCGGCATGATCAGCCCAGCAGAGTTTATACCGTTGGCCGAGGAGACCGGCCTCATTCTGCAAATAGGCGAATGGGTCGTGCGCGAAGCATGCCGATCGGCGCGCGAATGGCCGGAGCATCTGTCGGTCTCCGTCAATGTTTCGGCTAAACAGTTCTCGACACCCGGCCTCACGACGACGATCTTGCAGGCGCTCACCCAATCGGGTCTCAGACCGAACCGGTTGGAGCTGGAAATTACCGAGAGCATATTCATTGCCGATGTCGAAAAGACATTGAGTACGCTTCACAAATTGCGGGATCTCGGGGTCCGCATCGCCTTGGATGATTTCGGCACCGGGTATTCCTCACTCAGCTATCTGCGCAGTTTCCCATTCGACAAGGTCAAGATCGACCAGAGCTTCGTGCGCGATCTGAACGTGGAGGGGAACAATGCCCACGCGGTTATTCGGGCGATCACCACGCTTGCATCAGCGCTGGGCATGCGCACGCTGGCTGAGGGCGTCGAGTATGCCGAGCAACGGGAGATTCTGAGGCGAGAAGGGTGCGAATATATCCAGGGCTTCCTGCTCAGCAGGCCGGTGCCTGCGAGCGATGTGGCTGCGCTCATCAACTGCCGGGACGTCGGGGGATTGATCCGCGCGGTCGGATAATGTCACCTGCATCCGTATTCATGCGGCTCGCGAAGCTCGTATCTTGACACGAAGGCCGCCTTGCCGCGGAACTCGCACCCGGATCCAGGGGTAGAGTAGAGCAATGGCAGAAACGACAATCGAACCGACCCTCGCAAGTCTGAGCGATCGCCTAAGGGTGCTCCATCGTCAAACTCGCGAGACTCCGCTCTTCAATCCGGTTTTCCAGCTTTCGCTAGATATCTCGCGACAGCTGGAGAATGGCGAACTGGATATCGGACAGCTTGCCGGGTTGGTCGATGAACTCGAAGCGCAGTCGCTCGATGCTCGCGCGTCACGGCTGAAGAAGCTCCTTCGGCCTGACCGCGCAGGCGAGAGGCTTACGCAGCTCTCGGCTCCGAAAGGTGATTTCAAAGCATTCAGAGCGTTCTGGGAACGCCCGCACATGCATGCGGTCTTCACTGCTCACCCGACCTTCCTGTTATCGCCGCAGCAGAGCGATGCGGTCGCTGCCGCGGTCGGCAATGGAGGCAAGGCGACGGTGCGCGATGGCGAAAGGCCGGAAATTACCCTGCGGTACGAGCACGGGCGCGCGATGTCAGCAATGGCCAATGCGCAGGATGCCCGCGACAAGTTAGTCGCCACAGTATTACGCCAGGCGGGGGAGGCGTTCCCCGACCGGTGGACCGAACTGCAACCGCTGCCGTTCCGGTTCGCCACCTGGGTTGGCTACGACATGGACGGGCGTACCGACATCAAATGGTACACCTCCATCGCTTTCCGCCTCGCTGAAAAGGCCGAGCGGCTGGGGCGTTACGCTGCCAGCCTGGAGGCGATCGATCCCTCGCACGAACTGATCGCCACATTGCGCTTGGCGCAGGAGCGGGCGCAGGCCAGCGCGGACGAATTCGCCGGCGACCTTTCTGCGCCTGAAGACATGTCGGCCGCGGCCAATCGCCTTACTCAGGACCATCCCGACAAATTGCTTTCACTGGCTCCGATTATCGAGCGCCTGGAAGGCGAGGCGGACGAACAAGGTGTCGATACAGCGGTGGCGCTCCGCACGCTTGCGGCAGCCATGCGGGCCGATGGCTTGGGGATGGGGTGGATCCATTTCCGGGTGAATGCCAAGCAATTGCACAATGCCATCCGTACACGGCTCGGCGATGCGGCGGATATCGACCTTTCCAGCCGCGGGGCAGTCGCGGCGCTGCGAGAATTGCTCGCCGATGTCGAGCCGCAAAGCGCCAATTTCGCCAGCCTCGCGGTGGAGAGCTCAACTGCGATCAGGCAATTTCTCGTCATGACGCAGATCTTGAAACACGTCGATGCGGATGCGCCGATCCGTATGCTGGTGGCAGAATGCGAACAGCCGTCGACAGTGCTCGCCGCACTGTATTTCGCCAGGCTCTTCGGCATCGCGGACAGGGTCGATGTCTCGCCGCTGTTCGAGACCGAAACCGCGCTGGAACATGGGGGGCGTTTTCTCGACCTCCTGCTTTCCGAACCTGACTATCAGGCCTATGCGAAAGCGCGTGGGCGGATTGCCATCCAGACCGGTTTTTCGGATGCGGGTCGGTTCGTTGGCCAGATCCCTGCAAGCCTTGCGATCGAGCGACTGCAGGGGCGGCTTGCGGAAGCGATGGCGGCGAACGGTCTCACCGATGTGGCCGCCCTGATCTTTGACACACATGGCGAAGGTATGGGCCGCGGGGCGCATCCTTCCAGCTTCGAAGATCGCATCGAATGGGCGCTAAGCCCTTGGGCGCAAAGGCGTTTCACGCGCGCCGGGATCGCGCTCGAGCCCGAAGCGAGCTTTCAGGGCGGGGACGGTTATCTGCTGTTCGCGACCCCCGACATTGCGCTGGCGACGCTTACGCAGGTGGTTGCGCATAGTCCGGCGCATACGGATCCGGATGTGCCGACGGACCCGTTCTATCGCCGGACCGATCTCAGCCTGGATTTCTATCGGGCGATCAAGGAGCACCAGCGCGACCATCTGGAAAGCCGGACCTACAGCCGCGCGATCACCGCGTTCGGGCTGGGCCTGCTGAACGAGACGGGGAGCAGAAAATCACGCCGCCAGAGCGACTTATCCGCCGATCGCGAGATGAGCCTGCGGCAGATCCGCGCCATCCCGCACAACGCCATTCTGCAGCAGCTGGGCTATCCGGTGAACATCATAGCCGGGGTTGGCAGCGCGGCCGAAAGCCAGATCGAAGAGATGGGCGCCCTGCTTGCCGACAGTCCGAGAGGCATGCAGATCATACGTTTGATCCGGGCATCGAACGCCCTTGCAAGCATCAAGACAGTGGCGGCGTTCGGCGAATTATTCAATTCGGCCTATTGGGCAAGCCGCCCCTATCGCGGGACCGAGCCGCATCTGGCGCAAGCCTGCGAAGCGCTGGCCGAATATCTCATCAAGGACGATCGCAACGGCGTGTTCCGCCGCCTGTCGTCCCGCCTGCGCGTCGATGCGCTCAAGCTGCACCGGCTGCTGGACCTCGTGCCGGACGACGATCCGCATCCCGAACGGGAAAGCGTGCGCCGCGCGATCGGCGTCTTGCAGGCCGTGCGGCTGGCGCTGCTCCAGCACATGTTCCTGAAGGTGGTGTCGGTGCCGGCCTTCAGCCGGGCCAACGACATCAGCCGGACGGATGTGCTGGAAATGGTCTTCACGCTGCGGATCGACGATGCGCTGGCACAGCTGCGCCGCGCGTTCCCGACCAGTTTTCCGCGCAAGGACGACTTCGCGCTGGAGGAGCCCGGACAGTATCCGATCGGCGCGGGCGAAGGCTATGCGGCTATCCGCGAGAAGTACATCGATCCGATCGAGCAGGCCTATGCACTGTGCCTGCGCATCTCGACCGCCATTGCCAACGAGTTCGGCGCGCACGGGTAATTACAGGGTTTATTTGCGCACTACGATTCTTCGCGGAACGTCCATCGGCAGCGCCGGTTCTGGAAGGGTACGCAAACGCGAAGGATTCCAGCCATGGCCGATACCCCCAAATGCCCATTCACCACGACCGACGCCGGCATTCCGGTTCAGAGCGACGAGCATTCGCTGACGGTCGGGCGCGACGGTCCCATCGTCCTCAACGATCATTACCTGATCGAGCAGATGGCGAACTTCAATCGGGAGCGCATTCCGGAGCGTCAGCCCCACGCGAAAGGCTCGGGCGCATTCGGTAGATATGAAACCACCGCGGACGTGTCGAAATACACCAAGGCAAAGATTTTCCAGAAGGGCGCGAAGGCCGAAGCGGCAGCGCGTTTCAGCACGGTTGCCGGTGAGCGCGGCAGCCCGGACACCTGGCGCGATCCGCGCGGCTTTTCGGTCAAGATCTATACCGAGGACGGCAATTTCGACATGGTCGGCAACAACACGCCGATCTTCTTCATTCGTGATCCGCTGAAATTCCAGCATTTCATCCGCAGCCAGAAGCGCCGGGCCGACAATGGCCTGCGCGATCATGACATGCAGTGGGATTTCTGGACCCTGAGCCCCGAAAGCGCCCATCAGGTCACCTATCTGATGGGCGACCGCGGCATTCCGAAGAACTGGCGCGAGATGAACGGCTATTCCAGCCACACCTACATGCTGGTCAATGAAGAAGGCGAGAAATTCTGGGTCAAGTTTCACTGGCACAGCGATCAGGGCGACGGGAATGCGCATCTGACGCAGGATGAAGCCGACAAGATGGCCGGGCAGGATGGCGATTATCACCGCCGCGACCTGTTCGATGCCATCGCGAAGGGCGATCATCCCAGCTGGACCCTGAAATGGCAGATCATGCCGTTCGAGGATGCCAAGACCTACCGCATCAATCCGTTCGACCTGACCAAGGTCTGGCCGCACAAGGATTACCCGCTGATGGAAGTCGGCAAGCTGACTCTGACCGAAAATCCGGTCGACTGGGACACCCAGATCGAGCAGCTCGCCTTCGAGCCCAACAACATGGTCCCCGGTATCGGCCTGTCGCCCGACAAGATGCTGCTGGCCCGCGGATTTTCCTATGCCGATGCGCACCGCGCCCGGCTGGGAGTCAATTACAAGCAGATCCCGGTCAATCAGGCGAAGAATGCCGAGGTTCACAGCTATTCCCGCGCGGGACAGGGGCGCACGGTCAATGCCGTCGACCCGGTCTATGCACCCAATTCCTATGGCGGCGCCGGCGCGCAGCCGCAGGTTGGCGGCGAAGCGACCTGGATGTCCGATGGCGACATGGTACGCCAGGCATATACGCTGCGCGAGGACGACGACGACTGGAGCCAGGCCGGTGCGCTGGTGCGCGAAGTCATGGACGATGCGCAGCGCGACCGGTTCGTCGACAATGTCGCCGGGCATCTTGCCGATGGCGTCAGCGAGCCGATCCTCGTGCGTGCGTTCGATTACTGGCGCAATGTGGACAAGGACATCGGTGATCGCATCGAAAAGGCAACGCGCGATCTGGTCGGCGGCAAGTCCAAGGCCCCCGGCATGGCCAGCGCAGAGTCCATCAAGGGCTATGCCGGCGTACCGGCGACATCGGATCTCGCCAAGGGCGAAGGCGACAAGAACGCAGCGAAGAACCTGCGCGAGCCGGCCCCTGCCAAGTAACGATATATAACCCGTCGATATCGACGCGGTGACAGATCGCCAGGTCCGGCAATGTCCGGGTCTGGCGATCATCGTATCGGAACAAGATAGAGGCCTGAGCGGATTAGGGCTTTTGCTATGTGTCCGCATTGGTTACGCCACGCGGCATGGGTTCCATAATTCGACCGCTCGGCCTTCTGGGCGGGATACTTCTTGCAGGCTGTTCGCCAGAGGGCGCAGAACGTGCGGAAGAGGCGATCCCGGTGGTGGCCGAAACGGTTCGCCTGTTGCCGGAGCAGACCCGGATCGAGGCAATCGGCACTGCGCGGGCCGTTACATCCGCCCAGCTTTTTCCCGAAACGGCTGGCCGCGTCACCCGCGTGATGTTTTCCGCCGGCGACTATGTGCAATCGGGCCAGCCGCTGCTGGAACTGGATGCGCGGCAGGAACGGCTCGCCGTGGATGCCGCGCGCGTCCAGGTGCGCGAAGCGGAGCAATTGCTTGGCCGATACCGGCGGATCGAAGATACGGGCGCAATATCCGAAAGCCAGATCGAAGCGGGAGAGACCGCACTCGATTCTTCGCGTGTGGCATTGCAGCAGGCACAGGTCGCGCTGGCGGACCGGACCATCCGGGCGCCGTTTTCGGGCCATATCGGGCTGACCGATGTCGATCCGGGCGACAGGGTGAGCGACGCGACCGCCATTGCCCAGCTCGACCAGCGTAGCCGCCTGTATATCGACTTCCCGGCACCCGAAGAGGTGTTCGCCTCGCTCCGCGAAGGGCAAGTGGTCGAGGCAGTGGCATTTTCCGAACCCGGAACCACGCGCGATGCACGCATCATCTCGACCGACAGCAGCATCACGAACGACAGCCGCAATTTCACCGCGCGGGCAGAAATTTCGAATTCGGACGATCGCCTGCGCCCCGGAATGAGTTTTCGCGTGACCTTCACGCGCAACAACACCAGCCGCCCTTCCGTCCCCGAAGAAGCCATAGTCTGGGGCGGGGAGGGATCGCATATCTTCGTGGTCCGCGACGGCAAGGCCGTACGCGTTCCGGTCACCATAACCTCGCGCCGCGACGGTCAGGTGCTGGTCGACGGCAAGGTCAATGCCCGGGACCGGGTAATCGTGAAGGGTGTGCAGAAGGTCCGCGACGGGCAGGCCATCCGCCTGGTGCGGCCGACCCGTGTGCCGGCCGAAGATGTCGAACTGCGGCCCAGCCGCCAGTCCGAAGCCGGTAACGATGGCGGATAGATCCGACCTACCGATGCTGGCGGTCAAGCGGCCGCTGCTGGTGGGCGTCCTCAATCTGCTTATCGTCATTGCCGGGCTTGCCGCTTTCGCCGGGATCGAAGTGCGCGAATTGCCCAATGTCGACCGGCCCATCGTGTCGGTTTCCGCGACCTTTCCCGGCGCTGCCCCTGAAACGATGGACCGGGAAGTGACCAGCATCCTCGAAGACGCGATCGCTCGCGTCACCGGGGTGAGGCAGATCCGCTCTTCCAGCGAGGAAAACAACAGCCGCATTCGCGCCGAATTCAATCCTGGGGCGGATCTGGACACGGCGGCATCCGATGTCCGCGAGGCGGTCAGCCGCGTGACGCGCGATCTTCCCGACAGGGTGGAACAGGTCAATATCGTGAAGGCGGATGCCGATGCGCAGCCGATCATGACGCTGGCCGTGTCGAGCGAACGCTATGGCGAGGCCGAGCTCACCCAGCTGGTCGAAAACGATGTCGTGCCGGAACTGCTTACCGCCGACGGCGTGGCGAGCATCGACGAGTTCGGCACCCGCGCCCTGCAGATGCGCGTTTCGGTAGACCCCGCGCGGCTCAACCGCTTCGGCCTGACAATGAGCGACGTTTCGACGGCGCTGGAGGGCGCGCCGTACGACGTGCCGGTAGGATCTTTCCGGTCCAACGCGCAGGAACTGGTCGTGCGCGCCGATGCCAGCGCGACCGATCCGGGCCTGGTCCGCGACGTCATCGTGGCGGGCAACACGCGCATCGGCGATGTTGCGGACGTAACGCTGGCCCCCGCCGATGCGACCAATTTCGTGCGGCTGGACGGGCGCCCCATCGTGGGACTTGGCGTGGTGCGGCAGGCCAGTTCGAACACGATCCAGATTTCCGATTCCATCCGCGCGTCGGTCGACCGGATCAATGCGCGTTACGAGGACATAACCATCAGCATCGTGTCCGACGATGCCGATTTCATCAAGATTTCGGTGCGCGAGGTGCTGATCACGCTGAGTTTCACCGTGCTGGTCGTCGTGGGCACGATGCTGCTGTTCTTCCGCGCATGGCGGCCGACCGTGATACCGAGCACGACCATCCCCGTGGCATTGATCGGCGTGCTGGCCGGTATCTGGGCGCTGGGATTTTCGGTCAATCTGGTGACGCTGCTGGCGCTGGTTCTGGCAACGGGGTTGATCGTCGACGATGCCATCGTGGTGCTGGAGAATACCCAGCGCTTGCAGGACAAGGGGCTGGGACGGCGTGCGGCCGCGGTTGTCGGGACCCGGCAGGTCTTCTTTGCCGTCGTGGCCACGACGGCGGTACTGGTATCGGTATTCCTGCCCATCAGTTTCCTGCCATCGGAAGCGGGCCGGCTGTTCCGCGAATTCGGTTTCGTGCTGTCTTTCGCGGTGATCATTTCATCCTTCGTCGCCCTGTCGCTGGTACCCGCGCTGGCGGCCAAGTTCGACCTGCGCACGAGCGGCGATCGATCCGACCGCCTGTCGCGCTGGGGATCGCGAATGCGCGACCGCTACATTGCCGCGCTCACCTGGTGCCTAGACCGCGGGAAAGCGGTGGTGGGCGGCGCGGTGCTGGTCACGGGCCTGACCGCGCTGCTGTTCACGCAGCTCGACAGCGAACTTGTCCCCGATGAAGATCGCGGCGTGATCGAGGTCGATGCGACCGGCCCCGACGGCGTGGGACTGGACTTCATGGACCGCGAACTCGACGAGATCGAAATGGTCCTCCAGCCCTATCTGGACAGCGGCGAAATCGAGAGCACCTTTTCCATCGTGGGCAGGTACGATCCCAACCGGGTGCGCGTGACCGCGCAGCTTGCCGATTGGGGCGAGCGCGATCGCGGCCAGTCGGACATCGTCGAGGAGCTGAACGGACCGCTGCGTGAAATTCCCGGATCGCGGACCAATGCGCGCGGGCGCGGCACACTGAGTTTCGGCGGCGGAGGCGGCGGAAACATCGAAGTGGCCCTGACCGGCGCAGAATATGACCAGATCTATGCCTCCGCCCTGAAACTGAGCGAGGCGATCGATACGCAATCGACCATATTGTCGAACCCCGACATTTCCTATCAGCCGACCCAGCCGCAGCTTTCGATCCGCATCGATCGCCAGCGGGCATCTGATCTGGGTGTGGACCTCGACGATGTCGCCCAGACGTTGCGGGCGATGGTCGGCGGGGACGAGATCGTCGATCTGAACGTCGGCGATCAGGCCGTGCCGATCTTCCTGACATCGCAGGCGACGACGATCACCAATCCCTCCGATCTGCGCAACCTCTATGTCCGAACCGCAGGCGATGCGCTGGTGCCGATGTCGAGCATCACGCAGATCGTGGAACAGGGGGTCGCTGCCGAACTGAACCGCACCGCGCAGCGCCGCGCGATCGAGGTGGAGGCCGATATTGCCGAGGGAACACCCCTGCAGGACGCCATCGACGAGATCGAACGGCTGGGGGCAGAAACGGTCGCGGACGATACCGACATGATCCTGCAGGGCGATGCGGAGAGCCTCGAGGAAACGTCGAACGACGTCCTGCTGACCTATATGTTCGCGCTGGTGATCGTGTTCCTGGTGCTGGTCGCACAGTTCGAAAGCCTGACGAGCGCGCTCGTCGTGCTGCTGACCGTTCCCTTCGCGCTCGTCGCGGCGATCCTGGCGCTGTTCCTGTCGGGCATCTCGCTCAACATCTATTCGCAGATCGGGCTGGTGATGCTGATCGGCCTGATGGCGAAGAACGGCATCCTGATCGTGGAATTCGCCGACCAGTTGCGCCATCAGGGCCGCACTATCCGCGAGGCCGTGGAAGAGGCGGCGGCCATTCGCCTGCGGCCGATCGCGATGACGCTGATTTCGACCGTGGTCGGGGCAGTTCCACTGATCCTCGCGTCCGGCGCCGGTGCAGAGGCGCGCCAGTCGATCGGCTGGGTGATCTTCGGCGGGCTGGGCATCGCCGGGGTCTTCACCCTGTTCCTGACGCCGGTGATCTATCTGGGCGTGGCGCGCTTCGGCAAGCCGCGCAGTGTCGACCTCGCCAAACTGCAGGAAGAGATCGACGACATCGACGAAGACATGACGATGGCGCCTGCATGATCGCTGCGCGTTTCCATCTGTGCGCCCTCGCGCTTCTGCTCGGCGGATGTGCCGCGGTTCCCACCGACTTGCCCGAGGCGCAGATCGCTCCGCCGGAAAGCTACCGGGCGGACTTGCCGCCTGCCGGCATGGACGGCGTGTGGTGGGGCGCCTTTTCTGATCCGGTGCTGGATGCGCTGGTCGATCGCGGCCTTGCGGCGAACCTCGATATTGCAGCGGCGGAGGGACGGCTGGCAGCCGCCGAAGCCCTGCTGCGGGCAGAGCGCGCGGACCGGCTTCCCACGATCGACGGATCGGCCGAGGCAAGCGTCGATGTGGGCGAGGGGACTTCGCGGACGGGTGCAAGTGCCGGGCTGTTCGGCACGTTCGACCCCGATTTTTCCGGGCGCCTGCGCGCGGAAGTGCGCGCGGCGGCGGCGCGCTATGCCGAGGCGGGATATATTCGTGCCGATCAGCGCCGCCTGATCGCCGCCGCCATCGCCGCGCAATATGTGGAATACCGCCGAACGGGGGCGCAGCTTGAATTGCTGGCGGAATCGACCGATCTCCAGCGGCAGACGCTGCGGATCGTGACCTTGCGCTTCGAAGCCGGGCTGTCGGCCAATCTCGACGTGCGCCGCGCTGCAGCCGATCTGGCGCAGACGGAAGCGCGGCTGGGGCTGATCGAAATCGCCCGGGCGCAGGCAGCCCATGCGCTCGCGATACTGGTAGGCGAGGCGCCGGGGACGCTGGTGATTGCGGAGCCCGAAAGCGAGACGACGATACCAAATTACGGCGATGGACCACCGCTGGGCGGCCCCGCCAATCTGCTGCGGCGGCGCGGCGATGTGCTGGCGGCCGAGTCGAGGCTGGCTGCCGCGGCGGCGCAGGTCGGGATCGAGCAGTCGGATCTCAGGCCTTCGCTCGTCGTGCCGGGTTCGATCATAATCGGCGACGGCTCGATCGATGGCCTGTTCTCGGAATTTCTCGCAACGCTCGGCGCAGCGCTGGACCTTCCGCTGTTCGACGGCGGGCGGCGGCGGGCCGAAGTCGCGGCGGCACGGGCGGAACTGGATGCGAGCCTGGCCGAATATCGCCAGGCTTTCCTGGAAGCGCTGGGCGAGGCCGAAACGGCGCTGGTCGCGATCACCGCCTACCGCGCCCGTGCAGGATCGCTATCCGAGGCGATCGAGCAGAGCGAGACCGCGCTCGGCCGGTCCAATGCCTTGTACCGCGAAGGGCTCGCTTCGCTGTTCGATGTGCTCGATGCGCAGCGCCAGCTGATCTCGAGCCGGGAATCGCTGCTCGACAACGAGGCGGCGCTCGCGAATGCGTTCATCGCACTCCACTCGGCAGCGGCCAGCCCGGATGGCGAAGCCGTGGCGGCTAGCGCTGGCGGCGCCCCTCCTCCGCAATGACGGCTGCCACTTCGGCATAGAGATCCGAAAAGGCGGCACTGGCGCGCCATGCAGCGGCAATGCTGCGATGCTGTTCCCACCCTGCCGGTTCGGCGATGCGCACGACATCGAGGCCGCCCGCTTCCGAGCGGATGTAGAAATGCGGGAGGATGGCGAGGCCCAGACCTGACCCGACCATCTGTTGCAGGGCATCGAGGCTGGTGCCTTCGTAATCGGCCAGAATGGTAGCGCCGAGATTCTTGCAGATATCTTCGAGCTGGCGGTGGTAATGATGGCGATGATCGAGCGAGAGGAACATGCGGCCTGCGAAATCTTCCTTCCGAAGTTCCGGCAGGGCCACCAGCGGATCGTCGGGCGGAGCGATGATCCGCAAGCGTTCGCGGAACAGCGGTTCCACCCGGAGGCCCTTGCCTTCGATCGGCATGGGCGAAAGCAGCATGTCCAGTTGCCCCGCGGCCAGATCCGCCTGCTGCTTCGACGGAATGCCTTCGCGGATGAAGAGGCGCAGGTCGGGATAGCGTTCGTGGAGGATCTTGATGACGCGCGGCATGAGATAGGGGCCGAGCGTAGGACTGACGCCAAATCGTATCGTGCCGGCGGGGCGAGCGGCAATGTGATCGGCCGCATCGGTGAAGTCGCGCGTACTGGCAATGACCGTGCGGGCCTGCGCGAGCAGTTTGCGCCCGCTGGGTGTAAGTTGCATGCCCTTGGGCACGCGTTCGAACAACTGCAGGTCGAGCTTTCTTTCGAGCGCGCGCAACTGCTGGCTGAGAGCGGGCTGGGTCATGCCCAGCGCGGTGGCGGCTTCGCCCATATTGCCGATGTCGGCAAGCCTTACGAAGATATCGATCTGTTTGAGCGTCACCATGGCCAACGCCATTAGTAAAACTTATCGATACATGGCAAGTTTTCGAATTGGATTATCGCCAGCGAAGCACGCATATGTACCCTAGCAAACGAAGGAGAGCGCGATGAGCAAGACGCCCGACGAGAAGATCATGATCCCGTATCTGCGCAAGCTGGTGCGCGAGCATCGGGCCCTCAACCGACTGATCGACACGACCAAGGCGATCGGCGCGCGCGACGATTTGAAATCGCTGAAGCGCCTGCGCCTGCGCCTCAAGGACAAGATCGTCGCATTACAGCGCCATTATTACGGTCGCAGCTTCGCTTAGCTGCGGCATAGGGCGGCGGTCCGTTCCCTCCCCCCCCACACTTGACGGACCGTCGCCCGCTTTGATCATATGACCAGACAGACCCCCACGCAGCGCCTTCGCGCTTTCATCGCCAGCGAGAGTGCAGGCGGCATCGTGTTGATCGTTGCCGCCGCAATTGCGCTTGTCATCGCCAATTCAGCGCTGCTTGCCGGCTATCAGAGCCTGCTTGCCACGCCGGTGAATTTCACGGCCGGCGAACTCGTTTCTATCGACAAGCCATTGCTGCTGTGGATCAACGACGGCTTGATGGCGCTGTTCTTCTTCCTGATCGGCCTGGAAGTGAAGCGCGAGATCGTGACCGGTCAGTTGCAAAGCTGGAAGCAGGCATCGCTTCCGGTTTTTGCCGCGGTTGGCGGTATGGTCATTCCTGCGCTGGTATTCGTGGCCATCAACGCCGGTTCGCCGGACAATATTCGCGGCTGGGCCATTCCCGCCGCTACCGACATTGCCTTTGCGCTGGGTCTCCTCGCTCTGCTGGGCAGCCGGGTACCGGTCGCGCTGAAGGCGCTGCTGCTGGCCATCGCCATCATCGACGACATCGGTGCGATCGCCATCATCGCGCTGTTCTATACCGAAAACATGAACGTGGGCGCACTGGCGCTTGCACTGGTTCCGGCTGCGGGCATGCTGTTGCTCAACCGGGCCGGAGTGGCGCGAACCATTCCCTATTTCCTTCTCGGCGCCTTTCTGTGGGTCTGCGTGCTGAAGTCCGGCGTGCATGCTACTCTGGCGGGTGTCGTGACGGCCATGTTCGTCCCCATCGCGACAGGTGACGAACAGCCGCTCGAACGGCTGGAACACGCACTGCATCCCTGGGTCGCTTTCATGATCCTGCCGATCTTCGCCTTTGCCAATGCCGGCGTCTCGTTCGCTGGAGCCGGGCTGGAGGCGCTGTTTGCGCCGCTGTCGCTCGGCATTGCGGCAGGTCTTGTGGTCGGCAAGCAGATCGGCGTGTTCGGCGCATGCTGGCTGGCAGCGAAAACCAAGCTCGCATCCATGCCGCCCGAAGTGACCTGGCGCCATATCTATGGCCTGTCCTGTCTGGCCGGTATCGGCTTTACCATGAGCCTGTTCATCGGCGGCCTCGCCTTCATCGATCCGGACCAGATCGATGCGGTGAAAATGGGTGTGCTGGTCGGTTCCCTGATTTCGGCGGTGATCGGCATGACAGTGCTCGCCACCGCTCCGCGCGCCGCGACCAGACCTCTAAACGAGGTGCCGAGTGCCTGATTTCCTGCTGGCGTCATGGCTTGGCACCCCGGTCTGGTTCTGGGGCGCCTTTCTTGCAATCGTCGTCGTGCTGACGGCCTTCGACCTCGGCTTCCTGCATAAGGAAGACCGGGAACTGGGCATTGCAGAAAGCCTGAAGCTGTCGGTCTTCTACATCACCGTGGCGCTGCTGTTCGGCGTGTGGGTGTGGTTCGAGCGCGGCGAGACCGCGGGCATGCAATATTTCACAGGCTTCTTCATCGAGAAGGCACTGTCGATCGACAACGTCTTCGTGATCAGCCTGATTTTCACCTATTTCGCCATCCCGGCGAAGTATCAGTACCGGGCGCTATTGTGGGGCATCATCGCGGTCATCATCCTGCGCGGCCTGATGATCGCCGGGGGCGCGGCCCTGCTGGCCGAAGCCTATTGGGTGCTGTACCTTTTCGCCGCCTTCCTGGTGTTCACCGGGATCAAGATGTTCTTCGCCGGCGACGAGCCGATGGATGTCGGAAGCAACCCCGTCGTCCTCTGGATCAGCCGTCACATGCGGGTGACGCCGAATCTGCACGGGCAGAAATTCCTGGTGAAGGTGCAGGACGAGAAGACGGGCAAGATGGTCCGCGCGGCCACACCGCTGCTGCTGGCGCTGGTCGTCATCAATCTGGCCGATCTCGTGTTCGCCGTGGACAGCGTGCCGGCGATCTTCGCGATCACGACCGACACGTTCATCGTCTATACCAGCAACATCTTCGCCATTCTGGGGCTGCGCGCTCTCTATTTCGCTCTCGCCGCCATGATCCACCGATTCCACTATCTGAAGTATGCGCTGGCAGCGATCCTGGTGTTCATCGGCAGCAAGATCTTCGTTACGGACTTCCTGATGGACGGTGAGAAATTCCCGGCCTGGATCAGCCTTGGCGTGACGTTCGTGCTGATCGCAGCGGGCGTGCTCTATTCGCTATGGAAAACGCGCGGGCACGAAGAGGCGGACTGGCCAGCAGAACCGGAAGACGAACCGCTCGCCTAGGTCGGGTGGCAGGCGTCACGGGCGTCAGCCGTTCAGACCATCGCATTGATCGCAAGACAGGTCGCCAGTCCTACCACGACATTCATGGGCGCACCGATCTTCAAGAAGTCGGCGAAGCGATAATTGCCGGCGGCATAGACGATGGTGTTGGTCTGATAGCCCACGGGCGTTGCGAAGCTGGCCGATGCAGCGAACATTACCGCGAAGAGCAGCGGGCGCGGTTCGACCCCGAGATCGGTGGCGAGCGCCAGCACGATCGGGGTCATGATGACCGCGACAGCATTGTTGGTAACCGTTTCGGTCAGCACGGAGGTCAGCAGGTAGATCGCAAGCAACAGGTAAAGCGGCGACAGATTTGCGAGGACCGGAAGGGCGGCATCGACGATCAGGTCGACCGTCCCTGCGCTTTCCAGACCCAGGCCGACGGCAAGCATGCCGAAGATCAGCACGATGACATTGCCATCGATGCTGCGCCAGGCTTCTTCCGGATCGATGCAGCGCGAGAGCAGCACGATAGCCACGCCCGTTATTGCCAGAAGTTCGATCGTCCATACGCCAAGGGCGGCGAGCACGATGATGCCCATCATCGTCACAACCGCGATCGGTGCGCGCAGGCGCCGGAACGGGCGCGTGTCCGGCGTGGAGATGTTGATCAGATTGATATTGTTTTCGATCGCGGCGATGCTGGCGGGACTGCCTTCGATCAGCAGATGATCGGCTGCGCGGATCCGCGCATCGGACAGTGTGGGCCCGGGAAAGTGCCGGGCACGCGACAGGCCGAGAATGCGGGCGCCCGTCTTGGTGAGGAAGGGCACTTCGGAAAGCTTGCGGCCGAGGGTCGGGTGGCTGGGCGAAATCGCAGCTTCGACGATACGGTTTTCATCGGATGCGGGTGCGGCACGTGCAGAAAGGCCGAGTTCCGACCCGCGCCCGGCGGCTAGCGACAGCATTTCGGCCTGATCGGCGGCGATCTGCATGATGTCGCCTTCCTCCACGATCAGCTCGTCGAGGTCGCTGCGCAGGATGGCGCCGCCGCGTTCCAGACCGACGAGGCGCAGCCCGGAGCGACCGAACTGGGAAAGATCGCCATAGGCCTTGCCGATGTCCTTATCGTCTTGCGTCACGCGCAACTGGGTAAGGTAGCGTTCCTCCAGCGGTCGGCCGCTGTCGCGATCCGCGGCATCGGGCCGGTTGGGCAGAAGAAACCGCCCGCTGACGAGAAGAAAGAGGGTGCCGGTCAGTGCCGCGACCAGGCCCACGCCGGTCAGCTCGAATATGCCGAAGGGAGGCTGGCCAGAGCGCTGCGCCACACCATCGACGAGAAGGTTCGTCGACGTGCCGATGAGCGTGAGCGTGCCGCCGAGGATCGAGAGATAGGATAGCGGGATGAGGAGGCGGCTGGCCGTACTGCCCGCCAGTCCTGCGATCTTGCGAATGACCGGAACCAGGATGATCACCACCGGCGTATTGTTGACCAGCGAAGAGGCGAGGAAAGTGCCGCCGAAGAGTTCCGCGATCGACCGGCGCGGATGACGTTCGGTCCGGCGTTCGGCGATGCTGGCCAGCGCTTCGACAACGCCGGTACGGATCAATGCACCCGAGAGGATGAACATGGCCGCGATGGTGATGGGGGCGGGATTGGCGAAAACCTGTTCCATCTCGCTGCGCGGAAGATAGCCCAGCACCAGCATGACGGCCGCGCCGCCCACGGCGACGGTCACCGGCGGAAACCGTTCCGTGGCGAACAGAATGAACAGCCCGACCAACAGGCCGAGGCCGATCCAGGCCGAATAATCGGTAAGGAACGTTCCTAGCATCGGCGCCCCCTAGCAGGTCTTTGTCAGGGAGCCGAGTTGGAAAAGTCCCGGATTATGAAGGCGTTTCCACGGCCAGACCGCCACCGAGCGCCACGAACAGCGACGTGCCGTTCTGCAGAAATGCGCGCTGGGTGGTGAGCAATTGCTGCTGCGCGGTGAAGAGGTTGCGTTCGGCATCCAGCACTTCGAGATAATCCGCCACACCTTCGCGGTAGCGCAGGCGCGCGAGCCGCGTAATGCGTTCCTGCGCGGCAACACCCTGCGTCAGCGCAGCCACCTGTTCGGCCAGCCAGCGCCGCCCGGCAAGGGCGTCGGATACCTCGCGGAAAGCTTCCTGCACGGTCTTTTCATAAACGGCGACCTGTTCCACTTCGCGCGCCTTGGCCAGATCCAGATCGGCTTCGCGGGCGCCCCAGTCGAAAATCGGCAGGGAGATCGATGGGCCGAACGACCAGGACAGCCCGTCGGAAGAAAAGAGATTGTCGAGATCGTTGGACGAGAAACCGGCATTTCCAGTCAGGGAAATGGTCGGGAAAAAGGCTGCACGCGCCGCGCCGATATTGGCGCGGGCTGCGCGAAGCTGCTCTTCCGCGGCGACGATATCGGGGCGGACCAGCAGAAGGTCGGATGGCGTGCCGGGATCGAGTTCCATGCCGTTTTCCTGACCGCTCATCGGAAGGGCAACCGGCAGGTTCTCCGGCGTGGTTCCGCCGACGAGCACCGAGAGCTGGTTGCGCTGCTGGGCCTGCGACAGGCGCTGGGCGGCAAGTTGCTGCTCGGCCGTCGTCAGCAGCGTTTCGGACTGCCGGAAGGGCAGCGCAGAGGTGACGCCCGCATCAAGCCGGAGCCGGGCGATCCGGAGGCCCTCCTGGCGGCTTTCGAGGGTGGCCTGCGCCAGATCGATCTGCGCTTCGCTTTCGAGCAGGGCGAAATAGGTCGTCGCGACATCGGCGATGAGCGAGAGGTAGAACGCGCGCTGGTTGGCCTCGGCAGCCAGATACTGGGCGCGGGCGGCCTCCGACAGATTGGCGATGCGGCCCCAGAAATCGAGTTCGAAAGACGAAACGCCGACGCCCACGTCGTAGCGGTTGATGGTTACCGAGCCGGGCGTACCGGGCGCGATCGAGCCCAGCGGGATGCGGCTGCGCGTTGCCGCGGCATCCGCCACGGCGGTAGGCAGGCGGCGGCTGTCCTGAATGCGGTACTGTGCCCGGGCCTGCTCGATCCGCGCAGTGGCGGCGACGAGATCGCGATTGTTCGCCACTGCGGTATCGATGAGCGAGACTAGCCGCGGGTCGCTGAACCATTCCCGATAGGACAGGGTAGAGGCGACCACCGTGCCGTCCGGACGGAATTCCGGATCATAGGCGGGCGCGCTGGCGAGGGCGGGCCGTTCGTGATCGGGGGCAAGGTTCACACACCCTGCCAGTGCGAGCGCCATCAGGCTGGCAGATATCTTGCGGATCATGCGCCATCTCCTTCGAGTGTGCCGGCCGGCTTGGGCTGTCTTCCGCCGATCCGCGTGCGGATGAGCATGTAGAGGAGCGGGATGACGAAGATGCCGATCGCGGTCGCGGCGATCATTCCGCCCATCACGCCCGTGCCGACGGCGATGCGGCTGGCAGCGCCCGCGCCGGTGGAGATCACCAGCGGGACCATGCCGAGAATGAAGGCGAGCGAGGTCATGATGATCGGGCGCAGGCGCAATCTGGCAGCCGCCTTTACCGCTTCCATCGGGCTCTTGCCCTCGGCCTCCTCCTCAATCGCGAATTCGACGATCAGGATGGCGTTTTTCGCGGCAAGCCCGATTATCGTGATCAGCCCGACGTTGAAGTAAATGTCGGCCGACAGCCCCCGCAGCATGGTGAAGAGGACTGCGCCGAGAACCCCCATCGGCACGATCAGCAGCACGGCAAAGGGGACCGCCCAGCTTTCATAAAGCGCCGCAAGGACAAGGAAGACGATGATGACCGACAGTCCGAGCAGCAGGCCGATCTGGCCGCCGGCCTGTTTTTCCTCGTAACTGATGCCGGTCCATTCGAACCCGATGCCTTCCGGCAACTGGCTGGCAAGCTGTTCCATCTCGGCCAGCGCGGCGCCAGACGATTCGCCCGGTGCGGCGGTTCCGGAAATGGTCATGGCCGGATAACCGTTATAGCGCGCAAGGCTGGGCGGGCCGGCCGTCCACTCCGCCATGGCGAAGGAACTGAACGGTACCAGTTCGCCCTGTGCATTCGGAATGCGCAGCGAAAGCACGTCTTCAGGTGTCATGCGGTGTTCGGCATCTGCCTGCACCAGCACCTGCAGCACGCGCCCGTCACGGTTGAAATCGTTGGCGTAGGCCGAACCGAAATTGATCGACAGGGCATTGTTCACGTCGGTCATCGACAGGCCCATGGCGCGGGCCTGAACCCGGTCCACTTCCACATGCAATTGTGGCGCGGGCGGCTGGTCTTCGGGTCGAAGATCGGCGAGCAGGCTGCTTTGCATCGCCATGCCGAGCATCTGATCGCGCGCTGCCGTCAGGGCTTCACGCCCTACACCGGCGCGGTCCTGCAGCTTCATGGTGAAGCCGCTGGCCTGTCCGAGCGACTGGATTGCGGGCGGCTGGATGGAGAAGACCATCGCATTGTCGATGCCCATGAAGGTGCCCATCGCACGGCCAACCAGCGCCTCCGCCGAACTTTCCGAGCCGCTGCGTTCGCTCCAATCCTTGAACGGGGTGAACATGATGGCATTGTTCTGACCCTGACCGAAGAAGCTGAAGCCGCGCACCACGACGACCCGCTCGACTTCTTCCTGCGAAGACCAGAAGCCTTCGACCGGGGCGATGGCTTCATCGAGCCGTTCGCGCGTGGACCCCGTGGGGGACTGCACAATCGTAATGGCAAAGCCCTGGTCTTCGGTCGGGAGGAAGCCGCCCGGCAAGCGGAAGAACAGCAATGCCGTGACAAGTGCCAGCATGAGGAAGACGGCCAGGCCGCGCATGGGCCGACCGAGAATGCGTTCATTGGTCCGCCCGTATTTTTCGGTCATGCGCCCGAACCAGCGGTTGAACTTTCCGAAGAAGCCACTGCTGCGCCGCCGCAATTGTTCGACACGGCCGCGCCATCCTTCTGGAATCGGTTCCTGCTCGGCGTGTTCGTCGATCTCGTGGGCGTCGTGGGCTTGGATATCCTTCGTGCGCAGGAATGTGGCGCAGAGAGCCGGCGTCAGCGACAGCGCGAGGACCGCGGAGAAGAAAATGGAAATAGCCAGCGTGACCGAGAACTGGCGGTAAATGCCGCCTGTCGATCCGGGGAAGAAGGCCATCGGCACGAAGACTGCAACCAGCACCAGCGTGATCCCGATGATCGCACCGGTGATCTGATCCATCGCCTTGCGGGTCGCCTCGACAGGGCCGAGACCCTCTTCGCGCATGATGCGTTCGACGTTCTCGATCACGACGATGGCATCGTCGACCAGAATACCGATCGCCAGCACCATGCCGAACAGGGACAGCACGTTGATGGAAAAGCCGAACAGCCACAGGCCCAGACAGGCGCCTGCAAGCGCAATGGGCACTACCAATGTCGGTATCAGCGTAGCGCGCCAGTTCTGCAGGAACAGGAACATGACCAAGAAGACGAGGACCATGGCCTCGACCAGCGTCTTGACGACTTCTTCGACCGAGATCTGGACGAAGGGCGTGGTGTCGTAGGGAATCGACCAGGAGATGTCCTGCGGCAGGCCGTTGCCCAGCTCTTCCATCCGCTCCTTCACGCCTTCGGCGGTGGCCAGGGCATTGGCGCCGGTAGCGAGCTGGACGGCCATGCCCGCCATGGGCTGGCCGTCGAGAGTGGTGGAGGTGGCGTAGCTCTGCGCGCCGATTTCCACGCGTGCGACATCGCCCAGGCGAACGCTGGCACCCCCGCTATCCGCCCGCAGGATAATGCTGCGGAACTGTTCTTCGGTCTGGAAGCGGCTTTCCGTGGTAATCGTCGCCGTGATCTGCTGCCCTTCCTGCAATGGCAGGTCGCCGATCGCACCACCGGCCGTCTGGGCGTTCTGTTCGCGAATTGCCGACACGACTGCGCTGGGCGAGAGATTGTAGGAAGCCAGCTTTTCCGGATCGAGCCAGATACGCATCGCGTAGGCAGAGCCAAACAGCGTGACATCCCCGACGCCGGCGACGCGGCGCAGTTCATCGATCACCTGATTGGAGGCGATATTGCCCAGATCGGTCGTGTCCAGAGCGCCGGATTTGGACGTCAGGGCGACGATCATCAAGAAGCCGGAGTTCGCCTGACGGACGGTAATACCCTGTCGCCGGACCTCCTCGGGCAAACGCGCTTCGACTGTGCTCAGACGGTTCTGAACTTCGGTCTGGGCGATGTCGATATCAGTGCCGGCTTCGAAGGTTAGCGTGATCGAAGCCGTGCCGTTGGAGAGGCTGGACGAGGCCATGTAAAGGAAGCCTTCGACCCCGTTGAGCTGCTGCTCGATTACCTGGGTGACGTTCTGTTCAAGTGTGGATGCGTCGGCGCCCGGGTATACGACGTTGATCGCCAGAGACGGTGGCGCGACCTCGGGATATTGTTCGATCGGCAAGGCCCGCAGGGCGATGAATCCCGACAGGAGAATGGCGAGCGAGATGACCCACGCAAAGATGGGTCTGTCGATGAAATAGCGTGCCACGATCAGTCAGCCTTGGCCGTTGCTTTCGGGGCAGCCGCTGCGGGTTTGCGGCCGGTCGCGGCATTGGCGATCTGAACCGGCATGCCGGGCTGCAGTTTTTGCAGATTGGATACGATAACCCGATCGCCGGGCTTGAGCCCGCTTTTGATGACCCACTTCTCTCCCACGAGTTCACCCAGTTTGACCGGGCGGACGGCAGCCTTGCCATCCTTGTCCACGATCATGACGGTGCCGCCATCGTCGGCCACGGTCACGGCGAGCTGGGGGATCGCGATGATGTTGGTCAACTTGCCTGCGAAGATACGCGCCTTCACGAACTCGCCGGAAAGCAGCAATCCTTCAGGATTGGGGAATTCGGCGCGCAGCTGGACCGTGCCGGTGGCTTCGTCCACCGAGAAGTCGAGAAATTCGATCAGGCCCGGCGTGCCGTATTCGCTGCCGTCGGGAAGGGTCAGACGAACTTCGACCGCATCGCCCGGCTGCAGGTCGAGCTCGCCGCTGGTTATGGCGCGCCTGATCTGGAGAACTTCCATGGCCGATTGCGAGAAGGAGACATAGATGGGGGAAATCTGTTCGACCCGCGTCATCAGAGTGCCTTCGGGCTGCGAAACCAGTGCGCCCTCCGTCACCACGGCGCGGCCGGCCCGGCCCGCAATAGGCGCGCGCACGGTCGTGTACCCCAACTGGAGCGATGCAGCGCGAAGCTGAGCCTGGATCTGCGCGACATTGGCATTGGCTTCACGTGCAGCAGCCTGGGCCGCGTCGAATTCCTGCCCGCTGATGGCGTTTTCCGCCACAAGGGGCCGGTATCGCGTAACGACGGCGTTGGCGTTCGCGGCCGTGGCGCGTGCCCGGTCGAGGCTAGCCTTGATCTGCGCGTAACTGGCCCTGAGTTCGGCCGGATCGATGCGGAACAGGGCCTGGCCCTCGCTGACATCCGTTCCTTCCTCATAGGTTCTTTGCTGCACGATGCCGGTGACACGGGCCCGCACTTCGGCAACCCGGACGGGCTGAACACGTCCGGGAAGTTCGATCACATTGTCGATATTCGTGGCGGATACCGTGATAGTCCGCACCGGAACGGCCTGTCCCTGCTGCGCAGTTTCCTGCGATCCGCAAGCGGCAGTCACGAGCCCTAGCACGAGCAGGAGCAGTGTCCGGTAAAACGACATGGAGTTCCCTCATAAAACGAATCACCGCCCCACCGACGGCTCGACAATTGCGCGCTTTGACATTTTCTATACAAATGTAAATTGACAATTTTGCATCATATGTCCATCTGCCTGCATGGAAGAGAGAGCATGCAAGATAGCAGCCGCCGGTTATGCGGTCATCAGCCAGTACGGCGTACGGCGCGCGACCATGAACGATATAGCCGAAGCGGCAGGCGTCTCGCGGCAGACCGTCTACAACATATTTCCCAATCGCGAGGCGCTGTTGACCGGGGTCGTGCGATTTCATTTCAACTCCAAATGGGACGCCATCCTCACGCGTTGCTCCTCCGAGCATGACCGCAAGACCCGCTTTTCGATATTGCTCGACGAGATCGTGATCGAATCGTGGAAATCCATGCAGGCGATGCCGCATGCAGACGAGCTCGAGCTGGAACTTGCCACCACCATCAAGGAAGAACTCGCCGACATCCATGTCGAGGCGCGTCGCAATCTGTGCGAATTTCTCCTGCCGTACGAAGCCGCGCTCGAAAGCCGTGGCATCACGGCCAAGGGGATGGGCGAAATGCTCCATCATTCGATCATGGGGCTGAAGCTTAGCACGACGACGTCGGAAGAAATCGAATCCGCGACGGCAACCATGCTGGCGTGCCTCATGGCTGTTACGGACGCACCGGCGGTCCAGTAAGCCTCACGCCACCAAATGCGAATCGCCATATACGATCTCGACAATACGTTGACTCGGCGGGCGACTTTTACGCCTTTCCTGATCTTTGCGGCGTGGCGCATCGCGCCATGGAGGCTGGCGCTGCTTCCGGTCTGGGTAGCCATGATGATCGGCTATCGCGCCGGGCTGTACGATCGTACGATACTCAAGACCGCCGGGATGAAGCTGATGGTCGGCAAGGTCGGGATTGCGACGTTGCAGGATGTCGGACGAGAGTTCGCCGATCGGCGCGTTGCCGATGATGGCTTGATGCCGGCGACACTCGCTCTGCTGGAGGAAGACCGACGGCAGGGCGCACACATCGCCATTGCGACAGCAGCATTCGAATTTTACGCGGCGGCCTTCGCCAAGCATCTCGATATCGATACCGTGATCGGCACGCGCTGGGATGGCCGCTCCATCGTGGGTGGTAATTGTTATGGTGAGACCAAGCTGGCGCGGGTCCGGGCATGGGCGGCGCATCAAAATCACCAGCTGGAAGGAGCAGAGTTCCGCTTCGTGAGCGACAGTTTCGCCGACGCGCCGCTGCTCGATCTGGCCGATGATCCAATCTTCATCAGCGCAAGTTCCCGCAAGAGGGAAAAGGCCAAAGCGCGGGGCTGGCGGATAATCAGCGCCGACTGACCAAACCTTCGAGGCGGCGAACGATCTCAGCCGCGTTCAACTCGAACCTCTCCTGCGAAAATCTGTGCAGCACCCGTTCGCGCGCCGCGCTTCCCATTGGGGCGAGGCTATGCGGAGCATTCAGCAATTCGCCCAGCGCCACGGCCAGCGATTGCGCATCGGCAACCTCCACCACTCGCCCGATAGTGGGCGTGTCGACCGTAAGCGGCATTTCGCCCGTTTTCGAAACGATCACGGGGAGGCCCGCCTGCATGGCTTCATGCGCGGCGATACAGAAGCCTTCGCGGCGCGAGGGTTGAACATAGAGGTGCAACCCCGCCAGGAAATCGGCGCTCGTGTCGGAAAATCCCGCGAAGTCGAGCTGATCCACACCCCGGCCCGCCGCAAGGCTGCGCAGGCTTGCTTCGTCAGCCCCTTCCCCCGCGATCGCCACGTGGTAGGGCGGCATCGCTGGCGTGGCCGCCGCGTTCACCTTGGCGAGGGCCTCGATCAGAATGTCGTAGCCCTTATTGGGGTGAAGCCTGCCGAGGCTCCCGATCCGCAGCGTTTCTCCGGGCTGCCACGGCCTGGCCTGGGGCGCACCGGGATCGGCGGCGAAGATCGGCCAGGTGACCAGCTTTTCTGCAGCTACTCCGAGACGGTCGAGAGTGAGGGCCGCCACCTGCGCGCTGTCCGCCACCCACAGATCGGCCGCATCCGCACGCCAGCGCAGAAGCCGCTCGTTCCAGGGCTTGAGAAAGGCGTTATGCTGCCAGCTTACGACCGGAATCCCCAGCCGCCTGCCCGCGATCTGGCCCAGCAGCGTCGCCCGCGTAAGCGAGGTCCAGATCGCATCCGCCCCCCATTCCCGGGCCTGTTCGCAGATCCAGCGATAGGCAGCGATCTGGTCGCTTTCACCACCTTCGCGGACGAGCGGATCGATGCCAGCGGCTTGCAACCGTTCGATCGCATGCCCGTTTCGCCGGGTGAGCGCGAGGACACGCACGCGCGCTCCTGCCTTTGCCAGTGCGGCGACGATCTTCGGCAGCGGGGTCTGCGCGCCGCCGCCCTCCATCGAATTGATGACGTAGGCTATCCGCATCACATAGCGCCGTTTCGCCGCGCAATGGCGGCGGCGATGGCATCGGCCGCGCGCTGGGATGCGGGCACTTCGGACAGCGCGAAAGTGTGTGCGATCAGTCGCTCCTGCTCGGCACGGTAACGCGGCCCGATCTCGTCCCACCCGCCGATCGCCGATCCCAGATCGTTTACGCTCTCCGCCCTTGGCCCGGTGCGCAGGAAGGGCAGCACCTCCTCGCCCTGCGACCCGAGAGCGGCGTTCGGATCCAGCAGGAATACGGGCCTTGGCCGCATGAGGAACTCGTAGATCTGGCTCGATGCATCGCCGATATAACCGTCCGCTGCGAGCATATAGGACATGTCGAACAGGCGCGGGCCATCGGTGTCGATCAGAATATTGGGCGCCGCCCGCGCCGCGTCGGGGATGTCCGGGCGGACCCTGCCTACCTTGTATTCAGGGGAGATGTGCACCGACTTGCGGAACAGCATCACATGCGGTGCGAAGATCAGATTATAGGCCTGCCCCGCTTCGCTGGCGAACCAGCGCAGCACGTCGGGCCCGGCATCGTACCAGCTCGACAGATGCGGATCGAAATGGGGGTTATAGACGAAGGTCGGGCGACCGTTGGCGAAGAAGTCGGGCTGCGCATCGAAATCGATGCCCTCGAACTTGGAATAACCGGTGACCTCGATCTTCGCCGCATCGACGCCATTGGCGACGAGCTGTTCCTTCAACTTCGGTCCGGCAACGAGGCTGAGATCGAACTGGCGATGGTCGGGGTGGAATGTGACGCTGCGATCCCCCGTCCCATGGGGCACCCTGATGAACAGCGGTGCGGTGCCGGGGCGCAGCCGGCGTTTCACCCTCAGGCAGGTCCGCTCGGTCGAAACGACCGCGTCGCTCGCCCTGAACAGCGGCTGGTGCAGACGAAGACGGGCGAGCCGCGTCACCGGGGCGATCTTGTCCAGCACACCGGTCGCGGCTGCGATAGGGCGGGGCAGGGCGAGTTCGTGCCAGTCCATGCGCGCGGCATCTTCCGGCCGGACAAGTCTTTCGATCTGCGCACGCACGGTCTGGCTGGCATAGGCGACCGTCGTCTCGACTTCGGGGTGATGCCGCGCCATAGCGCCGGCGATCGGCGCGAGGTGAGACACCTGATGCGCCGCATCGTGATTGAACAGGAAAACTGCCCGGGCCATAGGCGGCGCGGATAGGGCAACCGCCCGCCGATGCAAAGTGAATAGCCAGCGCCCGGCATTTGCGTAGAATGATCGCAGCCGCTACCGCATCGCCGACTATCGGCGCGCATGCCGCATTAGGATTGAGAATGACACTTGCGGCAATGGAGGAAGATCGAACCGGTCCGCACCGGCGCGGCGGTCTGCTCAACATCTTCAAGAATGTCGCCTGGCTGATGGGGGGCAAGGGCTTCGGGGCGATCTGCTCCATCGCCTATCTCGCCATTCTGTCGCGCTCGCTCGGTCTCAAGGACTTCGGTCACTTCTCGCTCATATTCGCGACCGGCCTTGCGCTGGTCGCCGTGGCGAGCTTCCAGACCTGGCAGACCGTCGTGAAGTTCGGCGCCGAACCGTCGCGCCTCAAGGACTGGCGCAGTTTCGGGCGGATCGTGTGGCTGTGCGGCGCCATCGACGTGTCCGGCGCGATGCTCGGTACGATGGTCGCCTTCGTCGTCTATTACGGCTTCGGGGAAGCGCTTTCGCTCAATCCCGAATTCATCGACATGGCTTTCTGGTTCAACGTCGCCCTGCTGTGGTCGCGGATGACGACGCCCAATGGCATCGTTCGCGTGCTCGACCGGTTCGATCTGGGCACCTATGTCGAAGCCGTGGTTCCTGCGGGCCGATTGATCGCTTCGCTGATCATCATTCTGGTCGGGCCGACCGTGGGGCGCTTTCTGTTCGCCTGGGCCTTCTTCGATCTGCTCACGGGATTGCTATACTGGGTGGTCGCCTGGCGCCTGGTGCCCAAGGCGCTCAATCGCGAAAACTTCGGCCATTTCCGCGAAACCGTGGCCACGCACCCCGATCTGCCTAAATTCTTCGGCATAACTTACGGCAGTTCGACGCTCGATGCGATCTACAAGCAGGGGCCGGTGCTCGCCGTCGGCTTGCTCTTGGGTACGAGCGCGGCCGGTCTCTACCGCCTCGCCGACCAGCTGGGCCAGGGCATCGGCAAGCTTTCGGGCATACTGACGCGCGCGATCTTTCCCGAATTCGCGGTCGCACGCACCACGCAGGCCATCGACATGTTCCGCAAGCTGGTGCGCCAGGTGTCGCTTATTGCAGCGTTGAGCGGGGTCTGTGTCACTCTGGTCGCCATTTTCCTGGGCGAACCGCTGCTGATGCTGATCGGCGGCGATGCCTATATCGCCGGTGCGGCGGTGCTCATCCCGCTGGCGGTCGCGGCGTCGTTCGAACTCGCATCGGTCGCCTATGAGCCGATGCTCTATTCGACAGGGCATGCCCAATATCCGCTGATGATCCGGCTGGCGGCCGTCGCCGTTCTGGGTGCAGGGATCATGCTGCTGTCACCGATGGGACCGATCGGCGTCGGTATCGCGGTAGCTTTCGGCATGGCCGTATTGTGGGTGCTGATGAGCGCGACCGTGTGGCATGTGATGCGCAGTCTGGTGAAGGCGGAGCAGGCCAAGTGACATCGGCACTGGTGCTGGCCGGCACGCGCGCCGGCGGCGATCCGCTTGCCGGACTGGAAGGCAAACCGCACAAGGCGCTTATAGAGATAGAGGGCAGGCCGCTGCTCGAGCGGGTCGTGGCGGCGCTGCGACTGGCCGGGATGGAGCGCATCGGTGTGTCATGCGACGAAGGACCTGTCGCAGACCTCGCCCGATTGCTGGAATGCGAGGTTGTGCCCACAGGGGCGGGGCCGAGTGAAAGTGCCGGCATCGGCTTTGCCCGGTTCGGCGCACCGCTCGTCCTGACCACCGCCGATCATGCCCTGCTGCGTCCGGAATGGGTACGCGAACTGGTGGATGGGACCCCGGACGATGCCGATCTCGGCGTCGCGCTGGCGAAACGGGATGACATCGAACGCGCCTTGCCGGGTAGCCGGCGAACCTATCTGCGGTTTGCCGACGGGGAATGGTCGGGCTGCAATCTGTTCTACCTGCGAACCTCCCGGGCCGAGCATGCCCTTGCGACGTGGAACAATGTCGAAAAAGATCGCAAGCGGCCATGGCGGATAGTCGGCAAGCTTGGGGTGTCCACGCTTGTCTCATATGCCTTGGGCCGTCTCGGTCTGGGCGATGGTATTGCGCAACTGGGGCGGCGGATCGGTATCGAAGCGCGGTTGGTAAGGGCTTCCAACGGGCTTGCTGCCGTCGATGTCGACAAGCTCCAGGACCTGGAAGATATCCGGGGCTTGCTGGCGCGATCCTCGGCCTAGTCGGATGGGGCGGGTCTGCCTGACCGCGGGCTACTGGATGCCCAGGATCAGGAAGGCGATCAGGATAAACCCGATCCCGATGAGCGCCACCGACAGCGCACGCCAGCGGCCCATGCCCTGCCACATGCCTGTAAAGCCCCGCCGGATCGCTACCCTGTCACCTCGCTCGCGTGCGATCCGCAGCGAATAGATGGCTGCCCCCGAAACGGACAGCGCCGTCATCGCCAGACCGAACAGGAACCACACCAGCTTGGTCCAGTAGCCGCCGAAAGATCCGAAATGCAGCGGGTCTGCCATTTCGCCGATGCGCTGGTGAAGATTGAGATCGCGTCCATCGGTCGTCAGCAGCACCTCGTTCGTGCTGGTGTCCACATAGACCGCGTTCGAACGTGGGCGGACCAGCACCGCTTCGAAATCGCCGTTGATCTGAAGTACCGCATCGTCGGTGGGCAAGGCTACCGCCTCCACGCGAAGGCCCGGATAGGCTGCGAGCGCGGCATCGATTGAAGCGCGCAAGTTGCCGCTGCCGGTCCGCTCGCTGGCGGCGGCTTCGCGTTCTACCTTCGGTTGGGGAGGAGCCTGGCCGCCCAGGCTTTCAATGAAATACCATACGCCGGTCAACGAAATCAGCGCGACGAACCACAGCGACCACACCCCTACCAGGCGGTGAAAGTCGCCCCACCATGTACGGGCGTCGCGTTTGCGCAGCGGCTTGGCAAAGCCCCTCCACCACTTCTTGTACACGAAGAAAGACGTGATCAGGGTGATCAGCAACAGGAAGGCGAGCGATGTGACGATCGGCACGCCAAGCCACGTGGGCAAGTTGAGATGGCGGTGCATGTTCCTGAGCACACGCTGCGCGCCTGCCCAGGGGCCGGTTCCCTGAATTTCGCCGGTTGTGGGATGCGCGTGCAGGAAGAACAGCTCGCCATTCCTGTTCTCGACCGTGACCTTCGCAGCAAAGGCCGAAGCGGTTGGCGCGTTGATATATGTGACCTTTGAAACGCCGGAATATTCGGACGCATTCTCGGCGATGTCCGCCCAGGCGACCGGGCCTTCGACAGTGGATGGCGCAACCCGCAGGCTCGGCTGAAGGACCCAGTCGATTTCCGCACTCAATACCGCCAGCGTCCCGGTAAAGAGAATGAAGGTCATGAACAGGCTGAGCTTCAGCCCGGTCCACTGATGCACGACCCACCATATGCGCGCAGCCTTGGGCCTGGGCTTGGCCTTGTCGAGCGGGCGTACCCCGCTATCGAGCGTGCGCGCCATTTCCATCAGAAGCGGTAGCCGATTTCGAGAAAGGCCGAACGCGGCTCGCCGGGGAAGTGTCCGGTGCGCGAGATGAAACCCGACGCGGCGTAAGTCTTGTCGAACAGATTGTCGACGCGCACCATCGCCCGGATCGGGCCGGTCTCGTAGATGAGCGAGGCGTCGAACACCATGTACGCGTTGACCGGCTGGCCATCGATGCTCACGCGGCTCGATACGTAATCGCCGCCGACTGCCGCCGCCAGACCGAGCATGGGAAACTGATAGCGGGTCCAGAAGCCGAGCTGATGTTCCGGTGCGTTGGCGAAACGGTCGCCTACAGCGTTCGAAAAGCCGCCACCGCCATTGTCCGCCGTGATGCGGGTGTCGTTATAGCCATAGGCAACCGTGACTACCCAATCGGGCGTGATGTCCGCCGCCAGATCGAACTCGATCCCTTTGCTGGTGATTTCGCCAATCGACACGAGATCGTCGACCCCGTCATCGCCGATATCGCCCCGTGGGTCGGTCTGAAGGATATTCGTTCGCCGAATGCGATAGGCGGAAAGGGACGATTGTATGCGGCCGCCCATCAGCGCGGTTTTCAGCCCACCCTCGTAGATGTCGCCCTCGGTCGGTGCGAACGGGCCGCCGGCCAGCGGGTTCTGCGAACTCGCACTCTGCGGCTCGAAACTGGTGGCATATTGCCCGAAGGCGGAAATATCGTCTGTGATCCGATAGACTGCACCTGCGCGATAGGTCGTTTCCTTGTCTTCGAACACCGTTCCGTCGGCATCGTCGCGGAAGCTGTCGCGGCGAATACCCCCGGTAAGGATGAGTCTGCCGATCGTGAGTTCGTTCAACAGGTAATAACCGGTGCGCGTCCCTTCGGTCAGCGTCACATTGAACGGCCCCTGCTCGTAGGTTGTAGGGTCGGACAGGCCGTATTGCGGATCGAACAGGCTGATGGGGTTGGGGAGGCCGGGTGTGGCCTGCGTTGTCCCGCGCAGCGAGCGGCCCTGAAAATACTGGTCCGAAATGAAATGGTCGAACCCGGCAAGCACACGGTTTCCGATCGTGTCGGACAGCTGCGTCGCCCAGACCGCATTGCCGCCGAAGGACCAGGTTTCCTGCGTGCGCATCTGGTCGCGAAATTCGCGGATCGATGCATCGATCACGCCGTCCCCGTCGGAATCGAACAGGCCGCGTGGCTCGTGATAGTTCTGCACCTCGACCGCATTGTTGTAGCGTGCCGTCGCATCGAGCGAGAGACCATCGAACGGTTCGGCTTCGAGGCGCATCTGGAACACATCGGATTCGAGATTCAGGAAATCGCCCGGCTCGTTGTGATTCCACCGCCGATCGGTGAGGAACTTGCCGTTATCGTCCACCGGCACACCGCGAATGCGGTTGGCGTCGAGCTCTTGGTCGTAGCGGGTCGCCTGGATGTCCACGCGGATCGGACCGGGATCGAACGACACCCCGCCGTCGGCAATCAGCGTGCGCGAAGCGGCATTGAACCGGAAGGTGCCGCGATCTTCGTAGAACAGGCCGCCGCGTGCCGCGAAGCCTCGACCAAGCGGCACGTTGAGTTCGGCCGAACCGCCCCAGCGATCTTCGGTGCCGGCGATCGCCTTGACCTGACCTTCGAACCTGTCGGCCTGGGCTTTCTTGGTGATGTAGTTGAACAGGCCGCCCGGTGCGCCGGGGCCATAGAGCATTCCGCTCGGTCCCTTCAGGAATTCGACCCGCTGGACGTTGAACAGCTGCGGGACGGAAAAGCCGGCATAGGGGTCGCCGCGCAGTCCGTCATAGAAGATTTCCTCCTGCCGGAAGCCGCGCGCCGTCACTCCGGCGTAGGAGAAGAAACTCACACCGGAGATGTTTCGATATAGATCCTGTGCATCGCGTGCGCCCTGATCTTCGATCAACTGCTCCGTGATCGTCGTGATGACGAGGCTGGATTCGAGGGGCGGGGTGTCGAGCTTTCCCGAGCTGGTCTCTTCCACCCGGTACAGCTTCTGCGCGCGCCCGGTGACGACGATGGCATCCGCTTCGTCATGGGAAATGGCGCTCACACCGTTCTGCGAGCCTGGGGCCGTCTGATGCTGTTCGACCGGCTCCGCAGCATCGGGCGCATGAAGCAGGGCCACAGCCGCCGCACCGATTTGCGGCCCTTGATCCGCATCACGCTGTTCGACCTGTCGCGATGCAGCAGGCGCATGAAGCGAAACCACAGATGTAGCACCGTTGTGCGAGCTTAGGTCCGCTCCCGCCTGTTCGACCTGCCCTGCTGACGCTGGCGCATGGAGCAGACCTGAAGCGGCCGCACCGATCCGCGGGCTTAGGTCGGCGCCCGCCTGTTCGGCCTGCTCTGCTGAAGCTGGCGCATTTAGCAAACCCGAAGAGGGCGCACCGATCTGCGGGCTTCGGTCCGCTTCACCCTGTTCGACCGGCTCCGCTGCAGCCGGCGTATGAAGCAGGGCCACAGCCGCCGCACCGATCGATAGATAACCCCTCACGAACACCCTCCTGCGAATCGTTCGCAAGCCGCCTAGGTGGATCGCATGGTGCCGTCAATGATAATGGCTCTCAATAGCAGGTCCGCGCGCTCGCTATGGCTGAGTTTGGATAGGATCAACGCCGCGTCAGCGCGCCTGATCCAAACCGGCCGCACGCGATCGGGCGGCGCATTCGCCGTCGACGCGGCGCCGCGATCAACGCCATCCGATGGCTCCGTCGTCGGAGCCGATTGTCAGGGGGATGGACTGTTTGGTGCGGTCGAGAAGACTCGAACTTCCACGGCCTTGCGGCCACAACGACCTCAACGTTGCGCGTCTACCAGTTCCGCCACGACCGCACACAGTCTGCTCGGGAGC
The DNA here is from genome assembly GCF_019857205.1 of Qipengyuania pacifica. Taxonomy (GTDB): domain Bacteria; phylum Pseudomonadota; class Alphaproteobacteria; order Sphingomonadales; family Sphingomonadaceae; genus Qipengyuania; species Qipengyuania pacifica. Next base: position 58,038 of record NZ_JAHWXO010000011.1, on the reverse strand, counting down.
GAATCCGCTTGGCGTCGCCCCCGTCGGTAGGAGCGCGCCACTAGCAGCGGTGCATCGCCCCGGCAAGCATCTTTATTGCGTGAAATGGAAACCTAGCGCGGTGCCCAGCCCACATCGGCGAAAACCGCCGATTTGGGCACATCGGTTACCGCTTCATTGATCGTCAGATCCTCGCCTGGCGCAAGGCTCGACTGCGGCGGCTGCACGACCCAGCTGTAGACTTGCCGTTCGCGCTGATCGCGCAGGACGATCAGGATCGGCGGGATTGGCCGGGTTTCGCGCGCCGTGTTCTTGACGATGATCCGCGCCCCGAAAAACTCGGTGCCGTTGGGAAGCGTGCGTCGTTCCTGCTGCTCGACGGGGAACGACAGTTCGAGATCGGGTTGGGCAGCGCCGAACAGTGGACGCGTGACCGGCACCCATTCGGGCACGCCGACGTAATTGACCGCCACCACGGTCCCGAGGGCGATCACCGCAAAGATCGCTGCCGCCCAGGTCCACAGGCGATTGATGTTGAGCCGCCGCCTGAAGGGCGGGGCATGATCGAAGCGCGACGGCCCGCGCTCGTCTTCCGGCTTGGGGGGAGGAGGCAGATCGTCCTGCACATCGCCATAGGGCGGGGCAGTCTCGTCGAAATCCGGTCCATCCCGCGGCGGCATCTCTTCTGCTGCGGGAGCCTGATTACCGCGATCCGCCACTGCGGGATCGGTATAGACCGCTGCGCTGGTGCGGGGCGGCGAAGCCTTGGGCGGCGCCGGCGGCGGAGGGGGCGGTGCGGGTGAGGGCGCAGGAATATCCTGAACTGCCGCGAGCCGATCCGCATCGGGTCCATCCTGGAACCAGCTGTGCTTGCATTTCGCACAGCGCACGGTCCGCCCTTCGATACCGATAGCGCTGTCGGGAACGACGTAGCGCGTGGCACAGGCAGGACAGGCAATGATCATGATGACCCAAGCCTTAAGGTGCCATGCGAATCACGACAAGCGACAGGCCTGTTCGCAAAGCGCAAGAACCGCTTTTTTCCACATGCAAGCGTGGTTATAGGCTGTTTGCGACGATGGCGGGTGCTCCTTTTCTCTTTATCCCACTGGCCGGGCAGTGAGCATGGCCGAAGATGAGATCGTGCAATTCGACAATGTCGGCTTGCGTTACGGTACCGATCGCGAAGTGCTGTCCAACGTATCGTTCACTCTGTTTCCAGGCCGTTTCTATTTTCTCACAGGAGCCAGCGGGGCCGGCAAGACGTCTTTGCTCAAGCTGCTCTATCTCGCCCAGCGTCCCTCGCGCGGGGCGATCCGGATGTTCGGCACCGATGTGATCACGCTGCCGCGCGATCGTTTGCCCGCCTATCGCAGGCGCATGGGCGTGGTGTTCCAGGACTTCCGCCTGGTCGACCATCTGTCCGCCTTCGACAATGTCGCCCTGCCCCTGCGCGTTGCCGGCGTACGCGAAGCGGATTTGCAGGCGCCGGTTGCCGACATGCTGGAATGGGTCGGACTCGCGCAGCGGGCCGATGCGCGGCCCGCCACTCTTTCGGGCGGCGAGCAGCAGCGTGTCGCGATTGCTCGCGCGGTAATCGGACGGCCCGACATGCTGGTGGCTGACGAGCCGACCGGAAACGTCGATCCCGAAATGGCGCTCAAGCTCATCCGCCTGTTCGAAGCGCTCAACCGGCTGGGCACCACTGTGGTGGTCGCGACCCACGATGTGCATTTGCTGCGCAAGGTTCCCGATTCGCTGATCATGCGGCTCGACAAGGGAATGCTGGCCGATCCGACCGGCGCCCTTCGCTATCCCCCGCGCCGGGTCGGGGCCGGTACATGACGAAACCGCCGGCGCTCACCCGGGCTGTGGAACGCGGGCTTGCGCCCTTCCGTGGGCGCCGCGCCGCACATCTGCTGCCCCGTGCACGGCTGGGCGGGCCGATGCCGTGGGTCATCGCGATCATGGTGGCGCTCACCGTACTTGCCGCGGGCGGTGGGCTGGCGCTGGACAATCTATCCGATCGGGCACGGGGCGATCTGGCGGGCAGTGCAACAGTGCAGATCGTCGAAGCCGATCCGCGCCAGCGCGACCGACAGGCGCAGGAGGCCGCCGCCATTTTGTCGCAGGACGGCGCTGTCGAAGAACTCGAGATCGTGCCTCAGGAAAGGGTCGAGCAATTGCTCGAACCCTGGCTGGGTATCGACAACCCACAGGATACCGTCCCTATCCCGGCATTGATCGATCTGCGGCTGACCGACGACGCCGACGAGACGACACTCGAACGGCTGCGCCACCTGCTGGCCGAGCGTGCGCCCGCCGCGCGTATCGATGCACAGGCGCAATGGCTTGCGCCGGTGCTGTCTGCATTGTCGGCACTGGGCTGGGCGGCATTGGGGCTGATCGGCCTGCTGGCCTTCACCGGGGCAGCCGCGGTCTGGCTGGCAGCGCGCAATGCGCTCGGCACCAATCGCGACACGATCGAGATCGTTCACTTGCTTGGCGGTAACGACGACCAGATCGCGCGGATCTTCCAGCGATCCATCCTTGCCGATGCGGCGGTCGGCGGAACGCTCGGCTTCGTAATCGGCGCTGCAGCGGTATGGCTGATGGGCCTGCAGTTCTCGGCGCTCGATTCCGGCTTGGTTGCAGGGGGCGGGCTGCAAATGTCGGACTGGCTGGTCTTGGCACTTGTCCCCGTGGGGGCGGTTGTTCTAGCGGTGCTGACGGCGCGGTTCACCGTGCTTGCCACGCTCAGGAAAATTCTGTGATCCTCCGTTTCTTTGCCGCCGCTTTGCTGGTTTACGCATTCGGCTTCCTCGGTTTTGCCGTTTCGCTGCCCAAGCCTCTCGCGGGCGAGCCGACCGATGCCGTAATCGTACTGACCGGAGGTCCAGGCCGGATTGCGCGGGGACTGTCGGTGGTGGATCAGGGGCTGGCGAAGGAAATGTTTGTGTCCGGTGTCGATCCCGAGGTTCGTCCCGCCGAATTTGCAGCTGAATTCGACGTGTCGCGCGGCACGATGGAATGCTGCGTAAAGCTAGGATACCTTGCTGTGGACACGCGCACCAATGCGGGTGAAGCTGCCCAGTGGCTGCGTGAAAACAAGTTTACCTCAGTCCGTCTGGTGACGACCGATTGGCACATGGCCCGCGCCAGTTCGGAATTCGAAGAAACGCTGCCACCCGATATCCGCGTAGTGGAGGATGCCGTCACGTCCCACCCCAGCCTGGCGACGCTGTTTCTGGAATATAACAAGTTGCTCGCCGCAGTGGTGTCGCAAGGCTTGCCGAGCTGATCCGTGATGCGCCTCATCCGCAATATCGCCTTTTACTTCGCTTTCTACATCGGCAGCCTGCTGATCACCTCCGCATCGCTTATCGCCCTGACTTTCAGCGTCGAGGCCTTCCGTCGGCGCGTGCGCAACTGGGCACAGTGGCAGCGCTGGTGTCTGGTCAATCTGCTCGGCTGCGAACTGGTATTGGAAGGCGCCCCGCTCGAAGAACCGGTGCTCTATGCGATCAAGCACGAGAGCTTCTTCGAGGCGATCGATGCGCCCGCCCTGTTCAACACGCCAAGCGTGTTCGCCAAGCAGGAACTCTTCAACATTCCGCTATGGGGCCGCGCCGCTGCGTCTTTCGGCCTTGTGCCTGTGGCCCGCGAGGCTGGCGCCAAAGCGCTGATGCAGATGATCCGATCGGCCAAGGCACTGGTTGCTGACGGACGCCCGCTGGTGATCTTCCCCGAAGGCACCCGCGTACCCCATGGTGAGGTACGCCCGCTGCAATCGGGCTTTGCCGGACTTTACAAGATGCTCGGTCTGCCAGTGGTCCCCGTCGCCGTGAATAGCGGGCCGGTCTACCACAAACGGCTGAAAAAGCCGGGCCGGATCATCTACCGCTTCGGTGAACCGATCCCACCAGGGCTGCCCCGTCCCGAGATCGAGAAACGCGTCCTCGCGGCAATCAACGCGCTCAATGACTAAATCGCAGCCTCGGCAGACTTTACGTGCAAGTGTCACCGGTGGCACCACTTTATGCAAAAGAACGTTGCTCAATTAATGCGATTATCTCATCCTCAAGGTCTTCATCACCCCCCGTTAGGGACTCAATTGAAGTTGGGCGCCCTATCGTTAGCTTTACTTGGTTTAATCTTAGTGCTGACAGGCGCGACGAAACTGCCCGGCCAAGCCAATAGCATAGAAATATTTTTATCGCCGGACGGTGACGATACGAACAGTGGGCTCTCGCGAGATGAACCGGTTTCGACCATTGCGGCGGCGCACGAAATTCTACTTCGATCAAAACCTGAGAATGATGTCAAAATATGGATTGCTTCGGGAACGTACTATAACCAGCGGGTGAAGTGGACGTTCACCATGCCCCACAACTCCATTATGTTCTTACCATTGGATGAGGGCAAGCCCCCCCCGATTTTTGACGGCTGTTCCAAGTCGAACGTTTATTCCGTTCAATGTGATGGAGGAACATGGTTTGCTCTAAGGGAGAGCGCCAACGCGCCCAGTAATATTCATTTTTATAATCTCGTTGTTAAACACTATGGCACAGCCATTTCATTCAACGGAAATCGAGATTCTCCGTCGAAATTGGCTGGTGGGAATACTGTTAGCGGTTTGGCCTTCATAGAAATAGGAAATGGCTACAATGAGGCGCTCGGGCCATCAACGGCTGCGATCCGCTTGGTGAACTCCAATAGAACTAAAATAATTAATAACAAATTCTTAAACATTCAGAACGTTGGAAGAGGGTCGGGATTAATACATGCATTGTATTTGGCGCATCAGTCAGATCGTAATACAATTATCAGAAACCGCTTTGAAAACGTAAGCGGCGATGCCATTCGACTTCGTGATGTATCAAACAACAATACGATCGTGGGTAATACCTTGATCAAGTCCGGAGCGGCTGGCTACTCGGACTGGTATTGCAACAATGACGTAAGAAGTGATTGTACAAAGCGGTCGGGAGAATGCCCTAGCTTCGAGAATGTATTCCGCGACAACGTGCTCGATGGCACGTACCAATGCAAGCAGATGGAGATATCTAAATTATATCAAAATAAAGTTCCCCAAAGTTGTAAACGCTTATTTAGCGGGGCGAAGCGTGTGAACGCAGAAAATAACAGACGTACGGCTAGACCATGCTCGCTAACTTAAATACAAGCCCAAAAGGTCGAGAAGAGCAACGTCTGACTTTCCGCTGAGTAGGTACTGCTCGGCTAAGATCTTGAGTTTGCCGCAATGATCTCCGCGCCCGAAATCGCATTTGGCATCGTCCTGGCCTTTTTCGATGATCTAGCGGCGGATGGTCTTATCGAACAGGCCGAACAACGTGTCGCCATCGCCATTGCGGATGGCCCGCTGAAGGCCGCTGAGATCTCCGATGAACCGGCTCAGTACTTTTACCTCCGTATCGCTTATCGCCCTGACTTTCAGCGTCGAGGCCTTCCGTCGGCGCGTGCGCAACTGGGCGCAGTGGCAGCGCTGGTGTCTGGTCAATCTGCTCGGCTGCGAACTGGTATTGGAAGGCGCCCCGCTCGAAGAACCGGTGCTCTATGCGATCAAGCACGAGAGCTTCTTCGAGGCGATCGATGCGCCCGCCCTGTTCGACACGCCAAGCGTGTTCGCCAAGCAGGAACTCTTCAACATTCCGCTATGGGGCCGCGCCGCTGCGTCTTTCGGCCTTGTGCCTGTGGCCCGCGAGGCTGGCGCCAAAGCGCTGATGCAGATGATCCGATCGGCCAAGGCACTGGTTGCTGACGGACGCCCGCTGGTGATCTTCCCCGAAGGCACGCGCGTACCCCATGGTGAGGTACGCCCGCTGCAATCGGGCTTTGCCGGACTTTACAAGATGCTCGGTCTGCCAGTGGTCCCCGTCGCCGTGAATAGCGGGCCGGTCTACCATAAACGGCTGAAAAAGCCGGGCCGGATCATCTACCGCTTCGGTGAGCCGATCCCGCCGGGGCTGCCCCGTCCCGAGATCGAGAAACGCGTCCTCGCGGCAATCAACGCGCTCAATGAAGAGGGGCTCTGATATCGCGCCACGATTATGATCTCCTGAGGCAGGGATCAGGATTCGCGATCGAGAGTAGTTGCAAGCTCCAGTAACCGGGGCCCCTCCAGTTCCCCAACCAGGGCGAGCGCGGCCTCGCCATCTTCCCAGTACGCAACCGGAACGCCGTTGTTCAGCTCCATCGACGGGCTGTCGCCAATGGATGTGTCTTCTTCTGCTGCAAACAGGGATACTCGCTCGTCATCTGCCGTGACCATGGTCAGCACGACCGAATTTCCCAGATCGGAAGGGTAGAGCTGGGCATCGGTCACGACCCAGTCGACGGGAATTTCCGGCAGATCGACACCGGTGGCATCGAAAATCTCGCCTCTGTCGACGTCGCTGGTCTCTATTTGCGAAACCATTTTCGCGCGCACGCTGCTCGCGACATAGGCTTCCTGCGCTTCACTGATAAGCGATGCCGCGCTCGCGGGCGGTGCGAAATTCGCATCGAGCTCGTTGGCGATCCAGCCGCTGGCGAACAAGGCGACTGCTGCGGCCAGCCGCATGAATCGCTCGCGGCGATGGTTGTCGTTGCTCGCACGCAATTCGGTGTTCTGCGCCAGTTCAATACTGGCGATGGTAGGTGCCTGGATCTGTCCTGTGGTGGGAGCAAGTTCCTTCCCGGAGGGCGCCACCTTCTCTTTGCTGTAATAACAGGCAAAGAACGGATGGAGGTGCCGGTCTATGTAGGCATCGACATAGGCGATGTCTTCGCTGGAAAGATAATCGACATAGCCCCCCACTTTCCCTCGGCGTACCTTGAAGCTTTCCGGATTATGCGGATCTGCCGGGCGTAGGCGCTCATGGCCGAAGCTGTCGTGCAGTTCGGCCTTGCGCATGTTGCGGAACGATGCCTTTTCGACGATTTCCTGAAGCAGGGTTTCGTCCGGATCGGGAAGACCGAGAAATTTCGCCGTGCTGCGGATGACCTGCCGAGGATCTGCATGCATTTCCTCGTAAGAAACCCAGAGAAAATCACGCGGCACATAACGCGCTTCGGCCCACGCATTATAGAACGCTACGATTGCGTCGACGCTGCCCTTTTCTTCGTGAATGAAGGTCGAGATGTCGCAATCGATCACCTTCATTCTGTTCTTGGCGTCGAAATAGTAGGATACCAGAACGTCACGCGGGTCGCGTGTGAGCAGCAGAACCCGCTTATTGCGATAGCGGGACTTGTCTTGGTCTACCTCGTGCCCGAACTTGAGATTTGGGCTGTCGTCATGAGTGAAGCCGATGTTCGGAATGTCCGACGAAAGTTTCCAGAAGTGCTGAAGCTCCATCGGGTTTTCAACCTTGAGCCCATACTGAGCGCACACCATGCTGCCGAGCATCGTTCGAAGCCAGGTTCTGCCGGACTTTGGATAGGACAGGACATAACCGTCTCTCGCCCACGCACTCGCTAGGCGCCTCATCGCGAGCAGCGCGCCTCTGTTCCGGATCGATTTGGGTAGAAGCAACTCGCCTGCCGAAAACGCGAAATCCCGGAAAAACATGCGAATCGCCATCAGACATGGCTCCGAGGTTGTTGATGTGCAAGCGAGCTCAGTCAGTCGACAATATAACGTCGCAGCTTTCTTTCCAGACCCGCAAATGGGGGTATCATTGTGGTTAATGGGCGCGCCGAGACGGTACGATTCCCCTGACGATGCAGCGCTTCAATGATCTCCGCGCCCGAAATCGGGTCTGGCATCGTCCTGGCCTTCTTCGATGATCGAGCGGCGGATGGTGCGGGTCTTGTCGAACAGGTCGAACAGCGTGTCGCCGTCGCCATTGCGGATGGCGCGCTGAAGGCGGCTGAGATCTTCGTTGAAGCGGCCCAGTACTTCAAGCACGGCGTCGCGATTGGACAGGAAGACATCGCGCCACATGGTGGGGTTGCTGGCGGCGATACGCGTGAAATCGCGGAACCCGCCGGCCGAATATTTGATCACCTCGCCCCGCGTCACATCCTCCAGATCGCTGGCCGTGCCGACGATCGTATAGGCGATGAGGTGGGGAATATGGCTGGTCACGGCGAGCACCAGGTCGTGATGTTCGGCATCCATGATCTCCACCGTCGCCCCCAGTCCTTCCCAGAACCGGGTGAGCGCGTCCACAGCGTCCGGGGGTGTATTCTTGCCGGGCGTGACAATGCACCAGCGATGCCGGAAGAGCTCGGGAAATCCGGCATCCGGCCCGCTATTCTCCGTCCCGGCGACGGGGTGCGCGGGAATGACGATGGCAGCCGGAAGGGCGGCCGCAAGGGCATCGCCAACGCTGCGCTTGGACGATCCGACGTCGCTGACGATCGCGCCGGGTTCGAGATGAGGTGCGATCGCTTCGGCAGCATAGCCCATCGCTCCGACGGGTACGCAAAGGATCACCAGATCCGCCCCGCGTACCGCCTCGGCAACCGTGTCGCAGACCTCGCCCACAAGCCGGCGCCCGGCTGCGCGCTGGCGCACATCGGTATCGGCATCCCATCCCGTCGTCGCCATGCCGGGTAGCATCTCCTGCACCGCCAGCCCGACCGATCCGCCGATCAGCCCGAGCCCGACGATGGCGACGCGTTCGATAGTCATGCCTGCGCTCCGCAAACACCGCGCAGCACGGCAGCGATTTCGTCCATCTGGGCCGATGTGCCAATGGTGATCCGCAGCGCCTGCGGCAGGCCCTGGCCGGGCAGGTGGCGCACGGCGTAGCCGGCAGCGGCGATGGCCTGCAGTGCAGTTTCCGCCGCAAGCGCGCCTTCGAATACGACCAGCACGAAATTCGCTTTGCTCGGCAGCGCGCGAAGCCCATGGTTTCCCAGCGCCTCGATCTGTTCGACGAAGCGCGTGCGTGCCGCAATGTTCGCATCCCGCGATGCGGCGACGAAGCTCTGGTCGGACAGCGCCGCCAGCGCCGCACGTTGCCCGCTCGCCGTGATGTTGAACGCCCCGCGCAGCCGGTTCAGCGCATCGATCAGATGCGGCGCGCCGGTCGCCCAGCCCACGCGTTCGCCCGCGATGCCATAGGCCTTGGCGAACGTTCGGGTGACGAGCACATTGTCGTTGTTTGCGGCCAGTTCCATACCTCCATCGTCCTCGCCTTCGTCGAGGAATTCGGCATAGGCCTGGTCGATCACCAGCAGCACATTCGTCGGCAGCCCGGCATGCAGTCTGGCGACTTCGTCACGCGGCAGCCATGTGCCGACCGGGTTGTTGGGATTGTCGAGCAGGACGACCCGTGTGCGCTCCGTCACCGCGGCGAGCAGCTTGTCCACGTCGGGCGCATAGTCCGTGTCTTCAGCCAGCACGACCGTCGCGCCGACCTTGTGCGCAAGCAGGGGGTAGAGCGAAAAGGAATAGCGCGGGAACAGCACCTCGTCGCCGGGGCCCGCGAACGCCTGTACCGCGCCATGGAGGCATTCGCCAGAACCGGTGCCGCACACGATCCGCGCCGCATCGATGCCGTGAAGTGCGCCGATCGCTTCGCGCAGCGCCGTGGCGTCGGGGTCGGGGTAGAGGCTGGGTTCTTGCCCCTGCGCCAGAGCGGCGAGCACGGCCGGGCTGCAACCCATCGGGTTCTCGTTGGCCGACAGCTTGATCAGCTTGCGCCCGTCCTCACCCCTCGACTTGCCCGGAACATAGGCATGGATGCCCTCGATCCAGGGTTTCATGTTGGGCCGGTCCATTTTCTCGCTCGCTGCCATGTCAGTTTCTTCGCATGAAAGAATATCGGCCCTTCGACAAGCGCAAGGCTAGGCGATAGAGACAGGGTTTGATTGTTTCACCCCAAGGTCCGATTTGAACGCCCACTCGCAAACACTGACGCTCCCCGGTTCGCTGCCGCTCGATGGCGGGGGCGAACTGACGCGCGTGGAACTGGCGTTCGAAACCTATGGCGAACTGAATGCGGATCGATCGAACGCGATCCTTCTGTGCCACGCGCTCACGGGCGATCAGTATGTCGCCTCGCCGCATCCGATAACGGGCAAGCCCGGTTGGTGGGAACGGATGGTCGGGCCGGGCAAGCCGATCGACACGGACCGTTTTCATATCATCTGTGCCAATGTCATCGGCAGTTGCATGGGTTCTACAGGCCCGGCGAGCGAGGCGAGCGATGGCCGTCCTTACGCCATGCGCTTTCCCGTCATCACCATCCGCGACATGGTCCGGGCGCATATCGGGTTGCTGGATATGCTCGATATAGAAACGCTCCACGCCGTGGTCGGCGGTTCGATGGGCGGGATGCAGGCCCTCAGCCTGGCGGCGAACTGGCCCGATCGGGCGCGCCGCGTGCTGGTGATTGCATCGACCAGCCGGCACTCGGCGCAGAATATCGCCTTTCACGAACTTGGCCGTCAGGCCATCATGGCCGATCCACGCTGGCAGGACGGGAGTTATTACGGCGGCGATGGGCCCGACAACGGCCTGGCCGTTGCGCGCATGGCAGCGCATATCACCTATCTTTCCGAAGAGGCGCTGACGGGCAAGTTCGGCCGCAACCTTCAGGACCGTGAGGCCAAGAGCTTTGGCTTCGATGCCGATTTCCAGGTCGAAAGCTATCTGCGCTATCAGGGCAGCGGATTTACCCGCCGCTTCGATGCCAACAGCTATCTGTATATCACGCGGGCGATGGATTATTTCGATCTGGCCGAAGAACATGGCGGCAAACTGGCCGATGCTTTCGCCGGCACGGATGCGCGGTTCTGCCTCGTCAGCTTCGATAGCGATTGGCTTTATCCAACCAGCGAAAGTCGCCATGTGGTGCATGCGCTCAATGCTGCAGGTGCTGCGGTCAGCTTCGTCGAACTGTCTGCACCGCATGGGCATGACAGTTTCCTGCTCGATGTGCCGGCGCTTGACCGGGTGATCGGGGGGTTCCTGGGATGAGCGTGGCGGCAATCGATCAACGTCCCGATCTGGCAGCGATTGCCAGTCGGATCACCCCCGACAGCAGGGTGTTGGATATCGGTTGCGGGGACGGCGTGCTGATGATGGCCCTGCGCAAGAAGGGCTGCGACGTGCGCGGGATCGAAATCGACGGCACCTGTGTCGAGCGCTGCGTATCGCAGGGCCTTTCGGTGGTGCAGGGCGATGCGGACAGCGACCTCGGCGATTATCCCGACAAGGGCTTCGATTATGCCGTCCTCAGCCAGACGCTGCAGACCGCCTCGCGGCCCGACCGGATGCTCGACGAATTGCTCAGGGTGGGCACGCGGGCCTTCGTCAGCTTTCCCAATTTCGCTCACTGGCGCACGCGCGCGGCGCTGATGTTCGGCGGGCGGATGCCGGTGACGCGGAGCATTCCGGTAAGCTGGTATGAAACGCAGAACATCCACCACGTCACGGTCCACGATTTTCGCGAACTGGCTCGCGAAAAAGGCGCTACGATAGTGCGGGACTGGTATTTTGCCGGCAAGCGGCCGGTATCGCGGGCGGGCGCCAATATGCGCGCCGAATTCGCTGTCTTCGAACTTTCGCGCTGATCTTTCAGGCTGATTTCTTCGGTATGGCCGCCACCACCGGGTCGTGACCCCAGTGCCGCACCAGCGCGAGCACGTCGGCGCCAGCGAGGCCCAATGTCCCGGTATTGCGTAAGGGATGGACGTTCATCCGGGCGCTTCTGGCGAGTTCCTCGTCGATCACCACGGTGATGCTGCCCGGCTGCGCCTCGATCATCGCCAGCGGCGTCACAGATCCGGGCGCTACGCCCAGCAGGCGCTCCATATCGTCGGCCTTGCCGAAACTGACGCGTTTGCAGCCGATGGCATGGGGAAGGGCTTTCAGATCGACCCGGGCCTGTGCGGGAACAGTAACCAGCCAGAAAGCCCCGCCTGCATCCTTCAGGAACAGGTTCTTGGTGTGAGCGCCGGGAATGTCCGCGTCGATCGACCGGCTCTCCTCGACGGTGAAAACCGCGGCATGCTCATGCGCGGCAAACGGGATCGCAAGCGTCGCCAGGTCGGCCAGCAATCCCGCTTCGCCTCTTTGCACGTGGTTTTACGATCCGATGCGGTGAAGGGCACACAGCTTGTTGCCATCGGGATCGCGCAAATAGGCGAGATACATGCCCGAACCGGGGCGTTCGCCCGGCGGGTCTTCGATCGCGGTGCCGCCGTTCGCCACGCCAGCGGCGTGCCATGCATCCGCCTGTTCCGGCGTCATCGCAAACCCTACGGTGCTGCCGTTGCCGGGGGTGGCGTCCTTGCCGTCTATCGGCTTGGTGACCAGGAAAGCACCGCCGTTATGAAGATACATAAGGCGCCCTTTTTCGTCGACGATGGCTTCCTTTCCGCCGATCGCCTTGAAGGTCGCGTCGTAGAATGTTTTCGACCGATCGATGTCGTTCGAACCCACCATCATGTGACTGTACATCCGGTACTCTCTCCTTTGAGTTTCGATTCGCCACCTTAAGCGCTCGCCATAGGCTGGCAAGCCGCGATTGGCGCTGGTCGCTTGCGGTTCAGACTGGCAGGTCTAGAAGCGCGTCATGCTGACCTTTCTCGCCCCCATCGCCCTGACACTAGCCCAAGCGACGACCGGCGCGCCGCCGCTGCCGAAACTTACGCTCGAACAATCGAGCGCGCTGCGCTGTTCGGTCGCCTTCGGCATCGTTCATCGCCAGCAGGCTGATGGGGACGCTGCGGCAGTGCAGTATCCCGCCATGGCGCCCCGCGGGCAGGAATTCTTCGTCCGCGCGACTGCACGGCTGATGGACGATCTGGGCGCGGATCGCGAAACCATCATGGCGCTCGTGAAAAGGGAGAGCGCGGATCTGCTCGATACGCCCGAACGGATCGACGAGGTAATGCCCGCCTGCCTGATGATGCTGGACGCATCGGGGCTGTGAAGCTGCGTTCAGACAAAAGTCACCGCACGGCGCCTAGATCGCTCACCGAATCTCACATTTCGCCGGGGTCTTTCATGCGCAAACTCGTACTTCCCGTGATGCTCGGTGCGCTTGCGTTGCCCGCACCTGCCGTTGCGCAGGCTAATGTTGATGATGCAGTGGCGGCACTTGGCGATCTGAGCCACCAGTTGCGCGACCCAGAGCGCCAGCGCGAAATGAAGCTGATGATGCAGGCAATGACCGAAGTGCTGCTCGACATGCCGATCGCCCCGCTGGCGCAGGCTGCCGCCGATATGGCGGGTGAGAAAGCGCAGGATATCGATCCTGACCTCACATTGCGGAAGATGGCACCCGAAGCAGGCCGTGTCGGCGGTGACATGATGCGCAGCCTGTTACGCGCTGTGGACGCTAACGCAGAACGTCGCGAAGGCGGGAAATAAGCCCCTTCTTTTCGGGTTCGCGCAGCAAATCGACCAGAATGGCGGCATCGTAAGGCTTTTCCAGAACGCAGCCGAGCGCGGCAATATCTTCGGGAATGTCCTGCGGCGCACCGGTCGAAAAGATGATGCGCGGGCTGTCCGGCCCAAGGGTGCGGACCAGTTCGGCAATCGCCCAGCCATCGTCTCGGTCGGCCAGATGAACGTCCAGCACGATCGCATCGGGGCGTTCGTCGCGAAGATGTTCCATCGCCTCTTCGGTAGACGTCGACAAGGCAACCTGCTTCACGCCGGCATCCAGCAGCGCATTCTCTATCGTGAGGCCGAGCACCGCGTCATCTTCGACCACCAGCACAAAGGCAGGCAGCTTCTTACGCGCGGTCGTAACGGATTGCTGCTTCATCGGGTCTCTTGAAATTGGCGAGTGCCGCGCTTCATCCAACAACGGGATGGTGGCCGCCGGGGTTCCCGGCAGTTGCATTTCAGTTCCACGAAGTGGCGCAAATGCGACAGCCGATAACTCTCAGGAGATCAGCGACTTTTCGAAAATGGCATATTCGCGATTGATGGTGCTCTGGATCGCATCGGCAATCGCCATCATCCCCTGATTGTCGTCGAGGATCCAGCCGATCTCGGCCCGGCGGGTCTCGTATTTGTCTACCGCTACGTCACGGATCTGGCTGATCATCATGAAGGCCAGCTGGCTGGCGAGCCGCGAATTGTGCAGCTCTCGAAGCACGCCCATGAGTGGTACACGCATGCCCATTCGCCGCGGCTTGCGTAACCAGCGAAGGATATGGAACCAGCCGAACGGAAACAGCTTGCCACCGACCTTGCGCAGCACGTCGTTCATATCCGGGAACGTCAGCATGAACGCGACCGGCTTGCCATCCAGTTCGGCGATCAGATTGAGATCGGGGTGGATGATCGGCTTCAGTTTTTTGCCGGCATAGGCGATCTCGGCATTGGTGAAGGGCACGAAGCCCCAGTTGTTGGACCACGCATCGTTCAGGATGGCGAGGATGGTTTCCACTTCCTCGTCCCATCGGCTCACATCGACGGGCCGCAGGGTGATGCGGTCGTTACGCTGCCCCGACTGCACGATGCGGCGGATCAGCGGCGGAAAGTCGCTGGTTACGTCCAGATCGTATGTCAGCAACGTCTTCGTACGCGAGTAACCTGCACTTTCGATCCATTCGCGGTAGATGGCCGGGTGGTGCCCCATCATGATCATCGGATCGTGATCCTGCCCTTTGACCAGCAGACCCGGTTCTTCCCAGATCGACATCGATATCGGCCCGATGGCACGGTTCATGCCCTGGCTGGCGAGCCATTCTTCGGCGCGTTTCAGCAGAGCATGGGCGACGGTTTCGTCCTCGGCGTCGAAATAGCCGAACATGCCGGCGCCCGGGCCAAATCCCTGCTCGCGCGGCAGTTCGAGCGCCAGGCGGTCGATATGCGCGGAAATGCGTCCTACCGGCTTGCCGCCGCGACGGGCCAGGAAAAGCTGGTGTGCGGCATGGCCGAAAAACGGGTTCTTCTCCGGATTGACCAGTTCCAGTTGTTCGGAACGCAGTTGCGGGACCCAGTGTGGTTCACGCGCCGCAAAGTCGCGACCGGTATTGACGAAGGCCGCCCGCCCCGCCTTGCCCTCGACCAGTTCAATCACCACATTTGCATCGGACATTCGCGCAATACCTTCGTTCAGATTGCGTTAGCCCTGAGTGCGCTAGCTGATCTTTGTCAAGGAAACGCGGATGCGCGATCACTATGATCGACAGCGGGTGCTGTATCGCTCGCGTTATTTCGGCTAAGGCCTCCCGGGAAGCTTAATAATGAACGTGCAACAGACACAGATTTCGGCCGCCGATATCGTCTCGCGTCGTGACGCGGGATCGGGCTGGCACGCGCAAATTCCGGATGACAAGGCGATGCTCCGGGCCGCGCGCGACCTGACCAAGGACATTTCCGACCATCGGGCGGATATCTACTGGCCCGATATGATCGGATCGGCGCTGGTCGGCTATGGCTTACTGGCGGGCGCGATTCTTGTCGAAAGCGTGCCTCTCGCCATCGGACTGGGCGTTCTGGCGGTGCTCGCGCTCTATCGCGCGCTGTTGTTCATCCACGAAATTTCGCATTTCAGGAACGGTGCCTTGCCGGGTTTCCGCACCGCATGGAATGCGCTTGTCGGTGTCCCCATGCTGACGCCTTCCTTCATGTACGAACAGGTGCACACGCTGCATCACAAGCGCACGCAATACGGGACCACCGCGGATCCCGAATATCTGCCGCTGGCGCTGATGAAGCCACTCAGCCTGCCAACCTTCGTGCTCGTCGCGCTTCTTGCGCCTGCTGCGCTGCTGTTCCGCTTCGCCGTGCTGGTGCCGCTGGGCGCGCTTTTTCCGCCCGTGCGCCAGCTGACGTGGCAGCGTTTCAGCGCGCTGGCGATCAATCCCGAATTTCGCCGCCGCCCGCCCGAAGGCGATCTGCCGCGGCGGGTGTTCTGGCTCGAGCTCGGCGGCATGTTGTGGAGCTGGGTGCTGATCGGCAGCATCTTTGCCTTCGGCTGGAAGCCCTTGCTGGTGGCCCTGGCGATCTTCTCCGTGGTTGCCGTGCTCAACCAGCTGCGCACGCTGGTCGCGCATCTGTGGGAGAATGAAGGCGACGCGATGACTGTCACCGCGCAGTTCCTCGACAGCGTCAACGTGCCGCCGCCCGGGCGCATCGCCGAACTGTGGGCCCCCGTGGGCCTGCGCTATCATGCGCTGCACCACCTCATGCCCTCAATGCCCTATCACTCCCTTCCCGAAGCCCATCGCCGGCTGGTGGCGGAGCTGGAGAATACTTCGAGCTATCACGGTGCAAACCATGCCGGGATGGGCGTGCTGGTCGCACGGATCGCGCGCAACACCATGCGCCCGCGCGGCTGACGGCGCGCTGCGCAGCAAAAAGGCCGCTCCCCTCGGTGGGTGGGAACGGCCTTCGCATTTCACCCTGCCATCGACAGGGTAAACCAAACTTTTCCCGGCCTATTCCTCCGTGCGGATAAGCACGGTTTCGCCGATCAGCAGGAACAGCAGGAACGGCGACCAGGCTGCAAGGAAGGGCGGATAGCCGCCAAAACTGCCCATGGCCAGCGCTGCGTTGTCGACCACGAAATAGGCAAAGCCCAGCGCCATCCCGATCACCGCGCGCACGAACAGCTGGCCCGACCGCGCCAGTCCGAAAGCGGCGACTGCGCCCAGCAGCGGCATGAGGAAAGCCGAGAGCGGCCCCGAAATCTTGTGCCACCATTTCGCGCGCAGTTCGGATGTGCGGCGCCCGGCGCGTTCGAATTCTGCGATCGAGCTTCCCAGCGTCCAGAAGGGTTCGCCATCGGGGTCGATCTTCGCCAGGTCGATCTGTTCGGGCAGCAGGCCTTCGCCCACCACGACGCTGGCCGGATCGTCGGTCACTGCATTCTGGACGTTGAAGCGGGTCAGCCCCCCTTCGAGCCGCCATCCCGGCCCGGCATAGCGTGCCCGGTCCGCATCGATCTGCTCCACGATCATCCCGTCGGGATTGCGCCGGTACCAGGTCACCTTGCGCATGGCGATCGCCTCGCCCGATCCGGCGACATAGGCGGCGGTCAGGATATTGTCGCCATCGGTCAGATAGACGTTGGTCTTCACCCCGCTTTCCGTCGGGATCGGCCCGTATTCGACCGCCTCCCACGCCTTCAGCGTCTGGGTCGATTTCGTCACGACCTGTTCGTTGAAGACGAAGGTCGCCACCGACACGATGCCTGCCGTCAGCAACAGCGGTGCCAGCACCTGATGCGCCGACAGGCCGGCCGCCTTCATCGCGATCACCTCGCTGTTCTGGTTCAGCGTCACCAGCGTGATCAGCGTCGCCAGCAGCACGGAATAGGGCAGGAAGCGTGAGATAAGCTGCGGCACGCGCAATCCCGCATAGGTCAGCAATTCGCCTTGCCCGTTGCCGGGCACGGCGAGGATTTCGCCGCTCTTCGACAGCAGGTCCAGCATCAGCAGCACCAGCACCAGCACGAACAGCATCGCCGCGATGCGTACGGTGAAGAGCTTTGCCAGATAGACGGTCAGCGTGCGCGAGGGGAAGAAGTCGAGTTGCATCGGATCCCGTTATTCGGCCGCAGCCAGATCGATCTTGACCGAACGGCGACGGAACAGCCTGCCGATCCGCTTGGTCATCTTCTCGAACCAGATTTCCAGCGCACCGATGGCCTGCCCGCCGGGTACATGGGCCACCCGCCAATACATCCAAATGATCAGTGCCGCGAACAGGAAGAATGGCCCCCACAATGCCAGGATCGGATCGACCCGGCCCAGCGCGGCGACATCTTCGCCGTACTGGTTCACCTTGTGATAGGCGACCACCATCACGATGGACAGGAACACGCCCAGCGCGCTGGTCGATCGCTTGGGCGGTACGCCCAGCGCCACGGCCAATAGCGGCATCAGCGCCATCATCACCACTTCCACCAGCCGGAAGTTGAAGCTTGCCTGGCTGGCGTCGCGCTGCCCTTCCGGCAGCGATGAATTCCACCCGATCCGCAGCAGTTCGGGCAGGATATATTCGCGTTCGGCATCGCCGCGGGCGCGGAACTGGTCGACCGTGGGCAGGTCGATCGGCAGATCGTGCCGGGTAAAGGTAAGGACGCGCGGCGTCTGGCTGCCGGTTTCCTGCACGATGGTACCATTGGTCAGGCGCAGGATGATCGTGTCGGGATTGTCGGACGTTGCCAGGAAAGCGCCTTCCTTGGCGGAAATCGACAGCACCTGGTTCTTGTCGTTCGCCACGCGGGCGAAAATGCCCTGCAGCCGGCGTCCGTCGTCTTCGCTGCCGTCGATCCGCAGCGCCATCCGGTCGGCCAGCGTGGTGAATTCGCCCACCTTGATCGATGCGCCCAGCGCACCCGATCGCAGTTCGTATTCCATCTGCTCGTAATAATAACGGCTGACCGGCTGGATGAAGAACACCAGCGCCACATTGACGATCATAAGCACGGCCGTGATCGCAAACGGCACGCGCAGCAATCGCCCATAGCCGAGGCCGACGGCACGAAACACGTCGAGTTCGCTGCTGGTCGCCAGCTTGCGGAAGGCGAGCAATACGCCCAGCAGCAGGCCCAGCGGAATGGCCAGGCTCGCATATTCGGGCACCAACGCGATCAGCATCTTGAACACGACGCCGACAGGACCGCCTTCGATCGCGACGAAATCGAACAGCCGCAGCATCTTGTCGAGCACCAGCAGCGATGCCGCGATGGCGAAGACCGACAGCATCGGCACGATGACGAGCCTGAAGATGTAACGGTCGATGCTGGGCAGGAACTTGAGCAAGATTTCGCCGGATCAGTTGTCTTGGACCACGGCCCTAGCGCGCTTTTGAGCGCAGGTCATGCCCTTCGTGGGCGCGGCGGGCATTCAGGCCTTTTCGAGCGTGCATTGCAGCGGGTGCTGGTTCTGCCGCGCGAAATCCATCACCTGATGGACCTTGGTCTCGGCGACCTCGTACGGAAAGATCCCGCATACGCCCACGCCCTTCTGGTGAACATGCAGCATCACGCGGGTCGCTTCTTCCATGTCCATCTTGAAGAACCGCTTCAGCACGATGACGACGAACTCCATCGGCGTGTAATCGTCGTTCAGCAGCAAAACCTTGTACTGGCTCGGCTTCTTGGGCTTGGCCCGGGTCTTGGTGGCAATACCCAGCTGGCCTTCGCCGTCACGCGATTCGTCGTCGTTTCCGGCGGCGCGGACGGGCAGGCGGGGCGGGGAATAAAACATTACGTGACCCATTATCGTATCGGTTTGCCAAATCGCAAGGCGTCAGCGGCCAGCAAAGCCATTTGCAGGACAAGAAAGCACGGCTGCGCGGCGTAAACGACAAAAAATGGGCCGGATGGTTCGAAACCATCCGGCCCACGGTGTCCAATTCGCCGGGCTTTGGGAGAGAGGAGAGAGGGCCCGGCGGAATTGAATTCGGTCGAACGCGCTCAGGCGGCCTTCGAAACCTTGTCGACGGCCAGGCTCATGCGGTTCGAAACCGGTGCGAAGGCTTCGTTGGCCAGCTTCAGCATGGCTTCCGTGTTCTTCGAAGTGGTCGAAACCATGGCGTCGAAATTGCGGCGGGCGATTTCGCCCTGCAGCTGGAACAGTTCGGTCGGCGATTTGATCGCAGCGAACTTCTTGACGTCGCCTTGGACGGTTTCGGCAGCCGACTTGGCTTCGTCCATATAGGTGCGGCCCATGTCCTGCATGCCGGCAGCCAGGATCTTGCCCGATTCGACCAGCGCTTCGATGTTGCCCTTCTGGAACTCGACGGCGTCCTTGGTCATTTCGGTGCCCTTTTCATAAGCGGCCTTGGCGCGGGTCTGCATGTCGGCAGCCATTTCTTTCGCCTTGGCGGTATATTCGATATTGGTGGTCTTGTTGGCAGTGGCCATGATCGTATCCTTCAACTGGGAAATCGAACTGCGCTTGGCGGGAGTCGCCTTGGCAGGAGCGCCCTTGGTCGAGGACGCCGGTGTAGTCTTGGCAGCAGCGGTTTTCGGTGCGGCCTTCTTCTTTGCAAGTGCCTTCTTCGGCTTGGTCTTTCCTGCAGATGCCTTGGCCTTGGGGGCGGGCTCGGCAGCGACGGCCTTGGCGACGGCATCGGCCTTGACCGGAGCGGAAGCTCCAGCATCGACAGCCTTTTCGACTGCCTTGGCGTCTACCGGCTGCTTGGCCGAATCCGCGGTCTTTTTCTCGGCGGCGTCGGCAAATGCCTTTTCGGCGGCCGCATCGATTTTACTCTGGCTATCAGCCATGGGAGACCTCGCTTTGTTGCACTGCACAAAATAGGCATTGCACCAGCGAAGTCAAGGATTTTTTGTGCAGTGCACAATAATCCGGAAAGTCTATTAATGTCGGCTACTTAGCGTGTCGAAACATAGCGTCCCGGCGCATCTTCGATGACCGTGTCGCCTTTGCCGCCGGGCTTGCGCTTGCCCTTTGCAGGTACGGTCGCATCGTCCTGCTGGTGCAGCCAGTCGATCCAGTCGGGCCACCAGCTTCCGGGATGTTCTTCGGCGCCCTCGCGGAACTCTGCCAGCGTGCGCGGCGATCCGTCATTGGTCCAGTACTGGTATTTCTTCGCATCGGGCGGATTGACCACGCCCGCGATATGGCCCGAACCTGCCAGGACGAACTTCAGCGGTCCGCTGAAATGATCGTTGATCCGCCAGACGCTTTCGGCAGGGGCGATATGGTCTTCCTTGCCGGCCTGGACATAGGTCGGTGTTTTCACCAGCCCGATATCGACCGGCGTGCCGTC
The DNA here is from genome assembly GCF_019857205.1 of Qipengyuania pacifica. Lineage (GTDB taxonomy): Bacteria > Pseudomonadota > Alphaproteobacteria > Sphingomonadales > Sphingomonadaceae > Qipengyuania > Qipengyuania pacifica. The sequence goes on along the minus strand of NZ_JAHWXO010000011.1, from coordinate 37,388 downwards.
CACGCTCAGCGCGTCCGCTTCGACCAGCTTGTTGTCGCGGTATAGGTCGGTCAGATATTGCTGATGCCATTTGGCGGGCAGATTGGTGACATCGCCGTTCCAGTGCAGCAGGTCGAAGGCGGGATAATCCTCGCCCAGCAGGTAATTGCTGACCACGTAATTCCAGATCAGATCGGTGCCGCGCAGCATGTTGAACGTCGCCGCCATATAACGACCGTCCAGATAACCATCGGCGCTCATCGCCTTGACCATGCCCAGCTGATTGTCGTCGACGAAATTCAGCAGTTCGCCCGCCTTTTCGAAATCGACCTGTGCGGTGAAGAACGTCGCGCTCTTCACCTTGTCCTGCTCGCCGCGGCGATGCAGCAGTGCCAGCGTCGCCGCCAGCGTGGTGCCGGACACGCAATATCCGATGGCGTGCACGTTCTTCACGTTCAACCGCTCGCGGATGTGGTCGATGGCGTCCATCTGGGCGCGCACATAATCGTCCCAGATCACGTTCTTCATGCTGGCATCGGCCGATTTCCAGCTGACCATAAACACCGTGATGCCCTGTTCCACCGCCCAGCGCACGAAGCTTTTCTTGGCGTTGAGGTCCAGGATATAGAATCGGTTGATCCAGGGCGGGAAGATCACCAGCGGCACGTCCAGCACCGTTTCGGTTGTCGGGGAATACTGGATCAACTGGTACATCGGCGTTTCGTGAACGACCTTGCCGGGCGTCACGGCGATATTCTCGCCCAGCTTGAAGGCGCTGGCATCGGTATGGGACAATTGCCCGCGGCGCAGATCGGCCATCAGATGCTCCATGCCTTTCACCAGATTCTCGCCGCGCGTCTCCAGCGTGCGCTCCATCACTACCGGGTTCAGCAACGGAAAGTTCGCGGGGCTTGCCGCTTCGGTGATCGTGCGGGTGGTGAAGCGCAGCTGTTCGCGCTTGTCGTCCGACAGGCCCTCCATCTTGTCGACCATGTCGGCCACGCGTTCGGCCAGGAACAGATAGGTCTGGTGGATCAGCGCATAGGCGGGGTGGGCACGCCAGCGCGGATCGGCAAAGCGCCGGTCCGTGCGCGGCAGGTCGGGCTCGCCCTTCGCTTCGGGCTGGCCATCCGGACCAAGGCCGTACTGGCCCAGCACCTGCTGCCACATCGCCATGCCTTCCTGCATCAGCGCCTGTTGCTGCGCAGGGTTGGCGATCGGCATCTGGCGGTACCAGTCCTGCGCCAGCTTCATCCAGCGGGTCGGGTCCATATAGGCGGCCAGCGCCTGCGGATTGGTCAGCTGCTCGGTCTGGTATTCCAGCCACATCCCCTGCAGCTTCGCGCCGACGGCGGTCCACTCGCGCATGTCCTCCGCGCTCAGCGGCGTTCCGGAACTCGCCTCGGCGAAGGGCGCGAACATCGTGCGCGCGAATTTCGCGGGTGCTTCGAACATGTTGGTGAAGGGATCGGGGCCGTCGTCGGTCATTCTCGCTCCTCTGGCGTTTCAAGCGCCTGTTTGGGCAGCAATAGGATATTACGCGTCTGCTTGCACCTGCGGCGTTTGCACCTGCATGGTGAATAGGTAATCAGTGTGACTCAACCAACGCCCGAAAGAGCTCGAATGTCCGACGAATTCTACCGCATCAAGCGTCTGCCACCTTATGTCATCGCCGAAGTGAACGCGATGCGGCATGCGGCGCGGCGCTCGGGCAAGGATATTATAGATCTCGGCATGGGCAATCCGGACCGCCCGCCACCCCAGCATGTGATCGACAAATTATGCGAAGTCGCGGCCAAGCCCAGCGCGCATGGCTACTCCCAGTCGAAAGGCATACCGGGCCTGCGCAAGGCTCAGGCGAATTATTACGGTCGCCGCTTCAATGTGGATCTCGATCCCGAACGCGAAGTCGTGGTGACGATGGGATCGAAGGAAGGCCTGTCGTCCATGGCCACGGCCATCACCGCGCCGGGCGATGTGGTGCTGGCGCCAAGCCCCAGCTATCCGATCCATACCTTCGGCTTCATCATTGCCGGGGCCACCATCCGCAGCGTGCCGACCACGCCGGACGAACATTACTGGAAGGCGCTCGACAACGCGATGGCCTATACCGTCCCGCGCCCGACGGTGCTGGTGGTGAACTATCCCAGCAATCCCACGGCGGAAACGGTCGATCTCGCGTTCTACGAAAGGCTGGTCGCTTGGGCGAAAGAGAACAAGGTCTGGGTCCTCTCGGACCTCGCCTATTCCGAACTCTATTACGACGGGAAGCCCACCCGCTCGATCCTCGAGGTGCCCGGCGCCAAGGACGTGGCGGTCGAATTCACCTCCATGTCCAAGACCTATTCCATGGCCGGCTGGCGGATGGGTTTCGCGGTCGGCAATCAGGAACTGATCTCGGCGCTGACGCGGGTGAAAAGCTATCTCGATTACGGCGCCTTCACTCCGATCCAGGCGGCCGCCTGTGCTGCGCTCAACGGGCCGCAGGACGTGGTGGAGGAAAACCGCGCGCGCTATCAGCATCGCCGCGATGTGATGGTCGAAAGCTTCGGCCGCGCCGGATGGGACATTCCCTCGCCGCCCGCCAGCATGTTCGCCTGGGCGCCGATCCCGGAAGCCTTCCATAATGTCGGCAGCCTGGAATTCTCCAAGCAGTTGCTCGAACATGCCGGCGTCGCGGTCGCGGCAGGTGTGGGTTATGGCGAAGAAGGCGAAGGCTTCGTACGCATCGCCATGGTCGAAAACGAACAGCGCATCAGACAGGCTGCCCGAAACGTGAAGCGTTTTCTCGCCGAACACGGCTGATCAAACGTATGATTGACATGTAGGCGGCGAACCGTCGGCGCCGGGAGAGAGGATTTAGGCATGAATTTCCAGGATCGCGTTTCGATCGATCTCGCCGATAATGGCGTGGCACAGGTCCGCTTCACGCGCGGCGACAAGATGAATGCGCTTGATGGCGCGCAGTTCGAAGCCGTGCTGGAAGCAGGCCAGGCCCTGCGCGAAATGAAGGGTTTGCGGGTGGCAGTCCTGTCTGGCGAAGGTCGCGCCTTCTGCGCCGGGCTCGATCTGTCCAGCATGGCGGCCGGCGGCTCGAACCCGCAGGCAAAGCTCGTCGACCGCACGCACGGCAATGCCAACCGCGCGCAGGAAGCCGCGATGACCTGGCGCAAATGCCCCGTCCCAGTCATCGCCGCCGTCCACGGCGTCTGCTTCGGCGGCGGTCTCCAGATCGCCAGCGGCGCGGACATCCGCGTGGTCCATCCGGCAACGCGCATGGCGGTTATGGAAATGAAATGGGGCCTCGTCCCAGACATGGGCGGCTATACCCTCTGGCGCGGCCTGGTGCGTGACGACACCCTCCGCGAGCTGACCTATACCAACCGGGAATTCTCTGGCGAAGAGGCTCTCGGCCTGGGCTTCGCCACCATGATCGACGACGATCCTCTGGCCAAGGCCACCGCGCTGGCAGAAACCATCGCCAACAAGAACCCCGATGCCATCCGCGGCTCCAAGCGCCTGTTCAAGGTCATGCAGGAAGAAGGCGAAGATGCCATCCTTCTGGCGGAAAGCCGCGAACAGGATGGCATCATGCGCACGCCCAATCAGGTCGAGGCGGTCATGGCGGAAATGGAAAAGCGCCCGCCCCGCTTCGCCGACTGAGGCGCTGGCCGCTTGCACTTTGCGACATCCGTCGCCAAATTGCGAGCGCGGCCCGGTATGGCCGAACTGACAGGAGCAAGGCATCGATGAACATCTGAGCGAAAATTCGTCCTTTCCGACAATTCTCTGCTCCGGTGATCCATGCCCAATCTCGTTCTCGATTCCGTGTCCGTCGCGACTCCCGACGGTACTCCGCTTTTCCCGGCCCTATCGCTGACCGTCGGTCGCGAAGCCATCGGTCTGTTCGGCAGGAACGGGTCGGGCAAGACCACGCTGCTGCGCGCGATCGTGGGTGACGGTTCGTACTCCGGCTCCATCCTATGCAATGGCGCCGTCGGCTTTCTGCGGCAGGAAAGCATTGCGGGGGATCGCATCGTTGCAGATGTGCTGGGTGCTACAGAAGACCTGACACGGCTGCGGCGGATAGAGGAGGGAAGGCCGCGCGAGGACGATATCGATCGTGCCGACTGGACCCTGTCGGCACGACTGGAGGCGGCGCTGGCGCAGGTCGATCTCCCCGCAGTCGACTGGACCCGCCCCTATGCGAGTTTCAGCGGCGGAGAGCGGATGCGGTTGAAGCTGGCCGCGCTGCTGCTTCCCGACCCCGCTATCCTGCTCCTCGACGAACCGACCAACAATCTCGACCGCGACGGGCGCAATGCCATTATCCGGCTGTTGACGGGGTGGCATGGGGCGATCCTGTGCGCCAGCCACGACCGCGAACTGCTGGAAAACGTCGACCGCATCGTCGATCTGTCCACGGCCGGGGCCACGGTGTTCGGCGGTGCCTGGTCGGCATTTCGCGACTATCGCGATGGGGAGCGCGCTCGTGCGATCAATGCGCTCGAGGCGGCCAAGGCGGATCACAAGGCGGCACAGCGCACCCAGCAGCGTGAACTGGAAAAGCAGGCTCGGCGCGACAAGCGCGGCCGCGCCGTCGCCGCGCGCAAGGCGGAACCCAAAATGCATCTCTATGCCCAGCAGCAGCGGGCGGAAAAGACTGGCGCCCGCACACTGGCTGTCAGGCAGGATTTGGCCCGCACAACGCAGGAGGCGCTGGGCGATGCGCAATCGCGGGTCGAGCGCGTGGTGCCCGTGCATATCGCGCTTGGCTCCTGCGGGCTGTCCTCGCGCCATGTGCTCGTCGATGCTTCGGGTGTGGCACGCGATTTCGGTCCGCGCCGTCTGTTCGGCCCGCTCGACATCCATATCCGCGGCCCCGAGCGTATCGCGCTCGTCGGGGCGAACGGATCCGGAAAGACCAGCCTCATCCACCTGCTGACCGGTACAGCCGAACCCGCCACCGGGCAGATCGAAGCGGACCGGGATCGTATCGCTGTGCTCGACCAGCACCTGGCATTGCTGGGTGATGATGAAACGCTGATTGCCGCGATGCGGCGACACAATCCGGCGCTGGATCGGCAGGAGGCGCATGCTGCGCTGGCCCGGTTCGGCTTTCGGGGCCACTGGGCCGACCGACTGGCAGGTGCGCTGTCCGGCGGGGAGAAGGTACGGCTGGCTCTGGCCTGTCTGTTCGCGCGGCCGGATCCGCCGCAATTGCTGATCCTCGACGAACCGACCAACCACCTTGATATCGACGCGATCGAACTGCTCGAAATGGCCTTGCGCGATTATGACGGAGCCATTCTGTGCGTCAGCCATGACGCGGCATTTCGCAGGGCTATCGCGCTGGAGCGGGAAATCTGTCTCTAGCCGCAACAGAGAGGGCTCGGCGCCCGCTCGGTCTCCTGCACCTAGCCGAAGATCGCGGCGCTCTGCATACCGTCCAGCACTTGATGGCCGTCGGCATTCCAGAGGCGAAGCCGCTCGGAAGAATAGCCGTGATCGGCGTGCTGGCTGGCATTTTCCGACAGGAACCAGCCATCGCGTGTGGTCGGTTCGGTGTCGAGCAGGTTGAATGACCAGTTGATCGAACTGAGCGGACCTTGTCGTTTCATGACTCGCATCGCGCCTGGCGGAAGCACATCGCCCATCAGAATGAGCTGCGATATCGGATCGAGCGCGTCGCGATCGGTCAGGCGCGCCCACCGCCGCACGATCGGCGCGCCCGGGCCCCGCACATCCTGCGCGCGGCGAATCTCGAAATTATTGGTGATGAAGGCCGGCCCCTTCCCATTCATGGCATCCTCCGCATCTTCGGGCGGCCCGGGCCATTCCTCGATCGGTGCAGCGGGATGGACTGCATTCGCCTCGCGCAGGGTGCCAAACAGCCAGAAAGCGCTCAGCGCACACTGGCCTTCGCACCACAGTTCGCTGCGCACCTGCGTCACATTGCGCCCCTGCCGCACGATTTCGCGTCTGACCTCGATATCTGATCCGGTCGGCGCCACGAAGGCGACCTGTGCGGCGCGAAGGGGTGGCAGATCGGGAAAGGCGCGGGTGGCTGCAGTATAGGCGACAAGCGCCGATGCACCGCCATAAAGCGTCCGGCCCTGCATCCACTGGTCGAGACCGGAAAAGCGTGTTTGCCCGCCTTGGGCCGTGATCGGATCGAGAAGATTGGCAATGCTCATGGTCGATCACATTGCCGCTAACCGGCCACGCGTAAAGACTGACGTTACGTAAGGTGTCATGTGGTGATTGCCTTTGGGTGCGAGAATCGCTAGTGCGCCGCTTCCCGTGCCGAGAGGCCGGGCGAGGCCCGATGGCGGAGTGGTTACGCAGAGGACTGCAAATCCTTGCACGCCGGTTCGATTCCGGCTCGGGCCTCCACTTCTCGCAGCAGTGCGAAAGTGCCGCTTTAGCTCAGTTGGTAGAGCACATCATTCGTAATGATGGGGTCAGGTGTTCGAGTCACCTAAGCGGCACCACTTTCATGGTTTACCGAAATCCTGCCATGTCCCTGGCGGCCCCATTCATGACCGCCGAGAACATTTGAGCAATAGCGGCAGGTATTTGCTTGACCCAGCATTACACTGTCGCACCCATCCGCAATTGCTGTATCGGCAAGGCAGTGCCAACCCTCCTCACCTTGTTCGTAAATGCCTTGCCGCCGGGCGCCCGGCGGATGTTGGTACGTGCCGATCCCGGGCTGCTGCGGACTGCCCGCGGTGCGCGTGCCATGTTCGCCTTTGTGCTGACGATGGCGGTGACCGTTTTGGCCGGTGGGGCGTTTGGAGCACCCGTCACGGCGTTTCTCATTGCCTTTCCCGTCACGGTTTTCAGCTGCGCGGCGATAAGCGACGACGAGACGCGGGCGCGGATTGGCAAGATACTCGCCTTGTCCGCATCGGCAGGTGCGATGTTTACGCTTTCGGCTCTGCTACATACGAGTTGGATAAATCATTTCGTTTTCGTGCTGCTGATCGGAGCAGTGGCATATGCACGTCAATTTGGCGGCCCCTGGATCCCGGTCGGGCTTGCCGCGAATGTCAGCTATTTCTTCGGTGCGTTTCTCAAACCCGACACGCAGATGCTCCACTGGCAGTGGGTCGGAGTGGTAATCGGCGCAGTTTGCGCATTGATCGTACACCAACTGGTCGTGCCGCACAGGCCCTGGCGGCGTATGCGTTGGGCAGTCAGCTCGATACGGATGCGCATGGGGGGCATGCTGGAAGTGGCTGCACGCTTCGGTGAAACGCAGAAAGCTCCTCACTTGAAGCGGGAATTGGCCCGGGTTGCCAATGCGGTGAACATTGCCGAAAACGAGTTGGACAATCTTCCGGGCGGGCGGCTTGCTCACCGGCCGCTTGCCGAAGCCCTTCTATCCATCCTGGCTCTGGCAGAGCGCTTTGCATTACAGCTTCAGGACCAGCTGGAACGGGTCGGCATGCCGAATGCCGACAAGCGCGAACTGGAGAGCCTTTCGAAAGCGCTGATCGATTACACGCCGCTCTCGCACAACGGCGACCTTGCGCTGATTGGCTCTGGGATAGACAGGCTCGAGCAAGCGCTGTTGCTACCGCCTGATCTCGACGCCGCGAGGTCGCGAAAAGTGCCACCGGCCGCGCCAGTCCGAGCGCAATTTCGTTCCGCTATTCAATCGGCGGCGGCTGCAGCGCTCGCTATCCTGGGCGGGGTGATGCTCTCGCCCGAACGCTGGTATTGGGCGGTCATAACCGTGTTCGTTATGTTCACAGGCACATTTTCGCGCGGCCAAGCGCTGGCCAAGTCCCTCCAGCGCACATTCGGAACCTTGGCAGGCATTCTGGTGGCAATGGGCGTTGTCTGGGCCCTGCAGGGCAACATTCATGTCGCTCTGGCGCTGATGCCGCTCGCGATTTTCTGCGTTTTTTACGCCTTCACTCAATCGTATACCTGGATGGCTTTCTGGATCACGGTGACCGTTGCCTTGCTGTTTCTGGCAACGGGGCGCTTCACCGACGCATTGATGGTGCTGAGGGTTGAAGAAACGGCGATCGGTGCAACTGCCGGGATCATCGTCGCAGCGTTCGTGCTGCCGAAGAGCACAGATGCCTATGCCCGTGAGCAATTGAACGATCTTCTTGATACAACCCGTGCTGTGCTGGAAACATCACTACCGGATGGCCCGATTGACCGGCTGCAGCTGACTGCCGCACTGCATGATTTCGAGGCGAAGGTTTCAAACATGCGGGACGTGATCGAGCCATTGCGTATTTTTCCCGGGGCGCGTGCCAGCGGCCAGCGGGACGGGATAACGCGCCAGCTCGTCCTTACCAGCTATTGGGTTCATGAAATCGCGCTTGCGGTGCGCGAACTGGATAGCGCCGGCGTGAAGCGATCGCCAGCTCGCGCTTTGGAAGCTTCGGCAAAGTTGGAAGCCGTGATAGAACGCCTTCGTGTCCCCGGACATGATGAAACTGCGGTGGAGACTGCTGATGCGCCGCCACCGTTGGCCCGTGAGACGGGCGGCGACCCGATGCAAGTGATCGCTACTGCATGCCACGGTGCCGCCGTCTCTCTGACAAGCGTAGCGCGCCTCGTCACCGATCGAAGCATGCATAGTCGCGCGTTTCGGTTCTGAAGCTCTACGTTGTAGCGAGCAAGGTGCTCGTTGCACAAATTCGCCGGGCGACTGCTCCGCTGCTGGCGAAGTCAAAAGCACCCACGTCGGCATCCAAGCAGTCACGGCATGGTCGCAAATCAGCATTTTGGTATCGGGAGCTTTGCTGCCATAGTGATGGCAAGGCAGGAAAACAGGAGGCGCCCATGGCTCAGGACGGATTTCTCAAGGTCTCTCGCAGGGGCGTTCTGGCAGGGGGAGTGGCTTCGGCAGCGGCCAGCCGAGCGTCGATCGCATTTGCGCAGGAAAATTCCGGGGCTTCTGCCGTTGAGGCTACCGTGCCCCTCAAATTTACCGTGAACGGCGAAGATCGCCAGCTCGACCTCGATACGCGGACAACGCTTCTGGACGCCTTGCGTGAGCATTTGCAGCTAACCGGCACGAAGAAGGGGTGCGATCATGGCCAGTGCGGCGCCTGCACGGTGATCGTGAATGGCGAGCGGATCAATTCGTGTCTCAGCCTGGCGGTACAGCACGAGGGTGACGAGGTAACGACGATCGAAGGACTCGGTTCTGCCGACAGGCTCCACCCGATGCAGGCCGCATTCGTGAAGCATGATGGCTATCAGTGTGGCTATTGCACTCCGGGGCAGATCTGTTCGGCGGTCGCCGTACTGGATGAGATTCGCAAAGGCATACCGAGCCATGTCACCGAAGATCTCGATGGGGCAATGCAGCCGAGCAATGTGGAGATGCGCGAACGGATGAGCGGCAATATCTGTCGCTGCGGCGCCTATTCCAACATCGCCGAGGCGATGGCCGAAGTGGCGGGGGCCTGATCATGCGCAGCTTTACTTACGAACGGGCGAAAACGGCGGCAGACGCGGCCAAAACGGTTGCAGAAACGCAGGGGGCCAAATTCATCGCCGGCGGCACCAATCTGCTGGATCTGATGAAGATCGAGGTGGAGACGCCCACTCATCTCGTCGATGTACAGGACTTGGGCTTCGATGCGATCGAGGAAACGCCGGAAGGCGGGTTGCGGATCGGCGCGCTTGTTTCCAATACTGCCCTGTCTGCCCATCCTGCCGTGCGGCGGGATTACGCCGTGCTGACGCGGGCGATCCAGGCAGGCGCGTCGGGACAGTTGCGCAACAAGGCCACCACTGGCGGAAACCTGTTGCAGCGGACCCGCTGTGCATATTTCTACGACACCAACATGCCCTGCAACAAGCGCAAGCCGGGCGATGGCTGCGCAGCGCTAGGCGGGTTTTCGCGGCAGTTGGGTGTCATCGGCATTTCTGATGCCTGCATTGCCACTTATCCCGGAGACATGGCCGTGGCGCTACGGGTGCTCGACGCAGTGGTCGAAACCGTGAAACCAGACGGGACGGCGCGGGCAATACCGATTGCCGATTTCCATCGCCTCTGGGGCGACACCCCTCAGACCGAAACGGTGCTTGAGCCCGGCGAACTCATCACGGCCGTGGTTCTGCCGGAGCCGCTGGGCGGACAGCATTTCTACCAGAAAGTCCGCGATCGTCGGTCATACGCCTTTGCGCTGGTGTCTGTGGCGGCGGTCATACAGGCTGACGGCACAGGACGCGTTGCTTTCGGCGGTGTAGCGCCCAAGCCGTGGCGTGTGGAGGCGGCGGACGCGCTGCTTCAGCAAGGGGCATCGGCTGTGGTGGCCGAGGCCTTTGCCGATGCCCGTCCGACCGAACAGAACAAGTTCAAGATCCCGCTCGCCGAACGGGCACTTGCGGGCATCCTTGCAGACGCGAGAGGCTGATCAGATGGAATTTAACGCTCCTGCGACTGAGAACCTGTTCGACCGCGCCAAGCTAGTCGGCAAGTCCACTCCGCGTATCGACGGGCCGCTCAAGGTGTCGGGCGCCGCGCCCTATGCGGCAGAGCGGCACGACGTCGTCGCTGGTCAGGCCTATGGCTGGATCGTCGGCGCGGCGATTGCCAAGGGCCGGATCCGGTCGATGGAGCTGGGCGATGCCCGCCGGGCGCCCGGGGTCGTCGCGATCGTTGCGGCGACCGAACATGAGCCGGTTGGGACCAGCCCCTACAATCATGCACCGCTCTTCGGCGGCCGCGACATCGCCCATTATCATCAGGCGATCGCCGTCGTGGTGGCCGAAACGTTCGAACAGGCCAGGGCCGCCGCCAGCCTGATCCGTACGCAATACGATGCCGCCGATGGCGTCCACGATCTTGCCCGCGTCAAAAGCGCGGCCAAAATCGGCACCGGCTTCAGCGGCGAATCGATGAAGGACACCCTGGGCGATTTCGATGGGGCTTTCGGCGGTGCGGCCGTGAAGATCGATGCCACTTACACCACGCCTGACGAAGCGCATGCGATGATGGAACCGTTTGCCACCATAGCTGCCTGGGAAGGCGACAAGCTGACGGTGTGGACGTCGAACCAGATGATCAACTGGGGCAAAAGGGCGCTGGCATCGATCCTTGGTATCGAGGCCGACAATGTGCGGGTGGATTCGCCCTATGTCGGCGGCGGTTTCGGCGGGAAACTGTTCATCCGCGCCGACGCGGTGATGGCCGCGCTGGGGGCCAAGGCGGCAAAGCGCCCGGTCAAGATCGCGATGCAGCGCCCGCTGATGTTCAACAATTCGACCCATCGCCCGGCCACCATCCAGCGCGTGCGCCTGGGGGCGGGATCGGATGGCAGGATCACCGCCATCGCGCATGAGTGCTGGTCGGCAAATATCACCGGCGAGGATGGCGAGCATGGCACGTTGCAAACGCCCAAACTCTATACCGGAGCCAACCGGCTGACCGCTTCCTATGTCTCGCAGATCGATCTTCCCGAAGGCAATGCCATGCGCGCGCCGGGCGAAGCGCCGGGTCATATGGCACTCGAGGTCGCGATGGACGAACTGGCCGAACAGGCGGGCATCGATCCTGTGGAACTGCGTATCCTCAACGATGCACACGGTGTCGTTCCGGGCGACCCCGAAACCAAGATATCGGATCGCCATCTCGCCCGCTGTCTGAAGGAAGGGGCCGAACGCTTCGGTTGGTCCGAACGCAAGGCCCAGCCAGGCCAGGCGCGCAACGGTCGCTGGCTGACGGGCATGGGCGTGGCTGCCGGATACCGTGCGGGTCCGACGGCCAAATCGGCCGCGCGTGTCAGCCTGTCCGCGGACGGCAAGCTCAAGGTCGAAACCGACATGACCGATATCGGCACCGGCTCCTACACCATCATTGCGCAGACCGCCGCCGAAACCATGGGTCTCCCGCTCGATAGCGTAACGGTTGAACTGGGGGATTCGAACTTCCCCGTCTCGTCGGGCTCCGGGGGGCAATGGGGCGCCGCAAGCTCGACTGCGGGCGTTTACGCAGCCTGCGTCAATCTGCGCCGGATGATTGGCGAAAAGCTCGGCTTCGATGGCGATGCGGCGGATTTCCAAGGAGGCCTCGCGACGCTGGATGGACAGGGCTGGCAGATCACCGAAGCCGGGGCACTCAGTGCCGATGGCGAAATGACCTATGGCGATTTCAAATCGGATTACGATGTGGGCACCTATGCCGCCCATTTCGCCGAAGTGCGCGTCGATGCCTTTACCGGCGAAGTGCACATCACGCGCATGCTGGCCGTTTGCGATGCCGGGCGCATCCTGAACCCGCTGTCTGCGCGCAGTCAGGTAATCGGCGGAATGGTCATGGCAGCGGGCGCAACACTGATGGAAGACCTGCATGTCGATAAAAGGTTCGGCTTTTTCGCCAATCATGATCTGGCCGGTTACGAAGTGCCGGTTCATGCGGACATTCCTCACCAGGAATGCATATTCCTCGACACGCTGGATCCCATCGTTTCCCCGATGAAGGCGAAGGGCGTGGGCGAACTTGGTATTTGCGGGCCCAATGCGGCGGTTGCCAATGCCGTCTACAACGCCACCGGTGTGCGGGTGCGCGAATACCCGATTACGGTCGATAAATATCTCGACCGGTTACCGGCGCTTGCGTGATCGCAGCAGACGGGGTGTAAATCGCAAGGATGGCTGAAAACTCTGCCTGGCTGATGAGCGGGCTCGAAGACGATGTCCGGCCGCGTATGTTCGAGGTGGCAAATCGGGGCGATGCCTTTGCCCTGGCCACCATCGTGAAGGCCGATGGCGGCCCGCGGCCAGTTGGTGCACAGATGGTCGTCACCGCGCGAGAAAGCTGGGGCTTTCTGTCGGGTGGCTGCATCGAAGACGACGTGGCGCTGAATGCGCGCGAGGTAATCGATGACGGGCAACCCCGCACTATCGTCTATGGAACCGGAAGTCCGCTGATTGACATCCGCCTGCCCTGTGGCGGCAGTATCGAAGTGATCATCGAGCGGGTGTCGCCGACCGATGCGGCGCTCGCCGATCTGCGATCGCTTACAACTGCGCGCCGACCCGCTGTCTGGATCAGCGATGGACGGCTGCGAAAATGCATTGCGCAGGAACATGGCGATGACACCGCGCCAGCCCTGATCGTCCGTCATTACTTTCCGTGTCAGAGGCTGGTGGTCATCGGCTCCGATCCCTTTGCACTTGCGATTGCGGGGCTCGGCCAGACCGTCGGCTGGGACGTATCCATTCTTGCTCCATTCGGACCGCAAGCCCATCCGCCCATTGGCGTATCCTATGATCGGCGGACCCTTGCAGAGGCCATGAACGATCCGGCGCCCGACCGCTGGACGGCCGTCGCCGTGGCGACTCACGATCTCGAACAGGATGAAAGCGCCCTGATCCCTGCCCTGCAATCGCCTGCAGGCTATGTCGGGGTGCTCGGTTCGCGTCGCAAGCTGGACCAACGCCTCGCCGGCCTGCGGTCTGCCGGGTTGGATCAGCCAGCGATCGCACGGCTTTCGGCTCCCATTGGTCTGAACATCGGGGCGTCGTCTCCATGGGAGGTGGCACTGTCGGTCGTCGCCGAAATAGTGGACGCCTGCCGCGGGGACACACGCCGTGTCGTTGCTCCCTCGCGCAAACCGCATGTCGCTGCCTGAAGCGACCGGGTGCCATGCCATCGTCCTCGCCGCGGGGACGGGTAGTCGGTTCGGAGGCGGGAAACTGCTTGCCCCTTTTCGCGGACGCCCGCTCATCTACTGGTCCGTCGCAGCAGCCCTTTCATCCCGTGTAACCAGCGTAACGGCTGTTCTTGGAGCGCAGGCCGATGACGTCGCGGCAGCCTTGGCACCGTTCGCCGATCGCCGTCTTTCTCTGGTTCGCTGCAGGCAGTGGGAAGAAGGGTTGTCGGCGTCGCTGACATTCGGGCTGCGAACGCTGCCACAGGACACGCGCGCGGTAGCGATCTTTCTGGGCGACATGCCCGATCTCGATCCCGGACTGGCCGATCGTGTGCTGACAGAGGTAGCTGGCGGCGCCCCGGCAGCGTATCCCGAGTGTAAAGGTATCCCGGGGCATCCGGTGGCTTTGTCCAGCAAGCTATTTCCTCTGATCGAAAGTCTCAAGGGCGATCAGGGCGCTCGCGCCGTCCTTGCCGGCAAAAGCGGTGTTATCCGTGTTCCAACCGACGATCCCGGCTCCATCGCCGATATCGACACAAGGCACGATCTGAAGCGGTTGGAACCTTAGCCCGTTCGTTTCGACCTAGATCGTGAAATCCAGCCGATATCCGGGAGTATAGTGCAACGCCATGGTCGTGACAGAGCGTTCGCCGAGCCACGTCGTTCGGCGCATGGTGAAAAGCGCCTCTCCGCGCCCGATACTCAGTATTTGCGCTATTCTCGCGTCAGCCGATATCGCCGACAGTTCTACCTCGCCGCGCGTGAAGGGGACTTTGCGAACCAACCATTCGTTTGCGCTCAGCGTGCCGAGGTCGGCAGTTTCGAAATCGGGTACCGTAGCAAGGTTTACCCAGCGTGTTTCGAAAGCGAAAGGCTGCCCATCCGCAAGATGCAGGGTCTCCAGATAGGCTGCCGATCTGTCTTCCGCGATCTGAAGGTTAAGCGAAGTTGTGACGGGTGGTTGCGTCTTCCGGCGCTTTACGATTTCGCAGCTGTAGGTTCGTCCCATGTCTTCAACCTGTTCGCGCACCAGCGGAATGCGGACCTGCGCCTGGGGGAGGGGCAGTGGGCGTACGCGGGTGCCGCCCTTGCGCTTGCGTTCCACGATGCCTTCTTGGGCCAGGGCCTGAAGAGCGCGATTCACCGTGGTCCGCGAACAGCCATACTGCTCGGCGAAATCGACCTCGCCCGGGATCAGTTCACCCAGTTTCCATTCGCCCGCCACGATGCGGGCACGAATGGCTTCGCGAATGCCGCGGTGCGTTTGTGCATTCACAGGGCGGCGCCCAGTTCCCGGATAGTGCGGGCGAAGCGCGCACGGATGTCGGCAGCGCGAATATGCTCACCGTCTTGCACGATATGGCGGCCCGCGGACCACAGGTCGCTAACGGCGTGTGCTTCCACGCCGAAAATCCACGCATCGAGCCGCTGGTCCGGTTGCGGCCAGTCGAGGAAGGGCAGATCATCGCGCAGGCCGACGATGTCGGCCCGCATCCCGATTTCGATAGTGCCTGCTTTCCGTCCGATTGCCTGCGCACCGCCGCGAGCCGCCCGCTCGTAAAGATAGCGCCCGTTGGACCGGGTCGCGTCATCGGTCAGCACCGCGCGCTGGCGGTGCTTCAGTCGCTGCGAAACTTCGAGCATGCGCAGTTCTTCCGCAACCGACAGGCGAATGTTGGAATCCGAACCGATGCCGTAGCGCCCGCCAGCCGCAAAATAGTCACGGGCTGCGAAAATCCCGTCGCCAAGGTTTGCCTCGGTGGTCGGGCAAAGGCCCGCCACCGCGCCCGAAGCGGCAAGGGCCTTAACCTCGTTTGCATCGAGATGAGTTGCATGGATCAGGCACCAGCGCTCGTCCACCGGCATATTGTCGATCAGCCAGCGAACAGGACGCGCGCCCAGATGGCCCTCTACCTCTTCAACTTCCCTGATTTGTTCGGCGGCATGGATATGGATGGGCCCTTCAGGGCAGAGCGCCAGGCATGTCTCGATCCCGTCCCGATCGACTGCCCGGAGCGAATGCGGGGCAACGCCAAGGCGGAAGTCTTCCGGCAGACCGCGGCTGTTGTCGGCGATCCGCGTATACAGCGCCTCGAACTGGTCGACGCTATTGCCGAACCGCAACTGGCCACCATTCAGCGAACGCCTGTCCAGCCCGCCATAAGTATAGAGTACCGGCAGATGGGTGAGGCCGATGCCACTGGTCTGGCTCGCCGCAAAGATGGCGTTGGACAATTCGGCGATGTCGTCGAACTTTTTGCCGCCGACCTGGTGGTGCACGTAATGGAATTCGGCCGATGCGGAATAGCCCGCCTGTGCCATTTCCATCTGCACCAGTGCAGCGATGGATTCGATGTGGTCCGGCGTCAATATATCCAGGAACCGGTACATCACTTTCCGCCACGTCCAGAAATCGTCCGCCCCCTGCGGGCCCCGCGCTTCGGCTAGCCCTGCCATGGCGCGCTGAAAGCTGTGCGTGTGGACGTTGGCGAGGCCGGGCAGTGCAGTCCCGACAGCAGTGGCGGGATCGAAACCGCGCGGGGATATCTCCACGATAGTGCCAAGTTCGTCGAGGTGAATGGCGTGGTCGGCAAGCCATCCAGAGGGCGTTAGAACCTGCCGTGCGGAGATGATGCCAGCCATTTACCGTTGCGCCTTTTTGGTAATATGTGCATACATAATCACACGGTAAGGAGATGCGCAAGAGTATGGCAGGCCGAGTTTTCACCCACTGCAAGGCCGCGACGCTGGTCGCAGAGGCGACGGGCTATGGTCTGGTCGAAGACGCTGCGATTGCAGTGCAAGGGGGGCGGATTTCCTGGGTCGGGGATGCAACCGATCTGCCGC
This sequence comes from Qipengyuania pacifica, assembly GCF_019857205.1. Classification (GTDB taxonomy): domain Bacteria; phylum Pseudomonadota; class Alphaproteobacteria; order Sphingomonadales; family Sphingomonadaceae; genus Qipengyuania; species Qipengyuania pacifica. Next base: position 20,922 of record NZ_JAHWXO010000011.1, on the reverse strand, counting down.
AGGATTACGCCGATTGGGAGAAGGTCGAGCTGGAGGGGGCACTCGTCACGCCCGCGCTGGTCGATTGCCACACGCATCTCGTTTTTGGCGGCGATCGCAGCCGCGAATTTGCACTTCGTCTCGAGGGCGCGAGCTATGAAGAGATCGCGAAGGCCGGTGGCGGCATCCGTTCTACTGTTTCTGCGACGCGGCAAGCAACGGATGAGGACCTGCTTGCCAGCGCTGTGCGCCGCGTCGACGATTTGCTCGCAGACGGTGTCGCGGTGATCGAAGTCAAATCGGGCTATGGCCTGACCATCGAACAGGAAATGCGCATGCTGCGCGTTGCGCGCGCGATCGAGGGGCACCGCCCCGTCCGCATCCGCACAAGCTGGCTCGCGGCCCACGCGCTGCCTCCCGAATTCGAGGGCGAGGCCGACCGCTACATCGACGAAATCGTGATCCCGGGCCTCGAGGCCGCCGTCGTCGAAGGTCTGGTCGATGCGGTCGACGGGTTTTGCGAAGGCATCGGCTTTTCGCCCGCGCAGATCCGCAAGGTGTTCGACAAGGCACGCGAACTGGGCGTGCGGGTCAAGCTGCATGCCGAGCAGCTGAGCGACCTCAAGGGCTCGGTAATGGCCGCCGAATATGGCGCCTTGTCTGCCGATCATCTCGAATGGCTCGCGCCCGAGGACGCTGCCATCCTGGCCGAAAAAGGCGTGGTCGCGGTCCTCCTGCCAGGGGCATTCTATGCCCTGCGCGAAACGCGCCTGCCGCCGCTGGACGCGCTGCGCGAGAACGGCGTGCCGATGGCGCTCGCCACGGATTGCAATCCGGGCAGCTCGCCCCTGTCCTCGCTGCGCCTCGCCATGAACATGGGGTGCACCCTCTTTCGCATGACCCCCGAAGAAGCGCTCGCCGGGGCGACCCGCCATGCCGCGAAGGCGCTGGCGCTGGAGGAAGACCACGGCACGATCGAGGCGGGCAAGCGCGCCGACCTCGCGGTATGGGGCGTCTCTCACCCCGATTATCTCAGCTACTGGATCGGCGGGCACTTGCTGCGCGGCCGGATCACTGCAGGATCATATCACGATGCTTGAATTGTCGCCCGGTTCGCTGGGGTTGGTGCAGATCGAGGAACTGTACCGTTCGCCCGGCTCCTTCCGGATCGACCAGCCGGCGATGGATGCCGTAGCCCAGTCGGCCGACCGCCTCGGCGCGGCGCTCGGCTCGGGCGATGCGATCTACGGCGTCAACACCGGCTTCGGCAAGCTTGCCAGCGTCCGCATCGGCGAAACCGATCTCGGCACGCTCCAGCGCAATCTGGTGCTTTCGCACAGCGCAGGCTTCGGCCCGCCCCTCGATCCGCAGATCGTGCGCTTCATCATCGCGCTCAAGTGCCTTTCGCTGGGGCGCGGGGCATCCGGGGTCCGGCCCGTGGTTGTCGAACGGTTGCAGCAGCTGGTCGAAGCTGGCGTGACCCCCGTGGTCCCGGAAAAGGGATCGGTCGGCGCATCGGGCGATCTTGCCCCGCTGGCCCATGTCGCCGCCACCCTGATCGGGGAGGGCGACGCCTTCTACAGGGGCGAACGCATGGCGGCGGGCGCGGCCCTGCAGCGCGCAGGCCTCGAACCGCTCGTGCTCGAAGCCAAGGAAGGGCTCGCGCTGCTCAATGGCACGCAGGTGTCCACCGCTCTGGCCTTTGCCGCGCTGTTCGACAGCTGGCGGCTGGCGATCAATTCGCTTGTCACCACGGCGCTGTCGCTCGATGCGGCGATGGGTTCGACCGCGCCATTCCATGATGAGATCCACCGGCTGCGCGGCCATCGCGGCCAGATCGTGGCGGCGCAAATCATTCGCGACCTGCTCGACGGATCGCAGATCCGCGAAAGCCACCGCGAAGACGATCTGCGTGTGCAGGACCCCTATTGCCTGCGCTGCGCACCGCAGGTGATCGGCGCCTGTCTCGACCAGCTGGCGCATGCCGGCGAAGTCCTGCGGATCGAGGCCAATGCCGCGACCGACAACCCGCTGGTGCTGAGCGACGGCACCATCGTGTCGGGCGGCAATTTCCACGCGGAACCCGTCGGCATGGCGGCAGACGGTATCGCCATCGCCGTTTCGGAAATCGGCGCCATCGCCCAGCGGCGCATCGCCCTGCTGGTCGATCCCGCCTTGAGTTTCGGGCTGCCCGCCTTCCTTGCGCCGTCGCCGGGCCTGCAATCGGGGCTGATGATCGCCGAGGTCACCAGCGCCGCGCTGATGAGCGAGAACAAGGCGCTGGCCAATCCGCGCGTGGTCGATTCCACCCCGACGTCCGCCAATCAGGAAGACCATGTGTCCATGGCCTGCCACGGCGCGCGCCGCCTGATCGAAATGAACGGCAATCTGGCCGCAATCGTCGGGATCGAGGCGATGACGGCAGCACAGGGCGTCGAGTTTCGCGCGCCTCTCGCCACCAGCGACACGCTGGGCGCGGTTATCGCGCGTATCCGCGACGCCTCGCCCACGCTTACCGAAGATCGGCTGATGGAACCCGATATCGCCGCCATGGCGCAATTGCTGGGCTCCCGGCTCCTGAGCGAAGGCGTTGCCTTTTCCTCGATCGCGGAATTCGCCGGGTGAGCCCGGTCACGGTCATAGCGGGCGACGGCCCGATCGTGCTGGCCCAGCCGCATTCGGGCACGTTCGTGCCGCAGGACATCGCGGCGAACCTTACCGCGCGGGGCCGCAAGCTCGCCGATACGGACTGGCATATTCCGCAGCTCTACGACGATCTGGTACCCGATGCCACGATCGTGCGGGCCGAATTCAACCGTTATGTGATCGATGCCAACCGTCCGCCCGATGGCGCGACGCTGTATCCCGGGCAGAACACCACCGGGCTGGTCCCGATGGTCGATTTCGAAAACCACCCCCTGTGGCTCGAAGAACCGGGCGACGCCGAAATCGCGCGCCGTCGCGAGGCGTTTCACCGCCCCTATCACACGGCCTTGCAGGCCGAACTGGAGCGGGTGCGCGGCGTCCACGGTTTCGCCGTTCTGTACGATTGCCATTCGATCCAGTCGTGCCTGCCATTCCTGTTCGAAGGCCGGCTGCCTGATCTCAATATCGGCACCGACAATGGCGCGACCTGCCATCCCGCGATCGAGGCGGCGGTCGCGAACGCCTGTGCCGCCGGGCCCTATAGCCATGTCGTCAACGGGCGGTTCCGCGGCGGCTGGACCACGCGGCATTACGGCCGGCCCGACCGCAAGGTTCACGCGATCCAGATGGAAATCGCGCAGTCGACCTATCTCGAAGCGGAGGAACCGCCCTTCGCCTACTCCCCCGACAAGGCCGCCAGCCTGCGCGATACGATCGCCGCAGTGTTCGGCGGCATCCAGAGCACATTCGGAGACCTTGCATGAGTATCGACCGCCGCAACGCCCGCGACATCAAGGCGCCGACCGGCCCCGAACTCACCTGCGGCAGCTGGCAGACCGAAGCGCCGTTCCGCATGATCCAGAACAATCTCGACCGCGAGGTGGCGGAAAACCCTGACGAGCTGGTGGTCTATGGCGGTATCGGCCGCGCGGCGCGCAGCTGGAGCGATTTCGAAGCGATCCTGTCGAGCCTCAAGACCCTAGCGGACGATGAGACGCTGCTGGTGCAGTCGGGCAAGCCCGTGGGCGTGTTCCGCACGCATGCCGATGCCCCGCGCGTGCTGATCGCCAATTCCAACATCGTGCCGCACTGGGCGAACTGGGACCATTTCAGCGAGCTCGATAGGAAGGGCCTGATGATGTACGGCCAGATGACGGCCGGTTCGTGGATCTACATCGGCACGCAGGGCATCGTTCAGGGTACCTACGAAACCTTCGTTGAGGCGGGTCGCCAGCATTATGGCGGCGATCTGACGGGCAAGTGGATCCTGACCGGCGGGCTTGGCGGCATGGGCGGGGCGCAGCCGCTTGCCGCGGCGATGGCCGGGGCCTGCTGCCTGGCGGTCGAATGCAATCCCGAGAGCATCGATTTCCGCCTGCGCACGCGCTATCTCGACGAGAAGGCCGAAAGCCTGGACGAAGCGCTTGCCCTGATCGAGCGCTGGACCGCCGCGGGCGAGGCGAAGTCGGTCGGCCTGCTGGGCAACGCCGCCGAAATCTTTCCCGAACTGGTGAAGCGCGGGGTGCGGCCCGACATCGTTACCGACCAGACCAGCGCGCATGATCCGGTCAACGGCTACCTGCCCGAAGGCTGGACCATGGGCGAATGGCGCGCCAAACGCGAAAGCGATCCCAAGGCGGTGGAAAAGGCCGCGCGCGCATCCATGCGCAGGCAGGTCGAAGCTATGATCGCCTTCTGGGAGGCGGGCGTGCCGACGCTCGATTACGGCAACAACATTCGCCAGGTCGCGCTGGAGGAAGGGCTGGAAAATGCCTTTGCCTTCCCCGGCTTCGTACCTGCCTATATCCGCCCGCTGTTCTGCCGCGGGATCGGACCGTTCCGCTGGGCCGCGCTGTCGGGCGATCCGGAAGACATCTACAAAACCGACGCCAAGGTGAAGGAACTGCTGCCCGACAACCACGCTCTGCACAACTGGCTCGACATGGCCCGCGAACGGATCGCCTTTCAGGGCTTGCCGGCACGGATCTGTTGGGTCGGGCTGGGCGACCGCCACCGCCTGGGCATGGCATTCAACGAGATGGTCGCCAGCGGCGAGCTGAAAGCACCGGTGGTGATCGGTCGCGACCATCTCGACAGCGGATCCGTCGCCAGCCCCAACCGGGAAACCGAAGCGATGAAGGACGGCTCGGATGCGGTCAGCGACTGGCCGCTGCTCAACGCGCTGCTCAACACGGCGAGCGGAGCGACCTGGGTCAGCCTGCATCACGGGGGCGGGGTCGGCATGGGCTTTTCGCAGCATGCGGGCATGGTCATCGTGGCCGACGGGACCGAGGATGCCGCGCGGCGGCTCGAGCGCGTGCTGTGGAACGACCCGGCCAGCGGCGTGATGCGCCACGCCGACGCGGGCTACGAGGATGCGCTCGATTGCGCGAGAGAAAAGGGCCTGCACCTTCCCGGCATTCTGGGCGCATAGGTCCACGCATTTCGCGGGCCCTTGCCGACCGTTGGTCGAGAGGGCTTTGCTACCGGAGCGAGTGCAGCTAGCTTCCCGGCGCATATCTGGGGAGCTACATTAATGAGCCGTAATTTCAGCCGCCTCGCATCGGCGATCGCCATCGCCTGCGCCACCGTGTCCGTACCTGCCTTCGCGCAGGATCATTCGGGGCACCATGCCGGCATGTCTGCCAGCGAACACGATGCTGCCAAACTGCATGCACTTTTCGAGCGCAGCGAAGCCGAAGCGCTCGATCGCAATCCCATTACCGCCTTCTTTCGCGGGGACTTTTCCGATGCGGACAAGCTGGGAGATTTCTCTCCCGCCAGCTACGCCGAAGAGCGCGCCGCTGCGGAGGCGAATCTGGCCGAATTGGCGACCGTGGACCGCGATGCTCTGAGCGAAACCGATCGCATCGCCTATGATGTCTTCGAATACACTCAACAGCGGACGCTGGCGATGACCTCGCCCGAGATACTGCCCACCGTGCTTGCGCTGCCGATCGATCATTTCCGCGGGATGCATGTGTTCTACCCGCGTTTTTCCGCGCCCGGCGCGCTGATGCCGTACGACACGGTCGAGGACTACGAAAACAATTTCAGCCGTCACCGTGAAATGGCGAAGATCGTCGATCAGGCGATCGCGCGCTTCAAGACTGGCGCAGCATCGGGCATCACTTTGCCGCGCATGTCGGTAGAATTGATGATCGAACAACTCGATCTTCAGCTCGATGCGCCGATCGAAGAAAGCCCCTACTGGTCTCCGGTTGCAAATTTCCCCGACAGCATTTCGCAGGCCGAACAGGAACGGCTGACGAAGGAGCATCGCGAGGTACTTACCGGCACGTTGATGCCTGCGTTCAAGAAGCTGCGGGATTATCTGGCCAACGAATATCTGCCGCAAGCGCGCACAAGCATTGCTGCAACCGACAACCCCGGCGGCGAAGCTTACTATGCCTATCGCATCGAGGATAACACGACCCTCCCGCTGACCGCGCAGCAGGTCCACGACACCGGTCTCGCCGAAGTCGCGCGCATCAACACTGCGATCGAGGAAGCGAAAGCGGAGGCCGCAGGGCGTACGGGTGAAACCTATACCAGCAAGGCGGACTTGCAGGCCGCGTGGTATGACGTCGCCGAACGGGTCGATCCGTTGATGGATCAATTGTTCCTACGCATTCCAAAGACCGAACTGCGTATCGAACCTTACGAACCCTACCGTGAAAAGTTCAACCTTGCCGCCAGCTATATGGCTGGGAAAGCCGACGGATCGCGGCCAGGCACCTTCTATTTCAGCGGCTACAATGTTGCAGAGCGCAAGCTGGGCACGTCGATCGCGCTGTACATGCACGAGGGCAATCCCGGCCATCACTTCCAGTCGATGTTCGCTATCGAGAATGAGGAATTGCCCGAATTCATGCGCTACGGCGGGTTCACCGCTTTCAGCGAAGGCTGGGGCCTGTATGCCGAAAGCCTGGGTTACGAACTTGGCCTGTATGACGATCCGGTTGATCGCCTTGCAGCCCTTCAGGGCGGTGAATTGCTGCGCGCCGTGCGGCTGGTTGTCGATACCGGTATGCACGCCCTCGGCTGGAGCCGCGATCAGGCGATCGAATATATGGTTGCCAACGGGCAACCCCGCGATTTCGCCGAGAGCGAGACGGCGCGCTACATCGTGATGCCCGCGCAAGCGCTCGCCTACAAAACGGGTGAACTGAAGATCAAGGAACTGCGCGCCAAGGCGCAGGCCGCATTGGGCGAAAACTTCGACGTGCGCAGGTTCCATGAGCAGGTGCTCAATACAGGCGACATGCCGCTGCCGGTGCTGGAATCCAAAATAGACGCGTGGATTGCTGGGGGTGGGCAGTGAGCGCAGCGAAAGGGACCCGAACGGCCATGAACCGCATTGCTCTGACAGCCGCTTCCGCGTTTGCCATCGCTGTTACTGCGGTGGCGGCTCCGGCTGCGCTTGCCCAGCCTGGCACGGCTCCAACCGCTCAGCACAGCGAAGGACAGAAACTGCGCGATCTTCTCGCCCGAAGCGAAGCCGCTGCACTCGACCGCTCGCCCATATCCGCATTTTACAGGGGCGATTTTTCGGATGCGGACAAGCTCGGCGATTTTTCGCCGGCAAGCTTTGCGGCTGACCGCGTAGCAACCGAAGCAGAGTTGGCCGAACTGGCAACGATCGATCGATCCGCGCTGGGCGCACAGGACCAGATCGCCTACGATACGTTCCGTTATGCCGGTGAGCGTACGCTCGCCGGGTTGCAGCCGGAAATCCTGAAAATCCGCTTGGCGCTGCCGCTGGATCACTTCACCGGCATTCAGGGCGATTATCCGGGATTTTCCGCCCCCGATGGTGTGATGCCGTTCAAGACGCCGGGCGATTACGCCGCCAATATCGCTCGCCACGAGGCTTACGGGCAAATGGTGGAAGACGTCATCGCGCGGTTCGATGACGGGCTGGAACAGGGCATCACCCTGCCGCGACTGACGGTCGAGATGATGATCGAACAGCTCGACACACAGCTTTCGACGCCTGCGGAAGAGAATGCCTATTATGCGCCGCTGCGGGCACTGCCTGACAGTTTCACCGATGGTCAGAAAGAGCAGGCTCGTGCAGATTTGACAGCGTCGATCGATCAAACGCTCTATCCGGCAATCCGTCGTCTGCGGGCTTATCTGGCAGATACCTATCTTCCCAAGGCACGCGATACGGTTGGTCTTTCTGCCATGCCGGGCGGCGACGCCTTTTACGATTATCGCATCGCCGAAATGACTACTCTGCCGCTAACCGCGCAGGAGGTTCACGATCTCGGTCTGTCTGAAGTCGCGCGGATCAGCAAGGCGCGCGAGCAGACGATTGCGGAGCGGGGTGAACGTCGCCCGCAAATCTACAAAACGAAGGACACCTTGCAGGCAGCCTGGTACGAAACCGCCAAGGAAGTCGACAGCAAGATCGGCCCGATGTTCCTCAGCGGACCCGAAACACCGCTGCGGATCGAACCTTACGAACCCTATCGCGAACAGTTCTTCCTCGCGGCGTCCTATCAGGCGGGCGACCCCGAGCGTAATCGGCCGGGCACCTTCTACTTCAGCGGCTGGAATGCCGCCGAACGCGAACTGAGCCCATCGGTCCGGCTGTACATGCACGAAGGCAACCCCGGCCATCACTACCAGATCATGTTCGCCATCGAAGACGAGAACCTGCCCGATACGCTAAAGCACGGCTGGTACACCGCGTTCGGCGAAGGATGGGCACTTTACGCCGAAAGCCTCGGATATGAGCTGGGTCTCTACGATGATCCGGTGGAGCGGCTGCAGGCCCTGGAGGATGGCGAGTTGAAACGCGCCGTCCGGCTGGTTGTCGATACCGGGATTCATGCCCTCGGATGGACCCGCCAGCAAGCGGCCGATTACATGGTCGAGAACGGCAGTGCGCGCGATTACGCGGAAAACGAGGTCGCTCGCTACATCGCCATGCCGGGGCAGGCGCTTGGCTACAAGATAGGCGAATTGAAAATCAAGGAACTGCGTGCTCGCGCCAAAGCGGCGCTAGCCGATGGTTTCGACGTTCGCCGGTTCCACGACCAGGTGCTCAACAGCGGCAACGTCCCGCTCGCGGTACTGGAAGCCAAGATCGATGCATGGATCGCAGCCGGCGGCCAATAGCCTGGTCGTGCAGTGGTAAAAAAAGGGGGCCGCACGATCCAGTGTCGCGCGGCCCCCTTCTTGGTCTCACAGGCGTCAGTCCGCGCTGGCGGTGCCGGTCGTGCCTGCTGGAAGATCGGGACGGGTGGCGGGTAGTTTCGCCTTGCGGTCGCCCGTCTTCAGATAGGTGTCGAACCAGCGCATCATACGCAGGTTATAATCGTACCGGGCGGCGGCCCTGCTATTGCCGTGACCTTCGCCCGGAAACAGGACGAGCCGCACTGGCACGTCAGGCTTGCGCACCTTCATGCTCCGATAAAGCTCGTAGCTCTGGCTGGGGGCAACGCGGGTATCTTCGGCGCCGTGCATGATCAGCAGCGGCGTGTTCGCCTTGTCGACATGGTAGATCGGCGATACCTCCAGCATGGCCTGCCAGTCGTCCCACGGCCATTTGCCCGAATGCACATTGTACATCTCGTATGGGATGTCGGTCGTTCCGAACTTGCTGACCTGGTTGGAAATGCCCACGAACATGACGCCGGCGGCGAACTCGTCGCTCAGTGCGGTTGCGGCCCAGCCGGTGGCGTAGCCGCCATAGGATCCGCCGGTGATGCCGGTACGGTCCGGATCGGCTATTCCCGCGTCGACGAGGGCGCGCTTGGCATCGACCAGATCGGTGAATTCCGGATCGGTGTAATTGCCGGTGTGCTGCTTGGAAAAAGCCGTGCCGTAGCCGGTGGAGCCGCGATAATTGGGGAGGAACACGGCATAGCCCTGTCCGGCGGCAACCTGTCCCGGCTTCGAATAGGCGGTCTGCCAGCCATTGCTGTCATGTGCTTCCGGGCCGCCATGGACGTTAAGGATCAGGGGCGCCCCACCGCGCTTGGCCCCGCCCACGGGTTCGATCAGAACGCCTTCGACTTCCTGACCATCACGCGCGGTATAGGTGAAGGCGCGCTGCTTGCCGAAGTCGATCTCCTTCAGCCAATCGTTATGCGTGGTCCAGCGCTGGAAGCCGTCGTCCTTCCAGACGAAGAGCTCGGTCGGATGCTGCGGGCTGCTCGCTTCCACCGCGATGGTGTTTCCGCCAGCCTGGATGCTCGACAGGATAAGCTCGCCCCCATCGTGTTCCGCGGCGACCGAACCGTCGGCATTATAGATCCGCAGAGCGCTCTGCGCGCCCTTGTGGATCACTGCCGCCAGCCGTCCGTCGGCCAGCCATTCGGCGTCGACCGCGGCTTCGGGCGCACCGGCGTTGAGCGCGCGATACTGCCCGGTTGCCATGTCGACCAGATGCAGCGTCGTCTCAGCAGGATCGTTCATGTCGACCCCGGCAATCATCGAAAGCTGCGTCCCGTCCGGCGAAATCTCGATATCACCGAGCTTGCCGGGCGTTTCGACCACCCGCAGCACCTTGCCGCTTGTCAGGTCGAGGATATGCGCGCGCTTCGAGGTATAGGCATCGTCGATCTGCGGAGTGGGCGCGCTGTCGACCACGGCGTGGCGGCCATCGGGCGCAACGCGGAAGGCGCTGACATAGCCGGGGATCGTCACGGCCTTCGGATCGGTATCGAGCGTTTCGCCCACGCGGGCCGAGAACAGGCGCGTCAGCTTCGCTTCCTCTTCGTAGACGATCGCATTGAAGCCAGCCTTGGACTGATTGTCGCGCGCCTTGTCTTCCTCTGCTCCGGCGAGCATCCAGATTGTCGTGCCATCGGGTGACCAGGCATAGGAACGCACGCCGGCGCCGTTGACGGCAGCAAGTTTGCGTTGACCGCCGCCATCGACCGGGATGCCCCATACGGCTGACTTTTCGTCCTCGTCCGCCCAGACGAAGCTGATCATCCGGCCATCGGGCGAGAAGGAAATGCCCGACACGTCGATGTCTTCGGGCAGGAAGGCGCGCGCATTGTTGGGGCCATAAGCGAGATTGAGGCGCTCTTCGGTGGAACCGTTCTCTTCGCCGTCGGTCACATCGGGCAAGCTCGCGGTGGTATAGGCGATGCGGCTGCCATCGGACGACACGGCAATCGTGCCCACGCTTTCCAACCGGGCGACATCTTCCGGCGTCATCGGCCGGGCCTGTGCCTGCGCGGCGAGCGAGGCGGTGGCGAGCAGAATGCCCGCAGTTAACGGCGCGCGAAAAGTCATGTGTGTGCAATCCTCCTGAAACGTGTGGGACCGCTATACCGATCGGGGGCTAGGGGGCAAATTCCGGCACCGCGGGCTTTGCCTTGACGATTGTCGATCTGCGCGATGCCATCAGCGCGATCGCCACCGCCGCAAGCGTCACGATCCAGAATATGGCCACGAAGGGCGCTTCATTGCCCATCGTCATGCGCGCTGCCAGCGTCGCCGCGATACCCAGCGGCATGCCGATCGTGATGCCCCACCAGCTTGCCCTGATGGACGGGCGCGGGCTGCCCTTCCGGTCCTGCTTGTTCAACCAGATGAAGGTGCCCGTCGACACCACGATGGTGAGCGCGATCCCGAACACGATATAGGCCAGCTTTACCGCCAGGCCGCCGAAATTCCCGAAATGCAGATTATAGATCGACGCCGCGATCTGCTGGCCGAGCGTCCCGTCCGCCAATCCGGCGGTGCCATTGAATGTGCCGTCCGCTCCGAACGCGTAATATTCGCCGAAGATCAGGCGTTGGCCATGTACGCCGACAATCTGCACATGCTGCCCGCGCGTGCCGGGATCGTGCAGGATGGCATAGGAAACGCGGACCTCGGGATAGTTGCGGGTCATATAGTCCAGGGCGGGCGTCACCTTGGGCAGGGGCGCTGCTGCCTCGTCCTCGTCCGGTTCCGTTCCGAAGACAGGCGCAATCGCAGCCTCGCTATCCCCGTCATAGTCCGCTGCTGCCAGGCTGTAGCCCGAGATGTAGAACAGACCGATCATCGCCCCCGTCAGAGCAATCGCGAGTGCAAAGGGCAGGGTCCACACCGCCAGCCTGTTATGCCAGTCGAGCGTGGACACTTCATCGTTACGCCGTGCGCGCAGTCGAAACGCATCGCGGAAAATGCGCGGGTGCGCCACGATCCCGCTGACAGCCAACGCCACGATCATCGCGCCGAACAGTCCCACCAGGCTCATGCCCCAGATGGCCGGCAGGTTGAGCCGGTAATGCAAGGCCAGCAGGAACTCCGCCCAGGCGTTTTCTTCCGGCACGGCAATCGCGCCCTGCGCATCGATATGAAAGGCCTGCGTGTCCGTAGTGATCGTGGTCCGGGGCAGCGCTTTCGTCGGCATATGTACGTAAAGATGGGTGGTCGGTGTGGCGCCTTCCTCGGCTGCCACGACATTGGCGATACCCGCATCGACCGCTTGCGGTGCGATCCGGTCCATTTCGGGCGCACCCGGCTGTTCGAACCGCTGGATTTCCTCGAACAGCACGATGGCCGTGCCGGTCACGCAGATCAGGTAGAGCAGCGCGCAGCAGACGAGGCCGATGGCGGAATGGGCGGAAACCCCTTTGCGAACGGTTTGCTTGGCGAAGAGTGGTTTCACGAGCGGCCTCCCAGCAGGATGAGCGGAACGAGCGACAGGGTGAGCGGGATGGCCAGCATGGCGATCTGCGATGTGCGCTTCGTGCACATCAGCATCGCGAAGGTCAGCAACGGCCAGACGAGCGGAACAAGGCCGAGTACCATGACATTGCCATCGGCTTCTGCCACCGGCCAGCGCATGGCAAGATCGCGTGCGGCAAGGGCGATGGCGATTGTCACGACCAATGCCGCTGGTCCCGTCAGCGCGAAAGTCATCAGGCCGCGGCGCCAATCCCCGGCTTCGGCGCCGCTCGCCCCGTTTGCCGCGGCCCTTGCTCGCCGCGAAGCCTTGGGCATTTCAAAGGCGCCAGGGATCAGCGCGATGCAGGCTGCGGCCGTCCCAACCAGCATTATGACGGTCAGACCCCACGCTCCTGCGCCGCTCCATCCGCCAGCGGCACCGACGGCGAGCAAAAACCACCCGGCGGTGTTTTGCGGGACAGATCGACCTGTGCGGCGCCAAGAGTATCGCAATATCGCGATGCCGAGGATGGCAGACCCGGCGCTTACGAGAATGAGCACGTCCCCCGCCATCAGAAGCGGTAGCTCACGGTGCCCATCACATTGCGTTCGCTGCCGACGAAGCAGTCGCCGCGTGCGAGGCAGGCCGAATAATAGCTTTTGTCGAACAGATTGGTCGCATTGATGGCCACGCTCCAGTTCGCGAATGCGACTTCGGCCAACGCATCGACCAGGGTGAAAGACGGCGTGACGATGCCATCCGGAAAAGCCGGTCCGAAGGATCGGTTCTTGCCGACATGGCGCACGCCTGCGCCCAGCAGCAGCGAGACGTCATCCCCCAGCACAAAACCCTTCGTCGTCCAGAGCGATGCGTTGACCTTGGGCACATTATCGATCTGGCGGTCGGTCCCGGCTACTTCGGCCTCGTTATAGCTCGCATTGGCGATGACGGTCAGCTCGCCGGGCAACGATGCGCTGCTTTCGAACTCTATGCCTCTGGAATTAAGTTCGCCGATCTGGATCTGGTCGAAGGGGTCTGGGGTGCTGTCATCCGAAACGGGACGATTGCTTTCCCGGATGTCGTACCCGGTCACGGTGATCAGTACGGCGTCGGTCGGGTGGAATTTGATGCCCGCTTCGAACTGGCGCCCTGTCTTGGGAATGAAGGCGCTTCCGTCGCTGGCTGTACCTGCGATGGGCTCGAAGCTTTCGGTATAACTGAAGAAGGGCGAAACGCCCTCGACCACTTCGCCGATTATACCTGCCCGGAACGTCGTTGCAGAATCGCGCCGTGCAGGGCCGCCCATGCTTCTGGCGCTGGTCCAGTCACGCCGCGCGCCAAGTACGATCGACACCCGGTCGGCAAAGCGGATCTGGTCCTGAAGGTAAATGCCCACCTGATCCTGATCGACATCTTCGGCGACATAGGCAGGGCTGGGCAGGCCGCCACCAAAGTCGGACAGGGCGCCGTAATCGATATCGTAGATATCGAACACTTCGGTGGCGAAGCCGCCGGTCTTGTAAACCGAATTGGTGCTGTAATCGACGCCCGCCAATACCGTGTGCTCGATGCCCGCTCCCGTAGCGAAATCGAATTGCACGTTATTGTCGGTGGAGAAGATTTCCATCCGGGCGAGGGTTCCGTCCGCATACAGGCGCATCGTGCGCTGTTCGGGATCGGGCACGAAGCCGCCTTCGTCGTCGAGTACCGGTTGGCCGGTTGCCGGGTCGAGCAGGACGAAGGGGTTTGCCGGGTTGGTATAGCTATCGGGATAATGCGTGAAATAAGTCAGGTCGCTGTCGATATACCTGGCTTTGAGGTTGACCCGGACACTATCGCCGAAGCGATGCTCGAGCAGCGCGGTGCCCTGCAGCAGTCGGCCGTCGTACCGGTCCCATCCTGGTTTGCCGACAAACAGGTCGTTGGGAAGCTGCCCGTTGGGATTGGGCAGGATAGTGCCGACCAGCGGCAGGAACTGCGACGTCGAACCGCTGTCGTCTTCCTGGTAAAGGCCGATAAGGGTGAGTTCGGTGTCGGATGTCGGCTGGAAGGTGATGGACGGCGCGAACAGAATCCGGTCATCCGGCACGTAATCGGTCTGCGTATCGGCATCGCGGACCCGCGCGACCATCCGGGCTGCAACCGTATCGCTCACGGGGCCGGTTACATCGACCAGCGCTTCCTTGCGGTCGAACGAACCGTAACGCAGCGAAACCTCTCCCCCGGCTTCGAATTCCGGACGCTTGGACACGAGATTGATGATCCCGCCCAGCGCGCCCTGACCGAACAGGACCGACGCCGGGCCGCGCACCAGTTCGACCTGGTCGAAATTATACGGGTCGGAACGGATGCTGGCGTAATAGCTGAAAATGTCCCGCATACCGTCGCGGAACTGCAGCGCGTTGATCCCGCGCACCAAAGCGCCATCGACACGGCTGTCGGGGCCATACGGGTTGGCCGTCACGCCGGAAACATAGTTCAGCGTGTCGCCGATACTTACTGCGCCCTGCGCCAGATACAGTTCGTCATCGATAACCGTTATCGGCTGCGGCGTTTCGATGATCGGCGTGTCCGTCTTCGTGGCGGTCGTACCTTGATCGCGCGCACCGGTCACGATGATGGTGCGCTGTTCGCTCTCGTCGGCAACGTTGGCCAGCGCCGGGAACGGGACAAGCGCCGTTGCGCAAAGCACGGCGGACTTCAACATTCGCATTGTAAACCCTCGCGTTCGAATATGAGGGCCCGCTACTGCGAATTAATTGCAAGAGTCAAGGCTAATGAGAATCATTCGCAGATAAGCCATTCGCCTGTCGGAGCATGGGCGTATCCGCTTCAACCCGCATATCGACGAGGGTAATGTGCGATCATTCGATGACCATCCTGTATCGCAGGGTGAAACTGGGATGCGCAGTTCCGTTCGATGCCCTCAGCGTGCCAGAGGGGGAGAAACGGATACCGGTCACGGCAGGATCGAAGGGTGCTAGCGGGGAATAACCGGTGACGGTCCCGCCGGGCTGGTTGGAATAGGCGACGTTGCTTGCGCCGTTGAACGCAAGTCCGCTTACCGTCGCGCCATCGATAAAGACCGGCGGGAAATCCGTCCGCCACGCCAATGCGGCAGAGGGTATATCGACGAGCCTCAGGGTGGACGCGTCCGTTGGCGCATCGCCCGAATTGGTGACCGTCACCGTATATTCGATCACTGCCCCGGGGATCGCCTTTGGATTGGCGCTGCCGGTGGGGTCGGACACGATGCGCGACGTCTTGTCGACCGAAAGGATCGGCCGTGCCGCGGACCGGGTGTTCGTGATCGTGCAAGTGATAACATCCCCAAGTTGCGGGGTCAGCGTTCCCGTCGCGCCTCCCGCGGGTAGCGCCGTCGTCGATGTCGCATTGCGATTGGCGCATGCCAGCGTCGGAGAATAGCGGGTCAGCACGGTCGAACCATTCGCGGTTTCCGAAAGCAGATAGGAATTACCGGCAATCGCGCCCAGCAGGCCTGTGGCCGCGGGCGTGGCCGTTGTTCCCATTCCGGTCGTGGTAAAGCTTGCCAGCTCGGTATTCGCCGTCTGATTGCGGATTGCCAAGGTGAACTGATCGGTGCCGAAAATCCGGCCGGGCGCGGCGATCGCCGTGCGCAACTGCAGGCGTGGCAGCGGCGTGTTGGTAAAAACGCAATCGACGAAATCGCCGAACTGCAACGTGCCGAAATTGTAACTGTTCGTCACCACGTCGCGGGGCAGGCTCGTGGTCGAACCGCTGTTGATATTG
This sequence comes from Qipengyuania pacifica, assembly GCF_019857205.1. GTDB lineage: Bacteria > Pseudomonadota > Alphaproteobacteria > Sphingomonadales > Sphingomonadaceae > Qipengyuania > Qipengyuania pacifica. The sequence continues at coordinate 4,901 of NZ_JAHWXO010000011.1, read as the reverse complement.
GTGCAGGTCAGGCTGGCACGATAATCGGCCAGCGCACTGGTGCTGCCCGCCACCATGGCTTCGCGAAGCACGAGCGGCACGCCGGATGTCGAGGAGAAGACCGCGGCCGGAAACGGCCCGAGATCGGTTCCGCTCGTCTGTCCCGACGCATAGGTGGTCGCGCCGTTCTGGGATTCGATCACGAAGCGGAACTGGTCGTTGTCTGCGATCCGGGTCCCGGCGATCGTCTTGCTCAAGGTGATCGAGGCGAACCGTATCGCCAGCATTACGCCCTGCAGACCGGACCCTTGCATCGTGATGGTCACCGATGTGGGGTTCAGCGAACTGACGATATACGCGCCGACATTTCCTGTCTGGCCTCCACCGGCGGTGCGGAAAGTGGTTGTGTTGATCCCGGTGCTGACCGGATATTGCGTACCGCTGCGCGGTGCCACGCGGTCGAGCAACTGCCAGGCGCCGCCGTTCGTCGTATATTGCTGGTATTCCGAATTGTCGGTCGATTCCGCATCGGCCACTACGAACGCATACTGGTTGGCCTGCGTCACCCCGCCGGGGGGAATGATGGCGATATTGGTCAGCGTGAGCGTCGTTACGGTACCATTCGTAGCCTGATACAGGATCGGGCGTCCCGGAATGTTCAGGAAGCTGCTGTTGCCGACCGCCGCCCCGGTCCAGCTCGGCGCGGCCGCGCTGACCAGAGCGGTGCCGGTGGCGGTCGGCGTCACCGCAACCTGGAGGCGGAACGTCAGGCGCGATCCATCCGGCAGGACATAGCTCATCGGCTGCCCGGTGGAACGCGCCTGCGCATCGCTGTAATTGCTCATGTTGAGCCAGCAGTAAGTCTGCCACGACGATGGCGCCGCCCCGCGCGCACCTGCTCGCGAACAATCCTGCGCACTGGCGTCCTGCGGGGTCAGCAGCATGACTGCGGCGATCATGACGCACAGCGCAGCGATCCATTCCCTGGCGCGCCGGGCAAGGGGGCGGGCAACACCCGCAAAAGCGACACGCTGGCAAATCACGACGCCGCGCCCATAACCCGGGCGCGCTTAAACTACGGTAAATAACGTAGAAGCCTTTCCGCGGCACCCACGCATGGCCGGTCCTATTGCGTGCCGGCGCGCAGGCCCCTACACTCGCGCACATCCCCGGGGAGCCAGTGTTGGCTGAGAGGCAGGTGTCACGCCCTGCGACCCGTTGAACCTGAACCGATTAGCATCGGCGGAGGGAGTGGAGCGGCAACGGAATTCCGCTCTTTCTCCGCCTCGAGGAGAGCAAGCGCATGGCCGACATCAACAGCAAATTCGACATCGGCGTCACCACCGGCCCGATCCGTGGCAGCCGCAAGGTCCATGTCGGCGCGCAAAGCGGCAGCGGCGTGCGCGTCGCCATGCGGGAAATCGACCTCGAAGGCGGCGAACCCAGCATCCGCGTCTACGACACCTCCGGCCCCTATACCGATCCTGCCGCCACCATCGATATTCGCGCCGGGCTCGAACAGAAGCGCCGCGAATGGATCATGGCCCGCGGCGATGTCGAGGAATACGCCGCCCGCGAAGTGAAGCCGGAAGACAATGGCCAGCTTGGCCCCGACCGCTCCGGCGGCGTCCCGGCCTTCCCCAATGTCGCGAAGAAGGTCCTGCGCGCGAAGCCCGGCATGAACGTCAGCCAGATGCACTACGCCCGCCGCGGCATCGTCACGCCCGAAATGGAGTATGTGGCCGAACGCGAGAACCTCGGCCGCGCCATGCTGCGCGATGAAGCCGCCCGTCTCGAAGCGCGCAATGACGGCCAACCCTGGGGCGCCAGCCTGCCCGATTACGTCACGCCGGAATTCGTGCGCGACGAGGTCGCCCGCGGCCGCGCGATCATCCCTTCCAACATCAACCACCCCGAAACAGAGCCCATGGCCATCGGGCGCAACTTCCTCGTCAAGATCAACGCCAATATCGGCAACTCCGCCGTCGCGTCCGATGTCGCCAACGAGGTCGACAAGATGGTCTGGTCGATCCGCTGGGGCGCGGACACCGTGATGGACCTTTCGACGGGCCGCAACATCCACGACACGCGCGAATGGATCATCCGCAACAGCCCCGTCCCCATCGGCACCGTGCCGATCTATCAGGCGCTCGAAAAAGTCGGCGGCATTGCCGAGGATCTGACCTGGGAAATCTTCCGCGACACGCTGATCGAACAGGCCGAACAGGGCGTCGACTATTTCACCATCCACGCCGGAGTGCGCCTGCCCTATGTGCCCATGACCGCCAAGCGCGTCACCGGCATCGTCAGCCGCGGCGGCTCGATCATGGCGAAATGGTGCCTCGCGCATCACAAGGAGAGCTTCCTCTACGAACGCTTCGACGAGATCACCGAGATCATGAAGGCCTACGACATCGCCTATTCGCTGGGTGACGGCCTGCGCCCCGGCTCCATCGCCGACGCCAATGACGAAGCCCAGTTCGCCGAGCTCTACACGCTGGGCGAACTAACCAAGCGCGCCTGGGAGCAGGACGTGCAGGTGATGATCGAAGGCCCCGGCCACGTGCCGATGCACAAGATCAAGGAGAACATGGACAAGCAGCTCGAAGCCTGCGGCGAAGCCCCCTTCTACACATTGGGCCCGCTCGTCACCGATATCGCGCCGGGTTACGACCACATCACCAGCGGCATCGGCGCGGCGCAGATCGGCTGGTACGGCACCGCGATGCTCTGCTACGTCACGCCCAAGGAACACCTCGGCCTGCCCGACCGTGACGATGTGAAGGTGGGCGTGGTGACCTACAAGCTCGCCGCCCACGCCGCCGATCTTGCCAAGGGCCACCCCGCCGCCAAGGTCCGCGACGATGCGCTTTCGAAAGCCCGCTTCGAATTCCGCTGGCGCGACCAGTTCAACCTCAGCCTCGACCCCGACACGGCCGAGCAGTACCACGACCAGACGCTCCCCGCAGAAGGCGCCAAGACCGCGCATTTCTGCTCCATGTGCGGCCCCAAGTTCTGCAGCATGAAGATCACGCAGGAAGTGCGCGACTTCGCCGCCAAACAAAACTCCGACAGCTACCTCGCCAGCGAGAACATTAAGCGCGAAACCTCTCCGCAAGAAGCCGAGGAAGCGCGCGAGGGGATGGAAGAGATGAGCAAGGTTTACCGGGAGAAGGGCGAGAAGCTATATTTGCCTCACGTAGGAAAGGGCAACGCTCCTTAGCGCTTGACTGACGATTGGAGATAATTTGCGTATTCGGCCTCATTTACCGGAAGATTTTCTCGAAACGCCGTACGATAGCGGTTCAGAAGCTCTGTCTCGCGTCGACTTGGCGCTACGTTTGTCGAGAATGTACAGTTCTTTGGAGCACGGTACTGTAGCTTTGTTGCATGGGCGCTGGGGCTCAGGAAAGACTACCTTTGTCAAAAAGTGGTCAATTGGCCTTGATCAAGAGGGCTTTGCTACGAACTATTTCAGCGCTTTTGAGAACGACTATGTCGATAACCCATTTGTCGCGCTAAGTGCCTCGATCTTGAGGCAACTGGAAGCAAGACGTGGAAAAAACGATGCCGCCATTCGCTCATTCAAGTCCAAGGCTGTGGCGGTTTCGAAAAAGCTAATTGTAGCGGGTGCGAAAGTCGGGGTGAAAGCGGGTACGCTTGGTGCTCTTTCAATTTCAGACCTTGATATGACCGATGAGATTTCGGGAACTATTGCAGACGCCGCTGCTGATCTTGCGGAACGAGCTGCGGAAAGTATTTTAGAAGAACAGTCCAAAGCTGAAGCAACATTTTCGGTTTTCAGAGCGGGCCTATCGGAAATAATTGCAGACTCTGGAGATCAAGATGGGGATCAAAAGGGTAGGTACATATTCATAATAGACGAGCTAGACCGATGTCGACCTGACTTTGCGTTGAAGCTTATTGAAACGCTGAAGCATTTCTTCGATGTTGACGGCCTTCACTTTGTATTAGTCGCGAATAAGGAATTTTTACAAAATTCCGTAACACACCGTTATGGCTTAGGGTCTTCGAGCAAAGAATACCTTGATAAATTTTTTGATTTCTCAATCTTCTTCGAGGAAAGCGGTTCGTATCGCAATTCCTCAGCACCGGTTGTTTACACGCGAAAGGTGATTGCCGACTTACTCGGCAGTTCCTCGGAGGAGGCCAGGGATATTGAGGAATCGGTAGCTGAGATTGCCGGGGCGTTTGATCTTACCTTTCGGCAAATAGAAAGGATTGCTTCTACCGCAGCGCTGGCGCACGCTTCTCACACGGATAAAGAATATCGGCCGGCTTACCTAATTGCCTATCTGTGCTTCTTGAAATGTATGCATCCGGATGCATTCGCCAAGATCAAGCAGCGCAAGTTCGAATACACAGATATTGAAAAAATCCTGCGTGCTGGAGACTGGGAAGAACACTCTAACATTGAGCGGATACTAGAGATTCTCGAATTTCATTCTTCAAAAGAAATCGATGAGAACGGTACGAGATTTAGAGGATTCCGTCAGTCGTTTTTCGGTTACAATTTTCGTGACCGGCTGGAAGTGCTCCCATATCTTGCAAATTCGGTCGTCGACAGGTTTGCGCTTTTGTGATTTTTGCCGGCCGAAGTCAGCTACAATGCCAACACCCTGAGAAAGATTGCCCTAGTTCAGCGACGACTTCGTGATTTTCTATGGCAATTTTCAATCAGCGGCTCCTTCTTCATCGTTTTGCGTCAGACAGGCTACCGCCACTTTTGTAGGAACGCCCCGGAATCTCCACCCGTTGGTCTTTCAAAGGAGGCCAACAATGGCACGCAATACAGGTGACGAACATCGCATCGGCTCGGTCGACGATCGCAGTCAGGTAAAAAACACCGCAACCGGCAAATGGACCAAGCGCAATCGCGAGGATGGCTCGGCCGGGGCGGG
>NZ_JAHWXO010000010.1 GCF_019857205.1 Qipengyuania pacifica | reverse complement strand
CCGATCCGGCGGGGGATATGCCGAAAAGGTGTATGAAAGTCAAGCATTTAGCGCAGAAATAGGATTGTTCGAGAGGGGGTCCTACGGCTGGTGGCGGGCATGGCTGCGGTCATCGGCGAGACGGCGATGACGCGCCGGGCCAGGCTGGATTCCCGCCTGCGCGGGAATGACGAGAGCGGGGGTGGGACGGCTGTTCGACCGATTAGTGTTGGAACGTTCGGGGGCGCTCGTTCCTTGAGTGGGTAAACAGACACGAAAGAGAAACCCCCATGTCCACCATCACCACCGTAAATCCCGCAACCGGCGAAAACATCGAGAGCTTCGAGATGATTTCCGCCAAGGACGCCGCGGCCAAGGTCGAGGCCTGCCACGAGGCCTTTAGCGAATGGAAGCTGAAAAGCCTGGAGGACCGGGCTGCCGTAATCGGCGGCATCGGCAAGGCGCTGCGCGACAACAAGGAAGAACTTGCGCAGCTGATGACGCGCGAGGTCGGCAAGCTGATCGGCGATAGCCGTGACGAGATCGAGCTGTGCGCCGGCATCTGCGACTATACCGCCGCCACCGGGCCGAAGGAGCTCGCCGACGAAAAACGCGATCCCAGCAATGCGGCGCGCGGCATCGTCACCTATTCGCCGATCGGCGTGATCTACGGCATCCAGCCGTGGAATTTTCCCGCCTATCAGGTGATCCGCTATGCCATCGCCAGCCTGATGGCCGGGAACGGCGTGCTGCTGAAGCACTCCTCGCTCTGCACCGGCAGCGGACTGATGATCGAGAAGATATTCAGGGAAGGCGGCCTGCCCGAGAACCTGTTCACCGTTCTGGTGATCGATCATGACACGTCGGATGAAATCATCGCCCACGACAAGGTGCGCGGCGTAACGCTGACCGGATCGGACGGAGCGGGGCGCCACGTGGCGGAGAAGGCGGCCAAGGTCATCAAGAAGACCGTGCTCGAGCTGGGGTCGAACGATGCCTATCTGGTGCTGGAAGACGCCGATCTGGCGAAGGCAGCCGATGTGTGCGCACAGGCGCGCCTCTACAACAATGGCCAGACCTGCATCAACGGCAAGCGCTTTATCGTGACCGACAAGGTCTATGACGCGTTTCTGGAAAAGTTCGTCGGGCGTTTCGAAGGGGTCAAGCTTGGCGATCCGACCGCCAAGGATAGCGACATGGGACCGATGTCGTCGGCGGACCTGCGCGACGATCTGCAGAAGCAGGTGGACGAATCCGTATCCAAGGGCGCCAAGATCGCCTGCGGCGGCAAGATCCCCGACGGACCCGGCGCGTTCTATCCGGCGACCGTGCTCACGGATGTCGCACCGGGACAGCCGGCCTATGACGATGAATTGTTCGGCCCGGTCGCCAGCGTGATCCGCGCAAAGGACGACGAGGACGCGATGCGCCTCGCTAACGACAGCCGCTATGGCTTGGGCGGAGGCATATTGTGCGGCGATACCGACCGCGCGATCGAACTGGCGAGCAAGCACTTCGACACCGGCATGGTCTATATCAACACCTATGGCGTGGCGGACCCATCGATGCCCTTCGGCGGGGTGAAGAATTCCGGCTATGGCCGCGAACACGGCGGCTTCGGCGTCAAGGAATTCGTCAACGCGAAGGCGATCTTCATCGGCGCGGAGTAACTAGCTCTTCGATCTTGCAGAGGGCCGTAAGCCAACCCGGGGCTTGCGGCCCTTCTGTCTGAATTAGGCGTGGTTGCGCGGTATTATGCGTCGCGGCAGCGCAACCGCAGCGATCTGCTTGACGCCCTTACCGCTGCGCGGCCGCCGCATCCCGTGCATTGTCGCGCAGCGCCATATCCTTGCCCAAACTATAACCAAAGACGATAGCTACCACGAGAACGAGCCAGAACAGCGTTGCGGCCTTGAACAGCTTGTTGTGCTTCGATTGGTTGGCCGTTGAATGGTTCGTCACTGAAAGCTCCCTCGAACAGAGGCAGGCTATGTACCAACCGGAACAAGGTCAATCAGTTTGGCCAGAACGCCTGGCCCGCCTTTCGTCATCCCCGCGCAGGCAGGGATGACGAAATACGGTGGAGAGACCGACGCAAAGCGCGGCCTCAGCCTTCTCAGCGCGTAAGCTTCTTGTACGCCAGCCTTGTCGGACGGTCCGCAGCGTCGCCCAGGCGGCGGCGCTTGTCTTCTTCGTAGGCTTCGAAATTGCCTTCGAACCATTCCACGTGGCTGTCGCCTTCGAAGGCGAGGATGTGGGTGGCCAGACGGTCGAGGAAGAAGCGGTCGTGCGAGATGACCACGGCGCAGCCGGCGAAGTTTTCGATCGCCTCTTCCAGAGCGCCCAGCGTTTCGACGTCGAGATCGTTGGTCGGTTCGTCCAGCAGCAGCACGTTGCCGCCTTCTTTCAGCATCTTGGCCATGTGCACGCGGTTGCGTTCACCGCCCGACAGCTTGCCGACGTTCTTCTGCTGGTCGGCGCCCTTGAAGTTGAACGCGCCGACATAGGCCCGCGTGCTGGTGTCGTGGCCGTTGACCTTCATGTAATCGAGCCCGTCGGAGATTTCCTCCCACACGTTCTTGCTCGCATCGAGATGATCGCGGCTCTGGTCGACGAAGCCCAGGTGGACGGTCGAGCCGATTTCCACGGTACCGCTATCGGGTTCTTCCTTGCCGGTCAAAATCTTGAACAACGTGGACTTACCCGCACCGTTGGGGCCGATCACGCCGACGATGCCGCCCGGGGGCAGCATGAAGGACAGGTCTTCGAACAGCAGCTTGTCGCCATAGGCCTTGGTGATGTTCTTGGCTTCGATCACCTTGCCGCCGAGACGTTCGGGTACCTGAATGACGATCTGCGCCTTGCCGGGCTTGCGATCCTTCTGGCCTTCCTGGAGTTCCTCGAACTTGCGGATACGGGCCTTGGACTTGGTCTGGCGGGCGGAAGGCGTCTGCCGGATCCACTCCAGTTCGCGCGAAAGGGCTTTCGAGCGGCCGCTTTCTTCGCGGCTTTCCTGTTCGAGGCGCTTGGCCTTCTTTTCCAGATAGGTCGAGTAATTGCCTTCGTACGGATAGTAGCTGCCGCGGTCGAGCTCGAGGATCCATTCCACCACATTGTCGAGGAAGTAGCGATCGTGGGTGATCATCAGCACCGCACCCGCGTAGTCCTTGAGGTGGTTTTCGAGCCACTGGACCGACTCTGCGTCGAGGTGGTTGGTCGGTTCGTCCAGTAGCAGGATGGAGGGCTTCTGGATCAGCAGGCGGGTAAGCGCGACGCGGCGCTTTTCACCGCCCGACAGGTCGGTGACGGGCCAGTCGCCCGGCGGGCACCGCAGCGCTTCCATCGCGACTTCGAGCTGGTTGTCGAGCGTCCAGCCGTCGACCGCGTCGATCTTGTCCTGCAGTTCCGACATCTCGGTGCTGAGCGCGTCGAAATCGGCGTCTTCCTCTCCCATTTCCATGCCGATCGCATTGAAGCGTTCGACCATGTCGGCAATACCGCGCGCGCCGTCCTTGACGTTTTCGAGCACGGTCTTGCTTTCGTCGAGTTCGGGTTCCTGCTCGAGATAGCCGACGGTGATGTTCTCGCCCGGCCATGCCTCGCCGGTGAAATCGGTGTCGATGCCGGCCATGATCTTGATCAGCGTCGACTTACCTGCGCCGTTGGGGCCCACGATGCCGATCTTGGCGCCCTGGTAGAACTGCAGGTTGATGTTGCTGAGCACCGGCTTCTGGGCACCGGGGAAGGTCTTGGTCATGTCCTTCATCACGAAGGCGTATTGCGCGGCCATCTGGCGAATCCTTTTGGCGAGATCTGGAGTGGGGCGGGGCACCGCCCGCGTGACATGGGGCCGCAGATAGGGATGCAGGCGCAAAGGAGCAAGCGGAACGCGCAAAGCGGTGGACAGCGCGGGCCGGGCGACATAGCAGATGCGGCCATGCACAAACCCATCCTCGCGCTTGCCGCGCTTTCGCTCACCGCTCCCGCCCATGCCGACACCGCCGACGACGCGATGAAAAGCGATACGATCGCGTGGGATTTCGTCGAGGGAATCACGACGGAAGTGGGGCCGCGTATGGCCGGTACCGAAGCCGAAGCGCGCGGGCGCGCCTGGGCGCTGGAATGGCTGAGCGCCAACGGCTTCGCCAATGTCGTCGAAGAACCTTACGATATGCCGACCTGGGTGCGCGGGGAAGAACGCGCCGAGATTACGGGTCCGTTCCCGCAGCCGATGCAGATCACCGCACTGGGAACCAGCGCATCGACCGGACCGAAAGGCATCGAGGCGGAAGTGGTCTATTTCCCCAGCTATGCCGATCTGGAAGCGGCGGCACCGGGCAGCCTGAAGGGCAAGATCGCCTTCATCAGCCACGACATGCGCCCGACGCAGGACGGTTCGGGTTACGGCTTTGCCGGCCCGGCGCGCTGGACCGGCGCGGGGCTGGCCGCCAGCAAGGGCGCCGTGGCCACGGTCATCCGCTCGATCGGCACCGAAAACCACCGCACCCCGCATACCGGCGGCACGAGCTTTCCCGAGGGCGTGAAGGCGACGCCCGCCGGCGCGCTATCGAACCCCGATGCGGACAATCTGGAGCGCATTTTCGCACGCGCCGATGGCCAGCCGGTCACCATGCGGCTGACCATGACCCCGCGCGATGTCGGCACCACCAAGAGCGGCAATGTGACGGGCGAGATCGTAGGGCGCGATCCTTCGCTGCCGCCGCTGCTGCTGGCCTGCCATCTCGATAGCTGGGATCTTGGCACGGGCGCGATCGACGACGGTGCAGGCTGCGGTATCGCCGCTGCCGCCGCCAAGCATGTCGCCGCCGCCGGCCAGCCGCTGCGCACGATCCGCGTGCTGTTTGCAGGGGCGGAAGAAACCGGCCTGTGGGGCAGCAAGGCCTATGCCGCGGCCCACGCGGACGAACCCTTCATGGTGGGATATGAAAGCGATTTCGGTGCCGACCGCATCTGGCGCATCGACAGCAATTTCACCAAGAGCGATCCCGAACTCTACAAGGCTCTGGCGCAGGCCGTGGCGCGTTTCGGTGTTGCACCCTCTGCCGCTGTGGCGACGGGCGGGGCCGACATCAATGTGATCCGCGAGCAAGGCACCGCGATCATCGATCTTCAGCAGGACGGCACCCGCTACTTCGACCTGCACCACACGCCCGACGATACGCTGGACAAGATCGACCCCGAACAGCTGCGCCAGAACGTGGCTGTGTGGACGGCGGTGACCAATGTGCTCGCCAACCACAACCGGCCGATCGTAGTCGGGGAGTGACGCCTGCCTAGGGCCGGGCAGCGCGGAAATGCCGGGCGATCAGTCTGCGCATTGCCACCAGCTGCAGCCCGGCCCGAAGGACCAGGAAAGCGATGAAGCTGAGCCACAGCCCGTCATTGCCGAGTGGCCAGGTCAGCCATAGCAGGACGGCATAGCCCGCGACTGCGCCGACCATCGTCAGCAGCAGGGCGCGCGTCCAGCTTGCCCCCACAAAGACGCCATCGAGCACGAAGCCCGCGAACCCTGCCAGAGGGATCGCAACGAGCCACGGCCATAGCTGGCGCGCCTCGCTCGCAACGGCAGGCGTGGCGGCGAAGCTATCGGTAATCGCGCCGCCGATGGCGGCGAAGACAAGGGCAAGCACGATGGCAACACCTAGGCAGCGCCACAGGATCAACCGGATATAGGCCGTGAAGCCCACGCGGTCTTCATCGCCGGCTCGTTCGCCGTTGATGACCTGCGCGGCGTTTTCGAACCCGTCGAGCAGCAGCGCCGAAAGCACGAAGAGCTGGTAGATGATGCCGTTCGCCGCCAGGACGACGGGCCCGCGTTCCGCGCCTAGCCGGGTGAGGGCAGTGATGGCGACCATCAGCACCACCGTGCGCAGGAACAGGTCACGATTGACGGCGAGGAAGGGCTTGAGAGCGGCGAGCGAAACGCTTGTCCCCGACCGTAGCGCCTCGCCGATCTCGCCCCCGGCAATGCGCCAGATGACCAGCGATGCGATCGCCAGCTTGGCAAATTCGGCCGTGAAGCTGGACCAGCCGATCCCGGCGATGCCCCAGTCCAGACCAAGCGCCAGCCACAGGCCGAGCGCGACGTTGAGCAGATTGTAGAAAACCTCGATCGCCAGCACTTCGCGCATCCGGCGACGACCGACGAGAAAGCCGACCAGCGCGAAATTGGCCATGACGGCGGGTGCGCTCCAGTACCGGATGTCGGCATAGATCACGGCGGCCGTACGCACGCGGGCTTCGGCCCCGAGGGCATCGAGCAGCAGCGGCATGAGCACCGGCTTGGCCAATAGCAGCATCGCGGCAATGGCGCCGCCGACGACCAGACCCTTTATCAGAACCGCCGCCTGCGCCTGCGCGCCGGAGCGTGTGCCCGCCTGCGCAACGAGGCCCGTGGTGCCGGTCTTCAGGAAATTCATCACGGTGAACAGGGCGGCGAACAGCTTGGCCCCGATATCGACCGCGCCTTGCGTGGGTGCATCGCCAAGCTGGCCGACGATCCACATGTCGCCCACGCCGATCAGTGCCGTGGCGACATTGGTCACCATGGCGGGCAGCGCGATGGCCCAGATCAGACGCGTGTCGAAAGTGGGGGAGGGTGCGGCTGTCTGGCTAGTCAAACGGCGCACCTCCCGTGCTTCGCTTGCGACATGTCTGCCCTGCTGGAAATCTGGTCGGGGAGACTGGATTCGAACCAGCGACCCCTTGTACCCAAAACAAGTGCGCTACCAGGCTGCGCCACTCCCCGACCGATTTCCCGCATAGCGCCGAGCTTGGTGGGCCCGGCAGGACTCGAACCCGCGACCTAGCCGTTATGAGCGGCCAGCTCTAACCAACTGAGCTACAGGCCCCCAGCCACGCCGTGCGGAAAAGCGCGCCTAGCCGCGGTGCGTGGACGTTGCAAGCTCTAGCGAACAGCAGAGGCGATGATTTCTTCAACCGTTATCGGGCGGACGTCGCGCGTACGCAGATAGGAATAGACGCCGCGCAGCCAGTCATACAGCCGATCCAGATCGTCTTCATTATGGACGTAGGGGGTATGCCCCGGCGCGAGCGAGGGGCTATGAAAACTCAGGACAAGCAGCGGCAGACCATCGTCGACGGCGATATCCACGGCGCGCAGAGCTTCCTCGAGCGTGATGTCTTCCGGTGTCAGGCCGATTCGTTCCAGCATCCCGGTCTTGGCGAGTATGCTGCCAAGCAAGGGGTAGCGATGTGCGAGCGGGTACAATTGCTGCCCCTGCTGGCGCAGCATGCCCCAGAAGGACGTGGTCAGCGGAAGTTCGAGCAGGGTTTTCCCTGCATCGGCCCAATAGGGTGCAACCGGATGGCGGCTGTAATCGGGGCCACCTTCATCCGTGTAATCGAACCGGGCGCGCACCGAACTGTCGATGGCGATACCGCCTTCACCCAGAAGTCCCGCCGTATGCGGGCCCAGGCCATAACGGCCGGCACGGTAGATCAGCGGGACCGCGCCGAAGTTTTCCTCCACCAGATCGCGCAGGCGATGAAATTTCTCGGCTTCGAGTTCGGGAGGAAGATTGCCAGCGAAGCTGTTGCGGCGGTTAACCTCTTCGTGGTGGGGAGGGTTGACCCAGGGGTGTAACTGGACGCCGATTTCCGCCTGTCCGCGGCGTATGGCATCGCCGATGATCTCCTGCGCACGGGCATCCTGGGCTACAGGCCAATCAACGAGATAGACGGGAGAGACACCGATCCCTTCGCAGAATTGCTGAAAACCGGACAATGCCGCGATATGGTCGAGACCATAGCCATCTGCGCGAAAGGGCGCTTCCCAGTCGAATTCCTCTTCCGTGTCGATCGTCAGCAGCGAACGCTGTCCGAACCCATCGGCAAAGCGCGCAGTCTGCGATGAGGCCGGCGGGTTCAGGAGGTCGACTTGGCTGATGGCGTAGGTTTCCTAACCGGCCGCGCGATCGGGCGCATCGGCAGGGCTAGGCAGGGCATCGCTGACGGTCAAGAGAGGGAGGGTAAGGGCGAGCGAATCGCCTGCGCGTGCCAGTTCGCCCCCTGCGGCGCGCGCTTCTGCCCGGGCAAGGCGGAGAGAGAAGCCGGCCCCGAAGATACCGGAGCTGAGCGTGCCGCCACCGGCCCTGACTTCCGACGCGAAGATATTGTCGGCGTGCACCAGCTTGGACGGAAGCTGCGCACGCAGGGCAACCTGGTCGCCATCGAGATCCAGCGACAGGGCGACGTTTTCGCCAGCGCCCGTGGCGCCCGCCAGGGTCGCGAGTACGCGCCAGCCGAGCATTTCCGCTTCGTTCTGGGCCAGGGCGAGCCGGGCGGGCATGTCGGTCAACCTGGCATCGAAGCGCGCCACACGAGGGCCGAGTACCGTCTGGAGCTGGCCGATCTGCGCGCGCGCGATCGCGGCAAAATCGCTTTCGCCCGATTCAAGATCAAGCGCGCCTGTCTCCAGCCGCGCCAGCCGGTCGAGCTCGTCGAACCCGGCAAGAATGCGCGCGCTGTCACCGGCGATGGATGCGGCCAGAGCGCGATATTCGTGCGGTGTCGGGCCGAAGACCTGCTGCTGGATCACTTCCGCATAGCCCTGCATCGCATTTACCGGGGTGCGCAGTTCGTGGAGCAGTTGGCGCAGGCGATCCGCGCTGCGCTGGGCCCGGTCGTCGACCGGCGCGACCGCGCGGCGGAAGCGGCCAACATAGCCATAGAAGCGCCCGTCGCCGCGGGTGAAGCGGGGGGCGGCGTCGACGATCCAGTCGCCTTCGATAGCGTCGGCACCGCGAAGCGCGATGGCAAGTTCGTGAACCGGCTGGCGGTTGGCGAACGCCGCAGCGAAATCGTCCGAAGCCGCGTCCCCTTCGCGGCGCTGCGACAGATCGAGCCCGACGACCATGGGCGCAATTTCCGGTTCGGCCCAGTCGATCCTGCCTTCGGAATTCGTCCCGAAACTGAAAGCGTCGAGCTGTCTGCGCGGCTGCGTATCTTCCAGACCGGCAAGCGGGAGGGTGGGGGCATCGCCATCCCGCGGTTGCGGGCTGCGCGCCTTGCGGAAGGTCTCGATCCGTTCCACCAGAGCGCGGATGCCGTCCGATCTGCCCGAAGGTTCGGCAGCAGCACGGGGGGCAGAAGGCGCGGCGACAGGCTCGGGCCGGGCTGATGGTTCTGCCTGTGTGGGTGTGGCTTGTTCCGGCTCGGCTACCGGCGGTTCCGGTTCGACGTCGCTTGGAGGTGCGGCCTCTTCCTGGCTTTGCGGAAGCACGAGGGGTTCGACTTCGTCGAAATCGACCGTTGCTGCGGGCAGATCCTCGGCAGGTTGAACAGGCGGTGCGGCAATGGGCTGCGGGAGGGCGCGGTCGGATACGCCCAGCCGGTCGAGCACGCGCACAGCACCATCGGGCAGATCCCGGCGATGGCGCAGGAAGCCGCGCGCCCTGATCGGAAGGCGTGGGATCAGTTCGGCCCATTCCTCCCCGGTTAGCTGCGCGCGGTACAGTGCCGCGCCGGCAATCGAGGGGTGTGCTTCCCCAAACCAGCGCACCAGTTCAGGATTGCGGAAGCGCCAGCCGTTTTCACCAACAATGGCTGCGCGTTCGGGAGTGGGGATCATTTCCGCCAGCGCGATCAGGCGCAGATAGGCGGCCGCTTTTAGAGCAGGGTCGCCCGCCTGCGGCCGTTCGCCAAGCAGGTCGAGCAACTGGCGGAACTGTGTCTTTGCCGCGCGCGCACTGGCGGCGCGGTGGCGCAGCACAGTAGCAAGGCGGTCGTCAAAATGCATCGATACTCCGGTGACAGGCAATAGTTTGCGATACGTAAACCATCGCTCAGTACAGGTTCTAACCGTGCAAAACTTACGCTGAACGGAAAGTTGCCTGCGCGTTGCAAAGCGAGACAATTGCTGGCAAAGATAATAATGTTAGCCAAGACGGCTGCATCGCGTTGTCAACATTTCGTGGAAGTTTCGCGATGCCCCGCCGGTGGCGCTAGGGTAGCAGGAACGTATTATATGGCCAATCTCGACGAAATCGACCGGCGATTGCTCGGTGAACTCCAGAATGAAGGGAGAATCACCAATGTAGAACTCGCCCATCGCGTCGGACTGACCGCGCCGCCCTGCCTGCGCCGTGTGCGCGCCCTCGAAGAAGACGGGGTAATCCGGGGCTATCACGCCGAACTCGACCCCTCGAAGCTGGGATTTTCCATCACGGTTTTCGCCATGGTGAGCCTGAAGAGCCAGGCAGAAGATTCGCTGCGCGAATTCGAAATGGCGATGCGCGATTTGCCCGAAGTGCGCGAAGTGCATATGCTCAATGGCGAGATCGATTTCATCATCAAGATCGTCAGCCGCGATTTGCAGAGCTTCCAGGAATTCCTGACCAGCAAGTTGACGCCTGCGCCCAATGTGGAAAGCGTGAAAACCTCGCTCACCATTCGGACCAGCAAGCACGAGCCCGGCGTCCCGCTGTGACCGGGCCTGCGTCGATCGAAGGCCACTGCCTGTGCGGCGCGGTGACGATCACGCTCGACAATCCGGTGCAGCAGGTCGAAATTTGCCAGTGCGGCGTGTGCCGCCGATGGGGCGGCGCATTCTACAGCGCGCAAAGCGGGGACAACCCGCAGGTAACAGGCGCAAACGAGATTACCGAGTTTCGTTCCAGCGAATGGGCAGAGCGGGCGTTCTGTTCGAAATGCGGCAGCAATTTATGGTTTCGCTTCCTGCCGACCGGTAATCGCAGCTTTTCCGCCGGGCTATTCGATGCCGCCGCCACCCACGGGATCGAGAAGGAGATCTTCGTGGACGAACGCGCGGATTGGTGCAGGATCGAAGGCGACCATCCGCGCCAGACTGGCGAAGAGGTGATTGCCGAAGCCAAGGCGGCTGGGTTCAGTTTCGATTAGCGGGGATGGGTTTTTTTAGCTCAGCAGAACGAGGCTGCCTGCTAGCTCTGAGAGAATCTTCTATCCAGCCGGTTTCGGCATTTCTCCGCTTCGATAATCGACGCCGACTTGGCGACTTCCCCAGACCTCTGCGATAGGCTCTCAGGAGATCGGCAAAGCCCAACCGTTGCGCAGATCAACGGCTGAGCATCGGGAAATACTCGTCGTGAGCCTTCCCGATGTCAACCGGACTGCTTAGCGACCATATCCCGAATGGTCGGCCCGCGCAGTTTGCACTGCCTTAGCCTTATATTTTTCAGCAATGGCGGGCGAGGCGCCTACGCATCTCGCGTCTTGAGCCATTCTTCGAGCCATTTGATCGAGTACTGGCCGGTTTTCACGTCGTCCTGCTGCAAGAGTTCCTGGTGCAAGGGAATGCTGGTTTTGACACCCTCGACAACCATTTCTTCCAATGCGCGCTTGAGGCGCATCATGCAGCGTTCGCGGTCGCGACCGTATACGATCAGCTTGGCGATCATGCTGTCGTAATAAGGCGGGATCGAATAGCCTGCGTAGAGCCCGCTATCGACGCGCACATGCATGCCGCCCGCGGCGTGATAATAGGTGACCTTGCCGGGGCTGGGCGCGAAGGTGAAGGGATCTTCCGCGTTGATGCGGCATTCGATCGCATGGCCCTTGAACTCGATCTGATCCTGTCGGCAGGACAGTTCCTTGCCCGATGCGATACGGATCTGTTCGCGCACCAGATCGATACCGGTGATCATTTCGGTCACCGGGTGTTCGACCTGGAGGCGGGTGTTCATCTCGATGAAATAGAACTCGCCGTTTTCCCAGAGGAACTCGATCGTGCCGGCACCGCGGTAAGCCATGTCGCGCATGGCCTGGGCGCAGATTTCGCCCATGCGGTCGCGCTCTTCGGTCGAAAGGACGGGCGAGGGCGCCTCTTCGAGGACCTTCTGGTGGCGCCGCTGGAGCGAACAGTCGCGTTCGCCCAGATGGATGGCATTGCCATTGCCGTCGCCGAAGACCTGGAATTCGATGTGGCGCGGATCGCCGAGATATTTCTCGATATAAACGGTGGCATCGCCGAACGCGGCTTTCGCTTCGCTTCCGGCCTGCTTCATCAAGGTTTCGAGCTGGTCCTCGCTTTCGCAGACCTTCATGCCGCGGCCACCGCCGCCGCTGGCAGCCTTGATGATCACGGGATAGCCGATTTCGGCCGCAATCTCGCGCGCTTCCTGGACCGTTTCGACCGCGCCGTCGGATCCGGGCACGAGCGGCAGGCCAAGGGCGCCGGCCGTTTTCTTGGCAGCAACCTTGTCACCCATGGTGCGGATATGCTCGGGCTTGGGGCCGATCCAGGCGATGTCGTGCGCTTCGACGATCTCGGCGAACTTCGCGTTTTCGGACAGGAAGCCATAGCCGGGATGGATCGCATCGGCATGGCTGACTTCGGCGGCCGAAATGATGTTCGCGATGTTGAGATAGCTGTCGGTCGCGGCCGGGGGGCCGATGCACACGGCATGATCGGCCAGACGGACATGCATGGCATCGGCATCGGCGGTGGAGTGCACCGCGACGGTTTCGATACCCATTTCATGAGCCGCGCGGTGAATGCGCAGCGCGATTTCGCCCCGGTTGGCGATCAGGATACGGGAAATGCTCACGGGCGACCTCAGCCGATGCTGACGAGCGGCTGGTCGAATTCGACCGGCTGAGCGTTCTCGACGTGGATCGCCTTGACGGTCCCGGCCTTGTCGGCGGTGATCGGATTCATGACCTTCATCGCTTCTACGATGAGGAGGGTCTGCCCTTCCTTCACGCTGTCACCGACTTTGACGAAGTCGGGTGCGCCCGGTTCGGCAGCGAGATAGACGGTCCCGACCATGGGCGATTTGATCGCGCCGGCAAAGTCGGCAGCGGGTGCTTCGGGCGAAGGCGCGGCGGCGGCAGGTGCCGCTGCAGCAGGAGCGGGCGCGGCCATCTGCATCGGCGCTGCCATCGGAACGCCGCCGCCGCGCGAAACGCGGATCTTGCGCTCTCCGTCTTCCACTTCGATTTCGGTGAGCCCGGTGTCGCCCAGCATCTCTGCCAGTTCGCGAACGAGAGCGGTATCGACGTTCATGCCGGACTTGCCGGCGCTGCCCTTATGGTCGGCCATGGAACCCCTTGAGTGTTGTTTGGCCCGCCTATGCTCGCGCCGCGCAGATAGGGCAAGGGGGCAGGGACGCTTTTACAGGGCTGCTGCCTTCTCCAACGCTACGGCATAGCCGTTTGCGCCCATGCCTTTCACTTCGTCCACCGCCGCCATGCCGACATAGGAGAGGTGCCGAAACCCTTCGCGTGTCGCCGGGTCGGACAGGTGAACTTCGATTACCGGCACGTCGATGGCCTTGATCGCATCGAGCAGGGCTATCGACGTGTGGGTATAGGCAGCGGCGTTCAGCAACACCGCCTTGGCGCCCGCGGCGTGCGCCTCGTGCAGCCAGTCGACCAGTACGCCTTCATGATTGGTCTGACGGAAGTCGACGGTCAGGCCGATCTCTCCCGCCTTCTGTTCCAGCATCGCAGCAATATCGGCCAGGGTGGTCGAACCGTAAATCTCTGGCTCACGCGTGCCGAGCAGGTTGAGATTGGGGCCATTGAGGACGAAGACAATATCGGTCATGCCGCGGGTTTAGCGGCAATCGGCAGGACCTCAAGCGTCGGTACCCTTCGCTTTGCCCCATTGCCGAGCGGCAGTGTAGCCGAGGTAACCCGTACCGAAGAGCGCGTATAGGGATTCCGGCAAAGCGGCGAGGTAGCCAGTCATGCCTTTGGCGATGGCGCGGGCGGTGGTCGGATCGAAAGCGGCAATTATTCCCATCGGCAGGCTGAAAAGGATCAGCGTATACATGACATAAAGAAAGCTCGGCCGTGCGCGGCTGGTCCAGCCATCGGCACTTCGCGCTTCGGCGACTATTGCGGAAAGCCGTGCTTCGATCTTACGCAGTTCTTGCGTTCCCTGCAGCGCGAGCAGTTCGAGTTTCGCTTTTTCGCGAGCTTGTTTGTCGGGGATCACCTTGTCGATGATCGCTGCGATTGGTCCGATAACTGTTTCGAAAACCATGTTTGCCTCCATTAATAAAGAGGCGGTTCAGATAACCATATCGGTTCGTGTAGGAAACATGATTATGTTCAGTGATACGGGCATATCACCAAAAGGGTTCTCGTGTGATCGGCTATTTCACCATGAATCGTGCCCTGACCGTGGCGGCCCGCCCCGCGATCAGGACGCCGGTGGGGCTGACGCGAAAATCGGACACGGCCGGATCACATCCGTCGGCATCGGGAGTGGGCGTGTAATTCCACGTGGTCCCGCCATCGGCGGAGAATTGCAGGTTGTCGGTCGTATTTCCCAGCGCGACAAAGCTGTAGCCAAGGCCCGATGCCGGGCTGCCGCTTGAAAAAAGTACTGGACCGCTCCCCGGACCAGCGAGATTTGCGAGACACATCTTCGCGTCGGTGGGCGCGTCGTCCGTGATGATCACCGTATTACCGTCGGTGTTGTCGCTGCCCGTATTGCTGACGGTGATGAGGTATTCAATCAGCGCGCCCGGTATCGCCTTCGGATTGGACGTCCCGTTGACCGGGTCGGAAATGACCGAACTGACCTTGGTGACGGCGAGAGTGGTATAAGGGCGGCAGAAATTGATATCGTGCAAGGCTATGCCCTGTTGGCCGGGATTGGTCGGCGCGTTGGTATGGTTGCCATATGTGATGACGATCGTGTCGACCTTGGCGGTGAAGGTGACGACCAGATTGCCAGCCGAAGAATCGTTGTCAGATGCGCCATCCCCGATCGCCGTATTTCCGGTCACGTAATTGGCATTGCCGTTGCTGAGCGTCGGCATCACCGACGCACCGCCATTGGTACCGGTCACAACCACCCTGTCGGTGAACTGGTTCGCGGCATAGTCGACATCGAAAATCGTGAACTGGACGCCGTCGAATGCGCGCGGCAATGTGACAGTGATGGTGACTGCACCGTTACGGCTCGACTGGTCGGATACGACCGCCAGGCTCCGCTGGGCTGGTGAAAGTCCCCCCGTGAACGCGCTTTGCAGCGTGGGTGACTGACCACCGAAAGCGGCATTGTTAAGGTAGGCACCATCATTGCTGAGGTTGAAAGCGATGTTGCCGAACGCCCCCAGCGCGTAGGTATTGCTGGTCGAGCCGGCTGCCCAGCTAATGGCGGGCGAATCCCAGTCGAACAGCGTGGAGCCGTTAGGGCAGTTTACTGCCGGTACGATTCCAGCCGCGCGTCCTGCGACGACGGTGAAGGTCGCCGATGCGAAATCGTCTTCCGTCGTTATGCCGTTGTCGGGCGTGGAATCGCTATCGATGATGCTACTGGAAATGATTTCGGCGGTACTGGTGATCGTGGTCCCGGCATTGGCCGAAATCGTGCCCCTGATATCGAGCGTCGCGCTGGCCCCCGGCGCGAGCGTCGGGACGGACCAGACCCTCGTTCCGGCGTTGAAACTGCCGGCGCCAGAGGCGGACGAGAAAGTGAACTGGCCGGGAAACGTATCCCGCACCGCGATACCCGATGCAGAAGAAGGCGAGTTCGATGCATTGCTGACCGTGAGGCGATATATCGCCTGGCCGCCATTGGCCGGCGGGTTGCCGATGAGAACCTTCGTCAGCGACAGATCGGCGTAATTCGCAGGCGCCGACCTCAAATAGAGATCGGCCCGCACGAATTGCCCGTTATCGGCTGCAGGATAGAGATCGCATATTTCCAGTCGCCACGTACCGGCGGATGTTTCGCCGTCGAATGCGGAAAGCAGGCTGCGGGGCTGATAGGTGTTCTGATAGGGCGGCGCGCTTGTCGAATGGTTGCGGTTCGCCCCGTCCGTGTTGACCAATTGCGTTGCCGCATCGTCCAGCAGGACGTTGAAGTTGTCGCCGCTTATGCTTTGCGTGTCGCCATTGGTCAGTTGCACGCGCGTCCCGGTCGGGGATTGAAGCGTGAACTGCAGATCGCCGCGCCAGCTGTGCGTGGCCAATATGCCGATGTTCACGTCGGCCACCGTGAAATTGCTGCCCACGGCAAAGGTGCGAACCAGCGGGGTGGTGCAGACCGTCGTTCCGTTGATCGTACCGCTGGTGGTATTGGAGAAAGTCGATGTCGACTGCGCACCGGCGGGCGCGGCAACCGCCGTCAGGACGGTGAATATCAACAGGCGGACGAAATGGGCCGTCATGCTCCGCCAACTGACTGAAACCATCCCGTTGATCATGCTCTTGGCATACGCAAACATGGTTAAGGGCCGGTTTAGATCATGGTAACCCATCGTCTCGCCACCTATCGGCCCAGGCCGAGGAAGGAGAAGGTATCGGCATCGAACTTGATCCGGATCGAGGCGTATAGTCCCTCGTCTGTTTCGCGCGCGGCGGAGAAATCCTGGTCGCGAAAACCTGCGAAATTGTAGCCCACCGTTATCAGAGCGTTGTCCGCTGGACTGAACCCGACGTTCGGACCGATGGCAAAGCTCGTAAGGCCGTCCTCCAGACCTTTTCGAACCGTGCCTCGCGCGCCGATTTCGAAACGCTCGCCAAGGCCGAACTTTGCATCGAGTCCGCCCAACAGGGTGGTGCCTGCATAGTCGTAACCTTCGAACTGATCGAAATTGTGCCGCGCGCCGATGAAAATGCCGAATTCGTGGCGACGGACCCTCTGTCCGCTCGCATCCCGTCCCCGTGGCGACCAGTTGGTCGAAAGGCTGGCGATCAGGCGGCTGGCCTTGGCATCGCCGTCCACCAGCAATGCCGTATTGCCGGCAGCGCCTGCTTCACCGGCCACGGCATCGGTGACTTCATCGCTCCGAAACTCCAGTTTTCCGAGGAAGGCGAGGGCGGATTCGGCGGGACGGTGCGCGATGGCAATCGCCGCGTCCATGATTTGGGTTGCAGCTCCATTGTCGGCTTTCGCTTCCGTCCAGGTAAAGCCCGATCCGACGATGCTGCCTTCGCCCAGCTGGCGGATCGCACCGAGGGTCAGGCCCTTGCGATCGGCGAATTCGCCATCGCGATATTCGGCGCGCCCCGTGGCGCTCCACCGATCCTTGCGCCACGCCATGCCAAGGGTGACGGCGTTGAAGTCTTCGAACAGCGTGCCGTCCTGTCCCAGCTGTCCCCCGCTAGCCACGGGCTGAGCCGGATTGACGACGTCGGAAACTGTGTTGCTGCCGCCCAGAGTGCGATTGCCGTCGATCGTGGCATCGATCGTCAGGGCAGGCGTTACCTGAAGCGACTGGGCCAGGCCGAAGGCGGCAAAGCTGCGATTGCCATATTCGCCAATGTCCTGCCGGCCCAGTGAGGTGACGGCCTTCGCGCCTTCCCATGGGGTCACCTCGAGCCCGCCCTTTATGGTGCGCGCATCGATCTCCGCACCGTCCGCCAATTCGTAAAGACCGACGATCCGGACATTCTCTGTCAGCGCATATCGGGCACCAATCCGGTGCCGCGCCGGTAAATCGATCGATTCCGCGCTGTCCAAGGCGATGCTGGTGGATGCACTCAGCTCGAGCCGGTTGTCGAGCAGGCGCTGGGTAACGCCCCCTTCCAGAACGGTTGAATCATTGCGTGTGCCATCGGCCAAGCGATCGGCGAAGTGCGCGATGCCCAAACGCAGGTCGCTCGTCTGCGTCGCATAGCCCAGCTGGATCTGCGCTGCCCGGCGGCGGCCGTCATCGGTGAGGCTGTCATCCTGCCACAGGCTGCCAAGGATCGAGAGGTTTTCGCCCAGCTTGATCCGCGCATCGGTGCCGAACTTGCGCCGACCCTGCTCGGCGCCATTCTGCTGGCCTACTCCATATTCTGCGTCGAGCGAGCGGGCATAGGCAATCACGTCGACCGATCCGGTCTGGTGCTGTGCTTCGACCAGCCAGCCGGTAGAAGTCTCTCCATCGCGGCGGCTTGCAGCGACTTCCGCACGCAGTTCCGTGCTGTCGCCGAACCTGGCACGCAGATCGACGGCACCCATGTCGGTTCGCGATCCGTCACCCTTGTCCGTCACGGCAGTCGCACCGATGCGCACGGCGCCGTCTGGCGCAGTCCAATCGGTCCGAACGCCTGCATTGAGCTCGCCATCCGAGAACCCGTCGATCTCGTAATCGACCACGACAAATTGCGGATTGAGGTCGAAGTCCCGGCTGAGAACGGGTTCCTTGAACGTGATCGTTCCGGACAGGCGATCGATGTCGTAATCGATGAAGCGGACCAGTTCCTTAGAAGAAACAATCAGTTCGGAACG
The DNA here is from genome assembly GCF_019857205.1 of Qipengyuania pacifica. GTDB lineage: Bacteria > Pseudomonadota > Alphaproteobacteria > Sphingomonadales > Sphingomonadaceae > Qipengyuania > Qipengyuania pacifica. Next base: position 90,406 of record NZ_JAHWXO010000010.1, on the reverse strand, counting down.
AAACCTGTCACGAACTTCGAGCACAACCTTTTCGCTGTTGGCGATCAGGCCGCGGCTCGAGAGGCGGTAGGGGCCGGTAATGCCCTGTCCCTGGATCTCGTCCCGGCGGAAGCGGGTGGCGATTTCTGCTGCGAAACCCTGCGCGCGGAACTGGCCCAGCCGCGCTTCAGCCTTCACGCCGGTTGCGGTGCGGTTGTAGCGGGCAAGACGGGTCTGGTCGAAGCCGGTTTCGAAATCGCCGTAAAGCGCATAGAACGTGGCCGTCTCCACCCGCAGATAGAGCTTCTCACGCGATGCCGCGTCGAAGCGGCGGGTCGAAGCATCGCCGAACACCGTGTAATAGGCGTGCGGATCAAGCGTACCGAGCACACGCTGGTCTTCGGCCTGCTTCGCGCTGTCATAGGCGAGGGTGACGAGATATTTCCCGAGCACACGGCCCTTGGCATAGAGGGCCACGCGTGCTTCGTCGCCAAGATCGCTGTCGAAGCGGCCGGCGCGTTCCATATTCTCGGCAACGGTCCGGGCGCCCACAGAACCTTCGGCGAGACCGATCACCGTCCATTCGATGTCGCCGGGCACGATCCATGTCTCGAGTTCCTGTTCACGTACGATTTCGCCATCGTCGAACCGGAAGTCGAGCCGGACCGAGCCGCTCACCATGGTCGGGGCCAGTTCGATCAGCGCAATCCCGTCAGTGCCGCCGACGACCCAGCGGGCCGAGCTCGCTTCGAGACCGGTCAGTTGATCGAGCTGCTGGCGTTCGATCTGTTCGGCGCTCTGATAGGGGGCGCTGAGCGTAAACTCGCCGGCCACGCCTTCGCGCAAAGGCCGGTTGTTGCGATCGAGCACGCGCACGGCAACCACGGGCCGTGTACGCCCGTCAGCCACAAAATTCGACAGCTCGGGCACCAGTTCGACTTTCGCGGGAGCGGTGGTGAAGAAGACCTCGCGCTCGATCGTCTCGTTGATTTCGCCGAAGCTGTTTATGATGTCTGCGCTCAACATCGTGCGTTCGTGCTTCAGCGGAATGCCGCGCCACTGGCTTACAGCGTATTTGCCAGCCTCTGCCTCGCGGGTGCCTTCGAAGTTGAGGCCGCTTACAGGCTGGCCGTCGACACGAAGCGCGATTTTCTGTCCCTTGCGGTGCCGGATCGCGACACGAATAGCCGGGGCACGTGGATTGTGACCGATTTCGGGGGTCAGCCAGCCATCGGGGCCATCGCCCAGGGCGATCCAGTCGGTCGCCGGGCTGTTTGCTTCACGCACGGCGTCGCCTTCGCGCTCCGCGTCCGCTTCGCCCTCGCCTGTCTCGACGACCTTCTCGACTGTCGAAGGGAGGGCGTTTTCAGGCAGGCGCGCATGGAAATCTGCGACGACAAGCGATCCGCCCTGTCCAATGGCGAAGCGCGACGTTGCGCTGCCCGCGTTGCGCGTGTCGCGATGACAATTCACGAATTCGCCGCCTTCGGGCAGCGTCATGCGGGAAGCCTGAACCACGTGCGTGCCCGGCACGACGCCTTCGAAGTGATAGCGCCCCTCGCTGTCGGTCATTGCAAAGCTGCCGTCTTCGAGCATGACACGCACGCCCGGAATGCCGCGCCGAGAATCGATGAGCGAACAATCGCCTGCAGTCACGCGCCCGATGATGGTCATCCGGCTGGCAATTGCCTCGCGTTCGATTTCGACACTGGTGCCGGCAATGATTTCCCGCCCGAGCGAGTCGATCGCCACAGCGCGATTTTCGGCATCGCCCGGCGGCGCATCGGGGCGCACGGTCATGGCGTAGGTAACGCGGCGCGTAGCACCGCCGGCGATGTCGCCCAGTTCGATCCGTAACTCGCTCCCATCTGCCGAGAACTGCACTGCGTCCTCGACACTCTCGCCGTCGACCCGCACCGAGTCGCGGCGGAACCTCAACCAGCGTGACGGGGTGTCGACAAGCACGACATTGCGCTTCACGCGCGAAGCGTCGGGGTTCTGCACTGTGATCGCATAGAAGAGCGCATCGCCCGGCTCGGCGCGGTCGCGCGACGCTGTTTTCGCGACCGTCACTGCGCCGCCCGACCAATCGAGCGGAATGTCGATACGGCGGGGAACCTGGTCGACAAGGACGAACCTGTCCCCGAAGGAGCCATCGACTATGACGAAGGTGCTGCCATCCTCGCGCACAAGCTGCTGAAGCTGCGCCGGGGTCGCAACCGAGGGGGCGGTATACATGTCTGGTGGCTCGACCAGGACGCGATAGCTCCCCAGCGCGGTGAGGGGGAACCAGTATTCGCCGGGGCCAATCTGATATGTATTGCCTGCCGCATCCGTAATCGCCTGCCCGCTGATAACGGTAGAAGGCCAGCGGGTTATCCCATCCTCGGCGAAGACCGTGGCGGGCTGGCCGGTCGCCGCATCGATCAGCGTCACGCGTGCGCCGCTGATCTCTTCGCCGGTTTCGCTGTCGAACACTACGCCGAAAGGGTCCGCCAGCACGTCAACCGTCGCCGTTGCAACGATGACCGCGCTCCCCCGCGCATGGATCTCGATTTCCACCGTACCGCCATCCTTCACCCCCAGCCGGCAGTCCGTGGCCGACGGGGAAGGGGGAACATGGTGTGTGAGGATGCGGCCGATGAAATGGCCCGTATTCTCGCCGGTCTCGAAAATGGTCAGGCGTTCGCTGTCCCCGGCACTGCTGATTACCTGGACATCTACCGAATCCACTATCCTCGGATCGATATTCGCCACCGGAACCAGCACGTCGAAAAGAATGGAACCGCCCGGAGAAACCTTGTCGGAAGTCTCGACGATGGCGGAAATCAGCTCGGCATCGGTATTGCCAGCTTGCTGTGCAACCTTGGCCGATGCGATCGACGCGGTATCGCAGCGTGGTGCGCGATAGGATATGCCGGTACCCGATCCCGTGGTCGGCCGGTAAACGGTGATAACCGGTTTCGATCGGTCCACATCGACCGATACCGTATTGGATGTTGTTTCGTAGGTATCGCCGCCAAACACCCATTTTGTATGGGCAATATTGTCGATCGTCTGTGCGTGAACGGCTTCTCCGGACACGACGACCGACAGCAGCGCTGCAAGGAGCGCTGCTGCCAGAAGCCGGAAGGGAAAGCGGAAACGCATTGATTGGAAGTCGCGCTGGCGATCAGTCGATCGTGACGCGGAAATAGACCGAGCGCGATTGCGAAGGGGCGATGTTGCTGAGGTCCGCGGTGATCTCGTGCGTACCGCTAATGTAGCTGGCCGTCGGCGTGGGCAGATTATCGCCCCGTGTGCCGCTGGCGCAGCTGGCATTGCCATCCACGAAGATACCGAATGCGGTCAAATAGGACACATCAGCCGGCAGATCGTCGTTCACATCGATATTCGTGCCCGTCGCCCCTCCGGCCGCGTTCGACACGACGATGCAATATTCGATCGTGGCGCCCGGAATTGCCTTGGGATTGGTCGGCCCGTTTACGGGGTCGCTGACGATGCGGCTGGTCTTGCTGACCGACATGGTCGCGCCGGCAACGACGTATTTGCCGACATCGGAATAGGCTCCGTCGCGCGCCGCGTCGGTGGTGCCCGCCCCATCGGTGAAGACGGTGTCGACGCCTGCCGTATTGGCCCCGGCCGTCTGAGTGATGGCCACGCCCTGCGTCCCGGCGGTGCCGCCTTCGCGGGCGGTGCCGGTCAACACGACGTCGAATTCGTTACCGTTGACTGCACCAAGGCCGATGTCGGCGATGACAATCACGGCGACGGTTCCGTCGGCAGCGACTTCGTCGAGATAGGTGATCGGGCCTGCGGCCAGCTCGGCGGCGCTCAGGCTACGGTCGCCATTGGTGTCGCGATAGACTTCGAAATTGGCGATATTGGCGGCGTTGCCCGCATTGAGCGCTGCAGCCAGCCGGATGTCGATGACGGCGTTCGACAGGTTCGTCACGTCGAACGCGAGAACCTGGTTCTGAGCCCCCGGGGCGACCGACGTTGCGGCTGTTCCGGCAAAGTCCACCAGCACGTCGATCTTGCGATCGACCGTAAAGGTATTGGATGCGGTTACGGCCGTCTGTGTCACACCGCCCACGTCGAAACTGACGGAGACATTGTTCGTGATCGAACTGCCCGCGGTACTCCCCCCCGCCAGAGCGGGGCTGGCGCTGAATGCAATGAGCGCAATCGTGCTCACTGCCCCCAGCAATTGCTTGCTGCGTTTCATTCTACTCTTCCTTCTGATGTACCCTGCATTCCCCTGTCCGCCCGCAAGGTGTGGCGGTTATCGTCCGCCGGTCAGCGGATGATGGCTGGATATTCGAGACGCCCGCTTTCCCCCGGTGCTACCGACGGGAGTGTCCAGCGGACATGAGTGACATCGGCCTGATCTGCCGGACGGGAGCCGCCGTCCTCGGCCATGACGGACAGCTGCGAAAGCGTGCCGAAGCTCTTGCCGCCGTCGACCGATACGATCAGCGTGGTGTCGGCATCCGGCGCCAGGCGTACTGCCGGCGGCAACGGATTGGTGACGACGAAGTTATCGACCGCTTCGTCGCTGCCATTGTTGTAGTCTGTCCCGAAGATCAGCCGATCGCCCGGGATGATCGTGTTGGGCTCGACCAGCTCGGTAACTTCTTTGCCGGACGCGTCGAGTGAGACCGTTTCATGCATCACGCTGCCTGATAGCGATATCGCCTGATCCTGCGCGGACAGCGGAGCAGTGCCCGCCGCCGTTGCTAGAATTGATATGAATAATATGAGGAAAATACGCATAAATCAGACCTTTATGATCGAATGCTAAGTATCAATCTATGGTAACCTGGAATGTCACAATATGGCTCGATCCGCCCGATACGGTCCCGAGATCGACCGAAATTCCGCTCGTGCCGGAGCGCCCGGCATCTGCGTCGGCAGCGTCGGTGAGGGTGGCCCCGTCGAGTTTCAGCGAACCTGCAACGTAGGTGGTGTCGGCGGGTGCAGCGTCGGTGACGACAAGGTCGGAAACCGACCCGCTGCCTCTCACTTCGGCCCGGATCGCGTAGGTGATGGTTGCGCCCGGCACGATGCCGGTACCGCCGAACGGATCGCGCACAGTTGCGGATTTGATAAGGTCCACATCGGTGATGCCGACGCTCAACGATCCGGTCGCAGTGGCATTGGCCCCGGTTGAGCCGACGATGGCGTTGCCGCCGCCGGCACCCTGGCCTGCGAACGCCGTGCCCGGTGCCCCGGTCCCGGTCACCGCTTCGGCAAGCAGGCTCACATCGCTCTGGTCGCCATCGGCAACTCCGCCCGGAATGGTTACGACGACGAAGACGGTCAGGCTCGCATCGGCAGCGATTGCCGCTGTCGTGGCAGGCCCTGTCAGCATTTGATCGACGCCCGGGTCGTACACCCCGTTGCCATTCGTATCGACCGCTATGCCATTGACCGTGGTGTCGAAGTCGTTGCCCGCCACGGCGGGGTTGGCGGTAAACGTATAAGCCTCGGGCCCGTTGCCCGTGTTGGTCAGTTCGAAAGTCAGGACCGCCGATCCCGGAGCGGCCGAAACGGGTCCGGAATCGCGTGACGTGACCGTCACGTCGAGCAGTTCGTCGACCTTTACCGTGATGGTGTTGGAAGGGATCGTCACCGGACCTGCACCACCGTCATAGGTGGCGCTCGCGGTGTTCTCGATCAGTGTCCCGGCCTTCACGCCGCCGGCATGTGCAGGCGTCGTGATCAGGGCTGCCGCGATGGCCAGCGGCGCGAGGGCGAGGCGGAATGGCGCTTTTGTCATGCGCCAGAAGTTAAGGGAAAGTGGTAATGGAACCGTTAAAACATACGCGTTTTTGCGTAAGCTTGCCGCGCGACGCGATGGTAAACGCGATCCTTACATTCGCACCACCCGCTTAACATATCGTGCGATTGGGCGCGCGCGCATCCGTTGGCTAGACCGGCTGCTTCGGAATACAGCCGCGCAAAGACCCGCGCCGATACCGGGGTGGCGGTATGGCCGGACGCACTTGAAGCGCTGCATGAAATGATCGTGAAAGGGGGGAAACCACTGGTCGGGATGACTGGATTCGAACCAGCGACCCCCACACCCCCAGTATGGTGCGCTACCAGGCTGCGCTACATCCCGAAACCAGTGGAGGCGGCCCTATAGGGCCCGTGTCTGTGCATGGCAAGCGTACTTCGCCGCCAATTCGTTGCCCCGGCACCGCAATACTGCTAACCGCGCCGCACTTCCGCATATGGAAGGTGCCCGACCGCTTGAACAGCGGGCAGGCGTCACCCAATTGCGGACCCGACAGATACTGCAATTTCCTACAGGTATACCTTCGATGATCGATATTCTCGCCGCCGCCGGAAGTGCTTCCGCAGCACCGGCATGGACCGGCTGGGTGCTGCCGCTCGGCATGCTCCTGATCCTGTGGTTCCTCATCCTGCGTCCGCAAATGCGCCAGCAGAAGCAGCACCGCGAACGTGTTGCCGGCCTCGCCAAGGGCGACGAAGTGGTTACGGCAGGCGGTCTTGTCGGCAAGATCACCAAGGTGGACGAGCATTTCGTGCATGTCGAACTTGCCAAGGGCATGACCGTCAAGGCGGTCCGCAACACGATCGGTGAAGTGCTGTCCTCGCGCAGCACACCGGCCGCGAACGACTAAGCAGGGGCGCAACCTTCCATGCTCGAATTTTCTACCTGGCGTAAAGTCTGGTTGTGGGTGGTGACGCTGCTATGCGTCGCCGCCGCGCTGCCCTCGCTGCTGTCCGCAACCAGTGTACGCTGGCCCGACTTCCTGCCCGACCCGATGGTCAACCTCGGCCTCGACCTTGCAGGCGGTAGCCACATCCTGCTGGAAGCGGATGCGTCGCAGGTAGCCACGCAGCGCCTCGACAACATGGAAGAAAACGTGCGCAACACCATGCGCAACGCCGAACCGCGGATCCGCATCGGCGACGTTTCGACTCGTGACGGACGGCTCAGCTTCGTGCTGGACGATCCTTCCCAGATCGATCGCGCGCGCGAACTTCTGCTGCCGTCGATCAACGGAACCGGCCTGGTCCGCGAATGGGATATGGCGGTCGAAGACGGCAATCGCATGATCCTTACGCCTACGCAGGAAGGGATCAACACGGCGGTCAGCGATGCGATGGAAAGCGCCACCGAAGTGGTGCGCAAGCGTATCGACGAACTCGGCACGCGCGAGCCGACCATTATTCGTCAGGGCGATGACCGCATCGTGGTGCAGGTTCCGGGCCTGCAGGATCCCGAAGAACTCAAGGCGCTGCTGGGCCAGACGGCCAAGCTCGAATTCAAACTGGTCGATCAGAATGCCCTGCCGAGCGATGTGCAACAGGGTCTTGCGCCTCCGGGATCGGAAATCTTCCCTTATTCGGAAACGTCGGACTTCGCCGGCACGTCGCTCGCCGTTCGCCGTCTCGGCGGCATCCGTGGCGACAGCCTGACCGGCGCACAGCAGAGCTTCGATGCCCAGACCAACGAACCGGTCGTAACGATCCAGTTCGATAGCGACGGCGGCCGCCGCTTTGCCAAGCTGACGACGGAAAACGCAGGCAAGCCCTTTGCCATCATTCTCGATGACAAGGTGCTTTCGGCGCCCAACATCAATGAACCGATCCGTGGCGGCACGGCGCAGATCTCGGGCGGCTTCACGGTCGAAACGGCCAACCAGCTCGCAATTTCGCTGCGTTCGGGCGCACTGCCGGTCGACCTTGCCGTGATCGAAGAACGTACGGTCGGTCCCGATCTCGGCGCCGATTCGATTCAGCGCGGCATGCTCGCCATGGGGCTCGGGTCCTTGCTGGTCATCCTGCTGATGATCGCCAGCTATGGCCGCTTCGGCGTCTATGCGACGGTTGCGCTGGTCATCAACATCGCCATGCTGCTTGGCATCATGGCGGCGCTGAGCACGACGCTGACCTTGCCCGGTATCGCCGGTTTCGTTTTGACCATCGGCGCCGCGGTGGACGCGAACGTGCTCATCAACGAGCGTATTCGCGAAGAACGAAAGCGCGGGCGGCGTGTCGTGGCAGCCGTGGAAACCGGTTATCGCGAGGCGAGCCGCGCGATCTACGATGCCAACATCACCAACTTCATCGCGGGTGTCCTGCTGTTCCTGTTCGGCAGCGGTCCGGTGCGCGGCTTTGCGGTGGTGCTGGTCATCGGCTTGTTCACCTCGGTCTTCACCGCCGTCACGCTGACCCGCATGTGGGTCGCCGGATGGCTGCGCAAGGCCAAGCCCAAAGACATCTTGCTTTAGGAAGGGCGAGGATATGAAACTGCTCAAGCTCGTCCCCGACGACACCAACATCAAGTTCCTCAAATGGCGCATTCCCTTCTTCGCGGTCAGCATCCTGCTGATCGCCGCAAGCTGGGCGCTGGTTCTCACCAAGGGCCTCAATTACGGCGTCGATTTCGCCGGTGGCCTCGAAGTGCGGGCAACCTTTACCCAAAGCGCGGAAGCCCCTGTCGGCGAACTGCGCGAAAAGGTAGACACGCTGGGATATGGCGATCCGGTGGTCCAGCGTTTCGGCGAGGACAACCAGGTATCGATCCGCGTGCGCCTGCCTGATGATGTGTCGGCCAACAAGGAAGCCGCGCAGGCGGCGGCCAACGACATCGTCAGCACGCTGCAGAGCGATTATTCGGACTTCCGGCTCGACGGTAACGACAACGTGTCCGGCAAGGTGTCAGGCGAATTTCGCGAGAAAGCCCTTCTGTCGCTGCTCGCCGCAATGGTCGCCATTGCGCTCTACATCTGGATCCGCTTCGAATGGCAATTCGGTGTGGGAGCCCTGTTCGCACTGTTCCACGACGTCAGTCTGACTCTCGGCATGTTTGCCCTGTTCCAGATGGAATTCAGTCTGCAGATCATCGCGGCCATTCTGGCGATCATCGGCTATTCGCTGAACGACACTATCGTCGTCTACGATCGCATCCGCGAAAACCTGAAGAAATTCCGCAAGATGCCGTTGCCGGAACTGCTCGATCTCTCGGTCAACGAAACTCTCGCCCGTACGGTGATGACCTCGCTGACGCTGTTCGTCGCGCTGATCCCGCTTCTGCTGTTCGGCCCGGCCAGCCTGTTCGGCATGGTTGCCGGCATTACCCTCGGCCTGTTCGTGGGTACTTACAGCTCGGTCTATATGTCGGCACCGATCCTCGTGTGGCTGGGGGTGACCAGCGACAGCTTCGTCCCCACCGAAACGGCGACCGACAAGCAGGAAAAGAAGGCGCGCGGCGTCGTCTAGACCAGCGTGTCGTAATAGGCGGCAAGCGCCCTGCCGTTTGCCGCCCAGCTGAATTCATCGACCGCCGCCGCCACCTTTTCGGGTGAGCGGGGGCGGGCGGTCACCAGCTCGATCCCCTCGCGCACCGCGCGGCAATTGCGCGCCACGATCACCCCGGCATCTGGCGTTGTCACTACTTCGCGCGCGCCGCCCGCATCGGTAATGACGATCGGCGTCCCGCAGGCCAGCGCCTCGATCCACGCATTCGCCAGTCCTTCGCTGGCAGACGGCAGGACCATGGCATCGGCAGCGGAGAGCAGCGGCGGCAGCACTGCCGGGTCGAGGCTGCCGAGCATGTGGACACGGTCGGCCACGCCCACATCCCGGGCCAGCGCCAGAAGGCTTGCCCGGTCCTCACCCTTGCCGATCAGCAGCAACCGCCCCTTGGGCAGATGCGCCAGCGCCTTGATGACCAGCGCCTGCCCCTTCCGCTCGATCAGCGCGCCGACGGTAACCAGCAGCAGGTCGCCATTCGTCAGCGGGACGTCGAAGGTCTGCGCCAGCCGCGCACGCAGCCCTGCATGATCCATCGGCCGGAACAGGTCCCTGTCCAGCCCCGTGTAGTGAACGCGGATCTTCTCCCGCTCCATGCCGAGCATCGCCATATCGTCCGCCAGCGCTTTGCATACGGCAAGCACGCCGGAGGCGGCCCTGGCAGTCTTGAGCAGCGCGTCGCGGCCATATCGGCGGGCGCCCCAGTGATGGATGTCCGATCCGCGTGCCTTCACAGTGAAGGGCAGCCCCAGATCGCGCGCGATCATCATCGCGGCGGGTCCATCGGGATAGAAGAACTGCGCATCGACAAGGTCGAACGGATTTTGCGCGTGGAGCCGCCGGACAAGGGGCAGCACCGCGCGCGCTATCAAAGCCGGGTTCAACCTCCCGCCGATCTTGGGGATCAGGCGAAACACGGGACGATGGATGGAAATGCCGAAATCTTCGCTATCCTGTGCCGCAGCAGCCAGTTCCCGATATCGCCCCAATGCGACCGGCGGCAGGCCGATGGGATTGATCACGGTCACATCCCACTGCGTATCGCGCTGCAGCGCCTCCAGCGACCGCGCCACGAAAATGCCGAACCGGGGCTGGGCAGGGCTGGGAAACAGCGTCGACAGCGAAAGGACGCGGCGCGTCTTGGGCGTTTTCACAGCGTGCGCACCAGCATTTCCGCCACCGCGATCCAGGGGGCATCCTTAATCACATCCTGCTTCTGTCCCTGTCCGGGCGGCAGTATTCCCAGCAGTTCGCCGCGGCGGTCGATCAGCCGCCCGAAGGCGAAGCGTCCCCCCTTTTTCGGCACCAGTACATCGCGGTTGATGGCGCGGCCGGCATCTTCCGGGTCCAGCTGGCGCAGCCAGAGCTGGTCGCCCGGGCGATATTCGCCGTGCGGATAATCGACGTCGAGCACCATCAGCGCACCGTCCCCGCCAAGATCGGTAGACAGTATCGCATCGCGGGTTCTGGAAAGCGCTTCGGGTCCGTCCTTCGCCAGCTTCGCCACGATTTGCGGGTGACCGGCCCGTTCGCTGCGGACCAGCATGTCGGCTTCGACATCCAGCGCGGCAGCTATCCGCTCCATCCATTTCAGCGACAGGTTCCGCATGCCCGTTTCCAGCCGCCCGACGGTCTGCGGCGTGGTCGGCGGATCGCACGCTTCGGCCAGATCGGCCAGCGTCATGCCCTTCTGCTTGCGAATGTCGCGGATGCGATTGATCACTCGGTCACTCCCCTTGATAACCGATTTGGTTTTTTCACTTTCCTACAGGAACCGGGAGCGCGCAAGGCGGAATTTTCACAGTGGAGAATCCGATGCGTAATCTCGTCGAACGCGAACTCACGTCAGCAGGCCCGCGGCGCACGGGCGGGGCAGTCTCCGGCCGTCGCAGCGTAACCGTCAATCTTGCCGAAAGCCCGCTCACCTGGCTGCATTCGCGCGGTCATCTGACCGATCGCCAGTTCGATGCCGGAGAACGCCTGCGCACCGATTACGAACGCGCACAATTGCCGCCATCCGTCACCATGCGCTGGGATCCGGTCAGGGTGGACAACGGATCGTGCGGCCATGGTCTCACGGAATCCGAACGCCAGATTGCTGCCAAGGATCGCTTCGATGGCGCCATGGCCGAAGCAGGCCCGGGTCTGTGCGACATCCTGTGGCGCGTCGCCTGTGCGGGGGAAGGTTTGCCTGCTGCGGAAAAGGCGCTGGCATGGCCGGTGCGAAGCGGGAAACTGGTGCTCTCGCTGGCGCTCGATCGGGTCGCACAATTCTATCGGATCGCCTGACCGTCAGGACAGTGTCAACCTGTCAACTTCACGGCTCGAAAATGAACGGCAGAAACTCAGGACCAAGCAGGGAAGCGGGACGTTGCTTTGACAGGAATTGAAGGAGAATTGAACGTGAAACTCTATTATTCGCCCGGCGCCTGCAGTCTCGCTTCCCACATCGCGCTCGAAGAATGGGGCGGTGATTACGACACGGTGAAGGTCGATCTGGGCAAGCACCAGACCGAGGATGGCACCGATTTCTATTCAATCAGCCCGCGCGGCTACGTGCCTGCCATTTCAAGCGACGAGTTCGATCTGCTGACGGAAAACCCCGCTGTCCTGACCTATGTCGCGGAAAAGACCGACGCGCTCCCCTCCGGCAAGGACCGCTTCAAGCTGCTCGAATGGATCGGCTTTATCGGCACCGAGATTCACGGCGGCTATCACCCGCTGTTCGGACAGGACACGGACGATCGTCAGGCCAAGGCCAAGGACAAGCTGGCCGAAACCTACCGCCTGACCGAAAAACTGATGGATGGAAAAGACTGGCTCGTCGGTGATGGCCCGACGGTGGCGGACAATTATCTGTTCGTTACCCTGCTGTGGGCCGACAAGTTCGATGTCGACTTGCCGCAATCGCTGGTCGATTACCGCGAACGCAACAAGCAGCGCGACGCGGTCAACAAGGCCATGAGCGCCGAAGGCATGCTTTGACGTAACGGCGTTGCGCGGCCGACTTCAAGCGCCGCTCAACGCTGCAGCCACGCTGCCCCGTACGATGGGAAGGAGGTCTTCCTCGAACCACGGGTGCTGACGCATGAACAGCGTGCTGCGCCATGCGGGATGCGGCAGTGGAATGAAATCCGGCTGGAATTCGCGATGGCGGCGCACGCGCTCCGCCATCGTCCAGTTTCTGGCTTGCGGTAAATAGGCGCGCTGCGCGTATGTGCCGACCAGCAAGGTCAGCCGGTCCTGCGGCAATTCGGCCAGCACCCTAGCGTGCCATGTCGCGGCGCATTCGGGGCGAGGGGGCTTGTCGCCGCCGCTTGCCTTGCCGGGATAGCAGAAGCCCATCGGCACCAGCGCCACGCGGGCGGGATCGTACATTTCGCCCTTGGACAACCCCGTCCATTCGCGCAGCCGGTCACCGCTCGCATCGTCCCAGGGGATGCCGCTTTCGTGGACCTTGCTGCCCGGCGCCTGCCCGATGATGAGCAGCCGCGCAGTGGACGAGAAACTGGCAACGGGCCGCACCCCGTGCGGCAGATGTTCCGCGCAGATCCGGCAGGCCGCGATCTCCGCCTTCAGGCTCATCCCTCGACCAGTTCGGCGAGAGCCAGCCAGCGCTCTTCCGCCGCATCCTTTTCATTGCGGGCGTTCTCGATACCCTTGGAAATATTGGCAAATTTCTGTGGGTCTGTCGTGTAGAGATCGGGGTCCGCCAGTATTTCCTCGCCCTTGGCGATGGCCACCTCCAGTTCCTCGATGCGCGCTGGCAGCAGTTCGTAATCGCGCTGATCCTTGTAGGACAGCTTGGTCGATTTCGGCGGTGGGGGGGCAGGGGGCGAAGCCTTGTTATCGCTTCCACCGCTACGAGTCTTGCCGGTAATTGGTGCCTGCCGTTTGGCCATCCAGTCTTCGTAGCCACCGGCGACAACATCGACATTGCCCGTGCCGTCGAGGCCCAGGGTGATGGTAACCGTCCGGTCGAGGAAGTCGCGGTCGTGACTGACGATCAGCACGGTGCCTTCGTAATCGGCGATGACTTCCTGCAGCAGGTCGAGCGTTTCGAGATCGAGATCGTTGGTCGGCTCGTCCAGCACCAGCAGGTTCGATGCCTTGGCGAATTCGCGCGCCAGCAGCAGGCGGCTGCGCTCGCCGCCGGAAAGGACGGACACGTTCATCTCGACGATCTTGGGATCGAACAGGAAGTCCTTGAGATAGGCCTGCACATGCTTGCGCACGCCGCGCACGTCGATCCAGTCGCCGCCTTCGGCCAGCACCTGTCGCACCGTCTTGTCGGCGGTGAGCAACTGGCGCTGCTGGTCGATCATCACGCCGGTCAGCGTCCTGGCGATATCGACCGTTCCGCTGTCGGGTTCCAGTTCGCCGGTCAGCATCTTCAGCAGGGTCGTCTTGCCCGCACCATTTGCGCCGACGATACCGATCCGGTCGCCGCGCTGGATACGCAGGCTGAACGGCTTGATGATCGTCCTCTCGCCATAGGACTTGGTGATATCCTGCACCGCGATCACCGATTTCGACTTGAACTCCGCTTCGGTCGCCAGTTGCAGCTTGGCAGTGCCGGCAGCGGTAATCATTGAGGCCCGCTGCGCGCGCATCTGGCCGAGCTTTTCCAGCCGGCCCTGATTGCGCTTGCGCCTGGCGGTCACGCCGCGTTCCAGCCAGTGCGCTTCCAGCTTTAGCTTGGCGTCCAGCTTGTCCGCAGCGCGGGCTTCTTCGGCATAGACCTGTTCTTCCCAGGCTTCGTAGCCGCCGAAACCCACTTCCTTGCGCCGCAGATTGCCACGGTCGAGCCACAGGGTCGTGCGGGTCAGCCGCTTGAGGAAAGTCCGGTCGTGGCTGATCACGACGAAGGCGCCCTTGTACCTGTCCAGCCAGCTTTCCAGCCAGTCGATTGCACCCAGATCGAGGTGGTTGGTCGGCTCGTCCATCAGCAGCAGATCGGGGTCCTGCGCCAGCGCGCGGGCGATGGCGGCCCGGCGTTTCTCGCCGCCGCTCGCGCCCTTGGTTTCGCGGCTCATGTCGATGCCAAGCTGGCCCGCAATGGCCTCGACCTCATGTTCCTGCGGGGCATGCTCGCCCGCCAATGCCCAGTCCATCAAGTTGGAATGACCGGTCAGGTCCGGGTCCTGCTCGAGCAGCACGACGCGCAGGGCTGGCTTGGTCTTGCGAATGCCGGCGTCGGTCTCGACCTGCCCGTCGATCATGCGAAACAGCGTGGTCTTGCCCACCCCGTTGCGCCCGATCAGTGCGATGCGGTCGCGCGGGCCGATATGCAGGTCCAGCGGATCGTGATCGGGCCCGCCGAACAGCCATTTGCCGCCCTGTTGCAGGGCGATGCCTTCGAGGCTGAGAATTGGGGGCTGTGCCATAGGCCGCGCGAGGTAGTCGCGCAGGGGCGGTCCGGCAAGCCTTCACCGATAAGGTCAGTTGTGGGAGCCTGAGAACGATTGGCTCCCGGCGACTTATTGCTGAGCTGCTGCCCGCTGCTCGTCGGCCATGCGGGCAACATCGGCGAGCAATTGCTGCGCGTCGTATATGATGCCGTCCTTGATGGTCCAGCGCACGCCGCCGACCTGCTCGATCGTCTCGTCTTCGCGATTGAGGCGCGTATGGCCGGTCCCGTACAATACCTTGAAGTTGGCCAGCGGATTCTCGGGCACGATCACCAGATCGGCCAGCTGGCCCACGGCGATCCGGCCCATCGGCGGCGCTTCGCCGCGCGGCTCGTAGATTTCGCGCGCACCGTCGATGGTCGCTGCGCGGATCACGGCGAGCGGCGACAAGCCGGCCTCGCGCAGCATCTCCAGCTCGCCGATATAGGCAAAGCCCCAGGTCTGATAGATATAGCCCGGATCGGATCCGGCAGTGACCCGCCCGCCGCGTTCGTGGAACTCCTTCGTCAGCTTGAACCATTTCTGGTAGAACTTGCGCCAGGCGACCTCGTCCTCGGTGGTCCAGTCCTTGTAATAACTGCCGTGATTGGTGGCGCTGGGGGCGTAGAAATCCATCAGCGACGGGATCGTGTATTTCGCGTGCCAGTCACGCGTCTTCGCCGCCATCACGTCCCTGCTGGCGGAATAGATGTTGAATGTGGGGCTGAGGGTTACCCCGCTGTCGACGAGAAAATCGATATATTCGTCCCATTTCTCGCTGCCTGGCTCGACTGCCTGCGGAGCGAGCTGCGCCACCCACGCAAAGCGCGACTGCTCGTCGAAGTAATTATAATTCTCGGGATAATAGGGCAGCCCGTCCTTCAGCAGGCTTTCGAAATGGCCGTAGAAATGCGTCACGCCGCCGAGGCCCAGTTCCACGGCCGTGCGGGCGTTCACTTCGGCAACACCGGTCTGCGCCAGATGGGCGACAGTCCCCATTTGCTGCTTCTTCGCTTCGTCGAGCGCCGCGCCCAGCACTTCGGGACTGGAGGAGTTGAAGAACTTCACCCCCCAATAGCCCTGTGTCTTCGCCCAGCGCACCCACTCGCGCGCCTTTGCAGGCGTGTCCGGATTACCGCCGGACCATTTGTCCCCGAACACGATGTAGGGGATCAGGCGCGGTGCGGTAATCGTGTTGGCCGCGCTGCGGCTGGCGTCCGACAGGTCGGGTGTGCCGGGGCCAAAGTAAAAACTCACGCCGCGTACGGTTGTGACGCCGTGCGCCAGCCACAGCTTGTATCCATAGGATGGCTGCGCCGCCTTGCCCTCATCCCCGTTATGGCCGTGCACATCGACGAAACCGGGCAGCACATACATGCCCGCGGCATCGACCACGCGCTGGGCGCCCTGCGCTTCGCTATCGGGCGCACCGCCGGGGTAAAGCGCGGCGATGCGATTGCCTTCGACCATGATGTCCACGGGGCCTGCGGGCGGGGCGCCGCTGCCTTCGATAACCGTCGCGCCGCGGATCAGCAGCTTGCCGAACGGGCCTTCGCCTTCGTCCGATGCCCGGTCGGGCACACGCTCCATTTGGGCAGCGAGCGGTTGCAGGCCGATGGTGGCCAATGCGGCGAGTGCGACTTTCCAGACTTTCATGTGTCCCCCACGTTTGGTCCGGTGGGCTAGCGCCAACGACGCGCAGAGGAAAGTGGGAACACATCTGTTCAGCAAGCCGTAAAGCCGAAAGGCCGACTAACCGTCCGAACAATGAGGAGTATTTTGATGATCCGTTACGCAATTCCTGCCTTGGCTGCTGCGGCTATCGCCTCCAGTGCACAGGCGGCAGAGGTCCAGATCCAGTCGCAGGGCCCGGTTGTCGAACTGTCGGTCAGTGAAAGCGTCGATGCCAAACCCGATATCGTCGATATCGGTGCCGGTGTCACCAGCCAGGCGAGCACCGCGGTCGAAGCCATGCGTACCAATGCCCGCGAGATGAATGCGGTGATCGATCGCATCAAGGCGTTGGGCATCAAGGATAAGGACATCCAGACCACCGGCATCAACCTGAGCGCGCAATACGATTACGATCAGAGCACGAGCCGGCAGGTCTTCCGCGGCTATCAGGCATCGAACCGGGTAAATGTCACCCTGCGCGAAGTGCCGCGTGCAGGCGAGGTGCTCGACGCGCTGGTTGCTGCCGGGGCGACCGATATCAATGGCCCGAACTTCTCGCTCGACGACGATACCGGCGCCCGTGCACAGGCGCGTAAGGCCGCGTTCGACAAGGCGCGTGCGCAGGCCGAGGAATATGCACGCTGGTCGGGCTTTTCCGGCGTGCGCCTGCTCGAAATCAACGAATCCGTCGCCGCCGGCCCGCCCATGCCTTACGCCCAGTCGGCCGAACGCAAGATGATGGACGTGAGCGCCGCGCCGACCCCGGTCGAACCCGGCCTCGTCGGCACGATGGTCTCGCTGACGGTTAAATTCGAGATGACTCGCTGAGACTTAACGGGCTTACCCCGCCAGCATTCACACCTTGTTCAATGCTGGCGGGATAGGCATGGTCGCATCATGAAGCGCATCTTTGCCTCTCTCCTCGCTTTCGGGCTGGTCGCCGGTCCGATAATGGCCGAACCTGCCTTTGCGCAGCGTCGCTCCGAACAGGGCGAAGCGCGGCGGGAAATGAGCGCGGGCAACATCCTGCAACTGCGGGAGATCGAGGCGCGGGTTCTGCCAAGCATGCGCGGCGCCGAATACCTCGGCCCGGCTTACGATTCCGCTGCGATGGCGTACCGTCTCAAGTTCATCAAGGACGGGCGGGTCATGTATGTCGATGTGGATGCACGCACCGGCAAGGTGCTGCGGCGCAGCCGCTAAACGGGCCGCGCGGCATTCCCATTGAAACCCCGTTCATGTTGACGCGTTCATCTACATGAACGAAACGCGTGATAAATTATCCGAGGACGGACATTCATGAGGATCCTGATCGTCGAGGACGAGCCTACGCTCGGCCAGCAACTTAAATCGACGCTCGAACAGAACGGCTATGCGGTGGACCTGTCCACCGATGGCGAGGATGGGCATTTCCTGGGCAGTACCGAGGAGTATGACGCCGTCATCCTCGACCTCGGCCTGCCGGAAATCGACGGGCTGACGGTGCTGGGCATGTGGCGCAAGGAGGGCCGCAAGTTCCCCGTTCTGGTGCTGACCGCGCGTGACAGCTGGTCCGACAAGGTCGCCGGCCTCGATGCCGGTGCGGACGATTATCTCGCCAAGCCGTTCCAGACCGAAGAACTGATTGCGCGCCTGCGGGCGTTGATCCGCCGCGCATCGGGCAACACCTCCAGCGAACTGACGGCGGGCGACGTGCGTCTCGATACGCGCTCGGGCCGCGTCACTCTGCAGGGCGAGCCGGTCAAGCTCACCGCGCAGGAATACAAGCTGCTGTCCTACCTCATGCACCACAAGGGCAAGGTGGTCAGCCGCACCGAACTGATCGAACATATCTACGATCAGGATTTCGACCGCGATTCCAATACGATCGAGGTCTTCGTTACCCGCATCCGCAAGAAGCTGGGTGCAGACGTGATCACGACGATCCGTGGACTCGGTTACAGCCTCGACGATCCCGCCGACCAGCCGCGCGCATCCTGACGGAGACGGCGGCGAGGCGGCGGCGGTCGGGCAGGTCCCGCCGGCGTCCCCGCCTGCCGAAAATCCGGTGACCATCGGCCACCCGGCGGCGCGGCGCAGCCTTGCGCGGCGCATGATGGTGATTGCCGCGCTGTGGATCAGCATCCTGCTGCTCGGCGGCGGCTTCGCGCTCGACCGTACTCTCGTCCGGCTGGTGGAGGATAATTTCGACGAGCAGCTGGAATATGTCCAGACCGCGCTGATCTCCACGGCCGAAATCGACAGTTTCGGCGATGTGCAGCTCTACCGCTCCCTCGGGGACCAGCGTTTTCTGGAGCCCAACAGCGGGGTCTACTGGCAGGTCACGGGCGAAGGGCATCAACCCTTTCCCAGCCGCAGCCTGTGGGATCGCAGCCTCGAACTGCATGGCGATCACGTCGACAAGCAGCCGCATTTCTACAATTCCGATCAGTTCGAAGGCGAGCCCCTGCGCATTGTCGAGCGTACGGTCATGCTGCCCGACAGCGATACGGAATGGACCTTCGCCGTCGCCTCCGCCCGCGGCGAACTCGACTATCAGATCACCCGGATCCGCTCGATCCTGATCTGGAGCTTCGCGGCGCTGGGCATGGGCCTTCTCACCCTCGCCATGCTGCAGAGCTGGTACGGTCTTTCGCCGCTGCGGCGCGTGCGCAACGCCATCCAGGCCATGCGCAGCGAAGGCGCGAACCGCATTTCCGAACCCCTCCCGCTGGAGGTCGAACCTCTGGTGGAGGAGATCAACGCGCTCCTCGCCCATACCGAACAGCAGGCGGAAGAAGCGCGCATGCATGCCGGCAATCTCGCCCACGCTCTGAAGACGCCGCTGACGGTGCTCACCAATGCGGCGACCGCGCACGATCCCAAACTGTCCGATCTGGTGTGCCGCGAAACCAAGACCATGCAGCGCCATGTCGAACACCATCTCGCCCGGGCTCGGGCCGTGGGGCGGCGTGCCACCGGCCATTCGCGCGCCGAAGTATGGCCCAGCGCCGAAAGCGTGCTGCGCGCGGTGACCCGCATCTACGATACGACCCGCTTCGATCTCGACGGAAATCGGAACGCTGCCGTCTCGATCGAGCGGCAGGATCTCGATGAAATCCTCGGCAATCTGATCGAAAACGCCGCCAAATACGGAGGTGGCAGCGTGTTCGTCACCATCGATGCGCAGCGCGATTCGAAAGAATGCATCATCTGGATCGAAGATGACGGGCTGGGCATTCCCGAAGCCGACCGCGCCCGGATATTCGATCGCGGTGCGCGGCTCGATACGGGCAAGCCGGGCACCGGCCTCGGCCTCGCCATCGTGCGCGATGTCGCGGAAATCTACGGCGGCTCGGTCGAACTGGCGGAAAGCGAGGATCTGGGCGGCTTGCTGGTGCAGCTAAGCCTGCCGCGAAGCGCGCTGTAAGGGCTGCCTAACGCTGCGCCGCCTGTTCGTGGTGGCGGATCACCTCGTCGATGATGAAGCGCAGGAATTTCTCGCTGAATTCCGGGTCCAGCTCGCTTTCTTCCGCCAGCCGCCGCAGCCGTTCGATCTGCTCCTTTTCGCGGGTGGGATCGGCAGGGGGCAGCGTCACCTTCGCCTTGTATTCGCCCACCGCCTGCGTGATCCGGAAACGCTCTGCCAGTATGTGGATGAGCGCGGCGTCGATATTGTCGATGCTCTTGCGAAAACCGGCGAGAACGGGATCGGGCTGGGGCGATGTGGTCATGCTGCCACGCTAGCGATAAATCCCGGCTTGCCAAGAAAGCTTGGGCAGACCATGGCCAAGCCGAAATGTCAGCCGAAGTTATCCCCCTGAAGCGCAAGGAGCTGGAAGGCTCCATCGAACCCATGCTGTCCCTGACGGCGCATGGCATGAACCAGGTCAATCAGGTGATCCTCGATCGCATGCAAAGCGAAGTGCCGCTGATCCCGGCGCTCGCAGGGCACCTGATATCGGGCGGCGGCAAACGCCTGCGCCCGATGCTTACGCTCGCCGGGGCGGACCTCGTCGGTTACAGCGGCACGCGCCACTACAAACTCGCCGCCGCGGTGGAATTCATCCACACCGCCACGCTCCTGCACGACGATGTCGTCGATGGCAGCGATCTCCGGCGCGGCAAGGCTGCGGCCAACATCATCTACGGCAATCCCGCCACCGTTCTGGTCGGCGATTTCCTGTTCAGCCGCTCGTTCGAATTGATGACCGAAGACGGCAGCCTCAAGGTGCTGAAAATCCTTTCGGGTGCAAGCGCGATCATTGCCGAAGGGGAAGTCGACCAGCTGACCGCCCAGCGCAAGATCGACACCAGCGAACAGCGCTATCTGCACATCATCCGCGCCAAGACC
The DNA here is from genome assembly GCF_019857205.1 of Qipengyuania pacifica. Lineage (GTDB taxonomy): Bacteria > Pseudomonadota > Alphaproteobacteria > Sphingomonadales > Sphingomonadaceae > Qipengyuania > Qipengyuania pacifica. The sequence continues at coordinate 69,736 of NZ_JAHWXO010000010.1, read as the reverse complement.
GCGGCCCTGTTCGCGGCCGCCAGCCGGATCGCCGCCGTAGTTGCCGAATGCAGCGACGAACAGGAACAGGCGCTCGACGAATATGGGCGCAATCTCGGCGTGGCCTTCCAGCTCGTCGACGATGCGCTGGATTACGATTCCAACGCCGCTGCCATGGGCAAGGACCGGGGCGACGATTTCCGCGAAGGCAAGATGACGCTGCCCGTCATCCTCGCCTATGCCCGCGGGACCGAGGAAGAACGGGAATTCTGGAAAGCTGCCATCGGCGGTTTCCGGACCGAAGATGAAGATCTCGATCACGCCATCCAGCTCATCGAACGCCATCAGGCGGTCTCCGATACCAAGCTGCGTGCGCGCCATTTTGCCCAGCGGGCGATCGATGCCCTGTCGATCTTCCCTGACGGCAAGGCACGCCGGGCGATGACGCAGGCCGCGCTGTTCGCGGTCGCGCGGGGGTATTGATCCCGTCTCCACGTGATAGGGCGCTCTCGTGAATAACGATCTGCCCATTCATGCCGTCCTGCCCGAACTGCTCGGCGCGCTTCGTCAGGGCAGCGGGGCCGTACTCGTTGCGCCTCCGGGCGCGGGCAAGACCACGGCGGTCGCTCCGGCACTGCTTAACGAAGAGTGGTGCACGGGCACCGTCATTCTCACCTCGCCGCGGCGCGTGGCGGCACGGGCTGCTGCGGAACGCATGGCGCAAATGCTGGGCGAAAAGCCGGGGGAAACCATCGGCTATCTGACGCGGCTCGACAGCAAACGCTCGGCCAGAACCCGCGTTCTGGTGGTGACCGAAGCCATCTTCGTGAACACCATTCTCGCCGATCCCGAACTGGCGGGAATATCCGCCGTCCTCTTCGACGAAGCGCATGAGCGTCACCTCGACAGCGATCTCGGCCTTGCGCTCGCGCTCGAAAGCCGCGCCGTCCTGCGCGACGATCTGCGCGTCCTGGTCATGTCGGCCACGATCGACGGCGCGCGTTTCGCACAGCTTCTGGGGGCCGATACGCAGGTGATCGAAAGCGCGGGCAGGGCGCACCCCTTGCAGATCAGATGGTTCGGATCGTCGCCGCAGCTCCCGGTGGAAGATGCCGTGGCGCAGGCCGTCGCTTCCGCCTGGCGGGAAGAGCAGGGCGATATCCTCGCCTTCCTGCCCGGCGTACGGGAAATCGAACGGGTGCGCGAACGTCTGGAAGCGCGTCTGCCGTCCGCACTCGTCCTTCCACTCCACGGGCAGGTCGATCCTGCGGGGCAGCGTGCTGCCATCAGGCGCGATGCCGAAGGGCGCCGCCGCATCGTTCTTGCCACCGCCATTGCCGAAACCTCGCTGACACTCGACGGCGTATCCGTCGTGGTCGATGCCGGCCTGTCCCGCCGGGCCGAATTCGACCGCGCGGCAGGCACAACGCATCTGGTTACCCACCGCGCCAGTCAGGCAGCCGCCGCCCAGCGCGCCGGGCGCGCGGCGCGGCAGGGGCCGGGCATCGCCTATCGCCTGTGGGAAGAGGCAGGCCATGGCGGGCGGCCGCCCTACGATCCGCCCGAAATGCTCACCGCCGATCTTGCCCCGCTCATATTGGCGTTGGCTCAATGGGGCAGCGGGGACCCGCTGGAACTCGGCTGGCTCGATCCGCCGCCTGCCGCCTCCATCGGCGCGGCCCGGCAGACACTGGTGGCGCTCGGCGCGCTCGACGCAGATGGCCGGATTACCGAACGGGGCACCCGTCTCGCGCAGCTTCCGCTCGACCCACAGGGGGCCGCGACCATTCTTTTCGGCGCGGAACATGGGGCGGAAACGCAAGCGGCGCGGATCGCCCTGCTGCTGCAGGAACGCGGTCTCGGCGGGCAGGGGGAAGACCTCGAAGCGCGCCTCTCGCGCTGGAACGGCGATCGCGGCGCCCGGGCAGAGGCCAACCGCAAGCTGGCGGCCAGATGGGCAAATCAGGCGCGCGCTCTGGCACAGGCGCCGCCCGATGGCGAGAGTGGGCACAGCCCGCCGCCCGGCATCCTGCTTGCCGCGGGACGGCCGGAATTCATCGCCAGACGACGCGATGCCAGCGGTGAAAACTGGATTACCGCCGGGGGCAGGGGCTTCGTGCTAGATCCTGCATCTCCGCTTGCCCGTGGGCAATTTCTGGTCGTGGGCGATGCGCAGGGGCAGGCGAAAGGCGCGCGGATAACCTCGGCCATCGCGCTGGAAGAAGCCGATCTGGAACGCTGGCTGCCGAACAGGATCGAACGCAGGCATGTGCTGCGCTGGACGGGCGAGCGGGTGGAGGCGTTGCTTGAACGCAGACTTGGCGCGATCACGCTGGCGCGCGGACCGGACCCGGCACCCGATGGGCAGGCCATTGTGGACATGCTTGTGGAAAAAGCTCTGGAAAACCCGGCAAAGATCCTCCCGGCAGAACTGCTCGCCCGCGCCGGTCATGCCGGTGTCGCCGGGCTGGAACGCGATGGCCTGGCTGAAAATGCTCCGCTCTGGCTCGCACCATTGCTGCAGGGGCGGCGCGATCTCGATCTGCCCAAGGGCAAATTGGTGGATGCCTTGCTCGGCCAACTCGACTGGGACAGCCGCCAGCGGCTGGACCGGCTGGCACCGCGCGAATTTACCTCTCCTGCGGGCACCACGCACCGCATCGACTATACGGGCGACGATGCACCAAGCGTCGAGGTGCGCGTGCAGGCTCTCTTCGGACTGGAGAGCCACCCCATGGTCGGCGCAACGCCGCTCCTCCTGAAGCTCACCAGCCCCGCCGGGCGGCCGATCCAGTCCACTCGCGACCTGCCGAATTTCTGGCGTGGAAGCTGGGCCGATGTGCGCAAGGACATGAAAGGTCGGTACCCCAAGCACCGCTGGCCGGAGGAACCATGGGCGGAAAAGCCCAGTTTGAAGACCAAGAACGCCTTTTCACGCTTCGAAGGTTGAATTACAGGGTTAGTCCATGACCGCGAGAATCTACCAGCGACCGAAGAACGCCATGCAATCGGGCCGGGCCCGCACCGATGAATGGGTGCTCGAATTCGAGCAGTCCGAAGCGCGTCGGGCGGATCCGCTGATGGGGTGGACCGGCAGCAGCGACACGCAGGCACAGGTGCAGCTCACTTTCCCGAGCAAGGAAGAAGCGAAAGCCTATGCCGGGAAATACGGCATCGCCGCGCGCGTTCACGCTACGCCGCCCAAAAGTCTCAAGCTTCAGGCCTATGCCGACAATTTTCGCTGACCTGGCGGGTGAGGGCTCTTTTCCTCCCCCTGCTGCTTGCAACGGCGGCCTGCACCGTCAATCCCCAGGGTTCGCCTGAACGGGACAAGCCCGAAACATCTGCCGCGCAGCAGGATCTTGCGGCGCGGATTTCCGAAATTGAAACGGCGTCCGGCGGGCGGCTGGGCCTTGCATTGCATTCGCCGGACAAGGGCCTCGTTTACGCCTATCGCGGTGACGAACGTTTCGCCATGTGCTCGACCTTCAAGCTCGCCCTTGCGGCGCTGACGCTGGATACGGCGGGCCTGCGCGAAAAGCGCCTCCACTTCGGGACAGGGGACATTCTCAGCTATGCTCCCTACGCGAAAGAGCGCGCATCATTCGGCTGGATGAGCGGGCTGGAAGCGGCACATCACGCCGTCACCCTCAGCGACAACACGGCGGCCAATCTGCTTCTGGCAGAGGTAGGCGGGCCGTACGGATTTACCCGCTGGTTGCGCTCCATGGGGGACGAAACGACCCGCCTCGACCGGAACGAGCCCGCGCTCAATGAAAACGCGCCGGGCGATCCGCGCGATACCACTACGCCCACAGCGCATGCGGACCTCGTCGGCACGCTTTTGTGGGGCGACCGGCTCGCGCAGGCCGACCGCGCCCTCCTGCAGGAATGGCTCGTGGAAACGACGACGGGGATGAACCGTCTTCGCGCCGGCCTGCCGGGTGAATGGCGCGCCGGAGACAAGACCGGCACCTGCGGGACCGGCGCTCAGGGCGAAGTAAACGATGTCGCCATGTTCGAATCGCCCGATGGCTCGCGCTACATCCTTGCTGCCTATCTCGACCGCGCGGATGGCTCCGCATCCGATGCCGAAGCCCGTCTGGCAGAGGCCGCCCGCGCGATTGCCGACTGGCTGCAGCAGATGGGAGCTTGAAACTCCTCTGACATCCGGCCATATGGCGCGCCGGGAGTCGGTCGGACGTTTGCGTTCGCTCACCGGGTCAGATCCGGAAGGAAGCAGCCCAGGTGGATTGCGGCGGGTCGGCCGGCTCCTTTTTCACCCACATTTCGTGACTGTGATGGCATGACATTCCTGCCGTCAGTCCCTACCTGTTCCAACATGGGTGATTCACCGGACAATCCAGATGGCCTTCCTTGGGAGAGCGAAGCGGACGCTCCCGACGCGCCGAGCGCTGCCGAACTCGAGGAAGCCGGACAGGAAGCCATGTTCGGCGCCGAACAGACGCCTGCGCCGGCCGATCATACGTATGATCCACATGCCTCCACTGTTCGGCAGCCGGCTCAGCCCTACCGCGTTCTGGCCCGTAAATACCGTCCGCAGACCTTCGCCGAACTCATCGGTCAGGAAGCGATGGTGCGTACGCTGGCCAACGCAATCGCCCGCGATCGCCTGGCTCACGCGTTCCTGATGACCGGCGTTCGCGGGGTGGGGAAGACCTCCACCGCGCGTCTTATCGCCAAGGCTCTGAACTGTATCGGGCCCGATGGAAACGGCGGTCCCACGATCAGCCCCTGCGGCGTATGCGAGCCCTGCCGCGCCATCGCCGAAGGCCGCCACATCGACGTCATCGAAATGGACGCCGCCAGCCATACCGGCGTCGATGACGTGCGCGAGATCATCGAAGCGGTGCGCTACGCCGCCGTTTCGGCGCGCTACAAGATCTACATTATCGACGAAGTTCACATGCTGTCCCGCAATGCTTTCAATGCGTTGCTGAAGACACTTGAGGAACCGCCTGCACATGTGAAGTTCCTCTTCGCCACGACCGAGGTGGAAAAGCTGCCGGTCACGGTGCTCAGCCGGACCCAGCGTTTCGACTTGCGCCGCATTCCGGTCGAACTGCTCGAAAGCCACTTTGCCGACATCTGCGCCAAGGAAGGCGTCGAAGCCGATGCGGAGGCTCTGCACATCGTGGCCAACGCCGCCGAAGGTTCGGTTCGCGATGGTCTCTCGATCCTCGACCAGGCCATTGCCCACGCCGATCTCGACACCGAAGGCAAGGTAACCGCCGCCCGCGTGCGCGATATGCTCGGCCTTGCCGACAAGGGCGCACAGCGCCGCCTTTTCGGGCATATTCTCGAAGGCCAGGGCCGCGAACTGCTGGCCGCGATCGACGAGCAGTACGCCCTCGGCGTCGAACCGCTCGCCCTCATGCGCGCCCAGATGGATCTCGCCCACCGGATCACCGTGGCGCAGGTTTCTGGCACCGAGCCCGAAGGCGTCAGTCCCGATGAGCGCGAACAATTGGCGGGCTGGGCTGCACGGCTCCCGGCGGGCCAGCTGCATCGCCTCTGGCAGTTGCTGCTCAAGGGCCACGATGAAATTCGCCTCGCGCCCGATCCCCTGATCGCACTGCGCATGGCGCTCCTGCGCACGCTGCATGCAGGCCAGATGCCCGATCCGGGCAAGCTGGCGAAGAAGATCGAAACACTGGCTGAAGCCGGTCCTGTCAGGCAAGCTGCGGGTGAGGGAAGTGCGGTTGCAGAAGCGCCGCAGGCTTCGCTGGATTGGCAGGAACTGGTCGATGCGATCGATGCATCCGGGCTGATGCAGGAAGCCAGCATCATGCGCCTGCAGGTCCGCGTGGTCGAACTGGCAGACGGCGTCCTCCGCTTCGGCAGAGATGCGAAATTCTCGGATGATGTCATCCCGGTGCTGAAAGAAGCGCTGCACCGCCACACCGGGAAACGCTGGGCCGTGGAAGAAGTCGCCGGGGGAGCCGGGGCTCCTTCGCTCGTCGAAGTACAAGTCAGCGAGCGCGATGCCGCAGCAGCCGCGACGCGCAATCACCCTCTGGTCAAAGCGGCCTTCGACGCTTTCCCGCAGGCAGAACTGATCGATGATGGCGGCGCAGCTCCCCAGCGCCGCGAAATACCCTGGAGTAGAAACGCATGAACATGGAAGAAATGCTCGCGCAGGCCCAGAAGGCTGCTGAAACGATCCAGAAGCAGATGGGCGATGCCCACGCCAAGCTTGACGATATCGAGGTCGAAGGCGCGGCTGGTGGCGGTCTCGTCAAAGTCCGCGCCACGGCGCGTGGTCGCATTCTCGGCGTCTCGATCGACGATAGCCTGATGAAGCCGGAAGAAAAGCAGATGGTCGAAGATCTCGTGACAGCCGCTTTCAACGATGCCCGCGACCGCGCAGATCGCGTATCTGCCGAAGAAATGGATAAAATCCAGCAGGGCGTTGGCTTGCCGGCAGGCTTCAAATTGCCGGGTATGTAATCCTGGCTTTGCCCACCAAAGCGGCGTTTATGCCTAATTTTGTGGTAACGGCCGCTTAGGTATTTTTCAAAAGGTGTCGCCTAGTCTTCCCGGACGAATCGACGGGAAGACGGCGTGGGCAAAACGGGGATCAGGACTACTTGTTCGGCACTGGCGGGCGCGTGCGCGCTCACCGGTCTTTCCTCGTCCGCCGCCGCAGCGCCTAATGGATCGCAGATGCAGGTCGGCGCGCAGGTCGAGGGGCGATGCTCCGTGTCGACGACGGATATGGCATTCGGGGTTCTCGATACGAAGAATGTGACCCGCGTCGACACGAACGCCACCGTTTCGGTGTCCTGCGCGGGCCTGCTCACGTTCTTTCGCCTGACCATGGACTGGGGGCAGAATGCGTCGGGCGAGCAGAGGCGGATCAAAAACGCTTCCAACAACTACCTTCCTTACGAAGTCTATCGCAATAACAACCGCACGCAGCGCTGGGGTCAGCGAAACAGCGAGAGCCGCACCGGGGTGATACTGCTCGGTATCGGCAATGAGGACTTCGAAGCTTATGGACGCTTGTCAGGCATCACCCCCTCCACGCCAAAGGGCCGGTATACCGATCAACTGACGGTCACCATCACGTTCTAGGCGCGGGCGTGAGGCGCTGCGACACGGCGGTGTGCCCGCCGAATTAACCGATATTTAGCCGAGTTGTCCTAGAGACGTCCTCTCGATTTCCAGAGGGGTGCTGGTGGTTTCTATTCGTTCCGGATCGTTGCTGTGGGCGCTCGGCGCCGCCTGTCTCCCGGCGGTCGCTCATGCGCAGGCAACGCTTACCCCGACTGTCGAAGTGATCGATGGTTGCACGGTTCTTACCGCGGAAATGGCTTTCGATATCAGCGCAGGCGCTGGGGCAGGGCCGGTCGACAGCACCACGCAGATCGACATCGAATGCACCCGTCTGGCCCTGTTTCGTGTCGATATGGACCGGGGCAGCAATGCCAATGGCACCCAGCGTCGCATGCGCAACGGCTCCGGGGATTTCATTCCCTATGGCATCTTCCGCAATACCGCCCGCACGCAAACCTGGGGCAGCGGTTCGGGAAATGCTCCGCTGGGCATCGCCTGGGGGCGGGGCAGGGGCAGCATGACCGCCTATGGCCGGATCGCATCCGTACCGGCCAACCTGACTCCCGGTGTTTACGAGGATATCGTGACCGTCAGCATCACCTTCTGACGTCCAGCCTGGATCCTGTCTCGCGTACGGCGGGGCAATGACAGTTTCTTCTCGGTCACACGCATGTTTGTCACTGCGACGCGGGCAGGCGCTATTCCATCTCATCCACATGACTTTGGCGCGCGACGTTGCGGAGCGCGACTGGTCTCACCATATTCCGAGCGAACGGCCTTACCGGCCCCGAATGGAATTGATTGATGACCCAGACCTTCCCCCTCCTCCCCTTGCGCGACATCGTGGTATTTCCCGGAATGGTGGTGCCTCTGTTTGTCGGACGCGACAAATCGGTTGCAGCCCTCGAAGCGGCAATGGAAGGCAGCAAGGACATCTTCCTGCTCGCTCAGCTCGATCCGGGTTGCGACGACCCCGAACGAGATGACCTGTTTGACGTCGGCGTGATCGCGCAGGTTCTGCAGTTGCTGAAGCTGCCCGACGGCACCGTCCGCGTGCTGGTCCAGGGTACGTCGCGCGCAACGCTCGAACAGCTTGCACAGCGCGGTGAGCATGTCGAAGCCACAGTTTCCTCGCAGGACGAGGTAACGGCATCCGGCAGTGAAGTGACCGCCATGATGCGGCAGGTCGTCGAACAGTTTGGCGAATATGCGAAGCTCAACAAGAAACTTGGCGAAGAAGCCGCCGAGCAATTGAGTGACATCGACGATGCCAGTGAACTGGCCGATTCGATCGCCGCTGCGATTTCCGCGAAGGTTTCGGACAAGCAGGCGCTACTGGTCGAAAAGGACCCGCTCAAGCGGCTGGAAATGGTGATGTCCTACATGGAAGGCGAGCTTTCCGTGCTGCAGGTGGAAAGGCGCATTCGTGGCCGTGTAAAGCGGCAGATGGAGCGTACGCAGCGCGAATATTATCTCAACGAACAGCTGAAAGCGATCCAGAACGAGCTCGGCGGTGACGAAGACGGCAGCAACGAGATTGCCGAACTGACCGAAAAGATTGCCAAGACCAAACTCAGCAAGGAAGCGCGCGAGAAGGCCGAAGGCGAACTGAAGAAGCTCAAGGCCATGCAGCCGATGAGCGCCGAAGCGACCGTCATCCGTAACTACCTCGACGTCCTGCTGGGTCTGCCCTGGGGCAAGAAGAGCAAGGTCAAGAAGGACATCGACAAGGCGCAGGAAGTGCTCGATGCGGATCATTATGGGCTTGAAAAGGTCAAGGATCGTATCGTCGAATATCTCGCCGTCCAGGCCCGTACACGCAAGTTGAAGGGCCCGATCCTCTGCCTCGTCGGCCCGCCAGGTGTGGGTAAGACTTCGCTCGGCAAAAGCATTGCGAAGGCGACGGGCCGTGAGTTCGTACGTCAGTCACTTGGCGGGGTACGCGACGAAGCCGAAATCCGGGGTCATCGCCGTACTTATATCGGGTCGCTTCCGGGCAAGATTGTCAGCAATCTGAAGAAGGCCGGCAAGATCAACCCTCTGTTCCTGCTCGACGAGATCGACAAGCTGGGCCAGGATTTCCGAGGCGATCCGGCATCGGCCCTTCTCGAAGTGCTGGATCCGGAACAGAACAACAAGTTCCAGGACCACTATCTCGAGCTCGATCTCGACTTGTCGGACATTATGTTCGTCACCACGGCGAACAGTCTCAATCTGCCGCAACCGCTGCTCGACCGTATGGAGATCATCCGGCTCGAAGGGTACACGGAAGACGAAAAGGTCGAGATCGCCAAGCGTCACCTGTTGCCCAAGCAGATCGGCGAACACGGCCTGAAAAAGGGCGAGTTCGAACTGACCGAAGATGGTCTGCGCGATCTGATCCGGTATTATACGCGTGAAGCGGGTGTCCGTACGCTCGAGCGTGAACTTGCTCGACTGGCCCGCAAATCGCTGCGCAAGATTCTCGAGAAGCAGGTCGAGAGCGTCACGATCACGCCTGAAAACCTGAGTGAGTTCGCCGGCGTGCGCAAGTTCAAGCACGGCATGGGCGAGGAAGAGCCGCAGGTCGGTGCGGTCACCGGACTGGCATGGACCGAAGTGGGCGGCGAATTGCTGACCATCGAAAGTGTCACTACGCCGGGGAAGGGCGACATCAAAACGACCGGCAAGCTCGGCGAAGTGATGAACGAAAGCGTTGCCGCCGCCTTCAGCTTCGTGAAGGCGCGTGCGCCGCATTACGGTATCAAGCCGAGCCTGTTCCATCGCCGCAACATCCATATTCACCTGCCTGAAGGCGCTGTTCCCAAGGACGGACCCAGCGCGGGTGTCGGTATGGTGACATCGATCGTCTCGACGCTTTCGGGTATTCCTGTCCGTCCAGATGTCGCGATGACGGGCGAGGTTACTCTGCGTGGGCGTGTGCTGGCGATCGGCGGGCTGAAGGAAAAGCTGCTCGCGGCACTACGCGGCGGAATCAAGAAAGTCCTGATACCGGAAGAAAACGTGAAGGATCTCGCGGAAATCCCGGGCAATGTGAAAGATGGCCTGGAAATCGTCCCCGTTTCTCATGTCGACGAGGTGCTGGCGCATGCATTGTGCAGCGTGCCCGAGCCGATCGAGTGGACCGAAGCGGATGATTTGGCGAGCCAACCCGATCACACGCTGCGGGCGCCATCGCCGACTGCCCATTAAGTAGGCCGAACCTGAGCGACCGAATCGGGAGCTTTGGCGACCTACGCTGCGCGCTAATTTCGGTGTGTGCAGTGCAGCATCGGCGGATAGCGGGTCGCTTTATCTCAATTTTCCCGTCTCCGACCCCGTAAACCGCCGATTTTGGCCGAGAATGCCTTTGACAGAGGTCCGAAAAAACTCTCAATTCGTTCGCCTTCGCCGAGGCGATTCAGCCGAATTGATTTGATGATAAAAACTAGGGGGTTTCTCTAATGAACAAGAACGACCTGATCAGCGCAGTTGCCGATTCCAGCGGTCTTTCGAAGAACGATGCGTCGAGTGCCGTCGAAGGCGTTTTCGACGCTATCACCAAGGCCCTGTCGAGCGGTGACGAAGTGCGCCTGGTCGGCTTCGGCACGTTCTCGGTCGCCAAGCGCAAGGCTTCGACCGGCCGTAACCCGCGTACGGGTGAGCCCATGACGATCAAGGCGTCCAACCAGCCCAAGTTCAAGGCTGGCAAGGGCCTGAAGGATTCCGTCAACTAACTCGGAATTTTCCGGTTCGCCCCCGCATATTGCAGAACGCAGCCGGTTCGATACTCGCCGCGCTTTCCCGATCGGAAAGCGCGGCGTTTTCGTTTTCCCTACACAGAGATCACCGCGTCGCGATGGCGTAGAGCGCGATCGCACCGGCGTTGGAAACGTTGAGGCTCTCGATCTCTTCGCCAATGGGCAGGCGGGCGAGGGCATCGCAATGCGATTCGATATTCTGCCGCATTCCTTCGCCCTCGGCCCCAAGCACGATGGCTACCGGACCTGCTGGAAGAGCTTCGGCGAGCGTTGTTTCGGTGGCCCCTGTCAGCCCTATGCGCCAGTATCCTGCTTCCGCCATCTGCTCCAGTGCCCGCGCCAGGTTGACCACGCGCACCCACGGCAGGATTTCCAACGCACCCGAAGCCGCCTTGCCGATGACCCCGCCTTCAGGTGGGGCGTTGCGATCCTGCGTCACCAGGGCAGCAGCGCCGAAAGCCGCTGCCGATCGCATGATCGCGCCGACGTTATGTGGGTCGGTCACTTGATCGAGAACGACGATGGGCCGGTCGGCATCGCCGCTCAGAACTTCATCGAGATGGATATCTTCCAGCGGCGCGCATTCGAGCACCAGCCCCTGGTGCGGCGCGTCCTTTGCAACAAGCCGCGCCAGATCCTGCACATCGGCATATTCCAGAGGGAAGTCTTCGGGCAGTTCACCATCCAGCGATTCGATGGCTTCGCGCGTGGCCCATAGTTTGCGGTGAACCCGGTTGGGGTTCTTGAGCGCAGCTTCGACCGCATGGCGGCCCCACAGGCGAACCTGTCCACTACTTGCGCGGCCACTGCCTCGTCCGCCCTGCATTCGCCCTGCGCGACCTCGTAAAGCCCGCTTGCGTTCACCCTTAGCCATCAAATCCGTCCTGTCTGCAACATTGGCTGCGGCCTGTGCCAGTGGGGGCATTGACAGGCAAGCGCCGCTTCGCCAAAGGGGCGCCTCTCGGCACGGGATCGCCATGCGATCTCACGATTTCTTCGATGAAATGGCCCGTGTGGACAGGTGGCCGAGTGGTTAAAGGCAGCAGACTGTAAATCTGCCCGCGCAAGCGTACGCTGGTTCGAATCCAGCCCTGTCCACCACCGCCATTTTCATTCTCGTTTAGAAGTCCAGGGGGCGGTGGGCCCTTTTCTTTGGGCCGGCCTATCCGGCTATTGTTTGCAGTTCTTCGATCATATCGATTCTGATCTCGCGCCGAGATGAAAGCGTAATGATGCCTTTCGCCCGCAACTGGGTCAGCTGCCGGCTGACGGTTTCCACTGTCAAACCGAGAATATCTGCAATCTGCTGCCGCGAAAGTGGCAGGAGAACGGTCGTCGATCCATCTGCTTCACTCGTTCCAAGGCGATCTGCCATCTCGAGCAGAAAGCTGGCGAGTTTCTGTTCTGCGGTCATGCGGCCGAGTAACAGCATCCACCGGCGAGTCCGGTCCAGTTCGCCCAACGTGCGTTCCAGAAGCTTATGTTCCAGGCGCGGATGTTCGCGGGCGAAGCGTTCGAAATCCCTTCGTTCGAACACGCAGATGTGGGAATCGGTCAGCGCCTCCACGCCATAGGGCGACGTTTCGCCGAATGGCCTGCCGAGGAAATCGGATGGATAGACGAGGCCGAGTATCTGTTCCTTCCCGTCTGCCGAATGGGAAGAAAGCTTCAAAATTCCCTCGATCACATTTGCGACGAGGACCGCTTCATGGCCCTCCCACATCAATTGCTCGCCCGCGGCAAGCCTGCGCCGACGGCCAATGCCGTTGAGAATGGCGATTTCCCGCGTATCGAGATCGGAGCAGATCGCCTTGTTGCGAATGGCGCAGGCCTGGCAAAGGTCATGTCGCGACGATGCGGGCGCTTCCTCCATAAATGCGGGGACTATCCGTTGTCGCATGAGATGCCAAGACATGGTGCAAGGCATCGGCGGGGGAGCTTGTCGGGATTGGCCAGTCGGCCTAGTCAGCTGCAATGACTCAGAGCGAAAAGCTGACCGGGCGTCCTGTCATCTCTGCCACAGGGCTGTTTACGCCATCCGACACCATCACGAACGAAGAGCTTGTTGAAAGCTTCAACCGCTATGTCGAGCGTCACAATGCCGACAACGCTGCTGCAATCGAGGCAGGGGATGTGGAAGCGCTACAAACCAGTTCGGTGGAATTCATCGAAAAGGCGAGCGGGATAAAGGCGCGCCATGTCATGGCGAAAGGTCCGATACTGGATCCGGAGATAATGGCGCCCCGCTGGCCGGAACGGTCCAATGAAGAGCTCTCGATGCTGGCAGAGATCGGGGTAAAGGCTGCCCGGCAGGCGCTAGAGCGGGCAGGGCGTGATGCTGCGGAGGTCGATGCCGTCCTTTGCGCTGCCTCCAATATGGAGCGGCCCTACCCGGCGATGGCGATCGAAATCCAGCAGGAGCTGGGCATCGATGGTTTCGGTTTCGACATGAATGTCGCTTGTTCATCGGCGACGTTCGGCATCCAGACGGCTGCGGACTACATCCGCTCGGGCAACGCGCGAAGCGTGCTGGTGATCAGCCCCGAGATAACCAGCGGCCACCTCAACTGGCGCGATCGGGACAGTCATTTTATTTTTGGCGATGTGGCAACGGCGGTGCTTGTCGAAGATGCTGGGATCGCACCGGCCACGCACTGGGACATTCTCGGCACAAAGCTGAAGACCGTCTTTTCGAACAACATCCGCAACAATTTCGGCTTTCTCAATCGTGCATCCCCTGACGGCGAGGGCAAGGCGGACAAGCTCTTCGTTCAGGAAGGGCGCAAGGTGTTCAAGGAAGTCGTTCCGATGGTTGCCGAGATGATCGTGACCGAGGCAGAGAATTTCGGACTCGATCGGCAAGGACTGCGGCGCCTGTGGCTTCACCAGGCCAATGCCGGGATGAACCGTCTTATCGCCCAACGCGTGCTGGGACACGAGGCGACCGCCGACGAAAGCCCGACGGTACTCGATACCTACGCCAATACGTCCAGTGCTGGTTCGATCATAGCTTTCCACAAGCATAGCGACGATCTGAAGGCAGGCGATACCGGACTGATCTGCAGCTTTGGTGCCGGATATTCGGCAGGCGCGGTCTTCGTGCGCAAGGTGGCATAACACCTTGTGACTATTGGCCGCAGTCCCTAGGTGTTGAACATGCCTGGTGATCTTCTTGACAATCGTGGCCGCGGCGATGCTCGCTGGTCATGGCCCCCCATCCATCCCGAAGGACGCAAGTTCGGGATTATCGCAGTAATCATTAGCCTCGTTTTCCTGCTCGGTCTCGACTGGGAAATCATTGGCTGGCCTCTGCTGCTGCTTTCTCTGGGCGTGTTCGCGTTTTTTCGCGACCCGCAGCGCGTGGTGCCGCAGGACGACAGGTTCATCGTCGCGCCGGCCGATGGCCTTGTCTCGCTTATTGCCGAAGTCGAACCCCCGGCAGAATTGATCATCGATGATGGTAGCGAACATGCCGGGCTGGAAGCGGCCAAGGTCACGCGGATCTCGATCTTCATGTCGGTCTTCGACGTCCATATCAACCGCACGCCGATCGCGGGGACCATCCGCCGTGTCGTCTACATTCCCGGCAGCTTCGTGGACGCCGGCCTTGATAAGGCGAGTGAGGAAAACGAGCGTCAGCATATTCTGGTCGAGCGGACGGACGGATTGAAGCTGGGTTTCACTCAGATAGCTGGCCTGGTTGCGCGGCGGATCGTTCCTTTCGTCAAACCGGGCGACACCGTGGGCGTAGGGCAGCGGATTGGCTTGATCCGGTTCGGTAGTCGGGTCGATGTCTACTTGCCGGCAGGCACCGATTCGAAGGTTCTGCTGGGTCAGAAGGTGATCGCAGGCGAGACCGTTCTGGCAGAAATTGGAACGCAGGCGCTGATCGAGGGCGTTTCCCAGTGAGCTTACTCCCGCCGCAGGCCCCCGCAGAGCCGGAAGAGCGCGCACGTTTGGGCCCGAAGGCGGCGGAAGATGAACGTCCGGTAATGGGCCGCTCGCGTGCATTGACGCTCAAGGCGATGGTGCCCAATGCGATCACGGCTGCTGCTCTGTGTTCCGGCCTTACCGGCATCCGATTTGCCATCGGCGAAAATTGGGGTGCGGCGGTTGTCGCGATCATTCTGGCGGGCCTGCTTGACGGGATCGACGGACGAATAGCCCGTGCCCTCAAGGCGCAATCGCGGTTCGGAGCAGAACTGGACAGCCTGGCTGATTCGTTGAGCTTCGGCACTGCGCCCGCGATCATCATTTACCTGTGGTCGCTGTCAGCCGAACCGAGACTCGGCTGGTTCGCAGCGCTGGCTTTTGCGATATGTTGTGCTCTCAGGCTTGCACGATTCAATGCTCAGATCGATGTGAAGGAGCAGCCGCATAAATCCCTCGGTTTCCTGACTGGCGTTCCTGCGCCTCTGGGGGCGGGGCTGGCCTTTGCGCCATTCTATCTCTGGATGGCTACGGGGCTTGAAGAGCTTCGTCATCCGCTTCTGGTCGGCGTTTGGCTGGTCGCGGTAGCATTGCTCATGATCTCGAGCATGGCCACACCCGGTTGGACGTCACTGCGGCCACGGCGCGGGATCAGACTCGAGATAATCGCCTTGGCGGGACTTCTGTTTGCCGCTCTGCTGGTCGAACCATGGTGGACCTTGAGTGCGATTTGCGTCGGCTATCTCTTGCTGCTGCCTTATACTCTGCTCCGCTATTCCCGGATCAAGCGGCGCAGTTGATCGTGCCCTTCGCGGCGCGGCCCGCGGCCGATCTATCGAACGCCGTATGACCTCCACCCGCGATGACCGGACGAAGTGACGGCAGAGCGGGGACGTTTCCGTTCTTCAAATCGCGGCGTAGTCTGCCGAAAGCGGACCACCACCGTAGACCGCTATCGGCGAGAACTCCCACTGCCGCCAGAGCGGTAGCGGCGAGAAGGATGACAAGAAACAGTGCGAACATTGCGATATCTCCAACCCCGGCTGCCGCCAACTATGTTGACAGACTGGGGAAATCAGGTGGAAAACCCGTACTGACCACCGTCGGTTCCGGTGATGTGGGCCATGTTCTCTTTTTGTTCTTCCCTGTCAACTGCTTTTCGCGTCCGGATTCCCTTTTTTAGCGGTGAATCGAAGCTGGATTTCCTGCCAGAACGGCGCTAAGGGCGCCCGGTTCGCATCGGAATCGGTCGTTTCAATGACTGTTCCGGTCGGGCAAATCCACATGGAAGGCACACCATACCGGTGCCCTGCGCGGGACATGACCGCATTCGGGTTCCAGCTTTCCAGAGGCATAACCGGAAAGGAATATGATTATGGCGGCTCCTACCGTCACGATGCAGCAATTGATCGAAGCCGGAACGCACTTCGGCCACCAGACCCACCGTTGGAACCCGCGCATGAAGCCGTATATCTTCGGCGCGCGCAACGGCATCCATATCATCGATCTGTCGCAGACCGTACCGCTGTTTGCGCGCGCGCTCGACTTCATCCAGCAGACCGCGCGTTCGGGTGGCAAGGTGCTGTTCGTCGGTACCAAGCGCCAGGCGCAGGACGCGATCCGCGATGCCGCGCTTGCTTCGGGTCAGCACTTCGTCAACCACCGCTGGCTCGGCGGCATGCTGACCAACTGGAAGACCATCAGCGAACGCATCAAGTACCTCAAGACGCTCGATGAGCGCCTTTCGGGTGACACGGCCGGTCTGACCAAGAAGGAAGTGCTCGACCTTACCCGCAAGCGGGACAAGCTCGAAATGTCGCTTGGCGGCATTCGTAACATGGGCGGCATTCCGGACGTTATGTTCGTGATCGACGCGAACATGGAAGATCTGGCGATCAAGGAAGCCAATGTTCTCGGCATCCCCGTCGTCGCCGTGCTCGACACTAATGTCGATCCTGAAGGCATCGCTTTCCCGATCCCGGGCAACGACGATGCTGCACGCGCCATCCGTCTGTACTGCGATGCAGTCGCCAATGCAGCCAAGAGCGGCAAGGGCGAAGGCATCCAGGATTCGGGTGCCGACGTTGGTGCGATGGAAAATCCGCCGGAAGAAACTGCGGCGGCCTAAGCTCTTCAACGACCGGGCGCCATCACGCGCTCGTCACAAAGCGGAGTTACGCGCCGGGCCGCTATCCAGCTGGCCCGGTGCCCGCACATCATCTCTAGAAGGAAAATACCATGGCTGCATTCACTGCCGCTGACGTAAAAGCCCTCCGCGAAAAGACCGGCGCGGGCATGATGGACGCCAAGAAGGCACTCGAAGCCGCAAACGGCGATATCGAAGCTGCGGTCGACGCACTGCGCGCCAAGGGCCTCGCCACTGCTCAGAAGAAGTCGAGCCGGACTGCCGCCGAAGGTCTCGTCGGCATCGCCGTCGAAGGCACCAAGGGTGTTGCCGTCGAAGTGAACTCGGAAACCGACTTCGTTGCCAAGAACGACCAGTTCCAGGATTTCGTCCGCAAGACCACCCAGGTCGCGCTCGGCACGGCTGGTGACGACGTGGAAGCGCTGAAGGCTGCCGACTATCCGACCGGTGGCACCGTCGGCGACAAGCTGACCGACAATGTTGCGACCATCGGCGAGAACCAGCAGGTCCGCCGCATGAAGACCGTTTCGGTCACCGACGGCGTCGTCGTGCCCTACATGCACAATGCAGTCGCTCCGGACCTCGGCAAGATCGGCGTGCTCGTCGCGCTTGAGAGTGAAGGCGACAAGGACAAGCTGGCCGAGCTCGGCAAGAAGCTCGGCATGCACATCGCCGCCGCCTTCCCGCAGGCTCTGACCGCTGACGGTCTCGACGCCGAAGTGATCGAGCGCGAGCGCGCGATCGCCAAGGAAAAGGCTGCCGAAAGCGGCAAGCCCGAGAACGTCCAGGACAAGATGGTCGAAGGCGCTGTATCGAAGTATGCCAAGGAGAACGCCCTGCTGAGCCAGGTCTTCGTCATGGATAACAAGACCCCCATCGCGCAGGTCGTCGAGCAGGCTGCCAAGGATGTCGGCGCCAAGGTCGAGCTGGTGGACTATGTCCGCTTCCAGCTGGGCGAGGGCATCGAGAAGGAAGAGAGCGACTTCGCCGCCGAGGTCGCCGCTGCCGTAGCCGGCTAAGCGTAACCGCTTCCTACAGGATTGGGCCGCCGGACCGTGTGTTCGGCGGCCTTTTTCGTGGGCGGGGTGCCGGGGTGGGCGGCATCTTGGCCAAGTTCATGCATGGGCATGCGGGTGTGGCCGAATCGGGGTTGGAGTGGCCCGCCGCGAAGCTAGCGGGACGGCGACGTGTAGGAAATCGGGTGATCGAGTGGGCCTGCGCTAGAATTGCAGGCCCATCGTCGCGCCGCCCAGGAAGTAGCAGAACAGCGTTATCAGCACGACTCCGACGAGGTTGAGCACCAGGCCGCCGCGCGCCATTTCGGCGATGGTGACGGCACCGGTACTGAACACGATCGCATTGGGCGGAGTCCCCACCGGCAGCATGAACGCACAGGTGGCGGCGAAAGCGGCAGGGACCAGAAGGCCCATCGGATCGACCCCGATACCCAATGCGACCCCGCCGAGGATCGGAATGAAGGTGGCGGCAGTCGCCGTGTTACTAGTGACTTCGGTAAGGAAGAGCACGATCGCGACCACTGCCGCGATCAGCAGGATGAGCGGCAATGCGCCGAGGCCACTGGCCTGCACGCCGAACCATGCGTCGAGACCGGTGGCGGCGACCGCGCTGGCGAGACTGAGGCCGCCGCCGAACAGCAGCAGCACGCCCCAGGGCAGACCGTCTTCCGCGTCTTTCCAGGTCAGCACCATTTCGCGCCGGCCCCGTCCGGGCAGGATGAACATGGCGATGCCGGCGGCAATGGCGACGGCGGTATCGTTCATCTGTCCGAACCAGCCGAGATTATCGCCAAGACCCGGAACGCTGGAAAGGAGGCCCGGTACGACCCACAGAAACGCGGCGCCGACGAAGACGGCCGCAACCATCTTTTCGCCCTGCGAGACGGGTCCGAGCTTGTGGATTTCCTTTTCGATCATGTCGCGGCCGCCCGGAATGTCGCTGAGATCGAAGCGATAGAGCAGCCGGGTCATCAGGAGCCAGCCGACCAGGATGAAGGCGAGTGCAGTCGGCACGCCGAGCATCATCCAGTCGAGAAAGCCGATTTCGATACCCAGTTCCGTGCTGGCATAGCCGGCGATGATCGCATTGGGCGGGCTGCCGAGCAGCGTGCCCAGGCCGCCCATGCTGGCTGACCATGCGATGGCCAGCATCAGACAGATCGCGAAACGACGAATGTCGGAATCTTCCCCCAGATCCACGTGCCCGGGCCGGGGCAGGGCGGCGGTATTGTCCGCCGCGTCCGACGCCGTATTCGCGCGGTCGCCCATGAGCGCGATGACCGACAGGCCGATCGGCAGCATCATGAGCGTTGTGGCGGTGTTGGAAACCCACATGGAAAGAAAGCCAGTGGCGAGCATGAGGCCAAGCACGATCTGCTTGGGCGACGTGCCGACCCGGCGCAGTGTCCACAGCGCAATCCGCCGATGCAAATTCCATTTTTCCATCGCGATGGCGATGAGGAAGCCACCCAGAAACAGAAAGACGATCGGGCTGGCATAGGGGGCAGTGCTGCCTGCTACATCCAGATCGGTAACCATCGGCATCAGCACGATCGGAAGAAGCGAGGTGGCGGCGAGCGGGATCGCTTCGGTAGTCCACCATACAGCCATCAA
Organism: Qipengyuania pacifica; assembly: GCF_019857205.1. GTDB lineage: Bacteria > Pseudomonadota > Alphaproteobacteria > Sphingomonadales > Sphingomonadaceae > Qipengyuania > Qipengyuania pacifica. Next base: position 50,231 of record NZ_JAHWXO010000010.1, on the reverse strand, counting down.
TGTCCCAATTGCGGCAACGGCACGGGCATCCTGGCTCAAATTCTCAGCGCCGCCGAGCGCCAGCCAGACCGCCAGCGCGGCAATCGGCCCCAAGGCGCGAAGCATCCAGGTCAGCCGTGCGGGGCGCAAGCCCGGCGTAGCCGGTGCGTCATAATCTTCGTACCGGCCCTGGTGGCGAATTTCATCCGACATGCATTCTCCCAATCCCATGCCCGCCATATCGACCCGATCCCCCAAGATCGACGTTGTCGGGCTGTCGGCCTTATCCGACACATTGCACCGCGTCACTAGGGTGGGTGGCTTTCTTGCCTGAGATTGCCGGGTCGGCAGGCGCACGGCTTTCCCTTTGCGCCTGTGCCCCTTCGCGGCTAAGGAGCCGCAACCTCTTGCGCAACACGGATTCTCCGCCTCCATGCCTCTTAAGACGATGAAGCGTGTCCTCCTGAAACTATCGGGCGAAGTCCTGATGGGCGATCAACAGTTCGGGATCGATCCTGCTTTCGTCCTTGAACTGGCCAAGGAAGTGAAGACCGCGCGGGAGACGGGCTTGGAGATCTGCCTGGTCATCGGCGGCGGCAATATTTTCCGCGGTATGGCCGGGGCGGCACAGGGCATGGACCGGGCGCAGGCCGATTACATGGGCATGCTGGCGACGGTGATGAACGCGCTGGCGATGCAGAGCGCTCTGGAGCAGCTTGGCGTGCAGACCCGTGTGCAGAGCGCGGTGCAGATGGATCAGGTGTGCGAGCCGGTGATCCGCCGCCGTGCGGAACGGCACCTCGAAAAAGGGCGCATCGTGATTTTCGCCGCAGGCGTCGGCGCACCCTATTTCACCACCGACAGCGGCGCCGCCCTGCGCGCAGCCGAAATGAACTGTGACGCGCTGCTGAAAGGCACGAGCGTCGACGGGGTATATGACAGCGATCCCAAGAAGAACGCCGAAGCGAAGCGGTTCGACACCGTTACCTACGGCAAGGTTCTGGCCGACGACCTGAAGGTCATGGATGCCAGCGCGGTCGCGCTGTGCCGCGACAACAATATTCCGATCGTCGTTTTCTCGATCCGCGAGAAAGGCAATCTGGCCCGCGTGCTGAGCGGGCAGGGTGTGCAGACGATCGTCACGAACGAAAAGAAGTAAGAGGAAGCCGCCATGGCAAAGTACGACAAAGCCGACATCGAGCGCCGCATGAATGGCGCAGTGGAAAGCCTGAAGAGCGACCTTTCGGGTCTGCGCACGGGCCGCGCCAACACCAGTCTGCTCGATCCGGTCGTGGTCGAGGTTTACGGGGCGATGATGCCCCTGAACCAGGTGGCCACCGTCAGCGCACCCGAACCGCGCATGCTGAGCGTGCAGGTGTGGGACAAGGCCAATGTGACGGCGGTCGAGAAGGGTATCGCGAAGTCCAACCTGGGCCTCAACCCGATGATCGACGGTCAGAACGTGCGTCTGCCGATGCCCGACCTGACCCAGGAACGCCGCAAGGAGCTGGCCAAGCTGGCGGGCGAGTATGGCGAGAAGGCGAAGATCGCCATTCGCAACGTGCGCCGCGACGGTATGGAAGCGCTGAAGGACGACGAGAAGAAGAAGGAAATCTCCGAGGACGACCGCAAGCGGTCCGAGGACGAGGTCCAGAAGCTGACCGACAAATACGTCGCCGATACCGATGCGGCCGTCGAAAAGAAGGTTCAGGAAATCCTGTCACAGTAAGCTGGCAGGACGGGGAGCGGAAAGATGAACGGGGAAGGGCAGCACGCCCGGCATGTAGCCATCATCATGGATGGCAATGGCCGCTGGGCGAAGCGCAAGCACCTGCCCCGGGTCATGGGGCATCGCAAGGGCGTGGAAGCCGTACGCGAGTTGGTGCGCAGCCTGAAGGACACGAGCATCGAGTGCCTGACGCTCTATGCGTTCAGCAGCGAAAACTGGAAGCGGCCCGAGGAAGAAGTCGACGATTTGATGAACTTGATGCGCAAGTTCATCAAATCGGATCTGCCTGAATTCATTGCCAACGACGTGAAGCTGCATATTCTGGGCGACTGGAAGGGGCTGGCTCCCGACATCGTCGGCATGCTGGAAGACGCGCTGGCGCAAACGGCCAGCGGATCGCGCACTCTGGCCGTGGCGCTCAATTACGGATCGCAGGCCGAGATCGCCCATGCGGCGCAGGCCGCCGCGGCAGAGGGCGAGATCACAGAAGAGAGCATTGCGCGCCACCTTTACAGTGCCGGATTGCCACCGCTCGACCTGCTTATTCGCACAAGCGGCGAGGTACGGTTGTCCAATTTTCTCTTGTGGCAGGCGGCTTACGCGGAGATGCTGTTCCTCGACGTGCTATGGCCGGACTTCACGCCTGACCATCTGAAGAGCGCGCTGATCGAATATGGGGAACGGGAGAGACGTTTTGGCGGGCGGTGAACCGCAGGTTGAATTGCGCAAACGCGACCGGATGAAAGCGACCGCAAGGCGTTATGTCCGCGTGCCTCTGGCGGTGCGCACATCCGACTTGCCGAAACGCGCCGCGTCAGCGGCAGTCATGCTGGCCGTGGCAGGCGGCGCGCTGTGGGCCGGCGGCATTGCGCTGACGCTGTTTATCGTCATCGTGGCGGCGGCGACCTATGCCGAACTGGTCAGGCTGGTCGGCAGGGCGACCGTACGGCCGGGCTGGCGGATCGCGGGGTTGATACTGGGCGCCATTTATATCGGGTTTGCCGCCTATTCCCTCGTCATCATGCCGCGTTTCTATCTCTATCTGGTGATCGGATCGGTCATCTTCACGGATACATTCGCCTATTTCACCGGACGTACGATCGGCGGGCCGACCATCGCCCCGCGGATCAGCCCATCCAAGACGTGGGCAGGGCTGGGCGGCGGCATGGCCGGCGCGGCCCTGTTCGGCGTCATCCTGCTGCAGGCGATCGTACCGATGTCGGATAGCTGGCATCTGGGGATCGATGCCTATCCCTGGTCGTCGCTCGCCGCGATCGCGATCGGTGCGATAGCGGCTATCGCTGCACAATCGGGCGATTTCCTGGAGAGCTGGCTGAAGCGCAAGGCGCATATGAAGGATTCGTCCAATCTGATCCCCGGACATGGCGGGGTATTCGATCGGACCGACGGGATGCTGCCGGTGGCCGTGGTGGTCGGTCTGCTGGTAACAGGCATCGCATGACCCGCACGATTTCCATCCTCGGTGCGACGGGTTCGGTCGGCGAACAGACGCTAGATCTTGTCCGCCGCAACCGCGACGACTGGCGTGTGGTCGCGCTGACGGCGAATTGCCAGGTCGCCACGCTTGCTGCGGCAGCGCGCGAGTTCGGGGCCGAGATTGCCGTAGTGGCCGACGAGAGCTGCCTTGCCGACCTGCGCGACGCGCTGGCGGGTAGCGGCATCGAGGCTGCGGCGGGCAGGACCGCGCTGTGCGAAGCGGCGGCACGCCCAGTCGATCTGACAGTGGCCGCGATCGTCGGCTGTGCCGGACTTGGCCCGACCATGGCTGCGATCGAGCAGGGCGGCACCATCGCCCTGGCCAACAAGGAAGCGCTGGTTTCCGCAGGCGAGGTCATGACTGCTGCAGTGAGCCGCCACGGCGCCACGCTGCTGCCGGTGGACAGCGAACACAATGCGATCTTCCAGTGCCTGCAAGGCGGCCGGATCGAAGATGTCCGCTCGATCACGCTGACGGCCAGCGGCGGACCCTTGCGGCTGGTAGAGGATCTGTCCGAGGTCACGCCCGAACAGGCGATCGCCCATCCGAACTGGGACATGGGCGCCAAGATCAGCGTCGACAGTGCCACCATGTTCAACAAGGGGCTGGAGCTGATCGAGGCGCATCATCTGTTTCCCGTCGGACTGGAGCGGATCCGGATCGTCGTGCATCCGCAAAGCGTGATCCATTCCATGGTCGAATATCGCGACGGGTCAACGCTGGCGCAGCTTGGCCCATCCGACATGCGCGTACCGATCGCATCGTGCCTTGCCTGGCCCGCGCGGATGGATACGCCGATGGCGCCGCTGGATCTGGCCGCGATCGGCGAACTGTCCTTTTTTGCGCCGGACGAGGAGCGTTTTCCCGCTACCCGACTGGCGCGCGAGGCGGCCGAAGCGGGGGGAGCGGCCCCGGCGGTGCTCAACGCGGCGAACGAAATCGCAGTAGAAGCTTTCCTGAAGCGTAAGATTGCGTTCAGCAGGATCGCGGTATTGGTCGAGCGTGTTCTTGCGGGCGGGAATCACCCCGATGCGCCGCGTTCCCTCAGCGACGTGCTGATGGTGGACGAGGCTTCGCGCAGACGCGCCACCGAAATGCTGGAGCTTGCCTGACCCGTGGAATTGAACCTGCCTCTCTGGCTTTACTATGTCATCGGTTTCCCGCTGCTGCTGGGCCCGCTGGTGACGATCCACGAGCTCGGCCACTATCTGGTGGGGCGCTGGTTCGGCGTTCACGCGGAAGCCTTCTCGATCGGCTTCGGCAAGGAAATCTGGGGCTTTACCGACCGGCGCGGCACGCGCTGGAAGCTGAGCGTGCTGCCGCTGGGCGGTTATGTCCAGTTCAAGGGCGACATGAATCCTGCGAGCATTCCCGATCCGCAGGCGGCCAGGCATGCCAGCGCCGAGGAACGGCAGGGCAGTTTCCACCATGCCGCGCTGTGGAAGCGCGCGCTAATCGTTTTTGCCGGGCCGGCGACCAATATCCTGCTGACGCTGGCGATTTTCGCCGGCTTTTTCGCCTTTTACGGCAAACCCGTCCCGGCCGATGCCGAGCAGCAGCTGGCCGTGGCGGAATTTGCCGAGGTGTCCCCTGCACGCGAGGCGGGTATCGAGGTCGGCGACCGGATCGTTGCGGTCGAGGGCGAGCGGATGGAGGATTTCCGCGATGTGCAGGATTCGATCATGCTCTATCCCGGCCGCACGCTCGACATAACGGTCGACCGCGACGGGACGGAGCGGACCTTTGCCGTCCCGGTCCGCAGCGTGGAAATGGAGGATCGCTTCGGCAATGTGTCGAAGGTGGGTCTGATTGGCATCGCCTCGGGCGCATCGGCCTTCGAGTTCGAACCGCAGGGCGTGATCGCCTCGCTCGGGCTGGCCGTCGATCATTCGATCGGGATCGTCGACATGATGGTCACGGGAATCGGGCAGATATTCACGGGCGAACGGTCGGTTCAGGAACTTGGCGGGCCAGTGAAGATCGCGAAATTTTCCGGCGAACAGCTCAGTCTGGGCGGGATGGCCTTCATCAACTTCGTGGCCCTGATCTCGCTTAACTTGGCATTCATCAACCTGCTGCCAATTCCGGCCCTCGACGGCGGGCACCTGGCTTTCTATGCGGCTGAAGCGATCCGCCGGAAGCCGGTGGGCCCACGTGGAACCGAAGTGGCGTATCGCGCCGGTGTGGCCCTCGTGCTCATGCTGATGGTATTCGTCACGATCAACGATCTGGTGCACCTCCCGGTATTCGGGAATTAGCCGGGGAAACGGAGCGGGATACCGGCAAATCGCAGCAGCAAAGCTTGATTGGCGAGGGCGCTTGAGGCAGGGGGACGATTGGTCGCTCCGCACACGCGGCCCGATGCCGGATCGGGGACTGCGCCTGCCGGGTCTTCTGTAAGTGTAACGAGGACGGGAATCTCCTTGTCGATGACTGAATTTGCTTCTGCCGCTACGCGTCGCAAGAACTCTGCTGCGCGGCTGGCGATCGGCCTGCTGGCCGGGACCATGCTTGCCGGGATGCCCGCTGCGGCATTCGCGCAGGACGAAGATGCGGCAACGCCTTCTCCCGCGCCCGCTCCGGCGACGCCGCAGGACGGCGAGGCCTTCGTGCCGACGCTGGCGCCTGCAGCAACCGCGCAGCAGGACGTCGTCCAGACGATCGCGATCAGCGGTGCAGAGCGTCTCGAGCCGAACACGATCCTGTCGTATATCAAGCTGCGCCCGGGCGATGTGTGGACGCAGGCGGCCGGCGACCAGGTCCTCAAGGACCTGTCCGCCACCGAGCTGTTCTCCAATTACAGCGTGACGAACGATAACGGGAACGTGGTTATCACCGTGGTCGAGAACCCGGTCATCAACCGCATCATTCTCGAAGGCAACAAGCGGATCAAGAACGACAAGATCCTGCCCGAGATCAAGCTGTCGCCGCGCCAGATATTCACCCGTTCCAAGGTGCGCGCCGACGTTGCCCGCATCATCGAGCTCTACAAGCGGCAGGGCCGCTTCGCCGCGACGGTCGAACCGAAGATGGTCGAACTGTCGCAGAACCGCGTCGATGTCGTGTTCGAGATCAACGAGGGGCCCAAGTCCAAGGTCCGCCAGATCAACATCATCGGCAATGAAGCGTTTTCGGACGGTGACCTGCGCGGCGAGATGATCACCAAGCAGGCGCGCCTGACCAGCTTCCTGAGTTCCAACACGAGCTACGATCCCGATCGCCTCGCCTTCGACCAGCAGAAGCTGCGCCAGTTCTACCTGACCGAAGGCTATGCCGATTTCCGCGTGGTTTCGGCGGTTGCCGAGCTGACCCCGGACAAGCGCGACTTCATCATCACCTACGTCGTTGAAGAAGGCGAACGCTACAAATTCGGCGACGTCGGGGTCGAGTCGCGACTGCGCGATTTCGACGATAGCGCGATGACAACTCGCCTGCCGATGAAGACGGGCGATTGGTACGATGCCAAGCTGGTCGAAGACACTGTCGAGCAGATGACCGAACTGGCTGGTACCTTCGGTTACGCCTTCGCCGATGTTTCTCCCGAGTTCCGCCGGAACCCGGAAGATCATACGATGAGCGTCACATTCGTGATCCGCGAAGCGCCGCGCGTTTATGTCGAACGTATCGACGTCAACGGCAACACGCTGACACAGGACAAGGTCATCCGCCGCGAGTTCCGTATTGCGGAAGGCGATGCGTTCAACTCGCTTTCGGTTGCGCGTTCGACGGCGCGCATCAATTCGCTGGGCTATTTCCAGGAAAACTTCGAGATCAACCAGGTCGAGGGCAGTGCACCCGACCGCATCATTCTCGAAGCCAACGTGGAAGAGCAGCCGACCGGCGAACTACAGCTTTCGGCTGGTTTCTCGAGCATCGAGAACTTCATCCTTGCCGGCTCGATCCGCCAGCGCAACTTCCGCGGCCGCGGCCAGACCGTCGGGCTGAGCCTGAACTATTCGCGCTTCTCGAAGTCGGCGCAGGTCAGCTTTACCGAGCCTTACGTGTTCGATCGCAATATTTCGGCCGGCGTCGATATCTATCGCCGCGACATCAACAGCTTCAATTTCCGTAACAATCAGCGCAACACCACTTTCCAGCAATCCACCACCGGTGCTTCGCTGCGGGCCGGTGTGCCGTTGACGGAATATATCTCTGCGATCGGCAGCTACACCTTCAACTACGACGACGTGTCGCTCGACGAGTCGCTGTATTTCTCGGATCGCGATGGCGACGGGGTCGCGAGCTGTGACCCGCTGCTCGCCAGCCGTTATCTGTGCGAAGCGATCGGCAAGCGCGCCAGCTCGATCCTCGGCCTGACGATCAATTACAACACGCTCAACAGTCGGCTGCGTCCAACGCGCGGGGAAACGCTCAGTGTCACGGGCGAATTCGCCGGTCTGGGCGGTGACGCGAAATACGTGCGCGCGCGCGCCAAGGGCAGCAAGTTCTGGCCAGTGGGCGCCGGCTTCATCTTCTCGGTTACCGGTGAAGGTGGCTGGATCCACAGCTTCGAAAACAACGCCGTTCCCGGACAGGACAATGTGCGCCTGACCGACCGGTTCTTCCTCGGTGAGCCACAAATGCGTGGTTTCGACATTCGAGGCGTAGGCCCGCGTATTGTACGTCTGCAATATCTGGATGACGATGGCGACGACAGCACGCCCCGCGTACTCCAGACGATCGACGAAGCGCTCTCGGGCGACCGGCGGGTCGACGATTCACTTGGCGGGCGGGCCTATTATCTGGGCCGCGCAGAACTGGAAATCCCGCTGGGTAGCGGTGCCCGCGAGATGGGCCTGCGTCCGTCGATCTTCCTCGACGTCGGTTCGCTGTTCGACATTACGCAGCCGGTTCTCCAAGATTATCCAAACGGCCTCCAGGCGACCGACGGCAGCGGAAATCTGCTGTTCGTCCAGTCGGGCGTCGGGGCCGACGGGAACCCTACCGTCGAACTCGTGACCAGTCCGGTTGCGCCCGATGGCACCGTCAATCCTCCAAGCATTATTGGCGGGACCTACTTCAGGGAGGTCTTCGTTGGCGACAGCCCGTCGCCGCGTATTTCAGTGGGTGTGGGCGTGAACTGGAATTCGCCCTTCGGTCCGTTCAGGATCGATGTAGCTCACGTGCTTAAAAAGCAGGTTGGAGACGATACCAAAGTCTTCACCTTCAACGTAGGAACGCAATTCTGATGAAAATTTTCGCAAAAACCATCGTTGCTGCCTCGCTTGCCAGCGTGGCCGCCATCGCGACTCCTGCTGCGGCGCAGGTTGCAGGCATTGCCACCAGCAGCCCGGAAGCCGTGATCGTTCGCAGCCAGGCGCGCATCAACGCGTATCAGCAGATCGACCAGCAATTCGCGAGCCAGATCACTCAGCTCCGCACGATGCGTCAGGAAATGCAGACGCTTCAGCAGAGCCTCGATACGGACAGCAACGGTCAGATCAGCCAGGCCGAAGCACAGGCCAACCAGTCCGTGGTGCAGCAGCTGCAGCAGAAGGAACAGCAGCTCCAGCAGGCATCGCAGCCGATCGTCCTCGCGCAGACCTATGCCATCGAGCAGCTGATCAACGATTATCAGAACGTTCAGCAGCAGGTCGTCCAGCAGAAGAAGATCCAGCTCCTGCTCAACCCCGATGCGATCCAGTGGGCGCCTGACGCAGTGAACGTGACCGACGATCTCGTCGCCGCGCTGAACCAGCGCGTTCCCAGCGTGCAGACGACACCGCCTGCCGGCTGGCGCCCGCGCCAGGAATCGCTGGCAACGCAGCAGACGGTTTCGCAGGTCCTGCTCAATGTCGCCCAGCAGCAGGCAGCGCAGCAGCAGCAACAGGCCGGCCAGCAGCCTGCACAGCAGCAGCCCGCACAGCCTTCGGGCCGCTGATTTCGGATAATAGGGGCAGGGTGATGAGCGATTCCGGTTTCGACGTGGTCGAGGTGCTCAAGCGCCTTCCGCATCGCTATCCCCTGCTTCTCGTCGACCGGGTGAAGGAGCTCGTCCCTGACGAGCGCATTCACGCGGTCAAGGCCGTCAGCTTCAACGAAGATTTTTTCCAGGGCCATTTCCCCGGTGCGCCGATCATGCCCGGGGTTCTGCAGATCGAAGCCTTGGCGCAGGCCGCCGGTGTTCTTGCGGTGGAAAGCCTCGGGCTCGCCGGATCGGGCAAGCTCGTGTATTTCATGGCCATCGAGAACGCCAAGTTTCGCGCTCCGGTGACGCCGGGCGTCCTGCTCGATCTGAAGGCCGAGTTCGTGCAGAAGCGCGCCCGGGTCTGTAAATTCGCTGGCGCGGCATCGGTCGAAGGCAAAGTAACTTGCGAAGTGAGCTTCACAGCGATGATTGCCGACGCACCCGAATAAGGTTGCCAATATCGGTGCTCGCCGCTATGCGCGCGCCTTTCCCATTCACAGCTGGACCGGTCGGAACCGTTCCGAAGCTAGAAGGACGATTACCATGAAGGCCGAAGGTCACCCCGATTACCACATGATCACGGTCAAGATGACCGATGGTACCGAATTCCAGACGCGCTCCACCTGGGGCAAGGAAGGCGACACGCTTTCGCTGGATATCGATCCGACCAGCCACCCGGCATGGACGGGCGGCACCAAGCAGATTCAGGAAGGCGGCCGCGTCGCAGCCTTCAACAAGCGTTTCGGCGGCCTGTCGCTCAAGAAGAACTGAGCGAGGCGAGCCTCGAGGCTTTACGAAAGGGCGGTCCGGCAGGGCCGCCCTTTTTCATGCGCGATCTCGGCCGCCGGTTCGTTCGAACCGCATCATGCCTGCGTAAGTGTACTCTCCACCATCGGCCGGGTGGTCCTGTCCATCGAATACGGGGACTTCGGCCAGATCGTAGATTGTCATTCCATCGATGCAGGCAAGATTGAGTCCGTAGTGATCGGGTTCGGATCGTAACTGGTGAAAGGGATGGATGCCGCATCGAGCGCAGAACCTGTGCCGGGCCTGTCCGCTGCCGAATGTGTAAAGCGTCAACGCATCCTCACCAGCCGTGATTTCGCAATCTGCGATCGGCACGTCGAGCATGACGACGCCCTTCATCGCGCAGATAGTGCAATTGCAGCGCCGGATCACCGGATCGGCAGGCATGGTGAAACGGAACCGTACCGTGCCGCAATGGCAACCACCGTGATGGATCTTGCCAGCTTCGATCATCTCACCACCCCCAAGGCTTTTCCCGGTACCATTTGGTAATCACGTATTTCAGCCCCTTCCTGACCTTCATGCCATGGTGGATCGTGTTGGGGTTTTCGCGCAGGTCGGGGCGGCGGTTGTTCCAGCATACCAACTTGCCGGCTTCGGGCTGGAACATCTTCTTGGCAGCCTTGAAGCGCGTCGCACCGCCGGCATCGACATCGTTGAGATAGATCATGAAGGTCCAGGTGCGCTGCCCCGCTACGGAGCAGTATCGCGTCCAGTCCTTGCCGCCCGGATTGAAATAGTCGCAGTGCGGCTTGAATTCCTGCCCCACATCGTAGCGCTGACCCTGCAACGGTTCGCCATGAGCCGGATCGATACCGTTCAGCGCGTGGAGCAGAGCTTCCATTCGCATCACTGCCGGTAATCCGGCATCGAGATCGCAGGTCTCGCTGGTGCGGAAATAATTATCGTCGCCCGCATCGGCCAAGGTCGAGGGACGGCGATCCAGTTCGATCAAGGAAATCAGTTCCTGGCACAGATCTGGCGCCACGAAATCGCGTAACTGGAACAGTTCCAGCTTCTCGCTCGGAATGCGCTGCACGCCGTCCCGCGCAAGAAGCTTATCGGCTGAAGATTCGCCCGGATTCATCATCGGCGGAACATTAGCGTCCGAAAGTGCAGCATCAACCGCGAAAGATAATTGCGTGCAATGTGCGCAGGCGCGTTTTTCGCTTCCCAATTCCCGTTCATTGTGCAACAGGCACGCGCCGTTGTGCAGGGCCGCTTGACGCTGGCCCTTGCATGCGTAACAGGCCCCCTTCCCGGGCGGTTCCGGGGGCATGTGGCGATCGTAGCTCAGTTGGTTAGAGCGCCGGTTTGTGGTACCGGAGGTCGCGGGTTCGAACCCCGTCGATCGCCCCATTTTCTCCCGCTATCAGCCGTCCATAACACCTCTCTGGGGGCATACGGCGCATGACGGCATTCTGGACCGAAGCGGATTTCGACGACCACGAACTCGTACAGGTTGTACGTGACGCGAAAAGCGGTCTGACAGCGATCATCGCGCTCCATTCCACTCACCTCGGGCCGGGTGCCGGCGGCACGCGTTTCTGGCACTATGCCGATGCGTCCGACGCCATGCGCGATGCGCTGCGCCTGTCGCGCGGTATGAGTTACAAGAACGCGATGGCCGGTTTGCCCATGGGCGGTGGCAAGGCGGTGATCCTGGCCAACCAGGACAAGGCCAAGACGCCCGAAATGCTCGCCGCTTTCGCCGATGCGGTGGATGCACTGGGCGGTAAATACGTTACGGCCGAGGACGTTGGCATTTCGGAAGCCGATATGGCAGCCGTGGCCGAGCGCACCCAGTTTGTCTCCGGCCTTCCGGTCGAAGGTGATGACGCTGCTGGCGGCGATCCCGGTCCGTTCACCGCGCTGGGCATTTTTCTAGGCATCAAGGCCGCGGTGAAGCACAAGCTTGGCAAGGACAGTGTCGAAGGCGTGCATGTCGCCATCCAGGGCACGGGAAGTGTGGGTGGAGGCGTTGCCCGCCTGCTCGCCAAGGACGGCGCGAAATTGACGCTATCCGATATCCACATGGACCGCGCCGAAGCGCTGGCCACGGAAATCGGTGCCGAAACCGCTGCGCCCGATGCGATCATGTCCATTGCCTGTGACGTATTCAGCCCGAACGCGCTGGGCGCGGTACTGGATGACGAAGGTATCGCCCGGCTCGACTGCCAGATCGTCGCCGGCGGTGCGAACAACCAGCTACGCCGGGCCGAGCACGGACCGATGCTGGCCAAGCGCGGTATTCTCTACGCGCCGGATTATGTCATCAATGCAGGCGGGATCATTTCGGTAACGCTGGAATATCTGTGCCGCAACGACAAGGCGCCGTGCGACATCAACGAGGTGCGCAAGCGCATCGCGCTGATCCCGGGCCGGCTCGAGCAGATCTGGCAGGAGAGCGACAGTTCCGGGGCCTCGCCCGATCAGGTCGCGGACCGCATGGCACAGGAACTTATCGGCCGCTGACACTGCGCCCTTGCGGGGGAGGGGCCGCGCTGTCAAAGCGGTGCCGGACGGTAAAATTCGATGCACGGCTTCGCCAATCCCAAACGCTTTCTGTCGCTTGCCAGCTTGCTGACGCCGATCTTCCTGATCGGTGGACTGCTGGTGAGTGCGGGAGCTTTGTGGTGGGGACTTACCCAGGTATCGCCCGATCGGCTGATGGGCGAAACTGTTCGCATTCTCTTCCTTCACGTACCGGCGGCATGGCTGGGTATGGGCGGATGGACGGCAATCGCCCTGTCCAGTCTGGTTTTCCTCGTCTGGCGGCATCCTCTGGCGGCGCTCGCCGCGCGTGCCGCGGCAGTGCCGGGGCTCGTCTTTACCCTCATTTGCCTCATCACCGGTTCGATCTGGGGGCGGCCCACGTGGGGAACATGGTGGGTGTGGGACGGCAGGCTCACCAGCATGCTGGTGCTGGCCTTCCTCTATGTCGCTTATATCGCGCTGGCACAGGCGGCCGAGCGCGAAGGCGTTTCCGCGCGAATTCCGGCGATCTTCGGTTTGCTCGGTGCAATCAACATTCCGATCATCAACCGCAGCGTGGTGTGGTGGAATTCGCTCCACCAGCCGCCCAGCATCACCATGGGCCAAAGCGCGATCGATGCTGAATTCCTGGTGCCGCTGCTCATTGCGGTATTCGGTTTCTCGCTGCTCTTCGCGGGCGTCGTGCTGGCCCGGATGCGGGCGCTGCTGGCCGATGTTCAGGCCGAAGCCCGCCTGCGTCGCAGGGCGATGGAGGCAGTTTGATGCGCGAAGCGTTGGATCAGTGGGATTTCGTCGTGGCTGCCTATGCAGTCGGCATTCTGGGCACACTCGCCATGGTGGTGTGGGCCTGGATCGACATGAAACGTGCTGAAAAACGCCGCGAGGAAAGCAGACGCAAATGAGTGCATTCAAGCCAAAGCATCAGCGGCTCGTGCTGGTGGTGCTCGCGCTGGTGGCGCTTGTGGGGGCGGGCCTGCTGGCTGCCTATGCGCTGCGCAATCAGGCCAGCTATTTCTACCTGCCGGAACAGATGCTGGAGAATCCGCCCGCACCGGGACAGGCAGTCCGCCTCGGGGGCATGGTAGAACAGGGTTCTCTGCAAACCGCGGCGGACGGCGTGACGCTGACCTTCGCAGTGACCGGCAAGGACGATGCGCGTGTGCCCGTACGCTTCAGCGGAATCGCACCGGACCTGTTCGTGGAAGGATCCGGCGTAGTGGCGGAAGGCCGGCTTGGCCCGGATGGCACCTTCATTGCGGACAATCTTCTCGCTAAGCATGACGAAAACTACGTGCCCCGCGAATTGCAGGAAATGACCGAGCATCAGGCCGCCAAGATGGCCGAGGAAACGACGGTCGGCCTGGAATGATTGCCGAACTGGGTCTTGCCGCGCTGTGGCTCGCCGCCGCGCTTGCCGCGACGCAGATGGTGGCAGGCTTTCTGGCGGTGCGCGACAATGGCACCAGCGAACTCGCCAAGCTGATCCGGCCCGCGGCTATCACTCAGGGCGTGCTGGTCGCATTCTCCTTTGCCATGCTGGTGTGGCTCTTCGCGATTACCGACCTGTCGGTCAAACTGGTGGTGTCGAATTCGCATTCGATGAAGCCGCTTATCTTCAAGCTGTCGGGCACGTGGGGTAATCACGAGGGCTCGATGCTCTTGTGGGTCATGGTGATGGGTTTTGCCGGCGCCCTTATCGCGCTGGTGGAACGCCGCCTGCCCGAGCGCACGATGAATGCAACGCTCGCCGCCCAAGGTGTCGTATCCCTGGGCTTCTACGCCTTCCTGCTCCTGAGCTCGAACCCTTTCGAACGCCTGCCGACGCCGGCTGCGGAGGGGATGGGCCTCAATCCGTTGCTGCAGGACATCGGCCTCGCGTTCCATCCGCCTACGCTCTACCTCGGTTACGTCGGCCTGTCCGTTGCCTTCAGTTTCGCCGTGGGCGCATTACTGACACGGCAGGTCACGCCGGAGTTTGCCCGCGCCATGCGGCCCTGGGTGCTGGGTGCGTGGGTATGGCTGACTGTCGGGATCACGGCAGGGAGTTACTGGGCCTATTACGAACTGGGCTGGGGCGGCTGGTGGTTCTGGGACCCGGTCGAAAATGCCTCCCTCATGCCCTGGCTTGCAGCGACAGCGCTTCTCCATTCCGCCAGCGTCTTGGCCAGCCGCGATGCGCTGCGGACGTGGACAATCATGCTCGGCGTCGTCGCCTTTTCAATGAGCATGGTCGGCACATTTCTTGTGCGTTCGGGTATTCTGACCAGCGTGCACGCCTTTGCCGTCGACCCGGAACGCGGGACCTTTATCCTTGTCCTGCTCGGCATATTCATCGGCGGCGCGCTGCTGTTGTTCGCCCTGCGCGCCAATACCATCAGCGAGGGCGAGCGCTTCCGGATTGCCAGCCGCGAAGGGGCGCTGGTCTTCAATAACGTGATGCTGAGCGCCATTCTGGCGATCGTACTGCTTGGTACCCTCTATCCGCTGTTGACCGAAGCTTTCGACGTGCGCGTGTCCGTGGGGCCGCCTTACTTCAACCCCGTGGGGGCGATCTTCGCCATTCCCATGCTGATTGTCATGGGTGTGGGGCCATTGCTGCGCTGGCGGCAGGACCGTCTGGACCGGATCGGCAAGGAAGTCGCGCTGTTCGGTGCTCTGGTGCTGGCCGCACTGATCCTCGCTAGCGTTCTCGCCGACATTGGCATTCTTCCGTTGCTGGGCTTGGCATTGGGTCTCGGTCTCGCTGTGGCGAGCCTGTTGCCACTGCGCCGCCGCAAGCTGTCGCGTACTCCGCTCGCGACGTGGGGCATGGTGGTCGCGCATTTCGGGATCGCCGTTGCACTGCTCGGCATGTCGAGCGAAAGCGCGTTCACACAGGAACGCCTGGCCGCGCTCGAGGAAGGTGGTCGCACAAGCGTGGGACCGTGGAGCATCGAGTTACAAGGGGTCGAGCCCATAGCCGGGCCGAACTGGACGGCCATGCAGGCCCGGATTGCGGCGCGTTACGATGGTGGCAAAGCCAGCGTACTGACACCGCAAGCGCGCAATTTCTGGGCGCCGCCGCAGCAGACCACCGAAAGCGCGTTGCTGACGCGCTGGAATGGCCAGCTTTATGCAGTGGTCGGCGATCGTACCCCTGATGGCCGTTGGCAGTTGCGCCTGTGGTGGAAGCCTTTCGTGCCGCTGATCTGGTATGGCGGACTGCTGGTGGGACTGGGCGGTGTGCTCGCGCTGATCGGGCGTGTCATAACCGATATCCGCAACCGCCGCCTTGCCGTCCGCATCGCCGAGCGCCGGGCCGACCGGGAGGCACTGGCATGAACTGGCGGCTGTGGGTTCCCCTGTTCGCCTTTGCGCTGTTTATCGGTTTGGCGGCGTATCAGTTGACGCAGCCGCGGGACGATTTCGTCGAAAGCCGGATGGTCGGACAGGAGCTTCCCTATTTCGACCTGCCGCCCGCGATGGAGGGGGCAGAGGGCGTCGCCAATGTCGATTTCGCTGACGGCCAGCCGCGCCTGCTCAATATCTGGGCGAGCTGGTGCCTGCCCTGCATCGCCGAAGCGCCGCATCTCGAAGCGCTGAAGGAGCAAGGTGCTGAAATCGTGGGTGTTGCCATTCGCGACCGGCCTGAGGACGTGGCGCGTTTCCTGGCGCAGCATGGCAATCCGTACGTGCGTATCGGGCGGGACGACCTGTCCGAGGTGCAGCTGGCGATCGGATCTTCGGGGGTTCCCGAGACCTTCGTGATCGATGGCAAGGGCGTGATCCGCTATCAGCATATCGGCGATATCCGCGAGAGCGATGTGCCGGTTCTGCTCCAAAGGTTGGCGGAGGCACGTCAATGAGACGTATGATTTTGCTGCTGAACACCGTTTTACTGTTCGGCATGTTCGGTCCCGCGGCAGCGCAGGATTCCCTACCGCCGGCGCCCTATGCCTATCGCCAGCTCGACGATCCGCAGCAGGAGGCCGCAGCGCAGGACCTGATGGAAACTCTGCGCTGCCTCAAGTGCCAGTCCCAGTCCATCGCCGATAGCGATGCGCCGATGGCGGGCGACATGCGTCACCAGGTCCGCATCCGCATTGCAGCCGGCGAAAGCCCGGAAGAGGTGCGCGGCTGGCTCATGCAGCGCTATGGCGACTACGTCAGCTACAAACCGGCGGTCAGCGCCACGACATGGCCGTTGTTTGCCATTCCCGTACTGTTGATACTGCTGGCAGGGGGCATCCTGATCCGCCGCATGCGGGGCCGTGCATGAGTTGGTTGCCGATCCTGATCCTGACGGCGCTGGTCTTTGCGCTGGCCGTGTTCGTACTCAAGCTGCCACGCACGCTATGGACGCTCTTCGGCTCGGCGCTGCTGTTCGGGCTGGCGGGCTATGCGGCACAGGGAAATCCTGGCCAGCCGTCAGCCCCGGCATCGCCGGTGCGCGACGATGCGGCGCAATCCGGCGAACTGATGGTCGAGGCGCGCCGCGAATTCTATCCCGAGGGACGGCTTCCGTCGCGCTTCGTGGTCACGGCCGATGCCTTTACCCGCCGCGGCCAGCACGATCAGGCCGCGAATTTCCTGCGCAATGCGGTTGCCGAGAACCCGAAGGATGGCGAAGCATGGCTGGCTCTTGGCAATGCACTGGTGGAGCATGCCGGGGGCAGGCTGACCGCCGCGGCCCTTTACGCCTATTCGCAAGCAGAGACAGTCAGCCCGGAAAATCCGGCGCCGACCTATTTCCTGGGCCTCGCCTTCCTGCGCGCCGGCGAACCCGCCAATACGCTGACCCTATGGCGCGAATTGCTGGAAAGCGCACCCGCAGATGCCGAGTGGCGGGGGCCACTGGCGGCGCGACTCGAGCGGCTTGAGGCGATTCTCGGCGTGACCGAGCGGGACGGCTCTGTAGAAACCGAAGAATAAACAGCGTGTTGCGTCCCTTGTTGCGGGTGCGAATACATGCTGCTAATCGCGGCGACTTCGCCATACAGGCCGAGTGACACGAAGTTGTCGGAAACCCAATCCAGCATGAATGATCCCGTTCCCGCGCCGCCACCGCTGAACGAAGGCGTGCCGCCTGCGGATTCGCATGGCGGCCATGGCCATAGCGGATCGCGCACGGCGCTGGCCGTGGGCGCCATCGGCGTCGTCTTCGGCGACATCGGTACCAGCCCGCTTTACGCCTTTCGTGAAACCTTCGCGGGCGCTGCCAGCATCGCGATCGATCGCCTGCACGTGCTGGGCGTGGTCAGCCTGATCTTCTGGTCGATGCTGATCGTGGTCGCATTGCAATATGTCACCATCCTGATGCGCGCGGACAACAAGGGGCAGGGCGGTAGCCTGGCGCTCGTCGCACTGCTGAGCCGCCACATGGGCCGATCGAGCTATGGCTGGCTGGTCGTGCTGCTGGGCGTGTTTGCGACATCGCTGTTCTATGGCGACAGCATGATCACCCCGGCCATCTCGGTGCTTTCGGCGGTCGAAGGCCTGACGGTGGTCAATCCCGGACTGGATCCGCTGGTCATTCCCATAGCACTGGTGCTGCTGATCTTCCTGTTCTTCCTGCAGAGCAGGGGCACGGCCAAAGTCGGCGCGCTCTTCGCGCCGGTGATGATCGTCTATTTCGTAACGATCGCCGGCCTCGGCCTCAACCAGATCATCCAGCATCCCGGCATCCTGTGGGCGCTCAACCCGTGGTACGCGGTGCAGTTCTTCCTGACCGACGGTGCGGTCGCATTCTTTGCGCTGGGCGCCGTGGTGCTCGCCGTGACCGG
Organism: Qipengyuania pacifica; assembly: GCF_019857205.1. GTDB lineage: Bacteria > Pseudomonadota > Alphaproteobacteria > Sphingomonadales > Sphingomonadaceae > Qipengyuania > Qipengyuania pacifica. The sequence continues at coordinate 32,052 of NZ_JAHWXO010000010.1, read as the reverse complement.
TTCGGAAGCGCTTTATTCCGACATGGGCCACTTCGGACGCGGGCCGATGCGCCTGTCCTGGTTCGGCTTCGTCATGCCGTGCCTGCTGCTCAACTATTTCGGGCAGGGCGCCATGATCGTGAGCCTGCCGGCCGAACAGGCCGCCGAAGTCGTGCGCAACCCGTTCTTCCTGCTGGCTGCCGAGGAATTCCGCCTGCCGCTGGTGATCCTTGCCACCCTGGCGACCTTCATCGCCAGCCAGGCCGTGATTTCCGGTGCGTTCAGTATCACGCATCAGGCAATGCAACTGGGCTTCATGCCCCGCCTGTCCATTCGCCACACCAGCGAAACCGAAGCGGGCCAGATCTACATCCCGGTCGTTAACTGGGCGCTGATGGTGGCTGTGATCATCCTCGTCCTGACGTTCCAGAATTCGTCCAGCCTCGCCAGCGCCTATGGCATCGCGGTGACCGGTGCAGTCACCATCGATACGCTGCTGATGGGCGTGCTGTTCGTGGGCGTCTGGAAGTGGAAATGGTTCCTTGCGCTGCCAGTGGTGCTGTTCTTCCTGATCGTTGATGGCGCCTATTTTGCCGCCAACCTCGCCAAGGTGCCCGACGGTGGCTGGTTCCCGCTGGTAGTGGGGCTCGTCGCCTTCACCCTGCTGACCACCTGGTCACGCGGCCGCAAGCTGATGCGGGACCGGATGAGCGAGACCGCACTGCCGATCGAGATTTTCGCCAAGAGCGCGAAGAATTCCGCCACCCGCGTGCCCGGCACAGCCATTTTCATGGCCAGCCAGACCGCCGGTGTTCCCAGCGCGCTGCTGCACAACATCAAGCATAACAAGGTGCTGCACGAGCGGGTCGTCATCCTGACCGTGCTGATCGCCGATGCGCCTTATGTCGATGCGAACAAGCGCTGCGAAATCCACGATCTGGGCGACGGGTTCTACCGCGCGATCCTGCATTACGGTTTCATGGAAGAAACCAATGTGCCGTTGGGACTGAAAGAAATGTCCCGCTGCGGCGGCGCATTCGACATGATGCACACCAGCTTCTTCCTCAGCCGGCAGACGCTGCTGGCGAGCGACAAGCCGGGCATGCCCATATGGCGCGAGAAGATCTTCTCCTGGATGCTGCGCAACGCCGCGACCGCCATGGATTTCTTCCGCTTGCCCACCAACCGCGTGGTGGAGCTTGGCAGCCAGGTCGAGATTTAGGCCTGGGCAGGCGGCCCGGACATGTCGGGTTGTGCGCTCCGGGTGTGGCGGCGTAGTTAGCAATGATGGCCGCGTCGCAATTTCGTCTGAAGAGGGCCTGCGTCACCGGAGAGTGACACGGACTACAGCGTTCTCTATCACAGTGTGATGAATTCGGATTTTTCCCGCGATGTCGAAGTGGTCGGCGCTATCAGCGTCGTACCTTCCATCCTCGAGGTGGTCTGCCAGTCGACCGGGATGGGTTTTGCCGCGGTCGCGCGGGTGACCGAAGATCGCTGGATCGCCTGCGGGGTTCGGGACGAGATTGCCTTCGGACTGGAGCCTGGCGGAGAGCTTCAGGTGGAAACGACGATCTGCAACGAAATCCGGGACCATCGGGACCCTGTGGCCATCGATGACGTCGACAACGATCCCACATATCATAACCACAAGACGCCACAGATTTATGGGTTGAAGAGCTATATTTCCGTCCCGATCCTACTTTCGGACGGCAGCTTCTTCGGCACGCTTTGCGCAATCTCGCCAAAACCTGCGAAGGTCAGCGAACCCAAAACGCTGGGCATGTTCAACCTGTTTGCCGAGATGATCGCCTATCATATCGAGGCCGGTCACGCCGTAGAGCAGACCAACAAGGCGCTGCTGGACGAACAGGAAACGTCGGCATTGCGGGAACAGTTCATCGCGGTTCTCGGTCACGATCTGCGCAATCCATTGGCCAGCATCGCCAGCGGGATGCGGCTGATTGGCAAGGAGCCATTGAGCGAGAACGGGAAATCCCTTGTCGGCCTGATCGAGGGAAGCGTGGCGCGCATGGCGGGGCTGATCGATAATGTCATGGATTTTGCGCGCGGCAGGCTGGGTGGCGGCTTGACGCTGACGCGGTCGCGAAAAAATATCGCGGAAACGCTCGATCAGGTGATTTCCGAGTTGGCAGCCAGTCATCCGGATCGCATTATCCATAAGTCCGAATGGACCGACCTGGAGGTGGATGGCGACCATGATCGCCTTGGTCAGGTTTTCTCCAACCTGATCGGGAATGCCCTGATGCACGGCGATCCGAACGAACCCGTCAGGATCGCCCTTGTCAGAGATGGCGAGAACCTCGTATTTCGAACTGTGAATATGGGAGACACCATTCCCCCCGACGCGATGGAGCAGCTATTTCAGCCATTCTCACGTGGCGAGGTGCGCTCGAGCCTCCAGGGTCTCGGGCTTGGTCTTTATATCTCTGCCCAGATTGCTGCCGCGCATGACGGCACGCTGAGTGCCGTATCAGCGAATGGCAAAACCACGTTTACCTTCGAACTTCCGCCTGTGTGAGATGGCTTGGCGCAAACGTCAGCAAGCCAGTTCCGTCAGTTTGTAAAATCGTTGGCCACGGATCGCTCCTGAGCCGTGCGGCTGACTGGGGCCCCGTTTTACGGAAGTACGCTCGCCGGACACTTCCCATCCGCTACCAGCTTCGCCCGGTAGCTGTGACCATGTTCGGCGCGCCAGGCATCTGCGGCAGCCCTGCCATTTGTCCGTAAGCGGTTTTTGTATTCCGTTTCCATGGCGCGCCGCTCGGGCCCTGGCCCGGAATCGGCGAAACAGCGGGGGGAAATGGAAGCGGCTGACGAGTTACCATCTGCGATGTCGCCCGAGATCTTGTTGGCCATGACGCTGGTTACAGCATTGCCCATAGGTATCGGATCAGTCGGCGCATATTGGCCAAACGCCGGCACGGCGCTGGAGAAAAGAACCGTTACACTGAGTATGCCAAGACCGGTGCGTCTCACTGCCATGAAAATCCTGTTCTGCAGCAGGCACGATAGACCCGGCCATGATGAACGTCCAATTTATCCCGAGACGAGTTGACCACCATCCGGGGTCGACGGGATGTCCATCGAATGATCCAAGACGAAGAGGAAGGTCCCATGAACTCTTGCCACGTCGTGCTGTCCGGTTGCTCAAGCGGCGGGAAATCGACGCTTCTGGCAGAACTAGGGCGCAGGGGCTTTGCGATCGTGCCCGAACCGGGTCGCCGCATCGTCGAGGAAGAGCTGCGAGGCGACGGGAGCGCGCTCCCCTGGGTCGATCTGAAGGCCTTCGCCAATCGGGCGTTGAGCCTAGCAGGTAACGACAGGCACGATGTGCCAGAGGAGGCCGGCTGGGTCTTTTTCGACCGCGGTCTCGTGGACGCAGCGGTCGCGCTGCAACATGCGACGGGACGAGCTGCCGCCGGGTTGCTGACAGCGTATCGGCGCTATCATAAACGCGTATTTCTGGCGCCTCCTTGGCCCGAAATCTTCGAGACAGATGGCGAGCGTCGCCACAGTCTAGCGGAGGCGAGCGCCGAGTACGATCGCCTGCTGAAGACCTACCGCGAATTGGATTATGAAACAGTCATCCTGCCAAAGGTGAGCGTCGAAGAACGAGCCGATTTCGTTCTTCGAACGCTTCGCTGATCGCGCCGAGAATGCGCTGACGTTGGTTCTCTGGATGGACACCAGACGGGAAGGTGGCCGGTTACACCATGTCGTCATCATCGCGACTGTATCCAAACAGCTCGCCGGGCACACAAACACCTCGACCTTTACGCGTCATTCCCGCTACGCAGGCGGCTATTGGTTCAGGACGGTGATGGGGTTAGGCTTCCGGATGCTCTTTACAGATTGCGATGCCCTGATTTTTGATAGCGACGGTGTGCTGGTCAATTCGGAGGTGATCAACATCGCTGTCGAGCAGGAGTATCTTGCCGAACTCGGGCTCACGTATGATTACGCTACTTATGTTTCCCGGTTCGTTGGCCTGGCGAATTCGGATTTCCATGCGCAACTTGCGGCGGATTTCAACGAGCACGTCGGGGGTGAATTTCCGCAGGACTTTGGTTCGCAGTTGGATGAACGCATCTGGCCTAGGATCGAGGCCGAACTGAAGCCGCTCGACGGCGTGGAAAAACTGGTGGCTGCATTTGGCGGGCGCGTGGCCGTCGGTTCTTCGGCTTCAATCGATAAGCTCGTTCAAAAACTGGAACTTACCAAGCTCGAGCGTTTGTTCGCCCCACACATCTATTCAGCCGATCACGTTCAGCGAGGAAAGCCAGCACCCGACCTTTTTCTTTACGCCGCGAGCCAGATCGATGTGCAGCCTGAGCGGTGCATTGTCATAGAGGACAGCGTGAATGGGGTGCTGGCAGCGCGAGCAGCGAACATGACGGCTATCGGGTTTGTCGGCGGGGGGCATGCGGATTCCGGACTGGCCGAGCGTTTGAAAGCCAGCGGAGCTGCAACGGTGGTTTCCAGCCACGCCGAGATTCTGGGAATGCTCTGACCGCCGCGTCAAAGACGGATCGTCCTTCCGTCCTCAGGCGGTTGGCGGTTCGTCCTTTACCACTTCGTCCCTGTCTTCCAGCGCCAGCCCGTGTTTCAGCAGCATCGGGATCTGGGTAAAGGTGAAGATGAAGCTGAGCGGCATGAACACCCACAGCTTCGCCCAGAGCCAGCTTTCGAAGGTGAGCTGCATGCGCAGCACCTCGTTCAGGACGGCCATGAAAACGAAGAAGAAGCCCCAGTTGCGCGACAGCTTGAGCCAGCCCTGGTGGTCGACACCTTCGAAGGCCGCTTCCAGCAGGATCTGCAACAGTGCCTTGCCGCGGAGCCACCCGCCGATCAGCAGGGCGCCAAACAGGAGATAGATGGCGGTTGGCTTGATCTGGATGAACTTTTCATCCTGCAGCCAGATGGTCAGCCCACCGAAGCCCACTATCAGTGTCGTAGAGAGGATCAGCATCGGGCTGACATGGCCGAATTTCAGCTTGCTGAAGACCAGCGCCACGACGGCTGCGACCATGAAGGCGATCGTGCCGTAGATCACTGCCGCGATCTCGCCGAAGGTCGATGTCTCGGGGGGCTGGTAAAACTTGTAGACGCCGAGGAACACCAGCAGCGGGCCGTAATCGACGAGGATGTTGAGCCAGCCGGATTTGGGCTTGGGTTTAGCTTGTTCGTTCATCAGGCCACTCCTGCGATCACGCGCGCCACAAGATCGGGATCGAAGGGGCGCAGATCGTCGATCTTTTCGCCGACACCGATCGCGTGGATGGGCAAGCCGTATTGTTCGGCCGCCTGCACCAGCACGCCGCCGCGCGCCGTGCCGTCGAGCTTGGTCATGACGAGGCCGGTGACGCCTGCAACCTCCTTGAACACGTCGATCTGGGACAGGGCGTTCTGGCCGTTGGTGGCATCGAGCACCAGTACGACGTCATGCGGCGCTTCGGGATTGAGGCGGCCGAGGACTTTCCTGATCTTGGCGAGTTCGTCCATCAGTTCGCGCTTGTTCTGGAGGCGGCCCGCCGTATCGACGATCAGCACGTCGGTGCCGATCTCGGTCGCCTTCTTTACCGCATCGAACACGATCGAGGCCGGGTCGCCGCCCTCCGGTCCGCGCACGAGCGGCACGCCGACCCGCTCCGCCCAGGTCTGCAGCTGACCGATGGCCGCCGCGCGGAAGGTGTCGCCCGCCGCCAGCATCACGGCGTAATCGTCTTCCTGGAAGAGGTGTGCGAGCTTGGCGATGGTCGTCGTCTTGCCGCTGCCGTTCACGCCGATTATCAGCAGTACCTGCGGGCGGGGAAAGGCGGTGATTTCGAGCGGTATGGCGACGGGGCGCAGGATAGCGGCGATTTCCTCTGCCACCGCTTCCTTCAGCTCCCGCTCCGTAATTTCGAGGCCGAAGCGCTTTTCGCGCAGCTTTTCGCGAATACGCGCGGCTGCCGACGGGCCGAGGTCGGAGAGGATCAGTGCATCCTCGACATCGTCCAGCGTGGCATCGTCCAGCCGCGCAGTGCCCACCACCTCGGTCAGGTTGCTCGTCAGTTTTTCGGAGGTCTTGCGGAAGCCCCCGAACAGCCGGTCGGTCCAGCTTTGCTTGTCACTCATTGCAGAAGGCCATTCTCGAAACGTGTCGGCGATACGGTGATCACGCTGCCGGCGGGTGTGCCTTCGGGTACGGATACCCGGGCGAAATGCGGCGTGTAGCCGGTCCCGTCGCGTTCGGCGAGGACGGCGTGCGGATTTTCGACGAGCGATGCAAGCCATACGTCGCGCGTAGAGCTGGCCAAGGCACGCAATTCGGCGGCACGGCGCTTGACCGTTTGACGCTCGACCTGCGGCATGCGGGCGGCAGGCGTGCCGGGGCGGGGCGAATAGGGAAAGATGTGGCCATGCACGATGCCGAGTTCCCGGATGATCGACAGGTTGGCCGCGTGATGGTCTTCGGTTTCGGTGGGGAAACCGGCAATCAGATCCGCGCCGATGGCGCAATCTGGGCGGAGGCCCTTGAGCCGCGTGACGAGGTCCATCGCATCGCGGCGCAAGTGCCGGCGCTTCATGCGCTTTAGGATCAGATCGTGACCGTGCTGCAGCGAGAGGTGAAGATGCGGCATGAGACGCTGTTCATGGGCGAACAGTTCGAACAGCTGCGGATCGATTTCCACCCCGTCGAGCGACGACATCCGCAGCCGCTGAAGGGTCGGAAAGCGATCCAGCACTGCGCCCACCAGTTGGCCGAGAGGCGGCGTATCGGGCAGGTCGTGGCCCCATGACGTGACGTCCACGCCGGTCAGCACGACTTCGGGCGCGCCGTGGTCGAGATGCCGTTCCACCTCGGCCAGAACCTCGGTGATCGTCAGCGAGCGGCTGGGCCCGCGTCCCTGCGGAATGACGCAGAAGGTGCAGGCGTGGTCGCAGCCGTTCTGTACTGCGATAAAGGCGCGGGTGCGATCCTGCGGGGCCGGGGCTGCATCGGCCGGGACGTTCCAGGCGCGTGCATCAAGCTTGGCCGTATTGGCAACAAGCCCGTCGACCTCGGGCATGGCGGAAAGCTGAACACGCTCGATATCGGCAGCGCAACCGGTAACCAGCAGGCGGGCATCGGGATTGGCGCGACGCGCGCGGCGGATCGCCTGCCGTGTCTGGCGTACCGCCTCGCTGGTCACTGCGCAGCTGTTGACGACCACCAGGTCCTGCTCCCCGGCCAGCATGGCGCGGATCTGCTCGCTTTCGGAAATGTTGAGACGGCATCCGAGTGAAATGACCTGCGCTTCGCTCACGTGAAATCATCCCATTCGAAGCTTCCGCGATAAGCTTCCGTGGCGGGACCGGTCATGCGGATGCGGTTGTCTTCGCCCCAGGCAATGGTGAGATCGCCGCCGGGCAGGGTCACGGTGACCTCGCGTTCGACCAGCCCGCGACGCATGGCGTGGACGGCGGTTGCGCAGGCACCAGTACCGCAAGCCTGTGTAAGTCCGGCGCCGCGTTCCCAGACGCGCAGGCGGATGTGGCCGCGGTTTTCAATGGTCGCGACATTGACGTTTACACGCTCGGGAAAGAGCGGATCATTCTCGATTTCCGGACCCAGCACATCGAGCGGCACGGCACCGCAGTCCTCGACGAAAAATACTACGTGCGGGTTGCCGACATTGACCGCGCCGGGCTGGTCGAGGCCATCCCAGCCGACCGGCATCGCAGCCGTGTCCATGCCATAGGCAAGCGGGATCGCGTCCCATTCGAAACGGGGTTCACCCATATCGACACTGGCGCCGCCTGCCGCCGGTTCGATGCGGATTGTGCCACCTGCCGTTTCAACATCTGCTGGCGCGCCATGGAGGAGGGCAACGGCGCGGCTGGCGTTGCCACAGGCTCCGACCTCGCTGCCATCCTGATTGAAGATCCGCATGCGGAAATCGGCAGCACTGCTTGGCTGCAGAAGGATCAGTTGATCGCACCCGATCCCGGTGCGACGGTCGGCGAGTGCGCGCGCGATGCTGCCATCGATTTGCGGCAAGTCCTTTGCGCGAGCATCAAGCACGACAAAGTCATTGCCCAGTCCATGCATTTTGGTGAAATCGACGCGCATCGTGCGGCGCATCTATGCATTTGGCGCCGCAGCGTCCAGTGCATGCGTCAGACGGCGCGAGTGCCGCCTTCGCGCCCGGGCTGACGCTTGCCGAAATCAACCTCCGTCACATTGGCTGGCAGATCCTTGGCGAGGAGATCCTGCTCCTCCAGCCGGCGGAGAACGTCGGCAGCCGGTTCAGGTCGCCCATAGTGGTACCCCTGGCCCTTCATTTTCCCCATCCGCTTCAGCGTTTCGAGAATGATCTCGTTCTCGATGCCTTCGGCCGTCACCGGGAGTTTGAGCCCATCGCTCATGGCTAGAATGGCATCGACCAGCTTGGCGCCATTTTCCTCGTTCTTGAGTTCGGCAATGAATGCACGGTCGATCTTGAGATTGTCGAACGGGAGGCTGCGTAGCTGGGCCAGACTGGAATAGCCGGTTCCGAAATCATCGAGACTGATATGGACGCCCTGATTGCGCAGAGAGGTGATCATCGAACGCACCATGCCGACATTTTCCAGTAGGCAACTTTCGGTGATTTCGATGACTAGGCGATTGGCGGGGAAATTATGCTGCACAAGTAGCTTGAGCAGTTTCTGCGCAAACCAGGGATCCCGCATCTGGACGGGCGATATGTTCACCGACAGGGTCAGGCTTGCGTCCCATGCGAGCGCGTCCTGGAAAGCCTGCGCAATAAGTTTCTCGCTCATCTCGCCGATGACCGCGATGTCTTCGGCAATCGGAATGAAAATGTCTGGCCCAACCAGGCCCATCTCGGGCGATTCCCAACGTGCAAGCATTTCGAAGCCGACAATTCTTCCGGTTTCGAGATCGATCTGCTGTTCGTAATAGGGACGAAATTCGCCGTTCACGATGCCGCGGCGGATGCCGGCCTCCAGTTCGTTGCGGAAACGGAGTTCATTTTCCATTGACGGTTCGAACCAGTAGAAGCGGTTCTTTCCCTGCTTCTTGGCGTGGTACATGGCGATATCCGCCTTGTGCATCAGGCTTTGAGCAGAGGTGGTGCCATTGCGCATATCGTCCAGTTGCCGGCTGGATGCGATACCGATCGAAATGGTGATATCGATCGTTGCTGTTCCGCACTTCACCGGGCGCGCAACCTGTTCGGCCATCCGGGCGGTTAGCTGATCGACCCGATCGGGGACCTCAGGGTGATAGGGCACGACGCATACGAACTCATCCCCACCGAGCCGCGCGAGGATCGCCCCGTCCGGTAGCAGGCGATCGATCCGATCGGCCGTATTGCGCAGAACCTCGTCGCCCGCCTGGTGTCCATACAGGTCGTTGACCTGCTTGAAGTTGTCGAGGTCGAGGGCGATTGCGGCAAGTGCATGTTCGCGCCTTTCCAGATGCGTCAGCCGATCGCCGAGCAGTGTCGTAAAGCTGCGGCGATTGAAGCAGCCGGTGAGATGATCGATGTCGGCGAGCCTTCGTGCCTCTTCTTCGGATTTCCGGCGTGCCTTGAGTTCGGCAGAAAGCGATTTGTAGCGCTGCCATCCCAGAAGGATGAGCGCCACATTGAGCAACAAGGCGTTGGTGAGGGCCACATCCGGAGATGCTGCTTCGCCATTCCACGCCTTGAACAGCGCGGGCAGAACGACGCCTGCCGTGCCCACGAAGAGGATAACGGCGGCAAGAGCGATGCCAAGAGAGACGAAATCGCGTTCACCGACGCCAGTCTTCTGCCGGGCAGAGCCAGGTCGACGATCGATTTCAGATGAGGTCTCGACGACCAATGCCACCCCCTGGCGTCCGGTTACGTTTCCCCAAATATACTCATTGCACCTAAGAACCGGTTAATTGCCGGGCACGACGGGAAGGCGGGTGGCAATACTGTGCATGGATCGCTAACCGCGGCGCCAAGGCGAAAAAATGGAGAATACCCGCGATGCGCTACTGGCTGATGAAATCCGAACCCTTCAAATATAGCTGGGACGATCTTGTTAGCGAGGGCGAAGGTACATGGGACGGGGTGCGCAACCACCGGGCCAAGAACAATCTCGCCGCGATGGAGGTGGGGGATCAAGCGTTCTTCTACCACTCGCGCGAAGGGCTGGAGATTGTCGGCATATGTGAAGTCAGCGTGGCCGGAATCACCGACCCGACCGATCCAGAAGGAAAGTGGGCTGCGGTAAAGGTGAAGCCCAAGAGCAAATTGCCATGCCCGGTGACCCTGAAGCAGGTGAAGGCCGAGCCGAAACTGGCCGATTGCGAGCTCGTGAAATATTCGCGGCTATCGGTGGCGGAAATCAAGGCCGACGAGTGGTCGATAATCTGTTCGATGGCTGGCATCTGATCTTCGTCGCAACCCCGGTTCGCTTGGTCGCGAGGGCGAGGAACGTAATTCGCTAGCAGATCGTTATGTCCCTGTAGCCGCGCGATTATCCGCGCGATCGAAAAGGAGACGTATCATGGGTGAACTTACAGACAAAATCAAAGGTAGCGCAAACGAAGCAGCCGGCAATGTAAAGCAGGCCGTTGGCAAAGCGACCGACAACGAGAGTATGGTTGTCGATGGCAAGACCCAGGAACGCAAGGGCGAAGCCCAGCAGGTCAAGGGCAAGGTCAAGGGCGCTTTGGGCGACGATGTCTGACGATAGCGTTACGCTGAGATAACAGCGAGGAAGGCCACCTCCCCAACCGGGGCGGTGGCCTTTTCTTTTTGGTCAGCGATTGCGAAGAGCGCTGACGCTTGCTCCGCTGGCGGCAAGCTGCTCGATGTCGATGGTGCAGTGAATAAGGCGGAGACCATTCCGTCCATGTGCCGCAGCAAGTGCATCCTTGAATTCATCCGTCGTCGCTGCCTTGGCCGACCAGCTGCCATAGGCAGCCGCCAAGGCGGCAAAATCCGGATTGACCAAGCGCGTGGCGCTGATCCGGTCTTCGCCAGGGAATTCGCGTTCCTGATGCATCCGGATGGTGCCGTACGCGGAATTGTCCACCACGATCACGATCATGTTCGCATCATGCTGTACTGCGGTCGCAAGCTCCTGCCCGTTCATCAGAAAATCGCCGTCACCAGCCACCGCGACAACCGTTCGCTGAGGAAACCGCAAGGCAGCAGCGACTGCGGCCGGAACGCCGTAACCCATGGCGCCGCAGGTGGGAGCGAGCTGTGTAGGGAACCCCCCGTAGCGCCAGTAACGGTGCCACCAGCCCGAGAAATTGCCGGCACCGTTACAAATGATCGTATCTGCGGGGAGGGTGTCGCGCATGAATTGCACGGCCTGACCCATATCCAACGTATGGCCGTTGGGATGCGCCGTAGCCCATTCCTCCCATTCGGCGTGGGCCTGCATTCCGGCATCGAAATCGATAGCCTCACCATCATCCCAGAGTGCCGCGCTCTCGGCAAACTCGTCCATCGAGGCGCAGATTGCCAGATCGGCTGGATAAACGCTGTTAAGCTCGTTCGCATCCGGGTGGACATGAACCAGCTTGCGATCGCCATCGATCAGCGGGGGTACGGTATAGCCATCCGTCGTCGCTTCCCCGAGCCGCGCACCGATCGCGAGTATCAGATCGGCGTTCCTGACGCGTTCGACAAGCTTCGGACTGGGGCCGTAGCCGAGGTTTCCGGCATAAACCTTACTTGAACTTGAGATTGCATCCTGCCGACGGAAAGCCGTTGCAACGGGAATGCCCAAACGCTCTGCGAAGATCTGGAAATGTTCGCGAGCCTTGGTGTTCCAGCCGGCTCCACCAATGATCGCAATGGGCGAGGCGGCATCCGCGATCATTGCGATCATCGCCTGCATGGCATCGGGGCAGGGGGCCTGCGCCGAGCGTTCCACCCGCGGGCGCGGCTTTGCGGACGTATCCCGGCCCAGCATGTCTTCGGGAAGAGCAAGGACGACGGGGCCAGGCCGACCCGAAACCGCCATGGCATAGGCGCGCGCGACATATTCCGGAATGCGATCCGCCGAATCGATCCGCGCAGCCCATTTGGCGATCGGGCCGAAGAAGGCCGCGAAATCGACTTCCTGAAACCCTTCGCGGTCGCGCATCTCGCTATCCACATCGCCGACGAACAGGATCATCGGCTGGGAATCCTGCATGGCCACGTGAACGCCGATGCTGGCATTGGTCGCGCCGGGACCGCGGGTCACAAAGGCGACACCCGGGCGGCCCGTCATCGCCCCGTCGGCGCAGGCCATGAAAGAAACCCCGCCTTCCTGCCGACACGTTACGACGTCGATGGTGCTTTGTTGGCCCAGCCCGTCGAGAACCTGCAGGAAGCTTTCGCCGGGAACCGTGAAGACCCGGTCGCAGCCCTGTTCGATCAGGCAATCGACAAGAAGCTGGGCGGCTTGCGGAGTGTTAGGTGCTTTCATGTCACTGCGGTTAGCCCGCGTAGGTTGCGCGCGCAATCGCGCCAAACATGGTTAATTTCCGGCAAACCGTTTCAACGGGGGACGGCGCTTATCTGACCGGAGACCAAATGGTTAAAAAAGCATTAATCCCGCATGATGAGACGCGCACTTGTATTGACGAGCGAAGGATCGCGGCACTGGTTCAGAGCCAGCCTCCCGCAGCGCCGTGCCGCATTTGCCGATATTCCGGCGAACACGCCAATCGATTGGCGGCTGACAGCAGACGATGTGCGCGGGGTGGCAACGACCTATTTCGCGACGGTCGCAGCCGTGCTCGCGTTTATCGTCTAAATTGCGCCGGCGGCGATTTCCGCCGCTTCGTTCTCGGCCGCGATCAGTCTCTTGGCGAGCCACGCGGAGAACAGGCACATGGCGGCGCACAGAAGAATCTGTTCTGTGATCGGGACACCGACAGCGCTCAGTGCCATGGCCAGAAGCGATCCGCCCACCATAGCACCCGAATTCACGATATTGTTCGCCGCAATGGTCCGCGATGCCTTGTCCGGTGATACACGCGTGGTCAGAAAGGCGTATAGCGGGACTACGAACATGCCGCCTGCCACTGAAATGCCGAGCAGGCACAGCATAAGCAAAGACGCCATGGGCCACGCGATGAACTCGCCCACGTCCAGCAAGTCCGCCGGCTGGTCCGCTTCCCACAGTTTGGCGACAACGTAAAAGGCGACCACGAAGATGCCCATCACTATGACCGACGCTGGAGAATAGCGCGCCGATACTTTGCCTTTGAGCAGCGCGTTCACCGCCACTGACCCTATTGCGACGCCAATCGAAAATACCACAAGGAAGAGACTGGCTACTTCCGGACTGGCCATGATCGTGTTCTTTGCCAGTGGCGGAAACTGGATGAACAGCACGGCGCCGATCGTCCAGAAGAAGCTTATGGCAAGGATCGCGTAATAGACTTCCGCATTGTGCATCGTGTCCCGCACCAGCTTCACCGATGCGCGAAGGACATGCCAGTCGAGCTTTTCGATTTCGCCAAGAGGCGGTGCGGGGGGGATCTGGCGGCTGATCATGTAACCGATACACGAGACTACGATGATCCCCATCGCGGCCCACCCGGTATAGTCGACCGCCAGGGGACCTGCCAGGATCGTACCCATCAGGATGGCGATGTAAGTACCAGCCTCGACCAGTCCGGTCCCGGCTAGTACTTCGTCCTTCTTCAGATGCTGCGGCAGGATTGCATATTTGATGGGGCCAAGGAAAGTGGACTGCACGCCGGTCAGGAATAGCGCGAGCAGGAGCAGCGGGATCGCCACCGTGTGAACCATTATCCCGCGCCATGCCATGTACAGGCCTGCGGCCCCGATCATCATGAGCCCGATCTCGCACATCTTTACCGTGCGGATGATCTTTGCCTTGTCGCGCATGTCGGCCAGTTGTCCGGCGAGCGCGGAGAGAATGAAAAACGGGAGGATGAACAAGGCGGAAGCCAGACTGCTGAAGCTGGATTCGGTCGTTTCGTCGTTATAAACCGCATAGACGACGAACAGGACCATAGTGGTCTTGTAGAGATTGTCGTTGAATGCGTTGAACAACTGCGTGACGAAGAGCGGCAGAAACCGTCGGCGGCGCAGCAAATGCGTGGCTGTAAACATGACCCCCCGGGTAGAAACCCATTCTTGCACTGCTGTGTAGTCCTATCGCGCCAGCGGACAAGGCCATTCGGCGGCTTTTGCGATGCACCGATTGCCGCTAGAGCGGAGTGGTAATGCTCAATCTGCCGAACATCCTCACCCTGTCACGAATCATGGCCATTCCGCTGCTTGCTTGGTTCCTGTGGTGGCCGGGATGGGAGATGGGCTATCTGATCGCCTTCGCGCTGTACTGCCTCATGGGGATTACCGACTATTTCGACGGCTATCTCGCGCGGACCAGCGGGACGGTATCGAAGCTGGGTATCTTTCTCGACCCGATTGCCGACAAGATCATGGTCGCTGCCGTCATATTGGTCCTGGCGGCGCAGGGTGTTCTGAACGGGCCCTATGTTGGCGACATGCATGTCGTCGCGGGACTTATCATCCTCATGCGCGAGATTGCGGTATCGGGCCTGCGCGAGTTTCTGGGACCTCTGCAGGTATCCGTTCCGGTGAGTAAACTGGCGAAATGGAAGACGACGTTCCAAATGGTCTCGCTCGGAGCTCTGATACTCGGGGAAGGGTTGCCCCGCTGGACGATGATGATCGGCGCAGTCGATGCGAACATTCCGCACACCGTTGGGCTGGTGACGCTATGGGGGGCAGCGGTGCTGACGGTCATAACGGGCTGGGACTATCTGCGGGTTGGCCTGAAGCACATGGACTGAAGCTCCCGGAGCGGGGGACGGAACTGACGGACGCAGTCACCTCTGCGGGCAAATTTCTTTGCCATCGCGCCGCAAGAATGCTGGCGTAACTCCGCAGGCTCTCTAGGTAACAGACGAACTGCAAATTTCGGAGACGGCGCCAAGACGCCTGCTTTCATGGCCCTACTGATTTTCTACGTTTCGCTCGCGCTGATCGTATCGTTCTTCTGTTCATTACTGGAGTCATCGCTGCTGACGATAACTCCGTCCAGCGTTCGCTCCGCGGAAGAACGCGGCGCGAAGTGGGCCGCGAAAATGAAAGGGCTGAAAGACGACGTCGAGCGCCCGCTTGCTGCGATCCTGACGTTAAACACCGTGGCGCACACTATGGGGGCAGCGGGGGCGGGCGCGCAGTATGCCGCGCTCTACGGAGCGGGACGGGAAGCTGTTTTCGCCGGTGTCCTGACCGTGGCGGTTCTGGTGGTGACAGAGATCATCCCCAAAACCATTGGTGCGCGTTATGCGACCAGCCTGGCACCGTTCACAGCTTCCCTGCTGCCCGTGCTGATCACTGCGCTCGCGCCACTGGTGTGGGCGTCACGGCAGATCACGCGACTGATAACATCCGGCAAGCCCGCGGATCCGCCTCAGCACCGTGACGAACTGCTGGCTATCGCCAGTCTGGGGCAAGCTTCCGGCCAGATCGATAAGGTCGAAGTGCGGTTTATGAAAAATCTTATCCAGCTCAACGCGGTCAAGACTTCGGATATCATGACGCCGCGCACGGTCGTTTTCAGTCTGAGCAAGTCGGATGATCTTGGCAAATGGGCGGAAAAGGTCAGCGCCTCGCCCTACAGCCGCATTCCGGTTCTCGATGGGGAGAGCGACAAGCCGAGCGGCTTCGTGTTGAAAAGCGATCTGCTTGTGTGCCTCGCGAAAGGCGAAGCGCAGTGCGATATCGACGGTATCATCAGGTCGCTGCCAGGTGTCCTCGACGAAGTGCCGGTGAACAAGCTGTTTCATCGCATGGTCACCGATCACAACCATATTCTGGCCGTGCTCGACGAATATGGCACTTTCGTAGGCTTGGTAACACTGGAGGATGTGCTCGAAACCATTTTCGGCTTCGAGATTGTCGACGAGCTCGACGAAAAACCGGATCTGCAGGAGTACGCCCGCGAGTTGGCGCGCCGCCGCAACACGGAACGCGCAATGCCCGATGGGTTGACGCCAGACTAACGCTCGAGGTCTGGCTCGCCGCTACAAGGCCGTCGGATGTCTAGTTGCGGCGTCCCAAAAGGCGCTTCGCCCTCGAGCGGAGGGAAGCGGGTTCATTGGATTTGGCGCTAACTAACACCTCGCCGAGATATGTATTTGGCTTTGGTGTCTGGTCGGAGACCGAGACGAGATTTCGGAGGGCCAGCTGGCCCAGCGCCTCATCGGAGAAGGCCGGGGTGTAATAGATACAATCGTCGAAGAAATAATGGGTGACCTGCGACCATCGCGTGAGCGTGGGATCGGTTTGACGGCTACCACCATGCAACAGGTTTGCGGTCCAAATTAACGCTTGCCCTTTGCGGGCCAGAAACGGTTCTTGCTTTTTGTCGTGTGTCTCGCACAGGGCTTGCCATGCGTCGGCGTAGGGTGCCTGCGCAGAGTGCAGGTCACTGCCATAACCGCGTCGACCGATCATGGCGTTCGAGATAATCGGCCATCGATGTGATCCGCGCACATAGAAAAGTGGCCCCGCTTCGGCAGCAATGTCTTCCATTGCCAGCCATACGCCGCACATGAATCGCTCGGGAAGGCTGGAAAAGTGCACTGAATCCGCATGGGGCGCCTGTTGAGTTCCGACCGGAAAATTCAAAGTCTGAAAGGGAAAGGCACGACGGCCATAGAGTTTGGACAACAAATCGAGAATAGCGGGATTTGATGCGATGGCATGCACATCTTCGTCAGTTGTCCACGCATCCTGAACCCGTCGCTCGCCCTTGGTCTTGTCGGCTCCAGGATCGTCAAGTGGGATGCCGAAACCGGGACCCAGATTGCTTTTGATACGGTCGATCCGCGCGTCGATATCAGGGTCGGGAAAATCGATGACTCCGAAACCATCGGTATTCAACTGCCGAGCCAATGTCTTTTCCTGGTCGGAAAAGCCCGCAAGGTCCTCGCTGTCAAAGATCGGCGATTCGATCAAAGGCACACCGGGGAATAGCGCTGCCGTTTTCGTATCGGGAAGGGTAGTCAGATCTGCCACTCGAAGCTGCCTTTTTGTATCGCTGCCGACCTGCCAACAGGCAGATCAAATCACCGCTATTTGAATATCTCTTTTTTGAGAATTTCCAGTAATCTCGTCAGCGTCTCATGATAAAGGGCGGGAATTCCTTCCGTGCGTGGCCAGAATGCTCCGGTATGGCCGTGAATATGGTGCCCGGTAAGGGGGCGCCCCAACTCCTCGAACCGGTCGAGTACCGGCGGGATGGGGTTATCGGGGCGGGGCGCCGTCACGATCTCTCCGTCGGCAAACATGTCCGCCACGCACTCGTGGCTGAAGAGGCTGGCCTTAGGATCAAGACGATCAGCCACAACCATCAAGTCTTTGGCCGATACTTCGAGATCCACGTCCATCCAAAGACACATGAGCTGAGGCGGGCGGTATTCGCGGAAAGTATCGGCGTAGAAACCCTTGTGAAAAGTCACCTGATCGACCGATCCCAGCCGGCGAATATTTTCACTAACCTCTTCGAGGCTGCCGGCATAATCGCCCGCGGTATAGCCGCTGTGCTTCGCCTCTGGCAGGCCTTCGAACGAATCGAAGATGTGCATTTTCAAATCCAGCTGTTTGCAAGCAAAACTCAGCATCGACGAGCTGAACCCCTTGAAACAGCCAAATTCGGCAAAATCGCCTTCAACTCCGTAGGATTTAAGCACGTAAAGTTGGTGCGCGATTGAAATGATTTCGCCCACCGAATTGGGCTTGCCATGGAAATCGGCGGAGCCTTCACGTGCTCGGGGGTTGGCGGTGGGGAAAAACCGATCGACGAAGGCGAAATGCGCAGAGATGGTCTGGAGATAGCGGATGTAATCCGCGATCGCCGGCGTTTCACGCAAGGATGGCACGACAAGGATTTCGCGAAGGGCGACGATGAACTGATGTTGACCATCCATGGAACGCAAGTCGGTGACCGCCTCTGGTCGATAGGCGGCGACAGCATCGATGATAGCTGCAGGGAAAGGGCCGACGATATCCGTTCGCGGGGCGGACGCGAGCTTCTCTAGAAGGCCATCTCCTGCCAGATTTGCCGTTGCCAACCAGACTCTGGGGGCCAATCGCCCTTCGGGATGGGCAGTTATCTTGACGTCGACTACACGATCATGCGGTATCGCATCTTTCGGCACCTCCAGCGTGAAGCCGCTGAATCTGCCGCGCTTGTAACCTGGTAGATGACGTTCGACATCGGGACGCTCCACACCCGTCTTGGTTGAAGCGACGGGCCTGCCATCGATCCACGCCTCGATCAGCACATCCTTGTCGCCGCGCGCAGCGGCCCAACCGGAAAAGCGGTTGAGCGCATTGGTATCGAGTGTGCCCCGCGTACCAGCCAATCGATTAAGCTGTCGAACCAGACGTTTAGGTCGCTTCACTTCTAATTCCCACGGAAAATATCCGCCTAGACGTTTAGACAGCCATGTTTATTCCGCAAGTGGCAGTGCTCGGTTCCATTTCGGACTAAGTTCCCGAATTGCCGGTGATATTGGAAGATCACACGAGTAGTTCAGCGGCGCGCATACGCCCGCGTCAGCCCTCGCGTAATTCCTGTGCCAGAAGTTCGAAATCGTCCCGTCTTGGCGAGTTGCGGCGCCAGATCAAGGCGATCTCGCGCGTGGCGTTCTTCGACTTGAGGGGACGCGCGACGACTTCGGTGCCATTTAGAATGCCCGCATCGATGGCCATCTTGGGCAGCATCGTCAGCCCCAGATCGTTATCCACCATCTGGACAAGCGTATGCAGGCTCGTGCCGATCATGGTAGCCGAGGCCCGCAGTTCTGGCCGGTTGCAGGCGGCCAAGGCGTGGTCTTTGAGGCAGTGTCCGTCTTCCAGCAGCAGCAGGCGTCCCTCATCGATCATGCTTGGAGGAATGACATCGGGTGGGTCACGGGGGTCGCCTTTTGGAAAGGCGACATAAAGCTCGTCATCCGCAATGTGGGCCTGTTCGATCTCGCCCGTCGTGAAGGGAAGGGCGAGTAGCACACAGTCGACGCGCCCGTGCTGAAGCGATTCAACGGCGTCTTGGCTGGTTTCCTCACGCAGTAGTAATTGCAGATCAGGACGCTCGCGACGCAGGCGCGGAAGAAAGCGTGGCAGCAGAAACGGGGCAATAGTGGGAATTACGCTCATACGCAGTTGGCCGGCGAGGGGCTTTCCCGCAGCCTGTACCAAATCCGCCAGTTCCTCCGCTTCGCGCAGAATCCGGTGAGCTTTTTCGACCACCTGATTGCCGAGCGCTGTAAAGCGCACGACCCGGCGACTTCGTTCTACCAGCGTTACACCAAGGAGCGATTCCAGCTCGCGTATCCCGGCACTGAGCGTCGACTGAGAAACGAAGCTCGCCTCCGCAGCGCGGCCGAAATGGCCGTGCTCGTGCAACGCGACAAGATACTGCAGTTGCTTCAGCGTCGGCAGATAGGTGGACACTCGGCCGGCCTATTCTGCAGCTTGCGTTTCGACCATACCGGCATGGAGGTCATCAATGTGCGTCATGAGCAAGCGGCCATCCTTGACCGCGAAGGCAAGCCGGCCCTCGACGAGTTCGAGCGCGTCTTTGCCGAATACCTCGTAACGCCAGCCATCGAGGATTTTAAGATCGCGAACACCCGCGGCAAGGGCTTCCATTTCATCCGCCTTGGTCAGCAACCGGGATGCAACATCGATTTCGCGGGCGCGGATCTTCAACAGCAGCTTCAGAAGGTCGGCAACGAGGGCGCCTTCTTTGCCTAACGGCGCGCCGCGCTTGGGCTTTTCGGGCATTTCCTCTTTCGAAAGCGGTTCCGCCTTGTCGAGCACTTTCATCAGGCGTTTGCCGATGTCGTTGTCTTTCCAGGCGTTCGACAGGCCGCGAACCTTCGTGAGGTCGGGCTGTTTGTTGGGGGGGTGGCTGGCGATATCGGCCAGTGTTTCATCACGCATGATGCGGCCGCGCGGAATGTTCTTGTGCTGAGCTTCGCTCTCACGCCAGGCGGCGAGCGCCTTCAGGCGCCCAAGTACCTGTGCATTGCGGCCGGGCGATCGAATGCGGTGCCACGCGATATCGGCATCATTGGCATAATTCGCAGGATCTGCGAGCCGATCCATTTCGGCATCGAGCCAAGCACCACGCCCGGTCTTGATGAGCTTCTTCAGGATACGGGGGAAGATCGTGGCGAGGTGGGTCACATCGCCGATCGCATATTCGATCTGCCGATCGGTCAGCGGGCGACGGCTCCAGTCGGTAAAGCGGGCGCCCTTGTCTATGGTCAGCCCGAGCCAGCTCTCGACGAGATTGGCGTAGCCGATCTGTTCGGACTGGCTGATCGCCATCATCGCGATTTGCGTATCGAAGATCGGTTGCGGCGTCTTGCCGGTAAAATTGTAGACGATTTCCACATCCTGCCCCCCTGCGTGGAAGACCTTCAGAATGTCTTCATTTTCACAGAGCAGGTCCCACAGCGGTGTCAGATCGATACCGTCGGCAAGCGGGTCGATGGCGGCAGCTTCTTCCTCATTGCCGATCTGCACCAGGCAGAGTTCAGGCCAATAGGTATTCTCGCGCATGAATTCGGTGTCGACGCAGACGAATTCGTGTTTTGCCAGGCGCTCGCACAGTTCGGCCAGCGGTTCTGTCGTCGTAATCAGTTCGTGTATTTTCATCGTACTCGTTTCTGGTTCGGGCGGAGTGCCGCCCACGGGCCGGACCGGCCCAAGACAACAGGGCGTGCGCAACCTTGACAAAAAGCCGTGCTTGCCCTGTTAGCGCGCGCGATTCCTGCTAGAGGAGCGCAGCCCTTCGCGCCCCTAGCGCTATAGCTCCGAAAATGGAAAGATTTTAGATGCACGCCTATCGTACCCACAACTGTGCCGCGCTGAACAAAGACGATGTCGGCGAAACCGTTCGTTTGTCGGGCTGGGTGCATAACAAGCGCGACCATGGCGGCGTTCTCTTCATCGATCTCCGCGATCATTACGGCATCACGCAGATCGTTGCCGATGAGGATAGCGAAGCCTTGCCAGTTCTTGACAAGATCAAGCTGGAATCGGTCGTCACGATCGACGGTGTCGTGAAAGCGCGCGCCGATGTGGCGGTCAACAAGAACCTGCCGACGGGGGAGATCGAAGTCTTCGCGCGCTCGGTCAATGTCCAGAGCCGCGCAGACGATCTTCCGCTGATCGTCAATTCGGCGGAGGATTACCCGGAAGAAACGCGCCTCAAATATCGGTTCGTGGATCTGCGCCGCGAACGGGTGCACGCCAATATCATGCTGCGTAACCGCGTAATCACTTCGCTGCGTCGCCGGATGATCGACCAGGGGTTCAGCGAATTCCAGACCCCTATCCTTGGGGCATCGAGTCCGGAAGGCGCACGCGATTATCTCGTGCCGAGCCGTCTGCACCCGGGTCGCTTCTATGCGCTTCCGCAGGCCCCGCAGATGTTCAAACAGTTGCTCATGGTTGCCGGTTTCGACCGTTACTTCCAGATCGCTCCTTGCTTCCGCGATGAAGATCTGCGCGCCGATCGCAGCCCCGAATTCTATCAGCTCGATTTCGAAATGAGCTTCGTGACGCAGGAAGATGTCTTCCAGACGATCGAACCGGTTCTGGCGGGCGTTTTCGAAGAATTCGCGAACGGAAAAACTGTGACCCCTGCAGGTGAATTTCCGCGCATCCCATATGCCGACGCCATGCTGAAGTATGGCAGCGACAAGCCCGATCTGCGTAACCCACTGCTCATCAGCGACGTGACCGAACACTTCACGACCAGCGGTTTCGGCCTGTTCGAAAAAATCGTCGGGACCGGCGGCAAGGTCCGTGTGATCCCAGCGCCGGGAACGCATGAAAAGAGCCGCAAGTTCTTCGACGAGATGAACGACTGGGCCCGCCGCGAAGGCTTTGCCGGTCTCGGCTACGTCACCCGCAAGGGCGGCGAATTCGGCGGTCCGATCGCCAAGAACCACGGTACCGAGGGCATGGAGAAACTCTATGCAGAATTGGGCCTGGGCGAAAACGACGGTCTGTTCTTTGCTGCAGGCAAGGAAAAGGACGCGGCCAAGCTCGCGGGTGCTGCCCGCACCCGCGTGGCCGAGGAACTGGGCCTGATCGAGGAAGGCTGCTTCAAGTTCTGCTGGATCGTCGACTTCCCGATGTTCGAATATGACGAGGATCTCAAGAAGGTCGATTTCAGCCACAACCCGTTCTCGATGCCGCAAGGTGAGATGGAGGCGCTCGAAACCCAGGACCCGCTGGACATCAAGGCGTGGCAGTACGACATCGTCTGCAACGGATACGAACTGTCCAGCGGTGCGATCCGTAACCACCGGCCCGACATCATGTACAAGGCCTTTGAGATTGCCGGTTACACGCAGGCCGATGTCGATGAAAACTTCTCGGGCATGATCGAGGCGTTCAAGCTTGGCGCACCGCCGCACGGCGGTTCGGCCCCGGGTATCGACCGTATTGTCATGCTGCTTGCGGATGAACCCAACATCCGCGAAGTCATTGCCTTCCCGTTGAACCAGAAGGCACAGGACCTTATGATGGGCGCACCGAGCCTTGTTTCGCCGCGCCAATTGCGTGATGTTCATATTCGCACCGTTGATGCACCCAAACCGCAGGGCGCGGAAGCGACGCGGGTCGACCAAGCCGGGGAGTGAACGGGTCCCGGGCTACCGTCCGCGTTCTGTCAGAACGATTCCTAGACCCTTGCCTAAGCCTTCAGCGTTCATTAGGGCGACAGGCAATTCAATAACCCCCAGATCTGAGAGGGATTACAATGAGCGATACTGCCGACCGCGTGCAGAAGATTGTCGTCGAGCATCTCGGCGTCGAGGCCGACAAGGTCACCCAGGAAGCCAGCTTCATCGATGATCTCGGTGCGGACAGCCTCGATATCGTCGAGCTGGTTATGGCGTTCGAAGAAGAATTCGGTGTCGAAATCCCCGATGACGCTGCCGAAAAAATCACCACCGTTGGTGATGCGACCAAGTACATCGAAGAGCACAAGGGCTAAGCCTTCAGCTGCCTTCATGCCCGCCCAGTGCGGGTTCGGACAGGCCCGACCCGGTAACTGGGCCGGGCCTGTTGTCTTTTTGCGGAGAATAGCATGCGTCGTGTGGTCGTAACCGGACTTGGCCTCGTCACCCCCCTGGGTGGTGATGTGGAGACTTCATGGAAAAACCTTATCGCTGGTAAAAGCGGGGCGGGGCAGATCACCCGGTTCGATACGACCGGGCAGAAATGCACTATTGCCTGCGAAGTGAAACCCAAGGACCACGGAGACGGTTTCGATCCCGACAAGCGGGTGGATCACAAGGTTCAGCGCCAGGTTGATCCATTTATCATATATGGGATCGATGCAGCTGGCCAGGCGCTGGAAGATGCCGGTCTTGTCGACATGGATGACGATCTCAAACTGCGCGCGGGCGTATCGATCGGTTCGGGCATCGGCGGTTTGCCGGGCATTGAGAGCGAATCTATCGTTCTTCACGAGCGCGGCCCTGGGCGGGTGAGCCCGCATTTCGTTCATGGGCGGTTGATCAACCTCATCTCCGGGCAGGTTTCCATCAAATACGGCCTCATGGGCCCCAATCATGCCGTCGTCACGGCCTGCTCCACCGGCGCGCACTCCATCGGCGATGCCGCGCGGATGATTGCGCTCGACGATGCTGATGTGATGCTGGCAGGTGGTGCAGAATCGACCATCAATCCGCTCGGCGTAGCCGGCTTCGCGCAAGCGCGGGCCCTGAACACGAGCATGAACGATCGCCCGACCGAAGCCAGCCGCCCGTACGACAAGGACCGCGATGGTTTCGTCATGGGCGAGGGGGCTGGCGTCGTCGTGCTCGAAGAGTATGAACATGCCAAGGCTCGCGGTGCGAAAATCTACGCGGAAATCGTCGGCTACGGCCTTTCTGGCGACGCCTATCATGTGACCGCGCCTCATCCTGAAGGTAAAGGCGCTGAGCTCGCCATGCGTATGGCCTTGAAGAAAGCCGGCATGGAGCCGAGCGATATCGATTACGTAAATGCGCACGGTACATCGACCATGGCCGATACGATCGAACTTGGCGCCGTGAAGCGTGTGATGGGCGATGATCTTGGTGGCGCATCCATGAGTTCGACCAAGTCTGCCATCGGCCATCTCTTGGGCGGTGCGGGTGCAGTCGAGGCGATTTTCTGCATTCTCGCCATTCGCGACCAGATCGTCCCGCCGACGCTCAACTTACATAACCCCGACGAGGGCACGGAAGGTGTGGATCTTGTGCCCTTGAAGGCGAAACAACGCGAAGTGAATGCCGCACTCAACAACAGTTTCGGCTTCGGCGGCACCAATGCGTCGGTAATCATCAAGAAGGTAGACTGACGTGAAGAAGGCCGGGTGCCTTCTAACCAGCGTATTGGCGCTCGTCCTGGCGATTGGCGCTATCTGGTTCCTGTCGGGCTGGTGGGGCAGTGCCCAGGTCGAGGATGATACGAATTTCATCGTCCCGTCTGGGGCCAGCCTGACGTCCGTGGCTGACAAGTTGGCGGATGAAGGGCTGATCTCCGACCCTCGCGGCTTCCTGCTACGCGCCAAGATCTTCGGATCGTCCGATCCGATCATGGCCGGCGAATTTCTTTTGCCCGCAGGCGCCAGCAATTCGAAGATCCTCGATACATTTCAGCATGGCGAGGTGATAAGGCGTTTTGTTACGATTCCCGAAGGATTGCCTTCCGTCATGGTTCACGACCGGCTGATGGCAGAAGAAAATTTAACCGGTGAGATCCCCGTTCCGGTCGAAGGCTCGGTGCTTCCCGATACGTACGACTATGAACGCGGCGAATCCCGCGGCGCCGTGCTGGCACGTATGCAAGCGGCAATGCAGAACTATCTCGCCGAAGCCTGGCCCAAGCGCGCCGACGATATCGCTGTCGATACCATTCAGGAAGCCGTGACACTTGCCTCCATCGTCGAGAAAGAAACCGGCGTCGCCAGAGAACGGCGCATGGTCGCCGGCCTCTACTCCAATCGCGTGAAGGATGGGATGCTGCTGCAGGCCGACCCCACGATCATCTACCCGATTACGAAGGGCCGGCCGTTGGGCCGACGGATCAAGCAATCCGAAATTGCCGCCATCAACGACTATAACACGTATTCGATGGTGGGATTGCCGAAGGGGCCGATTACAAATCCGGGCCGCGAGTCCATTGCTGCCGTGCTCAATCCGGCAAAGACGTCTGCGCGTTATATGGTGGCCGACGGCACTGGTGGGCACGCATTCGCCCAGACGCTGGACGAGCACAATCGCAATGTCGCCAAGTGGTTCGAGATCCGCCGCCAGCGTGGGGAAATGTGAACACCGAAGGTGAAGCGCCTCTGATTGTCACGGCCCGGCTGCCGCGTGATCTGCACGCCCGATATACGGCCCTTCGCAAGGCCCATTTTCCTGCAGAACGCAATTATCTCGAAGCTCATGTCACGCTGTTTCACGCCTTGCCGGCCATGTGCGAAGAGGAAGCGTGCACGTATCTCAGGCGCTTGGCAGCAGAGTTTGCGCCCATCGATGGCCATGTCGAAGGCATAATGTCATTGGGCCGGGGAACGGCCGTCAAACTGATCAGTGCGGACATGCTTTTACTACGCGAACTGATTGCCGACCATTTTCATGGCCTGTTGACGCAACAGGATCAGCATCGCCCACGCCTGCATGTGACGATCCAGAACAAAGTCAGCGGCAAGGAAGCAAAGGCACTGCAAACAGCCTTGGCGGGCACGATCGAGCCCCGAGCATTCCAGTTCACGGGGGTTGACCTCTTCCGGTATCGAGGGGGGCCCTGGGAGAAGGTGAAAGGGTTCGACTTCCGCGGACATGGCCGTCTCTAGCTGGTAAACAGATGGCTTGCCGGCCCGTTGTGACCGAAGATAAATTGTTTGCGTGAGGCCCATTCCGGAAATCGCACATGTAGCACATTTGCGCGGTTGACCCGGTGGCCGGACCGCCCTAAACGCGCCGCCTGCCGAGCGAGCAAATGCCCCGGCATGCCTTTCGGGGCGGAGTAGCTCAGGTGGTTAGAGCAGCGGAATCATAATCCGCGTGTCGGGGGTTCGAGTCCCTCCTCCGCTACCATTCCTTGATCCGGAAGCTTCCACTAGCTTCCGCATTTTTCCAAGAATCGAAAGAAAAGCAGAGGTTTGCGGGTGATTCGCGTCCGCATGCGCCCATGGTCTTCCACATGCAGCCAGATTTGGTGTGGGGGTATTTTGGGGGTATTTTCGCGGAGTATCGGAAAGGAGCGATACCCCCAATGCCTCTCACGGAGATTCAGGCCCGAAATTCCAAGCCACGCGAGCGCGCCTACAAGATGGCCGACGGGGAGGGCTTATTCCTGTTCGTACAGCCGAACGGGTCAAAGTTATGGCGGATGAAGTACCGCTTCGCGGGCAAGGAGAAGTTGCTCTCGTTCGGCGCTTACCCAGATCTCGGGATAGCTGCCGCGCGCGACAAGCGCACAGCCGCAAAGGCGTTGCTAGCCGAGGGCAAGGATCCAATGAAATCCAAGGGAGAAGTGATCTCGCAGGAAGGAGCCACCTTCCTCGAGGTCGCAAAGCGCTGGCATGAAAATCGAAAGAGCGCGTTGAATGCCGCGCACGCCGAACGCGTCTGGTCGCGCATGGAAAGGGACGTCTTTCCAGTCATCGGCGAAAAACTCGTGAATGAAATCATGGCACCCGACGTCCTGGCAATGATCCGCAAGATCGAAGCAAGAGGCGCGCTCGATATCAGCCGGCGTGCGAAACAAGGGGTGGGGCAAGTCTTCCAGTTCGCAATCGCGTGTGGTCTGGCGTCGAACGATCCGACGACACATTTGCGTGGGGCGCTAAAGCCGCGACCAAGAGTGAAGCATATGAGCCGGTTGCCGCTCAGCGAATTGCCCGCATTTATCGAGAAGCTGCATGCCTATCAGGAAGAGGGCGAACGACGGTCCGCGATCACCCGTGACGCAGTTCTCTTTGCGCTCCTGACTTGGGTTCGAACCAAGGAACTGCGTTTCGCCGCCAAATCCGAGTTTGAAGACCTGGGCGGCAAATCACCTGTCTGGCGCATACCAGCCGAGCGAATGAAGATGGGACGAGAGCATTTGGTACCCCTCTCGCAGCAGGCAACGCACATCGCGAAATCCATGATAGCAGCAGCGCCTGGCGAGTTTCTCTTCCCGGGCAACGGCCCGAACAAGCCGCTTTCAGAGAACACAATGATCTACGCGCTCTATCGCCTCGGATACCACAGCCGCCAAACCGTACACGGCTTCCGGGGCTTGGCGAGCACCTGGGCCAATGAGCAGTTGGTCGAGTTCGGTAAGCCGCCCATGTGGATCAGGAAATACCATGAGGATTGGGTCGAACTACAGCTCGCGCATTCGGAGAAAAACGACGTGCGTGGAGCTTATAATGCCGCTGAATACCTGGCTCCCCGGCGCCGGATGATGCAGGACTGGGCTGACTATCTGAGCGGCGGGAAGGTGATCGACATCAAGAAGGCAGGGAAGCGCGCAGCCTGATAACTATGGCTTCGATCAGACCGGTCCAATCCAGTCTGCGCGCAAACGATCTCGACCTGCGACAACCCCCTCGACAATCACCTCTGATCCGACGAATTCGCATTCGGGTTCTTCGCTCTCGATGATCCAGACGACTTCGTCTGTCGTGGTCAGGAACATCCCGCGTCTACCGCGGCTTAAAATTCCCGAGACGCGTATTCGACCCGCGCTCACAACACCCCCCGTTCAAAAACGCCAATGGCGCAGCACTTCGCGCACATAGGCCGGCGTCTCGCCATTGCGAGGAATACCGCCTGCGCGCTCGACGGCACCTGGACCTGCGTTGTATGCGGCGAGGGCCAGATGAACCACCCCGAACTTGTCCAGCATCTGGCGTAGGTATCGGGCCGCACCCAAGATGTTTGCCTTGGGATCGGAGCGATTTGAAACGCCAAGGTCCCGCGCTGTCCCTGGCATCAATTGCCCCAAGCCTGCGGCCCCGGCCTTGCTGATGGCCATCGGATTATATCGTGATTCCGTCCATACAAGAGCGTCGAGAAGGCCGCTTGGTAGCGAGTATTGAGCCTCAGCAGCGTAAACATGAGGAAGGTAGCTTGCCCGACGGAAGCCCGATGGCGCGCTGCCTTGGGGCTTTGGATATCGATAGGGCAGATGGGTTCGACCCGCATCGGTAGCCGGCGGCTCGGACGAGGCCGTTGGAGGCTTTCTCCAAATGCCATGTTCGACGAGAAGGAAGCCATCGGTTCCTTCTGCAACGCGGAAGCCGTCGGTCGTCAACTCCGAGGCAACGGTCATCTGATTGGGCTCAAGTTCCTGCGCGTGAGCGGGGAGGACGAACCCAAGTCCTGCCGTTGCCACTGCGGCTACTGCCCATTTCAGTCTCATTCCCGAATCCTTTAATGGTCGAATCGGGAAAGAACATATATAGAACATCTGATGTAGGAAAATGAAACGTCAGCGACGCAGAGCGGAGGCTGCGCGGGTGGAGGCACGTTACGATGGAGATGCCCCATGCACCAACACCGATCATCCCGATTCCAAGGCGGGCAACTGGAAAACCGCGCGCGCAAGATAGTCGAGCAGCTGGGCGGTGCCTGGTCGCGTTCGCGCGGAATGTGCTGCTGCCCGGCCCACGACGACCGTACTCCTTCGCTAAGCATCACACTCGGCAAGCGCGCAATTCTTGTTCATTG
The DNA here is from genome assembly GCF_019857205.1 of Qipengyuania pacifica. Classification (GTDB taxonomy): domain Bacteria; phylum Pseudomonadota; class Alphaproteobacteria; order Sphingomonadales; family Sphingomonadaceae; genus Qipengyuania; species Qipengyuania pacifica. The sequence goes on along the minus strand of NZ_JAHWXO010000010.1, from coordinate 3,287 downwards.
CTTTGCCGGCTGCACGAACGAGGCGGTGATAGAAGCCATGGCCGGGCTCGGAATACGAATTGCGGACCTGTTCGATGGCACGAGTGGTCCGATCGTGGCCGAACCGCGCGAGGAAATCGCCAATCGCAATGCGCTGAGGCTCTGGCGTGAGGCGTCGACCATCGCTGGCAGCCCCGCCGAGAAGTACCTCGTGTCCAGAGGCATCACGATTTCTTCGCCGGAGCTGCGTTTCCACCCGCATATGCCGCTGGGGCCAAAGGGTGCTGTCCGGTTTCTACCCGCGATGGTGGCGGCTGTGCGCAATGATGCCGGAATTCTGGCGCTGCACCGCTCCTTCCTTGACCTCGACAAAACCAGCTTGGCTTCTTTCGATCAGCCCAGGCGTGCGTTAGGCAGCCCCGGTTCTGGGGCGGTGCGTTTCGCGTACCCGAATGGGGGACGCCTTGGCCTCGCAGAGGGAAATGAAACGGCCCTCTCAGCGATGCAAATGTTCAAGGTTCCCTGCTGGGCGACGCTAGGAAACGAACGCTTCGGCTTGGCCACAATCCCGGAATCGGTGCACCAGCTGTATCTCTTTGTCGACAATGATGCGGGCGGGCACCTTGCTGAAGAGCGTGCGCGAGAGGCCTACGCTTGCGAAGGGCGGCTGATTGTCACCAGGCGTCCGGAGCTAACCGGCGACGACTGGAATGATGTGCTCATGCGCTCAGTCCGAGCTACGGTCTGAATGTCGGTGAGAGGAAAGCGGGCTTGGGGCCTTGTGAGGCCCCCGGGCGGATCCATCCGAACGGACACCCGGACAAACCCAGGGCCTCTTCAGGAGGTCTCTCATGTCACACGCAAATACCGCTTTCGCATTCTCCGATCCCGCCGAGCCGCAAGTGCTGGCAGCCGCGAGGGCGCTGGCCGCGCGGCTCGCTGCAGATCAAGCAATTTCACGGCTCACTGTGAATGCAACAATGGCCGATCACTTCGGCGGTAGCGACGCCGAAGGACGCTGGTCCATACGCGATGCCCATGCTGCACTTGAATTGGCGCAGGTGTTGTTCCTGGCGCAGGCAACTGAATTCTCACCTGCAATGTCATCCAGCTTTGCCGATGAGGCTTTCACGCGCCTTGAAGGTCTGGTCCCGACCCAGTCCAACCGGAGCGATGAGCAGATCGAGTGGCAACAATTCGCGACGCCGCCCCGTCTGGCCTGGATGGCTGCAAAGGCATGCGCGATTTCTGCCAATGAACTGGTTCTCGAGCCGTCGGCCGGGACCGGGATGCTGGGCGTATGGGCAGCAAAGACAACTTCGCGTCTTGCTCTCAACGAGATTTCGCCGTTGCGCCGCGAATGCCTGGGCACTGTGTTTCCGGAGGCGACAATCACGGGATTTGACGGGGAACTGATCGACGAACTTCTCACGCCTGACGTGGGTCCGAGCGTGGTGCTGATGAACCCGCCCTATTCACACGGTATCGAGAGGGGCCACGATAGCCGCACTGGCGACCGGCACTTGCGTTCTGCCTGGAAGCGCCTTCTGCCTGGTGGACGCCTGGTCGCAGTGATGCCCGAATGGTTCGAGCTTCCGAAGTTTCTTGTCGGGATCGCCGGTCCCGTCTCGTTGCGTCTCAACGCGACGATCGAGCGCGGCTTCGTCAAGCAGGGCACCTCTATCTCAACCCGGCTCGTGGTTCTCGACAAGGCTGAGGATGATAACAGCCCGATCATCGCCCAGCCGGCAAACTTTGTCGAGCTTCATTTGCTGATCGATATGCTCCCTGACCGGGTAAGCCTGCCCGCCGAACCCAGCATCGGCACCAAGCCAGCCTTGCCGCTTCGACTGGTGGCGAACAGGACGAAACCGGTTCCACTTAAGATCCATCCAGCCGCGGCAGCGGCGTCGATACTGCCGCTTGAATTTACTCCGCTCGAAGCACCTGCGCCGATCGAAAGCCAGGTTGGGCATTATTTGCCTTACCGACCGAGCCGGATCTCGATTGCAGATGCTGTCCCGCATCCGACCCCGCTGGTCGAATCCGTTGCGATGGGTTCGATAACCGCACCCGTGCCCGAAGTGGTGCCTCAGCTCCCGTCGAGCCTCATTGCTGGGGGCGCCCTATCCGCTGCGCAGGCCGAGACCCTGATCTATGCCGCAAGCGCGCATGCCCGCGATCTGCCGGGACGGTTTGAGCCCGACGACAAGGGCTGCGCCTTGAAGGCGAGCGCCGAGGGGCACGCCTACCGCATGGGCTACTTTCTTGGTGACGGAACTGGTGCAGGGAAAGGACGGCAGGTCGCTTCCGTCATCCTCGATCGGTGGGTGAGGGGCGAACGGCGCCACATCTGGATTTCCAAGAACGAAGCTTTGCTCGAAGATGCCCGCCGCGACTGGAGCGCGCTCGGCGGCCTTCCCATCGACGTCCAGCCCCTTGGCCAATGGAAGCTCGGTGTCCCGATCGGGATGCGCGAGGGCATACTCTTCGTGACTTATCCGACACTCCGTTCGGGTCGAAGCGACGCGACCCGGCTCGATCAGATTCTCGAATGGGCAGGGGAGGACTTCGACGGGCTCATCGTCTTCGACGAAGCCCATGCGATGGCCAACGCCGCAGGCGGGGAGGGCTCACGTGGTAAGGTCAAAGGATCGGAACAGGGCATTGCCGGTGTTCGCATCCAGAATCTGTTGCCGCGCGCCCGAGTGCTCTACGCATCGGCGACCGGGGCATCCGACGTCAATAATCTCGCCTATGCCACCCGTCTTGGCCTGTGGGGTCCCGAGACGGCTTTTGCCAATCGTGAAGCCTTCGTCGCAGACATCCGCGATGGCGGTATCGCTGCAATGGAACTGGTCGCGCGCGATCTGAAGGCACTCGGACTGTACGCGGCGAGGGCACTTTCATTCGCCGGAGTTGAGTACGAGATTCTCGAGCATTGCCTGACCCCCGACCAGGTAGCGGTTTATGACGCCTATGCAGGCGCCTGGGCAATCATTCATGCCAACCTGCGCGAGGCACTCGAGGCAACCCGGATCGTCGACACTGACAGTGGCGATACCCTGAATTCAGGTGCCAAATCGGCTGCGCTTTCGGTGTTTGAAGGCACCAAGCAGCGCTTCTTCGCGCAGCTCCTTCTATCGATGAAGCTGCCGAGTCTGCTGCCTGCGATTGATACGGCGCTTGCCGACGGCAACGCTGTTGTAGTGCAACTCGTCTCGACCGCCGAAGCCATGCTTAACCGCCGCCTCGCCGATCTCTCCGATGCAGAACGCGAAGCACTCGAAATAGATCTCTCCCCCCGC
>NZ_JAHWXO010000001.1 GCF_019857205.1 Qipengyuania pacifica | reverse complement strand
TTCAGTCATTCACATCGTAGGCGTCTCGACTTGAAAGCTGCGGTTCGCTCGGCACGTCACAATGGCGAGAAGCTTGGCGCTCGTAGGATGGCCCTGCCCCCGCCATTGGATGATCGTTAAGCGCTCGGTGCGTATGCCCAGTTCACGCCGTTCCAAAGTCATTCTGCATTCGCTAGACGCGCAGAATATGACCCGAGCCGACCTTCAGCGTCTGATTGACGATAAGACTAAGCCAACCGGATCAATGGGGCGGCTTGAAAGCCTCGCCGTTCAGTCTGCGGCGATCATAGGCGACATTAATCCCGAGAATGCCTCGGCATCGCTGACCATCTTTGCTGCCGATCATGGCATCGCGGCACAGGGTGTTTCGGCATTCCCGCAGGAAGTTACAGGCCAAATGGTTGCCAACTTTCTTGCAGGCGGGGCTGCGGCGAATGCCATCGCAGCGCAGTTCGGCATACCGGTCACTGTCGTCGATTGTGGGATCATGCATTTGCCAGCGCAACGTGATGGACTGATCGACATGGCACTCGGACGAAGCACGTCCGACAGCTCTACGGGGCCTGCGATGAGTCCAGAGGTGGCGAGCAAGGCAATCACGCAAGGACGACATTTTGCGAGCGGCATCGGGAGCAAGATAGTTTGTTTTGGCGAGATGGGTATTGCCAACACTTCCGCAGCGGCCCTGCTGGCGCACAAGCTGAGTTTCATTTCGGTCGCCGAGTTGGTCGGACGCGGCACGGGTCTCGACGATACCGGTCTCTCCAATAAGAGAGAGATACTCGAACGCGCGGCGGCGCGCACCGGAGAGCTCGCGCCAATCGAGGCGCTCGCCGAGGTCGGCGGTTTCGAGATCGGCACCATGGCGGGCGCGATGATCGGTGCCGGGACATCGGACAAGCTGGTGGTCGTCGACGGGTTTATCGCCACCGCTGCCGCCGCGCTTGCAAGGGCGATCGAGCCGGACTGCGAAAAGGCTTTCGTCTACGCGCATCGCTCGGCCGAGCACGGACATCGGGCGTTGCTCGATTGGTTGGAAGCCGAGCCCTTGTTCGATCTGGACATGCGATTGGGCGAGGGCACCGGTGCATTGCTTGCCGTGCCGATGATCCGCGCTGCGCTATCGCTGTTCGGAATGGCGAGTTTTTCGCAAGCCGGGGTTTCCGGCGCTACTCCGGCTTCATGAAACGCCCCTTCTTCGCATTGCTTGCCGCGTGGGTGTTTCTCACGCGGATTCCATTGCCCACAGCCAAGCTGGACGAGCGCGATTTCGAGGCCGCACCCGGCTTTTATCCGCTTGTCGGACTTGCAATCGGCGCCATCGGAGCGGCTGGCTTCGCACTTGGCTGGACAATCGGCGGCGCTTTCGTCGCTGCAATCTTCGGGACCGCAGCCACGCTGCTGGCGACAGGAGCCTTCCATGAAGATGGGCTGGCCGACCTGTTCGATGGGCTTGGCGCGCCGACAGCCGAGCGGATGATGGAGATCATGCGCGACAGCCGGCTCGGAACGTTCGGAGCGGCGGCGCTGTTCCTCATCCTGCTGCTCAAAATCGCTGCGCTATCCCAATTGCCCTTCATGCTCGCCCTTGCCGCTCTGCCCGTGGCGCACGGAGCCTCGCGCCTGTCGGCAGTGATCGTGATTGCGACCAGTCGCTATGCACGCGCCGACGGGATCGCGAAACCGGTTGCCAAGGGGATCGGAGCAGCTCCGCTGGTGCTGGCGACACTCACCGGGATTGCCGCGGTCGCAATCGGCGCGACCGTTCTTGGGCCCAGCGCCGTGCTGTGCGGCCTGGTTAGTCTGTGTGTCGGCCATGGTTTGACGCGGCTGGTCTTCGAGCGCAAGCTGGGTGGCTATACGGGCGATTGCCTTGGCGCTGTGCAGCAGATCAGCGAAGTCGGCTTCTACCTAGGCTTGATCGCATGGCTCTGATCCTGCTGCGCCACGGCCAGCCCGAGATCGCTGCGGGAATATGCTACGGCCGGTCGGATGTTCCCGCTCGAGCCCTTGGCGAGGGAAGCCTCCGCTCACTCGTGACCGCATTGCCCGACCGCTTCGCACGGATCGACAGCAGTCCGCTGACCCGATGCAATGCGCTGGCTGAGCAGCTGTCCGCGCATTTCGACCTTCCCATCCACGCCGACCCGAGACTGATGGAGATCGATTTCGGGAACTGGGAAATGCAGGCTTGGGACGCCATTCCGCGTGGTGAAATCGATGCGTGGGCAGAAGATGTCGAAGGGGCGCGACCACATGGCGGTGAGAATGTGGCGCAGATGACCGAGCGGGTGCGGGCCTATCTACGCGATGCGGCGAGTTGCGATGCCGATATCCTCGCCGTCACGCATCTCGGCGTCGTTCGATGTGCCAGCGCTGTTCTGGGCCGTGCAAACCCGTTTGAAATCCAACTTGGCTTCGGCCAGTTCCTGACCGTCGAACCGAAAGAGGCACTATGAGCGATACCGACAGAGAAACGCATGCAGCGAGGATGAAGGAACTGCAGGTTGCCCAGTCCAAGCGGCGGCGCGAGCTAAAAGATCCGGAGCGCGGCCTGGTGCTGGTCCACACCGGCGACGGCAAGGGCAAGTCGAGCTCTGCCTTCGGCGTCATCGCTCGTGCGCTTGGGTGGGGCCAGAAGGTCGCCGTAGTGCAGTTCATCAAAGGGAAATGGAAGACGGGCGAAAAGCAGTTTTTCGCGCGCTTCCCGGATTTGGTTGACTGGCACGTTATGGGCGATGGTTTCACTTGGGATACACAGGACAAGGATCGCGATATCGAGGCTGCCGAGAAGGCGCTCGCAAAGGCGGGCGAACTGATTGCGAATGGTGACTACGCGCTGGTTGTGCTCGACGAGATCATTATTGCGCTGCGCTACGACTACCTCACGCCCCAAGCCGTCATCGATGCCCTTGAACGCCGGGGCGATACGCGAGTGATATTGACCGGGCGCGATGCGAAGCCCGAATTGATCGACTATGCCGACACCGTCACCGAGATGACCGAGACCAAGCATGCCTATCGCGCTGGCATTCGTGCCCAGCAGGGGATCGACTTCTAGTCTGCAAGGATTGACAGCGGCGTTTATGCCGCGCATTGGCGCGATCAGACGGTGCTGCAGGTGATAAATCGCCTGGAGCTAAGAGGGAAGCCGGTGAGATACCGGCGCTGTGCCCGCAACTGTGAGCCAGGAGTCCCGAACCAGCATGTCACTGGCTAAGCCCTGCAGTGGGTGGCGCCGGGAAGACGGTTCGAAGACGTTGATCGGCAAGCCAGGAGACCTGCCGTCGCGTCGTTCGTCCGGGGCCGGGTCCAGCCCAGTGGGACAGGAAAATTCTTTTTCCGAAGTAACGACAGCCAGGCCGGTTTCCGGTGTCGCGGCTCATTTCGAGCGGCGGCGGGCCATCTGTCGAGTTTACCATGCGGGCACCGGAGCCTCCGCGTGGGCTGGCTTTGGATATTTCAATGAAAACCGCATTCTATGTGTCCGTCGCGGCATCGGCCGTGGCTCTGTGTTCGACCGGCGCGTTCGCTCAGTCGGTCGATCTTCCCGAAGACGAGGAAGTGAACTCCCAAACGATCGTTGTCACTGCCAACCGCACCGAACGTGCGATCAGCCAGGTCGGTGAATCGGTCACCGTGATCGAGGAAGAGGAGATCGTGAACCGTCAGCCGAGCGAGGTTCTCGATATTCTGCGCACGGTTCCCGGCGTTACATTCAACCGCAATGGCGGGATCGGCACCAGCACGAGCGTTTCAATCCGCGGCGCAGAAAGCGACCAGACCGTCGTCCTGATCGACGGGGTAAAGCTCAACGACCCGTCCTCGACCGGTGGCGGCTTCAACTTCGGCCCTGCCCTCACCGGCAACATCGCGCGGGTCGAAGTGGTGCGTGGGTCGCAAAGCGTGCTCTACGGCAGCCAAGCGATCGGCGGAGTGGTGAACCTGATTACCCGCGAGCCGACCGAGGACCTCGGCGTGTTCGCGCGTGCCGAATATGGTGAGCGCGACACTGCGGAACTCGTCGGCAACGTTTCTGGCAAGTTCGGCCCTGTCGGGGTGAGTGTTGGCGGCAATTACTATCGCACTGATGGCATCTCCGCATTCAGCGAGGCGCGCGGTGGAACCGAGCCGGACGGGTTCGAAAGCCTTGGCGCAAACGCCAAGTTTGATATCGCGCTGGGCGAGAATTTCTCGATCGATCTGCGCGGTTTCTATGCCGACAGCGAGACCGAAATCGATGGCTTCACGGCGACGGGCTTGGGCGATACCAACGAGGTTTCCTACCGCGACGATTTGGTCGGCTATGGTGGGATCAATGCCAACTTCCTGGATGGACGTTTCCGCAACCGGCTGGGGATTGCATACACCAGGATCGACCGACGGAATTTCAGCTTCGATACCAACTCCGAAACCTTCGACGCTTTCGGTGAGAACCTTCGCTACGAATATCAGGGCGTATTCGACGCAGCCGACATAGCCGAGCTCGTTTTCGGCGCAGAGCGCGAGGAATCGGAGTATCTCAGCTCGAGTTTCGGTGCGCCCGCGATTGGCGATGATGTGTGGATCAACTCGGTCTACGGCCAGCTCAATTTGACGCCGTTGGACGGGCTCTCGCTGACTGGTGGCGTTCGCTACGACGATCACGAAACCTACGGTGATAATACAACCTTCGCTGCCAGCGGTGCCTATTCGCCCAACGGCGGCGATACCGTGCTGCGCGGCAGTTATGGCGAAGGTTTCAAAGCGCCTGCGCTGTTCCAATTGTTCAGCGACTTCGGAAATACCGATCTCGAGCCCGAGGAATCGGAAAACTGGGACGTCGGTATAACGCACAATTTCCTCGGTGGACGGGCCGAGGTAGGCGTCACTTATTTCGAACGCGACGCGACTAATCTGATCGCGTTTGTCGGCTGCACCGGCAATCCGATCCCGGCGTGTCAGGATCCGGCCAATCCACGCCCGTTCGGCACATACGACAATATCGCACTCGCAAGTGCCGATGGCTGGGAATTCGGTCTGGCGCTGCGTCCGACCGATGGCTTCGACGTCGCGCTTAACTACACCACCATCGACGCCCGAAACGATGTGAACGGCAATCGCCTGCCACGACGTGCGGAGGATACGATCAGTCTGGTCGCGGACTACCGCATGGAGAACGGCATCGGCATCGGTGCCACCGTGTTCGTGGCGGGCGACAGCTTCGACAATGCCACCAACACCACCCGCCTCGATGGCTATGTGGTGACCGATATTCGGGCGAGCTTTGGCATTACCGAGCAGATCGAAATTTTCGGTCGGATCGAGAACCTGTTCGACGAGCAGTATGAAACGATCTTCCGCTACGGCCAACCTGGTCGTGCGGTGTTCGGCGGCGTGCGCTACCGGATGTAATCGATGGTTCGGACGACCCTCGCGGCGCTGGCGTGCCTCCTCTCGGCCTGTGCGCAGGTGGCGGAGCGGGGAGCGGACGCGCCGCGACGCATCGTCAGCCTCGACTACTGCGCCGACCAGTATGTCCTGAAGTTCGCGGACCGCGAGGATATCCTTGCGCTGTCGCCCGATGCGGGAAAACGCTTTTCCTACATGCGGGCGGCGGCCGAAGGGATCCCCACGGTCCGTCCGCGCACGGCAGATGTGCTGGCACTGCAACCCGATCTGGTGGTGCGAACTTACGGTGGCGGGCACGATATCGCCGATTTCATGAAGGAGCCGGGAGTCCCGGTCGTGCAGATCGGCTTCCCCCAATCGATTGCCGAAGTGCGGGATGAGGTGCTGCGGGTGGGCACCGAACTTGGCAAACCGGATGAGGCCGAAAAGCTCGTTGCCGATATGGATCGGCGATTGAAGGCACTTGCAGAGAGGTCCGGTCCTCAACGCGAAGTTCTTTACATGACCCCGGCAGGCGTAACCGCGGGCGAAGGCACTCTGGTGCATGAACTGTTTGTCGCGGCGGGCCTGCGAAATTTTCAGAATCGACCGGGTTGGAACCCACTGCCACTGGAACGGCTCGCCTATGACCGGCCCGACGTGATCGCGGCAGCCTTTTTCGAAAGCAAGACCAACCACGTCGATAACTGGAGCGCGGCGCGTCATCCGGTGGCGCGGGCACAATTGCGCGAATTGCCAGTCGTGCCGCTGGAAGGGGCCTGGACCTCATGCGGGGGCTGGTTCCTGATCGATGCGGTAGAGGCGCTCGCAGAAGGGAAGGAAGGCGCGCAATGAACCGGGTAGTGGCGATATTGCTGGCAAGCCTTGTGGGCGCACTGGTCCTCTCGGTCGCATTGGGATCGGTGCCCTTGCCGCTTGACCGGGTGCTGGGCGCTATCGCATTCCAGTCGAGCCAGGGCGATCAACTGGTCGTCTGGCAAATCCGCCTGCCGCGCGCCCTCGCCGCAGGTTTCGTTGGAGCGGCGCTGGGCATGAGCGGCGCGGCCTTGCAGGGCCTCTTGCGAAATCCGTTGGCCGAGCCGGGTATCCTCGGCGTGTCGGCCACCGCCGCACTATTCGCGACCTTCGTGCTTTATTTCGGTCTGGCAACCGCAGGCCCGCTGGTGCTGCCGCTGGCGGCAGTAGCTGGCGCGCTGATCGCTACGCTACTGGTGGCGCTCGCCGCCATCCGCACGCGTTCCGTCGTTACGTTAATTCTGATCGGCGTCGGTCTTTCGAGTTTCTCGGCGGCAATCATGGCCTTGCTGATGAACCTTGCTCCCAACCCCTTCAGCCTCGCGGACATGGTCAACTGGATGTTGGGGACGGTGGACAATCGCAGCTTCGACGACCTGCTATTTGCTCTGCCATTCATGGCGATCGGGGTCGCGATTCTGCTGGCCTCCCGTCGCGGCCTATCCGCGCTTGCCCTTGGCGACGAGGCGGCCGAAGGAATGGGGCTGGATCTCCAGCGGCAACGGCTGGCGGTGATTGTCGGCGCGGGGCTGGCAACGGGCGCCGCAGTCGCGCTGGCCGGAGCAATCGGCTTCGTCGGAATCGTCGCACCGCATCTTGTGCGGCCCTTCCTTCGCTACGATCCCGCGCGGCTACTGGTGCCCTCCGCCCTGCTCGGCGGGCTGATCCTCGTGTTCGCCGATATCGGCGTGCGCGTGCTGCCGACCGATAGCGAGCTGAAGCTCGGCGTCGTCGCCTCATTGCTGGGCGCCCCAGTATTCATATGGATCGCCGCGCGCAGGAGGCTGGCATGACGCTGCTGGAGGCAGAAGGCCTCGGCTATTCGGTCGACGGCAGGGTTCTGATCGCCGACGCCGCGTTTGCTCTCGGCGCGGGCGAGCTGACCGCGCTCATAGGGCCAAACGGGTCGGGCAAAACGACCCTCCTGCGTCTTGCGCTAGGCCTGTTGGAAAAGGACGCGGGACGCTCTTCGATCAATGGAACGGCGGTGGAAATGCTTTCGCCGGTAGCGCGCGCTCGCCGCGTTGCGTATCTGCCGCAAGCGCGTCCGCTCGTTTGGCCTCAGCCGGTTCGCGATGTCGTTTCGCTCGGGCGGTTCGCATATGGCGCTGCCCTTGGTCGCTTGTCGCAGGAAGACAGCGAGGCGGTGGAGCGCGCGATCCGAGTATGCCAGTTGGACGGCTTCGAGGAACGCGCTGCGGACACGCTCTCGGGCGGCGAATTGTCGCGCGTGCATTTGGCCCGGGCGCTTGCAGCGGAAACTCCACTGGTTGTGGCGGACGAACCCGTCGCCGCACTCGATCCGCGCTACCAGCATCAGACCATGCAGCTGTTCGCCGACATGACGCGCGCTGGACGCAGTGTCCTGACGGTCATTCATGATCTCGACCTCGCGCTGCGCTACGCCTCCAAGGTTCTCTGGATGCACGAAGGCCGAATTGTCGCAAACGGCACGCCGCAGGAGACCTTCACAGCCACACGATTGCGCGATGTCTTTGGCATCGACGCTCAGGTTCTGAGCGACGGCGCGCATACCCGGCTCGAAATCTCCGGCCCTGCATAACGTAGCATGACCGGGCGCGCGATCATGCTTCAGGGCACCGGATCGGATGTCGGCAAGTCGCTGCTGGTTGCCGGGCTATGCCGGATCGCAGCGCGCCGGGGGATCGGGGTCGCTCCGTTCAAGCCGCAGAATATGTCGAACAATGCCGCAGCCTGCCCCGGTGGCGGCGAGATCGGTCGGGCGCAGGCCTTGCAGGCAAGAGCAGCAGGCCTCGATCCATCGACTGATATGAATCCCGTGCTCCTCAAGCCTGAAGGCGATCGGCGTGCGCAAGTCGTGCTTAATGGGAAAGCCCTGCGCAGCGAGGAAGCGGCGGCCTATATGGCCAATCGGGGAAGCCTGCTTCCCTCGGTGATCGAGGCATTCGACCGCCTGAAATCGGCGCACGACCTCGTCATAATCGAGGGCGCGGGGAGCCCGGCCGAGGTGAACCTGCGCAAGGGCGACATCGCCAATATGGGCTTCGCGCGCGCTGCCGACGTTCCCGTAGTGCTGGTCGGCGATATCGATCGTGGCGGGGTCATCGCATCGCTTGTGGGCACCCGAACCGTCATCGAGGCAGATGATGCCGAGATGATCGCAGGCTTCGTCATCAATCGCTTTCGGGGTGATCAGACCCTTTTTACAGATGGCGTGCGCTTCATCGAAGACCGTAGCGGCTGGCGCTGCTTCGGCATCGTGCCATGGCTGCAATGTGCCGCGCGGCTGCCCGCAGAAGACGCTGTCGTGCTGCACCAAGCCAGACTGAAAAGCGGTGCCATTCTTATTGCCGTGCCGATGCTGTCGCGGATCAGCAACTTCGACGATCTCGATCCGCTGCGCGCCGAGCCGGATGTGGAAGTCCGTTTCATTCCCCCCGGCCAGCCAATTCCGCGAGAGGCGGATGCGATTATTCTCGCGGGCACCAAGTCTACCTTGGCCGACCTCGCGATGCTGCGGAACCAAGGGTGGCACCATGACATCGTCGCCGCCTGGCGCACGGGAGCGCACATTGTCGGCTTGTGCGGCGGGTTTCAGATGCTGGGCAAGCGGATCGAAGACGCCGACGCGGCAGATGGATTGGCAGGATCGGCGGACGGTCTTGGCCTATTCGATATGACGACGATGATGACCCTCGAGAAAGTGGTTCGCCCCATGAGCGGAACCACGATCGCCCATGGCGACCACGTGACAGGATACGAGATCCACACCGGTCGTTCGCTTGGCCCTGCGCTGAGTAGACCATTCTGCGAGCTCGAGGATGGCAGCTGCGATGGCGCGATCGCGGGAGGTGGCCGCCTGATCGGCACTTATCTCCACGGCGTGTTCGCGAGCGATGCGTTTCGTTCTCGCTGGCTCGAGCGATTGTGCAGCGGTCGGAGCAGCACGCTCGACTACGAAGACAGTGTCGAAAGTGCGCTGGACGAGCTTGCCGACGGGCTTGGGGCGGCCCTCGACGTGGATGCTCTGTTGGCGCTGGCGCGGTGATGGCCGCTTGGATCATGCTCGCAGGGCTGGCGGTAGAAGCCCTGCTCGGCTGGCCGGACGCGCTGGACAGACGGATCGGGCATCCGGTGCGCTGGTTCGGCTGGCTGGTCGAGCGGGCGGAGTGTCTGGGCAATCGAGAAGCATGGAGCAGGTCCGCGCGGGTCGCGATGGGCGGTCTCGTAATACTGTTTCTGGTGGCGCTTGCAGCCCTGCTTGGACTGGCGATCCAGCTGGTCCTGGCTGATGGGTGGGTAGGTTTCGTGCTGATGGCTCTTCTTGCCTCCAGCCTGATTGCCGCACGTTCGCTGCACGATCACGTCGCGGACGTGGCCAGCGCCTTCGAGGGCGCGGGGATCGATGCGGCACGGTGCACGCTCAGCCGCATCGTTGGTCGCGAGACTGCTGAGCTTGACGAGGCCGCCATCGCTCGAGCTGCTATCGAGAGCCTTGCAGAGAACACCTCCGATGGCGTCACCGCGCCCTTGTTCTGGGGGGCGCTTTTGGGATTGCCGGGCCTGTTTGCCTACAAGGCGATCAACACGCTCGATTCGATGATCGGCCATCGCAATGCGCGATATGAAGCTTTTGGCAAGGTCGCCGCCAGGCTGGATGACCTCGCCAACCTTATCCCCGCACGTTTGACGGGGACCCTATTCACATTCTGTGCTGGTTCGGGTCGGGCCATAAAGGTGATGTCTCGCGACGCCCGCAAGCACCGTTCTCCCAATGCAGGATGGCCGGAGTCGGCGATGGCAGGGGCCCTTGGCATCAGGCTTTCTGGCCCACGAGCCTATGGCGCGGCGACGAGCGAAGAGCCATGGCTCAACGCCGAAGCAGGCGACCCGGACGCGGCCGATATTCGCCGTGCGCTGGCTCTTTATCAGCGGGTCGTCGTTGCCGCCGCTCTGCTTTTAGCTGCGCTTGGATGGGCTCACTTGCTATGAGCGATCCCGATCTCGTTTCCGGCCATGGTGGGCGGATCGATGCGATGGCGCGGGCATTTCCCGATGCGCCCCTGCCATGGATCGACCTGTCCACCGGTATCAATCCGGCTGCCTATCCGTTGCCCCAGATGCCGACCGATGCATGGACACGGCTGCCGGGCGAGATAGCCCGCGCGAGCTGCGAGAGCGCCATGGCTGGTGCGTTCGGATGCGATCCTGCCTACTGCCGCGCGGTTGCGGGAACCGAGGTCGCCATCCGCCAACTGCCGTCGATCCTGCGGGCGAAAACGGTGGCGGTTCGCGCTCCAAGCTATGCCGATCACGCGCAAAGCTGGCGATCTGACGGCGCAAGCGTCGTAAAAAGGCTGGATCCGCTGGAGCTGGTCGAAAAGGCCGATGTCGTGGTGCTCGTGAATCCCAATAATCCCGATGGGCATTGCTGGCCTGTCGAGCGGATCGAACACGCGCGGGCCCGACTCGCGAAGCGCGGCGGCTGGCTGATCGTGGACGAGGCCTATGCCGATCTCGATCCATCGAAAAGCGTCGCTCCGTTTGCCGGGAGGCGGGCGCTGATGGTGCTGCGATCCTTCGGCAAATTCTACGGCCTGGCAGGGCTCCGGCTGGGTGCGGTGCTAGCTCCACCCGATGTTCTGCGCGAAATTGGGGAAAGGCTCGGCGGCTGGGATGTTTCCGGACCGGCCTTGGCTATCGGCAAATCAGCCTATGCAAATGTTGAATGGCAGGCGGCAACCCGCAAACATTTGGCGCTGCGGATGCACGAGCTGCGGACATTGATCGCGTCGGCGGGCCTGAATGATCGCGGCGGAACCGATCTTTTCCGGTTCGTCCAGGCATCCGATGCACCTGCTCTATGGCGAAAGCTGGCCCGCCATGGCATCGCCGTTCGGCGATTTGCGGGGGACGATCATCACCTGCGCATAGGGCTTCCGGCCGATACTGCGCAGTTTGATCGACTTGCGGAAGCCCTCAACCCTTGAGCCGCAACGGTATCCCGGCGACCACAAGCTCGACCGTGTCGGCGATTTCGGCGAGCCGCTGGTTCAGTCTTCCCTGCTCATCGCGGAAGTCTCGGCCGAGCTTTGTCTCGGGGACGATCCCCGACCCGACCTCGTTACTGACAAGCACGATATCCGCTGTTGCGCATGTGATGCTGTCGATCAGAGCAGCGGTTTCGCTGGAGATGTCCCGCTCCGCTAGCATCACGTTCGACAGCCACAAAGTGCAGCAGTCGATAAGTATCGTTCCCTCATTTAGCGAAGCGATCGTATGCGCAAGTTCGATTGGTGACTCGACCGTCCGCCAATGCTCGTCACGCTCTTCGCGATGCTTTTGAATTCGCTCTGTCATTTCGGAATCATAAGCCTGAGCGGTGGCGATGAATATGTGCGGTCCCTGCAATCGACTGCCTGCCGCAAGAGCGTGCCGGCTTTTGCCCGAACGAGCGCCCCCGAGGACGAGGTGAACGGAAGCCATCAGGTGAAGCCCTCGTCTAGTCGCCGCGCTGCCGCCCGGTTTACGGAACGTTTCTCGTCGCACGCCATACCGGACCAACGCGCGATCTCATCCAGCGTCCGGCCACAGCCCATGCAGACCTCATCATCTGCCGACAGCTTACAAATACTCCGGCACGGCGATTGCGTGCCATCAGGGCTAATAGTTGGCATGAGGCCGGTTCTAACCATGGTTGGCCTAGCTGGCAAAGGAACGCGCAGGTCTTGGGGGACTGGACGATGAAGCATCTCATGAGCCGCGAAAGGCTTCTTTCGGCTATCGTCTGGTGTGAGCGCAATCATACCGCCACGTTAGATTTGGAGGCGTTGCTGGCGCGTATTCCGAGTCTCAGGTTGCGCCGGAAAGAGGCACGCTCAGCGCTACGAAAGCATCTGAGCCGGCAAGAGCGTGTCCGTTGGGGCGAGAACACTATAATGATTTCCTCCGACAATGCTGAGGGCAAGGACGGCATCGCAAGGCATCTGGAAGAAAGCGCTGACATTCTCGACGCAATCGCCACTCGTGCGCTGACACCGAAAGAGATCTGCATGGCGCTGGAGATTTCCAACCAAGAACGTCTACGCTGGACGAAGGATGGCCGCTTGAAAACGTCAGGGACGCTGACCTTTACGACAGGGCGACGGGTGACCGTTCCAACGTATTCTGCGCACTGGGTCGCCGATTTGCTGAAGAAAAATCGAATGATCGATGGCTGGCGAAAGCAAGATGCGGCTTGATTGTGCTTATGGGATAGCTGGACTGATTAAATCGCATGCATGCCAAGCTGACATCTCCACAACGAAATGTCCGCTTTGGCCTTGCAACCTCAAATATGAGACTTTCCGCTTTCGGCCCCAATTCCGCCGCTTCAAATGACAAGCGAAGTGGGCAATTAGATTGGATACTTTCACCGACCGCACTCCAAGCTGGGCATACGCCAAGCCAACCCTTGCACCTTGGAATCGGGTGGTTCAGAATGCCGCAATGCAAACGCCAGAGTGCGCCACGAAACTCCGAATTGTGCTTCCCCCGTGCTTCCCCGGAGTAACCGACAGACCGGGGAAGCAGGATCCGCCAACTTGCGATCCGCTTAAGCGGTTCAATTTTCGAAAGAAAAATGGAGCGGGCGAGGCGATTCGAACGCCCGACCCCAACCTTGGCAAGGTTGTGCTCTACCCCTGAGCTACGCCCGCTCACTGACGCTACCGAAACCGTATGGCCCGGTGGGGAGGCGGCCAACTAGCAGCGGTCCACGAGTCCCGCAAGCCGAAATTTGCAGATTTTTTGCGCAGCTTGCAGGGTGGCATCTCCTTCTTCACATTTGCTCCGCAATGCCCACATGGGGCGGATAGGTTTTCAGTTGAAAGGTGGACTTACGTGGCGAGCATGGGCCTGAGCATGGATGAGCAGAAGGCGGTCGAACGCTTCAAGACCGAAGTCGTCGAACCGTCGATGACCAAGCTCGTGATCCTCGATTTCCACGCTGAATGGTGTGGTCCGTGCAAGGCTCTGGCTCCGATGCTCGAAAAGGTTGCCGGTGAGTATGCCGACAAGGGCGTGGTGCTGAAGAAAATCGATGTCGATGAAGAAAAGTTCATCGCCGCCCAGTTCCAGGTGCAGTCCATACCGACCGTGTACGCGCTGTTTCAGGGGCAGCCGGTCGCCGACCTGACCAATGCACGCAGCGAAACGCAGATGAAGCAGACACTGGATCAGATCCTGTCGCAATTGCCGATAGAAGCGGGTGCCGCGCAGGACGCCAAGCCGGAGCAGGACGTTTCCCAATTCGTCACGATGGCCGAACAGATCCTGGCCGATGGAGATGCCGAGCGGGCAGCCGGTATTTTCGACCAGGTTCTGCAGATGGCTCCCGACAATGCGGCAGCCCATGCGGGCCTCGTTCGTTCGCTGGTCCAGGCAGGACATGTGGAACAGGCTCAGGCGGCTTTATCGGCGGCCGAGACCAATCCTGCGATCGCTACCGATCCGCAGATCGAGCAGGCCAGAAGCGCACTGGAACTGGCGGGCAACAGAGTCGACGAAGGTGAACTCACAGCCCTGAAGGAAGCCGCTGCAGACGGGGACATGCAGGCCCGCTTTGATTACGCAGAAGCAGCCTTTGCAGCAGGTCATCGCGATGCGGCGGCCGATGAACTGCTTGCCATGTTCGAAACCGACCGGGAATGGAACGATGGCGCTTCCAGAACAAAGCTGCTGCAGATTTTCGAAGCGGTCGGGCTGGAGGATCCCTGGGTAGTCGCCACCCGGCGCCGCCTTTCCAAGATCCTTTTTGGATAGGGGGTCGATCATCCGCATCCCCATTTTCCCGCTGCCAGGCGCTATCCTGTTTCCCGGCCTGCAATTGCCGCTTCACATCTTCGAGCCGCGCTATCGCGAGCTTGTCGGGAGTGCGCTTGCTAAAGATCGCCTGATCGGGATGATCCAGCCACAGCAGTCGAAAGATGGCGCCCCGCTTTACGATATCGGCTGCCTCGGGCGGATCGGCGATGTCGAAGCGCTGGAGGACGGCCGTTATAACATCGTTCTCGATGGTGAGACGCGGTTTCGCCTTGTGCGCGAACTGGATGTTCGGACCAGTTTCCGGCAAATCGAGGCGGAAATAATCGACGATGCCGAGGACGAGGTCCTGTCCAGCGTCGAACGGGCCGGTTTCGAATTCGAGGCTCGGCGTTTTGCGGACATGCAGGGTTATTCGGTGGACTGGGATTCGGTCGAGCGGCTCGACGACGAAACACTGATCAACGGCGTAGCCCAGATCGCACCGTTCGACGCGGCCAGCAAGCAGGCGCTTCTCGAAGCTCCCAACCTCGCCCAGCGCTGCGAGTTGATGATCCAGCTCATGCAGTTCTTCGCCCTGCGCGATGACGGAGACGAAATCGTCACCTTGCAATAGGGCTTCAGATGCTGAAGCTGTTGCGCAAGCCGTCAATGACATATTGCGCCGCCAGGGCCGATAGCAGCACGCCCAGCACGCGGGTAATCGCCGCCTCCACCTTGTCACCGAACAATCGCATAATCGGTCCTGCGGCCATCAGCGCGATCATGGTAATGGCCAGAACTGCGGCAAGCGCAGCCAGCACGACCAGATCCTGCTGCAACCCGCGCGCTTCGTTCATCAACAGCATGATGGCGGCAATCGCACCCGGTCCGGCCAGCATGGGTATCGCCATGGGAAAGACCGACACGTCTTCTACTTCGGGCGTCGCGGCAACCTTCTGAGCCCGATCCTCGCGCCGCTGCGTGCGCTTTTCAAAGACCATCTCGAAGGCGATCCAGAACAGCATCAGTCCGCCTGCAATACGAAAGCTGTCGAGTTCGATATGGAGAGCCCCGAGGAGATCTTCGCCGAAAAGCGCAAAGACCAGGAGAATCACCAAGGCGATGCCGCTGGCGCGGATGGCCATATTCCGGCGCTCGGCAGCGGTCGCGCCCTTGGTCAATCCGGCATAGATCGGGGCGCAGCCCGGAGGATCGATCACGACGAAGAGCGTGATGAAGGCGGAGAAGAACAATGCTGTCATGTCATTCGTCCCGCGGCGCGCTTACGCTTCCGGCCATGGCATCGATCATCGAACCGTCCTTGTACAACATCAGCTTCCAGTGCCGTGACAGATCGGGCGATACGACGAAGGTGAGAAACAGGCTGCTGTCGCCACTTACCTGATCGAAATAGGTGCCGCCTCCTGCCGGGCGTGACTGCTCGGCCTGATTGCGCAGTTCCGCCGCCATGCCCCTGTCGGGACAATCGGCAATATCAGTCCGCACGAATTCAGGCGCTTCCAGTGGCATTTGGAGCGTATCGCCCTGATCCAGTTTCCAGCGATATTCACCATCGGCACGGCGTTGCCAGACCGTCGTGAAATAGCCGTTGGTACCATCGGCGCGTTGCCACGCACCGCGTGTCACTGCCAGCGATCCATCGCAACTCGACCATACGTGGTGAGGCTGCCACTTCACCGCCTGTGCGGGGTTGTCACGCCCCTTCAGCCAGTCACGCGCAATAACGGGTTCCGGCACGAACATGACGGCTTCGTCATGTGCAAAATCGCGAAACGCGGTCCACTGCCCCTTGTCCTGCGCCGCTCTTGCAAAGGCGAGTTCGGCGGCGACAACTCTTGAGGGATTGGCGACCGGCTTCAGCAGCCGCGAATAGTAATCTCCGGAACCACCGGCGCAGCTGGCAACACCCAGAGCAAGTAGGACCGCGGCAATTCTCACAATGCGCCTTCCGGGAGGTCCAGTCCTTCATTGCGATGAGCGGCAACCAGCGTGTTGCGCAGCAGCACCGCAATGGTCATCGGCCCCACTCCTCCCGGCACGGGGGTAATTGCGGATGCGACATTCTGTGCCTCCGCATAATCGACATCGCCCACCAGCCGGCCCTTGTCTGATCCGGGCTCTGGCGGAAGTCGATTGATGCCGACATCGATGATTGTCGCTCCGTCCTTTAGCCAGTCGCCCTTGACCATCTCGGGTCTACCAACGGCGGCGACAACGATGTCCGCGCGGCGAACCACGCCGGGCAGATCCTTGGTCCGGCTATGGGCGATGGTCACAGTAGCATTCGCATCGAGCAGCAATTGCGCCATGGGCTTGCCGACGATGTTCGAGCGTCCAATCACCACTGCTTCAAGGCCGGACAGGTCGCCCAGCCGATCGGCAAGCAGCATCATGCAGCCCAGTGGTGTGCAGGGCACGAACCCGGTCTGGCCAACGGCCAGCCGGCCTGCATTGATGACATGAAACCCATCGACGTCCTTGTCCGGGCTGATAGCGGCAATGACTGCCTGTTCATCGAGATGGCCGGGCAAGGGCAACTGGACGAGTATCCCGTCGACCGCTGTATCGTTATTCAGCCGCTCCACCAGTGCGAGCAGGTCGGCGTCGGATGTGTCCGCGGGCAGACGATGTTCGAAGCTTTCCATGTTGGCCGCAACGGTCGCCTTGTGCTTGCTGCGCACATAGACCTGGCTTGCAGGGTCTTCCCCGACCAGCACCACGGCGAGCCCCGCCTTACGGCCCGCCTGCTGTTCGAACTTAGCAGCCTGGACGCCGACACGTTCGCGCAATTGCGCGGCAAAGGCTTTCCCGTCAATAACCTCTGCAGTCATCAGCCGTGGATCACATTTCCGAGAACGATCAGGACGACGTTCAGCAGGATGATCAGGACGAGCGGCGAGAAGTCGATCGCGCCGGTATTGGGAAGAATGTTCCGGATCGGCCGCAAGACCGGTTCGAGGAACCGGTTGATCGCCATGTAGAAGCTGGCGAGGAAATCGTTCGATCGGTTCACCACGTTGAAGGCGAACAAGAGCCCGATGATGAACTGGATTATGATCAGCATCACCAGGATGTTGGTGAGCATCGCGATGATCTGGTAAACGGTGCTGAGTGCCTGCATTTCGTCGAGCGTTCCCGTGGAATTGTGCCGTGTTGCGCGTCCTACAAGAGCAATACGGAGCGCGCCACCCCCGACAAGCGGGTTACCGACCTTTCGCGACCAGCGTACCGGCGCCGCGGGCGGTGAAGAATTCGAGCAGCATGGCGTGCGGCACGCGGCCATCCAGCACGACTGCCGCCTCGCAGCCGGACTCGACAGCCTGGACGCAGGTTTCCAGCTTCGGGATCATGCCGCCCGATATGGTCCCGTCGGCGCGCAGATCCGCGATGTCGGCGGGGGTAAGATCGGTGAGGAGATTGCCCTGCTTGTCGAGAACCCCGGAAACATCGGTCAGCAACAGCAGCCTTGCCGCGCCGAGGGCAGCAGCCAGTGCGCCTGCCATGGTATCGGCATTGATGTTGTAGGTATGCCCATCTTCGCCGACGCCGATCGGCGCGACGACCGGGATCATGCCCGCCCCGTTTGCGGTTTCGATGATCGTGGTATCGACCCGCGACGGTTCGCCGACGAAGCCGAGGTCGAGCACTTTTTCGATATTGCTGTCAGGGTCACGGTGTGTCCGTTGCAGCTTGGTGGCAGTGACGAGGCCGCCATCCTTGCCCGAAATGCCGATCGCCTTGCCGCCGGCGCGGGCGATGGAGCCCACGATCGCCTTGTTGATCGCGCCGGAGAGAACCATTTCGGCAACGTCAGCGGTCTGTTTGTCGGTGACGCGCAGGCCATCCACGAAGCGGGTTTCCACGCCCAGCTTTTCCAGCATGGCACCGATCTGTGGTCCGCCTCCGTGGACGACGACGGGATTGATACCCACTGCCTTGAGCAGCACCACGTCTTCGGCGAATTCGCGCGCGGCGCGTTCGTCGCCCATGGCATTGCCGCCATATTTCACGACGAAGCTGCGGCCCGCATAGCGCTGGAAATAGGGCAGCGCCTCGATCAGGGTTTCGGCCTTGGCGTGGATGTCGGGTGTCTGGGTCATCGCGTGGCGATTAGCGGCGCGAGGCGGCCGACGCAAAGGAATAGCGGCCCCTGAAAACGGGGGCGAAAGGGGAACGCGGGCTAAACCACAGATGAACCGGCTCGCCCTGCCAAGATTCCGCCACATTTCGGCGCAACCGCGGGAGCCGGGGTCCGCGGCAACCGTAATTGAGGTCCCTATCCTAATCCACGGGACCAGATTTATGACCAAGCTTACAGTTCTTGCAGCCGCCCTTCTCGCCACGACCGGCGCCACGGCCGCCAGCGCCCAGATCGTTTCGCCCGCCACCGGCGATGTCGATGCGACGACCAGCGCCACCGTCCAGACGACGCCGCCGGTCCAGACCACCGAAGAATCCATCGACAGCATGGACAGCACGGTCGATTCGACCACGGACACCATGGACCATACGATGGACCACACCATGGACACCACCACCGATACCGTCGACACGACCACCGACACGGTCGATGACACTCTCGACACCGAAGCCGATGTCGATGCGGACGCCAGCGTCGAAGCCGATACGCCGGTGACCGACACCGAAGCCGACGTTGCGGCCGATGCCGAGGTGGACGAACCGGAAGCCTAAGCTTCGCAACCCTTCAGGCCGCATCGGACAAACCCCTCCTAGTTCCGAGAGCCGGCCGCACGGGGGCGGTGGGATTATCCCGCCGCCCCTTTTGCATGCGCGCCATCCGCGGCTAGGGTCGCGGCCATGCAGATCCCCTTGCCCGCGATAGCCGCGCTCGCCCTTCCTTCCCTGCTCGCCGCCTGTGCGAGCGTGCCCGATGCGCCCGCCAGCCCGCAGGAGGCCTATTGGAATGCCCTGTCGAGCCATTGCGGCAAGGCCTATGCGGGCAGCCTCGCCACGCAGGATGCGCGCGATGCCGATTGGGCGGGCAAGCCCATGATCGCGCATTGGGCCGACTGCAGCGACGAGAGGATCGCCATCGCCTTCCACGTGGCGGACGAAGACGCCCACGGCGGATGGAACCGCAGCCGCACCTGGATCCTCACCGGCACGGGCTCGGGCGCCGACACGCGCTTCACCCTCAAGCACGATCACCGCCATGCCGATGGCGAGCCGGACGCGGTGACGTTCTATGGCGGCGCCACCGACGAGGCTGGCAGCGCGGGGGCGCAGGACTTCCCCGTGGACGCGGAAAGCATCGCGCTGTTCACCCGCGAGGGCCTGGACGTATCGCTGACCAATGTCTGGCGCGTCGAGGTAGACCCGGCGAGCGCGAGCGATGCGGTTTTCGCCTATCAGCTCACCCGCACCAACGACCCGACCCGCCTGTTCCGCGTGGAATTCGACGCCAGCGATCCGGTGAGGCCGCCCCCGCCTGCCTGGGGTTGGTAGAGAGCCGGGCAAGGCGGCGGCGAGCCGCGCGAGTGTGGCCTTTCGTGGACCGCCCATTCGGGTTTTAGAAAGTGTGACTTTCCTCACTTCCAGTCGATATGGGCACAGGCGCGGTCGAGCCGGGCGAGGTGCTGGAGATGGGCCGAATGGTCCGGTTTCCGGCGGATTCCGACGAATTTGCCTGCGTCCATGACCACCTGCAGGCGGCCCGACTGAAAACGCGTTCCCGCGTCGAGCCCTGTGGACTTGGCAGACGAGAGATCCACGGGCTCGTGCGGCTTGCCCAGCGCCGCATCCCACGCCGCGGCAAAGCCCGCCGCACCGGGCCGCTTGCGCAGGCGATAGGCGCTTTCGCGGCCCATGGAGATACGGCGGCAGGCGGCCCGGACGGAGCGGGTTTCGGCAAGGACGCCGATGAACTGCGCCTGGCGTTCATGCGTCCAGCCATCGCTGCGGGGGCTGAGCGGCACCGGATGAAAGGCGGGAATGCGCCGCCGCCGGGGCGGAAGGGCGCGGGGCTGCTTGGGAGGATATGTTTTCATCCCGGATGATGGAGCAGATTTCGCGCGTGTAGGAAAATGGATGTGTGGGGGTCTGCGGTTGTTGCGGCTGCGCGCCCACCCAAACGACAGCGGCCGCCCCGTGAGGAGCGGCCGCTGCATTGCGCCGGGTGGCGCGTATAAGGCGAGCCTTAGCGGTTCTGGTGCGACTTGTTGTCGGACTTGCCGCCGCCGCCCTGCTGCTTGGAACCGCTGTCGCGCTGTTCCTGCTGGGGGTTGCGGTCGTTGCTCGCCTTGTCGCCCTGCTGGGGCTGTGCGGGCTTCTTGTCCTTCTGGTCCATCTGCTTGGTCCTTGGGTTATATGCGGCGCGGAAAAGCCGTGCTGCACCGGAACAAGCGTATCGGTGCGATCGGGTTTCCGCGCTTGCGACAATAGGGGGCCGGATTGCGCCAAGTGGCGGTTCCGTAGGGGAAATACCCGTAAATATCCCTAGCGAGCCTGCGCGCTGGCCCCTCTGGCGAAGGGCGCTATGAAGGAGCGGATGGGCAGAATCCTTCGCTTCACTCCGAAATGGCGCAGGCCCGCGCGCGGACGCAGGGTCCGCCCGGCGCGGTTTGCGAAGCGGCGAACGAGCTGGCGCGCGGCGTGGGTTTCCATGCGTCCGGCAATCCTGCTGATCGTATTGGCGAGCATGGCCTATATTGTCGCCCTGCCCGGCGTGATGCCCGCGCCTGCCTTCCTGTCGAGCGAACCGCAGGTAATCGAGGGCCGCTTCACCCGCTGCGGCCGGGGCCGCGGCTATTACTGCGTGATCGACGGCGACACCTTCAAGCTGGGCAAGACGAGCGTGCGCGTGGTCGGCATCGACACGGCGGAACGCGATGCGCAGTGCCCGGCCGAAGCCGCACAGGCCGAGGCCTCCACACAGGCGCTGCAACGCTGGCTCAACCGCGGAACTTTTCGCATGACCGCCCGGCTGGACGAACCCACCGACCGTTATGGCCGCGCGCTAAGGACCATCTACCGCCTGCGCCCCGACGGCAGCGAGGACGCGCTGGCGGACTACATGCAGTCCGAAGGCGGCGCGCGGGGTTACTGGGGCGGGTTCAGGGGTGGGTGGTGTTGAGGCCTCCCGTGGCAGGACGGAACCAACAATCTCCCCTCCCGCTTGCTGGAGGGGTCGGGGGTGGGCAAGACAAGCACAAGGCCGCAATGGAACCCCGCAACACCAAACGCGCCCGCGAACTGAGAAACGCCGCCACGCCTGCCGAGCGCAGACTGTGGGAATTCCTCGCACGCTCCCAGCTCGTGGCACGGTTCAGCCGCCCGATGCCCGTCGGCCCATGCTTTTGCGGATTTCCTGTGCCGGGAATAGCGGCTGGTCGTAGAACTCGACGGCTTCAGCCACGATGTGCAACCCGGGCGCGACGGGCGGCGCGATGCCGATTTGCGAGCGAGGGGCTACACGGTCCTTCACTTCACCAACGACGATGTGATGGACGATGCCGAGGCAGTAGCCCGCGCAATTGAGGTAAAAATCGAACAACTGCGCATCCTCGCGCTTCAACCGCGTCAGCAACTCGCGGTCGCGCTTGAAGATTTCGGTCAGTTCATTGGGAGTATGCTGCGACATGTGGCTTGCATCCTTGTCCTGGAGTGATTTTCCAGGAGCAATGCTGCGAGCAGGCGCGACGTGTCGTTGCGCTGGAACAGCTTTTCTAGGGGGGCAACTCACAGAACTGAATGTAATGCCGGCCCTTGGTAGCCATCAGCTCCTAATCGACCAACATGCAGCAGAGGTCAGGCAAAAAAAGCAGAAATTCTTCCTGAAAGTGAGCCAGCAACAACCCCCACCAAAAGGCCAATTCCAACTATCCAAAAGATGTTTGATCTTAGCCGCTGGGCTCTTCCGTAGGCCTCAATCTCCGGACCCCAGTGGAAGGTGTAAAGCGGAAGAAAACGCGACGAAAAAAATCCCAACGTCAAGACAAGAAGAAGAAATAAGCCAACAATAAAATACAAGGGGAAGCTTTGCGTGACGCGAGCACCTTCTCTCGCCTCGACCAAGTAGTCGATCTTTTGCTCCAATGTCGCTGATGATAAACTTATCTTGGGCGAATTGGTAAAATACTCTGCCGCAGTGACCATAACTAGTAAAGAAATCATCATGAAAAGCGGAAAAAATAGCTTATGACTCAGAATTCTATTTGCGACCTCCAAACGGGACACAAGAACTTCGTTGCGGATGTACTGTCGCAAGTCGGCAGCCAGTAAGAGCGCCACGTCTCGATCCTCAGACTCAATTCGCAAGCTTGTTTCTTCGCCGCGCTCGAACGTATGTTTGAGTTGTGTCACCGATCCTTGTGACTCGATCTCAAGCGTGAGAATTTTCTCGGTCGGAGAATTTTCCTCTTTCTGGATCAGCTCTGAAATCCCTCCATACGAAATTTTCGCATTGTCGGCTCTAATTACAGTCAAGGTAAGCGCTAGGTCTTCCCCCACCCTACTCGAAATAAGGTCGATAATCTTCTTAATGGACTGTTCTGAAAGAAAAAAACCGCCGCTCAGTTTTTCGGTAACTTCGGCCCGCATTTAATTCACTCCGCCGCCTGCACTCCAGCATCTTCGCCGAACAGGCCCGGGCCGTCGTCGGCTTCGGCTTCCTGTTCGTTCGCGGCCTTGGCTTTCTTGCGCTTGTCGAAGCTGGACCACACCGTGTTCCAATCGCCCTTGGTCGCGCCCTTCGAATATTCCGTTGCGCGGGTTTCGAAGAAGTTGGCGTGTTCCACGCCGTTCAGCAGCGGGGCGAGCCAGGGCAGCGGGTGATCTTCGATCATGTAGATCGGCTGGAGGTTGAGCTGGCTGAGGCGCCAGTCCGCGATGTAGCGGATGTAGCGTTTGATTTCCTTCGCCGTCATGCCGGGCACGGGGCCGTCTTCGAAGGCGAGATCGATGAAGTTGTCTTCCAGACGCACCGTTTTCTGGCACATGTCCATGATGTCTTCCTTGACCGCTTTGGTCAGGCAGTCCCGCTCGCGCACGAATTCGTGGAACAGGCGGGTGATGCCTTCGCAGTGCAGGCTTTCATCGCGGACCGACCAGCTGACGATCTGGCCCATGCCCTTCATCTTGTTGAAGCGCGGGAAGTTCATCAGCATGGCGAAGCTGGCGAAGAGCTGCAGCCCTTCGGTAAAGCCACCGAACATGGCGAGCGTGCGGGCGATATCTTCGTCCGTGTCGACGCCGAATTCCTGAAGGTAGTCGTGCTTGTCCTTCATTTCCTCGTATTCGAGGAACATGCCATATTCGCTTTCAGGCATGCCGATGGTGTCGAGCAGGTGCGAATAGGCGGCGATGTGGACCGTTTCCATATTGGAAAACGCGGTCAGCATCATCTTGATTTCGGTGGGCTTGAACACGCGGCCGTATTTGTCGTGATAGCAATCCTGCACTTCGACATCGGCCTGCGTGAAGAAGCGGAAGATCTGCGTGAGCAGGTTGCGTTCGTGATCGGAAAGCTTCTGCGCCCAGTCGCGACAATCCTCGCCCAGGGGCACTTCTTCGGGCAGCCAGTGCACCTGCTGCTGGCGTTTCCAGAACTCGTAGGCCCAAGGGTACTCGAAGGGCTTGTAGGTCTTGCGGGCTTCGAGCAACGACATCTTGTGGGTCTCCGTATTCGCGTGAACGACTCATATAGTGAATCAGAGAGCGGATTCGAAGGCAAGCCTTGTCGATTCGGCGGGGATAAGCTGGCCATGAATTCTCTTGCAGGTGTGACGAATCGCAGGAACCTGCGGGCTTGAGGCCGGTTAGATAATCAGACGGTCCTGTCTCCGGAGCCACCGGTCGGCAGGACAATCACGGGGATAGCGACATCGTTCGGTTTTCCCCTTTTGCGGGCGATGTCCGCAGCCCCCGGCGCCCTGCCCTTCCTGCGAGGGGTGGGGCGCCAATTTTTTGGCGGTGTTTCAGGGCCTTGCGGACAGCGCGGTGCGGGCTCAGCCGTTCGGATCGGCCACTTCGACACCCAGCGGGGTCTGCTGGTGCTGGATGACCACCCATTCTTCATGACCGAGGCGCAGCAGCGTGCTGGTGCACAGCGCATCATAGGTGCGTTCGCCGCCCTTCGCCCTGGCGCGGTAGGCGATGACGATCAGCCCTTCCTGATGGCGTTCCACCCGGGTGTCGGCAAATTCGACCTCGTCCCAGCGCGGGGTGTTCTTCACCGCCTCCACCGCGGCGCGGCGATCGTAGAGGAAAGGCGCAGCCGGGAGCGACATCACCACATCCTCTGCCACCTGCGTTTCGTAAGCGTCGGCCCCGCCGGTCCACAACGTGCGTTCGAATTCCCATAGCCGGTCGTCGTTCATCGAAATGTCTCCTTGATGCTTCCCCTTCCCAATGCATCGCGGCGCCGATCGTTCAGAAACAGGCGGTCGGGAGGGGCGATCCAACAGGGCGTGCCTCACGCCGGACGGACCGTGGACCTTTTATGCGCTGCCACCCGTTGGTTTAGTGTAAGTCACACAAAATAAAAGGGTTTTCAATGTTTGAGAAGCTACGCATCAAGGAACACATGGAAGTCGCCGATTGCAAGGGTATCCATGTCGGGACGGTCGATGAAGTCGAAGGCGATGCCATCAAGCTGACCAAATCGGACAGCAGCGATGACATCCACCACTTCCTTTCGATGGACGATGTCGAAAAGATCGACGACAACCGCATCTACCTGAAGGAAAGCGCACGCATTCCGGCAGGTCTGGGGACGAAGGCCACAGAACGCGCCTGATCCAGCGACATAGCGATCCCGTCAGCGGATCGGATGAAGCCCCGCCCGGTTTTTGCCGAAGCGGGGCTTTCTTGTGGGACGGGTCCAAATTCGAGCCAAATCATTGCGCGCAGGCGGTATTCGGGTAAGTACGTAATCAACAATGAACCGGGCGCACGATTTCAACCTTGGCAAGGCAGCGCATGCCGCGCTTGCCGGCGACAACCCACCGTCTGCGTGGGACGATCGCCTGCGCGCTGCGTTGAAAGACGCCTTGGCCGACACGCATTACCGCGAAGGGCGGTTCCTGCTGGTGGTGATCATGGTGGTGGCCGTGCTGTCGCTGGCGACGGACCTGCTGGTGGCGCCGCAGAATCTGGGACAGGTGGCGGCCGTGCGGCTCGGGCTGGTCCTTCCATTGAGCGGGATCGCCCTGCTGCTGCCGCGGCGGCTGGTGGGGCTGCAGAAGGTGATGATCGCGCTGGCGCTGATCGCATTCGGGCTGAGCATGGCGTTCGCCAGCCTGTTCGTCCCCTCGCCCGGCGATGCGCTGCTGGCGCTGGGTGTGGTGACCCTGCTCGCGCTGGCGCTGCCGGTGCTGCCCTTCCGCGGGCCGGCGCTGGTCGCCTTCATCCTGCTTTACGTGCTGGCGGTGGGCGGCTTTCTCTACATGAGCCAGCACGATATCGTGAAGACGAGCGCCTTTGCCGCGATCACCATCGTCACCGCCGCAACCGCGACGATCATCGCGCACCGCGTCCACTGGCTCGAGCGGCGCAATCTGCTGCTGACGCTGGAAGCGGGCAGCCGCGCGGCGACGCTGGAAGGGAGCAACGCCCGGCTGACCGAACTGTCGATGGAAGACCCACTGACCGGCCTCGCCAATCGCCGCCGGGCGGAGCAGGCCTTTGCCGAACATTACTCCATGCCCGCCACGGCGGGACAGGCGGGCCCGGCGCTGTTCATGCTCGACCTCGATCATTTCAAGGCGTTCAACGACCGGTGGGGCCATCAGGCCGGGGATGCGTGCCTGCGGGCGGTGGCAGAAGTGCTGCGCCACGCCGCCAGCC
The DNA here is from genome assembly GCF_019857205.1 of Qipengyuania pacifica. Lineage (GTDB taxonomy): Bacteria > Pseudomonadota > Alphaproteobacteria > Sphingomonadales > Sphingomonadaceae > Qipengyuania > Qipengyuania pacifica. The sequence goes on along the minus strand of NZ_JAHWXO010000001.1, from coordinate 584,275 downwards.
GCCACGGCGGGCTCGCCGCGCGCTTCGGCGGGGAAGAATTCATCTTCCTGCTGCGCGCCGACGACGCGGGCCGGGCCCAGGCCATTGCAGAGGAACTGCGCGTCGCGATCGAACGGATCGAGATCGAAGACCATGGCGCAACGTCGACCGCCACTTGCACTTCCAGCATCGGGATCGCGCTGCATCAGGGGCCCGAGGCACCCAATCTGGCCCGCATGCTGTCCGCGGCGGATGCCGCCCTCTACCGCGCCAAGGCGGACGGGCGGAACCGCACGATGGTCGAAACATAGGCGTTCGCCGCAGGGTCAGACATCCGGCAGGCGCTGGTCGGCAAAGCCCCAGCCATGCAGTGATTTCGACTGGGCACGATCGAGCAGTTTTTTCGCATCGTCGATGGAATAGGGGTGGGCGTCCTTCATCCCCTTGAGCTCGTTCCAGGCGAGCGGGATGGCCACCGGCGCACCTGACCGGGCGCGGGCGGAATAGGGCAGGATCGCGGTCGATCCGCGCTGGTTGCGCAGCCAGTCGATGAAGATCTTCCCCTTGCGCTTCGCCTTGCTCATCGTGGCGATGAAGCGGTCGGGCTCTGCAAGGCTGAGCGCTTCTGCAAAGCGGCGCGCGAAATCCTTGTGCTGGTCCCAGTCGTGGCCGGTGGTCAGCGGAACCACGACATGCACCCCTTTCCCGCCCGACAGCATGGCGAAACTGGTCAGCCCCAGATCGGCCAGCCGGTCGCGAATGTCGCGCGCGGCCTGCTTGACCTCGTCGAAACCGAGACCCTCGTCCGGATCGAGGTCGAAAATCATCCGGTCTGGAGCCTCCACATCGTCCGACCGTGCGGCCCAGCCGTGGAATTCGATGGTCCCCATTTGCACGCACTGGAGCAGCCCCTGGGGATCGTCGATGTAAAGATAGTCTTCGTGGCCGCCGTCTTTTTCGCTGATGGCGACATGATGCACCCCCTCGCCGAAACTGCCGCTATCGTGTTTCTGGAAGAAGCATTTCTTGGCGCGGCCCTGCGGACATCGCACGAGGCTGATGGGCCGATTGGCAGCGAAGGGCAGCATGATCGATGCAACTGCCGCATAGTAATCGGCCAATTGCCCCTTGGTCTGGCCGCTATCCGGAAAGACGACCCGATCGCGGCTGGAAATTTCCACCTTCGCGGCAGGCGCGGGAGAGGCTTTCGCCTGTTCGGGTTCGACGCTGGCGGCATCCTTGTCGCTGCGCAGGCCAAGAAAGCTGCCGTGCCGGACATTCCCGTCCGCAGTGAATTCGGCAAAGGCGATCTCGGCGACCAGCTTGGGCGTAACCCAGGTAACCCCGCGCGCGCTCGCCTTGTCTGTTTCGACGGGGCTGGTCTTGCGTTCGATCCGTTTCAGTTTCGCGGCCAGATCATCGAGATCGTCTGCGGAAAAGCCCGTACCGACATTCCCCTTGTAGACGAGTTCACTACCCTCGTTCTGAGCGAGCAGCAGCGAGGCGAAGGGCCGGCCCTTGGCCGAAGACTTCTTCCACCCGACCACGACGAATTCCTGCCGCCGCGTGCATTTCACCTTGACCCAGGACTTGCTGCGACGCCCGGAATAGGAGCCGTCAACGGTCTTTGAGATGATGCCTTCCTGCCCGGCATTGCACATGGTCCGGTAGAGCTTTTCACCTGCCCCCAGCACATGCTGCGCGACATGGATCGGGGGTTCCGCGGTATCGAGCAGCGCTTCTAGTCGTTCCTTGCGCTCTATGTTGGGCAGGCCGGTCAGATCCTCGCCATCCAGAGAAAGCAGGTCAAAGGCATAGAGAGCGAGACTGTCCGCTGCGGTCTGCGCTCCCTCGCCGCGCTTCAGGACTTTCTGCAGGCTGGAAAAATCAGGATTGCCCTTGGCATCATGGGCGACGATTTCGCCGTCGATAAGGCAGGCTGGCAAATCGAGAGCGGCGATAGTGTCAACGAGGGGGCCGAACTTGTCGGTCCAGTCCTTTCCGTTGCGCGTGTAAACGCGAACAGTCTTGCCCTTTGCGGCAATCAACGCGCGATAGCCGTCGAACTTGATTTCGTGCATCCAGCCATTTCCGGCCGGGACATCGTCGACGAGCGTTGCAAGCTGTGGCTTGCGATATTTCGGTATCGGCGCCGACTTGCGCTTCTTCGGCTTGGCCTTTCGCGCATTATGCGCAGACGCCTTTTCCATCTGCGCCAGGAAGGCATCGTCCTTCTTGCCCGCCAGCGGATATTCGCCGTTCTTATCCGCCGCAATTTCCGCCATTGCACGCCCGGTCAGAACGCTGGTCAGTTCGCGCTGGACGAGCGCGTCACCATCTTCGGCGTGATCGTCTTGCAATTTGCGCAATAACCAGTTCTCGCGCTTCTCGCCGGGCTTTTTCTTCAGCCGGATCAACAGCCATTCGCCCTTCATACGCTCGCCGTCGACGGTGAAGTGAAGGTGCCCTTTATCGAGATCCCTGGCAGTTTTGCCCTCTACAGGCTGCCATTGCCCCCGGTCCCACAGCATGACGGTTCCGCCGCCATATTCGCCTTTGGGGATCACACCTTCAAACTCGGCGTAGGACAGGGGATGATCTTCGGTCCTGACGGCCAGCCGTTTGACATCGGGGTCTGGCGATGGCCCCTTGGTCACCGCCCAGCTTTTCAGGACGCCATCGACTTCGAGCCGAAGATCCCAGTGAAGCCGTGTCGCGTCGTGCTTTTGAACGATGAAGAGGTTGCCCCCTTTTCCGCCCTTCCGCTGGCCGGCCGGTTCGGGCGTCGCCTTGAAATCGCGCCTGGCATTATATTCCGCCAGCGGATCCGTGCGCGCGGCCATCGATCAGGCCGACTTCTTGCGGCGCGTCGTCTTCTTGGGCTGTTCCTTCCCGACAGACTTCTTGAGGGCCGCCATCAGGTCGATCACATTGGAGCCATCGGCGGCTTCGGGCTCGTCGACATCTTCGATGATGGCCTTTTTGCTTTTCGATTTCGCCTTCTTGTCGATCAGCTTGCGGAGCGCCTCCACGTAGTGATCTTCGAATTCGCCTGCATCGAAAGGCGCGCTTTTCTGTTCGATCAGCGTATTGGCGAGGTCGAGCAGTTCCTTCTTCGGCTTCGCATCGCCGATGTCATCGAAGAAGGACTGTCCCTGCCGGACTTCATTGGCATAGCGGAGCGTTTCGAGAAGCAGACCCTTGCCGCATGGCTTGATGGCGACCAGTTTTTCACTGCCGCGCACGGATAGCTGACCAAGCGCCACCTTCTTCGATTTTCGCAAGGCTTCGCGCAGGACGATGAAGGCTTCTTCGGCGAGTTCATCATTCGGGACGACATAATAAGGTTTCTCGAAATAGAGCGGGTCGATCTCGCACGCATCGACGAACTGGACGAGTTCCAGCGTGCGCTTGCTTTCTATCTTGACCGCTTCGATCTCTTCATCGTCCAAGAGGACGTAATTACCCTTGGAAACCTCATAACCCTTGATGATTTCATCGCGATCGACCGGGCCGATGCCGGGCACCACCTTCTCATAGGAAATACGTTTGCCGCTGGGCTCGTGGATCTGATTGAAGCTGATGCGCGCACCCGACTTGGTGGCGGAATAGATTTCGACCGGTATCGAAACCAGCGCCAGCCTGATCTGTCCCTGCCAATATGCGCGCGCTGCCATCGAAATCTCCTCGAACCCTGAAAGGAGCGCTTGAGCGCGCGAATAGGTTCCGAAGAAGAAACGGCCCCGCAAGTGCCGAACACTCGCAGGGCCGCAGATCTGGTCAGTCCATCACCTTACTGGCAGGCGAGGCATTCCTCGTAATCGGTCTGTTCGCCGCCGGCAGCCAGTTCGTACTTGGCGGCATCGGCCGTGTTGTCGGCTTCCACGCCGCCAGCAAAGCCGGCGCGCTGCACGCTCTTAGACCGCAGGTAATAGAGCGATTTGATGCCCTTTTCCCATGCCTGGAAGTGCAGCATCATCAGGTCCCACTTGTCGACATCGGCGGGGATGAACAGGTTCAACGATTGCGCCTGATCGATATAGGGTGCGCGATCGGCCGCGAATTCGAGCAGCCAGCGCTGATCGATTTCGAAGCTGGTCTTGAACGCGGCCTTTTCCTCCGCCGTCAGGAAATCGAGGTGCTGGACGCTGCCGCCACGTTCCAGGATCGAGTTCCAGATATTGGTCGAGTTCTTGCTCTTCTTGTCGAGAATCTTTTCCAGATAGGGATTCTTGACGATGAAAGAGCCGGACAACGTCTTGTGCGTGTAGATGTTGGCCGGGATCGGTTCGATGCAGGCGCTGGTGCCGCCGCAAATGATGGAAATCGACGCGGTCGGCGCAATCGCCATCTTGCAGCTGAAGCGTTCCATCGCACCGGTTTCGGCCGCATCCGGGCACGGTCCGCGTTCCTGGGCGAGCACCAGCGAGGCTTCTTCCGCCTTGGCGCTGATGTGTTTGAACATCTTGAGGTTCCAGACCTTCGCCATCGGGCTTTCGAAACCGATGCCCTTGCTCTGCAGGAAAGAGTGGAAGCCCATCACGCCCATGCCGACGCTGCGTTCGCGCATGGCGGAATATTTGGCGCGGGCCATCTCGTCCGGTGCGCGATCGATATAGTCCTGCAGGACGTTGTCGAGGAAGCGCATGACGTCTTCGATGAACTGCTTGTCACCGTTCCACTCGTCCCACTTTTCGAGGTTGAGCGAGGACAGGCAGCACACCGCAGTACGATCATTGCCGAGATGGTCGATGCCGGTCGGCAGGGTGATTTCGGCGCACAGGTTCGACGTCGAAACCTTGAGGCCCAGTTCGCGGTGATGCTTGGGCATCATCCGGTTCACCGTGTCGGAGAAGACGATATAGGGTTCGCCCGTGGCGAGACGGGTTTCGACCAGCTTCTGGAACAGGCTGCGGGCATCCACGGTCTTGCGGACCGATCCGTCGCGCGGAGATACGAGGTCGAATTCCTCGCCATTGCGCACCGCTTCCATGAAGGCATCGGTTACGAGCACACCGTGATGCAGGTTCAGCGCCTTGCGGTTGAAGTCTCCGCTGGGTTTGCGGATTTCGAGGAATTCCTCGATCTCGGGGTGAGTGACATCGATGTAGCAAGCGGCCGAACCGCGGCGCAGGCTGCCCTGGCTGATCGCGAGAGTCAGCGAATCCATCACCCGGACGAAGGGAATGATGCCGCTGGTCTTGCCATTGAGGCCGACAGGTTCGCCGATCCCGCGAACATTCCCCCAGTAAGTGCCGATGCCGCCGCCTTTCGAGGCGAGCCAGACGTTTTCGTTCCATGTGTTGACGATACCGTCGAGGCTGTCAGACACCGAATTGAGGTAGCAGCTGATCGGCAGGCCGCGCGTGGTGCCGCCGTTCGACAGCACGGGCGTTGCGGGCATGAACCACAGGTTCGAAATGTAGTTGTAGAGCCGCTGCGCATGATCGCCATCGTCGGCGAAATAGTCCGCGACACGCGCGAACAGATCCTGATACTTCTCACCCGGAAGCAGATAGCGGTCGGTCAGGGTTTCCTTGCCGAATTCGGTCAGCAGCGCATCGCGGCTTTCGTCGATCTGCACGTCGAAACGGCGATCGAGAACCTTCTTGCTGTCTTCCTTGGTCGCCTGCGCAGCAACGGCCGCAACCGCGCCGGCAAGAGCTTCGCCCGCGGCTTCCTGAACCAGCTGTTCGCTACCGTTGTCGGACTTGTCCATGGCGACCGCCTTCTTCTTGGTGGTGGGCTCGTCGACAGTGTCGTGCGTATCCAGATCCAGTGCCATCGCCGTGTCGTTCCCGCTCTTGAAATCCATCGTCTGCCCCGCCGTTTGAGTGTACCGCCCGCCCATGACCGGGCTGCGCATGTTCCGCTTGTGTTCGAGTCGGCGGGACTGTGTTCCCACCTAGCAATTTTGTGCGGTTCGAGGGTAAAAACTTATCCCGCTTTTCCCCACAGCCCCGGCGTGAAAGCGGCTTCTCCCTAATATGGGGATCAAACCGCCGATAGCTAGGTCTTGTGGGTACCCCCGGTATCCCGACTACTAGATACTGAATCAGACGGGACTCGTGTGCAAGACCGTAAATGAACTTTTAAGAAGGTCGGCGACGTGTTGGGGAAGTGCTTTATCCGGGTGCAACGCCGCGACGCGTGGATCAAGCTGGACTTGGCGAACACGCAAGCCCGAAAATGAATCCGGGAAAAAAATTTTGCGGGCAAAAATCATCGTGCCGGGTTGAGAATCATTCGAATCCCGGCGCGCAATTTTGCAACCCAACGCTGTGGCGCTCGCTGCGAGGTTCCTTAGGACCATTACCTGCGCTTGCTTGCGAGGAAGTGGGTCAGCCTGTCGCAGATTTGGCGTGGCCCGCGATGGCATCGGCCACCTCATCGACCAGTTCCAGAGGCAGGTCATGACCCCATCCGCGAATAGTCTTCAGCTTCGCGCCCGGAATGCAGACTGCGGTGTCCCTGCCGCCTTCGCACGGCACAAGCGGATCGTCTTCGCCATGCAGCACGAGGGTGGGCACGACGATATCCCTCAGCATAGGCCGCCGGTCCCCATCCGCCACGATAGCCGAGAGATGGCGCGTGGGCCCTTCAGGGTAGAAGCTGCGGCGAATGCTGGCGCGCGTGCGATCGCGCAGGCGGTCATCCGCCGTCGGGTAGCCGGGCGATCCGATGGTTCGCGCGAGCATCACCCCGTGATCGACGAGCACGTCTTCGTCCGTACTGTCGGGACGGGTCACCAGCGCTTTCATCGCCTCCGGCCTGGCGGGCGGCAGTTTGGGATTGCCGCTGGTCGAAAAAACGGATGTCAGCGAAAGGCACCTGTCCGCATGGCGATGCACAAGATGCTGCGCGATCATTCCGCCCATGCTCGCGCCCACGATATGCGCCTTGTCGATTCCGAGCGCGTCCAGCAGACCGGCGCCATCGTCAGCCATGTCGGCCAAGGTATAGGGAACCTTGGGCGTGAGGCCGATCTTGGACATCAAGGTCAGCTTGATCAGGCCAGGTGCCTTTACCCCATCGAATTTCTGGCTGAGGCCGATGTCGCGATTGTCATATCGGATTACGCGGAAGCCGTGACTGGCGAGTCTTTCGACCAGTTCGTCGGGCCACAGCGTGAGCTGCGCGCCGAACCCCATGATCAGCAGCATCGCTGGATCGGCCGGATCGCCGGTTTCCTCGTAGTGGATTTCGATCCCGTTCGCTGTCGCCTTCGGCACATGCCTCTCCCGTGGTTCACAGAATCGCAGGTTCAACCGAAAAGCAACGCGTTGTCCATGGGAAGTGTGCGACATAAGAATAATGAGCGCGTGCCATAAGCCGCATGATACGGCGCTTGGGTCACGGTAGAATGACACCTTTATTTCGCTTATGTCGCCTTCCTACAATACAAGGCGCGAACTGTCTGGCTCTGCTAATGCGGGATCTCAATCCGCGGGGGCACCGGGATGGAAAAGCGTAGGGGCAATCGCTCCAAGACCGACGACGACGTGATGGTTTCCATCAATGGCGTTGCTGCGCGCGGCAGAATGCTCAACCTCTCACGCGAAGGCTGCAAGATCACCGGAACCCGCGTCAATGCGGAGGTCGGCGAAGCCGTGACGGTCACCCTGCTCGAAGGCGTGGCGGTTGAAGGCGAAGTCATGTGGGCGGAAGGCGAAGAAATCGGGATCGGGTTTGCTCGCCCGATCGGCGAGGCCACGGTGAAATACTTCATGCTCGGCACGTTGCAGCATGCGCGGGACGAGTTACCCGTCGACCAATTCGGACGGGGGTTTCCTCCCATGCGCCCAGACCGGGGCCTTGCCGACTAGGGCATCGCCCTATGGGACCAGTACCGTGTCGCGCCCGATCGGGTTGGTTTCGGGATAATCGAGGATGAAGTGAAGCCCGCGGCTTTCATGCCGCTTCAACGCGCTGCTCACGATGAGGTCCGCGCATTCGAGCAGATTTCTCAGTTCGATGAGATCGGTCGTCACACGGAAATGTCCGTAATAATCTTCGACCTCGTCGCGCAGGAGGCGGATGCGGTGCGCCGCACGTTCGAGCCGCTTGGTGGTGCGTACGATACCGACGTAGTTCCACATGAACCGGCGAATCTCCGTCCAGTTCTGCTTGATCACCACTTCCTCGTCGGAATCGGTCACCCGGCTTTCATCCCAGGAGAGGATTTCCGGCGGATCGTCGAGCTTGTCCCAGCATTCGAGGATGTCCTTGGCCGCCGCCTCGCCGAACACGAAACATTCGAGCAGGGAATTCGACGCAAGGCGATTGGCGCCGTGCAGCCCGCTTTCCGTGCATTCGCCAGCCGCCCACAGACCCGGCAGATCGGTCTTGGCATCGAGCCCGATCTTAACGCCGCCGCAGGTATAATGCTGAGCCGGGACGACGGGGATCGGTCCCTTGGTCATGTCGATCCCCAGCCCGAGCAGCTTTTCGTGGATGGTGGGAAAATGCTCCATCACGAATTCGGCAGGCTCGTGGCTGATATCGAGATGGACGTAATCGAGGCCGTGACGTTTTATCTGATCGTCGTTGGCCCGCGCCACGATATCGCGCGGGGCAAGCTCCATCCGCTCAGGGTCATATTTCTTCATGTACCGCTCGCCCGTGATCGGGTTCAGCAAACGCCCGCCTTCACCGCGCACGGCTTCGGTAATCAGGAAATTCTTGACGTCGAGATTGTAGAGGCACGTCGGGTGGAACTGCATCATCTCCATGTTGGAAACGCGCGCGCCTGCCCGCCAAGCCATGGCGATACCATCGCCAGTCGCGCCCCGTGGAGCCGTACTGAACAGATAGACGCGCCCTGCGCCGCCTGCCGCCAGCACCGTTGCGCGGGCGACATGTGACACGACCTCGCCGGTTTCCTCGTCGAGCGCATAGGCACCCCACACCCGACCCGAACCGGAATAGTCGACCTGATTGCGTCCTGTAATCAGGTCCACGCAGCTTTGGCCGGGCAGCAGGGTAATGTTCGGATTTTCCTCCGCCGCCTTGAGCAATGCTGCCTGCACGGCCCAACCCGTCGCGTCGTTTACGTGGACGATGCGGCGATGCGAGTGCCCGCCTTCCCGAGTAAGATGAAGATCGCCCGCTTCGCGATTGAAAGGAACACCCAGTTCGCTCAACCGGTCGATCGAGGCGGGTGCCCGCTCGATCACAAATTCCACCGTTTCACGATTATTGAGGCCCGCCCCCGCGATCATCGTATCGCGAACGTGGTTTTCGAACGTATCGCCCGCATCGAGAACGGCGGCGATGCCTCCTTGCGCCCAAGCAGTCGAACCGCTGTCGAGCCGCCCCTTCGCCAGAACGAGCACCTTTTTCGTTTCGGCCAGGGCCAGTGCCGCGGTCAGGCCGGCAGCGCCTGAACCGATCACCAGGACGTCATGAGGAATCGCTGTCATCACAACGTCATGGCTGGCCAGAATGCGGGCGGCAAGAAAAACAGACTTCGGCGAAATACAGTGAAACTGCTCGATTCGCCGCGCATATTTCAAACTCGCAGCATACCAGCCACGATTCGGCGCAGCACGGTTAACGCAGCGTCACGGCCGCCTTAAGGCACGAATCGATAGGGGAATATCACAAGGGACGCAGAGGGTCGTAAATGGGACTGGGACGTATTGCCTGCGCTGTCGGAAAGCACAGCGTAGATCGCACGAATGTAAAGCGCGCAGCAGGCCAGCAGGTAGGGCGCTGCCGTAATTGCAAGGCACCGATGGAAGAGATCGAGCCGCATCACTGGGAACTTCAGCGGGTAAAGGATGCAGGCCTGGGGCCCCGCGCCTTCATGTAGCGGTTGTTATCACCCCGCGCCGGTCAACTGGACGAAGACGTCTTCCAGATCTGCCTCGCGCGTGGTGACATCCTCAATGGCGTAGCCATGCGACTGGACCAGGGCCAGCACCTGCCCAGCGCTCGCCTTGTCGCGATCGTAAGTGATTTCCAGCCTGCGCGGTTCGATTACTTCGGCTTTGGTGAAAGCATCTTCCATGATCGGACCGCCCAAATCCTTGTCCACCGTGATTGACACGACTTTTTCCCGCGCCATTCCCACCAGTTCTCTCGTCGGTTTTTCGGCGATCAGTTCACCATGGTTGATGATCGCGATGCGATCGCAAAGCTGCTCCGCTTCTTCGAGATAGTGCGTAGTCAGAACGACCGTCACACCTTGCCGGTTGAGATCGGTCACCAATTCCCAGAGCTGGCGGCGCAATTCGACGTCGACTCCCGCAGTCGGTTCGTCGAGCACGAGGATCGGAGGCGAATGAACCATCGCCTTTGCGATCAGAAGCCTGCGCTTCATCCCGCCAGATAGCGTGCGTGCATAGGCATCGCGCTTGTCCCACAGATGCACAGCTTTCAGCAGTTCCTCGCTGCGCCGCTCCGATTTGGGGATACCGTAAAAGCCGCCCTGGTTTTCCAGCACTTCGAAAGGCGTGAAAAAGGGATCGAAGACGATCTCCTGCGGAACGATCCCGATGGATCGCTTCGCATTGCGCGGGTTATCGCCGATATCGAAGCCCCAGATTTCGGCGCTGCCACGGGTCTTCCTGACCAAACCTGCGAGAATATTGATAAGGGTGGATTTGCCTGCGCCGTTAGGGCCCAGCAATCCGAAAATGCCACCTTGCGGGACATCGAAGCTTACCCCCTTCAGCGCAAGCTTGGGCTTTTCGCCCGGGCCGGCAGGTGCATATTCCTTGACGAGGTCGTCGATGCGTATCGCTGGGGGAGTAGTCATGCAGCCGACCTAGGTGCAGCGCGCCAATGCGACAAGCGGCGAATGCTTGCGTAGGCGCGATGCACATATTATCGGCATTGTTCATGAGCCTGCCTCCTCCCGAATTGTCCAAGGTCACCACGCGGCGCGTGTGGTGCGATGGCGCAACCGACATCCGTACCGGCGTGAATTACAAGCCCGCCGCACTCGGTCACCCGAAAGTCTATCTCGAGATCGACGAGCATGGTTATGTCGATTGCGGCTATTGCGACCGGCGCTTCGTCCTGATCGGCGGACCAGCAGACGGCGTCGATCAGTCGCAGTTGATGGACATCTCCGAAGGCGCCGATCCCGGGCACCCGTAAGGCTGGCAGTGGCCCCTCGCCTTTGGCCTCAGCCATCCCTACATAGGATGGTATGACGCCAGCGAACGATCCCCACGCCCTTCTTTACAACCAGCTCGACCCCGAGGAAGCCAAGGCATTGACAGCACGGCTGCTGGCGCCTTGCGACGATGGCGAGCTTTATCTCCAGTTCATGGCGACCGAGAGCTTCGCTTTTGACGATGGCCGGCTGAAGACCGCTGATTACAGTCGAGATTCGGGGTTCGGCCTGCGCGGCGTTTCCGGCGAGACAACCGGCTTTGCCCATGCGAACGAAATCAGCGCCGCAGCCATCGCCCGCGCAGGCGAGACGCTGCAATTGCTGGACGCGACCAAATCTCCGCATTCCGCCCCGCCGGAACGGACCAATCGCCATCTTTACACCGATGCCAGCCCGCTGGATCTGGTGCCGTTCGCCGAGAAGGTGGCCTTGCTCGAAAAGATCGACGCTGTTGCGCGGGCGAAGGATCCGCGCGTAGCGCAAGTTACTGCGGGCATGTCGGCCAGCTGGAGCGCGATCGACATCATCCGCGCCGATGGCTTCACGGCGCGCGATATTCGCCCCCTCGTGCGACTTAACGTCAGCATCGTTGCCGAAGCGAACGGGCGCCGCGAAACCGGCAGTTTCGGCTTCGGCGGACGTTATCTCTACGACACGCTGTTCGATGAAGGCCGGTGGATGAACGCGGTCGATGAAGCTGTGCGCCAAGCACTGGTAAATCTGGAGAGCATCGAGGCCCCTGCCGGTGAGAAAACCGTATTGCTCGGCCCCGGCTGGCCGGGTGTGCTGCTGCATGAAGCTGTAGGACATGGGCTCGAAGGAGATTTCAACCGCAAGGGCACAAGCGCCTTTTCCGGCCGCATCGGCGAACGCGTGGCGGCGCCCGGCGTCACCGTCATCGACGATGGCAGCATCGCAAACCGCCGGGGTTCACTCAGCATCGATGATGAAGGAACCCCCACACGCGAAACCGTCCTGATCAAAGACGGCATTCTCAAAGGATACATGCAGGACCGGCTCAACGCACGGCTGATGGGCGTGGAGGCGACCGGTAATGGGCGCCGCCAGTCCTACGAGCACACGCCCATGCCGCGTATGACCAATACCTTCATGCAAAGCGGAACGGACGATCCAGAAGAACTTCTGAGCCGTATGGACGACGGAATCTACGCAACCAGCTTCGGCGGCGGACAGGTCGATATCGTATCCGGCAAGTTCGTCTTCGCCTGTACGGAAGCCTATAAGGTCGAAAAGGGCAAAGTGATTGCCCCGATAAAGGGTGCCACCCTGATCGGTGACGGGCCGACCGTGCTGACAAAGGTGCGCGGTATCGGCAACGACATGGCTCTCGACGAAGGCATCGGCGTCTGCGGCAAGGGAGGTCAGAGCGTGCCCGCCGGCGTTGGGCAACCCACCCTGCTTATCGATGGCATCACCGTGGGCGGAACGGCCTGACCCCGCCAGGCGTTCGACTCATCGAAGGTTCAGTCACGAGGGTCTAGTATCCGAACATCCTTCAGGAGATTCGACATGTTCAAGCACATCGCCTTAGCCACTGCCGCTTTCGGAATGCTCTCCTCGCCCGTTCTGGCGGATGAAAACGCCCAGATGACACGCGGTGAAGAGAAGCTGGCAAAGCTGCTTGACGGTCGCGTTGCAGGCGAGCCGCAAAGCTGCATCCGCACATTGGGCAGTCGCAATCTCAGCCAGATCGACGGCACGGCCCTGACCTATCGCGACGGCGACACCGTATGGGTTAATTATACGCGCAATCCCGACAGTATCGATGATCGCGACATCATGGTCATCGACCGGTTCAGCGGATCGAGCCTGTGCCGTACCGATCAGGTGAAGCTGGTCGATCGGGTCAATGGCTTTCTGTCAGGAATCCTGCTGCTCGACGAATTCGTCCCTTACAAAAAGATCGACACCGAAGGCTGATCGCCCGATCAGGTTGCGGGTAAGGCCTTCTGGCCTGCCGCCCGGATAACCGCCCTCGCTACGAATACGCCGACCACGGCAAAGGCCGGGAGCATCAGGCCCGGCTCGGGCAATTCGAAGCCGAAGGCGGTACCGGCTGCACGCACGAGCGCAGTCAGTCCCAGCATGGTGGCAACCCCGACGACGAGCAGGCCGAACGCATTGGCGACAGGTCCGTTGGCGTTCTCGCCTAACAGAGCCCCATCGTTCATCGCCGCAAGCAGGAATAAAGCGACCAGCGGTAGCAACACGCCGTTGAACGCCTGCGCGGCTAGGATTGCGGGTGTCGGCCGGATGTCGGCCAGCCCGAACCCCACGCCGATGATCAGGATGACCAGCCACACTGAACGAAAACGCCATCCGGATGCCTGCCACCGGGCATCGTCTGGCGCGACGAACAGGCCGCGCGCCGTCAGCGCGGCGGCAAGTGGTGCAGTCACTGCCGACGAGACGCCGGCAGCGAGCAGGCCGATCCCGAAACCGGTCCGCGCCCAACCGCCCAGTTCGATTGCCAGAACGTCGCCCAATGCATCGAACGAAAATTCGCCGGTGAGCGAGGTCCCTACCACGAGAATACCAGCGGTAATCAGCAGGCCGAAGCCGACGGCCACGGCCAGTCCGAAGCGCATTTCGTTCAACCCCTGCCCCCGGGCCAAGGCAGCGCCGAGAAAGAGATTGTACGGCACCACCGTGGTTCCGACCAAGGCAAGTACCCCAAGCAATGCGACACTGTCGTCGCCAAAGCCCGGTGTGGGCACAAGTCCGGCAACGAGCGACGCAAGCGGGGGCGCTAGCGAGATCGCCACGGCGAGAAATCCCGCGCCCATGAGCGCGACGAAAATCGCCATCGTCCGGGCCACGCCTTGCGGCGATCCCGAAACCAGAAGGGCCGCAGCGATCACCGCCAGGATGAGGGTAACAGCCTCCTTGGACCAGGGTAACGTCAGCATCGCGCCCGCTGCCCCGCCCAGTATATTGCCAGCTTCATAGGCAGCGCACCCCAGCAGGATAGCACCGCCAATCAGGATAAGGGTGGCGATGCGTGCAAAACCGGTGGGGTACCGACGCCGCAGGATAGTCGCCAGATCATCGCCCGTAGCTACGCTCAACCGGCCAGCGAATTCCTGAAGAGTAAATGTGGCAATGCCGGAGAACACCACTGCCCATAGCAGCGCCGTGCCGGCATCGGCACCGGCGCTGGCGGCAGCCGTGACCGTGCCCGGTCCGATGAACGCTGCCGCAATCGCGGACCATAACAGGATCGAGGCCAGGCGCTTCATCGACTGCCTTTCTGCAGCAAGCGGGACGATGCAGCAATCATGTGTTTGCCAGGCCGGTCTTGCACAGGGCCTGAGCCGGACAGGTGGCGCAATCCGGCACCGACGGTCGGCACCATGACTGGCCCAGCTTCTTCATCAGCAAGTGGTGTTCATCATAGTCAGCGCCGGACCATTCTTCCGGCATTACAGGCATGATCGCGTCGAAGGCGCGTTCCGTGTTTGCTTTCGGCGGGACAAGGCCCATTCGCTGAAGGATACGCTTGTGATGACCGTCGAGAACGATGGCGCGCCGGTCAAGTGTGGATGCATTCATGACCCCGGCAGCGATCTTGCGCCCCACACCGGGTAGCTGCTCCAGCCAGTTCATGGCTTCGCGAGTTTTCATTTCACCAAGATGCGAAAGATCGACCTTGCCGCGCGAGGCTACAATCGCCGACAGGCTGGCCTTCAGCCGTTCGGCTGCGACGCCGGGATAAGTCTGCGTCGTGAGTTCGGCTTGCAACTCGTCCAGCGCAGCGGTCGCAACCTTTTCCCAGCTCTTGAACCGCTTTAACAGGCGATCGGTGGCAGCGTTCGAAATCTCCGATTTCGTCTGCGCACCGATCACACCCTGGACCAGTACCCATTCCGGTTGCCGCCACGCGGCGGCCGCGCGTTCGATACGTCCGAACCGTTGGACAAGCAGCGCCTGAAGCCGCCGTATGACGTCCGTGCGGGGATCGGACCCTAGCGGGAGTTCCAATTCACTCCCATTCGATCGTACCCGGCGGCTTGCTGGTATAGTCGTAGACCACTCGGTTGATGCCCTGCACCTCGTTGATGATGCGCGTTGCAACGCGGCTGAGGAAGCTGGCATCGAAGGGATAGATGTCGGCCGTCATCCCGTCGGTGCTGGTTACGGCGCGCAAGCCGCAAACACTGTCATAGGTGCGGCCGTCCCCCATGACGCCTACGGTCTTGACGGGCAGCAGCACCGCAAAGGCCTGCCAGATCGCGTCGTAAAGCCCGGCGTTGCGGATTTCTTCGAGGTAGATCGCATCCGCCTTGCGCAGGATGTCGCAGCGTTCCTTGGTGACTTCACCGGGAATGCGGATGGCGAGGCCGGGCCCAGGGAACGGATGGCGGCCGACGAAAATTTCCGGCAGCCCCAGCTCGCGGCCAAGTTCCCGCACTTCGTCTTTGAACAGTTCGCGCAACGGTTCGACCAGCTTCATGTTCATGCGTTCGGGCAAGCCGCCAACATTGTGATGGCTCTTGATGGTGACACTCGGCCCGCCGGTAAAGCTGACGCTTTCGATCACGTCTGGATAGAGCGTTCCCTGCGCAAGGAAATCCGCGCCGCCGATCTTCTTCGCTTCGGCTTCGAACAGATCGATGAATGCCCCGCCGATGAACTTGCGCTTCTTTTCCGGGTCGGTCTGGCCCTCCAGCCCACCCAGGAACATCTCCTCGGCATTCACATGAACGAGCGGGATATTGTAATGGTCGCGGAACAGGGTCACGACCTGCTCGGCCTCGTTCATGCGCATCAGGCCGTGGTCGACGAAGACGCAGGTCAGTTGATCGCCGATCGCCTCATGAATGAGCACTGCGGCAACCGCGGAATCGACGCCGCCAGACAGGCCGCAGATAACCTTGCCATCACCAACCTGCGCGCGAATTTCTTCGATCTTGGTCTTGCGGAATTCGGCCATCGTCCAGTCGCCGGCGAGGCCGCAGACATGGCGCACGAAATTGGCCAATAGTTTCCCGCCGTCGGGGGTATGCACCACCTCGGGGTGGAACTGCGTGCCGTAATATTTGCGCTCTTCGTCGGCGATGACCGCAAACGGCGCCCCATCGCTTGTCGCGACGATCTTGAAACCGGGTGCAAAGCGCGTGACCTTGTCACCATGGCTCATCCAGACCTGATGTCGTTCGCCGTTTTTCCATAGCCCGTCGAAAAGCGCGCACTCCTCGGTCACGGTCAGATAGGCTCGGCCGAACTCTCCACCATCGCCGGTTTCGTGGCCGGGACGCACTTCGCCGCCAAGTTGCTGGCTCATCACCTGCTGGCCGTAGCAGATGCCAAGGATCGGCAGCCCACTATCGAACAGAATCTGCGGTGCGCGCGGGCTGCCTTCGTCGCAAACGCTCGCAGGCGAGCCGGAAAGGATGATCCCCTTGGGTTGCAGGCGATGAAAGGCTTCCTCGGCCTGCGTGAACGGCGCGATCTCGGAGTAGACTCCGGCCTCGCGCACGCGGCGTGCGATAAGCTGGGTGACCTGGCTGCCGAAATCGACAATGAGTATGGAATCGGGGAGGTGCTCTGGCTGCATGCGGTCCGTTAAAGGCAGGGCGCGCCCGCTGTCCAGCATTGGCTCTTACGCTCGGGAAATTGTCCCCATGGCCAACAAGAGGCTGGTCGGGGACAGGCTTTGTTGATCACCCTGCTGTGGCGATCCCCGGCATAATGTGCACTTCCATGCAACCTACTGGATTCTCACGTCTTCGGCGACCACAGAAATAACCAAGGGACGTGCCCGAAATGGGTTGCGCAAAACGCAACACCCATCCAAGTTTTCACACTTTAGTTCAAAGACGTGAAAGATTATTACAAGCCTCACAGCCAGACGGTGACCCATGAGGAGCCGTTTCGGACGAATTACAGATACGACGGCAGTCCAAGCAGCCGCGTTTCTGGCCTTCCTCGCCAAGAGCGGTCGGCACCATGCCTACCGGGTCTGCGAGGCGATATGGCAGCGAGTAGAGACGCGGCCGCCGACATTCCTCTCCCTCCCCCCAAGAAGTTGGCGCCGCGTCTCGAAAGCCGCAGCCACCGCGAGCGTCACGCGGGCAAACCGCGCCGCACTGCTTCCTCACGAAGTTCCGTCTTGAGAAGTTTCCCGATGTGGCTGCGCGGCATTTCATCGATAACATGTAGCTGAGCCAGCCGCTGCGTCTTTCCCAATCGGGAATTGACCGCGTCGCGAATCGTATCGCAGTCGCGGGCGCTTTCCTTCAACGTGATGAAGCCAACCGGCGTTTCGCCCCAGCGTTCGCTGGGTACGCCGATGACGGCCGCTTCGACGACATCGGCTTCCTTGGCCAGTTCATCCTCGAGGTCGACGGGAAAGATATTGAACCCGCCGGAAATGATCATGTCCTTTGCGCGGCCCACCAATTCAACAAAACCTTCGGCATCCATCCGCCCGATATCGCCCATCCGCTGCCACAGCTCACCTGTCTCAGGGTCGGTCCAGTATCCTTCCTGTGTTTTCGCGGGCTGGTTTTTGTATCCCGTCATCATCGTCTGGCTTCTGCCGATGAGATTTCCCGCCTCACCGGGTGCTACGGGCTTATCTTCATCGTCGAGCACCTTGAGTTCGCTGCCTGGAGCGGGGCGACCGACAGTATGAAGCTTGTCGGGAAATTTGTGCGCTTCCAGAAGACACACGACGCCGCCTTCGGTCATGGAATAGATTTCCACCAACGCGCCAGGCATGCGATCAAGCACTTCACGCTTCAGTTCGGCCGGGAACGGCGCAGAGGTGCAGTATTTGAGCTGTAGCGAAGAGAGGTCGAATTCGTCGAAGCGTGGCTCCTGCATCAGGCGGCGGTATTGTACCGGCACCAGCATGGTGGCAGTCGTGCCGTCTTGCTCCGCGAACTGAAGCCATCGCAGCGCGTCGAACTTGCGCGTTACCCGTACGGTGCCGCCAGCGAGCAGGGGTGGCAGGAACGCAACCATCGTAGTGTTCGAATAGAGCGGCGTTGATGCGAAGGTGCACACCCGCATCCCATTCTCCAGCCAGCTCGATGCCGTTGAAGCGAATTGGCGCCACCGCATCTGGTGAGAATGGACGATACCCTTGGGAACGCCGGTGGTGCCGCTTGAATAGATAATGTTGAAGGCGTCGGCAGGTTCAGGATCGAAGGAAGCGGCCTTGGCGCCTTCCGGCGCCATCCACGTGTCGAGGTCCTCGTCCAGCACGATACGCGTCATGTCCGCAAAGCAGCCGTCGCCCAACTCGTTCAGCTTCGCGCGATCCATGAAGATATGGGTAGCGCCGGAATCCTTCGCCATTCCGGCCAGCTGATCGGGACTGGCGCTGGTAGTCAGTGGAGCCGCCACTCCGCCCGCCCGCACAGCCGCAAAAAATACGAGCGCGTAGGGTATGGACGAATACCCAAGGATCGCTACCGATTGCCCGCGCTCCAGCCCTTCTTCCAACAGCCGAGCAGCGATACGCTCTACCTTCTCGCCGAGCTGCGCCCAGGTGATCTCGGCATCATCGTCCCGAATGGCGATTTTTTCGCCCAGCTCAGCGGCATTGTCGGCGATGATTTGCGAATAGCTGCCAAATGGTTCGGCAAGCTTGGCGGCGATCTGTGTATCTCCCATACCCGCACCCTTATCGCTGACCGCGCGTCTGTCTAGCCGCCCGATAAACTGCCGAGCGAAAATGCCAGGATCACCCCCAGTGCAGTCGCGATGCCGGCCCAGTGCCGGTCCTCCCGAAAGGCCTGCGGGAAAACTTCGGTGGCGAGGCTGGCGACCACTGCACCGGCAGCAAAGCAGCGTATAAGCGCCAGTGTACCCTCTCCCACGCCGGTCAGCGCCAGATTGCCGACTATCGCGGCAAGAGACAGCAGAACGGCAGTGCCTGCCCACAGCACCATGATCTTGCCCTTCGACCGCCCGTCCTGCGCCATCGAGCGTGCGCCGCCTGCCGCCTCGGGCAAGTTCGACAGCAGGATCGATCCGGCCAAGGCGGCAATCTCCAGTCCCCCCGCACCAATGAGCGCGACGCCCAAGGCAAGGTTTTCCGGAATACCGTCGAGGGTAATGGCCGCCAGCAACCCTCCGCCTCCGTTGGAACCCCATTTTTCGTCGATCAGATAATCGCAGATCGCGAAGACGATTGCGCCGGCTCCAACGCCGAGCATGGCGTGAAATACGCTGGACTTTTCGATTGAGGGCTGGATGAGTTCGGTCGTCACCGAAAGCAGCAGCGCGCCCCCGGCCAGCGCGACGAGAAAGCCTTCGAGGCGTTCGGGCAGCTTGCCGTAGTTACCCCATGCGGCGCCGACGACAAGAGCGCCCGACACCACCAGCACCACGGCAAAAAGCATCAGCATTCGATCACGTTGACCGCAAGCCCGCCCTGGCTCGTCTCCTTGTATTTATTACTCATGTCGAGCCCGGTCTGCCTCATGGTTTCAATTACCTGGTCCAGAGACACGAGGCTTTCCGCCCCCGTTCGATGAAGGGCCAGTCGCGCGGCGTTGACCGCCTTCACTGCGCCAATGGCATTACGCTCGATACACGGCACCTGCACCAGCCCGCCGACAGGGTCGCAGGTCAGGCCGAGGTTATGCTCCATGCCGATCTCCGCCGCCGAGGCCACCTGCACCGGCGATGCGCCCCACAGGGCCGCGAGTCCGCCCGCCGCCATGGAACAGGCGACGCCAACTTCGCCCTGACAGCCCATCTCGGCACCGGAAATACTCGCGCGCTGTTTGTAAAGCAGGCCGATTGCCCCTGCCGTAAGGAGGAATGTGCGCCGACTATCCGTGCACGGCTGTTCGTCGTTTGCGACGCAATAGAACCGTATCACAGCAGGAATGATGCCCGCCGCGCCATTGGTCGGCGCGGTGACCACGCGCCCGCCCGCGGCGTTTTCCTCGTTTACGGCCATGGCATAGCAATTGAGCCAGTCGAACAATTGTTCACGCTCGTTCGACTGGGGGTTCGCGGAAAGCTTGTCCCACAGGTCCGGCGCACGCCGTTCGACCTTCAGGCCACCCGGCAATATCCCGCGCTGGGTGAGGCCACGGTCGATGCACTGATCCATGGCCTTTGCAATCCGGTCGATACCCTCGAGCGTTTTATCACGCGGTCGGAAAGCGTCTTCGTTGGTCAGGATCAGATCCGCGATCGAGACGTCCGCCGTGTCGCACGCCGCCAGAAGCTCTGCTGCCGAACCGAAATCGTGCGGAACCTGTGTGCCGGTATTGATGCGGTCGCCCTTGGGCTTGCGCTTGAGCTGAGCTTCGGATGCGACGAAACCCCCGCCGGTCGAGTAATATGTCCGCTCGGACAGCTTGCCGCCATCGGCATCGAAGGCGGTCAGCTTCATGCCGTTGGGGTGCAGGTCGGGAATGATGTGCCCGGCCAAATCGATGTCCACCGCAGGGTCGAAGGCAATTTCACGCCCCCCGCCAAGATCGAGCCGTTTGCTGGCGCGAACCTTTTCGAGCGCCGCAGCCGCTTCGTCAGGACATGTCTTGTCGGGTGCGAACCCCATCAGACCCAGAATGCTGGCATCGACCGTCCCGTGCCCAACGCCCGTAAGCGCCAGAGAACCCTGCAGTTCGATCGCGATGCGGGCCGTTCGCTGGAGCTTGTCCGATTTTGCCAGCGCCCTCGCGAAGGTGCGGGCGATCCGCATCGGACCCACCGTATGCGAGGACGAAGGACCAATCCCAATTCGGAAGATATCGAGCACTGAAAGCATGGCTGGCGAGATGCGCCTTCGACCGCCTGAAATCAACCAGTTGCCGCTCCTGCCGGACAGACGGCAATCTGTGGGTAAAATCGGCGCTGAAACTTTGGAATTTCCGCCTCGAAAGCCTATATGATCGATATGGACGATACCCCTGAATACACGGGCGCCGAAGCGCCGAAGAAAAACGGTTACGGCGCAGATTCGATCAAGGTCCTCAAAGGCCTCGATGCAGTGCGCAAACGGCCTGGCATGTACATCGGCGATACCGACGATGGCTCCGGCCTCCACCACATGGTGTTCGAAGTGTCGGACAATGCGATCGACGAGGCGCTTGCCGGGCATTGCGACCTCGTCCTGATCGAACTCAACGCCGATGGCAGCGTGTCGGTCGAAGATAACGGTCGCGGCATTCCGGTGGACATGCACAAGGAAGAAGGCGTGTCCGCGGCAGAGGTCATCATGACCCAACTGCATGCCGGCGGAAAGTTCGAAAACACCAGTGACGACAACGCCTACAAGGTTTCGGGCGGGCTTCACGGTGTTGGCGTGTCGGTTGTCAATGCGCTGTCCGAATGGCTCGAACTCACCATCTGGCGCGACGGCAAGGAACACTGGATGCGTTTCGAACATGGTGACGCGGTCGAAAGCCTGCGTGTCGTGGGCGATGCTCCCAAGGTCGAACAGAATCCCGACGAAGAAGGCTTCAAGAAGGGCACCCGCGTAACCTTCAAGGCGTCGGAAGACACCTTCAAGAACGTCATCGAATTCGATTTCGAAAAGCTGGAGCACCGCTATCGCGAGCTCGCTTTCCTCAATTCGGGCGTGCGAATTCTCCTGCGCGACAAACGGCACGAAGAGCCGCTCGAACACAATCTGTTCTACGAAGGCGGCATTGCGGCATTCGTCAAATATCTCGACCGCAACAAGCAAGCTCTGGTCGCCGAACCCATTTCGGTAAGCGCTGAGAAAGACGGTATCGGCATCGACGTCGCGCTGGAATGGAACGACAGCTATTACGAAAACGTCCTGTGCTTCACCAATAACATTCCGCAACGTGACGGCGGGACCCACCTTGCGGCCTTCCGCACCGCGTTGACGCGCACGCTCAACAATTACGCCACCGCCAGCGGGTTGATGAAGAAGGAAAAGGTCAGCCTGTCCGGCGAAGACATGCGCGAAGGGCTGACCGCAATCGTATCGGTCAAGCTGCCGGACCCCAAGTTCGGGTCCCAGACCAAGGACAAGCTGGTGTCTTCGGAAGTTCGCCAGCCACTCGAATCGCTCATGGGCGAAAAGATGACCGAGTGGCTCGAAGAGAACCCGAACGACGCCAAGCAGATCATCCAGAAGGTCATCGACGCGGCCGCCGCGCGTGAAGCTGCCCGCAGGGCACGCGAGATGAGCCGCAAGGGCGCCATGAGCATCGCGTCGCTGCCCGGCAAACTCGCCGATTGTCAGGACCGCAATCCCGAAAACTGCGAACTCTTTCTGGTCGAGGGCGATTCGGCAGGCGGGTCGGCCAAGCAGGGGCGCGACCGCAAGACACAGGCCATCCTTCCGCTAAAGGGCAAGATCCTCAATGTGGAACGTGCCCGCTTCGACCGGATCATCTCGTCCAAGGAAGTCGGCACGCTGATCCAGGCGATGGGCACCGGCCTGCGCGACGAATTCAATCTCGAAAAGCTGCGCTATCACAAGATCGTGATCATGACCGACGCCGACGTCGACGGCGCTCATATCCGCACGCTCCTGCTGACCTTCTTCCATCGCCAGATGCCAGAGATCATCAAGGCCGGGCACCTCTTCATCGCGCAGCCCCCGCTGTACAAGGTGTCGCGAGGCAAGAGCGAAGTCTATCTGAAGGATCAGCCGGCATACGACCGTTACCTGATCGCACAGGGGCTCGACGGGCGGGTGCTTGAAGCGCAGGGCGGGCCGGTCCGCGGCGGCGGAGAACTGCAGGCGCTGGTCGACCACGGCCTGCGCATGCGCAACATGCTCGGTTTCGTACCCCGCAAATACAATTCGGAGCTGATCGAGGCGATGGCTCTGGCCGGCGCGCTCGACCCTGCCGGAGATCGATCTGCTGCTCTCGATCGTGCTGCCGCCCACCTCCAGATGGGCGATCCCGATGCTCGCTGGAAGGCCGAGACGGGCGAAGACGGCAAGGTCCGCCTCAGCCGCGTCTGGCGCGGAGTGACGGACGTACACGAAATCGACCCGGCATTTCTCGAAAGTGCCGAGGCACGCAAACTGCACAAGATCGCGCAGGATTTCGCCGATGTATACGCATCGCCCTTGCGTCTCGTGCGCAGCAGTGCGGAAACAGAGCCCGACGATGGCGAAGCGAACGAGGCGGATGACGATGCGCCGATCCTGACCGACGACGCGATCACCCTGCCGACCCAGCTGCTCGACGCGGTGATGGTCGCCGGGCGCAAGGGGCAGAAGATCCAGCGCTACAAGGGTCTTGGCGAGATGAATGCCGAGCAATTGTGGGAAACCACCCTCGACCCCGACAACCGTGCCCTACTGCAGGTGAAGGTCGAGGATGCCGACGTAACCGATGAAATCTTCACCCGCCTGATGGGCGACGTCGTCGAACCGCGCCGCGAATTCATCCAGAACAATGCCCTCAACGTGGCAAATCTGGACGTTTGATGGCCTGAGTCTTAGTGGAACTATATAAAGTGAATTTGGAAGCAATTACGCATATTTTGGAGCCGTAAACACCGCAACCGTTAGGAAATGTTGCCGTCCGCGTGGGCTTCGGAGATTGAGTTAACGAACCTCCAACGGCAGCAATGCGCCCTCAATTCGGACATTCTAGGGGCTATCAAAGAGTCCCACAAGCAGTCATACAGAATTGGCGTTTCGCATACCTATCGGACCAAAAAGTGGCTTCAGCCTTGGTAGGCTGGTTAGTCTGACAGGGGAGCATACCTCCAAAAATTGGTCGCACACGCGGAGAGCGTTCTACGCGTATGATCTACCTCTGCCGTCACCAGCCCGGGGGGAGTTGGCACCATTTTCGCTTCGGGCGGGAAGGTGCCGTAACCGGCGAACAGCGCGTGCCAGCTCATGCTGGCATAATGTGGGTTGCCATCGTGTTGGCGCAGGTTGACCTCGCGCAGGTCCTTATGGGTGAACCAAGCGGTAATCATGCCTTTCAGATTCTCCGACAGCGCGTCGTTGGCCGCATTGTCGCGCCAGTATTGCGTGTCGCTGCGCTGGTTGAGCCGGTAGTGCGCGACGATGTAGTCGCGGATCCCTTCGTACTTGGCAGCGATACGCTGGTTGAACATATCGCGATGCGCTGACCCGTAGCCGCCCTTCTCGTAGGCATCGGCAAAATCGAGCGCAGTGGCGATGACGATGTGCAACGCGGTCGCTTCGAGTGGCTCGATGAAGCCTTGCGACAGGCCGGCAGCTAGACAATTGCCGGTCCAGGTCTCGGCGATCCGACCAACCCGCATCTCCAGAATACGCGCTTCGCCTTCGTCCTGCATCCCGATCGCTTCGCGCAATTCCGCTTCGGCGTCTTCGTCAGATACGTACTTCGATGAATAGACGTAGCCATTGCCGGCCCGCGTCGTCAGCGGGATCGACCACCGCCATCCGGCGCGCATCGCGATACTATCGGTCTGCGGCTTGAAGCGGGTACTATGCGCAGAAGGCAGAACCACCGCGCGATCGTTGAACAGGTTGTTGCCGAACGGAATGAACTGTGCACCCAGCGTCTGTTGCGCGAGGACCGAGCGGAATCCGGAACAATCGACGAAGATGTCGCCCTCGATCCGTGTCCCGTCCTCGCAGAGGAGCGCGGCGATCTCGGTCTGGGTACCCTGTTCCACATCGGTCACCCTGAGGGGCCGGTGCAATACGCCGCGTTCGGTCGCCCAGTCGCGCAGGAGCTTCCCCAGTTTGTGGGCATCGAAGTGGTAGCCGTAACTGGGCATGAAGGGGAAGTTGTCCCGCGGGTGCGGGCCCCTGTGTTCTCTCGCCAGGACCTCGGCGAGAAACCAGTCGTCGGGATGGGCGGGCACATCGAAACCCCGCCGGCGAAGCGCGCAATTATGCACGAAACCCGGTTCGGTATGCAGGTCGACGGGCCCCGGGAAGGAATGGAAATAGCTCTCGAAACACGGCCGCTCGCTCCAGCCGGTAAAGCGGATACCGAGCTTGTAGGTGGCATCGCACGCGGCCATCCAGTCGGCTTCGTCGATGCCGAGATGGTCGAAGAAAGCTTTCAGTTGCGGCGTCGACCCCTCTCCGACACCGATTATCCCGATCTCGGGACTTTCGACGACGGTGACCTGTCCGCCGCGCGAATGCCAGCGATGGTGCAGCAGGCAGGCGGTGATCCAGCCCGCGCTGCCCCCACCCAGCACTACCACGCGTGGAGGTTTGCTTTCTGTCACCCCTCGATCGGTACCAGCCGAACGGCAAAACCGCCACCGGGAGCCATGCGCAGGTCGAGGCGATCGGTCGCGGTCAGGTCGCGTTGCTCGACGACGATATCGAAGCGAGTAGGGCCTTCGAAATGCGCCGTTGCCGCATCACGATAGATTTCGGCGCGATAGGACTTGCCCGGATCGAGGAAATCGAGCGCCAGCGAGACCGAGCGCTCGCTCGCATCGGTGCCGCCACCGATATACCACTCCGCGCTGTTGCGGTCCTTGCGTGCGGTAACGACGTAGTCGCCCACCTCACCTTCGAGGATGCGGCTTTCGGCCCAGTCGGCCGGGACGTCCTTAACGAACTGGAAGGCATCCTTGTGCTCGGCATAGTGCTCGGGCAGATCGGCGACCATCTGGATTGGGGAGTAGACCAGAACATATTCGGCCAGCGCGCGCGCCATAGTCATCTGCAGGGGTTGGCCGCGGCCCTCCAAGCTGAGGATTCCCGGCGTGTAATCCATTGGGCCTGACAGCAAGCGAGTGAAAACCATGGTCGGAATATGGTCCGGACCGTTCGCAGGAACGCCCCAGGCGTTG
The DNA here is from genome assembly GCF_019857205.1 of Qipengyuania pacifica. GTDB lineage: Bacteria > Pseudomonadota > Alphaproteobacteria > Sphingomonadales > Sphingomonadaceae > Qipengyuania > Qipengyuania pacifica. The sequence goes on along the minus strand of NZ_JAHWXO010000001.1, from coordinate 558,423 downwards.
AATTCCATACCCCGCGCGCCCTCGCGGCTGACCCAGTTGGGATAGGTGCGCCGCAGCCCGGTATCCTTGACCGGCTCGTGCGGATTCATCGCGATTTTGCGCTTCGCCGCTTCGGTCACGACTTTCAGGTGGTGGCGCTGCATCACTTGGCTTTCAGTGCATTCGCGCGTCTCGTGGCCATCGGGATGCACGTAGCGCAGGTTGCAGGCGTCGGTGACGTAGCCGGACTTGATGACCTTCACCCCGCGTGCGGCCATCAGGTCGAGCCCGGCTTCGAGCTGGCTTTCGTAATTGCCGACATCGCCGCTGGTCTCGTGATGGCCGACGATCGGCACGCCCTTTTCGGCAGCGTAGCGGGCAAGTTCCTCAAAGTCGTAATCGGGATAGCTTTCGGTGAAACTGAATTCGCTGCCGTTGAAGAACCAGTTTCCATCCCAGCCGATATTCCAGCCTTCGACCAGCACGCCCTTGAACCCGTTTTCCGCAGCGAAGTCGATGTAGCGCTTCACGTTCTCGGTGGTGGCACCGTGCTTCGGGCCAGAACCCCAGGTTTCCTCCTCGAGGTGGAGCGACCACCATACACCGACATATTTGTGCGGTTTGAACCAGCTGACGTCACCGAGCCTGTTCGGCTCGTTGAGGTTGAGCTCCACGAGGCTCTCGGCAAGGCCCGCGGCGTCGTCGGTAACGCGGATCGTGCGCCATGGCGTTGCAAAGGACAGGTCGCGCTCGGCACGTGCCGCGCCTGAACCCGTGGGCGCCAGTGTTGCACGGAAGTTGGTCCCGGTGGTGCGCTTGATCCACATCCCTGCGAAATCGACCAGCGCAGCCTCGTGAATGGCAACATGCGTGCCGTCGTCCATGCGGAAGGTGATCGGCGTGTGCGCCATCGACACGGCGTCGATCGGCGTTTCTTCGTAGAGATATTCGTAGCGATTCCACTCGCCACCGGGAATCCACCAGGCCGTGCCGTCCTGCGCGAGATTGAATTCGGTCAGCTCATCGGCGACCCGCAGTGTCTCACCCATGCTCCGGTCGTCAAAGACATAGCGAAAGGCGACTGCATCGTCGAACACGCGGAAGGTCACGCCGAAACGCCGCTTTTCGTCGCTGTCCTCCTCGAAACGGACTGTCAGTTCGTTGTGGTGATCGCGCACGAAGCGTTGCTCGCCCCACGGCTGTTCCCATGTTTCGTCATGGATTGCCCGCGTCGCGCCGGTAATGGCGAGGCGCCGTTCGAGCTTGTCCTGATCGGTCAGCAGGAAGCCGAGCCGGCTTTCGCTGAAGACGGCGTTGCCTCCCTTGTCGATGCGGTAGAAAGGCCGGCCCTCGCCGTTGACATCGACCGTGACGGTGATGGTGCCATCGGGCGAAGCCACGACTTCTTCGGCCAGCGCAGGTGCGCCAAACATCGTGGCAAGGAAGGCGAGGAGGGGCAGGAATTTCATAATTCGATCACCATGGCGCTGAGGGGGGGCAGGTTGGCCGAAGTCGCCCCGTTGATGGCGGCCAGCACAGATCCGGTCGCAAGGTCGCCGGGCGCCGCAGCCGTCCCGGACCCCAGATTGAACAGGCAGCGAACCGTCTGGTTTTGCGCGCGGCGTTCGATAACGAACAGGCCGCCGACAGTTTCGCAGCGCACGACGGCGCCGTGATGCAGTGCAGGGGTGTCGCGCCGCAGGCTCAGCATTGCGCGGGTATGGTGGAGGAGCGATGCATCGTCGCCCTCCTGCATCTCGACCGAACGCGCGGCGTTGTCGTCACCGACGGGCAACCAGGGTTCGCCTTCGGTAAATCCCGAATGCGCAGAGGATGCATCCCAGGGCATCGGTGTGCGTGCGCCATCACGGCTGAGCGTAAGCGGCCAGTTGGCAATGGCTTCTGGGTCGTGGAGCTGTTCGAACGGAATTTCGACCTGTGTCAGGCCCAGTTCCTCGCCGTAATAGAGGATGATGTTCCCGCGCAGGCAGGCGAGCAGCATCATCTTCATCCGCGCCGCATCGGCGCGCTGGGCCGGCTTCCACCAGCGGCTGACGGCACGGGGCGCATCGTGGTTTTCAAATGCCCAGCTCGGCCAGCCCACCCCCTCCTCGTCCGGCCATTCGGCCAGCGCGGCGCAGATCGAGCCGGGGGTCAGTTCTTCGGCATAGAGGAAGTTGAAGCCGTAGGCCGAGTTGAGATGCTGCTCGCCCCGGGTGAACGCCTTCATTTCCGCCTCGGCCTCGTCCCCGCCGACTTCGGCGACGGTGAAAATCCCTTCGTAAGCGTCGGTCAGCGCGCGGATCCGCGCGATGAAAGCCGGGATGTCGGGATGCGACATATTGTACTTCTTGAGCTGGAAATCGAACGGTCGCGAACGCAGCCTGTCTGTTGCCGGAGCGGGCGGATTGTCGCGCAATTCCGGGTCGTGCATCGCGAAGTTCAGCGCATCGATGCGGAAGCCGTCGACCCCGCGATCGAGCCAGAACCGCATCGCTGCCAGCATGGCATCCTGCACCTCGCGATTGTGCATGTTCACCTGCGGCTGCGAATTCAGGAAATTGTGCAGGTAGTACTGACCACGCCGCGCATCCCAGGTCCACGCGGGGCCACCGAAGACTGACTGCCAGTTGGACGGCGGCGATCCATCGGGCTTGGCATCGGCCCACACGAACCAGTCCGCTTTCGGGTTGGTCCGGCTCGACCGGCTTTCAACGAACCACGGATGCTCGTCCGACGTATGCGAATAGACCTGATCGATCAGCACCTTGAGCCCAAGCTCATGCGCGCGTGCGATAAGCGTGTCGAAATCCGCCAGCGTGCCGAAGATCGGATCGACATCGCAATAGTCTGCAACATCATAGCCGAAGTCCTTCATCGGCGAAGTGAAGAAGGGCGAAATCCAGATGGCATCGACGCCGAGCGAGGCGACATGCCCCAAGCGCTGCGTGATACCGGGCAGATCGCCGATCCCGTCACCGTTGGAATCCTGAAAGCTCCGCGGATAGATCTGGTAGATTGCCGCACCCTTCCACCAGGGCCGATCGGTTGCCGGGGCGGCAACGGCCTCGAATGCGTCGGCGCGGTTCATTCTGCCACCTCCGACACGCGGCATACGGCCCAGCCGAAGGCGGGCAGCGTCAGCGCGGCGCTCCCCGGGGCGGAAACTTTCGCCGGGCATGTGCCGGCCAGTTCGTCGAAGCTGCGGGCATCGTAGCCTACGACGATGTTGGCGCTGCGTTCTGCATCGGACGTGTTGAAGGCTGCCAGATATTCCTCGCCCGTGTCCGGGTCAAAGCGACTGACGGCGAAGATGCCCGGTTCCTGATCGTAGTGCCGCACAACCTGCCTCCCGCGCGAAAGCGCCGGGTTCGTGCGGCGGATGGCGGAAAACTGAGCAATCAGTTCGAACAGGGGGTGGCTTTCGTCGAAATTGCTTTGCGCCGTGGTCGCATCGGTGCCGATCAGGTCGTTGTCGTTGTAGCTGGCCGTGCGGGAGGGGAACATGTCCTCGCGCGCGGCCTGGTCGTTACCATCGCCGACGAAACCCTGTTCGTCGCCGTAATAGATTACCGGGCTGCCCCGCAGGGTCAGCAGCATCGCATGCGCAAGCTTTACCCGCGCGAGCAGTTCCTCCTGCCCGATCTCGGGCCGATCCGCCTTCACGAGGGTCGAGAAACGGCCCATGTCATGATTGCCGAGGAAGGTCGGTAATGCGAGCGCGGCCTCTTCGCCGCCTTCATACAGCACGTCGCCATCGAACATTTCTGTCAGAACATGCGTGCCTTTGCCCTGGCCCACGGTTTCGCGCAGCGCCTGTGCGAAGGCAAAATCGAGCACGGCCGGGAAGCCGTCGCGCCGCGTATATTGCGCTATATACCCATTGTCGGGTGTGTCGCGGTAGACCTCGCCGAAGATGTGGAAGTTGGGAATTCCTGCTTCGTCGGCGGTTTTCAGCATGGCCGGAACGAAGGCCTGCCAGAATTCCGGGTTCACATGCCGCGCGGTGTCGACGCGGAACCCGTCGATCCCGAAATCGCGGATCCAGTTTCCGTAGATTTCGATCATCCCTTCAACGACGCGCGGGTGCTCGGTGAACAGATCATCGAGACCTGCGAAATCGCCGAACCGGCTGCTCTCGCCGGTGAAGGTAGTGTCGCCGCGGTTGTGGTAGTAGATCGGATCATTCAGCCAGGCGGGAACCTTGCTCTCAGCCTCATCCGCCGGGACCACCGGCGTGTAGGCATAGGACGGGTCCGTCAGCCTGGCGAAATTGACTGCGCTACGGTCTTCGTCGCCCATGAAACCCGTATTGACCGGCGCGCCATCCACGCCGCCCCGGCGCGAATAGGGAAAGTCACCCTTGCTGCGATAAACATAGTCCGTCGCATCACCCTCGGCATAGCGGATCACGTCGGCGGTGTGGTTGGTGATGATGTCCATGTAGACTTTCATCCCGCGCGCATGCGCGGCGTCGACGAAGGACTTGAACTCGACACGCGAGCCGAAATGGCCGTCGGGCCGTGTGAAGTCCGTTACCCAATAGCCGTGATACCCGGCACTCTCGCCGCCTTCGGGGCCCTGTACCGGCTTATTCTGGAAGATCGGCGCAAACCAGATGGCGGTTACGCCCAGCCGATCGAGATAATCGAGCCGCTGCGTCAGGCCTTTCAGGTCACCCCCATGGAAGAACCCCCTATGCTCGGGGTCGTAACCCGTCTCCAGACGGTCCCCCACGAAATCCCCCCGATCGTTGGAGGGATCGCCATTCTCGAACCGGTCGGGAAGCACGAAGTAGACGATCTCCTCGGATGGCAGGCGGTCCCGAAAGTTCGTTTCGCCTGCGCTGTCCTGAGCCTGCGCAGGCGAGACGGACGCAAGACCAAGCGTCAGCAGCGGAAGGACGAAACGGGTCATGCGGCAGTGTTCCTTTTGGCAGGACGGGCCATCAACCTGCCCAGCGTATCTGCGTGGTGCGGCATGGCGGCAGCGGCCTGCTCGAGCTGGCGCTCCTGCCATGCCAGAAAATCGAGGAGGTCCTGTTCGGCCATGGCATCGGCCAGCGGATTGTAGTGATTGGCCAAGACGCCCTGTCCGGCGAAAACCTGGAACCAGGCGACCTCGGTAAACAGCTCCTCATGCTCGCGATGGATGTGGCCCGTATCGCGCCACTGGTCGACCTTGCATTGCAAGGTGGCAGGCAGGTCAAGCGCTCGCATGGCATCCCAGAAGGGATCGCCTTCGCGCCCGTTGGCCCAGTAATGGAGAACGAGAAAATCGCGCACGCGGCTCCACTCGAAATCGGCCTGTGCATTGAAATGGTCGATCGTCGACGGCGTGGACCTGCCGGTGGGCAGAAGTTGCAGGAACCGGGCAAGCGCGCTTTGCACCAGGTGGATACTGGTAGATTCGAGCGGCTCCATGAATCCCGCCGCCAGACCCAGTCCCAGGCAATTGCCTACCCATTGCCGCCTCCGCTTACCGGTGGTGAAGCTCAGCAGACGCGGGTCGCCGTCGGGGCTCCCGTCCAGATTGGCGAGGAGCGTATCGGCCGCATCGGCCTCGCTGCAGAATTGCGAACTGAAGACGTAGCCGTTTCCGATCCGGTGCTGCAGCGGAATGCGCCACTGCCAGCCGGCCTTGCGCGCCATCGCGCGGGTATAGGGGGTGAAATCACCGCCGCTGGTGCAAGGTACCGCCAGAGCGCGGTCGCAGGGCAGCAGGTTCGACCAGTCATCGAACCCGGCCTCCATGGCCCCCTCGATCAGCAGCGCGCGAAAGCCGGTGCAGTCGATGAAGAAATCGGCTTCCATCCGGCGCCCGCCATTAAGCACGAGTGCCGCAATATCTCCGGTTTCGCCGTCGCGCTCCACCCGCTCGATGGTGCCTTCGGTGCGCACGGCACCCCGCGTTTCGGCATAATGGCGCAGGAAAGCGGCATAGAGCGAGGCGTCGAAGTGATAGGCGTATGGCAAGTCCCCCCCGCCCGGCCTTGGCATGCGCAGATTGCGCGCGGCCACCTCGTTGGGCGAATAAAGCGCCAGGTCCTTCGCATGGCCCAGCGCCTTGGCGCGCAGCCAGTAATGGCGAAAAGGGATGAGGCCCGACGACTGACCGACCGGGCCGAACGCGTGCATGTAGCTATGGCCTTCGCCGCGCCAGCCATCGAACGCGATGCCGAGCTTGATGCTGCCCTTTGTCTCGCGCAGGAACTCGGCCTCGTCGATGCCCAGCGCCTGGTTGAAATGGCGGATCTGCGGAATCGTCGCTTCGCCCACGCCGATCGTGCCGATTGCCTCGCTTTCGACCAGCGCGACCCGGTAGTCCGGAGGCAGGAACCGGGCCAGCAATGCCGCCGCCATCCAGCCGGCGGTCCCGCCGCCGGCGATCAAGATGCGAAAGGTGCGATTGTCATTCACGGCTCAACCCTGTTTCCCGAGACGGCAAGGTGTGGCGGCGCGTTTGCCTGCGAAACCTTGGAAAGGATAGGGCGGCATGGCCGCGAGGAACCGCGCCGCCCTTTCCGGGAGAAACACTAGAACTTGTACGTGAACCCGGCCAGGAAACGGCGGCCGTATTCCTGATAGTCGATTACCGCGCGTGGTTCGGGCACGTCGAACTGCGAAACGAAAGGTGCATTGGTCAAATTCTGGCCTTGGATGTAGAGCGAAAGGCCTTCGAGCGCGCTGCCCGACTGGAATTCGTAGCCGATCTGCGCATCGAAGATGGTTTCGGCTCGCGCCAGGCGGCGCGTCGGCGATCCCCCGAAACCGGTGAAGTCGGCCAAGAACTCGGACCGATACCGCACGCTGCCGCGCGCGCTGAAGCCGTTAAGATCGTAATAGAGCGTGCCGTTGGCGACCCATTCGGAATATCCGGGGATCTGGTCGGTATCGCCGTTCGCATTCTCGACCTTGGTCTTCGTGTAGCCCGCCCCGCCGGTAACGCCGAAGCCGTTGAGCGTACCGGTGAAGACATCGAACGGCACCGTCGCGGCCAGTTCGACGCCGTAGAAATTGCCGCCGCCCGTGTTCACTTCGGAATCGAGGAAACCGATCGTGGTGGCCGGGGTCTGCCCGGCCGGCTGCGGGAACGGCGCGTAGTCGAAGATCACGCGAGACCCGTCAATATAGCTGACCAGATCCTTGTAGAAGACCTGCGCCGCGATCACCCCGGCGCCGCCGGCGAAATACTTTTCTATATTCAAATCGACAGCATTGGCACGATAGGGGCGCAGCAGCGGATTACCGCCGCCGCCACTGATGAAGGGCGCTTCGCCCGTCGGACTTTCACCCGCATTGTTATTGATGCCGTAGCTGATGGCGACACGCAGGTCGTCGAGTTGCGGGCGCTGGATCTGGCGGCTGGCGGCCACACGGAACACCCATCCACTGTCCGTGCGCAGAGACAGGTTGGCACTGGGCAGGACGTCCCAGTAATTATCGCCGAGCGAAAGGTCGACGCGGTCTGCTGCACCGTCGCCATCGATATCGGCGAATGCGACACCGGTCGAATTCTGTTCGGTATTGATTGCCTGCACGCCAACATTCCCGGTCAGCACGCCCACGCCCATTTCCTGCTCGATATCGAGCTGCAGATAGGCGGTCATCAGCTTTTCGGTGATGCCGTAGGCCTTCGCCGGAACGTCGTTCGAAGGGTTGGGATCGAGCACCAGCGTGCCGTCCGCGATCAGGTCGCGCACATCGTAGCTGACGATCGGGCCTAGACCGAGATAGCCGAGATCGGTCTCGCGCAGCAGCGCGCTATTCGGGATGGCCACTTCGGTCGCGCCGTTTGCGGGGGACACGAAAAATTCGTCCGGAGTGAGGTTCTTGGATCGATCAGTATAGGCGAGGCCGAAATTGATCTTGGAGAAGAAGCCACCCAACTCCTTGCCCACGCCTAGACGATACTGGAACAGCTCATCTTCGACGATACGGTCATTGTAATATCCCGCCTGGATCCGGTCGCCGCCCCAGCCGAGCGGATCGGTCAGCACGATCAGGTTCGGATCTCTGTAATCGAGCGTAGGTGAAAAGCTGGTACCTTCTGTCCCAGAGATGAAATCGATCGTATCGGTCGCACCCACTCCGGCGCCGTAACCGGTACCCGAGTAGCTTTCGATGCTGAGTTCTTCACGGTCGGTGCGCGAATAGCCGAAATCGAAGAAGGCATTCCAGCCGTCATTGCCTTGGTAGTCGAGATTGATGCCGCCCGAATAGAGATCGGCCTTGCGCTGGAATACGTCATTGCGAACCACGCCCTCGACGTTTTCGAACGTGCCCGCCTCGGCAAAACCGCCGAATGGGCCATCGACCACGGTGGCATTCGTGGGCGCACCGTTGAAGCCCAGAGGCAGTTCGATTCCGCGCTTGGACTGATCGTCGTCGAAGTTGGAATAGAAGCCGTCGACCGTAACCATGAAAGTCGGGCTGGCTTCGAACTGCACCGTGCCGTTGACGCCGAAGCGCTTGAGTTGAGTGGAGGTGACGAAGCTCTTGTTACCGCCGATCACGAAGGGATTGCCTGTCGTTCCGTCACCGGCATAGCCCCAAGCGTTGAATTCCTGCAGTTGATAGGGCTCGTCGGTATAGGCGGCTGCCAGCGCCACGCCCAGCGTATCATCGGCGAACTGGTCGACAAAGGTCGCATTTACACGGTAGCCGAATTCCTTCGACCCGGCATTGAGCGCGCCCAGATCGGCATAGGACCCCTTCGCACCGACAGCCAGGATACGTTCGTCTGCCTCGAGCGGACGGATGGTGCGCACATCGATCGTCCCGACGAGGCCCTGGCCGACAAGGCTGGCCGATGGTGTCTTGTAAACATTGACTTGGTTGACGACTTCGGAAGGGTACTGGTCAAATTCGACCGCCCGGTTGTCGCCGGTCGAGGTCTGTTCGCGTCCGTTCAGCAGCGTCTGCGAGAAGTCGGGGCCGAGCCCGCGAATGGCGATGACGTTTGCGCGGCCGTTGAGGCGCTGCGAAGTGACGCCAGGCAGGCGGGCGATCGATTCCCCGATGGAATCGTCGGGCAGCTTGCCAATGTCTTCTGCCGTTACCGATTCCAGGATCAGGTCGCTGTTGCGCTTGGTGCTGACCGAAGTTGCCAGCGACTCGCGAAAGCCGGAAACGATGATAACATCGTCGGATTGCGCATCGGTGTCCGCTTCCGCCTCGACATCGATGTTCGGATCGACGTCCTGCGCGACTGCCGGTGTCGCCATCGCGGCCAGCGAAACGGCAAAGGCCGACATGCTGACGGTGGCGGTAAATCTGTTGCGATTTGCCATTTCAAAGCTCTCCCCAAAAGACCCGGAACCGTTCTCGGTTGCCTGGGCCGCAGTCCAATTCTCGACAGGTCCTGCGTGGTGCAAACCACCTGTACGGCGTCGGCATATGTCGGGATCGGCAAGTCGCGATAGACAGCATACGTATGTGATTGCGCCGCAACACGGCTTGGTGCAATTTTGCCATAGCCTCGCCGAAATAGCCGATCCCCGCGGGATCCGGGCGCTTCAAGTTGCCTGTCCCGCCACGTATACCTATGGTCGCGGGCGAGAGAGTATGCGAGCACTGCCCCGGAGGAGGAGAGCGATGGGTCGAAAGCCGACGGGTCGGCCGACCAGTTTCGATATCGCCTATGCCGCAGGGGTATCGCAGCCCACGGTGAGCCGCGCTCTCCGCGGCGACAAATCGGTCAGCGCCAGCACCCGGGCAAGGATCGAAGCCATCGCTCGCGATCTCAATTATACGGTCGACAAGAACGCCTCGTCATTGCGCAGCCAAAGATCGAATACGATCGCGCTGCTGTTCTTCGAAGACCCGACTCCCGACGAGAGCATGATCAACCCGTTCTTCCTCGCGATGCTCGGCTCGATCACCCGGGCCTGCGCCGACCGCGGTCTGGACCTGTTGATATCGTTTCAGCGCATGGAGGGTGACTGGCACGTCCAGTACCAGGACAGCCATCGTGCCGACGGGCTGATCCTGCTGGGCTATGGCGATTACACCAAATACCGCGAACGAATGGAGCAGCTCGTTCGTCAGGGCACGCATTTCGCGCGCTGGGGTTCGGTTTCGAGCGACACGAGCGGCGTCACGGTCGGGACGGATAACGTCACCGCCGGAAAGCTTGCCGGTCGGCACCTGATCGAGAGCGGTCGACGGCGCATTGCTTTTCTCGGCCATGCCGACGACCACTATCCGGAATTTGCCGGCCGGTACCGTGGGTTGCTGGAAGCAATGCAGGACGGGGGAATCGCAAAAGACGCGGCGCTCCAGTTCGATGCGCTGACAACCGAAGAAGAGGGCTGGACTGCCGCGAAAGGTCTGCTCGACAGCGGCGCACAATTCGACGCGATTTTCGCGGCCAGCGACCTGATCGCCATTGGCGCAATGCGGGCTCTGGCCGAGGCCGGCCGCCGCGTTCCGCAGGACGTCGCGGTCGTCGGTTTCGACGATATCCCCGCGGCCAGCCTCACGACCCCGCCGTTGACCACGGTGATGCAGGACATTCGCGGCGCGGGGCAGGCGCTTGTCGAAACGCTCCTGGCGCAGATCGAGGGACGCGACCTCCCCCCGCGCAAACTTCCCGGAAAGCTGGTTGTGCGCGGCAGCAGCGGGAGAACCTAACGGGCCAGCGTATTCGTATACGCACTTGGCGCGGACAGCGTGCCGTGCAAGCGTTCGTCACGAGCAATGCTGCAGCGGGCACAAAGACCGGCGTGGCCAGGAACGAGGGACTTTGCATGACGCAGGCGCTGCGGGAAAAACCGCGCCAGAATTTCGCCGGGCTGTGGAATATCAGTTTTGGGTTTTTCGGCATCCAGATCGGCTTCGCACTACAGAATTCGAACATGAGCCGTGTCTTCCAGACGCTGGGATCGAGCATCGACGACCTGCCCGCATTGTGGGTGGCGGCACCGCTTACCGGCCTGCTCGTGCAGCCGATCATCGGCCACCTTTCGGACCGCACCTGGAATCGCCTCGGGCGCCGCCGCCCCTATTTCCTCACCGGGGCCGTGCTGTCCGCCATCGCGCTCTTCCTGATGCCGTTGAGTCCCGCCTTCGGCGCGCCGCTGCTATTCGCCGCAGCGATGCTCTGGATGCTCGATGCGTCGCTCAATATCTCGATGGAGCCATTCCGCGCCTTTGTCGGCGACATGCTGCATGCCGATCAGCATGCCGCCGGCTATGCGGTGCAGACAGCCTTTATCGGCGCAGGTGCCGTGGTGGGATCGATCTTCCCCTGGCTTCTCGAACAGGCCGGCGTCAGCAATGTAGCACCGGAAGGAGGTATCCCGGATACGGTAAAGTGGAGCTTCTGGGGCGGCAGCCTCGCGCTTTTCTCGGCGGTCATGTGGACCATCGTCACGACGAAGGAATACAGTCCGGACGAACAGGCGGCTTTTGCAGGCGGACAGGACGATACGCTTACGCAGCCGGTCCGCGCCCTTTCCAGCAAGAGCTATGTCGGCAGCACCCTCTGGGTGGTTGCAGGTCTGCTTGCGGTCCTCGCCGTCGACGCTCTCGGGCTCGAGAAAGAAGTCCTTTTACTCGGCGCATTGCTGGTTGCCTACGGCTTTCTGAGCGCAATCGGGATCACACTCGCCAAGCGGGGCCGGACAGCCAACATGCTTTCCAGCATCGTCGGCGACTTTTCGGGCATGCCCGAAGTCATGAAACGCCTGGCGCTGGTGCAATTCTTCAGCTGGTCGGCGCTTTTCATCATGTGGATCAACACCACGCCGATCGTCACGCAATACGTCTTCGGCAGCACCAATACCGCGAGCGTCGCCTACAACGAGGGCGCAAACTGGGTGAACGTGCTCTTCACGGTCTACAACGGCGTTGCCGCCATCGCCGCCCTTGCGCTTCTACCCGCGATGAGCCGCCGCCTCGGCCAGGTCATGACCCATTCAATTTGCCTGACGCTTGGCGCTGCGGGCTTTCTGATGTTCTTCTTCGTGCGCGATGCCGGGGCATTGCTGCTGGCGGAGGTGGGCATCGGCATCGCGTGGGCCAGCATCCTGGCCATGCCCTACGCCATTCTCGCCAGCAACCTTCCGCAGGCAAAGCTCGGCATATTCATGGGCCTGTTCAACGTGTTCGTCGTTGTCCCGCAACTGCTGGTTGCGACCGTCATGGGCAGTATCATGCAGGCGTACTTTCCGGGCGAGCCGGTGTGGACCATGCTGTTCGCTGCGGCGAGCTGGCTGATTGCGGCGCTTGCCATGCAGCGCGTGCAAGCCGCAATTCCTTCGGAGCGATCCCATGTATAAGCTTTTGGCTGCCGCCGCGGCGCTAGCCGTTCTTGCAAGCGGGATAGACGCGCGCGCCGGCGCTCCCCTGCCGACCGGTTGGGAAGCCCGAGACAAGGTAACGCTGGCGCATCCCGAATGGGCCCGCAGCGCGGTGCTCTACCAAATCAATACCCGCCAGTTCACAGCCGAAGGAACTTTCGCCGCTGCCATGCAGGAACTGCCGCGCCTCAAGGAACTGGGCGTCGATATTCTCTGGCTCATGCCGATCCACCCGATCGGCGCGGAACACCGCAAGGGCACCCTTGGCAGCCCCTATTCGGTTCAGGACTATTACGCAGTGAACCCCGAATTCGGTACCGAGGAGGACTTTCGCGCCTTCGTCGATGCCGCACATGCACAGGGCTTCAAGGTGATCCTCGATCTCGTCGCGAACCACACCGCCTGGGATAACGAACTCGCGAAGCAGCATCCCGACTGGTACGAGAAAGACTGGAAGGGCGACTTCCGCCCGACCCCCTGGTGGGACTGGTCCGACATCATCGACCTCGACTGGTCCAAGCCCGGCGTGCGCGAACATGTTGGCGGGGCCATGGAATATTGGGTCCGCGAGTTTGGCGTCGACGGATATCGCGCCGACGTGGCAGGTTACGTCCCGCTCGATTTCTGGGAGACCGCGCGGGCGCGGCTCGACGCGATCAAGCCAGTCTTCATGCTTGGCGAGGTGCAGCAGGCCGCCTTTCACTACGCCGCCTTCGATGCGACCTATGCCTGGGACTGGCACAACACGTCGAAGAACGTCGCGAAGGGCAAGGGCAATGCGACCAGCTTCTACGGCTATTATGCCGAAAACGAGAGCCTGTGGCCGCGCCAAGCCATGCGCATGTCCTATATCGAGAACCACGACAGCAACGCTTGGGAAGGCACGACGGAGGAGAATTACGGGGCCGCACTCGATGCGATGACCGTGCTTTCCTTCACCGGCGAAGGCCTGCCGCTGATCCATAACGGAATGGAGGCCTGCAACTCGAAGAGGCTCAAATTCTTCGAACGCGATCCCATCGACTGGGGTCGAGGCGGAGATTGTCCCTATGGCGATCTGCTCAAGAACCTGATTGCCTTCCGCAAGGCCAATCCGGCGCTCGCCAACGGTCAATGGGGCGCACGCATGCACAAGCTGGAGACAGATCGTCCCGAGCAGATATTCGCATGGGTCCGGACGGCGGGCGAAAACCGGGTCGTCGCCTTCTTCAACTTCGGCGATAAGCCGGTGACGGTCACGCCCACAAGCGCGCTTGCCGATGGGACTTATGAGCGGTTCGGCACTCCCGAGCGAGTAGTCCTACGAGAAGGGCAAGAGCTTCACCTGCCGGGTTGGGGCTATCTGCTCTTGGCCCGCAATAGAAAACACGATCGGTCGGCCCCCATCGGATCCGCTTCTAGTGATACTCGGCGGTAGAAGAACGGGCCGCTCGTTCCTGTCCGATAGTGAATATGCCACCTGAGTTGCCGTCCGATCGGCAGTGATTACCGTATCGTCTAAAGCTGCTGCTTGCTTAATGGCCGGTTTCTCTGTGACAGACGCCAAAAGCGGACCGACAGCAAACGGCCCAAGAGCCGTCGCTCGCCATCTAAACCTTCGACCGCCGGTATCCTGCAGCGATCGCGTCCGTTTCGGAACAGAAAATCTCGCCTGGCCTGATCTGTTCGTAATACTGCATACCGGGAACGTGATAGTTCCAATCACCGCGCCTATTGCGGTTCCCCTTGATATCGCATGCAGACGATGAGTGGTTCTTCGTTCTCCGCGCTGGCGTCACGCGCTCAAATTCCGCATCGCCATATCACAACTTCGGCAAATGCCTACTGTTCAACACGGAAGTTGATTGTCACGATATCGCTGTATTTTCCTGCTGCAGCGCCCGGTTGCTGGTCGACCATTACCCTGAGCGGAAGATCAAGGCCGCGCTCGCCGCCAGTGCCGATGGCTACCTGATCGCTCCCATTACTCAAATCAAGCCGACGATTGCCAATGGACATCCGATAAGGGATCGGCCGGGCTCCGAATTGATGCGCCAGAAAACCAAGATTGTCAGAACTTATACGCGCTTGAACGGGAGCGTTGCTACTGAGCACAAAATCTAATTCGCTGGTTGCACCTGTTTCGAGGTTACCAAGATCAACACTGAGGTCGCGTCGACCCACGCCAGCCTGCAAGTTTTCCACTTTCAATGCTGATGCGACTGGCACCGTGATCGGCAATGCTTCCTGAACGCTCAATTCCGGCGCTGCCATATCATCACGGAACAGCTTGAGTATCGCCTGCCCGCTATATGTTCCACCCGGAACAAACTGTTCTGGTGGAATTGAAAGATAGATCATGAACTGCTGGGCGGAAGGTCCTTCAGCGAAAGTCCCATGCAGACGGCTCAGCTGATTTCCGAACAGGTCCGGCGACAGGATCGACGGTCCATTAGGATCACGCAACAGATCGTAGATCAGCGCGTATCCCTGCCGATCCAACCTTCCCTCACCACCGCCGTTCTGCCCGGTAGCGGTCAAAAAGAAATCACATGCACGTCCTTCGTGGCGGACCGTTATCAAGGCTACTTCAAAAGAAAGTGATGGGTCGAAAACTTCGTATCCCCGCCCGTACGGACCTCGCCAATCTACCGCGTTGTCGACCTCCAACGAGAGATAACATTCTGCCGTATCCAAAAGCTGTGGCATGATCGGGCCATCCTGCGCCCAAACCGGCATCGTACTCAAACTCATCGCCAGCCCGACCCCAAGTCGCGTACTTTGTTTCTTGATCATCCTCAGTCTCCTGTCATGGTGTCAGCGTTCGCCAGTGCGATGAGCTCATTGAACCTGACAATCCCTATGGCTTCCTCAGGCAAGACGATCTGCGCTTCGAAAATTTCGCCTTCGATCGTGAAGACAAGCAGATATGTTTCGCCAGCTTCGAGCCCCTCCACGAAGAAACGGCCTGTTCGATTGGTGAAGACGGGCGGAAACTCTTCATCCGACGCGCGATCTGCACGGCGGACGGTGCCGCTTGCAAACGCAAGCGGGGCACCATCAGGAAGTTGAAGCGATCCCACAGCCGCCGCGTTGGCACCGCTCCCGACCACGAGCTTGTGACCCGTTCGGTAGCCAGGCCGAACGGAGAAGACCGTACCCCCGAGCGACGTTCCGACCGGTGCACCAGGAGCTTCGACTTGGATCGACCGATCAAAATAGGGAGTTAGCGTCGGGACGACCGCGGGACCCAGCAAACCGCTATAAGCATTGTAGGATTTTTCAGTTCCCCCAAAACTGACCCTCGGTTCGACCGCAAGCCTATAGTCACCAGCCTCAGAATTTAAGCCGACGATCGCGAAGCTGTTCGATACAGGGCGGCCGATTGCGAACGTCCCATCGGCCATGACGAGGGCTGTTCCGAAGCTGAGGCTAGATCGGAGATCTCGCCTGCCACCGGCGCCCTGTCCACGGCTTGCATCGACACTCGCCTCGAATCGATTGCCCAAATATGTGGCACGAGCGAATTGACGATTGAAATCATCACGCCGTTCGATCCCAGCGGCGTAGCCTAGCGAACCGACACCAACTGCACCCAACCGAGTGTAATCCAATCGCGCCGCATTGTCCCGAGTTGAATAATTGCCGGTCACTGCTCCCCGGCCAATCGGAACCGATAGCGACAAACGAACGACCACAGCATCCTCGTCGTTTGCGGATCTCAGATACTCGCCACTCAGCCCCACGTTCCCGAAATCGAATTGGCGTGAAATCGACGCACCAGCGAAGGTTCTCGATCCGATTTCCTCACCGCTTTCGTACCCGCCGAAAATTTGAGCGCGCAAGCTTCGGCCGAAGGCTTGGCCGGCGCGCGCCTGCGCCGAGAAACTGACTAAAGAACCGCCAAATAACTGGTTAAGGGTTCGATAGTCTTCGCCGGTAAGGATCACTTGTGCATCAATCGAACGACCTCGGTCTGGATCGACATCGCGCCAGCTATACTGAAGACTTGCGCGCCCGGTATGCGGGCCGGGTTCCCGAATATTCGTGGCGACATTCAGCAAAAACGATCCGAACGGTGAGGCCCACGTTGCCTCGGCACCAATTGTGTCGAAGTATCTATCGCCTTCCCAATTAATGCCTGCCGTAAATGTCGGGGTGATCCCACGGCGATAGTACCCGAGAACGTTGTAATTCCCGTTATCGTAAACCCTGGCACCGTCGTTATCGCGATAAGGTAGACCAACGTTAATGGCAAAATCGGACAAACCCGGTTCAAGAAGGTCGATGTCGGTGAAAGCTGAGAAATACAATGTTTCGACTCGCCCATCGATATATCGGACGCGAAGCTCGAGTTCGTTGGCTGCAGAGGGTACAAGCGGAAAATCCCGAAGATTGTAACGCCCTGGATCAAGCGCGAGCGTTTTCGACGGAACGCCGTTGACCAGTATCTCCACGCGGGCGGGCGCGGAGAGTTCGAACCCGCGTTCGGAAACGGGTCTGATCTGCCGATAGGGGTTTATCGGAAATTCCCTGTAAGCCGCGAGACCGGCCATTCGTGGTGTATCCTGAAGTGGTCGTCTACCGACGCTCAAATCACCCGCTTCGAAGCGGATCAGTTCATCGATCCAGTCGTAGGTCAGCCGGATGTCGCGCCGCGACCAGGCGCGATTACGCGTCTCGTCATAGATAAACTGCCCTTCAAGGGCGAAACCCTTTATGTTTATCGCAGCATCGATTACCGCGCCGAAACCGTGCAGTCCCGTGTCGAGCGTATTGCTGTCGAAAATGTAATCGACACCTCCACGCACGGACAGAAGCGCAGAGAAATCGGCCGGCTGAACAAGCTTGCTCGCGCCTCTCCTTCCAGCTGTTCGCAGCAAGAGTTCGCGAACGGTGCGTTGCCCCGGCGGAATGCTGATCCGTAGTGCCAATTGAGCCGGATCGAATTCGATGCTTAGTCCCAATTCGCGAAGCTGGTCGAACGAGACGACCGGATCATCCACCATACTTCGCAACTTTTCCCGCGTTTCCCCTATCGTAATCGGGGAAAGGACCTGTCCCACGAAGTCGCTCGATATAGAGCCTCCGTTAGTCTGCGGGTCGATCCGGTAATCTCCGACGTATACTGTATCGATCACGACGGCGTAGTCGCCTGCCGCCACAGCGGGACGATCTCGCCCGAACACCTGACGAAAAAGTGCGTCCGTGTCCTGTGCCGCCGGCTCTTGGGGGGGCGGCTCAGGCAACACTTCGTCGTCTCGTTCGCCGGGAACTTCAGGCGGTGTAGCCGGCACGCTTGAGGGAGCGACGTTTTGCGCCATTACCTTGTCTGGAGCGCAAACGAACGCCGCGATCAGCGCCGCCGTGATCGCCAGTCTCGATACAGAGACCGGAACAGTCATAGATCTTCCCCCCCGAAGATCCCTAGCTCAACACGAAATACTCGGTAGTTAACGTCCCGCTCACGGCGCCGCTGCCAAGCCCTTCCGGTACGGGAAGCCGAATCTTCCGCATGTTGCCAGCAAGGATATTGAGCCCATTCAATTCGACCAGCGATTTGCCGGTAAGGCTAACCATGGAACCGTCGGCGGCGCGCAGCTCCAGAACAGGTTTGTCTAGTATCGCGCGCATCGTCCCTTCGGACGAAATCCCTACCTCGAGCATCTCAGTGCCATCTTCGCTCATGACCCTTTCGACCGAAGCCAGACGAGCGGATGGTTCTGCGCCTGGCGGAATCACATAAAGCGCGGCTTCATAACGATATTGCACCTTTACCTCGCCGTTGATCCCCGTTCCGTTGGCGCCTTTCGCAAGATCAATCGGCAATTGTTCGGTGACGATGCGATAAGTGAGTTCCCTCTGTGGGCTGGGATCTCCGATCCATTGCACCTTAAAACTCTGGCTGGCCCCAGCAGCGATGATCATCTGGGGCGGACCAACGATAAGATCATCCTCCTCTAGGGTCAGTGTGTCTGACCCGTCTGCATTTTGTTCACGCCTGAATGCGCTTATTTCGATGGCGATCGGAACGCTGTGCGAATTGGTGATGATCATAGTCGCGCTGGACCCGGAACCGGACGGCCTCAGCTCGATGACGATCGGTCGCAGTTCATATGCCTTAAGGGGTTTGGTCGGGGTCATTAGGAAACTGACGGCCAACACAATCGCAAGGAAACGGGTCAGAAAGCTCATAGGTCACCATGGTGGGCTATGGATTAAAAAGACGGAAAAGCCGGGAGGGATCACTCCCTCCCGCCAATTCCTTGCATTTGTCGAGCGGACTTAGAAGTTCGCAGCGAGGCGAATGGTAAGTGTGTCCTCATAGTTTCCGGCAACCGCATACTCGTTGAGGCTGTCGAAGCTCAGATCGAGATTGCCGGTACGCACGCCACCGTTGGTCGCGATGTTTTCCCAGTCATTGTTGGTCACGATCACGACCGGCGCGGTCTTCATTGAGGCTGAGTTGGTCGACGTCTGGTTGAAGATGCCAAGGAAGCCCGCAGCTTCGACGTCGTAGTCGATCAAAACCGAGCTCTGTGTATGCTGCATACCGCCGTTCAACGATTGCAGCGAAACCGTATAAGGCGAATTGCAGGAATAAGCGATCGCCAGAAAGCCCTGGTTGCCGGTCTCGAGCATGTTGACGTCATAAGAGCCATTGCCTTCGGGAAGCAGTTCGCAATTGCTATCGACAGAGCCGCTGAGAGCGATCGCATACTCTTCCGCGTCCGGAGTTACGGACTGGGCATGCGCGGCGCTTGCGAACAGAAACGGAGTGGCGACGATAGCTGCGGCTTTTAAAATAGTCTTCATGATGGTCTCCAATCAATGGTCAGAGTCAGTGTCCGGAGACATCGGCCATCACTCGTCATTCCATCCTTTCGAGATGATCCGCATTCAGGTTGTGACGAGTGAGGCTGCCCCCTCATCCAATGCTAGGCGGATCTTTCGAACGTTCGATCACCCAGGAGTAAAGCGCTCCCGCGCATCGGAAGAAAATATCTACTCAAATGATCAAGAAAGGGCGCGGTAGGGGCTCAGCGCCGCTCTAAAGAGCGTTTGTAGTCGGAAAATTCGTGGGAAGCCGCAATTTCGGATAATTAAACTCGTTGTCGAGATCCGCGTTGGTTTGCGAATCATCGCTTTATACATTAGTCAATTTCCAACGGGTTGATTCGGGGGAACAAGAGCACAAAGTGCCATTCCCAGTAGTACTGGCTCGTTCAGATCGATTTAGATCGATCCTGGGAGGGAATCATGGAAGGCGTATTGCGCCTCGTGTTCGTTTGTCACGGCGGACTGCTGCGTGAAACTATCGCGGCGGGCTTCAGCTCGAGCGATTTCAACATCGTTGGTAGCGATCAGGATCTCAAGTCGCTGTCGCTCTCACTCGCGGGTGAGGCTGATGTCGGTATCTACGTCTGGCACGGTGGTGACGATGACTGGGCTCGATCAGAGGCCGAACGCCTCAGCGATCTTGACGTGCAAAGCTGGGTTATCTTGTGCGAAGACCGGCAAAACCCGCTCCTAACCGCTCTACTCCATGGAGACCGCAAAGTTTGCGCTGCTCCCCTCGATATCTCGCGCGAGGACCTAATGCGTCTTGTCAAACTGTCGATGTCTAATCATCGCTTGCTTGTCGGCGGGCTATGCGGAGCCGTTGCCGCGCCGGCACACCGACCGTTCACCGGCAAAAAACTCGATGATCGCCAGTGGCGGTTATTGCGCTTCTTATCGGAAGGCATGTCGAACAAAGAAATTGCCCGGATCGAGAACTGTTCTGAAGGCAATGTTAAGGTTTGGATACGTGCACTTCTAGATCGGCTCGGAGTGTCAAACCGCACGCAGGCGGCCGTGCTCGCCGCACGCGCCGGCCTTTATTATCGACCGGAAGAAAAAGACTACCATGGCCCCGATCGCCGAGCGAGAACGAGATGCATGAGTAGAACTTCGTCTCACATATTTATTAAGATCGGAAAGGAGCCGGGTGCTCATCATTCTAAATTGAACAGCACATCTTTGGCATCTTACTAACGCCGTTCTACAAGCAATCGCTTTTTGGCTGCGCGACGCGCAGCGAAGACGAGGACTGGCTGTTCGCAGGAAGGCGGAGGACGTCGTTCAGCGATGACGAAGAGGTTGAGCTTGGTACTGCCGACAATGCGCCGTGGTTGCTGGCCGAAACGCTCCGGTGTGCTGGCGTGGTTTACGAAGAAGGACCAAACTGGGGCCCTCATGTTGTCACAGATCGCCTCTCGGGACAGAATCCGGCTTTAGCCGAGGCTGTGATCAAGGCATTGGCTTGAATATGCCCGGTCGGCCCTCAATGCGGCTGGCCGGGTCACCGCCTCTTAAATGTCGTGCTTCTTAGAAGGAGCATCATCGAACAGCCCAGGGTCATCTTGCGTTACGTGACCCGTGGTCCAGTATTAGACTTTGCCGAGGTCCGCTTTCGTTGTTGTGCGGCCATCTTCTGCCAGTCTGATTTCGGCCCAATTCCAGTCATTTAACTAGGGATCCCCGCAATGGCAGCTTTTGGGCCGCAAGCCGACTGTCTGGTCTTATTAGGGATATGTCAAAAAGTGGAGAGTATCACTCCGGCGAGAGGGGATATAGTAGCGGTATACCACCGCGACGAAGTGGAAGCTGATTTGAATTAGGCGTGACAACATGAACGAGACAATTCACCTTTTTTGGGTTTTCTCGATCGATAGTTGCAGGTTAAATGGGTCCAGTTTCGGCTTAATTGCCTCCAAAAGTACATTAGACGCCAGTCTTCGTGGTTCGGCTTAGATTGAGCTAAACACAGCCAGGGCATGCGGCAGCAATGAAGTCGCCTCAAAAAGGGCCGGGAAAAGCGTCATTGCCTATCCCGGCCCTTTTTATGCGGAAAATTCCCGGGCGGTTATTTCCGAACCGTTGCCGACGCATCGGTTCGTGGCGGAAATTCGCCGATGCGTGTTCCTGCGCAAACGGATCGGGCCAGCTCCCACCCGCAGGCACCCTCCACATAGCAGGTATTTCCCCCCAATCGCGTCGCAGTCTCCAGTTTGAAAGAAAACCGTCGCGAGCTTTTCACCTAGCTCTGGGAAAGGCCCCTCACACCGAGAACGAGGGGCTACATGAACATCAAATCGCTTTCCCACGCCGCACTGTTTTGCGCAGCATCGGCCATTCCCTTTCAGGCCCTTCAGGCCCAGGCACCGGCGCAACCGGACGACGAGGATGTCGCGCCTGCCGATAACCAGATCATCGTCACGGCACAGCTTATCGAACAGCGCGCACTCGACGTGCCGATTACCATTTCCGCGCTCACCGGCGATGCGATTGCGGAACTGGGTGTCACCGATCTCGACGAACTGTCGAACTATATTCCCGGGCTCAACATTCAGGAACAGAGCGCCAACAATCCGGGCATCGTGATCCGCGGGATCACATCCGACAGCGGGTCCGCACAGCAGGGACCCCGCGTCACGCTATATTACAACGGGGTCGATATCTCGCGCTCGCGCGGTTCCTATCAGGCGATCTACGATCTCGATCGTGTCGAAGTGATCAAGGGGCCGCAGGCGACGCTATTCGGCACCGCATCCGCCGTCGGCGCGATCAGCCTAGTCTCCGCACGGCCTCGCCCCGGCTACTCGGCCGAAGTGACCGGCGGCTACGGCAATTTCGACCAGACGCTGGTTTCTGGCTTCGTAAATGCCGGGTCCGATGTCGTCGCAGGCCGCATCGCCTTCGAATGGCGCACCCGCGATGGCTATGTCGAAAACCTGGCCCCCTCACAGCAAGAGGATCTTTACGCGCAAGACCAGTTCGGCGCGCGCGGTTCGCTCCGCTTCACGCCGAACGACCGTTTGACGGTCGACCTCATCGGCACATTCGACCGGCAAAGGCACGGCGGCACGCCGTTTATCTCGGATACTTTTGCCACTCCCGACGGGCCCGCGGATCCGTTCGGTCGCGCCTTCCTGGGCGGGTCCCCCTATTCGGAAGCCGCCCTGGGTGACAGCCAGCTCGGCCTCGACCGTGAAGTCTACGATGCGAATCTGACGGCGGAATACCTCATCGGTGACAGCCTGACCTTCACCACCGTCAACGGCTATCGCGAATTCGACAGCCATGAGGTGTTCGACGCCGATGGCGGCCCGGCACCGTTCCTGGAATTTGCGGAGATCGCAATGGGGCATCAGGTCAGCCATGAAGGCCGCTTCACCTATGTCGATCCGCGATGGCGCGCAGCCTTCGGCTGGAATTTCTTCACCGAGGACAATCTCCAGCGCGTGCCATTCTCGACCGAAGAGGGCACTTTCCTGCAGTGCCTCACCACGTCGCTGGGACTGGCTCCGGTTATTCCGGGTATCCCCTGCGTCGCCGCCGACGGCAGTGTGCCCGCGGCACAGGTTACCCAGCTCGCTACCGGCGGTGCCGCCACCGCAATCCCCTACAGTTCCGTGTTCGAAAACCAGGGCAACAATCAGAGCTATTCGCTCTTCGCCGATGCGACCTTCATTCCCACCACCTCGCTCGAACTGACTGCCGGCGCCCGTCTGCTGATCGAGCAGCGCCGTTCGGGCTTCGTTACGTCCGTGCCCAATTCGGTACTGACGGGCGCGCCGCTCATCCCTGGCCAGATCGATACCGGTGGCCGCACGTTCGAAGCCGAAGACAGTTTTTCCGCCGTGCTGCCGCGGTTCAATGCGCTCTACCGGATAACGCCCGACCTCAATGTCTTCGCAACGGTTTCGAAGGGCCGCCGCTCTCCGGTCGTATCACTTGGCGCACGCCGTGCCGGGACCGAGGTCCTGCCCAACATCAATGTCATCCCGCAGGAAGTGGTGTGGAACTACGAAGGTGGGATCAAGTTCGGTTCGCGCACCGTCTCCGGCTCGCTGGGTGTTTATTATCAGGATTACAGCAACTTCCAGACCACGCGCACGATCTCGGACCCGAACGATCCTTCTGGCCTGCCGCTCGGCACCACGGTCACGGAAAGCGTCGGCTCGGCCAGCAACCTTGGTGTCGAGGCGGAGATCAACATACGGCCCACCAGCTGGCTGAGCGTCTTCGCCAATGTCGGCTACATCGATGGCGGGATCGACGACGATCCGATCAACGGAACGGTCGCGGGCGATCGTTTCCGTCTGCAGCCCGAATGGCAGGCTGCCGGCGGTTTCACCGTCGATTACCCCGTCGCTCCGGGAGTACGGATCTTCGCAACGCCGTCGGTCACGCACCGTAGCCGCATTTTCTTCGAAGTGCCGAACAGCCTGCGTATCTCGCAGGAAGCCGTCACGCTCCTGAATGCGCGCGCCGGTGTCTCCTTTGCCGATGAAAGGTTCGAAATCGCTGGCTTCATCCGCAATGCCACGAACGAGCGCTATCTGCTCGATGCCGGCAATACCGGCGGGGCCTTCGGACGGCCGACCTTCATTCCTGCCGAGCCCCGCTTCTACGGTGTCCAGCTGACTGCGCGGATCGGGCGGTGAGCGGGGGGCTCGACCGGCGCACGGTTCTCGGTCTGCTCGGCGCATCGGGAGCCGCCGCACTACCCGTCGGCGTATCGGCTCAGGCAACCGGGCCTGTTCGTTTCGATCACGGGGTCGCCAGCGGCGACCCCGCCGCGGACGGGGCAGTGATCTGGACCCGCGCCAGTGTCGATGGCGCAGGCGATGTTCCCTTGCGCTGGAAAGTCCGTGAAACCGAAGGCGGGCCGGTCGTCCGCGAAGGCGAAACGATTGCACGCTTGGTTGCCGATCGCACGGCCAAGGTGGAGGTCGACGGTCTCGAACCGGGCCGGGAATACTGGTATGCCTTCCATGCCGCCGACGGCGCGCAGTCACCCTCCGGTCGCTTCCGCACCCTGCCCGTGGGTGCGGTGGACCAACTCGTCTTTGCGGTCGCTTCCTGCCAGTTGTACCCCGGCGGCTATTTCAACGCCTTTGCCGACATGGCACGAGCCGAGCGGCTCGACGCGGTCATTCATCTTGGCGACTATATCTACGAATATGGCGATGCCGGTTACGGCGCCGATATTGGCCGACGCCTAAATCGGCTTCCCGATCCGCCACATGAAACTGTGACGCTGGCAGACTATCGCTTGCGCCATGCACAGGCGAAATCCGACCCGGACATGCAGGTCGCCCACGCGCGTGCGGCTTTCATTTGTGTGTGGGACGATCACGAAATCACCAATGATGGCTGGCTGCACGGTGCGCAGAACCACCAGTCTGAAACCGAAGGCGACTGGGCAGGCCGCAAGGCGGTAGCGATGCAGGCCTATTTCGAATGGATGCCGATCCGCGATCCTTCGGCGGCGCGGGCAAAGGAAGCGATTTATCGCAGCTTCGAATTCGGCGATCTGGCAACGCTCGCCATGCTGGAAACACGCCTGCTGGTTCGCAGCGAGCAACTCGAATTCGCAGGCGATCCGGATGATGCAAATGCTTATGCCGCCTTCGCCGAGACGCTGGCGGACGAGACGCGTCAACTGATCGGGAACGAGCAGCGCGACTGGCTACGGAAGGCTCTTTCCACTTCGGTCGCGGCAGGCAAGCCATGGCAGGTGGTAGGAAACCAGGTGGTGATGGGCCGTGTCGCCGGTCCCGATCTGGAGGCAGGAATGGGCCCCGATCAGTATGCCGACCTGATTGCCAGCCTGCCGAGCGGACTTAACGATCGCATCGCGGCGGCGCAGGTGGGCTATCGCAAGGGCGTACCGTTCAATCTCGACAGTTGGGATGGCTACCCTGCCGCACGCGAGCGGCTCTATGCGACGTTCCGGGATGCAGGCTCCAGGCCGATTGTCCTCGCAGGCGACAGCCACGCGGGTTGGGCCAACCGCCTGCGCGGCGCTGACGGTGAGATAGTTGGCCTGGAGACCGGCTGCGCCGCGATCACCAGTCCCTCCTACGGATCCATCTTGCCCGGCATCGGGCGGTATATCGAGCAGGCTAATCCGGACACGATCTACTGCAATCAGGATGCAAAGGGATATACCTTGCTCACCCTGCGTCCGGGTTCGGCGCGAGTGGACTATCGAACGGTCTCCACTGTCACGGACAAGAGCTTCGAGGCGGGGATCGACGCGTCTTTCGAATGGAAGCGCGAGGATGAAACACCGGACTGGTCGGAAGTCTGAACGGAACGGGGGGGGGCCAGGGTTGCGACTACCCGCCGATTGCCGGTAAAGCCAGTAACTCTGCCGGATCTCACCTCTCGAGAGAGATCGAGATCCGGCGATTTCTTGGATCCGCGGGGTCGTCTGCGATCAGCGGTTCGGTATCGGCGACGCCTTCGATCCGGCGGAACCTGTTGAACGCTATTCCTTCGCGGATCAGCGTCTGCCGCGTGGCTTCGGCCCGTCCGGCGGAAAGCGACCAGTTGTTCACCCGGCTCGGGTCGCGATAGCGCAGTGCGTCGGTATGGCCGCGCACGGTTATCTTGCCGCCTTCGGGCGAGATTGCCTCGGCCACCACATCCAGCAAAGCGCGCGCATCTGAGGTCAGGACAGTCGTGCCGAGCGAGAACATCGAGAAATTGGCGTCGTCGACCAGATCGATCCTGATCCCAGTTGTGGTATCGATCATGCGTACCTGCCGCATCAGTCTTTTCAGCCGCTCTTCCTCGGCGATCGCGTCCGAAACACGTTCGCGAATGCGCTTGATCGTGGCAGCGCCTTCTTTCGGGCCGCCCGTCGCATCGCGCGGGACAGTGAGCGTCTTGGTGCCGGTCTGGCCCGCAGCATGCGGGTAGTTGTCGACATCGACCAGCGACGATCCGCCCAGCACGCCATCGGCGCCTGCGCTCTGTTCCTTGGTCTTGACGAGAGTGGGCGTGAAATAATCCGCCAGTCCCTTGCGCTGATCCTCTGTCGTTGCGCCCAACAGCCAAAGGAGCAGGAAAAAGGCCATCATCGCGGTAACGAAGTCGGCATAGGCGACTTTCCAGGCGCCGCCGTGATGGCCAGCGGCGACCACGGTTACCTTCTTGACGATGATCGGAACCGGGTCGTTGCGACCCGCCGGGGTGCTGGCCATCTTACCGGCCCCGCAGCGCGTCGAGCAGTTCGGTCAGGCCCGGCCGGACCGTATGGCCCAGACCCGAGCGGGCGCTTTCCACCACCAGCGGCTGCGGATGGCCATAGAGCGAGGCGATGATCACCTGCTTCACCGCGTGGAAAATCTGTTCGTCCTGCTCCAGCACCTGCTTCAGGCGTCCCGCGAGCGGACCGACGATGCCATAGGCCAGGAGAACCCCGAGGAACGTACCCACAAGGGCCGATCCGATCATGCCGCCCAGGATTTCCGGTGGCTTGTCGATCGAACCCATGGTTTTCACCACACCCAGGACGGCGGCCACGATCCCGAGTGCAGGCAATGCGTCGGCCAGCGACTGCAGCGTGTGCTGGGGTTCGTGAAGCTCGTGGAAATGCGTCTTCATGGCATTGTCCATGACTTCTTCCACCGCATGGGTTTCCAGCGTGCCGGACGATACAACCAGCAGGGTGAGCGTGTCGCAGATCAGTCCAATCAGCGGTTCGTTCTTGAGCAGGTTCGGATAGGCGCTGAAGATCGTCGAATCCTGCGGGTTTTCGACATGGCTTTCCAGCGCCACGGGGCCTTCGTTCTTGAGCAGCTTCATGCACTGCGCGGTCAGCGCGATGGCATCGATATGGTCCTGCTTGGTATGCTGCGGCCCCTTGAAGATGACCTTCATGGACCTGCCGATGGCCTTCAGCCCGTCCATGGAATTGCCGGCGACCAGCGCGCCGATCGCGGCGCCGCCGATGATCAGCATTTCGTGAGGCACGGCCTCCATGACGGGACCCAGCGCACCGCCCGTCAGCGCGAAGCCGCCGAAGACCATGACCAGCAGGATGACTATGCCGATTGCCGCAAACACTTTGAATTCCTGTCAAATAGGGCCGCGATCAGCGCAGCATCGAGAATAGGGAAAGGTTGGCGAGGCGAACGAAGCTCGCCTGGCTCGCTTCCAGAATGGTCAGGGTTTCCTGGAGCCGCGTCATGGTTACCGCGATATCCGCGCCGCCCACGTCGGCGCGTTCTTCGGCAATACGCTCTGCGTTGTTTTCGCGCCGATCCGACATTAGGTCGATCCAGTTGAGGCGAGAACCGACGACGGTCTGCGCGGTCGTTACCTTTTCGAGCCCGATGTCCAATTCTTCCAGCGCCGCAGAGCTGGCATCCATTGCCGTCTGCCCGCCGGTCGCGAGAGCCGCGGCCAGATTGCCCAGCACCGCAAACAGATCGGTCGGGCCATTCGCCGTCGTGAACTCGAATATTTCAGGTCCGGCAAGGCCGGGTTCGACCGACTGCCCCTCGCCGATCTCGAGCGGGGTAATGTCGGGCGTACCGACAAACTGGACGCCGGTGCCACTATCGACGTAGGCGTTACCGGCAGTCTGGCCGCCGAAGAGAGCATGGCCGGAAATATTCCGGCTGTTGGCGAGCACGACGAGATTTTCGCGCAGGCTGGCAACTTCGGTGGAGATCGCCGAGCGTTGCTCGTCGTTCAGCGTGCTGGAATTGGCCCGAACGGCCAGTTCGCGGACCCGAACAACTATATCGACGACCGAATCAAGCGTTTGATCCGCAAGCGAGAGGTCCGCTTCGGCAAGCTGCGAGTTGCGCGTATCGACATTGGCGATGCGCTCCGTACGGCTCAGCATGCGCAGCCGCGCTGCCGCCACGGGATCGTCCGACGAGCGTTCGAGCCGCTCCCCCGTACCGATCTGCTGCTGAAGCGTTTCCGCGCGAGCCCGCAAGCCGCCGATCTGGCGACTACTACGTTCGTAAAACGCGCCGGTGCTGAGATTGATCATCGGCCGATCCCCAGTAGAGTGTCGAATATGTCGCTCGCCGCCTGCATCGCGCGTCCCGAAGCTTGGAAAGCCTGCTGGAAACGGATCAGATTGGCGGCCTCGGTGTCGAGGTCCACGCCTGATTGCTGCTCGAGCGAGATGCGCGCGGAGGACGCGATGGTATCCAGCGCGCCCTGCGTGACCGTGCGACCAGCCACCTTGCTGGACACGTCGAAAAGAAGCCCGTTGAGTTGCTGTGCAGGGTTCAGGCTTGCCAGCGATTGGCGAAGGGCATTGAGATTGGAATCGTCGCGGCTTCCCGCGCCAGCACCGGTCGGTGCGGTCGCGAGGCCCTGACCTTGCGTCATGACGACCGTCAGCGTGCCTGCCGTCGTGCCGGAGAAGATAGGCTGACCTTGCGTACCGTCGAGCGCCACACCAGCCGCCTGGGCATTGTTCACCGTATCCGCGAGGCTGGCCGCGATCGTGTCGAGACGGCCGCGGACCGATGCCAGTTCGGTCAGCGCGAGCGAGGCTCCAGCAAGACTTCCCGACCCCGGACTGACCGGCTGACCGTTGACAGCGAAGCTGAGCGTTCCATCGGCAGCCACTGCAGAGGACAGGGTTTGCGATGTACCTCCTTGCACAAAGCTTTGCGTCGGATTGGCTCCGAGCGCGACGGCAACTGTCCCGTCGCTTTCGAAATTCGTGGTAATGGAAGTGAAGCCCGACAGCCGTTCCAGCAACTGATCGCGCTGGTCGAGCAAAGCAGCCCGATCGCTGCTGCCCGCACCTGCGCGCGTCAGTCGCAAGTTCACGCGAGCCAGTTCGCCGCCGATGACGTTGGCTTCGGATACCTGCGCGTCGGCTTCGAACCGCAGGCCCTCGCCCACTGCGTCGAAACTGGACGCCGTGATGTTGAACTTGCTTGCGAGCGTCGTCGCTTCGCCGATGACCGCAGCCCGCCGCGACGGGTCGACCGGATCGCCTGCAAGCTGCTGCAACGCTGCTTCGAATTCTACGATGGAGGAGAAGACACCCGACTGTTCGAGCGCGCTTTCCATATTGCGCAAACCCTTCAGTTCGGTGTTCGCGCGTTCCAGATCACCGGATGTGCGGCGAACTTCGCCCTGCAGGAAGGAATCCGCATTGCGGCGAATTTCCGCAATGCGCGAACCTGACAGCGAAATGTCGCCAATCCGGCCTGCTCCACCGGATGCAGAGACCTCCTCAATCCGCAAACTGCGGCGAACATAGCCATCGCTCGAAGCATTGGCGATGTTCTGCGCAGTGACGTCGAGTGCGCCGCGCGCTGCACGGGCACCGCTGACGGCGATTGAAAGAAGGTCAGAAGCCATCAGTTTTCACCCTTTGGAAGAAAGCGGGCAAGCTGCTTCTCGATGGCACTGGCAAAGCCAAGCTGGCCGGTCTGGGCGGTCAGCTCGGCAAAGCGCGCATCGCGCATTTCGCGGAATGTGCCTTCGCCCTCGCCGCCGAACAGATCGTTGCCCCCGAAATCGGTGCTACGCGCGCTCGAAAGCATCTGGCGGAGCAGGATTGCCTCGAACTGCTGTGCGGCTTCCCGCAATTCCTTGTTCAGGGGCGCCGCCTCGCGCTCGGAAAGCGGCCTGGCGCCGGCCACATTTATCGGAAAGCTCGTCATATGATCACCAGTTCCGCTGTAAGCGAACCCGCCTGCTTGAGACCTTCCAGGATCGCGACCAGATCGGCGGGGCTCGCACCCAAAGCGTTGAGCGCATCCACAACCTCGGCCAGCGAAGCACCCGGGCCGACGCGTGAGACGACGCTCTCTTTCTGGCTCGCCGTGATGGTGCTGCTGGGTTCAAGGGCAGTCTGACCGCGCGAGAACGGTGCGGGCTGGACCACCACAGGATCCTCGTCGATCCGGACCACCAGGCTTCCGTGGCTGATCGCGGCCGGGGCCAACCGTACGGCGCTGGAGATCACGATCGTGCCAGTGCGACTGTTGATTACGACTTTCGCAGCGCGTTCGGCGGGATCGACATCGAGCATTTCGATCTGCGCCATGATTTCCGCACGAGTATTTGCGCCCGGCGGCAACATCAGAGCCAGCGTCACGCCGTCTTCGACCTGCGCCATGCCGGGGTAAGCGCCGTTGATCGCATCGCGAACGCGCGAGATGGTCAGGAAGTCGGCATTGTAGAGGTTCCAGCGCAGCACTTCGGAAAAGTCGAAATTGCTGGCCACTGCCTGTTCGACTGTCGCGCCGTCGGCAATGCGGCCGACAGTCGGTACGTTGACGGTCAGCTTCGAGCCGTCCTTGCCGGAAACGCCTAGGCCGCCAACAGCCAGATTGCCCTGCGCCATAGCATATATCTGGCCGTCCGCACCATAAAGCGGCGTCATCACCAGCGCACCGCCGCGCAACGACTTGGCCCTACCCATGGTTGAAACGGTGACGTCGATGCGCTGACCAGGTTTGGCAAACGCAGGCAGATCAGCGGTTATGATGACGGCGGCCGCATTTTTGAGAGCTGGATTGACGCCGGGCGGCAATTGCAGCCCGAGACGACCCGACACGCCGCGCATGGCCTGCGTCGCATAGGCGAAATTGTCATCGCCCGAACCGTCCAGGCCAACAACTATACCGTAGCCGGTCAATTGGTTGGAGCGCACCGACTGGAATTGCCCAAGGTCGCGCACGCGTTCGGCCATAGCCGGAACCGGGAGCGCGGAGACCAGAGCTGCGAACAGAAAGATAAGGGGGCGGATCATGTTCGACATCCTCAGAAGGGCGAGATCACGCCGAAGAAGCGCGACAGCCAGCCTTCGCGGCTAGCGCGCTGCACGGATCCGGCACCCGAATAGGAAATGCGGGCATCTGCCACGCGGATCGATGGAATGCGGTTGTCCTGATCGATATCAGCCAGCCGGATGATGCCCGAAAGCTGGACCCACTCTTCGCCCTGGCTGAGTTGCATGACCTTTTCCCCACGTACCAGTGCCGTCCCGTTCGGGCGTACTTCCACGATCGAAACGGTAAGATCGGCCCGGATCGAACTCGCCTGAGAAGCATCGCCTGCCCCTTTGAACGACCCGCCACCCGAAGCATTAAGGTCGCTGCTATCGATTCCGGTCCAGCTGGGGAGCGAAAGTCCGAGGCTGCCGTCGCGCTTGGTCGACCCGCTGGTGGATTTCGACGTCTGCGTCCGTTCGACCAGTGCGATGGTGACAATGTCGCCCACCCGCGCCGCGCGATTGCCATAGTACAGGGGCGCATAACCATGACTGGCTTGATAAATGGCGCCATCCCGGTGCCGATCAGGCTCGACTTGCGGAGCTGGCGGCAGTGCGACTGCAAAGCCTTCGGGCCGGGCAGAACCGCCACCGCAACCAGCAAGGGCGAAAGCGAGTGGGACGAGACAGAGTGCGGATTTCATGGTGAAGATACTCAAAGGGTCTGATTGGCGTTGCGGAGCATTTCGTCCACGGCGGACACCATTTTCGAGCTGATCTCGTAGGCACGTTGACATTCGATCATCTCGACGAGTTCCTCGACGATGTTGACATTCGAAGATTCCAGCATGCCCTGTCGGACATTGCCACGGCCGTTCTCACCGCCCGGCGCCAGTTCGGCGGCACCGCTGGCTGCAGTTTCGACCAGGAAGTTGTCGCCGATGGCCTGAAGGCCCGAAGGGTTCGTAAAGCGGGCAACCTGGATCTGGCCCAGTTCGGCCGGCGCGGCTTCTCCGGGCAACGTTGCGGAGACGATACCGTCAGGTGAAACTGCGATCGCAGTAGCACCCTCTGGCACCGTGATGGCTGGCTGGACCGCATACCCCTGCTGGGTCACGAGTTGTCCTTCGGCGGAAAGCGTGAAATTCCCGGCTCGGGTATAGCTGATGCGGCCGCCCGGCATTTCGATCTGGAAATAGCCGTCGCCATCGAGCGCGAGGTCGAAAGCATTGCCTGTCGTATTAAGGGCGCCCTGTGTCATGATCTGGCTGGTGGACTGGACCGCCACACCGGTACCGAGGTTAAGACCGGTTGCATAAGCCGTTTCACCCGACGAACGCTGGCCGGCAACGCGGGCGTCCTGATAGGCGAGGGTCGCAAAGTTGGCACGGTCGCGCTTGAAGCCGGTGGTCCCGACGTTGGCGAGGTTGTTCGAAATGACGCGCATGCGCGCATCCTGGGCCTCGAGCCCGGTGCGGGCGACCTGCAGAGCTGAAGTGGGCATGATTGACTATCCTTTTGTCTGGTTAGCCGAGGCGCATGAGCTGCGCGCCGCTTTCGTCGATTTCACGTGCCGTCGCGATGACCTTGCTGCGCATGGCGAAAAGCCTTTGAGCATCGATCATTTCCACCAGCACTTCGGTGGTTTTAACGTTGGATTGTTCGAGCGCCCCGACCTGAACGGTCGCCGCTTCGTCGGTCGGCAGTATTCCGCCGCCTTCCACACGGAAGAGCCCGTCGAGCCCCTTGCTGATCGGCGAGCCTTGCCACGCTGCCAGCTTGATCCGGCCGACTTCGGCCGGCGGCTGATCGGGCGTTGCCGGATCCGCGATGGTTACCGTTCCATCCGGCGCAATGCCCGGAATTCCGACCGGCGGAATGGTGATCGGCCCGTTATCGCCAAGCACCGGACGGCCTTCGCCATTGACCAGCAGTCCAGTGGCCGAAATCGACATGTCACCGCGGCGGGTGTAGGCTTCGGTGCCATCCTCAGCCTGCACTGCCATGAGGGCATCGGTCGCCATCGCAATATCGAGATCGCGGCCCGTTTCGATGATTTCGCCGGCGACCATATCCGCACCGCGCACCCGTGCGACTTGCATCGCGCGGGCTTCGAGGGGCTGGCCTTCGATCGTGACGGCGCGTTGATCGAGCAGCTCCGCACGGAAACCGAGCGTATTGGCATTGGCCATGTTGCTCGCGATGACGCGCTGGCTGTCCATCGATGCCCGCATGCCCGAAAGCGCGGTGTGGATAAGGCGGTCCATGGCGATCAGGTCCGCAGGTTGATGACGGTCTGCGAGATCTGGGTGGCAGTATCGATTGCCTTGGCGTTCGCCTGGAAATTGCGCTGGGCGGTAATCAGCCCGACAAGTTCTTCCGCGATATCGACGTTCGAGCGTTCAAGAGCGCCCGACAAGAGCGAGCCATACGCTCCGGTTCCCGGCGACCCGTAGGCAGCCTGACCGGAAAGGCCAGTGCCTTCCCAGTTCGCGTCACCGACCTTTTTCAGTCCGGTAGGAGCGATAAAGGTGGCAAGTGCGACGGCACCGACTGGTTCGACCGAACCGTCAGCATAAGATGCCGACACCACGCCGACATCGTCGATTGTAACCCCGACGAATTCCGAACCGGCGGCGTTCTGTGGGGGGAGATTGGCATCGGCCAGCGTATTGCCAGTGACCTGGCCGTTGGCATCGACCGGGAACAGCTGGAGGCGGTTGCCGCTGTTGCTCACAATGTTGCCGTTTTCATTGAGCGTGAACGATCCGGCTCGCGTGTATAGCGTCGATCCGTCGGTGGCCGAACGGGTCGTGAAGAATCCGTCGCCCGTGATCGCGAGATCGAGAGCCGAGCCCGTCTGTTCCACCGGACCAAGCGCGAAGTTCTGCGTGATCGATTTCACCGACGCGCCGATACCCTGAATCATGCGCGGATTGGTCAGCGCCGAACCGGCGACGATTTCGGAGAATTCCGTACGGCTACGTTTGAACCCATAGGTTTCCGAGTTCGAAATATTGTGCGCGATGACCCCGAGCGAGGTCTGCGCATTTTTCATGCCGTTGAGCGAAGTATAGAAGGACATGGATTATCTCCTGGATCAGTCGTCGGACGGCGACTGGTTGGACTTTATGAGCAGGTCGAGCTTGTCCGCGATCCGCTCGAGAGAGGCATTGGTTTCAGCGACACCGGCAAGCGAAGAGAACTGCGCCATCTGTGCCAGCATTTCCTTGTTATCGACCGGATCGAACGGATCCTGCTGCTGCATCTGGACTGTCAGCAGCTTGAGGAAATCCCCCTGCCCGAGCGAGTCCATGCCGCGGCCCTGAACCTGGCCGACGGAACTTGTCCCGGGCGTGGTGTTGGTGACGGAATTGATCATTTCATCCTCATCGTTTCCAGCATGAGCTGCTTGGCGGTCGACAGAGCTTCGACCATGTTGCGGTACTGACGGGACGCTTCGAGCATCTCGACCATTTCGGCATTTTCATCGACCGGAGTTTCCCAGACATCGCCATTCTCGTCGGCCAGCGGGTGACCCGGGTCGTGACGACGAATAGGTGCGACATCTTCGCGCACCACACCGCCCACACGGACAGAGGACAGGCCGCTTGCGCGGTCGAGTTCCTGTTCGAACACGGTACGCATCGGGCGGTACGCTTCTGCTTCGCTACCTGCGACCGAGCCGGCATTGGCAAGGTTGGAAGCAGCTGTGTTCATGCGCACGAGCTGCGCCGACATGGCGCGGTGGCCCACCTCGAAGAAGGATGTCGGTCCGGCCATCGTTATTCGCCTCTGATCGCGCGGGTTACGGTTTCTACCCGGCCGCGCAGAAAGTTGAGGGTTGCCGAGTAGGCTACGGCGTTTTCAGCAAAGGCGGCCTGTTCGGTGGCCATTTCGACCGTGTTACCGTCGAGCGTTGCCATGGTCGGGACGCGATACTGGATCGAGCGACCCGTCGCCTGCTCAGCTTCGGCACCGCCGAGGCGCGCCTGAAGCGCAGAAGCGAAATCGACGTCGCGCGCTTTGTAGCCGGGCGTCGCTGCGTTCGCGATATTTGAGCCGAGCACACCCATGCGCTGCGACCGGATTTCCAGCGCCGCCCCATGAATGCCAAACAGTCCTTCGCTCATACGAGCCTCCGCAAAAGATTACGTGAAGTGTTCAGCAAGGGGCGTGCCAAAATCCAAAATTGAGGCAGCACAGGGCCATATCGGCAGATTGCGGCAAGCTTTTGCCGGGGAGCGGCAAAGTTCGTCCTCCCCGTAAATCTGCGCGAAATGGGGCCGTTCTTGTCTGCAAGGAGTAGCTACCCCATGCTGGAAACCTGGCTCGACCCGGCCTCTATCGCCATAGTTCTCGTCGGTACGATCATTGCGACCCTGCTTCGGTGCGGGGTGGCAGATAGCCGTGTAGCTATCAGCGCTCTGCGCGGATTGTTCGAAACGCCGTTCAACGTAACTCAGGCCAAGGCAGCGCTCTCCGTCCAGATACGCGAAATTGCCGACGATGGCTTTCTGCGCGCCGAGCCGCAGCATTTCGGAGACAATGAATTCGACAGCCTGTCGGATCTTATAATCAGCCAGCGATCGATCCAGTCGCTGCATGGCGAACATCACAAATTCAAGGAAATACGGGTGGCCACCGCTCAGACTGCAATACGCGTCTTCGACAACGCGGCGGAACTGGCCCCTATTCTTGGACTCGCCGGCACATTGATCGCTTTAGGCCATGCACAGGGATCCGCGTCAGAACAGACCGGTATCGTCGGCGCAATTTCAATGGCCGTAGTGACCACACTGTATGGGCTGATAGCGGCCAATTTCCTTTTCTCGCCACTGGGCAACGCCATTGCACGCAAATCGCGACGTGAAGAACTGGACCGCGACGAGGTTCTGGAGTGGCTGGAACACGGCATTCGTAAAAGCGGGGTGGCAGTGACTTTTGCCGAGCATGCCAAGGCAGTGGCATGATTGTGCGCGCCGCATCCGGTTGGCAAACCGTCATAGCAGACCTCGCGCTAATCCTCTTTCTGATTACCGCGCAGGCCGTTGGCAAGAAACCCGCAACGCAAAGCGAGGCGGAGGAAGAAAGGCAGCCTCCTGCATCCTCGTCTGCATTGGCGGTGCATCGGCCGAAACAGGGCGAGTCCGTTCGAGAATGGCTCATCGCTTCGACCACAGACCAGAGGCAGATGGCGACGATCTCTGTGGGATATACTCAGGAAAAACGAGCCGAAGCCTTGTCCGAGGCGGAAAGGTTGCTGGCCGAGGCCGACAGCGCGGGCGTTCCTGCACGTTTGATAGCCACGCCGAACGCGACAGACGATGTCGTGATTACAGTCGATTATCTCCGACAACAATGAAGGAATGGCACGAACCTTGCTCCGCCTGCGTGTAATACGGCCCAATAACCGTGCGGCCCCGTGAACCGGAGTGAGTAACAACCATGCGTAAACCCTTCTTCGCAGCAGGCCTGACCGCGCTTTTGGCGACAGGCGCAGCAGCAGCATCGCCGATGGACCTGACGATCATCGATCGTGCCGTCGCGGACTTTACCGGCGCCGAAGTCGGTCAACCGGGCGGTGCCAAATTGCCAGTGGACCGGCGCCTCAGGCTGGCGAACTGCGACTCCCCCCTTGATATGCAGTGGTTTGGACGCGATCAGCGTTCTGTTCAGGTCGTGTGTCCGGGTGCGGGATGGCGTATCTATGTCGCCGTGGATGCGGGCTTTTCCAATGCGAACCGGATGCCGCAGCAATTTGGCGAAGCGATCATCAAACGTGGTGAAAACGTGAGCATTCTGGTCCGCGGAAAGGGCTTTACGCTGACTCGCCAGGGTGCCGCCGTTGAGGACGGTGCAGAAGGCCAGTGGATCAAGGTCCGCGCATCCGACCAGCGGACGGAAACGCTGCGCGCCCTCGTCCTTCGCCCAGGCCAGGTCGGCATTGATTTGCCGTAATCGGCAAAATTCATTGCCGGGGAGTTAAACCATCGCATCAAGAGCCGTTCTGTTGGGTAACCAGCTTATGGAGCGAAACGATGCGTATTGTCGGATTGCCGGAATTCTCAGGAGCGTTGGTGCGGCCAAGCAAGGCCGTGGAGCCAACCGCGAAGGTCTCCGCCGTACAGAAAGCGGCTGGCTCTTCGCGCGAAGCAGAAGCAGCCGTTGCCACATCGCGCCTCTCCACAAGTGGTGAAACTCCGATCGATAGCGATCGCGTCTCAGAAATCCGCAAGGCACTCGAAACTGGCACCTACCCACTGATCCCCACCAAGATCGCCGACGCAATCATCGCCGCGGGCATGTACGGAAAGATTGGGAAATGACCGCCAAACAGGAAACGCTCGCAACCCTGCAACAGATGCTCGCACTTTTGCAGGGTGAGCGGCAGGCTCTTGCCGCTCTCGACCTCGATCGCATTGTTACATGCACAAGCGGCAAGATGGACCTGTGCGTAAAATTGGAAGCCGTCGAGAAAGCCAGCCTGGACGAAGAATGCCTCGGCGTACTCGACGCGGTTCGGCGCTTGAACGAGATCAATCGGCGCTTGCGTAACCTCATCGCCAGCAATGTGCAGAACCGTCTGGGCGCGTTGACCGGTAACAATGCTCCCTATGCGGCCCTGCCGCGCAAGGGCACGAGTATGGCGCTCGCCTGACAGGGCATTAGCCAGACGCGGGACTTTTTGGCACGCATCTTGCTGAACTTCCGGGGAACCAGTTCCCGGAGGAAGCGTGCCAACCATTAATCCAGTCCAGACCGCCGAAGTGCAGGGCGCTATCGCCCGCGCTGCGACGCGTACGGGGGTCGATTTCGATTACCTCCTGGCGCAGGCGAAGCTTGAATCCGGGCTGGACCCTAGCGCCAAGGCACAGACTTCGAGCGCGACCGGTCTGTACCAGTTCATCGATTCAACCTGGCTACGGACGCTTGACCGGCACGGTGCCAAACACGGAATGGACTGGGCGGATGCGGCCATCGGACCGGGCGGGCGTGTAACCGATGCGGCAACTCGCAATCATCTCCTCTCGCTCCGCTACGATGCCGACACTTCCTCGCTCATGGCGGCCGAGCTCACGCGCGAAAATGCAGAAGGTTTACGCACGACGCTGGGGCGCGAACCTCAACCGGCCGAACTCTATCTCGCTCACTTTCTGGGCCTTGGCGGCGCGCAACAGTTCCTCGGCGCCCTAGGAAGCAACCCTTCTCAATCGGCGGTTGCTCTGCTGCCACAGGCCGCGCACGCCAATAAATCGATCTTCTTTTCCGGCGGCACACCCCGCTCGGTAGGAGAGGTCATGGCGGTCATGCAGGAAAAGGTTGCCGGCGCCTATGGCGATACATCCATTCCTCGCAACGGAGAGCCGGCCGGTTTCGATTTTGCACGGTTTGCCGCCCAGTCACCGATGCGCCAGCCTGGTGCATCGCGAAGCGGTTTTGCCGTCCCCTCCCTTCCCGACGGCGGGGGGCGAGCATCGATGGCCGATACCCTCCGCGCGACATTCGGTGATGCGAGCTCGGGAGGCGGACGGGCTACCGAGCAGGTAGCAGCCGCATATAGCAAATTCAGGGCATTCGGCCTGTGAGCGCGCGTCAGTTCCTTAATCCCGGCCTGGCTCTGCCCGTCGGGATCCTCACGATCATTCTGCTGATGGTCATGCCGATCCCGGCGATGCTCCTCGACGTGTTCTTCGTCATGAACATCGCGCTCTCGGTTTCGGTGCTCATGGCGGCGATGAACGCGCAAAAGCCGCTCGACTTCTCGTCTTTCCCTTCGGTCCTGCTGTTTGCCACGCTTCTACGGCTGGCACTCAACGTGGCGTCTACCCGTATCGTGCTGCTGAATGGCCACGAGGGTGGCGCAGCAGCGGGCAAGGTGATCGAAGCGTTTGGGGCGTTCCTTATCGGCGGCAACTTCGCCGTCGGCATCTTCGTGTTCCTGATCCTGATGATCATCAACCTGATGGTCGTCACCAAGGGCGCGGGCCGCGTATCGGAAGTTTCGGCACGCTTCACCCTCGATGCGCTTCCCGGCAAACAGATGGCGATCGACGCCGATCTGGCTGCAGGTCTGCTCACCGCCGACGAAGCCAAGGCTCGCCGCCGCGAAATCGCCACCGAGGCCGATTTCTACGGGTCAATGGACGGTGCCAGCAAATTCGTGAAGGGCGATGCGGTTGCTGCATTGCTGATCCTGCTGATCAACGTCATCGCCGGTCTCGTGCTGGGTATTTCGACGCATGGGCTCTCTGCTGGTGAAGCGGCCGAGTTCTATGTCACGCTGGCCGTTGGCGACGCTTTGGTAGCTTCGGTGCCCGCGCTCCTGCTTTCGATCGCGGCGGCAGTTATCGTCACGCGCGTTTCAGATGCTCGCGATTTGACCGGACAGATCGGCGGCCAGTTGGCTGACCCAAGGATATGGCTACCGGTTGCCTGCATTCTTCTCGCAATCGGCTGTATTCCGGCCATGCCGCAATCGATCATTCTGCCACTTTCTGCTGGCACGTTCGGCTTGTGGCATACTCTGCGCAAGCGCCAGCATGACGCGCAGAACATTCCGGAACCGGTGACCACTCCCGATCCGGGACATATCGGGATCGAGGACGTGACCGACCAGACGCTGGTCACCATCCAGCTGGGCTACGGGCTTATCAGCATGACGGATCAGAAGCGTGGCGCCACGCTGGTCGCGCGGCTCACAGGACTGCGCAAGCAGATGTGCCAGAATTTCGGCTTCATCGTTCCCCAGTT
Source organism: Qipengyuania pacifica (assembly GCF_019857205.1). Classification (GTDB taxonomy): domain Bacteria; phylum Pseudomonadota; class Alphaproteobacteria; order Sphingomonadales; family Sphingomonadaceae; genus Qipengyuania; species Qipengyuania pacifica. The sequence goes on along the minus strand of NZ_JAHWXO010000001.1, from coordinate 518,863 downwards.
CCGGATCGAGGACAGCTTCGAGGTCGAGCCCGACAGCTACCGCATCACTCTGGGCGGCGCGACCATCGGCGGTGGCAAAATCAAGCCCGGCCACATGCTGGCTATCGACACGGGAGAAGTCATGCATTCGCAGGCCGTTCCGGGTGAATCGACAATCGATCCGAGCTTCGGTTGCCCTGCCCTGTGGATCGACCCTGGTGCGCGGGACCTGGCTGTCGCCGAAGGATACCTCGCGGTCGATCCGGAAAGCGTGATCGCCACGCAGATCCACCAATTGCTTGCCGCACGCGCGCAGGATCTTCTCGGGCCGGATCAGGTACGCGACCTTATCGATCATCTGCGCGCGCGGCATGGACAACTGATCGAGACCATCACGCCGCAGCCACTGTCGCTCGCCGCCGTGACGCGCCTGCTGAAAGCGCTGCTGGCAGACGGCATCTCGCTGCGTCACGGCCTGCGTGTTTTCTCCAGCATCTCGCTCGCCGCCCAGCAAACAGCCGATCATGATCGCTTGATCGATATCGTTCGCGCAGATCTGGGCGCCATGATCGTAGCCGAAATCTGCCCTCCCGACGCAAAGCTGCCGGTGCTCACGCTGGCGGCAGCGCTTGAGGATATGGTGGTAAGCGGACTGCAGGATCCGGCATCGGGCGAAATCGTGATCGAACCGGATCTTGCCCGGTCGATCGGCGAACGGATTGCGGCGATCCTTTCGCAACGCGATCCTGCGGCTACGCGTCCCGCACTGATCGTCCAACCTCGTGCGCGCCGTGCGCTTTCGGCCCTACTACGGCTGCGCGCGCCGCAATGCATCGTTCTATCCATCAACGAACTCCCCGCCGCGCAGCCGATCGAAGTGATCGCCGTGATTGGCGATGAAGCACCGGCCCAACCTGCACAACTTGGCCATGAAATGGAGGCCCTCGCAGCATGAAACACGACCACGCCAATTTCAATGCGCAGCGCGCCTATGCAAGCGAGATAAACGAACGGATCGAGAAATTCCTGCCGATGGTTCACAGACTGGCATGGTTCTACGAAGGCAGCTGCGGCGGGTCGCTGGACGTGGACGACCTGCTGCAGGCCGGGATGATCGCGCTGACCGAATGCGCGCAGCGACACGAACGGCCGAGCGAGGACGGATTTGCGGCCTATGCCAAAATGCGGGTTCGCGGCGCCATGATCGATCTCCTGCGATCGCAATCCCATCACGTACGCGGCGCGGCGGCCACCAGGCGCAAAATGGACGGCACCGCCGACGAATTGCGGCGTACGCTTGGCCGCGATCCGAGCGCCGATGAAATGGCCCATGCCATGGGAATTTCACTCGAGGAGTACCACAAGGCCCGAAACCAGATTGCCACTCGCGTAGTCGATCTGGAGAGCAGTTATTCCGATAGCAATCCTGCCTTCACCAGTGAAGAACCCACAGCCGAAGCGGTGCTGTTGGAAGCTGCCGACAAGGCCGCTTTGGCCCACGCGATTGCGGCTCTTCCCGAGCGTCTGCAATTGGTTATTCAATTGCACTTCCTCGAAGAACTCAATCTGACCGAGATCGCAGCAATCCTCGATGTGAGTGTTCCGCGGGTCCATCAACTCAAGGCAAATGCGCTTGAAAAACTGCGCATCGGTTTGACGGCACGCGAATCCATTTAGGAGCTTTATTTCCGTGCCATAAGTAGACACCGGTTCCAAAGCTTGGGGAACTTAAGTGCATTGACGTATGTTGGCGCACTCGATTTGATCTATTGAAATTTTCAATGATCCCCCAGACAAAGTGGAGCTATGGGCGAATGTCGCCGTGGGAAATTAGTGTTCAGCAATTTGTCGATGATTGCGTTGAAGGCCGTTTGCATGATCCCCATGCTGCGCTTAAAGCTTTCGCTGAATTGCGTTTAATAGCGCCGGCGAAATACGCGGCGCTATTCGATCAACCCGTCACTGAAGAACGTCTGGCAGAACTGTGCAATGCGCGCGCGTTTGTTTGCGCGGCGATGGAACTCGTGGGACCATATTGCGGAATTCTTGTTACCCGTGCGGCCAGTGGCCCATCTTCGGCGCTGGTTTCTTTTTCCGGAGAAATAGAAGAAGGCAACTTCTTCGGAGACGATCCGGCAATCGCGCTCGTCGCAGCTTGCGCGCGCGCACTTCTCCTTCTGGGAGGCGCGTCGATCGAGAAGATCCGGCCTGAATGACGAGGCCGGATTAGGTCAGAGTTCGGCTTCGAGAGCGAGCCGCACCGCCGAAATCGAACATGGTACGTCGAGCTTGGCAATCATGTTGCGCCGGTGAACTTCGATCGTTCTGGGGCTGACCGACAGGTGCCGTGCGATAGCCTTGTTCGACTGCCCTTCGGAAACGGCACGAAGCACTTCCTGTTCACGTTGGCTCAGGGCCTGCAGCCTCTGAACTGCGGCCTGGCGGCGGCGTCGCATACCTTCGAACTTTGCGTTCCGACGCAGCAGACGCATGATCGATTGGGTGGGATCTGCCTCCCCGCCATCGTAATCGAAATATCCGCCCGCGCCCTGATCAAGTATTTCGAATACTCTCTCGAGCTCGGGCTTTTCGGAATAGGCCAGAACCGCAGCCAGTGCCTCCTGGACGTTCTTTTCGCTCAGACACGCCTGCAGCTGCCTTTCCTCGTCATAAACGAGAAAGCAGGGTTTACCGGCGCTCACAGAACCAACTTCCGAGACATTGTCCAGCGGAACAGCGCGCGCATATTTGCTCAACAGGCGCGCCAGAGCATTTCGCCTCTGCAGGTTTTGGTCGATGACGTAAAAGGTAAAGTCAGCGATATCCATAACAGCCCCCGATTGGTGTAGGGGTACTTTTGCTGGATTATGGTTCATACCCGATTGCCAAGCGGATAGGTGAAAATACCTATGCCCAGGTCAGTCTATCTGTGCATTGCGCCGCGAAACGCAGCAGCGATTTCGTTGAAATCGTCCTTGATGGCCGTGATGGCAGGGACATCGGTCTGCCGGATCGAATTGAGCAAGACGCCTTTGGCAGATCCGTAAAGATGCGCGAGGCTGGCTCCCAGTTCGGCCGTTCGGTCGATGCCGAGTTCCAGAGCGGTCAAAGCAGTGACACAGCGGGTAATGGCCTGGCTTCGCCCGGCTGCATCGAAGCGGCTATCCGCCATTTCGAGCCGCCCGAGGTTCTCGATGAAATCTTCGAGGCAGAAGATGACGAGATCCTCTTTCGAGCTGCCAAGAAGACGGGCATCGAAACTCGCCTGACGATAGGCTTCATTGGGTTTGGACCGGCTAAGCATCTCAATCCCGCTGAGAGTTCCATACGTCGATTTGCGACTGAAGGAAGGTAAGCGTCGAATTCGATGCGGCGATGCGGCTGTCCGCCTTTGCGAAGCGCGCGACCATGTTGGCTCGTAAGGCTTCCTGCTGGTCGGCGAGCTTTTCCAGATCACGGTTGATCTGTTGCGACTGCGATTGATAGCGCGCGACGGATCCCGCCAGTGTCCCCGGGTTGCTGGAAACGCTGTTTGACCGGGCCATCCGATCGATGGTCGAATAAACGCCATTTAGGCCAGTGGTGAACATCGCGGCCACGCCTGCGGGGTCGCGGGCCATGGCAGCAGTCAGTTTGGAACTGTCGAATGTGAAGCTACCGTCTCGCTGAATTGCAAGGCCAAGCTCGGCTAGGGTCCGTGGCGATCCTTCGGGGGCGTTGGGCATGATCACCGTGGACCCGAGCGCGGCCAGCTGGGTCCTCAGCGCTCGCGCGCCGGTATCCCGCGCAAGTTCGCCCGTCTTCGGATCGGTGGCGCTGCGAAGTTCACCGGAAATTTCGTTGAGAGCACCGGTGATGTCTTGCATCACAGACGACAGCGCGCTGGAGGGGTTGTTGAAGTTGATGACCGCTGGCGCACCAACATTGGTACCTGTCAGCGCCAGCGACAAACCGGGCGCGATACCGTCTATCTTATTGGACGAGCTCGTGCGCGCGATCCCATCGAGTGTGAACTCGGCGTCGGCCGAAGTCTTTACCAATCGTGCAGGATCGCTCCCAGGCTGCCATGCCATTGCCGACAAGCCGGGGCTGGTAGGATCCTCCGTCGCTTCGATTACGAAACCGTTCTTCGCCCCGTCAGCACCCTTTATGACAAGTTGCGCACCCGTAGCTGTCTGGGCGACATAGGCGCTGAGACCGGCATTCTTGCCGTTTATGGCTTGCGCAACATCGGCCAAAGTCGCACCGGCAGCGATGTCCAGCGTCAGCGGAGCTTTGCCGGCATTCTCGGCGAACGAGGCGGAGTTCGTTTCGCCGAAACGGATCGTCAGCGTACCGGCACCGACAGTATCCTGCGCGCTCGCGTACGAGCCCCCGGTCAGAACCTGCCCACTGGCAAGTTTCGTGACTTCAAGCGAATAGCTACCCTTCCCGATCGAGCCCAGCGGGCTCGACACGGCTGCAACGGCGGGGTTCGAGATGGTCGGCAAAGGTGCAAGGTCGCCATTGCGCAAACGCTCTCCCAATGCCGTAGCGAAGGTCGAGAAACTGCTGCGGATGGAACCGGCAAGCGAGATGCGCCGTTCGAGCGTCTCGGACTGGGTCGTCAGTCGCTGGTTGCGGCCTGCGAATTGCGCTTCAGCCAGCTGCACCGCCAGGCCGGTCATGTCGACGCCGCTGCCGATCCCGAGAGAGGAGGCGATAGAGGAAGCTGAGATACTCATCGCTATGATAACGACGCTTCAGCGTGCGGATTAACCGTCAAACGACCATCCGCATCGAAACACAAGGCTGCAGGCACGTCGACGGCAGGCAGCGGCGGCGTTTCGCCCCGTTTCAACGAGAACACGTATGCGAGGACCGATGCGACCGCGCCGTACAGGTCTTCGCAAATGATCTGCCGTTCGCGGGTCGTATAATAGACCGAACGCGCAAGCTGTGGGATCTCGAGTGTCGGGAGATCGAGCTCGCGCGCCAGTTCTTTCATGGCCATCGCCTTGTCGCCGCGCCCCTTGGCCAGAACGATCGGTGCGGACGCCTTTAGCGGATCGTATGTCATGGCGACGGCGAAATGGGTCGGGTTGGTGATGACGAACTGCGCTTCTCGCATCGCGCCAGCTACGGAGCCGGTCGCGATGTCACGCTGACGCTGGCGCCGGGCGGCCTTCATTTCGGGCGAGCCTTCGGATGCCTTGTTTTCGTCCCGCATTTCCTGATGGCTCATCTTGAGGCGCTTTTGTTGGCGCATCCACTGGATCGGAAGATCGACGAACGCGATTACCACGAGCCCGGCAGCCAGCGCGAAAATCAGCGAGATGATGGCATGCCAGGCCGCGGACAATTGCGCGGATAGGTTGCCTCTGCCCAGACCAACGACCGTCTCCATGCTGGTCCACCACCACCAGGCGGCGATGCTCCCAAGAAGGGCGATCTTGAGCAGGCCCTTGCCCATTTCGATAAGGCCTTGCGGGCCGAACATGCGCTTCAGGCCGGACAGGGGATTGATACGCTGCCCCTTCGCCTTGAGATTGTCGACCACCCAGCGTCCCCGCCCGAATGCAAGCTGGGACAGGAGGGTCACGAGGATGACCGGTACGGCCAGTGTGAGAATAGCGGGGAGAGCAAGGAGCAGGCTCTGGTGCAGGAGCGCGTCGACGCTGAAATCATTAACATCGCGCATATCGAACATGAAGGCTTCGCGGGCGAGCTGTGAGAGGCCTTCTAGGAGCCATGGGCCCGCGATGGCCAGCCAGGCGCCGCCGAGCAGCATGACGGCGGCCGTGCCGGCGTCCTTGGAGCGCAGCACGTCCCCCTTCTTGGCGGCGTCGACGAGCCGCTTTTCGGTGGGCGCGTAAGTTTTTTCGCCGGCGGTTTCCTCGCTCATCGCGCAATCACGCTTTCGGTCTGGTCCAGCGCGTCGCCGACAAGGCCGGTGAACTGGTCGTAGATGAGCGGGGCGGAAATGATCAGAGCGGCCATTCCGGCAAGGACGCCTGCAGGCAATCCCAACGCGAAGAGGTTGAGCGAGGGGGCCGAACGACTGAGAATACCGGTGAGCACCTGCACCAGCAGCAGGATGAGCGTTACCGGCAGCGCAATCCGCAAGGCGGTTTCGAACATGAAACTGGCGAAACCGGCGATGGCGCCGAACCGTTCGGCACCGAGCCAGGTCTGTCCGGGCGGAAACGCGTTGTAGCTTTCCGTCACCAGCGCGATCCAGTGAAGATGCGCGCCGGTCGCGAGGAAGATCAGCGTGAGGACGATCATGAAATACTGACCGAAGGACGTGGTCGTCCCCCCACCCATCGCATCCTGTGACACCGCCATGCTCATCCCCATCCCGCCACCGATCAGTTCGGCGGCAACGGTCGGCGCAGCGAAGGCGAGCTGCAACACGAAGCCCAGAGCCAGGCCGACGATGACCTCGCCGGCGATGGTGAGAACGCCGTCGAGCGAGAGCAGTGCCGGCGGCGTGGCGATGGCGGGCATCCATATCGACACGAATATGGCAAGCGCGCCGGTGATCGATATGCGCACCGCCATGGGTACCGATGTCGCCCCGAAGAACGGGGCGGCAAGCAGGGCCGCACCGAGCCGGGTCATCAGAAAGACGACCCGCCACATGTCCTGCTCCAGCGCACCAATGCCGAGATCGAGCCCGTTCACCGCGTCAGTCTCAGTCGCCGATCCGCGCGATTTCGGTGAAGATGTCCTGCGTGAAATCGGCCACGACCGACATCATCGACGCCCCCAGAATAACGAGCACGAAGGCCACCGCGCCGAGTTTCGGCACGAAGGTCAGCGTCTGTTCGTTGACCGAGGTTGCGGCCTGCACGAGGCCGATGACGAGACCGATGGCGAGACTTGCGATCAGGATCGGCGCCGCGACGAGGGCGGCGATCCACAGCATCCGGTCGGCCATGGAAAGAAGGATGGCGCTTTCGTCCATGATATTATCCGAAACTTGAGGCGAGCGAACCCATCAGCAGTGCCCACCCGTCGACGAGGACGAACAGCAGCAGCTTGAAGGGTAGCGAAACGATCATCGGGCTCATCATCATCATACCGAGGCTCATCAGCACGCTGGAGACGACGAGGTCGATGACGAGAAACGGCAGGAACAGCATGAACCCGATCTGGAATGCGGTCTTGAGTTCGCTGGTCACGAAAGCGGGCAGCAGAATCGAGAAGGGCACATCCTGCGGGCTGGCGAACTGGCCGGCATCGGCGATGTCGGCAAACATCTGAAGATCGTATTCGCGCGTCTGGCGGATCATGAAGGCGTGAAACTGGTCGCCTGCCCGCTCGATCGCAACCTCTGCGCCGATTTCACCCGCCGAATAGGGGGCGATGGCGTTCTGGTTCACGTTTTCCAGAGTCGGCGCCATGATGAACATGGACAGGAACAGACTGATACCGATCAGCACCTGGTTGGGCGGCGACTGCTGCAGACCGAGTGCCTGACGCAGGATCGCCAGCACCACGATGATGCGCGTGAAACTCGTCATCATCAGAAGAAGCGCTGGCAGGATCGTCAACAGGCCCATCACCAGCAGCAGCTGGAGCGACAGGCTCAGCGGTTCGCCGCCAGCACCTGCCATCTGGCCGAAGGCGCGGTCTAGTGCGCCCGAAACCGCGGTGTCCGAGGCCTGCGCATGCACCAGCGCCGGATAGGCGAGTGCGGTCAGAAAGGCTGTCAGCCTGGCGAAACGGGCGATCACTGAACGGTTTCCTCTGCCTGCGGGCGCGCCGGCGCTTCGGCCAGGCGGGTGAGGCCGTTGCGCGATGTGGACACGAGGATCTCGCGACCATGGAATTCGATCACGGCCAGACGCAGGGTGGGCGAAAGCATGGTGGTTTCCACGATGCGAACCGCCTTGCTGCCGCCAGCGGGGGCGCCGAACTGGCCCTGCATCTTCTTGGCGAGCTTGAGGCTGCCCCAGATCATTGCGCCAATCAGCGGCAGCAGGATCAGGAGCTTGAGGACGTACCAGAACATCAGGCGTGCTCGCCTGCACCGGTCGGCGTGACCGTCAGCGGCGGAGTGCGGCGGTCGATCGCGGGTTCGCTGGAACTGGCACCGACGATTTCGAGGACACGGATGGCGAAGCGACTGCCTTGGGCGACGACTTCGCCGCGCGCAATCAGCTTGCCGTTGACGAACATGTCGAGCGGTTCATCGGTCAGGCGGTCGAGTTCGATGACGCTGGATTCGCCCAGAGCCAGCACGTCGCGCAGGCGCATGGATTTGCGGCCGAGTTCAACGGTGAGGCGGACGTCGATGTCCTGAATGAGGCCGAAGCCGTCTGCGTGCGAAACCATGGGTTCTACTCCGAGAGGAATGTTTGGGTAAGTTCGAGGGCGACACGGTCGTCGAGTTCGCCGACACAGCCATGCGCGATGGTGAGATTTCCGGTCATCAGCGGGACGTTGCGGTTGACCGCGACCGGGATGACCGAGCCGGGTTCAAGGCTGGCGAGCCGCGCGATCGACATCGGAACGTCGACCAGTACGGCGCGCAGCGGAAGATCGACTTCGGCAATGGCCGACCCGTTGAGACCGCGTGCACCGATCGTCCGGCCGGTTGCCGGCGAGACGGCGCGCGTGCCAACGATTTCGGCGATCGTCGAGTTGCACGCCGCAAGCCGGACCTTCCACGGTCGCGCGCTTTTGGCAGACGTGATGGTGAGCGTTACCGTCCAGACGCGATCGCCCGATGCATAGGGCGCAACCTGTTCGACTTCTTCGCCATTCGCGCTTGCCGCGATGCCGCGCCGATCGCTGGCTGCCTGAATGACTTCGGCCATGCGGTCTTCGAACTGCTGTGCGAAACGGTTGGCGGAGGCAGGCAGGACGGTGCATTTTTCGTCCACTTCGCCCGTGCCGCCGAGGATCCTTTCGAACTGGCCAACCAGTTCGCCGATCCGGACCGAAATCAGGATTCCGCGGCTTTCCTGCCCGATCGAATAGAAGCTATGGCGATGAGCCGCCCCGACCTTTGCAAACCATTCGCCAACAGGCAGCAGTTCGGCGTCCGCAATGTCCACGGCAAGCCCGCGATCATCGCACAGTTGGGACAGCTGATGCTGCGACTGCTGGGCGATGCCGCGCGCAAACCGGGCGAACTCGATATCGAGTTCGGGCGGAGTTGCCGCGCGGCTGAGCAGCTCGTCGCAGTGACATGCTGCCCGGGCCACAGCCTCGGGAATACCGGTCGTGATCATTGGACGATGAAGGACCGGAAATAGACGCTGTCGACGCCGCCGAAGCCTTCGCGTTCTTCAAGCGTTTCGTTGATCGCCTTGGTCAGACGCTTCTGCAGTTCTTCCTTGCCGCGGATGCTGGCGAGATCTTCTTCGCTGGTTGCGGCAAGCTCGGCCAGGATGCGCGACCGCAGAGCGGTTTCATGCTCGTTCAGCCACATCATCACGCGCCCATCGTAATGGGTCGATGCAGCGAGGCTGACCTGGATCAGCGCAGTTCCGTTCGCCAGGTTGGACGTGAACTCGTCGGAAAAATTGTAATAGGCCGTGCGGTATTTACCCCCGCCGCCGCCGTGGATGGCGGGCGCCGCTTCCTTCTCGCCGCCTTCTGCGACGAAGGGATAGGGATCTTCTTCGCCCTTGAGCACCAGCTTGGGATTGCGATCTTCTTCCTTCGCCCCGTGCGCACCAAGCATGCCGCTGGCGAATGCGGCATAAGTGCCGCCCCCGCCTGCACCCAGCAGAACCAGCGAGAAAAGCACCAGCTTGAGCTTGCCGCCCTTTTTCTTTTTCACGGTTTCTTCGGAAGTTTTATCGTTCGACATTGGGTAATCCTGTTGAATGGAATGCTGACAGATCAGGCGTAGAGAGCGTCGTCGCCGGAGTTTCTGGCAGGCGTCTGGGTGCCCGGCCGGGCACGTTCATCGTGGCGGCCACGCTGGTCGAATTGCTGCGAACGGCCACTGTCCCCCGCATTGCCCTGACCGGATGCCGCGCTGGAATTGCCGTTGCCGCCATGACGGTCCGCAGCGGCGTGATTGTTCTGGTTCTGCGCGGATTGGGAATGACCGCCCATATCCTGCTGGCGGGGCATTCCGCGATCGCTGGCCATCGCCGCCGCCAGCGCGCGCTGGCTTTCCTGATTTTCGGCTGCGATCTCGACGTTCATCTTGCCGCCGGACTGATCGAAGGTCACGGTCAGAGCGCCGAATTCCTTGTGGGCCACGGCGATGGCTGCCGGTTTGGACAGATCCATCTGGCGGGCTGCGGTGAGATGTTCGACGACGCGTTCGACCTGAGCGAACTGATCGGTGGTCACCGTACGCGGCGCGACAGTGCCGGCCCGGGCGGCAACCATCGTATCTTCGAAACGAGCCGAGACGAGCTGCGGCGATACCTTGGCGAGATCGGCCGTTGTGGTCTGGCTGGCGGGAGCCTGCCTGTCGCTGGCGGGACGGTCACCATCCTGATTACGGTCGCCGCTGGCGGGATCGAGGGTAGGCTGGACGGCGGGCTGGCTGGTCGTGGCAGAAGCCGTTGCGGCTTTCGCATCGACCGGAGTGGCCTGTGCCGTGCCAGCCGCGACGGCCTGGGAAAGGCGGTCGTTCGTGGCAGAAGCAGTCGAAGCGGACTGCGCCTTGCCCTCGGGCGCGGTGACGAGCAGATCGGCCGCCTTGGCATCTACAGGCTTGTCGGCCGCGGCGATACGCACGACGAAGGATGTTGGCTCGGAACTTTCGGAAGGTGGTGCCTCGACCCCGGTGGCCGCGAGTTCGGCAACGATGGCCTGGGGCGCGATGCCCGAAGCGTTATTGATCGGTTTGCCTGCCGCGAGCGACGCGTCGGACGAGCCTGCGACAACCGGAGCCTGGGCCGGCGGAGGCACGAGAGACGTGAGGGGCGAAGCCACCAGGGCCAGTTCGATATCGGCATCGGCAACCGGATCGACCGGCAAAAGCGGCAAGATATTGCCGGTCGGCAATTCACCGTCCTGCCGCTCTTCGGTGCCGCTCTCTGCCGTACCGAGTCCGGCCGGCAGGACCGGCAAGACCGATGCGAGCTGGTTCAGCAGGTCGGCGAAGCCGTCCACGCCCTGCGAAGCACCGTTTTTACGCCCGCTTTCGCCATCCAGACCGGCGGCGACAGATTGGGTGTCGGGCGTTTTCGAAAAGGCAAACGAGATGTTCATGGCAAGTCCGTGTTAGGTTCACGGACAGTCTATCAAGAAGCGTGCCAAACTCTCGCTCTGCTACCCCTTTTCCAGACTGGCAACGATCTGGCGCACCAGATCCCGCCGGCTTTCCTTGGCCTTGCGCAGACGCATGTCGGACTGGGCGAGCACTTCACGCTTGGCCTGCGACTGAAGTTCGGCTTCTTCCGCCTGTTTTTCGCTCAGCTCGGTAAGGCGCTGCAACTGGTCGCCCATGGCCTTGCCGCTGCGCAGATCGGCGCCGACGATGTCACCTTCGCGCTGGGCATAGTGCGCGGCGAGACTGCGGGTGCGTTCTGCCACGCCGAACAGGCGCGCGCGGGTGGCCTCCGCTTCGCTGGCGGCCGCGACAGACTGCATGCGCTCCACCGACCGGATACGCTGGATGAGCTCGGCGCGCCTCAGCTTCCGGCGTTCAGGCGTCACGGCTGACGAGCTGCGTCAATTGTTCGGATGCGGCGGCGACATCCACGCATTCGCCATGGCCCTGAGACAGGAACCGGCTCATGTGCGGATGAAGGGCGATGGCTTCGTCGAGCAGGGGATCGGACCCTTGCCGATATGCCCCCATCATCACGAGATCGCGATTGGCCTCATACGTCGCACTGAGCGCGCGGAACCGCCGCGCATTCACGGCATGTTCGGGCGCAACGATATCGTTCATCACGCGGCTGAGCGAGGCGCCGACATCGACTGCCGGATACTGGCCGCGCTGGGCGATTTCCCGCGAAAGCACGATGTGACCATCGAGGATCGCACGGGCGGTATCGACGACCGGATCGTTCTGGTCGTCGCCATCGGCGAGCACGGTGTAGATGCCGGTGATGGCCCCGCCGGATTCTTCCGAATTGCCGGCGCGTTCGATGAGCTTGGTAATGGCGGACAGGGCCGAGGGCGGATACCCGCGCGCTGCGCCGGGTTCGCCCAGCAGGATACCGATCTCGCGCGCCGCATGCGCAACGCGGGTCAGACTGTCGAGGATCAGGAGAACGCGTTTGCCTTGCGAGCGCAGATGTTCGGCAATGGATGTCGCGAGCATGGCGCCGCGCAGTCGCAAATTGGCTGCGTGATCCGCTGGAACCGCGACGATGGCAGTCTTCGCCGCGCGTTCGCCGGCCATGTGCCGGGTCACGAAATCGGAGACTTCGCGCGCCCGTTCGCCGATCAGCCCCACGACGACGGCATCGGCCTGCGCATTGTCGACGATCATGTCCATCAGCACCGATTTGCCGACGCCGGATCCGGCCATGATACCGATGCGCTGGCCCACGCCGAAGGTGGTCAGCGCGTTCAATGAACGGATGCCGCTGTCGAACACCTGGGTCACTCGCGACCGGTCGAGCGCGCCGACGCGGTAACCGCCCGCAGGCCAGCTGGTGGTGGCCATGACCGGGCCGCCGCCATCGATCGGTTCGCCCGATCCGTCGACCGCACGGCCGAGAAATTCCTGCCCGACGCCGAGCATGCCCGGTCGCCCTTCGGGACGTACGATCGCACCGGGACGCAGCAGAACCGTATCGCCGAGCATCATCATCATGGTGTGCCCGTTGCGAAAGCCGATGGTTTCGGCGCGATGTTCGGACGATTCCCCCTGCGCGATCGCGCAGATCGTGCCGATGGGTACGCCCAGGCCGGAAACCTCGATCAGGCCGCCATCGCAGGCGACCACCCGCCCGAACCGGCGCGGGGCCAGATCGAGCGAGGCCGAGGCGACGGCCGAGAACGTGCGATCGATCAGCGCGTGCATGAATCGAAGATTTCGGCGAGCGCGCGGCGCCATTGCTGCGGCCCGTCCTCGACCCCGCCATCGTCGGTCTCGACGCGCAATCCGCCCCGCTCGACGCTGCCGTCGGCGACCAGTTCCAGGCTCGCCGGGACACTGGCTTTGACGAGTTCGAGATCTTCAGGATGGATATGGACGATCCGCTGGTCGTGCTTGCGCTGAAGCATGGCGGCCGCCGCTTCGACCCGCCGGGCCAGCCCTTTGCTGTCGAGGGCGAGCGGCAGTACCGCTTCCTCGCACAGCGCGTGGACGGTCGCGAGCATACGGTCGCGCAGCTGACGCTCGCTTTCCGCATCGAAGCGGGCGAAGGCGAGTTCGATGGCCGATCGGGCAGCCCGTTCGGCGGTCAGCTGGGCATCGAAATCGGCACGGGCGGACAGCTGGCCATCTTCATAGCCAGCGCGATAGGCCTTTTCGGCCACGTCTTCGGTCTCGACCGGTTCTTCGGGAACCTGCGGCTTCGCGTAGCGTCCGTCGCGGGCGAAACTGCCCGGCCGGCCGAGGGCGGCGTAGGCGATCCTAGACATAGTCTTCGTCGCCTTCGCCCATGATGAGTTCGCCGTCGGCGATCAGGCGCTTGGCGATGGTGACGATGTCCTTCTGCGCGGCTTCGACCTCGGTTTTCTTGACCCGGCCACGCGCTTCGATTTCATCGCGCAAACCGTCTGCCGCACGCGAGGACATGGCACCGAAGAACTGTTCGCGCTGTTCCTCTTCCAGACCCTTGAGTGCGAGAATAAGCGTATCGCTTTCGATTTCGCGCAGCAGCACGCCGGTCATCTTCGTATCGAGCACGAACAGGTGCTCGAACTTGAACATTTCGTTCTCGAGTTCCTTGGCGAGCTGTTTGTCGATCTTGCCGATCTTCGGCATGACGTTCTTCTCGATGCTGCGATGCGAACGGTTGATGATGTCCGCCGCGTGACGAATACCGCCCATGGTGAGCGGGATCGTGCCATGCAGCTTTTCGATCTTGGCATTAAGCGTGTGTTCGAGAATTTCGATCGCCTGGCGCGACACCGGGCCGAGACGCGCGACGCGGTGCAGCACCGGCGTGTGCAGATCTTCGGGCAGCGCAGCCAGGGCGGCAGCAGCGACATCGGTATCGAGCTGCAGCAGCAAAACGGCAATCGCCTGCGGGTGTTCGTCGGCGAGGATTTCACCGATGATCTTGGGATCGAGCCAGCGCAGCAGGCCGAGGGCAGGCAAGCCTTCCTCTTCCGCTTCCGGAGCCACCTGACGCATGAGATTGTCGGTCTTCACTTCGCCGACGGCGCCGTTCAGCAACCGGCGGACATTGTCCACCCGGCCATGTCCGGAAATTCCGCTATGCTCGGTCGAGCGTGAAAAGCCGGCGATGGCGTCGGAGATCGCCTGCGGCTCGACTTCGCCTATGCCGCACATCGTGCCCGCAAGCTGACGCAGCTCGTCCGGGGTCAGCTGACTTAGAATTCGCGACGCGTCTTCTTCGGCCAGCAGCATCACCATAATCGCTGCCTTGTCGGTGCCGCCAAGCAGATGCTGTGCAGGCGCCGTCATGCCGATGCTCCCTGGCGCATATCTTCGGCGAGCAGGCGACGTAGTGCCAGAACGGCATCATCGGGATTCTCGCGCGCGATGCGCTGGGCGAGTTCGATCTGCCCGTCGAGAGCTTCCCGGTCATAGGGCGTGACGACGCCCATGCCGGGACCGCCCAGAGCGGCCACCTCGCCACCGGCGCCCTGCGGGTCGAGCGTGCCGCCATCCTTGGCGTTGCTGCGCAGCGCATTGATCGCAGGCCGCACGGCCAGAAGGAGGACGAGCAGCACGGCAAGAATGGCGACGCCATTGCGCACGGCCATGCCGAACCAGCTCGTTTCGTAGAAGGGCAGTTCATCCCCTTCGACCTTTTCGAAAGGACGCATCACCACGGTCACCTGATCGCCGCGATCCTGACGCGCGCCGACGGCTGCCGTAACCAGTTCCTTGACCTTGTTAATGTCCGCCGCGCTAGCCTTGGCCAAGGCAGCCTGATCGATCGCAACGGCGACCGAGAGATATTTGATCGAACCGGGCGAGAGATTGGAGACCGAAACCTCGCGACCCATTTCATAGACACGGGTCGCGCTGCTTTCGCCCACGCCGCCAGCAGTCTGGGCGCCCTGTGTATCTTGTGGCGCACCTTGCCGTGCTTCCCCTTCAGCAGGAGGCGTATTCGCCAGCACACCGGGAATTCCGCCGGCAGGTGCGTTGCCGCTCTGCGACTGCTGCGTGGTTTCGCGACGGACGGTGCCATCCTTGTCGTAGCTTTCGCGCGCGGAGGTGACCTCGTTCATGTCCAGCTCTACCTGAACCTGGGAGGTAAAGGCATCGCTGCCGAACATCGGTGCAAGCAGGTGATCCACCTGCGCATTAAGCTTTGCTTCCATCTGCGCCTGCAGATCGAGCCGGCCACTATTCGGATCGCGAGCCTGAGTCAGCAATTTGCCGTGCTGGTCCACCACCTTGACCGCATCGATCCCGAGGCCGGGTACGGATGCTGCCACGAGATTGGTGATAGCCGTGACCTGCCCATCGGTGAGCTGGCGGCCGCGTGCCAGACGGACCATCACCGATGCGGAAGGTGCGACATCTTCGCGCACGAACACCGAACGTTCGGCCTTGGCGATATGGACGCGGACCGCTTCGACGCCGTCGATTTCCGCGATGGTCATGGTCAGTTCGCGTTCCTGCGCCGCGCGCAGACGATCGCCTTCCAGCGTACGACTGGCCCCCATCGGGAGGCTTTCGATAAGGTCGGTACCGCTTTGTGGGGATGCGAGCGATCCATCGGACGCCACCAGCATCCGCGCGCGATAGACGTCGTCTTCGCCGACCGTCAGCGCACCGGTGCCATTGTCGATCGTATAATCGATCCCGGCCTTGCCGAGCGTCTCTACCACGCTGGCGCGTTCGGAATCGGCAAGGGAGGAATACAAGACACGCTGCGGCGCGGGGGACAACGTCGCCCACGTCAGTGCCAGCAGACCCAGACCGGCCATTCCGCCGAACCAGGGCAGCGCCCGCTTCACGGCTGGCTGCGCGGTGAAGGCGCGAAGGCGGTCGCCAAACGAGCCACCCCCGGCTGTGAGCGGAGTCAGCATGCCGGAGCCTTGGCTCTCGGCAGGTACCAGACCGTTCATGGATTAGATTCCCATCCGCATGGTTTCCTGGTACGCGGCAAGCAGCTTGTTGCGGACCTGGAGAGTTGCTTCGAAGGCGACCCCGGCTTCCTGCCGGGCCAGCATCACCTTGGCGATATCGGTTTCCTCGCCGCGTTCATATGCGGCGGTCATGCGGCCGGATTCTGCCTGGACAGAATTGACGTTATCAAGCGCTGTGCGGAGTGAATCGCCAAAACTGGGCGCCCCGCCCGTCGCTTCGGCCGGTCCGGCAGACTTGGGCTGATGAACGTCCTGCAGGACTTTGGAGCGATCGATGATCTGCTGACGCAGTGCAATAATCTGCTCCAGCGATCCGCCACCGCCAATGCCTCCTACGGGGTTCATCGACCTGCTCCCACGGCAATACCGGCATCACGGAAGGACGCGAGGCGATAGCGCAGTGTGCGTTCGCTTATTCCAAGAGCGCGGGCGGCATTGGCGCGGTGACCGCCGACCGACTCCAGTGCTTCCATGATGGCGCGCGCTTCGGAGATCTGGACAATCTTCGACAGTTTTGCCGATGCTTCGGGTTCAGCGGCAACCGGTGCTTCGACCGGCTTTTCGACGGCGCGCGCAGTCATGTCGAAGACGATATGCTCGATACCGATTTCCGCATGGCCCTGCGACAGCAAGAGTGCCCGGCGCATGACGTTTTCGAGTTCGCGGACATTGCCTGGCCATGGATAATTGGCCAGCGCGGCAAGCGCCGCATTGCTGATCCAGGGCATGCGTTCGCCCTTGCCGACATGGCGCAGCAACATGGCAAAAGCCAGCGGAGCGATATCGGCACGACGTTCGCGAAGTGCCAGCATTTCGATGGGAAACACGTTGAGGCGATAATAAAGGTCGGCACGAAAACGGCCTTCCTGGACTTCATGCGGGAGGTCGCGGTTGGCACAGGCAATGATGCGCACATCGACCTTGATCGGCCGGGTCGCACCGATCGGGACGACTTCGCCTTCCTGAAGGGCACGCAGCAGCTTCGCCTGAAGCGAGAGCGGCATTTCAGCGATTTCGTCGAGCAGCAGGGTGCCGCCGTCGGCAGCGCGGAAAAAGCCTTCGCCCGCGGCATTGGCGCCTGTGAACGAACCCTTTTCATGGCCGAACAGCATTGCTTCCAGCATGGTTTCGGGAATGGCGGCACAGTTGACAGCGATGAAGGGCTTGGCGGCGCGGGTGCTACGGCGATGGATGAAATTCGACAGCACTTCCTTGCCCGTGCCCGTGGGCCCGTTGATCAGCACCGGGATATTCGTGCGTGCGAGACGATCCGCCAGTGCGATGATGGACAGCGATGCGGGGTCCGCAGCAACAGGACCTTCACCGGCATATGTCATCGCAACCAGCGCGGCGATGCTGCTCTCGGCGATGGGATCGCTGTAGGTGATCGTACCACCGGCGCCCGACAGTTCGAACCCCGACGCGTCCCCACGCGCCAGTCGGATGGTCCGTCCGCCGCAGTCCGACGAACGATCGCCCTGATCGGCCAACGTCACAGGTCGATCCATGAACAAGGACGAGGCAATTCCCGCCATCCGTGCATCGATCGTCCCATGTATTTTCGAAAAATTTTGGGTTTTCGTAATCCCGTCCATCAGTGCCCCCACTTGGCAAGTCTTAGCGACGAAGGGGGATTTGCGGCCTGGACGTCCAACTTTTGGATAATTTTAGGCCTAGTGAAAACACGTATTATGGTTAACGTTCGTTAAGACTTTGAAAAATTTGACCCTTAAGCCGGCTGAATTCCTGCCGGTCTGGTTCTCGGCTGCCGCATCCTGATGGGGGGCAGTGATCGTAGACAAGTGATCGTAGACCAAAGGGAATTGAGCCATGAACGTCATCAACACCAATATCAGCGCAATGAAAGCCGCCAACTCCTCGAACGCTGCTGGCAAAGCTCTCGGCACCGCAATGGAACGTCTGTCGACCGGCAAGCGCATCAACAGCGCGAAGGACGACGCCGCCGGCCTCGCCATCGCCACCTCCATGACCTCGCAGATCCGCGGCATGACCCAGGGCATCCGCAACGCCAATGACGGCATCTCGCTGGCCCAGACCGCAGAAGGCGGTCTGAACGAAGTGACCAACATGCTGCAGCGCGTCCGCGAACTCGGCGTACAGTCGGCTTCGGGCACATATCAGGATACCGACCGTGCCAACCTTCAGGCCGAAGTGACCGAACTGAAGTCGCAGATCGACGCAGTCATCGCGAACAGCGAATTCAACGGCGTCAAGCTGTTCGATGCCAGCACGGCCAGTGTCACGATCCAGGCCGGTGCGGAAAGCACCGACACGATCGACCTCGCAATGGCCGACCTGTCGGG
This sequence comes from Qipengyuania pacifica, assembly GCF_019857205.1. Classification (GTDB taxonomy): domain Bacteria; phylum Pseudomonadota; class Alphaproteobacteria; order Sphingomonadales; family Sphingomonadaceae; genus Qipengyuania; species Qipengyuania pacifica. Next base: position 500,402 of record NZ_JAHWXO010000001.1, on the reverse strand, counting down.
CCTGTCCGCCGCAACGTTCGATGTCGGAACCGATGCCGCATCGGCAACTACGGCGATCGCCACGGCCGACGCGCAGCTCGAAGCGATTTCGACCGCTCGCGCTACGCTGGGTGCCGGCCAGAGCCGTCTTGAATCGGCCGTTAACACGTTGACCAACAACGTCACCAACCTGTCCGACGCACGTTCGCGCATCGAAGACACCGATTATTCGGCTGAAACGACGGCGCTCGCCAAGTCGCAGATCCTGAGCCAGGCTTCGAGCGCCATGCTCGCACAGGCCAATCAGAGCCAGCAGAACGTCCTCTCGTTGCTCCGCTAACCTCCTGAACCCAGGTAACGAGAAGCAAGGCCCGTCGCTCGCAAGAGCGGCGGGCCTTACGCTTTCCCGCCGGGGCAAAGCATGACTACGCGTTAACGCTGATCCTGCCGGAAAGCGAAAATTCGCTCCGCCAAGTCAATAGGGAGCGAGGGAGTTAACTATGATCTCGGCAGCATACGAAACGCTTTCGCCGCATATGAACTGCATGCGTGCCGAAGCGCGGACCAATCTGTTCGTCATGGCCAAGTTGGCGGCGGGCGGCAGCGTATGCACGGTGAAGGTTCGCAATATCTCATCCGGCGGCGCCCTGGTGGAAGGCGCGGCCCTGCCCCCTCCAGGAACGCCATGCCGGCTCATCCGCGGAGATATCTCGCTCGAAGCGCAGATCGTCTGGCTGCAGGCCAGCAGGGTCGGACTGCAGTTCCACGGCCGGGCAAAAGTCGCCGAATGGCTGCCCTCCGGCCAGAACACCCAGACCGACGTCGACCGCGCCGTGGCGCAGACCAAAGCCGAACTGACCCACACCCCGATTGCCAGATCAGCCACGCCCCTCATCTCGACCGCGCTGACCGCCGCCGATGTCGCAAAGGTCGCGGACACCCTCGAAATACTGGGCGATGAACTGGCCGACGACCCGGCCGTAGTGGCGGGTTACATGGCGAAGCTTCAGGCGTTCGATATTTCCGTCCAGACGCTGCGGAAACTGGCAGCCATGCTTGAGCGGTCAGCTGCGAGCTAATATAGCGAATTTCACATTTGCGCCGATCCGTCGCCGCGCTTATCTAAAGCTCAACTACCGGGAGGATCGAGTTCGGCGAAGCCGGACCATGCGACATGTTCAGGACCAGCCCCAACCTAACCCCCGCGGCTTTGTGGCCGTTTGCGACCGCCCCAATGGCAGGGCGCTGAACACCTTGCACGACCATCCGAAAACAAGGCAGGTTGAACAGGGCGGATTTCTGCTGTTCCTCGCGCTCGTATCGCTGGCGCTGCTGGCGATCGTACTGCCTTTTCTCCAGCCGATGTTGTGGGCAGCGCTCGCCGCGATCCTGTTCCAGCCGCTTTATCGCTGGTTTCTGGCAAAACGCCCGCTGAAAACGACGCAGGCAGCGCTCGCCAGCATGCTCGTCATTCTATTTGCAGTGGTGTTGCCGGCACTGTGGATCGGCAGCGCGGTGATCGACGAGGCAGCGGGGCTGTTCCTCGCCTTCCAGGATGGCCAGATTGATGTAGCGATGTATTTCGAGCGCGTGTTTGGAGCCTTGCCTGCCAACATTCAATCTTCGCTCGATAGCGCAGGGTTCGGCGATCTGGGCGATATACAGGAACGCGCGCAGACCTTCATCCAGGCCTCTCTTGGTATTATTGCCGCACAAGCGTTGGTGATAGGCGGTAGTGTCGTCGGCTTTGTGTTGAGCTTCGGGATTGCCCTTTACGTCGGGTTCTTCCTGTTACGCGACGGGCGCACGATCGGGGAGGCAATCCTTGCTTCGATGCCGATGGACAGGATCATTGCCGACAGATTGGCGCTGCGTTTTCTGACGATCGTTCGCGCCACCATCAAGGGGTCGGTAGTCGTCGGACTGGTGCAGGGTGCGCTTGGGGCCATTACCTTCTGGATAGTGGGCATTCCATCGGTCCTGCTGCTGGGAGTGATCATGGCGATCGCTTCGCTGCTGCCGGCCGTCGGACCGGCCATCGTCTGGGCGCCGGCAGCGATCTATCTGCTGGCGACGGGAGCGGTATGGCAGGGCGTGGTAGTTATCATCTCAGGTGTGGCGATCATCGGCATGGCCGACAACGTATTGCGTCCGATCTTGGTCGGCCGCGACACGGGGATCCCCGACTGGCTGGTGCTGGTGACTACACTTGGCGGGATCGCATCGATGGGCTTGTCGGGCATCGTCGTCGGCCCGCTGGTGTGCGGATTGTTCCTCGCCGCTTGGGGCATTTTCGCAGAGCAGCGTGAAGGCGGTAATTAGCCCGCGGCCACGAACCAGCCGGATCAGGCCGCGCGGATATCCTGAGTACCGCCAGCGCCGCCATCCTTCGCGTTTAATCCATCGAAGATCGCACCGACAATCAGCGCCAGCTTTTCCTCGCTCAGCCGTTCGTCGATCATCGCGATCATGTAAGGCTGAAGATAGCAGTTCACCATCTGGTTGATGAGCGACAAGGCGGTATCGACCTCGAGACCCTGCAAATACCCTTCGGCCTGTGCCTCCGCAATCAGCTCGCATAGATAGTGATCGGCAAGATCGATATAGCTGCGAGCATATTCGAAATAGCGTTCACCCATTTCGACATAGAGATTGAAGGTCGCCGGATCGTCGCGGTAATTCTGTCGCAGCAGGAGGAAGCGGCGCGCGATAAATTCATACATCTTGCGCCGCGGCGGCAGCCCCGAAGCCATGACTTCGTCCATCACGGCCAGTTTGGGGGCGAACCATTCGCCGGTCACCGCTTCCAGCAGATCGCCTTCTTCAGGAAATACGGCATCGAGCCTGGCGCGTGCGACACCCAGTTCGGCGGCCAGCTTGGTACGGGTTACTTCCTCGCCGCGGCGCTCCATCAGGCGCATGGCCTCGCGCGCAAAGCGGCTCCGCAGTTCCTGGATTTCGTCGTCGCTCACGGCAAGGCGCTCCCGTCTCGTCCTGCCAGTTCAATTAGGATGGGAGGCGCGGCGGTTAAACCCCTTCCCGCGAACGCGACGATCTTTTTCTTGGAGGGAGCGGGAAGATCGCCGACGTACGGGCCTTGTACTCGTCATAACCCGGGCGCGAGGCTTTCATGCCGCGTTCGAGGAGTGGAGCGCCGGACCATTTCGTGAGGGTGAAGGTAAGGAACAGGGGGCCGATCACGGTGACAGCGGCCACCCACCACCCTGCACTGGCAGCAGCGATCCAGATGCCCCACCAGACACAGGCATCGCCAAAATAATTGGGATGGCGGGTGTATCGCCAGAGACCGCGATCCATGACTTTGCCCCTGTTCGCGGGGTCAGCCTTGAAGCGCGCGAGTTGCCAATCGCCAAACCATTCGAACACTATGCCGATCGCCCACAGGCCAAGTCCAAAAAGCGCGAGGCCACTGATCGGCGTCAAGCTGCTGGCTTCCAGAATTCCATATTGCGCGGGGCTCGAAACAAGAAACAGCAGGACCGACTGGCTCAGGAATATCTTTGTCAGCGCGGCTGAAGCGAAGCGGCCCTTTTCCCGATCTTTCCTGAGAATGCGCGCATAGCGTTTATCCTCGCCTTCACGCCGCCAGCGGATAAGCAGATGGATGCATAGCCGCATTCCCCAGATTACCGTCATCGCCATCAGCAAGCTGGCGAGAGGGCCCGGGTCAAACAGCCGTAACCAGCTGACCGCAGCCATCACAGCCATTCCCCCACCCCAATAGGCGTCGACGAAGCTGACATCGTCGATCTGTACCGCGACCACCCACAAGATCATGGCCAGTCCGAACAATATGGCCGCATTGGCCAGCAGCGCTTCAGCTATCACCCTTCATCTCCTCCAGCGTCTGCGCACTCTTTTCAAGAGCGACGAAGCGGTCACAATCGGGACGTTTCTCGCGGTAGAATGCAGCAAGATGCGCAAGATCGGCCCGATAGTCGCCGGTTGGCATCATGGCTTCTCCCATACCTCCGCGCATCGTCTTATTGTTAACCCATGCAGGGACGATGGGTACACCCGCCGCCATGGCGATATGGTAGAAGCCCGTTCGCCAGCCACCCTTGAAGGTGCGGGAGCCTTCCGGCGCGATCACAAGCGCCAATTCATCGGAAGCCTCGAAGGCGGCCGCAACCTGTTCGACATATTTTCCGCGCTTCGTCCGGTCGACCGGCACACCGCCCATGTCGAGCATGAAGCCGGTCATCGGCCATTTGAACAGACTGGTCTTGCCCATGAAGCTTGGCTTGATGCCGAGTTGGTTTGCCGCGCCAAGAAAGAACACGAAGTCCCAATTCGAAGTATGGGGCGCGCCTAGAATTATGAACTTGTCGCAGTCGGGCCTGCGGCCTTCGATTTTCCATCCCTTCCAGCGGTAAAGGCCCAGCAGGATGCGCTGTACCATTCGGCTCGACAGCGCTGGCCGACGGTTTGAATCAGTAGGCATGTTCTCTCCCTGAACCGCCCATAGACCAAGACGCGGCGAAAGCGAGTGCAGAGCGGTCAGGAATTCAGAACAGGTCGAAACGGGAGTTCAGTCGCCGGGGCGGCGCGTCGTGGTGCTGAAAGCCGCCGGCTTCGTGGGAGCCTCCCGGCGGCCGGCCTCATCGATTTCGCTCTCGCCAGAAGCGCTGGTCTCGTCGGCGATTTCGCTGGTCATATCCGAGAATAGCGCTTCGTAGTGGTTGATGGCCCTGCGGAGTTCTTCTGTCGTCGCGTCGCTCGAACGGGCAGCAATTTCGTGGCCGGCGAAGTAGTGTTTGGCGACCTCACCATGATCGACGGTCAGATCGGCGTGGCGGTTTTCGAAATCGCCCATCGGGTAACCGCGGGTGTTCATAACATCGGTCAGCAAGCGATCCGCTCGGCTCACCGCCTCTACCGGGCTATCGACGAACAACGCCTTGGTTTCATTCCAGTCGTTAGCATAGCTGTCACGCTCGGAAGCAGTGAGCGGGCGTATCTGGAGTTTCGCTACACGTTCCCTGCGTTCGATCAGATCGTCTTCGGCAGCGCTCCGCTTTCCTCGCGCCTCTACCGTGCGATCATATTCCTCGCCGAAGGCATCGCGCAGCGCCTGCGTGCGACGCTGACGCATGAAGAGCCAGACGAGCAACAGGATGACAACTGCTGCAGCAATAACGACGGCAAGGGTAATTTCCTGGCCCGACATGGATATCTCTCCTAGACACCCGCCCAATCCCCATAATTACTAACCGCAATGCGCGTGAGGGCCATGCGGTTCCGCGGCGCTACATCCTGAAGACCCCGAATTGCGGGCGTTCGGGGATCGGCGCTTCGAGTGCTGCGGCAAAAGCTAGGCCAAGCACGTCGCGCGTCTGCACCGGATCGATGACCCCGTCGTCCCAGAGCCGCGCAGTGGCATAGTAGGGGTTCCCCTCGTCTTCGTACTTTTGCCGGATCGGGGCCTTGAATTCTTCCGCCTGTTCCGTCGTCCAGCTGTCGGCATCGCGGTGCACCGTGGCCAGAACCGATGCCGCCTGTTCGCCCCCCATCACGCTGATCCGCGCGTTGGGCCAGGTAAAGAGGAACCGCGGGGAGTAGGCGCGCCCGCACATGCCATAGTTGCCGGCACCGAAGCTGCCGCCGATGACCACGGTCACCTTGGGCACGCTGGCGGTCGCGACAGCGGTCACCAGCTTCGCGCCATGCTTGGCGATGCCTTCGGCCTCGTATTTGCCGCCAACCATGAAACCGGAGATATTCTGCAGGAACAGGAGCGGAATGCGTCGCTGGCAGGCAAGTTCGATGAAATGCGCGCCCTTCTGCGCGCTTTCGGAGAATAGCACGCCGTTGTTCGCCAAAATGGCCACCGGCATGCCCCAGATGTGGGCGAAGCCGCAGACCAGTGTGCTGCCATAGTGCTGCTTGAATTCGTGGAATTCGCTGCCGTCGACCAGCCGCGCAATGACTTCGTGAACGTCGTAAGGCGCGCGCACATCTTCCGGGACCAGCGCATAAAGATCCTCGGCGTCGAATTTAGGCGCGCGGGGCTCTTTCAGCTCGATATCCTTTGCATGAGCGTAGTTGTCGCCGAGGTGGCTCACGATGTCGCGCACGATCGTGAGCGCGTGTTCGTCATTCTCCGCCAGATGATCGACCACGCCGGATTTCTTCGCATGCAGGTCGCCGCCGCCGAGATCCTCGGCGCTGATTTCCTCGCCCGTGGCCGCCTTCACCAGCGGTGGCCCGGCGAGAAAGATCGTGCCCTGATTGCGCACGATTACCGTCTCGTCGGACATGGCGGGCACATAGGCTCCACCGGCAGTGCACGATCCCATCACACAGGCAATCTGCGGAATGCCGAGCGCCGACATGTTCGCCTGATTGAAGAAGATGCGACCGAAATGGTCGCGGTCGGGAAAGACCTCGGCCTGGTGGGGAAGGTTCGCCCCTCCGCTGTCGACCAGATAGATACAGGGCAGGCGGTTTTCCTGCGCGATCTCCTGCGCACGCAAGTGCTTCTTCACCGTCATCGGGTAATAGGTACCGCCCTTAACGGTGGCATCGTTGCACACGATCATCACCTGACGGCCGGAGACACGCCCGATCCCGGCAATCAGACCCGCGCCATTGATCTCGTCCTTGCCATACATGCCATTGGCGGCAAGCTGGCCGATTTCGAGGAAGGAACTGCCGGGATCGAGCAGGCGCTCCACGCGCTCGCGCGGGAGAAGCTTGCCCCGCCCGACATGCCGTTCCCGGCTACCTTCCGAACCGCCCAGCGCAGCGGCGGCAACGCTGGCCCGCAAGTCGGCCGCGAGCGACGCATTGTGTGTAAAACGCGCCTTGGCCTCGGGAGCTTCGCGATCGAGAGTGGACATAAGAACGGGGGCGGTCATGCGGTTTCCTTCTGGGGCGTTTCGGCCATGCGGGCTAGCGGGCCGATCCACGGCAGGGCAAATCCGCCATGTTGCCGAGTCAGTTCTTCGGGTTGCTGGAAATCGAGGATCAGTTCGGTGCGCGGCTGCAATTTTCCCGGGACGCTGTTACGGCGAGAATACACGGGTGATCCGCAACGCCCGCAGAATGCGCGGGCTGTGTTGCCGCACGGGCATTCGCCCAGCAGGTCCGGCACATCAACCGCGGCTTGCTTGGGATCCATCATCGTTACCGCCCGCTGCAATCAGATAGCGATAGACGCCGACGATGTTGATGATGAGCAGACCGATATTCTGCCAGCCGATTCCTTCTGCATCCTGTTTCAGGAATCCCCACGCAACCAAGGCGATCGAACTGGTGACGAATAAGACGAACGCCCAGCCAGTCACGCGTGTACTGATGTTCAAAGACACGACGAAAGCCGCCACCAGCGCCGCCCCTGCACCGTAATATTGGAGAGCCGTAAGGACGGTGTCGCTCATAAGTCATGCCCCGATCAGTTCACGGCCGATCAACATCCGACGGATTTCATTCGTTCCGGCTCCGATATCGAGCAGTTTCGCATCCCGCATATACCGTTCCACTGGCCAATCGAGCGTATAACCAGCCCCGCCCAGCGCCTGAACAGATTCTGCCGCAACGCGGAACGCGTTCTCCGATGCAAGAAGGATGGCCCCTGCCGCATCGAAACGGGTCGTCTGTTCACTGTCGCAGGCCTTGGCCACCGCATAGGTGTAGGCTCGGGCCGACTGCAGCGCGACATACATGTCGGCCACCTTGGCCTGCATAAGCTGGAAGCTGCCGATGGGTTTGCCAAATTGCGTTCTTTCACGCAGATAGGGAATGACCGTATCGAGGCATGCCTGCATGATACCGAGCTGCAATCCGGCAAGCACCACGCGTTCATAATCGAGCCCGCTCATCAGAACCCCGACACCGCCGTTGACCGGCCCCATCACCCGATCTTCGGAAATGCGGCAGTCGTCGAAAACCAGTTCCGATGTAGGGGAGCCACGCATGCCGACCTTTTCGATCTTCTGCCCGATCGAAAAGCCTGGGTCGCCCTTTTCTATCAGGAAGGCGGTGATACCGCGGCTGCCCGCGCTGCCATCTGTTTTGGCATAGACCACCAGAGTATCGGCGAAAGGCGCGTTGGTAATCCAGAACTTGGTGCCGTTGAGTACGTAGCCGCCATCGACCGCCTCCGCTTTCAGTTTCATCGAAACGACGTCGGATCCGGCGCTGGCTTCGGACATGGCGAGCGAGCCGACATGTTCGCCGCTGATCAGGCCCGGAAGATATTTGGCCTTCTGCTCTTCGTTGCCCCACCGCCGGATCTGGTTGACGCACAGATTGGAATGGGCGCCGTAGGAAAGGCCGAGCGAGGCACTGGCGCGGCTCACTTCTTCCACGGCGACGACATGTTCCAGATAGCCGAGCCCCAGGCCGCCGTCCTCCTGAGATACGGTAATGCCATGCAAACCGAGTTCGCCCATCTGTTTCCAGAGCTCGTCGCGCGGAAACCAGTCCTCGCGATCGATTTTTTCGGCGAGCGGGGCAATCTGCTCGTCTGCGAAGCGGGCCGTAGCCTCGCGGATCATCTCGACACTTTCGCCGAGCTGGAAATCGAACTGGGGGGTCGCGCGCATCGTCTCTCCTCAAGGGCTCGCGAAAGTAACTGTCGTCAGGGCCGATAGCCGAGCCAAGGCTGCGGAGCAAACCGATTGGACTGCACGATAGACAGAAGCTGCGAACTTGCTTTTTGCGTTAGGTATTCGTTTAAATTTGAGTCTAAAGCGCCTCTGGACGAGAGCATGTACCGTAAGGAAAACATCCTTTGGCCCGAAGGCAAACCCCCTTCGGAAGCCTATTGCGACGAGGAACGGCGCCTCGCGATCCTTGCTGCGCACGGTACGGACGCCATGATCGACGATCCCGAACTGCAGGAGATCGTCGATCTTGCAGCGAAGGTTTGCGATGTACCCATGGTCATGGTCACCATGGTCGAAGAGGGCCGTCAGATGTTCCTCGCTCGAACGGGAATAGAAGCGCGCGAAACGCCGCGCTCGACCAGTTTCTGCGCGCATGCCATGCTGGGCACGGAACCTATGGTCATTCGCGACGCGAAGGAAGACATTCGCTTTGCGGACAATCCGCTCGTCACGGGTGAGCCGCATATCCGCTTTTACGCCGGTCAGCCGCTGATCTCTGCCGAAGGCGCGGCCCTGGGCGCTCTTTGCCTCATCGATAGCGAGCCTCACGAAGACGGGCTGTCCCAGCTTCAGCAAAACGCACTGTCGGTTCTCGCGAAGGCTACCATGCGGCGCATATCCCAGCAGCGCCTGGGCGATGCGGCAAAGGAAGCTGTCAACGAGCGGGAAAGCGATCTCAAACGGATGATCGACAGCGTTCCCGGGATTGCTTGGTCGGCTGATGCCTCGGGTAATTTCGATTACGTCAATGTGCAGTGGGATGAACTGACTGGTCTTTCCCAGCCGCAAAGTTTGGATGACTGGCAGACTGCCATACACCCCGAAGACTGGGAAACTGCGATCGACGCCTTTCGGACATCGCTGAAGAGCGGGGAACCCTTCGAATACGAATGGCGCCTGAAACTTGCAGATGGCGATTATCGCTGGATGCTCTCGAGAGCCGTTCGAACGTCTGCGGGAACGGGAAAACCGCGTTGGTTCGGAACAGTCATCGACGTCGACCGCCAGCGCCGAATGGCCGAAGCCCGCGACTTGCTGGCGAATGAACTTTCGCATCGTATCAAGAACATCTTCGCCGTTATTTCGGGCCTCGTGGCAATCCGTTCGCGCGGCAAGCCGGAGGTTACGGAATTCGCATCTGAATTGAGTGAAACCATTCGCGCGCTGGGGGCAGCACACGATTATGTCCGCCCGGGCCATGGGCACAAGGGCGGCACGCTGTCCGGGCTGCTGTCCGATTTGCTGGCACCTTACGATACCGCTGGAAACGCGCGTTTCAGCATCGTCGGCCCCGGCGTTGCCGTCGGCGAACGCGCCGCCACGCCACTCGCCCTGATTTTCCACGAGCTTGCTACGAACTCTGCGAAATATGGCGCCCTTTCCAGCGAGGAAGGAAAGGTGACTGTCACCGTCGAAGGGGATAGCGACGATAGCGACGACATTTGCGTGATCTGGGAAGAGAGCGCCCCGAGCTATCAGGTTCCGGACGAGCAGGAACGCGAAGGGTTCGGTTCGCGCCTGTTGCGGATGGCGGTTGAAGGGCAGCTCAAGGGGTCGTTCGAGCGCGAATTTGCCGACGGCGGACTACGCGTGCGTATCGCTTTCCCGCGGCAGTCGATAGGGAACTGATCCCAGCTGCCTTGCACCAGCCCAATTGCTGTGCTTTCCCACACGCCGATACAAAGGGGAGCAGAACATATGCGATTTCTATTTGCATCGGGGTTTCTTGCGCTTGCGCTGGCCGCCTGTTCTCCGACTGGGAACACGGCAGGCGGAACTATCGGGACCGACGGGCTCGAAACTGTCGCAACGACCGAACCATCTTCCTCCCGGGCTGTCCCCGAAGCATTCAGTTCCACCGCCTGGCGGGCGATCGCGGAAGACGGGGCACGCTATGTTACGGAAATCGATCCCGACGGCACTTATCGCGATCTGCGCAATGGCGATCCGTGGCAGACCGGCAGCTGGACGTATTCGAAGGACGAGGGAGACAAGCTCCTTTGCTTCACACCCGATAGCGAGAACGGAGTGGAGCGCTGCTGGAGGCCCGAGCGTATGAACGGGGATACCATGCGCGCAAGAAGCGGCGACACCGAGATCGAACTTACGCGCGTCGAATACGCCCCGCCCGGCGAAGGATCGGAACAGGCAGAGTGAACCAGCAGACGCAACCGCTGCTCGAATTTCGCGACGTCTGTAAAAGCTATGACCGCACCCAGGCGGTAGAGAGCATCTCCACCGCCGTCGCCCGGCGCGAATTCGTTGCGCTTGTTGGGGCATCCGGATCGGGCAAGTCCACCTTGCTCAAGACGGTCAACCGATTGGTCGATCCGAGCTCCGGCGCGGTATTGATCGATGGCGATCCGGTAGAAAGCCTGCCGCTTGCCGCCCTGCGACGGCGGATCGGCTATGTTTTCCAGTCGGTCGGGCTGTTTCCCCACATGAGCGTGGGCGAGAATATCGCGATCGGCCCGCGTATCAGCGGCCAGAAGTTGACGCGCGAACGGATCGCGGAACTGCTCGACCTGGTGGATCTCGAACGCTCCATGGCCACGCGCATGCCGAACGAACTGTCCGGCGGGCAGCGCCAACGGGTCGGTGTGGCCCGCGCGCTGGCGAACGAGCCGCAGCTCCTGCTGATGGACGAGCCGTTCGGTGCGCTCGACCCGGTCACCCGCGATGCCTTGGGTGAGCGTGTGCGAAGCCTGCATCGCGAGTTGAATTTGACCACGGTGATGGTCACCCATGACATGGCCGAAGCACTGCTACTGGCCGATCGGGTTCTTGTGATGGAAGCAGGAACCATCGTTGCCGATGAAACCCCGCAGTCCCTGCTCCACGGGGGTGGCGGCGAGATTGCACAAAGTCTCGTTGCCGTGCCGCGCACGCAAGCGGACCGGCTGGCCGAGCTTACCCGATGAGCGATATCTGGACGGCCCTTCTTGGCCTGGGCGACAAGCTCGCAGCTCATGTCCTGCTTTCGGCCGCGGCGATCATGCTGGGTATTGCGGTCGCACTGCCAATGGCGATCTGGGCAAGCCGCTCGCCACCGATCGCGCGGATCACGCTTGGCTTCGCCAGCCTGGTTCAGACCATTCCCGCGCTCGCCCTGCTCGCCCTGTTTTTTCCGATCCTGCTGAACCTTCGCGCGATATTCGGCGAAGGCTTGCCAACGCTCGGCTTCCTGCCCGCATTTCTTGCCCTTTCGCTCTACGCCCTCCTGCCGATCCTCCGCAACGCTGTGACAGCGCAGACCAATCTCGACCCAGGGGTAATCGAGGCTGCTGACGGTGTAGGAATGACCTTCTGGCAGCGCTTGCGACTGGTCGAAGCGCCCTTGTCGTCCCCTTACATCATGGCGGGCATCCGTACCGCGGCCGTCTGGACCATTGGCGCTGCGACACTGTCCACCACGATCGGCCAACCGAGCCTCGGCGATCCTATATTTGCCGGATTGCAGACGCAGAATTGGGTGCTGGTGCTCGCAGGCTGTATCGCCAGCGCCGGCTTGGCGATAGTCGCCGATGCGCTTCTCGGGACCATTGAGAAGGGGCTTCGAACACGGCGCCGGGTCCTAAGCCTGGGAGGACTGGCAGCGGTCCTTCTGGGCATTCTGGCAGCGTTGTTCGTTTCCTTCGGCAACAGCGACGACGATCGTATCGTGATTGGGGCAAAGAGCTTCTCAGAGCAATATGTCCTTGCTCGTCTTATCGGTCAGCGGCTGGAAGCGAGCGGATATACGGTCGCTTATCGAGACGGCCTGGGTTCGGCGGTCGCGCATCGCGCCGTTTCCACCGGCGCCATCGACATCATGGTCGATTACACAGGAACGATCTGGGCCAACGAGATGCAACGCAGCGACAATCCCGACCGCGACGCGATGCTCACCGAAATCGTGGATTGGGAACAGCGCACCAGCGGTACGAATGTAGTAGGAAGGCTTGGTTTCGAAAACGCCTATGGCCTCGCAATGCCACGCGCAAAGGCTGCACAAGGCGGAGTTCGATCCATCGGCGATCTCGCGGTCCGCGCGCAAAGCTTGACGATTGGCGGTGACCCTGAGTTTTTCGAGCGGCCCGAATGGGTCTCAGTGCGCAATGCGTATGGCTTGCGTTTCGCAGACCAGCGCACCTTCTCACCCACTTTCATGTACAACGCGCTGCGATCGGGCGAAGCCGACGTGATTGGCGCTTATACCTCGGACGGACGCATCGCTGCCGACGATCTGGTCATTCTGGATGATCCCGAAGGCGCGCTGCCGAACTACGACGCCATCCTCCTCGTCTCGCCTCAGGCAAGCCGCGACGCCCGCCTGCTGGAGGTCCTCAGGCCATTGGTAGGGGCGATAGATGTGGAGGCGATGCGGGCAGCGAACCTGTCCGTCGATCGCGAGGATGACAAACTGTCGTTCGGCGAAGCAGCAACGAGGCTGGCCCAGCGCGTGGGACTCGGCGGCTCCTAAGTCGCTTCGGGCTTGCGCCGCTCGCCTTCGGGGAAAGCCGCGCCGCGCGGCCAGTCGCGCGCCGTAATCGCGAGACATTTGAACAGCTCGCCCATCGCGTCCGGTTGAACCAGCCGTTCGACCGCAACTTCGATTTCATCGGCGCGAGAGGGGGATGCCTTTGCAAGTGCCGTTGCTCGCAATGCGATGCCCATCGCGCCGAGCCAAGCACCTTGGGTCGTCAGCGAACTGGCCAGCCCCTCGCGGCGAGCAATAGTATCTAGTGTGGCGAAATCGACATGCGCCGTGAGATCCATTTCTCCCGGCGCGTCGAACACGTCGAGCTTTTCGTGCGATTTTACCGCCTGCAAGGTGGATCCGCTGCGGACATCGACGTGCCCGTAATCGATGAAAAGCGCGGCGCCGCCCTGCACGTCTATCCGGCGAGCGACGGCTTCGACCAGGGCTGCTGCTCCGGGGCAGGTTTCGATCACAGTCCCCGCGGGTGCTGCGCGTTGGGCTTCCGGGACGGCGTCGTCCATCGAATTGGGTCCGGACACGAAGGCGAATTCTCCCCCTTCGATGCCGACCATCCGTTCGCGCCAGCCCTTTTCGGTCATTACCAGTTGCCGGATGGGCAAGGCGTCCAGGAATTCGTTCGCCAGCAAAAGAATGGGGCGACCATCCGGGACGCTATCCATCGTATCGTGAAATTGGGCTCCCGCCAGCACACCGCCCTGCACTTTGCGCAAGGCCTCGGAACCCTCGACCAGATGCACGTCCGGGCGCAGCCCCTGACTGGCCATGGCACGCAGCGCATCCTTGGCTAAAGTCCCACGGCCTGGGCCAAGCTCGACATAGATCGGATTTGCCGGTCGCCCCGCCCGCACCCAGATGTCCGCGAGCCACAGCCCAGCCATTTCGCCGAACATCTGGCTGATTTCCGGCGCAGTGGTGAAATCGCCAGCAGCGCCCAACGGGTCGCGCGTTGTATAATAACGCGCGTTGCTTTCACCCATATAGCGCAGCACGGGCATCGGTCCGTGCTGGTCGATCAGGCGGCGAAACGTGCGCGCCAGATCCGTCTCTGGTCGATCCCTCATGTGGACTACGGTTTAGCCCTGGCCGGGCCGCCAACGGGCGGCTTCATCATCGCATAGATCACAACGACGATACCTACCGCGATCATCGGAAGGCTGAGCCACTGCCCGCGGGAGAGGCCCGTTTCCACGACGACATAAGCGAGGTAGGCGTCCGGCTCGCGGAAAAATTCCATGAGGAACCGGCCGAGACCCATGCCGATGGTGAACACGCCAACCAGCAGTCCGGCCCGATAGCGGGCACGCGTTTTCCAGAAGAGCGCGAACAGCAGCACACCTAGCAAAAGCCCTTCGAACCCGGCCTGATATAGCTGGCTTGGATGGCGGGCGAGCTGATCCGGATCGGTTGGGAAAACCATGGCGAAAGGAAAATCGCTCTCTACCGGGCGGCCATACAATTCGCCGTTGATGAAGTTTGCCAGCCGGCCAAGCATGTAGGCGAAGGGCACATTCACCGAGATGTAATCGCAGATGCGCAGCCAGTTCAGTCCGTTGCGCCATGCGACCCAGCTGATTGCAATGAGCACCCCGATAACCCCGCCATGGAAGCTCATTCCCCCTTCCCACAGCTTGAACAGTTCCACACCGCCGAACAGTTCTGGCTTGTAGAATGCGGCATAACCGAGCCGGCCGCCGAGGATGACCCCAAGTGTACAATAGAAAAAGAGGTCGTCCGCGTGGCGTTGGGCCATGGGCGATCCCGGTGCCTTGATCATTTTCGACAGGTGCCAGTAGGCCAGCAATATGCCGAAGAGGTAGGCGAGCGAGTAGAATCGCAATTGGAAACCGCCGATCTCGAAAAGATAGGGCCGCAAGCCCAGATTTTCCCAGTAGATCGGTTCTGCCGCGCCCGATGCAGCCAGTAGTGACAGCAAGTGCTTATCCCCTTAGAGGTGAATCCAAGGCCGCGACCGGCGACCCATCGGGGCGGCTTTTGGCATAGCAGGGGTTTGGGGGGAAGCCTGCGTCGAGCCGCAGTTATTGCGCGTGCCTCGAACCGGAGGTTCTGCGCCGATTGGAGAGGATATTTTACGACCGATGCCGACAGAACTCGACAAGGACATCCATCGCATCACCGATGCCGTCACCGCGCCCGGCCAGATGTTCGAACTGACAGAAGTGACGCGCCGCGGCGTGCAGATGCCCGCGTTCAAGAACGCACCTCCCAGCGTCGTCCATTACTTCGCGCATTTCTGTAACGAAAAGAAAGACGATACGTTCATCGTCGATGGCGACATCCGCATGACCTTCGGCGAGATATGGCACGCTGCCAGCCATGTCGCCCACGGTCTTGCCACGCTGCATGGAATTGAAAAGGGTGACCGCGTTGGTCTTGCGGCCCGCAATTCGACGAACTGGATCGTCGCCTACATGGGCATTCTCATGGCCGGTGGCTGTGCGACACTGCTCAATGGCTGGTGGACCGGGGAAGAACTCGCTTACGGAATCGACCTTTGCGAATGCAAGCTCGTCCTCGCCGATCCCCCGCGTGCGGCCCGGCTCGATGGCGTAAAGCATGCCTCGAAGCTTGTGGTCTTCGATCACGGCAAGCCTTCGGAAGGTCTGGCCCCGGTATGGGCGGCAGGCGGCACGGCCATGGCCATGCTCGGCCAGATCGGCCCGGATGACCTTGCCACCATCCTCTATACATCCGGTTCGACCGGGCGCCCGAAGGGGGCGTATTCGGATCATCTCGGCGTCGTTTCCGGCACCATGAACTATGTCTGCCAGACCGCGATGATCCTGCAGCTTCTCACGGAAAAGGGCGATGCCCCAACCGTCCAGCCTTCCGCACTGGTCGCCGTTCCGCTCTTCCACGTCACTGGCGAAGTGCCGCTGTTCCTCCAGAGCTTCGCGATGGGGCGCAAGCTGGTGCTGATGCCCAAATGGGATGCAACCGAGGCCCTGCGCCTGTTGGCAGACGAACAGATCACCTATTTCGTTGGCGTTCCCCTGATGAGTTACGAGATCGCCGTGCATCCGGATCGTGAAAAATACGATCTGTCGCAATGCAAGACCTTCGCTGGCGGCGGCGCAGCGCGCCCGATCGAACATGTGAAGAAGATCAAGGACGCGTTCAAAGACGGCTTTCCCGCTCTGGGTTACGGCCTGACCGAAACCAATGGCGTGGGCGCAGGTAATCTGAACGAAAATTATCTCGCCAAACCCAACAGCACCGGCATGCCTTCGCGGCCATTGGTCGACATGGCCATTCTCGACGACGACGGCAAACCCATGGAGCGCGGAAAGGTTGGCGAGGTTTCGATCCGCTCGGTGTGCAACTTCCTCGGCTACTGGAAGAACGAGGAAGCGACCAAGGCGGCTTTTTCCGCAGACGGGTATTTCCGCACGGGCGACCTCGGCTATCTCGACGAGGACGATTACCTGTTCATCGTCGACCGCAAGAAAGACATCATCATTCGTGGCGGCGAGAATATCAGCTGCATCGAAGTGGAAGAAGCGATCTACGCGCATCCGGCAGTGGCCGAATGTTCGGTCTTTGGCCTTCCCGACGAACGCTTCGGCGAGATTCCCGCTGCCGTCTACTACACCCACGACGGCAAGGATCTCTCGGTCGAGGATCTGCAGGAATTCCTGCGCGAGCATATTGCTGCGTTCAAGGTGCCTTCGGTCATCTGGAAAAGCGATGAGCAATTGCCTCGCCTCGGCACCCAGAAGGTCGACAAGCGCACCGTGAAGGCGAATTTTGCCAAGGAGCACCTCGCCGCTTGAATGCCCTGCGTGTCCCCCGACAGCGTGCGATAATCGACCGGCGCGCCCTTGCTTCCGAAATCGACGCGCTGGTGGGGGAGCATGGCGACAAAGCCCGTCCTCATGTCGTAAAACTGCTCAAGACTGCGCTCGACAAAGGCCGGGCCGAGCTCGAGCGCCGCCTGAAAGAGAAACCGTCCGCCGGGCATGAGAATGCGGGCGGTTTCGCATTCATGATCGACCAACTGATCCGCGTGATCCACGATCACGCGACCGCCCATCTCTATCCCAGCGCCAACCGTTCCAAGGCGGAGCGGTTGGCGATCATGGCTGTCGGCGGATACGGTCGGTCTGAAATGTCGCCGCATTCCGACGTCGACATCGCGTTCCTCGTCGGCGGCAAGAAAACGGCATGGTGCGAGCAGGTCGTCGAAGCGATGCTCTATATGCTGTGGGATCTGGGTCTGAAGGTAGGCCATTCGACCCGCACGCTGGATGAAGCGATCCGGCTGTCGAAGAGCGACCTCACCATTCGCACAGCCCTCCTCGAAGGGCGGTATGTCTGGGGCGATCAGGAGCTCTACGACGAGGGGTCGCGCCGCTACACGGCCGAGGTGGTGCGGGGCAATGAACGCACCTTCGTGACCGAGAAGCTGGCTGAACGCAACGCGCGCCACAAACGCATGGGCGACAGCAGATATGTCGTCGAACCCAATGTGAAAGATGGCAAAGGCGGGCTGCGCGACCTGCATGCGCTCTATTGGATCGGCAAGTTCATCCATCGCGTGCGCACGGCGTCGGAACTGGTCGAGATCGGCCTGTTCACCCCGGCCGAATATCGCAGTTTCAGGCGGGCGGAGAACTTCCTCCTTGCCGTACGCAGCCACATGCATGTGCTGACGGGCCGTGCCGAAGACCGCCTGACCTTCGACCTGCAGCGGCGTATCGCGGAAAGAATGAAATTCGCCGAACGCCCGGGCAAGAGTGCGGTAGAGCGGTTCATGCAACTCTACTTCCTGCAGGCCAAACGGGTCGGCTCCCTTACCGGAATCTTCCTGGCCCATATCGACGAGCAGTTCGAGGCCAGAACGGCGCGCCGCGGCTTCTTCGCGGGGTGGAAACAGAAGGCACGGCAACTGAAGGGTTACCGCGTTTACGGGGGCAAGATCGCCGCACCGTCGGAGGACTGGTTTCGCAAGGACCCCGTGCGGCTGATCGAGATATTCCAGCTGGCCGAATCCGAAGAACTGGAAATCCACCCCGACACCATGCGCCAGGCGAACCGTGAAACGGGCCTCATCGACCATGCGATCCGCAATGACGAACGGGCCAACGCGCTGTTCCTCGACCTATTGTGCGGGCGCAACGATCCCGAAATGGTGCTTCGCTGGATGAACGAAGCTGGCGTTTTCGGGAAATTCGTGCCGGATTTCGGCAAGGTCAACGCGCAGATGCAGTTCGATATGTACCACCACTATACGGTGGACGAACATACGATTCGTGCGATCGGACTGTTGAACCGTATCGAAAAGGGCGAACTAACGGATGATCATCCGCGCGCCGCACGTCTGATCCACAAGGTGAATTCGCGCCGCGTCGCCTATGTCGCCGCGTTGCTGCACGATATCGCCAAGGGCCGCGGGGGCGACCATTCCGTGCTCGGGGCGGAAGTTGCGCGAGATCTGTGCCCGCGTTTCGGCCTGAGCGAGAGCGAAACAGAGATGGTGGCCTGGCTGGTTCTCAATCACCTGCTGATGAGCCACACGGCGCAGAAACGCGATCTTACCGACCCCAAAACGATAGAAGATTTCGTCGGTCAGGTGCAAAGCCAGGAAAGGCTGCGGCATCTCGCAATCCTTACCGCGGTCGATATACGCGCGGTCGGTCCGGGCACCTGGAACAGTTGGAAGGGCCAGTTGCTGGGCGAACTTTACGACATATCGAGCGAGCGCTTGCGGCTGGGGCACATGCGGCATGGTCGCGAACAGACAATCGCGCACAAGCAGGCGGAGGTGGCAGACGATCTCGGGGAAAAGGGCCATCTCGTCGCAGATCTGGCCCAGACCATGGGCGACGCATACTGGATCGCTGAACCGATCGATATCATCGCGCTGAACCTGGTGCACTACGCTGCCGCGCGCGAACGGGAGCATCAGCTTTCCATTCACTGCGAATATTACGAAGCGCGCGGGGCAACGCTGGTCACGGTAATCGCGGCCGACCATCCGGGCATGTTCTATAGAATTGCCGGCGGTATCCATCTCGCAGGCGGAAACATCATTGATGCCCGCATCCACACCACGCGGATGGGCTGGGCGCTCGACAATTTCCTGGTGCAGGATCCCCACGGGGAACCCTTTGCCGAAGAAGGCCAGCTGGAACGGCTGAAAAGCAGCATCGCCGATGCGCTGGCGAACAAGGTCGATCTGGCGCCACGACTGGCACAGCGTCCGTTGGCGCACAGCCGTGCGCGTGCTTTCGATGTCGCGCCACGGGTTCTGTTCGACAACAAGGCATCGAACAAGTTCACCGTGGTCGAGGTCAACGCCCGCGATCGGCCCGCGCTGCTCAACCGTTTGGCCCGTGCGCTGTTCGAAAGCCGACTGGTGGTCCATTCCGCCCATATTACCAATTACGGGGAGCGGGCTGCCGATACGTTTTACGTCACCGACCTTACCGGCGGAAAACTGGAGCGCGGCGACCGCATGAACCGCATCGAGGCGCGGCTCATGGAGGCCGCAAGTGACGCAACGCAAGATCGGCTGGAGAACGCCTGAGCGCGCGGGCAGCAGATCGCTAGCGGGGCGAGGCGCGTTCACCAAATAGTGCAGTACCCACGCGCACATGCGTAGCGCCGAGTTTTACTGCTGTTTCGTAATCCCCGCTCATGCCCATACTACGCCCGTCGAGACCGTGATCGCTGGCTAGCCGATCAAGGAATGCGAAGAATGGCGCAGGCTCGATCTCGAACGGCGGAATGCACATGAGCCCGGCAACCGGAATATCGGCCGAGCGAGCCTGCTCGAGCAGTCCGGGCAGATCGGCCACAGGGCACCCGCCTTTCTGTTCCTCAACGCCCACATCGACCTGCACAAAGCACGGAATGCGCCGATCCAGCTTATCCATGGCCTTCGCAAGCGCCTTTACCAGGCTTGGCCGATCGAGCGAGTGGATGACATCGAACAAAGCCACGGCGTCATCGGCCTTGTTCGACTGAAGCTGGCCGATGAGGTGCAACTGGGCTGCAGGGTAGGCTTCCCGCAGTGCGGGCCACTTGTCCTGCGCTTCCTGAACGCGATTTTCTCCGAAATGGCGCTGCCCTTGCAGAAGCAATGGTTCGATCGCCTCAGCCGGATGGGTCTTGCTGACCGCAACGAGCGTAACATCGCCGGGTTCGCGGCGGGCGATTGTGCAAGCCTTGGCAATATTCGCCTGTACTTGCCTTAGCGGGGTGTCTGCCTTTTCCATCGCGTCGCGCTATAGCGTGTGTGTGACACGACGCCAGCATCATCCCGGAGCCGATCGGCCCATCCTCCCGTTGTTTTGGTTGCTGAGCGATCGGCGAAACGACGCTAGAATTGAGACGGCGCTTCAAAGTCTGCCAACTGGTTCGGGCTTCGTCTTTCGCCACTATCACCTCGATCCCGACACGCGGCGTGCGCGGTTCGACGAGCTTGCAGCGATCGCTCGCCAATGTGGACACACGGTTATCCTATCCGGTGATGACGATTGGGGCGCGGACGGCCACTACGGGTCTGCAACCAGGCCAAGAGATGGCCTCTTCCTTGCTACTGCTCATAACGAGGACGAACTGGCGGCGGCGGTCGCAGCGGGAGCGGAAGGCATCTTCCTCTCGCCGGTGTTCGCCACAGCTTCGCATCCAGGTGCCAAGACCCTCGGTATCGATGCGTTTCACGCGCTGGCCCGGCAATCGCCCGTGCCGGTGATCGCTCTTGGCGGAATGACCCATGAACGCGCGCGAGAGTTGGGGTGGCCCCGCTGGGGCGCCATCGATGGACTCGGTTCGACGAACGTCGCTTGACCTCCCTGTCCGGGAGGACTCATACTGCACTCTCTCGACAGGTCAGGGGATACGAAATGGCTACGCGCGCAGGCGCAGCACCCGATTGGCGCGCGGCTTTCCGCCGCTCCTTTCGCCGCGCTACACATATGGCAGGCGCAGGCTTGCTGTTCGCGATCCTTGTTTTCCTGACCTTGGCGCTCGCCAGCTATACGCAGACCGATCCGAGTCCCTCTACTGCAGCGGGCGGCGACGACATCCGCAACTGGATGGGGGCAACCGGCGCCTGGGCCAGCGAACGCGCGCTTAACTACCTGGGACTTCCGGCGGCGCTGCTTTTGCCGCTGCTCTATATTTCAGCCCGCCGGCTGTGGACCGGGGTGGAACGGGACGACGAGGATAGTACCCCCGGCCGCTGGTGGGGTCCCTTCGCCATGCTGCTTGCCGCCATCGCCTTGCTGGGCACGGTGCTGGCGCTGGCGTTCGAGCCGGCGACCGGCAGCCTGCCGGCCGGGCTTGGCGGTTTGTTCGGTCAGTTGGGTGGCCTGGGGATCGAAGCTGTCGCGGACCGTTTCGGTGGCGACTTTTCAGGCTGGATCGTGCTGCTGCTCGCTCTTGTCACGCTCGGCGGCGGGGTGGCGCTCGTCACCCGGGTCTTCGCGATCGACTGGGCGCAATTCCTCACCTTGCCCGACTTCGTCAAACGCAAGGCACACTTGCCCGAATTCGACCTGCCGTTGACACCCAAGAAGCAGACCCGTGCCAAGCCGATGAAAAGCCTTGAGGATGACGAGGATCTGCCCTTGCGCGAACCGCGCCGCGCGCCCGAAATCGCCGATCCCGCGCCGATGCCTGCTCAGCCCGTTGCCGCCAAACCCAAGCAGCGCGACATGTTCGCCAATTACGAATTGCCGAGCCACGATCTGCTCGATGATGCGCCCGAAAATGCTGCGCCGAAGCTCGACAAGATGGCGCTGGAACGCAATGCGCGCCTGCTGGAAAACGTGCTCGACGATTTCAACGTGAAGGGTGAAATCACCGCGGTGCGCGCCGGACCCGTGGTCACCATGTACGAACTGGAGCCGGCACCGGGTATCAAGGCCAGCCGCGTGGTCGGCCTTGCGGAAGATATCGCCCGCAACATGTCGGCAATTTCCGCGCGCGTTTCTCCCATTCCGGGCAAGACGGTGATCGGGATCGAACTGCCCAACGCGGACCGGCAGATGGTCAGTTACAAGCAGCTCGCCAATTCGGCCGCCTTCATCGACCATCACGGCAGCCTGCCCATGATCCTGGGCAAGGACATTGCAGGCGAACCGATCGTCGTAGACCTTGCTGCCATGCCTCACCTGTTGGTGGCCGGTACCACCGGTTCGGGTAAGTCGGTCGGCCTCAACGCGATCCTGCTTTCACTGCTCTATCGCTTCACGCCTGACGAGTGCCGACTGATCCTCATCGATCCCAAGGTGCTGGAGCTCAAGACTTACGACGACATTCCGCATCTCCTGAGTCCTGTGGTTACCGAGCCCCACAAATCGGTCCGGGCGCTGAAATGGGCGGTCGAGGAAATGGAGAAGCGCTACCGCATGATGAGCAGCGTGAATTCACGCAACATCGCGGGCTTCAACGAAAAGGTGAAGAAGGCGATCGAGAAGGGTTCGCCACTGGGTCGCCGCGTGCAGACGGGCTTCGATCCCGAAACGGGCGAAGAATTGTACGAGGAAGAGCAGCTCAATTACGAGCCCCTGCCCCTCATCGTACTGATTGTCGACGAACTGGCCGACCTCATGGTCACTGTTGGCAAGGAAATCGAAGTCCTGATCCAGCGCCTCAGCCAGAAATCGCGCGCCGCCGGCATCCATCTGATCATGGCGACACAGCGCCCTTCGGTCGATGTCATCACCGGCGTCATCAAGGCCAACCTCCCGACCCGCATCAGCTTCAAGGTGACGAGCCGTATCGACAGCCGCACCATCCTTGGGGAACAGGGGGCCGAACAGCTGCTCGGCAAGGGCGACATGCTGTATAAACCCAATACCGGCGCGATGATCCGCGTGCATGGCCCCTTCGTGTCCGACGAGGAAGTTGAACGTGTGGCCGATCACTGGCGTGGACAGGGCAAGCCCGACTATGTCGACGCGGTTACCGAAGAACCGGAAGATGGCGGCTTCAATTTCGAAGACGAATTCACCGCTTCGGATAATCCGGAAGAACGGAAATATCGCCAGGCCTGTCAGATTGTTATCGAGAACCAGAAAGCGTCTGGCAGCTGGCTTCAGCGCCAGATGGGGGTCGGTTACAACACCGCTGCCAAATGGATCGAGCGCATGGAAGGCGAAGGGCTGGTAGGGCCGGCCAACCATGTGGGGCGTCGCGAGATCTTCCGCGATCAGGACGGAAATCCGCTTTAGAAGCTGAAAAGTTTCGAAATTTGGGCGGGACTTGCGCTGGATGGCTCGCTAAGTCCCGATCCAATGGCACCTACGAAAGAAAACCCCGCCGACGACTGGTCCGACGACGAAAAGCCGGGTCCAGACTATGCCAAGCGACGGCCGATCAGTCGTCTTACCATTCTGCGCGCCATCGCGGAAATGCGCCTGTGGTGGAATGAAGGGGTTATCGCCGACCTGGATCATGTCGCGACGATCGAAAGGGTGCGGGGCGAATCGCTCCTGACCAGCCGCTATATCTTCATGATCGCGATGAGCGCGGGTATCGCGATCCTCGGCCTCCTGCTTTCTTCGCCGGCAGTCGTCATCGGGGCCATGCTCCTGTCGCCCTTGATGAGCCCGATTATCGGGACGGGGTTTTCCCTTGCAACCGGCGATGCGGACTGGTTGCGCCGCTGCGGTAAGGCCCTGATTGCAGGATCCCTGTTTGCCATCCTGTTCTGCGCGGTAATCGTGTTTCTCTCACCGTTGCAAACGGTGACGGAAGAAATCGCGGCCCGCACCAGGCCAAACCTGTTCGACCTGCTGGTTGCGTTATTTTCCGCCCTTGCAGGTTCCTATGCGGTGATCCGCGGGCGCGAAGGCACGATCGTCGGGGTCGCCATTGCTACGGCCCTTATGCCGCCGATCGCAGTGGTGGGCTTCGGTCTGGCAACCTTCAACTGGCCCGTATTTGCAGGCGCGCTGGGCCTGTTCGTAACCAACCTTGTGACCATCGGACTGACCGCCGCCGTCATGGCTCGGCTCTACGGCTTCCAGTCCGATCTGAGCCATCGCCAGTCCCGTCTCCAGTCGCTCGGGATTGCAATGGTCTTCGTAGTGCTGGCGATCCCTCTCGCTTTCTCCCTGCGAACCATCGCGTGGGAGGCCAACGGCCAGCGCATCGTCAATCAGGAGGTCGCATCTGCCTTTACCGACAGGGCAAGAGTCGAACAGCCGATCGTGAACTGGGATTCCGAACCTTTGACCGTGTCGGCCAGCGTCTTTACCCCGGACTTCAATTCCAACGCAGATACGGAAGTGGCCAAGCGACTGGAAGAACGTCTTGGCCGTTCCGTCGTGGTGAATATCGACCAGTTCCAGGTCGGCACCGACCCGGGCGCAGCCGAACAGGCAGCCCTTGCCCAGGCAAGAGCGCGCGAAGCGGCTGAAGCGAGCGAAAGACAGATTGCCGTACTGGCCCAAAGCCTCGCCCTGATTGCCGGGGTCGAGCGCAAGGACGTATTGCTGGACCGCGAGAACCAACGCGCACAGGCAATTGCTCAGCCGCTCGAAGGGCTCGACCTGTCGGGATATCGCGAACTTGAACGACGGCTCGAACAGACTACGCCGGGCTGGACGGTCGAACTTCGTCCCCCACTGGTGCCGCTACCCACCGTTAAT
Organism: Qipengyuania pacifica; assembly: GCF_019857205.1. Taxonomy (GTDB): domain Bacteria; phylum Pseudomonadota; class Alphaproteobacteria; order Sphingomonadales; family Sphingomonadaceae; genus Qipengyuania; species Qipengyuania pacifica. Next base: position 475,683 of record NZ_JAHWXO010000001.1, on the reverse strand, counting down.
GTTGGCGAAGACGGACTCGATACGACCAATGCCGGACGCGTAGCGTTGCTCGGATGGGCGGCCCGGCGCACGGGCGTTCGCATAGCCCTGACCGGTAGCCAAAACGCTCTGACGGCTGTCACCCAGGCACTTGGCGATTCCGCGCGTTATTTCGACACGCAGGTTTCGGGAGAAGGAAACTCCGTGACGGCTGTTTGGTCCACGGCGCCTGCATCCTGAGATCGGCTCTCGGGCTTGCCCCCACATGGTTGCAGTTGTAACGGGCTGCCGCAGATAAGGAGTTCCCCCCAATGCTCATCGGCAGCCCCAAGGAAATCAAGAACCACGAATATCGCGTCGGCCTGACGCCGGAGAGCGTGAAAGAGCTCGTCATGCAGGGTCACGAGGTGTGGATCGAAACCGAGGCCGGCTGCGGCATAGACGCAACCGACGAGCAATATGTGGCGGCGGGCGCGAAGATCGTCGACGGCCCCGATCCTATTTTCGCTGAGTGCGAAATGGTGGTGAAGGTCAAGGAACCGCAGGCGGTCGAGCGCAAGAAGCTGCGCGAAGGACAGATCCTCTATACTTACCTCCATCTGGCACCCGACCCGGATCAGACGAAGGATCTGCTGGATAGCGGCGTCACTGCCATTGCCTATGAAACGGTCACCGGCCCGCGCGGCCAGTTGCCTCTCCTCAAGCCAATGAGCCAGGTGGCAGGCCGCATGAGCGTGCAGGCCGGTGCAACTGCACTCGAAAAGGCTCATGGCGGTCGCGGTGTGCTGCTCGGCGGCGTACCTGGCGTCATGCCTGGCAAGGTCGTGGTCATCGGTGGCGGCGTGGTTGGCTTCAATGCAGCGCAAATGGCAGTGGGCCTCGGTGCTGATGTCACCATTCTCGACCGCGATCCCGAAGTTCTGGAAAAGGTGGGCACCCATTTCGAAGCGCGCGCCAGCACGCGTTTTTCCAACGCGGCGAACCTCTATGACGCGGTCACCACTGCCGATCTCGTGATCGGGGCAGTCCTCATTCCCGGTGCGGCAGCACCCAAGCTGGTTACGCGCGAAACGCTGAAAGACATGCAGAAAGGCGCCGTGCTGGTCGATGTCGCGATCGACCAGGGGGGCTGTTTCGAAACCAGCCGTGCGACCACTCATGCCGATCCGACATATGTGGTGGACGACGTGGTCCATTATTGCGTCGCCAATATGCCCGGGGCCGTTGCCCGCACCAGCACCTATGCGCTGAACAACGTCACCCTGCCGCATGCGCTACGCATCGCCCGGATGGGGTGGAAAGACGCGCTCGCCGCCGACCCGCATCTTGCCGAAGGTCTCAACGTCCACAAGGGCGAAGTCACGTACGAGGCCGTCGCAAGCGAACTCGGCTATGATTATCGACCGGTGGCGGACCTGCTTCGTTAAGACGCGTTTCGCGGCTAATTCCTTAATCGTCCTTTAAACCCTTCGCCCTACCGCGGGCGCGTGGGACGGGCTTCATCATTTGATGTGCTGCTTTTCGTGCGGCTGGTTCTGCTCGCAATCTTTGCGGGCCAGTTCGCTGTGCCTGCTTCCGCCGTGGCAACCCCGGGTTTCGCGCAGCAATCCATCTGCTGGATTTCCGGCGACGACACCCTTCGGCTGAACGATGTGGCGCAGCGCGCAGATGCGTGGACCTGCGATGGGTCGATCAGCGATTGGGACGCTGCGCGGCAACTCATCCGTATCGATCTACGCGGCCGTGCCGCCGATCCTGCGACGATACGCCATGCCGAATTCGATCGACACGAGTTTGAGGAGCTTACCGCCACGCTGATCGACGAGAATGGCGACAGCCGCAGTCGTACTTACGGTTTCGGCGATACCTGGCTTGGGGCTTCCAGCCTGCGCTCGATGATCGATCTGCCTGAATTCGACGGTCAGCCCATCGCGGTGATATTCACCTTGGACGGCAGCCAGTGGCCGGAAGCACTGGCCGAAGCGGATCTGCTTGCCGAACCGTCGGTCCCTCCGGTTGCCGGCCTCGCACATTTGCTGGCCGCCCTGATTTGCGGTTTGCTATTGGCCCCGATCGTATTCGACTTCGGCTATTTCCGGGCGCTGCGCGAACCGTTTCCGCTGTGGCATGCACTCTTCTGTGCCATGGCCGCTGTGCAGACGGCCGCGGTTTCGGGCCTCATTCCCTTGGTGACTGCAATCGACTTCGCCAGCGAACTCGACATCACCTATCTCAGTCTCGACGTAATGGTCGCTGCTACCTTGCTCTTTGCGAGCAATTTTATCGAGACCGACTTCGTTTCCCGGCGGGCCCGTGCGATTCTGCTCTCCCTTGCATCCCTTGCGCTTGCAAGCGGGCTGACGACTACATTTTATCCCGAGTGGTTCGGCGCGTGGATCGATCATTTCTATTTTGGCGCCTATCTCGCGATACTAGCTACTTATTTTGCCGTCCTCTGGCGCGCCAGGGAAAGCGGAAGCCGTATGGCGTCCTATCTCATTCTCGGTTTTGCGCCGTTCAGTGCGATAGTCGTCATCCAGTTCGCCTCGGTCACGCTGCTGCCGCAGATCGGGACATTTGACGAAACCTGGCCACAGAATTTCGCCCTGTTGTTCGAAGTCGTCGCCACTGCGCTTGGCGTGGCCGACCGCTTCATTTCGATCAAGCATGAGCGTGACCAGGCGCGAGACGAGGCTCGCTCGCTCGAGAAGCTGAGTGAACAGGATGAGCTGACCGGGCTGCGAAACCGGCGTTCGCTCGACACGCGCTTTGAATCGCTCGTTGCGGCTGGCTTTCACACGATTGCCGTCATCGACATCGACCACTTCAAACCCATCAACGACATATTCGGGCATCCGTATGGGGATAGCGTGCTGGTGTGCGTGGCTGCGGCGCTGCGGGCGAGCGACGACAAGGATCTGATCGCCTTCCGCATCGGCGGTGAGGAATTCCTTCTGATGCTGCGGGGCAAGGACGCGGCGGAGCGGGCCGAGGCACGCAGGCGAGCCATCACGGCGCGTACGCTGGCGACAATGGACGGGCTGGACCGGCCGATCACGGCAAGCATGGGTCTGCTCGATTTCACGGCCGTGGCCGACGACCCGGATCTCGACTTCTGGAGCCTTTACACCAGAGCCGACCAGCTGCTGTACGATGCCAAATGTGCCGGCCGCAACCGCACGGGGCGCGATGCACTGGAATGGTTCGTGCCGCAGGCGGACGGGCCGGCGAGCGCCGTGGCTTAGGTCGTGAAGGGGGCGAGCACTTCGGGCCGGACCCGGACCAGGCGATTGGTCTTGCGGTCGAGCATGGCCCAGGTGGTGGCCGCGCTGACGATGACCTTTCCGGCGGCATTGCGAAAATCGACGCGACGCAGCGAAGTGGCGCCGCGGGCGGGGCCTTCGATCCAGGTTTCACACGTAACGCTCTGACCCGCATCGATATTTCCACGGTAATCGATTTCATGGCGGGTCACGACCCAGAAGAAAGCGGCGCGATCTTCCGGGCGTGCAACCGCATCCCAATGGGCGGTGGCGATGTCCTGGATCCACTGCACCCAGACGGCATTGTTGACGTGACCGAGTTCGTCGATGTGCTCCGGTGCTGCAGAAAAGGTGCGGATCATACGTATTATTTGGCCTGTTCGGCAGCCGAACGGTCCGCGCTGCCCTGCTGCCACAGTATGAAGGCCACCTCTTCGGCCGCCTCGCGAATGGATTCGAACCGGCCCGACTTGCCGCCATGGCCCGCGCCCATATTGGTCTTGAGCAGCAGTTCGTTATCGTCGGTCTTGACCTCGCGCAGCTTGGCCACCCATTTCGCAGGTTCCCAATAGGTCACGCGCGGGTCGTTGAGACCGGCGGTCACCAGCATGGGCGGATAGTCCTGCGCCACGACCTGATCGTAAGGCGAGTAGCTGAGGATATAGGCGAAGGCCTGCTTGGACAGGATCGGATTGCCCCATTCGGGCCATTCGCCCGGCGTCAGCGGCAGATCCTTATCCAGCATGGTGTTGAGCACATCGACAAAGGGAACATGCGCCACCACGGCGCCCCACAGATCGGGATCGGTATTGACCACCGCGCCCATCAGTTCGCCGCCGGCCGAACCGCCGGAAATGCTGATCTTGCCCTTTTCGGTATAGCCCTTGTCCACCAGCCCTTTCGCCACATCGACGAAGTCGTTGAAGGTATTGGTCCGTTCGTTGAGCTTGCCCTGCAGATACCATTTGCGGCCCAGATCATCGCCCCCGCGGATATGCGCGATGGCATAGGCATAGCCGCGATCGATCAGGCTGAGGCGCGTGGTCGAAAAGCCGGGCGGCACGGCATAGCCGTAGGCGCCATAAGCATAGAGATGCAGCGGGCCGGTCTTCGGGCGGTCCTTGCGCATCACGATGCTGACCGGGACCATCGTGCCGTCACGCGCGGGGATTTCCACGCGCTCTGTCGTGTAGAGATCGACATCGTATCCGCTGGGGATTTCCTGCTGCTTGAGCAGTTCCAGCTCGCCGCTGTCGACGTGGTAATCGAACACGGAATCGGGCGTGACCATGCTTTCATAGGCAAGGCGCAGCGTGTTCTGATCGTATTCGGGATTGTTGCTGAGGCCCGCATCGAAGCTCGCTTCGGTGAAGGCGATCGGCTTGACCAGATTCGGATCGGCATAGTCGCGCAGCTGGATCTGATCGAGCCCGCGCAACCGCCCTTCGGTGACGTAGAAATTCTTGAACAGATCGAAATCGGTGAGGTAGAATTCATCCGATCCGGGGATCAGCGTGGTCCATTCGCCCGGCGCATCCAGCGTGGCGGTAGCCAGCCTGAAATTGACGTGATCGTCATTCGTGTGGACCCACAGTGTCCCGTCGCGCACGTCGACATCATATTCGACGCCCTTCTGCCGTGCCTTGACGAGGATCGGTTCGGCCGTGGGATCGTCGGCAGGCACGAGGCGCACTTCGCTCGTCTCGTTGTCGCCCGTGGCGATGACCAGCCAGTCTTCCTGAGCGGAGAGACCGGTGCCGACCCGGAACCCTTCGTCCGCGGTTTCGCGGTAGAGTTCCACATCGTCGCTCACCGGTGTGCCGAGTACGTGCAGGGTGGCATCGTGAACCCGCCAGTTGTCGTCGGCGAGGCCGTAGACGAGGGCGGTATCGCCCTTCACCCAGACGAGGCCCGAGAGCGTGCCGGGAATTTCGTCGGGCAGCAATTCGCCGGTCTGGAGATCCTTGATCCGCGCGGTGAAGCGTTCCGAGCCATTGGTATCGGCCGAATAGGCGAGATAGCGCCCGTTCTTGGACACGGAGAAGGCACCCAGCCGGAAATATTCATGACCATCGGCCAGCGCGTTTTCATCGAGAATCAGCTGAGCATCGCCGCCCGCGACAGGTTTGCGATAATATTTGCGGTATTCCGCGCCTTCTTCGAATTCGGACCAGTAGAGCCAGTCGCCATCCTTCTGCGGCACGGTGGAATCGTCTTCCTTGATCCGGCCCTTCATTTCTTCGAACAATTCGTCGACCAGCGCCTGCTGCGGTTTCATCCGCGCTTCGAACCAGGCGTTTTCCGCCTTGAGGTGATCGAGAATGTCCGTGTCGTCCACGGTCGGATAGGACTGGTCCTTGAGCCAGTAATAGGGATCGGCGATGGTGATCCCGTGATGCGAATAGCTGTGATCGCGCTTCTCGGCTGTGGGCGGGGAAGTCGGCTGTGTCACGTGTGTTCCTTCGGTGTTTTGCGCATAAAGCGGCGCGGCGAGTGCCAGCGTCGCGGCAGATAGGCATGCGGTGTATCGCTTGAAAGCCATGACCTGTCCCCCCTTGCGCGGCGCAAAGGTGGAAAGGCGCGCCGCGGATGACTATGATGGCAGGGTGATTATGCGGCTGCCCGTCTGGCCGCAAGCGCCGAGTCGGCCAGCGCGCCACCGGCCCCGATGAAAGGATATTTTTCGCCTCATGCTGATGCAGACATACGAAGCTCGCCTCGATGGATTACGCAAGGAACTGGGCCGCCGCGGTCTGGATGGCTTCGTGATCCCGATTTCCGATGAACATATGAGCGAATATGTCGGCTCTTACGCACAGCGCCTGAAATGGCTGACCGGCTTCGGCGGCAGCGCGGGCAGTGCCGCAGTGCTGAAAGACGCGGCGGCCATGTTCACCGATGGCCGCTACACCGTGCAGGTGCGCGAGCAGGTGGACGGCAAGCTTTACGATTACGAGGATGTGCCCGCAACATCGCCCGCCAAATGGATTGCCGCCCATGCCCCGCAAGGCGCAAAGATCGGTTACGATGCCTGGCTGCACGGCATCGGCTGGGCCGAAGACGCGGAAAAGCTGTTCGCCAAGAAGGGCATCGAACTGGTGCCGGTCGACGGCAATCCGATCGATGCGATCTGGGACGACCGTCCCGAAGCGTCGCTTGCGGCAGCCGTGCCGCATGCCGACGAGCATGCCGGCCGGTCGAGCGCCGACAAACGCGCCGAAATCGCCGACTGGCTGAAGAACGAAGGCTATGATGCTACCGTCATCAGTGCGCTGGATTCGGTAGCCTGGCTGCTCAACATGCGCGGCGCCGACGTCGACAATACGCCGGTTTCGCTGTCCTATGTGCTGGCCCATGCAGACGGCACGGCGGAACTGTTCATCGCGCCCGACAAGGTCACGCCCGAACTGACCAAGCATCTGGGCAACGCCGTGACCGTGCGCAATCGCGACGAATTCCAGCCCGCTCTCGAGGCGCTCAGGGGCAAGACCGTCGCGGTGGATCCCAACCATGCGGTGGCGGGCATATTCCACGCTCTGACGGCGGGCGGCGCGAAGGTCGTGCGCGATGCCGATCCGACCGTGCTGCCCAAGGCGATCAAGAACCCTGCGGAACAGCAGGGCCACCGCGATGCCCAGGCGCGCGACGGCGCGGCCGTTTCGCGGTTCCTGCGCTGGATTTCGATCGAAGCGCCCAAGGGCAGGGTGGACGAACTGACCGCCGCCGCCAAGCTGCGCGAATTCCGCGAGGCCGGCGGCGTGTTGAAGGATGCCAGCTTCGACACCATCAGCGCGGCGGGGCCGCATGCTGCCCTGCCGCACTACAAGGTCGACGAAGACAGCAATATCCCGATCCCGCCATCGTCGATCTATCTGGTCGATTCGGGCGGCCAGTATCTGGACGGAACCACCGACATCACCCGTACCGTGTGGGTCGGCCCGGGCGAGCCGAGTGCCGAAATGGTCGAGCGCAACACGCGCGTGCTGAAGGGCCACATCCAGCTCGACATGCAGAAATTCCCCGACCGCACGAGCGGCGGTGCGCTCGACGCGCTGGCGCGGATGCATCTGTGGAACGGCGGGGTCGATTACGGCCACGGCACCGGCCACGGCGTGGGCAGCTACCTTTCGGTCCATGAAGGCCCGCAGCGTATCTCCAAGCCCGGCGGCGCATTCCCCGGCACGGAAACCGAACTGCGCGAAGGCATGATCCTTTCGAACGAGCCCGGCTATTACAAGGCCGGGGCCTACGGCATCCGGATCGAGAATCTGGTTCTCGTCGTGCCGGCAGGGATTGAGAGCGAAGGCGACTATCTCGGCTTCGAGACGCTGACCTTCGTCCCGCTCGACCGCAGGCTGGTGGACAAGGACCTGCTTTCGCCCGCCGAAATCGGCTGGTGGAACGACTATCACGCCAAGGTTCGCGACATCGTGGCGCCGCAACTGGATGGCGCGGATCTCGAATGGCTGGAAGCGGAATGCGCCCCCTTGTGATGTAGGAAATGTTCACATAATGTTCTCTTGGTCGCGAGTCGTTTTCAAGGAGCATTGTCATGATCGGATACGTCACTCTCGGGACCAACGACCTCGAGCGCGCAGCCGGGTTCTACGATCCCCTCGCCGCCGAAATGGGGGTGGGGCGGATGATGGACTTCGCGACCTTCATCGCCTGGGGCAAACCCGAAGGGGCGCCCGGTATCGCCGTGACCAAGCCGTTCGACGGCAAGGAAGCGACGGTCGGCAACGGGACGATGGTGGCGATCGAGGCCAGGGATCGCGATCAGGTGAAGCGGCTGTACGACATCGCGCTGGCCAATGGCGGCAGCAGCGAAGGCGAACCCGGCCCGCGCGGCGAGCCCGATGAAAACGGGATGGTGTTCTACGCGGCCTATTTCCGCGATCCGGACGGCAACAAGCTGAATGCCTTCCTGATGGACAAGGTGAACTGACATGACCCAGCCGCCCCGTCTCGACGAGCGTTTCATCCATCTGGGGCTCGGCGCAACCGCCGTGCCCCAGCCGCCGTTCGACGGGATGGAATGGTACGGCGCCTATGGCGAACGGCACGGGGCGGACGGGCGCGAAGGGCGGCTGGTCAGCCAGTATACCTTCGCCGAAGACTGGCCGGGCTGGGAAATGCACCCGGCAGGCGAAGAAGTGGTGATCTGCACCGCCGGGGAAATGGAACTGACGCAGGAATTTCCCGACGGCAGGCGCGAAAGCGTGACGCTGCGCCCCGGCGAATATGCCATCAATCCGCCCGGCGTATGGCACATTGCCGATATTGCGCAGGAAGCGACGGCCATCTTCATCACGGCAGGCGAAGGCACCCAGCACCGCCCCCGCTGACTTTTCCGGCCCCGCCGACTTTCCCTGCGGTGAACGGCACGGTCCGCGTGCGACAAACCGATACAATTCGACCCCGATCCGGCATAATCCTGCGACATTGCAGGCCTAGACAGGGCACATGAGCTGCGGCGGGCTTCAGACATCCCCCTCCCCTCCGGTCCCAGGTCCGCCGCAGCTCTCCAGAGTTTTGGAGATATGAAATGAACAGCAAGACCTTTCTCGCCTTTTCGGCCGCCACGCTGGCGCTGACCGGCACCGCCGCCATCGCCCAGCAGCAGGATCGCGGCGGCGATCTCACCCTTGCCGACATGAAGGCCCGCGGCGACAAGATGTTCGCCCGGATGGATGCCAATAGCGATGGCGTCATCAACGCCGAAGACCGCGAAGTGCGCCGTCAGCAGATGTTCGCCAAGATGGACACCAATGGCGACGGCGAAATCTCGCAGGCCGAAATGCAGGCCGCACAGGAAGCCCGCCAGCAGCGCCGCGAACAGCGACGTGAAGCCCGCAGCGAACGCCGCGGCGACCGCATGGCGGAACGCTTCGCCAAGCTCGATACCGATGGTTCGGGCGGCGTATCCGCCGAGGAAATGGCCGCCAAGCGCGAAGCGCGCGGCGAACGTGCAGGCAAGGGCAAGCGCGGAATGCGCGGTGGCCACGGCATGCGCGGCGGCGGCATGATGATGCGTATGGCCGACACCAATGGCGACGGTTCGATCACACGCGCCGAGTTCGATGCAGCGCTCGAAGCACGCTTTGCCAAGATGGACGCCAATGGCGACGGTGTGGTCACGCAGGACGAACGCAAGGCTGCCCGTGATGCCATGCGCGCCGAATGGAAAGCCAAGCGCGAAGCACGGCAGAACCAGTAAGCCGCTTGCTAGCAGGCCCAAACCACAGGTAATCGCGGGCGAGGACTGATCATGACCGAACCCGCGCCTACCACCCTTCTGCTGGTCGACGACGAGCCGACCCTGCGCGAGCCCCTGGCCGAGTATCTCACTCGCCAGGGGTTTGTGGTGCAGGAGGCCGAAAGCGCCGCCGCGGCCCGCACGAAGCTGGCGCAAGCGACGCCCGATCTGGTTCTGCTCGATATCATGATGCCGGGCGAGGACGGGCTGTCGCTATGCCGCCATCTGGTCGAAAGCCGGCGCCTGCCGACCATTCTACTTACCGCCAGGGGTGAAGCGATGGACCGGATCATCGGCCTGGAAATCGGCGCCGACGATTATGTGACCAAGCCGTTCGAGCCGCGCGAACTCGTCGCCCGGATCCGTTCCGTAATGCGCCGTGCCGAGCGGCCCGCAGCGCCCGCGACCGATGACGAACTCCTGTATGAATTCGAAGGCTGGCAGCTCGATCCGCTCAAGCATCGGCTAACCGATCCGGACGGCGCGCTGGTGCCGCTCTCCACAGCCGAATTCCGCATGCTGCGCGCCTTTTGCGACCATCCGCGGCAGGTGCTCGACCGCGACCGGCTGCTCGACATGGTGCAGGGCCGCGAGGCGCATCTGTTCGACCGCGCGGTCGACAATCAGATCAGCCGGCTCAGGCGAAAAATCGAAGCCGACAGCCGCGACCCGCGCTTTATCCAGACGGTCAGGGGCGGCGGATACCGTTTTGCCACCGATGTTGCGCGCCTGAGCCGCGCGGACGAGGGCTGATGCGCCGGTTTACGCAGAGCCTGCTCGGCCAGGTGATGCTGTCGATGGCGGCCGCGCTGCTGATCGCGCAGGGCATTTCGGCGGTCATGCTCTATCGCGCCGCGTCGGAACGGCGCGAACTCGCCATCATGAACGCAGCGGCCTTCCAGTTGCTCGCCGGGGCCCGCCGGGCCGAGCGCGCGCCGTCCGAACGCGGCGAGAGGCGGGGGCCGCGGCGTCTGGCTCGCCCGCTTTCACCGGCCGGCGAAGGAGAGCGCCGCATCCGGCTTCCGCGCAATATCCGGTACCGCGAGGCGGGCCAATCGCCGCTGGTCCCCGGTCAGGCGCGCCAAGCCGAGCGCGAAGCCGAACTGGCGGATATTCTGGCCGCACAAGGGGTCGATGTCGAAGAACTCGTCGTCTTCGAGCGCCCTTTGCTGGATGACGGACTGGTCCGCGCTGCCGCAGAACGCCGCCCAAGGCTCAAGGCAAGAGCCGGGGCGACACCGCATGACCTTCTCGTCGTGGGACTGAGGCAGGCAGGGAGCGACACATGGCAGGTGGCCCGCCTGCCGCTGCCCCAGCGCGACCGCGCCATCGTCCGCACGCTCGCCATGCAGACGGTGATACTGTTTCTGGTACTCGTAGGCCTGCTCTATTTCGTCCTGCGGCGGATCACCCGCCCGCTCGACACGCTGGCCGAGCGCACGCGCAGGTTCGGCGGCGCGGGGATGGCGGAGGAACCGCTGGCCGTATCGGGCCCGCAGGATATCCGCCGCCTGATCGAAGCGCATAATGCGATGCAGGCGCGGATCGGCTCGATGCTCGACGAGAAGGACGTCATGCTCGGCGCCATCGGCCACGATCTCAAGACTCCGCTGGCGGCACTGCGCGTGCGCATCGAAAGCGTCGATGACGAAGCCGCTCGCGCGAAGATGGCGGACAGTATCGAGGATATCACCAACACGCTCGACGAGATCCTTTCGCTCGCCCGGATCGGACGCACCAGCGCGAAGCCGGAAAGAACCGAACTGGGCGCGCTGGCCGAATCGGTGGTGGAGGAATTCGAGGACATGGGCCGTCCGGTGACGCTGGATACGGAAGGCCGCGTGGTCGCCCCGGTGCACCTGACGTGGCTGAAGCGCGGGCTGCGCAATCTGATCACCAATGCGCTGCGTTATGCAGGAACGGCGGGCGTCACCATTCTGCGCGAAGACGGCCACGCCGTCCTGCGCGTCGATGACGACGGGCCGGGTATTCCGGCCGACCGCATTCAGGACATGCTCGAACCGTTCACCCGCGGCGAAGCCAGCCGCAATCGCGAGACCGGCGGGGCGGGGCTGGGTCTTACGCTGGCGCGGGCCGTGGCCGAACAGCACGGCGGCGCGCTGGTGCTGGCGAACCGGCCGGAAGGCGGCCTGCGCGCAGAGTTTCGAATCCCTGTCTAGCGCATCAATCCGCCGATGATGTTGCGCACGAAGGCGGTGGCCCCGGTGCGCAGCGGATCGGCACTGGATTTCTTGCCAAGGACCGTCGCCACGGCAATCGAGCTGAGAGAACCGGCGACAGCGGTTGCAGCGGCCTTGCCCGCACGGCCCCAGAGCGAGGTCGATTTGCGGCTCCGCTTGCCCACCTCCTTGCGGCCGGCCTCTTCCACCTCCGCAGCCGTGGCAGCCGCATCCGCAGCTTTCGCAGCGAGCACTTCCTCCGCGCTTTCACGATCGACGGCGTCGTCATATTTCCCATCGAGATCGCTGACCGAATTGACGATCTTGCGTTCTTTTTCCGTCACGGGACCGAGCCGCGAATAGGGCGGCTTGACCAGGGTCCGCTGCACCACGCCGGGCGCACCGTCTTCATCCAGCGTGGACACCAGCGCCTCGCCCACTTTCAGTTCCGTTATCGCCTGTTCCACATCGAGGTCGGGATTGATGCGGAAGGTTTCTGCCGCCGCCCTGATCGCGCGTTTGTCGCGCGGAGTGAAAGCGCGCAGGGCATGCTGGACCCGGTTGCCCAACTGCCCGGCGATCTTTTCGGGAATGTCGATCGGGTTCTGGGTGACGAAATAGACCCCCACGCCTTTCGACCGGATAAGGCGCACGACCTGTTCGACCTTGTCTTCCAGCGCTTCGGGCGCCTCGTCGAACAGCAGATGGGCCTCGTCGAAGAAGAAGACCAGCCTGGGCTTTTCCGGATCGCCCACTTCGGGCAGGCTTTCGAACAGTTCGGCCAGCAGCCAGAGCAGGAAGGTCGCATACAGCTTTGGCCCGCGCATCAGCTTGTCCGCGGCCAGCACATTGATCATGCCGCGGCCCCGATCGTCGACTTTGAGAAAATCGTCGATCTCGAGGGCCGGCTCGCCGAAGAACAGATCGGCGCCCTGGCTTTCGAAGCTCAGCAACTGGCGCTGGATGGCGCCCACGCTCGGCCGGGTGACATTGCCATAACTGCCCGAAAGCTCGCTCGCGTTCTCGTAAGCATAGGCCAGCATCGCCTGCAGATCGCCCAGATCGAGCAGCAGCAGCCCGTTGTCGTCGGCATAGCGGAAGATGATGTTGAGAACGCCTTCCTGCGTATCGTTCAGATCGAGCAGGCGGGACAATAGCAACGGCCCCATTTCCGAAATCGTCGTGCGGATGGGGAACCCCTGTTCGCCGTACAGATCCCAGAACACCGCGGCATTGTCGGCATAGGCATAGTCTTCCATGCCCAGTTCCCTGGCCCGGCTTTCCAGCTTGTCCGCATTCTTGAACTGGGGCGATCCGGCCATCGATATGCCTGCAAGATCGCCCTTCACATCGGCGACGAACACCGGAACGCCCGCGGCAGAGAAGCTTTCGGCGAGCCCCTGCAGGGTTACCGTCTTGCCGGTACCGGTGGCGCCCGCGATCAGGCCGTGGCGATTGGCCTGGTCCAGCCGCAGGACCTGCCGTTCCCCATTCGCCCCCAGACCTATGAAAATCTCGCTCACCCGCCCGTACTCCCGACACTGTTTAGTCCCGGGTGATGTGGCAAAGGCTTGTGGGCGCGGTCAAGCAATCCCTCGACAGGCGCAGCGCATAGGGTAAAGGCTGGCACCGATGGCGGAGAGGCATCCCTTTGTCCTGCTCGACGATGCGCGCGAACACGGTGCGGCAGATGCCTTGCTGTTCGAAAACCCGCGCCAGGTCTTCGTTGCCCATCGGCCCGACCAGGTTGCCGACGTCCTTTTCGCAGCAGACCAAGCCCGCAAGTCCGGCGGCGAGCTGGCCGGTTTCATCGCCTACGAGGCCGGGCTGGCGCTGGAAGACAGGCTGCGTCCGCTCGCCCATGCGCGCAGCGGGGCGGCCGGCCCGCTTGTCTGGCTTGGCCTGTTCGACGCGCCTACCCGCATTGCCGCCGCCGCCTTGCCCGATTGGCTGGCCGCCCATGCGCAGGGTCCCGGCAGCGTAGGGCCGCTCGATCCGCAGCTTTCACCGGGCGGCTACGAGAAGGCGTTCGCCACGCTGCAGGAAGCGATCCGGGCGGGCGATATCTACCAGGCGAACCTCACCTTTCCGCTCGCCGGCAATTTCACGGGCGATCCCGTCGGCCTTTACGCCGCGCTGCGCCCGGCAGCGCAGGCCGGCTACGGCGGCGTGATTTTCGACGGGTCGCACTGGCTGCTGAGCCTGAGCCCCGAACTTTTCATTTCGCTCAAGGGACGCGAAGCGAAGGCCAAGCCGATGAAGGGCACGCGCCCGCGCGGCGGCGATACGGCAGCGGACGCGGCGATGGCGGCCGAGCTGGCCGGGTCGGTCAAGGACCGGGCCGAGAACCTGATGATCGTGGACCTCATGCGCAACGATCTGTCCCGCGTTGCCCGGGCGGGCAGCGTGCATGTGGACGAACCCTTTGCAATCGAGACCTACCCCACCGTCCACCAGATGGTCAGCGTCATTCGCGCACGCCTGGATGAAGGCCGGAGCGCCGTCGATCTGGTCCGTGCCCTGTTCCCCTGCGGTTCGATCACCGGGGCGCCCAAGATCCGCGCCATGGAATTGATCGACGCGGTCGAACGCGATGCGCGCGGGCCCTATTGCGGCGCAATCGGTCGTATTGGCGCAGATGGCGATGCGGCGTTCAATGTGGCCATCCGCACTCTGCGCCTGACCGAGATCGAAAATGGCCGAGGCAAGGCCGTGCTGGGCGTGGGCGGTGCGATCGTTGCCGACAGCGAACCGCGCACCGAATGGCGCGAGGCCTTGCTCAAGGGTGCCTTCGCGCGCACGTCCTCGCCCGAACACCGCGCCGCACAGTTCGACCTGGTCGAAACCATGCGTTTTACCCCGGACAAGGGCATCCCCCTGCTCGAGGCGCACCTCATGCGGATGAAGGCCAGCGCGGCAGAGTTGGGATTTTCCTTCGACCGCCACGAAGCCCGCAACCAGATGCACGCACTCTGCTTCGTGCTCGATAAACCCAGCAGGGTCCGCCTGCTGGCGGCGCGATCGGGCGCGATTTCGCTGGAAGCGCACGACGTTCCCGAAGCCTGGCCGGAACCGGCACAGGCGATCGTCCTTCCCCTCCCGGTCGATCCCGGCGACTGGCGCCTGCGGCACAAGACCACGGACCGCGGTTTTTACGAGGAAGGGCAGCGCGTAGCCCGCGCCCACGGCGTGCAGGAAGCTTTGTTCGTGCGCGAGGACGGGTTGCTTACCGAAGGCTGCGTCACCAGCATTTTCGTTCGCGGCGAAGACGGGGTCTTGCTGACACCGCCCGCCCATCTCGGCCTGCTACCCGGCGTTTTCCGGCAGACCCTGCTGGACGAAGGCAAGGCGCGCGAAGCCGAATTACATATAGAAGACTTGGAAAACGGCTTCTTCCTAGGCAATGCGCTGCGCCTGATGATGGACGCGAAACTCAAGACATGACCAATATTCCGATCCTGTTCGAAGACGGCGAAGCGCTGGTAATCGACAAGCCCGCCGGCCTCCCCATCGAACGTCCGCGTCGTGGCGGGGCAAGTCTTGAAGACCATTTCGAACAGCTCAAGCTCGGCTTTCAGCGCCCGCCCATGCCGGTTCACCGGATCGATACGGACACCAGCGGCTGCCTGCTGCTGGCCCGCAATCCCAAGGCGCTGAAACGATTTGCCAAGGCGTTCGAGGATCGGCTCGTCGAAAAGCGTTACCTCGGCGTACTGGCAGGTGTCCCCTCGACCAGCGAAGGCACGATCGAACTGTCCCTGTCCAAGATCAGCAGTGCCGAAAAAGGCTGGCGCATGATCGCGGCGAAAAAGGGCAAACCCTCGATCACCCACTGGCGCGTTCTCGCCGAAATAGATGGCCACGCTCTGCTCGAATTCCGGCCCGAAACGGGGCGTACGCACCAGATTCGCGTACATTGCCAGGCTGGCCTCGGCATGTCGCTGCTCGGTGATCCGGTATACGGTAACGGCAAGGGCGCACCGCGCACCATGCTTCACGCCGCAGCGATCGGCGTGCCGCGCGATGGGAAGCCGCCGATCGCCGCGACGGCTCCGTTGCCGCGCGACTTTACCGCGCTCGGCTTCGTCGATGGCCAGGACTGAATGGGACGCATAGCGGACAAGGCTATCGAAATCGCGGAGGAGAAGTTCATCGCCTCCTCCGGTCCCGGCGGACAGAACGTCAACAAGGTTGCCACCGCGGTCCAGTTGCGTGTCGACGTTTTCCAGCTGGGCATGCCGCCCGAAGCGTTCGAACGGCTCAAGGACATTGCGGGCAGCAAAATGACAAAGGGCGGCGAAATCGTCCTGACCGCCAGTGAATACCGCACGCAGGACCAGAATCGCGAAGCGGCACGCGAACGGCTTCTCGGTTTGCTGTCAGAAGCGCTCACCCCGCCGCGCAAACGCGCCAAGAGCCGCGTCAACCGGGTCGGCAAGGTCAAGCGCCTGAAGGCGAAGAAGGTTCGCGGGACGGTAAAGGCGAACAGGGGCAAGGTAGACTGGTAGCCAGCAAGCCACGACGCTTGACTTTTACCCGTGAATCACCCAATGGGCGCGCCGGACGGCGGTGCTGCACGCGCCGCCATAATTATTTCGGCCTTTCGCCCGCTTTGGGCAGGCTCATCAGAAAGATCTTTAGGAACACGCCATGGCGAAGCCCGCAACCGTCAAGATCAAGCTCGTCTCGACCGAGGGCACGGGCTTCTATTACGTGACCAAGAAGAACCCGCGTAACCACACGGAAAAGTTCACCTTCCGCAAGTACGATCCCGTCGCGCGCAAGCACGTCGAGTTCAAGGAAGCCAAGATCAAGTAATGCGCGCCAAGCTGAACCGCGGGAACGAGCCGGGTTCAGTGATGGTTCAATGCTCCAAATCTAAACGCAGGAGCATGAGCACCTTGTCTTCTAAAAAGAACAAATCGATCGGCGCCGCGCTGGCTTTATCGCTGGCTGCGGCGCTTCCCGCGTCCGCCATCCTGGCCCCTGCCCCGGCACAAGCCGCGGCAGGCGACCTCGACAAAGCGGTCGCTGCCCTGCGCGGCATATCCACCATGAAGGCCGATTTCGTCCAGACCGACCGTGCGGGCCAATCCGTGCGCGGCGTCATGACGCTGAAGCGCCCCGGCAAGATCCGGTTCGAATACGAAAAGGGCGTTCCCATGCTCGTCGTATCGAACGGCAAGTCGATGTACATGGTCGATTACGAGGTCAATCAGGTCCAGCGCTGGCCGGTCAGCAATTCGCCCCTGGGTGCGCTGCTCGACCCGAGTCGCGACGTGAAGAAATACGGCAAGCTGGTTCCTACCAGTCATCCCGACGTCGTCAGTGTCGAAGTGCGCGATACCAATCGCCCCGAATACGGCGTGATCACCCTGATCTTTTCCCGCGATGCGTCTGCGCCCGGCGGGCTGAAACTGACCCACTGGGTCGCGCTCGATTCGCAGAATCACCGTACGACCGTCAGGCTGTCGAACCAGCGTTACGGCGTGTCGGTAGCCGACAGCGCATTCACCTTCCGTGACCCGCGCCAATCATCCCGTCGCCCGGGTTAAACGGATCAGCGGCGAAAGGTGTCATCTATGCGACATCCCGCCCCTATGCGTTCATTGAACAGCAAGCGGGGCGCGCCTAGATTTCAAATCACGAGATGACGCGAAGCGGGTTTCCCCCCTGTTGACCCCTTCCATCTAGTTCATCTTGTTCCAAGCGTGACGAACGCTCACAGGAAACCCCCGTGCCAATGCCCCCGGCGCGGGGGTTTTTTGTGTCCCCCGCAGACGATTCGTCGATCAGTCGGCCCAGCCGAATGCCTTGCGAATCACATCGTAGATCAGGTTCTGCTCCATCACTCCGCGCACGTTCTGCGCCCCCGGGCCATTGGCATAGAGCGCCACATCCTCGCCGCCATGGGTTTCCGAACCGGTAGGAATGGCTGCCTGCTGATGCGCGGCGACGCCGGTTTCCGGCATTTCGCGACCGCCGGGCTTTATCGCCCCGGGGCCGTTGCCATAGCCCAGCGTCGTATAGGGCTTGCCATCCGCTGCGAGCGAGGGGCCTTCGCCCGTATCGCCATCCTCCCCGCCACCGGCGGGCGGCACGACCAGGCCGAGGATGTCGTTCCCCCGGCGGGGATAGCCCGCCATGGTGAACACGTGGCTGTGATCCGCCGTCACCAGGATCAGCGTTTCTTCGGGATCGGTGTTGTCGATCGCCCACTGGATGGCGCGGGCGAATTCCACGGCCTCTTCCAGCGCATAACCGGCCTGGCCCGCATGGTGACCATGGTCGATCCGCTCGCTTTCGACCATCAGGTAATATCCTTGCGGATCGGCGCGCAGCCGGCCCACGGCCGTGGCCGTCATGTCGGTCAATGTGGGCTCTGTGCTTTCGGGCGTGCGGTCCGCCGTGAACGTCATGTGGCTGGGTGAGAAAAGACCCAGCAGCGGCTTTCCTGCAGGTGCGGCGGTCATTTCGTCCATGCTCGTAACGAAGGTTCCGCCGGTCTTCGCCGTCCACTCTCCGGGAAGATCTGCGCCTGCATCGAGCCTGCGGCCACCCTTGCCTTCACCGAAGAAGGCCGCGCTCCCGCCTCCGAGCGCGACGTCGAATGGCGTCTCGACGAGTTGGCGGGCGATATCCATGCAGCCGAGGCCGCGCTGGTCTTCGGGAATTTCCGAATCGCCCTCCCAGTTCCGGCTGACACTGCGCGCATAGACTGCTGCGGGGGTGGCGTGGGTGATGCGGGCCGTGCTGACGATGCCGAGCGCCTTGCCTTTGTCGCGTGCCTCTTCGCTTACCAGGGGCACTTCGTTCCCCTTGCCGGATGCGCAGTCGCTAAGGGTTGCCCCGGGGCCAAAGCCGAGCATGCCGATATTCGTTTTCACGCCCGTGTTCATGGCGCTGGCCGTCCCGGCGCTGTCGGGGACCTGCGCATTGCTGTTGTAGGTTTTTACGAGCGCGACATGATCGAAATTCTCGAACGGCAGGACATATTCCTCGCCCGTCTGCCCCTGCTTCTGCCCGGCATAGATTCGCGCGGCGGTAACCGTGGAAATCCCCATGCCGTCGCCGATGAACAGGATGACGTTTTTGGCCCGCTGTTCGCTCGCCGCCACTGGGGCGGCGGCGGCCTGCGGCGCATCCTGCGCGACTGTCGCGGTGCAGCCACCCAGGGCCAGCGTGGCGGCGCAGGTCGCCAGACAGAACGAACGGAACATCATGCAGTATCTCCGGAATGAAACTCGTGAGGTCGTATATCAGTGACCCATAAGACAAAAGTGTGACGCTTGCGGGAAAAGGGGCGCTCGCCTACCTCGCTGCGCATGGTCACTGTTGCTACTTGGAACATCAATTCGGTTCGTCTGCGGATGCCGATCGTCGCCCGCTTCATCGAGGAGCAGGCGCCCGACGTCCTGTGCCTGCAGGAGATCAAGTGTCAGGAACACCAGTTCCCCTACGAAGCCTTTCGCGCCCTGGGGTACGAACATTTCGCGGTGCACGGCCAGAAAGGCTATCACGGCGTGGCGACCGTATCGAACACGCCGCTCAGGGAATTTTCCCGTTACGACTGGCAGGACAATGGCGAAGCCCGTCATGTCGGGGTGGAGTTGCCCGAACATCAGGGCATGATCGTGGAAAACGTCTACGTTCCTGCCGGCGGCGACGAGCCTGACCGGGAGGTAAACCACAAGTTCGGCCAGAAGCTCGACTTTCTCGAACGCATGACCCGCTGGGCCGACGCGATCGACCGGCCCACGCTGATCGTCGGCGATTTCAACATCGCCCCGCTCGAAAGCGATGTGTGGAACCACAAGCAATTGCTCAAGGTGGTCAGTCATACGCCGGTCGAGGTCGAAAGCCTGCAGCGCTTCATGGACGCGCATGGCTGGTCCGATATCGGACGTGAACACATCAAGGCGCCCGATCGCTATTACAGCTGGTGGAGCTATCGCTCGAAAGACTGGAAGACGAACGATCGCGGGCGCCGGCTCGACCATATGTGGGCAAGCCCCGAACTGGCGAAACAGGCTGTCGGCCACTCGGTCCATGAATATGCCCGCGACTGGGAAAAACCGTCCGACCATGTTCCGCTGGTGACGGAGTTCGCGCTCTGAGCGCAGGCTCGCCTTCGCGCCGCGCTGCGCAGGCCGTCGATGCGCTGCGCCATGGCTGGCCGCTGGCGATCGAAGGCGCGCCGCTGTTGCAGCCCGTCGAAACGGCCTTTGGCGAAATGACGGGCGAGGCGATGCTGATCTCCGCCACGCGTGCGACCACGTTGAAGCTGGCCAACCAGCGCGAAGCGGCGGCGCCGCGCCAGCCGGTGCTGATGCGCGGGGCGCAGGCCTTCGATCTGCCGGCGGCCCTTGCCGTCGCCGATCCCGCGCTCGACATGCAGAACCCCCTCAAGGGTCCGTTCAAAGCCCTCCCGCTCGGCTGGGAAACGCAGGCCAGGGCGGCGCTGGAACTCGCCCGCATGGCCGGCGTGCTTCCCGCCTTCCTGGTCGATCCGCAGGGCGCGGGTGAAGCCGTATCGCTTTCGGCTGGCGATGTGGCCGCATTCGCCGATGCATCCCGCCTGCAGATCGCGACGCGGGCCCGGCTGCCGGTGGCGGCGGCGGAAGATGCGCGCATCGTCGCATTTCGCAGTCCCGACGACACGCGCGAGCATGTCGCACTCGTCATCGGCGAACAGTCGGCGGACCGCACGCCGCTGGTGCGCCTGCATTCCGAATGCCTGACGGGCGACATCCTCGGCAGTCTCAAATGCGATTGCGGCCCGCAGCTCGATGCGGCCCTGCATGCCATGGCCGCAGAAGCCGGCAGGGGCGGCTGGGGCGTGCTGCTGTACATGCGTCAGGAAGGGCGCGGCATCGGCATCATCAACAAGCTGCGGGCCTATCGGCTCCAGGACCAGGGCTTCGATACGGTCGATGCCAACACGCGGCTGGGCCTGCCGGACGAAGCGCGCGATTTCCCGACTGCGGCCCGCATGCTCGATCTGCTGGGGATCGGCACGATCCGCCTGATGACGAACAATCCGGCCAAGGTCCGCGCGCTCGAGGCAGAGGGCGTCCATGTCGCAGAGCGCGTGCCGCATGCCCTGCCGGACAATCCGCACAATACCGATTATCTCGCCACCAAGCGCGACCGGTCGGGACATCTCCTCTGACCAGCGGCGCGGGCGCGCAGTATCAGCGTTTCTCGAACGCCCTGATGCCGCTGCCGAGCTGGTTGTCCCTCATGACGATATCGTCGCCCGTCCAGTCCGCCACGAAGGCCGGGTTGCGCGACAGGCCCGGCACCAGCCGCGCTTCGTTGCCCGCAATGACGAGACCGTTCGAACTGTAATTCGCGCCTTCCGCGCCCACGGCGATCATGGTCGACCAGTTTTCCTTGTCGCGCCCCTGCACGAACCAGTTGCCGCGGATCGAACCGGTGCCGCCATTGGGCAGGTCGATGAGATAGTTGGTCGCGCGGCCCTGCGAATCGTCGAAGCTGGAATCTTCGACCACGGTGCGCGATGCGCGCGATTTGAGATAGTGGCCGCCCGTGCCCTGTTCGAACCGGCTGCGGGTCACCGTGACCGTGCCGTAATCGCCGGCATAGATCGAATGCGCACAACCGGCCGAATTCTCGCAGGTGCCGAGGCGGGTGAAGGTCGATTTGTCGACCACCAGTTCGCTGTCGACGCCGTTCGCGGTGAGGATGCCCTGCTGGCTGTCGCGGAACCAGCTTTGCGAAACGCGCAGCGGGCCTTGCTCCAGCCGGATACCGGCACCATTGCCGTCGTCCACCGCCAGATCGGCGAAGACCAGGCCGTCGACGGTCGCCCCGCGGCCGCGCAGGACCAGTGCCGCCTTGCCTTCGCAGGCCTGCCCGCCAAGCAGGGCCTTGCCCGCTTCGGCGGCGCGGAAATGGACCACGCCTTCGCTCTGTACCGCGCATTCGCTCCAGTTGCCGGGGGCGATGATCACGGTGCCTTCGCGGTCGCCGATCGCGTCGACCGCTTCCTGCAGCGATCCGTATCCGCGGCCCGTTTCGAGCACGGTAAAACTGCTCGCGCCGCCGCCCTGGGCAAGCAGCGCAGCCAGCGGAATGGCCCCCACCGCGGCAACGCCGACTGCGGCCAGGAGCCAGCGTGGCAGACGCGAAGCGGGCGAGACGAAGGGAGACATCATCGTCCCGACATAGGATTTGATGGTTAACATCGAGATAAGTTACCCCCCTTAGGTAACGGCGTCAGTCGTCGCCGCCCCACCGCCAGCGCCATCCGCCGCGGGTCTTGATCGCGCTTGCATAGATCAGCGCGGCGGTTGCGGGAACTATCAATGCAAGGCCCGCGATCAGGCCAACGTCCTCGTCCCATGCGGCCAGCCCGATGCCGGTCAGCAGGGCCAGCGACCATGCCCCCAGCACGGCCCAGCCCTGCCAGGCGATGGGCAGGCCTGCGCCATACCCATACCGCTTCTGCGCGAACCATGGCTTGCCGTCGTCCATGTCAGTCCTCCTTCGCCGGTCGTCCGCGCCTCGGCGCCTTGCTCACGCCGACATCGATGCCGCGCTTCTCCAGCGCTTCGCGCAGCAGCATCTCGATCTGGGCATTCGCGCTGCGCAGTTCGGCCGCGGCCAGGCGCTCGACCGCGGCATGGACTGCCGGGTCGAGACGCAGGGCAAAGGCCTTCTTCTTCATGACAGCGTTCCGCCCGGCCCGCCTACTGGTACAGCGTGCCCGCGTTCACCACGGGATGCGCTTCCTTTTCGCCGCACAGCACGACCATGAGGTTGCTGACCATGGCGGCGCGGCGTTCATCGTCCATCTCGACGATATTGTCCTGCGACAGTTTGATCAGGGCATCTTCCACCATGCCCACCGCGCCAAGCACGATCTTGGCCCGCGCGGCGATGATCGCATCGGCCTGCTGACGTTTCAGCATGGCGCTGGCGATTTCGCTGGCATAGGCAAGATGCGTAAGCCCCGCCTCGTCCACCAGTATGCCGGCGACTTTCAGCCGGTCGTTCAGCTCCTCCAGCAGTTCGCGATTGATGACATCAGCGCTGCCGCGCAGCGTGACTTCCTCGTTTTCGAAATCGTCATAGGGATGGCGCGAACCGACCGTGCGCAGGCCCGCCTCGATCTGGATGTTCACGAATTCCTTGTAATCGTCGACATCGAAACTCGCCTGCGCGGTATCGGCCACCCGCCACACCACGTTGCAGGCGATCTCGATGGGATTGCCGCGCAGATCGTTGATCTTCACCCGTTCGGAATGGATGTTGTGCGCGCGAACGGACATCTTGTTCTTCATCATCCAGGGCCACACCCAGCGCAGCCCTTCGCGCCGTTCGGTCCCGCGATATTCGCCGAACAGGGTAATCACGGTCGCCTGATTGGGCTGGATCATGAAGAACCCGGCTGCCAGAAATGCCAGCACCAGCAGCGGGAAGATGATCAGCCCGACAAAGGTCAGCTTCACGGCCTTGGCCGCACCGTCCGGCGGGATGTTCCCCGCCACGTTCCAGACAACCAGCACCAGCAGGGCCAGAATGAACAGCAGCATGGGATAGCCGCTGAAGCTCGACCCCGCTCGCTCGGTGCTCGTATTCATCCCCTTGAATTCCACCGACATGACGAATCACTCCTTCGATATAATTATGATATCATATTTATATCAGCCGATGAATTCCGTCAATCGGGTCCCGTTAATGGCGCTCGATCGCGCGCAGAAAGCGATCGCCATAGGCTTCCAGTTTCTTGGCGCCGATGCCCGGCAACCGGCCAAGCTGGTCGAGCGTGGCCGGTCGTGCCGCCGCCATCTCGCGCAGGGTTGAATCGTGGAAGATGACATAGGGCGGCACCTGTGCATCCTCGGCCAGTTCCTTGCGCAGGGCGCGCAGGGCCTCGAACAGGGGATCCCCGACCGGGTTGGGCGTCATGTCGCCGCGTCGCCCGCGCCTGCGCTTGGGCGGCACCACGATCTGTACCGCGCTTTCCCCCTTCAGGATGGCACGGGCCGATCCGCCCAGCGCCAGTCCGCCATGCTCGTTGGCCACCAGGTCGCCGCGCGCCTGCAAGGCCCGGGACAGCGGCTGCAGCATGACGGCTTCTGCCGGTTCGACGATGCCGAACACGCTCAGCCGGTCATGGCCGCGCTGGCGGACCCGCTCGTCCTCGCTCCCGGTCAGTACCTTCTGCAGATGCCCCATGCCGAAGCTCTGTCCGGTGCGATAGACCGCCGACAGCAGCTTGCGCGCCAGTTCGGTCGCATCGGTTACATCGGGCTGCTCCAGGCAATTGTCGCAATTTCCGCAGCTTGCCGGCGGGTGTTCGCCGAAATGCCGCAGCAGCACGGCCCTGCGGCATTCGGCCGTCTCCACCAGTCCCGCCAGCGCGTCGAGCCGCGTCCGCTCTGCCGCCCGGCGCGTCTCGTCCACCTCGGCCAGCCGCTGGCGCGCGGTGGCGAAATCCCCCGCACCCCAGAACATGACCGCCTGACTGGGATCGCCGTCGCGGCCGGCACGGCCCGTTTCCTGATAATAGCCTTCGATGGACTTGGGCACGCCGACATGGGCGACGAAGCGCACATCCGGTTTATCGATCCCCATGCCAAAGGCGACCGTGGCCACGATCACCATGTCCTCGCTGGCAACGAAGGCGCTCTGGTTCGCCGCGCGCACCTCAGCATCCAGCCCTGCGTGATAGGGCCGCACGGCCCGCCCGGTCGCCGCTGCCAGCTTGTCCGCCAGATCCTCGACCTTGCGCCGGGTCTGGGCATAGACGATCCCTGGCCCCGGCTCGCTTTCCATCAGATTGGTCAGCTGCCGCACCGGATTGTCGCGATGGCGGATCGCATAACGGATATTGGGCCGGTCGAACCCCGCCAGTACCAGCCCGTCCTCCGCTATGCCGAGCTGCGCCATGACATCGGCACGCGTCTGGCGATCCGCCGTCGCGGTCAGCGCCAGCCGCGGCACCTGCGGAAAAGCGTCCATCAGGCCGCGCAGCATCCGGTAATCGGGACGGAAATCGTGGCCCCATTCGGATACGCAGTGGGCCTCGTCGATCGCGAACAGGCACAGCGGCGCAGAACTCAGGAATTCGCGAAAGGCCGGCTGGCTCGCCCGTTCCGGCGCGACGTACAGAAGATCCAGCTCGCCGGCCCGGAAGGCATCCTGCGTTTCGCGCCAGTCGGCATCGGCGCTGGTCAGCGTGGCCGCGCGGATGCCATTGGCGCGCGCGCTGCGAAGCTGGTCGTGCATCAGCGCGATCAGCGGGCTGATCACCACGCAGGTACCCGGCAGCATCACGGCGGGCAGCTGGTAGGTCAGCGATTTCCCCGCGCCGGTCGGCATCACCGCCAGCGTCGATGCGCCAGCCAGGATGCGCGTGACGACATCCTCCTGCCGACCGCGAAATCCGTCGAAGCCGAAGACATCTTTCAAGGATTGATATGCGCCTGCGATCCCGCTCATCGGGGCCTGATGGCAGACGCGGGGGCAAGCGCAACCGCTGGCGGGCAATTTTCCCCTTGCCCCGCATGCCGCGCTTGCGCTTTACCGCCAGCCAGATTCCACGAAGGAGACTTTATCATGAAATTTCGTATCGCCCTGACGGCCGCCGCAACCATCGCCCTTGCTGCCTGCGGCAGCACCGAAGATGCCTCGACCGAAGTCGAAGCCGACACCGTCGAAATGCCCGCCGACGAAGCTCTGACCGGGATCGAGGAAACGCCGGTTGCCGATCCGGCCGCCAATACGGAACCCGCGCCGCAGGTGACCTCGCCCAGCGAAGAGGTCCAGATCCAGGAAGCTGGTGACAGCGCAGCCGATACCGCTGCCGCAGCCATGGATGCCATGTCCGAAGACTCCAGCAACTGATCGGCATGCGGGCGGGCCAGCCGGCTCGCCCGCGTCCAGCCGCGCCGTAGCGTCCTTTGCGCGGCGTTCGATAGCGCCTAGCTTCCGCGCCAATGAAACGACTCGTCCCCCTTCTCGCCGCGCTGTCTGCGCTGTCCGCCTGTTCGGGCTACGATGATGACCAGCCGGTCGAAGCGGTCTCGCAAAGCGAAGCGGAAGCGCTCGACGACGCTGCCGAAATGATCGAACAGCGGCGCCTGCCGGACGACGCGGTTCCCGCCGCAGGCAACGGGACGCTCGCTGCCGACGCAGAAGATGCCATGCCCGCTGGCGCGGATACGCGCGCAACCGGCGGTCCGGAAAATGGAGCTACCGAATGACCGACACCGTCAATCCCGGCATGGATGCCGACATCTTCGACCAGTTCCTCGAACAGCTCGAACGCTACGTTCGCGAACGGCTGCTCCCGGCAGAAAAGCAGGTCATCGCCGATGACCGCATTCCCGATGAAATCATCACCGAAATGAAGGATATGGGCCTGTTCGGCCTCACCGTGCCGGAAGAATATGGCGGCGCGGGCCTGAACTGCACCCAATATGCCAAGGTCGTGAAGACCATGGCCTATGCCGCGCCTGCCTACCGGTCGATCTTCTCGATCAATGTCGGCATGTTCAATTCGGCAATCAAGAACGGCGGGACCGATGCGCAGAAGGCCGAATGGTGGCCCCGGATCGCCAATGGCGCGATTGCCTGCTTCGGCCTGACCGAACCCGGTTCCGGCAGTGACAGCGCCGCCATGGCGACCACCGCCCGGCCCGATCCCGATGGCAATGGCTGGATCCTCAACGGCACCAAGCGGTACATCACCAATGCGCCGCATGCCGATGTCGGCCTCATCATGGCCCGCACGGAAAAGGACGCGCTGCCCAAGAACGCGCATGTCTCCGCCTTCATCGTGCCCATGGACACGCCCGGCGTGTCGACCGGTAGCCCGGATCACAAGATGGGTCAGGCCGGCAGCCATATCTCCGATGTCATGCTCGACGATGTGCACGTGCCGGGCGATGCGCTGCTGGGCGGCGAGACCGGGCAGGGCTTCCGCTTTGCCATGATGAGCCTCGACAATGGCCGCATCTCGGTCGGCGCGGCCAGCACGGGCTACGCCCGCCGCGCGCTCGACAGCGCGATCAAATATGCCAGCGAGCGCCAGGCCTTCGGCGAACCGATCGCCAACTTCCAGCTGATCCAGCAGATGCTCAGCGAAAGCTGGACCGAAATCTACGCCGCCGAAGCGATGATGGCCGATGTCACCGCGCGGGTCGATCGGGGCGAAAACACGGTCAAGCATGCCGCCGCCTTCAAGGTCTTCGCCTCCGAAATGTGCGGCCGCGTGGTCGACCGCGTCGTGCAGGTCTACGGCGGGGCCGGCTATCTCGCCGAATATGACGCGGAACGCTTCTTCCGCGATGCCCGCATCTACCGCATCTACGAAGGTACGACGCAGATCCTCCAGCTGCAGATCGCCAAGCACATGCTGCGCGATTACGCCGCTGGCCTTTAGGGAATGTACGACCTTCTATCGGGTCTGAGCATCATCGAGGCGTCGAGCTTCGTCGCCTCGCCGACGGCGGGTCTGTACTGCGCGCAGATGGGGGCGGAAGTCATCCGCGTCGATCACAAGGCGGGCGGGCTCGATTACGATCGCTACATGCTGACGAAGGAAGGCCGTTCGCTCAGCTGGGAAAATCTCAACCGGGCGAAGAAATCCGTCGCGCTCGACCTGCGCAGCGGCGAAGGGCGGGAATTGCTGGTCGAACTGTCTGCGAAGACCGGCAATCTGATCACCAACCTGCCGGAAAAGAGCTTCCTTTCGCACGGCGCCATCGCTGCCAGGCGTCCGGATCTGGTCAGCGTGCGCATCATGGGCTGGCACGATGGCCGGCAGGCGATGGACTTCACTGTCAACGCCGCCAGCGGCTACCCGCTCATGTGCGGCCCGGAAGACTGGGACCCGGCCACCGCGCCGCCGGTCAACCAGGTGCTACCCGCCTGGGATTTCGTCACCGGCGCCTATTGCGCTTTCGCCCTGCTCGCGGGGCTGCGCCACCGCGACGCGAGCGGCGAGGGCAGCGAAATCCGCGTGCCGCTCGGCGATGTCGCCATCGGCACCATGGCCAATAGCGGCGCCATGGCCGAAATGCTCTATCGCGGCGGCGACCGCGAACGGCTCGGCAATGCCATCTGGGGCGCTTTCGGGCGCGATTTCCGCAGCCGCGATGGCGTGCGCTTCATGGTCGCCGCGCTGACGGCCAAGCAATGGCATGGCCTCGTCGCGGCTTTCGATCTCGCCGATGAGATCGCCGAACTCGAAAACGAACTGAACGTGCGCTTCGCCGACGGTGATCGGCCGCGTTTCGAACACCGGCACCGACTGTTCGAGCTGTTCGGCACCCGCAGTCAAACGTATGATTGGCATGCGTTGTCGGACCGTCTGACGCAGCACGGCACCACGTTCGAGCGCTATCGTACCATGCACGAAGCCGCAAACGATGCGGAACTGGTGACGGAAAACCCTCTTTTCGGGCCCTCCCCGGCCAACCCCAGCGGCTTCGAATACCCTGCAACCCGCAGCTTCGCCAACATCCCCACCCTCGATGCAGGATTGCCCCGGGCCGCTCCCTACTTGGGCCAGCACACCGAGGAAGTCCTGGCCGACCGCCTCGGCCTCGCCTCCGGCGCCATCGGCGATCTCGTCGACCGGGGCATCGCCCGCCTTTCTGACAAGGACTGACCCATGACGACTAACCGCCGCGTAGCCATCTGCAAGCCGCTCAGGACCCCGGTCGGGCGCTTTCTCGGCACCCTCGCTCCGCTCGAGGCGGGGCAGCTCGGCGCTATCATCATCAAGGCTCTGGTGGAACGCAGCGGGATCGATCCTACGCGCGTCGACGATGTCGTCTTCAGTCAGGGCTATGGCAGCGGCGAAGCGCCGGCCATCGGCCACTGGAGCTGGCTGGCGGCAGGCTATCCGGAAGAAGTCCCCGGCTTCCAGCTGGACCGCCGCTGCGGCTCGGGCCTGCAGGCCGTCGCAACGGCCGCCATGATGGTGCAAACCGGCGTCGCCGATTGCGTGCTGGCCGGCGGTGTCGAAAGCATGTCGAATGTCGAACATTACACGACCAAGGCCCGTCACGGCTCCCGCCTCGGCGACCTGCAACTGTGGGATCGCCTGACCCGCGGCCGTCTGATGAGCCAGCCGATTGAACGGTACGGCATCATCACCGGCATGATCGAAACGGCGGAAAACCTCGCCAAGGATTACGGCATTACGCGCGAAGAGGCCGATGCCTTCGCTGCGCGCAGCCATCAGAACGCCGCCCGCGCATGGGACGAAGGCAAGTTCGATGACCAGTTGGTCCCGGTGGAAATCCCGCAGCGCAAGGGCGATCCGCTCGTCTTCGCCAAGGACGAGGGCTTCCGCTCCGACGCAACCATCGAAACGCTCGGGGCCCTGCGCGCCATTGATGTGAAGCGCGACCCGGATGCCATCGTGACGGCCGGCAACGCCAGCCAGCAGAACGATGCGGCGGCGGCCTGCCTCGTCGTCGCCGAAGACAAGGTCGAGGAACTAGGCCTCGAACCCATTCTCTGGTTCCACTCGTGGAGCGCGGCCGGCTGCGATCCCAGCCGCATGGGAATCGGGCCGGTCCCGGCTGTCGAACGGTTGTTTGCGAGGAACGGCCTCGGCTGGGACGATATCGATCTGATAGAACTCAACGAGGCATTTGCCCCTCAGGCGCTCGCCGTGATGAAAGGCTGGGGCTTCGGCGAAGACGACAGCCGGCGCGAGATCGTCAACGTCAATGGCTCCGGCATATCGCTTGGCCATCCGATCGGTGCGACCGGCATCCGCATTCTCGCGGACATGGCGCACGAGATGCAACGCCGCGAAGCCCGCTTTGGGCTTGAAACCATGTGCATCGGTGGGGGTCAGGGCATGGCTGCGGTATTCGAGCGCGCCGCATGACGACTGAGTGGTCGGACTGGATCGGGCGCGAGCAGCGCAGTGCCGACCAGCTCGACCCGCCGCTTGCCGCGCGCTGGTGCGCAACCTTCGACCGCGATGCCCCCCCGGGCGATGCGATGCCGCAGGGCATTCACCTCTGCCTGTGCACTCCCGAAGCGCGAACAGGCCAACTTGGCGCGGACGGTCATCCTTCGCGCGAGGACAGTCCGGCCAGCTTCCTCCCGCCAGTGCCTTTGCCAAGGCGCATGTGGGCATCGAGTGCCATCCGGTTTCACGCCCCCATATCCATAGGCTCGGCCATAGATCGCGTGAGCCGCGTGGTTTCCATCGAAGCCAAGTCCGGAAGCCGGGGCGATATGGTTTTCGTCGACATCGACCACGAGACCGGCGCCGACGGGCAACTGGCAGTGACCGAACGGCAAACGCTCGTCTACCTGGATGCGCAGGATAGCGCGGCGCCTCTGGTTCCACCGGAGCCGACAGGCGAAACCTTCGATCCTTCCGCATGGGAGGCTCACCACATCGCCACTCCCGACGAGCGGCTGCTGTTCCGTTTTTCCGCCCTCACCTTCAACACCCATCGCATCCATTACGACGCACCCTATGCGCGCGATGTAGAGCGCTATCGTGGATTGGTCGTCCACGGGCCGCTGATTGCGAGCTTGCTGCTGCAATTTGCTGCAGGAAGTTTCGGCGAGAACCGCCTGGCGAGCTTCTCCTTTCGTGGCGTGAGCCCCGCAATAGGGGGCGAGCCCCTGCATCTCATCATGCGGGGTAGGGGAGAGGCAATCGAAATGGGTGCTTTCGCAACCGACGGGCGTGAGGTGACGAAAGCTTCTGCCAGCCTGGTTTAGTTCAGCGGATAGTCTGCGATAGGTTGAAGCACCGTGTAACGTTCCGCCTGCGGTTCATGCCCGAGTTCGGGCAGTTCTATATCTTCGGGCGGCACATTCGTATCGGGAAGCCGATCGAGCAGATCGCGCACCAGCGTCAACCGACCACGCTTCTGATCGTTGAAATCCACCAATGTCCACGGGGCCCACTCCGTATGCGTGGCGGACAGCATGGCTTCGCGCGCCTCGGTATAGGCCTCATACTTGTCCCGTGCTGCCAGATCGACTGGAGACAGCTTCCAGCGTTTTAACGGATCATCGAGCCGTTCTCGCAGCCGCTCCTCCTGCCGGGCCTGATCGGTCGTCAGCCAATATTTGAACAACAGTATCCCATCATCGACTAGCTGCTTTTCGAATATCGGCGCCTGTGAAAGGAAAGCGCCGACCTGCCTTTCCTCGGCATAACCCATCACCTTTTCCACCCCGGCCCGGTTGTACCAGCTGCGGTCGAACAGCACGATTTCTCCGGCACTGGGAAGATGTTCGACATAACGCTGAAAATACCACTCAGTCTGCTGCGTATCCGTGGGCTTCGGTAGCGCTACAATGTGGCACTGGCGGGGGTTCAGTGGTTCGGACACGGCGCGGATGGCGCCGCCCTTCCCTGCCGTATCCCGCCCTTCGAACAGGACCACGATCCGCTGACCCGTCGCGCGCGCCCAGCGTGCCATCCCGACAAGTTCGGCCTTCATCGGCGTCAACTCGGCTTCGTAATCGCTCTTTTTCATGGTTTTCCCGCGCCGGATTTGAATGGTGAACGCAATGCTAGTATCAACAGCAACAATATGGCTACATTCGAAGAAACCGAACAGGACTTTAGCCGGCTACCCGACCTTCCGGCAGAGGTATTCACCGCACCGTTGAAGAAGCCGGATCATGTCGGCGACGACTGGCTCGAGCCCCAGCAGACGCAGTACGATAGCGATGACGATGCAATCTGGAACGATCTGTTCGAGCGCCAGATGGGCGTGTTGCCGGGGCGGGCAGCGAGCGCTTTCATGGCCGGGCTACAGAAGCTCAATCTCAATCGCGGCGGTGTGCCGGAATTCGGCAAGCTTTCGGAAGACCTGACCGCCTTGACCGGGTGGAGCGTCGTTCCCGTGCCGATGCTCATCCCTGATCATGTGTTCTTCTGGCATCTGGCCAACCGCCGTTTTCCTGCAGGCAATTTCATCCGCACGCGCGAAACCTTCGATTACATCCAAGAGCCCGACGTCTTCCACGACGTATTCGGGCACGTCCCGATGCTGACCGATCCGGTCTATGCCGACTATATGCAGGAATATGGCCGCGCGGGTTGGAAAGCCATGCGGCACAATCGCCTCAAGGCACTGGGCTCGCTTTACTGGTACACGGTGGAATTCGGGCTGATCGAGGAAAAAGACGGCATCAAGGCCTATGGCGCCGGCATTCTGTCGGGCCCGACCGAGGTGGTCTACGCAATCGAGGCGGAAAGCCCCAACCGCATCATGCTGAACGTGGATCGTGTAATGCGCACCGATTATGTCATCAGCGATTTGCAGCCGACATATTTCGTCATCGAAAGCTTCGAGGATCTCTACCGCCAGACAGTAGAGCGCGATTTCGACAAGCTCTATCGGAACCTGGGGCCCGGTTTCACCTACGCCAATACGGCCGTGATCGACGTCGACTACGTGGTAAACCGGGGCACTTTGGAATACACTCTGCGCGGCGGGCGTGGGTCCGGCGCAAAGCCTGTTTAAAAGAAAACGGCCCCGGATCGCTCCGGGGCCGTTGTCGTTAGAATAACTCAGAGCTTACATGCCCTGGGCATCATCCATGGCTTCGCCCTGCTCTTCCATGGCATCTGCCTTATCTTCTGCCTGGTCGGTGATAGCGTCCGACTGTGCGTCGCTGATGGTGCCAGCGTCTTCCATGGCATCAACACGCTCGTTGACGGCTTCTGCCTGCTGTTCGCCGGCATCTTCCATGGCGTTTTCGTTCGGGCCGTCGCAAGCGGCGAGGCCGAGGCTAAGAGCGGCAGCCGAAACGACGAGCGAAGCTTTGGTGAATTTCATGTGTATTCCCCTTGACCTTGTATCGCGCCGCGATGGCGACGCCGTGTTAACGCCGTAAACGAAATGCGGCGAGAATGTGATGAACGGGCCGGACAGATACGAGTTCCCGTCTTTTCCATTTACGGGCGAACGTATCGAGCAAAGCAAGAAACGCGCCACGGCAAAGGACCGGGACGCGTCGGGAAACCCCAAGATATCGGGCGACCAGTCTAGCTGTAAGCCCGCTGTCGTACGAGATTGAACAGCCCGATAGCGACAACCGATCCAAGCACGGCCCACAGTAGGGCTGTCCCACTTACGGTGCCGAAAATCGCCCCGTTTCCGGCGATAAGACCGGTTACCAGCGAGCCGAGCACGCCGATCAGTGCATTGGCCAAGATGCCGCGACCATCCTCGATACGAAGGATGATCGTTGCCAACCATCCCAGAAGAGCGCCCACGACAATCAGGATCAACAAACCCATCGGTGCCTACTTACATTTGCGTTTCATACGAATTGGAAAAACGCGCAGGCGGGCAAAGGTTCCGCCAAATCTGCCGAATGGAAACATTGGTGCCGCAATATTGCAACACCTGCTACACGAGGCCGAGCCACAGCAGCGCCGCTGTGCCAGCGACGATGCGGTACCAGCCAAAGGGCGTGAAACCGTTCCGGCTGACGAAAGCGACGAAGGCTCGGATCACGAAGAGCGCGACGATAAAGCTTACGACGAATCCGATCGCGATTTCGTCCCAGCCGACGCGCGTCGCCCCCGCCATCAACTGATCGTATTTGGTCGCCATTTCCAAGGTGGTCGCGCCAACCATCGTTGGCACGGCGAGGAAGAATGAAAACTCCGCTGCGGTCTTGCGGTTGATGCCCATGGCCAGCGCGCCCATGATGGTTGCGCCCGAACGACTGACGCCCGGCACCATGGCCAGACACTGGGCGAAACCGACCGCCAGAACCTTTGTCAAAGACAGATCGGCAACACCCTGACCGTCCTCACGCGGTTTGGCGAGCCGTTCGATCACGATGATGGCGATACCGCCAGCGATCAGCGCCCAGGGGACGATGCCGGGATTGCCAAGCATGGCCTCGAAATTTTCGTAAAGCGTGAAGCCGATAACGGCGCTGGGCAGAAAGCCGAGCAGAATGTTGCGGGCGAACATGAGACCTTCCCGCTCGCGCCGCAGAACGCCCATCCCAGCAGACCAGAACGTGCCCCAATACTGATACACCACCGCCAGAATGGCACCGAGCTGGATCACCACATTGAACATCGCCCATTCGCTCGGGTCGGCGCCCGACAATTCGGTAGCGAGAATGAGATGTCCGGTCGAGGATACCGGGATGAATTCGGTCAGTCCTTCGACGATGCCGAGGAAGATCGCGGTGAGATAATCGTTCATGCGCATGCGTCCATGAAGAAAGGGCGGAGCAAGTCAAGCGACCCGCTCCGCCCCATGGCAGATTACCGGCAAACCGGGCTTTACCAGATACGGACGCGCTCTTCCGGCGGAAGGTAGAGTTCATCATCCGGTGTCACGCCGAAAGCTTCGTACCATTCATCCATATTGCGCACGACGCCGTTGACCCGGTATTCTTCGGGACTGTGCGGATCGGTACGCAGACGCTGACGAGCGGCGTCCTCGCGCTGCTGCGAGCGCCAGACCTGCGCCCAGCCCAGGAAGAAACGCTGATCGCCGGTGAGGCCGTCGATGACTTCGTCTTCCTTGCCGTTGAGCGATAGCTTGTAGGCGCGATACGCAAGGCTCAGTCCGCCAAGGTCGCCGATATTTTCGCCAAGCGTGAGCCGTCCGTTCACGCAGGTTTCGCCGTCATCGAGCGGGCAGAACTGGTCGTATTGCGCGACTACTGCGTTTCCGAGCTTGTCGAAAGCCTGGCGGTCAGCGTCGGTCCACCAGTTGCGAAGCATGCCGGTTGCGTCCGATTTGGAACCCTGATCGTCGAAGCCGTGGCCCATTTCGTGCCCGATTACAGCGCCGATGCCGCCGTAATTCACCGCATCATCGGCACTTATGCCGAAGAAGGGCTGCTGCAGGATGGCAGCGGGAAACACGATCTCGTTCTTGGTCGAGTTGTAATAGGCATTCACCGTCTGCGGCAGCATGAACCATTCGGTCCGGTCGATCGGCTGGCCGAGCTTGGAGACCATGTCCTGCCAGCCCCATTCGGCAGCCGCCATGCTGTTCGCGACCGGATTGCCGGCTGTGATAGCGAGATCCGGATAGGTTTCGAGATTATCGCGATAGCCGATCTTTGGATCGAAGCTGTCGAGCTTGGCCATAGCTTCGCGCTTGGTCGCATCGCTCATCCAATCGATTTCATCGATGCTCTCGGCAAGCGCCTTGCGCAGATTGCTGACCAGGTCGATCATTGCGGCCTTGTTCTCTGCGGGGAAATAGCGTTCGACATAGGACTTGCCGACGAGTTCGCCGAGCATGCCTTCGGTAGCCGCGATCGAGCGCTTCCAGCGCGGGCGCTGTTCGGGCGTACCCTGCAGCAAAGTGCCGTAAAAAGCGAAATCGGCATCGTCGAACCGCTTGGGCAGGATCGCCGCATTGTTTTCCAGCATCTCCTTGGTCGTCCACGCCTGCAATACATCGACAGGCGTATTCATGATGAGCGTTGTCATCGCCGGAGTGCCTCCGCCGATCTTCGCCAGCGTCGCTTCGTCCAGCCCGAGTTCCGCCGCGCGTTCGGCGCTCGGCGGCATGTCGCTCACGATGAAACGATCGGTCTGCCCAAGACCCATCTTCTGCAGCATGGTCTCGAGCGGGAAGCCATTGGCGAGTTCGTCCACCTGGGCATGAGTCAGAGCTGTGTAGGTGAGGTCCCGGTTGCGCCGCGTTGCGCGGTCCCAGCTTACGGTGCGGGCGATGGTGTCTTCGAAATCATATACCTTCTGGGCCATGCCGGCAGCATCCGCATAGCCTGCTTCGCCCAGCAGAAACGCCAGATATTCGCGATACTTGGCCTGGATGTTGCGGCCCTTCTCGCTGTCGTCGAGATAATAATCGCGATCCGGCAGACCGAGGCCACCCGACCCAAGATAGACAGAGTACCGGCTCGGTTCTTTCGCATCGACAGAAACATAACCGCCCAGGGGCGAAGCATAGCCAGGCGTTGCCCAGAGCGAGGCGAGCGCTGCCGGGGTTTCCGCGCCGTCAATCGCGTCGAGATAGGGCTTGATGTTGGTAAGACCCGCGGCCTCGATGCTGTTCGTATCGAGGTAGGCATTGTACGCATCGACAATGCGCTTCTCATCGGCCGAGAGAGTGGAAGCGTCTTTCTTGAGAAGCTCGTTTACCAGCGTCTGAACATCGCTCGTCGACTTTTCACGAAGCAGATTGAATGCGCCGAAACGGCTGAACTCCGCAGGGAGCGGATTGGCCTCGAGCCACTTCTGGTTCGCATAGGCGAAAAAGTCGTCGCCCGGCTCGATGTCCTGCGAGATATAGGCGGGATCGAAACCCCATTCGCCGAAGCTCATCGTGGGTAGGGGCGTATCGGTTTCGTCCTGTGCGGCAACAGGTGCGGCCAGCGTCAACGCAAGCGCACTCGCGCCAGCGGCAAGCATGGTACGGATCATTTCTGCAATCTCCCGAGATTCAATGCGACCGGCCCGAACGGGCCTCAGGCCTCGCGATCTAACACGTTTGGTCGTAGCGGCGAAGCGGTTCATCGGAGCGCACAGGCAGTCCGCAGAAGGATCAGGCGCTTTCGAGCCCGAATTGGAGCGAAGCAAGCCGCGCATAGAGACCGCCGTTCGAGGAAAGCTGCTGGTGCGTTCCCTGTTCGACGATCCGGCCATCTTCCATCACCACGATACGGTCTGCCGCACGAACAGTGGAAAGGCGATGCGCAATAACCAGCGTGGTGCGATCTTCCATCAGATGTTCCAGCGCATCCTGCACCAGCCGTTCGCTTTCCGCATCCAGCGCGCTGGTCGCCTCGTCAAGCAGCAGTATGGGTGCGTCGCGCAGCAAAGCGCGGGCTATGGCTATGCGTTGACGCTGACCGCCAGACAGCTGAGTACCGCTTTCCCCGAGATAGGTATCAAGGCCCTGCGGAAGTTTCTGCAGGAAGCCGGACGCATTGGCAGCGCGCGCCGCTGCCCAGATATCTTCCTCGCTTGCGCCCCAATTTCCATAGCGCAGATTATCGCGTGCATTGGCGCTGAAGAGAACCCCTTCCTGGGGTACATAGGCGATACGCCGCCGCACTTCGGCGGGGTCAGCGCCCGTTAGCGGGATTCCGTCGAGGCGGATGGACCCTGCCTGCGGATCGTAGAACCGCTCGGCCAGCTGAAAAATCGTCGACTTGCCTGCACCCGAAGGCCCGACGATGGCAACTGTCTCTCCTGGTTCAACCTCGAGACTGAAATCAGTGATTGCCGGAGCTTCCAGCCGCGTGGGGTACCGAAAAGTCACATTGCGGAAGGATAGCCCGCCCCGCGGGGGAACGGGTAGTTCCTGCGGACGGGCGGGTGCCGTGATCACGGGCTTTTCATCGAGCAATTCGGACAGGCGGCTTGCGGCGCCCGCACCGCGTAACAAGTCCCCGTATACCTCGGTAAGCGCTCCGATGGCGCCGGCGACGAGGCCTGCCGTCAAGACGAAAGCCGCAATCGTCCCGCCTGTGATCGTTCCCTCGCTTACAGCCTGCGCGCCCCGCCAGACCAGCAGGGTAATTCCGCCGAACACCAGCAGGATGACGACAGCAGTCATGGCTGCGCGGATCATGACCCGGCGCCTCGCGACGGAGAAGGTACGCTCGACCGCCTCCTGAAACCGACCGTGCTCGCGGCCTTCCTGGTTGAAACCTTGAACGATCTTCATGGCCGAGAGCACTTCGGTGACCATCGCGCCGATATCGGCCACCCGATCCTGGCTGGTGCGCGACACCTTGCGCAGCCGCCGTCCGAATATGGTTATGGGAATAATGATTGCGGGGATGAGCAGGAGCAGCCCCATGGTGAGCCCCGGCACCAGCCAGAACAGATAGGCCGTCCCGCCGATCGCCATGAGAAGATTACGAAGCGCAACCGATACGGTTGTGCCCACCACTTGCTCGATCAGCGCCGTATCGCTGGTCATCCGGCTGGAGATTTCTTTCGGGCTGTTCTCTTCATAGAAACCCGGCGCCAGTCGCAGCAGATTTTCCTGCACACGCAGCCGAATGTCGGCGACAACGCGTTCACCCAGCCAGCTCACGAAATAGAACCGCATGGCCGTGCCAATGGCCAGAACGCCCACGATCATGAGAAGATACTGAAACCAGCGCGCTATGTTGCCCGGATCGGCACCATCGGCAAAGCCGCGATCAATCACCAGCTTGAAGCCTGCCGGAATGGCGAGCGTCGCGGCGGCGGTTATGCACAGAGCAACCAGAGCCAACGCGACGTGGCCGGGATAATTGGCGCCGGCACGATAAACCATCCTCAAGGGGCGAAGAGAGCGTTCGCGCGGATTGTCCTTGGCCGTCCGCTTACGCGAAAAACGTCTGCGTCCCTCGGTTTCGGTATCGTCCTTGGATCCCATGGCATTCAGTTAGGTGGGCGGGCGCGGAAAATCCACTCTGCTGCATGGGCGAAGGCACAATTTGGTAATTTGTGCATTGCACAAGAGATGCCGGAAAGGCAGGATAGCTGTCTTTCGCCCGGTACGAGACAAGAAAAAAGGCCGGGTCAGCAGGGGATACGCATTGCTTTACCACGCCCATGAACTCCAGCGCAGCTGGCTCAATTCGGCCAGCACTTTCGCCTCGATCGGGGTGGAAATGCTGAACAATCCAGCCAATCCTTTGAATTACGTAGGCCCCATGGGCTACATGAATATCGGCCCTATCGCGGCGAGCGCACTCGAAGTGTTCGCGCATGCCACCGCCACTTATGGCAAGCCGGCATGGAACATCGAAGCCGTTGACGCGGGCGGCGAACCCCATCCGGTCATCGAATCAACGGTCGTCAACATGCCGTTCGGCGATCTGAAAGAGTTCTATCGCGAAGATTTGCCCGAAGATGCTCCGCGCCTTCTGGTAGTCGCGCCGATGAGCGGGCATTACGCCACTCTTCTACGCGGCACGGTCGAACGGATGCTGGAAAACTATCGCGTTTTCGTAACCGACTGGGCGGATGCCAAGACCGTTCCGCTGCACGAAGGCGAATTCGATCTGGATGATTACATCGATTACGTCATCGCCTATCTCGAGCACATCGGGCCCGGCGCAAACGTGATGGCTGTGTGCCAGCCATCAGTACCGGTGTTCGCTGCGACTGCGATCATGAACGCCGACAAGCATCCCTGCACCCCCAAGACGCTGACCATGATGGGCGGGCCGATCGACACGCGGTGTTCACCGACCAGCGTCAACGATCTCGCCATGGAACGTCCGATCGAATGGTTCCGCCACAGCGTTATCGCCACAGTGCCGATGCAGTATCGCGGGGCCGGAAGACGCGTTTATCCCGGCTTCATGCAGCTTGCCGGGTTCATGAGCATGAACCTCGGCAATCACATGATGAGCCATTACGAGATGTTCAAACACCTCACCGTGGGTGACGACGAGAGCGCTCAGGCCACCAAGGATTTCTACGACGAGTATCGCAGCGTTTGCGACATGACCGCGGAATTCTATCTCCAGACGGTGGAGGAAGTGTTCCAGACGCATTCGCTCCCCAACGGGACTTTCGTCCATCGCGACAAACCCGTCGATCTTGCCGACATTACAGAGACCGCTCTGCTCGCGATCGAAGGCGAGCGTGACGATATTTCAGGTCTAGGCCAGACGAAGGCCGCGCTCGACCTGACGCCCAAACTGTTGGACAGGAAAAAGCGTTATTACATGGCGGAAGGCGCGGGCCATTACGGCATTTTCAACGGCAGCAAGTGGCGCGGGAAGATCGCTCCGGTGGTAGAGGAATTCATCGCCGCGCACGGCTGAGGCAGATCACGCTGGCGGCGGCGGTCTGCGCCGCGCCAGCACCTTGCCAATGGCCCGCCGGATAATCACGAGTAGCGTGATGGTCAGGGCCAGCAGGAACAGTGCAATCCCGCCGGCCAGCAGCGGGAATTCATAAGCGAGATACAAAAGTCCGACCGTCGCTACATCTTCCGCTGTCGATACGGTAACATTGCTGACTGGCTCGGGGCTGGCGTTGACCATTCCGCGGGCGCCGGCTTTACCTGCATGGGCAGCAAGGCTCGCGCCACCACCCAGCAGAAAAGCGATAACCTGCGTACCAGGGTCGGACGGATCGATGATCGCCAGCGCCAGTAGCGCCCCGCCGATCGGCCGGACAATGGTGTGAACGGCATCCCAGACAGTATCGAGCCACATCACCTTGTCGGCAAGGAATTCCACAATTGCCGCCAGCGCGGCAATGTACATAACCCATGGGTTCGCCAAGACGTCGAGACTGGCGAGATGTTCGGGCAAGGGTAGCGCATTCATCCGCATGGCAAGCCCTGTTGCAAAAATGCACAGATAGAGCCGCCATCCCGCCAGCAGGCTCACGCTCCCCGCTATGCCGATGATCTCCATCACGCCCATGATTAAGAGGCTACGCCGCCAATGCCCCTTGGGACAAGTCAATCAGCGCGATGATGTGCCACATCATAAGGCTTTCCGTATGCACCGAATGGAATTTCCAGCGCGGTTCGGTCCCATTTCGCAAGCTCAGCCACTGCGGTATAACTCGTTTCGAGAAATTCCATCAGCATCGCGTCCGGGTCATCCGACCCGCGCACACGGGCATAGGGCAACACCCATTCACCAAGCTGTTCGTGCCAATAGGCGGCTTGGGGTCCCACCTTCGTGTTCTCCAGTCCTTCTGGCGAAGGATAGCCATAAGCATAAAATGCAGCTTCCTCGACGCCCCCGCCGCCAAGCCAGAATCCGGCACTTGCCACTTCGTGGCTGTATGCCTCCCGCGTCACGTCGTCGGGAAGATTGGGAAACCCGCCGGGATGCACGGGCGCTTCCCGCCCGGAAAAACGGGTGACTGCCAGATCGAAGCTTCCCCAGAAAAGGTGGCTGGGGCTGGATTTTCCGACAAAGCCGGTCCGGAATTGCTCGAAGACCCGGTTGGCGTCGGAAAAGGCGCGATGTATCTTCGCAATCGCCTGTTGGTTCCACACCCTGCCGCGCGTATCCTGCGCAAAAGGAACGGCGTCTTCGACTTCGTTCGGGGCTCCGGATATGTCGGTTTGCACTCCTGCCTGGCGAAGGAGTTGGGTCAGCTGCTCGTGGAAGTCCGCAACGCTCTGGCCGGTAATTGCGAAGCTTTCGACAAAGCCCGCCGATGTTTCGACCCGGACGGTCGAACTGTGGCAGTCCACCATTACCTCTGCTTCGCCATTCTGCGCGAAGACAGGGTAGCTTCGGAACCCGCGAGGGACCACGCGCAAGGCGAGATGCCAGCTGTGGTTACACCAGGGCAAACTGCGCGTCGGCAGTTTGCCGATCACCTGAAGATAGGCATGTAAGCTTTCGATGACCGAGCGCTGGGCCGCGAAATCGAGTTCTGGCCAGCGCTCGGTCATCGAAAATTCTCCTTAGAAGATCTCGAACAGGCCGGCTGCACCCATACCGCCGCCGACGCACATGGTGACGACGCCGTATTTGGCGCCGCGACGCTTGCCTTCAAGCAACACGTGCCCGGTGCAACGTGCACCGGTCATGCCATAGGGGTGGCCGATCGAGATGGAGCCGCCATTGACGTTGAGCAGATCGCCCGGGATGCCAAGCTTGTCGCGGCAGTAAAGCACCTGCACTGCGAACGCTTCGTTCAGCTCCCAGATGCCGATATCGTCGACCTTGAGATCGAACCGCTCGAGCAGCTTGGGGATCGCGAAGACCGGGCCGATACCCATTTCATCGGGTTCCGTGCCAGCGACGGCCATGCCGACATAGCGGCCCAGCGGCGTCAGGCCTTTCTTTTCTGCAACCTTGGCTTCCATCAACACGCTGGCCGACGAACCGTCCGACAGCTGCGAAGCGTTGCCTGCCGTGATCGTGGTGCCTTCGCCCATTACCGGCTTGAGCGATTGCAGCCCCTCCAGCGTGGTCGAGGGGCGATTGCCTTCGTCCTTGGCAATGGTGATCTCGACGTCGGAGATCTCGCCCGTTTCCTTGTCCTGCACCTTGTGCGTAGTGGTGACGGGGACGATCTCATCGTCGAACAGGCCAGCTTCCTGTGCGGCGGCAGTGCGCTGCTGGCTCGACAGCGCATATTCGTCCTGCGCCTCACGGCTGATGCCATACCGCTGCGCGACTGTCTCGGCAGTCTGGAGCATGGGCATGTAGATTGCGCCGTGCATCTGCATCAGTTCCGGATCCGGCATCACGCGCATTTCCTTGGTCTGGACGAGACTGATGCTCTCCTGACCACCGGCGGCAACCACGTCCATGCGGTCGGTGATGATCTGCTTTGCAGCGGTAGCAATGCTCATCAGGCCGCTTGAACACTGACGGTCGATGGTCATGCCGCTGGTGCCGATCGGGCAACCGGCGCGGAGGGCCACCTGCCGAGCAAGATTGCCGGCCTGCGTGCCCTGCTGGAGCGCGCTGCCCCACAATACGTCGTCGACTTCGCCCGGCTCGATGCCGGCGCGTTCGATAGCGGGCTTCAGCGAATAAGCGCCGAGCGTGGCCCCCTTGGTGTCGTTGAACCCGCCCTTGTAAGCGCGGCCGATTGCGGTGCGGGCGGTGGAGACGATGACTGCGTCACGCATGGGTATTTCCTTGGATTGCTAAATGTACCTGATCCTCACCGGGGAGGAGGGGGAAATCAGACGAAAATCTGGGTGATCCACTCGCAGATCAGGGCCGGCTTTTCCTCACCCTCGATCTCCATGGTGATCTCGCTGGTCTGCTGCCACTGTCCGGGACGCTTTTCGATCATTTCGACCAGCTTCCAGTGGCCGCGAATGCGCTTGCCGCTGCGAACGGGCGAGATGAAGCGCGTTTTGTTACCGCCGTAATTCACACCCATCTTCACGCCGTCGATCTTGGGCATGTCGGACTTGGCGCCGAGATAGGGTATCATCGACAATGTGAGGAAGCCGTGCGCGATGGTCCCGCCAAAGGGCGTCATCTTGGCCTTTTCTTCATCGATGTGGATGAACTGGTGATCGCCGGTCGCATCGGCAAATTTGTTAATGCGGTCCTGACTCATTTCGACCCATTCGCTGGTGCCGATCTGCTGTCCAACCTTCTCTGCCAGTTCTTGCGGGCTCATACTCGCCTCTCCTCTACTCAAAACACTTGGTTTCGCGCGACTCTACCGCACGATGCGGCGCGACTCATGGCGCATGCAAAGGGGGTGCGCAACCGCGCGAAGTGTGCCGTTACGGAATGGCGGGCTTGGCCGAAGCAGCCGCGCGACGAGCGTCGCGGCGCGCCTTGTGCTCGGCTGTTTCACGCGCCGAATCGCGTTTTCGGCAATAGGTCCACAAAGCGATCTGCAAGCCGATGAGCATCAGGAACACCGGCTGATAGGCGATCCCCTGGAAGGTTGCGCCGACAAGATAGACGATGTTGGAAAACTGCAATGCGCTTGCCAGCGGGCCCTGCCATTGCTCTGCAGGGTTTGTCCGGTCCCGCCACTTCCTGCGGATCCGTTCCATTTGCAGTAGGCCCAGTGCATGCAGGCTGAGCCACATGATCAGACCCGGCCAGCCCTGTTCGCCCAGCATTTCGAAGAAGGAGGAGTGATAGGCACGCCCTGCATCCGTCACATCCTGTATTTCGGTGACCAGGGCACCGCCTTCCTCGCGCGTTACCGGCATGCGGTACGTAAACTTGTTACCGCGGTAGGCGTCGAACCCGCCCCCCAGCGGATGTTCGGACACATAATCCAGCGTCCACATCCAGACCTGCATGCGGGTCGAAGCCGATTCGTCGGATTCGACAGATCCCAGCGTTGCCATGCGTTCGTAATAGCTGGCGGGAAGAAAAGGCAGCGCGGCAACCCCCAGCGCGCCGGCGGCCATCACATACATCAGCCGGTTCCTGACATCGCGCAGCATCAGGATGCCGAGCACGCCGATGCAGAGCAGGCCGGTCCTCGCTTCGGTGCCGATCGGAATCAGCAGGCAGGCGAAGATGAGCAGCCCGGCGAAGGTCTTCACGCGCCAGTCGGGCGGGAAGATCGTACCATGCCTGGTAAACCACA
Source organism: Qipengyuania pacifica (assembly GCF_019857205.1). Taxonomy (GTDB): domain Bacteria; phylum Pseudomonadota; class Alphaproteobacteria; order Sphingomonadales; family Sphingomonadaceae; genus Qipengyuania; species Qipengyuania pacifica. Next base: position 432,003 of record NZ_JAHWXO010000001.1, on the reverse strand, counting down.
AGATGATCGGGATCAGCGCAATGGAAACCGTTGCCAGGGTCGAACTTTCGTAGATGTTCGAATTGTCGTTCACGAACAGATAGAGATTTTCGTACCCGCCACCGCCGAGCGCCGTCTTCATGCCTGCCGAAATGATGATCGCCCCTGCGGTCAGCACCAGCACCAGCGCCGCAGCCTCGATCCGCAGACGGGTTATCAGCGTGACCGGCAGGAAGATGGCAAAGACCAGCGCCTTCCATACCCAGTCCCACTTCTCATGGGCCTCGATCGGGAAATCGGCCCATTGCAGGGTCATGAAGCAGTAGGCGAGCAACGCGCACATGATGCCCTGGCGCAGGGTGAACTTCGTGTCGGACTTGGGGTCTGCAAATGCCCATCCCGCAAACGCCAGCAAGAATGCGATCAGCGAGATCGGCAGCATCGGCGTCAGCGTCCATCCGATTTTCTGCGGCGCGAGAATATCGATATAGAGATAGGCCAGCACCCAAATGAACGGGCGCCTGAGACCGAGCAGGAACATGGCCATGACGGTCAGGAAGAGCGCTACATCAAGCATCGCCGCGCTTCTTGCGTTGGCGGGTACCAGCCGGTCGTTTTCCCGTCGAATGTTCCTCGGGCTCGGCGATCACATCGCCTAATGCCTCCTCTCGGTCGAGCTCGCCGCGCGCAAGTATGCGCAAAAGCGCAATGACGAGAAGCGCGTGGGCAAGGGCAAGGGCGAAATAATCGATCACGTGCAGGTCTTTCCAGTGCGCCTCTAATGCAATGCAGTTGACGCGTCGTTAAGCGTGATGTGTCACAGGAACCGATCTTATGACCCGTGTTCTGCACATTCTCGACCATTCACTGCCGCTGCACAGCGGTTATACCTTTCGCACGCGCGCCATACTCAAGAGTTCGCAGAGCGCCGGGATCGAGGTTTGCGGTATCACGGGCAATCGCCACCGGGCCCAAGGGCCGCCCGTCGAAACCGTCGACGGGCTGACCTTCCATCGCACCGTCACGAGATTATCCAGCCCCCCGATCATCTGTGAATGGCAGGAAATCGAAGCCTTGCGCGCAGGGATCGAATGCGTGGCAAAGGAATGGCGGCCCGATATCATCCATGCCCATTCGCCCGCCTTATGCGGGATGGCCGGCTTACGCGCCGCACACCGTCTGGGCATGCCTTTCGTTTACGAAATACGCGCTTTCTGGGAAGATGCGGCAGTCGGCAACGGAACCGGCAGCGAAGGCTCGATAAAATACCGCCTGACCCGCGCGCTGGAAAATCGCGTGGTCGCAAAGGCCGACGCCGTCTTCACTATCTGCAACGGCCTTCGTAACGATCTCGTCTCCCGCGGTCACGATGGCGACAAGATCGCCCTCTCGCCCAATGGGGTCGACCTTACGTTGTTCGGACATCCCCCGGCGCGCGACGAAACCCTTGCCGCCAGTATCGGGATCGGGTCCGGGCCGGTCATAGGCTTCATCGGCAGCTTCTACGATTACGAAGGGCTGGACGATCTCATCGCCGCCATGCCTGCGCTACGCAAACATCATCCGAACGCACAATTGCTGCTGGTCGGTGGCGGCCCGATGGATGCGGCACTGCGTGCGCAAGCTGCCGCCTCGGGTGTGGGCGAGGCTATCGTATTTACCGGCAGGGTCCCTCATGACGAGGTCGAACGGTATTATTCGCTGATCGATGTGCTTGCCTACCCACGCAAAAAATCGCGGCTTACCGATCTGGTCACCCCGCTGAAACCGCTGGAGGCGATGGCGCAGCAGCGGATCGTTGCCGCGAGCGATGTCGGCGGGCATCGCGAACTGATCGAAGACGGCGTCAGCGGCCTCCTTTTTCCGCCTGACGACCCCCAGGCCATCGCGACCGCCTTGGCTGGATTTGTCGATGCCAAGGAGCTTTGGCCCGCCATGCGCGAGGCCGGTCGCATGCATGTGGCCGCAAAGCACGACTGGGCCAGGAACATCGATCATTATCGTGCCGTTTACCAAGAACTGCTAGGACGTGCCCCGTCCGCGGCCGCCTGAGCCGCCCATGGTGAGTTGAGACCGACCGATGACCGACGCAACCCGCACTGCACCAGTCAGCAAACACCCCGCGTTCAAATGGGGCGTCGGCTTGTGGTTTGCGTTGCTGATGGGGCTTGGCCTGTTTGTAATGCCCGAGAGCATCCATCAGGCACTGGCCGAACGACTTTCGCTGGATGGCGTGCTGAGCGCCGCGTCGAGCAGGATTGTCCTTTCCGTAATGGCGGCTTTGCTTGGCCTGCTGATAGGTGTCGTACTGGCCATGCGTGTCGCGGCGATAAACGACGCCGTACTCGACGACGATGAAGAAAACGACGTAGACCCCGCCTGGCTTCGCGAGGAGGAAGAGCCACTTCCTGTCGCCGCCACCGAAGACGCGCCGCGCCGCCCGTTCAATCCGCGCGAAGACATGCATGAAGAAGGGATTGTGACTTTTCAGGCAGATCATGCCGAGGTTGCCGCGCCTCCAATTGACGAGCCAACGGACTATTCTGCTGAAGTCGGCGCCTCCCCGTCTGAGGTTGTCGAACCGATCGACGATGAAACGCGCGGTTCCGGGGATCACGAATCCGACGGTGGGCAATCCGTTGGCGATACGGAAGAGATTTCCTTCGACACATCCTCTGTCGCTCCACCGGTTGTTGCAGGAGCGGTCGGCGACCTGTCGCTGGATGCGCTAACGGCGCGGCTTGGACGCGCGCTGGAGGCATGCAAGGCAGGCCCCGTGGCGGCGCGCCAGGGCGAGAATACCGATCCGGTCATTGCCTTTCTTCGCCGCGAGGCCGAGAATGAAACACCTTTGCGGCCTCGCCAGGACGAGACCGGCGATCCGGAGGCGGAACTGCGCAGCGCGCTTGAAAAGCTCAACAGGGCGACCAAGTCGCAATAAAGCAAGCAGCGTACGCGCTTTTCAGCGCGTAACGCCCGTTAAAGCGTAAATCTTGCAGCCCGTGAAATTTTGCTACGCTGCTCGCAGTTGCAAAAAACCGTTCCTGTCGGCATTAGGTCCCTTCGCGCAATTTTGCAGGCATCGCGCGCGGTGCCGATTGATCCTGTTCCTGACCGATCCGTGCTTTGGGCGGGCGGTCGGTGGGCACGAAGGAGGACGCTTCGCCAATGGGACGCACGCCGCCCCACGCTACGGGTCTTTACGATCCGCGTAACGAGCACGATGCCTGCGGCGTCGGCATGGTCGCCCATATCAAGGGCAAGAAGAGCCACGCCATCGTCACGCAAGCGCTTGAAATACTTGCAAATCTGGACCACCGCGGCGCGGTAGGCGCGGACCCGTTGCTGGGCGACGGCGCAGGCATTCTGCTGCAGATTCCCGATCCGCTGTTCCGCAAATGGGCGCAGAGCGAAGGCAAGGAACTGCCCGCGCCGGGCGATTACGCGGTCGCGATGTGCTTCCTACCACCTGCGGATCAAGCGTTTGATTTCGTCACCGAACAGCTCGAACGCTTCGCCGAGAAGGAAGGCCAGCGTGTGATCGGCTGGCGCGACGTTCCGACAACGCTCGACGGACTGGGCGAGGCCGTGATCGAATCGATGCCGCGCATCCGCCAGTGCGTGATCGCCCGCGGCCCCAATTGCCCCGATCAGGACGCCTTCGAACGCAAGCTGGTGGTGATCCGCAAGCAGACGCTCAATCCGCTGAAGGCACTGGAAGAAAAGCATGGAATAGAAGCGCTTAGCCAGGCCTATATTCCCAGCTTTTCCAGCCGCACGGTCGTTTACAAGGGCCTGCTCTTGGCAAATCAGGTGGGCAGTTTCTACGACGACCTGCGCGATCCGGACTGCGTTTCGGCACTCGGCCTCGTCCACCAGCGCTTCTCGACGAATACCTTCCCGAGCTGGCGCCTGGCGCATCCCTACAGATTCATGGCCCATAATGGCGAGATAAACACCGTTCGCGGCAACGTGAACTGGATGGAAGCGCGCCGCCGGACGATGGAAAGCGAGCTGCTCGGCGCCGATCTCGACAAGATGTGGCCGCTGATCCCGCATGGGCAATCCGACACCGCCTGCCTCGACAATGCGCTCGAGCTGCTGGTGACGGGCGGGTACAGCCTGGCCCATTCGATGATGATGCTGATGCCGGAAGCCTGGGCGAAGAACCCGCTGATGGATCCCGCGCGCCGCGCTTTCTACGAATACCATGCCGCCCTGATGGAGCCATGGGACGGCCCGGCTGCCGTGTGCTTTACCGATGGCCGCCAGATCGGCGCCTGTCTCGATCGCAACGGCCTGCGCCCCGCACGCTGGTGCACGACCAAGGACGATCTCGTCGTCCTCGCATCGGAAAGCGGCGTACTGCCGTTCAGGGACGAGGACATCACGCGCAAATGGCGTCTCCAGCCGGGACGCATGCTGCTGATCGATCTGGAAGAAGGGCGCATCGTCGAGGACGAGGAGCTCAAGGCCCAGCTCTCCAATGCCGAACCTTACGAGGAATGGCTGGAAGCGGCACAGTACAAGCTCAAGGATCTCGATCACATCGAGCCGGATCTGAGCGAGATCGCGAGCACCGACACCAGCCTGCTCGAATGCCAGCAGGCGTTCGGGTACACGCAGGAAGACATCGGCCGCTTCCTGGAGCCCATGGCGCGCGGCGGCGAGGACCCGATCGGTTCGATGGGGACCGACACCCCGATCGCCGTGCTGTCGGACCGCAGCCGCCTGCTGTACGATTATTTCAAGCAGAACTTCGCCCAGGTCACCAACCCGCCGATCGATCCGATCCGCGAGGAGCTGGTGATGAGCCTGCTGTCGATGATCGGCCCGCGCCCGAATTTGCTGGGCCGCGACGCCGGCACGCACAAGCGCCTGGAAGTCAGCCAGCCGATCCTGACCAACGAAGGCCTGGCCAAGGTCCGTTCGGTGGAAGTCGCGCTGGACGGCGCGTTCCGGACCGCCACGATCGATATAACCTGGGATGCAAGCACCGGCGCCAATGGACTTGCCATGGCGCTGAAGGAAATGTGCTGGGCTGCGACCGAGGCCGTACTGGGCGATGCCAACATCCTGATCCTGTCGGATCGCGGCCAGGGCCCCGACCGCATTCCCATGCCCGCGCTGCTCGCGACATCGGCAGTGCATCACCAGTTGGTGCGGCAGGGGCTGCGCATGCAGACCGGTTTGGTCATCGAGACCGGCGAAGCGCGCGAGGTACACCATTTCTGCGCGCTGGCAGGTTACGGCGCGGAAGGCATCAACCCCTATCTGGCGTTCGAAACGCTCGAGACCCTGCGCGAAAAGCGGTTCCCCGAACTCGACGCGGATCAGGTCCGCCAGAATTACGTCAAAGCCGTCGGCAAGGGGATCATGAAGGTCATGTCCAAGATGGGCATCTCGACCTACCAGTCCTATTGCGGCGCGCAGATCTTCGATGCGGTCGGGCTGAATTCCGAATTCGTCGATGCCTATTTCAACGGCACGGCCACCACGATCGAAGGCATCGGTCTGAAAGAAGTGGCCGAAGAAGCCGTGCTGCGCCACGCGCAGGCTTATGGCGACAGCCCGCTCTACAAGGGTATGCTGGATGTCGGCGGTATCTACCAATATCGCCTGCGCGGCGAAGCGCATGCCTGGACGCCGCAATCGGTCGCGCAGTTGCAGCACGCGGTACGCGGCAACGATCCGAAGAATTACCAGGAGTTCGCAGCGGCGATCAACGAGCAGTCCGAACGGCTGCTGACGATCCGCGGACTGATGGAACTGAAGCCTGCCGAACAGCCCATCGACATCGACGAGGTCGAACCAGCGGTCGAGATCGTCAAACGCTTCAGCACGGGCGCGATGAGCTTCGGTTCGATCAGCCACGAAGCGCATTCGACGCTGGCCATCGCCATGAACCGGCTGGGCGGACGTTCGAACACGGGCGAAGGCGGCGAGGAACCGGAACGCTTCCGCCCGATGGACAATGGCGATTCGATGCGCAGCCGGATCAAACAGGTCGCCAGCGGCCGGTTCGGCGTGACCACCGAATATCTGGTCAATTCCGACGATATCCAGATCAAGATGGCGCAGGGTGCAAAGCCGGGCGAAGGCGGCCAGCTTCCCGGACACAAGGTGGACAAGCGTATCGGCGCGGTGCGCCATGCGACGCCGGGTGTGGGCCTGATTTCGCCCCCGCCGCATCACGACATCTATTCGATCGAGGATCTTGCCCAGCTGATCCATGACCTGAAGAACGTCCAGCCCAAGAGCCGTATTTCGGTCAAGCTGGTGTCCGAAGTCGGAGTGGGCACGGTCGCTGCGGGCGTATCGAAATCCAAGGCCGACCATATCACCATTTCGGGATATGAAGGCGGCACCGGGGCGAGCCCGCTGACGTCGCTGACGCATGCCGGTAGCCCTTGGGAAATCGGCCTTGCCGAAACGCAGCAGACGCTGCTGCTCAACGATCTGCGCAGCCGCATCGCGGTGCAGGTCGATGGCGGCCTGCGCACGGGCCGGGACGTGGCCATCGGCGCGCTGCTGGGCGCGGACGAATTCGGTTTCGCCACGGCTCCGCTGATCGCGGCCGGGTGCATCATGATGCGCAAATGCCATCTCAACACCTGCCCGGTCGGCGTGGCAACACAGGACCCGGTGCTGCGCAAGCGGTTCACCGGTACGCCCGAGCACGTCATCAATTACTTCTTCTTCGTGGCGGAAGAACTGCGCGCCATCATGGCCGAAATGGGCTTCCGCACGATCGAAGAGATGATCGGCCGGGTCGACAGGCTCGACATGCGCCGGGTGGAACGCCACTGGAAGGCGCATGGCGTCGACCTGAAGCGCATTCTCCACGCTGTGCCGCTGGAAGAGGGCCAGTCCCTCCACCATACGGAAACGCAGGATCACGGCCTTGCCGCGGCAATGGATGTGGAACTGATCAAGGCCTGCACGCCCGCCATCGAAAGCGGGCAGGCCGTCCAGCTCACCCGCACGATCCGCAATGTGAACCGCACCGTCGGCGCCATGCTGTCGGGCCGGATTGCGGAGGTACATGGGCATTCGGGCCTGCAGCCCGACACCATCCGGATCGACTTCACCGGCGTTGCCGGACAAAGCTTCGGTGCGTGGCTGGTCCACGGCGTGACCGTTAGCCTGACCGGCGATGCCAACGACTATGTCGGCAAGGGCCTGTCGGGCGGGCGCATCATCGTTCGCCAGCCCGAAGAGGCCCCGCGCGCGCCGGGCGAAAACATCATCGTGGGCAATACGGTGCTGTACGGCGCGATTGCCGGTGAAGCCTATTTCCACGGCGTGGCGGGCGAACGCTTTGCCGTGCGCAATTCAGGCGCGGTCGCCGTCGTCGAAGGCACGGGCGACCATGGGTGCGAATATATGACCGGCGGCGTGGTCTGTGTGCTGGGCCCCACCGGTCGCAATTTCGCCGCCGGGATGAGCGGCGGCATTGCCTATGTCTACGACCCGGAGCGCCGGTTCGAAAAGCTGTGCAATCTGGCGCAGGTCGATGTGCTGGATGTCCAGCCGGGCGATGGCGAAGGCGCCGACAAGAGCTGGGGCAGGCCGCAGCAGCGCGGCGTTTCGGTCGAGAATTTCGGCATGGGCGATCCGCTCTACCACGACGCGGAGCGCGTAAAGGTGCTGGTCGAACGCCATCTGCTGCACACCGGATCGGCCCGCGCCAAGGGCTTGCTGGATGACTGGGCGAACGAGCTCAAGAATTTCCGCAAGGTGATGCCGCGCGACTATGCCCGGGCGCTGAAGGCGCTCGAGGAAGAACGCGAACAGGCCGCGATGGAAGCTGCGGAATGATCATGCATGCCTCGCCATTCCCGCATGGGCGGACATCCAGCCGTTACGGGTGCGGCGCGGCCTTGGGTCCCTGCCTTCGCGGGGATTGCGAATTTAGTTTAGGGTTTGATTGAATGGGCAAGGAAACAGGTTTCCTCGAATTCGACCGCGAGGATCGCACCTATCGCGATCCCGAAGAACGGCTGACGCACTACAAGGAGTTCGTCGTTCCGCTGTCGGAAAAGCAACTGCGGACGCAGGCGGCGCGCTGCATGAACTGCGGTATCCCCTATTGTCACAACGGCTGCCCGGTGAACAACATCATCCCGGACTGGAACCATCTGGTCTACGAGGACGACTGGAAGAATGCGCTCGAAGTGCTGCATTCCACCAACAACTTCCCCGAATTCACCGGCCGCGTCTGCCCCGCCCCATGCGAGGCGGCCTGCACGCTCAACATCGTCGACAGCCCGGTAACCATCAAGTCGATCGAATGCGCAATCATCGACCGCGGGTTCCAGGAAGGCTGGGTCAAACCCGAAGTGCCCGAAAAGCGCACCGGCAAATCGGTGGCGGTCATCGGCAGCGGCCCGGCAGGGCTTGCCTGCGCGCAGCAACTGGCGCGCGCCGGCCATGCCGTGACCGTGTTCGAGAAGTCCGACCGCATCGGCGGGCTGCTGCGATACGGCATTCCCGACTTCAAGATGGAAAAGCACCTGATAAACCGCCGGGCGGTGCAGATGGAGGCCGAGGGCGTCCAGTTCCGCACATCGAGCGAAGTGGGCGTGGAAGTCAGCTTCCAGGCGCTGCAGGAGAATTTCGACGCGGTCGTGCTGGCGGGCGGCGCAGAAGAAGCGCGCATGCTGGACATTCCCGGATCGGAACTCAATGGCGTGCGGCTGGCAATGGAATTCCTGACCCAGCAGAACAAGCGCAACGCAGGCGACGAGGAAGTGCGCGCCGCCCCGCGCGGCTCGCTCACCGCTACCGGCAAGCACGTGATCGTGATCGGCGGCGGCGATACCGGCAGCGATTGCGTGGGCACCAGCAACAGGCAGGGCGCCGCCAGCGTCACCCAGCTGGAAATCATGCCCAAGCCGCCCGAGAAGGAAGACAAGGCGCTGACCTGGCCCGACTGGCCGCTGAAGCTGCGCACATCGTCCAGCCACGAAGAGGGGGTCGACCGTGACTGGGCCGTCCTGACCAAGCGTGTCACCGAAGAAAACGGCGATGTCGCCGGGCTCGAATGCTTGCGCGTCGAATGGAAAGACGGCAGGATGCAGGAAGTGGAAGGCAGCACCTTCACGCTGAAGGCCGATCTCATCCTGCTGGCCATGGGCTTTACCGGGCCGAAGCGCCGCGGGCTGCTCGACCGGGCAGGCGTGGATCTGGACGGGCGCGGAAATGTGGCGGCGGATACCGAATGGTATCTCACCAGCGAGGCGAATGTGTTTTCCTGCGGCGACATGCGGCGCGGGCAGAGCCTCGTCGTGTGGGCGATCCGCGAAGGGCGCCAGTGCGCGCGCGCCGTCGATCTCGCCCTGATGGGGGCGAGCGAACTACCCCGCTGACAGGAGCGACAGCCATGGCCTTCACCCCCTTCGATCTGACCGGCAAAGTGGCGGTGGTGACCGGCGGCAATGGCGGGATCGGGCTGGGCATGGCCGAAGGGCTTGCCGGGGCGGGCGCGGATGTCGTCATCTGGGGCCGCAAGGCGGACAAGAACGCCGCCGCCCTCGAACAGCTGAAGGCGTATGGCACGCGGATAGAAGCGCTGTCGGTCGACGTGTCGGACGAGGCCGCCGTGGTGGACGCGATGGCGGAAAGCCTTTCGCGGATGGGCCGGATCGACACCTGCATCGCCAATGCGGGCGTGGGCGGCAGCGCCCCGCTGATTGAGCAGACGACCGAGCAATGGCGCAAGGTGACCACGGTCAATCTCGACGCGGTATTCTGGACGCTGCGCGAAGCATCGCGGCACATGGTCGAACGCGCGGAACGGGGTGACAAGGGCGGTTCGCTGCTGGTGACATCCAGCGTATCGGCGATCCACGGCGCCCCGCAGAATCAGGCCTATGCCGGTACCAAGGCGGGCGTGCTGGCGATGGTGCGCGGCACGGCGGTGGAGCTTGCCCGGCACGGCATTCGCGCCAATGCCGTCCTGCCCGGCTGGATCGCCACCGACATGACTGAACGCCTGCAGAACTGGGATGCCTTCAACGAAAAGGCCATCGGCCGGGTGCCCATGCGGCGCTGGGGCGAAGGCGAGGACTTTGCCGGCATCGCCGTCTATTTCGCCAGCGATGCCAGCCGGTTTCACACCGGCGATTCGGTAGTGATCGACGGCGGCTATACGATCTTCTGAGCTACAACGGCCTGAGCCGGCGGCTGGTATTCGAATGCTGCCGGACTGTGTGGATCTTGCCTGCACGGCCGCGTTCGAAGACGACTTCCTCGCGCTCTTCGCCGCTGGGCGAGATGACCCGAAAGCGATCGCCGCCCAGGGGTTTCAGGCGCGACATCTTGTCCGCCGGTGCCCCGGCATCGGGATCGATCCAGGTGAGCCCGCCAGCCCATGGCACGAACATGAATTCGCCCGACCACGGCTGCCCGTCATAGACGCCCGCAAACTCGGCCAGATCGACTCCCTCGACCGCATCGAACGGCTTGGCTTCGCCGCGCGCCTTGATCAGCGCCGCGATCCCTTCGGCGAGGCGCCCGGGATCGTCCATCGCATTCATGGCGATGGCCACGCCCATCTCTTCGGCCGGCGCCAGCATCAGCATGCTGCGATAGCCGGGGCAACTGCCGCCATGCCCGACCACGGTGGTGCCGCCGATATTGCGCACGGCAAAGCCTAAGCCCCAATTGGTCTCCCAATCGGGCGACACGTAATGCACCCGTTCCATCTCGCGCAGGGTCGAGGGCCGCAGGACTTCGCGCTGCCCCGTCCGGGCAAGGCGGAAGGTCCAGCTGGCGAATTTGGCGAGGTCTGCCACGCTGGCGCTGAAGCCTGCCGCAGGCGCGATGCCCGCCGGATCGAACAGCTTCAGTTCCGGACGTGTGCCATCCGCCTCCAGCGCGCCCCAGCCCACAGCCATCTGCTTGCCGTAGAGTTCCGCCGGAATGCCCGGACGCGTATCGCTGAGGCCGAGAGGCTCGAGGATGTTCGCGGTCACATAGTCCGCATAGGGTCGGCCGCTCACCGCTTCGACCGTCTCGCCGACCAGCGTCAGGCCGAGGTTCGAATATTGCCAGGTTGTCGATGCAGGATAGAGCGGCGACTGGCTGCCGATGGTCGCGCGAACCTGCTCCTGCGAGGGAAAGGTAAAATCGGGCCCGGTCCAGTAGGGAAAGTCCGCTTCGCGCGGCAGGCCTGCCGAATGGGTCAACGCGCCGCGCAAGGTGATCGGCACGCTTTCACGCGGATCGTCGGCCAGCCTCGCCCACGGCAGATATTGCGTAATCGGCGCATCGAGCGCGACCTTGCCCTGTTCCCATTGCTGCATCAGCGCGACGGCGGTGAACAGTTTGGATATCGAGCAGATCGAATAGATCGTCTCGGGTGTAGCGGGCTTGTCCTGCCCGCGATCGGTCGCGCCGAAACCCTTCGCCCACACCGTCCGGTCGCCCAGAGCCACAGCGGCGGAGATCGCAGGAATGTTGCGGTATCGGCGCTGTCCTTCGATCCATAATTCGCTGGCGCGCATGGCTTCGGCCAGCGCCGCTGCCTTGGCAGCATCCATTTGCGCAGCGGGTTCGGCTTGCACGGCGGGCGCCCTGTCGGTCTGCGCCCCCGCAGGTATCGCCATGCCCAGCACCGCCAGCGCAGTGCTCGCCCTGAATATCGCTTGCTTCATCGTTCCCCCTGCCATCCCACCGATCATCCTACAGGTGCCGGCGACTGGCAAGCGATTACAATGCCCAGTCGATCGCCTCGCGGCCATGGTCTGAAAGAAAGGCATTGGTCCTGCTGAACGGCTTCGAGCCGAAAAACCCGCGATGCGCCGATAGCGGGCTGGGGTGCGGGCTTTCGGTCACGCAATGCTGCCCTTCGCGCAGGCCGGCGATCCGCTTTGCCTTCGCCTGCGCGTGGCTGCCCCAGAGAATGAACACGCTCGGTTGATCGCGTGCCGCGACTGCTGCGACGCACGCGTCGGTGATAGCGTCCCATCCTCGCTTGGCGTGGCTGCCGGCCTTGGCCGCCTCGACCGTAAGCGTGTCATTGAGAAGCAGCACGCCCTGCCGCGCCCATTTGCTCAGATCGCCATGATCGGCGCGCGCCACACCAAGGTCCGCTTCCAGTTCCTTGTAGATGTTCACCAGGCTCGGCGGGATCTTCACCCCTTCGGGGACGGAAAAGCACAGCCCCATGGCCTGACCCGGCCCATGATAGGGATCCTGTCCCAGGATCACGACCTTTACCTCGTCCAAGGGCGTCAGTTCGAGCGCTTTCAACCGGCAGCCGCGCGGCGGATAGATCTGTTTGCCCGCCTGTTCTTCTGCGACCAGAAACCCACCCAGTTGCCGCGCCTCTGCCGTCGCCAGGACCGGTTCCAGTACGAGTTGCCAGCTTTCGGGGATCGGTTCGCTTGCCATGACAGATGGACTAGGCCGATCCGCCTTTGCTCGCCAGCCCCCCTTCCCACCAATCCCCAATCGGCCTAAGGCCGCGCACATGGCAGTGCATTTCCACGAAGAAGACCTCCCCGCAGGCGTACTCGCCGACGGCCCCGTTGCCGTCGATACCGAAACCATGGGTCTGGTCACGATCCGCGACCGGCTTTGCGTCGTCCAGATCAGCGACGGCAAGGGCGACGAGCATCTTATCCGGTTCGGCCCCGACAGCAGTTACGATGCGCCGAACCTGAAAGCCGTACTGGCCGATCCGGCCCGTCTGAAGCTGTTTCATTACGCCCGCTTCGACCTGGCCGCGATCGAGTATTATCTCGGCGTCATGGCGACGCCCTGCTATTGCACCAAGATCGCCAGCAAGCTCATCCGTACCTATACCGACCGCCACGGACTGAAGATGCTGGTCGAGGAACTGCTCGGCGAAAATATCTCCAAGGCCCAGCAGTCGAGCGACTGGGGCGGCCCGGTGCTGAACGATGCGCAGCGGGAATACGCCGCGAGCGATGTTCGCTATCTTCACCGGATGAAGGAAGAACTCGACCGTCGGCTGGAACGCGAAGGGCGCACGGAGATGGCACAGGCCTGCTTCGATTTTCTTCCCACACGCGCGCGGCTGGACGTGGCAGGCTGGGCCGACCACGACATCTTCAGCCATATGTAAGGATAGGCCGGTCAGGCATAACCCATGGTATCGCGGCACCGCAGGATAGAAACGCAGGAAGCGAAAGCGCGCCGCAGCGAGCGCCAGCACTGGGCCGAGCCCGGTGGCTCGCACGATCGCATGGTTGCTTTCCTGTCGCGCGCTCTGCCCATGGGCGTAGGCGTGCTGGCGGCGCTGATGGTGATCACACCGCTCAGTCCGCGCGGTGAAGTCAGCTTTCTGCTCGATCGGAACAAGGTGGCCGTCATCAACGAGCGGCTGCGTGTCGACAATGCGCTTTATCGCGGTGCCGATAACAAGAACCGTCCCTTCTCTCTGACGGCTGGCGAAGCGGTCCAGCGCTCCAGCGCCGAAGGCATCGTGCGCATGAACGATGTCGTGGCGCGTCTGCTGCTCGACGAAGGTCCCGCAAGGCTGGTCGCGCAGGGCGGGCAATATAGTATCGACAACGAAATCGTCGCAGTACGCGGGCCGTTGCGCCTGACGGCCGCCGATGGCTACCGCATGGTCGCACGCGGCGTATCGCTCGATCTTGCGAACAAGCAGCTCGTCGGTTCGGGCGGGGTCGACGGCGCCATACCCGCCGGTACCTTCAGCGCCGACCGCCTGAACGCCGATCTGTCGGCACGCACCATTACCCTGACGGGCAATGCGCGCTTGCGCATGGAACCCGGAAAGCTGAGGATGCCCTGATGAAGCCGTTGCTCCCCACCATCGCCCGCTGGGGCATCGGGTCTTTTGCCGTCACGGCGGCCGCCTTTGCCGGTATCCAGCTTTCGGCGCAGGCGATTGCCGGGCACAATTCCAATGCGCCGGTCAGCTATGCGGCCGATCGCATCGAACTGCAGGACCGGCAGAACCGCGTCGTCCTGTCGGGCAATGTGAAGATCACGCAGGCTGGTCTCAATCTCGATGCGGCGCGCACCATCGTCAATTATACCGATGCCGGTTCGCTGAAAATCCAGCGCATCATGGCCACAGGCGGCGTCCAGGTGACCCGCGGGAACGAGCGCGCGCGCGGCGATACCGCGGTCTATGATTTCAACCGCCGGATCATTACCATGGCGGGCAATGTCCGCCTCAATCGCGGCGGCGATACGCTGAACGGCGGACGGCTGGTCATCGATCTGGCGACCGGCGTGTCGAGCGTGGATGGCCGTGCCAGCGGATCGTCCTCGGTCACCGGCCAGGGCCAGTCGGGCGGCCGCGTCACAGGCACGTTCTCGGTCCCCGAAAACTGATACCTGCCGCTTAGCGGGTCCGCGCCGTCGCCACCCTGGCGATGTCGGCCAGGCCCTGCGCCAGCAGCAGTTCGGCCGCCTGGCTGTTGGTCAGCAGTTCGCGGTGCAGGGAGACGAGCCGCCGGGTCAGCCGGTCCAGCTTGTCGCCGTGCCGCCACAGCGCCAGTTGCTGCCCGATCTCGCGCTTTTCCTTGAAGAAGATGCCGAGCCGCGCCTCTTCGCCCCGATCCAGATCGCCAAACCCGCGCGAGCCGAGTGCTGCGGCGATCCGCGCCAGCTGCGCCGCACGCCGCTCAAAGGCCAGCAGCACGCCCACCGGATTGAGGCCGAGCTGCTTCATCCGCCCCAGTTCGATCCCGAGCTTGGCGGCCTGCCCACCCATCACGACATTGACGAGCGAGGCAAAACCATCGTCTTCGCTCGATGCGCCGATGGCATCGAGATCGTCCGCGGTGGCCGTCTGCGGACTTTGCGCGCTGGCATCCAGATAAAGAGCCAGCTTGTCGACCTCGCTCTTGGCCAGTCGGATGTCGAGATTGGCGGCGCGCGCGATCCGTTCTGCCAGATCGCCGCCCAGCCGCACGCCCGCCCCATCCGCCAATGCGCGCACGCTGCGTGTGACGGAGGGCAGATCTGGCGGATAGAACATGGCCACCAGCGCATCCCTGCGCTTTTCGAGCAGCTTGGCGGTGCGAGATTTGTCGGTGGCGGACGTGGCCACGACGATCACCGGGCAGGCCTCGCCCGCCCCCGCATCGCTGGTTTCGATCAGCACTTTCAGCGCCTCTGCCGCCTCGTCTCCATTGGCGCGAATCCAGATGTGGCGCTTGTCGCCGAAGAGCGAATTGGTGCGCGCTTCATCGCCCAGCTTGGCCGGATCGTTCTTCACCTCGCCGCCGGACATCTCCAGCCGCTCGCCCGGTTCGGGAAGCCAGCTGACCAGATCGTTGGCCGCAGCGGTCGCCCCGGCTTCGTCCTGGCCGCAAAAGAAGAAAATCGAACAGCCCTGTGCGGCCGAACGCCCCTTCGCCGCGAAATCGCGGTTCGTCAGCTTCACCGCTGGTTGCGAAGCGCCAACGCGACGCGCGTCACGATCCGCTGGGCAAGGTCCTGCGAGAGATTTTCAAGCGCCGTCTGTTCGGCGGCGATGACGGCATATTCGCTCGACACCACGTCGATGCCGGCATCCGACCCGTCGGTCGCATCGAGGACGATCTCGCCCGTCGAAAGGTCGGTCAGCTGATAGCGTGCGCGCAAAGTGCGGCGTTCGCGGCTGATCGTATCGTCGCGCAGGATCGCCAACCCTTCGAGCCGGTCGTCCAGGCGGATATCGATGCGGTAGCGCGGCGCGGGATTACCCGCTGCGGCAAAGCGTTCTTCCAGCGCACTGCGCACCAGCCAGCCCGCGCGCCCTTCGATCGGCGCCACTTCGATCGCGGCGAGCGATTGCGCCACCGCACCGCTGCCGCCGCCCGCATACATGGGCGAAAGGCCGCAGGCCGACAGTGTGGCGAGGGCGAGGCTGGCGAGGAGGATACGCATCAGGTGACGATATTCACCAATCTGTCGGGGACCACAATGACCTTGCGCACTTCTGCCCCGTCGAGCGAGCGCTGGACCTTCTCGCTGGCGAGCGCCATGGCTTCGAGATCTTCCTTCGAAGCACCCTTGGGTGCGGTCAGCGTATCGCGCAGCTTGCCCTTGTGCTGGACGGCGATGGTGACTTCATCGTCGACCAGAAGCGTTGGATCGACCGTCGGCCAATCCGCATCGGCGACCAGACCCGTTTCGCCCAGCGTGGCCCAG
Source organism: Qipengyuania pacifica (assembly GCF_019857205.1). Taxonomy (GTDB): domain Bacteria; phylum Pseudomonadota; class Alphaproteobacteria; order Sphingomonadales; family Sphingomonadaceae; genus Qipengyuania; species Qipengyuania pacifica. Next base: position 415,881 of record NZ_JAHWXO010000001.1, on the reverse strand, counting down.
GCTTCCTCGGCCAGATGGGGCATCATGGGTGCGACAAGCTGGACCAGCGTGCGGATCGCGGCCGAGCGGCTGGCGGAAGGCTGTGCCTTCTCCACCGCGCCGGTCAGTTCATAAATCCGCGCCACGGCCTTGTTGAAGCCGAGCGATTCGATATCGCCCGCGACCGCCTGAACGGTCTTGTGCACATGTCGATCAAGCGTTTGATCGGTGCCCTGAACATCTGCATCGAACGCACCGAACAGGCGCCACAGGCGATGGACGAAACGGCTGCAGCCTTCGATCCCGGCTTCGGACCAGGGCAAGTCGCGTTCGGGCGGGCTGTCGGACAGCATGAACCAGCGCACGGCATCTGCGCCATAGGTGTCGACGATGGTGTCGGGGTCGACGACGTTCTTCTTCGACTTCGACATCTTGATGACACGGCCGATCTCGACCTCGCCGCCATCGTCCTTCAGCAGCGCGCGTTCGGCTTCGCGGCTGATTTCGTCGGGCGCATAATAGACGGTCTTGCCGCCCGTCTTGCGGCTGTAGGTCTCATGCGTGACCATGCCCTGCGTGAACAGCGAAGCGAAAGGTTCCTTCACATCGATCTGCCCCATGTGGGCCAGCGCGCGGGTCCAGAAGCGGGCGTAGAGCAGGTGCAGGATCGCATGCTCGATGCCGCCGATATACTGTTCGACCGGCAGCCACTTGGCGATCTCGTCCTTGTCAAAGGGCTTGTCCGCGGGCTGGCTGGCAAAGCGCAGGAAATACCAGGACGAATCGACGAAAGTGTCGAGCGTGTCCGTTTCGCGCGTCCCCTTGCCGCCGCATTTGGGGCAGTCGACATGCTTCCATGTCGAATGGCGCAGCAGCGGGTTGCCCGGCGTCTGGAAATCGACATCCTCGGGCAGGGTGATCGGCAGGCTGTCCTTGGACGCGGGCACCACGCCGCATGTGTCGCAATGGATGAAGGGGATCGGCGTGCCCCAGTACCGCTGGCGCGATACGCCCCAGTCGCGCAGGCGCCATACGGTCTTGCCCTGGCCGCGGCCCTGCTGTTCTATCCGGGCGATGATTTCGCGCTTGGCATCTTCGACCGCCATCCCGTCGAGGAAGTCGGAGTTGACGAGCACGCCCTCGCCCGCCTCGGCCTCGCCCTCGAAGGGCTTGCTGGCATCTTCGGCGCTGGCAGCGACCACGCGCGGGATCGGCAGGCCGTATTTGGTCGCGAATTCGAAGTCGCGCTGGTCATGGCCCGGCACCGCCATGATCGCGCCGGTGCCGTAATCCATCAGCACGAAGTTCGCGATATAGACCGGCAGGTCTGCGCCGGTGAACGGATGCTTCGCGGTAATGCCCGTGTCGAAACCGAGCTTTTCCGCGGTTTCCAGTTCGGCGGCAGTCGTGCCGCCCTTTTTGCACAGCGCGATGAATTCGCGTGCCTCGTCGCTGTCCAGGGACTGCGCCACCGGATGATCGGCCGCGACGGCGACGAAGCTGGCGCCGAAAATCGTATCGGGCCGCGTCGTATAGACCGGCAGTTTCTCGCCATTCGACAGGTCGAAGCTGAATTCCAGCCCCTTGCTCTTGCCGATCCAGTTTTCCTGCATCAGCCGGACCTTGTCGGGCCAATTCTCTAGACTGCCCAACCCTTCGAGCAATTCTTCGGCAAAGTCGGTGATCTTGAGGAACCACTGCGCCAGCTTGCGCTTCTCGACCTCGGCGCCGCTGCGCCAGCCCTTGCCGTCGATCACCTGTTCATTGGCCAGCACGGTCATGTCGACCGGGTCCCAATTGACCTCGCTTTCCTTGCGATAGACGAGACCCGCTTCGTAGAGATCGATGAACAGCGCCTGCTCGTGGCCGTAATAATCCGGCTCGCAGGTTGCCAGCTCGCGGCTCCAGTCGAGCGCGAAGCCCAGCCGCTTCAGCTGCGCCTTCATGTGTTCGATATTGGCGCGGGTCCAGCCGCCGGGGTGGACGCCCTTTTCCATCGCCGCATTTTCGGCAGGCATGCCGAAGGCGTCCCAGCCCATGGGATGCAGCACTTCGTGCCCAATCGCCTTCTTGTAGCGCGCCAGCACGTCGCCCATCGTGTAATTGCGCACGTGGCCGATGTGGATGCGCCCCGAAGGATAGGGGAACATCTCGAGCACGTAGCTCTTGGGCTTGGCGGAATTGCTGTCGGCGCGGAAGGTCTGCGCCTGGTCCCACGCATTTTGCCAGCGCGCATCGGCGCTGGCCGGATCGAAACGGGTATCGCTGCTCATAGGCAGCCGCGTTTACGGATTTTGCCGGCTATTGGAAGGCGCTTTTCAGGCCAGCGCCCGCCAATGCCTGCGCAGGTCAGCCCATCGCTTCGCGGCGCAGTTCGCGGGCCTTCGTCAGGATGACGTCTTCCAGCTTCTGAACGGTTGCCGCCTGCACCGGCGCATCGACCCATGTCCCGCCCTGATTGACCTGGCGGCTTGCTGCAACGCGCAGGGCATCGGCACGCAGATCCGAATCGAGGATGGTGACGGTCATCTTCACCCGTTCGCCCGGATTGCTGGGGTTGGCGTACCAGTCGGTCACGATCACGCCGCCATTGCTGTCGGCCTGCAGCAGCGGTGCGAAGCTGACCGCATCGAGCGCGGCACGCCAGAGATAGGAGTTCACACCGATGGTGGTGACCTGTGAGGCTGCGACGTCGGCCCGCGGCCGTTCGCGCCCGCCACCGCATGCCGCGAGGCCAACCGTGGCTGCGATCGCAACGGCGAAGGTTGCGGGGCGGCGGATGTTTGCGAAAGCGCTCATGTCGGTCCTTGGTATCCTGCAGGTTTCTTGGCTCTATAATGCCTGCACGCCTCGGAGCAAGGCAAACGGGCCAGCGGCCCACACAGTCTCCAGCGCGTGAATATGGCCTTAATTCATTGCCCGGGAACAAGTTAGGGTGCGCGTGCTTGTGGAAACTGGGCAACACTTTCTGTCAATTACCACCAGGCTTTGTGGAAAAGCTGGCCAAGGCATGGGCGAGTGGTAGGATGTTTGCCGGAGTAGAGGGAATCGCCTGCGCCTTTAATGCAGGAGTCAGGGACCGTTCAGCGGATTTCTGGCTTACTGGTGCAGCAACATAGGAAAAGAAATTCGGTGGCACATTCGGTCAAAAACCAGAGCAAGGCGCGGTTCGTACCCGCGGCGCTGGTTGCTGCCGGTCTGGCCCTTTCCATTCCCGCTGCCGGCCTTGCCGTCGTTCAGGCCAGTGCTGCCGCGGAACTTCCCGAAGACATCGCCTACCTGCCCTTCACCCCGGCCAAGATCGATCCGCAGCTTGCTGCGCGCGTCGCTGCCGTGATGGGGGAAAAGGGTCTTCGCTTCACCCCGGCCAGCAAGCCGGGACTGAGCAAGGACCGCACCGTCACCGTGGCCGTCCGGGTGGACGATGCAACGGCCCGCGCGATTTCGATCCGCAGCGGCATCGATTCGGTCGGTACCGCCGGTAACCGCGAACGCGTTCTTGCGGTCAACCCGACCAGTTACAACCTCGGCGTCGCCCGCGGTTACCAGAGCTTCTCGCAGCCCACGCAGCCCAAGACCGTTTCGGTCGGCCTGCGCGACATGGGCATGCCCGATCTGGCCGCCTTCGCACCGGACAAGAGCGAAAAGGCCGACAAGCCGAGTCGCTTCAATTCGCGCGTCGCGATCAACCGGGAAGACAGCGGCACCCGTTCACTGCGCACGCCCGACGGCCTGCCCGGCCAGAGCGTGGATCTCAGTACATCCTATCGCGTGATCGGCAACGTCAACGTGACGGCTGGCGTTCGCCTGTCGAAGGATAACAACCGCCTTGCCCCGCTGACCGATGGGGTCGAAGACGATCAGGCCGTTTACGTCGGCACCCGCGTCAACTTCTAGGCACTACCGGAAAATACGTCTGCATCCTCGCCCGTCTGGGCGAAAGGACTTGGCGCGTCGTGCATCCCTCGCTTAAGTCGTGGCAACGCTACGGAAAGCTTGGGAGAAAGATCATGACACGTGTTGCCATCGTTACCGGGGGCACGCGCGGAATCGGCCGCGCCATCTGCGAACGCCTGCGCGACGAGCGCGAATTCACCGTCATCGCCAATTATGCGGGCAATGACGATGCGGCGCGCAAGTTCACCGATGAGACCGGCATTGCGACGATCAAGTTCGACGTCGGCGATTTCGACGCGGTGCAGGATGCCTGCGGCAAGGTGGCAGAAGAACACGGCCCGATCGACGTCGTCGTCAACAATGCCGGCATCACCCGTGACGGCACGCTGCTAAAAATGAGCTACGAAGACTGGGACGCCGTGATGCGGACCAATCTGGGCGGCTGCTTTAACCTCGCCAAAGCGACCTTTTCGGGCATGAAGGAACGCGGCTGGGGCCGGATCGTCAACATCGGTTCGATCAACGGGCAGGCGGGCCAGTATGGCCAGGTCAATTATGCCGCCGCGAAGAGCGGCATCCACGGCTTCACCAAGGCGCTGGCGCAGGAAGGCGCGCGTTTCGGCATCACCGTCAACGCCATCGCCCCGGGCTATATCGACACCGACATGGTCGCCGCCGTGCCCGAACCGGTGCTGGAAAAGATCGTCGCCAAGATTCCCGTCGGCCGGCTCGGCAAGGCGAGCGAGATCGCACGCGGCGTCAGCTTCCTGTGTTCCGACCATGCCGAATTCGTCACTGGTTCGACCATGAGCATCAACGGCGGCCAGCACATGTATTGATCGGCGGGAGGGCGGACCGCGCAAGGCATCCGCCCTCTCCCATCACGACACGTAAATGCCTGCGACTTTCCACGCACCGTCTTCGCGCACCAGCGAGATCGTTTCGACCACGCCTGTACGATTGGCAAAATCCGTCCGGAACTTCACGATGGTGATGCCCTGCGGCGACGGGACATCGTCCTGCCCGATATAGTCGCGCGAAAGCGTCTTCCCGAGGCCCGACTGGACCTTTTCCGCCGTATCGCTCCAGAGCTTCAGCGTGTTGGCCTTGCGAAACGAGGATGCGGTCGCGGCATAGCTCGCCTCCCAGTCGCCCGCATCGAGCAGCGCGAGCCAGGTGCGCGCGGCGCTTTCGACCTCGGCATCGCTGGGTAACGATCGGGTTGCCCCGCCCGCATTGTCGCTCTGGACGATCGCGGGGACGAGAAACAGTGCGGCTGCGGCAAGGGTAAGCATGATGACAACTCCTGCAAGGATCCGACGGCGGGCGGACATGCCTGCCGTTGCCCCGCCATCGTCATCGCTTTGCCGGGCCGCCGCATCCCCCAAATCTCTGGATACAGGTTTTTCGGGGTCCCCGCCTTCGCGTTCCAGCACCAGCCGGGCCGCCTCGCGGCTGCTGGTGACTTCCAGCTTGCGTCGCGCGGCGCGCAGGCGTTCGTTGATCGTATGGACCGACAGCGCCAGTTCGCTCGCCGCGGATTTCGCATCATGCCCGCGCACCATCAGGCGCAGGGTCTGCTTTTCCTTGTCGGTGAGTTCGTCATAGCCGTCAGCCATGCCTGAAACCTAGGCGCAGCACGGTTCACCGCACACCCCAAAAAAATCGTATCGGGCCCGGCCCCGGCGATGTAAGGGGCCGCCGCTTATGGAAATGCCCCCGTACCATCCGCCGAAAAAATACTCCGTCCGGATCGACGGCCATCGCACGTCGATCAGTCTCGAACCCATGTTCTGGGAGATGCTGACCGCAGCGGCTGCCGCGCGCAGCCAGTCGATCAACGCGCTGGTCGCCCAGATCGATGCCGAGCGTATCCGCGCCGCGACGCCGCCGGGCCTTGCCGGGGCAATCCGTATCTGGCTCGTTACACATGAAAGGGGCGGCTGGATCGCTCCAACCGCCCCTTAGGACTCTCGTCCTCTCCAACTGGAGTAAACGGGTCAGTAATTGGCCGGCGGATCGCTGGCGGGGAAGCTCTGGTCGCTTTCCTCGTCAGCCTGCGTCCATTTGCGGCCCGAACTGTCGCGCATGGATTCCGGACCAGCGTCGCGCACCGAGGCATTGCCCTGGTTGCCGGAAAACGCCGGCTGCGATCTGTTCTTTTCGTAATAGCGATAGCCGGCATATCCGAGCCCGCCGAGGGTCAAAAGCTTGAGTAGCATGACAAAACTCCTTTGTTGCTGACCCAACGCCCGTCATCGCGGAAAGGTCCGCACCCGCTGGCTCAATCGTCGCCAACCCGTTCGATATCCGCGCCGACAAGCTGGAGCTTCTCTTCCAGCCGCTCGTAACCGCGGTCGAGGTGGTAGAGCCGGCGCACCGTGGTCTCGCCTTCTGCAGCAAGCCCCGCGATCACTAGGCTCATCGAGGCGCGCAGATCGGTCGCCATGACTTCGGCGCCGGTGAGGTTGACCGGCCCGCGCACGATTGCCGTGCGCCCTTCGGTTTCGATGTCCGCCCCCATGCGCGCCAGTTCGGGCACATGCATGAAGCGGTTCTCGAAAATCGTTTCCTTCAGCACGCTGGTGCCTTCGGCCCGAGTCAGCAGGCTCATCAGCTGCGCCTGCATGTCGGTGGCAAGGCCGGGGAATGGCGCGGTGGTGAGGTTGTGCGCCTTCAGCGGTCCATTGGCGCGCACATCGATTCCCTTCTTGTCGCTCTCGATCTCGACGCCGATATTGCGCAGCGCGTGAAGGGTGGACCCCATGTCTTCCGCTTCCGCACCTTCCAGTCGCACGTCGCCGCCGGTGATCGCCGCAGCGCAGGCATAGGAGCCTGCCTCGATCCGGTCCGGCATCACGCGATAGGTCGCACCGTGCAGCCGCTTGGCGCCGTGGATCGTCAGTTCGGACGTGCCGATACCTTCGATCTCCGCACCCATGGCGGTGAGCAACCGGCACAGGTCGACGATTTCCGGTTCGCGCGCGGCATTGATCAGCCTGCTGGTGCCGTTGCACAGCACCGCCGCCATCAACGCATTTTCCGTCGCGCCGACCGACACGATGGGGAAATCGAAATCGCCGCCGGGCAGGCCGCCGTCGGGGGCGCTCGCCTTTACGTAACCCTGCGCCAGTTCGATATGCGCGCCGAACGCCTCCAGCGCCTTCAGATGCAGATCGATCGGACGGTTGCCGATCGCGCAGCCGCCGGGCAGCGACACGGTCGCCTCGCCCATGCGCGCCAGCATCGGGCCGAGCACGAGGATGGAGGCGCGCATCTTGCGCACCAGTTCGTATGGCGCGACGGTGCCGGTCAGCCGCGTCGCTTCCAGCGTGACCACGCGGCCGAAATCTTCCGGTCGCTGGCCCTGGATCGTGTGCGCCACGCCGAACTGGCCCATCAGGTGCTGAAACCCGTCGATATCGGCCAGCCGCGGCAGATTGCGCAGCGTCACCGGCTCTTCGGTCAGCAGCGCACAGGGAATCAGGGTGAGCGCGGCATTCTTCGCGCCCGAAATCGGAATGGTACCGGAAAGGCGATTGCCGCCACGAATGATCAGTTTGTCCATGCCGCTTCCTTAGAGAAGGCAGCGCCGCTGGCAAGCGTCACGCCGCTGTCGCATCACGGCAGCGGGCCAGGAGCGCGCATGCCGCATAACCTATGTCGATTGACCCGATACCGCTGGCGACTTACCCCCTGCAGCCATGAACCAGCACAAGCCGATCAAGAAAGCCGTCTTTCCCGTCGCCGGGCTGGGCACGCGTTTCCTCCCCGCGACCAAAGCGATCCCCAAGGAACTGCTGCCCATCGTCGACCGCCCGCTGATCCAGTATGCGGTGGACGAAGCGCGCGAGGCGGGGATCGAACAGATCATCTTCGTCACCGGCCGGGGCAAGACCGCGATCGTCGAACATTTCGACATCGCCTACGAGCTCGAACACACGATGCGCGAACGCGGCAAGGACCTCTCGGTGCTGGAGCCGACCCGGGCGACGCCGGGCGACATCATCACCGTGCGCCAGCAGGTGCCGCTCGGCCTCGGCCATGCCATCTGGTGCGCCCGCGCCATCGTGGGCGACGAACCCTTCGCCATCCTGCTGCCGGACGAGCTCATGGTGGCGCAGAAGGGCGACGGGACCGGCTGCATGAAACAGATGGTCGATGCCTATAACGACGTCGGCGGCAACCTCATCTCGGTGCTGGAAGTGCCGCAGGAAGCCGTCTCCAGCTACGGCGTCATCGCGCCGGGCGAGGTGAAGAGCGAGACGCTGACCGAAGTCACCGGCCTCGTCGAAAAGCCGCCGGTGGCCGAAGCGCCCAGCAACAAGATCGTTTCGGGCCGCTACATCCTCCAGCCCGAAGTCATGCGCCTGCTGGAAGACCAGGAAAAGGGCGCGGGCGGTGAAATCCAGCTGACCGACGCCATGGCCCGGATGATCGGCAACCAGCCCTTCCACGCCGTGACCTTCGCCGGCCGCCGCTTCGACTGCGGCAGCAAGACCGGCTTCGTCGAAGCAACCCTGGCCCTCGCCATGGAACGCGAAGACATGGGCGCGGAAGTACGCGCGATGGCGGAGCGGTTGTTGGGGGAGTAAGAGGACCAAGAAGGGGGCGCCGCGGCGCCCCCTTGCTCCCTTCTAGCTGGATTTTTTACCCAACCTCGGCGTCGTCCTTGGCGGAAGCCTTCTCGGTCTTCGCCTTGCCCTGAGGCTTTGTCGCTTCTTCTGCCGGTTCATCCTGCACTTCGGCGAGGCGAGGCGAGGTTTCGGCTGCTGCGGGCCCCTTCACGAGATTGTCCAAGGACGAACCGTCGAGGCCCAGTTCTTTCATCAGACCGTCTAGCACGGGCGCCTGCGCCCGATAGGCAAGCGCTGCGCTCACCGCATCGCTTGCAAGGTTGCCCGAACCGTTTCCGGTGGTCGACGTCCCGCTCTTGCCATTGCCGTTGGTCAGCCCGTCCACCTGAACGATCTTGATCGAATCGATCGCTTCCATGGGCTTTGCGCTTTCGCGGATGACTTCGGGCAGCACATTCAGCAGCGCCAGCTTGGTCTGCAGGCTGATCTGGTCGGACGACAGGAGGTTGGCCGCCTCGTTGATCGCCCTCTGACCCGCAGCTTCGACCTCGAAACGCACGCGGGCGGCTTCGGCGCGCAGCTTTTCGGCCTCCGCCTCGCCTTCCGCTTCGCGGCGGGCGGCCTCGGCGCGGTTGGATGCAGCATCCTTTTCGGCTTCGGCATCGACGCGGATCTTGATGGCATCACGTTCGGCCTGCTTCGACGCTTCGATCAGTTCGATCTTCTTCTGGCGCTCGGCGATTTCGCTTTCGCGTGAGGTAGCGACCTGTTCTTCCGCAGCCACCGCCTTGGCGCGGGCCTCGTCGGCGTCGGCCTTGGCCTGGCTTTCCTCGCGGCTCTTGTTCTGAACGGCGATCTGCTGCTCCTGCCGTGCGATCTCGAGCGCGCGCTGCTGGTCGATTCGCGCTTCCTCGACAAGCCGGTCGGCTTCGATCTGCTGGGCATCGACCTGCTTCTTCGCTTCGATCCGAGCGGCATCCGCCTCGCGGTTGCGTTCGGCCTGTTCGCGGGCGATCTCGGCCGATTGCGCCGCGCGCCGGACCTCGACTTCACGCTCCTGCTCCAGCCGCGCATATTCCTGATCGCGGCTGATCTCGAACGAGCGCTGGCTCGCCTCGAGGTTCTTGGTTTCCATCTGGACGCGGGTGTCCTGCTCGATATCGTTGCGCAGTTTCTTGCGCGCTTCGATCTGCTCGGTCAGCTTGGTCAGGCCTTCCGCGTCGAAGGCGTTGTTGGCGTTGAAATGTTCGATGCTGGTCTGGTCCAGCCCGGTGAGCGAAACCGATTCCAGTTCGAGCCCGTTCATGGCGAGATCGTTGGAACTCGCCTGCTGCACCTTCTGGACGAAGTCGGCGCGCTGCTCGTGCAATTCGTTCATGGTCATGCCGGCGGCGACGGAGCGCAGGGCATCGACGAACTTGCCTTCGACCAGATCCTTCAGCGCCTCGGGCACCATCGTGCGCTGTCCCAGCGTCTGCGCGGCCATGGCGATCGCGCCCGCATCGGGCCGCACGCGGACATAGAATTCGGCCTTCACGTCGATACGAAGGCGGTCCAGTGTAATCAGCGCTTCGGTGTCGCGCCGCACCACGGCCAGCACCACGGTGTTCATGTTGACCGGCATCGTTTCGTGGAACACCGGCAGCACCAGCGCGCCGCCGTTCATCACGACTTTTTCCCCGCCCACGCCCGTGCGTACGAAAGCGACTTCCTTCGAAGCGCGGCGGTACAGCCGTGCAATTGTCAGCCCGACGACGAGAATAAATACGACGACCGCACCGACCGGTACCGCCAGTTCTACAAGATTATTCAATTACCCCTCCTTGAAGAAATCAATCGGGCGACAGGCGGCGCTCGGCCAACGCTGTCGCGTAAAAACTGCCGCCTTCGCGGCGAACCAGCAATACTTCGTCCCCGGCGTGCATCTCACTGGCCGTTTCGTGCGGTTCGACCATGACGTGATGCGGATGGCCGTAGTGATCGCGAACCTGGGCGCGGGCGGGCGATCCGCTGCGCGCAGTTCCATCGGTGATCCGTGCTCGCCGACCCAGCAATGCGTCGAGAGAGACTGCAGTCGTCTCATCGCGCGGCAAGATTGCCCCGAGCGGTCGCGCCAGAAGTCCGGTAACGGGTAATGCGGCAATGCCCGCCATGACTGCAGCGAGCCAGCGGTCCAGCGGCGCTCCGATCAGGCTGTCGGCCAACGCCTGACCACCTACGCCGATACCGGCGAACAGCAGCAGAAAAAGTGCGAGCCAGATTGTCAGGGGGACCCGCCCGATACCGAGGAGGGTGAACATGCCATCTATCGGCCCGGAAGAAATCGCGGCATCGCCATCGATATCGGCGTCCACATCCGCCCCGCCAAAGACATCGCCAAGACCTACCAACTGGATCGCCGCCAGCGCCAGCATCACCGCCAGCGCGACGGCGAAGGGCAGGTTATGCGGCTCGAAGATGGTCATCCCCCTGTCCCCCTGATGGCGATGCTCGTTTCTGTCCTTTTTACGGTGCTTTAGGCGTAGCAACCGGGCACGCTCAGCGATAGCAAATTCGCGGCGCGGATGCAGCGTACCGGAAGAAGGTGGCGGATTTCCTACAAGCGCTTGGCCTGCTAGCTTCGCGGCGGCTCTTTCCTACCGTCCATCACCCGCGGCCGCGCCCAGTCTGCCAGGCCGCAAGTTTACACGTACGCGTCGCAAGCCGACATTTCGCCTGCGCAAGCCGACATCCGGTTCGCACAAGCTGACGCCGTTTCTGCGCAAGCCGACGCCTTTCCGCGCAAGCTGACGCGATCTTGCGTAAACCGACAGGTTTTTGCCCCTGGACTGTGTAACACCCGGTCCATGTCTCGGCCCATCGCGGCGCGAAGCAGAACAGCTGCCGGGCGAATCAGGCCGGGGTGAAGCGCAGCGGCAGGGTCTTCAGCCCGCCGACGAAGGTCGATCTGCTGCGCGCCGGTTCGCCTGCCAGTTCGACCGTCTCGATCCGGTCGAGCAGCGTCTCGAACAGGATGCGCATTTCCAGCCGGGCGAGGTGGAGGCCGAGGCACTGGTGTGCGCCCGCCCCGAAGGCGAGGTGCCGGTTGGGGCTGCGCGCCGCATCGAAGCGGCGCGGGTTCTCGAAATGCGCCGGGTCGTGATTGGCGGCGACATAGTTCATCATCAGCCAGTCGCCCTTGGCGATGGGCTGGCCGCCGACCTCGGTATCCTCGGCGGCAGTGCGCATGAAATGCTGGACCGGCGTGGTCCAGCGGATCGCCTCTTCGACGATACCCGGCAGCAGGCTGCGATCGGCGCGCACGCGGGCCCATTGCTCCGGATCGCGCGCCAGGGCGAGCATGGCGCCTGCCGTACTGGCGCTGGTCGTATCGTGCCCCGCGGCGGCCAGGATGATGTAATAGCCCATCATGTCGCGGTCGTTCAGCGGCTCGCCGTCGATCACCGCATTGGCGATGGTGCTGGCGACATCCGCGGTCGGGCTGGCTCGGCGTTCCGCGGTGAGCTTGGCGAAATAGGCTTCGAAGTCCTTGACCGCGCCTGCCACCAGTTGCGTGATCGCTTCGGGCGGCAGGTCCTTCATGCCGGACTGGTTGAGATCCTCGTCGGACCCGCCGAACATCTGCTGGGTCAGCATCAGCATGCGTGGCTCGTCTTCTTCCGGCACACCCAGGATCTGCATCACCACATGCAGCGGATAGGGCGCGGCCACCGTCTTGACGAAGTCGGCTTCCCCGCCGCCTGCCACCAGGCGGTCGACCGCTGCGTGCGCGATGGCGCGAATCTCGTCTTCGACCGTGCGCAGGTTCTTGGGCATGAACCATTCCTGCGTCAGCTTGCGATATTTCATGTGGATCGGCGCATCGAAGGTCACCAGGCTAGCAACCATATGCTCGCTCCCGCCGCTGAACGCCTTGGCGAATTCGATGCCCTCGGTCAGGCTGAAGACCACGGTATGCGGGTTGTTGAGGAAGGTGGCATTGTCCTTCGACATGCGCATGACGTCGTCATAGCGGGTGACCAGCCAGAACGGCGGATGGACGCCGCCGTCCTCTGGCTCGACCCAGGCGACGGGCGTTTCGGCGCGCAGGCGGTCGAAGGTATCGAGCAGTCCGTCCCACTCGGCATAGCTGGACGGGTCGATGACCTGGCGGGCAGTTGCCGGGTCCAGCCGGGGCCTTTCCTGCGTGGCCATCAGGCCTGCTCCGTCTCGATCTCCGCCTTGGCGAGATATTCATCGCGCAACTCGCGCTTGTAGAGCTTGCCGTTCGCCTCGCGCGGCAGTTGCGGGCGGAAGTCGAACTGCTTGGGCATCTTGATCTTGGACAGGCTCGGCGCCAGGAAGTCGCGCAGTTCCGCCTCCAGCGCGTCGCCCGCAGCCTCCATGTCCATCGGCTGGATCACCGCTACCACCTTCTCGCCGAAATCGGGACAGGGCGCGCCGATCACCGCGGCATCCATCACCTTGTCATGGGTGACGAGCAGGTTCTCGATCTCCTGCGGATAGATGTTCACCCCGCCCGAAATGATCATGTGGCTCTTGCGGTCGGTCAGGTAGAGATAGCCGTCAGGATCGAGATGCCCGATGTCGCCCAGCGTCATCCAGCCCTTTGGATGCATCGCCTCGCGCGTCTTGTCGGGATCGTTGTGATAGGTCGGGATATTCTCGTTCTCGAAGAACAGCAGCCCGTCCTGCCCGGCCGGTACTTCCTCGCCATCGGGATTGCAGACATGCAGCGTGCCATGGATCGCCTTGCCCACGCTGCCGGGATGGTCCAGCCAGTCCTCGGCCTTGATCAGCGTCATGCCGATCCCTTCCGACCCGGCGTAATATTCGTTGATGATCGGGCCCCACCATTCGATCATCTCGCGCTTGATCGGAACGGGGCACGGCGCGGCGGCGTGGAGTGCGCGCTTGTGGCTGGACAGGTCGTAGCGGGTGCGAAGTTCGGGATCGAGCTTGAGCATCCGGACGAAATGCGTGGGCACCCACTGGCTGTCGGTCACGCGGTATTGCTCGATCGTGGCGAGCGCGAGTTCGGGATCGAATTTCTCCATCACCACCACGGTGCCGCCCAGGCGCTGCGCGGTGGTGCACCAGCCAAGCGGCGCGGCATGATAGAGCGGCGCGGGGGAGAGATAGACCATGCTGCCGTCTGCCGGCATGCCCGCCCCCATGACTGCCAATCCGACCAGCGGATTGACGGCCTGGATGTCCTCATCCGCAGGCGGCGCAGGCTTCACCCCTTTGGGCCTTCCGGTCGTGCCGGAGGAATAGAGCATGTACTGGCCCGGCGCCTGATCCGCTATCGGCTCCGCAGGTTGCGCTGCAAGGGCCGCATCGTAATCCTCATCGCCTTCGCCGCCGACAATCAGCAGCGGCAGATCGGCGCAATCGCCACGGATGCCCTCGATCACATCGGCGAACTTGCGGGTCGTCAGCAGGAATTTGGCGTTTGCATCCTTCAGAATATAGCAGATCTCGGGCGCGGTCAGCCGGGTGGAAATCGGCACCATCATCGTGCCCGCACGCTGCGAACCCCAGACGACCTGCAGATAGTGGGAGTTATTCTCCATCAGCACTGCAAAGTGATCGCCGCGCTTCAAGCCCCGCGACCGCAGCAGTTGCGCAAAGCGATTGGCGTAATCGTCCATCTGGCCGAATGTTACGGTCTCGCCGCTGGGGGCCATGATGATGGCGGGATGGTCCGGACGCGTCTGCGCATGGGCGATGGGGTGCATTGGCTTGCTTTCTCCTCTCCGGCGGCCACCTTCTCGACGAGGGGACTCTTCCAGTTTCGAGAAGAAACCTACCTAACCCATCCGCACGGGCAAGAAAAAAGGCGGCAGGATCGCTCCCGCCGCCCTTTTTGCGAAGCCCGAAGGCCCGAAAATCAGTTGTCGTCGCCGTCGCCCTGACCGCCCGTGCCCGTCGCAAGAGCGAATGCACGCTGGGCTTCCGATTCGACCATGTAGGGAACCGGGTTCACGGCCTGGCCGTCGACGCGGACTTCATAGTGAAGGTGAGGGCCGGTCGAACGACCGGTCGAGCCGACATAGCCGATGATGTCGCCCTTCTTGATGCGGGTGCCGGCTTTTACAGCGATATCCGACATATGTGCGAAGCGGGTCTGCAGGTTCGCACCGTGTTCGATCGAAACATATTTGCCGTAGCTGGAGAACCATTCGGCCTTGCTGACATAGCCATCGGCGGTAGCATAGATCGGTGTGCCGACGGGTGCGGCCAGATCGACGCCCTTGTGATTGCGACGTCCGCCCAGAACCGGGTGGGTGCGCATTCCGTAATCGCTGGTCAGCTTGGTGTTATCGAGCGGCATGCGCGAGGGAACCGAGACACTGGTCGCTGCCGGAGTAGCGCGATCCAGATTGTCCCATTGTGCGAACAGCTGCTTGAACTGGGCATCTTCGCCGGTCTGGGTAGGAGCAGCCACCTTGCTCATGTCGATCGCACCGACTGCAGCAGCGGTGTTGGTTTCCTGCGCCTGAGCCGGAGCTGCTGCGATGCCGAAACTGGCCACTACTGCGAGAGCAAGCGTATTGCGCTTGGTGATCATGCTAACCCGTCCATCTGGCGCTTTGCGCGCCTTTCGATCCTGAGTGAACCCGACGTCCCGTGTCGAACCCACCTTTTAAGTCACTGCCGGAACCCCCCGGCGTCTCGTGAGTTCGAGTTATCGGTGAAAAGGTTAATCAGGCAATACCCGCGTAATAGTCGCGCGGCAGGCCGCCTGCGAAACGCGCTGAGTCGTTAAACGGCGGCTTCAAACCACCTGCGAAATGCATTCCGACCAGATTTTGCCATGTTTTCTGCGGGTTCTGCGCACGTATTTCGCAGATCGCATGAAAGTGCTTTGACCCTGCGGCAACGTGACGAATTTCATCGTCAAGGATTCGTTCGAGAATTTTCGCCCCGTTTTCATCACCTTGCGCGCGAACCCTTGTCAATGTGGCCGGTGTGACGTCCAGGCCGCGCGCCTCGAGCACCATGGGAACGATCGCCAGCCTCGCCGCAACATCGTGAGCCGTGTCCTGAGCCGCACTCCACAGCCCGTCGTGCGCAGGCAACGCTCCGTAGGACCTCCCCAGCGAATCAAGTTTTCGGGACAGCAGCGCGAAATGCATCGCTTCGTCGGCAGCAACTTCGAGAAAGTCCGAAACGAAGTCAGGACCCATCGCTTCACCGAAGCGACCGGCCATATCCAGCGCGAGATCGATAGCGACGAATTCGATATGGGCGAGCGCGTGCCACAAGGCGGCACGATTGCGTTCCGACCCCATCTTTCCGCGACGGGGCATGGCGCCCGGTGCCAGAAGTTCCAGACGATCAGGCCATTCCGGACGATCCGGCATTGTAACCTCGAACACGAAATCCAGCCGTCCGAGACGCCAGTCGCGCGCCACCTGGCGGGCGGCGAAGACCTTGGCCTTCGCCTCGCCCGTGAGCAGCGCATCGCGAATGGCACTGGCGACGGATCGGCGCGGTCCCGTCATACCTTGGTTGCAGCCTCCAGCACCTCTTCGGCGTGCCCTTTGACCTTCACCTTTGGCCAGACGCGCAGGATCTGGCCGTCTCCACCGATAAGAAAGGTCGACCGGACCATGCCCATATAGGTCTTCCCGTACATCTGTTTCTCGGTCCAGACACCCAACTCGTCCGACAGCCCGCCGTCTGCCGCATCGGTCGCAAGATCGACGGTCAGATCATGTTTGGCGATGAAGTTCTGATGCTTCTTGGCCGAATCCTTGCTCACCCCGAGGAGCGATACGTCCGCCTTGTCGAATGCCGACTTGAGAGCGGAAAAATCCTTGGCTTCGGTGGTGCAGCCCGGTGTGTTGTCCTTCGGATAGAAGAAGATTACTGCCTTTTTGCCGGACAGGTCAGCCTTGGTGACGGTACCGCCGTCCGGCGTTTCCATCTCGAATTCGGGAAAGGCATCGCCTTCGCCGTAGGTCGTCGTCATTCGTCTATCTCCAGGGTTTCACCGTATATGTCCCGCCACGCCGCCGCGACATCACGGCGTGCCTCGTGCAGACGCTGTATCAGCTCGTCATAATCCTCGCACCCGCTCTGCCTGGCGAGCAAGGCAGCCGCCGCAGACTTGGGCTTTTCGAGATCGGGCGCGAGCAGGCGCGTCCCCACCAGCAGGCGTGTCATCAGACTGTGCGCTTCGGCGATGGTCCCAGGCAAGCGGCCCGTCTCGATCAACTGGCTTATCGCCTCGTCCAGATGCGGCGTCAGTGCTTCGCGATGCCGTAGCTGGAGGACGTGGACGAGAAACTCGATATCGACCAAGCCGCCCCGCAACAGCTTGGCGTCAAGCGACCCGCGCGCCTGTTTGTGAGCCGCCATTTCCGTGCGCATTTTCAGGGCATCGTCACGCAGGGCATCACCGTCCCGTTCGCCGCGAAGAATGGACGTCACGACGTCACCGACCTGCTGGCGGGCGGCCTCGCTACCGACGAGCACCCGGGCACGCGTCAGCGCCATGTGTTCCCACGTCCAGGCATCCTCGCGCTGATACCGCGCAAAACTCTCCACGCTTACGGCCAATGGCCCCTGATTGCCCTGGGGGCGCAGCCGGGTGTCCACCTCGTAAAGCGCGCCCTGCGCAGTCGGGACACTGAGCGCTGCCGTCACTCGCTGGGCAAGCCGGTTGAAATACAGCGTCGCGCCGAGCGGCCGCTCGCCATCGGATTCGCCCTCGTGCGTACCTGTAAAAAGATAGATGATGTCGAGATCCGAAGCGTGCGTCAGCGCACCACCCCCCAGTCGCCCGAGGCCCACCACCACCAGTTCGCTGCCAGCGATGCGTCCGTGCTTTAACGCAAACTCGCTTTCGGCCGCATCGACTGCAACCTGAAGGGCAGCTTCCGCCGTGCGCGACAGGCCCGCCGCGATATCCAGCGGGTCATGCGCCGTTTCGATCAGCTGGACCCCCAGCGCAAACCGCGTCTCGCTGGTGACGACGCGCAGCCGGTCGAGCCGCGTTTCGTAATCGTCCCCACGCTCACGCCTTCCCATCAGGGCGACGATGTCATCCACGCTGCCCGGCAGATCGAGAGCTGTTCGGTCGATTAGGGCATCGAGCAGGTTCGGTCGGCGGGCAAGTTCGTCCGCCAGAGGCGGCGCCAGCGTGAGGCAATCGGCAAGCAGGGCGAATAATCCTGGCCGCGCCTCGAGCAGGCGGAACAGGTTTATGGCGCTCGGCAATCGGGAGATAAGACCCTCCCAGCGCACGACGGCTGCATCGGGATCTGGCGATCCGGAAATCGACGCGATCAGATCCGGACGGATGGCTTCGAAAGCGCCGAGAGCCGCGGTGCTGCGCAGCGCCTGATATTTCCCGTCGGTCCAACCCGCGATCCGATCGACCAATTCTGCTGGCACATCGCCTTCGGCCGTACCGCCTGCCAGAACGTGCGGCGCGCTAGCCGGCACGGAAATCCTGTCCTCATCGAGAAGTGCGTCGAAACGCTCGGCGACCGGTCGCGCAAGCTCCTGCACATGCTTCACCAGCGCTGCGCCGTCAGCCAGACCATGCAACTGCGCGACATTATCCAGCGCATCACCTGCGGGAAGCGAATGCGTCTGCTTGTCGCCGACCATCTGCAGGCGGTGCTCGATCGTTCGCAGGCCGTCGTAACTTTCGCCGAGCGCCCTCGCGTCTTCCTCGCCGATCCGGCCGGTGGCAGCCAGCGCATCCAGTGCCGCCCGCGTGCCTCGCGATCTGAGGGAGGGGTCGCGTCCACCGTGGATCAGCTGATGGGTCTGGGCGAAGAACTCGATCTCGCGGATGCCGCCGCGACCCAGCTTCAAATTGTAGCCGGGCTCCGGAACGCTGGGACCGCTGTGCTGATCGCGAATGCGGTGGGTCAGTCGGCGGACTTCATCGATGGCACCGAAATCAAGGCTCCTGCGCCAGACGAATGGCCTGATATGATCGAGAAACTCTTCGCCGGCTGCAATGTCGCCGGCACAGGCGCGTGCACGAATGAAAGCCGCCCGCTCCCACGCCAGTGCCGAGCTTTCGTAATGGGTGATGGCGGCGTTCAGCGGAATGGCAAGTGGGCTCACTTCCGATGCGGGGCGCAGGCGCAGATCGACCCGGAACACGTACCCTTCGCTCGTCACATCGGACAGCAATCGCACGACTTCGCGCGCATACCGCTGGGCCGCCTCTCCCGGCTCGTCGCGTTCGCGCCGTGGCAGCTTCTCGGGATCGTAAAGCAGGATAGGGTCGATGTCGGAGGAATAATTAAGCTCGCCAGCCCCGTGCTTGCCGAGCGCCAACCCTATCATTCCCGACGGTTCAGCGTCCGGAACACGACTGTTCATGGCGGTGTTCAGCGCCCGATCAAGCGCTCGATCCGCAAAGGTCGACAATTCCCGCATGACCTTGTCGAGGTCGAACGCCCCGGCCAGATCGCCGATCGCAAGCACCAGGGCCAGGCCGAGCCGCTCGTCGCGCAGCGCGCTTGCCGCACTGCCTTCCCTTACTCGCTTGGCAGCGCGCAGGGCCACCTCGCCATCCCCCTGGGCCAGCAACTCGGCCAGTTCGGGCCGCCGCTCGAGCGCGCGCGCGAGGAATGGTGCATGGGCACGGGCGCGGTCCAGCGCTGAGGTCCAGTCGACAGCCATCGCCTGCCCCCTGCCTCCCCGCGACGCACGGCGCAAGCTT
Organism: Qipengyuania pacifica; assembly: GCF_019857205.1. Taxonomy (GTDB): domain Bacteria; phylum Pseudomonadota; class Alphaproteobacteria; order Sphingomonadales; family Sphingomonadaceae; genus Qipengyuania; species Qipengyuania pacifica. The sequence continues at coordinate 396,729 of NZ_JAHWXO010000001.1, read as the reverse complement.
GCCCTTACGCCGCCATGCTGACAAGAAGCGCGCCGAATGCGAGATGCGAAGAGAGGAAATTCTCCCATGAAACGCTTTACGATCGGTGCGGCCGCCGCGCTCATTCTGTCGGCCTGTTCGATGGGCCAGGACGTGGAAAGCCCCGATGCCGCGCTCGATCTGCCCGATGTGGCCGACGGGACCCTGTCCGAAGAAACGATGAAGCGCGTGACCGAGCGGCTTTCTTCCGACGAATTCGAAGGGCGCGCCCCCGGCACGGCTGGCGAAGAAAAGACGATCGCCTATCTCATCGAGGAATTTGGAAAAGCCGGCCTCGAACCTGGCAACAATGGCAGCTGGGTGCAGGATGTGCCCCTGGTCGAGATTACCGGCAAGGATTTCGCACCGCTTACAATTTCAGGCGGCGACAATGGCGATATCAAGCTCAATTACGCCACCGACTGGGTCGGTGCGACATATCGCGAAGACGTGGAAACCAAACTCGATGACAGCGAGCTGGTATTCGTGGGCTACGGCATCAACGCACCGGAAAAGGGCTGGAACGATTACGAAGGCCTGGACATGAAGGGTAAGACTGCGGTCATTCTCGTCAATGATCCGGACTTCGGCGCCGAAACCCTAGACGGCCCCTTCAACGGGAAGGCGATGACCTATTACGGTCGCTGGACGTATAAATACGAAGAAGCCGGACGGCAGGGCGCGGCAGCCGCTATCATCATCCACGACACCGAACCTGCCGCCTATGGCTGGAACGTCGTCGAAAGCAGCTGGTCGGGCCCTCAGGCATACGCCGACCGCGGCGACAATCCTCCCCCGATGACAAAGCTGAACGGCTGGGTGCAGAAGGAGAAGGCCCGTGAAATTCTCGCCGCTGCGGGTCAGGATCTCGACGATCTGATGGCTGCTGCGCGCAAGGACGATTTCAAGGCGGTCCCACTCGGCCTCAAGGCATCGACCAGCTTCCGCAACGACATTCGTACATTCGCATCCAAGAACGTGATCGGCATTCTTCCCGGCAGCGAACGTCCCGACGAATATGTGATGCACACGGCACACTGGGATCACCTGGGCCGATGCACGCCGGCACCCGATGGCGACGACATCTGCAATGGAGCAGTCGATAATGCCACCGGCACTGCTGCTCTCGTAGCCTTGGCTGAAGCGCACGCGAAAGCGGGGCCGACCAAACGCAGTCTCGTGTTCCTGGCGGTCACTGCCGAGGAATCCGGCTTGCTCGGTGCCGACTATTACGCTGCAAACCCGGTCTTCCCGCTCAACAAGACGGTCGGCGGTATCAACATGGATGCGTTCCTGGTGGCCGGTCCGGCGAAGGATGTGATCGTCGTTGGACCGGGCAAATCGCAGCTCGACTTGTTCCTGGACAAGGCGCTGATGAGCGATGACCGGGTAACGACGCCCAATCCGAACCCCGAAGCGGGCTATTACTACCGCTCGGACCACTTCGCGTTCGCGAAGCGAGGCGTGCCGATGCTCTACCTCGATGGCGGCGAAGATCTCGTAGACGGGGGCAAGGAAGCGGGCGCAGCCGTCCAGGCCGATTATCGCGACAACCGGTATCACGGGCCCAAGGACGAATACGATCCGAACTGGGACTGGTCAGGCGTAATGGCCGACCTGCGGCTGTTCTATCGCATCGGCCGGATGCTTGGCGATTCGACCAGCTGGCCGAACTGGGTCGAGGGTGACGAGTTCAAGGCGACGCGCGACGAAGATTGCGCCGTCGATGGCGCGCTCTGCGGCACGCCTGAAGCCCCATAAGCAGGAACCGATCCATGACCTTTCGGATGCCGCCCGAATGGGCGCCGCAGGACTGGCTGTGGATCGGCTTTCCTCATGATGCGAAGGAATGGCCCGACACGCTTCCACGCGCCCAAGAGCAGATCGCTGCCTTTGCGAATGCCGTTGCCGAAAGCGGTCAGGAGGTCCGCCTGCTGGTAACGGACGGCGCCAATGAAGCGCGCGCGCGCCAGCTGGTAACCGGTAGCGTCGTTCTGGAAAAGCGTGCCTATGGCGACATCTGGCTGCGCGATACCGGTCCGCTCGTGCTGTGCAATGAGAGTGGCGAGCGTTGTGCGCAGCGCTTCGGCTTCAACGGCTGGGGCGGCAAATATCTGATGGAAGGCGACCAGACGGTCGGCGCAGAACTGTCTAGGGATGCCGGCTTGCCGCTCGAGGTCGCGGACTGGATCCTCGAAGGCGGTGCGATCGACGGAGACGGTACGGGGCTGGTCGTAACGACCGAACAATGCCTGCTCAATCCCAACCGAAATCCGCAGCTTACAAAGGACGAAATCGAAGAGCGATTGCGGCGCGACCTCAGCTTCGACCGTGTTCTCTGGCTGGGCGAGGGACTGATCAACGATCACACCGACGGGCATGTCGACAATCTTGCCCGCTTCGTGGCTGCCAATACGCTCTGCCTACCCCGCGTGACGGGCAGAAACGATCCCAACGCCGCAATCTATGCCGATGCCAGGCGGCGTGCCGAGGATGCCGGCGTCACGGTAAAGGAGATCCCTTCGCCCGGCCTCGTAACCAGCGGCGACCACGTCGAGCCAGCGAGCTATGCGAATTTCGCCATCACAAGCCATCTCGTCGTTGTGCCGACGTTCGGGAGCCCGCATGATGCGGAGGGCGTTGCGGCCATTGCTGAGTTGTTTCCCGACCGTGCGACAATCGGACTTGCCGGTGATGCCGTGCTTGCCGGCGGAGGCGGTTTCCATTGTGCGAGCCAGCAAATGCCATCGGCCGGGTGGCGGCCTTAACACTTCGTTAGGGGTTCAGGCCCAGAATGCGGGAATGGCCCATGCAATCGCACTCGCCCGCACACATTTCGCCCCGTTTCCGGTGGCGAATATCGCGCGTGCCGTGATCGTCAGCGGTTGCGGCCTTGCTCTGGCACTCGCCGGACCTATCATCCCCTTCTGAGCGGTCAGACGATCGCCTTCCATAGCGCAGCCGCGGCTGCGCCACCGAGCACCATGCCCACGCATATGCGCCAGCTACGGTCGCCAATACGGCCCGATGCCTTGTTGCCCAGCCAGTTACCGAGCAGCACCGCCGGAAACAGAAGCGCCGCGAGCAGGGCCAGCTTCCACTCCAGAACGCCGATCGCCGCACCGCTCGCCAGACCGACACTGGATGCGCAGGTAAAGATCAGCAGCATCGACGCCTTGGCCGTTTCGCGAGGTATGTCGCGCCCCACGTAATAGGGAACGACCGGCGGGCCGGGCATTCCGGCGTATCCTGTCATCAGCCCGCTAAGCAGCCCCACGCCGCCCGTTGTCGCCGGGTGGTGATGCGAGGCCCTACGCCGCGGAAGGAGTATGGCCACAAACGCCGAAAGAGCGATGAAGGCAATCACGACCCGTGCGATCGCGGGGGTGGTCAGGCTCAGCGCGTAAAGACCGACGGGCGTGGTCACCGCGACCATTGCGATGATAAACCAGGCCGATCTTTCCGCCTCACGCAGTAGCCGCCTGATTTCGGAAACACCGATGAAAACCGAAAGGAAATTGGTCACCAGCACCGCGTGAACCGGCGAGAGGGCGAGCGCCAGGATCGGGACGATCAGTATCGCCATGCCGAAGCCGGTGAGGCCCCGAACGAAAGCCGATCCGAAAGCTGCAGCCAGCGCAGCGAGTACGGCTGCGATACTGTAGCCGGCGATTACATCCATGTACCGCGCCCTTTCTGACGATCATCGCAGATCGGGCGGCGTCGCCTCGGTGCGCAGCATGTCGATGGCTTCCTCGAGGCTCATCACGCGCTGGTCCTTCTCGCCCAGCGTGCGGACCGCGACGGTGCCTTCCTCCGCCTCGCGCTTGCCGACAACCAGCAGGTGCGGAACCTTCGCGAGGCTATGCTCGCGCACCTTGTAGTTGATCTTTTCGTTGCGCAGATCGCTGTCGACCCGGATCCCCGCGGCCTCCAGCTTTCCGACGGCTTCCTTGGCGTAATCGTCCGCATCGGACACGATGGTAGCGACCACCGCCTGCGTCGGGGCGAGCCAAACGGGCAGGCGACCGGCGAAATGCTCGATCAGAATGCCGATGAAGCGCTCGTACGAACCGAAGATCGCGCGGTGCAGCATGACGGGGCGATGCTTCTCCCCATCCTCTCCGACATAGGTGGCGTCGAGGCGGTCGGGCAGGACGCGGTCGGACTGGATCGTGCCGACCTGCCATGTGCGACCGATCGCGTCGGTCAGGTGCCATTCGAGCTTGGGGGCATAGAACGCCCCTTCACCGGGCAATTCTTCCCATTCGAGGCCGTTTGCTGTCAGCGCGTCGCGCAGTTCCTGTTCGGCCTTGTCCCAATCCGCATCCGAGCCGAACCGCTGTTCCGGTCGCAGCGCAAGCTTGATGTCATAGCTGAACCCGAAATCGCGATAGACCGTATCCGCCAGCGCAAGGAAGGCCTGCACCTCCTCTACAACCTGGCCTTCCGTACAGAAGATATGCGCATCATCCTGCGTGAACTGGCGCACGCGCATCAGACCGTGAAGCGCGCCATGCGGCTCGTTGCGGTGGCAACAGCCCATCTCGCCCAGCCGGATCGGCAGGTCGCGGTAGGAGGTGATGCCTTGCTTGAACACGAGCACGTGGGCCGGGCAGTTCATGGGCTTCAACGCCATCCAGTCGGCTTCACCGGAGATGACCGGACCGTCTTCCTCGGTATTGGGCACTTCGTCTGGAATAACGAACATGTTTTCGCGGTACTTGCCCCAGTGACCGGACTGTTCCCACTGACGCGCGTCCATTACCTGAGGCGTCTTGATCTCGCGATAGCCCGCCTTATCCATCTTGCGACGCATATAGGCTTCGAGCTGGCGCCAGATGCGATAGCCGTTGGGATGCCAGAAGACGCTGCCGTGCGCCTCTTCCTGCAAGTGGAAAAGGTCCATCTCGCGGCCCAGTTTGCGGTGATCGCGCTTGGCCGCTTCCTCCAGCCGCGTCAGATGCGCGTTGAGCTGCTTCTTGTTGAGCCAGCCGGTGCCGTAAATACGTGTGAGTTGCGCATTCTTCTGGTCGCCGCGCCAGTATGCTCCGGCGACACGCATGAGCTTGAAGGCCTGCGGGTCGAGCTTGCCCGTGCTGGCAAGATGAGGACCGCGACACATGTCGAGCCAGTCTTCCCCCGACCAGTAAACCGTGAGTTCTTCGTTTTCCGGCAGTTCCCTGGCCCATTCCGCCTTGAAGGCCTCGCCCTCGGCCTCCCACTTGTCGATCAATTGCTGGCGGCTCCAGACTTCCCGGCGCAGGGGTTTGTCCGCCTTGATGATCTCGCGCATCTTTTCCTCGATCGCGGGAAGATCGTCCATGCTGAACGGGTCACGGTCCGCGGGCGCCTTCACATCGTAGTAAAAGCCGTCATCCGTCGATGGACCGAAAGTGATCTGCGTGCCGGGCCACAGGGCCTGCACCGCTTCTGCCAGCACATGGGCAAAATCATGGCGCGCAAGTTCAAGCGCGTCATCCTCGTCGCGGGCCGTGACGAGAGCCAGTTCGGAATCGCTCTCAAATGGACGATTGATGTCGCGCAATTCGCCATCGACGCGGGCAGCAATGGCTGCCTTCGCAAGTCCCGGCCCGATCGCGGCCGCTACGTCGGCAGGCGTGGAACCGGGCTCCATTTCACGCACCGAACCATCGGGCAGGTTAATCTTGAGAAGTTCCGTCATCGTGTCGTCCTAGGGCTTTTCGCCGTTAATTGCCGCGCCCATGGCACAAGGAGGCGCAGCCTTGAAGCGGCGTTTGCGAAGAATTCCGATTTCGGGAAGAAACGCCAACCACCCGAAACCGGGCGGCGGTGGATCGCTCAAGCCGCGACCGACCACCCCCGGTTGCCCGGGGTGGTAGTTGTCGTGGTCGTGATGCGCATGGGCGTCATGCCCCTCAGATAACTCCGTCGAGCTGATATCTCAACCCATATCCAGCTTGCGGCTGCCTGCGAGGGTCGTCATCCGCTTTGTTGCTACCACGCCCGCGCCCTTTTCGCGGACGCTGCCAAGGAAGCGGTATTCGCTCGTGGCGCTGCCGGGTGTAAGTTCGACGGCCATATATCCGCGGCGCGACGAATCCATCCATTGCAGCTGTGCATTTGTTGCAACTGCATCCCGGGCCAGCACATCGGGCGGGACTTGCGGAAGATAACCTTCGAAACCGGGAGAGGTTACAGACTGGCCCCCGAACTCCACACCGACCGGTGTTCCCTCGAGATCGAGATCGAAGGCCCAGGCGTTATGGGTGTCGCCGGCAAGGCTGATAAGGTTCGCATCCGCTGACAGTGCCGCTTCGAACACCCGCCGACGCGCGGCGGGATACCCATCCCATGCATCCATACTGAAGGGTACGCCCTCTGCCCCGGCCATGGCGCCGGCGAGCACCCTTTGGCGAATGTAGTCGGGCGCATCCTTGGGAAGCGCAGCAGCCAGAGATGGAGAAGAGATGAGGTTGCCCATCAAGACCTGTTGGACGAGGACCTGCCAAGTCTTGCCGGCAGCCTTCGAGCGGCTGAAGCCTTCCGCCAACCAACCCTGCTGAGCAGAACCGAGCAATTCGCGCGCAGGATCCCTGTAGTCGCCATCACGAAAAGCAATGAGTGCCGCCTTGGCTTCCTCCGGCGAGCTGCCACCTCGCAGCACGTCACCAAGACTGAATTGCTTGGCGCGTGCCGTGAGCCGCGTTTCGAGGCGATAGAGCGTTGCGAGGTCGCCAACCTCGTATTCTGCCCATGGCTCGTCGGATACCGGCATCCATTCGCGATAGGCCTTCATCGCTGCCGCCTTGCGAACCGACCATTCGCCCTCGCTGTCGGGTTGATGGTTTTCTGCCCCCCCTTCCCAGGAATCGTTGGCGCTTTCGTGGTCGTCCCAGACCGCGATCATAGGGAAAAGCTGGTGCAATCGCCGCAGGTCCGGATCCTGCCGATACGCCGCGTACCGTGCGCGGTAATCGGCCAGCGCGACGAGTTCGTGCGAGGGCCACACGCTGCGGCCGGAAACGGTTTCGTCGGTCGAGGGATACGTACCCGGGGCGTATTCGTAAAAATAATCGCCAAGGTGCAGCACACAGTCGAAGTTGCCGTCTGCCGCGGCATGGGCATAGGCGTTGAACCAGCCAAAGCCGATGTTCGCGCAGGAGAACACAGCCATGCGAAAACGATCGGCTGGCCCCTCGGGCAATGTGCGGGTGCGGCCGATGTCGGAAATGCTGCCGTCCGGCGCAATGAACCGGAAGTAATACGACTGTGCCGGCTCGAGGCCTTCGGCAAAGGTCTTGCAGCACCAGTCGTTCTCTGCCCTCGCGGCGATTGAGCCACCGGCAATCTTGCGGGTGAAATCAACCGAATCGCTGACCTCGAACTCCAGCGGCGTATCCTGATCGGCTTGGAAACGGGTCCACAACAATACGCGATCAGGTCCAGGCTCGCCGCTGGCCACACCATGGGTAAAGCCCCGTCCCGGCTGGCTTGCAGAAAGGGGGGTGGCAAGCATGCCGGAACCCAGCAAGCCGGCCTTTAAAAGGCTGCGGCGGTCAAGTGCGGGAAGCTTCGGCGAAGCGGGGGGCTCGGTGGCAGTCATGAAATCTCCTCGTCTCGTGTCTGCCTGCGCCTCATGGCCATATCATGACAAGCCAAAAACCACGCGCGGAAAGGTCACGCGTCACTTTGTCAACTCTACTTGACACTGTGCTATGATAATGACAAATAGCCTTTACACGATGAAAAGGAGAGTTGTCATGAACCCCAGAGTTCGCAATCTATTATGGGCCGCCGCGGTTCTGTGTGTCGCCTTGCTCAACATTTTCGACATACTGCCGGACTGGTCGACCTTTCTCGCCATATTCACGCTCCCTCTGCTTGCGATACTCAACCGTCGTAGAGGCAACACCGATTGTGGGGTGTGCGCGCTGAAACAGTGACCGGGTCCGCCCGATTCCAATTCGTTCGAAATCTTACAGTTCTGGAGACCACAACCATGAAGGTTCGCCGGATAGCCCTTGCCTATAGTTCGCTGATCATAGCTGCCGCCATGTTAATGGTGCATCTCGAAGTGTCTGACGGTATCGCATTGACCGTCACCATCGGCCTTGCCGTCATTGCCTTGACCCACATGCGCAAGGTCGGCGGCCGCTCGTGCGAGAGCGTGTCTTGAGCGCAGCATCGAGTGATCGGCCTCGGGGCCGTTCTCCCTATCTTTGGGTTGTGCTCTATCTGGTCGCCATGGGGATAGTTGGCACTCTCAAGCTCACCGATGCAATTAACGGGCCGACAGGCTTTATCCTGCTTGCACTGGCCACCGGCCTGCTGATTCCGATCGCGCGGCAGCGAACAGCCGGCTGTGCGAGCAAGGCGATGGTGGACTATAATCGTCGTGTGCTGGTCAGCAGCTTCGGCTATGCGCTCGGACTGGGCATCGCGGTCACCCTGTGGGACAACTACGAATTGTCCCGTCCGGTCGTGTTCGCAATCTCGCTATTGCCCACCCTGCCCACTTTCGGCGTGATCTGGGCGATGGCCCGCTACCTTGCCGAAGAGCAGGATGAGTATCTCCGGCACCGCACGATCATGGCTGCCCTGATTGCACTTGGCTTTGTGCTGGCGCTGGGCATCTTCTGGGGCTTCCTGGAAATGTTCGAACTGGTGCCGCATGTCTGGGCGTGGTGGGTCTTGCCAGTCTGGGCCATCGGCCTGGGCTTCGCACAGCTTTGGCAAAAGGTGCGCGACGCATGAAGAACCGCCTCAAGGTCCTGCGCGCCGAGCGGGACTGGAGCCAGCAGGATCTCGCGGCGCGACTGGAAGTGTCGCGCCAAAGCGTCAACGCCATCGAAACCGGACGCTACGACCCATCTCTGCCGCTGGCCTTTCGTATTGCCGACATCTTCGACATGACGATCGAGGAAATCTTCCTGCGTGAAGAAGAACCGCGCGCCGATTGACACTGGCTCTCCGATCCCCGACCACGCGGTGGGGATCGGAGGTCATTGATTATGCAGGGGTCGCAGGACATGGAAGGCAGTGACAGCGCCTTCGTTTTCGAAGGTAACTGGAAGGATTTCGCGCGGATTGCGCTGCCCAACCTTCTGCTGACCATCGTGACGCTGGGCATTTACCGGTTCTGGGCGACTGCCCGCGAACGCCGTTATCTGTGGTCGCGGACGCGCTTCGTCGATGAGCACCTCGAATGGGCCGGCACCGGCATGGAACTGTTGCTCGGCTTCGTGATGGTCATCCTGCTGTTCGGCCTGCCCTATTTCGGGTTGAGCTTCGTGGCACAGGCACTGATCGCTCGCGGATACGAAGCCATCGGCGCCGGACTCGGGGCAATCGCGCTCATATCGATTTTCTATCTGGGCGGGGTCGCCCGCTTCCGCGCACTTCGTTATCGCCTGTCGCGGACCCGCTGGCGCAGCATACGTGGCGGGAGCGACAGCGGCGGTTTCCTTTTCGGCCTGTCCTACATGTGGAAGACGATGGTCGGCTGGCTTCCGCTCGGCCTGCTCATCCCCTGGTCGATGACAAGCCTCTGGAACGAGCGCTGGAGCAAGATGAGCTTCGGACCGTTCGCCTTCGAGGCCGACGCGGAAGCGGGCGGGGTCTTCGCGCGTTTCCTGCTGTTTTATCTGGCACCGTTCGTGATGTTCGTCGGAATGCTCATCATGGGCGGCATGGGCATGCTTGCCGGTTATGGAATCGGCGGCGACAATGGGAGGGCCATCGGCGGCATAGTCGGGATCATCGGCATCGTGCTGTTCTTCTATCTCGGCCTCGGCCTGATCGCGGTTGCGTTCTATGCGAAATTCTATCGCGAAGTGGTGGGGGCAACACGGTGGCGCTCGCTTCATTTCAGTTTCGAGGCATCGACCATGGATTGGGTCAAGCTGCTCATCGGCGATGCGCTGCTGGTTGTTTTCACGCTGGGCCTGGGCTTCGTTTTCCTATCCTATCGCCACTGGAAATTCTTCATGACGCATCTCGAGGCCGGCGGAGAAATACTCCTCGACGAGCTGACCCAGTCGCAAACCAGGACCGCCAAGCATGGCGAAGGCCTGCTCGACGCTTTCGACATGGGCGCGATCTGAACTGATGGATGATGCCTTCGAAGTTCCTGCCGAATGGTACGACGGCACGAATGCGCTGCGGCATTCGGGGGTGCTGCGGTGGGATGGTCGGGGCGGCCTGTCGCTTCAGGCAAGTAGCTCCCGCGTCGAACTGAACGCAGCCGATCTGCGGTTTGGCGAGACACGCACGGACCGCACCCTCTATCGCAGCGAGAGCGTCCCCGATTTTCGCCTATTTCTGCCAAACGACCTGCCGCCGGGCCTCGCCTCGCAGCTTCCGGGGAAGAGCGAATACGGGGCGTGGGTAGACAAGCTGGGTCTTGGCAAAGCCGCCGCGATTTTCAGTGCCGTGAGCGTGGCCGCCGTGGCTTTGTTCATGACTGCACCAGACTGGCTCGGCCCGCGCATTCCGGCCAGCTGGGAGCGCAACATCGGCGAGGCGATGGTCGGCGATTTCGGCGGCCGGATATGCCATACCCCCGAAGGTGATGCCGCCCTCGCCAAACTGTTGGGGAAAGTCGATCCGGCACGAGAGAAGGTCCGAGCCGGGATCGCGAACATGGACATGGTCAATGCGATAGCATTGCCAGGGGGGCAGGTACTGCTCTTCGATGGCCTGGTCCAGCAGGCCGAATCTCCGGAGGAACTTGCGGGCGTCTTGGCCCACGAAGTCGGCCATGTACGCGAACGGCATGTCATGACGGCGCTGCTCAGGCAGTTCGGTCTGTCTGTTCTACTCGCAGGCGCGGATTCGGGGCTCACCAATGGGGCGGTCGGGCTGGCGTCGATGGGCTATTCGCGCGATGCCGAACGCGAAGCCGACGATTATGCGCGAGCACGCATGGCGCAGAGCGACATATCCCCTTTGGGTGCAGCCAGTTTCTTCGAGCGTATGGCCAAAGAGCATGGCGGAGAGGATAACTCTTCTGCCCTGCTCGGCTGGATAGCCAGCCATCCTTCGTCGAACGAGCGCGCGAAAGCCTATCGTGACGCGGCGGCCGGAAGAACGGCTTACCCGCCTGCCATTACCGATGATGAGTTCGAAGCGCTGAAGACCATGTGTGCAGACGACCCGGACGTCGAGGAATTCGAGTTCTTCTGAAAGACTTGCAATCGACAGGTTGCGGGCCGACATCGCCCGCCATGTTCGACACCAAGCAGTTCACCATGCCCGACGGGCGACGCATCGCCTATCGCCATATCCGTGGGATGGGCCCCGCTCTGGTCTTCCTGCCCGGCTACATGTCCGACATGGCAGGCGGCAAGGCTACCGCCATGTTCGACTGGGCCCGTCAGCAGGGCCGGGCCTGTCTGCTGTTCGATTATTCCGGGTGCGGTCAGAGCGGTGGCAGCTTTGCTGACGGAACCCTGTCGAGGTGGCGAGAGGAGATCCTAGCGCTGATCGACGCGAAAATCGAAGGACAGGTCGTGATCGTCGGATCGTCGATGGGCGGCTGGCTGATGCTGCTCGCCGGCATGGAACTGGGCGACAGGCTGGCAGGCTTGGTCGGAATTGCTCCTGCACCCGATTTCACCGAATGGGGCCGTTCCGATACGGACAAGGACAAGCTCGCAGCAGGCGAGACCGTCTATGACGACAATCCCTATGGCCCCGAACCGACGCCGACGCATCCGGGCTTCTTCGCCGATGGACAGTCGCAATTGCTGCTGGGCAGCGAAATACCCATCGAAGCGCCCGTTCGGCTGATCCACGGTCAGAGAGATGACGATGTGCCGTGGGATATCAGCACACGTCTTGCCGAAGCGCTCCGTTCGGACGACATACAGGTCACCTTGATAAAGGACGGCGATCACCGGCTGTCGCGCGATCAGGACATCGCCCTGATATTGCAAACGGTCGAAGCGCTTTTGAAAGGCCCTTCATGATTGCCTCTGCCCTTGCCTTGCTGCTCATGCAGGTCGGCCCTGCACCCACCAGCACCACATTTCCCGACATTCCGGACGAAACGCGCGAACGAGCGCGCCAGACACATGCGGAAAATGCGCCCGCGACCGCCCATGCGGCTAGCGGAAAGCTTGCTGAATGCGTGACGATGGCGGCCGAAGATGCCGAGGCGGCCAGCGACATGGCGCAGAAATGGCGCGAAACCGCCGAAACCCAGCTTGAGCTCGCCCAGTCGGCTCATTGCCTGGGTCTGGCGCTTGTAAGACTGGACGACTTTGAAGGGGCGCAGCAGGCCTTCGATCTGGCTGCCGGGGAAGTTCCGGACGGCGCACCGGCCTATCAGGCACGGCTTTCGGCCATGTCTGGCAATGCGGCCATGGCTCAGGGCAAACCGGCCATTGGCGAACTCGCGTTCGGTCGGGCAGTCAGCTATGCTGCAGATGCAGGCGATACCGTACTTTCGGCCAGCGTTTCGGTCGACCGTGCTCGGGCGCTCGTTGCATTGGGTCGCAACGACGAAGCGGCGAAAGCCCTGGCAGAAGCGCGAACCAGCGATCCGGCCAATGCCCGCGCCTGGCTGCTTTCGGCTACCCTTTCGCGCCGCCTCGAACGCTTGGGAGAGGCGCAGGAGCAGATTGCTCAAGCCGCCACGCTTGCCCCGCAGGACCCCGCGGTTGGCCTGGAAGCAGGCGTGATCGCCGCGCTATCGGGCAGGGAAGAAGAGGCCCGCCGCAGTTTCGATTCCGTCCTCCTGGTCGCGCCCGAGAGCGATGAAGCCACGCGTGCCCGCGCCTATCTGGAGCAACTGAAACCGTGACCGATTTTTCTATTCTCGACCTCGTCCCGGTCCGCCAGGGCGGCACATTGGGAGAGGCGTTCGACGCCGCCACGACGCTTGCCAGAACGGCGGAAAAAGTGGGTTGCAAGCGTTTCTGGGTGGCCGAACACCACGCCATGGAAGGCATCGCGGGCGGGGCGACATCCGTGGTTCTCGCGCATATCGGCAATGCGACGTCGACCATCCGTATCGGATCGGGCGGCATCATGCTGCCCAATCACACGCCGTTCCAGATCGCCGAACAGTTCGGAACGCTCGATGCATTGTTTCCGGGCCGTATTGATTTAGGTCTCGGCCGTGCCCCGGGCGCGGGGCCTGAACTGCAGCGCGCGTTGCGGAAGGATCTTCACCGGGCTGCCGAAATGTTTCCGCAGGACGTGGTGGAGCTCATGGCGTTCATGGCGGGCGAAACGACAATTCACCCCACCCCCGGACTGGGCGCGAAACCCGAATTCTGGATGCTGGGATCGAGCCTGTTCGGCGCGCAACTCGCCGCGAAGCTGGGCATGCCTTACGCTTTTGCCAGCCATTTCGCCCCGGATCATCTCGATGGGGCGCTCGAGCTTTATCGGCGCGATTTCCAGCCGTCCGAGGCATGGGAAAAGCCGCATGTCATGGCTGCGATGAACCTGTTCGTCGCCGATACGCAGGACGAGGCGGAATACCTCGCCAGTTCGCAATTGCAGGCGTTCGTATCGCTGCGCACGGGCAAACCGGGCAAGCTTCCGCCGCCCGTCCGCGATTATCGTGGCAGCCTTCCGTCGCAGGCCCAGGCGATGCTGGCCCATGTCGGCCAGGCGAGTGCGACCGGAACTCCGCAACAGGCGGCCGACACGGTTCGCGCCTTTATCGACCGTACAGGGGCCGACGAGATTATATTCGGCGGTAGCATGTACGATCCGCAAGCGCGCAACCGTTCGCTCGAGCTCGCAATGGACGCGCTCGGAAGTTAGGCATGCCGTAACGGCGGGGCAGTTCGGCGTCATGCTCGCATACGTTTGCGAAATTTGCGTTGTGCCACCTTGATAGCCGTTTCCAACCGGCCTAGGCGCGGCGCGCAGGTCGTGGCGCGCACGACTCGGATATTTCCCGGCGCCGAAATGATCATGCGCCGCAAGGAGAGAGGCCCCTCATGGGTTCGAAGACTGCAGCACTTCCCGGAAAGCTTCAAAACGCCATTACCGAAAGGATGCGGCTTTCGCTGTTGAGCGGCGATACCCCTTTCGAAAAGGCGCGCCTCGCCGATGCCGCCGCATTCGTGGGTGCGCTGGCAGCGGACCGAACTCTGGGCCGATCTTCCATGGCGATCGAAAGCGTGAGCGACGAACGTCGCCTGACCCGCATTGCCATCGTGAATGACGACATGCCCTTCCTCGTAGATTCGGTGGCCGCCTCCATCGCGGCGCTTGGCCTCTCGATCGACCGGCTCGTCCATCCCGTCATTCCCGTCGAACGGGACAAAAAGGGATTGCTTACCGGCATTCCCGACGGCGATCCGGAAGATGCCTATTGGGAATCGATGATCTACATCGAAGCCGCGCGCGTCGACGCCAAGACCCGCCGCCAGCTTCAGGAAAGCCTCAAGGAAACGCTCGCCGACGTCCGGGCTGCCGTTACCGACTGGGCCGACGTGCAGGAGGCCATGTCCGCAGACGCCGCACGCATCCGCGAGAGCGATGAAGAAGGTGCAGAGCTTCTCGAATGGTTGAATTCGGGGATGCTGACCCAGCTCGGCCATGTCATCCAGATGCGCGATGGCAGCCAGCAGGATGCTCGCGGTATTTGCCGCAAGAGCGCGAAAGAATTGCTGGCCCAGGCATCGTTCGAGCGCGCGTTCGACTGGTTCGACAAGGGCAAGGATGGGCGCAAGCTGCTCATCATCAAGGCCAATCACCTGAGCAATGTGCACCGCCGCGTGCCGCTGGATCTGTTTATCGTGCCGGTCGAAGAAGGCGGCAAGGTCGTGGCCCTTTCGGTTCACGCCGGGGTTTGGACAAGCGCCGCACTGGCCGCACCGCCCCGCAGCGTTCCACGCCTGCGCCGTCAGCTCGATGCGCTGCGCGAACGCCATGGCTTCGACGAGACCGGGCATGCCGGCAAGGCGCTGGTTCATGCCCTGACAACGCTTCCTCACGATCTCCTCATCGGGTTCTCCGAAGAGGATGTCGAACGTGTCGCAACGACGATGATGAGCCTTGTCGATCGGCCGCGCCCGCGTCTCGCTCTGGTCGAGGCCCCGCTGGCCCGCCACCTTTTCGCCTTCGTCTGGTTGCCGCGCGACATGGTGGCCACACAGGTTCGCCTCGAAATCCAGGCTCTGCTGGAAGAGGCCGCCGCGGCGCGGCTGCTCGATTGGAGCCTCGAGGTGGAAGGCGGAAATCTCGCCACGATCCGCTTCGTGTTCGACATCCGTGACGGCATAGAAGCGCCCGACGAAGCGAAGCTCGAAGAGCAGATGCAGACCCTCCTGCGCGGTTGGAGCGAGGCTGTGGAAGCCGAACTCGGCGCGCTCGAGGATCCGACCCGCGCGGCTGGCCTTGCCCTGCGTTTCGCCGAACATTTTCCCACCGGTTTCCGCGGCCGCTTCGGTCCGCACGAAGCCGCGCTCGATATCGCTCGCCTGCATGACCTTGGGGCCAGCGTGGAAAGCGAGGAAATCGTGCGCGGCGCCCGGTTGTGCTTCGGCGAGGCTGAAGACAAGGGCACGCTGCGCCTGAAGCTGTATCAATCCGAAGGCAGCCTGCCGCTATCGGAAGGCGTTCCTGCGCTGGAGGATTTCGGATTTTACGTTCAATCCGAAATGCCCACCGTGCTGGACGAGGGCCGTCTTGGTACGATTCACGATTTCCTGCTCGATCTGAAACCGGGCGCCGATCCCAAGGCGTTGATCGACCGTTCCTCGGCAATCGAGGAAGCCATCGCTGCAGTGCTGAATGCCGAGGCGGAAAACGATCCGTTCAACCGCCTGGTCCCCGAAGCGGGACTGTCGGCTCGCGAAGCGAACTGGCTGCGCGCCTTCTATCGCTATCTGCGCCAGGTCGGGATGAGCTTCACGATCTACACCGTGGTCGATGCGCTTGCGGCAGCGCCCGACGTGACGCGTGCGCTGGTGGCCCTGTTCACCGCCCGTCACGATCCCGAATTCGGCAATGCTCGCGACGAAGCGATCGCGGAAGCGCGGGCGGCGATCAAGCGGGGCCTGTCCAAGGTCAAGGCGATCAATGACGACCGTCTGCTGCGCCTGTACAACTCGCTTATCGATGCGATCCTGCGAACCAACGCATTCGCACCGGCTGCGCATGAAGCGCTCGCCTTCAAGATCGATTCGGCAAAGGTCCCGAACCTGCCCAAGCCGGTCCCCTATCGCGAAATCTTCGTCTATTCCCGCCGGGTGGAAGGCATCCACCTGCGTAGCGGGCCGGTTGCCCGCGGCGGGTTGCGCTGGTCCGACCGGCGCGACGACTTCCGCACGGAAATTCTCGGCCTGATGAAAGCCCAGCGCGTGAAGAACGCGGTGATCGTTCCGACCGGCGCCAAGGGCGGTTTCTATCCGAAACAGCTCCCGAACCCGGCCATCGATCGCGAAGCCTGGGCGGCCGAGGGTCGCGGCAGCTACGAAACCTTCATTCGCACATTGCTGTCGGTCACCGACAACATCGTCGACGACAAGGTCGTTCATCCCGAACACGTGGTCATTACCGACGGCGAAGATCCATATTTCGTTGTCGCCGCCGACAAGGGCACGGCAACCTTTTCGGACATCGCAAATGCGATTGCCGAATCGAGGGATTTCTGGCTCGACGACGCTTTCGCCAGCGGCGGCTCGAAAGGTTACGACCACAAGGCCATGGGCATCACCGCCCGCGGCGCGTGGGTCAGTGTACAGCGCCATTTCCGCGAGATGGGCATCGATGTGCAGAACGAAAGCATCGAGGTTGTCGGTTGCGGCGACATGTCGGGCGACGTGTTCGGCAATGGCATGCTGCTGTCCAAGGCCATCAAGCTTGTCGCAGCATTCGACCATCGCCACATTTTTCTCGATCCGGACCCGGACCCGGCAGCAAGCTGGAAGGAACGCCAGCGCCTGTTCGCTCTGCCGCGCTCGAGCTGGGAAGATTACGACCGCAGCCTGATTTCCAAAGGTGGCGGGGTCTTCCCGCGCGATACCAAGAGCATCAAGCTGTCCAAGGTGATGCAGGCTAAGCTGGGTATCGACCAATCGGCGATCGAACCGGAAGCCCTGATTTCCGCCATTCTCAAAGCGCCAGTGGACCTTATTTGGTTCGGCGGCATCGGCACATACATCAAGGCCAGCCAGGAAAATAACGTCCAGGTGGGCGATCCTGCAAACGACGCCCTGCGCGTGGATGCAGCCGATGTGAAAGCCAAGGTCATCGGAGAAGGCGCCAATCTGGGCATCACCCAGGCAGCCCGCATCGAATTTTCGCTGCATGGCGGCCGCTGCAACACCGATTTCATCGACAATTCGGCCGGGGTCGATTGCTCCGATAACGAGGTCAATATCAAGATCGCACTGGCCGCGGCCAAGCGGTCGGGCAAGCTGAGCGAACCCAAGCGTGTGGCGCTGCTCGAATCGATGACCGACGAGGTCGCCGAGATCGTGCTGGAGGATAACCGCCTGCAAGCGCTGGCGCTTTCAATTGCCGAACAGGGCGGCGCTGGCGCGGTACCGCCCCAGCTTCGCCTGATCGAGGCGCTGGAAGATCGCGGGGCGCTGGACCGCCAGACGGAAGGTCTCGCATCGAGCGAGGCTCTGGGGCGCAGAACGTCGGAAGGTATGGGCCTGACCCGGCCTGAGCTGGCTGTGCTGCTCTCCTCGACCAAACTGGTGCTGCAGGAGGCCATCGAACAGAGCAGCCTCCCAGACGATCCGAGCGTTGCCGATCTGCTGCTCGACTACTTCCCATCAGCGATGCGCAAGAAGTTCAAGGCGCAGATCGAAGGGCACCAGCTACGGCGTGAAATCATCGCAACTGCACTGGCCAACCGCTTCGTCAATCGCATGGGCTTCGTGCATCCTTTCGAACTGTCGGAAGAAGAAGGTGTCGGCCTGGCTGATGTGACCGCAGCGTTCATCGTGGCGGACAGGCTCTTCAGCGCGAGTGAACTGTGGGCGGAGCTTGAAACGGCTGCGATGCCGGAAGATGTTCGCATCTACCTTTTCCGCCATATGGCCGGTGCGCTTCGCAGCCAGATGGCCGATCTCATCCGGGTCGGCGCCAGCACCATTCCCCCGGGCGAACTGATCACAAGCCTTCAGGACCGCGTGAAGCGCCTGATGACGGGATCGGAAGAATTGCTGACCGACGCATCGATCAGGCAGTCCAACAAGCTGCGCGCGGAATTCGTCGACATGGGCGCTCCTGACAAGCTCGCCGCTCGCGTCACCCACCTCTATGACCTGGACGGCGCGGTTGGTCTGGCTTCTCTCTCGCGCAGTGCCGAAATCGACGTACGGGAACTCACCGCTGCGTTCACCGATCTGGGCGAACGCATTGGTCTCGACTGGGCGCAGAGCACGTCGGCCATGATGAACCCGTCCGATGTATGGGAACGTCTGCTTGTCGCCGGCCTTTCGCGCGACTTCCAGCAGATGCGGCTCGAGTTCCTGCGCCGGCTCTCGCGGCGCAAGGATGCGAAGAAGGATCCCGTCGGTACCGTCGCCATCTGGGCGGAAGAACATGCCGCCGCAATCCGCCAGTTTCGCACCATGGTCGGGCGCGCGCAGGCCCAGGGTGAAGTCGCTCCGGCCACGCTCGCGCAGGTGGCCAGCATGGCTCGCAACCTGCTGGCTCGATAGGACTGAGCTTGACCGGCTGGCGTTTTCGCGCCAGCCAGCGCGGCAATGGAACATTTCGATGTCGTCATCGTGGGATCGGGGCACGGCGGTGCGCAGGCAGCCATCGCCCTGCGGCAGAACGGCCATGAGGATACGATCCTCATGGTCAGCCGCGACCGCAATCCACCGTACGAACGACCGCCGCTGTCGAAAGAATATCTCGCGGGCGACAAGCCGTTCGAGCGGATCCAGATCCGGCCCGAGAAATTCTGGGCAGACAAGAATGTCGAGCTTCGTCTCGGCAGGAACGTCAACGAAGTCGATCCGATTGCGCGCGAACTGGTTCTGTCGGACGATACCCGGATTACCTATCGCAAGCTGATCTGGGCTGCCGGTGGCGATGCCCGACGGTTATCCTGCCCAGGCAGCGATCTGGGCAGTATTCACTATGTGCGAACGCGGCGCGATGTCGATACGCTGAAGGAAGAACTGGCCGGAGGCGCAAAACGGGCTGTCATAGTCGGCGCCGGCTATATCGGGCTTGAGGCGGCGGCGGTGCTGCGCAAGCTGGGCTGCGAAGTTACCGTGGTGGAAATGCAGGACCGGGTCCTCGCACGGGTCGCGGGCCCCGAACTTTCGGATTTCTATGCCGCCTACCACCGCGAACAGGGTGTCGACTTGCGGCTGTCCACCGGGGTCGAGGCAATCGAAGGGGCAGATGGCCGGGTCAGCGCTGCTCTGACCGATAGCGGCGAGAAGATCGCCTGCGACGTCATCATCGCCGGCATCGGCATCGTTCCCTCCGTCGGAGCCCTGATCGCCGCAGGAGCGGCAGGATCGAGCGGCGTCGATGTCGATACGTTCTGCCGTACGACGCTGGACGACATCTACGCCATCGGCGACTGCGCGGCGCATGCCAATCCCTACGCCAACAACAAGGTCATCCGCCTCGAGTCAGTACAGAATGCCAATGACATGGCCACGGTCGCTGCGAAGGCGATCATGGGCGACAAGCAGGATTACGATGCAGTCCCATGGTTCTGGTCGAACCAGTACGACCTGCGACTGCAGACTGTCGGGATCTCCATCGATCATGACCGGGCGGTTCTGCGCGGCGATCCGGCGGACAAGAAATTCAGCGTGGTCTATCTGCGCGAGGGGCGGGTCGTGGCGCTCGATTGCGTCAACAACACCAAGGATTACGTTCAGGGTCGCAAGCTGGTGATGGACCGCGCAGAGATCGAGCCGGAGCTGCTTGCGGACGCGACTGTTCAGCTCAAGGAGCTGCGCTGATCCGTGCAAGCGCCCAGCGGGCGGCATCGGCGACGACGGGGTCTTCATCCGAACACAGACCGCGCACGAGCGGCGTCAGACCGGCGGAACCGCTGTTGCCGGCAGCGTAGAGACAGTTGCGCACGAAGCGGTTGCGGCCGATGCGCTTGATGGGCGAGCCGGAGAAGAACTGGCGGAAGCCGGCATCGTCGAACTGCAGGAAGGCTGCGAGGTCGGGCGCGGCCAGTTCCTGGCGCGGGGCGAGCTTCAGATGGCGGTGCGCGGCATCGGCGAACTTGTTCCAGGGGCAGACGGCCAGGCAGTCGTCGCAGCCGTAGATGCGGTTGCCGAGGAGGGGGCGGAGATCTTCCTCAACCTCGCCCTTATGCTCGATGGTCAGGTAGGAAATGCAGCGACGCGCATCCAACTTGTAGGGGCTTGGGAAGGCATCGGTCGGGCAGGCATCCTGACAGGCGCGGCAGGAGCCGCACAGGTCGCGGCCCGGGGTATCGGGCGCGAAGTCCATGGTCGAGTAGATCGCGCCGAGAAACAGCCACGAGCCGTGGTTGCGGCTGACCACGTTCGTATGCTTGCCCTGCCAGCCGATCCCGGCCGCTTCACCGAGCGGCTTTTCCATCACCGGAGCCGTATCGACGAAAACCTTGAGCTCGCTTTCGGGCGCACGTTCGATGAGCCAGCGCGCCAGGGCCTTGAGCGTCTTCTTCACGACATCGTGATAATCGCGCCCCTGGGCATAGACCGAGACACGCGCCTTTTCCGGCTGCGATTCCAGCGCAAGCGGATCGATGTCGGGCGCATAGCTCATGCCGAGCGCGATCACGCTTCTCGCTTCGGGCCATAGCCCCTGCGGCGAGGCGCGCTGGGCCTTGCGCGCTTCCATCCATTCCATCGACCCGTGACGGCCTTCGCCCAGATATTCTTCGAGCCGCGCGGCACGCTGCGGATCGGGCGCAGCCGAGGTGAAGCCGCAGGCGACAAAGCCCAGCCGCTGCGCCTCCTTGCGCAAATCATCCTGCAATTCCGCGTTAACCACGCTTGCGTGTGCTCCCGTTCACTGCCAGCCGCTATCGATGCGCCCATGCTTACCGAGACAGGCACCATGACGCGACCCCCGGCCGACGGCCATCGACCGCTCGCTATCGAGGCACGCGGACTGGTCAAGCGCTTCGACGACACGCTGGCTGTCGACGGGGTGGATATTTCCGTGCCCGAAGGCGCGATCTACGGCATTCTGGGCCCCAACGGCGCAGGCAAGACGACGACACTGCGGATGTTGCTGGGCATCATCGACCCCGACGAAGGCGTGCGCCGCGTGTTCGGCAACGACCGCCCGCACGAAGTTGCCAAGCTGATCGGCTACCTGCCCGAGGAACGCGGCCTGTATCCCGCAATGAAATGCGACGATGCGATCGCGTTCATGGGCGCAGTGCGCGGCCTGCCGCTGGTCGAAGGCAAGGCGCGTGGACGTGAATTGCTGGAAGGGCACGGCATGGGCCATGCGATCGACCGGCAGATCCGCCAATTGTCGAAGGGCATGGCGCAGACTGTACAATTGCTCGGCACGCTGGTGCATCGCCCGAAGCTGGTGGTGCTGGACGAACCGTTCAGCGGGCTCGACGCGATCAATCAGGGCAAGCTGGAAACGATGATTCGCGAGCTGGCCCTGGGCGGAACGACAGTCATCTTTTCCACTCACGTCATCCACCACGCCGAACGGCTGTGCGATGAAGTGGCGATCATTGCCGGAGGCAAGGTGCCCTATGCCGGATCGGTGGATGTGGCGCGCGACCGCATTCCTGCGCAGGTCCGGTTGGAGACGCGCACCGGCGAAGGGTTGTGGTGCAGCGCCCTTCCTGCAGATACCCGCCACGACGTGAAGGCCAGCGGCAGCCATTTCTGGTATTTCCCCGTGCCAGAGAGCGGAATCGAGGCTTTGCTGAAACCCCTGATCGAGGGGGAAGCCGGAATCCTGTCACTGTCGATCGAGCGCGCCGGCCTGCACGATGCCTTCGTCGAGATAGCTGGCGAAGCAGCGGCCCGCGCGCTTCGCGAAGGCAGCGCCGAAGGAACCGGGCAATGAGCGATACCACGCGCCTGTCGCTGTTCGAAGCGGCCCGCGTCGTTGCCCGGCGCGACTTCCATGCCATCCTGTTCAGCCGGGCATTCTTCTTTTTCCTGCTCGGCCCCCTGTTCCCGATCATCATCGGTGCGATGGCGGGCGGGATCGGCGGCCAGGTGCAGCGCGATGCAAACACCAGGCTGGTGGCCGTTGCCATGAGCGAACCCGATGCGCAGGCAATGGTCGAGGCCAGAGCCCGGCTGGCGCCGCAAATCGGGATGGCGCTGCCCGAACTGGGCATTGCCAGCAGCGCTGAAAAGCCCGAGGCGATCCTGCGCGAAAAGGGCAGGAATTACATCGCTGTCGTCAGTGGCACACCCGGGGAGCCGCAACTGACCGGCCCGCAGGACAGCATCGATTTCTGGCGCGGCCCGATCGCCCTGATCGCTGCGGAGGCGCGGACGGGAACTGTCGCATCCTTCCCCGCAGTCCGGGAGAACCCGGTCGAGACCAGTGTCGCTGCGCAACGCACCGACCGCATCCGTACGGCGCAGGCTGGGCAATTGCTGCTTTTCCTGCTGATGATGCTGCTGGCTGGAATGGTGCTGTCCAATCTGGTCGAGGAAAAGGCGAACAAGGTCATCGAGGTCCTCGCAGCGGCCATTCCGATGGACGCCGTGTTTCTGGGCAAACTGGTCGCCATGCTGGGCGTCAGCTTCGTGGGGATCGCCGTGTGGGCCGTAGCGGGCGGGGCGATAGCCTTGCTGGCCGGGAATGCCCTGCCGCAATTGCCCGAACCGGCGCTGGGCTGGCCGCTCTTCATCGCCTTCGGGATCGTCTATTTCGCAATGGGCTATCTGCTGCTGGGGTCGCTGTTCCTGACGATCGGCGGAATGGCGGCGACCGTGCGCGAAGTGCAGACCATGTCGATGCCTGTCACCATGGCGCAATTGCTGGTGTTCTTCCTGGCCGCTTCCGCGATCACCAGCCCTGGATCGCCCCTGGAGATCGGCGCCGCGATGTTCCCGCTATCCTCGCCTTTCGCGATGCTGGCCCGCGCCGCGCAGTCGGAAGCCTTGTGGCCGCATATTCTCGCCTTGGCCTGGCAGGCCCTGTGCGTGATCCTGTTCGTGAGGTTCGGCGCGATGATCTTCCGGCGGCGCGTGATGAAATCGGGCAAGGGCGGACGCGCGCGAAAGCCGCGGTTCGGGAGGGCGCGATCGGCGTGATGCCGGCAATCGCAGGGCCCTGACCGGCGAAGCTGACCGAAAGATCGGTGGCGATTTGCAACGCACTATTGACACACGTGTCAGTTAGGGCAGGATGGCGGGAAAGAGGGAGGCTGAACGTAAAGAATCGCCCCCTCTCGAGAGGAGAGAGACATGGCAACCGCTGCAATCGAACGCCCCCAGTGCCGTACATCGCCCAGTGCCCATCAGGCGCTGAAACAGCATTTCGCGGAACACCCCGAAGACAAGCTGCATCATCCCCACAAATGGGATGTCAGCCGCAGCGATATCTATGCCGAGAATACGTGGCATCCGATCTTCCGCGAAATGCGCGAAGCCGGGCCCCTGCACTATATCGATGACAGCCCCTTCGGTCCGTACTGGGCCGTGGTCGGTCACAAGGCGATCCAGCATATCGAGGCCCTGCCCGATACGTTCTCTTCAAGCTGGGAGCATGGCGGGATCACTATCCTCGAGCGACTGACCGATGAGCAGCTTGCCGAGCGCGGGCTGGACGAACGCCGCGAACTGCCGATGTTCATTGCCATGGACCGGCCCCAGCACACCGGCCAGCGGCGCACCGTTGCGCCCAAGTTCACGCCCAGCGGCATGGCCGAGATGGAAGGCGAGATTCGCCAGCGCACCGGCGAACTGCTGGATTCCCTACCCCGCGGCGAGGTGTTCGACTGGGTCGACACCGTCAGCATCGAACTGACCACCGGCATGCTGGCGATCCTGTTCGGGTTCCCCTGGGAGGACCGCCGCCTGCTGACGTTCTGGTCCGACTGGTCGGGCGACACGGAGCTGGCCACCGTACGCGAGCTGGACGAGGTGCGCTGGGGCATACTTCAGGAAATGGCGGCCTATTTCCAGTCGCTATGGATCGAGCGCACGCACGACAAGGAACCGGGCGACGATCTGATTTCCATGATGATCCATTCCGAAGCCATGAACCAGATGAGCCCGCAGGAATTCATGGGCAATCTGATCCTGCTGATCGTTGGCGGCAACGACACCACGCGCAATTCGATGAGCGGTTTCGTCTATCAGCTCGACAAGAATCCCGAGCAGCGCAAGCTGTTCGAGCAGGATCCTTCGATCATTCCGAATGCCGTGCAGGAAATGCTGCGCATGCAGACCCCGCTGGCCCATATGCGCCGCACCTGCGTGGAAGACACCGAGGTATTCGGCCAGCAGATCAAGGCCGGGGACAAGGTCGTGCTGTGGTATCTATCGGCCAATCGCGACGAGGAAGTGTTCGAAAACCCCGACAAGCTGGACCTGACCCGCGAAAACGCCCGCCGCCACATCGCTTTCGGTTATGGCATTCACCGCTGCGTGGGAGCCCGGCTGGCCGAACTACAGCTGCGCATCTTGCTCGAAGAACTGCACAAACGGCGCATGCGGGTGCATCTTGCCGGGGACATCGAGCGGGTCAAAGCGAACTTCGTCCACGGCTTCCGCAAGCTCGAGGTCGAAATCACCGATTTCTGAGGCTGTGTAACCTTTCACCCGTTTCAAGCGTAGGTTCAGGCGTGGGGTGCTATTCCCCATGCCATGAACCGAGACACCATGACTCAGCATACCCTCAACCGTCGCCGCCTGCTCGAGTGGGTCGGCGCGTCCGTCAGCTTTGCCACACTGGCCGCCTGCGGCTCCGGCCGAGCCGAAGCCAAGAATTTCCCGGTCAAGCTTTCCGAGGCGCAATGGCGCAAGAAGCTGACGAAACAGGAATTTGCGGTGCTGCGCGAGGCGGCGACCGAACGGCCCTATTCCTCGCCGCTCAATGACGAGAAGCGGGCCGGCACATTCGTGTGCGCGGGATGCGGCAACGGGGTCTACAGTTCCAAGACCAAATATGATTCCAAAACCGGCTGGCCCAGTTTCTGGCAGGCGCTGGACAAGGGCGCGGTCGGCACCACCACCGATTACAAGATCGGTTATCCGCGGACCGAGGTCCACTGCGCCGACTGCGGCGGCCATCTTGGGCATATTTTCGATGACGGCCCCAAGCCGACGGGCAAGCGCCACTGCATCAATGGCGCAGCGATGGACTTCAAACCTGCCTAGGCCGTCCGGCCGAGGTCCGGATTACATCGTGTCCTGCACCAGGATCGGGCACTGGACCCTGACGGCGAGCATGGCGAATTCGCGCAGGGAGAAGGTGTCTTCGAACACCAGGCCGTAGTTGGCATCCCTGCGCCAGCGCACTTTGCAGCGCACATCGGGCATATGTTCGCAGCCGATCGTCAGCCGCTGATCGATGGCGAACACGTGGTCGCATTCGATGCGCGAGCCCTGCTGCGACAGGTTGACGGTGAACGCCTCCGTCCGTCCGGCAAGGCTGGTGACCGTCAGCGGCAGCATGATGTTAAGCCGCAGGGCGCGTTTGGGATAACTCCAGTTTTCGCGAATCAGGCGATCGACGGCAACCGGCGCGGCGAACCGATAGCTGGCATCGAAGCCGTCGCTGCGGACCAGTTCGAGTTCGTAGGTTTCGCCGTTCTGGAGTTCGAGCGCGACCGCCTTGTCCGTCGGCAGGGCATGGAAGGTCCGGATCGACACGCCGGTCGACGACACGTCGCGGATTACGCAGACGAATTCGCCCTGGCCGCAAACGAGCTTCGCGGCGCGGATGAGCGACACGAAACGCGGTGCGCCGCGCTGATCGGCGGTGTCGGAAGGCGCCTGTTCGCCCGTGTCGAGTCCGTTGGTGTAATCCATCGTCCCTTGCTTCCCGATTGCACACAGCCGCGTACTGGCTGCTGCGGCAACACTGCACGAACACCCCTTCGAACCGCGCTAATAAGCGGTTAGGGGTTAATGCGGAGATAAAACGGGTACAGTAGCGGGACGGATACCGCACGCGGCTGGTACGGGTGGCGGGACTCGAACCCGCACGAGCAAAGCTCAGGGGATTTTAAGTCCCCGGCGTCTACCATTCCGCCACACCCGCTTGCAGCGCATCGCCCTAGTCGCTGCCGGGCGGGCGGGCAATCACGGTTCGCACATGGGCGAACAGTTCATTCCTGGTTGAGGCGTTTGCGCATGTCCTTGCCCGGTTTGAAGTAGGGCACGCTCTTGGCAGGAACGTCGACCGTTTCGCCGGTGCGGGGGTTGCGGCCCTTGCGCGCTTCGCGTTCGCGCGTGGAAAAGGCGCCGAAGCCGCGCAGTTCCACCCGACCGCCTTCGGCGAGACGCTGGGCGATTTCTTCGAAAAAGATATCGACCACCTGCTCGACCTCTTCTGCGCGCAATTCTGGATTGTCCTGCGCCAGCGCGGTGAGGAGTTCGGATCGGATCATAGGTGTGCTCCCGGCCTCTCCGGCCGCAAATTTCTGGTTCCAACGCGACCCTTGGAAACCCGCAGTTTACTGCGCGATTCCCGCCTTACGACTGTGGCAGAAGCCGGGTCAACCCGCAAGGCGGCCCGGCAGAATTTCGTGTGTTTCTCATGCTTCGGCAAGCAGTTCGCGGGCCGATACGCCCAGCCGGTCCATGCGGGCTCTGATTTCGGGCCATTCCTCGCGCAGGAAGGCCTCGCGCTCGCTCTTGCGCAGGCGGCCGGCCGCGCCGGGCACGACATACATGCCGACGCCGCGCTGCACCTCGACGAGGCCATCGTTCTGGAATTGCTGGTAGGCCTTGGCCACCGTGAGCGGATTGGCGCCCTGTTCCGCCGCCAGCGCACGGACCGAAGGAAGCATATCGCCTTCCGCATACCGGCCATCGATAATCGCCGCTGCGATCATGTCGCGCAGCTTGAGGTAGACCGGCTTTGACTGGTTCTTCATCGTCATTTCCCCGCGACAGACTGCTTCAGTGCCATAATACACCGCGTCGCGCAAGGTTCCCGGCAGCGCAGCGTTCAGACAGCCGCAAGCCGGTCACTTGTGTAACTAATGCTTCACATGGGCGCGCGAACCGTTAGTGTGCGCGCTTCTTCGGGGAGGAGGCTGTGGGTCGCATGGCTTCCGATACAATTGATGAGGTTTGCCAAATATGGCCACGCAAGCATTGCCAGATGGGGATTCGGCAGGGACGTTCTTCGGCCACCCCAAAGGGCTTTTCGTCCTGTTCTTCGCCGAAATGTGGGAGCGTTTTTCCTATTACGGCATGCGCGCTCTGCTGATCTTCTATCTCGTTCAGCACTGGCTGTTCAGCGATAGCGAAGCATCGATCATCTACGGCGCCTATACCGCGCTGGTCTATATCGCGCCGGTGGTCGGCGGATACCTGGCCGACCGTTATCTCGGTCAGCGCAAGGCGGTGCTGTTCGGCGCCGTTCTCCTTACTTTCGGCCACTTCTTCATGGCGTTCGAAGGCGATGGCGGACAAGGTTCCGCGATCATGAACGTGTTCTGGCTGGCGCTGGCGCTGATCATCGTGGGCTCCGGTTTCCTGAAAGCCAATATCTCGGTGATGGTCGGACAGCTCTACCCGCGCACCGACATCCGCCGCGATCCGGCCTACACGATTTTCTACATGGGCATTAATATGGGCGCGGCCCTGGGATCGCTGCTGTGCGGCTATCTCGGTATGCACCCGGATTATGGCTGGTCCTATGGCTTCGGCGCCGCCGGCGTAGGCATGCTGCTTGGCCTGGTGGTATTCATCTGGGGCAAGCCGCTCCTGCTGGGCCGCGGGGAACCGAAAGATCCCGCAGCACTCAAAGGTGGCCGTGAGATCGGAATTTATGCCGTCGGCCTCGCCATGGTCGGCCTTTGCTGGCTGGCGATCCAGTATCAGGAACTGGTCGGATGGGTTCTGGCCGTCTTCGGCCTGGGCCTGGTAACCTATGTGCTGTGGATTGCAGTGGCCAAGCTGCCTGCGGAGGAACGCGACCGCATTTTCGCCGCGATGTTCCTGATATTCGTTTCGATCGTCTTCTGGGCGCTGTTCGAACAGGCAGGCTCGAGCCTCAACCTGTTCACCGACCGTCATGTCGACCGCTCCATCGTGGGCTTCGAGCCGACCGCTGCGATGTTCCAGTCGCTGAATGCGATCTACATCGTTCTGCTCGCGCCTGTATTTGCCGGATTGTGGCTATGGCTCGGGCGACGTGGCTGGGAGCCGTCCACGCCGATGAAGTTCGGTCTGGGCGTCGTTCAGGTCGGGCTGGGCTTCCTGGTTCTCGTTTGGGGCGCACAGGCGGTGGGTGTCGGCGTTCCGACCCCGGTGATCCTGATCTTCCTGATCTACCTGCTGCATACGACCGGCGAACTCTGCCTCAGCCCGGTTGGCCTTTCCGCGATGAACCGCCTCAGCCCGGCACACATGGCCTCGCTGATCATGGGTACCTGGTTCTTTGCATCCGCCACCGGTAACTTCGCGGCTGGCCTGATCGCTGCCGCGACCGGCGCCGAGGGCGTTGGCGAAGAGTCCGGCAAGCAGGTCGTACTCGGTGTCTATTCGACGGTGGGTTGGTACGCGATCGCCATCGGCATCGTCGTGATGCTCATCAGCCCCTTCGTGAAAAAGCTGATGCACCTCGATTCGCTTAAGGACGATGTCGAAGGCGACGACCTGCTCGGGCAGGCCGAAGGTCCGGGCGAACCGCAGGGTGCCGGGATCCATCCCGAAACCCGCCCGCGTGTCTGACCGGGGCGCGGGGTCAATCGGCAAAACGCCGGCTGGCACCGACGAATGTATTTGACCGCATGGGCCGGGGCAGCAATGCTCCGGCCCGACTGATTTGGGGGTTTCATGACTAGATTTGCCTTGCTTGCCTGTGCCGCAGCATTCGTTGTGGCGGGATGTTCAACGACCGGCGGCGGCGACACCGCATCGGCTTCGTCGCGCGACTGGACCGCACCCGTCGGCAAGGATGGCAATGCGCCGTTCCCTTCCACGTATAAACCCTATCCCGGACGCCCGACCGCACTGGTCGGCGCCACGATCTACGACGGTCGCGGCGGTCGGATCGACAATGGCACGGTCCTGTTCCGCGACGGCAAGGTTGCCGCCGTGGGCGATGCATCTCTTTCCACGACGGGATACGATGTCGTCGACGGCAGCGGCAAGTTCGTCACCCCCGGCGTGATCGACATCCATTCCCATCTGGGCGACTATCCCACCCCCAGCGTCGAGGCCCATTCCGACGGCAATGAAGCGACCGCCCCGATGACGCCCGAAGTCTGGGCCGAACATTCGGTCTGGCCGCAGGACCCCGGATTTACCCGCGCGCTCGCCAACGGGGGCGTGACCGCGCTGCAAATCCTGCCCGGATCGGCCAATCTGACCGGCGGGCGTTCGGTCACCCTCAAGAACGTTTCCGCCCGCACAGTGCAGGGCATGAAATTCCCCGGCGCACCCTACGGCATGAAGATGGCCTGCGGCGAAAACCCCAAGCGGGTCTACGGCAGCAAGGGACGGATGCCTTCGACGCGGATGGGCAATTTCGCGGTCAACCGGCAGATGTGGCTCGATGCTCAGGCCTATGACGGCGAAAAGCGCGATCTCGGCAAGGAAACGCTGAAGGGCGTTCTCGACGGCGAGATCCTGGTCCACAATCACTGCTACCGTGCCGACGAGATGGCGCTGGTGATGGATATGGCCAAGGAAATGGGCTATAAGGTCACCGCCTTCCACCACGCGGTCGAAGCCTACAAGATCGGCGATCTCCTGCGCGAAAACGACGTGTGCAGCGCCGTCTGGGCCGACTGGTATGGCTTCAAGATGGAAGCCTATGACGGCATTTTGGAAAATGCCGCTTTCCTCCAGCGCGAAGGCGCCTGCGTCGTCATCCACTCCGACGATGCGAACGGCATTCAGCGTCTCAATCAGGAAGCCGCCAAGGCGCAGGCTGCCGGGCGTCGCATCGGCATCGATATTCCCGATGCCGAAGTGGTGGGCTGGTTCACCTACAATGCGGCCAAGGCCATGGGGATCGGCGACATGACCGGCAGTCTCGAGCCCGGGAAGATGGCCGACGTCGTGCTGTGGAACGGCAATCCGCTGTCGGTTTATACAAGGCCGGAGAAGGTCTGGATCGACGGGGCGCTGATGTATGATGCCATGGATCGCAAGCGCCGACCGGTGAGCGATTTCGAACTCGGCCAGCCGGGCGAAGGAGACGTGAAATGAGCAAGGCCAGCAAGCGTCTCTCCCCCCTCGGTGCCGTCGGCATCGCTCTTGGCCTCGTCGGCGCATTCGTCGGTCATTCGGCCAGCGCGCAGGATGTCGCCATCACCGGGGTCACGGTTGCGACCGGCGATGGAAGCGAGCCCGTCGAAAATGGCGCCGTGCTCGTTCGCGGCGGCCGCGTGGTCTATGCCGGGCCCGCGTCCGGAATGCCTGCCTCGGGCGGCGCGACCGCCATCGACGGACAGGGTGCCTGGGTTACCCCGGGTATCGTTGCGGCGATCACCACGCTCGGTCTGCTCGATGTCGGCGGTGTCGGAGAATCGAACGACAGTTCTGCCCGCAACTCGCCCTTCAGCGCCGCGCTCGATGTGGCACCGGCGGTCAATCCCAACTCGCAGCACATCCTCGTCCACCGCGCTGCCGGGGTGACCCGCGCCGCGACCACGACATCGCCCTCGGCCTCTATCTTCGCTGGCCAGGGCGCGATCATCGATCTCGGCGCCGATCCCGACGCCGTAATGCGCCCGCGCGCCTTCCAGATGGTTGCGTTGGGTGAGCAGGGCGGCCGGATTGCGGGGGGCAGCCGCGTCGCTGCGCACGTCCTGTTCCGCAATGCGCTGCGCGAAGCGATGAAGCTGGGAGAGGACGCACGCATCCCGGGCCGGTCGTCGGCGCGTCCCGAAACCGATTTCGGCGACGATGTGCCGGTCGATCCGCGTCTGTCGGGCGAATATGCCGAGCGTGCCGGAGACGTGTTGCTGACCCGGTTCGACGCGTCGGCGCTGGTGCCGGTGGTGCGCGGAGAACAACTGCTGCTGGTTGCGGTCGAACGCGCTTCGGACATCCGCAGCGTGCTCGCGCTCAAGAAGGAGTTCCCGCGGCTCGACATGGCGCTCGTGGGTGCGAGCGAAGGATGGCTTGTCGCGAAGGACATCGCCGCTGCGGGTGTTCCCGTCATCGCCGACGGGCTGGACGATCTGCCCGAAAACTTCGAGGAGCTGGCTTCGACGCAGAGCAATATCGGCCGTATGGTGCAAGCCGGCGTGACAGTGGCGATCAATGCCAGCGCCATGGAAAATCCGCGCAACCTCAACCAGTATGCGGGCAATCTCGTAGCGCTTGGCCGCGTACCGGGCGCGGCGGGGCTTTCCTGGGGACAGGCGCTGGCGGCGATCACCTCAGTGCCTGCGCGTATCCTCGGCATCGATGGACGTGCCGGGACGCTGGCGCAGGGTGCGGCGGGCGATCTGGTGGTCTGGGATGGCGATCCGCTCGAGGTCGGTTCGACACCGGTAAAGGTGTTCATCGATGGCGTAGAGCAACCGCTCGAAAACCATCAGAGCCGCCTGCGCGATCGTTATCGCGACCTCGATACGAACGACCTGCCCAAGGGATACGACTGGTAACGCCATGAAGGAAATGCGCACCACCCTGCTCGCACTGGGCGCCGCTGCGGCGGCCGTGAGCTTTCACGCGCTGTATGCGCAGGATGCGCCTCCGGTCGACCGGTCGCAGGACATCGCCTGGATGAACGCGCAGCAAGCCTATCTCACCAAGCTGGATGCAGCAGGTGGCTGGCGCGTGATGCCCGGCGGCCTGCGCTGGCGCTATGTCGACCATGCGGGAAGCGACGAAAAGCCGAGTGTCGAGGACACGGTGACCGTGCACTATGCTGGCACATTCATCGACGGCACGACATTCGACAGTTCGTTCGACCGGGGGGAACCGGCAACCTTCCCCCTCGGTCGGCTGGTCAAGGCGTGGCAGATGGCGATCCCCGAGATGGGTGTGGGCGACACGATCGAGATCGCAGCACCGGCAGACCTTGCCTATGGGGCATCCGGCAAGGGCCCTATACCCGGCGGTGCGACCCTGCTGTTCAAGGTGCAATTGCTCGGCATCGAAAAGGCCGACTAACCCTGAAAATTACGCGGCGCTTGCAAAGCCGGGAGGACATGGTAGTTATGTTGACGCCGTAAACATAAGGTGCGTCACGATGGATCCTGCACTCATTTCCCTGCTGGCCGCGTCGGTGGCATTCGTTGGCAGTCACTTCGCCCTCTCCCATCCGCTTCGCGCGCCGCTGGTCGGCACGCTGGGAGAGAATGGCTTCCGCATTCTGTATTCGCTGGTCGCGCTTGCCACATTCATCTTGGCAGCGACGGCGTTTCGCAGCGTGGGCGCGGGCGGAACGCCGCTATGGGGCGGCATGAGCGATGTGATCTGGATCGTCGTCACGATAATCATGCTGGTCGCGTCGGTTTTGCTGGCGGGCAGCTTCGTGCGCAATCCGGCCCTTCCCGATCCGCGGGCAACCCGGAATGCCGCATTGCCCGTGCACGGCGTCTTCCATGTCACGCGGCATCCGATGATGTGGAGCTTCGCCCTCTGGGCCGCTGCCCATGTTCTGGTCAGCCCGACGCCGCGACAGTGGATCATGGCCGGGGCGATCGGATTTCTGGCGCTCGCGGGCGCCCACATGCAGGACCGCAAGAAGCGGGCGATGATGGGCGATGCCTGGGACGACTGGCAAAGCCGGACCAGCTACTGGCCGCGCTTCGGAAAGCTGGTGCAGGCGGGCGCGACCGCCTGGATCGGGGGCCTGCTCATCTGGCTCGGGGCCACCTATGGCCATATTCACGCCAATGGCATGCCCGCCGGAATATGGCGGTGGGTGGGCTGACTAACGCCCTTCGAAACGGGGTGCGCGTTTTTCCAGCAGCGCGTCGATGCCTTCCATGTGATCGTCGGTCAGGTGCATGAGCGCCTGCGTATTGGCCGCCATCTCGAGCGCCGTATCGTAGCTGATGGATCGACCCTGCCGCATCAGGTTCTTGGCCTGCCGCAGTGCGTGGGGCGGCATGGCAGCCACCTTGGCAGCCAGCGCGCGCGCCTCGTCCATGAGCGTCTCGCCCGCGACGACGCGGCTGACGAGACCCCAGTCGAGTGCCGTTTGCGCATCGATCACGTCACCGGTGTAGAACAGTTCCGCCGCGCGCGCCTCGCCGATGATGCGCGGCAGGATCCAGGTGCCGCCATCGCCGGGAATGATGCCGAGCTTGAGAAAGGTAACGCCGAACTTCGCCCTGTCGGAACCGATGCGCATGTCCGCAAGACAGGCCAGATCGCAACCCAACCCGATCGCTGGCCCGTTCACCGCCGCGATCAGCGGCACGCGCAGCCCGTAGAGTGCGCGCAGCACCTTGTGGATGTTGTTACGATAACCGTCCGAAATCTCCGGCGCAGTTCCGCCGAAGGTGCCCGTCCGCTCCTTCATCGCCTTGATGTCGCCGCCCGCACTGAAGGCCCGCCCCGCCCCGGTCAGGATCACGCAGCGAACATCCATGTCCGCGTTGATCGCATCGCAGGCCGCCGCGAAGGCATCCCCGTCGCCCTTCGCGCCGAGAGGATTCATCGTCTCGGGACGGTTCAGGGTAAGCGTGGTGACGTGATCGGCGGCGTGGGTGGTGAGCAGGGTCATGGGCGGAAGGTCCTTTCATAGGCTTCCATGCCAGCGTGGGCACGCTTCGTCACCCATGAGCGGAGGACAGCGCGGTCCAAGCCGATCAGTCCTCGCGGGTGTACACACCCCGGAGGATCGAGCGCCATGAGCGTTTATTGACCAGCCTTTGATACATGAGGCCGCAGGCGAGCAGCGCGATCAATCCGCCGAAGGCCGTAATGAACGCGCCCGACACTGTTGCTATGGCGACGACCGTCATCAGCGGAATCATGACCGTGAACCATCTGTGCCACGCCTTCCGGATTGCGTGCTGCCGATTTCCCTCGTCGGACATCTCGCCCCCCTTTCCCAGGAAGAGGTACCAGAGGCGACGGCGGCACCGCAACCCAGGAGCAGACAGGGGTCGGTGCGACTTACGCGCGGGCTTCTTCCACGCCGGCGCTGTTGTGACGTAGCGCGTTAAGCACCGTATCGACGATGTGCGGCGCGTTGAGACCTGCCTCGTCATACTGCTTGTCGGGATCGTCCTGATCCTGGAAGATGTCAGGCAGACGCATGGTGCGCACCTTGAGCCCCGCGTCGGTCAGACCTTCGTCGCTGGCAAAGGTCAACACATGCGCGCCGAGGCCGCCGATGGCGCCTTCCTCTACCGTCACCACAACCTCGTGGCTGCGCATCAGCTTCTCGATCAGCGCGGTATCCAGTGGCTTGGCAAAGCGCATATCGGCCACCGTGGTCGAAAGGCCCTTGGCCTCGAGCTGATCGGCGGCCTTCTTGGCTTCTTCCAGCCGGGCACCGAGCGAGAGGATGGCGACCTTGGTGCCTTCACGCACCACACGGCCCTTGCCGATTTCGAGCTTTTCCAGCTGGTCCGGAATTGCCACACCCGTACCGCTACCGCGTGGGTAACGGAAGGCGATCGGGCCATCGTCATACTCGGCCGCCGTGTAGGTCATGTGCGCCAGTTCCGCCTCGTCGGCAGCGGCCATGACCACGAAATTGGGCAGCGTGGCGAGATAGGTAATGTCGAAGCTTCCAGCGTGGGTGCAGCCATCGGCGCCGACCAGCCCGGCGCGGTCGATGGCGAAGCGTACGGGCAGGTTCTGGATCGCCACGTCATGCACGACCTGATCGTAGGCGCGCTGCAGGAAGGTGGAATAGATCGCCGCGAAGGGTCGCATTCCCTCGGCTGCGAGACCCGCCGCGAAGGTCACGCCATGCTGTTCGGCAATGCCGACATCGAACGCCTTGTCCGGATGCGCCTTGGCGAATTTATCGACGCCCGTTCCGCTGGGCATGGCGGCGGTGATGGCACAAATGCGCGGATCGTCGTTCGCCAGCTTCGCCAGCGTTTCGCCGAAGACGTTCTGATAGGCGGGCGGACCGCCCGTCGATTTCTTCTGTTCGCCGGTGACGACATCGAATTTGGCGACGCCGTGGTACTTGTCGGCGCTGTTTTCGGCGGGGGCATAGCCCTTGCCCTTCGTGGTCACGACATGGATCAGGACCGGGCCCTGTTCGCTGTCCCGCACGTTTTCCAGCACCGGGATGAGATGATCGAGATTGTGCCCGTCGATCGGGCCGACGTAATAGAACCCGAGTTCTTCGAACATCGTCCCGCCGGTCACCATGCCGCGGGCGTATTCTTCCGCCTTTTCGAGACCGCCCCACACCCTTCGGCCCATCTTGCGCGCGATGCGCGATGCCATGGAGCGCAGACCGAGATATTCGCTGCTGGATACCATGCGCGCGAGGTATGCGGACAGCCCGCCAACCGGCGGAGCGATCGACATGTCGTTGTCGTTGAGGATCACAACCAGCCGGTTGCCTGCCTGTTCGGCATTGTTCATCGCTTCATAGGCCATGCCGGCGCTCATCGCGCCGTCACCGATCACGGCAATCCCGCGCCCCGGGCGATTCTGCATCTTGTTGGCCATGGCGAAGCCCAGCGCAGCCGAGATCGAGGTCGAGCTGTGCGCAGCACCGAACGGATCGTATTCGCTTTCCGCGCGCTTGGTGAAGCCGCTCAGCCCGCCGCCCTGGCGCAGGGTGCGGATACGGTCGCGGCGCCCGGTCAGGATCTTGTGCGGATAGCACTGATGCCCGACGTCCCAGACCAGCTTGTCTTCAGGCGTATTGAAAACATAGTGAATCGCCGTGGTCAGTTCGACCACGCCCAGACCCGACCCCAGATGGCCACCGGTCTGGCCGACCGCGTCGATCATTTCGGCACGCAATTCGTCGGAGAGTTGCCGCAACTGGTCCTTGCCGAGCTTGCGGAGATCGTCTGGGGTATTGACCGTATCGAGCAACGGCGTCTTCGGGCGACTTGTCATAACATGTCGCTCTACACCCACATAACGCGGCTGTCGACAAACGGCTGGTCGCTAGCGACGACCAGCACGCCGCCGCATGTCAGCCGGCGCAATCGTCGCACAGACCGCGCAACTCGACCACGGGGCGCACATCGGTAAACCCTGCATCCTTGCCCGCATCGCGCAGGGCGCCGGTCACCCGGTCGTCGTCGATATGCGTGGCTTTTCCGCAATCGTCGCAGATCAGGAAGATGCAGTCGTGCCTGCAGCCGGGATGGGTGTTCACGAGATAGGCGTTGGCGCTTTCGATCCGGTTGGCCAGATTGGTCCGTACGAACAGGTCGAGGATGCGGTAGACGCTGTTGGGCGCCACCCGCTTTCCGCGCGAGCGCGATAGATTATCGGCAATGTCGTAAGCGCTGGCCGGTTTGTCGTGCTGGGCCAGTTCTTCGAAGACGGACTGGCGCATGCCGGTCCATTGTTCCCCGCTGCCTGTCAGCGTCGTGCGGGCGGCGTCGATCAGAGCGTCGCCTTCGTGTTCCTTGTGGGAATGTACATGTCCAGCCATGCGCCAAAAGGTAGGGCGCGGCGCGCCCCTGCGCAAGCTAGTCGCGCTGGAAGCTCGCGGAATAGACCCCGGGGTACATGGCTTTCAGTGCCTTCACCTTGGGTGCATCCCAGCGCACGATATACCCGTTGCGCGGATTTCGAACCATGAAGTCCTGATGATAGGTTTCTGCCGGGTAGAAAGCCTGCGCGCGCTCGATCTTGGTGACGATCGGCTTCGACCACAGGCCCGCGCCTTTCAGCTGCGCGATATAGGCCTTGGCGACGGCATTCTGTTCGGCCGACATCGGCACGATGGCGCTGCGATACTGGGCACCGGTATCCGGACCTTGGCGATTGAGCTGCGTCGGGTCGGCAACGACCGAGAAGAAGATGCGCAGCAACTGATCGTAACGGATCACCTTGGGATCGTAGGTGATCTTCACCGCTTCGGCGTGATCGGTAATGCCGCTGGACACCAGATCGTAACTGGCCTGGCGTTCCGTACCGCCATGATAGCCCGAGACGGCACTTTTCACGCCCTTCACATGGCTGAACACTGCCTCCACGCCCCAGAAGCAGCCACCTGCGAAGATCGCGGTCTTCAACCCGCTTTCCTTGGCAATACGCTCCGCCTGCGGCGCATTGACCGTCGCTTCGGCGGCAATGGCCGGCTGCTGGCAGGCGGAAGCCGCCAGCGCCAGCGCAAGACCGGCAAATGTCGCCCGCATACGCATCAAAGTATCGCTGCGATCAGTTGCGGCACGGCAGAGAGGATCTCTCCGCTGTTCACAAGCAGGATGGCAACGGCGCCGGCACCGAAGCCGATGCCGAAATTGCGATAGAGGTCGGGGGTAAAGAGGCTCATGGGGGTTCTTTCGTCAACGTGTCCCACATGGTTACACACGCTGCCATTGCAACGCGCTTAATGCGTCCGTCGTCGTATATTCAGCTTCGTTTATCGAACGGGCCGGCTCAGTGCCGGAAGTGGCGCATCCCGGTAAAGACCATGGCGAGGCCATGTTCGTCGGCTGCGGCAACCACCTCGTCGTCACGGATGGAACCACCCGGCTGGATGATCGCGGTGGCCCCCGCCTCGGCGGCGGCCAGCAGACCGTCCGCGAAAGGGAAGAACGCATCCGACGCCACCGCGCTACCGACCGTGCGTGACGTGTCCCAGCCGTATTTCTCTGCCGCTTCCGCAGCCTTCATGGCTGCGATTCGGCTGGAATCGCGGCGGTTCATCTGGCCTGCGCCGATACCGGCGGTGGCGCCGTCCTTGGCATAGACGATCGCGTTGGATTTAACGTGACGGGCCACGGTCCAGGCGAACAGGCAGTCCTTCAGTTCCTGCTGCGTCGGCTGCCGCTCTGTCACGACTTTAAGATCGGCCTCGCTGATCGCGCCATTGTCCCGCGTCTGCACCAGGAGGCCGCCGGTGATCGGCTTGACCAGCAGACCGCCGCGCCGCGGATCGGGCAGATCGCCCGTGACGAGAAGGCGCAGATTCTTTTTCCTGGCAAAGACAGCCCGCGCTTCTTCGCTTACCGATGGCGCGATCACGACTTCGGTGAAGATTTCGCAGATCGCTTCGGCGGTCGGCCCATCCAGTTCGGTATTGACCGCAACGATCCCGCCAAAGGCCGAAACGCTGTCGCAGGCGAGCGCTTCGTTCCATGCCTCGAGGAGGCTGGACGCCTGCGCCACACCGCAGGGGTTGGCGTGCTTGACGATGATCACGGCAGGTTCGCCGCCGGCGAATTCGGCGCAAAGCTCCAGCGCGGCATCGGCATCGTTGTAATTGTTGTAGCTGAGTTCCTTGCCCTGCAGCTGCTCCGCCTGCGCGATACCGTGGCCATGCGGACCGGCGGGCGTATAGAGCGCTGCTTTCTGATGCGGGTTTTCGCCATACCGCAGTTCCACCGGCGCGCGGCCGTTGACGGCCAGGAAATCGGGGAAGAGCTGCTGCTGATCGGCAAAGGCGAACCACTGGCTGATCATCGAATCATAAGCGGCAGTCGCGGCAAAGGCCTTGGCCGCGCATTTGCGGCGGAAATCCAGCGACGTCGCCCCGGACGCTTCGAGTTCGCCCACAAGCGTATCGTAATCGGCGGGATCGGTGACGATCGTGACGAACTGGTGGTTCTTGGCGGCGCTGCGCACCATGGATGGTCCGCCGATATCGATATTCTCGATGATTTCGTCCCGCTCCGCGCCCTTCGCGACAGTGGCTTCGAAGGGATAGAGATTGACCACGACGAGATCGATCGCACCGATTTCGTGCTCTTCCATGGCTGCGGCATGCTCGGAATTGTCGCGTACCGCCAGCAATCCGCCATGGACCATCGGGTGCAGCGTCTTCACGCGCCCATCCATCATCTCGGGAAAACCGGTCAGATCGGAAACGTCCCGCACCTCGAGACCTGCATCGCGGAGGGCCCTGGCGGTACCGCCGGTCGAAACCAGTTCCACATTTTTCGCCGCGAGCGCCTTGCCCAGATCCACCAAGCCGGTCTTGTCGGACACCGAAAGCAGTGCCCGCTTGATCGCCACGTCGGTCATGAATTTCTATCCCATGCGTTTGAGCAGCCAGGGGAAGCGACCCCCGCTGCGCGATGTCAGTCCTTCGACGACAAGCTGCTTCGTGGCCCGCGGGCGGCCTTGCCCGTCGACCCAGAGGCTGTCCTCGATCGCGATTTGCGCCTCGCCGCTATCGCCTCCGAGCCGGAATTGCCAGTAGCTTCCGTCGGGCAGGGCAAGCCCTGCGCCGCGCATGTCGTCCGACAGCCCGGCATCGATCCCGTGACCCAGATGGAACCGGATCGCAAAGGCGATCTTGCCGCGCTTGCCCTGGCGGCCCGATGGTTCAAGGACGTCTTCACCCGACAGGCCGGATCCGTCCGCGCCCAGCAGCAGCGTACGCCGATGGATCAGGCCATATCGCGCGGCATAGCCATTGTGCGAAGCCTCGAGGCGCACGGCATCGCGTCCCTTCTGCTTCACCACGTTACGGGCGATATCCACTTCCTCTACGCCCTTGCCGATCTGCCCCTTGATCAGCACGGCGGTGGAATTGGCATCGTCGAGCACCAGCGTCGAATGGGCGGCCGTGCCGCGCAGGCCCTGCTCGATCCGCACCGGCACCTGCCCTCCGGCAAGTTCGGATCCGCCGCAATTGACGATGATGCGCTGTTCGCCGTGCGAAAATTCAAATGCCAGGGTGGAAGCGCAGCCGTGGCGTGCATGCCGCGCCCGCGGCGGCGGCGCGGCATCGAACACCAGCACAGCCCTGCCCGCATCGGCGCGCTGATAGCCCCAGTACCGGCTGTCCTTGATCGGGCGCGTGCGCACGCCGCTGGCCCGGATCAATGCATCGACCTGCTGGCCAGAAGTTGCACCTGCGCCCTGCCAGCTACCCAGTGCGCGATCGCTCATCCGCAGCGTCAGCAAGGGGGGCACCAGCAGGCCAAGCATCGTTTCGAGTGCCGGCGGTGCGTCGCGGTCGACAGCTTCGTAACAGGCCCGCAGGTCAACCAGCAGCGCGATCGCTTCCATTTGCGCCAGTGGGCTGCGCGACAGCACGCCGCCGTCCTCGCTCACCAGTTCCCCCAGCGCGCGCAGCAGGCCCGCTTCGCCGAACAGGCGGCGCGGGCGGCCATCGGGCAGCAGCAACCCGGCGGCAACGATGGCGCACCAGCCTGCGACCTGCCCCAGTCGATCTTCCGCACGGGCCACTTCACGGTCGAGGAAGCGCGCGGTCGCTTCCATCGATTCGAGCGCGCGCGAACGCAGACGGGCATCGCCCGACAGGATCAGCGGCGCCCCGACCAGCCATGCCATCAGCCTCAGACCGGCATGCTCGACCGTCCATGCCGGGCCTTTGGCGGGCACCGGATTGGCTTTCAGCCAGCGGGCGAGCAGGTCCTGCCCGATCGCGGCGCAATCTTCCCGCGGAGCGCAGGCGCCAAGGTCGCGCAACCAAGTAAATCCCTGCACCGCGCGCTGGACGGGCGGGGTAAGCTGGGCGTTGCTGGAGAAATCGACCTTGCCGACCGGAACCTTCAGCCCATGAACCAGGAATTGTCCGGCCCTCAGCGCCACACCCGCTGCGCGGTCGCCCTGAAGCGGGCTGACGACCGTCGCCAGCAGGCGCGGCGCCGCAGGCTTGCGCAGCGGTGCGGCCAGAACGGAACCGGGCACGCCCAGGCGATAGGCCCAGCGCACCATGCCATCCACCGGGCCGGTGCGGGGCGGCTGGAAGTCTGCCAGAACAAGGGTCCGCGCGGATTCGAGCGGGACCGTCTCGGGCCGTTCGGGCACCGTCTTTTCCACCAGGGGTTCGTCCATATCGGATAGGGGCAATGCAGGGGCATCGCCATTGTCCAGAGCGCGCCGATCCTCGCGCAGGAGAGTGCGCGCGCTGTCTGTCATGATTGTCCCTTCAATGCCGCGATATTGGCAGCGTAACGGTCCGGCCCGCCCTTGAAGGTGGCCGAACCTGCAACAAGAACATCGGCCCCCGCATCGACGCAGAGCCGCGCCGTTTCGGCATTGACCCCGCCGTCCACCTCGAGGTGGATCGCGCGGCCGGTCCGGTCGATCATCTTCCTGATCGCTTCGACCTTCTTGAGCTGCGAATGGATGAAGCTCTGTCCGCCGAACCCGGGATTGACGCTCATCACCAGTACGAGATCGACCTCGTCGATCAGGTAGTCGAGCATCTTGGCCGGGGTGCCCGGATTGAGCACGACGCCGGGCCTGGCACCGGCGGCGCGAATTGCCTGCAGCGTGCGATGGATATGCGGGCCCGCTTCGGGATGGACGGTAATGAAATCGGCCCCCGCTTCGGCGAAGGCATCGATATAGGGATCGATCGGCGAAATCATCAGATGGACGTCGAAGGGCTTGTCCGTATGCGGACGCAGCGCCTTCACGACAGCCGGGCCGATGGTGATGTTGGGCACGAAATGCCCGTCCATCACATCGACGTGAATCCAGTCTGCACCCGCCTTGTCGATGGCGCGCACTTCCTCGCCCAGCGCGGCAAAATCGGCGGAAAGGATCGAAGGGGAAATCAACGGGGTGGTCATGCGGGCGCTTTTGCCTTGGTCGCGTGTGAGCCTTGGCTCGCCCTACGCGCGCGAAACGAGCGTTAACAAGCGAGGGTGATGGCCTTTTCCACACCGCTCGCACGCAATGCGCAATCCCGCTTCTGCCGAAACGAGGCAGCATGAACGCTGCTTGCGCCGAAAATTCAGCCGCAATTCAGCGCAATCTGTTAGAACGCGCGATATATCGGGGGGTCGAGGATCCCTCATGCCCGGTAGCCAAGGCGCCGGCTCGCACACAGTTGAAGACGGATCTTTTATATGAATCGCAACCTCATCGCCACCACCGGCATCGCTGCGCTCGCCCTGACGGCACTGGCTGCACCGGCACCGGCCGACGCGCAATATCGCCAGACGATCAGCCATGATCCAGCGAAATGCACCAGCGGCAAGGGGCCCGCGGTGCGCGTCACGATTACCGACATCAAGGAAAGCGGCGGCATCATTCGCGTGCAGAGCTATCGCGGGACGAAGGAAGACTGGCTCGAAAAGGGCAAGTGGATCTACCGCATGGAAGCGCCCGCAAAAGCCGGAACGATGACCTTCTGCATGCCGGTTCCCAAGCCCGGCGTTTACGGGATCGCCGTACGCCACGACGTGAACGGCAATGGCAGCACCGACATCTTCAAGGATGGCGGGGCCATGTCGAACAACCCGAGCATCAACATCTTCAATCTCGGCAAGCCGAGCTACAAGAAGACGGCCTTCAACGTCGGCTCGGGCGTCGAATCGATCTCGATCCGCATGCGCTACCGCTAGGCGCGGCGCTTGCGCCACAGCTCGACCAGCGCCCCGGGCGCGGCGAGCAGGGGGTGCCGTGCCCTGAACGGCGTGACCTCCAGGGCTATGCCGGTATGCCGCTGGAGCTTCCACGCGGCATAATCGGCTGCGCCGTCGAAGGTCGTCGTAGCCTTGGCGAGGCGCAACAGGTTGAGCGGCTTGCCCAGCCGGGCGCGTCTGTTCCACCATTTCAAGACACGGCGGCGTTCGGCACTGTTCGGCAGGGGCTCAAACAGTCCGTTCATACGTTTGAATCGCATGCCTCCCGCATTCCATGCGATCGGCAGAAGCCCGTCGAAATGCTCTGCGTTCACCTCCAGGATGGAATTTTCGCGCCCCGGCTTCTCGACCCGGAACTCGGCCTTGTACGTCGCGCGAAACAGGGCGCGCCAGTAATCGTCCGCGGTTCCGCGCGCCGGACCAACCGCTGCGGCAAGCCTGCCTGCGGTAACCGCCGCAGCGCATAACGCCTGCGTAACCTCGGCTCGCGCCTCCTCGTTTGCCTGCCAGACAAGCGCCGAGGGCTGCACGAAGCGGGCCCAGATCGTGGTGTCGCGCGAGAGGCCCTTGGCGGCACTTGCGAATTGCCTGAGCGACATCGTCGCGATCTTGGCCCGCAACCGCTCGCCCGCATGATCCCACTCGCGA
The DNA here is from genome assembly GCF_019857205.1 of Qipengyuania pacifica. Lineage (GTDB taxonomy): Bacteria > Pseudomonadota > Alphaproteobacteria > Sphingomonadales > Sphingomonadaceae > Qipengyuania > Qipengyuania pacifica. The sequence continues at coordinate 353,573 of NZ_JAHWXO010000001.1, read as the reverse complement.
TAGCTCACACGCGGCCAGATCCGCTCCCGCTGGGGACCGGGCAACAGGATGTAGAAATCGAGCACGCCCTCGAGCGATCCGGTTCTCAGGTTGGAGCCGTAGAAAAGGACCGCGAGCGCCCCGGCCTCTTCGCCAAGGCGCTTCGCATAGGCGGCGACCTCATCGCGTACCGATCGATCGAGCGATGCGCCGATCCGCTGCGCAAGATCGCTGTTCACACGCTGACGAAGGTAAGTTCGGGCCCCTGTTCGATCCGGTAGCGGCCGGGAGGGAAAGCCTCGCCATCGAGAATGACCCGCTCGCCGACGTCCAGCGCCAGACCCTCGGCATCGAGCTGGTGAAGCCCGGCGTCCGCCAGCCAGCCGGGCCGCCAGCCCATCAGGATCGCAGGCATACTGGCCAGCAGACGCCGCCTGGAATGATCGAGCAAAGCCAGCTTGAGACCGGGACGAGGCTTTCCGAAGAGATGGATCCCCATCGGCATGTGCGTCAGCGTAGACGCCAGAAAAACGCTGCGACGGTTAACGTCACCATGGCCGGAATGCGGCACCGGTTTGCCAGAAGGCAGATAATTGAGACGCATTTCGGTGCCGCGGCGCCATTTGTTGCGATCGGTACCGAACAGGGCCTGAAGAATGCCCCAGACGCTCGCCGCGCCGACGGCAAGGCTGTTGAAAAAGCCGAGCGAATGCGCATCCTGCCCGGCATCGACCCCGTGGGTGAAGGCACCGGCCCCGATGATAAAGCCAAGCATGGCCGGACCGTCATCACCCTCGCGGCTGATCGCAAGCGGACGCCGCACTATCCGGCGCCCGGACGAATAGGCTGCTATCGCCCCTTCCAGGGTCCAGTCGACCGGAGCACCCAGATCCACATTCAGTGCATTGGTTTTGCCTTTGGGCAGGACGGCAATGGCCGGCCAGCGATCGCCGAAAACCGTCTGCCCCATGGTCAGCACGTCGCGGACAGTTCCGTCGCCGCCGCTTATCACGAGGAAATCGATACCATCGCGCGCGAAGTCGGCCAGCGCATGAGCGATATCTTCGCGCGCACGCGGCTGAACGACGGTGATATTGCCCGATGCGGTGCAGGCAAGGTCCTGGCCTTTGTTGCGATGGCTGCGCGGATTGTAGATGACGCCGATACGCGGCGTGGAAACACGATAGGCGCCGGACCTTCCATGCGGCCTGGGAGCCGGCATCGCGGTCTGCCACAGGGGCAGGCTGTCAAAATTGTAGATTAGCCGGTCCATGAGCCTTGTACCTAAATCGCGCCCTTCGGCGCTACCTAGGGTATTTTCCGAAAATTGTAATGGTCTAGTGGTAATCCGGGCAGTCATGGACGGGCCGGTTGCCCCGCCAGAATCATCTGGCCAAGCCCGCTGGCCAGTCTTAGGCTCGGCTGCAGATGAACCGTCAAGCCAGCAATTCCACGCGAGAGCAGTGCGCCCGCGCCACCCCGACGATCGCGTCGCACTACCGATGATCAGCTACGACCAGGCCTTGGCCCGCCTGATCGGCGCAGTGCAATCATTGCCTGGCGAAGCGATTGGCCTGGACGCGGCCGGAGGGCGGACCCTCGCGAAACGGGTCGTTGCGGCTATCGACGCCCCGCGAGCCGATGTGTCGGCCATGGATGGTTATGCCGTTCGCATGGCCGAGGCACAGGCGGGTGACTGGCTGAACCTCGTCGGAGAGGCAGCAGCCGGTGCACCGTTCGGGGGGGACATGTCCTCCGGCGAAGCCGTGCGTATATTTACCGGAGCCTATGTGCCCACAGGTGCCGACTGCGTCGTGATGCAGGAATATGCCGAGCGGGAGGGAGATCGGGTCCGGTTTCGCGAGGGGTTCGGACCGGCGCGCCACATCCGTAAACGCGCCGGCGATTTTGCAAAGGGCGCGACCCTGCTGGAGGTCGGCCTGCGATTGACGCCCCGCGCGATGATTGCCTTGGCCGGGGCCGACATCGCCGGGATCGAAGTCACCCGCCGGCCCAAGGTGGCCGTCATTGCAACCGGAGACGAGCTGGAACAGCCCGGCTCGGCACATCTATCGCCCCATGGCCTGCCCGAATCCGGCAGTTACGGAGTGAGCGCGCTCGCGATGTCCTGCGGCGCGACGCTCGCCGACCGGATGCGAGGTCGTGACGATCTTGAAGTCTTGTCCGGGTTGGCGCGGCGGGCCCTCGACATCGCCGATTGCGTGGTCATCATAGGCGGTGCCTCTGTCGGCGATCACGATCTTGCACGGCCCATGTTTGCAGGGATCGGGCTGCACGAGCATTTCGCCAGGATCGCAATCAAGCCGGGCAAGCCTGTATGGTTCGGCATGTGCGGCGGAAAACCCGTCCTCGGCTTGCCGGGCAATCCGACCTCGGCGATGGTGACGGCGCGGCTGTTCCTTGTCCCGCTGCTAGCCGCGATGCAGGGGGGTAACGGAGCAGACGAAGTGCGTTTTATGCCGCAAATCCTTGCCGCGGATCTGCCGCCGAACGGTTCTCGCGAAGCCTTCGTGCGTGCACGGGCCACCGAAGAGGGCCTTCTGCCCGCGGACAATCAGGAAAGCGGAGCGCAGGCGCCGCTAGCGTCGAGCGACTGGCTCATCCGCCGCTCGCCCAATGACGGACCATGCTCTTCCGGGCAGGTCGTGCGCGCGATCAGATTCTGACGGTCAACCACCCTGCTTTTTGGCTGACGGGATCAAAGCAGGCGGTGAGGGTCGTTGACGACCAGCGCGCTGTCATTGCGGGCCAGCGCCAGCAGGGTCAGTCGTCCTTCGCGCGCGCGCGCAATCGCGAGGCTGGACGGGGCGCTTATCGTGACCAGCATCGGGATGCCGGCGCGTACTGTCTTTTCGACCAGTTCCTGACTGCACCGCGCCGACAGAAGAACGAAACCCTCTTCATGGTTCAGCCCTTTGCGGCCCAGCCCGCCGATCAGCTTGTCGAGCGCATTGTGCCGGCCGACATCTTCGCGCAGCAGCACGATCTGGCCGTCGAAAGAGCAGAAGGCCGCGCCATGCGCGGCACCCGTCGCTTCACCCAACCGCTGATGGGACCGCATGGATGATAGCGCCTTGTGGATCGCTGCGGGGTCGACCACCGGCTTTGCCTGGACCGGCTCGATCGGAGCAAGCGCGGCAGCGACGGAATCGATTCCGCATATGCCACAGCTGCTTTCGGACACCCGCGTCCGTGCCCTTTCCATGATGCGTGGGAGGCTGGACGCCGGAAGGTTGGCGCGAGCGACCCAGCCTCCGCCCGTTTCGTGCAAGTCGATCGCGTCAATCTCGCCGGGACGCGCCAATCCTTCGGCCATCGCGAAACCTGCCACAAAATCTTCCAGATCGGTCGGGGTTGCCATCATTACGGCAAAGCCGATGCCGTTGAATTCTATCGCTATCGGGGTTTCCACCGGTACGATGCGCGCCGCATCCTCCACGCTCTGCGTCTCGAAATCGAGCTCGCGCAGCGCGTGAACCTCGGCTGCAAGCCCAAGTGCGGTTCCCTTTTCCAGCGCGGCCAACATTGGCGGCGTGTTGATGTTTACCGGAGGCTGGCCGCGATAGTCGACGTAGCGTGCACCGCAGGCCTTGGTCCATGAAATGACCGAGCGTTTGCCGGAACGCAGATGAACGTCCAGCGCCCCCGCAAGATCGCTCGGCCAAAGGCCGAACAGCCAGTGATCGCGCAGCACTGCGGGGCTTTGGCCAGAAAGAAGATCAAGCAAGTCGCCAGGAATGGGATGCGCATCGACTGGTGCGCTCAACACTGCGTCAAAGCCGTTGTCACGCGCATGAATTAGCGCAGCGCAAAGCCCGCCAAGCGGTCCCAGACCGGGCTCGGGCCAGTCCGCCAACACGTCGATATTCTCTGAAATTATCTGATTTGCACCACCGCATACCGCCACTTCTGCAGTAACGGCGGTGAGGGCAGAAATCGTGTGATCGAGCAGACTCCGTCCTTGCCAGATCGCAGCTCGCTTGTCCGAACCGAACCGTTGGCTGTGTCCTCCCGCCAGAGCGGCTCCGAGAATGCGGCGCTGCTGATATATCACGAACGGTGTTCCTTAAGAGTAGGTGCAGCAAGCTTCCAGAGTGCTCACACATCAGCGGCCGGTTGCCAACTTGCCTTGGCAACGCCATTGTTTGCAAGTGATGGATGTCCGGGAGAAATTTCCCTCTCACCGCGTTTATCATGAACCCGAAAGCCTCGCCCGTCCGACCCTAGTGCAGGCGAAGCGCGGGGAAGGAGAACCAGATGGCCGACGATACCGCAAAATCCACCGATGATCTTCCTCATTCGCCCGGTCCTGCCGGCGGCTGGGGTTCGATGAAAGGTATCGCGAGCATCTATGGCGAAACCTGGGCGTCACCCGGCGCGCTTGACGGATTGAGGCGGTTGAACAAGCCCAAGGGCGTGATGTGCGTATCGTGCGCCTGGCCCAAGCCGGCCAATTATTCAGCGTTCGAGTTCTGCGAGAACGGCGCGAAGGCGACCTTATGGGAGCTGACCAAGGATCGCTGCACGCCCGACTTCTTTTCTGCCGACGGCCACACAGTGACCGAATTGCGCGAATGGTCGGATCACGAGCTGGAGAAATCCGGCCGCCTGACCCACCCGATGAAATACGATGCCGCGTCGGACCGGTATGTCCCGATCGACTGGGACGAAGCCTTCGCCCAGATCGGCGCGACACTACGCGACCTGCCGCGTGACGACGTGGTGTTTTACGCTTCCGGCCATGCGGGGCTGGAGGCTTCCTATCTCTACGCCCTGTTGGCGCGCGCGTATGGCAACAACAATCTGCCACAAAGTTCGAACATGTGCCACGAGACGACTTCGGTGGGGCTCACCAAGGTGATCGGGTCTCCGGTCGGCACCGTTACCTTCGACGATCTGGCCGAAACCGACTGCTATTTCTATTTCGGCCAGAACCCAGGCACCAACAGCCCGCGCTTCCTCCACAATCTGAAAGATCTGAAAGATCGCGGTGGTAAGATCGTCACGTTCAACCCGGTGATCGAGCAGGGGCTCGTTTCCTTCATCGATCCGCAGAACCCTCTGGCCATGATGACCGGCAAGGAAACCATCATCTCGGACCAGTACCACCAGCTCAAGTCCGGTGGAGACGTGGCGGCGATCCTCGGCCTCTGCAAAGTCGTGGTCGAGGCCGACGATGCGGCACAGGCTGCGGAAACCCATGAAGTCATCGACCATGACTTCATCAAGCAGCATACGACCGGCTTCGACGAATTCATCGCCTGCTGCCGCGACACGAAGTGGGCGGATATCGAACAGGCGAGCGGTCTCACCGAGGCGGCTTTGCGCGATGCGGCTCAAATATACATCGAATCCGAAAAGACGATCGGCGTCTATGGCATGGGGTTCACCCAGCACACGCATGGCGCGCTCAACATCGCAATGATGGTCAATCTGCTTCTGCTGAAGGGCAATATCGGGCGGCCCGGTACGGGGTGTTGCCCGGTGCGGGGCCATTCCAATGTGCAAGGCCAGCGCACCGTCGGAATTGCCGAGAAGGCGCATCTGGTCCCGCTCGACAGGCTGAAGGAGCTGTTCGATTTCAATCCGCCGAGCAAGGACGGGATGCATATCGTCGACGCCGTGCAGGGCCTGATCGAAGGCCGTGTGCGGGGGTTCGTTTCGCTCGGGGGTAATCTCGTTCGCGCCGTTCCCGATCAGAAGCGCATGGAAGAAGGCTGGTCCAGCCAGGACATCACCGTGATGGTATCGACCAAGCTCAACCGCAGCCATCTCTTTCCGGGAAAGTCCGCCTATATCCTGCCCTGCCTCGGCCGATCCGAGATGGACGAGCAGGCGACCGGCAACCAGGCCGTTACCAGCGAAGACAGTTTCTCGATGATCAACGGATCGATCGGGCACCGTCCGGCCGCCTCACCACATCTGAAAAGCGAGCTGGAAATCGTTGCCGGCATCGCCAAGGCCACATTGGATCCAAACCCCAAGCTGAAATGGGACGCGTGGACGGCCGATTATTCGCTGGTGCGCGACCTGATCGAAGCGACCTACCCCGACGACTTTCGCGACTTCAACAAGCGGATGTTCCAGCCGGGCGGCTTCTGGCGCGGGAATCCAGCCGCCGAGCGGATCTGGAAGACCGACAGCGGCAAGGCGGTCATCACTACGCCGCCACAACTCGATTCTCTCGGTTTCAAGGACAAGCCGGGCCGTTACCGGCTGCTCACGATGCGCTCGAACGATCAATTCAATACGACAATTTACGGCTATTCCGACCGCTTCCGTGGCATCGAAGGCACGCGTGATGTCGTCTTGATGAACCCCGATGATATCGCCGAAGCCGGTCTTTCCAACGGGGATAGCGTCCGCCTTGTCGCCGATTACGACGGCGATGACATCGAGAGGCATTTGGGTGGGCTGAAGCTCGTCGCCTACAAGCTGCCGCGCGGTACGATCGCGGGCTATTACCCCGAATGCAACGTGCTGGTTCCGATCACGCATCATGACCAGATTTCGAAGACGCCGGCCTCGAAGTCGATCCCGGTACGGATTGAGGTGGCTTGACGTAAAGAGGAATACGTCTCGATCAGTGTGAGGATGAGCGCTTGATCCCCCCATGGGCGGAGGCGATTGCCAGCAGCCTCTTGCTGCTGGGTGTGACTTGCGCGATCTACATGGTCTGGGAAATGGTGCGTCATCCGCCGCAGATGGCCGTGATGCGCTATGTCTGGCCTTTATGTGCGCTTTTTTCCGGCCCTTTACTGATCTGGTTTTATCGACGCTATGCCGGGCCGCACGCAGACGATGCGCCCTTTGCCGCGAAAGTCGCCAAAGGCACGCTGCATTGCGGCGCCGGATGTGCACTTGCCGACCTGATTTGCGAAAACCTTGCGCACTACGTCCCGGGCGTGCTGGCCTATTTCGGGTTAGGCACAATATTCTCTACGGAAATCTTCGCGGTCTGGACGATGGACTATGTCTTCGCCTTGCTGACGGGCATCGTGTTTCAGTATTTTGCAATCGCCCCGATGCGCGACCTGTCGGTTGGCGAGGGCGTAATGGCGGCTGCAAAAGCCGATGTGCTGTCGCTCACAAGCTGGCAGGTCGGGATGTACGGCTCGATGGGCCTTGCCCACTTCATCCTGTTTCCCGCATTTGTCGGTGACAAAGTCGATGCGGGAAGTCCGGTCTTCTGGGCCGCCATGCAGATGGCCATGCTGGCCGGGTTTGCCTCAGCCTATTTCCCGAACTGGTTCTTGATCCGGTCCGGACTGAAAGAGGAAATGTGACTGCGCCGGTGGTGCTGGGCGATGAGCCACTGCGTGCTTCAAGTGCCTGATGCGGTCAACGCGGCTGCACTTCATGCATCGCCGCATCCGTGTCGTGCATTCGGCCGCTGAGGTCCGACATGATGTACCAGGTTCCGCCAGCCATGATGACCAGCAGGGTAGCCGAAAACAGCACCAGCAGCAGGTCTTCTCTCGACTGCCCGCCGGAGAAGCTGAGGTGGAGGAAATTTCGCATGTGTACGACGATCTGCAAGATAGCCGCAGCACATATACAGGCGATCTTCCATCGCAGAGGAAGATCCGACATCGCGGCAGCGAACGCGCCCACCGTCAGGAACAAGCTGGCCGTGAACCCGATGGTGTAGCTCTTGATTTCGCTGCCCGCACTGTCCTGCGGGTCGAGCTCTCCGGTGTTGGGCTTGGTCATGCGAGCGGCACCAGGAATACGAGGGAAAAGATCCCGACCCAGATGAGGTCGAGGAAATGCCAGAACACACCCAGCATCGAAAGGCGCACCTTCACCACGCCGTCGAGACCGCGTGTCGCAATCTGCGCGATCATCGCGAATATCCACAAGATGCCCGACAGAACATGGACGCCGTGCAAGCCCACCAGCGTCCAGTAGGAACTGAGCCAGCCGCTGACCTGCGGCGTACCGCCCTTCCCGGCCTGCGTGATGAAATCCTTCACCTCGAAAAACAGGAAGCCAGCACCGAGCGCAGCGCATAGCAATAACCATGCAGCCACTTTACCGCGGCCCTGGTCGTATTTCACAGCAAGCGAGACATCCCCGTAGGCGGCACCGCCGACGAGGAGGAAGGCCGTCTGGATCGCGACGCTCTTGAAATCGAACAGGTCCTGCGGGCCGGGTCCCCCGGCCATTCCGATGGGATCGAGGTAGGATGCATAGGAGGCGAACAGGATGCCGAAGATGATGAGGTCGCTCATCAGGAATACCCAGAAACCGAACACTGTGGTTTCGGCCTGGTCGTGCGCTTCCCCGTGCCCGTCGCCCAGGTTCAGCCCGGGATAGAGATTGGTTTCACTCATCCGGCAAACTCCGAAAGGTCGGGGACCCCGCGATTGCGTTCGGTTTCCTCATCGGCGCGAGTTGCGGGTGCGAAGCTGGCCACTTGCTGGCGGAACCGCCGGTCCGCTAGCTCGACCTCTGCTGCCTTGACGATCCGGGGCTCGATCACCCGCATGGCGCGCAAGGCTACGATGGCGGGGATCGCCAGAAAGCTCAGTACCGCCAGCCACCAGATGTGCCACACCATCGCAAAGCCGAGGCCGAAGGAGGCGCCTGCTATCAGCAGGCCGTGCGCCGTATTGGCGGGCATCTCGATATCGCGATACTCGTCGGGGGCTCTCCAGGGATCGCCAGCGCGCTTGCATTCGCCCCAGTCGTCGCGCGCGGTGACATGCGGGATGCGCGGGAAGGTCCATTCAGGCACTGGCGCGGGGGTCGACCATTCGAGCGTCGAGCCGTTCCACGGATCGCCCCCCGGTACCGCCAGAGCGTCGCGGTTGCGATAGCTGGTCCAGAAAGTCCAGGCGAGGCTGGCCAGAGCACAAAGCATAAGAACGCCACCGAAGGCGGCAATATACATCCACGGCATGAAGTCCGGGTTCTGGAACGTCGGCGAGCGGCGCGGCATGCCCATCAGGCCCAATACGTAGAGCGGCATGAAGGTGAAGACGAAACCACCGACGAACAGGAAGGCTGTGCGACGCCCCCACCTCTCGCTGAGCCGAAAGCCGAAAGCCTTGGGAAACCAGTAATGGATGCCTGCCAGCATGCCGTAGAGCACGCCGGGAATGATGACATTGTGGAAGTGCGCGACGAGGAATGTCGAGTTGTGAACCTGATAGTCGATCGATGGGTTGGCCAGAATGATGCCCGACAGCCCGCCGATGACGAACAGCAGGAAGAAGCCGGTCAGATACACGATCGGCGCCGTCACCCGGATACGCCCGCGCCACATCGTCGCCATCCAGTCATATATCTTCACACCTGTCGGAATGCCGATGATCATCGTCGCGATGCCGAAGGCGATGTTTACGCCCGCGCTCTGCCCCATGGTGAAGAAGTGGTGGAGCCAGACTGTGAAGCTGATCACCGCTATACTCATGCTGGCAATTACCAGCGAGGTGTAACCGTAAAGCCGCTTACCCGAATAGGTCGAGCTGATTTCCGAGAAGACACCGAAGGCAGGAAGGATCAGGATGTAGACTTCCGGGTGGCCGAACATCCAGAAGATGTTGGCGTAATTCATCATGTTGCCACCGGCATCATTGGTGAAGAAGTGGAAGTCGGCATAGCGATCCAGCGCCAGCATCGCACTCGAGACGGTGAGTGCGGGCATCGCATAGATCAGCATGATCGCGACGCACAGGCTGGTCCAGCAGAACAGCGGCATGCGCATGAAATGCATGCCCGGCGCGCGGCTCTTGAAGATGGTTACGGCGAAATTCATGCCGGTCAGTGTCGATCCCATGCCGGAGATCAGGATCGCCCACAACCAGTAATCCACCCCTTCGCCCGGACTGAAATCCAGACCGGTATAGGGGGGATACATGGTCCAGCCACCGGTGCCGAACTTGCCGATCAGCAACGAGATCATGACCAACGCCGCGCCCACTGCGGTCAGCCCCAGGCTGACCTGATTGAGCACCGGGAACGCCATGTCGCGCGCGCCCAATTGCTGGGGCAGGACGAAATTTATGAGGCCGATCAGCAGCGGCATCGCGACGAAGAAGATCATGATCGTGCCATGCGTGCTAAACAGCTGGGCGAAATGATCGGGAGCGACCAAGCCGCTTTCCTGCTGCGCCAGCGTGCCCAACGCAGTCGCCTGATGCGCGCGCATCACGAAGCCTTCGATAATGCCGCGCGCCAGCATCACGAGCGCCAGAGCGATATACATGATACCGATCTTCTTGGCATCGGCGGAGGTCAGCCAGTTGCGGTAAAGCGGCCCCCACCAGCGCATCCAGGTCAGCAATACGATCCCGAAGAGCGCGCCCAGCACCAGCACGCTGGCAGCACCCGCACCCACGATTGTGCTGCTGTTCACGTCTCGCAAGAGATCGGTGTAGGGCGTTACGCTCCAGTCGAGATTGCCGAAGATCGGGCTTGTTTGCTGACTCACTTGTCCGCCCCCGCCATGCCAGCTTGCGGTAAGCCGGTGCCCCCCCAACGTCCGTCGGAAGACGCTCCGCCGGGACCGTGATATTTGGCAATAATCTGCTGGAACGCATCCTCCTGTCCCAGCGTCATCATGATCGGCTCCGCACTCTTTTCGAGGCCCAGATCCGTTCGCGCGTCGGCCAGAACGGACTGTCGGCGCAGGGTAGCGTAGCTGCGTTCGTCGAGTGTCGGCCCCCTTGCCCCTTCGGCAACCCATACCGCAAAATCCGACGGGGCAAGTGCGCGGACAGTGAATTTCTGACGGCCGAAACCGCTACCGTTGAACTGGGTGTTTTCGCCCTCTGCCGCGCCTGCCCGAGTGGCGGAAAAATTCAGCTTCGTCGTCATCCCCGGCATGGCGTAGATCTGTCCGGCAAGCGGAGCGATCAGAAAGCTTTGCATGACCGTGTCTGTCGTCAGCGTAATTTCTACTGGCCGCCCGACGGGAACCGCCAGTTCACCGACTGTCGCAACCCCTTCTTCGGGATAGATAAAGAGCCATTTCCAGTCGAGCCCGACGGCTTGAACTTGCAGCGGCTCTGGGCCGAGGGTTTTATAGGGATCGAGCTTTGCGGTGGAATACCACAGCCAACTAGCGAGGACGATGACGACCAGAACAGGCACACCCCACAGGGCATATTCCAGCTTCTTCGAAAACTCCCACTCAGGTGTGTAGTCGCCGCGTGGCTTTGTGTAACGATAGCGCCAGAGTATGAGGGGCACGCCGACCAGCACCGGAAGGATCACGATCATCGTAATCCCCACCACACGCAACAGATGCGAAAACTGCTCCTCGGCGACCGGGCCCATGGGCTGGAGAAAGCTCTGCTGCAGGGTGCTGGAGGCCATGGCCGACGTTGCACCCAAACACGCGAACAGGCCAATCGCCCCTAGCTTAATCCAGAACTTGGAACCCGTCCCCACTCATCGCCCCCGGAAAGCCACCTTGTATTCAGCAGCCGGGAGGTCTGATCCAGGCTGACTATCGATGCGTCACATCCGCGCTAGCATCCGATGCTCGAACTCAGCTCGCTGTAGAAAGCCTGTTCTGTATAGAGCTTGCCGCGTCCTGCACGCCGCCCATGTCGTCGCTTTCAAGAGCGGAACGAGCCGACTGAACATCTTCGGTCAGCCCTGCGCGCATATCTTCAGGGAATTCGACGATGTTGTCGTTGATCAAACGATCAAGGTCTTCCAGGGCAACAGCAGCCTGGGCCCTGTCCAGATTGTCGGACGCAAGGCGTTGAGCAAGCGTTAGCGCTTCGGATTGCGCTTCCGACGAAGTTGCCGACCTGTCTTCGAAACCCGGTTGGTCCAGCGTCGACGCCTCGGTCTGCTCTTCCTGCTGTGCCTGGGGGCTGCCACAAGCCGAGAGGGCAAAAACCAGCGGCAGGCCAAGTATCGAGTATTTCACGTTGCGGATCATTGTCTTTCCCGTCCTGTGCGAGGCATGCTCGCGTTAAATGTCGCCGCCAAGTTAGCGGCTGGGGCGTTCACCGCAAGAAATTGTTCCTGAGCAGATCGACCACTTCCCCCGCCCTGCCGTCAAGCACAGCCTTGACCCCGAACAGGGCCGTCCCGGCAACCTGCGAGGCTTCGATCTTCGGCGGCATGACCAGTTCCATCTGGTTGACCTTCACATCCAGCAGGGCTGGCCCATCGTGGCGCAGCCATGCGTCCATCGCTGGCGCTAGGGCGTCCGCAGTCTCGACGTGCCATCCAGCAAATCCGCAGGCTTCGGCCAATTTGGCGAAGTCGGGATTGTGTAGGCCGGTAAAATGATCGACCAATCCTTCGACGCGCTGTTCCATTTCGACGAAGCCGAAGGAATTGTTGTGAAACACCAGAAGCTTCAGGGCGACGTCTTCCTGCACAAGGGTTAGCAGATCGCCCATCAGCATGGTCAAGCTCCCGTCACCGCACATCGCGATGACCTGACGGTCGGGATAGGCGAGCTTGGCGCCCATCGCCTGCGGCATGCCACTTGCCATCGTGCCGTGGAGCAACGTGTTGAGAAAGCGTCTCTTGCCGTTGGCCCTCACATGCCGCAGCATCCACACCATAGACGTGCCTGCATCCGAAACGATGATTGCATCGTCTGCTGCCTTATCGTCGAGCATGTTGGCCACGAATTGCGGATGGATCAGAGAAGGATCGCTTTCCTCGCCTTCCTTTTCGTAGCCTTGCAGGTCTTCGTGCCACTGTGTGAGCTGCGCTTCCAGGTGGCTCGCATCAACTTTTTCCGCAACCAGCGGCACCAGGGCCGCCATCGTTGTCTTCGCGTCTCCGACAAGGCCGAGATGGATGGCGGATCTTCGCCCAAGATGCGTAGGATCGATATCGATCTGGGCGATCTTTTTGGCGTCTGGATAGTACTGAGTATAGGCAAAGTCGCAGCCGAGCGTGATCACAAGATCCGCATCTTCCAACGCCTCAACGCCCGCCTTGTTACCGAGAATGCCGTTTACGCCGACATTGTACGGGTTGTCGGGTTCGAGGAATTCTTTCGCCCGCGTCGTGTGCACCATAGGCGCTTTCACCTTTTTACAGAAGGCGATGATTTCCTCGCGTGCATCGCGCGCGCCGATCCCGGCATAGACGGATACCTTGGCCGCGCCATCCACCAGCGCAGCCAGTTCGGCCATTTCGGAATCATTCGGGCGGCAAACGGGATGCGGGCGGTGGACCTGCCAATCCATTGCATCATCATCGGTTTCGGTAAACATGTCGCCATTGACGATGACGACAGCCACACCCTTTTTCGTGAGCGCAGCCTGCGCCGCCTTGGTGACGATGCGGCGCGCCTGCGAAGGATGAGAGATATATTCGCAAAAATGCGAATGCTGCTCGTAAACCTTCTTCTGGTCGACTTCCTGCGGGAAGTTAAAGCCGCTTTCGGTGCGCGCAACGTCCGACGCGATCAGCACGACCGGTGCCCCGTTGCGATGGCTTTCATAAATGCCGTTGACGAAATGTAGCGAGCCAGGACCGCATGTGCCGGCGCAAACCGACAGCTCTCCTGTCATGTAGGATTCCCCGCCAGCGGCAAAAGCGCCGGCTTCCTCGTGACGGACACCGATCCAGCGTAGATCGCTCTTGGCCACGGCGGTGGTGAAATGATTGATCGTATCGCCAGGAATTCCGTAAACCCGCTTCGCACCTGCTTTCTCCAGTGCGTCCACCACGATCTGCGCCACATTTTTCGACATGTTCATTCCCTCGGAAGATAGGCTGTCCGGGTTGCTTTACGCGCGCGACTTCAGCTCACACGCTGCGAAACGATCTTCCCGTCTTTTAGAACAATAGCTGTTCCACGTTGCAGAGGTTCCCAACCTTGCGGATCCAGGGGCACCGATGCGAAAAGGTAGAGGGGGCCCGATATTTCGTCGATCTTCGCTCCCACTGCATTCCAGCTGTCTCCAAGGTTTTTATCGTCGAAATAGCGAATGTTCAGGCCAGGCTCGCGCGGGTCGGTCAATCCGTGCTTTGTCTCAAAGCGGCGTCGGTCCGCATGAACGAACAGATGCTCGCCATCGAAAAATAGGAAGTTGGAGCTTCCCAGTTCGCGCATTTCCGACGCAAAGCGCGCAAACACGTCAAACCGCGCCTCCGCTGTGATCGAGCCTGCCGCGCGCAACCGGTCGAGCAGCATGAGGAACGCCAATTCGGAATCCGTGTCGCCGATGCGGTGGGGAATCCATTGGCGGGCTTCTTTAAGCTCCCCGATGCCCGGCAAATCTCCATTATGCGCAAAGGCATGGCGCTTGCCCTCCACAACTCGATCGAACGGATGCGTATTGGCCAATGCGGGCTTTCCCGACGACGCTCTGCGCACGTGCGCCATCAAATGCTTGGAAGGCTTCTCGTGGCGAACGACCATCCGCGACAGTTCGCTGGTGGCGGCAGGGTTCGGCTCGCGGAACAGATAGGCATCGCGATCCTGGGCAAAAAGGATACCCCATCCATCACGATTGCGATGCTTCTCGCCACCCTCGGCCGCAAAGAGATCAAGCTCGTAACAGACCGTGTGCGGTACAGATGCACTCATCGCAAACAGTTCACACATCGATACCTCTCCAATTCGTCGATCGTGGAAATTCGCGCCAAGTGACGCTTATTCCAAACAGGCTTATCGTTTCATCGGGCCACCGGAAGGCAACGCGCTTTCGCCCTCTGCTCGTGCTGAGATCGCCCCGCTCACTATGACATTTTGATAAGCATAGGGAATTTCTATACCCACCTCGTCAAAGCGCTTCTTGATCTGTTCCAGCAGGTCATATTCAACCGCTTTGGCTGTAGAGGAATCGGCACACCAGGCCCGCAGGGATAGGTCCACGCTGGATCCGCCGAGATTGACCACCGGGCAACCCACAACCTCGACGACATCGTCATGCCCCTGCGCCAGTTCCATCACGACCGCCCGCGCCCTCTCGATATCGGAATCGTAACCGATGGAAATCGTCGGTGAGAGCATCGCCCGCGGATCGACCGAAGACAGGTTGATCATGATCTGGTTGGCGATCGTTCCGTTCGACAATACGATCCGCCGATTGTCGAAGGTTCGAAGCACGGTGTAACCGAGCGACAGGTCCTCCACTATACCGGTCTCTACCCCGGTAGGCGTAGTCAGCTGCAAGCGGTCGCCCCGTCTGAAGGGCTTGTAGATAACGAGACTTATTCCGGACACGAGGTTGCCCAGCGTCGATTGCGCAGCAAACCCGACGACGACCGAAACGATACTGACGCCCGCCAGCAGCGAAGTCGTCACCTTGTTGAGAGACGGAACGACATGTGAAAAGATCAGCGCGAGAACGATCCACATGATGAAGGTTCCGAGATGCTGGATGAAGCTGACTGTCATCCGGTCGATCCGCTCGTTCGGATCATGATCGATGACCGTCTTGAGCGTGCGGCGAACGATCCAGCTTAACATCATGCCGATGGCAATGAACACGATACCGAGCCCAACCGCGCCCCACAGGTAGGTCGGATCAAGATAGTGCGTCAGATCGGTCAGCCAGTGCCACGACGCCTCGCCAGATTCGGGCAACGGCGATGCGGTCGGGGTCGGCGAGGGAGAGTTCGTCGACAAGGGAAATATCATGTGGCCGGTTTGAACGTATCGGGATCGGCCATCCGCCAATATTCAGCGAAAGCGGTATCTTCCGGCTCATGTAACAGCTTGCCTGGCTCAACCTCATGCACGATCTGCGACCACGGGATCATCTCGGCATTGTTCTTCCATTGACGCAAGTGCTGCGGCGTGAATTCGTCCGGCGATTCCAGGCCGCACGCAACAACGATATCGTGCAGGCTGTCGAGCGTCTTCGACTGGAAGTTGGCTACGCGCTGCGCCTTTTCCGGAATGACGAGCCCCCGCTGGCGTGCTGGCGAACTTGTTGCAACGCCCGTCGGGCAGGTCCCTGTATGGCACCGTAGCGACTGGACGCAGCCGAGCGAAAACATGAAAGCCCGCGCCGCATTGCACCAGTTTGCGCCGAGCGCTGCGTTCATGGCAATGGCGGAACCGGAAAACACTTTTTCTGATGCAGCCAGCTTGATCTTGTCTTTGAGGCCTGTGCCGATCAGTGCATTGTTGACGTAATGGAGCCCAATACGCAGTGGCAGTCCCACGTGGTCGGACAGCTCTAGGGGCGCCGCCCCGGTCCCGCCACCCCCACCATCCACGACGATGAAGTCGATATAAATACCGCTGTCGAGCATCGCCTTGCAAATGGCGAAAACCTCGTGCGGCATGCCGACACAAAGCTTGATGCCGACTGGCTTGCCGCCGGAAAGCTCGCGCATTTTTGCTGCGAATTCGAGCATTTCCCTCGGTGTCGAAAATGCCGAATGACCAGGAGGTGACAGGCAATCCTCATTGGCCGGCACCTGGCGCGTCTTGGCGATCTCCTCGGTAACCTTGGCAGCCGGCAGCAATCCGCCATGGCCAGGCTTGGCTCCTTGGCTCAACTTGATCTCGGTCATCTTCACCTGATCGTGCTGTGCCTTGTCGCGGAAGCTTTCCGGATCGAAATTACCGTCGTCGCTGCGGGCACCGAAATAGCCGGAACCCAATTCCCAGACAATGTCGCCGCCATGTTTGAGGTGATAGGGTGACAGCCCGCCTTCGCCGGTGTCGTGATAGAAGTCGCCGATCTTCGCGCCCATGTTGAGCGCCTCGATCGCGTGGTTGCCAAGCGCGCCGAAGCTCATCGCGCTGATGTTGAGCCGGGCCGCATCATACGGCTTGCTGCACTGTTCGGTCCCGACTTTAACCCGCGTCCGCTTTGGTGCTTGGGGGTTCGGATTGATGGAATGGCACAGCGCCTCGTATTCTTCCGAGTAGACGTCCAGTTCGGTCCCGAAGGGATGGGCATCTTCCTGATGCTTCGCACGTGCATAAACAAGCGAGCGGGCGACGCGGTCGAACGGGCGGCCATCCAGCGGGCCTTCGACGATGTAACTACGCAGAAAGGGGCGAAGATCTTCGAACAGCCAGCGAAAACGGGCGCTCAGCGGATAGTTTCGCCTCAACGAATGGCTGGTCTGGACCATATCCCACAGCGCTATGAGCAACAGGGGGACAACAACGACGAAGCCCCAGTAAAACCCCTTGGAAATCAGCGTACCCAGAAGAGCGAGAGCAACTGTAAGAGCGAGCGGTATCCAGAAGCCGAGATTCCTCTCCACGCCCTTGTCTGCAAACAATCCGCGCACCAGCATGCCAAACGCCCCTTTTTCGCTCTTCCGCCAAGCGGTAGAGTTCACAACCGCCATCTGTAAAGGCGGAGGACGCGCTACGGTTCCTCATTCGGTGAGGCAAGGGTGGCGTCGAATGCGTTGAGCTTGCCGGTACCACATTCACAAAAATGGTAATCAGCATGCACGGCTGGGCCCATGGCGCACCCGGCATGAAAGTGATGGGCACTCAGACTATTGGGAAACTTCTGTGAGACGGCAGATGTAATACTGCTTTGCGCCACAAACTTGGCCAATCACCGTCTCGATAGAATTTGCTATGTGCGGCAACTCGCGATTGATGGACGACCATCCTCTGATCGCAAAAACGCCTATCATTCTCGCGTAAGAAGCTCGCGCCGGTACCTTTCGTCGTTGGAGGTGACGCATACCTTCAACTAGCGAAAAATAGCTTCACCCCAGTTTGGCAAAGTTGGCCACCCCCGGTGCCGGCTGTCGTGAGCGGCGTATCGGTGCGGGAGACGGCCCGCCAAGCCCGCCCGCCGCATCGACAACCTTCGAAAGCCTGTCATCATCAATCCGGTAATATACAAGCTTGGCATCCTTCCGGGTCTTCACCAGGCCCGCGTGGCGAAGGACCGCCAGTTGCTGCGAAAGTGTGGGCTGGCCAATCTCGGCTGCGTCGTCGATCTCTCCGACATTGCGTTCAGTTCCGGACAGCGCCTTCATGATGCGCAGGCGCACTGGATGCGCGAGCGCCTTTAAGGCTTCGACCAACTCATCTTCGGTCATTTGCTAGCCCCTCGCTTGGTTTCCTTCATGAACCAATCGGTCTGACCTTTGGCGGAGAATACAGTATCCAGCGATGCGTCGGGCTGAGCCAACAGGGCTTCTCCGGGTGCCCAGTTTGCAGGCGCCAGGACCGGCCCATCGTCGACAGCTTGAAGAGCGTCGAGCGTCCGCAACATCTCCGGGGTCGAACGGCCGACATTAGCGGGATAGCAGGTCATTGCGCGGATCACCCCGCTCGGGTCGATGAAGAACGTTGTCCGCACCGTCGCGCTGTCGTTATCGTTCGGCGCCACCATTCCGTAGGCCCGGCCGATCACCAGCGTTGGATCTTCCAAGATCGGGAAGCGCACTTCGATTTCGTAGCGGTCACGGATCAGCCGCAGCCACGCGAAATGCGAGAACAGGCTATCTACAGAAAGCGCCATCAATGCGCAGTCGCGTTCTTCGAACTCGCCTGCCGCCTCAGCCAAGGCGACGAACTCGGTCGTGCAAACCGGCGTGAAATCGGCCGGGTGCGAAAACAGAATCAGCCATCGCCCCCGGTAATCCGAAAGGCGGACATCTCCCGTCGTGCTTCGTGCCGAAAAGTCTGGCGCCACATCTCCGATGCGAAGCCCGGCGCAAGGCGCTGCGCGCCCGGCATCAGCTTTCAACGTCTCTGTCATCTGTCCCCCATACCACTTGACAGACCAATGACAACACATATAATCAATTTATGTAATTGATTGGAGGTGAAGTTATGGATGGCGATCGAAACCTCAATCGCGCCACCGCACAGATCGAACGCGCGCAGGCTGACAAACGCCTTCGCCCCTCTATTGCGGGCTTTTTCGACGAAGCGACGAATACCGTGTCGTATGTCGTTCACGATCCCAAGACGGGTGAGGCGGCGATAATCGACTCGGTGCTGGACTTCGATGCAGCCTCCGGCCGGACCGCGAACGGTTCGGCTGACCGCATGATCGAGTATGTCACTTCTAATAATCTGAAAGTGACTTGGCTAGTCGAGACCCATGCCCACGCAGATCATATATCGGCCGCACCTTACCTTCAGGAACGGCTCGGCGGGAAGCTAGCCATCGGACGTGACATCATCCGCGTGCAGGAGGTATTCGGCAAGCTCTTCAACGCGGGCACCGATTTTGAGCGCGACGGATCGCAGTTCGACAAGCTGTTCGAGGATGGCGAGACGTTCAGGATCGGCGAGTTCGAGGGCATCGCTCTGCACGTGCCCGGTCACACGCCTGCAGATATGGCGTTCATTGTCGGTGACGCCGCGTTCGTAGGCGACACCATCCTCATGCCGGACTTCGGGACCGCACGCGCCGATTTCCCCGGCGGTGACGCGGGACAACTGTTCCGTTCGATCCGTCGGCTGCTTTCCCTTCCGGACGAGACACGACTGTTCCTGTGCCACGACTACAAGGCGCCGGGCCGTGATGAGTATGGCTGGGAGACCACGGTCAAACAGCAGCGCGAGGAGAACGTGCATGTGAAGGATGGCGTCACCGAACAGGACTTCGTCGCCATGCGGACCGACCGCGACAAGACTCTCTCCATGCCCAAGCTGATCATGCCCTCGGTGCAAGTGAATATCCGTGGTGGGCGGCTGCCTGACCCCGAGGAGAACGGCGTCAGCTACATCAAGATTCCGGTCAACGCCGTATGACATTGCCTGGGTTTCCTGAAGCCGCACCCCTCGCCGGACTGGTGGGCGGAGTGCTGATCGGCCTCGCTGCGGCGGTCATGCTCCTCGGCCTTGGCAGGATCGCCGGCGTATCCGGCCTGGCTGCGAAGGCAGTCGGGCTCGGCGGCAGCGGCATTGCAAGCGGCGGCGCATGGATGTTCGTCATCGGCCTGCCGCTAGGGGCGCTGATCGTGGTGCTGGCATCGGGCGGAATTAACGCCACCTTCGCCAGCCCGGTTGTCCTGGCGATTGCGGGTCTGGTTGTGGGCGTCGGCACGCGCCTCGGCAGCGGCTGCACCAGCGGGCACGGGGTTTGCGGCGTCAGCCGCCTGTCGGCGCGATCGATCGCCGCCACTGTGACCTTCATGGCCACGGGTATTGCGACCGTCGCGATCATGAACGCCTTCGGACTGGAGGTGTTGTGATGCGGATCGCTCTCACCTCGATCGTCTCCGGCGTCCTCTTCGGCGCTGGGCTGGCCCTAGGCGGTATGACCGACCCAGCCCGCGTGCGCGGCTTCCTCGACATCTTCGGAGACTGGGATCCCACGCTGGCCTTCGTGATGGGCGGAGCCGTTATCGTCATGGCGATCGCGTGGCGGATCGTGCCGCGCCTGGCCGAACCAATTTTTGCCGAAGAGTTTCACCTGCCGACCAAATCCGATCTCACCCCTCGTCTTATAGGCGGGGCAGCCCTGTTCGGTATTGGCTGGGGAATTGCCGGACTGTGTCCGGGCCCTGGAATTGCTGCTCTTGTGATCGAACCTGCAGCGGCCGCGATATTCGTTGTTGCGATGCTTGCAGGCATGGCTGTTGTCCGGCTTTTTGAAGGAGCATCGTGATGAAGCTCGCACATGTAAGCGAGACGTTCGCCGTCTCTCCTCAACTTAAACCCAGCGACATGCGCGGGCTTGCCGATGCTGGATTTAAGGGTGTGATCTGCAACAGGCCGGACGGCGAAGAGCCGAACCAGCCCACGGTCGCATCATTGCAAGACGCCGCCGAAGCCACCGGGTTGGACTTCCATCATATCCCGGTCTCGGGGGGCGAGTTTCCGCTGGTTGCGATCAAGGCTTTCGCCAAGATCCGCGGAGAAGCGGACGGCAAGGTGCTTGCCTTCTGCCGGACCGGCACGCGCTCCATCACGCTCGATGCACTCGCCAACATCAAGAATGAAAGTGCTGACGAGCGCATCGAGCGCGCACAGCGCGCCGGCTACGATCTTTCCGGCTTGCGCGATCGGCTCGGCGAATAACGAAAACATATTGGAGAGTTTGTCATGGCCCGAAGCCTAAACCACGAAGTCGTTATCATCGGAGGCGGTTCGGCAGGGATCGCAACTGCATCATCGATGCTCAAGCGGCGTCCATCGCTCGACATCGCCATCGTCGAGCCGAGCGAGGATCATTACTACCAGCCCGGCTGGACGATGGTCGGCGGGGGCGTTTTCGACGCACCTGCCACGCGCCGCACCACGGCGAGCGTGATGCCGAAGCAGGCAAAATGGCTCAAGCAAGCCGCCGCTTCCTTCCAGCCCGAAAGCAACCAAGTCACTCTCGCGGACGGCACTACGATCACCTACCGGGTTCTGATCGTCGCTCCGGGAATCCGGCTTGCCTGGGAAAAGATCGACGGTCTGGAGGAGGCGCTCGGCAAAAACGGCGTCACGTCCAATTATCGCTATGACCTTGCACCTTACACCTGGGAGCTGGTGCGCAACCTCAAATCGGGCCGCGAGATCTTCAGCCAACCGCCTATGCCCATCAAGTGTGCAGGCGCGCCGCAAAAGGCCATGTATCTGTCGTGTGATGCATGGCTGGAGCGCGGTTTGCTAGGCGACATCGACGTCGAGTTCCGGAATGCTGGCGGCGTCCTGTTCGGGGTGAAGGAATACGTCCCGGCACTTATGGAATATGTCGAGAAATACGGCATCGACCTCAAACTCAACCAGACGCTCGCCGCGGTCGACGGCCCCGCTAAGAAAGCAGTCTTCAAGACCGAAGCCGGTGAGGAAACAGTCGAATTCGACATGCTTCATGCGGTTCCGCCGCAGGTTGCTCCGCAGTTTGTCGCCGACAGTCCCCTCGCCAATGCCGAGAGCGGCTTTGTCGATGTCAACAAACTAACGCTCCAGCACGTTCGCTATCCTAACGTTTTCGGCCTCGGAGACGCAGGATCGACACCGAATGCCAAGACGATGGCCGCCGCGCGCAAGCAGGCACCGATCGTGGCGGTCAATGCGCTCACACAGCTCGATGCAAAGCAGCCCGTGGCCGACTACGATGGCTATGGCTCCTGCCCACTGACGGTCGAGCGTGGCAAAATCGTGCTCGCCGAATTCGGATATGACGGAAAGCTTCTGCCGAGTTTCCCGAAATGGCTGATCGACGGCACGCGACCGCGCAAGCTGAGCTGGCTTCTGAAGTCTGAAGCGCTGCCGTGGATTTACTGGAACGGCATGCTCAAGGGCCACGAGTGGCTGGCAAAGCCGCAAATGAAACAGGCGGCGTAACCCGGGGATGATCGACACCCTGCATCTAGGCCTCGGTGCACTTTCGGGCGCGCTGGTAGGCTTTACGCTCGGGCTTGTAGGGGGCGGTGGGTCGATCCTTGCCGTTCCACTGATGGTCTATCTGGTGGGTGTGAACAGCCCGCATGTCGCCATCGGCACAAGTGCGCTGGCCGTCGCTGCCAATGCCGCAACTGGCCTATTGCAGCATGCCCGCGACCATAATGTACGGTGGCGGTGCGGCTTCATGTATGCAGGCGCAGGCATCGTCGGCGCGTTGGCTGGATCGACACTGGGGAAGAACTTCGACGGCCAGAAGCTGCTGTTCCTGTTCGCTCTCCTGATGATCGTGGTCGGCGCGCTCATGCTCCGCAGCCGCAAGGCGGAAGGCACGCCGGGGGCTGCGTGCAATCGCCGCAACGCGCCCAAGGTTCTTGGATATGGGCTGGGCACAGGCGCTTTCAGTGGATTTTTCGGCATTGGCGGTGGCTTCCTGATCGTTCCGGGCCTGATTGCCTCGACCGATATGGTCATGATCAACGCGGTCGGAACAAGTCTGATCGCCGTCACGGCCTTTGGGCTCACTACGGCGGCGAACTATGCGCTGTCCGGGCTAGTCGATTGGGCGTTGGCAGCTGTCTTCATCCTCGGCGGTATCGGTGGAGGATATTTTGGAACGCGGCTGGCGAAAAGATTGTCGGGCGGCGGCCAACTCAAAACAGTGTTCGCTGGTCTCATCTTCGTGGTGGCAATCTATATGCTCTGGAAGAGTTGGAACGCGTTATGACCGCGATCTCTCGTAAAGATGCCCGCTGAATGAGATCGAAGCTCTGATCGCGTAGGGGAAAAGCATTTGCGAGAGTTGCCGCGAGATCAGGATATCCGAAAAGACCTCTTACCGCTGAAGTTACACCCTTCAGATTCCGAGCGGCCGGACCGAAATTGCGCGCCTACTTGTCGCCCGCAAGTAGCTCCCGATAAAGTGGAGACGCGGCAGCATTGTGGGATTTCCAATAGTCCGCTTAGCGGTGTGCCTTCGCCAAAAGCGGACAGTCTCCAACCGGCCCAAAAGCTGCCATTTTATCCGGCCCAAGCCTTGTGTCGGGAATTGGGCCGTTTCCGGACAGTCTGCTTTCAGCCTCTCGACCACGCGAAACGGACGTTCAGCTAACGACCCGATTGTGGACATCATTCTTTCGCGATCTGAAACCTGAAAGCAGTCGTTGCCTGCTGAACAATTGCCATTCGAAATTTCGTTGCTCGTCCTCATGGATCCGAGTATCCATCAGAAAGATTGGAATAGCCTCCGAGGTCGAAATGGTCAGGTCAACATTCGCCGCTTAGCGGCGCAACCAAGCGACTGAACTCGCTCGTTCATCCGTGCGGCCTCTCCATTTCCGATCATCGAGACTTCCGATGTTACTCGAACTTGCGCGCGTCCATCGCGGACGCCTCTTCACTGCATATTGTCTTACCGCCAGCGGCATGATTGCCGCCTTGCTCTATCCTTTGGCGACTGGCTTCGCCATCAACGGCGTTCTGGCCGGTGAATACGAAGCGGTCCTGTGGCTTGTCGGCTGCCACACCGCGCAACTCATACTGACAGTTGCATCTAAGCGATACGACACGCGGGTTTTCACGAGAATTTATGGTGCACTCGCTTGCAGCGTCGTTGCCCGATCTCGAGCTGCTGGGCTTGACCCAGCCCGCGTTGCTGCTCGCGTCGCGCTTTCCCGCGAATACACGGTCTTTCTGGAAGAGGACGTGCCTCGGGTCCTCTATGCCTCCATAGCATTGACCGTATCGTTGTCCGCGCTTCTGTTTCTGGAGCCGTTGCTCGCCGTCGTCTGCATCGCGCTTGGAGGTCCATTGTTTCTTGTCGGCAGTTGGCTGGGGCGAAGGTCCGCTGTTCTGAACAAAGGCCTGAATAACCGCCTCGAGCACGAGGTCAGGCTGCTTTCGAATGGCAATGAAAGCCGAGTCCGGCGTCACTTCGAAGCGTTGGCAGGCTGGCGGATTAAGCTCTCAGATGCTGAGGCAACTGCGTTTGGCATGATGGAAATGCTCGTTATCGTTCTCTTCGTCGTCGCCCTCTGGCAAGTGGGAACCGCTCAGGAGAGGCCGCAGGCGGGTGATGTCTTCGCGATGTTCTCATATCTTTGGCGTTTCGTGGAAAGCCTCGATCAGGCACCCATCCTGATCCAGAAATCCGCGAAGCTCAGAGATCTAGATCGGCGGCTTGCATCCGCTGCCGCTTGATTTGAATTTGCGATCCGGGCCCGACAATTGACGCTTTCCAGAAAAAACGGTCGTCCGCTTTCCACCCCAATCGCGGTCATGCGCTACTCGAACGAAGTAGCCTAAAAACCAGACCGTCAACTTCGCGCCTGGCTCTGGGTTTTCCACTGAGTTCTTGGAATCGCAGATATTGGTAGTCCCGCGATCAGCAACCTGCCTTAGCGACCACTTTCCTGGAATAATTGGTATGCTATGACGTCGAAAGCGTTTGGAGCGCAGCCTTCCCATTTCCAGCGACACATTTTGTAAAATGCTGCCCATTTGTTCGGAAGTGGAGAAATCGGTCTGAAGATCGTGCCGTCACGCAACAGGATTAATGGATGGTAGCTCTCCGATGCTACGCGTCGTGACCCATCGTGCCTGATCCAACCAGCTTCTAGTTCGACATCGTCTGGTAGGAGCTGGTCCTTGGTCGGATGACGAATAAACATGGCAGATTAACTCTTGGCCATATCTAACTGCTAGAATCGAAGCATGGCGTCTGCATCAACATGGATGCATTCCTGATCTTAAGAGGCGAAGCTCTACTTGGCATGCCAGGCAATCGGCAGATCTTTTGAACAGTCGACTTGGCCAGCGTGAGCAACATGGACGCGCTGGATTGATTTCTTCGTCGCTGGTGGTCGTGGAATCGACACATCTATACCTGCTGCTTTCAGCGCTTTTTGCGCTGCGACGATCTTAGCTTCGTATTCAGTTCCTCCTTCTGCATAGCGATGTGCGAAACCCGCATCATATTCATCGGAATGCGATCCCTCGCGGCTGACACACTCTGATACGCCAAAAGCCAACGCCATACTCAACAAGGTCTGTGCCTTTATAAGTGCATTTGGTTATTGAGTTTGAGCATGTGTTGCGACCTCCATCCTCCACCGATCAATATCCCTGCGCACAATTATCAAAGCGTTGCGACTAGAGAGTTAATTAGCGAAAGCATCAAAGCACAATCCAAGGCTAAAGTCCAAAAACGGACTCGATGTTACTGAACGCGGTTTACACAGAGTTTGCTTCCCTCGGTAATATCGACAGCAAATTTAGTTGGTTTACAAATTGAATGCGCCTTCTCAGGTGGACACCGGAAATCATAATTCGCGTTCATGGTGTCGGGGTAAAGAGGTAGAGGACGGGATAGCCTCGTATTCGACTAACCTCAGTTTTCCACCCCATTGCGACACCCAGAGGCCGGACGGGAGGCACCAAAAGCTGAAATCACTCAATATCCGCTGGCTACGCCCGCTTTCGGGTGCGGTGGGCGGTTGGGCAAATGACCGAAATGAGAGCGCTTTGCGGAGGGGAGGTAACCCTCACGGTTGTGTTTAACTTGCCTCACGGTCACGGTCAGCATGTCCGAGGGGGGCGGTAGCTCCCATCGTTTCTGCTTTTTGCCCTTTTCCCTCTGTCAGCCGACTGACCACTTCCGGCCCCGAAGCTGTCATTAGGTGCCCATCACATTGCTGTCGGGTGAATTCGAAAACCCCAGAGTTCTGAGGATTTCCGCTAATGGCGCACCCGACATTGCTAAAACTTCTGTCGCAGACAGTGTCGGGACGTCCATAACTACTCTGTAAAATCAGGGATTTGTCTTCTACCGTGTTCACGGTTGATCGCCCCCGATTGCCTGCATTTCGATCATCATGTGGGGTCGAAAGTTGGAACAATTTTTATGGTGTGTATAACCTATGGCACTGACAGCATTGAAGGTGAAGAACGCCAAGCCCGGTCGCTACGTTGATGGCCGTGGCTTGTGTCTTTTCGTGAAGGAAAGCGGCTCCCGCAGTTGGGTCTTGCGGATGCAGCATAACGGCAGGCGGCGCGATTACGGATTGGGATCGGCGCTCGATGTGACGCTGACCGAGGCGCGGGACGCCGCAGCCGCATTGCGCCGCCAGGTTCGCTCTGGGATCGATCCGGTTGCCGAGCGACGCAAGTCGCGCAAAGTGGTGCCGAGCTTCGAAACCGCAGCGCGCGAATGCTACGAGGCGTTGAAGGACGGCTGGAAGAACCAGAACTACCGCAACTGGATTTCCAGCATGGAAAACCACGTCTTCCCGCTGATCGGCAGGAAGCCCGTCGATCAGGTGGACAGCACCCACGTCGTCGAGGTGCTCACGCCGATCTGGCTCGAAATCCCCGATACTGCTCGCAAGATCTTGCAGCGCATCGGTGCCGTGCTCGACTTCGCGCATATCAAGGGATGGCGTGAAGAAGAGGCTGCGCTGCGCTCAGTCCGCAAAGGATTACCGCGCCAGACCGACAAGGTCGAGCACTTCAAGGCCATGCCCTATGCCGACATTCCAGCGTTCATGAAGGAGTTGGCGGCCGCATCACCCACCACGGGCCGCGATGCCCTGCGTTTCACGATCTACAACGCCGTGCGGTCGAGCGAGACGCGCAAGGCCGTCTGGACCGAGATCGATTTCGACAAGGCAACCTGGACTATCCCCGGCGAGCGCATGAAGGCAAAGGAAACGCATGTCGTGCCGCTCTCTAAGGCAGCGGTTTCGATTCTGCGTCGGCGCTGGAAACTGCGGACGAGCGACGCTGGCCTCGTGTTCTCGAATAATGGCGAGAAACCCATCAGCGACATGACAATGACCAAGCTACTGCGCGATGCCGGGATCAAGGGTGCAACCGTCCACGGCTTCCGTTCCGCGTTCACCGATTGGGCAGCAGAGAAGACCGACTTCCCGAAGGAGGTCGCGGACAAGGCACTGGCGCACAAGCTTAGCAACCAGGTTGAAGCCGCCTATCGCCGCACCGACTTCTTCGACAAGCGGCGCGACTTGATGGTTGTGTGGGCAGAGTTCCTAGGTCAAATGTAAGTGGATGAGACTTCCACTTGTAGAACGTGGCCGAACTGATCCCATGGCGGCGGCATACCTCCGCCGTCGGCATCCCCGCCTCCTGCTCCTTCAAAACCGCGATGATCTGCTCTCCGCTAAACCTGCTTCGCTTCATTTGCGTCCGACTCCTTCGCGTCGGACTCTACCAATTTGCGGTCACATTTCAGGGGAGCACGTCACGACTGACATGGCATTGATGAACGAATAGCTTGCGAGGTTCGTTTCGGAATTGACAGAGTAGCGCTGTAAATCTCCACAATGCTGCTGCCGACAGCCGATCATTAAGCATGATCAGATTGAGCACTCTACCAGTGCCCAGCTCGGCATATCTAAATCATGTGACAGCGAGCAAGGAATTTTGCTCAGGAGCCTGGTTTCTCCCGTGCCTTGCCCGAGGAAATATCGACCGATACCACGCCGTCTCTGACCCTAGTGTCGAACACTTTCACCGGCTTTGTCGCCGGTAGCTTATCCGGCCAACCAGTTTTGAGATCGAATGCTGAACCATGCAGCACACATTCAATATGACAGTTCTCCAGAAAACCTTCCGACAAACTCCAGTTTCCGTGAGAGCATTTATCTGAAACCGCGAAAAATTCACCATCGGACTTACAGACTGCCAGGGCTTCGTCTAAACCGTCAGGCTCGAAGCGCAGAACCTCGCCATCCGCTAAGTCGTCACTTCTGCATACGTCAACGTACACGTTTTTTCCTTATCTTAACTCGGTGAGCGCATTGCTAGTGGAAGCCGCATGGTCTCATTTCAGCACGAAGCTGAACAAACTATGGATCCGACCTCGGTCTAAAAGCGGGGGGGGGGGGCAAGGTGCCCCCTATCGGCAAAACCCTCTTCGAGTCTCCAGTCAATCCTGATTCTCAACTTAGTAGTCGAATTGAACCGTCAAACCATAAGTCCGTGGCGGCGCGAAAGTGCCGAAGGCTATCCGATTACCACGTTGCGTGAAGACATGGGTGCGATAGACCTCGTCCGTGATATTTTTGACCCAAGCCTGGACCATCCACCGGTCATCGTTGGAATGCCAAGCAAGCCAGGCGTCTGCCACGGTGTGCTCGGGGATCACGTCCAGCGGATTATTGTCGACATTCGTATATGAGAGACTCTGGTATCGTGCGTTTGCATTGGCAACCAGATACCCGCGCTCACCACCGAGATCGAATTCATACTGTATGTGCCCGCCTGCGCTATGCTCAGGGGCCTGACGCAGGACGTTGCCAGAAAAATCACCCCCTCCGGAGATATCAGGGGTTCCAAAGAAGTCCTCGAACGTAGCGTCGAGATAAGAATAGAACCCGCCGATCTCCAAGTTATCGGTTAGCAAGGCTGTGAATTCCGCCTCCAGACCAAGGATCTCAGCGTTGGCAGCGTTCTCGGTGATAAATTCGCCCGCACCCGATGTGGGAGGCTGAAAGAAGCGCGTAACCTGAAGGTCCTTGTAATCCACATAGAAGCCAGACAGATTAACACGCAGGTGGCTATCGAAGAAATCACCCTTCAGACCGACCTCGTAATTTGTGGCCTCTTCAGGTTCAAACGGCGTAGTCGCCCCGGCGGCAGTAGTGGCGGAGCCAGTATATCCACCGCTCTTGAAACCGGTCGACACCGTACCATACAGCATCACGTCGTCTGCAATGTCGTAATCGACAGCAAGCTTCCAAGAGAAGTTCTCCCAATTGTCGCTGCCACTCGCCGGATCGAACTGGGAGAGGACAAGTTGTAGTGAGGGGGATCGCGGCATGTCATTAAACGCTACAATCTCCTTTTCTTCGTAGGAGAACCGCCCCCCGGCCGTTAGAGTTAAACGAGGCGTAATCTCGTAACTACCCTGCGCAAAGCCCGCGACTGCCCAACCATCGAAAAGCATGTTTGCAATTGCATAATTCGGTTCAAGCGATGCATCCGCAAGCGCTGTAAACAGAATTCCTTCTGCACGGTTTATTTCTTCGGACGTAGCAAAGACACCGACTACCCAGTTGAAGGGCCCGTCGTTCGACGCAAGGCGCAGTTCACCGGTAAACTGTTGGGAATCTTCCCAAATGATATCCGTATTGTCGAATGTGAATCCAATCGAAGGATCGCCAAGCAGGAGATCGTTCGGATTTCCATTGGAGCCGGTGAGGTCTACGACCGGAGAAGGAGGCAGACCAGTATCGTCGTGCTCGAAGAAATAATCGGATTCCCGGTAGGCTCCATTGAAGGTCAAGGTGCCGATGGAAAGCTGCTTGTTGACCTCAATCATCGCACCGAAAGCCTCGCGGCTCCCGCCATTGTCATCCTCACCGAGATATGTGCGAACGGAGTCCGCTCCTCCCAGCGCAATATCCACGGCAACAGGATCTGACGCGCACCCACAGTCATGGAGCGGTCCTGCAGAACCGACCGGCTGTCGGTTGATGTTGCCAAGCTCTTCGTCCACGCCGTCCAGCGATAGCAGGACATCCAGTGTATCAGACGACTCCCAGCGGGTCTGCCAGCGCCAAGAAAACTGGTTGTTCCCACCTATTCTCTCAACCGTCCCCGGCACCCTTGACTGCTCCACCACCTGTTCGGGAATGATCCAATCGTCATATCCATCGAACGTTCGGCGACTGAAGGAAAATTTGGTGAATAGATTATCCGCCAGCGGAACATTGATAAGTCCGGCAGTGTCAAACTGGCCGTAATTGCCGATGGTCTGCCGCAGGCGCGCCCGGAAAGTGCTATCAGGCTTGCGCGTGACGTAATTGATAACGCCGCCAATCGAATTCTTGCCGAAGAGAGTACCCTGCGGACCACGTAGAATCTCTACCCGCTCCAGATCGAATATATCGACATTCGATGCGCTACGTGCAGCGAAATAAACACCATCAACCATCACCAGAGTGGAATCCGATGCGCCTGCACCATCTTCCTTCGTTCCGATTCCACGGATTGAAATCTCCGGCTGGCCAGGCTGGAAAGTGTTGAATGCTAGACCGGGTGTTATCTGAGCGAGATCGGTCACGCTGGTAATGCTCCCGGCTTCCAGCGCTTCGCCCGCGACAGCGGATATGGCCACTGGGATGCTCTGGAGCGACTCCTCCCTTTTCTGGGCAGTCACGACGATTACACCGAGACCTGTCGAATCCTCGGCCTCCAGGGCGTCCGTCTCGGTTGTCCCATCATCTTGGGCAAAGACAGTTGCCGGAAACATTGCGAGTGGCGCGCAGGCCGCCAGCAACCAGTAGCGTCCAATTACCTTTTTCGCAGGCTGTTTCTTTATCATATTTTCCCTCCCGGTGCTCCGTGTGACTGACCAAAACAATCAGGCGCATTTCTGCTAAGCAAGCGCTTAATTAGCCGGGCTTCGCGATATGTCAAGATTCCCGTTCGTCGCATACACGCGATGCATCATGAGATGTCGCACCGAGGTCCTAGGGTGGATCGCAGGTGGAGTTTCTTGGCAGCAAGACGTTGGTCATGATGCAATCAGACCGCCTTGAATTCGATCCATATTTCTTTGGGGAGGGGTGTGATTCGATTGCGGACGAGGCCATTCACGATCAAGCAAGACCGTCATTTCGCTCACCTCTTAGCTCGATCGAACATCTTCATCGGAGCAATGGCCTGTATTGACGGCCTGGATATTGAGTAATCCGTGAGAGCCGAAGGTTCCTACCTTTTAGCTGGTCCGCGCCACCATATCCCGGTCTTGGGTGTCAGTCGTCAGAACATTTGGCACCACTCGCGGCGTAAATTAGCGAAGCGTCGGCCTTATCTTGGGGTTGATGTTGGGCGGCAAGCTTGCGGTGCTGCAAGCGCCGATGTGCGATGGTCTTGCGTTTGATCCTTTCTCGTTGTTGGATGATGGCTGGAGCTCTGCCGAAGTACGCGTCTGCGGGCGTCACGTTGCTCAGGCTCTCATGGTAGCGCTGGTGATTGTAATGCTCAACGAAGGCCTCGATCTGCGCCTCCAGATCGCCAGGTAGGAAGTAGTTCTCCAGCAGCACGCGGTTTTTCAGGGTCTGGTGCCAGCGCTCGATCTTGCCCTGAGTCTGGGGATGGAACGGAGCGCCGCGCACGTGGCTCATGGCTTGCGCTTCGATGTATTCTGCCAGTTCGCACGCGATGTAGCTCGGACTATTGTCCGAGAGCAGCCTCGGCCTGTACTGAACATGCGCGTTATCGCAGCCGAGGCGGCCAGAGCCATATCCAGCGTGTCGGTGACGTCCTCGGCCCGCATCGTGCTGCACAGTCGCCAGGCGATGATGTAGCGCGAGTAATCGTCGAGCACCGTCGACAGATACATCCAGCCCCAGCCGATGATCTTGAAGTAGTCGAAGTCGGTCTGCCACATCTCATTGGGCCGGGTGGTCTGGAAGCGATCGGCCGCCTTGATCACCACATAGGCCGGGCTGGTTATCAGGTCGTGGGCCTTCAATAGCCGGTAAACCGTGGCCTCCGACACGAAGTAGCGCTGCTCGTCGGTGAAGCGCACCGCCAGTTCGCGGGGGCTCAGCTCCGACTGCTCCAGCGTCAGTTCGACGATCTGGCCCTGGATCCCGGACGGGATACGGTTACACACCCGGCTCGGCGCCGATGGCCGATCGGCAAGCCCTTCCGGCCCGCTTGTCCGTTATCGGTCATTCCAGCGGTAGCAGGTCCGCCGCGGGATGCCGAGCTGATCCAGCGTGCGCTTTGCTGGCAGGTGCGATTGCTCGACCAGCTTGGTGATCTCGAGCTTTTCGGTTGCGGGATACCTCATTCTTGGCCTCCCCCATCCGCCAGCATGCTTTTTTTGAGCAGACGGTTCTCGAGCGTCAGGTCGGCGACGCATTCCTTCAGATCGCGGGACTCACGGCGCAAATCCTTCATCTCGTCTGTCGTCGCCGCACGGGAAGTGTCGCCAGCCAGGCGGCGCTTGCCAGCTTCCATGAACTTCTTCGACCAGATGTAATATAGGCTCTCGGCAATGCCTTCCTCGCGGCACAACTCGGCGATGCTGTCTTCACCGCGCAGCCCATCCAGCACGATCCGGATCTTGTCCTCGGCCGAGAAATGGCGCCGAGTGGCACGGCGGATGTCCTTCACCACCGCTTCCGCAGGAGCCTTGGCGCGCGATTTTGTATTGGAGGGTTTGGGTCTCATCTTATGGGATGGACGCCTCCCGCAATCGGGCCAAGAAGATTGCAGCAACAATTGGGCAGAGGAGTTCGTCACATGCACATGCTGGCGATCGATTTGGGCAAGCAGTCCTTCCACATCTATGGGCTAACTGACGATGGCGAAGTGGTTTCGCGCAAGGTTGGACGGGCCAAGCTTGTCGACGCGGTGACCAGATTACGACCACAATTGGTCGCGATGGAAGCTTGCGCTAGCTCGCACCATTGGGGTCGCACCTTCGAGTCTTTGGGGCACGGTGTGCGTCTCATCCATCCGCGTTTTGCAAAGCCGTTCGTGAAGGGATCGAAGAACGACGCAGTCGATGCCGAAGCCATTTTCGAAGCAGCTGCCAGACCAACCATGCGGTTCGTGCCACTGAAGAGTGTCGAGCAGCAGGATCTTCAGTCACTGCATCGAACGCGCGACAGGCTGGTCGTCCAGCGGACCGCTTTGATCAACCACACGCGTGGGCTTTTGGCTGAGTATGGCATAGTCATGCCCGCTGGTGCGTCCCGGTTCCGCTTGCAGATCGAGAGAATCATTGAGACCGCCGAACTCTCGGACTTGGCCGAGCCCCTGTTTCGACAACTCGTTGAGGAGTATCGCGACCTTGATGCCAGAGTGTCGGCTCTTGATGACATGCTGGTCAAGATCTGCCGCACCGACGAACGTTGCAAACGTCTGACCACGCTACCTGGCGTAGGACCGATCGTCGCGACCTCCTTGGTGGCCGCGATTGACGATGGCCGACACTTCAAATCAAGCCGGAGCCCTCTCTGCCTGGATAGGTCTGGTACCGCGACATTACACGACCGGCGACAAACCAAGGCTGGGCGGCATCGGAAGCAGGGCCAACCATTATCTCAGACGGCAACTTATTCACGGGGCTCGATCAGCATTGCTAAGGATCAGCAAGCACGAAGACCCGCGATCAAAATGGGCGCAGGACCTGCTAACCCGAGCTGGGCACAACAAGACGCTCGTCGCCATGGCGAATAAGACGGCTCGCATGGCATGGGCGATATTGCGCAGCGGAGAGAGCTACAAGGTCGCGTGACCATGGCTCAGCGCTGAGCGGGATCACGAATGGCTTTAAATGCGAGGTGAAGACTTGATGGTGTAACGGCACGGACCGCCGCTTCACAGCCTGTGAGGAACGATGGCCTTCGAGGCCGCTCATCTTAGAAGGCACTGAACCGCGCGGATTCGCATCATGGCCAGAAGCAAGTTTGCTTCGATCGATAGGCCGGATAGATTCACGCATCCAATGCCGCAGCACGATCAAAAATCCACCTTGCGCGGGAGGCGTCCATAGATTCGTTCCTTCGTCACTACGACGAGACCCAAACCCCCCTTAAATCACAACCTCAAACCTGTGCCATGGGTGCTGACGGGGGACAGATCTAGGGCACCTTCTCTGGCCGGGCACAGCCATTTGCGTTCATCGAGCCGGTTTGAGCAGCTCGCGAAGAGAAAAATCTGGATCACCAAGTTGATCTGCCGAGGCGTGGTGTCGGCGTTCGACCAGGCGTTTACCGATGCTCATCTCGGCCGGACGGTTGACCGTCAACGCTCCTACGATGACGTCATCGAAGCGGAAGAAAGCGGCGAAGGCGTTGCTTTCGATTTGACCTCGCACGGTTACTTCCGCATCGACCGGAATGTGACCGCAAAACTGGATGTTGAGATCGAACTGGTCGCTCCAGAACCATGCGGGGCGGCAATAATCACTTTCGTGACCAAGCATCGCCAAGGCGGCCGCATCCGCCTGTTCTGCCGCGTTCTGGTAGGTTTCGTGACGAATTCGGCCGCCAAAGAAACTTTCTTGCTGAGCCACATCACCCGCCGCGAAGACGTTCGGGTGACTGGTACGGCACTCACGGTTAACGACGATACCATTATCGGTTGCAATCCCCGCCCCTTTTGCCAAGCCAACTTCCGGAGCGATGCCCACGCCGACCACCACAGCATCGCAAGCCACAAGCGATCCATCGTCTAGCTCGACCTCACTCACCCGGCCGTCAACCACCCTCATTCCACTCACACCTCGGCCGAATCGGGTGTCGACACCGCGATTGCGATGTTCCTCGCCCAACCATTGGCTGAATTGCGGCCCAAGGGATCGAATCATCGGTCCCGCCAAGGGCTCGATGGCAGTCACCTTGCAACCGAGCTTTGTTGCGCTCGCCGCCACCTCCGCCCCGATTACACCCATTCCGACGACCACTATTCGCGCTCCGTCCACCAAATCAGCCGCCATGCGGACTGCGTCATCGCGCGTGCGGAGATAATGTACATTTGCAGCATCAGCTCCCCGGATGTTCAGCTTGCGAGCTGAACCACCTGTGGCCAGCAAGATCCGATCAGCCGGGATCAGCCTGCCATCCGACAAGCTGACCTCGCCGGAAGCCAGGTCAAGCGCTTCGGCGCGCATTCCCAGATGCAGATCAATCTTGTTGTCAGCGTACCATGAGTCATCTTGCAGAAAAAAATTGTCTGCTGTGTTCGAAGGATCCCAAAGCATCTCCTTTGATAATGGCGGCCTTTCGTAGGGCCTCCACGGTTCTTCACCAATCAATACGATCTGGCCATCGAACCCAGACTGCCGTAACGCCTCCACGGCACGGCCTCCGGCGAGATTTGCTCCGATGACAGCAATCGAGCGGATACCCATTTTCTATCCTTCCTTGGAGCAAATTGATTGCTCTTGCCTCTTAAGTGTTTGTGCGACGACCACTTTGCTCGGTCGCCATCAGTATTTATGAGCGCTGTGCAAGAGCTGAAAAAGGCTAATGAGGATCCAAGCATGTTTCCTGAAAAACATCTCCGGATCCACTTGCCGCCTGCGATCCCGTATCCGAACTGATTTCGTAAAGCCCGGTCAGTGAGCATTTATCCGCAGTCTTGCAGCATCGGTTGATCCATCAGTTGCCGACGCTCTCCGAATACACATCCGAAACAACACGTTTTCAATTCTGCTCGACTTCGAGCTTCAGGTCTTCCAACGGATAGAGCCTGCAAGCTAGCACAAAACCTTTGGCCTGGTCCTCGGGAGATATTTTCGAGACACTCATCTTGCCCGTCTTGTATTCGCCTTCGACCACCCGAACGCGACAGAACCCACATCCTCCTCCGCGGCAACCCACGCCGATATCGGATAACCCTCTGCGTTCCATTGCGAACAGTACGCGTTCCTCTTCGGAGCACGCGAACTGGCTGCCGCCGACGATCTCTATTTGATAAAGCTTAGCGCTCATTTCTTCATATTTTCGGCCGCTTTGGCCGCCACGCTCTGCCCACCGACTGCGAAATGCGCGGGCGGCATCTCCCGCAGAATGATGCGAACTGATTCGCGCGGAGCGCCGAGCGACTGGATGGCCGCTTCGGTCAGGGCCTTTATCAAGCGTTCCTTGGCTTCAGGCGGACGTCCTTCGAGCAGATTGACTTCAATTATCGGCATATCACGCTTCCACTTGGAACATGACCGCGCCAAGATTTTGCACTGTGCTTCGCACAGTCTGGCCTGGTGCCAGGTTAGGCGCAGCGGTAATTCCTCCGGCCATCACCAGATCGCCGGCTTCAATTCGTTCGCCTGCTTCAGCGACCAGCCGCGCCGCCGCGACTAACGAACGTACTGGATTCCCCAGGATCGCTGCGCTTGAACCCACTTCGACCACTTTGCCATCAATCTCGAGAATGACGCCGAGGTTCGAAAAATCGATTCGAGGATCGCCCCATGAGCCGATGACCAGGCCCGACGAAGAGGTATTATCGGCGATCACATCCTCCAACGTAAATTTGAAGTTCTCGTACCGGCTGTCGATAATCTCCATTGCCGGAGCAATCGCTTCAACCGCTGCCATTGCTGCTGCTGGCGTCACATCACCGGCCAGAGGTGCCTTCATCAGAAAGGCAATCTCCGGTTCGACGCGGGGATGGACAAAGCGCTTGCGCGACAGTGCTGAGCCTTCCTCTACAAGCATGGCATCGGTCAAGCGCCCCCAGGCGACCTCTTCAACCCCGACTTGCTGCATCTTGGCCCGACTGGTCAGCCCCATTTTTACGCCAATGCGTTTCTCTCCGCGCGACAAACGGCGATCTACAGATAATTTCTGGACCTGATATGCTTCGGCTACGGTGAAAGCGTGGTCTTGAGGCTTTACCTGTGCAGTCGCCTTCGCCTCTCGTGCAGCTGTGTCGAGCGTTTCGGCGTAGCGTAAGAGCCTATCCATTTCAGCTAGCCTTCGCCTTGATCAAATCAAGCGCAACATCGGTGATCATATCCTCCTGGCCACCAACCATGCGACGGTTGCCAAGTTCGACGAGGATCTCACGAGTATCGATTCCATATTGCTCTGAGGCCTTCTCCGCGTGGCGCAGAAAACTGGAATAGACACCAGCATAGCCAAGGCTAAGCGTTTCCCGATCAACTCGAACCGGTCGATCCTGCAGGGGTCGGATCAGGTCGTCCGCAGCGTCCATCAATGCCATTACATCGCATCCATGCTTCCAACCCTTGCGGTTCGCGGCCGCGATGAAAACTTCGAGTGGCGCATTCCCTGCTCCCGCCCCCATTCCGGCAAGACTCGCATCGATCCGCACCGCCCCCGCCTGAGCCGCGACGATCGAATTCGCCACGCCGAGCGACAGGTTATGATGCGCGTGAATACCGCGTTCGGTTTCGGGCTTGAGTACCCGCTCATAAGCCTGAAGCCGCTCCGAAACGCCATCCATATCAAGCGCGCCACCACTATCCGTGACATAGACACATTGCGCGCCATAACTTTCCATCAGTTGCGCTTGTTGGGCCAATGCCTCTGCATCGATCATATGGCTCATCATCAGGAAGCCAGAGACATCCATGCCCAAATCGCGGGCAATACCAATGTGCTGTTTGGAAACGTCAGCCTCGGTACAATGCGTCGCAACACGCACCGAGCGAACCCCCATCGAATAGGCCTGTTTGAGTTCCTCGACCGTGCCGATACCAGGAACAAGAAGCGTTGTCAGGACAGCGTTTTGGATAACCTCGGCTGCCGCCTCTATCCAGTCCCAGTCGGTATGTGCACCGAAGCCATAATTGAAGGTCGATCCGTTCAGGCCATCGCCGTGCGATACCTCGATCGCATCGACTCCCGCATCATCCAGCGCTTTGGCAATCGTCCGAACGCTGTCCGTTCCATACATGTGAAGGATGGCGTGCATCCCGTCGCGCAAGGTCACATCTTGAATGTAAAGGCGGTCGGATTCGGGGTTGAACGTCATGCTGCACTCTTTTCCATGTGTGTTTTGGCCAGACTTTCTCCCGCGGCCTTTGCAGCCGCTGTCATGATGTCGAGGTTGCCCGAATAGTTAGGGAGGTAGTCCCCTGCTCCCTCGACTTCGAGAAACACGCTGGTCTTGAGACCTTCGAATTCACCGTAGCCCGGAATCTTGAGCGGTCGGTTCGAGCCGAAACGTTCAGACTGGACGTCCTGTTTGAGTCGGTACCCCGGCACATATGACTGAACCCTGGCAATCATCGCATGAACAGAATCGCGGACCTTGCCCTCATCGACCATCTCGGACAGCGTGAATATGGTATCGCGCATAATCATCGGCGGTTCGGCGGGATTGAGTATGATCACCGCTCTGCCTTTGCCCGCGCCACCTACCGTTTCGATCGCTCTGGCGGTTGTGCGAGTGAATTCGTCAATATTTGCGCGAGTTCCCGGCCCAGCAGAACGCGAAGAAACCGACGCCACAATTTCGGCATAGTGCACCGTCGCGACCTGGGATACCGCCGCCACGATCGGGATCGTTGCTTGGCCGCCGCAGGTCACCATGTTGATGTTTCGCACTGAAGGGTCGATTGCCGGGTTGACCGGAGGGATGGTGGCTGGTCCAATTGCCGCCGGCGTAAGATCAACCATTAGCTTTCCTTCGCGAGCGAAAGCTTCATCGTGCGCCTTGTGCGCATAGGCTGAAGTAGCATCGAAGGCGATGCCGATTTCCGCATATTCCGGCATACGCATCAGGCCCTCGATCCCCTCATGCGTGGTCTTAACGCCTCGCTCTTGTGCCATAGCCAGACCTTCAGATGCCGCATCGATGCCTACCACCGCAGACAATTCCAGTGTGTCTGAACCCTTGAGCAGCTTGATCATAAGATCAGTTCCGATATTTCCAGACCCGATAATCGCGCATTTCATTTTGGTCATGTGACCAGTCTCCACTTCATGTTTTAGTTTGCGTCTGCAGCAAATACTGCCCGGACTATTCCAAGGCCGTTGATCCGCGCTTCTACGATATCGCCTGGCGAAACCCCGGCCATCGGCCCAAGCGCTCCTGACAGAATGATGTCACCTTCCATCAAAGGGCGCCCGGCCTTGGCCATCACTTGGGCCAGCCACAAGGAAGCGGTAATCGGGCTATGCAGGCACGCAATTCCGGCACCCACCGAAATCGGTTCGCCTTTTGATTCCATAACCATGCCGCAGCTGCGCAGGTCGATCCCTTCGAGCTTGCGCGGTACCGCGCCCAGGACGAACAGGCCGCTTGAAGCATTGTCGGCAATCGTATCCCAAATCTTGATGTCCCAGTTCGCAATCCGGCTATCGACGATTTCGATCGCAGGCACGACGTATTCGATTGCCCGGATCAGCTCAGCAGTCGTCAGGTCAGGGTGCGGAAGATCGCGGCCAACGACTATTGCGATTTCTGCCTCGACCTTGGGCTGGATAACCCGATCGAGTGAAACAGGCATGCCTTCTGCCACGTCCATATCTGCGAACAGCATGCCGTAATCGGGCTGGTCTACCCCGAGCTGATTCTGGACAGCCAGCGACGTCAGGCCGATCTTGCGCCCAACCAGACGCCGCCCCTTGGCCAAATAATGTCTGGTATTGCTCTCTTGCACAGCATAGGCCGCGTCCAAACCGCCTGCGCTGATCATATCCCTGACAGGGTCGATTTCCTTGCCGCTCTTAGCCGCCTCGCGCAAAGCACAAGCGGCCCGATCAATGATGGCTGGGTCAATAGTCGTGTTGGTAGTCATGATCTTACAGCTTCACGCAAATGTTGTTAAGTTCGGTATAGAATTCGAGGCTGTGCACCCCACCCTCGCGACCAATTCCCGAATGGCCAGAGCCACCAAAGGCCGTGCGAAGATCCCGCAAGAACCAGGAATTCACCCAGGAGACACCGACATCCATCGCTGCCGCGACGCGGTGTCCGCGAGACATGTTCTCAGTCCAGATTGAGGCACATAGGCCGTAGGGCGAATCATTCGCCAGCGCGATGACTTCGTCCTCCTCGTCGAAGGGAATTACCCCGCAGCAAGGACCAAAGATCTCCTCGCGCATCACTGTGCTGTCGTGTGAAAGTCCGGTCCAAACGGTGGGCTGAACAAAAAAGCCTGCCCATTCTGGCCCGGAAAGCTCAGGAGTGCCACCGCCGGTCACCACGGTCGCGCCTTCTTCAACGGCGCGGCGATAGTAACCCAGAACTTTATCGCGGTGCTCAGCGCTTATCAGCGGACCAAGGTAAGCGGGATCGTCGATCGCACCTGGCTTGAATCCTTCCGCGGCCTCCTTCATTCGCGCGACGAACTCCTCGTAGACAGGACGTTCAACATAGACACGCTCCGTCCCCAGACACACTTGTCCTGTATTCATGAAAATCGCGCGCGACAGCCCTTCTACGGCCTTATTCAAATCAGCGTCCGCGAAAACAATCCCTGGGTTTTTTCCTCCCAGTTCGAACGATACGTCCCGCACGCCGACTGCTGCCTTTTGCATAATAGCTTCGCCGGTGCCGGTCTCTCCGGTGAAAGTGATCGCGTCGACGTCGCTATTTGACGTAAGAAACTCACCCGCCGAGCCAGGCCCGAAGCCATGAACGACATTATAGACGCCATCTGGCATTCCGACTGCGTTCATCACCTCACCAAGCAAAGCGGCCGTCCGGGGTGTTTCTTCCGAAGGTTTGACGACTACGGTATTACCACAAGCCAGTGCCGGGCCGACCTTCCAAGTCATCAGCAATAGCGGGAAGTTCCAGGGGCAGATTACCGCAATTACCCCTTTTGGCTTGCGAACCGTGTAATTGTTGGCCTGCCCTCCATCGGGCGTGTCTGTGATGAAGCTCTCGCCGGGCATGGTCGAAATTACATCGGCGAACATCCTGAAATTCGCTGCGCCGCGAGGTATGTCGATATGGGCGGCGACAGCGCGAGGTTTGCCAGTATCGGCCACTTCCGCCGCCAGAAAATCGTCGGATCGGCGCTCAATCTCTGCCGCCACGGCGGTGATCAGCTTGACACGCTCAGAAGTAGTCATGCTGCCCCAGCGCCCATTGAGCGCATTCCTCGCAGCGGCAACCGCGTCCGCGACATCGTCGGCGCTTGCCTCCTGAACGAGACCTATCTGCTCCCCAGTGGCTGGATTAAAATTGGGGAACGACTTGCCCTCGCTTCCCTCGCGATAGGTACCGTCGATAAAGTTGAGAACAGTGTCTGTCACTGCAGGGGAAGCATAGGATGTCATTGCTACGGAATATCCTAGAATTGCAATTCGGACTGATTGTTAAAACTGTCGGGCGTCAATCGCGGCGAGGCCAGCATTGGCGCATTCTACATCCTGTTCTTCTGATCCGCCCGAGACCCCGATTGCGCCGACACACTCTCCGTTGATTTCGATCGGCAATCCACCGGCAAACATAGCAATCCCGGGCTGCCTTCCAATCCCGTCTCGCAGCGCTGGATTGCCCGAGACCATCACGTAAAAGTCCGGCGTAGGAACCCGAAAGCTGGCTGCGGTGCAGGCCTTGTCCTGGGCGATCTTGTTTGAGGGTGCAGGCGAACCGTTGGCACGCAGAAAAGCGAGCAGATCTCCTCCCGCACCGACGACGGCTGCAGCCACCGGACAGTCCATGTCTGCCCCCCTGGAAACAGCCGCTGCTACGGCCGTGAGTGCCAGTTCATGACTGACCGTCTGGATCGAAATAACACCCTCCATGATCAGGTATTGACCGTCATGAAGCGATCATTGAGTGCCTTTTCGTAGTAAAAGACCGCTTTACCGGCATTTTCGGCCTTCCACGTGCGTCGAGGGTTGTCGGGATAATAGAAGTACCCGCCACTGAAGGTTTCGTTGCGATTGCCTGACGGGTCGAAGAAGTAAATTGTCTGACCGCGGGTGATGCCGTGGCGCGTCGGGCCGATATCTAGCGAAATATCGTAGCGGCTGATGATGTCCGCAGCGTGGCCCACATCGTGCCACGATTCCAGGTTAAAAGACGTATGATGTATCTTGCCGTCTTCCGGAGCGCCGAGGAACGCGACATCGTGCGCCTTGTTGCTACAGCTGAGGAAGATTGCCATGCGTCCCCCGCTCGCCTCATCGACCAGTTCCTCAGTGATCGAGAAATCGAGAGCATCGACCAGGATCTTGGCTGAAGCAGCGATATCTACCCCGTTGAGTGCGCAGTGATCGAACCGGGTCACACGCATGCCTCGCGGTTCAACCACCCAGACATCCGGGTCGCTGATTGCTGGGCCGGTCTGCGACAGTTCCATCTCGGAATAGAGTTCGAAAACATGTTGCGTTGGAAGTTTGAACCGGATCTTGCGGCCAACACCAGGATCTTTACCTTCCGGAAGCACATCCACATGAACGCCCATATCGAGCAAACGCTCGGCAAAATGATCGAGATCTGTATCCTTAGCGACCTTGAAACCCATCACGTCCATGCCCGGATGGTCGGCTTCGCGCAGGATGATGCTGTGCCTGTCGAATTCATCAAAAGCCTGGAAGAACGCACGGTCGCCCTCGCGTGAGACGAGATTAAGGCCGATACGATCGCGATAATGCTCAATCGCCTCCTCGAGATCCAGAACCCTCAACTGTACGTATCCGGGACGAATAACTCCGGTAACTGCCATGATCGATCTCCTCTCTAATTAAGCCTTGAGGCCGTGTTTGAAGAATTCCGTCACCATCCGGTTGAAGCTCGCCAGGCGTTCAATCTGGACCCAGTGACCACATTCGGAGAACAGATGAAGATCTGCTCGCTTCATCAGGCCGGCCAGACGCACGGTTGAGTCCAGCGGTATTACCTGATCGGCAATTCCATGAAGAATTAGCGTCTCGTGCTCGATATTGCCGATGTCCTCTTCGCGACTGGCAAGCATGGCGACATTGCTCTGGCGATCTTCGCCACCAAAGGTTTCGCGATAGGGTTCCAGCATGCCGGGACGGATGCTGGCCTCGTAACGTGATTGAATTAGATCGTCCGTCAGGCGAGAATGGTCCCAGGCGAGATATTTGAGAGACTCTCTCATCGCTTCAATCGATGGCTCGTATCCCCAGACCTTGTCCAGCGCCGGGGTGATGGGGAAATTCAGACCTGCTGGCCCCATGAGAACTGCACGATCGACCCGATCAGGATGCGCAATCATGAAAGCGAGTGTGACCCCCCCACCGAACGAATTTCCAACCATCGAAATCTTGTCGATACCCAACGCATCGAGAAGGGAGGCCAATTGATCGACCCAGACCTGCTTGTCCTGAATTCGGCCTTTGCTGTCAGAATAGCCAAAACCAAACATGTCGGGCGCGATGACGCGAAAACTCTCGGCAAGGACCGGAATATTCAGACGCCAGTTTGCCCAGGCGGTGACCCCTGGGCCAGAACCGTGAACAAGGAGAACCGGCGGGCCTTCACCGACATCGTGATAATTCGTCGAGGATCCTCCAAAGTCTAATGATTGGCCAACTTCTGCGCGCGCGGCTTCTTGGTTCGCATCTACCATGATTTTAAGCCAATCCTTTTCTATTACTGACAGTGCAAGCCGTTCAGGAAGGCAACAACACCAACCTTCGGATTGCCGATCTATTTCACCCTTCGAGATCCCAAGGTATGTCCTGCGGCCTCGACATCAGCAGATTGCGAACATCATTTTTTCGCACTTTGAAGTTTGTCGTCAGCGGAAAGTCTTCTTGTGTGAAGACAATGTGCTTTGGAACCGAGGGACGGTTGAGCTTGTCCCTGCAGAACTCGATCAATTCAGTGTGGCTCAGCTCGGGATGGGAATCAGCGCGATGAACAACCGCTACAACAGCTTCACCCCATTCCGGGTGAGGCAGTCCCACAACGCAAATATCCGCGACACCCGGATGCTTAACGATCACTTCCTCGACGGAAGCGGGATAAACATTAACTCCCCCGGAAATTATGAGAAACTTCTGTCGATCCAGAAGATATAGGTAGCCTTCGTCATCTAGCGAGCCGATATCATTCGTGCGGAGCCAACCCTCACTCTGCACTTCTTGCGTTTGCTCCGGCAGATTCAGGTATTCGGCCATAACCGTGGGCCCGCGAAGCCAAACTTCACCGGGCTCCCCAACGGCCACTGGTTGCCCGTCTTCGCTTCGGATTGAAATTTCAAAATGAGACGCAACTCGCCCGACTGAAGAAAGCAGCTTCGGTTTTGTGCTCAGACCACGCCGATGGTCTTCCGGCGAGAGGAAGGAGACCCCGCCCCAAGTCGTCTCGGTGAGCGCATAGACATTGATCATGTCTTTACCGAAAGTCTCATGCACGCTCCTGATGAGGTGCGGAGAAGCGGGGGAGGAGCCATAGACAATCAAGCGGACGGAGGAGAGATCGAACGGCGTCGCCTTGTTGTCCTCAAGTGCCCATTTGAGCATTGTCGGAGCGAGAAGAAATGCCGTGACCGATTTCTCTTTCACGGTATCGAAGAAGGTGCCCCGATCATAGTCGCCATCAGCAATAATGTGCGTCATTCCATTGCCAAGACCGAGAAACGCGAGAACCACAGCAACCCAGGCATTTCCGGTTGGAAGGAAGAATCGATCATCGCGAACGAAGCCGAATTCCGCCAGCGCATGAAGTATTGTGACAGTCACCGCACCGTGGGTTAAAACAGCGCCCTTTGGCACACCGGTAGTTCCCGAAGTATAGCTGTAGAACAACGGATTTTCGGATGAGAGCAAGGGCATATCCGGCACTGAGGCTACGGCATCCGTCAATGTATCAAGGTCGCTCGCGAAATTATGACCACCGCCGAAACCGATGACCCCAATATCGAGCTCATCGAGAACGTCTCTGATAATTTCAATTTGATCAGTACAAGACGCGTGAACAAAGAGATACCTTGCGTTGGAATCTCTAAGCACATGAATCATTTCAGTAGGAGTGAATCTGCGATTTATTCCCACCCGGATTGCGCCCGTCTTCATGCAGGCGAAGAAATGTTCATAAACCTCAATGCATTCAGGAGCGATCATGGCAGCCGCGTCGCCGACACGGCATCCCATCGAAAGCAGGACGGCCGCAATGCGATCCGAGCGAGCATCCATTTGACCCCAATTCGCTTCGCGGTCCCCGCAGACATAGGCGACCTTTTTCGGATTATTGCTTCCGGTTCGACGTATCAATTCACGCGGCAACATCTGGACATTCACGTCTTCGGTGGCATTTTGCCCCGCCCGATCGCATCCAATGTCCTTGGGGAACTGATCTCTTGCCT
Source organism: Qipengyuania pacifica (assembly GCF_019857205.1). Taxonomy (GTDB): domain Bacteria; phylum Pseudomonadota; class Alphaproteobacteria; order Sphingomonadales; family Sphingomonadaceae; genus Qipengyuania; species Qipengyuania pacifica. The sequence goes on along the minus strand of NZ_JAHWXO010000001.1, from coordinate 308,595 downwards.
CTGAAACTCTTCCCATGACAACCTCGTGTTTTAGTTTTGATGAACAACTTACTTGCTCTATTAGTTATTTGATCGGCATGATTGGAACCAAACCCTGCCGTTCTGAATTTCTTTGAAACTTACTGGATCCCCAATCGTAGGCGCACCCGAACCGTCATCTTCGAGTAACGCGGTGAGCCTGCACCCCTCATCAAGCTCGACGAGAATGGTAGTATAGGGAGGATCGAGTTCCGGATCGTATTTTGTGTGATATATGACGAAAGAATATATCTCCCCGAAGCCCTTTGTTTCCGAGACCTCAAGTGGACCGGCACATTTCGGGCATATCCGCGCGGCATAATCGACCACGCCGCAACCGTCCGCGCATTGCAGGCAACATAGTCGCCCCGCCTCCGCAAGCTGGCGGATCTTGCCCGAGAACGGATCGTCGACTGCATTCGGGATACTGCTACCGCCGCCCGACATCTTTATAGCTCCCTGTGCGGACTGATGGTCATCGCCGAATGATATTCCATCCTTCCGCCAAAGCCGGTCACAAGTCCGATATCGTTCTTGGGCACCTGACGCTCCCCGCCATCGCCACGGGCTTGAACCACGGCCTCATGAACCGGAGTCATGCCTTGCAGATAGTAGGAGGAAAGATGGCCTCCTCCGGTATTTACTGGAAGCTTCCCGCCCGGTTTTGTCGTGCCGCTGGCAATAAGGTCTGGTGCTTCGCCAGGCTGGCACAGGCCATACCCTTCGAGTGCAAGTATCGAGGTGATTGTAAATGGGCTATACAGTTCACAATAATCGTAGAGTGCCGGTGTGGCACCAAGTGTCTCAAGCAATTTAGCTGAAGCAATTTCGGCACCGGTCTGCGTCTCAGGACTATTGCCGGCAAGGTTGCGCGCTCCAGAATGACCTTGTCCGAACGCATGGAGGTAGGCTGGCTGCTTAGGGCAATTGTCCGCTTCGTCCAGCGAACTGACGATTACGGCAACCGCGCCGTTGACCGGAAAGGCACAGTCGAAGAGCCTTAGCGGCTCCACAATCCAGCGAGAGTTGAAGTAATCATCCTCCCCCAGTGGCCTTCTAATAAACGCCTGCGGGTTAAGCGATGCCCAAGCCCTGTCGGCGGAGGCCGCAGCATAGAGAGCCCGGTCATCAGCTCCATAAACATGAAAATACCGCTGCGCAGAAATCGCGAATGCGCCGACCGCGCCATGCAAACCGCTGCTCGCATCCCAACCAGGAAGGCCAGTCAGATCCATCGAGCCAGAATAGGTTTTGGCCGCCCCGGCGCTTCGGACAGGAGCATCTGCGAAAACGCACAAGACATTGCTTGCGCCACCAGCTTCGATAGCGAGCGCCGCATACTGGATCATCTGTATTGCCGAACTGCCTTCTGCCTCAATGCTCGCCAGCAATGACAGATCGCCAAGACCCAGATCGCGCTTAAGATGCAGTGGTAGAACCTCACTTGGCTCGATCGGGCTTCTGTTCAACAGCAGCCCATCAATTATGTCCACTCCCGCTGACCTGTCAGCCAGCGCTGCGAGACAGGCTTGCGCAGCAAGCGCCCTAGGCGAAGAGCCCGGTTCGCGGGAAAAAGTGCTTTGCCCCAGCCCGGTAATCGCGGCCTTCGCTACGAATTTTCTGACTGCCTTCACTTTTCCCAAACCAAGCTCCATAAAAACTAGTCGACGGACCCTAGATGATGAATGAAAGACCCCGCACCGGTCCTTCAGAATTGAGCAGGAGGATGTGCTTGCTGAACATTTTCATCTCGCCATCTCGCATTCGAAGTTTATGCTCGACACGCGCAGGCCAAACTTCCATCTCTTTGTCTGCCTGAATGCGATATTCGTAGAGAACCACATTCGAACGAACGAAATACTCACCATCAGCAATTGTTTCGATTTCAACGTTCGATATGATCCTGCACATACGAGAAGGTGGAACCTGCGCATGCCGCACACCGGTGTTCAACTGGCGGATACGCGTGGCCAGCCTGGTGCGGTTGTCGTTGAGGATAGAAATCCGACCATCATCCGGATCCTGTCCCGCCTCGGCAGGAACCCAGTAATGCATGTCATCCTCTGCCAGAGCCTCCCATTCCGAATAGCGCGATTCGTCTGCGAGACGCGCCTCCTTGAACAAGAATTCTTCAACCCGCAGGCGCTCTTCTATTGTAACCATTTTTCGCAATCTTTTTACTTGGGGAATCAAGGTCGACCTGAATAGTCGCTAGAGAATCCTGAGGCTTCGATATCAAGCGGCGGCAGCAGCAGCGGTCGGAGAACTTTGATCTGGACCCTGCATCACTTGCTTGTAGTGTCGCCAAAACCCTCGATTGGATGTCTCATCGGTCAAATGGCCCACTACGACACCATTATCGTCAGTTACCTCTCTTTCGGCGCCACGGCTGAGATCAAGCCAGCCACCCTTTCCGGCCAAGGCGAGCTGCGTCCGCTCCGCGATCACGCTGTCATCAGCGAGCAAAAATGCCGTCGGACCCAACGCCCCTTCTGATTGACGCAAGATCCGCTGATTTACATCGTCATCCACGCCTTCGAGATACATCGGCGTGTGGATGTGGAGGCCTACGCCCGGCGCGACGGGCTCAAACCGAACGATGTTCATTTCCCCGAGGAACAGGTTGGGGAAAATTACCGCATGCGGCGGCCCATCGAGCAATATCTTATCACCCTTTTCCTGACCGTACGCTTCCCTGAGGGCTTTTGAATAAGAAGGATACCTATCCTCTGCACAGCCAAACCATTCGAGCGGGCGGGAATATGACGGCGAAAAGTTCAGCTCAGTGTGACCATTTCCCCAGTCCTTTGCCTCGGATTTCAGACTTTCCTCATCCTGCAGCACCGCTTCGTCATAATTGGATCTGATAGCCTGCGCGAAGGAAGGGTGGACGAAGTTCACATGGTAGCCATCGGTGTCATTCTCTGGAAGCATCTTCCAATTGCAGTTCAATTGATGGCGGACCCAACCGCCTGATAAATTGATCCTCCCTACCGGCGACATCTCGACCGCACGATCGATCAATTCTGTCGCGCGACCCAGATGGTCGCCCAACGATGGCACAGTGGGGTTAAAGCTTGCGAACACGAAACCCTGATAGCTGTCCACTTTCGCGAGACGCTCCAGACCGTGACAAGAAAAATCGCCCTTGAAACCGGCTGGATACGGCACATCAACAAGTCCACCCTTCGTGTCGTAAGCCCAACCATGATACTGGCAGACAAACGCCTTGGCATTGCCACGTTCCTCTTGGCAGATGATATTGCCGCGATGCGCACAGCGATTGACGATGACGGAGATCTCGCCATCACGACCGCGGACGGCAAAAACCGGGTCGCGCCCCACATTACGCCTTACGAAATCGCCCGCCTTGGGAATTTCCGAATCGTGACAAATGAAGACCCATCCATTGCGAAAAATGGAGTCCATCTCGGCCTCGAATACCTCGCTGTCGGTGTAGAGAGTAGAATGTACGCGGTCGTCGAGAATCAGTTCTTCGAAGCGAATTCCTTCGGATGGCCTGGAATTATCTAGCACTTTGAGCCTCCTGTCCTTTGTTGCACGCCGCCTGATGGATGTCGAATCGCTAATCGAGCGCTTGATTAGAAGCTAGGTCGCACCTAACAGCTCGTCAAGGGGCCTCCGCCCGTCACTTGTCGGAGATAAGCGAGGGAAAGAGAGCAACCGTGGCTGAAGCCATTAGTGAATATATCTGTATATTCAGATCGGCAATTTTTGCGAAAAATATCACTATATTCGATTTTTAGGGAGATCGGAATGACGAAGGGTAGCGGGAATCCAGAGAATATCGGTCACCAGGCCAATTATTCACCGTTGACGCCGTTGAGCTTTCTACAGCGCACCGCACAAGTCTTTGGTCATCATGTGGCTGTGATCTTTGAGGAGCGTAGCTGGACCTGGGCGCAATTCGCAAACCGCTGCTACAATCTGGCTGGAGCTCTGGCCGGAAGAGGCGTTAAAAGCGGCGAGAAAGTTTCGATTTTGGCAGATAATATTCCCGCTGCGCTGGAGGCCAGTTTCGGAATTCCTATGGCGGGGGGTGTCATCAATGCGATCAACACGCGTCTTGACCCCGATGCAATTGCTTTCATTCTTGAGCATGCAGAAACGCGAGTCTTCCTCGTCGACCGGCACTATGCAAAGGTTGCCGGTGAAGCGATTTCCAATTGCACACGCAACCTTCTGGTGATCGACATTGAGGACGCGGCGAGCGGCAGCAAACCTACTTTTGCGCAATTATCCTACGAGGAATTCCTGAGCGAGGCGATCACCGATCTTCCAGCGCCCAATCTGAACGAACTTGATCCGATCGCTCTTAACTATACCTCTGGCACAACCGGTGATCCCAAAGGCGTTTTACTTCATCATCGCGGGGCTTATCTGAACGCAATAGGCAACTCGCTTTCGTGGGGGTTGCCACGGTTCTGCGTTTACCTCTGGTCCCTTCCCCTGTTTCATTGCAATGGCTGGTGCTTTCCCTGGACAATCGCATTGCAGGCGGGAGTGAATGTTTGCGTTCGCGGGGTCGATCCCAACGCGCTTCTCGATTTGATTGAGAAGCACAAGGTTACACATTTGTGCGGGGCGCCGATCGTAGTGAGAATGCTGGTCGATGCCGCCAACGCAATCACCACTGAGCGGGCACCCCTCTCCATTATGACGGCGGGTGCTGCGCCCCCCTCGTCCTTGTTGGCCAAGGCCAGTGCGACCGGCTTCGATATCACACATACATACGGGTTGACTGAAGTCTACGGACCCTGTGCTGTCTGTGAATGGCACCCGGAGTGGGATGCGTTATCTCAAGACGAGCAGGCCACGCTGATGGCGCGTCAAGGCGTCGGCTACCCAGTTGTGGAAGAGATAGCTGTAATAAATCCCGAGACAATGCTGCCGGTTCCACAAGATGGCGTGACGATCGGGGAAGTCATGTTCCGAGGTAACGTGGTAATGACTGGTTACTATAAAAACCCCGAAGCAACACGGGAAGCGCTCTCTGGCGGCTATTTCCACAGCGGCGATCTGGCCGTCTGGTACCCCGGCGGCTACGTAGAGATCAAAGATCGTTCCAAAGATATCATTATATCCGGCGGAGAGAATATCTCCAGCATTGAGATAGAAGAAGTTCTATATAAACATCCCGCTGTTTCCGCAGCAGCGGTAGTGGCCGCCCCCCATGAAAAGTGGGGGGAAACGCCACACGCTTTCATCGAAACTGTCGCAAACAAAAGCGCTGACCCCGACGAGATTATTGCCTTTTGTCGAGACCATCTCGCTCATTTCAAATGCCCGACCCGCGTCACTCTTCAAGAGCTTCCCAAGACAGCCACAGGAAAGATCCAGAAATACGAACTTCGCGAGAAGGCGAAGGCCTTGTCACCCTTTTCTTGAATTTCTTGCGTGAGAAATTGGCGAGCGTCTTGTTGAGCGCGGATCGGGATAGAAAGCGATGGCTTCAATCGTCGACGGTCAAGATGGAATGAATGCGCCAGCCCGGTCCTGGACCCTCTACCAGCGCTTGAGCGTGGGGCCCGGTTCCAGGCAGGGTCATTCTCTTGTGCAAGGATGCAGATTGGAAAAATTGCGGATCATGTCAGCCTCGCTGAAGGATGCATGGGTCCGCGCTAGATCTGTAGCGCAAAAACAGTAAGACCCTCTTATTTCTACATCAATCTACGTCTTTCGGCTTGTCGCCGCTCTTCTCCGCAGCACAAAGTTTATGAAACTCTTCTTCATCTAGATTGAGCGCAATTGAACAGAAGAGGTTGGCGGCACTTGCAAGTTGAGAAGATTCTGTGAGGTTTTTTCGGGCGGGGCCCCAATTCAGTGCAGCAAGCATGTAAAGCCGACAACGCTCTGGATCGCTGAGCAGGTACTGATTTGATTTGAGTTCGTTCAGAACCTGCATCCACACCTCGCGATACTGTTGGTTGACTGTGCGCAATCGGTCCCTTGCATCGGGAGAAAGCAATTTCCAATCTCGAAAGGAGACCTCATGAGCTGAACCCAACGGTCCCATTATAGCCGTAAGGTGCGCAAGGGCGAGAGCCTGGAATCTAGACAAGGGGCCCGTTGCGGTTGAAAGATGTTCGTGAACAATTTGCAGTCCAGACTTCATCGCCTGCGAAATTATTTCTTCGAGCAAGTCTTCTTTACTTTTAAAGTAGTAAAAGATGCTGCCGGAGGTCAGGCCCGTAGCATCTGCAATCTGTCTCACTGTAGCGCCCTGATATCCATTTTTCTGGAAGAGCAGCGCCGCCGCCTGTAAGAGCTGTTCACGGCGGAGGTTGGGCTCACTATCACAGGCGAGATTTTGACGTGCCATTATCGGCCTTTCGTATCGCTTTTTGGTCTAGGTGATGCATCATTTAGTGGTCTTTTCAGTCTTGACACGGAAACGGACGAACAGAGCGGAGCAGGAAACCGCTATTGCTCGCGAGATAGAGGCGGGATATTGCAAGGATGTCATACCGGCAATGCACTCATGATACCATCAGGCAAGCTCAATCAGCCATAAATCTACGGCTGCGCCCAGAGGTTCGCGTGAACAAAACACCCCAACCAAGTCAGTCGTCAGAACATCTGGCACAATTCGCGGCGTAAATTAGCGAAGCGTCGGCCTTGTCTGGGGTTGATGTTAGGCGGCAAGCTTGCGGTGCTGCAAGCGCCGATGTGCGATGGTCTTGCGTTTGATCCTTTCTCGTTGTTGGATGATGGCTGGAGCTCTGCCGAAGTAGGCGTCTGCGGGCGTCACGTTGCTCAGGCTCTCATGGTAGCGCTGGTGATTGTAATGCTCAACGAAGGCCTCGATCTGCGCCTGTTGATTTTCGCTGAGATGTGACCCGGGTTGCGGGAGGGTTATTTTCTCCCGGCTTCGGATTTGGTCTAGTGTTGTGTGGTCTCCTTTTTCTGTTTGCTCTTGACAGCGGATGCCTTGAAGCGGAAGCTGTTATTGCCGGTTTCGAAGATGTGGCAGTGATGGGGTCAGTCGGTCGAGCAATGCAGTGGTCATCTTGGCATCGCCGAACACGCTGGCCCATTCCGAGAAGCTCAGGTTGGTCGTGATGACGACGCTGGTGCGCTCGTAGAGTTTGCTGAGCAGGTGGAACAGCAATGCCCGCCTGACGGGCTGAACGGCAGATATCCAAGCTCGTCGAGGATCACGAGGTCGAGCCGCAGAAGCCGCTCGGCAAGCTGGCCAGCCTTGTTCATCACTTTTTCCTGCTCCAGCGCGTTTACCAGATCGACCGTGGAAGAGAAGCGCACCTTTTTGCGGTGGTGCTCGACTGCCTAATCTCCCAGCGCAGTGGCGATATGGGTCTTGCCGGTGCTCGGGCCACCGATCAGAACGACGTTGTGGGCGCCATCGATAAACTCGCCGCGATGGAGCTGGCGGATCATGGCCTCGTTCGCTTCGCTGGACGCAAAATCGAAGGTGGCCAGATCCACGTAGGCCGGGAAGCGGGCGGCCTTCATCTGGTAGGCGATCGAGCGAACCTCGCGTTCGGCTACCTCGGCCTTGAGCAGCTGGGAAAGGATCGGAACCGCCGTACCGAAGGCTGGGGCTCCCTGCTCGATCAGGTCGTCGGCAGCCTGCGCCATGCCGTACATCTTCAGGCCACGCAGCATGACCACCACAGCCGCGCTGGCAGGATCATGACGCAAGGCGAAGATCCTTTCCGCGCAGGGTATCGTATCGTGCCACATTGGCCTTTGGCTCGCGGTTCAGGCTGAGCGCCTGCGGGGCATCGATCACCTCGACACTGCTCGGCTTATCATCGATCAGCCGATGCAGCAGGTTGACGATATGGTCTTGGTGGGAACGCCGGCTTCCAGCGCCAGCTCGACCGCACATAGCACCGCCTGCTCATCGGGATGCAGAAACAGCGAGAGGATATCGACCATCTCCCTGTCGCCGCCGGGGTGCTGAGAAGGTGTGACTGCAACTGGCGGAAGGCATCGGGCATCCCGGTAAAGGGGGCGCCGTTGCGCAGGGCTCCGGGCTTGCGCTGGATTACTGCGAGATAATGCCGCCAGTATAGACTGTCTGGCCCCGCAGATGATGCGCCCGCGTGATAAGCCGCCGATGTTCGCATAGCACCTGCCCTTCGGCGGCGATGACAATACGGTCGGGATAGATCCGCAGACTTACGGGCCGGCTCGCGAAGGATCCTGGTCACGTCTGGAGCTATGACTTCGTCATGGATCGCACGCGTGACGGAAAGGTGTTCCGCATGCTGACGGTGATCGATGAGCACACGAGGCAGTGCCTGGCGATCCATGTCCAACGCAAGTTGAAGAGCGATGACGTGCTGGCGGTGCTCACTGAGCTGTTCCAGCGGCACGGTCCGCCCGATCACATCCGCTCGGACAATGGGGCTGAGTTTACCGCACACGCCGTGCGCGACTGGCTTGGTCGGATCGGCGTGAAGACGCTCTACATCGAGCCAGGATCACCATGGGAGAACGGTTACAATGAAAGCTTCAACGGCAAGCTCAGGGATGAACTGCTCAACGGCGAGATCTTCTACACCCTCAAGGAAGCGGTCATCCTGATCGAGCGCTGGCGCATCCACTACAACACCATCCGGCCGCACTCATCGCTCGGATACAAGCCGCCCGCACCACAAACGATCTTGCATCGCCCTGCTAGACTACCTTACGCTACGCTTCAGGCCGCCCAGCAGGGCGACCATAACCGCCGGAACTCTAACTTAACCGTTGGACCACCCTGATGGGGCAGGTCACAAAGGCGTTAACTTCGGTGATTGGCAGACCGGAGATGTCCCATGTTTCCATACAAGGTTTGACGCTCGGATCATCCCTTGTGCGCTATGCTGCACAGGTGAGGGATGCTGCGATCCAAACCGGAGGAAAGTTTTAGAGCCACGTTCTTGCTCAGGCGGCTCAGTTCGAAGCGCGCTGCCTTTTGACCAGGTCATGCAAACTGGAGGTAATGACGCGCGTTGCCTTGCCGATCTTCACGGTTTCGAGTTCGCCCGTCGCAATCAGCTCATAGAGCTTCGTGCGCCCTACGCCGATCATAAGGGCAGCGTCATTGATCCGGACGCAGATCGGCTCGACGGTTTGATGGCCGCTCATTCTGCTGGTTCCTCTTCACGATAGTGAGCGGGATCGGCAATCCAGCGATTGATGGCAGACTCGTGCCAGCCCGCGCCGTGGATGCTGATCTTGACCTGCGACGGAAACGTGCCCTCTGCGATCTTACGATAAATGGTGGAGCGGGAAAGGCCGGTGCGGTCGAGCACGGTCTTGAGGCGGATGATGCGTTCGGTATTCGACATGGGGCATTCTCTCTTTGGTATCGGCAGCCCCTCTCCGGAACATAATGAGAACTTTTTCTGAAAGGCGCAAGCGCCCGGTTCAGTTGGAATTCGGGCAATTCTTCAACGATTTGCACGATTTGAACCGACTATGGACGGTTCGAGACCTTTACGGACAAACCGCTCCGTTGCCCTTGGTTTTGAGATTTTTTTCGTTCGACGCGAATTTACGGCTGGCACGCGCGAATTTGCGACGGCAGCGACGGATTTCCGCGCCAGCGTTGCCGGATTTCGCGCACGAATCATGTCTTCTTTCGCGCAGTCGGCTTGGTTAGGCGGTTTGATTCTTTGCCAGAACGCTAAGTTAAGCTTAGTCTTTTGAGGTTATTTCAAACTGGACACGAGTTTACACAAGTGGCAAAACACTAAGCATGGCTACGCGTTTGGACAGCAAGCTAAACCAACTCCAGCAGGAGCTCCCGGAAGGACTTCTGGTCGATGCCGCCTGGCTGGAGGCCAATGGCTATTCGTCCGCGCTGCGTAGCCAGTATGTAAGTTCCGGCTGGCTGGATAGCCCAGCGCGACGGGTCTATCGCCGTTCACGCGGGCCTATGACCTGGCAGCAGGTCGTAATCTCGCTCCAGACCATGCTTGACCTTCCACTGACCGTTGGCGGTCGCACCGCGCTCGAACAGCAAGGCTATGCCCACTACCTTTCAGCAAACGTCCAGACAGTTCACCTATACGGACCGACACGACCGCCAACCTGGCTGGGTGATTTGCCGCTCGAAGTGACATTCGCATGGCACAACAGCTTGCGCCTGTTTCCGACAGATGCCGACACGCCGCCATTGCCAAGCCCTACCATGTATAGTGCCGCTGGCGTGCAATTGCCTGTTCGCTATTCGAGCAAGGAGCGCGCCGTTCTCGAATTGCTCGACGAACTGCCCAGGCATGAGAGCTTTCATCAGGTCGATGCCTTAATGGAAGGCTTGAGCGATCTCAGCCCTCGTCGCCTGCAAACTCTTCTCGAAGCCTGCTCCAGCGTCAAGGTGAAGCGGCTGTTCCTGTTCTTTGCCGACCGGCACCGCCATGCTTGGCGATCGAAACTCGACTTGGCCAAGATCGATTTAGGTTCCGGAAAACGGGTTCTGGTGAAGGGGGGTAAGCTCGATCCGCAATACGACATCACGGTGCCCGCCGATCTTGGAGGGCAATAGGAAATGGCCTTCCAGGACGCTTATCGGCAGCAGGTTGCCCTCCTGATCCGCACCATACCGTTCGTGGCGCAAGAGCAGTGTTTCGCGCTCAAGGGCGGCACGGCGATCAACCTCTTCGTGCGCGACTTGCCGCGCCTCTCGGTTGACATCGACCTGACCTACTTGCCGGTCGAGGATCGCGCTTCATCACTCGCCGCTATCGACGCGGCGATGGTGCGGATCAAGGAGCGGATCGAAGGCGGGATACCGGGCGCGGCGGTCGCTCCATCACGTTCAGCAGGCGATAACATCATCACCAAGCTCATCGTCCGCTCTGAAGGTGTGCAGATCAAGATCGAAGTCACGCCTGTCTTGCGTGGCACCGTCTACGACCCCGTGGTCATGAGCGTCGTTCCCGCAGTCGAAGACACGTTCGGTTTCGCCGAAATGCAGGTTGTTTCCTTCCCCGACCTTTATGCGGGAAAGATCGTGGCGGCGCTGGACCGCCAGCACCCGCGTGACCTGTTCGACGTGCGAGACCTGCTGGCGAACGAAGAAATAAGTGACGAACTGCGGCGCGCATTCCTCGTCTACCTCATCAGCCACAATCGCCCGATGGCCGAGGTGCTCGCTCCGACCCACAAACCGCTGGCGGAGGAATTTGAGCGCGGATTTGTCGGCATGACGCAAGAGAATGTCGAGCTTGCCGATCTAGAGGCTACCCGCGAGGCACTCGTCGCCACAATGGTTGGCGAGATGCCAGACGCGCACCACCAGTTCCTGATCGGCTTCAAGCGCGGTGACCCGAATTGGGAACTTCTCGGCATACCGGAAGCAAGGCACTTGCCAGCAGTCTTGTGGAAGCAGCGGAATCTGGAAAAGATGCTGTCTGAGAAGCGGAAAGAGCTGATCGAGGTTCTGGAGAAAGTACTTCTCGGCTGACCGAATATGCGCTTGGCGAAAATCAGCGTGACCTCTCATCCGCAAAATGGCAGGCAGTGCGCATGTCGATTGTCTGGAAAATCATCCGCATTATCGGGCTTTACGTCGCCTCTTTCTTTGTTTGCGTAATAATCGCGGCAATTGCATTGGACAGTCTACCCGATGCGCTTGAAGCATTGTTCGCACTCCTCGCGCCGATTGCTTTTGTCTGGTGGTACGAAAAGCGTCGAAGCGCGCGAGTTGCTGAGACGACCGCCCCTGAAAAGCTGCAATCTCCCCCATTTTCGCGCGAAGTTAGAGCGTCTACGAATTCGAGACCGGATCAGCTAGCTCAGTTTGATCCCCACCTCGGAAACGTGGCACAAATTGCAGCGGAAGCAGTGCCCCGATCTGCAGAACTACAGCGTCGGTCGGACCAAGAAGAGAAGCTTTCGCCTGAAGCAAAGAGGCCAAAGCAAGGTTCATCGGAGAGATCGCAAGGCCATCACCAAGGTTGGGTGCGCAAAGGGCAATCCGTCACCATTGCAGGTCGCACGATCGATGGGATGGTCTATGTCGGCAAACCGCCTCGCATCGGCTCAACCCATTATGGCGAGAGCTGTCGAGCCTACATCGATCCATCGTTGTCCGTCGCGCAGGTTGGATCGGACAGGAATGGCGTTAACATGTCATATTGGCCGGGCTATTCGAACATCCCGGCTGTTTGCCGAGCCACCTATCTAAATTGGCTTGCGGATGGGCGACAAGACGGGACGATCGACCCCGGCTACATGTTCCTGTTCTTTTATGGCTTGGAGCGGCGGTATCTGGTCGAACAGCCATCTGAGGATGAGAAGCAGGAAATCGTAGCGGAGGTTGAGCGCCTCAAGATCCTCTTTTCTCACAACCATTCCGCACAAAGGTATCTCGGTGAATTCCTCAATATCGCCCGCGCGGCGGCACTGGGTGGCTTTTCAACAGACGACCCCACCCTAAAGCAGGCGATTTTGGAGAATCGCAGCTGGGATTTGCCCCTATTGTTGAAGCTCGCCCTCGGAGGCATGATTTCCGAAGGCGAAGCCTTGGACTCAGATTGGGTCCTCCTGTGGTTGCTGTGTTATCCAGAACGCCGCCTCCGCACGCCTGCCGAGCGTTGTGACGAAGAGTTCCGAGCACTCTTCAAGCTTAAGTTCGGAGCGCTGCATCCCGATGGCTTGAAAGTGCGAGCGCCTCGGAAAATGCTGGCTATGATGTATCGCGCCGCCTCCAGCGAATTCAACTGCTCGGTTAATCTTAGCGCGAAAGGCGGCCGAGAAGCTCAAATCCCCAACGTGTCTGATTTGCGGTCGCCAATGCAGAAGGCGCAGAAGATCGCAGATGAGGCTATGGATGAACTCGACAAGTTCAGCCGATATCTTGGACGAAATCCAGATGGTCGGGGGACCATTGAAGCACAGGCGCTGCTACCCGCTGAGCTTTGGAGTCTGTTCCCATCAGACGAGTTGGAAAAACTCAAAGACTGGGCGCGCGAACAAGTAGCCGCAGGCGGGTTGGTCCCAGCACTTGATGTGATCTCGCGCCTAGAAGGAGAAACGCCGGAGAAGCTTGGCAAGCGGAACCTCACCGGCGCAGCAGATGCACTCGCCCGTATCGGATTCGGTATGGCTCCAGACCCAAGATTCTCGCTGCGCGGACCGAAGATCGACGAACCCGTTGTGATCTTCGAACTCGGCGAGCCGGTCGAACAGCTTGAAGACGTATCCCCGGCCTATCGAACCGAATTGTTCGAACTAGCGCTGGCGACCTTCGTCGCACATGCCGATAGCAAAATTGTGGAAGCCGAACGCAGGGCACTCCGTGAAAAGATCGATGCTGTTAGCGGCCTGACTGAGCTTGAAAGAAAGCGGCTTCACGCCAACCTCGAATGGTATCTCGATGTTCCGCCAGACATGTCATGGCTGCGCAGCAAGCTGAAAGATGCGGACGCTGAGCATCATCTAGCCCTGCGCGCGGCAGTTGTCGCGATTGCCCACGCTGACAGCGTGATTCAGTCTGAAGAAGTGGCTTGCATCGAGAAGATCTACAAGGCTTTGGGGATCGATGCTGGCCTCGTTTACGCCGACCTCCATGCTGGCGACGTGCCAGACGGCCCTGTTCGCGTCAAAGCCGCCGAAGCTGAAGCACCAGGCGAACAAATACCGGACGAGCCGAAAGCCAAAGCCGGTTCGCTCGATGCAGCGCGTATTGCCGCTATTCGAAATGACACCGAGCGCGTTTCAAGCGTACTGGGCGAGATTTTCTCGGCCGACGAAGACGTGAGCGACGAGGCCGCCGCAACACATGCTCTTCCATCGTTAATGGCTGGCCTCGATCCCAAGCACGCGATGCTTGTAGAGCAGATAATCCAGCGCGATCACTGGACTGACGAAGAGTTTGACGAGATCGCCAGTAAGCAAGGGCTCATGCCCTCTGGCGCGCTTGAGGTAGTCAACGAGTGGGCTTTCGAGAAATTCGATGAGGCCTTGCTCGATGAATATGACGGATATGACGTATCGCCGGACATAGCCGATACGTTGCGAGCCGAGATGGCGAAGGGGGATTAATTCATGTCGAGACTGAAACCGCGCGAACGCGACGCCATCGCTCAGGCGCTACGCGCCGGTGTTGTTCCCAAATTGGGGCTTCGGCACATCCAGGTTGGACGAGCTCGTGAGATCGAGGAACTCGTCAAGGACATGGACCGGATCGCCGATGGCGGTTCAGCCATTCGTTTCATCATCGGCGAGTATGGCTCCGGCAAGACCTTCTTCATGAACCTGATCCGGCTTGTCGCGCTCGAAAAGGGGCTGGTCGTCATGTTTGCCGACCTTGCCCCGGATCGCCGCATCCACGCGACCGGCGGGCAAGCACGGGGCCTCTACGCGGAGATGGCGCGAAATCTTGCAACCCGTACCAAGCCAGATGGAGGTGCATTGTCGAATGTTGTCGAGCGGTTTATCAGCCAGGCCCAGCACGATGCCGAGGCGCAAGAACAATCGACAGATGACATCATTCGCCAGCGCCTTGCCCATTTTGAAGAACTGACTGGAGGCTTCGACTTCGCGCAGGTGATCCGCCGGTATTGGGAGGGGCACGAAACCGGCGATGAAGAGCTGAAATCGGCGGCGATCAGATGGCTGCGCGGCGAATTTGCAACCAAAACGGATGCTCGCAAGGCTCTTGGTGTTCGCACTATCGTCCATGACGCCAGCGTCTACGACCACCTCAAACTGATGTCGGCCTTTGTCTGTGAAGCTGGCTACAAGGGCCTGCTCGTTGGCCTTGACGAGATGGTCAACCTCTACAAGCTGACTTCATCGCAAGCACGCAACGCCAACTATGAGCAAATCCTGCGCATTCTGAACGACGTGCTCCAAGGCAGCGCGGAGAACCTTGGGTTCCTCATGGGAGGAACGCCGGAATTCCTCATGAATACGCGGCGCGGCCTCTACAGCTATGAAGCCCTCCAGTCTCGCCTCGCAGAGAACACCTTTGCGCGTGACGGACTGGTCGATCTCTCCGGGCCGGTCATTCGACTAGCCAGCCTCACGCCCGAAGATTTGTTCGTGCTTCTGGCCAACATTCGCGCCGTTATGCAGGGCGATGAAGCAATCCTGCCAGACAACGCCTTGGAAGCGTTTATGGCGCACTGTTCGGACAGGATCGGGGAGGCCTATTTCAGAACCCCTCGGAACACGGTCACGGCATTCGTGAATCTTCTGGCGGTGCTCGAACAAAACCCCGGCGTCGAATGGTCGGACCTCATCGAAGAGCTCGACGTGGCGGAGGATTCTGGTGACGACATGAGCGACGTGGATGAGAGCGTTGGCGCTGTCCCTGAGAATGACGAGCTAGCCAGCTTCCGACTGTGAGCACGGCGTTCGACAAGCTGGCTCGACCAATCCAGAAAAGGATTCGTCAGCAAGGCTGGAAGGAATTGCGCGATATTCAGGCGCGCGCAACGCACGTGCTTATGGACGGCAATCGCGACCTGATTGTCGCCGCCAGCACCGCCGGAGGCAAGACTGAAGCCGCATTTCTCCCGCTACTGTCGCAGGTGCTCGACGAACCCAGTGAGGACTCCGGATTTGATGTTCTCTATGTCGCGCCGCTGAAAGCGCTCATCACCGATCAGGCGCGGCGACTTGAAGACATTTGTCGCAATACAGACATGCCTATCACCCCGTGGCATGGCGACGTTTCGTCATCGGTAAAGGCTAAGGCTACCAAGCGACCGAGGGGCGTGCTGCTTATCACCCCGGAGTCCCTTGAAGCGCTATTCATTCGACGCGGATTGGAGATTCCGAGGCTGTTTGGCGCAACGCGCGCAGTCATTCTCGATGAATTGCATTCGGTCCTCGACAGTGAGCGTGGCATCCAGATGCGTTCGCTTCTCACGCGTCTCGAAATTGCTCTCAAGAGACCTATTCGCCGGGTCGGTTTGTCGGCCACACTCGGAGATATGGAACTGGCGAAGGTTTATCTTCGTCCTGACAGCCCTGGCGAAGTCGAACAAATCATTGCCGAAGGTGGGGCAGCCGAATTGCAGCTTCAGCTCCGGGGCTACGTTGCTGGTGACAAGGACGATGAAGGCCCTTCAGCGACGGATGCCATTGCGCAGCACCTATTCGAGCACCTGAGAGGCAGCGACAATCTTGTCTTTGGCGGTGCGCGTCAGGCAGTTGAAATCTACTCAGATCGGTTGCGCGCACTTTGCGAAAAGGAACATCTGCCGCAGGAGTTTTACCCTCACCACGCCAGCCTATCGCGCGAGCATCGAGACTTCGTCGAACGCCGCCTGAAAGATGGTACTGCGCCGACGACTGCCATCTGCACTTCCACTCTGGAATTGGGAATCGACATTGGCGATGTGACCTGTGTCGGCCAGATTGGCGCACCATTCAGCGTCGCGTCGCTCAGGCAAAGGCTTGGCCGATCAGGGCGGCGACCGGGCAAGCCAGCCATCCTTCGGCAATACACAGTCGAGGCGAAGCTCACGCCTACCAGCAATTTTTCGGATCGTCTTCGCCTTGGGATGGTGCGGGCCATTGCGATGATCGAATTGCTTTTGGAAGGCTGGTGCGAACCGCCGCAACGCGAGGCCCTGCACCTTTCGACCCTAGTTCACCAAATCCTCTCGGTGATCGCCGAGAGGGGCGGAATACGTGCGCAACAACTATACGGGATTCTCTGCCAAAGCGGACCATTCCGCCAGATCGATACCCAGTTGTTTCTGGATGTCTTGCGAGCACTCGGGCAACCCGAGGTCGCGCTCATTGAGCAAGCCAGCGATGGCCTTCTCTTGCTCGGTGCCAATGGCGAGAAGCTGGTTGAGCACTATAGCTTCTACGCCGTATTTCAGACACCCGAGGAATACCGGCTGATTTCCGGCGGTAAGGAGCTTGGGACACTTCCGATCGACAACATGATCGCGCCGGGAATGCTTCTCATTTTTTCGGGTAGGCGCTGGCTGGTGCAGGAAGTTCTCGACCGGGATCGTGTCATTTTGGTTGCACCGGCCAAAGCCGGAGTGCCGCCCATTTTTGGGGCGACCCTTGGCAACATCCACGACCGCGTGATCGAGCGAATGTTCGATGTTTTGGAGGGACAGAAGCGCCCGATCTATCTTGATGCAACAGCGCTGGAGCTACTCGACGAGGCGCGCAGCCATCACGGCCAGCTGCAATTTAACCCCGGAAGGATTGCGCAACTCAGCGACAAAGCTGCTGTCATAGCGACGAAAACGGGTTCCGTTCGGACAACGACCCTAGCACTCGCCCTTCGCGCGAGCGGCTTTACCGTGCAGACACACGACGGGTTTCTCGAAGTGTTCGGAAAGGACGAAAGCCCGGATTTGATTAACGCACTTTCGGGCCTGGCAGATGGCAAAGAGGTGGACCTATTTGCGCATTCGCCGAACCTGTTGTTCGAGAAATTCCATCCTCACTTGACGGAGGAATTGCTGCAAAGAGATGCCTTGTCCGCTCACCTAGACGCTAGCGGATTGGCTGAGTTGACCCGCTCAATTTTAGGACGGGATTAGCATACCAATTGCCGTTCGGACTGCTCCCCTATCCATCATTCGATTGCTCAGCCTCAAACGCCCGCTTGCCCTTGCGCCGGAACAGCACCAGCGCCTGCGCACCATCCGGACCGCGCAGCTTGGCGGCGACGGTGAGGAACGCACCGTAGAGCGCGGCGCGATCATCGTCAGTCAACTCGACCAGATCGGCCTTGGCGACCAGGCCGCCCAGTTCGATCAGTTGCCGGGTCCGCTCGCGGCGCTTGACCTGCCATTCGCGCATGTCGGTCCGTGCCTTTGCCGCCTCAAGCCGATGCCGCGCCGCCATCGAACGGGAGAGTGCCTTCCGGCTGCTGGCCAGGTCCGTTCGCAGTGTCTCGTGGCTTGCGCTGAAAGAAGGCCGCGCCGCGTTTGCGCCAGCCCTCCCCGGTTGCCTTGTCGGTATTGGCGGCAGCGTCGAGCAGCGCGCCTGCCAGGATATCGGCATCGAGCGCGTCGGCTCCGGTTGCCGTCACCAACGCTCCAAGGTCGCGTACGCGGCGCTCCTTTAGCTGCTTTGCCTTGTCGGCAAGCGCCTTCAGTTCCGAATCAAAATCGCGGGGTTTGCGCAAGAGAAGTCTCCATCGTTGATGTGATGGAGCCATGATAATCGGTGAGCTTTCCCAATGCAGTAAGGTCGCCGGGACAGTGTGAACCCGCCTAGTCCCGATCAGGATTTTATCATGAGAGGGCGCGCTTATACGTCGTGCCGACGCGGGCTTTGCGGTGTAACTGGATTGCCGTCATGGCAATCTTTCACTTCAGCGCAAAGATCATCGGAAGGTCGAGCGGACGCAGCGCCGTTGCGGCGGCGGCCTATCGCGCGGGCGAGCGCCTGCACGATGAGCGGATCGACAGAACCCATGATTTCACCAACAAGGCAGGCGTTCTTCATTCCGAAGTGATGCTGCCAAAAGGCGCGCCTGAAACCTTCGCCGACAGGGCCACCTTGTGGAACGCAGTCGAGGCCGCCGAAAAGCGCAAGGATGCCCAGCTATCCCGCGAGGTCGAATTCGCCCTGCCCCGCGAGCTGCCCAAGAAGGACAACATCAAGCTGGCGCGCGAGTTCGTCAAAGCCGAGTTCGTCGAGAAGGGCATGATCGCCGACCTCAATGTCCATTGGGATATCGGCGAAGATGGCAAGGCCAAGCCGCACGCGCATGTCATGCTGACGATGCGGGAAATTGGGCGCGAGGTCACAAAGGACGGCTTTGGCGCAAAGGTCCGCGACTGGAACAAGACCGCGCTGATCGAGCAATGGCGTGAGCGCTGGGCCGATCATGTGAACCGCGCGTTGGCGGAACGCGACATCGATGCGCGGATCGATCACCGCAGCCTGGAAGCGCAGGGCATTGCGCTGGAGCCGCAGGACAAGATCGGCCCTGCCGCCTCACGCATTGGCGGGCGTGGACTGGAAGCCGAGCGTATCGAGGAACACCGCGCGATTGCCCAGCGCAATGGTGAGCGGATCATCGCCAACCCGGCGCTGGCGCTGGATGCGATCACCCACCAGCAGGCGACCTTCACCAGGCGCGATCTTGCCGCCTTCGTTCACCGGCATAGCGACGGCAAAGATCAGTTCGATGCCGCCTACAATGCGGTGCGCGCATCGCCCGACCTGATTGCGCTGGGCAAGGACGGACGCGGGCAGGATCGCTTCACGTCTCGGGCAATGATCGAGACCGAACAGCGCCTGTATCGCGCCGCAGACGCATTGGCGCAGCGCACCGGTCACGCCGTCAATGATGTGCAACGAAACGCCGCGCTTGTCAGCGCGGCCAAGCGCGGCCTGGTCCTCTCTGGCGAGCAGAAATCTGCATTCGAACATGCAACCAACAGCAAGGGCCTCGCGGTCGTGGTCGGCTATGCGGGAACCGGCAAGAGCGCGATGCTGGGAGTGGCGCGCGAAGCGTGGGAAAGCGCAGGCTACGCTGTGCGCGGCGCAGCCCTGTCCGGCATCGCCGCCGAGGGGCTGGAGAACGGTTCCGGCATCGCATCGAGCACCATCGCCAGCCTTGAACACCAATGGGGCAAAGGACGCGAGCAACTCACCGCCAGGGATGTGCTCGTCATCGACGAAGCGGGCATGGTCGGCACACGCCAAATGGAGCGCGTACTGTCCCATGCCGCGAAAGCTGGATCGAAGGTTATCCTGGTAGGCGACCAGCAGCAGCTTCAGGCCATCGAAGCAGGTGCGGCGTTCCGGGCAATCCACGAACGCCAAGGAGGGGTCGAGATCAGCGAGGTTCGCCGCCAGCTTTCCGCATGGCAGCAGGATGCGACCAGGCAGCTTGCAATAGGCCGAACCGGCAAAGCGATCCGCACCTACGAGGAACGCGGCATGGTCCATGCCGCCCACACGCGCGCGGATGCACGGACGGCGCTGATCGAGCGCTGGAATCAGGAACGGAGGACCGCCCCAGACGACAGCCGCATCATCCTCACCCACACCAATGACGAAGCGCGCGAGCTAAACGACATGGCGCGCGGAAAGATGCGTGAGGCTGGCGCATTGGGTGCAGATGCCGCGATCAAGGCGGCACGCGGCGAGCGCCAGTTCGCATCGGGTGACCGTATTATCTTTCTGCGCAACGAGCGCGGGCTTGGGGTGAAGAACGGGACGCTCGGCACGGTGGAGAAGGCTAGCGCACAAGGAATAGCCGTGCGCACCGATGATGGCCGCGAAGTTACCTTCGACACCAAGGACTACGCGCACATCGATCATGGCTACGCGGCCACGATCCACAAAGCGCAGGGCATCACGGTGGATCGTGCCCATCTACTCGCCACGCCGGGTATGGATAGTCATTCCGCCTATGTCGCCATGTCGCGCCATCGCGAGGGGCTCGCGCTCCATTATGGCCACGATGACTTTGCCGATCAGTCGAAACTTGTCCGCACGCTGAGCCGCGAGCGCGGGAAGGACATGGCGGGCGATTACAAGCCCGAGCAGGCTTTCGCCGAACTACGCGGCATCACCTTCCGCGAGCGAATCTTGGAGATAGTTTGGCAAGTGCCGGAGAAGGCCAAATCCATCTTCGGGAATTTCCGTCCGCAGGCCCGACAGCTTGAGCCGCTGCCGGTGCAGGGAAACACGCAAAACGAACAGCGCCGCGCGGTCGAACGCTACGCCCGCGCGCTTGGTGATCTCGGCTCGATGCAGGCGCAAGGTTTGCCCGTTCTCCCGCACCAGAAGGATGCGCTGGAGAAGGCAGAAAAGGCCCTCGACGCGATCCGGCCCCATGCCGCCACCGATCTCGCTAATGCACTTGAGCGGCGTCCTGCGCTGATCGCAGAGGCCGCAGGCGGACGCAGCCAGGAGGCCATGCGCGCCATGCAGCACGAAGCCGCCGTTCGCACCGATCCGGCGCTGCGAACCGAGCGCTTTGTCAGCGACTGGCAGGGTCTGAGCACGGCGCGCAAGCAGCTTGAACAACAGGGCGACCGCGCAGGCGCTGCCCAAGTATCGGCCAAGCAGAACGAACTGTTGAAGGGGCTTGAACGCGATCCGCAGGTCGAAGGTCTGCTGCGCGGCAAGGCCCGCGAACTCGGCATCGATCCGAAGCCCGAACGCAGCATCGCCAAAGAACTGACCGCAACCCTCACCCGCGAGCGCACCCGCGCTTTCGACATGGGCATTTAGGAGAAACGACATGGACGACGACCATATCGAAGAAGTGCAGCTGGACCTCGAAGTCGAGGAACCGCTAGCCCCGGAACCAGAACCGGAGGCGGTGACGGAAACCGATCCGGCCACGGAAGCCTTCGCCCGTCTCGAAGGCGAAATGGCAATGGTACGCCATACCGTCCAGAACATGGCCAGGGAGCGAGCCGACATCGTGATCCCGGACTACACGGCAACGTTTAGCAAGATGGCCAATCAGCTAGAGCGGGTCTCCGACAGTTTGACAGCCATCGGCAACAAACCCGCCATCGAGCTGACGCCGGAAGACATTGCCGTTCAGATCAAGCGTGCCTCGCACGACATGCTGCGCGATACCAGCGACCTGCTCCGGCAGGGACGTAGGGACTTCGACAGCGCAACCGGGCAGCTCAGTGCGATGGTGGGGCGTGTCCGCGCCGAGGCCGAGCAGAAACGGCAGGCCTCGCACTTTGCAAGTATGGGGTTGGTTGTCGGCATCCTGCTGTGGTCGATTCTTCCCGGCACCATCGCCCGCGCCATGCCCGAAAGCTGGCAATGGCCCGAAAGGATCGCTCGCAAGGCGGTTGGCGAACCGACCATTTTGGAAGCGGGTATACGGTTGATCCGGTCACAGAACCCGGAAGCGTGGGAAGAATTGGCGGCAGCGCAGCGCATCTTCAGCGCAAACCGTGAAGCCTTCGAACGCTGCATTGAAAAAGCGGGAAAGGTTGAGCGTTCGGTCGGTTGTGAGTTTCAGATCGAGCCGCAAGGACGCCCATGAAATTCCTATCCATTGGTTTCTATCCGGTCTCGAATCTTGCTCGATCCCTTCTCCAGATAGGCTATAGCGCTTCCATTCGCAGGTAAGGCAGGCAAATCGCCTCTATGGTCGCAATTGACGTGTCAATCGCATCCGACACCTCGTTTTCCTCGCCCGCGGTGCGCTTGTTGGCGGCAAACAATGCCCGGCGAATCTTGACCGTGAAATCGCGGTCGGTGCCGTTGTAATCGTCAACGTAGGCGTCGGCGTATGTCCGCACGATATGGAATTGATGGTGCAGCGTCTCGATCGCGTTTTCCAAGTCCTCGCCGAAGAGCGCGCGCGCCATCGGCAGGCAATCCTCTAGCTTCGTCCGATCGTCGAGCAATTGATTGGCCCGCATGTAATAGGCTTGAGCGGTGATGAGACGCTTTTGCTTTTCCTCGACGATGCTGTTTCGCCATTTCGGCTCACTGCTGTTCAATTTTTCTTCTGCTGCCGCTAGCTCCCCTCCAGACATCCATGGCGATCGAAGGTATCCCAGCGCACGCCTCGCGTTGTAGGCCGCGTGCAGGATGACCTCGGCTTGATCCCGATTCCGCTCTGCCAGCTTTTGATGCTTCCAAGCTGACAAGCCCATCCTTGCGGCAGCATAGACGGCGACCGCCCCGCCAAGCGTTCCCACACCTTGCATCATCGTCCCGGTGGCGGCCCAATCAATATTCGTCCAAGATTCCACAAGGCACATCGTCACTCGCCCCTGATTTGATCGCCTGATTGCAGCTCTAGCCTCAATTCAACGATTGAAGAAAGTTTAGCACTTGATCGACATCGTTCGTCACCACGCATCTATAGAGCTGATCGAGCCTGAGCCCCTGATGTCTAATAGACCGGGTAACTCCGGCCTCGGTGAAAAACGCATCGCAATAGCCCAGCGCCGCAGCCGCATGGCCAAAATCGAATAGATCATTTCCGGTCATCGCCTTGCTGCGATAATCCCAACGAAAGAGGGCATTCAGGCAGGCGTGCACATGGATTGTCGGCAGTCGGCTCCGATGCTCCCCGCCTAGCATGGCGTGCACGAGATTCACGGCCATTTGGCTGTTCTGTTCGGAGCGCTCCACATCAGGTCCGAAATTGCCTAGCCGAGCGATAATCTGCCCAAGAATGGGCTCAGCCACCTCAGCGACGCCTCGCAACTCATCCGACAGCACGGATTCGAACGATGTCATTTCCGCCTGATGGACACGATTGCCCTCATTGAGCTTGTCGGCCAGCGCGGCCATGTCGCGGGTCATATCGAATTCGGTGCGATCAAGGCCTCCAGCGACGGCGGAGAGCGGCTGCTGCCAGACATGATCGAAGAACGCCTTTTGGATGGCCAACTGCGTTTCAGGCGGGAATCGATCGTCGCTCACATGGAAATTGCCCATGGTGTAGGCGAGGCGCGTCCACACGCGCGGCAGGGCTGTCGCGTTCGGTGCAAGCGACCAGTGAATGACAGCCTCAAGCTCATCCTCGGTTCGCTCCGGCTCGGGCATCAATGACACGCCCAAGCTCAATTCCTCGATGACCTCCAAAGTCGCCTGGCGACGGGCATCATCACCGATTTTCATCAGCTCCAAGAATGACGTCGCTGAGATCGGGCAAAAGATGCGACCTTGGTGTGCCAGTCGCTCTAGATGATGGACTAGCTTTCTCTCGCGCGGGTCGGTGCGGATGCCGCTGCGGACCTCGCGGGCAATTACCCAAAATCGAAGGTCGAGATAGACCGGCGTGCGCTCGGCAAGGTCATCGCTCAGCGCTTGGCAGCATTTCCCAATGTGCGCCTCGATCGAGACATCGGGATGCGCCATGTGATGCTCTATGGAGGCCATCAAGAGCGAATATCACGAACGGCAACGTGCAACTAACCTTCTCAGGTGGAAGGTAGAGGCGAATCCTACTCGATCTCCCGCTATGACCGAACATTGTCTCTCAATTTGAATCCCGGGTTCGGGCCAAGATGTCTCGAACGGCCCCAGAATGTGCCGGAAAAGCCCGCACATTGTGTGGGGTCAATCGTAGGAACGCTTTTTACAAGTCAGCCAAATTCTGTTTGAAAACAACGCACTGAGGCAGTTGACTGGCGCACCCGACAGGATTCGAACCTGTGGCCTCTGCCTTCGGAGTGCAGGGTTTCTGAACATCCTCGAACACTTCCGAACTGACAATCAGCAGAATTCCGGGGTTTAGTGTCCTTAGTTGTTCAAATTTGCCTGCGCATGTTTTACGTACAATTTTCGTACGCATGTTAAAGGGGGAACGAAATGCCGATCGACCTGAGCAGGGTTGGTGCGCGATCCAAGCTTAAGGCTAAGCGCGAACCCTATTGGCAGCGCCTTCGGGCAAGGTGCTATCTCGGCTTCCGTCCGTCAAAACGTGGTGGGAAGGGTACTTGGATTGCCCGCGTGTATGATGAAGACGTTCAAAAATATCGTCTTAAGTCACTCGGAGATTTCGGCACTCTCGCTGGCAACGAGATCTTCTCGGCAGCTAAGCGAGAAGCTGAGGCACTAGCTGAAATCGTGGACGGGGGCGGCGTGGTTCGCTCGAAGGTCGAGACGGTCGGAGAGGCATGCCGCGCTTACGCTGAAAATCGAGCTGAAGCGGCACAGCGATTTCGCCGTTACGTCTACGATGATCCAATCGCAAAGATGAAGTTGGCCAAACTGCGGCGGCACCACATCCGGCAATGGCGGGAGCGTTTGGAAAATCAACCGGCACTTGTGAGCCGACGCAAGGAAGGCGCCGTGGTTACCCGCACGCGTGCTGCGTCTACTGTAAACCGCGATATTGCAGTGCTTCGAGCCGCGCTGGCGAAAGTGCTAGCCCCCGGCGCGCCGAACAGTGAGGCCGCATGGCAAGAGGCGCTGAGAGCAACGCCTAATGCCAATGGGCAGCGCACTCTTTATCTTGATATGAGCCAACGCCGGGTACTTTTGCAGCACTGCAGCGCCGAGGCAGAACCTTTCTTTCGTGCGCTTTGCTTGCTCCCATTGCGCCCAGGCGCACTCGCTGCGCTAGCGGTAGGGGATTTTGACAAGCGGACTGCCGAACTTACGATCGGTAAGGACAAGAACGGCAAACCGCGTCGTATCCAGCTCCCAGCCGCCGCCGCCAAGCTGCTTGCAGCTCAAGGGAAAAACAAGCTGCCGTCTGCCCCGCTTTTTATGCGGTCGAACGGCAAGCATTGGGATCGCAATAGCTGGAAACTGCCTGTCGCTGCTGCAGCGAAAGAGGCTAATTTGCCTAAGGGTACAACAGCTTATACTCTTCGTCACAGTACAATAACGGACCTAGTAAGAGCAGGTTTGCCACTGCTAACAATCGCGCAGATCTCTGGTACGAGCGCTGAAATGATTGGAAGGCATTATGGACATCTAGCGAATGATGCAGCAGTCGAAGCCCTTGATAGGTTGGCGTTGTGATTTGCGAGACTGTGGAACGCAATGCCTCGCCAGAACGGCGTTAGAGCTCTCTGAAGGCCAAAATTCAATCTCCACTAACCTAAGCCCCAAAAACCATTTGAAGAATTTCTGAAGAATCTGAGGGCACCCTAGCATCTTAGCGGCATTCTCACCCCTGTTAGATTGTGGGGACGATAACCCGCGGCACCTCGCTTCTTAAGGATTTTGTTTTTCCGAACGTTACAAAGTAACGTATGCTAAATAACTGTTTTTCCTATATATATTATATCATTCATTTGGCTTAGATCATCATTAAAAAGAAAATAATATATATAGGAATATGTATTAAAATCAGTTATTTGATATCTGTTACCAAGTAACGCTGGATAAAACGTCCTTCTTGTAAAGCGAGTTGGGCGGCTACTCAGAATCTAAGGTTACTTGGTAAGCTGAGATTGACCGCTTTCCTATCCTCCGTGGAGACCTACACCATCCTTCGAAGGAGAAAGCTTTATGGAAAGACTGGCAACAGCAGATGCGAAAGGTCGATTGACCTTCAGTGTGGCAGAGGCAGCAAGCGTCACTGGATTGGGTAGGACGATGATCTACGGCTTGATGAAAGATGGTCATCTTCCTTCGATCAAGCTCAAAGGGCGAAGGCTGATTCGTGCCTCCGATCTTCGTAATCTGATTGGCGAGAATTGAACTCGGTCAGCCGCCTGTGCGTCATACGAACTGAAGAGGGGTGACGTATGGCTTCACTGACCACGGCGTCCTCAGGGAGGTATTGAGACCATGACGAACACCATCGGATTATTCTTTGCGGTATTGGCGAGCTTGCAATCCGGTGCAGGCCTGCCTGACGTTTTTGCAAGCCGAAAGGCCGTCGAAGTACTTTTCTCAAGCTCGGATTTTGTCGAGGCAGAACACTGCATAATTTCATCCGGGGTATCGGCCTACCCGGTGCGTATGGGACGGGATCGGGACGAGACGGTGTTCTTTCTCACGCTCCAAACCCTTTCTGGACGCAATCCTCCCGCTTGGAGATTGGTTGCAACCGAAACAGGCAGCAGCATCGAGATTTATGATGGACGCCGCTATTTTCGTAAGGCCCGAAAGTGCTTTCGACTAAATAATGCCGACTGATTAAGTTGATGTCGTACCACTTGCTCAGCATCTAGAGCTGCAATGGGGCACAACCAAAGTGCTCGAAGCCCTAGCCGCGACAGGCGCGGCGCGCGCGAATCACAACGCCTATTTTGTGCCACGGTAGCGGCGGCCATTCCTCCCGACGCTGAAAACCGCAGAAAATATTGCCAGAGTGGGTGTGGGATAATCCGGTTATCGCTCAAATTTGCCGTGCAGATATCGTGTTACCCTTTCTGATTGCGTGTCGTTTGCTTGGCATCGCCATGATACTTGTCGAAAAGGTGATCGCTCGATGAAGAAGACGAAGTCAGTAATCGGCGGATGGCTTTCCGAAGAGGAAGGCGCAACGTTCGCTGAATACGCGTCCCAGATAGGGATCGACGCCGCCGCGTTAGCCACACTCTTGCTGATGAAAGAGCTGAGCGAAGGGAAGTTAGGTGCGACTCGAAAACCCGTGATAAACTCTCCTGTTCGAAAGGGTCGCCGCGTTACCGCGCGCACTTCGCGTCTCGATCTGAAGCAGCGCTTTAACAATCATGCCGCCGCGCACGGACTCAGTTCGGACGCCGCGGCAGCAGCAGTTTTTCGGACCGAGTTGCAGGAGAGATGGTTGGGCAAATGTGTAGGACTTTTTAGGGAATCAAGTTGATTCCCAGCCGGGAAGATGCGATTATCGGCCTCGTGCGAACATGAATTACTGGCATACGAAAGAACGCAAATGGCACTGTCTCTTGTAAACTCGGAGGCTTCATCTAATCGCCCCGTGAGTTTGGATTGGCCGGCGATCCAGTTCGCCCAGTTCGAACACGATGAGAAGTATCACCCTGAAATCAGCAGGTTGCCGGTGCAAGACCGCCTTAGGCACATGACGCTTCACTTCGCGAAGTACGCGGGACGACTCAGCGAGGGGCCGACAGATGCCGATTTTGAGCGCCTCGCAACTGATGCTCTAATAATTGGTATCTCATGCGCGAACACTCTTAATATTGACCTGTCGAAAGTGGGTGATGCCATATCCCCAGACCAGCGAGATGAATTTGCAAGGCAGATGACTGTCTATGCGGGACGAATGGCGTCGGCCTGCGAGCGCCTCGACCATCTTGAGGATTTCCCCTTCCGGCCAACGCTTGCCGAGCAAGTCTTGAAGGTCATCTCAGCATCTCTCGGAGTATTTTTCTCGAATGGCTGGTCTCCTGTGGAGAAGATGCGTGAGCGTCTTGCGGCGGTCAAAGCGAAGAAGCTCTTCCACGGAAAGCTTTGACGCTACTCACATGGGATTCTGGAGCGGACAACGGTTGCTCTCCGAGGGGGCAAAAAATCAGATCGTTGCCCCATTCGATCCGGAAAAAATAGACTGTTCTGCTTACACCCTGACGCTGGGCGCAGAAGTTTACATCACTCCCGGCCACGGCGACGACTTGCGCCAAAATCTAAAGAAGAGGCTTGCTGCCCCCACGGTCGAAACGGTCGCTGGAAAACAGAAGATCAAAGCGGGCGGCGATGTCAAAATTCCCTCAGGACAATTTGCGTTTCTCCTGACTGAAGAAGTTGTTTCGATCCCTCCTGATTCGATGGGGTTCATTTCCCTCAAATCCCACACGAAATTTCGTGGATTGATCAACGTCTCTGGCTTTCACGTTGATCCGGGTTTCAGCGGGAGGCTGATTTACTCGGTCTTCAACGCCGGACCTTCCGCGATTCAGCTCGCGAGGGGAGACTCTCTTTTTCTGCTCTGGATCGCAGACTTGTCGGGTGACACTTCCGATGAGCGCTTCCGCAAGACGAAACCGGGATACATCGACATTCCAAGTTCATTGATTGGAGAAGTCTCCCGAGAAAATCATTCGCTTCAGGCTCTCTCAGAGCAAATTAACTCCATTGCTGAGCAATTCCGCATCATCAAAGGAGTAGCCGTTGGAGTTGCGACAGTGATCGCATTGGTTGTAGCAGTCGTCGCACTTCAGCCGATTTTTTCGGATGAATCAGAGCTTGGTGGCACTTCGGCCGAGTTGCATGCTGCGGAAACGCCCGTTCAAACCAAAAGCATCGAACGCCCTAACCAGCCGGCGGAGGTGACCAATCCATCAGCTCCGCAGCCTTCTTGAGCATTAAGGGATGACGGGGGTGACCGTCTAACGCAGTGCCCAAGCACCGAACCGGGACCTTAGTTTCGGCCGCAAGGCTCCAAACGAAGCGCCAGGAATCGCGAAGATTGAGGGGCAGCTTCGCAAGTGGACCCCATGCGAACACAGCCAGTTCGGCCTCTTCAAAGATTTGTTTCAGATGCGTCGCGTTGTGTGGTCCGCAAGGGTCTTTGGCAGTTCGCAAGGCGCGAACTTCGGTTGCTCTAAACGCGAATACGTTTCCCACAATCACTCGCGCCCAGCCGAACTTTTGCGCGAAGCCTATCACCCGCCTGATCGTGGGATCGTCGGTCTCACCGTCTGCTGTCGACGGGTTCACCATAACAATGGCAGCAGTCTTCCCAAAAAGCGAAATCGAGCGTTCGAGGCGATAGCGGTAGCAACCGCAGGGACTCAGGATCGCACTCACATCCCACCCTTGTTTTTCGTATTCATTCCGTACGGCTCGCGAAACCCCAAGGTAAGTCTTTGAAAAGCTGGTGCACCCGACAGGATTCGAACCTGTGGCCTCTGCCTTCGGAGCCGGTACAGAACGGGTACGCCAGACTACGAAATCCTACTCTAAACTACTGTTTTGTATAGATTTATATTGAACTCGGGTTTTGCTGGCGTACCCAAATCTACGCCCCGGTTTTCTTCCGAGTGATGACACCACAGTTACTCAAAACGGGGCTCTGGAAACGGAGATCGCCGTGGTCAAACTGACGAAGCGCACCGTCGAGGCAGCCAAGCCTCAGGTGAAAGACTACATCATTTGGGATGAAGAGCTACCCAGTTTTGGGCTCCGGGTATACCGGTCGGGCAAGCGCAGCTATGTAATCCAGTATCGACAGAGGGGACGCGCCAGACGGCTTACGCTTGGATTGCACGGAGTGTGGACAGCGGAACTGGCCCGCCGAGAAGCGAAGGCTCAGCTGGGGCGTGTTGCAGGAGGCGACGATCCGGCAGAGGAGCGCCTCGAAGATCACCGTGCGATGACGATGAAAGAACTCTGCAGGCGCTATATTCAGGACCTCGATGATGGCCTGATTCTTGGCAAGGGAGGGCGACCGAAGAAGCAATCGACCATCGATACCGATATCGGTCGGATCAAGAGACACATCATTCCGCTCATCGGAACCCGGCGCGTCAAGGATCTGACCAGAGCCGATATGGTCAAGATAATGCGCGACATTATGGCAGGTCGGTCGCGGATTATCGTCAAAACCAAGAAACTGCGGGGCAAATCAATCGTGAGGGGCGGTCCTGGAACTGCCACGCGGACCCTTGGCCTCATAGGAGGAATACTCTCCTACGCCATTGATCTGGGCATCATCGAACACAATCCCACGCACGGGATCAAGAAGCCAAAATACAAGGTGCGCGAGCGGCGTTTGACCGAAGCCGAGTACGGTATTTTAGGAAGCATGCTGCGAGACGCGCAGACGCAAGAAAAGTTCTGGCCGACAACGGACATCATCCGCCAGATCGCCTTAACCGGTTGCAGACGGGGCGAGATCATCAATCTGAAATGGTGCGACGTGGACCTGGATGGCAGCTGCCTGCGGCTTTCCGAAAGCAAGGAAGGCAGATCAATACGGCCCATCGGCCTGCCTGTTGTCGAGTTTCTTGAGGCACAGCGTCAGACTGCCACGGGTAGCTTTGTGTTCCCGGGATTTGGCGAAGATAATGCTTTTGGCGGCTTCCCAAACCACTGGAACGCCCTCTTTAGCGGCTCACCATTGGAGGGGATCACAGCCCACGTGCTGCGTCACAGCTTCGCCAGCATGGGCAATGATCTCGGATTTACCGAGATCACGATTGCCGCACTTTTGGGGCACGCAAAAGGATCAATCACCAGCAGGTACATCCACGTCTTGGACGCTACGCTTATCACCGCTGCGGACATGATCGCAGGGTATGTCAGCGCTTTGCTGAATGGCACGAACTTCCAGCGAGGTAGCTTTGCGCTCGACCGCACTGCACGAAAGAGCGCCATGAGCGAATTCATCGCCGAGCGCGCAGCCGGGTCATGAAGCAGGTTCCGATGCAAGCCTCCCAGCACACTCCTACTGGAAACGCGATTCAAGCCCCCTCCCCAGAAATGGGGATGGCTAACCCTGTGGATAAAGCTGTGAGCTATTCGGACTATCGGGAACCGCTGGACTCGGACGATCAGGAACCGAAAGCTCGGACTATCGGGAACCGAATCAGGCCTCAAATCCGCAGAAATGCTGGGCTCGAGAGTCCCTTAACTATCCTAACAAACAATCCTGTCGGATTGCTGCTAACGCGAACCGCCAGCGCGCGGCTCCTCAGCGCTTTAGGGTGCGCCGTCGCCGCGCGCCTCGCCACTTGGCAGGTGCAAGAATCTCAAGCGCTTGCTAGAGATTGAGTGATGAAGACCGACCTCGATCATCTGCCCCCGCAAAAGCAGCGCGAACTAGAGCGCGTGGTGCAGCTGATCTTCGAAGAGTTTGATGACGCGTTCGCGCTTGCCAAGCATGAATGGAAGAAGGCCGGTCGCATTCTCAAGGTCATTCTCTACGGCAGCTATGCGCGCGGAACATGGGTCGATGAGCCGCATACAGCCAAGGGCTACCAGTCGGATTACGATCTGCTCGTGATCGTCAACGACAGCAGACTTACAGATCGAGTGAAGTACTGGTCCAAGCTCGATGACCGGCTCATGCGCGAATATGGTGTAACCGGGACGCTCAAAACCCCGGTCAACTTCATCGTCCATACCCTACAGGAAGTGAACGATGGGCTGGCGCACGGTCGCTATTTCTTCATGGACGTGAAGCAGGACGGCGTAGCGCTTTACCAGTCCGACGACACCGAGTTGCACACGCCTAAACCCAAAACGCCCGAACAAGCGCTGACCATGGCGCAGGAATACTTCGACGAGTGGTTTCCAAGCGCTAATCGTTTTAAGAAGGCTGCTGAGTTTTTGATCGATGATGGCGGGTCGTCAGGCACGCGCCCTCTGCAACATGAGGCATTCGGCGCGCCTCGACTTCATTTCCGAAGGCCTTCCAATCATACTTCAAAGCGCGCAGGGCTTTTGGCGAGCGGCGGAAACGTTGGAGGACAATCCGCGTGAGGCAGCAGTGCTCTCGGGCTTGGCTGAGGAAGAGTCAGCGAAGGCGCTTATCCTGATCGATTTGGTGCGGTGCCCGGTGCCCGAGGTTGGCAAGCGCATCGGTCGGATCGTTAAAAAGACGCTCTACGATCATCTCTCTCGTATGATCTATGCCAATGCTCAGTCATGGCGGCCAACAAACATCGCCCAGCTTCAAGAGTACGTCGACAACGAGCGACAAGGCCACCTTCTCGACGGAGGTATGAGCGAATACATCGTTCCCAATTGGTCGCTCTATTTGCGTGAGAGCACAATGTACGCCGACATCGAGGTCCACGAGGAAGGGATACCGCAATGGAATGATCCCAATCGCTGGGGCGGTTCTACGATAGCTATACGCCCCATCGCCTTGCAAATTGTCGAAGCGCTTGAGGTGCTGGGGGTTATGACCCGTGCAGGACTTCAAGCTACCAGTGATATCTGGGGCAACGTCGACTTCGTAAAAGACGAAGGCCCGGTTGAAGCGCGCGAGCTCTCCAAGCAACTTGGAGCTCGCTTAGACTCGGAAGGTTTGGTCACGGATGTCGCCACCGAGCAGCACGCGCGGCTCTTCTACAACCACTGGCAGCTTCCGATGTACAATCTCAAATTCGATTTGGTCGACGTACCGCTGGAACGGCTGGAGGCACAGCGAGAGGCCGCGTTTTGGAACGAGGTGGGCGAATACTAGCTTGCAAGCCGCACTGCTAGCGAAAGAATTCAGTGTTCGTGAGCGTCTGAAAAAGAAGAAGGAATCGAGCGCGAGATAAAAGCAGCGCCGTCGGTCGGGCTGCAGGTGGTTGGTTTTGCTGAGCAAATAGCGACGGCAACGGGGATACACCTGCGGCGGTCTCCGAAAATTTCTGTTTCTTTTCAATCTAAATAGCGATGGCGGTTGACCAAATTGCACACGAAGCGATCATGACATACCGAAAAGAGCTGCTCCGAGCTCGTCCGCATGGATCTGTGCAGATGCATTCTGCTCAAACAGTTATGGGCATCGGAGCAATGGAGTGAGAACGGCTGCCCCAGCGTAGAAACGTCATTTGGCGCGACTGGGCCACATTCACCGATAATTGGTCTCGATGGCGGGCCTGACCTGCTCCCCCTCCATGTCCCCCAGGTCGGTCCGTCATCACCCTGACGATGAAAGGACCGACCGGCATGTCGACATCAGGCGCGAACGAACAGCGAGGCAGCCAGACACGCCAGATCGACATCGAGCCGATCGCGATGCGGGTTCCAGAAGCCTGTCGCTATCTCGGGATTGGACGCAGCACCCTTTACGTACTGATCGGCGATGGCGAGATCGAGTTTATCAAGCTGGGGAGTTCGACGCTCGTGCTAACTGAGAGCTTGAAGCGCCTGGTCGAAAGTAAGCGCAATATTTTGCGAAACGCAGCAGAGGACGCATCTCGTATATGCATCCCGATCTTGTTCATGCCGTCGCGTTGGCCGCAATTTCAAAGGCCCTAGAGGGCACGAAGCGCAAGAAGGTTTCACCCTTTCGTCGCCGTCGTCACGAGGCTGAAGAATTCATGGCCGCCAGCGTTGTGGCGGCCTTGGCTCAGCGGGAGTGAGAGGACGCTGGAAGTCCGCTCGGAGAACGTCCGCTTCGCACCCCAAAGTCGGAAGTTCGAATCTAGTCGTCTTAGGTCTGAGAGCAGACATCTGACACTTGGGTTCTAGTGTCTGAAATTGGGGGTGAGGGCAAACATGTACAACGCCCCGATTATTAGCAGCAGCCTTTAGCTTGCCCCATCTTTGAGCGTAGAGGCTTTGTAGGGGCGATCTTCGACCGTTCTGGCATGGTGAGGAAGTCTGCATCGGGTGTCGTCTACTCACCGATGCAATCGACGTTGAAACTAAAGGCTAGTATTCTTGCTGCAGCTCTCCTCGCGCTGAGCAGTATGCGCGATCATGAACCTGCCGCTGAGATTTGCGCGACAAGCGCAGCTCCCATGAACGAAATTTCGATCCTAACTTACAATGTGAAGGGTCTCCCTTGGCCCTTGGCGATCGAACGTGATGAACCGCTTCGTCAGATCGCTGTTGGACTAGAGCAACTTTGCGGCGACACGGAGCGCCCTGACATCGTGGTTTTGCAGGAAGCATTTGGGAAGACCGCAGAGGATTTTATCAGACGCTCGGGGTACCGCAATGTCGTGCGCGGACCTAGCGAAGACGACGCCGAATTTGCTTCATCGGACCTTTGGGATGAACAGTTCGCCGACAACTCAAGTGCATTTTTAGGGGAAGGCGCTGGTCGCTATCTCGATAGCGGTCTCGTAATTCTTTCGGACCGACCGATCGAGTTGGTCGCGAGCGGCGCGTTTCCCCAAAGCGCTTGCGCAGGATACGATTGTCTGGCCGCAAAGGGTGTAGTCCTGGCAGAAGTCTCGCTTGGCGAAGGCTTGCCCGCGCTCTTGATCGGCAACACGCACATGAATGCGAAGAAGAGCTCGGGGGCTCCTCCTGAGCGACAACTGGAAGCTTATCGCAGGCAAGTGGATGTGGCCTCTGCGTTCGTGATCCAGAACCGCGATGATCGGCTGCCTTTTGTCTTCGCCGGTGACTTCAACATGGGTTCAGTGGAAGAGCGGCGGGACTATCTCTTCGCATCACCGCTTGATGTCGGAGATCAAAACGACGGGCTGCGAGTTCTGGCTTCACAAGGTCATAGATCGCTCGGCATTGATGAAGTCATCAGCCACGGCGCGGATTATCAGTTCTATTTCTCATCACCGAAATGGAAGCTAGAGGCGACAAGAACCTCAATTCCCTTCGGCGCGGCCAACGCCGGCAAAGAGTTGTCCGATCACGTAGGGTTCGTTGTCACCTATCGGCTGACGCCTCAAGTCAGCGCTCAAGATGGGGAGGCAGAACATGCTTCTTGAGCGCGAAAAGGCAGAGCACCGTCCTGACCGCAGCTGGCCTGCGAACGACCCGGAAATTGCGGTCCTGCTTCCATGCTACAACGAGGCGGGCGGTATCGCAAAAGTCATCGAAGATTTCCGCAGAGCGCTGCCAAGGGCCACAATCTACGTTTATGACAACAATAGCTCAGACGACACGGTCCAGATCGCATTGGATGCGGGCGCAATTGTCCGGCGCGAACCACGGCAGGGTAAAGGTCATGTAGTCCGCCGGATGTTTGCGGACATCGAGGCTGATATCTACCTGATGTGCGACGCTGACGATACTTATGATGCGAGCGCCGCTGGCCACCTAGTCGAAGCGCTTCAGGCGCAAGGTCTGGATATGGTCGTCGGCGCACGGCAGCAGGAAAAAGAGGGCACGTACAGGCCGGGCCACGAGTTCGGCAATTGGATGCTGAGCGTGCTGGTGCGCAAGATTTTTGGCGATCAGTTCCGCGACATGTTGAGCGGGTATCGGGTTTTCTCGCGCCGGTTTGTGAAGTCGTTTCCGGTTATGGCTGGCGGCTTCGAGATCGAAACAGAGCTCACTATCCATGCCTTGGAGCTTGAAATGCCCGCTTGCGAAATGCCGATCCGATTTAGTGACCGCGCGCCCGGTTCCGAAAGTAAGCTGCGAACATTTCATGACGGCTTCAGGATCCTGGGGACGATCATCAACCTGCTGAAGCAAGAGCGCCCGCTGCAGCTCTTTGCTACCTTTGCACTGGTCTTTTCGCTGGTTTCGATTGCACTGGCTGTGCCGATTGTCGGAACCTATCTTCAAACCGGGCTTGTTCCGCGCTTCCCCACGGCAATCCTATCCAGTGCATTGATGCTTCTTGCATTCCTGTTCTTCTTCAGTGGCCTCATCCTCCAGACCGTGACAAGGGGCCGACAGGAGGCAAAGCGTATGCGATATTTGGCCGTGCCCGGCGTGCACACGACTTTGGGTGGCCCAGAAGGCCAAGACTAAGGTGCAGTTCGGACGGTTTGTGCGCTTTGCGCTCGTCGGCGCGGCGGGATTTCTCGTCGATGTTGCCGCGCTCTATAGTGCCTTTGCAATCGGCCTTGGACTCTATTCCGGGCGCGCTGCATCCTATCTGAGCGCCGCGACCTTCACCTGGGCCGTCAATCGGCGTTTCACTTTTGCCGCAAAGACGCCTCCCACCATCATAGAATGGTTACGATACGTATTTGCAAACACTAGCGGTGGATTGGTCAATTATCTGACCTATGTCGCGCTTGTTACATGGGGATCAGGATTGCTGTCTCATCCGGCGCTAGCAGTCGCATGTGGCTCGATCGCTGGTCTGGTTGTCAATTATATTGCAAGTGCGCGGCTGGTGTTCGGGGAGAGCGATGAGAAGGACGCTCAGCCAAACTGAGTTGCTCTGTGAACATTTGGCTGTACCTATCGAGTGTCGAGCTCAGACCGAAGTCACGTGCTCGTTCGATCAAACCATCTGAACCACGAGGTTGGCCAAGGCGTGTCTCGATAGCCCGTGCCAACGCATCTGGATCGCCTACTGGCACCAGAATGTCTCGGCCCAGGGGGAGCAAAACCTCTTCAATTCCGGTAGGGGCTTTCGTCGCGACAATTGGTGTCCCGCAAGCCAGCGCCTCTAGCACCGCGTTGCTGGCGCCTTCCCAGCGTGAGGATGAAACGAACAGGTCCGCGCGGCGCAAATGTATGGCCACATCATCGACATGACCAAGCAGTTCAAGTTGGTCTCCAATGCCCTTGCTCTTGGCATGATTTGTCAGTTTGGCCTTCCACGCATTGGTGCCTCTTCCAAGGATACGCAGGATTGGTCTTTGTGAGGTGCGCAACTTTGCCACGGCATCGATCAACGTGCCGAAATCCTTTTGTTTGGACAGTCGGCCAATGCCCAGAATGACTGGGCGTTCAATTGCTGCCGCTCCGTCCTGCCCGCCCGAAAACCGGTTCACGTCGATCCCGTTGGGAATGCACGAGACGCGCTCTGCTTCCAATCCAAGGCCTCCGACCAATTGATTTCGTAGTTCCTGCGAAACCGCCACGACATGGTTCATCGCCTGATACTGGAATCTCTCCTGCGGCTTGATGACAGCCCGAAAGAGCGGGTTTGCCTCTCCAAGCGAGACGACAGCATTGCTCACTCTGCCCACAACGCGGGGGCGGACATCGGACGGGAGTTTCTGGAGAGCTTTCGCCAAGTGCCAGTGCATCTGATTGCCCGCGGAAAAGACTAGAGCTGGAGCGCGCTTTCCAAGAGCTTCCGCCAACGCATCTTGATGGAAAAGTGAATCCAGATCGCGCTGTGCATTGACTGGCACAGACAGGATTGGGTTGACCGTTGCGGCGTCCTTGGCCTGAATCACAAATTCGCCCTGGGCTCTCAGAGGCCAGATTTCGAAGTCAAACCCATCGCTGCGGGCACGCTCAGCGATGCGCAG
This sequence comes from Qipengyuania pacifica, assembly GCF_019857205.1. GTDB lineage: Bacteria > Pseudomonadota > Alphaproteobacteria > Sphingomonadales > Sphingomonadaceae > Qipengyuania > Qipengyuania pacifica. The sequence continues at coordinate 271,453 of NZ_JAHWXO010000001.1, read as the reverse complement.
AAGATTGCGAACTACACCGCTCGCTCGCAAGTCGTAGACGACTGCGCCGATCTTGCCCCTTAGGGTCATTCCTGGTCGGTCCTCAACCAGAACACGGCTTCGCCGAATGGGCTTGCTACACGAAGATAGCCGTTCGCCTTGGCATAGGCCTCAATCGGGGTCTCCAATCCTAGGGCGTCGACATGATCGAAGTTCTCGTAGCCCGTTACGATGGTATCGGGCCGAGTTTGCTCAAGATAGGCCCGCACGCTTTCGACCGACGTCACCTTCATTGTCCGGCGATCTGCTGGCGCAATCATTGAACCAGTCCGATAAGCAAACGGGCCTGTGGCAAACGTGGGATCTAGCGGTAAGCCACTCGCCAGCACGACTTCAGGGCTCAGGCTCACACTCTCGCCGTCGAGACCTGCATTTCTAGCCTCCTTAGCGAGATAAGCTCCCTCTTTGCTGATCGTCAGTGGAGACACTTCGGAACCCAGTGTTCCCTGCCAAACTTGAAAAAGGGGCTGCCCAATTCCGACGATCGCAGCGATCAGCATGGCCGCTTTGGCGATTTGCAGCGTCTTAGACGGCTTCTTGCCAGCGTCCTGCCAAACGAGGCCAAGTCCGATGAATAGCGGCGGCAAAAGAGGCATCGCATATTGTCGCCAAGTCGGAGTGGGGGCGACGGTGGCAGCGAGCCCTGCCAAAACGAGCACATCGATAAAGATCAAGGATGGCGATTGCACATTCCGATTTCTGAACGAGCGCAGCCGCAGCCAGCCATAGATCGCTAGGGCAACAAGGGCCGGACCCCTGACAAGCGTGAGCAGTACGTCTCGTACCTTCGCCAGCAGTGTTAGCCGGTCCTCCAACCCATTGGCTGCGTACCAGGCCAGCGGTGCCTTAGCGTGGTATTCGAAGTTTCCGTAATCGAACGCAAGCGGTGCGATGTCGCGAAACCAGAGAAGTGGCAGGAGCGCGAGGACCAATCCAAACCCGATTGATGCTGATCGCGTAAGTGCTTCGCGAGGCGGAAAGGCTTTGAGCAGGAACGCCCATAAGGGGAACCCGACGAAAGCAAGAGCGGGAGCCAGATATGAGATCTTGGTGCCTGCAGCGAGGCCGAGCAGGGCACCCGCAACAAACCAGGGGACCGCACGTCTCTCGCCTTCGGATTTGTCCGATAGTTGGCTCGCGGCAATCCAGATGGCGATAGTGAGCAGGAATGCAGACAGCGCGTCATTGCGAACGACTGTCACGCTGAAAACAAAAGTGTGGCACAGCCACAGCAGAATGCAGCAAATGGCCGCTCGCGATTTTTCAACCCTCGCTGTTCGCAGCGCAAAGAAGGTGGTCGCAAGTATCCCAGCGCCCAGCATTCCCGACGCCACGCGCGCAGCGATAAAACCGCTTCCTCCGAATATGCTGAAAAGCGGCGCGAAGAGATAGATCTGATAGGGCGTCTGAAGATGGAGGAAGTCACGGAACGGGACCAAGCCTTCGCTCGCCAGTTGAGCGGCTGCGATGTACTGTGTCTCGTCGTGATTGATGGGCGAGATGATAGCCAGAAGCGGGAGCGCGGCAGCCAGAAAGCCTAGCCACCCGACCTTGTCACTCAATGCCGGAAAGTAGGAATCGTCAGTACGAACCGGTGCACTCTCAGATCCTCGCACCGCTTCACGCATTTCCATTTGCTTGCTCATGCTCGCGCACTCCCATAGTGCCCGAGCGTAGTTCGACTTTTGGAATCATTGATGCGCGTTTGGCTTAAGGATGATGTCTTACGCAGAGTGCTCCGTAACACCGGTAAGATGGGCGCCGGTAAAGTTGCCGGCGCAGTACTGCACCTTGCATCCATTGCGGTCACGGCGCGCATTCTCGACCTGACAGATTTCGGTCTGTTGATGCTGTTTCGGAGCGTCGCCCAGAGCGTCGCGGCAATCGCGAAATTCCAATCGTGGCAGGCACTTGTCCATTTTGGGGCCGAACCGTACGAGCGAGACGACCTCGGTTCAGTCCGCAGACTGTGGCTGAAACTTGCTGCTATCGATTTTGTCGTGGGCTTGGCAGCGATGGCGCTTGGCGGCGCTTTTGTACTAAGCTTCGCGTCGATCGTCAGCATACCGGCAGACGTAGCGCACCTTGCCGCCGCGTACTGTCTCATTGTTCCCCTGCAAGTGGCGGGGACACCGACAGGTATTCTCCGCCTCACAGATCGGTTCGATTTGATGGCTTGGCAAAGCCTGGTGACCCCTGGCGTACGATTGATCGGCGTGTGCATCGCGTATCTTATGGGCGCTCCGCTTTGGGCGGTTGTGATAGCCTGGGTGCTTTCTGACATCCTAGGTGACGCATTCCTATGGGTCTGCGCGCTTGCCGTCGCCAAGAGCAAAGACCTTTTGCGGAGCAAGGCGGGATCCATACGTTCCGCCATATCCGGCTCAGTCCTGTGGAGATATCTGCTCGGAACAAACTTTAACGCTTCTCTGCAACAAGGCGCTCTTCCTCTGATGACGCTGGTCATTGGTGGCGTTCTTGGCCCGTCTGCCGCAGGGGCATATCGGTTGGCGCAGACGCTGCTGGACGCCGTTCTTGCTCCCGCTGAACTGGCGATGCGCAGCCTCTTTCCGGAGATTTCAAAGCTCCAGGCGGCAAAAGGTGAGCGGCTCAAGGAAGTCATGCGCCACGTAGGGCTAACCTCTCTATTGGTCTCGGTCCCGGCGGGCGCTATACTTTTCTTGGGAGCAGGTATCTTTGTCAGCATTCTTGCCGGTGAAGAGTATCTGGGCGCTGGTTCTCTTCTGTCCGTCATTGCTTGGACGCTTCCCGCCCTGTTTCTCGCTGCAATCTGCGAAACCTTCATGCTGGGAAGCGGTCGGGCATTATCTCCGGTCCTGGCGCGAGCAACTATCGTGGGTTTGTCGGTGACGGCCATACTTACGCTCGGCGACCAGATGAGTCTCGGTGACCTTGGTCTTGCCCTCCTGATCGCTAGCTACGCTGGGCTACTCGTGCTGGCGGTGCCGACGCTGGCGATGTTGCGCCGGAAGCAAGAACCGGTTTCTTCTGACTAGAAGGAAGCAGTTTGGTTGGCCTTTGGGCAAGAATTCGCTCAACCAATTCTAAGTCATCATTCTTGTCGACATCGATAGGGGCTTCGGCGTCGAGCACGACGGTTTTGGCATCAAAGCCCATCTTCTTTCCCGACTTGGCCAAGCCATCCTTTAGGCCAATCGTGCGTGTCAGCACTCGCAACAAGAGGATCGGCCCAAAGCTAGCAATCAGCTTCAGTCCCTTCTTGCGGTCTTGCTCGACCGCCTGCCAATGCCGCAAGGCTGGAAGACAGCGCTCGGTTGTAAGTGCGAAGAGATTGGCTCCCGAAAAGTGCCCGTCAGAGAACTTGAGCCAAGTTCGCTTTGTGTCTGGGAAATCCTGTTCGACGATCGAACGTTCGCCCAATCCGACCGCAACATCGGCCCCTTCTGACTGGGTAAGAAAATCATCTACGCGCTCAGAGGTAAGCAGCGCGTTGTCTGCGGTGGTGACGAGAACCGGCCACGGCGCTTGGCGTGTGCCAATTACCGCCTCAATGCTTGTTGCAATGCCATTGCCGCTGCGCGCCGTGTCGACGCGAGGATCATTCAAGACATCGGATGGTTCCGACACTGCGATCTGATCGATCTGCTGTGCAAGGACCAAGACGCGCTTGATCTTCGGACTGTCCAACAGAGCTTGCAGGACCCTCGACAGCATTGTCTTGCCGCCAATTTCGATCAGTGCCTTGGCGGGGACGCCAAGCTCCCTTGCTAAGGGATCGCCGTCGGGCCTTTCGCCAGCGAGAACGATTGCTGTCCATTCTCCGCAATCAGTAGGGGCGTTTGTCTCTGTCCAAGATGCCAAGATGCGCTCCGAAAGTGTTGTTTCGGAGCAGAGACGACACGGGGCAGGTTTTGCCTCAGTCGTTCAGAGCAAGAGTTCGAGTGCCACAACCGAGTAAGCCAAGCCTAACGCGTATCCGGCAAGCACATCGCTTGGCCAGTGTATTCGAAAAATCAGACGAGTGCTTCCGACGAGCGCCGCCAGGACAGCACCGCAAGCCAGAGCGACACCGGCGTTTCCTTGAGAGGAAACAAAGCCAAGGGCGGTAAACAAGCAGGAGGCATTAAACGTGTGAATACTCGGAAAACTCGAAGTGAAGGTCTCGACGCCTGCCACTGGATCCGAGGGTCTTTTGCGCCGGAAAATGGCTTTGAGCGCCCATGCAGCGCCTCGTCCTAAAGCAAGAAAAGCGAACAGTTTTGCTGCCGCGACTGGACCTGCAAGCGTCGCTTGAAGCGCACAAGCTAGCAGTCCGCCGACAATGAGAAACGCATCTCCGCCTAGGGCCGTGATGTCGCGGACAGCCGTGAAGCGCTTGCGCTTTGCGACCAATCGGGCGCCATTCAGCCCATCAAGCAATGCCCGGTCAAACTTGCCCACAGTCGACGAGAATTTCTTAGGCAAAAGTGGCTCATTCCTGTTTGTTTCGCTACAGCTCGGATAGATGGCTGATCGTGCATTTTTTCAGGCCTCTAGCCACATTAGCGTGCCTTGCACAGGTGCGCGGTCGTGAACGCGCCGGAAAACAGCCTCCAAGCCCTTCTGCTCCTGAATAAGGACGCAATCATACGCTTCCTGAGGGTTCGCATGCGGGGCGAGACCGATGAAGTCGAAGATCGCTTTCACGACACCTGGATCAAGCTGGGTCGGATAGAGCCGAGCGGGCCCATACGCGATCCCTTGCCCTACATATACAAGGTCGCCGACAATGTCGTGCTGGATGCGCGTAAAATGCGCCAGCGGCGGGAGAAGCGCGACGAAGCATATGGGGAAACAACAAGTCAGCAGAATTCCGAAAGCGGTGAGCGGAGCATCGATGCAAATGTCGAGCTGCGCGAGGTTGAGACTGCACTGGAAGATCTGTCTGAGCGCACATTGATGGTATTTCGGAAAGCGAGAATCGAGGGATACACGCAAAAGGAGATTGCAGCCGAGCTGGAGATCTCAGTCAGCGGCGTGGAGAAGCACTTGCTGAAAGCTTACGCGCGCATTGCAGAACTTCGCACCAGACAAACTGAGGATTTGCCATCGTGATGGCGTCAAAAGACACAGATATGGCAAATCAGCGACCATCCGATGCAATCATGAAGCGCGCTGCTGAATGGCGCGCCAAACTCCATGCTGGCGAGGCCTTAGCCGGGGAATGGGCCGCATTCACGGACTGGATGGATGGCGCGCCCGAACATGCCGTAGCGTATGACATCGTCTCGGAAAACGAGAGCGCTTTCGTCGATTATCTTGAACAGTATCCCGAAGAGACAGTTGAGGAAGAATTTGCCGAGCCTCGCTGGAAGCCTTGGGCGATCGCCGCTTCCGTTGCTCTTATGCTGGTCGCTTCGCTTGCTCTGATACCTGGCGTTCTCCCATCGAAAGATGAACCAGTTCGCCTCGCAACAGGATCGGCAGAACTACGCGAGTTCGAGATTGCGAGCGGGCTGAATGTGACGCTTAACGGCGATACGGAGCTTGTCCAAGCATCGAGCGGTGCTTCCGAGTTTGAGCTCATCGAGGGTGAGGCGCTTTTCGCTGTGGGTCCGGAGTACTCGTCTGGCATACGCGTTATTGTAGGCAATCTAACAATTGTCGATCGTGGCACGGTCTTCAACGTTTCCAAGGGCACTAACGAGCATCGCATCTCGGTTTCGGAAGGCGCAGTGGACCTGCTCCATGCCGACCAGGCAATCAGCCTTGAAGCCGGGCAGATCGGGCTTTTTGACATAGTGGCGGGTTCGCTCGAGGTGGCCCGTTTTGATCCGGCAACGATCGGCGGTTGGACTGAGCAGCGTCTGGAATACACCGGGGCGAGCGTCGATCAGGTCTTGCTCGATGCCTCACGGATTGTCGGAGTATCCCTAGAGAAAGGAAGTTGTAGCCCGCCAGCAGACTTTGCGGGCACAATCCAGCTTTCCGGCGACCCAGAAGAAGACATCTCGTTGATCGCCGACTTGCTTGGCTGCACCGCACAAACTAGTCCCGATGGATGGGTCTTCGCCAGCTAATCCTAGGCTTTCTGAGCGCCTTTGCGCTCGCGTTTGTGCCGAGCGCTGCCAACGCCGGCCACGATGAACCGCGCCAGATCGATGTACCGGCAGGCAATCTCATCGCTTCGATCAACAGCCTCGCACGTCAGACCGGCGTGACGATTGGCGGCGCCCAGTCAGGCATGAGTCAAATCAGAACAAGGCGGGTCCGTGGTCGCATGACAGCGGAGACTGCGCTTCGCCGGTTGTTGAACGGTACTCCCTATACCTACCGGAGACTATCGGGGCATGCCTTTCGGATCGTCGAGCGTCCAAGGTCAGCGTCGCGTCGCGCTCCGTCACGGGCGACACAGACGCAGACGCCTCGTAGAACGGCGCCCGAAGTACGACAGACGGTCGGGCCACCGATCATTGTTACAGCTTCCAAGAGTGATGCGGAACTTCAGACCTACCCTGGCGCTGCGACGGTGCTCGATCTTGCTGATGTATCTCCAGCCAGGATGTCAGGAGGCATAGAAGACATTGCCGCTAGCCTTCCTGCCTTCACGACGACGCATCTGGGGCCGGGCAGAAACAAGATATTCATCAGGGGATTTGCCGACAGCAGCTTCAACGGCCCTAGCCAATCGACAACCGCAATCTATCTCGACGAATACCGCCTAGTCTATTCTGCACCCAATCCGGACCTTCGATCGACGGACTTGCGAGCCATTGAACTCCTCGAGGGACCGCAAGGCACGCTATATGGAGCTGGCTCGATCGGAGGGACACTACGGATCGGGCAAAATGGGCCTGACCCTAGTGACCTGTCTGCCTTTGCCAGCGCAGAGCTGACTTCGGTCGAAGGCGGAGGAACCGCCGGATCGTTCGCCGGGTCATTCAACCTGCCGATCGGCGACAGCAGCGCGCTTCGTGTGGTCGGCTACCGCCAGAATTTGCCTGGTTATATTGATGATGTTGGCCGTGATCTAGAAAATGTGAACAGCAGCACTGTCGGGGGTTGGCGGGCGAGCTTTGCAACAACCGCTTTTTCGGATTGGGATGTGCAGCTCGACGTCTTGCAGCAAGACCTCGACACGCAAGACGGGCAGTATTCACAGCCCGACATCGGCATCTATGTGCGCAGCTCGGCGGTGGCTCAGCCCTTTAGCAGCGATGTATCTCTCGCGGGTCTTACGATCTCTCGCAGCTGGGACAGCGTGGACCTCGTCTCTGCTACGAACTGGACAGAGAGCGACCTTGAGGCCCGCTTTGATTTCAATTCCGAGACCTCTCAGGGCCTGCCGGAACTGTTCGAAGAACAACGCAACGTGCAGCTTCTCAACCATGAGACCCGCATCAATGGCACAACCGGAAGTCTCAAATGGTTGGCCGGGATTTCGGCTCTTCAAAACGCTGACAGGCGCAGCCAGTTTATCGGCACTGAGGCTGATCTTGACAAGTTCGAAGTCCTGAAAGTCGGAACAAGAGAAATCGCAGGCTTTGGCGAAGTGAACTTCGAACCCCTCGACCGGCTCGATCTTACTCTTGGACTCAGGCTGGTTCACACCGAAACAGTCACCGAACTCGACTTGGGTGAGCAGGGGGATATCGAGCCAAGGCGCGGGCAATTTAGGGCCCTTCCGACTTTCGCATTGGGATATCGCCCGCGCGACGGTTGGTATGCCTATGGGCGCTATCAGGAAGGGTTTCGCGCAGGAGGCTCGACCATTGTCGTGGATGATATCAACGACCCTGACATTGAGAACTTCGATGCAGATGAAGTGACATTCTATGAAATTGGCATCCGTGGCACGTTCCCGGCTCTGAGCATTACACAATTCAACTTTTCGCTCTCATACGCTGACTGGGAGAACATCCAATCAGACCTCATCGATGAGAATGGATTCCCCTTCACTACTAACGTCGGAAATGGTGAGATTTACTCGGTCAACCTCTCCTTGACCGCAGAACCTTGGGACGGCTTCGAGGTCGAAACGAGAGCCTTCCTTTCACGTTCGGATACGATAGCGATTGAGCAAGGAGCAGTTGGCGAAGAGGGCGAGTTTCCAAACATCCCGGAGCTCGGGATTACACTGACCGCACGACAATCGCTGTTTGAACGCGAGCAATCAAACTTAAGGATCGGGGCGGATTACACCTTTGTGGGCGAATCTGTCTTAGCGCCTCAACCTAACCTGGAACTGGATCAGGGCAACCTCTCGATGGTCAGTGCTTGGCTTGATTACCGCCTCGGACACAATCGATTGACCCTCACAATCCGCAATCTTTTTGATGAATCCAACAACCGTTTCTCGTTCGGAAATCCATTCACTGTCTTGGAGCAGGAACAAGCCACACCGCTTCAGCCTCGAACATTTAGCATTGCAGTTTCGAGAGAATTCTAGCTTCGATTTTGTTGAGCGAGAAGCGAGCAGTCGCGGGCCGGTGCTGACGTCCGCAACTGTTGCCGTGGACGGCTCTCCATCCCTTGGGGGATAATTCCCTCGAGTGAGTCGGAAAAGGAGAGCGAAGATGGAGACAGTTGCGGTAGTAGGCGTGGACCTGGCGAAGTCGGTTTTCCAGATGCACGGGGTAGACGAGAGCGGCGCGGTGGTTCTGCGCAGGCGCGTCTCGCGGGGTCAGTTCGTGAAGCTGTTTACAAAGCTGCCGCCGTGTCTGGTGGGGATGGAGGCGTGTTCGTCCTCGCATCACTGGGCCAGACAGCTGATGGCGCTGGGCCACGAGGTGAAGCTGATGCCGGCCCAGTATGTGAAGCCCTATCTCAAGCGCGGCAAGAACGATGCCGCCGATGCCGAGGCGATCTGCGAGGCGGTAACCCGGCCCACCATGCGCTTTGTCGGCGTGAAGACGCCCGAGCAGCAGGCGGTGATGATGCTGCACCGGGTGAGGAAGATCCTGACCCGCCAGCGCACGCAGTTGACCAATGCCCTGCGCGCGCACCTCGCCGAGTTCGGGATTACGGCACCGGTCGGTCGGATCGGCCTCGATCGCCTTCTCGCTGTAGTGGCCGACCCCAACGATGACCGTCTGCCTGCACAGGCACGCGAGAGCCTTGCCGTGCTCGCCAGCCAGCTGGAGATGGTCAAGGAGCAGATCCTCGACAACGACCGGCGGATCATGGCCGATGCCCGCAAGAGCGAGGCAGGTCGCCGCTTGATGAAGATCCCGGGGATCGGACCTCTGCTCGCCAGCGCGATCCTTGCCTCGGTCGCTGACCCGGCGATGTTCTCCAATGGCAGGAGCCTGTCGGCGTGGATCGGGCTCACCCCGCGTCAGAACTCGAGCGGCGGCAAGGAGCGGCTTGGCTCGATCACCAAGGCGGGCAACACCTATCTGCGCGAGCTGCTGGTGGTGGGCGCGATGGCGGTCGTGCGCCATGCGCAGCGCAGCAGCGCCAAGCGGCCCTGGCTGGGACAGCTGCTCGAACGCAAGAAGCCCAAGGTGGCCGCGGTGGCGCTGGCGAACAAGAACGCCCGGATCATCTGGGCAATGATGACAAGAGGCGAGAGCTATCGCGAGATGCAGGCTGCCTGAAGACACGCGCCCGGTGGCGCTACCAGAGTTGGAAAGGGCATGAATGAACTGACGCAACAAGCCGGTTGAAACCGCCGGAGCAGGACAACCCGAACGACCCGAGCACTTTGAAGTGCGTGCAATTGGACAGGGACCTGAACCGCGCGAAAGGCATCAAGGCCAGCGGTCCATGTGAACCGCACACAAAGGCCGGACACATGGGCGCCTCAACACGCTACGCTAAGTTCAAACTAACCCTTGCCAACGGAGAGCCGTCCACACATGGGTCGTGAGCGGAATGTCTGCTTCGGTAATTTAGTCGTATGAAACCAGACGGTCTGCAATCGGCCCTCTTGCAGCTTAAGTTGGAATTTCAGAATTTGGGGGTGGCGCACCCGACAGGATTCGAACCTGTGACCTTCGCCTTCGGAGGGCGACACTCTATCCAGCTGAGCTACGGGTGCCTGTGCTTACGCGATGCTTACGCGGAAACAACGGCTGTGTGAAGCCGTTGTAGCGCGTTTCGGTAAGCTATTGAAATCTAATCCATTCCCTTCAAAAATCGTCATTCTTTAGGGCTTGACACCTGCCTTCGGAGGGCAGCGCTCTATCCAGCTGAGCTACGGGTGCTTTGTTCACCTTATGGCGAGCGGGGCGCTTAGCAAAGCGTGGGGCGGCTCGCCAGTCTTAAAAGGTCGGGTGGGTTCGTAGCGGCGTCGTTAGCGATTTGGCAAGACGGGGTTTGTACTCTTCGCAGCCATGAACGCATTGTCCCACGAATTCGACCTGGCGCATGCCATGATGCTTCCTCCGGAAAGCTGCGGGCCGCACGAACTGCCGGAACTGGGCAGGCTTTGCGAGCAGTGGGAAGCGGTGCACGAGGCCGCCGCGGCCGTGGCCAATCTGGCTCAGCTAGGTCGCGAAGCCGAGTCAGAGCAGATCGCCAAGCTGCCGCTTCGCGCTGCCGAACTGAGCGGCTGGCGCTTCGAGACGATTGCCCGCGGTATCGATGATCTGGCAGCGATCATGCAGCCAGGGCTGCGTGCCTTGCTGTCATTGACCGCGCGTGGCCAGGACACGACCGCAGCGGCGCTCACGTTGTGGCGCGAATTTCATGCTTCGCGTTCGGCGATCGTCGATCTGGCCTACGATCGCTGATTTTCAAAAATTGACGGTTACAACGACCGCGTCGGAATAGGTTCCGGCCGCCACGCGTTCTACATTCGCGAATGTTGCGCCATACGCGGTTAGCGTGGCTTTTCCATTCGCGTCTGCCGCACCTGCAACTGTATCGACGCCCGCGGCGTTGCCCCACCGCACACTGCGTGCTGCATCACAATAGATTTCGTAAGCGAGCGTCTGCCCGCTCGCTGAATCCAACATGCGCCGCGCACCGTTTTGCCCCGTATCCAAGGCTATCTCGAATGCGGTTGGTCCCGAACACGACAGGTCGATTGACGCTTGCCCATGTGCGCTTGCGCCAACGGTAGTATCGAGAACGAAGTCCAATGGATCGGCGCTCGCGCTGCAGCTTTCCTCTACCACTGCGCTGACGTGCAACACGGCTTCGGCCTGGCGCGCCTCGGCCGGTGTGCAAAGCGTCATCGCCGTGATGGCGGCGGAAAAGGCGAAAATCGGCTTCATCTCATTCCAGTTGTGCCCAAACGTGCTTTGGTCATCCATTGGTTAGAACGCTGCCGGTCTGTTTAACAGCTTGTTTACCACGTTGGACTGCTCGCTGTGCGATAAGCGGCCAGATATTTGCGCAACAATTCGATCTTGCGTGCGTTCGCGATCTGTTCCAATCACGGCGCATGATGGACTCGATAATGGAAGCGCAAAAAGCCGGAGTAGTCGCAAGGGGCATTGCGCGGCTCTTTGCGCGTAATGACATCTGGTGCCTGTCGGAAATGCCGCTCAGAAATGGGCGCAGAGCGGATCTGATGGGCGTGGATTCCAAGGGCCGCGTCATAATTGTCGAGATCAAGGTCCAGCGCGCAGATCTGCTGGGCGACGGGAAATGGCCCGATTATCTCGATTTCTGCGATCGCTTCTTTTGGGGGGTACCGCCGGGCTTGGATCGCAGTCCTCTGGAGGGCGAAGGCTACCGTCCGGATTGCTGCGGGATTATCGTGGCAGATGGTTACGATGGCGAGATCCTGCGGCCTGCTCCGCTACACCCGCTTGCCGCGGCGCGCCGAAAGGTCGAGGTCGAACGGCTTGCCCGTGCCGCGCTGCGCCGCGCGACCGTTGCACTCGACCCACAATGTGCACCTTGGGGTACACCGGAATAGCTTTTCGTTGTTTCCGGAAGGTGCATTGCCGCCTACCATCAACGCAATATGCTCGGCGCCATAATCCTTTCGGTACTCGCGATGACCGCTATCGTTTCGGTCCGCTACCTCGCCGCGAGCGGATTATTCGCTTTTGTAACCAACCGCGTCCGGCCCGGCTATCACGCCAAATTGGGGACGCAGATCCGCAAGGAGATCGGCTGGTCGCTCGCCTCTGCCGCGATCTACGGGATACCGGCAGGTGTGGTTGCCTGGGGCTGGCAGGCGCTCGGATGGACGCGGATCTACACAGAGTGGGACGCTTACCCACTGTGGTATTTGCCCGTCGCTCCGATGCTGTACCTATTGGCTCATGACAGCTGGTTTTACTGGACCCATCGCCTGATGCATCGGCCAGCGTGGTTTCGCACCATGCACGCCGTCCACCATGCCAGCCGCCCGCCTACGGCTTGGGCAGCGATGAGCTTCCATCCGTGGGAAGCGCTGACCGGCGCGGTGGTGATCCCGGCGCTTGTCTTCCTGATCCCCATCCACGTGGCCATGCTTGGCGTGGTTTTGCTCGTGATGACGGTAATGGGCGTCACCAATCACATGGGATGGGAGATGTTCCCGAAGTGGCTGGTTCATTCCAGGTTGGGAGGCTGGTTGATAACGGCGAGCCACCATCAGCGTCATCACGAAGAGTACAAATGCAATTACGGCCTCTATTTTCGCATCTGGGATCGGCTTTGCGGCACGGATCGCGGGCTAAGTCCGGACGCGTGAATCATGTCTTTGCACTGATTTCACTGGTCTTCGCACCGTTGCTCATCGCTTCAACTGCGCCAGCGCAGGAAGGGGCCACCGTGACGGTCACGGTTACCGATCTGCGCAATTCCAAAGGTATCGTCCGTGCCTGCATGACCGCGGGCGAAGCGACGTTTCCGCGCTGCCGCGGCGTGCCGGGCGCATATGGTGCGACGGCGCAAGCTAGAGAAGGCAGCGTCACCTTCACGTTTTCCGGCGTGAAACCAGGGCAGTATGCCATAGCCTTGCTCCATGACGAGAATTCGAACGGCAAGGCCGATCGCGCCCTGGGGATGATGCCGAAGGAAGGCTTCGGCTTTTCTCGCGACGCCAAGGTCCGGATGGGCCCGCCGCGCTTTTCCGATGCCGCAATCGATATCGGTGCGCAGGACCGCAAGCTGACCATCCGGATGCGCTACATGCTCTGACGCCGCTTTTGGCGCAGCCTCATGGTTAATTTCTTTAACCCGATCTTTACCGCACCCGCTTCATACCGCCTTCGATTGGGCAGAACTCTTCGGGGGCTAATGCAGTGATAGACAGGCTGGGCGGCTTTTTCGGCTTCCGTGATCGAGAGGAGGACTTCGACGACGATTACGTCGAGGAGGACGACACCGATCTCGATCCGCCGCCATCGCCGGTCGGCCAGGACGAACGCCGCATGCAGGTTCGCGCCTACAATCACTGGGCGACGCTTCTCGGCGATCTCAACTTCCCACACATTTCCGACCTCGAACCCGACACGCTCGACGACTTCGGGCCCTATTCGGTTCTGCTCGACCTGTCGGACGATATCGACGATCCAAAGGTTGCGTTCGTCGGCTCCGAACTGACGGTCGAGTCCGGTCAGGACAGCACGCTTTCCCGTCTGTCTGCCGTGCCCAGTCGATCGGTGCTGAGCCGCATTACCGATCATTACATGCAAATCATCGCCAATCAGGCACCGATCGGATTCGAAGCGGAATTCTCCAACGAACGGGGCGCGAACGTCCTCTATCGCGGTATATTGCTCCCCTACTCGAGCGATAACGAGACGATCGATTTCATCTATGGCGTGATCAACTGGAAGGAAATGGCCGACCAGCAGACCGCCGACGAACTGCTTCTGGCGATAGACCAAGCTCTCGGCCCGGTAGATGATGGCGAAAGCGATCTTGATACCATGGTCGAGACGGCCGAAATGCTCACGTCGGGCATGGACGCGGAACACTCCGACAGCATACTTGAACTCGGACACGACACCATGACCGACAGCCCTGCGCACAATGCCTTGCCACAACCTTCTTTCGGCGCGGCAGATGATGATGAAGACCGATTCGCAGAACCGAGCGTCGCTGATCAGCCCGCAACGCGTGTCGATGCATTGGGCAACCCGATCGGCAACTACGTTCCAGACGACATGGGCGAGCCGGAATACGAAGACGATTTCGATCATCCTATCAAGACTGCCGCAGATTATGGCTTGCCGGATTGGGACGACGAGGAAGAGGGCGACGAGGACGTTGACGCCGTGGTCGATCCGCTTGCCGACGATGAGACGTCGAGCAGTCTGATCTCGCTGGTCAGCCGTGGCGGCCGGACAAAGAAGAGCGTCGACCTTTCACATCAGGAACCCGCGCCTGCCATTCCGCAGGCTTATGAAGGCGAAGGCTTCGCCCCTCCGCCGCGCGTTCCCGAGCCCTACGAGGCACCTGCCGAAGAACCGCAGCTCACCGATATTCCACCAGAGGACGTCGAAGAAGTGGCGGCTGCGCCAGATGCCAACTCGGAGGACGCTTCGCCTGAGGGCCTCTACGATTGTCTCGCTGCGGCGCGCGAAATGGCGCAGGCTGCGCAGAACACCGAGGATCGCAGCCGCAAGACACTTTATTCGGCGGTCGCAAGGGCTTACGACTTCAGCCTTGAAGCGCAGAGCGCTCCCGGAGATTTCAACGAACTGCTTATCGACAACGGCCTGACCGTTCAGGATCGCGCGCCGATGACGCCGATCGTCAAGCTGGTTTTCGGTGCCGATTACGACAAGACTCGCCTGACCGAATACGCCGCCGTGCTGATGCATGCCCACCGTATCGGTGTGGAACGCGGCAAGCTCGCAACGTTCCTGCGCGAAGCCGAGGGCGGCCTCAAAGGGATCGTCAATGCCGAACGCGATGCGCGTAAGGAAGAGCAGGGTAAGGCCGTCGCGGACAAGAAAACCGTTCGCCCTGCCCTTGCGAAGAAGCTTCGCGCCCTGGAACCGCTTTCCCTCGCCGATCTAGACGAGGACGGCACGGAATTCGCATTGGTCATGATCCGGCGCACCGCTGCCGGTACGTTGGAAATCGTCGGCGAAATACCTGACGACGTGCCGCTGGTGGAACGCGCCGCGCGCAAGCTGCTCGCCTAGGACAACGCTGCTACAATTCGCTTGTCGCCCCCGCGCTCGATTGGCTAGCGCGGGGGCGATGCCGTTTTTCCCTACTGCACCCGTCCGCATTCAGCCCTATTTCGGCTATAGAAACCGTGAACGGCTGCGCATTTCGGCCAGGGCCTTGCGTTCGCGCGTCGGCAAGTTCGAGCAGCGCAGCAAGTGGCGTGCAGCGAAAACCATGCTGAGCCAGTTCGTCAGCCATGAAGTCCCCGATCTACCTGTCGAACTGGAAATCGCCCTTCCCGACGGAAAGGCTCAACGCCATCTGGGGCGAACGGACAGCGAAGGCTTCGTCAATTTCGATATCCCGCTCGAACCCTGCTGGGATTACGGTACCCACCCTGTGTGGGATACGGTCGTTTTCCACTGGCGAGCGGGCGAGGAAGAACAATGCGTCGATGCGCATGTGCTTGCGCCAGGGGCCGATACCGGTCTGGCAGTTATTTCGGACATAGACGACACAATCGTCGAAACCGGCATCACTGGCGATTTTCGCGCAGTATTGCGTAACTGGCGCAGGATCCTGATCCAAATGCCGGAAGAACGCATCCTCGTTCCGGGCGCCGACGTATTCTACAACGCGCTGGGCGGTGGAGAAGCGCTCACCAGCGGAGAAGGTCATGCCGGCGAGACGCAGCCTGCGACTCATCGGCCGTTTTTCTATGTTTCCTCGAGCCCGTGGAACCTGTTCAGCTATCTGGTGACCTATATTCGTGGCCGGGGCCTGCCATTGGGGCCCATTGCGCTGCGCGACTGGGGCCTTAACCGTGCTACCTTCGGATCTGCCAGCCACGGTGCACACAAGCGCGCCGCCATCGAAGCCATTATTGAAACCTATCCCGAGATAAAATTCGCGTTGATCGGGGATGACAGCCAGGGCGATCTGACCGCATTTGCCCAGATTGCGGTCGACCATCCCGGGCGGGTTCGCGCAATCTTCATCCGAAAGGTTGGCGATGCGATGAGCTCGGAGGAACTGACGGCTACCGCAAATCTCGAAGCGGCCCAAATACCGTTATGGCTGGGCGATGGCTATGATACTGGTCACGAATTCCTCGCCTCCATCGGCCTCCTTGGCGACGGAGAGGCAAAGGCGATCGTCGACACGGTAGAAGCAACGAAAAAGCGGAAGGCATGAAGCGCGCGATGAAGATCGGTCTCGGCATCGTTCTGTTCCTGTTGTTGGCCGGCGGCCTGCTGTTGTTGGCCATACGCACGAACGGTCCCGCAGTGTTGAATGGCATCGACCGGCTTACAGGTGGCGGCCGGGGCGTCACGCTGGTTTCGAACACCCAATATGGCCCGCACCGAGACCAGAAGTTGCGAATTTATGCGCCTGCGAAAGCCGACCATGACCAACCCTTACCGATCATCCTTTTTGTTCATGGTGGCAGCTGGAGCTGGGGCGACCCGGATGATTACACATTCATCGCGCGCGCTCTAGCTCCGGAAGGCTTCGTTGTTGCGCTGGCCGGTTACCGGCTGGGCGAGGACGGACGCTATCCCGCCATGCTGGAAGATACCGTAACCGTCATCGGCCAAACGGTTCGGATCGCGCCGCAATTCGGCGGTGATCCGGGCCGCGTGATCCTGGCCGGACATTCGGCAGGCGCGTACAATGTGGTTCAGGCGGCTTTGGAGGAAAAGTGGCTCTCCCGCATCGGAGTGACGCCGCGCGGCGTGGTCGGCCTGGCCGGGCCCTATGATTTTTACCCATTCGATAAGGATTCGAGTCGGGACGCATTTGGTTCGGTAGGCGCCGGACCCGAGAGCCAGCCGGTCAATCACGCGCGCGCCGACGCGCCGCCTATGCTGCTTATACATGGAGAGCGCGACACGCTGGTAAAACCGCGCAATACCCGCGGTCTGGCAAAAGCCCTGAGAGATGCGGGAGCGCCTGTGGAAACTCGGTTTTACGACAGCTTCGACCACAATGCCCCGCTCATTTCCTTCGCCAGCCCGTGGCGCAATTCGCGCGATGTGGATGATGCCGTGGTCGAATTCGCCCGCCGGGTGAGCAAGGTTTCAGTTCCGGTTCAGGCCGAAAGCCCTTAGGCTCGCCGCCAATGCGCCTATTTGCCCGCCTGCTCGCCATGCTTGCTGCCGCCATGCTCGCGGCGCAGCCGGTTGCTGCCCAGTCCATTCTGCGCGATGCAGAAACCGAAGCATTTCTTGATGAAATATCGGCTCCGCTAATCGAGGCGGCCGGACTGCAGCCCGACAACGTCGATATAATTCTAATCAACGATCCGTCGATCAACGCCTTCGTGGCGGGCGGTCAGGCGGTCTACATCCATTCTGGTCTGATCGACGCCGCCGATACGGCCGAAGAGGTTCAGGGCGTGATTGCGCACGAACTGGGCCATATCACCGGTGGGCATATCCTTCGTTATGGCGAAGGTATGGCGTCGGCCACCAAGATCACGGTGCTTTCGCTCTTGGCCGG
Organism: Qipengyuania pacifica; assembly: GCF_019857205.1. Taxonomy (GTDB): domain Bacteria; phylum Pseudomonadota; class Alphaproteobacteria; order Sphingomonadales; family Sphingomonadaceae; genus Qipengyuania; species Qipengyuania pacifica. The sequence continues at coordinate 253,939 of NZ_JAHWXO010000001.1, read as the reverse complement.
CCTTGGCGCTGCGCTGGTAGGTGCTGGCGATGCGGCCATGGGCATCATGATGGCCGGGCAGCAGGCGGCGATGGGCAAGTTCCTTTCATTCAGCCGGACCCAGGAATCGTCTGCCGATTTTGCCGGGGCTGAATATCTGTCCAAGGCGGGTATTTCCGGACAGGGTTCGCTCGATTTCTTCGGCAAGCTGCTCAATCAGGAATACCGCTATGGCTACAGCCAGAGCGATGAGGCAGGTTTCTATCGCACGCACCCGCTTTCGGGTGACCGTATTTCGGCATTGCGCGGCGTGTATGAAAAAGACCCCGCATGGCAGCGTCCCGCGAACGCCCGCAACCAGGCGAATTTCGAACGGGTGAAGGCCAAGCTCATCGGTTACATATCGAAGCCGTCGACGACACTGCGCGATTATCCCGAAACCGACCAGACGATACCCGCGCTCTACGCCCGCGCCTATGCCTACCACCAGAATGCCCGCGTTGATCTCGCGCTCGAGACGGCGGACAAGCTGCTGGCAAAGGATCCCGACGACCCATATTTCCTCGAACTCAAGGGACAGGTCTTGCTTGAATCGGGCCGCCCTCGCGAATCGCTCGAGCCGCTGCGCCGGGCGACCGATTTGACCAATTCCGAACCGCTGATCGCCAGCCTGTTCGGTCATGCGCTGATCGCTACCGAAGACAAGAGCAATTACGAAGAGGCCGAGCGTGTGTTGCGAGCCGCCGTTGGGCGGGATCGTCGCAATCCCTTCGCCTGGTATCAGCTCGGCGTCGTCTATGCAGCGCGCGGCGATACCGCACGGGCCCGCCTCGCTTCCGCGGAACAACAGGTGATGAACGGCGAATACGGGCTGGCCATACGCAGCGCGCAGGCAGCGGAAAGCGGACTGGACCACGGCAGCCCGGACTGGATCCGGTCACAGGATATCGGGATGCAGGCACGCGCCCTGCTCGAACGGCAGTGCGAAATGCAACGCAAACGCAACTGTGCGCCCGGCTGACGAAACGAAGGAACGTCATGAAAAATCATCTGCTGACGGCGCTGATAGCGCTGGTGTGCGGTTTCGCCGGTGCAGGCCTCTGGTCGCTATCGGGCCTGGGTCACAATCAGACACGCAACTATCTGCTGTCGAACCCTCAGATCCTGCCGGACATGGCCGAGGCGTACCAGCGCGAACAGGCGAAAGATCGTCTTGCTCAGGCGCCTGAAGGGGTCAAGCAGCCCTTCCCTGGCGCGGTGCTCGGCAATCCCGAAGGCTCCCACGTCCTGGTCAAGTTCACCGATTACGGCTGCACCTATTGCCGTCAGTCGATCGCGGGAACGGACGAGCTGATCGCTGCGGATCCGGAACTGAAGGTCGTCGTGCGCGAATGGCCCATCTTCGAAGGCAGTGAAGCGGCTGCGCGCATGGCACTGGCCGCCGCGAAGCAGGGTAAATACGCCGCATTCTATCACGCCATGTTCGAACAGGGACCGCCCAGCGACGCGACGATTGCTCGCGCAGCGCAGATTGCCGGACTGGATCAAGCCGCGGCAAAGGCGTTCGCCCAGTCCGATGAAGCCACGGCAGAGCTGGACCGGAACATGGCGTTTGCCCGGTCCATGCAGTTCAGCGGCACGCCCAGCTGGATCGCAGGCGACGAAGTGATCGAAGGTCTGGTGCCGCCCGAACGGCTGGCGGAAGCGCTGAAATCGGCAGCCGGATAGTGGCTTAGCCCTCTTCCTCCATTGCCTTGGCGTACATGGAAGCCAAGGGGCGTTCCATCACGCGGCGCACCATCGGTTCGAAGAACTCGAGCGGTTCGCTTTCATAGTCGGGATCGAAGGCGGCCTGATCGTATTTCTCGCAGAATTCGCGGCACGCTTCGAAATGCGGATGCTCGGCAAACTTGTCCCGCGCGTTCTGATCCATCCCGAGGAAATGGAAGTAGTAATATCCCTGAAACGCGCCGTGGTTCTGGCATATCCAGTGGATTTCGTCAGTGACGAACGGCTTGATGATGGAAGCGGCGACTTCGGGATGATTGTAGCTGCCGAGCGTATCGCCGATGTCGTGCAGCAGGGCCATCACTACATATTGTTCGTCGCGCCCATCACGGTGCGCGCGCGTAGCGGTCTGCAGCGAATGCTCGAGCCGGCAGACGGGAAAGCCGCCGAAATCGCCATCGAGAAGCTTAAGATGGTCCAGCACACGGTCCGGCAGTCCCTTGGCAAAAGCGCGGTATTCGCCGCCGATGATCGCCCAGTCTTCGGCCGTGCCTTCCTTCATCTCGCGGAATTTTGCCCGTTCGGCGGCCGAATGTTCGATGTTTTCCTGAATGCCCATCGCGTCTCTCTCTCGTTTTGCCTGTTACGGTGAGTGTAGCGGCTGGTGCAATTCGTCGCAATTGCGCTAGAGGGGCGTTCCAATGGCAGTCTTGCCCATTCGCCCCACGCCGTTCTTCGCCAACAAGAACCAGGCGTTTTGGAACCTCCAGCTGGCCGGCTGGGGCGGTGCAGCCATGCTGCGCGCGATGTCTACCCTGGCGAACGGCCAGTCGCCCGACCGCCTGGTCATCATCCTGATATCCAGCATCACCGGGTTCTCGATCAGCCTGATCCTGGCGGTCATCTACAGCAAGCTGATAAAACAGCGGCCGGTCATCACCTGGAGCGCGACGGCAGTCGTGCTGGCCTTCGCCGTCGCCTTGCACGCTTTCATCGACAGCTGGGTACTCAATGTGGCGGGCGGCGCCACGGGCAGCGGCAATTTCGTCAGCCTGTTCGTCGGCATCTACTTCATCGACCTTACCCTGCTCGGCGCCTGGTCCGCATTGTATTTCGCGATCAACTTCTTCCTTCAGATCGAAGAACAGGCCGACCGGCTCGAACGGCTGGAAGCGCAGGCAACCAGCGCGCAGCTTGCGATGCTGCGCTATCAGCTCAATCCGCACTTCCTCTTCAACACGCTCAATTCGATCAGTACGCTGGTGCTTCTCAAGCAGAGCGAGACCGCCAACGCCATGCTCACCCGGCTGTCCAGCTTCCTGCGGCATACGCTGGTCACTCAGCCGGGCGGCAAGGTTTCGGTGGCGCAGGAAGTGGAAACGCTGAAGCTTTATCTCGGTATCGAGCAGATGCGGTTCGAAGAACGCCTGCGCTCCACATTCCGGATCGAACCCGAGGCGGCAGGAGCGCAATTGCCCGCCATGCTGCTCCAGCCTCTGGTGGAGAATGCGATCAAATACGGCGTCAGCCCGCAAGAAGAAGGCGCAGAGATCGCCATCGTTGCGCAGATCGTCGGCCCGCGCCTGCGCGTGACCGTCTCGGACACCGGGCCCGGCATGACCATGAACGGCACGGAAGAGGGCCTGCCTGCTGTCCGGCCAACCCATGCCCGCCGCGATTCGACCGGGGTGGGACTTGCCAATATTCGCGACCGGCTGGCGCAAGCATACGGTGAGGAGCACAGGTTCGAAATCCGCTCACCGGAAAGCGGCGGCTTTTCCGTGCTCGTCGAGCTGCCGTTCGAGCCCGATTCGGAAGATGCGTTAAGCCAGGGGCAATCAGCGCCCGCCCAGCAGGCCGCGTTTTCGCAGAAACCCACGCCCCCCACGGCCGTTATACCCCCACACCTACCCCCGAAAGCACCCCAGACGACATGACCATCCGCACCATACTCGTCGACGACGAGAAGCTCGCCATCCAGGGTCTCCAGCTTCGCCTCGAACCGTTTGAGGATGTCGAAATCATCGACACCTGCCAGAACGGCCGCGAGGCGATCCGCGCGATCAAGACCCAGAAGCCCGATCTGGTCTTCCTCGATATCCAGATGCCCGGTTTCGACGGATTCTCCGTGGTGCAGGGCGTCATGGAAATCGATCCGCCCCTGTTCGTGTTCGTTACCGCTTTCCAGGAACATGCCATTCGCGCCTTCGAGGCGAATGCGGTCAACTACCTGATGAAGCCGGTGGACGAGGACAAGCTGGCCGATACGGTCGAGCGTGTGCGCCAGCGTCTGGCGGAAAAGAAATCGACCGAAGAAGCTGAAAAGCTCAAGAACGTTCTGTCCGAAGTGGCACCCGAAGCAGCCGAAAATCTCGCTGGCGAGGATACCGAAGCGGCAAGCCGGTTCGAAAAGCTCATCAATGTGAAGGACCGCGGCCAGATATTCCGTGTGGAAGTCGGCACGATCGAACATATCGAAGCCGCCGGCGATTACATGTGCATCTACACGGGCGACAATTCGCTGATCCTGCGGGAAACGATGAAGGATCTCGAACGTCGGCTCGACCCGCGCAAGTTCCAGCGCGTCCACCGTTCGACCATCGTCAATCTCGATCAGGTGCGCCAGGTAAAGCCGCACACCAATGGCGAATGCTTCCTCGTCCTGGACTCCGGGGCGGAGGTGAAGGTGAGCCGTAGCTACCGCGACGTCGTGGCGCGTTTCGTCCACTGATGGCATTCGAGCTAGAGGGCTTCGACCTCATCAGGTTCGTGAACGACACCCTTGCCGAGGATCTCGGTACGGGCCTGCCGGGTGGTGGGCGCGATGTGACCAGCGAAAGCGTAATCCCTGCCGATGCAGGCTTTGCAGGCGTCATGGATACGCGGGATGCCATCCATGTAGCCGGTCTGCCCATCGCCGAAGCATTTTTTCGCGCTCTCGATCCTGACATGACGGTCGAGATTCTCGTCGAAGAGGGCGCGAGCGTACCTGCGAACACCGATCTCATGCGGTTCGAAGGCAATGCTCGCGCGATGCTGACCGCCGAACGCAGCGCGCTCAACACCGTTCAGCACCTTTCCGGCATCGCCACGATGGTTGCCCGATATGTTCGCGCGATGGACAATCCGGGCTGCACATTGCTGGATACGCGCAAGACCATTCCCGGTCTGCGCCAACTTGAGAAATACGCCGTGCGCATGGGCGGCGGGTCGAACCACCGGATGGGTCTGTGGGACGCCGCGATGATCAAGGACAACCACGTCCTTGTCGCAGGATCGGTCGCCGAAGCGGTGCAGCGTGCGGTCGCGGCAGGGGTGCAGGAAATCATTTGCGAAGTCGACCGGATCGACCAGATCGAACCGGCGCTGCAGGCGGGCGCCACGCGGCTGCTGCTGGACAACATGGGGCCTGCAGTACTGCGTGAAGCTGTCGCGCTTGTGGCTGGTAGGGTCCCGACCGAGGCGAGCGGCGGGATCGATCTCGACACCATTCACGCCAAGGCTGCGACAGGGGTCGATTACGTTTCCGTCGGTCGGCTCACGCAAAGCGCGCCCGCTGCGGATATCGGCCTCGACTTTACGCCGCTGTAATTTCGGATATTCCTGTCTCCGACATTTGCGAGAGGGGAATTCATGAAACCGGGCTCCATCAGAAAATTCGACTGGCTCTATCTCGGGTCGATCGCCGTCAGCCTGCTGGGTTTTGTCTTCAATTACGACACGATCGCCGCCCAGACCAATGCAGAACTCGCCGCCCAGGGTGTCGAGGGCCTGAGCACCGGAGTGCTGATCGGCGGCCTATTGTTCGGAACGGCGATCAGCCTGGCACTATGGTTCATGATCTCTATCTTGCGCATCGAACTGGCCAAATGGCTACTCCTCCTGCTGACGGCCTGGTCCGTCCTGACAACCGCCACTGCGGCCGCATCCGTTTTCGATTCCAGCGTGGCGTGGGGCCTGATCAGCACGATCATGACGATCGTCGCTCTCTGGTTCCTGTTTCAGCCGGATGCCAAAGCATGGTTTGCCGAAAAGAAGGGCGGCGACGGGCAGCCATAAGCTGGCCGCTGACGCTTCGCTTCGAGCGAAGCCCCGCCGAACTCATGCTCTCGTCAACCCGTCCAAGGATGCTGGCCGCCTTCGCAATGGCTGGCCTCGCGTATCAGGCGGCCCCGCTTGCGGCCCAGCATTACCAGTGCAGCCCGCCACGCACAGTGGCGGTTCCCCGTATCGAACGCGAAGCACGCCCACGCCCATTGCCGATAACGGGATACACGCTGGCACTGAGCTGGAGCCCCGAATTCTGCAAGCCGCGTAAGGGGCGCCCGCAACATGCGCGTCAATGCAACGGGCGGGACGGTCTGTTCGGCCTCGTGGTCCATGGATTGTGGCCGAACAGCGGACGCAGCTGGCCACAGTGGTGCACGGCACCGCGTCAGCCGCTTGCGCGCGAGATAGCCGCCAATATGTGCCTTTCGCCCTCGGCCGCGTTGATAGCGCGTCAATGGGCCAAGCACGGCTCCTGCATGGCGCAGCGACCGGCAACCTATTTCAAGGTCACTCGCATCTTGTGGCAGGGCCTGCGCTTTCCCGACTTCGATCGCGTGAGCCGTGAGGATGATCTGACCGCCGGTACGATCCGCACGCGGTTCGTCGATGCAAATCATGGCTGGAAACCAGACGCGGTTGGCGTGCTGTTGAACAGTCGCGGATGGCTGGAAGAATTGCGGCTGTGCTATGACAAACGCTTCATGCCCACCGCCTGCGACCGACAAAGGTTCGGCGCGCTAGACGAGACTCCGGCAAAAATCTGGCGAGGGCTTTGATACGCACTACAGTCGAACGCGCTCTCCAGGTACCGAGCGCGAACATATCCTGATGCTCACCGGCGCTGTCTGAAAAACTCCCGCAGGATTTGTGCCGCCTTTGCCTCCCCCATGCCCGAATAGATGTCGGGCTTGTGGAGGCATTGCGGTTGGTCGAACACCCGCGCGCCATGTTCGACCGCCCCGCCCTTGGGATCGCTCGCGGCATAATAGAGCTTGCCGATCCGCGCATGGACGATCGCACCGGCGCACATCGCGCAAGGCTCCAGCGTGACCCACAATTCGCAATCTGTGAGGCGCTCTTCCCCAAGCTTCCTTGCCGCAAGGCGAATCGCCTGAATCTCGGCATGGGCTGTCGGATCATGCTGTTCGCGCGGGGCGTTATGGGCTTCTGCCACGATCGTCCCGCCGCGCACGATCACTGCGCCCACAGGCACTTCGCCGACTCGGGCGGCTTCTTCGGCGAGGGCGAGCGCACGGTGCATGGGTTGCGGAAGGGTCCAGGAAGCCATAGCGGAACTGCGCTAGCTCGCGTGCACTTGGGGCGCAACGTGCTTGACGATTCGCACCCTCGCAGCTATGCGCGCCGCTTTCCGGGATTAATGAGCCCCGCAACCGCGCCGAGCGGCCAAGGGAACTCGCCCGTCCATTCGAACGAAGAGACTTATCATGTCGCGCATTTGCGAACTCACCGGCAAGGGCCGCCAGGTCGGTCACAATGTGAGCCACGCCAACAACAAGACCAAGCGGGTCTTCCTGCCCAACCTTCAGAACGTGACGCTGATGAGCGAAAAGCTCGATCGCAGCTTCAAGTTCCGCGTGTCGACACAGGGCCTGCGTTCGGTTGAACATAATGGCGGTCTCGACAATTGGCTGCTCAAGACCAATGACGACAAGCTTTCAGCCAACGCGCTCAAGGTGAAGCGCGAGCTGAAGAAAGCTGCCGCCGCCTCTTAAGGCATGGCGTTGCGCCTCGGCGCAGCAGCTTGAAAGAACGAAAGGCGCGCGGGACTACTCGCGCGCTTTTTCGCGTCTGTCCCAGCGTAGCTTGAGCAGCAGTGTGCGCTGGATCGCCATGAAATTGTCGTCGGAAATCAGCCAGACGAATTGGCCGTCTTCGTCCGTGGTGACGGCAATGCCCTCATAATTGTCGCGCGGAATCGCATCCCCGAATTCGGCGAGCAGGCGTGTGGGGATGGATCCATCGGCGTTGCGCCGGTCGATATCGATCTCGACAATTGCCGTCTCGAATCCCGGTGGAATGGACCAGGCAAGACGGCGCAGCAGGAGCAGTGCCCGGCCGCCGCCAATCGGGGTGGCATCGACCGGGCTGTAACTTTGCGGAATGTCGATCAACACGCTTTGCGGGCGCTTGTCCTCGATCGGGTCGGTCGCAAATATCAGCGCTTCGTGCTCACGCCCCATCCAGCGCTGGGCACTCTCCTCGATCACCAGAAAGCGGCCGTCGCTCAAGCGCGCCAGCGATTCGGCGCCGCCATTGCCTTCCCAATTGCGCATCTGCGGTGGCCGGACTTCGGCATTTCGGCGATGGTCGGCATCGAAGCGGACGATGGCTTCGCGGAACTCGTATCCCCCCCACAGGATGCCAGAGCTCGGATCGATGGCCAGCGATTCCAGATCGCGGCTTTCTTTCGGGCCGTCATTCGCATCGTCGAACGAACTCAGAACTGCTGGCAGATTGCTGCGGTCGGGACGGCCAAATATCAACTTCTGGCCGGTGTCGCTCCCGGCCAGAAAGCGCTCCTTGTCCAGTACGACCAGCGCCGAAAATCCACCGAACTGAGCCCTGTCGCCCGTCAGTTCCCACCCGGCCATCAAAGTGAATGGACCGCGCTGCGATTGCGTCACGTCGATCGGCTCGAGGGTGGCGAACCGTTGGAAATCCTGTGGGGGCTCGGCTGTACGAAGCCAGGTTCCGGGCACGATGGCCGCAGTCAGCAGGGCGGCCAGGACAAGACGCGTCGGGCGCATGGGAAAGGTGCTCTCCTGATTGCGCCGTTGTGCGCGTCACGCGCTCAGCGCATCGGTCCGGTGAACAGCAGCGGATCCAGTCGGGCATTGCGCCATTTCAGGCTCCAGTGCAGGTGCGGCCCGGTGGCGCGGCCGGACGAGCCGACATCGCCGATATGCTGCCCCTGCCTGACGCGATCGCCTTCCTTCACATAGAGGCGGGAGGAGTGCAGAAACGCGCTGTTGAGCCCCTGTCCGTGATCGATAATCAGCAGATTGCCTTCGAGGCTGTACCCTTCGACTGCCAGCACCACGACACCGTCTGCCGGGGCCACGTAGGGTACGCCATTGCCAGGCGCGATATCGATCCCGGAATGATAGCTGCCCGGTTCGCCGCGATACACCCGCTGCGAGCCGAACCGGCCCGAAATACGCCCCGTTACCGGCCAGATGAAATCCTGCGTCCAGCCGGTGCTGCCCGTGTCCTTCAGCCGCGCATCCCAGATCGCGTCCAGTTCAGGCTGGCGGATTTTCATGAAAGCGGCCGACGCGCCGCCGGGCGTGCGCGCTGCATTTATATGCTCGATATTCCATGCCCGCGGCGCAATCGTAAGGGGGCTTTCGATCATGCGCCCATCGGCCAGCCGCGCTGTCAGTGTCATCGCTGCCGGCGCATCGCGATTGAAGGCGGCGAAGAACCGCCCCTCGTCATCGAAGGTCAGCTTCTCCTCGCCCAGCTTCGCTTCCCTGGTCCCGCCGGGCACGGTCCCGCGCATCCAGCCGCCCTGTTCCAGTTCGCCGTCGAAGGTAAACACGGCGGGCCGCGAGGGCGTGGGCGTCGGGGAAGGCGCAGGCACGGGCGCGGCGCGCACCGGCTGCACCACTTCGGGCGATGCCGCCCGCTCCGGCCCTGCCGATGGCACACAGGAGGTCGCAAGCAGAAGAAGCGGCGCGACCCTCGCGTAACTCACGGCGCCAGCCGCTCCGTGGCGAGCTGCGCGCTGGCATAGGGCTCCTGATACTCCACCGACCAGTAGCGCAATTCGTCGAGCGCGATCGGCACCCCGCTCATCGCGCAGATTACGTGGCTTCCCGGGCGCAGCACCCGAAAGCCCGAAGGCCCGTACTGCAGCTTGGCCTCACCATTCGAGGGCGAAGAATTCTTGTTCATCAACATGGCGCGAATCCTAGCAGGTCCACCTTAACCGAACAAATCTTCCTGCTTGGGGGCAGTTCCGGACCTCGCCGGCTTGCGGCGCGGCGCTGTAGGCGCTGCCGCTCCACCGGTCGAAACGTCGAGATCGCCGTCGCGAAACTTCAGCGTCAGCGCCGCTTCCTTTGCCGCGCCCACCCTGTCGGTGATGGTCCTGCCCTCCGCATCGGTGACCCGGACATAGCCGCGCGCCAGCGGGCGGTCGGGATGCAGTTGCTCCGCCAGCCGCCCCAGCGCCGCCAGCCGCTCGCGCCGTTCGGCCAGCGGACGTTCGACCAGGGCAGGCGCCAGCTTCTGTCCCGCCAGCGCACGCTGCGCCTCGCGCAGGTTGCGTTCCAGCACCGCAGGCGCAAGGCGGAGGTTGGACAGCCTCTCCCGCCCCTGGGCCGCGCGGTCGCGCAGGCCCCGCCGCAGCCTCTCGGCCAGATCGTCGAGCCTTTGCGCATGCGGCTCTAACAGCGCCTCCCGCTTTGGCAGACGGTCCGCCCGTGCTTGCAGCCGCTCCCGGCCAAGCTGCACCGGGCGCAGGATCGCCCGCTTCTTGCGTGCCTCGAAATCCGCCAGCGCCGCAGCCAGTTCCGCTCGCACCGGCACTGCCATTTCGGCTGCCGCGGTGGGCGTCGGCGCGCGGCGGTCCGCGGCATAGTCTGCCAGAGTGGTGTCGGTTTCATGCCCCACCGCGCTGATCGTGGGGATCGGGCAATCGGCGATGGCGCGCACCACCACTTCCTCGTTGAAGCTCCACAGATCCTCGATCGAACCGCCTCCGCGCGCCACGATGACGAGGTCGGGGCGATCGGCATGGCCCTGTGGCAGGGCGGAAAACCCGCGCACCGCGCCTGCCACCTGTTCTGCCGCGCCTTGGCCCTGCACCAGCACCGGCCACACGATCACACGGCTCGGGAAACGGTCTGCCAGCCGGTGGAGGATATCGCGGATCACCGCCCCCGTGGGCGATGTAACCACCCCGATGGTTCGCGGCAGATAGGGCAGCGGCCGTTTGCGCGCGGGATCGAACAGCCCTTCTGCCTCGAGCCTTGCCTTGGTCTTTTCCAGCAGCGCCAGCAGCGCCCCTTCGCCGGCCAGCTCCATCCGTTCGATCACGATCTGGTATTTCGAGCGCCCCGGATAGGTCGTGATCTTGCCCGTCGCCACGACTTCCAGCCCGTCTTCCGGGCGGAACGGCAGGCGGCCCGCATTGCCGCGCCACATCACCCCGTCGAGCACGGCGTTCTCGTCCTTGAGCGCGCAGTACATATGCCCGCTCGCAGCCCGCTTCACGCCCGACAATTCGCCGCGCAGCCGCACGAAGCCGAACCGGTCTTCCACCGTTCGCTTGAGCGCCTGCGATATTTCGCTCACCGTCAGCGGCTCGGCGTTGTCGCCTGCGTAGGGCTTCGCTACCAAGCTCGCATCATCTGAATCTGACGGGAAATCGGCGGTCATGAATATCCTTTTGCTCGGCAGTGGCGGGCGCGAACATGCTCTTGGCTGGAAACTGGCGCAATCGCCGCTGTGCGACAAGCTGTGGGCGGCGCCCGGCAACCCGGGCATAGCACAGCTTGCCGAATGCACATCCCTCGATGCGACCGATCACGATGCCGTTATCGACTTCGCGAAGGACAACGCCATCGGCCTCGTCGTGATCGGCCCCGAAGCGCCACTGGTCGACGGGCTGGCCGATTCGCTGCGCGCAGCCGGGATCGATACCTTCGGTCCCTCGAAACTGGCCGCCCAGCTCGAAGGGAGCAAGGGCTTCACCAAGGAATTGTGCCAACGCGCCGGCATCCCCACCGCGCGGTATGAACGCTGCACCTCGCTGGAGGCTGCGTGGGGCGCGCTCAAGCGGTTCAAGCCGCCCTTCGTGCTCAAGGCTGACGGTCTCGCCGCAGGCAAGGGCGTGGTCATCGCCGAAACATACGAACAGGCGCAGGAAGCGCTGGGTGAGATGTTCGATGGCAGGTTCGGCAGCGCCGGCAGCGAAGTGGTGATCGAACAGTTTCTTACCGGCGAGGAAGCCAGCTTCTTCGCGCTGACCGACGGCACGGCCATCGTCCCCATCGGCACTGCGCAGGATCACAAGCGCGTGGGCGAAGGCGACACCGGCCCCAATACCGGCGGCATGGGCGCCTATTCCCCCGCCCCCGTCCTGACCGATGCCCTGCAGGCGCAGGTCATGCGCGAGATCGTGGAGCCGACCGTGCGCACCATGGCAGCCGAAGGCACGCCCTATTCCGGCGTGCTCTATGCCGGCCTGATGCTCACGAAAGACGGCCCCCAACTGATCGAATACAATGCCCGCTTCGGCGATCCGGAATGCCAGGTGCTGATGATGCGGCTGGAAAGCGATCTCGTCGAACTCATGCTGGCCTGTGCGCAGGGGCGGCTGGCCGAGGTCGACGCGCCCAAACTGTCCGATGATTTCGCGCTGACGGTGGTCATGGCGGCCGAAGGTTATCCCGATACGCCGAAGAAGGGCGGCCGGATCGATCTTGGCGAGGCCGAGGCCAATGGCGCCAGGGTCTTCCATGCAGGCACGAAGCTGGATGGCGATACGCTGACCAGCAGCGGCGGCCGCGTCCTCAACGTAACCGCCCGCGGCACCAGCGCCACCGAAGCGCAGGCCAGAGCCTATGCCGCGGTGGACGCCATCGACTTTGCCGACGGTTTCTGCCGCCGCGACATCGGCCAGCGCGAGGTGCGGCGGGAGCAGGGATAGGTCTAGGCCGCACTTTCCCTTCGTTCGGCCCGCTGCGGGAGAAGGACGATAAGTAATACGATCGCCACCGCCAGCACCAGAGATGCAATGGGGCGGCTAAGCTCCAGCCCTCCATGCGCCACTGGCTTGTCGAGAAAGTCACCCACTACCGCACCGAGGGGCCGTGTCAGAACGAAGGCGATCCAGAACAGCGTCACACGGCTGACCTGCGTCCAGAAATATGCCGCTGCGACGAGCGCCAGCAGGCTTCCGAAAATCACTGCGGCACCGAGATAACCCAGTCGGCCATCGGCGACCCAGTCGCCCAGCGCCGTCCCCAGCGTCTGTGAAAAAGTGATCGTCAGCCAGTAATAAAGCTCGGCACGCGGCTCGTGTACGGTGCCGACCGATATACTGCCTAGCGCCCTGCGCCAGACCAGTAGCGAGGCAACAACCATCGCCAGCAAGAGCGCGGAGCCGCCCGGATAGCCGATACCGAGCGAGCGAGTAGCGAAATCGGCCAGCGTCGTGCCCGCGGTCGTGGAAGCGATGATCGTGGTCCAGTAAAGGAAGGGATGGAACCGCCGCGCCCTGATTTGCGCGGCGACAAGCAGCGCCAGCAGTCCTCCGAACAGGGCCGTTCCCACAAGATACCCGTCGAACCCCGACTGACCGGCGTTTGCGGTCGTCTCGCCCAGCCAGCTCATGCTGACCGTATCGCCCATCGTTTCCCCGAAAGTGGTGGCCAGGATCTTTATGATCCAGAACCCCAAAGTGACCGCAGGCACTTTGGCCAGCGCATCTTTCACTTGATCGTTCATTCCTTTACTCCTGACGCTCGATGCGTGCGGGAGGGGTAAGACCGGCGCGCCGGATAAGGCCATAAGCGGAAGTCCAAAACAGCCATGACCAGCCAAAGTGCCATGTCCCGGAAGGCGGCCGATCGCGACCTCATCCCCATTGCACTCGTCATTGCCGTGCAATTCATTGCTGTGGTGTATTTCCTCTACGACGCGGTGCGCGAAGAAGCCGGCGTTCCCGCCATGCTCGACCTTCTGGTGGGTCTGGCGCTTTTCGCCGGAATTGCATTCGGCGCGCTGGCGATCCAGCGCCTGCGCGCCGAAGCACATCGACGCGAAGAAGTGCTCGCTATCGCGCGTGGGGCGCTGGGCGAGTTGATGCACAAACGCTTTGCCGAATGGAAATTATCGCGTGGCGAGGCCGAGGTCGCTCTGTTCGCCCTCAAGGGCTGCTCGATCGCCGAGATAGCCGCCATGCGTGGCTCGTCTGCCGGAACAGTCCGGTCCCAGCTCAGCCAGGTCTACACCAAAGCCGAGGTGACCGGCCAACCGATGCTGATGTCGCTATTCCTCGACGATCTGCTCGACGAACCGGCCAGGTTGGCAGACTGAGGCGCAGGCCTCAGCCCAGCTTATCGGCCATCAGCGCTTTCAGATCCACTTCCGGCCGCGCGCCGTAGTGGGAGATGATTTCGGCGGCGCAGATCGAGCCCATGCGCAGGCAGGTCTCTAGGTTTTCGCCGCGGGCATGGCCGGTCAGGAAGCCTGCCGCAAAAAGGTCGCCTGCACCGGTGGTGTCGATCACCTTTTCGACCGGCTCGGCGTTGACTTCGGCGCGCTGGCCATTGGCGATACCGACGGCGCCCTTGGCGCTGCGGGTCGCGACCAGCACCGGGATCTTGCCGTCGAGCGCGGCGAGGCCTGCTTCGAACTCGCTTTCGCCCGTCAGCGTCGCCAGTTCGGTTTCGTTGACGAACATGATGTCGATCAGGCCTTCCTCGATCATCTTGCGGAAGTCATCGCCATGGCGATCGATCACGAAGCTTTCCGAAGCGGTGAAGGCGACCTTGCGGCCGGCCTTGCGCGCAACTTCGATCGCACGGCGCATTGCGCTGCGCGGCTCTTCCGGATCCCACAGATAGCCTTCGAGATAGAGAATACCCGCGCTGGCGATGAGCTCGTCATCGAGCGCGGCAGGCGGCAGGAACTGGCTGGCGCCGAGGAAAGTGTTCATCGTGCGCTCGCCATCGGGCGTCACGAAGATGAGGCAGCGTGCGGTCGAGGGCTGGCCGTCGCGCGAAGGCGTGTCGAAATCGATACCGACGGCGCGGATGTCGTGCGTGAACACATCGCCCAGCTGATCCTTGGCTACCTGGCCCACGAAGGCGCACTGCGCACCCAGCGCGCTCATGCCTGCCAGCGTGTTCGCTGCCGAACCGCCCGAAATTTCCCGCGCCGGGCCCATCGCTTCGTAAAGCCGCTGCGCGCCGTCTTCGTCCACCAGCGTCATCCCGCCCTTGTTCAGATCGAGCTCGTCGATCAGCTCTTCGGTGCAGGGGGACATTACGTCGACGATGGCATTGCCGATGGCGATCACGTCGTAGCGGGGTTCGGTCATGGATACTCCGGGAGGGATTTCGGTATGTCGGGCGCCGTTAGCGGTTCGTCGCCCGCGCGCCAAGGGCGGCGTTGACTTGGAACGGCGGCGCGCGCATCCCCCGCCTCGCATGAATTCGCTGCCAGCCGCCCTCGCCCTGTCGCTACGCCAGCTCGGCGACCGGGCGATCCTCGGCGTCCTGGTCAAGACCGCCTTGATAACGCTCGGCATTTTTCTTGCCGGCGGCGCGGCGCTTTATGTCGGGGTGGAACGGGCGATCGACAGTTTCACCCAGGCCGATACATCTGCATTCGGTGCCCTTGTTGCTGCAGTCGGCATGATCATCGCAGGCTGGTTCCTGTTTCGCGTGGTCGCGCTGTTCGTCCTCCAGTTTTTCGCCGAAGACGTCGTGCGCGCGGTGGAGGCGAAACATTATCCTCACACCGCGCATGGCGTACGCGACATCCCTTTCACCGAAGAAATCGGCAATGCGCTGCGCTCGCTGGTGCGCACCGTGCTGGCCAATGCCGCGGCTTTGCCGGTCGCCGCGCTGCTGCTTTTCACCGGGATCGGTGCCGCCGCCGTGTTCTGGGCGGTGAACGCCTTCCTGATCGGGCGCGAATTGCGCGACATGGTATGGATCAGGCATCGCAGCGATCCAGCAGAACGCGCCCCCATGGGCGGCGTGAACCGCTTCCTGCTCGGCGGTGTCGTGGTCGCGCTTCTCGCTGTCCCTTTCATCAACCTGCTCGCCCCGATAATAGGCGCTGCCGCCGCGACCCACATGGTCCACCGCGCCCGACAGAGAGTTCCGAATGCGTAAATCTGCCCTCCTCCTGCTCCCCCTTCTCGGTGCCTGCGTCAGCACGCCCTCACCCTCTGGCCCCGGCCCGTCGCGTCCATCTGCCGGCACGCCGCCGCAGCAGGTCCGCCCCGCGCCGACGACGCAGGCCT
Source organism: Qipengyuania pacifica (assembly GCF_019857205.1). GTDB lineage: Bacteria > Pseudomonadota > Alphaproteobacteria > Sphingomonadales > Sphingomonadaceae > Qipengyuania > Qipengyuania pacifica. Next base: position 238,173 of record NZ_JAHWXO010000001.1, on the reverse strand, counting down.
TCCGCGCCCCGCGCATCATGAACATGCCAGGGCTGGAAAATGTCATTGGGAAGAATGAAACCGCGCTCGCCAATCTCTTCGGCGCACCGCGGCTCAATGTGAAGGAAGGCGACGCGAGGAAACTGCAGTTCGCCGGCGATGCCTGCGTGCTCGACGTCTATCTCTACCCGCTTCAACCGCGCGGAGAGCCAAGCGCCACCTATGTCGATGCCCGGCGGGCAAGCGACGGCATCGATGTGGACCGCGCCGCCTGTGTGCGGGCGCTCAGGCGGTAGGGACCGAATTGCGTACGGCTGGGACGCCGCGCTCCGGCCGCAGACGCCGGTAGCGATTTACCCGGTCATCAGACCATGAAGCTCTCGCCGCAGCCGCAAGCGCCCTTGGCATTGGGATTTTCGAACACGAAGCCGGCGGTGAAATCGTCTTCCACCCAGTCCATCGTGCTCCCGATCAGATAGAGGACGCTGGCGCCGTCGATGTAGAACACACCGCCCGGGGTCTCGATCTTCTCGTCGAATTTGGTTTCCTCGCTGACGTAGTCGACCGAATAGGCCAGACCCGAGCAGCCGCGGCGCGGGGTCGACAGCTTCACGCCGATCGCATCTTCGGGAGCCTTGGCCATCAGATCGGCAACGCGCTGCTCGGCGGCGGCGGTCAGGATCACGGCGGCCTTCGGTGCGGAGCGGGTTTTCGTTTCGGTATCGCTCATAGCATTCCTAACTCCAGCCGCGCCTCGTCGGTCATCTTGTCCGGGCCCCAGGGCGGATCCCAGACCAGATTGACTTCGGCATCGCGGACACCCGGCACGCTGGCAGCGCGCAGTTCAACTTCGCCCGGCATGGTTTCGGCCACCGGGCAGTGCGGCGTGGTCAGCGTCATGGTGACGGTCACGTCGCTTTCGTCATCGACCTCCACGCCGTAGATCAGCCCCAGATCGTAGATGTTCACCGGGATTTCCGGATCGTAGATTTCCTTGAGCGCGGAGATCACGGCCTCGTACAGATCGCCTCCGGGCGCACCTGCGGGCACGTTCTCCGGCTTCTTCTGCAGGAACCCTTCCAGATAATCGCGCTTGCGCTCCATCGTCTCGCGCGGGGATTCTTCCGTATCGACGGCATCCTCCACCCGCGCACGCGGGGGCTTGCCGCCTGAACTGTCGGCAGGCGCCACATCACCCGGCAGGGGCGCCGCGATGAAATCAGTATCGGTATTCGTTTCTTCGCTCATCCGAAGATCCTCTGGGTACGTTCGATGCCGCGCAGCAGGGCAGCAATGTCGCTTTCGTCGGAATACAGCCCGAAGCTTGCGCGGGCGGTGGCGGGGACGCCGAGATGGTCCATCAGCGGCTGCGCACAGTGATGTCCAGCCCGGATCGCGACATGTTCTTCGTCCAATATGGTGCCCAGATCGTGCGGGTGAACCCCCTCCATCGCAAAGCTGACGATGCCGGCGCTCTCTTCCGGCCCGAACAGACGGATCGAATTGTGTGCAGACAGTGCTTCACGCAGTGTTCGGGCGAGCTGACGCTCGTGATCATACGCTTGATCGACACCCATATCATCGATGTATTCGATCGCCGCATGCAGCGCGATCGCTTCCGTGATCATCGGCGTGCCGGCCTCGAACCGCTGCGGAGGCGGGGCGTAAGTGGTCTTTTCGAAGGTAACGCGGTCGATCATCGCCCCGCCGCCCTGCCACGGGGGCATGCCATCGAGGATCTCTTCGCGTGCCCACAGCACGCCGATTCCGGTGGGCCCGTAGATCTTGTGTCCGGAAAAAGCGTAGAAATCACAATCGATTGCGGCCATGTCGAGCGTCATGCGCGGCGCCGCCTGGCATCCATCCAGCATCAGCTTCGCACCGACCGAATGCACCAGATCCGCCGCGGCCCGCGCATCGAGCACGCTGCCAAGGACGTTGGAAACATGCGCCAGCGAAACCAGCTTGGTTCGCGGCGTGAGGATCGCTTCGAGCGCACCGAGGTCGATCTGGCCGTCTTCCGTCAGCGGACAGACATCGATCTGCGCTCCCGTACGCTCCGCCACCATCTGCCAGGGTACGATGTTGGAATGATGCTCGAGCGTGGACAACACGATCCGGTCGCCCTCGCCGATATTCACCATGCCCCAGCTTGCAGCGACCAGGTTGATCGCTTCTGTCGCGCCGCGCACGAAAACCACTTCGTTCTCGCTTTTCGCGCCGATGAACTCCGCAACCCGCCGCCGGGCGGATTCGTAGCCGAGCGTCATCTGCGCGCTGCGCCCGTACACGCCGCGATGTACCGTGGCATAGTCAACGCCGAGCGCGCGGCTCATCGCATCAACCACCGCCTGCGGCTTCTGCGCGGATGCCGCTGTATCGAGATAGTGCCAAGGCTCGCCATCGGCCGTGACAAGTCCCGGGAAATCGGCCTTGCGGGAAAGGACGGCTGTATCGCTCACAGGTACTTGTCCACCTTGTCGAGCGCGACTTTCATCAACTCCTCGCGCTTCGCCTCATCCGCCAGCGACACCAGCGCATCGCCAAGAAAGGCCTGCACCAGCAGACGGCGAGCCACATCGGGCGAAAGCCCCCGCGCCGCCATATAGAAGCGGGCCGTTTCATCGAGCTGGCCGACGCTGGCGCCATGCGCGCATTTCACGTCGTCGGCAAAGATCTCGAGCTGCGGCACGGCATTCACGCTGGCGCCCTTTTCCAGCAGCAAGCCTTTGAAATCCTGCGCTGCGTCGGTCTTCTGCGCATCGCGAACCACATCGATATTGCCAAGGAAATTCCCGGTGCCATGCCCCCAGTGCACACTGCGCACGGTCTGGTTGCTGGTCGCTTCGGCCTGGGCATGGATGGTACGCGTGACGAATTCGCGCACCGTGTCGCGCCCGCCAACCGTAATCCCGCCGAATTCGAAATGCGCGCCCTTGTTCAAGGTCACCTCGATTTCGAGGCGGGCGTATTCGGCCGAGGCAAGCACGGCGAACAGTTCACACGTCGCGCCTTCGCCGACGGTCACGCGCCAACGATGCAATTCCGTCGGGTTGCTGGCGCCGTCGGCAATCACCAGTATCTCGCGAAAGCTATCGCCAGCCTCGACTTTGATCTCGCGCCAGTCGTCCAGTGCTTCGCCCTGCAGCCTCTCGACCGCGGAATAGCGCCAGGCTTCATCCTTGCGGGTAGGAAGGGTTGCAGTCGTCACGATTTGGTCCTTTCCGCGGCCAGTCGGGCGATGGCAGCGTCTTCGTATTCGTCGAGACAAGGCTTGGTCCCGGCCAGCATCGCGTTGAACTTATCGCGCTTTTCCAGGCGGGAAACGTCGGAAGACATCAGCTTGTCGATCCGCGGCTCCAGCGGCTTGATGCAGGTCAGCATGCCCCCGCACCGGATTGCGTCGAGCTGCTTGTCGCCCGTGCTTTCCTTCGTGCGACACATGAGCCGCCCATTCTCTTTCGTGACGCCGCCCTTCCATGTCTTCAGCTTCTCGCCGATGACGACGATCTGGTCATCGACAGGGTCGGCCGATGGCGCTGCATCCTGTGCATGCGCGGCGCCGGCCATCAGCATCAGTATGATTGCAATGTTTTTCACGCCGCGACCGCCTCATACCCCTCGGCCTCGAGCTTCTGCGCGAGCTCGGGTCCGCCAGTCGTGACGATCCGGCCGCCTGCGAGAATATGCACCTTGGCCGGTGTCACGTAATCGAGCAGTCGCTGATAGTGGGTGATCAGGAGCACCGCTTTCTCCGGCGAGCGCATGATCGCGTTGATGCCGTCGCCGACAACGCGCAGCGCATCGATATCCAGTCCGCTGTCGGTTTCGTCCAGCACTGCGAACCTGGGATCGAGAATGCCCATCTGCACCATCTCTGCGCGCTTCTTTTCGCCGCCCGAGAAGCCGACATTCACATGGCGCTTGAGCATTTCCGGATCGAGCTTGAGCAGCGCGGCCTTGTCCTTGGCCAGCTTGAGGAATTCACCACCCGTAAGCGGCTCTTCGCCCCGCGCCTTGCGCTGCGAATTGAGCGCCTCGCGCAGGAATTGCAGGTTGGAGACGCCGGGTATCTCGACCGGGTACTGAAAGCCCAGAAACAGGCCGGCTGCGGCGCGTTCGTGCGGCTCCATATCGAGCAGGTCGATACCGTTGAACTCGACCGATCCCTGCGTAACCTCGTAACCCGGGCGTCCGCCCAGCACATACGCCAGCGTCGATTTGCCCGCGCCATTGGGGCCCATGATCGCGTGGACTTCGCCCGCGGGCACTTCCAGCGAAAGGCCGTTGAGAATGGTCTTGCCGTCGATTTCGGCGTGAAGATTATCTATTTTCAGCATGTTACTTCCTGTCGTCTCGACGCGGGGCGCGGGGGCGCTTGGGCGTCGGTCCGTATTTCGATTGATGGGCGCGGCGCGCGGTTTCCTTGTCGCGGTAGCGAGCATTCATGGCACCGAAGATCGGCTGCATTGCAGCGTCCACGTCCTCGAGGATAGTTGCTGCTGGTATCCGCAGCACTTCGATGCCGACGCTGGCGAGGCTCTTGTCGCGGCGCTTGGCCAGCGCATCGTTCTGGTCTTCCTCGTCGATCGCTATGGCGAGGCCAAGTGGGTGCGATACGAAATCGAGGATCGCCGAGCCGACCACCGTGTGGCGCGAAAACTTGTATTTCCCGAAATCTTCTTTTGCGAAACGGGCCGCCAGCGCCTTGTGCGCCGGAGAGGAGTGCCGGCGCATTTCGCGGGCGCGGTCGTGCAGCGCATCGAGCCGCTTTTCGGAGATTTCCCAACCGCGACCCTTCTTCTTGATCGCAGGCGCTTCGTCGCTGACCTCTGAGGGATCGCGAAGCTGGAGAGTTTTGCGTTCGGTCACCCCACGCTCCCTTCGAGAGAAATCGCCAGCAGCTTTTGCGCTTCGACTGCAAATTCCATCGGCAGTTCTTTCAGCACGTCCTTGGCGAAACCGTTGACGATCAGCGCCATAGCTTCCTCGTCATCCAGGCCGCGCTGCATTGCATAGAACAGCTGGTCGTCGCTGATCTTGCTGGTGGTCGCCTCGTGCTCGATCTGCGCGCCGGGGTTCTTCACCTCGATATATGGCACGGTATGCGCGCCGCACTGGTCGCCGATCAGCAAGCTGTCGCATTCGGTGCGGTTGCGCACGCCGTCGGCATTGGCCGCCACGCGCACCAACCCGCGATAGGTGTTGTTCGACTTGCCCGCCGAAATGCCCTTGGAGATGATCGTCGAGCGGCTACCCTTGCCGTTGTGGATCATCTTGGTGCCGGTGTCGGCCTGTTGGTAATTGTTCGTCACCGCGACCGAGTAGAATTCGCCCACGCTGTCTTCACCGTTGAGAACGCAGCTGGGATATTTCCACGTAACTGCGCTGCCGGTCTCGACCTGTGTCCAGCTGATCTTTGACCGCGCGCCCTGGCAGAGGCCGCGCTTGGTGACGAAATTGTAGATCCCGCCCTTGCCTTCCGCATTGCCGGGATACCAGTTCTGGACGGTCGAATACTTGATCTCGGCATCTTCCAGCGCGACCAGTTCGACCACGGCAGCGTGCAGCTGGTTCTCGTCGCGCATCGGTGCGGTGCAGCCTTCGAGATAGCTGACGTAGCTGCCCTTTTCGGCAATTATCAGCGTGCGCTCGAACTGGCCGGTATTTTCGGCATTGATGCGGAAATAGGTGCTGAGTTCCATCGGGCAGCGCACGCCTTCAGGCACATAGACGAAGGTACCGTCCGAAAAGACCGCACAGTTGAGTGTCGCGAAGAAATTGTCATGCTGAGGCACGACCTTGCCCAGCCATTTTTTCACCAGTTCGGGATATTCCTTGATGGCTTCGCTGATCGACAGGAAGATGACGCCAGCCTTCTTCAGCTCTTCGCGGAAGGTGGTGGCGACAGACACGCTGTCGAATACTGCATCGACTGCGACCTTGCGCGCGCCCTCGACACCGGCAAGCACTTCCTGCTCCGCCACAGGTATGCCGAGCTTGTCGTAAACCGCCTTGATGTCCGGATCGAGCTCGTCGAGCGAGGCGAGCTTTTCCTTCTTTTTCGGTGCCGCGTAATAATAGGCGTCCTGGTAATCGATGGACGGATAGCCGAGCTTGGCCCAGTCCGGCTCTTCCATTTCCTGCCACAGACGAAACGCTTTCAGCCGCCAGTCGAGCATCCATTCCGGCTCGCCCTTCTTGGCGCTGATGAACCGGACGGTGTCTTCACTAAGGCCCTTTTCGGCGAATTCGGTGTCGATTTCAGCCGACCAGCCGTGTTCGTATTCGGCGGCCTTTTCGGCAGCTTCCTTCGCTTCGCGATCCTGAATGTCGATATTTTCGCTCATGCAATCTCTCTTGTGCGGGCCAGCTGGGTCAGCGGAATCGCCGCCAGCGCGCCTCGCAACGCTTCGTTGACGACCGGCCAGTGAGGTTTGACGGTGCAGTCATGTTCGACAGAACAGTCCGTGCCTTCGACGCAGGCGGTCAGTGCGATTGGTCCTTCGACCGCCTCGACGATGTCGGCAACGGTAATCGCCGCGGCAGGTCGTGCCAGTTGCAGCCCGCCGCCGGCACCGCGCGTGGATCGCAGTAGCCCTGCAGCAGACAGCTTGCTTACCAGCTTTTGCACCGTCGGAACCGGCAATCCGGTCTCGGCGGCCAGCTCTGCCGCACTGGTGCGTGCACCGCCGCAATGGCGGGCAGCGGCACTCATCGTGACCACGGCATAATCGGCAAGGTTAGAAAGGCGCATATCAAATCGGACCAAATCGTTCCGATTGGTCAGCTAAGAGGCTTGCCTGGCCATTTCAACGGAAAACGCCTTGCTGCGAGTCGTTATCAATCGCCCCCATCGCGAGGTGTCGCATTCTCCGTGCGCGCGGTCGCGGCGAACGGATCGAGCGGCGTCCGACCATCAGGGCCCAGCAGATAATCGGCAAACGATCCTGCATTCTGCTGAAGACCCTTGGGAGTGAGCCCGGTGAAGTAGCGGATTTCCTTGATCATATGCGCCTGATCGTAAAACGCGGCCTGGATACCCGTTTCGATCGGCTCGGGTATGTCGGGCCGCAGCATATGGGCCGCCGCGCGAATGGCGCGGAACCGGCGGGCGAGCCTTACCGGCGACTGCCCGAAAAACCGCGCTACCAGCCGTTGTGCCTGGCGTTTCGAATAGGGCAGCGTCGCATAAAGGTCATTGATGTCCGGACGGATCGAGCTTGCCAGCCATTCGACTGTTCTTTGAATTACGGCCATCTGCCTGTTCGGCAACGGTCTTAGCGCCTTTCTGGCAACATCGCACATGGCGCCCGCCAGTCCCGCGTCGTTCAGCGTCCCGGCGTGCCAACGCGGTATCAGCGCTGTCAGTTCGTCGCTCAATCGTTCGCCCAGAACGTAGTCGGGTTCGAGAAAGCGATCCTGATGTTCGTCTACCGCAAGGCCTGTCAGCGTAGCCCAGCCCAGATGGTTCAGCGAAAGGCCGCATACGAACGCCGGGCCTTCAACCATGATTCGCCGCGACTCGCCCATCGGGGCAAGGAAACTGGCCACGCCGGCATCTTCCAGATCCCTTGAGCCGAACTGCATCCGACCGCGTCCTTGTGCGATCACAACCATCTGACCTGAATAGGCCGGTATGTGATCGTCGATCACGGTCTCGGCGGTACGCCAGACATATATCCCGTTCAGATAAGGCGCGAGATCAGTCGGCAGATCGAGATATTCGAGCGAGTGCGGAGGGTCGTCTTTTTGCAGTCGCGACAATACCTTCCCCCCGAAGTCCCAACTTTGCGGCCCCCTCGTATAATTACGCAGACGGGCTGCAATTCGTAATCACACCACTGTGCGAAGCGCCACCAAATATGGAAGCGGGCGACAAAAAAAGGGGGTAGCCCGTTAAGGCTACCCCTTTGAAGTCGAGAACTCGTTGCAGAAATGCTCCGAGCCCTTCGGGTCGCAAGGATGTGTTAGATCGAATCTCCGCGGGTTGATTGTATGCAAGCGACAGACCTTCCCGAAGCGGCCCACTTTTTCTCGGATTCGGCGCCCGCCAAGCGTCATGAAGCGTCTCGACATGGTATCTGCGCCGCGCCATGGCGCAGGGCATGATATTCGATCTGGCCCGCCCACTGCTCTTCAAGATTGATCCCGAGCTTGCCCACCGCCTTACTGTGAGGGCGCTTGCCGTTTCGCCCCGGGCCGGTCCGCCAAAAACAGGCCCCCTCGCAGTCGAGGTGGCAGGGCTGCAGTTTCCCAATCCGCTCGGAATGGCCGCGGGTTTCGACAAGGATGCGGAAGTACCCGACCAGCTCTTGGGTCTGGGTTTCGGATTTGCCGAAGTCGGCTCGATCACGCCTCGTCCGCAAGCTGGCAACCCCAAGCCGCGGCTGTTCCGGCTGGTGGAAGATCGGGCAGTCATCAACCGGATGGGCTTCAACAATCGCGGAGCCGATGTTGCCGAAACCCGGCTCGTAAGGCGATCGGGACGCCCTGGCATCGTCGGCGTGAATATCGGCGCCAACAAGGACAGCGAGGACCGGATCGCCGATTACGAAGTCATGGCGCGAACCATGGCGCCGTATGCTTCCTATCTCGCGGTCAACATATCGAGCCCCAATACGCCGGGCCTGCGGGCACTGCAGGACGAAGATGCCTTATCCGGCCTGCTGGACGCCGTGATCGATGCGCGCGGCGCGAACACCGTGCCCATTTTCCTCAAGGTGGCACCGGATCTGGAGCCAGCCGATATCGACGCTATTTCGCGGATCGCGATCGACAAGGGGCTGGGCGCTCTGATCGTGTCCAACACAACCATTTCACGCCCCATCCTCAAGTCGCGCCAGGCTGGTGAAACCGGCGGGTTGTCCGGTGCACCCTTGCGCGACCTTGCCCAGCAGCGGTTGCGCGATTTCCGCCGGGCAACCGGTGGGGCCGTGCCGCTCATCGGTGTCGGCGGCATTGCCGATGCGGCCGACGCCTGGGCCCGCATTCGCGCCGGCGCCAGTCTCGTCCAGCTCTACAGCGCAATGGTCTTCGAGGGGCCGGGGCTACCGCGCAGAATTCTGAAGGGTATGGAGCAATTGATGCAGCGCGACGGCTTCGCTTCAATTGCCGAAGCGGTCGGAAGCGAATAGCACCATGCGCATGACCAGAACCTTATCCACATCGCTACTCGCGCTGGCGCTTGCCGCCTGCACGACGAATAGTCCGCTTTCTTCGACGTCTACAGACGCGCCTCGCAATCTGGCTGGCGCTGTATCGGCCGCTGACCCACGCGCTCAGGCAGCGGGTGAAGAGATGCTCGCCCGTGGCGGCAGCGCAACCGACGCGGCAATCGCGGTCATGCTGGCACTGGGCGTCGTCGAGCCGCAAAGTTCGGGCATCGGCGGCGGCGGGTTCATGGTCCGCGGTACGGCAGACGGGTCGGTCGGCACGTTCGATGGACGTGAGACTGCGCCTGCCAGCGCCACGCCCGATTGGTTTCTGGATGAAAACGGTCAGTTGCCGCCCTTCATCGAATCGGTACGCAGCGGATTATCCGTCGGGGTACCAGGCAATATCGCTTTGGCCGCCAAAGCACATGCCGCCTACGGAAAGCTGCCCTGGGCCAGCCTGTTCGAGCCCGCGATCAAGCTCACGAGGCAGGGTTTCGAAATGAATCCGCGCCTTAACGGAATGCTCGAGTCAGCCAAGAACCGCTCCGCACACTCGGCACAGGCGCGCAGTATTTTCTTCGATGCCGAAGGTCAGCCCCTGCCGGTGGGCACCGTTGTGAAGAACGAACAGCTTGCCCAGACGCTTGAGACGATCGCCAGGCGTGGCCGTGCAGCCTTCTATTCAGGAGACACGGCCCGCGCGATCGCAACGACCGTCGCCAGCGACACGCCGCATGCTGATGCAATGACCTATGGCGATGTCACCTCTTACGACGCGAAAGCGCGCGATGCCGTGTGCGGAAGCTATCGCGAATACCGCGTCTGCACCATGGGGCCGCCGACCTCGGGCGGGGTGGCTGTGCTACAAATGCTCGGTCAGCTTGAGCGTTTCGATCTTTCCGCGCTCGGGCCGCGCAATCCTGTCACGTGGCACCTCTTCGTGGAATCCCAGCGGCTCGCCTATGCGGACCGCGAACTTTATCTTGCCGATACCGATTACGTGTCGGTGCCAGTGTCCGGCCTGCTAGCACCCGATTACATTACCAAGCGCAGTGCGCTGATCCACGAGCGCGGCACGCTTGCCCAAGCCGTTGCGGGCGTGCCTGTCGGCGCATCGACGGCATTGGCGGATGGCGACGAACCCGAAGAACACGGGACCACGCATTTCGCTGTGGTCGATGCCGACAATACCATGGTCAGCTATACGTCGACTGTGGAAGGGCCGTTCGGATCGGGCCTGATGGTGGGCGGATTCTTTTTGAACAACGAGCTCACCGATTTCAGCCGTTCGCCCGAGATTGACGGCAAGTTGGTCGCCAATCGCGTGGAAGGCGGCAAACGCCCGCGCAGTTCCATGTCCCCGACAGTGGTTTGGGATCCCCAAGGCAGGCCATTCCTCGCGATCGGCGCTGCGGGCGGCAGTACCATCCCCGTCCAGACGGCACGTAGCATCATCGGCGCGATCGATTTTGGCTTATCGGCAGAGGAGATGCTCGGCCTGCCGTTCATCATGGCCTATGGCGACCGCGTTATGCTCGAAAAGGGTACTTGGCTGGAAGGCGCACAGGCTGCGTTCCGATCACTGGGCCACAAGGATGTGTTTCTTCAAGAAGCGCCAGTCAAAGGCGGCGCCGTCTTATATGGAGCGTCCGGGTGGCAGTCCGCGCGTGACCCGCGTCTTGCCGGACAGATCGAGGCACCCTGAACACTGGTGCAGACCAACTTGCCGATGTCAGGGCAGGGGCCTAAGCCCGGCACATTGTTAAATAATGACGTGCGTTGAGGAGCCTGCCGTGCTGTCGGATATCGATTCCGCCAACAATCTTGTCGAACTTTTCCTGAAACGTGCTGACGAAAAGGGCGATCTGCCTTTTCTCGGCGCGAAATCGGGCGGGGTGTGGCAAACGACAAACTGGAGTGCAGCAGCCGAGCAAGTTTGTCTGCTGGCGGAAAGCTTGCGGGAACTGGGCCTGAAGAATGGCGACCGCATCTGTCTCGTCGCCGAGAACCGGCCCGAATGGTGCATCGCAGACTTGGCCATCATGGCAGCGGGGTGCATCACCGTCCCGACATACATCACCAACACAGAACGCGATCACGTTCATATTCTCGACAATTCAGGTGCCAAGGCGGTGATCGTCTCGACCGAAAAACTGCTGAGGCCGCTCCACGGTGCCTTGCAGGCGACGGGCGTCGCTGAACATGTCATCGGCATAGACGATCTGCACCGTCAGCAGTCCGGGAGCTTCGCCTATCACAAATGGGATCGCATGCTCGAGGGCGATGCGAGCGCGGCGCGCCGGGCGGTAGATGAGAGGATCGCAAGGGTTGGGCGCGGCGATACCGCATGCATCATCTATACGAGCGGCACAGGCGGAGCCCCACGCGGCGTCATGCAGCACCATGGCGCAATCTTGTGTAATGTCGCCGGCGCGGCCGAAATTCTCATGGAGGATTTCGGAATCGAGCAAGACGAGCGCTTCTTATCCTTCCTGCCACTGAGCCACGCCTATGAACATTCTGGCGGTCAGTTCTTGCCCATCGCGGTCGGCGCCCAGATTTACTATTCCGAGGGACTGGAAAAGCTCGCCAGCAATATCGAGGAAACGCGCCCGACCATCATGGTCGTCGTTCCGCGCTTGTTCGAGGTCTTGCGCACCCGAATACTCAAGCAGGTTCAGAAGCAAGGCGGCCTTGCCGAAAAGCTCATGAACACAGCTCTCGAGGTCGGTGAACGCCGCGCTTTGGGCAATCCGAAATTCGGCGACCAATTGAAGGATTTCGCGGTCGCTCGTTTGTTGAAACCCAAAATCCGCAAGCGTTTCGGGGGGCGCATGAAAGCGATGGTGTCTGGTGGCGCGCCGCTCAACCCCGACGTCGGGATATTCTTCGAATCGATGGGGCTGACCATGCTTCAGGGCTATGGGCAAACCGAAGCAGGGCCTGTCATAAGCTGCAACCGGCCCTCCGCCGGCATTGCCATGCATTCCGTCGGCCCGGCCTTGCGCGGTGTAGAGATCAAGATCGCAGAGGATGGAGAAATCCTCTGCCGCGGCGAACTCGTCATGCATGGATACTGGCAGAACGAAGGCGAAACTGCGCGGACGATCCAGGATGGCTGGCTGCACACCGGCGATATCGGACACCTCGACGACAAAGGCCGGATTGTCATTACCGACCGCAAGAAAGACATGATCGTCAACGACAAGGGTGACAATATCGCGCCGCAAAAGGTCGAGGGCATGCTGACGTTGCAGCCCGAAATCGGTCAGGCAATGGTGGCCGGCGACAGAAAGCCATACATTGTCGGCCTGATTGTGCCCGACGCGGAGTGGACGCTTGAATGGTGCCAGGCCCAAGGCAAGCAGTTCGATTGCAAGCAACTTCAAGAACTGCCTGAATATCGTAATGCTGTGCGCGCTGCTGTGGACCGTGTTAACAAGGATTTATCGGTCGTGGAGAAGGTGCGCCAATTCGCTTTTGCCGACGAGCCTTTCACCATCGAGAACGAAGAAATGACACCCTCCATGAAAATCCGTCGCCACAAGATCAAGGAACGTTATGGCGAACGGATGGATCGCCTGTATCGCGCGTGAAGCGCGAAACAGGCTCGACGGCAGGAGGCGGTCGGTGCGTAATTATCTACGCTGCAGTTCACGCCTGATTTCTGGGGATTTCAAGCGGCTTCTTCAATAAACTCCGGATAGAAGCTTGGTTCGCGATCGCTCCATCCAGGAGCAGTCGCCGCGGCTTCGCTGATACTTTGCAACAGCATCTTGCGCCGGTCCGGCCGGATTTGCGGCAGCGCGGCAGCGGCACAGAACGCACTTGGCAGCCAAGGTCGCGCATCGGCCGAAATCAGCCGTTCGTAAAGAAAGCGAAACGCCGAAAAACTGTCTATGCGCTCCTGCGCCAGATCGAACGCCGCGACGCGCGTCAGTTTGCCGACAAACCCTTCGATGCTGTCGAAACCCGATTGCTCCGGAATGGACTGCCGTAATGCTTTGAGTTCCTGGTAAGCGACATACTGGCTGCGAATGGCCGCGTTTTCACCTGCGTTGCGACCCCATATGCGGAACGCGTCACAGCGACCCAGTCCGATATCGAGGCTGCGGCGGATGTAGCGCTGTTCGGCGGCGGTAAAGCCAGCAAACTCGCGCATTTCGGCAATGGTCAGCGAAGCGGTTCCCGTGACAGCCATGATGGCGTTCCCCCTGTTACAAGAAGGAGTTTCACCCAAGATGGTTAACAAGCGGTTTGCGCAGTCGAAATTTCACCGCAGCGAGCCAACTGTTGTGCCACATGCCTGCGATTTGAAGACGGGGAAGGGGTTCACCTTTGAAAAGGTCAAGTTCCGCAGGGCAGCCCTTCTCGTGTTAGATAAGGCCCGCGAGCGGGCTCGACGGGTCGGCATATTTGCGGGTGCCCATGCGCCCGGCAAGATAGGCATCGCGGCCCGCTTCGACCGCCAGTTTCATGGCACGGGCCATGCGGATGGGATCCTTGGCTTCGGCAATCGCCGTGTTCATGAGGACACCGTCACAGCCAAGTTCCATCGCCACTGCGGCATCAGAGGCAGTGCCAACACCAGCATCCACCAGCACCGGAACGTTTGCGCCTTCCTTGATCAGGCGAATGGTCACGCGGTTCTGAATGCCCAACCCGGATCCGATTGGTGCACCCAGCGGCATGACCGCAACTGCACCGGCATCTTCCAGCTGTTTGGCCGCGATAGGATCGTCGACGCAGTAGACCATGGGCAGAAAACCGTCCTTGGCGAGCGTCTCGGTCGCAGTGAGAGTTTCGCGCATATTCGGATAAAGAGTGCGCGCTTCGCCAAGCACTTCCAGCTTCACCAGATCCCAACCGCCCGCTTCCCGCGCCAGGCGCAGCGTACGGATTGCGTCATCGGCGTTGAAACAACCGGCCGTATTGGGGAGATAAGTGACCTTCTTGGGGTCAATATAATCCGTGAGCATCGGCGCCTTCGGGTCGCTGACATTGACCCGACGAACGGCGACGGTAACGATTTCGGCACCCGAGGCTTCCAGCGCGGCGGCGTTCTGTTCGAAATCGCGGTATTTCCCGGTTCCGACGATCAGACGGCTGGTAAAGGTTCGCCCCGCGACGGTCCAGCTGTCGCTTTGCGGTTCGACGCCTTGGCCGCCGCCGACGAAGTGTACGATTTCCAGATTATCGCCTGAGGCAATGGTGTGTCCGCCCAGTTCGCTGCGCGGCGCAATCGTGCCATTATGTTCGACCGCGACCTTTGCGGGATCGAGATCGAGCTCACGCACGAGTTCGGCGATGGTGGTAGCGGCAGTTCGGCGGGTTTCGCCATTTACGGTCAGGGCAATCATGCCGCCCGACTTAGTCCCCGCAGCGATCCTTGCAAGCGGCGGAATGAACATGACGCAGATTGAGTATGTGACCAAGTGACACGAGCGCCACGCCGATGATCGTCAAAACGGCTTCCTTGATGCCATGCGGAACGGCCAGCGCACCGCCCATGAAGGTCAGGCCCGTCATCGCGACCACAAAGGGTGCGGCAACACGATGCCGCACCGCGCCCCAACCGATGGCAACACCGGCAATGAGGGTCGCAGCGACGAGGCCGATCCGATGGACATCGGGCGCAAAGAATAACTCGCCCCCGATACCGAAGGCCGACACAAGCAGGATCGAGAGCACGCAATGCACCGCACATGCCGCGGAAAGAAAAATCCCGGCACGGTCAAGCCTCCGACGAATCGGCGAGATTGCGCGTTGCAACATGACATTGCAGTTATGTTATGGTGTATCCTATTTCAAGGGAAACCGTCCGCGCCCGGCATCTTTCCTGTCTTTTGCGCGAACCGAGCGAACACTTTCCCTATTAGCGCTTGCACTGCGCGAATGGCGGAACCAGAGACGCTAGCCATGTCCAAGATTAGCAAGCATGCGCGCCCGAATGCGTTGGCCACCTGGCTCTTCATCGTCGCAGCCATGGTGGTTTTGATGGTTGCGGTGGGCGGCATTACGCGCCTGACCGAAAGCGGGCTATCGATCACACAGTGGAAGCCGATCACCGGTGCGATCCCGCCGCTTTCGGAAACCGCGTGGCAGACGGAATTCGACCTCTACAAGGCGACGGGCGAATACAAGAACGTGACCGGACCAGCGGGAATGGATCTGGAGGCGTTCAAGTTCATTTTCTTCTGGGAATGGTTCCATCGTCTTCTAGGCCGCCTGATCGGTCTCGCGTTCGCGCTCCCGCTCGCTTGGTTCTGGGTCAAGCAGGCGATTCCCTCGGGATATAAGTGGCGGCTCGTTGCTTTGCTGGCGCTGGGCGGTCTGCAGGGGGTGTTCGGCTGGTTCATGGTGCGCAGCGGCCTTGCCGGTACGATGACCGATGTGAGCCACTTCTGGCTTTCCATCCATTTGCTGACTGCATTCTTTACGCTTGGCGGTCTGGTCTGGACTGCGCTCGACCTCAAACGACTCGCTCACGGCCAGAGGAAACCATCCCGGTGGACCGGCCTGGCCAGCGTCGTCGGCGCCATCCTGTTCGTCCAGTTACTTCTCGGCGCCTGGGTCGCCGGCCTCAATGCCGGACTGGCATCGGACACCTGGCCGCTGATGCAAGGTCGCCTCGTTCCAGAATTCGGCAGTTCTCACGGAGCGCTCTGGGCAGTCACGCATGACCCCTTCCTGCTCCACTTTCTTCACCGCTGGTGGGCCTGGATCGCGCTTGTCGCACTGATCGTCTTGGCAAGAAGAGTTAAGCCGGTGGAGCGGAAGGCTTCCGTCGCGATACAGGCGGTCGTGGGAACGCAGATCATTCTCGGCATCATCACGGTTCTCACTGGCGTCGCCCTCTGGGTTGCGGTGGCACATCAGGTAGTGGGCGCCTTGCTAGTGGCGAGCTTCGCATGGGGCGTTCATGCGTTGGGCAGACGGACCTGACGGCGAATTATGCCCGCCAATAATGGCTGGGCATTGCTCTCCTGTAGCCAGGACGACGCGGATGTGGCTCGGGGCGGTATAGTTCCAAGGTAGAATTCCGGACTCTCGAGCCTTTAAATCCACTTGTGGTTTTATTTTACCTCACTCGAGAACCGCGGAATTGCTTGACTAACGAGCGATCTCCAGCCATTTGGCGCGCGCTTCGCGGGTCCACAACTGGGGATTCGCCGATTGGCGCCACCGCCTTTTTGGGGTGGGGCACGAACACTAGGAACGGAAACCAGCCATGAAGGCTCTTACGAAGGCCACCCGGTCGATCAAGCCGGCCGAGGTCGAAAAGAAGTGGCACATCATCGACGCCGAAGGTCTCGTCGTCGGTCGTGTTGCGGCGATCATCGCCAACCATCTGCGCGGCAAGCACAAGCCGAGCTACACTCCGCACGTCGATTGCGGTGACCATGTTGTCGTCATCAATGCCGGCAAGGTGAAGTTCACCGGCAAGAAAATGAATGACAAGGTTTATTACAAGCACACCGGTCACCCGGGCGGCATCAAGGAAACTACTCCGGCCAAGGTGCTGGAAGGCAAGTTCCCCGAGCGCGTGCTTGAAAAGGCTGTCGAACGCATGATTCCGCGCGGCCCGCTTGGCCGTGCGCAGATGCGTGCGCTGCATGTATTCGCCGGCACCGAGCACCCGTATGACGGCCAGAAGCCCGAAACGCTCGACGTTGCCTCGATGAACCGCAAGAACAAGGTTGTCGCATAATGGCCGACGAAACCAAGAACGAAACCGTTTCGGATCTCGCCGATCTGAAGGACATCGCCGGTGACGCGCCTGAAGGCGACGCTTCCGATATCGCGGCAACTGCCGACGTTCCGCTGCGTGAGCAGGAACTGGACAAGGAAGGCCGTGCGTATGCAACCGGCCGCCGTAAGGATGCGACTGCCCGCGTGTGGCTCAAGCCCGGCAGCGGCAAGGTCATCGTCAATGGCAAGGACCAGGAAGTGTACTTTGCACGTCCGACGCTGCGCCTGATCATCGACCAGCCTTTCACGATCACCGATCGCCAGGGCCAGTACGATGTCGTCGCCACCGTCAAGGGCGGCGGACTTTCGGGACAGGCAGGCGCCGTGAAGCATGGCATCAGCCAGGCTCTGACCAAGTACGAACCGGCCCTGCGCAGCACCGTCAAGGCTGCTGGCTTCCTCACCCGCGACAGCCGTGTGGTCGAGCGTAAGAAGTACGGCCGTGCCAAGGCACGCCGCAGCTTCCAGTTCTCGAAGCGCTAAGCTTTATTCGATCTTTGGATCACCAGGGGGGCGGTTCCGCAAGGAGCCGCCCTTCTTCTTTGTCCGCAACGCGCGTCAGTGCACTGGCGGATCGACGCGCGGGACCTGCCGCACAGGCGCCACCGGCTCGCCCTCGTGACGCGGCGGCATGGCATTTTCGGGGACGTCGTCGATTTGCATGTCGCGGGTTTCGATATGCTCGAGATTGCGCACGCAGACTTTCAGCGTGCTGCCATCCCATTCGATTTCGTTGAAACTGGGCGGTGTCGAACGGGTCCGCTTGGACAGGGTACCTGCCCCGACCATGCGTACCGCACCTTCCTGCGTTTTTTCCAGAATATCGAACGCGTCATGCACATGGCCCGACAGGACTGCCTCGACGTTCCGCTTCGCCAGTTCCCGCAAGGCGTGGTCACCATGCTTTGTAAGAGCCGTCCCCTCCGTACCGACTTCGCGAAGGGGGTGATGGACGGCAACCAGAACCCGCGTACCCTTCGGCAGGGAATCGATCTTTGCCAGGCACCGTTCCAGCGCGCGCGGGCTGACCCAACCCTTCGACCAATTGAGACGCGGCTGCATGCGAACCGCAGTCTTCAGCGGCACGATGGCAAGCGAGCCGAGATCCAGCTCTCGCTCGACCTTTTCCTGCATTCCGCGAAACCGCTTGTACGGTGTGGCAAACCGCTCAAACAGATTGAAGTAAGGCAGGTCGTGATTGCCCACGCCGACGGTAACGGGCGCATCCAATGAATTGATCCACCGCGTCGCCGCAGCAAATTCCCGATGACGCGCGCGCATCGTCAGGTCCCCTGTTATCGCCACCGCATCGGGGCATTTATCGGAGATTTCCTGCTTCACCCAGTCGAGTGCGCGGTTGTTCTCAAGTCCGAAATGGATATCGGAAAGGTGGAATATGCGGCGAAATTCAGTAGCCATGCGCAGTCGCTAGCAGATCGACCGGGCATTCAGCCACCGTGAATTCGGCACGGGATTCCAGCTGTGCCGGCTCCCCGTCGATAAGGATGTTCAAAGGTTCGCCGGCACAATTTTCGATCACGAGCCGGTCAAGCAGGCCAAGGCGTTCGTGCGGACCTTCGCGAAATCGGCGGCGCAACACGGCCCAGCTCTGCTGCAGGAATTCGCCTGCGTTCTCGAGCGGATAGCCATCGGTCTGCATGCCGCGGTGGCTGGGGGTCAGCTCGATCAGCGGGTAGCCTTCCTGATCGCCGATGGCGGGATCGACCATACGGACGCGCGCACCGCCCGTCGTTTCGGCCAAGGCATCACTGGCACCTTGTGCAAGGCTGGCGACGTCGAAATCCCGCATGGCTTCGCGCACGCCGGCCCAGGCCGTGCCCGGCCCGACAAGCAGACCGGCATGCGCCCGCCCGGCGTCGCAGCATGCCATTAGCGGCCGGATCGCCCGGTAAGCACCCCGCGCAATGCGATCGAGAACATCTTCGCAGGTGGCTTCTTCGCCGTGGAGCCTGACACTCAGCAGGTTCATCGTACCGCCGGGCAACACGAGGATTTCCCCATCCCAGCCGGAAGCGACCTCGATCACCGCATTGAGACTGCCATCGCCGGTAAAAACGATCAGACGCGATACGTTTCCGTCTTCGAGTTCACGGGCGGTCGGCAGATCATCCGCAGGAAATTCAATCCTTCTTTCTTCACCAAGACCGTGAGCAGCGAGGGATTGATCGAGAGCTCTCAGGCCAGCATCGTCATTGCTGCCACTGCGTGAATTGACCACCAGCCAGGTTTTATGGGACGACATGCCGAGAAAGCGCGGAACCGACGTCGCAGTTCCCGACGCTCAGACTCTACCGTTGAGTAGCAGCCATGCCGTTACCGCGTTGAGCGCGCTATAACAGCCATAGACCCATGCTGCAGCGGGCCAGCCATTATCGCTCAGGGCCATTGCGACAATCAGCACGCAGAACTCTATCACTAGGGACAGCTTTCCGCCGTTCGCAGTGAAAGATTGCGGCAGAGTATCGAGCATCGGGTGGTTCGATTCCAGAACCGCCTTGTGAACCGCAAAGTTCACGGTGCCGAGAACAAATAGGATGCCAAGCAGCATGACGGACGTTCTAGGCCATTCCGGACCGTGCTGCCAAATCCCTTCTTTTCGCGAGCCTTAGCGCCCGGCCATTGCCTTGACCTTTGGCAGATAGGTCCGCCCGATACGCAGGGTTTCGCCATCGTCCAGTTCGACCGACCACACGCCAAGACCGTCGTGGCGCAGGCCCGTTATACGATCTTTGCGAAGGATGGTGGACCGATGGATACGAATGAATTTGGCAGGATCGAGCCGTTTTTCCAGGCCCGCGATGGTTTGCAGCAGGAGATAGGTCCTGGCAGCGTCGTCACTACCGACATGCAGGCGGACGTAGTCGCGCTCGGCATCGATCCGATCGACTTCCGACGTCGCGATGCGAATGAGTTCGGAACGATGCGGAATCCATAGCTCATCCAGCCAGGCGCTTTCCGACCTGCTTCCTTCACCGCGCCGCCCTGCGGCCCGTGACACCGCCCGCTCCAGCCTTTCAGGCTTCACCGGCTTCAGCACATAATCGACCGCATCGAGATCGAAGGCTTCGACTGCGTAATTGTCATGTGCCGTCACGAAAACCACGGCCGGACGCTCCGTCTGTTTGGCCAATGATTTCGCCACCGAGATACCATCCACTTCCGGCATAGTCATGTCGAGCAGAATAAGGTCGGGCTTGAGGGCATCGACCAGCCGGAGCGCCTGCGCCCCGTCGCTGGCCGTGCCGACGACCTGAATGGCGGGGATCTTGGCGCAGATGACCTGCATCCGCTCCACAGCCAGAGGTTCGTCATCGACGATTAGCGTCTTCAGCGTTTCGACCGGATTTTCAGCCATGCTTCACCATCGGTAGTCTCAGTTCGGTTTCATAGCCGGTCAGCGTTGCACCAGACACGATCGTTGCGGCGTTGCCGAAGCGCGCCTCTATCCGATCCCGCACATTCGCCAGGCCGATACCGAACCCATGCTTATCGCCCGCGCTTCCCGGACCGTCGTCGCTCACCGTCAGTACGAGGCGCCCGTATTCTTCGCGTGCGGTAATCGAAATCGTCACGGGCTTGCTGGAAACCGAAACGCCGTATTTGACCGAATTTTCGACAAGGGGCTGCAGGATCATGCCTGGCACCTTGTAGCCTGCAAGTTCGCTGGGAAGATCGACCCTGACCCGAAGCCTTTCGGGGAAACGAACCGATTCGATTTCGAGGTAATGCTCCTGCAGATCGATCTCGTCTTCGAGGGTCACATCGCCGGTCGAATCGTCGGCCAGACTGTGGCGATAGAAACGGGAGATTGTCTGGATCATCTGTTCCGCCCGTTCGGCCTTGCCGGTCATCACCAGTGCGGACAGCGAATTGAAGGTGTTGAAGAGAAAATGCGGATTCACCTGATATCGTAACGAGCGCAGTTCGGCCGCCTTTGCCGCGCTGCGGAAGCGCTCGCCCCGGCGTTCGGCAGCGCGTGCCTGCGCCCCTGCGAGCAAGGCGAGAAACAGCGCGGCCCATGCCAGCAGCAGGAAGTAGCGCCCGATCGCGAGATCGAAGGTCATCTTCCATTGGTCGAGCGCCGTCGGCGCCGGCGCAATCAACACGCTCTGGGGCAGCACGTCCTCGACATCCTCGTTCATTTGCGTGCGCGGAAGGTCGATCAGGAGATTACCGGCATCGTCGCGCCTGAGAGCGATCCCCCGATCCTTGCCCATCTGCTGCTCGACCTTCTCCTCGATCGAATCGAAGACCCAGCGGTTGGCCTGCGCGATCATGATCGCGCCCGGCATCGAAGCGATAAGCGCCACCGCGATCTTGATGCCGAGTGATCGCTGCTCGACGACGCGCAGGCATAGCCAGAGCAAAGCGGTGACGCCTACCCCGATCAGACACACGAGGGCACGGCGCCACAGGAGCTCATCCTGGAATTCGAGGCCGACGATCGCGCCGCGCAAGGTGATGAGCAGGAAATAGCACAGCCACACGCCGACCATGGACGCGAACACGACCTTTACCGGTACGGGCTCGTCATCGGGACTTATCTGGGGTTCATTGGTCGACACGATTGAACGTGTGCCCATTCGCTCCCGCAATTGCCAGAGCCGCGGTCGACAGCCCTGTGTGGTTGGTCGACTGGCCTGCTATTCGGCAGGCTCGAATTCCCCTTCGGCGATCCGGCGACGCCATTCTGCCGGGGCAAGCGTGTGGACATTATTGCCCGCGGCATCGACCGCTACGGTGACAGGCATGTCCTCGACCTCGAATTCGTAGATCGCTTCCATGCCGAGATCTTCGAAGGCGACGACCCTGGCGCCCTTGATGGCGCGGCTGACGAGGTAGGCCGCGCCGCCGGTTGCCATCAGATAAGCCACCCTGAACCTGCTGATCACCTCGACTGCGTTATGGCCACGCTCCGCCTTGCCGATCATGGCGAGGAGGCCGAGGTCGAGCATCGTTTCAGTAAATTTGTCCATACGCGTGGCGGTGGTGGGGCCGGCGGGGCCGACGACTTCGCCCATGACGGGGTCGACCGGGCCGACGTAATAGATGGCGCGGCCCTTGAAATCGACCGGCAGCGGCTCGCTGGCATCGAGCATGTCCTTGATCCGCTTGTGCGCCGCATCGCGCCCGGTGAGCATCTTGCCCGACAGGAGAAGGCGGTCGCCATGCTGCCAGCTGGCGACTTCTTCCGGGCTCAGGGAGTCGAGATCGACGCGCTTGGCCGCGGCGTCCGGCTTCCATGTCACCTGCGGATATTCGTCCAGCCTGGGCGGCTCGAGATAGGCCGGCCCCGAGCCATCCAGCGTGAAATGCGCATGCCGTGTGGCGGCACAGTTCGGTATCATCGCCACCGGCTTGCCGGCAGCATGGCATGGCGCGTCCAGGATCTTCACGTCGAGCACGGTCGAGAGACCGCCGAGCCCCTGCGCACCTACACCCATGGCATTGACCGCATCGAATATGTCGATGCGCAGCTGTTCGATATCGCTTTGCGCGCCGCGCTGCTTGAGCTGGCCCATGTCGATGGGATCCATCAGGCTCTGCTTGGCAAGCTTCATGCAATGTTCCGCGGTCCCGCCGATGCCGATGCCCAGCATCCCCGGAGGACACCAGCCCGCGCCCATGGAGGGGATCTGTTCCAGCACCCAGTCGACGATATTGTCCGACGGGTTCATCATCTTGAACTTCGACTTGTTCTCGCTGCCGCCGCCCTTGGCTGCCACGTCGACGCCGATCGAATTGCCGGGGACCATCTCGACCGAGAGCACGCACGGCGTATTGTCGCGTGTATTGCGACGCGTGAACGCCGGATCGGCAAGGATCGACGCGCGCAGCTTGTTGTCCGGATGATTGTAGGCACGGCGAACGCCTTCATCGACGACCTCCTGCAAGGAGCGTTCGCTGTCGAGGCGGCAGTTCATGCCCCACTTGACGAAGACGTTGACGATACCGGTGTCCTGACAGATCGGCCGGTGCCCTTCGGCGCACATGCGGCTGTTCGTCAGGATCTGGGCGATTGCATCCTTTGCCGCAGGGCCTTTCTCGGCCTCGTAGGCATCGCCCAGGGCGCGGATGTAATCCATCGGGTGGTAGTAAGAAATATACTGAAGGGCGTCGGCGACGCTCTCGATAAGGTCGTTTTCGCTGATGACAGTCATGTCGCTCATCGCCGCAAATTCCCATGTTGCAGATTTGCGCTCCCCGATAGGCGCGTTACCGGCCATCGGTCAAAGCGCTTGGCCCAAACCGGCCATGCGCCTAAAGGCATCTGATGCTTGCACAAGCGTATTATTGATGTAATACAGTTCGCGGAATGACCATGACATTGACCTCTACCCGCCCCGATTATGCCGCCGCCCGGAAGGCGATGATCGATAGCCAGCTGCGCACGAGCGGCGTGAACGAGACTTTCGTGCTCGATCGTATGAAGGCCGTTCCGCGCGAAGATTTCGTACCTGAAAGCGCAAAGGCTACGGCCTATATGGATAGAGCCATCCGCCTTGAAGGTGGCGGCTTCCTGCCCGCTCCCCTGTTTCATGGTGCAATGCTGGCAGAAGCGCGGCCGGCATTGGACGACCGGGTTCTGATCGTGGACGCCGGTAGCGGATATCTGCCGGCGCTGGTCACACCGCTCGCCGGCAAAGTCGATGTGATCACTCCGGAAGAAGCCGCCAACGGTGACAAGCGTGGAAAGTACACGCTTATCCTGGTCGATGGCGCGATCGAGCATGTGCCCGCGGCGCTGGCCAAAATGGTCGAAGAAGGCGGCCGTGTCGTTACCGGCATGGTCGAACGGGGGGTCACGCGGCTCGCCACCGGGCGCAAGTCCGGCAAGGCGCTGGCACTGCTTCCACTCGCCGAAATGGGAATTCCGCGGCTCGGCGCGTTCGACCGGCCACAAAGCTGGAGCTTTTGATGCGCCGCGCCGGGTTTGTCAGTGTTCTGGGCATCGGGGCGAGTGCCTTCGCGCTCGCGGCATCCAACCCTGCGCAGGCAGACACACTGCAGGAAGCGCTGACCAGCGCTTACGAAAACAACCCGATCCTGCTGGCAGCAAGAGCAGGTCAGCGCGCGACCGACGAAGAAGTACCGATCCAGCGCGCCCAAGGCCTGCCCACCGTCAGCGTGGCGGGCGCCTACACCGAATTTCTCAAGCAGAGCGCCGTCCAGTTCGCCGCACCTGATCGAGTGGTCCAGATTGGCCCCACGTTAGAAGTACCGATCTATTCGGGTGGCGCCGTCAAGAACTCCCTGAAGGCAGCGAAGGAGCGCGTTTCGGCCGGACAAGCCGATCTGCGTGCAACCGAAAGTTCGGTCTTCAGCCAGGTCGTCGCCGCTTACATGGACGTCTTGCGCAACGAAGCGATCGTGTCGCTGTCGGCCAATCAGGTCGAAGTCTTGGGCGTCAATCTTCGGGCCACGAGCGACCGGTTCGAAATAGGCGATCTAACGCGCACCGACGTGGCGCAATCGCAATCCCGGCTCGCGCTGGCGCAGAGCGATCTGGAAAGCGCGCGGTCGAACCTGATCAGCGCCCGCGAAACATACATTCGGTTGGTGGGCGAGGCGCCGCAGGATTTGCAGGCGCCCCCCGACCTTCCGGGCATCCCCGCTGACGTGGAAACAGCGGTCGATGTGGCGCTGGCCAACAATCCCGACCTGATCGGCGACAAGGAACGCGCCGTAGCCGCGGGTTTCGACAGCGAGGTGGCGGGATCGGGACGAACCCCGCGTGTGTCGGTTTTTGCCGGCGGCAATTACACCGATTATCTGGGCACGCTGGGCGGCAATCTGGCCGGCGTGTCGCAATCCGAAACAACATCCAATGCCGGCGTCCGTCTGAGCATCCCGATCTTCCAGGGCGGTTTGCCCGCGGCGCGCCAAAGGCAGGCGCAGGCTCGCGAGTCGGCCGCGCTGGAACAGGTCATCGCTACCGAACGCGACGTGATCGCGCAGGTTCGCGCCGCGTGGGCAAGCTGGCAGGCATCGCTGGCGGTGATCGATAGCAGCCAGGTGGCCGTCGATGCCGCATCGCTCAGCCTGGAAGGCGTGCAAGCGGAAAATTCGATCGGTACGCGCCAGATTCTCGACGTGCTGAATGCCGAACAGGAATTGCTGAACGCGCGCGTGCAGCTCGTGACGGCCCGACGAAACGCCTATGTTGCGGGCTTTTCACTGCTTGCCGCCATGGGCCGGGCTGAAGCGCGCGACCTTAACCTGATGGGCGAAGGAATGCTGTATAATCCGGCGCTCAACTACGAACGCGTCCGCGGCAAGATCTGGGATTGGGACCGCGATCCGGACCCTGAAGCCGAAGCGACCCGCACAGTCGACGTGCCTGCGCCGGACGCAAGCTATCCGACCGATGGTGAAAACACTCTGGAATCAGGCTATCGCGTTCGTGTACCGAATCGGGAAGAACCGATTCGTTAACAGGGGCCTGACAGACAATGCAGCAACAGGGTGAACCGTCGGTCGAAGAAATTCTGGACTCGATCAAGAAGGTCATCGCACGCGACAATCGCGAAGGCATGATCCTCGAGCGCCGTCGGCGTTCTTCGACCGGAAGTACCGAAGAACGCGCATCCCCGTCTGACGAATGCGAAACGGACGAAGTCCTCGAGTTGGCCGAAGAGATCGCGCTCGACGATGCATCTGCAACCTCCGGCGATGATGGCGAAAGCGCCGATTCCGATACGGACGCGCTGACTCGCGGCGATACACGCGACGCGATGCGGCAGAATTTCGCTGCTCTGGCGATGCTGGCCAAGCCCGGTAAGCAGCCGCAGATCGTACGGTCCGGCGAAACGTCGCTGGAAGGTCTGGTGCGGGAAATGCTGCGACCGATGCTTGCCCAGTGGCTGGACGACAATTTGCCTGGCATGGTCGAAGACCTGGTGAAGGCGGAAATCGCGCGGATCGCCGGCAAGCGCAGTTAAGGCCATCAGTCTCCCTTTGACCGCCAGTTCCAAATCCACGCGCAAGGCCGAAAAGGCGCTGGCGAAAACCGGTGGCGCATCAGCAGAGCGTCAGATCTTCCTGTGCGCCATTTCGGAAAAGCAGAAATGCTGCCGCCGCGAAGAAGGCAAGGAAGCCTGGAACTACCTCAAGAAACGTTTGAAGGATCTTGGCCTTGTCGGGCGCAAAGGGACAGTCCAGCGGACCAAGGCCGATTGCCTGCAGATCTGCGAAGCCGGGCCTATTGCAGTCGTCTGGCCCGATAACGTCTGGTACCATTCCTGCGGACCGGAGGTGCTCGAGGCGATCATCCAGCGCCATCTGATCGCTGGCGTCCCGGTCGAAGAATACCGGCTGCGCCCGGCCGATTAATCGTCGTCGCGAAGACGGTCTTCGATGGATTCGTCGTGACCCGTCCCGGACGACAGGAAAACCAGGCCCATCAATGCGCTGGTCAGCAGCATGGTGAACCCGATCCCCAGGGCAGATGCGATGTAATAATGGATCGAGATTTCCTCGTGTCCATATTTGTACAGCAGGGCCAGGGCGATGGCGACGACGCCGACAGTCAGCAGGAACATGAACCGCATGATCCGCCGATAACGCGCCCAGGCAAACGCAGCCTGTTCAGGATCGTCGAGGGGAGATTTCTGAACCATCGCCACCGCACATGGCCGTCATCGCACCGCGATTCAACGCCCGCCTGCTTCCGATTCGCTTTTTGCCTGTGAAACTGGCATTCTAGGTGAACAGCAACGGAGGAGATCTCGCATGGAAATCAGCCGACTGATCGAGGGGCGGGCAAGTTCGAACGTCATATCCTCGACTGTGGACGCGCCGGTCCGCGAAGCGATCGCGCTCCTTGCATCGAAACGCATCGGCGCGGTCCCCATCATGGAAGGCGGCCGAATCGTCGGCATCTTTTCCGAGCGCGACGTGATCTATCGTCTGGCCGACGAAGGCGATGCGTGCCTCGAGCGCCCGATCGGCGAGGTAATGACCGCCCCGGCCATCACCGTCGAAAAATCGGCGACCGTTCTCGATGCGCTGGCACTCATGACGAAGCGCCGGATCCGCCATCTGCCTGTTGTCGACGGGGAGACGATGTGCGGGTTCATTTCGATCGGCGATCTGGTCAAGGCACGTCTGGACGAGATCCAGCACGAGGCGGAAGCCATGCGCGAATATATTCGCACCGCTTGAGACCGGGCTCGGGACAACCTACATCCTGGCCATGACAACAGCACCCACCCTGACCGACGCTGCCGCTGCCCGTATTGCGGCAATCGCCGAAAAGCAGGCCAAGCCTGCGATTCTGCGTCTGTCCGTCGAAGGGGGCGGCTGTTCGGGTTTCCAGTACAGGTTCGGGCTCGCCGAAGACATGGACGACGAGGATTCGATCAGCGAGAATGCCGGCGTGAAACTGGTGGTCGATGCCGTCAGTCTCGACCTGGTGGCGGGGAGCACCGTCGATTTCGTCGAATCGCTGGGCGGAGCCGCGTTCCGGGTCGAAAACCCGCAGGCGGCTGCCGGCTGTGGGTGCGGTTCCAGCTTCGGCATTTAGATTAGACCCGCGCTGGCGTTTCGGGCATCAGGTCCGCCATGCGTATCGCCAGCTTCAACATCAACGGTATCAAGGCCCGCCTGCCTCGTCTCAAGGAATGGCTTGAGGAAACCCGTCCGACCGTCGCCTGCCTGCAGGAAATCAAGACGATGGACGAAGGCTTCCCCGCGGACGAATTCGAGGCGATCGGTTACAAAGCCATCTGGCATGGCCAGAAGGGCTTCAACGGCGTGGCCATTCTGGCCGACGGTGTAGAGCCCAAGGAAATACAGCGCGGCCTCGGCATCGACGGCCCGAAAGAAGGGGAGGGTGAACAGGCCCGCTATCTGGAAGCCGACGTGAACGGCGTACGGATCTGCAACCTCTACCTGCCCAATGGCAATCCGCATCCGGGGCCCAAGTTCGATTACAAGCTGGTCTGGATGGAAAAGCTGCGCGAGCGGACACGCCAAATCTGGGACGAGGAAGTCCCGGCGCTCGTCCTCGGCGATTTCAATGTCATCCCCGAAGACAAGGATGTCTGGTCCGTCCGGTCCATGGCGGACGATGCGCTGATGCAACCCGAATCACGCGATCACTATGCGCGCTTTCTTTCCGATGGCTGGACCGATGCGATCGACACGCTCAACCCCCGCGGCGGCGTGTGGACCTTCTGGGATTACCAGGCCGGCGCCTGGCAGCGTGACCACGGCTTCCGCATCGATCATCTCTTGCTGTCGCCCGAACTGGCCGACCGCATGACGGCCGCAGGTGTCGACAAGGCCTATCGCGGCAGGGAAAAGTCCAGCGACCATACCCCGGTCTGGGTGGACCTGCGGGACTGAGGCTGCGCGAGGGGGCCCTGTTCGGGCTTCCCCTGCACAACAGACGTTACAGCCGCTCAGCGATAGAAGACATGCGTGTCGATGGTGGCGAGGGCGACCTTGCGGTGGCTCCAGCGCGGTCGCACGTAATTTGCATGGAAGAACAGCGCGTCGCCCGCCTTGCTGTCCCACAGACCGCGATGGGCAATGCGAGCGATCGCTTCTGCCCGTTTCCACGCGGCCGAGCCGGTGCGGACCTTGGGCATGCGGCCGCCCTTCACGAAGGAGAATTGCGAGCGCTGGTAGACCACACCGCAATAGCTGGAAGGGAACCGGCGATCTTCGGCGCGGTTGACGATTACCTGAGCGACCGCAAGCTGACCTTCGAGCGGTTCGCCGCGTGCCTCGAAATAGACGGCACCGGCAAGGCAATGCAGCTCGTCGGAGAGCCGGCCCGCGGTGGGTATGGTCGAAACCAGTTCGCGCAGACTGCTGGCACTGGAGGCGGAATCGGTTGAATCTTCAGCTGGGAGTTCCGCGTCGCCGGGAAGCTCCTGCACTACGGCCTTCTCTACGAAGACGGGCACCACTTCTTCGGTAAGCTGTGCCTCGGTAGCATTCTGATCGGTTGCATGTGCCGCAACCTGGGCATTGGCCCCGGAACCTTCGGCTCCGGCAAGAATAGTAAGGGTAATTGCCGCGATAATCGCGGTGAAACCGGTAGTCTTGCGAATCATTTGTCACTGACAACTAAGCGGTTGGCAGTCTGTCGCAGGTCGGGGTCCTTGGCGCGTTGGTTGCGTCCTGAAATGCGGATCCGTTTACTGGCCTGCCGACCACCCCCCGTCTGCGTGCATGCGTACCGACCCCATTGCCGTCCTACGCCGCCTGCGCATCGAAGTTGAGCGGCCAAATAGTCTCAATTGCAATCAAGTCAAGTTAATGCGCGCCCTGTGCGATGAAGCGTTCTGCGTTTTCGACGTCCAGCTCGATCACCCAGCAATCCGGGTCGGAATTGCGTCTGCGGGTAATATACTCATCAAAATCGGTTTTGTTTTCAGTATCTTGCTCACGGGTGCAAGTGAAGGCGCGGGAGCCGTCACGCTGCGGCATACGCTCCCAGAGCATTGTATTCGCGCCATTATGTGTGGTTAATACGAGGATGACGCCCGCGTCTTTTTCCCCCTTCTGGATAACCATTCCAAAGCCGCCCGCCGACTCCACGGTGCGCACGAGGCCGGATACTTCCAGATGCGCAGGCAGGCGGGCATCGGACATCGCCGTCAACCTTCGGCCAGATAACCGGGCAGGCTGGACAAGGGGATGTGCGAGCGCATGAATGTCCCGGTTCCCCGGCCGATCTCGTCGCCTTCGGCGTCGACCAGCCGCGATTCCGCCACGAATACCCGCTTGCGCCCGCTCACCCAGCGCCCTTCCGCGACCACTTCGCCGATCCGCACCGGCTTGGTGAAATGGAGATTGAACGATGTCGTCAGCAGGAAACGGTCGGAAACGAAGGTGTTCGCTGCATAGAAGCCGGCATCGTCGAGCATCTTGAAATAGATCGTGCCGTGGGCTGCCCCAGCGGCGTGATAGACGTCTTCGGTCACGTTGAAGGTAATGCGCGCAGCCCCTTCGCCCGTGATTTCGAGGCGGGATGCGAAGAGCGCATTGACCGGCGCCGAAGCGTAGAGGCTTTCCAGCGCCCGGTGATGGCGCTGTGCCCCGCTGGATGCGGCCCCGGTCATTGCTCCCTCTCTCCCCTAGCGCGGCTCGACCCAGCCGATCGACCCGTCGTGCCGGCGATAGACCATATTGTGGGCCCCGCTACCGGCATTCTTGAACAGCAGACCATTGGCGTTCTGCAGATCCAGCAGCATGACCGCATCGGCAACGCTGCATTCGGGTATCATGGCCTTGGTTTCGGCGACGATGGGCGGGCTGTCCGATGTGACTTCCTCGTCATTGTCGGGTTCGGGCGCTGCCAGGATCGTATAGGCAGCTTCCGTTTCGCGCACCGCGTGGGCGGCCTGTTCGTGACGGTCCTTTATCCGGCGTTTGTACCGGCGCAACTGCTTTTCGATCTTGCTCGCGGCGGCATCGAATGCCTGATGCACATCATGCGCTTCTGCATGACCCTTCAGGATGAGGCCCTGCATCACATGCGTCACGATATCGGAGGTAAAGGCGCCACCCGGCCCCTTGCCGAAGGTGACGTGCGATGAAATTGCGCGGTTGAAATATTTATCGACGATGGAGTTCAGTCGATCGTCGACATGTTCCTGCAGGGCGGAGCCAGTGTCGATCTGGTGGCCGGAAACGCGAATGTCCATCTTGTCGTTTTCTCCTTTATCGTCCCCCGTGCGATCCCAACTCTCCGGCCCGTCTGCCGGTTTCCACCTGCCGGGAATCTAGCCCCAAAGAGGATTTTCGATTCCCGCCATGAATTCCCGATGCCGCGCAAGTTCCGCCTGGCTGGCGAAATGCGGACGCGGTTCGCGCCGCGGCCCCGTGGGAGCTTTTCGCACCGCAACGATAGTCTGCTCGCCGGCGATCTCGGCCATCGCCGCTTCAGCTGCCAGTTCCAATCCGATCTGGCGGCCGCCCTTCAGTTCTACATAGACCTGCGCCAGCAACTCGGCATCGAGCAGCGCGCCGTGTTTGACCCGGTGGCTGCGATCGATCCCGTAGCGGCTGCACAGCGCATCGAGCGAAAGCTTGGCACCCGGGTGACGCTTGCGCGCAATAGCCACCGTGTCGACCATGCGCGTCGTACACACCGGTTCCATGGCGATCAGGGCCAGTTCCGCATTGAGAAAGCCGAAATCGAAACCAGCATTATGCGCGACAAGCGGCGAATCCCCGATGAAGTCGAGCAATTCCTGCGCCACTTCGCGAAACAGTGGTTTGTCCGACAGGAATGCTGCCGAAAGACCATGAACGGCTTCGGCGCCGGCCGGCATGTCGCGTTCGGGATTGAAATAGGCGTGATATGTTGCGCCCGTCGGCACGAGATTGACCATCTCGATGCAGCCGATCTCCACCATTCGGTCCCCCGTCTTGGGATCCAGGCCGGTTGTCTCGGTATCGAATACGATCTCACGCATCCATACTTCTATCGGCCCCGTGACCGCAGATTACAAGGGGGTTACAGCGAGCCTTGCCGCCTTGGCGCTGACTTCAATTCCTCGATCAGCATGCGGACCGCATCTTCCGTCTCGGCAAGGCTGGTGCCGGTATCGATCACATGGTCCGCCCGCTCGCGCTTTTCGCTGTCGGGAGTCTGGATGGCGAGGATCTGGGTAAATTTTTCCTCGGTCATGCCGGGCCGGGCAAGAACCCGCTGGCGCTGTTTTTCAGCCGATGCCGAAACGACCACCACCCGGTCCACTGCAGCGGCGCCACCTTTCTCGAACAGGAGCGGAATGTCGAAGAC
This sequence comes from Qipengyuania pacifica, assembly GCF_019857205.1. GTDB lineage: Bacteria > Pseudomonadota > Alphaproteobacteria > Sphingomonadales > Sphingomonadaceae > Qipengyuania > Qipengyuania pacifica. The sequence goes on along the minus strand of NZ_JAHWXO010000001.1, from coordinate 206,499 downwards.
GACGACCGGCGCTCCCGAATGTTCGATCATGAAGGCCTGACGCTTCTGTGCGACGGCGGGGTGGACGATGGATTCCAGCCGAGCCAATTGTGCGGCATTGCCGAAGACCAGCGCGCCGAGCATTTCGCGCGAAACGCCGCTTTCTTCCGTAGTGCCGGGGAACGCATTCTCAATGGCAGCAACCAGTTCGCCGCCGGGTCCCTGCATGGCCCTCACTTCGGCATCGGCATCGAATACGGGCACCCCTGCAGCCTCGAACATGGCCGCTACGGTCGATTTTCCCATGCCGATTGAGCCGGTAAGGCCGATGATGAGGGGGCGGCTCATGCGATGAGTCTTTCCCGTAATTCCTCATCGAATTCACGCGGCGGCTCTATTCCGAAGAAGTGCGTAAATGCTGCGGCCGCCTGCCCGATCAGCATCGCCAGTCCATCGATGGTCTCGAACCCGGCTTCGCGAGCGGATTTCAAAAATGGTGTATCCACGGGGTCCGTGACGATATCGTAAGCAATCGAACCCGGCGGAGCATGACTCCAGTCGAAGGGCAGCGGCGGCTTGCCTTTCATTCCCAGGGGCGAAGCGTTGACGACCAGATCGCAGCAGCCCTTGCGGTCGTCGAAGACGAAGTCCGTGGCCGCAGCAAAGTGGTCGATCTGTGCTGCATGGTGTTCCCCGCTTGGGTCCAGTTCCTCCAGCAGGGCGTCGGCCTTGGCCCGGTCCCGTCCCGCGACGACGAGGGTGAAGCCCTCTCTTGCGAGACCCGAAACGATCGCCCGTGCAGCGCCGCCTGTTCCGATTACTCGCGCCATGCGGAAATAATGCTGCTGGCGAAGTCGATCGGTCAAGGGTTCGAGAAATCCCGCCACATCGGTATTGCGCCCAACCAGCTTTCCATCAGCCGCTTTTACGACGGTGTTCACCGCGCCAACCTGCTTTGCCAGTGGTTCGAGGCGGTCCAGCAGTGGCATGATTGCCTGCTTGTGGGGCATGGTAACATTGCATCCACACCAATCCGAGGCCGTGCGCCTGTCTGCAACATAGTCCGCAAGTCCGCCCGCATCGACTTGCGTCGCACGATAATCGGCGTCCAGCCCCAGCCGTTCTATCCAGAAACCGTGGATCGCGGGCGATTTGGATTGCGCGATCGGATCGCCGATCACCTCGGCATGGCGCGTCACGACAGCAAGGCGCCTTCTTCCCGCAAGGCATCGAGCACCTGCAGCAGGGGCATCCCCAGCACGGTGAACTGGTCTCCCATGATACCGTCGAAGAGCTGCGCGCCCGGGCCTTCTATACGGAATACGCCAACGCACTGGCTTACTGCGGGCCATTCCGCATCGAGATAGATTTCGATGAACGCGTCGCTCAATTCACGCACATGCAACCTTGCAAAGTCGGACCCGACCCAAAGGATCTGGCCATCACGCGCCAGCGCTGCAGCGCTGTGCAATGTCATCACCCCACCGGAAAAAGACCGCAGATGGTCTGCCGCGTTCTCGCGGCTGGTGGGTTTGTCGAACCGCTTGCCATCAATCTCGACCAGCGAATCCGATCCCAGCACAAGATCGCCGGGCCGGATTGCGGAAACCGAGGCTGCCTTCGCCGCGGCCAGCGCCTGTGCAATCTCGGCGGGGTCGGCATCGTCCATCTCCGCTTCGAGCGCGCGCTCGTCCACATCTGCCGCTTGCGCGGTAAACGACACGCCCGCTGCTTCGAGCATCGCCTTGCGCGACGCGCTGTTCGAGGCGAGCACGATGCCGGTTCCGCCGAGTTTCGTCATATGGGCTTTGCTCCCTGGCGCGTACCCCGCGCCTTTCGTTCGTTGTGGAGCCGAATAATCGCGGCGGCAGTTTCCTCGATCGAACGGCGCGTTACATCGATTACCGCCCAGCCATTATCGGCAAACATGCGGCGGGCGAACTTCAATTCGTCCTTCACGCGCTCGTTATCGACATAGTCGGTTTCCCGTTCCTCGTTCAGAGTAAGCAGCCGGTTGCGGCGGATCTGGATGAGCCGCTCGGGCGCGGTCGTGAGCCCCACCACCATCGGGTTCTGCAATTCGTACAGCTTGGGCGGCGGCGGGCTTTCCACCACCAGCGGAATGTTGGCGACCTTGTACCCGCGATTGGCGAGGTAGATGCTGGTCGGGGTCTTCGAACTGCGCGAGACGCCCGCCAGAACAATGTCCGCTTCCTCCCAGTTCTCCCACCCGATCCCGTCATCATGGGCGATGGTGAACTGGATTGCCTCGACCCGATTAAAATAAGCCTGGTCCATGGCGTGCTGCCGGCCCGGCCGACCATGCGCTTCCTGGCCGAGCGCCTTCTCCAGCGCCTCCGTCACCCGGTCGAGGATCGGGACGGCGGGCAGACCCAGTTGGCCGCATGCTTCTTCGAGCCGCGTGCGAGTGTCCAGATTGACGAGCGTGAACAATACGAGCCCCGGATTGCCCTTGAGCTCGGGCAGGATCCGTTCGAGATGCTGCCGGCTGCGGACCATCGGCCAAAAATGGCGTACGACATCGGCATCCTCGAACTGCGCGAGGGCCGCTTTGGCGAGCATTTCGAGCGTTTCGCCGGTCGAATCTGACAGCAGATGGAGATGCACGCGATTGGAGATTTTGGCGGTCCTGCAGCCTGTGGAGAACGGGTGGCATAAACCACGGGAGAAAGCTGGCGACAAGTTCGGGACGAAAAACCCTCCCCGAAACGAGTCTTTCACGGGCCGATTCCCGCACAGCAAATCCGATTTATGCGCAGGGGTGGGGACAGCGAGGATAAGTTTGACTCGACTCAACACGGCGGGCGAGTCGCATTGCAGAGGTTGCCCTTTGCAGCGCGGGAGAAATCGGGCAGGGGCCAGTTATCCCTGAAATCCACAGGGCCAACAGACTCCTTCAACCTCTATATAAATAATATTATTTATTGGATTGGACTCATCGATGCCCGGTCTTCTTCTCGATACGCTTAACGGCAAGCGCGGTGCGCAGGTGCCTCTCTGGCTCATGCGCCAGGCTGGTCGTTACCTGCCCGAATATCGCGCGCTGCGGGCGGAAAAGGGCGGCTTTCTCGCCATGGCCTACGACAGCGAAGCGGCTTGCGAAATCACCTTGCAGCCGATCGACCGCTTTGGCTTCGACGGGGCGATCCTGTTTTCCGATATCCTGATCGTGCCGCACGCTCTGGGGCAACATCTGGAATTTCTGGCGGGCGAGGGTCCCAAGCTGTCGCCGCCGCTGGTCGATGCAGCACTCGATGCCCTGACCTGCGACCGTTCGCGCTACGATCCGATCTACGAAACCGTCCGGCGCTGTCGCCAGCGACTTCCCGATGGTGTGACGATGCTTGGCTTTGCAGGCAGCCCCTGGACGGTTGCGACCTACATGGTGGCGGGCGAGGGCAGCCGCGACCAGCACGATGCACGAGCCATGGCTTATCGCGATCCAGCCAAGCTCGACGCGATCCTGGATGCGATCGTGGGCGAAACGATCGAATATCTTTCGGGACAGATCGATGCTGGCGCCGAAGCGGTCCAGCTATTCGACAGCTGGGCAGGCAGTCTTGCACCCGACGAATTCGAACGGCTGGTGATTGCGCCGAATGCGCGGATCGTCGCCGCACTGCGTGCGCGTCATCCCGATACGCCGGTGATCGGTTTCCCGAAGGGGGCAGGGGAGAAATTGCCGGCCTACGCCCGCGAAACCGGGGTGCGGGCGGTGGGAGTGGATGAAACGATCGACCCGAACTGGGCGGCCCGCGAATTACCCGCCGGCATGCCCGTGCAGGGCAATTTCGATCCGCTGCTGCTGCTCGCCGGCAGCGATCGGCTGGAGCCACGCGTCCGGTTGATCCTCGAAGCCTTTGCAGACCGCCCGCATGTCTTCAATCTCGGTCACGGGATAGACCGGCGCACCCCGATCGAACATGTCGATCGGCTGATTGCGACGGTTCGTAGTTTCAAGGGGTGACGAGGGCGTGAGCGGTCATTACATGTTCGGGCAATGCAGGATGTCCTCGCCATGACCTACTACTGGCTGAAGGCCGGCCACATCATTTTCATGGTGTTCTGGATGGCCGGTCTGTTCATGCTGCCCCGCCAGATGATCTATCTGCATGCAGCGGCGCCCGGATCCGAAGAATCGGCTCTGTGGGCGAAAAGGATGGGTCTGCTGCGCAAGGTGATCCTCACACCCAGCCTGATCGTTGTCTGGGTTCTGGGCCTACTTCTGGCGATGTCGATCGGTGCATGGGACCAGGGATGGTTTCACGCCAAATTGTTCTTTGTGGTGCTTCTGACGGCGTTCCACGGCATAATGGTCGCACGATCCAAGAAAATGGCAGCGGGCGAGCGCCCGATGACGGAAAAGCAATTGCGGATCTGGGGTGAATTTCCCGGGATCGCGCTCGCCATCATCGTCGTGCTGGTTGTCGTCAAACCGTTCTGAGCTTCGATACGTCGCTTTGTGAATTGACGCCCCCCTGACGCGGGCGTAACTGCGCATCATCAACCGGCTACGGGCTTCGCATCCTGACGAGGCCGGGTCTGCTTTCTCCAAGCCCCTACCGACCCGCCGGCCATCCCAACCGAATACCGAGTATAACCACATGCATCTTAAAGACCTCAAAGCAAAAGCTCCGGCAGATCTGGTCGCGATGGCCGAAGAACTGGGCGTCGAAGCGGCGGGCACAATGCGCCGCCAGGATCTCATGTTCTGCATCCTGCGCGAACTGGCGGACGATGAAGAATACAATGAAGAAATCATGGGCATCGGCACGATTGAAGTGCTGCAGGACGGCTTCGGCTTCCTGCGTTCGCCCGAAGCGAATTACCTTGCCGGCCCGGACGATATATACGTTTCGCCCAACCAGATCCGCAAATGGGGCCTGCGCACCGGCGATACGGTCGAAGGCCAGATCCGCGCACCTCAGGAAGGCGAGCGCTATTTCGCCCTGACCGGCCTCACTTCGGTCAATTACGAAGATCCGGCCAATGTGCGCACACGCACCAATTTCGACAATCTCACGCCGCTCTATCCCGAAGAAAAGCTGACGCTCGATACGCTCGATCCGACGGTGAAGGACAAGAGCGCGCGGGTGATCGACATCATCTCGCCGCAGGGCAAGGGCCAGCGCGCGCTGATCGTTGCGCCGCCGCGTACCGGTAAAACCGTGCTGCTGCAGAACATCGCCAAGGCGATTACCGACAACCATCCGGAAGTCTTCCTGCTGGTGCTGCTCGTCGACGAGCGCCCGGAAGAAGTCACCGACATGCAGCGCAGCGTGAACGGCGAGGTCATCTCCTCGACCTTCGACGAACCGGCCAATCGCCACGTCCAGGTTGCGGAAATGGTCATCGAAAAGGCCAAGCGCCTGGTCGAACACAAGAAGGATGTCGTCATCCTGCTCGATTCGATCACCCGTCTCGGCCGTGCCTACAACACCGTGGTTCCCAGCTCGGGCAAGGTGCTGACCGGCGGTGTCGATGCGAACGCCCTGCAGCGGCCCAAGCGTTTCTTCGGTGCGGCCCGTAATATCGAGGAGGGCGGCTCGCTTTCCATCATCGCCACGGCGCTGATCGATACCGGCAGCCGCATGGACGAAGTCATCTTCGAAGAATTCAAGGGCACGGGTAACTCCGAAATCGTGCTCGATCGCAAGGTCGCCGACAAGCGCATCTTCCCCGCTCTCGACGTCGGCAAGTCCGGCACGCGCAAGGAAGAACTGCTGGTCGAGAAGGACAAGCTCTCCAAGATGTGGGTCCTGCGCCGTATCCTCATGCAGATGGGCACGATCGACGCGATGGAATTCCTTCTCGACAAGATGAAGGATTCCAAGACCAACGAAGATTTCTTCGCCAATATGAACCAGTAAATACAACCATTTGCGGTTAACGACCTGTTAGACACGTCGGACGTATCAGTTGCTGCAAGGAAGATTTATGCAGCAACTGATTTACGTTTCATACGCGAGCGACGATTTCCAGTCGGGCGATGTTTTCAAGATTATCGAGACGTCCGCGCGGAACAATCCCACGCGGGATGTGACCGGTTTCCTGGTCTACGCCCACGACACATTCGTTCAGTTCGTCGAAGGTCCCGCCGCGTCGCTCGACGCTTTGCTTAACGATCTCAAGGCCGACAGCAGGCACGAGCGCCTCGAGGTTCTGGAACGCCGGGAAGGGCGCGGTCGCTGTTTCCCGAACTGGCGGATGGAGCGGCTGGCCGTATCTGGCGGTGACGCCCGGATACTCGAGCAGAAACTGCGGCAGACCGAAATTTCGCAGGCGACGATAGCGCGTCTGGTCGAAACCATCATGACGCCGCGCATGGCTGCGTAAGAGCTTGATAACTCAGACTTTCTGGCGCTCCAACATCGCCGCCATCTGTTCCCAGACCTTGTTGACGGCCTTCAGGGGCCGCACCATCACCTTGAAGTCGGCAATCATGCCATCCTTATCGAAGCGGATGAGGTCGATGCCGTTCACATGGATGCCATCCATCTCAGTCGTGAATTCGAGCATCGCGTTATCGCCATCGACGAGCTCGCGTACATATTCGAAACTGTCGTTGCCGAGCGTCTGCCCGGCCGCCGCTAGATAGGCGACAACGATCTGCCGACCTTCCTGCGGCGTATGCACGACCGGCGAATGGAATACCGCATCTTCGCGGATGATCGTTGCCAGCGCGTCCGGCGCGCTGCCTTCTTCCATGGCCGTGTGCCACTTCTGCAGTCCGAGTTCTGCGCTCATGCTACCTCCCTGAACGTGTCCGCACGCGCGGCTGCCCAGGCTTTGGCATAGGGGGTGGATTCCGGAGAGTCGAGCAGCTCGCCGGGTTCTAGGAAGCGATAGAGATGCTCGAAACTGTCCGACTGCACCCCGTTGATCCGCTCCGACATCAGATGCGGCGCGATCTGCCAGGGATTATCGAGCCCCATGGCGATCACCATTTCGCGGAAGGAATGCAGCGTGTGGCGCTGGAAGCGCGTTACGCGTTCGGCCTTTTCCATCGGCACGAGCCCGCGCTGCCGGGTCGAATCCTGCGTGGCGACGCCGGTAGGGCAGGCATCGGTATGGCATTTGAGCGACTGGACGCAGCCAAGCGCGAACATGAAGGCGCGGCCGGCATTGCAGAAATCCGCGCCGAGCCCGAAATTCATCGCCATGCCCGCGCCGGAATGCACTTTTCCCGCCGCCGCCAGCTTTATCTCGGGCTTCAGCCCAGACCCGACCAGAGCGTTGCGAACCAGGATCAACCCTTCGCGCAAAGGCATGCCAACCCGGTTCGAAAACTCGACCGGCGCCGCACCCGTGCCGCCTTCTGCGCCATCGACGACGATGTAATCGAGCACGATGCCGGTTTCCCGCATCGCCTTGATCACGGCAAAGACTTCGTGCGGCTTGCCGACACACAGTTTCATGCCGATCGGCTTGCCTCCGGAAAGGTCGCGCAGTTTTGCGGCCCACTCCAGCATGCCGGTCGGCGTCGAAAAGGTCGAATGCGCCGCGGGCGAGATGCAATCCGTGCCCACGGCCACGCCGCGTGCTTCGGCGATTTCTTCCGTTACCTTGGTGCCGGGCAATACACCGCCATGACCCGGCTTTGCGCCTTGGCTGATCTTGATTTCGATCATCTTGACCTGGTCGTCGCGCGCATTGTCGGCAAACCGGTCCGGGTCGAACGATCCGTCGTCCTTGCGGCATCCGAAATAGCCGCTGCCGATTTCCCAGACGAGGTCCCCGCCATGCGAACGGTGATAGCGCGAAATGCCGCCTTCGCCCGTGTCGTGGTAGAAATTGCCCGCCGCTGCGCCTTTGTTCAGGGCCATGATCGCGTTGGCCGACAGCGATCCGAAACTCATTGCCGAGATGTTCAGCAACGCTGCGGAGTAGGGCTTGGCACACTGGCTGCTGCCCACATTGACGCGCCACTCGGCGGGTACGTCGGCATTCGGTGTCATCGAATGGGCAAGCCACTCGTATTCGTCCGAATATACGTCAAGTTCCGTGCCGAACGGGTGGCTGTCGAGCTGGCCCTTCGATCGCGCATAGACCAGCGCACGCTGCTGGTGGTTGAAGGGCCGCCCTTCGAGGTCACCCTCCACCAGATAGGCCCGCGCATAGGGGCGCAGGTCCTCCATCATCCAGCGCACATGGGCGAGCAGCGGATAATTCCGCCACAAGGTATGGCGGCGCTGACAGAAGTCATACACGGCTACGACTAGTAACGGGATCGTGAAGACCAGGCCCCAGCGCAGCGATCCGACCATACCGAACAAGGCGGTCAGCAGCACCACGACCAGCGTCGGGCCAAACCGCATGAACAGTTCGGACGATTCGCGCATATGCGCGAGATTGCGCATCAGCCGAGGTGTTCGGCGAAGAACTCTGCCGTACGCTTGTCGGCCAGTTGGGCGGCTTCTTCGCTACGCCGCTTGCCGAATTCGGTAGCAAAGCCGTGGTCCAGCCCTTCATAGTCGTAGAGCGTCACCTTGGGATGATCGTCCAGACCGTCATGCATCGCTTTCTGCGTGTCCTTGGCGACGAAGCCGTCTTCGGTCGGAATATGCAGCATCAGCGGATTGGCGATGGCATTCTTCTCGCGCAGCAATTCGTCGATACCAACCCCGTAATAGCCGACCGTGGCGTCCGCATCGGTTCGCGCTGCGGTCATATAAGCCAGGCGGCCGCCAAGGCAGTAGCCGACGGCACCGACCTTCTTCACACCTTCGCGTTCGCGGATGTGATGAATGGTCGCCTCTATATCGCGAATGCCCTGATCCTGGTTGAACTTGCCCATCAGGTCGAGCGCGCGCTGGAATTCCGGTTCGACGTCGGGGTCGAGCTCGATGCCCGGCTCGAGCCTCCAGAACAAATCCGGCGCAACGGCAAGATAGCCGTCTTCTGCCAGCTTGTCGCATTTGCGCCGGATGCCGGCGTTCACCCCGAAGATCTCTTGAATCACGACGATGGCCGCCTTCGGCGTGTCCGCAGGACGCGCGACATAGGCGTCGAATTCTTCATTGTCGGTCAGGCTCGTTACGGTGACGGTTTCGCTCATGGGTGGGGGGCTCCCTCGATTTGATTGGTGTCTGTGCTTGCGTGACGCGGTGTGCGGACCCAAATAGGATCTCGCATACCATAACGGAGGAAACGCGATGAAGGTCCATGTCGAAATCGATTGCACGCCTGAAGAGGCGCGGACTTTCATGGGTCTTCCCGACGTGGGAAAGGCGAACGCCGTTTATGTCGACATGATGTCGAAAGCGATGAAGGGCGTGAGCAGCACCGATCAGCTGCAGGAATATGCCAAGCAGCTCGCCCCGATGGGGCAGGCCGGCTTCAAACTGTTCCAGAGTTTCATGGAAGGGGCCAACGCCGGTCGATCTTCGTCGCAAAGCAAGCATTCAGATAGCGACTGAGGTAAACTTGCCTGATGGCTGACACGATTTACGCGCTGTCCAGCGGCGCGCCACCTGCAGGCATCGGCGTAATACGGATCAGCGGTCCTCGGGCAGGGGAAGCTCTGTCGCGAATGGCAAATGGTCTTCCGCCAGCCCGCTCGCCCCGGTTGCGGATAGTGCGGAATGGCGAAGGTGCAGCGCTGGATCAGGCGCTGGTGATGTGGTTCGCGGGTCCGAATACGGCCACGGGTGAGGATCTTGCGGAAATTCATTGCCACGGGGGGCGGGCGGTGGTTGCGGCCCTTCTTGCGGCATTGTCCAGTATCGACGGGCTACGGGAAGCGGAACCGGGTGAATTCACCCGCCGCGCCTTCAGCAATGGCCGTATCGATCTGGCTGAAGCCGAGGGTCTGGCCGATTTACTTTCAGCTGAAACCGAATTGCAGCGCCGCGGTGCGCTGCTCGCAGCTGGGGGAGATTTGTCCCGCCGGATTGAAGGATGGCGCGACCGTGTACTTGGCCTCGCCGCGTCGATCGAAGCGGTGATCGATTTCGCGGATGAGGATGATGTAACGCTTCCCGCAGCCTTTTCACGTGAACTCGACGAACTGGTTCGCGAAATCCGGGCGGCATCGCAGCGACCGGCGACCGAGCGGTTGAGGGACGGCATTCGCGTCGTACTTGCGGGCCCACCGAACGCCGGAAAATCTTCGCTATTCAACGCATTGCTGTCCGACGATGCGGCGATCGTGACGAGTGAGGCGGGGACCACGAGGGATGTCCTTGAACGCCCGGTGTCTATCGGTGGCGTACCCCTCATTTTGGTCGATACAGCTGGTATGCGCGATAGCGGTGCGGGTGCGATCGAAGAGCTGGGCATCGAACGCGCGCGCAAGGAGGTTGCGAATGGGCACATTGTTCTGTGGCTCGGCGCTCCGGATGATCTGCCCGTTGGCGCGATCCAGATCAGCGCGAAATCCGACCTTGGGGCAGGGCAATCGGAGGGCTTGGAAGTTTCGGCTGTAACTGGATTTGGCTTGTCTGAACTGACGGACATGCTGGTTGAGAAGGCGCGGGAAATTTTACCTCCGGTCGATCAGATCGCCTTCAATCGGAGGCAGCGGGAATGGGCCCAGACCGCGGCGCAGAGCCTGGAGGCTGTAGATACACATTCGGATTTGTTGATCGCTGCCGAGAATCTTAGGGCCGCGCGTAGGGCGCTTGATCGTCTGGTCGGTCGGGATTCCACGGAAGAGATGCTCGACGCGTTGTTCGGTCGGTTTTGCATCGGTAAATAGTGTTTCACGTGAAACATGGGCCTTTGACGCGCAAGCGTGCCTTCATTAAAGCGCCAGCATGCACCAGTTCGATGTAGTTGTAGTCGGTGGCGGTCACGCCGGCGTCGAAGCAGCCTGCGCTGCTACGCGCATGGGTGCGCGCGTTGCGCTTGTCTCGCTTGATATCGACAAGGTCGGATCGATGAGTTGTAACCCTGCTATCGGCGGCTTGGGCAAAGGTCATCTGGTTCGGGAGGTGGATGCTCTTGACGGAGTCATCGGACGGGCCGCGGATGCTGCGGCGATTCATTATCGCATGCTCAATCGGTCCAAGGGCAGTGCGGTATGGGGCCCCCGTGTACAGGCGGACCGGCATCTGTTTCACCAGGCCGTCCAGCAGGTGGTTCGCAAGGACCCCTTGCTCGAACTGGTAGAGGGAGAGGTAGCCGCACTTCGGTTGGAGGGAGATCGTGTTGCCGGAATTGATCTGGCGAGTGGCGACAGGCTCGAGGCTTCCGCGGTAATATTGTGCACGGGCACGTTCCTCGGCGGCGTTCTTTATCGAGGGGAAGAGCGGTTCGAAGGCGGCCGTATCGGGGAGGGCGCAGCGCACCGGCTCGCTTCACAGATGCGGGATGCAGCGCTTCCCATGGGCCGGCTAAAGACTGGCACACCGCCCCGGCTGGATGGTCGGACCATCGACTGGGCGCGTCTGGAAGAGCAAGCTTCGGACGAGGAAGTCTGGACGATGAGTGCGCTTTCTACTCGGCGCGTCAATCCGCAGATTTTCTGCGCTATCACGCGCACCAACGAACGCGCTCATGAGATTATTCGCGCCAATCTCGATCGGTCGCCGCTTTTCTCTGGGGCTATCGGCGCTGCGGGGCCCCGCTATTGTCCGTCGATCGAAGACAAGATTCACCGCTTTGCCGATCGGGATGGTCACCAGGTTTTCCTCGAACCGGAGGGGCTGAATACCAGCCCCGTTTATCCCAACGGCATCTCTACCTCGCTGCCCGCGGACGTGCAGCTAGCTATGTTGCGGGAGATGGATGGTCTGGGAAGGGTCGAGATGGCGGTTCCAGGCTACGCCGTCGAATACGATCACATCGATCCGCGCGCTCTCACGTCATCCCTTGAGTTACACGCGATTCCCGGTTTGTATTGTGCGGGCCAGATTAACGGGACGACCGGTTATGAAGAGGCGGCCGCGCAGGGTCTGGTAGCCGGAATGCACGCCGCCGCGTGTGTCACTGGCGGCGAAGCCGTCCAGATGGATCGGTCCAATTCTTACATCGCGGTTATGCTGGATGATCTGACCCTGCAGGGCATTACCGAGCCATATCGTATGCTGACGTCGAGGGCGGAATATCGCTTACGGCTCCGTGCGAGCAATGCGGATACGCGGCTGACTCCCTTGGGTATTGCCAGTGGCATCGTTGGCGCAGAGCGGGCGGAGTGGTATGAACGACGTGAAGAGCGCAGGGTGCGCTATTCCCGGCAGTTCGAGGCTCCGCTTCATTCGAAAACACTGGCAGATGCGGGGTTTCACGTGAAACGTGATGTGGGTCCCCGTCCAGTTTCGGAATGGATTGGCGGCGGTCATGCTACTCTGGAAGAACTGCGCCCATGGATCGGCGAGGTTGATGCGTCGGATCCTCTGGCCGTGGAGATGGCAGAAGACGCTTTCTATGCCCCCTACCTTTCGCGACAGGATGCAGAGTTGGCCGATTTGCGCGCAAACGAGGCGCAATTTCTGTCCAGCGACTTTCCCTTCCATCAGGTTCCTGGCCTGTCGAATGAAATGATAGAGCGGCTCTCACGGGCGAAGCCGGAATCGCTGGCAGCAGCCGGTAGGATTCGCGGCGTAACGCCCGCAGCCATGGCAGCTTTGCTCGTTCATGCGCGCAAGCTGGAAAGCAGAGCGGCATGATCACCAACGAAGATCAGGCAAAGCACTACGTGTCCGATCTGTGTGACGCCGCTGCTATGGATAAGCTCGAAACGCTCACGGCTGAACTGGCTCAGGAAAATGAGCGCCAGAACCTTGTTGCACGTGCAACACTACAAACAGTGTGGCAGCGGCACATCGCGGACTCCGCCCAACTCCTGAAATGGGGCGGGGAGGGTTCGGCATGGCTCGACCTCGGTAGTGGGGCCGGGTTCCCCGGTCTCGTCATTGCTGTCATGCGCCCTCAACTTTCGGTTGTGCTCGTTGAATCCCGCAAGCGACGGGTGGAATGGCTTGAGCGCATGATTGCCGAGCTCGACCTGCAGAACTGTCGTATAGAAGGCGCTCGTCTCGAGAGTGTGGGGGCCTTCCCTGCCGGCACAATCTCTGCCCGCGCTTTTGCGCCTTTGGATCGGTTGCTCGCGTTATCCGCACGCTTCTCCACAAAGGATACCTTTTGGGTGTTGCCGAAAGGGCGGTCTGCATCGCAAGAAGTAAAAGACCTGCCGAAGAATCACGGTAAGATGTTTCACGTGGAACAATCTCTCACCGATCAGGACGCAGGAATTGTCGTCGGCCGCGGACAATGGAGCAAGAATCAATGATCACCATCGCCATAGCCAACCAGAAGGGCGGGGTCGGCAAGACGACCACCGCGATCAATATCGCCACGGCGATGGCGGCAACCGGGTGGAAAACGCTGCTGATCGATCTCGATCCCCAAGGAAATGCTTCGACGGGCCTCGGGGTTGCCAGTTCCGCACGTGAAAACACCAGCTATGATCTACTCCTTCAGCAGGCGACATTGTCCGAATGCGCCCAACCCACCGAAATTCCCGGTCTCGACATCGTCCCGGCCACCCAAGACCTTTCCGGCGCCGAAGTCGAACTGGTTTCCGTCGACGATCGAACCGCTCGCCTTACGCATGCACTTCATCAACAAACTGCCGGTAGTTTCACCGGTTACGACGTTTGTTTTATCGATTGCCCGCCGTCGCTGGGGCTTTTGACACTCAACGCCCTATGTGCTGCCGACACCCTGCTCGTACCCCTGCAGTGCGAATTCTTCGCCTTGGAGGGGCTCAGCCAGCTCCTTCAGACGGTCGAGCGGGTTCAACAGGGTTTCAACTCCTCGCTGGGCATCGTCGGTGTCGTTCTGACAATGTTCGATCGACGCAATCGCCTGACCGACCAGGTTGCCGACGATGTTCGCGATTGCCTCGGCAATCTCGTGTTTGAGAGTGTAATCCCGCGCAACGTCCGTCTGTCGGAAGCACCGAGCCACGGCATGCCGGCTCTCGTCTATGACCACAACTGCCCGGGCAGCCGTGCTTATATCGGTCTCGCTCGTGAACTCATCGGGCGTTTGCCTGAAAATCGGAAAGCCGCATGAGCCAGACACACGCTGAACGAGGAGCGCATCCTATCGACCGCAAGAAGAAGCTCGGCAAAGGTCTTGGCGCCCTGCTCGGGGAAACGCGTCGTGAGGAACCGCTGGTGGCGCGGGAATCAAGTAACGACAGTAATCAGTCGTCGATCTCGGACAGTTCCGGGCGCACAACCATGTCGGAAGGCCTGGCTTCGATCCCGGTGGCCGACATCGAACCGCTACCCGGACAGCCAAGAACCCGCTTCGACGAAGAAGCGCTAGATTCGCTCGCGTCGTCGATCGCCGAGAGGGGTGTCATTCAGCCGATCATCGTATCGCCGCTGGGCAGGGGGCGTTACCGCATCGTCGCCGGCGAACGCCGCTGGCGCGCTGCGCAGAGAGCGCGGTTGCACCAGATTCCGGCACTCGTCCGTGAACTCGACCAACGCGAGGTCATGGCTCTCGCACTCATCGAGAACCTCCAGCGCGAAGACCTCAACCCTGTCGAAGAAGCGCGGGCCTATCAGAAACTAACCGACGACGAGGGCATGACCCAGGCTGAAATTGCCAAGCTGGTCGACAAGTCACGCAGCCACGTCGCAAACTTTCAACGTCTTCTGGCGCTTCCGGATACCGTGCTCGCCTTTCTGGCAGAAGGTTCGCTCTCCATGGGCCACGCGCGCGCGCTTATCGGACGTGAAGATGCGCCGGAGATGGCTCAAAAGGCTGTCTCCGAAGGCCTGTCCGTCCGTCAGATGGAAGCCCTGACGCGAAAACCGCGTAAGAGTGGCAGTGGCGAAAAGGCGCGACCGGAGCAGACAGCGGAGGGAAATGCGGATATCTCGGCCGTGCAGGGGCATCTCGAAGAATTCCTCGGCATGCCGGTAAAGATTACCACGGATGCCACACCGAACACCGGAAGCGTGACAATCCGGTATCGCACGCTAGATCAATTAGATCTGATCTGTCAGAGACTTACGGGCGGAGACATTTAGCAGGCCTGCGCGCCAACGCGCCGTCAAACCCTTTGTTTACCTTAATGGTGCAGTACGGGTCACTACTGACCCGCTATGGCACTTCCCTTTCGCCTTTGCCCGATACTGATCGGCATGGCAGCTCTTGGCGCTGTCCATACTCCCGCTGAAGCGCGGGAAAATGCAGCAGATCTCCAGGTCAATGTGGCAATCGTCGACGGGTGCACCGTCACGACCACAGACGTCGGATTTGGCTTGATCATCGGAACGAGAGGTACCCTTCGATCGACAGGTGCGGTCGATGTCCAGTGTACCGCCAATCTTGATTTTGCGATTTCCATGGATCGTGGCCAGCACAGCCAAGGCATCAACCGCCGAATGCGCAATGCGGCGAGCGGTGCGTACATGCGGTACAATCTCTACTCCGATCCAGCCTATTCCCGCCGCTGGACCGATCAACGTGCAGGGCAGGTTCGCGGAAATTCAGGCGCGACCGGATCGATCGCTTTTCCCGTCTATGGCGAACTGACCTTCGACGGGTCTGCTGTGACCGGACGCTATGAAGACAGCGTCACAGTAACCGTCGAATTCTAGCGCATCTCTTGCGCCGCACCTTTCTCCACTCGTAGAATCAACAATTTAATGGAGAGATGCACTCGGACGCGCTGTCATTCCGAACCCCCGCGGCCTGCTTAACGGAATCTATACCGCCAGTAAGTATTTTCCGAATCACCCGCTTGGAACAGGGTTTAGGAGATCAACAAATGCGTAAGATTATTCTGGTCGCCGCCAGTGCTGCCGGTGTGGTCGCTGCAACGCCCGCCGTTGCTGGTACCAACTCGGCCACTCTGACCGTCACTGCCGAAGTCCTCGAATCATGCGAGGTAAGCGACGCTACACTGGCTTGGACTGGACTGGGCGTGCTCAACGGCGCCAACCACGACACCAGCACCTCGATGTCACTCACATGCACCGACGGTTCCGACTTCAACGTAACTATGGGGGCCGGCGGAAACGCAAATGCGGGCCAGCGCTACATGGCTGGCTCGGGCACGGACAAGATCCCGTACAGCCTCTATCTCGGTGTTCCAGCTTCGGGCACGCTTCTCGCGGTCAACACTGCAATCGCCGCTGGAACCGGGACTGGCAGCGCGCAGACGCTCACCATTGGCGGACGCATTCCTTCGACTGCAGGCAACGTAGCGGCCGACACCTATTCGGACTCGGTTGCCGTCACGGTTACCTTCTGATCCTCGTCCGGCGGGTTTCGGCCCGCCGGTCGCCACTCCGGATAGCCTATCATGAAAATATGTCTCGCAGCCATACTGGCTACGGCTTCCCTCATACTGTCTAGCGGAGTGCTTGCCCAGGAGGCGCCAGCCAACGCTGCCTCATCGGCTCCGTCGGCGCGCGTAACGGTAGCGCCGCTCCGCCTCGAGATGGACGGTGAGAAAATGCAGGAGACGCTCCGGGTTATCAATCCTTCGGATCGACCGATCGGTATCCAGGTCAGAGCATTCGACTGGACACAATCCCATGGCGAAGATGTCTATGCTCCCACGACGGATGTACTCGTTTCACCGGCGATCGTGGTCATTCAGCCCGGCGATACGCAATTCTTTCGCGTACAACGCCGCGCGCTCCCGCCTGAGGGTGAACGCCGTTATCGAGTGGCGATTGATCAGCTACCTGATCCCGAGCAGGCGCAAAGCGGTACCGCGATGACGCGTATCCGTTTTACTATTCCAATGTTCGTGGACCGAGCGGCGGCAAGCCCCGCCGATCTAGAATGGACCGTTAAGGGCGATACGTTGCGCGTCGCAAATCGCGGTCAGCAATCCGCTCGTATGGTTAGTTTGGCCCTTACCAATACGGTTAATTCACCGGTCGAAATCGATGGAGCATCGCTCCATTACGTGCACGGCGGCTCATGGCTCGAATGGAAGCTGCCAGCGGGGTGTCCCACAGGACCGCTAACCCTTCAGGCGCGTATCGAGGGCGACACGCAGCGTGTCCAGGTCCCTGTTATCTGCAGCTAAATCATTCGCTGCGGCTTGGCTGGTTGCGACGGGCGTCTTCATGGCGCCCGTCAGCCTGTTCGCCCAAGCGAACGATCCGTTTGCGATCGAAAGGGATCTCACTCTCAAGAGTGCCGTGGAGGCCGAAAAAGATGGGCCCGGGCTGAGTGCGATCTTCGTCGACGGCGTTGAGCAAAAACGCATGGTCGACCTCAAGTGGATCGATGGTGAGCTTGCCATTCTGGCCGAATCCGCGGTGGCTGCTGGCCTACCTATAGAAGAGGAAAGTAGCGGATATCTCAAACTCAAGACAATGCAGATAGCTCGGTTCGAATTCGACCGGATTACCCAGCAGCTCACGGTAAAGAGATATCGAAAAGGCGATGGGCCCAACGACGTAAATGTTGCGCGGCGCAACTATGACCTCGGAGAGATGTCGCCTCTCCTCGCCGGGATCGTCGATTACAGCCTGACCGCCACCCGATCCGGTGGCAAAAGCGATTTGGGCGCATATGTCGCGCCACGGGTGACTTACGGAAATCTCATCCTTGGCAGTGCCTTCACCTATCGCACGAACGTAGACGCTTCGGAGGACAAATTGGTTCGCCTCAACACAACGGCGACACTTGCCCTGCCCGAAAAGGCTCTTCTGATCAGCGCTGGCGACGTGATCACCCTGGGTAGCGAAGTGCAGCGCCCGCTCCGAGTTGGCGGCATACAGATCGGCTCAGATTTCGCGCTCAGGCCAGATCTCATCACCAATCCGCTGCCACAATTTCAAGGGCAGGTGGCAGTACCGACATCCGTCGATCTTATCGTCAACGACCGCCGCTTCCAGTCTTCGGAGATCGAGGCGGGCGAGTTTCGCGTCCACAACATCCCGATGGCCGCGGGGCGTGGCGAAGTGTCCGTCGTCTTGCGCGATGAACTTGGGCAGGAGACGGTCCAGACAGCGCGAATATATACCGCCCCGGAAATGCTGGACAAAGGCCTCAGCCAGTGGGGGGCGGCCGTAGGCTGGATCCGACGAAGATTCGGTACACGTAGCAATGACTATCGAGACCTTGTCGGAACGTTCTACGTCCGAAGAGGACTGACAAGGTCACTCACCGTCGGCATGTCCGGCGAAGCAGGGGTAGGACTGTGGAATGTGGGCGCCCACGCGCAAGGCACGATTGGCGCGCTAGCCATGCTCTACGGCGAGGCGCGGTACAGCCGCACTTCGCATGATCGGGGGGCTCTGCTGAAGCTTGGCGCTGAATCGGTCGGGAGGGGTATTTCCGGCCGCTTAGAAGCGGTTCTGCCGACCAAAGGATATCGCGACATAGCGGCCCAGTCCGGCGATGGCCCGGTCCCCAGACAATTCATAGGGTCTCTGGATTTCGATCTTGCCGATTCAACGCGATTTCAGCTCTCTGTGGCTCGCCTGTCGAGGCCTTCCGATCCGTCGCAACTGATTTCGGCGGAGAACACATCCGTTCTGCGCGCGGCGGCGCGTCATGAACTGACCGACCGGATGACGCTCGCAGCCGATGTCAGCTTTCGCAAGTCCGCGGGTCGTAGTGAACTTGTGGCGGGGCTCAATCTCAACATGAGGTTCGGGCCGCGCACGAGCGCCAGCGCATCGTTGCAGCACACTGCGGCGGAGACTGTGGCCGCGCAGCTCAGCTATTTCCGGCCAGATACCGAAATCGGCGAGTTCGGCTATGCCGCACATGCAAGGGTCGGCGAGCGTTCGCGGTATGCGGGGACGGTTGCGTATCGCGCGCCGTTTGCGCGCGTGGCAGCGGATGCCGAATATGCGGCGGGGAATGTTGCCGCGCGCGTGCGCGCGGAGGGGTCGCTGGTCATCGCCGACAAGCGGATCTTTGCCAGGGACAGGGCATCGGATGCCTATGCGCTGGTGCGCACCGGCAATGTTGGGGGCGTTACGGTGACCCATGAGCATCGGGAAGTCGGCCGTTCGGACGACAGTGGGCGGCTGCTCGTTACGCGCATCACCCCTCTCGTACCGATGCAGTTCGATATCGCCCCTGACAAGCTTCCTTCGGCCGCCGTAGCAAGGTCCACATTCCGCAGGATGCAGGCATCGCGCGGTGGCGTGGTTCTGGTCGATATGGAGATAGAGGCGTATCGGTCCGTGCTGCTGCGAGTAGTCGATGAACACGGCGAACCGTTACCGGTCGGCAGCACCATCGTGGCCTTGCCATCGGGCCGTGAATACATGGTCGCGTTTGATGGACTGGTGGACTTTAACGGCCTGTCCACTGATGACTGGATAGCCCCTGGTGCAGATGTGCGCGACAATTGCCGGACTGCCTTACCGAAATTGGATCCCGACAGCTTTGAAATGCCCGAACTTGTGGCGCATTGCACATCACGCGCCATCGCGCTCAAGGATTAGTTGCCCGCCGTACGCTCGCGGTAAATTACTCGTTGAGGCACCGAAACGGTAACCGGCACCAGCATGTACTGCCCGGGCTGAACGTACTGAACGCTTCCCGCTTCGGCGGTTACACTGCGCATGTAATCGTCGAGATAGGCTTCACATTGCCCGTAGCTGTCGCTGCGCGATCGGTTGCGATCGTCGATGGCATCGCCAACGGCCATGCCTGCGGCAACGCCTGCGCCTGCACCGATGAGCGTACCTGGGGTGCGATTGCCCGCGCCGGCGATGCGGTTGCCCAGAACGCCTCCGGCGACACCTCCGATCAAGGCACCCATAACCTTTCCGCGCTCGCTTTCATTGTCATACGTGTCCAGGCGAGCGCGGCATTCATCCAGCCAGGCTAACCGATCGAAGGCAACAACCTGACCACCCGCCGGCAGATAGGTCGCGGCATTGTAAGTGGTCGTCCCCGGGACATTTTCCGTCCGACGGGCACTAGGCATCGGCGCGCTACGGGACGCATCGCGATAAATCACGGGAGCGGACCCTGCTGCCGGTGTTGGCGTGGTAACGAAATCGGCACCTGCGCGGGCAGGGATGGAGCGAGCCGCCGGCACGGTTTCATTGCCAGCATAGGCTGAATCCGACGGATCGATCGTCTGGATCGTCGGATTGCTCACGAAGACGGGGGCTGCGTTGCTCTGCACAGCTTGTTCGGCTTCCGCTGCGTCCTCTGTCACCGTTTCCGTGACGACATCATCATCGAGTTCCGGCAAGGGCTGTGCGAATTCATACTGCCCGACCTCATAGGGTATGGTGTTCTGTGCCAAGGCGCCGAACGGAATCAACGCCAGACTGGAGACGGTAAGAACAATGGCGGCGCGGGCGTTCATGATGCGTGCTCCTTCGGGCGACTCGGCTCGAGCCCGTTCGTGATCGCCATTCGTTAGCAGCCGCTAACCCGCGCGCAAAAGCGCGCTCGCGGGTGTGCCGTGATGGGGCAGGGGTCGTCAGATCCGCGTAGATAACATGGCTGCGACGGCCTCGATGCCCGCGGCGTCTTCAGCGTCGAAGCGGGCCGGTTCCGGACTGTCGAGATCAATCACCGCAATGACATGGCCATCGCGCGCAACGGGCACAACGAGCTCGGAATTGGTTACCGCATCGCAGGCGATGTGGCCGGGGAAGGCGTGCACATCTTCTACGAGCTGAGTCTTGCCTTCGCTCGCAGCTATGCCGCAGACACCCTGACCGAGCGGAATGCGGATACAGGCCGGGCGACCCATGAAGGGGCCAAGCACCAATTGCCCGTCCACGACCCTGTAAAAGCCCGACCAGTTCAGATCCGGCAGGAAATCCCACAACAAGGCCGCGATATTCGCCATATTGGCCACCGCGTCCGGTTCGCCCGCGGTCAGCGCATCGGCTGCATCGAGCAGCTGGCGGTAGGTTTCGGGCTTGGGCGTATCGGGAGCAGGGCGAAAATCGTACATGCCGGGCGATGTAGCGGCGAACTGGCGGCTCGCAAGCCCCATTGCTCCGCGGCGCGCGGTCGCTTATCCGGTGCGCATGAGTATTCTCAAGAAACTGGGCATCGCGCTCGTTGTCATCCTGCTGGTCGTTGCCGTCGCAGGTTATTTCCTCACACGCGGCGATACGGCTGATGTTCCGTTCGATGATGTCGTCGGGACCGACCCGACATTGCAGGAAGCGAATGCGGAAAGCATTCCCACTGTCGCGGTCGCCAAGCCGGTGGGATGGGCTGCCAACGAAGTTCCCGCTGCTGCGGAAGGGCTTGCAGTCAACCGGTTTGCGGAAGGGTTGGATCATCCGCGTACCCTGCAGGCGCTGCCAAATGGCGACATCCTCGTTTCGCTGACCCGCGCCCCGAAAAGCGAAGAGAGCGGCGGTATCACCGGATGGATTGCCAATCTGCTGATGTCGCGCGCAGGTGCCACTGGAGAATCGCCGAACCAGGTCGTTCTGCTTCGCGATGCGGACGGCGATGGCAAAGCCGAAATTCGCCAGGTACTGCTGGATGGCCTCAACTCTCCATCTGGTCTGGCTTGGGGTGATGGCACGCTCTACGTCGCCAACAACGACGCTGTGCTTGCCTATGCTTACGAGCTGGGGGCCACTCGTGTATCGGGCCAACCACGCAAGATCGCCGATCTTGCGCCTGGGGGCGGACACTGGATGCGCAACCTGGCGCTGCATCCCGACGGCAACCGCCTCTACGCGGCTGTCGGGTCGGATACGAACATTGCCGACAAGGGACTCGAGGCCGAAGAAGGCCGTGCGTTGATCTGGGAAATCGACCTTGAGACTGGCCGCCAGCGCATGTTCGCAGGCGGCTTACGAAATGCCAATGGGCTCGATTTCAGCCCATGGTCGGGAGAATTATGGACCACCGTCAACGAACGCGACATGCTCGGTTCCGACCTGGTGCCGGATTATCTAACCAATGTGCCGATCGGCGCGAATTACGGTTGGCCCTGGGTCTATTACGGCAACAACTTCGATCGCCGCGTGAAATATCCGATCCCCGAATATATCAATTACGTACGTACCCCCGAATATGCCCTGGGACCGCACGTGGCTGCCCTCGGCTTTGTCTTCAGTAAAGAAGGCGCAAAGATGGGCGACAGGTTCGGCAGCGGGGCATTCGTCGCCCAGCATGGATCCTGGAACCGCAGGCCGCCGTCGGGTTATGACGTCGTCTATGTTGCATTCGACGAGCGTGGGAACCCTACCGGCAAGCCCGTGCCCGTACTGACCGGTTTCCTCAAAAACGACGGGACGACGCGCGGCCGCCCGACCTGGGTCGAATGGGCGGGCGATGGGTCTCTGCTCGTGTCCGACGACACCGCCGGAATCATCTGGCGTGTCTTCGCCCCCGGTGCACAGGGGCAGGGCGCAATCGGTCGGATCACCGGTGACCGTTTGCCCCCGCAGCGCGAACTGCGGGGACAGGAAGCTACCTTCGGTGCAGACGATTACGCGCGCCGGGTGACGGCGGAATAGCCTACCCCGCCAATTGTTCGGCGGTCAGCGTGTAAAGCGATTCGGCTCCTGCGGTCGCTGCCGCGGTCAGGCCACGTGCTTCGGGCACGATCCGGTCGAGAAAGAACCGAACGCTAGCGGCCTTGGTGGCCGCCAACTCCGGCGCAGCACCGTCCTGTATCGCCCGCAGCTGGCGCAGCAATTGCCACCCGGCAACGGCCACCGCGAGCATGGTGCAGAAGGGAACCGACCCGGCAAGGCGATCGTCTACGCTGGCATCAGCGCGCATCCATTTCGCCACTGTGTCGCAATCGGCAGCAAGCGCAGCAAGCGTCGGTTCGTCCTGCGCATCTCGGGCAATGTCGGCCGTCAGCGTCGCCAAGGCAGCACCATCGTCGAGCGCGAGCTTGCGGGTGACGAGATCGGCGGCCTGAATACCGTTCGTGCCTTCGTAAATCGGCGCAATGCGCGAATCGCGCCAGTGTTGTGCGGCCCCCGTTTCCTCAATGAATCCCATGCCGCCATGGACCTGGACACCCAGACTTGCCACCTCGATTCCGATATCGGTTCCCCAGGCCTTGATCAGCGGGGTGAGAACCTCGCCGCGCGTACGCGCGCCGGCATCGCCCAGCGTCCCGCGATCGACCTGTCCCGCCGTATAATACAGCAGCGCACGCGCGCCTTCGGTGAGGGCCTTCATTCGTAGCAGCATGCGGCGGACATCGGGATGATCGATGATGGCCACCGATGATCTGTCGGGCGATCCTGCGCGTGCGGATTGCACTCGTTCTTGCGCGTACGCAAAAGCTTGCTGCGTCGCCCGTTCGCCGATCTGGACCCCCTGATTGCCGACATTTATGCGCGCATTGTTCATCATGGTGAACATCGCCATCAGCCCGCGATTTTCAGCGCCAACCAATTCACCGATGCATTCGTCATTGTCGCCATAGCTCATGACGCAGGTGGGCGAGGCGTTGATGCCGAGCTTGTGTTCTATGCTCACGCATCGCAAATCATTGTGGGATCCGAGCGACCCGTCCTCCTTCACATGGTACTTCGGCACCACGAACAGCGAAATACCGCGCGTACCTTCAGGCGCGTCGGGCAGCCGGGCGAGCACGAGGTGGATGATATTCTCGGCAAGATCGTGTTCACCCCAAGTGATGTAGATCTTCTGACCCTTGATCAGATATTTGCCTGCGTGCTCTCCCTCCGAGATGGGTCTGGCGGTCGTACGCAGTGCACCAACATCCGAACCAGCCTGAGGCTCGGTCAGGTTCATAGTTCCCGACCATTCGCCGCTCACCAGTTTGGGAAGGTATTTTTCCTGAAGTTCCGCAAAGCCATGATGGTCGAGCGATTCGATCGCGCCAACGCTCAGCATTGGAAGCAGGTTGAAGGCCATGTTCGCCGTGCCGAGGTTTTCGAGAACATTGCATGACAGGGTAAACGGCAGGCCTTGTCCGCCGAACGCCACGGGTCCGGAAATGGCATTCCAGCCCTGTTCGACATAATGTGCATAGGCTTCGGCAAATCCGTCAGGAAGGCGGACCACGCCGTTCTCCAGCTTTGCGCCCTCGATATCGCCGATGCGATTGAGCGGCGCCCATTCCCCAGCAGCAAATTCGCCAATGCCGGCCACGATGGCCTCGACCATATCCGGTTCGGCGGCGGCAAATTTTTCGCTGTTCGCCAAATCGTCGATTCCGGCGTTTACGCGGATGGCGAGCAACTGGTCCTGGGTGGCGGGGGTGTAGGTCACGGGTAATCCTCTTGGCTTTGTGCCGAACGAGATATAGCGCGCGGGCATGAGCGGCAAATACGTTACGGAAACGATAGGGACCGATGCGCACGAAATTACACGCGCTGCACGGATATTGCGCGATGGAGGTCTCGTCGCCGTACCTACCGAGACGGTCTATGGCCTTGCCGCGCGCGCAGATAACGACGAGGCGGTGTCGCGGATCTATGGCGCAAAAGGTCGACCCGATTTCAATCCGCTCATCGTCCATGTGGCATCGCTGGAACTGGCGCGCAAGCTGGCCGACTTTTCCGACGTAGCGGAGAAGCTGGCGGCAGAGCACTGGCCGGGACCGCTCACCCTTGTGCTCCCGCGCCGCCGAGATGCCGGTCTTGCCGAGGCCGTGACAGCGGGGCTTGAAACGGTCGCGATACGCATGCCCTCACACGCCGTGATGCGCGCCTTGCTCGAGGAAAGCGGCCTGCCGATCGCCGCGCCATCCGCGAATCGCAGCGGTTTCATCAGCCCGACCTCGACGGCACATGTACTCGCATCGCTCGACGGCAGGATCGACGCGGTGATCGACGGCGGCATGTGCGAGCAGGGCCTGGAATCGACGATTGCGGCGGTGCGTACGGATGGATCTGTTGTCGTTTTGCGCCCCGGGCCCATACTTCTCGCGGCCTCGGCGGCAGATGGAAAGAATATCGAAGCGCCGGGGCAGCTTGCAAGCCATTACGCACCGGGCAAGCCCGTTCGGCTAATGGCTTCAGAAGTTGCGCCAGACGAGTTCTTGATCGGCTTCGGTGATCTGGCTGGCGATTGCTCGTTGTCCGAGAAGGGCGATCTCACGGAAGCGGCGTCACGCCTCTATGCCTGCCTTCACAATGGCGCCTTGTCGGCCAAACCCCGCATTGCGGTTGCAGAAATTCCGGAAGTGGGCGTGGGAATTGCGATCAACGACCGGCTACGCCGTGCCGCCACTCCGCCCGATTGATCACTCGGGCTCGACCGGTATCGATGGAATGATCTGCTGCATCTCGGCATAACTGTTGCGTGCATCGTCGCAGGCCCGGCGATTGCCATCCTTGCAGCGGTCGAGCTGCTTGTCATAGTCCCGTTCCAACTGGGCAAGCCGGGCTTCCCGACGCCGAATTTCGCGGCCGCGCTTCTCGTCGGCTTCAGATTGGCTGGTAGTGGCCATATCGACACCCTTGCCAACTGCCTTCACCGGCAGCGTGGCAACATCCACCACGGTCTTTGCAAAGCAACCGGGCAACGCAAGGGTTACAGGCAACAGAATGATTAAGGCTAGGCGGCGCATGGCGAAATCCTCTCGCCGCGCCGCCTAGCCTAAATAGCGTGAGCCGTCGATGAACTTACGTATCGGGCGCTGCGGGAGCATCCGGCGCAGTCGGGCTCGAAGGGGCGTCAGGTGCAGGGGGTGCCTGTGTCGCCGTCCGGATATCGCGGCAGTTGAGCGTGCCCGACCCCATCGCGCTTACCGTGCAGTCTGCGCGGCCGTTTACCGTGATCGTTCCCGAGCCCATGATGCTCGCATCAACCTTGCCGTCCGAGGCGAATTCGGCATCGCCCGAACCGGCGACGGATATGTCGGCATTGCCGACCTTGAGGCCGGCCATATCGGCCTTCCCGGATCCGGCTACGGTCATATCCAGCATATCGACGGTTCCGGCGCCTTCGAAGCTTCCCGATCCAGCAATGGTCAGATCCAGTGAATCAGCGTCGAACCGGGCAACCTTGGCTTTCCCCGATCCAGCGATGGTGACATCGGCTTTGCCTCGCATAGAGGCTGCCTCGATATCGCCCGATCCTGCAAGCACCATCGCCGTAAGGCTGGGCATCGTCACCCGAACGGTGGCCACACCACCAATTTTTCCCATATCCTTGGCGCGGCTTATGCCCAAAGAGCCCTCGTCGAGCGAAAAACGCACCGCGTCGACTGCCGCGTCTTCTCCGGACACGGCAATGTCCAGCTTTTCGCCTTCGGTCACAATAACCTTGTCCGGTCCGGCAAGAACAAGTTCGGTCGGCGCCGCACCGCTCATATCCAGCTCGGCCAGCGGCACACCGTCGCCATCGCCGATGTGGATGTTCATGTTGTCGCACCCTGTTACAAGTGCTGCTCCAGCCAAGGCTGCGAGCGGGGCAAGGCCTTTCAGAATTCGGTGGATCATCGGTGTAGTATTCCTCTCGCTGCGGCAGTCCGTATTGCTGATATAATACAGTACTCGATCATCATCAAGGCAGGAAAGATGTATTCGGTCATCCGAGCCCATTCGGTGATCGATGCGGCTCAGCGTGAGCAGGTCAGACGTCCAGATCCCATGCGGGTCTGGGAGCAGTCAGTGGTACCCGTAACGATGGCGCTGCCGCTACCCACGATACTTGCCTTGACCGGGCCGTCGGCGCGGAACCTGGCACCGCCCGATCCCGCGATCGATACGGCCGATCGACCGACACGAAGGCGCGTTGCATCGATATCTCCGCTCCCGGCGATATTGATACTGCTGTCGTCTGCATTGCCGGCGATCTTCAGGTCGCCTGACCCTGCAATTGCTGCTGACAGATGCGAAGCTTTCACCCGGCCGATCTCCAGCGTACCGGAGCCTGCGACCGTGGCGCCGATATCCGATCCGCTCATACTATCGACAATGAGATTGCCCGATCCAGCAAGCGTGGCAGAGGTGACCGACGGCGCGGTGACTTCGATTCTGGCTGTGCCCTTTATCGGTTCGCGGCGCCAGCGGCGGCCAATGACCAATTGCCCGTCGTCGACGACATAACGTAGTTCGGCCACCACGGCTGGGCTGCCGGAGGCGCGAATTCGCCACTGATTGCCTCGCGTGACCGACACCGTGTCGTTGCCTGCCAGAGTGACCTTTTCGAAGCGCTGCGTGGCAGTGCTCGTCTCGCCGATCGAGCGGCCGTCATCCAGTGTCGAGCGCCATGTCTTTTCTGCAAGCAGGGGCGTTATCGGGATGGCGGTAACGGTTGCCAGCGCGAGTGCAGCTATCGTCAAAGTGCGTACCATGTGCAGTCTCCAAATTGCAGACTGCATCATTCGCACCGCCGAATAACCACGTCCAACGCGTTCGTCGACAAATGTAATCGTTTGGCGGATTATTGGCCGGAGTGGCGCCAACGAAAAGGGGCGCCAACGAAAAGGGGCGCCGCATGGCGCCCCTTACGTGTTCGATTAATCAAGCGCGTTACGCGTCTTCGGCATTCTCGTAATATTGCGGCGCATGTTCGCGCAGCACGTCGAGGATTTTCTCGAGCGCAGTCGGCTCGTCCGTCTTCTCCATCGCGGCGAGTTCGCGCGCGAGCCGGCTGGACGCGGCTTCGAAGATCTGCCGTTCGGAATAGCTCTGTTCCGGCTGGTCGTCCGGACGGAAGAGGTCGCGAGTCACTTCAGCGATCAGCACGATTTCACCCGAATTGATCTTGGCTTCGTATTCCTGCGCACGGCGGCTCCACATGGTCCGCTTGACCTTGGGTTTGCCCTTGAGAGTTTCCATCGCTTCCTTGAGCGTCTTGTCGGAAGACAGCTTGCGCATGCCGATGGATTCGACCTTGTTGACAGGAACGCGCAGCGTCATGCGTTCTTTTTCAAAGCGGAGGACATAAAGGTCGAGCTGCATGCCGGCGATTTCTTCGCTCTGGAGCTCGATGACACGGCCCACACCGTGCTTGGGGTAAACAACGTAATCGCCAACGTCGAAGGCATCAGGCTTGCTAGCCATGCAATCTTTCCTTTCGTCGGAGCGCGGCGCGAAGGCAGCAGCGTCAAGAAAGGCCCGACTGCGACCCATGCGAGGGTGCAGTGTAAACCCGGTTGTGACGTTGCTGGAAGCGGCGTGCCCTTTCAATTATCTCACCTGGCCGGGAGCAAGCCGGCTCAGTTGTTGCATTATATAGCACAGCCGCAACAAAATTGCGAATCGCAATTGGCAAGGATGCAGCGTTCAACTGAGAGCGGCCACGGCCGCGAGCGATCAGTCGCCTTCGCCGGGCTCGGCCGAGAAGTACTTGTCGTACTTGTCTTCTTCGTCCTTGTGCTCGTCGGCATCGGCCGGCGGTTCTTTCGACTGGGTGATGTTGGGCCATTCGGCGCTGAACTTGGTGTTCAGCTCAAGCCATTTTTCCAGGCCATCTTCCGTGTCGGGGAGAATCGCTTCAGCGGGGCACTCGGGCTCGCAAACGCCGCAATCGATGCATTCGCTGGGATTGATGACGAGCATATTGTCGCCCTCGTAGAAACAATCGACCGGACACACCTCTACACAATCGGTGTACTTGCACTTGATGCAGGCGTCGGTGACGACATAGGTCATTGGTGGCGTGATCCCTAGAACTGTTTGCCTGATCGCGCTGCTAGGGCGGATTATCCGTTGGGGTCAAGCTCCCGATAACAGGCTTGTGCTTCCCGGGGCGGCCCGCGGCGTTCCGGCAACGCGAGGATTTCGATCAGTTTTACTGTATTGCCGAGCGGCAAGGTGAGGATGTCGCCCTCGACGATGTCGCGCGAACAACGCCTGACTCGTTCGCCGTTGCGGCGAATATGGCCCTCGTCAATCAGCCGGTGTGCCGCGCTCCTCGTTCGTGTGAAGCGCAAATGGCACAGCAGCCTGTCGATCCTCACACGGGCCCCGTCATGTACGCACCAGATCGGCAAGTGCGGCAAAGGCACTTCCTTCACGGGGTTTCACGGGAGTAGGCCGCTCCTGTTTGCGGCGCGATGGCCGCCATTCCCAGCGATCGGGTCGCGGCGGACCGAATTGGCTTTCGGGCAGCGGCTTCGCTTTCTGCACCCGAAAACCAGCATTCCCCAGCAAGCGGGAGATGTTATCTTCCTCCAAACCGATGGATATCGGCAGGGCATAGTCGAGCACGAATTTGCGTCTGCGGTCCTTGCTTTGCGCCTTCGCCCGCGTTTCATGCGCCGCGCGCAGTATCTTCTCGGCCAGATCGATACGGATGGCCTGCGTACCCGCGGCGCGATAGCCAGAGGGGAGTTTCTTGGTCTCCGCAATCACCGGCAGCATCGCTTCCTGCAAGGGTCGGCGATCCACGCCGAGCATGTTTAGCAATTGCCGCGGAGCGGGTTTCAGCAAGGCTGGCGCGAAGACGTCCAGGGCTCCGAAGGTCACCCCTATCTTTCGCAGGAACGGTCGCATCTCCTTGGGCAGATGCTCGATCCCCGCCCTGTCACGCGTAACGTAACCATGCCCCGAAATAAGATTGAGCAGCAGAGCGCGCGCTTGCGACCCGGCATCCGGATTGCTTGCCGCATGGTGCATCTTTTCGAGCGGCTCCAGAGGCTCGAGCTTCTTGTCGAGCCATTTTTCCAGCCCGGTCATCAAATTGGTGCGCGCATTTTCGGGCAATGCAGACACTTCACGACTGGGTTTCAGCAGTGGCTTTATGCTCCCGTCGCGACGTTCGAGTTCGGCCAGAACCTCGCCCTTCCACCGTATGGCGCCGCGTGCAAGCTCGACGCCTTCCATGTCTGCAGCCACCAGCTGGTCAGCCTTCGTCCCAAGCAGTTTGGGCAGCGCCTTTTCCGCGGCCGCGAGAAGCATGCGCCGGTCTTCGTGGCGGGCAGAGGAATCCACCTTGAACCGCAATCCTTCAACGTGGCCCATCACTTCGCCTTCCACGCTAACCTCGCCACTGTCATTCAATTCAATCGGCAGCATGCCTGCATCCTGTCCTAGCGACTTCATCAATATCGCCGTCCTTCGGTTCACGAATCTTTCGGTCAGCCGCGCATGGAGCGCATCCGACAATTTGGCTTCGACGGCGCGCGCCCGCGACGCCATTTCGTCACGCGCCAGCACCCAATCTGGTCGCTGGCAAATATAGGCCCAAGTGCGAATCGCCGAGATCCGCCCCTGCAGCGTATCGATGTCCCCGGACATGTTGTCGAGTTCGCTGATGCGCGCCGCGACATAATCGGCGCCGAGATAGCCTTGCGCAAGGTCCTGCCATAATCGCGCGACGAAACGGGCGTGAACATCGGCGCCTCGTTGACGGAAGTCCGGCAAAGAACAGGCTTCCCAGAACCGGCGCACCATGCCTGCGCCCCGGAC
The DNA here is from genome assembly GCF_019857205.1 of Qipengyuania pacifica. Taxonomy (GTDB): domain Bacteria; phylum Pseudomonadota; class Alphaproteobacteria; order Sphingomonadales; family Sphingomonadaceae; genus Qipengyuania; species Qipengyuania pacifica. Next base: position 176,260 of record NZ_JAHWXO010000001.1, on the reverse strand, counting down.
ATTGGCTCCAATCGGCTCGTCCGCCAAGCGCTTGAGCGTGGCCAGGTCGATGGCTTCCGGGGCAAGGCGCAATGCAGGATCGCCCGGTGGCGTCTCCAGGTCCGTGATCAGCGTCGCAAGCGAATCGAAGCGCGGTTCCGGCTCGCGCCAGTAGAGGTGGGTGAGCGGCGCGAATCGATGTTCCTCGATCGCATAGACTTCTTCTTCGGTAAATTCGGGCGCCGTGCCGTGCTTGTTCGTCCCGGCGAGCGTGCCGAAAGTCCCGTCACGTTGGTGACGGCCAGCCCGCCCGGCGATCTGGGCCATTTCCGCAGGGAAAAGCCGGCGCATCCGGACCCCGTCGAATTTTGACAGGCCGGCAAAGGCGACATGGTTGACGTCAAGGTTCAGCCCCATGCCGATCGCATCGGTGGCAACGATGTAGTCGACTTCGCCATTCTGGAACAAGGCGACCTGCTTGTTGCGCGTCTCCGGGCTGAGTGCACCCATGACCACTGCGGCGCCCCCACGAAATCGCCGCAGCATTTCGGCCACGCCGTAGACCTGCTCGGCACTGAACGCCACGATCGCGCTTCGGGGCGGAAGGCGCGACAGCTTGCGCGGCCCGATGTGAGTAAGGGTGGAGAACCGGGGGCGATCGGAAATCTCTGCCTCGGGCACCAGCTGGCGGACCAGCGGTTCGAGCGTGGCCGCGCCCAGCAGCATCGTTTCCTCGCGCCCACGCGTATTGAGCAAATGATCGGTAAAGATATGCCCCCGCTCGCGATCCGCTCCGATCTGGGCTTCGTCCAGAGCAACGAAGGCAGCGCCCGCTCCATCGCGCGGCATCGCTTCGGCGGTACAACACATGTAACGCGCCCCTTTGGGCTCGATACGCTCTTCGCCGGTTATCAGCGCCACGGCGTCATCGCCCTTGATCGCGCGAACGCGGTCATAGACTTCGCGAGCAAGCAGACGAAGCGGGAAGCCCATACAGCCGCTGGAATGCGCGGCCATGCGCTCGATCGCCAGATGCGTCTTGCCGGTATTGGTGGGTCCGAGGACTGCCTTGATAGCGCTTCTCTGCACGCGCCCTAGGTGGCAGTGCGCGGGCGTCAGGGCAACCGTGCGGCGTGCCGGAAGTTCGATTCACCGCAATCCGGACTCGCGTGGCCGCAAGTTAAGCCCGTCTTTACTTTGTTTTGGCAGGCAAAGCGGGCACAGGCTCTTTAAGCGGGATTGGGTCGCACCGAACACGCATCGGGCGACCAACACGGAGGGACAGGCGTGTATACGTCCCATACGGACAGTAACGAAGCGGATCTGCAGTCGGCGACGGGTGGGCGAAATGGCTCGGCCGCGGCGCTTGCGCACGACCAGATTCTGCCTAACCTGCCTCTTCCCAAGTTTTCGTGGTCCGCCATGCGCGAACGCCTTTTGGGTCGCATCGCCGGACTGGACTTGGCACCCGACCTTGGCAGCGAAATCGGCAGCAAACGCTGGTTCCGCGGCCTAGGAACCTTTCTCGGCCTGAGTGCGGCCGCTCTAGCTTTCTGGCCGACTTTCGCGCCGCTCGAGGCTGCGCCGCCTGCGCATATCGATGACGCCGTACGCGACGAGTTTCGTAGCCAGATGATCCTGCCACTGGGGCTCGGTGCAGACAGTGGCCGCCACATGGGGGCGACCGCTCTCGTCGCGCCGCTTGCCGCAGCGCCGGAGCGACCCACGATCGAGATGGTCGCGACGCTGGCCAAGGGCGATAGCTTCGAGCGCATGCTGCGCCGGGCAGGTGTCGGTGTGGGAGACACCGATCGCGTAGCCGCGCTGGTCGCAGGGGCAATCCCCCTGTCGGACCTGGAATCGGGCACGCAGTTCGACATCACCTTGGGGCGCCGTACGGCCCCTGGCCAACCCCGGCCGCTGCAGTCGATCGCATTTCGCGCGCGGTTCGATCTCGAACTGGACGTTGGCCGCCTTGACGATGGCGCCGATCTTTCACTTACCCGCAAGATTATACGCGTTGACGATACGCCTTTGCGGATACGCGGTGTGGTGGGCGACAGTCTGTACCGCTCGGCGCGAGCGGCGGGAGCACCGGCGAGCGCCGTTCAGGCCTATCTCAAGACGCTGGGCCAGCACGTGAACCTCGACCGGGAAGTACGGTCCGGAGATACATTCGATTTCATCGTCGCGCATCGCCGTGCCGCCACGGGCGAACGGCAGGCGGGCCAGTTGCTCTATGCAGGTCTGGACCGGGGCGAAAAACCTGCCGTCCAACTGATGCGCTGGGGCAAGGATGGCGAGTTTTACGAGGCATCGGGCGCCGGGGAGCAACGCGGCGGCCTGATGGCGCCCGTGCCGGGTCGCATGAGTTCGCGCTTCGGCATGCGCCGCCATCCGATCCTCGGCTATCGCCGGATGCATTCGGGGCTCGATTTCAAGGCGGGCCACGGCCAGCCCATCGTCGCAGTCACGGATGGCCGCGTGCTGTCGGCAGGGCGCGCTGGCGGATGCGGCAATGCGGTGAAGCTGCGCCACGGTGGCGGCATCGATACGCGTTATTGCCACATGAGCCGCATCGCCGTGGACCGCGGGCAGAATGTACGGCGTGGGCAGGTGATCGGCTATGTCGGCTCGACCGGCCTGTCGACCGGGCCCCATCTTCATTACGAGATGTATCGCAACGGTCGCGCCATCGATCCCGCATCGGTCCAGTATGTGACGCGGGCGCAGCTTGCGGGGGCTGAACTGCAGCGGCTCAAGGATACTCTGGCCAAGATGAAGACGGTCGAGCCCGGGGCTGCGCTTGCCGAGCTGGAACAGACGGCCACCGAGGTCGCTGCCGAAGCGCCCGTGCGCGAAATCGACAGGCTTGCGCTGCCGAAGAAGTAGCCCGGCGATTGCGCCGCGTGCGTGCTTGCGGCAGAGCGCGTGTATGACAAACGCAAGCTATCCCAACACCCGCATGCGCCGTACCCGTGCGAGCAGCTGGAGCCGCGCGATGTATCGCGAAACCGTGCTGACGCCGGCGGACCTCATCTGGCCGCTGTTCGTCACCGACGGCAAGGGGGTGGAGGAGCCGGTCGCGAGCCTGCCCGGAGTATCTCGCTGGTCCGTCGACGGTATCGCAAAGCATGCGAAACAAGCGTTTGATCTGGGGATTCCATGTGTCGCATTGTTCCCGAACACCCAGCCGAACAAGCGCAGCGACGATGGGGCCGAGGCGTTCAATCCCGACAATCTGATGTGCCGCGCCATCAAGGCGATCCGCGATGCCTGCGGATCGGACATCGGTATTCTGACGGACGTCGCGCTCGACCCCTATACCAGCCACGGGCAGGACGGCCTGCTGGACGACAGCGGCTATGTCCTCAACGACGATACGGTCGCGGTCCTGGTGGACCAAGCCGTGAACCAGGCGAATGCCGGGGCCGATATCATCGCGCCGTCGGACATGATGGACGGGCGCGTGCGGGCAATCCGCATGGCGCTGGAGATGAACCAGCATCCCAATGTCCAGATCATGGCTTACGCGGCCAAATATGCCTCTGCTTTTTACGGCCCGTTCCGTGACGCCGTGGGGTCGGGCGGCCTGCTGAAGGGCGACAAGAAAAGCTATCAGATGGATCCCGCCAATGGCGACGAGGCCATGCGCGAGATTGCGATGGATATTGCCGAGGGAGCGGATAGCGTGATGGTCAAGCCGGGGCTGGCCTACCTCGACATCATCTGGCGCGCGAAGCAGGAATTCCACGTCCCCGTTTTCGCCTATCAGGTGAGCGGAGAATATGCGCTGATCGAGGCCGGTGCGGCAGCGGGCGTGGGCGACCGCGATGCCTTGCTGATGGAAAAGCTGCTCGCCTTCAAGCGCGCCGGATGCAGCGGCGTGCTGACCTATCACGCCCCGCGCGCCGCACAGCTCCTCAATGGCTGAGTTCCGTCTGGAGACCGAAAGGCTGATCCTGCGCGACTGGCGCGGCGATGCCGACTGGGACGAGTTCTTCCGCGTCACCAACACCCCCGCGGTCATGCAATGGCTGGGCGACGTGCTCGACGATGCAGGCTGCGCCAAGCAGCGCGCCCGGGTCGAGGCCTGCCGCGCGAAGAACGGATTCTGCTTCTGGGTCGTCGAGCGCAAGGAAGACGGCGCCATGCTCGGCTTCTGCGGGATCAAGCGCGCCGACGCGCCGGGATCGACGCTGACGGGCGAGTTCGAGGTGGGCTGGCGCCTGCGCGAAGATGCCTGGGGCAGGGGCTATGCCAGAGAAGCGGCCACGGCGACGCTGGATGCCGCTTTCGACACATTCGGCTCAGAAGAAGTCTTCGCCCTGACGGTTCCTGGCAACACGGCGAGCTGGGGCCTGATGAAACGGCTGGGCATGACCCGGCGCGAAGAGCTCGACTATGTCGACAACCGCTATGAAGAACCGTGGAACCCGACCATCGTCTATTCGATCGACCGCGATGCGCGGAGCACGGACCGTGGCTGACATCATTGCCGAAACGGACCGGCTGATCCTGCGCACGATCGAAGAAGGCGATGCGGCGGAACAGGATCGCGTGCTGAATACGCCGACCGTAATGGCGCGTCTCGGCGGCGTGAAAGAGCTGCACGAGATCGAAGCAAAACATGCGAAATCGCGCGCGCTCTATGCGCAGCATGGTTTCAGCTTCCTGTTCATGATCGAAAAGGCCAGCGGTGAAATGGTCGGCCACTGCGGCATCAAGCAGGTCGACAATCCGCTGGCGCAGAACCAGGGCGATCACGAGATCGGCTGGCTTGTGCGGGAGGATCGCTGGCGGCGCGGCTATGCCGAAGAAGCGATGCATGCCGTGCTCGACTGGGCTTTTACCCGTGTCGGGGCGCCCCATGTGGTCGCGCTGACCAGCCATGCCAACATCGGCAGCTGGAAACTGATGGAAAAGCTCGGCATGGTGCGCCGCGAAGATCTGGATTTCTCCGACCCCGCCTATCCGGCCGAGGACAATCCGACGATCCAGTATTCGCTTTCACGCGAGCAATGGGAGAGCACACGATGACCGCGAGCCGCCCCCCTGTGTCCCGACCGGGCGTCACCATCATTCCGATTCACGGCCACACGCCGAAAATCCATGACAGCGCCTTCATCGCGCCCGGCTGTACCATCATCGGCAATGTCGAGATCGGTGCCGACAGTTCGGTGTGGTACAATTGCGTGCTGCGCGCCGATGTCAGCCGGATCGTCATCGGCGAACGGACGAATATCCAGGACGGCAGTGTCTGCCATTGCGATCCGGAGCGCCCGGGCGACCCTGACGGATCGCCGCTGATCATCGGCGACGACGTGCTGATCGGGCATATGGCCATGGTGCACGGCTGCACGATCGAGGACCGCGGCTTCGTGGGACTGGGTGCCATCGCGATGAACAAGGCGGTTATCGCCAGCGATTCGATGCTGGCTGCAGGCGCCATGCTGACCGAGGGCAAGGTGATGGGGCCGCGCGAATTATGGGGCGGGCGGCCTGCACGAAAGATGCGCGATCTCGACGATGCGGCAATCGCGGGCATGCGGATGGGCGTGGCGCATTACGCCGAAAACGCCAGGCATCACGCGGCAGCGGTTGATGAAGCGCTTACCCGCTGACCTGCCCGACGCGGACGCCCTGCGCGCCCTGATCGACGAGCAGGGACGCCTTGCCGTTCGGGCCACCCCAGGCGCACGAAGCGAAACCATCACGATCATCGGCACCGGCACCGGCACCGGCGTCGGCGTGAAAGTACGCGCCAAGCCGCAGGACGGGGCCGCCAACACGGCCGTGATCCGGCTGGTCGCGCGCGCGCTCGATCTGGCGCCGTCACGTGTGGAACTGTTGCGCGGCGCAACTTCGCGCGAGAAACTGCTGCGGATTGCGCTCTAGATCCCCTCGTCCGCAGGCGGATCGTCCGTTCGACCTTTTTCGACCAGGGCGGCGTAGCAAAACAGCAGGAAGGCCATCGCGCACAGGATCGCCGGCGAGTGATCCTGCGCAAGCTTGTGGAGCATCCCCCCGGCAATCGCGCCCAGCGCGAGCGCCATCCAGAGCCACCCGTAGCCGCGCGAACCTTCCTGAGAACGGCCCGACATGCGCGCGGCAAGGCCTTGTCCGAACCGGACCAGTGCGCCGGTCATGTAGGTCACGCCGACGGTCACTTCGCCATCCTTGGTAAAGACGTTGTTCGCCATCCCCATCGCGAGCGCCGATGCGGCGAGAAACCCGACCGTCGATCCGAGCATGCTGGCGATCGCACCGGCGCCGAGGACCAGGGTGACGGCGGCGAGCAGCGCTCTCTTGCGCCAGTCGGGCCAGCGCGATGCGAGCAGCGATCCCAGCACCACGCCGGTGACGAAGCCGCAGATCAGCGCAAACGGGATGTAGGCGATCGACGGTTGCCCGGCGATATGCAGACCCAGCCGGGTGGTGTTGCCCGACATGAAGGAGGCGAAATATCCGCCGGTCCTGATGAAGCCTGTCGCATCCACCGTGCCTGCCAGAAAGGCGAGGCCGAGCGCGAGTTTCCTGCGGGCGGGATCGTAACGGTGCACGCCGGCACCATGCCCACCGCAGGTTTGAAATCAATCCTTGATCAGCGCCTTCAGCGCTTCGATGCGATCGGCTTCGTGCGGCGGTTTGTCCCAGCGGATGCGGTGAATGCGGGGAAATCGCATGGCCAGGCCGGATTTGTGGCGCTTGCTGTCATGCACGCTGTCGAAGGCAACTTCGAAGACCAGGCTCTTGTCCGTTTCGCGTACCGGCCCGAAGCGGTTGACCGTGTTCTGCCGCACATGGCGATCTAGCTTCTTCAGTTCCTCGTCCGTAAAACCGGAATAGGCCTTGCCGACCGGGAGGAGATCCGCCCCGGCATCGGGATCGCCGTCCCAGCATCCGAAGGTGTAATCGGAATAGAAACTCGATCGCTTGCCGCTGCCGCGCTGGGCATACATCAGCACGCAATCCACCAGCAGGGGATCGCGCTTCCACTTGTACCAATATCCCACGCGGCGTCCGGCGATATAGGGGCTGTCCTTGCGTTTCAGCATCAGCCCTTCGATGGCGTCGTCCCGGCTGCCTTCGCGGATTTCGCCCAGATGTTCGAAATCGCGCGCGTCGACCACCCGGCTGAGGTCGAAATGGCTTTCGGGCAGGCGATCCATCAGTTTTTCCAAGCTTTGGCGTCGCTTGGTCCAAGGCAGGGCGCGCAGATCTTCGCCGTCGAGAAGCAGCACGTCGTAAAGCCGCACGAACGCGGGTGCTTCGGCCAGCATCTTCTTGGACACCGTCTTGCGGCCGAGTCGCTGTTGCAGCGCGTTGAAGCTGGCTGCGCCCCCTTCTTTCCCACCCTGATGCGTTCCGCGCACCAGCAGTTCACCATCGAGAACGGCGGGAAAGGGCAGCACATCGAGCAGTTCGGGGAAGGTTGCGGAGATATCGTCGCCCGAGCGGGAGAACAGTTTCGTTTCGTCCCCCGCCCGTACCAATTGCACGCGGATACCGTCCCATTTCCATTCCGCCGCATAATCCGCCAGATCCAGCACCGTTTCTTCGAGCGGGTGGGCCAGCATGAAGGGGCGGAAGGTCGGCAGGTTCGCCATGTCGGGCGGCGCTTCGCCATGGGCGGCCCAGTCGAACAGTTCGGGGTAGGGCGGGGCGAGGCCGTGCCAATATTCCTCCACCTCGTCGACCGAGACGTCGAAAGCCTGCGCAAAGGCAGTCTTGGATAGGCGGCTGGAAACGCCGATCCGCATACCCCCGGTGGCGAGTTTGAGCAGGGCGTAGCGGCCGGATGCGTCGAGCCGGTCGAGCAGCCGGGGCAGTTCGGTGACGACGGTCTTGCGGTTCATCGCTTCGAGCAGTTCGACCGTTTCGGTCACGCCCGGGGGCGAGGGGGGATGTTCGGGCGCGGGCCACAACAGGCTGGCCGTTTCCGCGGTATCGCCCACAAAATCGCGGCTCAGCGTCCATAGCACCGGATCGATCCGATCCTTGAGCAGATTGCGGATGGTGGAAGATTTGACGGCCGAAAAATCCAGCCCGTCGGACAGGGCGGCCAGTGCCCAGCCGCGATCGGGATTGGGCGTCGCCTGAAGATATTCGGCTATCAGCCGCAGTTTCTCGTTGCGGCTGCGCGTATAGACCAGCGCATCGATAAGGGCGGCGAACTGCTCCAAGCCGTCAGCTCTTGGCTATGACCACTTCGACGCGGCGGTTCTTCTGCATGCCACTGGCATTTTCCTTCCCGTCCGGCGTCATGTTCTGCGCCACCGGCCGGCTTTCGCCTAGGCCCTTTACGGTCATCCGGTCTGCCGGGACCTGGCGCACATCCTTCAGATAGTCGCGGACCGCCTGCGCCCGCCGTTCGGACAGACGCTGATTGTAGGCATCGTCGCCCTGGCTGTCGGTATGGCCTTCCACGGCCACCTTGGCCGAGGAATCGGATTTGATCAGTTCAGCCAGCTTGTCGAGCGTGGGCCGGGCGGCAGCGCGGATTTCGGCCTTGTCCGTATCGAACAGGACGTCGCCGGGCAGCGACACGAGCGTACCGCGATCGGTTTCCTTCGCTTCCAGTTCGGAGCGCAGCGTGGAGACCGAACTGGCCGATCGCGCGGACGCGCCCGGCGCGGAGCCGATCAGCCGAAGCGAACTAGATTTTTTTTTTGCTCCGTCTTCGGTGAAGGCGGCGCTGGTCAGCTGCATCGGAATGCGGAAGCCCGGATAACGCGAATCGTCGTCTTCCAGATACTTTGCTTCGTTGAAGAAGAGAGTTGCGGGCCCACCCTGGCTCAGACGGCCCTTGAAGACGAGTTCTGCCCGAACCTGCTGGCCGGGAGGAATCTCGAGCCTTTCGTTATTGGCGGGGGCCTGGACTTCGAGCTTTCCGCCATCCGGACCGAACAGATAGGCGCCGCCGAAGCCGTTCAGCGTCACCGGAAAATCGGCGCCATTGTTGATCGTCATGGTGACCAGCGTTTCGGTAGGCGTTGCGCGGATCGATTCGAGCGCGATGCTGGTGCCGGTGGGGTGCGTCTGTTCGATATCGAGCGGCATTGCTTCGCCATCGGCATATAGCGCGCCATCGTCGGAGGCGGATGCTTCGTCAGCCTGATCGCTTGTCGAAATGGTGGAGCCTTCGGCCTGGTTGTCGTCTTCCTTTACCGAACAACCGGCCACCAGAGTTGCGGCCATCGATAGTGTTGCCAACGTCTTACGCATCGCAATCTCCCTTTTTCGCCTTACGCGAATGGTTGGAAAAACTGTCGAACCGCGTGCTCGTTCCGGTCAATCGTCCTCGTCCTCGTAGCCGACCATGGCAAGCGCGCGTGCGCGCTTCTGGTGCAACTGGCACCAGCGCAGCAGGGCATCCTCGCGCCCATGGGTGATCCAGTTCTCCTGCGCGCCGACTTCCTGGATCGTGCGGGTAAGCTCGCCCCAGTCGGCATGATCGGAAATGATCAGCGGCAGTTCGACATTGCGCTGGCGCGCGCGCTGGCGAATGCGCATCCAGCCGCTGGCCATGGCGGTGATCGGTTCGGGCAGACGGCGCGACCAGCGATCGTTCAGGGCCGACGGCGGGCAGATGACGATCGATCCGCGCATATCGTCCTTGGCATGATCGGCAACCAGTCGCAGCTCGCCGAGGTCGATCCCGTGTTCTTCATAGAGCCGGCACATCTTTTCCATCGCGCCGTGGAGATAGATCGGGTCCCTGTGCCCCGCGCGCCGCAATTCGGCGATGACACGCTGCGCCTTGCCCAGAGCGTAGGCGCCGACCAGCACGCAACTGTCCGGGTGCGCGGCGAGGCGATCGAGCAGCTTGGCCATCTCGTCCTTGATCGGCGGATGGCAGAAGACCGGCAGGCCGAACGTCGCTTCGGTGATGAAGATGTCGCACGGTGTGACTTCGAAAGGCGGGCAGGTGGGGTCGTGGCGTCGCTTGTAATCGCCGGTGACGATCACGCGCTCTCCCGCATGTTCGAGGAGGATCTGCGCGCTGCCGAGGACGTGCCCTGCCGGAATATAGGTCGCATCGACGCCGCCGGGGAGGCGGATGGTCTCGCCATAGGCGACTGGCGTCGCTCCGTCGCGAGTCGCGTAGCGCAACTCCATGATGGCCAGTGTCTCGGGTGTGGCGACGGTCTGCCCATGCCCGCCGCGCGCATGATCGGCATGGCCGTGAGTCACCAGCGCCCGGTCGACCGCGCGGCTGGGATCGACCCAGCAATCGGCAGGGACGATATGAATACCGTGCGGTTCGGGCTTGATCCAGGAGAAGGGGGCGGCGGCCATCCCCGATTCAAGCGCGGGAACGCACAAGCGTTCCCGCGTAGGTGCCCGCTATCGAGCAGGAGACGCGCGCAGACGCTCGATAACGCGCTTCAGGCTTGGTTTCTGGCCGGTGGACAGCAGGCTGGCCCGGAACAGTCGGCCGATCAGCACCAGCTCGATTACGATGGCACCGGCAAGCAGCACGCCCGAACCGACCATTTCCCACCACTCGATGCCCATGCCGAGGCGCGCCAGTACGGTGAACGGCGTCCATAGCGGAACCCAGGTGAGAACCTGTACGATCCAGCCCGAATTACCCGCCAGGATCGCCTGAATCAGGAAGGTCACCGGCAGCAGGATCAGGAGCATTACGGGCATGAGGTAGCCTTGCGCCTCGCTCATCGAATCGACCATCGCGCCGATTGCCACGAACAGGGCTGAAATCGCGATATATCCGGCGATGAAGAAAAACAGGATCGCAGCGATGATGCCGGGGCTGGAGACCGGATCGAGCGCGGGGCGGATCATATCCGATATCGCGCCCTGCGTCGCATAAGCGGCAACGCCTGCACAGGCGCCCCAGACGAGGATCATCAGCAGACCGACGCTGAGCGAGCCCAGGAGCTTGCCGTACATGAGGTCTTCCGGTCGAATACAGGCAAGCAGCGATTCGAGGAGCTTGTTTGAGCGCTCCTCCACCGAGCCCTGCAGCATCCAGCTGCCCGAGAGCATCAGGCTCATCACGAGGATATAGGCGAGGGCCAGCGGCACGATCGAGCGTACCAGCAAAGCCTCGCGCGCGCCGCCGCCGGGAGGAGGTGTATCGACCGCGATGACGGGGGCTGCGCTCTGCACGGCCGCCGCATTCGCAGGTGAGACGCCCTGAGCGGCCAACAGGCGCGCCCGCAGATCGGTTGTCAGCACTTCCTGCATGGTAGTGACGAAGCTGCCGCGGGGCTGGTTGGCGGAGAAGAGCTGGATACGCGGATCGGCGGGGTAATTCTCGCCGATCAGAACAACGATTTCCGGGGAAGTATCGTCATCTGCATCGAACAGGGCACGGGCCTCGGTACCGAAATCCTCTCCCCTTGCGGCAGAGAGTTCTGCTGACGGAGCGGAAAAGGCATAGGCGGGCGGATCGGGCTCGAATTGGGGGACGCCCTCTGGCCGGACGGCAGCGATCTTTTCAAGAGCGGCGTCCAGCCCGCCCGCACGCTCGAACGCCGCGATGTCCGCGTCGGTATACCAGCGGTCATATTGTGCCCAGCTTGCTTTCGGATCGGCCTGTTCCAGTCCGTAGCGCTGGACGTAGCGCGACAGGTCGCGCAGCAGCCATTGGGCATCTTCGGCCGCAAACCGCGCCTCCAGCGCCTGCGCCGCGCCGCCCCCTGACCGATCCACCACAGTCACCCGGGTTGGTTCATCGTCATCCAAACTCTCGGCAAAGATCGGCCCGAGCGCGAATGCGACGGGCAGGATCAGCAGCGTGAGCCAGAAGCTCTTCATCTTGAGGATCTGCCGAATTTCCCGACCGGCTACCAGCAGCACATTATTCATGTCGATCGACGGGCTCATCAGGCGGCCTCCCTTTCCATCGCCGCTTGATCGGGATCCGCCCCAACCAACTGAACAAACACATCGTGCAGGCTCGCCCGGTGTTCGTCCCAGCGGCGTAGGGCAATCGCATTGGCACTGCAGTGTTCGAGGACCGAAGCGGGATCGACGCCATCGGATAGATGCAGGGTCCAGTCGTGCCAGCCATCGCCATGTGCCTCGCCCCGTTCGGCGCGGGCGACGCCGGGGATCAGCGAAAGATCCGATTTGGCCATGGCGACCAGCCGCGCGGGCAAGGCCGCGCGCGCTTCATCCAGCGTGCCTTCGAACCGCTTACGGCCCTTGCGCAGCAGCAGCAGGCGATCGCACAGGCGCTCGGCGTGCTGCATCACATGGGTCGAGAAGATCACCGCTGCGCCCCGATCGGATGCGCGCAGGATTTCGTTTTCCAGCAGCCCCTGGTTCACCGGGTCGAGACCTGAAAACGGCTCGTCCAGCATCAGCAGTTCGGGATCGTTGACGAGCGAAGTGGCAAGCTGGACCTTCTGGGCCATCCCTTTCGACATGTCGCCGATATCGCTCTTGGCGCGGTCGGCGAGATCGAATCGGGAAAGAAGTTCCATTCCGCGATTACGGGCATCGGCGGGCTTCATCCCCTTCAGTCGTCCGAAATACACGATCGTGTCGATCGCGCTCATTCCGGTGTACAAGCCACGCTCTTCCGGGAGGAACCCGACGGCTTGCGCATTGCGTCGGTCGGGCGGGCTGCCCAGCACACTGATCGTCCCTGACGTCGGACGGATGATGTCGAGCACCATGCGCAAGGTCGTTGTCTTGCCGGCGCCGTTACCACCGAGAAATCCGAAAATCTCGCCTGGGGAAACCGAGAACGACAGGTCGTCGACAGCGACCACGCCTTCGAACCGCTTGATCAGATTGGATATTTTGAGAACCGACATGCACTCCCCCCGACTATGTACCGGTAGGGCGTAAGTGAAGCTGTCCACCTTCACAAGCGTGGCTCGGTGAACGATCAACAGAGCCCCATCGAGGGGTCTCGCTAGCTGGTATTTGCGCCGAAAAAATTCCCGACGGCCCGCCCTCGGAAGATATTTACCCAATGACCGTCGCGGATAGAAAAAAGGGCACCGACCGTTCCCGGTGGTGCCCCTTCATCGATTGCAGGCTTGATTAGCCCTTGGTTTCGTCGGCGCCTTCCGGCGTATCGGCTTCGGGTTTTTTCGGAGCCGACTTGCGTTTCGGGGCCTTTTTCCTGGCCGCTGGTTTTTTCTTCGCCTTGGGCGGGGCGGGGGTCAGTTCGAAGGACGGTTTGCCGTCTTTCATCGTTACCGACACCTCGCCGCCATCGGCCAGTTTGCCGAACAGCAGTTCTTCGGCGAGAGGCTGCTTGATCTTTTCCTGGATCAACCGGCCCATCGGACGGGCTCCATAGAGGCGGTCGTAACCCTTGTCCGCCAGCCAGGACCGGCTTTCCTTGTCGAACTGGATGTCGACATTCTGTTCTGCCAGCTGGAGTTCGAGCTGGAGAATGAACTTGTCGACCACGCGGCCCACCGTCGATTTGCCGAGATAGGCAAACGGCACGATCGCATCGAGACGATTGCGGAATTCCGGTGTGAACATCCGCTTCACCGCTTCTTCGCTCGCATCTTCCTTGCTGACATCGCCGAAGCCGATACCGCTGCGCGCCATGTCGGCTGCCCCGGCATTGGTGGTCATGATCAGCACGACATTGCGGAAATCGACCGTCTTGCCGTGATGATCCGTCAGGCGGCCATTATCCATGACCTGCAACAGTATGTTGAAGAGATCCGGATGCGCCTTTTCGATTTCGTCGAGCAGCAGCACGCAATGCGGGTTCTGGTCGACTGCATCGGTCAGCAAACCGCCCTGATCGTAGCCGACATAGCCCGGAGGCGCACCGATCAGCCGCGAAACGCTGTGACGCTCCATATATTCGGACATATCGAAGCGCTTGAGTTCGATCCCCATGATGGAGGCAAGCTGGCGGGCGACCTCGGTCTTGCCGACGCCGGTGGGGCCGGAGAACAGGAAAGAGCCGATCGGCTTGTCTGGATCCCGCAGCCCTGCACGGCTGAGCTTCATCGCGGTGGACAGCTTGTGCACCGCCGCATCCTGCCCGAAAACCACATGCTTCAGGTCGCGTTCGAGATTCTCGAGCGCCTTCTTGTCGTCGCTCGATACCGACTTGGGGGGAATGCGCGCCATGGTCGCGATAACCGCTTCGATTTCCCTGGCGGTGATCTTCTTCTTGCGGCGGCTGGGCGCCACGAGCATCTGCATTGCGCCGACTTCGTCGATCACGTCGATCGCCTTGTCGGGCAGTTTGCGATCATTGATGTAGCGCGCCGACAATTCCACCGCCGTTTTCAGCGCATCGACCGTGTAGGTCACCTTGTGGTGATCCTGGAATGCGGACTTCAGACCCTTCAGGATCTTGATCGTATCCTCGATCGTGGGTTCGTTTACATCGATCTTCTGGAAGCGCCGCAGCAGGGCGCGGTCCTTTTCGAAGTGATTGCGGAATTCCTTGTAGGTGGTCGATCCGATGCAGCGGATCGCACCGCTGGACAATGCGGGCTTGAGCAGGTTCGAGGCGTCCATCGCCCCGCCGCTGGTCGCACCGGCACCGATCACGGTGTGGATTTCGTCGATGAACAGGATCGCTTCGGGCATGCCTTCGAGTTCGTTCACGACCTGTTTGAGCCGTTCTTCGAAGTCGCCGCGATAGCGGGTACCGGCAAGCAGAGCGCCCATGTCGAGCGAATAGATCACTGCATCCTGCAGCACTTCGGGCACGTCGCCTTCCACGATCTTGCGGGCGAGACCTTCGGCGATCGCCGTTTTGCCGACACCCGGATCGCCGACATACAGCGGATTGTTCTTGCTGCGGCGGCAGAGAATCTGGACGGTGCGGTCGACTTCGGGTCCGCGGCCGATCAGCGGATCGATCCGCCCGTCTTCGGCCTTCTTGTTGAGATTGACGGTGAACTGGTCGAGCGCGGTTTCCTTCTTGCCCTTTTCGCCGGCCTTTTCCTCGGCCTGCGATTCGCCGCCTTCCGCGCCGTCGGGCGGCCGGTTTTCGATCTGCTTGCCGCCCTTGCCGATGCCGTGGCTGATGAAACTGACCGCATCGAGCCGGCTCATGTCCTGCTGCTGCAGGAAATAGACGGCGTAGCTGTCGCGTTCGGAAAACAGGGCGACGAGTACGTTGGCCCCGGTCACCGTATCCTTGCCGGAAGACTGCACATGCAGGATCGCGCGCTGGATGACGCGCTGGAAACCGGCGGTCGGCTGCGGGTCGGCGCTCTCGTCCGACTGCAGCGACTGATATTCCTGTTCGAGATACTGCTTCACCACGGCCGTCAGTTCGCTCAGATCGACGCCGCACGCATTCATCACCTGCGCGGCATCGTCATCGTCGATGAGCGCGAGAAGGAGATGCTCCAGAGTCGCGTACTCGTGATGGCGCTCGCCTGCGTCGGTGAGCGCTGCGTGGAGGGTCTTTTCGAGGTTGGCTGCAAAGCTGGGCATTCAGTTGTCTTTCTTGGGCGACTCGCTTGGGGCGAACTGGAAACAGCCTACGGGCCGGAGGTTAGCCATTGCTGTATGCATGGCGAATATGGGTGCGGAGCCGGAAAATATCAGCCCCCGCATCGCCAACTATTCCTTTCGCCCGAACAACGCTTCTGCCGCATCGCGGTGGGCAGCGGCGGAGAGGCGGTGTTTCTCGACGCGGACGATTTCGGATTCGAGAAACCTGATCCGCTCCTGCAGTTCGTCCTGCGAATAAGGGCCGAGGTCTTCGGTGGCGAGTTTGCTCGCGGCATCGCCTCGGGGGCGTGGACGGTCATCGTCATCCATCGATTGGCAATCTCGCAAGGATGCCCGGTTGCTGTCAACGGGTACGAACGGTATTGCACCGCAAAAGTGGCAGTAGCGCCACTATGACCAGACAGATAACGGGGGCGCGAGTGGCAGCAGATTTGCCCGAGACGATGACCGCAATGGGCTTTGACGATCCGGGAGGCCCGGATGTTTTGCGTCCCGAAACATTGCCGGTGCCCGAACCGGGCGAGAATCAGGTTCTCATCCGCGTTTCCCATGCCGGCATCAACCGGCCCGATGTGATCCAGCGGCAGGGCTTCTACCCGCCGCCGCCGGGCGCTTCGCCCATTCCTGGACTCGAAGTGTCAGGCACGGTGGTGGCCGTCGGCGAGGGCGCAGCGCCCGAACTGATCAATCGGCCGGTCTGCGCGCTGGTGTCGGGCGGCGGCTATGCCGAATATTGCCTCGCCCATTCGGCCCATTGCCTCCACGTTCCCGAAACGATGAGCATGGCCACCGCTGCGGCCATTCCGGAAACGCTGTTCACGGTGTGGCACAACGTCTTCGAACGCGGCTGGGCGAGCGATGGCGACACGCTGCTCGTGCATGGCGGCACCAGCGGGATCGGCACCATGGCGATCCAGCTCGCCAAGGCATTCGACATCACGGTGATCGCAACCGCGGGGAGCGAGGAAAAGTGCCAGGCGATCCGCGACCTCGGGGCGGATCTCGCCATCAATTACAAAAGCCAGGACTTCGTGGAGGAGGTCAAGGCCTTCACCGGCGGCAAGGGCGTCAATGTGGTGCTGGACATGGTGTCGGGCGACTATGTGGCGCGCAATATCGAATGCCTGGCCGATGATGGGCGCCATGTGACCATCGCCGTGCTGGGCGGCCTCAAGGCCGAAATCAACATGGCGACCGTGATGCGCAAGCGCCTGTCGCTGACCGGCTCCACGCTTCGGCCGCGCTCCGACGATTTCAAGGCCCTGCTGGCCGACGAGATCCACAATCACGCTTGGCCTCTGTTCGAGGATGGCACCATCGCGCCCGTCATGGACAAGACTTTCCCGCTGACCGAAGCGGGGGCGGCCCATGCCCGTATGGAAGGCGGCGATCACATCGGAAAGATCGTGCTGGAGGTCGCCGAAGGCTGACGCGCAATCGTCGCAATGTCGCCATTCCGTAACGGCACTGTGAATCGCCTGTAACAATCATGGGCTAGGGCATACCCGACAGTGATCGGGGGTCTGGCCCATGAACGATTTGCCCAAACACTTCGACGCCGCCCACAAGGTGGCGAATTTTCCATCGATCAGGCCCAGCGTGCCGGAGCGCACGCTGGGGGAACGGCGCCGCTTCCGCACGATCTGGATAAGCGACGTCCATCTCGGCACCAAGGGGTGCAACCACGAACTGCTGATCGACTTTCTCGACCACACCGACAGCGAAACCATGTATCTGGTCGGCGACATCATCGATGGCTGGCGGCTGAAGAAGAAGTTTTACTGGCCGGCCGAACATAACGACATCGTGTGGCGCATTCTCAAGCGCGCCAAGCGCGGTACGCGCATCGTCTATATCCCGGGCAATCACGACGAGATGATCCGCCCCTTCGCCGGCATGAACTTCGGCGGGGTGGAGATCATGCGTGCCGCCTTCCACGAAACCGCCGACGGTCGGCGCCTGATGGTGCTGCACGGCGATGAATTCGATACCATCATGCTGGCGCATCGCTGGCTCGCCTTCATCGGCGATGCCGCATATCACCTGATGATGAAGCTCAACAATTGGGTGGCCAGCCTGCGCAAACGGCTGGGCCTGCCCTATTGGTCCATTTCCCGCGCGGCCAAGCACAAGGTCAAGAACGCGGTCGAGTTCATTTCCAAATACGAGGAAGTGGTTGCCCGCGCAGCCGCCGAACGCGGCGTCGACGGGGTGGTATGCGGCCACATTCACACCGCGGAATTTCGCGACTTCGACGGCGTCGAATACTGGAACGACGGCGATTGGGTCGAAGGATGCAATGCACTGGTCGAACATTTCGACGGAAGCATGGAAATCCTCAACTGGCCCGAAGAAGTCGCGCGGCGCGACGCCGGGCGTCATGACGTCGCCGTGACGGTGCCCGAGGCTGCATGACCCTGATGCAATCCATTCCCGGGCCGGCCCGGTCGATTGCTCCCCAGACCCCGCAGCGCATCGCCATCGTCACCGATGCCTGGCACCCGCAGATGAACGGTGTCGTGCGCACGCTGACGACGACGTGCGAGCAATTGCGGGAGGATGGCCACGAGGTGATTGTGGTCTCTCCCGATCAGTTCGCCAGCATTCCCTGTCCGACCTACCCGGAAATCCGCCTTGCCTTCACCAGGCCGGGGGCTGTCGCCAGTCTTCTGCGATCCTTCGCGCCGGAGGCCATCCATATCGCTACCGAAGGCCCGCTCGGCATGACGGCACGGCGCTATTGTGCCAGGCATTCGATCTGCTTCACCACGGCCTATCATACGCAATTTCCGGATTATCTGGCGAAACGCACGCGCCTGCCCGCGCAATGGTTCTGGCGCTATATCCAGTGGTTCCACCGCCCGGCGAAACGGGTGCTCGTCGCTACAGAAAGTATCAGCGACGAACTGCGCGCGCATGGCCTGACACGCCTCCATCGCTGGAGCCGCGGGGTCGACCTGTCCTGCTTTACGCCCGACGCGCCGCCGCCGCCCGAATTCGCCGATCTCCCCAAGCCGATCCAGCTCTATGTCGGCCGGGTCGCCGTGGAAAAGAACATCGAGGCATTTCTTGCAGGCAGCTATCCCGGCACCAGGGTGGTGGTCGGCGATGGTCCGGCGCTGGCTTCCCTGAAGGCGCGATATCCCGATGCGCATTTCCTCGGGCGCCGCACGGGCCGCGAACTGGCCGGCTGTTATGCGGCAGCCGACGTCTTCGTCTTCCCCAGCCGAACGGATACGTTCGGCCTCGTGATGATAGAGGCGCTGGCCTGCGGCACGCCGGTTGCCGCCTATCCCGTGGCAGGGCCATGCGACATCATAACGGACGATGTCGGTGCAATGTGCGAAGATCTCGACCGCGCCATAGCCGCGGCGCTGTTCTGTGACCGGAAGGCCTGCGCTGCCTATGGTGCGGGCTTTACCTGGGCTAGTGCGACAGGGCAGTTTCTGAACGGTCTCGCCGCGTTCGACGCGGAAGAACTGCCCATCGTCTAGCGAAACGCTTGCCGAATCCGGGACTGTCGCCTACATCGGCAAGGTAACGGCCGTCCCGCGAGGGGCGGCCCTTCTATTTTCGGATACGAGAAAAGGCACATTCATGGCCGACCAACCCAAACCGCTGATGCCGCATGCGACCGCCACCTGGCTGGTCGACAATACCGGCCTCTCCTTCGAACAGATCGCCGAATTCTGCGGTCTGCACATCCTCGAAGTACAGGCCATGGCCGACGATCTGGCGGGCAGCAAATATACCGGGCGCGATCCCGTCCATTCGGGCGAACTGACGCTGGCCGAAATCGAAAAGGGCCAGGCGGACAGCGACTATCGCCTGAAGATGCAGCGCGCACCGGTGGCAGTCAGCCGGACCAAGGGGCCGCGCTACACCCCCGTTTCCAAGCGTCAGGACAAGCCCGACGGCATCGCCTGGATCCTTCGCAATCATCCGGAAATCTCGGATGCGCAGATCGGCAAGCTGATTGGTACCACCCGCAATACCATCGGCGCCATCCGCGAACGCAGCCATTGGAACATCCAGAACATCCAGCCCAAGGATCCGGTTACGCTGGGCCTTTGTTCGCAGCGTGAACTCGACGCCGTCGTTGCCAAGGCCGCGAAAAACCTGCCGGTCAGCGAAGAAGAAGACGATGCGCTGCCCGTTGAGGTCAAGGGTTCGAGCGATCGGGAAAAGCTGATCGAAGAACTGCGCGCCGAACGCGATGCCAACGAAAAGGCCGCTGCCGAAGCCGCGCAGGAAGCGGAAGCGGCAGCCTGGCTCGAAGCGAAACGCGTGTCGCAGGAAGCCGGCGAAGGCGAGCCTACCGACGAAGCCTGAGCTCGTCTTTCTGAAGAGTTGACGAAGGCGGGGGAAGCAGCGGCTTCTCCCGCCTTTTTGCTTGCCTTTATAGCACAATACTCCATGCTACTGACATGGATGTAAGCAAGCTGCCGAACCATCACCCGACTGCATGGGATACGCATTTCGAAGCGATGTCCCTGCCCGATATGTTCGGGCGCAGCGCCAAGGCATCGCCGCAGGCACCGCTGCTGCATTTTCTCGGGCGTACCTATCGATATTCCGAACTCTATGCCGATGCGCAGGCATTTTCACGCGCGCTGCACGCACGCGGTATCGGCGAAGGGGATCGCGTCGGCCTGTTTCTGCCCAATGTGCCGAGCTACGTCGCTGCCTATTACGGAGCGATGATGGCCGGTGCGGTGGTGGTCAATTTCTCTCCACTCTACACGGTGGACGAACTCGCGCAGCAGGTGGCGGATTCGGGCACGCGGCTTCTGGTGACCGTCGATGTGCCTGAACTCTATGCCACCGCCACCAAGGTGCTGCGCGGATCGGCGCTCGAAACTCTGGTTGTCAGCTCGCTGGCGAAGATGCTGCCGACGCTGAAGGGAATTGCGCTGCGGCTCTTCGCGCGTAGCAAGGTTGCCAGGGTCGACTATGGTCGTGACATTCTACGCTGGAACGACTTGCTCGACGAAGGGGCGCGGCTGGAGGGCGGCGTTGCTGCGCAAGATCCCCACGCGCTGGCGCTTCTGCAATATACCGGCGGGACAACCGGGACCCCGAAAGGGGCCATGCTCACCCATGCGAATCTGTCCATCAACGCCCAGCAGACTGCGGGCCTGAACCCGTTTGGCGATCCGGCAGGCGAAGTCCTCATGGGGGCGCTGCCCTTCTTCCATGTTTTCGCCAATACCACGCTCCTCAACCATGCCGTGCTGACCGGCGCGTCGATCGCCATGGTCCCGCGCTTCGAAACCAGACAGGTCCTCGAAACCATCGAAAAATACGGCGCAACCGGGTTTCCGGGCGTGCCGACCATGTTCCAGGCACTGGTCGATCATCCCGATCTGGCCAAGACGGATCTCTCGACGCTTAAGGTCTGCATATCGGGCGGCGCACCGCTGCCCGGGCCATTGCGCGAGAAATTCGAAGCGGCCACCGGCGTGCGGCTGGTCGAAGGATATGGCCTGACCGAAAGCTCCGGTGTGGTTTCGGCCAATCCTTACGAAGGCATGCGCAAGCCGGGCACGATCGGACAGGTCGTGATGCGCACCGAAGTCCTTCTGCTCGACAAGGAAGATCCCACAGTCATCGCACCCGACGGGGAGCCGGGCGAACTGGCGATCAACGGCCCGCAGGTGATGCAGGGCTATTGGAACAGGCCCGAAGCGGCAAAGGACGTATTCGTCGAACACCACGGCAAAAGCTGGCTGCGCACCGGCGATGTGGCGACGCTGGATGAAGACGGCTTTCTGGAAATCGTCGATCGCATCAAGGACATGATCGCCGTGGGCGGATTCAAGGTGTTTCCCAGCCAGGTCGAAGACGTCCTGCTCGAACATGAAGCCGTCAAGGAAGCGCTCGTGATCGGGCGGCCCGATGGGTATCGCGGCGAAGTGCCCGTGGCCTATGTCACGCTTGAAAACGGGGGTGAGGCAACCGGGCCACAGCTACGTGAATGGCTCAATGCGCGTGTCGGCAAGCATGAACGCGTTGCCGAAGTCGTCATACGGGACGAACTGCCCAAGACGATGATCGGCAAACTCGATCGCAAGGCATTGCGGGCCGAAGTCCTCGACTGACGCGTCGCCAACCGTAAATCCGCGCTGACGCGTGTCTGCGGTCAGATAAGAAAAGGCCGCCCCACGTCTGCGCGGGCGGCCTTTCTGCTTTTTGGGAAATAAGGTCTCAGCCGGCGACGGTGAGCTCGGGCTTTGTGCCACCTTGCGGGGTTGCGGCCGCCTTGGCTTTCGTATCGCGGTGGGCGAACCGGCCTTCGACCTGGGCTCCCTGTTCGATGGTCAGCGCGTCGTAGAAAACGTCGCCCATGATCCGCGCGGATTTCAGGATTACCAGTTCGCGTGCGGTGATCGATCCCTCGACAGTGCCCGCCAGCCGGGCTGACTCGGCCTTGATCGCGCCTTTAACGGTGCTGGTTTCGCCCTGCACCAGAGAGGAACAGGCGATGTCGCCTTCGACCGAACCATCGATGTGCAGATCGGCCGATGCCTGGATGTCGCCGGTGATCGTCAGATCGGACCCGAGGACGGAGAAGGTGGAATTGCTCTTGCTGGCCATACGATCTCTTCCCGGATTAGCTGGCGGAGTCGAGCTGGGAAGTTCGTCGGATTTCTTCGAGAACATGGGGGGCTGTCTCCAGAAAGGTGCGCGGATTGACCGCGCGGTTGTTGATTCGCACCTCGAAGTGCAGGTGCGGGCCGGTGGAGCGGCCGGTAGACCCGATCGCACCGATCGTCTGCCCGGCTTCGACCGTCTGACCGACCTTCGCGTTGAATTTCGACATATGGGCGTAACGGGTCATCAGCCCGTTACCGTGGCTGATTTCCACCACATTGCCATAGCCCGACTTGCGACCGACAAAGCTGATGCGGCCATCGGATGCGGCGTAGATCGGCGTACCTGTCGGCCCGCGGAAATCGAGACCCTTGTGCATGGCGGCGACGCCGGTGAACGGGTCGCGGCGATAGCCGTAGCTCGATGTTACCATCTGGACATTGGCCGGGGCGACCTGCGGTACGCCGTCAAGGCCGCGCTCGAGCGCATCCATACGGGCAATCGAAAGACCGAGACGTTCGAAGCGCGGATCGATGGTATCGCCGGCACCGGTCGTCAATTTCTCGAGCGGACCACCCATCGCGCCGCGATCGGCATTGCGGATCATCGAATCGGGATTGAGGCCCAGTTTCTTGAGCGCGGCTGCGGCGCGCTGTGAACGCCAGTCGGCATAACGCGTAAGGCCTTCGACAAAAGCCAGCTGACGCGCTTCGATCCGCGCCAGCCGTCCGGCTTCGGGAATGGATACGCTGACCTTGTCCACCATAGCCGCCGCTTCACCCGACGAATCGCTGACGTTCTGTACCGCTTTCACGTCCTCTGGCAGCGAGGCGACCATGTCTTCGATGAATTCCTGCCGTTTGACGAGGTCGCTGGCGACGGCGTCGATATCGTTGCGATAGGCGTCCACGCGCTCGGTCGCAGTTGCCACCTTCGCTTCGCGGTCCAGCAATGACAGCCGGTCGGCGGTGGCGCGATATTGGGTCCAGCCCGCAACGGCCATCGATGTCATCCAGATAACGAAGACGGCCAGCGCAATAGCGGCGGCCGTCATCTGCAATCTCGACGATATGGTGATGAAGCGGACCTGGCCTTCCGACCGCATGAAAAATTCGCGGTCCGGGAACCAGCCGCGCACACGATTCCCCAAGCCAGTGGTGGCAAATGGTTTGCTCAAAACGACCCGTCCCTTATGGTCTTTAACGTCCCGGGCGTGTCGCTAGCGAAAGATGTTAATGAAATCGAATCGAGGTTCCCGAAGAATCCACGAGTCGAACCCTGAACGGGACGAGTCGTTTCGCCGCGCACAAATTTTCGAACGAGTGCGGGAACTAAACCCCATGCCTTTGCTTTTCGCTCCCCATCGATTCGCTGGGCGCAGGGCTGTTTTTCGCTCGCATGTGTTTCCTGAACGAGACAGGCTCCCGGTTTGACCGGCATCAACAAACGGATCGGCCTGCTGGGTGGCAGCTTCAATCCGGCACATGGCGCCCATCGTCGTATTTCGCTGTTCGCGCTGCGCTCGCTGCGGCTCGATGAGATCTGGTGGCTGGTATCCCCCGGCAATCCGCTCAAACCGGCAGAAGGGATGGCGCCGCTCGCCGCCCGTGTGCTCTCGGCGATGGCGCAAGCGAAACGGGCGCGTATCCGCGTGACGGCGATCGAACGCGAACTGGGCACGCGGTACACCGCGGACACATTGCGAGCCCTCACGCGGCGATACCCCAAACGGGAGTTCGTCTGGCTGATGGGCTCGGACAATCTGGCGCAGTTCCATCGCTGGCGCGACTGGCGCGGCATTGCACGCACGATGCCGATTGCGGTTATCGCCAGGCCCGGCTATGATGCTGCTGCTATCGCGAGCCCCGCGATGGCCTGGCTGAGGCGCTTTTCCGTACCTCTTCCCAGCTTTGTGAATAGGGGCGAATGGAGCGCACCGGCACTGGTGACATTGCGTTTCGATCCCGATGAAAGATCGGCCACGGCCATCCGCCGTGCTGATCCCGATTGGGCTTTACGCTATGCCGGGCCGTCTCCGAGGGACCAGCTGACGCATCGAAGGATACCGTCCGGGGAGGAAACCACCGCGCCATGATGCGCGTTGTATCCTTCATGGCCCAAGCCTCTCAAATCAGGAGTAACATATTCGCCTATGACTCAGGCGCAAACCAGCCCGGCTTCGTCCGGGACTGCTTCGGCAAAGGTGATTGCCTTGGCTGATGCAAAATCCGATCCGCTGCTCAAGCTTGTGCTTGAACAGCTCGATGACGATCAGGCTCAGGAAGTCGTGACCATCGATCTCGAAGGGAAAAGCTCCATTGCCGATCACATGGTGATCGCATCGGGCCGCTCGACCCGTCAGGTCGCCGCGATGGCTCAGAAGCTTGCCGAAAAGGTGAAGCAGGAAGGCTTTGGTCCGGTTAAGCTCGAAGGGCTGCCTGCTGCCGACTGGGTGCTGATCGATGCAGGCGATGTCGTCGTCCACATCTTCCGCCCGGAGGTTCGCAGCTTCTACAATCTGGAGCGTATGTGGGCATTCGGTGATGCGCCGCCCGTCGCCGGGATGGCGTAATCATTTTCCCGTTCTCGAGATAGAGAGCGGGGGCCTTAGACCGTCCTCGAGAAATGGCTCCGCGCGGGCCCTTACCTTGGCTTTGCCGGGATCGACCGAGCCGAGCCTGCCACCATTTCGGGAGCGTTGATCATTCTGCTTCATGTCATCGCTCGCGGGAAAATTGCGCGCTCGCCAGAGGCGGAGTTGGTGGCACGCTATGAGAAGCGGCTGACATGGCCGGTGAAATTCACCGAACTGCCCGAAACCGGGGGCCGCATTCCCGAGCCGCAAACGCCGTACAAGACCGTCCTGCTCGATGAGCGCGGGAAAGATCTCCCGTCCGAAGATCTGGCGGACATTCTCGGACGCTGGCGGGACGACGGTATGCGCGAATGCCGCTTCATACTGGGCGCCGCCGACGGGCATTCGGAAGACGAGCGCCGCCAGGCCGACTTGCTCCTGGCTTTCGGCAAAGCGACCTGGCCGCACCTGCTTGCTCGTGCCATGCTGGCGGAGCAACTCTACCGCGCTACGACCATCATTGCCGGTCACCCCTATCATCGCAGCGGCTGATCGGGCAGGACGGACGCCATGAGGTGCCGCTTCGCCGTCATTGCTGCATTTGCCGTCGCAGGTCTGTTGGGCCTGCCTGCGATTGCGCAGGCACCCTCTCGGTTCGACAGCGCGGATGAAGCGCGCGCGGCGCTCGATGCTGCGCGCCAGCAGCAGCGCAACGCCCGCGCGCGCAGCGAAAGACTGGAACGCGAGGCGGCCAGTTCGCGCGAGACTTCGGCCAAGGCCCGCGCCGATGCGGCTGCTCTGGCCGCGAGGGTGCAGCAGGCAGAGGCATCGATTGCTGCTGCCGAAGCCCGTCTGGCGCTTACCGATCGCGAAAGGCGACTGCTGGATCGGCGCCTGTCTGCGCGGCGGGCTCCGCTCGTTCGCCTGACCGGGGCGCTCCAGTCGATGTCGCGCCGCCCGTTGGCGTTATCCGCGCTCCAATCCGGTTCATTGCGCGACCTCGTCTATACGCGCGCCGTGCTCGACAGCACGATACCTGTAATTCGCAACCGCACAGCGGCATTGCGGGGAGATCTCGACAGAGCCAAATCGCTTCAGGCCGAAGCACGCCAGGCGGTGGCCGATCGGCGCGACAGCGAAGCCGCCCTGATCCAGCGCCGCAAGCAACTCACGGCCTTGGCGGAAAGCGAACGCCTGAAGGCAAGACGCGCTGCCGGTGGTGCCGATCGTGAAGCGCAGCGGGCCCTGGTCCTGGCGGAACAGGCGATCGATCTCGATCAACTCGTAGGGCGGCTCGAAGTGGCCGGATCGCTCCGCACGCAGCTTGCTGCTTTGCCGGGGCCATTGCCGCGGCCCGCCGATCCACGGATGGCGCGCGTTTCTTCTGCCCCGTCGCCGCGGCCAAGCGCCACTGAACCGCCCACGCAGTACCAATTGCCGGTCGCGGGCAAGATCGCGGCCGGTTTCGGAGAGGCAGCGGCCAGCGGACAACGGCAGACGGGGATTGTATTGTCGGCGCGCCCACGCGCGCTGATCGTCGCCCCGGGCGCGGGCAGGATTGCGTTTGCCGGCCCTTATCGGGGATTCGGTAGGATCGTGATTGTCGAGCATGCAAATGGGTGGATCAGCCTCGTGACGGGTCTCGGGACGCTCGATGTCGATGTGGGGCAAAATGTGGGTGCAGGGTCGCCGCTCGGCCTTGCACCGACAGCGCCGGGCGAGGTCACCCTTGAGCTCAGGCAGAATGGGGAACCGGTGAACCCGCTCGACCATTTGCGGTGACACGCTGGCGATAAATCGCTCCATGCCGGGTTGGTAGCAATGCTCATCTGGCATTCAGCGCAGACAGACTATAGATTGCGCGCCCAAAGGAGTTGTTCCGCCAATGAAATTCGCCGCCCTGGCCCGTTCGGCCGCCCTCGTGACCGCCGTGGCGCTAATCCCTGCGACTACCGCCAGCCTTGCGCAGGTCGATGGCCGTGCCGGTCCCGAATTCGCCAAGGTTCTGGCGGTGTATCAGCGCATCAAGGCCAGTTATGTGGAGCCGGTCGAAGACGACGTGCTCATTCGCGGCATGATCGATGGCATGCTGTCCTCGCTCGATCCGCACTCCGGCTATCTCGACGGCAGCGATCTCCAGCGCCTCGAAACAATGATCGACGGTAATTATTCCGGCCTCGGACTTTCCGTTGTCGAGGACGATGGTGCCGTGAAGATCATCTCGCCGTTCCGCGGCAGCCCCGCCGACAAGGCCGGTCTCAAGGCGGGCGACTACATCACTCATCTCGATGGCAAGTTCATCGTTGGCCAGTCGCTCGATGAGGCAGTGGCGCAGATGCGGGGTCCCGAAGGTTCGTCGATCCAGCTGACGATATTCCGGCCCGGTCGGGATGAACCTTTCGATGTGTCGGTGACTCGCGGCGTGATCGAGCTCGAGCCGGTCACCTGGGAGCTTGAGGATGGCAATATCGGCCACATCATGGTCAATGAATTTTCGCGCGATGTTGGCAGCGATGTGTTCGGCGCATGGGAAGACCTTCAGAAGAACGCTACGGGCCGACTGAACGGCCTGGTGCTCGACCTGCGCTCCAATCCAGGCGGTTCGCTGGATGAGGCGGTCGCGCTATCCGACCTCTTCCTCAGCGACGGCCGTATCGTCTCTCAGCGCGGCCGGGCGCGGGGCGAAAACATTTCCTACGATGCGGAAACGGTCTTCCGCGGCGATATCGCCGAGGGTCTGCCCATCGTCGTGCTGATCGATGCCGGTTCGGCTTCGGCCTCCGAAATCGTCGCCGGGGCGCTGCAGGATCATCGCCGGGCCGTCGTCATGGGGCAACGCAGCTTCGGCAAGGGCAGCGTTCAGTCGTTGCTGCCGCTCGGCAATGATGCCGCGCTCAAGCTCACGACGGCGCGCTATTACACTCCCTCGGGCCACTCGGTTCAGGAAGGCGGGATCACGCCCGATATCGCTGTGCCGCAGCTTTCCGATCCCGATCTGGCAAAGCGCGCACGTTTCCAGATGCGCGAATCGGACCTGCGCGGGCACCTGGTCAACGAAATCGGTCTTGCCGACGAGGCGATCGAAAAGGACATGCGCGAAGACCCGCGTTTCCAACAGACCGCCGAAGAGCTGAAGGAAAAGGGTATCGAGGATTTCCAGCTGCATTACGCACTGGAAACACTGCGCCGTACCAGCCCCAAGAGCATTGCCGCCCGCGCCAAATAAGGTACACCGCGGCTCCATGAGCCTTTCGCAGCACGTTCGTCTCGCCCGCGTCCTGGCGCTCGCCGTTCCAGCCTTGCTGCTGGGCGGCGCCTATCTGTCGCAATATGGTTTCGGGCTATATCCTTGCGAGATGTGCTGGTGGCAGCGCTGGCCACATTTCGCCGCCGTGGCGCTTGCTTTGATGGCTTATGCCATTGCCCCAGTTCGTTTGTGGACCGGTCTTGCCGCTTTGGCCATTCTGATTTCGGGCGGGATCGGGCTGTTTCATGCGGGCGTCGAATATGGCTGGTGGCAGGGTGTGACATCCTGTGCGGTGGTGACGGGGGGCGGCACAGGCAACGCGCTAGACGACATCATGAACACGCCGCTGGTCCGATGTGACGAGCCTGCGTGGACCCTCTTCGGCATCAGCCTGGCGGGATTTAATTTCCTCATCTCGACTGTGGCGGGGCTCTCCATTCTGGCGCTGCTTGGCAAGGACCGACGTGTATGACAGCTGTTCCCGACCATATCGAACGTATGATTCGCGTCGATCAGGCAGGCGAATTTGGCGCCACCCGCATTTACGCGGGACAATTGGCGGTCATGGGCGACCGTGGCCCGCACTCTGCCGAAATCGCAGGAATGGCCGAACAGGAGGCTGGTCACCGGGCGAAGTTCGATGCGCTCATGGCCGAACGCGGTGTCCGCCCGACGGTGCTTCAGCCCTTCTGGGACAGGGCAGGGTTTGCCCTGGGCGCAGTTACCGCCCTGATCGGACCGGAAGCCGCCATGGCCTGCACCGCGGCAATCGAAACCGAAATCGACGAACATTATTCGAAGCAGCTCGACCGCCTCCACGAGACCGGCGAGGATCCCGAACTCGCGGGAATGATCGAGCAATTTCGCGATGACGAGCGCGAACATCGTGATGCCGCACTAGCCGCCGGAGCGGAACGCGCTCCAGCCTATCCGCTGCTTTCCGGGCTGATTCGATTGGGGTGCCGGACTGCAATCCGTATCTCCGAACGCGTATAACGGGAACCGGCAGGGCCCGGCGCGCGCTTCATAGACAGTTCACCCCGCAGAGCGCTAAGCTCTGCGTACCTATTCGCCGAGAGGACGACCATGTCGAAGCCCCTGATTGCCATCGCCAGCCTTGCGCTTGCTTCCCCCCTAGCTGCACAGGAGCAGGTACCGGAAGCGTCGGATGACAATTACAATATGGTCATCGTCTATGGCGATGATGAATGTCCGCAAAGCACGGCGGATCAGATCGTCGTCTGCGCGCGCAAGGCGGAGAGCGAGCGGTACCGCATTCCTGAAAATCTCCGCTTTTCGGACAGCCCCGATAACAAAGCCTGGGCCGAACGCGTAGAGAGCTTCGAAATGGCTGGGGCGTTCGGAATCATGTCTTGCTCGCCAACGGGCGCCGGCGGCTTCACCGGTTGTACGCAGCAGATGATCGACGCTGCTTATGCCGACAAGGCGAACAACGCCGGTGTGCGCTTCGGTGAAATCATCGCGGCAGAGCGTGCCAAGCGTCTTTCGACGATCGATGAAGACGCCGCCTCTGAGCAGGAACGCGTCGAAATGATCGAGCGTGACTACATGGAACGCCTCGAACGCGAGCGTGCCGCCGAAACGCCGGACGCCTCCGCGTTACCCCAACCGAGCACCAGTGAAGAAGACCCGCTGTAATTTCTATCGCCATTTAACCTTTTGCGGGTAGGCATGCGCGCATGACCGCGCGCCAGAAAATCCTCACCGTCTTCGGCACTCGACCCGAAGCGATCAAACTGTTTCCCGTGATTCACGCCTTGGCCGACGATGCGCGATTCAAAAGCCGCGTCTGCATTTCCGCTCAGCATCGCGAAATGCTGGACTTGGTGCTGGATATCACGGGTGTCATCCCTGACCACGATCTCGATTTGATGCAGCCGGGCCAGACCCTCGATGAGCTGACCGCACGTGCTCTGCTCGAAATCGGCAAAGTGCTTGATGACGAACAGCCTGATTGGGTGGTGGTGCAGGGCGACACGACCACGGTCTTGGCGGGGGCACTTGCCGCCTATTACCGCAAGATCCCGGTTTGCCATGTCGAGGCAGGCCTGCGCAGTGGCGATATCTACCAGCCATGGCCGGAGGAGGTTAACCGACGTGCAGTCGGGACCTTTGCCACCCTCCATTGTGCGCCGACAGCGACCGCGCAGGCGGCCTTATGGCGTGAGAGCGTCGACCCGAAGAGCGTGCATGTGACCGGGAATACGGTCATAGACGCTCTGCATTGGGTCACGAAACATGCCCAGGCGCACCCGGAAATTGCCTCCGGTCTTGCTTCGCTGGAATCCCGCTTCGCCGGCAAACGCATAATCGGCGTAGCGAGCCATCGCCGCGAGAATTTCGGTGACGGGATGAGGAGCATAGCTCGAGCTGTTGCACGGATCGCCGCGCGACCCGATGTGGCGGTCATCTTTCCCGTGCATCTCAATCCGAACGTCCGGGCAGTTATGAACGATGAGCTCAGTGGGCTCGACAATGTCGCTTTGATCGATCCGCTCGACTATCCGCATTTTGCGCGTTTGCTCGATATCAGCCATCTGATGCTTACCGACAGCGGGGGCGTTCAGGAAGAAGCGCCCGCGTTGGGAAAGCCGGTGCTGGTCATGCGCGAAACCACCGAACGGCCCGAAGGCGTGGAAGCCGGAACGGCCAGGTTGGTGGGCACAGACACAGATAAGATTGTCTACGAGACCGAACGGCTGCTTGACGACGACGCGGCTTATTCGGCCATGGCCCGTGCACATAATCCTTTTGGCGATGGGCACTCGGCAGGAAGGATCATCGACCTTCTGGTGCCACGGAAATAGCCGTTACTGTTAAATTTACCACCCGACGCTAGGCATGCTCGGCAAAATTCAGGGATTGAAATACCATGCGTGGTGACATGAAGCCGGACGTCTGTGTGATCGGGCTGGGATATATTGGCCTGCCGACTGCTGCGGTCATCGCGCGTGCTGGTTGTCCGGTGCATGGTGTCGACGTGGCGCAAGGCGTCGTCGATACGATCAATCGGGGCGAAATTCACATTGAGGAAGTCGATCTGGATGGTCTGGTACAGGCCGTTGTCCAGCGTGGCCTGCTCAAGGCATCGATCGAAGTGGCGTCTGCCGACGTGTTCGTCATTGCGGTGCCCACGCCTTTCGCAAAGGACGGCAACCACACGCCTGATACGAGTTACGTCATGGCGGTGGCAAGAAAGGTCGCTCAAGTTCTTAAGCAGGGTGACACGGTTATTCTCGAATCGACGTCGCCCGTCGGCACGACCGAAGCGGTGCGCGATGCGATCGCCGCAGTGCGCCCCGACCTGGCCATGCCGGGAATAGCAGAAGGTCGCCCCGACATCAGCATCGCCTATTGTCCGGAACGGGTGCTGCCGGGCAAAATTTTGGAAGAACTGACGCATAACGATCGGTCGATCGGCGGAATTACGCCTCGCTGCGCACGGAAGGCGCTCGCCTTCTACAAACGGTTCGTGAAAGGCGAATGCGTCACGACGGATGCGCGCTCTGCCGAAATGACCAAGCTGGTCGAAAATGCCTTTCGCGACGTCAATATCGCCTTCGCTAACGAGCTTTCCATGATCGCCGACCGGCAGGGGCTCGATGTTTGGGAGGTGATACGTCTCGCCAATCGGCATCCGCGAGTTAATATTCTTACGCCCGGACCAGGCGTGGGTGGTCATTGCATCGCCGTGGATCCGTGGTTCATCGTTCACGGCGCGCCCGAGGAAGCGCGGATTATTCGCCAGGCTCGCGAAACGAACGACATGAAGATGCATCATGTGCTTGCCCGTGCAAGAGCACTGGCCGAAGCCAATCCGAGTGAGAAAATTGCCTGTTTGGGCCTCGCCTTCAAGGCGAACATCGATGATTTCCGTGAAAGCCCCGCGCGTTACGTGGCGGCATCCCTTGCACGCGAATATGGGGACAGGGTGTGCGTTGTGGAACCTTATGCAGGCGAACTACCGCAGGAATTTGCCGGCACGAACGCGGAACTGGTCGATATCGACACCGCGCTCGAGGAGTGCGGCGTACTCATTGCTCTCGTCGACCACGACGTGTTCAAGGTGATACCCGCCGAGGAACGGCAGGGCAGGATCATTTATGACACGCGCGGGATATGGCCTGACGTGGCCTGATCGCGGGATTTACGGGCCCGGGTACCGTTCGAACTGGGGCATGGCCGCGAGATCGGACATGTAATCGAGGCGTTCGGCCGTCTGGATCTGCGCTGCCGGGGGATGAGCCTGCGCGTCATCGAGGGTAGCGGACTGGATGTCCACGATACCCGGCAGCATCTGTTCGTTGATGAAATACATACCGGTGCCGCATTGGCCGCAAAAGTGCCGCTAGGAGGCCCCGGACGAGTTGTAGGAAACTGCTTTCCCCTTGATTACATTGAATTTTTCGGCAGGAAAGGCCATCCAGGCTGTTGCCGGAGCACCGGACGAGGCGCGGCAATCCCTGCAATGACACAGCGCATGATGCGCCGGATCGCCCGACACCCGATATCGTACTTCACCGCACTGGCA
The DNA here is from genome assembly GCF_019857205.1 of Qipengyuania pacifica. Taxonomy (GTDB): domain Bacteria; phylum Pseudomonadota; class Alphaproteobacteria; order Sphingomonadales; family Sphingomonadaceae; genus Qipengyuania; species Qipengyuania pacifica. Next base: position 143,881 of record NZ_JAHWXO010000001.1, on the reverse strand, counting down.
TCCACCTTCGAGCATCGCACGTCCTCCTCCGAGTCGAGGCAGAACATACGATGAACGAAAATATCAGACAAGCCCGATGTCGGGCGCGTCTTCCTGCTTCATGCCGACGACATGGTAACCGGCATCGACGTGATGGGTTTCGCCGGTGACGCCCGAGGAAAGATCGGACAGGAAATAGAGGCCGGATCCGCCGACATCGTCGATCGTGACATTGCGGCGCAGCGGCGAGTTGAGTTCGTTCCACTTGAGGATGTAGCGGAAGTCGCCGATGCCGCTGGCGGCCAGCGTCTTGATCGGCCCGGCGCTGATCGCGTTAACGCGAATGTTCTGCGGACCCAGGTCGTTGGCGAGATATTTCACCGACGTTTCCAGGGCGGCCTTGGCGACACCCATGACGTTGTAATGCGGGATGACCTTTTCCGCGCCGTAATAGGTCAGGGTAAGGATCGAGCCGCCATCGGGCATCATGGCCGCAGCCCGCTGCGCGACCGCGACGAGCGAATAGGCCGAAATGTTCATCGTCATCAGGAAGTTGTCGAGACTGGTGTCGACATATTTCCCGCGCAGTTCGCTCTTGTCCGAAAAACCGATGGCATGAACGACGAAGTCGATCGTGTCCCAGCGCGATCTGAGCGTGTCGAACGCCGTGTCGAGCGCGGCCATGTCCGACACGTCGCATTCGATGAGGAAATCACTGCCGAGCTGTTCGGCAAGGGGGCCCACGCGCTTCTTCAACGCGTCACCCTGATAGGAAAACGCCAGTTCGGCGCCGTGTTCGCGCAATTGCTTCGCTATTCCCCAGGCCAGCGATTTGTCATTGGCCAATCCCATGATCAGCCCACGCTTTCCTGTCATCAACCCGCTCATTCGGCGTGCTCCTCTTCTTGCATTTCACGGGCCAGAGAAGCCCGGCGGCGTTCGTCTTCCCGCCCGATAAAGTTCATTTCTTCCTCGGGCGTTTCGGCCAAGGCGGCGTTCAGTTCGGCGCCGATAACCACACCCAGCCCGACAAGCCAGAAAAAGAACAGCGCAATCATTACCCCTGCAAGCCCGCCATAGGTCAGGTCGTAGGAGAAGAAGTTGCGCAGCACCGCGGGCATCAAGGTCGTTACGGCGATCCACCACAAAGTGGTGAGCAGGACGCCGGGCCATTTGGGATAGCGCTTGCGCCGGTATTTCGACGGCGTGAGCGAATAGAAGATGAGGTAGAGCGAGCCAAACAGTCCGAGCGCTGGCACGATACGCGACAGGCGCAGATCCGACACACGATCAACGAGCTGCGGGAAATAGGCTTCGATCACTTCCTGCGCGGTACCGATGAGGAACTGCGCGATGAGGCTGAGCATCAGCAGGAATACCGCGCCGAGAATCACACCCGAAGAAAGCAGGCGATATTTCCAGAAGGCATGTTCGGCATGGGTGCCGTAGGCACGGCGCAGAATATCGCGGATCGTCTCGATCAGGCTGCCCACCGTCCACAGGCCGACCAGCCCGCCGACCCACAAAAGCCAGCCGCTGCGCGCTTCGATCGCGTCGCGGGCGACAGGTTCGATGACATTGCCGACCACGGGCGGCATGGCGCTGAGGACGGCATTGATCGTGGCCGCGCGTTCGGCTTCTTCACCGAAGGCCGAAAAGACCGCCGCCCCCAGGATGAAGAAGGGGAAAATGGCGAGCATCGAGAGGTAGGCGAGGTTGCCCGCGTGGATGAAGCCATCATTATAGGTGCCGACGAGCGTACGCTTTGCCACTTCCCATGCGCGCGTGCCGGGCCCGACCTGATCTTCCAGACGATCGCGCAGGTGGCGTGCGTCCTTGCGCCGCTGTTCGGGCGACAGCGAACGAACCTCGCGGTCCTGATCTTCTACCAAGTCCTGCTGCGACAAAAACTAAATCCCGAGCTTGCTGCGCGGATCCCCATCGTCCTTCCACCCATCGAGCCGCTTGGCAAGTTCCGCGAGATCGGCGGGAAGGTGGATTTCGAGCGTCACGAGCTGATCGCCCCGGCTTCCGTTCTTGCGGGTAAAGCCCTTGCCCTTCAGGCGCAGCACGGTGCCGCTGTCGGTGCCGGCCTTGATGGTCATCATGACCGGGCCATCGACCGTGGGCACCCGGACCTTGCCGCCGTTCACTGCCTCGTCGAGCGTGATCGGCAGATCGAGCCGCACATCGTCGCCTTCGCGCCGATATACCTTGTGCCGGTCGATCGCGATGGTGACGAGGCCATCGCCCGCGCCGCCGGGACCCTGCTGACCCTTGCCCTTGAGGCGCATCTGCGTGCCGTCTTCGACACCCTTGGGCAGCTTGAGATCGATCGTCTTGCCGTCTGCCAGCGTAATGCGCTGATCTTTCAGCGTCGCTGCATCGGTAAAGGGGACGCGCAGCTTGTAGCCGATATCCGCGCCCTTCTGGGGTGGCTGACGGCGCTGCTGCTGGGCGCCGCCGAATGGTCCGCCTGCGCCGCCGCGCGGTCCACGCCCGCCGAACAGGCCTTCGAAGATGTCGCCCAGATCGACTTCTTCACCGCCGAACCCCTGGAAATCTTCCGTCCGGTATCCGCGCTGACCGCCATTGGGGCGAAATCCGCCACCGCCGCCCATTCCCGCAAAGGGATTGGCCGGGTTGCCATCGCCATCGATTTCGCCGCGATCGAATTGCGCGCGCTTGTCCTTGTCGGACAGCAGATCATAGGCGTTGGTCACCTGACTGAAGCGTTCGGCCGCATTGGGATTATCCTTGTTGCGGTCGGGATGCAGTTCCTTGGCGAGCGTGCGATACGCGCTCTTGATGTCTTTTTCGGACGCGTTACGCGCTATGCCAAGTGTGGAGTAGGGATCGGCCATGGTGTGTTAGCTAATTGCTACGCCATGCGCATGCAAGCGCGCGTGGTTTCCTGCAGAACATATTGGCGATAGAGAACATCCCATGGTCGATGGCTATTTCCTGTATATAGGCCCTGTCGGGCAAAAACGGGCTCCGGTGAATTTTGCTCCTGAACCCAGTTCCAACTTCTTCCCAGTGTAGGAAACGTCCGATGCAGAACGACACCAGCGCCATTCCGCAGAGCGATCCGTTCATGCTGTTCGAAGTGTGGTTTGCCGAGGCGAAGGAAAGCGAGCCCAACGATTCCAACGCCATGGCACTGGCCACCGCATCGCCCGACGGATTCCCGTCCGTGCGCATGGTGCTGCTGAAAGATCATGGCAGCGACGGCTTCGTATTCTATACCAATGCCGAAAGCCGCAAGGGTGAGCAGATCCGCGCCAATATGCGCGCGGCCCTGCTGTTTCACTGGAAAAGCCTGCGCAGGCAGATCCGGATAGAAGGCCCGCTGGAGGAAGTCAGCGCGGAGATGGCCGACGCCTATTTCCATTCGCGCGCCCGGGTCTCGCAAATCGGTTCCGCTGCCAGCGACCAGTCCCGCCCGCTGCCGGATCGCCAAGTCTATCTCGACCGGGTGGCCGCTCTGGAAGAACATTATCCCGAAGGCAATTTGCCGCGCCCACAACACTGGACGGGCTTCCGGCTCAGTCCACGCCGGATGGAATTCTGGCAGGATCGCGAATTCCGCCTTCACGACCGGCGACTGTTCTCGCGCGATAGCGCGGAAGAAGCGTGGTCCAACACGCTGCTTTATCCATGACGGCGCCCACCGCCAAACTCGCCCGTTCCGCGGCGATGGCGTCCATCACCGTGGCGGTGATACTGGTCGCGCTGAAGACCTGGGCCAGTTGGCGCACCGGATCGACGGCCATGCTCGGCAGTCTGGCCGATTCGGCACTCGACCTGATCGCCAGCCTCGCCACGCTGACCGGCGTATGGGTCGCCTCCATGCCCGCCGACGAGGACCATCGGTTCGGTCATGGCAAGGCGGAGGCGCTGGCGGCGATCTTCCAGGTCATGCTGATTGCGCTTTCCGCATTCGGGATCGCGGTGCGCGCCATCATGCAGCTTGCCGGGCAGCACCAGACCGCTGCTGCAGGGGACGGTATCGCCGTATCGGTGATTGCCATTGCGCTTACCCTGGCCCTGCTCGGCTGGCAGCGTTATGTGATGAGCCGGACGCGCAGCCTGGCGATCCAGACCGATCACCTGCATTACAAGTCCGACCTGCTGCTGAACCTGTCGGTGATCGCAGCCCTGATGCTGGATCAGTATGCGGGCCTGGGCCTGGCCGATCCGCTGTTCGGCCTCGCCATTGCCGCCTGGCTCGCCTTTGGGGCGTGGCGCGGCGCGAGCGAGGCGGTGGATGCGCTGATGGACCGCGAATGGCCCGAATCGCGCCGGATCGCCTTCGTCGAGGCGGCGGCCAGGCATCCCGAGCTTTCCAACCTGCATGACCTGCGTACACGGACCAGCGGCAACCGCGATTTCGTCCAGTTCCATGTCGACCTGCCGCCGGCAATGACGATCGAGCAGGCGCACGCGATCATCGAACGGGTCGAAGAGGATTTGTGCGGACAGTTTCCGGGCATGGAACTGCTCATCCATATCGACCCGGAAGGCCATGTGGACAAGCCCGGCAATCCGCTGGTCGAGGATGACGAATTCGCCAAGCTGGAGAAAGATGCGTGAGTTTGAAGCTGCCCTATTTCCATGTCGATGCCTTTGCCGAGCGCCCCTTTACGGGCAATCAGGCTGCGGTGATGCCGCTGGAGCGCTGGCTGGACGATGCGACACTGCTGGCCATCGCCGAAGAGAACAATTTCGCCGAGACCGCATTCGTCGTGCGCGATGCGAGCGGCGAGGCTGACTGGGAACTGCGCTGGTTCACCCCGACGGAAGAAGTACGCCTGTGCGGCCATGCGACGCTTGCCAGCGGACATGCGCTGCTGATGCGCGATGGCGGCGATAAAGTGACGTTCCGTACGCGCCGGGCAGGGCTGCTCGCGGTAACCCGCGGGGCTGCCGGATATGAGCTGGCGCTACCGTTGATCCCGACCGAGCCGGACGCCTGGGCGCAGGCGGTAGACCTGTTGCGCGCGAAGCCGCAGGACGTCTGGCTAAGTCCCGATCGGTACGGCATCTATCTGTTCGAAAACGAGGAACAGGTGCGTGCGCTGGACCCCGATCTGCGCGGTCTGGCCGCGCTGGGGAACGACCAGTTCATCTGCACGGCGCCGGGGCTGGAAACCGATGTGGTGAGCCGGGTCTTCGTGCCGGGCGGCGGCGTGGATGAAGACAGCTTCACCGGGTCGGCCCACGCCGCGCTGACCTATTTCTGGACCGAGCGGCTGGGGCGGAACAGCTTCACCGCGTTCCAGGCATCGAAACGTGGCGGGCATGCCGTTTGCCGCCGGGATGGGGACCGGGCGATCCTGTCCGGATCCTGCATCACCGTGGTCGAAGGCAGTTTCGTCCTGCCCTAGCTTGCAGGATAGAGTTCGATCACGTCGGCCAGCTGCTGGAGCATGGCCTTGCGTTCTTCGGCGTTGGAATGGCCGAGCCGTACGACGGTGAGTTTCTGCGACGGCGAGACGAAGACATACTGACCCATGTGACCGATCAGCGAGAAGGCGCTGTGGGGAGCGCGGTCGGGAAAGAGCGGGTGTTCCTCGCCTTCGGAAAGGGGGCGGTTGAGCCAGGTCTGGAGCCCGTATTGCGGGCTGCGCGGGCTGGGTTCGACCATTTCGTCCACCCACTGGCGCGGGACGAGCTGCTCGCCGCGATAGGATCCCTTGTTGCGCAATAACTCCCCGAATTTCGCCCAGTCGCGCGCAGTCGCATGGATCAGACTGCCGCCGATCAGCGTTCCCGCACGGTCGAATTCGGGCACGGCGCTGGTCATGCCGAGCGGTTCGAACAATCGCGCCTTGAGATAGTCGGCCACCGCCTTGCGGCGCACGTCGGGATCCTTGCTGTCGGTGAGGGCGCGGGCCGCGATCGCGGCGAGAATCACGGTGGTGTTGGAGGAATATTCGAATTTTTCGCCGGGTTCCGCCTCCAGCGGCTGGGCGGTGGCGTAATCGGCCATGTCGTCGCGCCCGTCGAGGAACAGCATGCGCACTTCGCCGCTTTGCCACGGCGGATCGCCGGCTTCGGTGTGTTCGAGGCCGCTGCGCATCTGGAGCAGATGGCGCAGGGTAATCTCGGCACGCGGATCGCCGGTGCGCTGCCAGCGCGGGACCGGGGCGGGGGCATCGAGCCGCAGCTGCCCGTCCGCCACCAGCATGCCGATCATCACGGCGGTGACCGTCTTGGCCATCGACCAGCTGACGAAGCGCGTATCCTTGTCATAGCCCGGGGCGTAGCGTTCCAGCGCCAGCTTGCCGCCATGATAGACCACCAGCGCGCGCGTTTCGCCGAGCCCGTCCAGCGTGAACAATTCGTCCGCCGCGCGGGCGAGGGCCTTGGTCGGGGCGCCGGGATCCTTGCTCACCGCGGCCAGAGCCTCTTCGCTCAGCGGGGGTTCTTCGACCGGACCCGGCGAGCCGCAGGAGACGAGGCTTGAGGTGGCGAGGGCAAGCGCGATAAGGGGGGCGAAACGCAGGGTCATGGCCCGGCGTCACTCGCACGAAGGAATCCCGCTTGGCAACGGCCAAAACACACTCCCGCAACCCGCGCCGCTGGCTGTGGCTGATCCTGCTGGTCGCCGCGCTGCTGGGCGCTGCCTGGCTGGCGTGGGGCGATGGCCTGCGCAAGACGGGCGCCACCGGATCGGCCTATGCCGCGCGGGTCGCCTGTTCGTGCCGCTTCGTGGCCGGACGCAGCCTGGACGATTGCGCCAAGGACAAGCTGGACGGCATGGAACTGATCTCGCTGAGCGAGGATGCCGAAGCGAAAAGCGTTACGGCGTCCATCCCGCTCATCGCGTCCGACACCGCCACATACCGCGAAGGCTATGGCTGCCTGTTGCAGGAGTGGCAGGACTAGGCCGCGACCTGCTTGGTCGAATCGATCCAGCCGCCACCGACGACCCTGTCGCCGGCATAGATCACCGCCGCCTGGCCCGGGGCCACGCCGAATTCGGGCTGGGCGAAGCGTATCGCCACGGGCTGTCCGTCGCCCAGCGAACCGTCGAGCACGATCGGCACCGGCTTGGCGAGACTGCGGACCTTGGCCGTCAGCGGCACGTCGGGAAGCGGGCCGATGCGATTGGTCTCGATGATATGCGCTTCGGCCACCGCCAGCATGCGCTTGGGGCCGACCTTCACCTGCGCTTCGGCGGCGTCGATGCCAACGACATAAAGGGGTTCGGGCTGGCCGCCGATTTCGAGACCCCGGCGCTGGCCGACCGTGTAATGGATGACGCCCTTGTGTTCGCCCAGGGTTTCGCCCGTGGCGGCATGGACGATCGCGCCCGGCCGTGCGCCTTCGGGCCGCATCTTCTTGACGATCTTGGCGTAATCGCCGTCGGGCACGAAGCAGATGTCCTGGCTGTCGGGCTTGGCTGCATTGCGCAGACCCGCCCCTTCGGCAAGATCGCGAACATCGGTCTTGGGCATGCCGCCAAGCGGGAAGCGCAGGAAGTCGAGCTGGTCGTCGGTCGTGGCGTAAAGGAAATAGGACTGGTCGCGCGCAGGATCGGCCGCGCGGTGCAATTCGGCCCCGGCCGGACCGATGACTCGCCGGACATAATGGCCCGTCGCAAGACAGTCCGCCCCCAGTTCGCGCGCCATGTCGAGCAGATCAGTGAATTTGGGGCCCATGTTGCACCTGATGCAGGGGACCGGCGTGCGGCCGGCGAGGTAATCGTCCGCGAAGGTTTCCACCACGTCTTCGCGAAAGGCGCTTTCGTGATCATGCACGTAATGCGCGATGCCGAGACGTTCGGCGACCGCGCGCGCATCGCGAATGTCGTCCCCGGCGCAGCAGGCACCCTTGCGCCCGGTGGCCGCGCCGTAGTCGTAGAGCTGCAGCGTGATGCCGATGACTTCGGCCCCGGTGCGCGCGGCCAGCGCTGCCACGACGGAACTGTCCACGCCGCCCGACATGGCGACGACGATACGGCATTCGGAAGCCGGCCGCGGCAGGTCGAACAGTGCAGCGGCCTGGTCCGGCGATAGGGTTTCGGTTGCGTGCATTGCCGCCCCATACACGGCTTGCGCGCCTGCCACCAGTAGGACCCCGTAAGGCCCACAATCATGGTTTCACGGATCGTTTACCATGGCGCGCTATCCATCCTGCATGTTCGAGGGGCACATCAACAGGGCGCAGGTCCAGGATCAGCGTGAAACTACGGTTTTGCGGCAGTTCCGCTGGACCGATCTGGTCGCAAAACTCGCCGCGACTCGCGATTTGCGAGACGAATTGGGCAAGGTCGACGGCGGCTTCAACGCATTCGGCGAAGCTCGCCGCGAGGTCGGCGAGGAAAGTAAACCGGCGTTTAACCATGAAGATTTAAGCCATGGCAAACCCACCGGGTTAAGTGCTGCGGATGCCGCAAGCGATGCGGTGCACGGCGATAGAGAGAACAAATGATCGAAAACCAGGACATCCGCCCTGCACAAGTTATCGGCCCGCTCGGGGAGCCGCTGACCGTTGACGACTTGCCTTCACCCAAGACGAAGCGCTGGGTCGTGCGCCGCAAGGCGGAGGTCGTGGCTGCCGTGAACGGCGGTCTGCTGACCATCGATGAAGTGCTCGAACGCTATTCGCTCAGCCTCGAGGAATTCGCGTCATGGCAACGGTCGGTCGACCGTTCGGGCATGCAGGGTCTGCGGGTAACGCGCATCCAGCATTATCGCGACCTCTACGAGCGTCAGCTGAAATATTGATCCCGGCCGGTTCCCCGGGATCGCTCCGCGGGAACCAAACACCCATCCACACGCTCATCTTGCATTCCTGCACCCAACGCAGGGAACCGTATGACACGACGGTCCGTTGAAGGACCAAAGGGTTTGACGGGGTAAACAGGAGGAATTGTAATGGGTTGGATTATCGCAATCATCGTCGGCGGTATCATCGGCTGGCTCGCAAGCCTTGTGATGAACCGTGATGCCTCGATGGGCATCTTCTGGAATATCATCGTTGGCATCGTCGGGTCGTTCATCGGCGGCTTCATCGGCTCGCTCATCGGCATCGGCGCGACGCTGACCGAATTCAGCGTACCGGGCCTCCTGATGTCGCTGCTGGGCGCTATCGTGCTTCTCGGCATCGCCAATATGGTTCAGCGCGGACGCGTCCGCTAAGCCGAACGATACACTTATTCCGCGAAGGGCGGGGCGCTGCCAGGCGCTCCGCCCTTTTCGTGTCTGCTCCCCGTTGTGGTTTGACGGTGACATTCGTCAAGCCATGCATGCCATCGGTCGAACCCTAGATTGCCCTAATCATGACCCGGGTATATCGCCCGGATTGCGAAAATCTTGCGCTAAGTGATATAGGCATGTAATACACCGCATATCCGTGGCGCTACTGGGGCAGGGAAAAGATGAACTACGAATCTGGAGTGATGGCTGAAAAGGGCGAGCCGATTGCGGTCGAACTCGACCGTGAGTCCGCCGAATTCGAAGGGTCCGCGCGCAAGAAGCGCCGGATCATCATCATTGCTGCTCTGCTCGTTCTTGCCGTGGCGATCGTGGCGTTCTTCGTCCTGCGCGGCGCGGGCACGACGACGCCGGCGGGTGACGAAAATGCACAGGCGCCGACCGTGACCGTGATCACCCCCGGCCGGACGACGGTCGATGGCGAAATCACAGCCACGGGTACTTTGTCTGCGCGCCGCGAAATGCCTGTGGGCGTTGTCGGTGAAGGCGGCCGCGTCGTGTCCGTTCCGGTGGAAGCCGGCGACTGGGTCCGCAAGGGACAGGTGCTCGCGAGCATCGACCAGTCCGTACAATCTCAGCAGGTCCAGAGCGCCGCGGCCAATATCCAGGTGGCCCAGGCCGATGCAAATCTGGCGCAGGCCAATCTCGACCGTGCGCTCCAGCTGGTCGATCGCGGCTTCGTTTCGAAGGCAGATGTCGATCGTCTGACGGCCACACGCGATGCTGCGGTCGCCCGCGTCCGCGTGGCGCAGGCACAGCTCGGCGAATTGCGCGCCCGCAACGCCCGCCTCAATATCGTCGCACCCGATTCCGGCTATGTCTTGGAGCGCAGTGTCGAAACCGGCCAGACGGTCAGCGCAGGGGCTGCCCCCCTGTTCCGCATCGCGCGCGGCGGCGAAATGGAAATGCTGGCTCGTCTGAACGAAGATGCTCTCAGTTCCATCTCCGTCGGAACGAGGGCGCAGATCCGCCCTGTCGGCACCAACCAGCTTTATACCGGTCAGGTCTGGCAGCTTTCGCCCACGATTAGCCCTGAAGACAGGCAAGGCACTGTGCGCATAGCGCTGTCTTACGCTCCCGGGCTTCGGCCGGGTGGATTTGCTACCGCGACCATCTCCAGCGGCACCGTCGTTGCCCCGATCCTGCCGGAAAGCGCCGTCTTGTCCGATCGCGAGGGGCCATACGTCCTGATCGTCAATGCCGAAAACAAAGCGGAGCGTCGTCCGGTCACGACCGGTACGGTTACTTCGAAGGGCATCGTGATTACCGACGGTCTTACGGGCAGTGAAAAAGTCGTGCTGCGTGCCGGTGGGTTCCTGACCGAAGGCGAAACCGTGAAGACGCGCGCGGCCGAGGCCGAGTGAGCGGAGACAAGTAGATGAGCTTCCGGAACATTTCTGCCTGGTCGATCCGCAATCCTGTCATTCCGCTGGTCGCGTTCACCGCCCTCCTGCTTGCGGGACTGATCAGCTTTGCCCGCATGGATGTGGTCAACAATCCGGACATCGAATTTCCGGCGGTCAGCGTATCGATTTCCCAACCCGGCGCGGCACCGACCGAAATCGAAAACCAGATTACGCAACTGGTCGAATCCGCCGTTCGCTCGATCAACGGGGTCAATTCGATCAATTCGACGGCGAGCGAGGGTAATTCCAATACTTTTATCGAGTTCGAGATCGGTACGGACCCGAACGACGCCGTTGCCGAGGTTAAGAACGCGGTCGACCAGATCCGCGGGTCCCTGCCTGACGGGATTATTGAACCGCGCGTAACCAAACAGGAAGTCTCCGGCGGCTTCCTGGCGATCTATGCCGTCGAAGCGGACGACATGACGATCGAAGGCTTGAGCTGGTTCATCGACGATAATGTCGCCAAGCAACTCCTGAGCATCGAAGGCATGGCGGAAGTCAGCCGGTTCGGTGGAGTGGATCGCGAGATAGAAGTCATCCTCGACCTGCCTAAGATGCAGGCGTTGGGTGTTACCGCGAGCCAGATCAACGGAGTGCTGCGGCAAAGCAATATCGACGCCGCTGGTGGCGCGACCGAAGTCGGCGGCACCAAGCAGTCGGTTCGCGTACTCGGCAATAGCGAAGACGCCTATGCGCTGAGCCAGCGCCAGATTCAGCTGGGTGGCGGCCGCACCGTCAAGCTCGCCGATGTCGCCAAGGTGCGCGACGGATATTCCGAACGGACGTCGATCAGCAAGGTCGGGGACAAGGAAGTCGTCAATTTCGCCATGAGCCGCGCCAAGGGCGCTTCGGACGTCACCGTCTATGAAGACGCTCTCGAAAAGATCAAGGAGATCGAAGCCGAAAATCCGGGTGTGAAGTTCATCCCGCTGTTCAACACGGTAAAATACACCAAGGAACAGTACGAAAGCGCCATGGCCGCCATGATCGAGGGCGCCATCCTCGCCGTGGTAGTGGTGTTCTTCTTCCTGCGTGACTGGCGTGCAACGGCGATTTCCGCCGTCGCCATTCCGTTGTCGGCTATCCCGACATTCTGGTTCATGGACCTGCTCGGGTTCAATCTGAACCAATTGTCCCTTCTCGCCCTGGCCCTGGTGGCAGGGGTGCTGGTGGACGATGCGATCGTCGAGATCGAAAACATCGTCAGACACATGCGCATGGGCAAGACGGCCTATCAGGCATCGATCGATGCTGCCGATGAAATCGGCCTGCCGGTGGTCGCCACCAGCTTCTGCATCGTTGCGGTCTTCTTCCCGGTGGGCGCCATGCCCGGTATTTCGGGCCAGTTCTTCAAGAATTTCGGCTTCACCGTCGTCGTCGCCGTGCTCATGTCGCTGGCGGTCGCACGTATGATCACGCCGATGCTCGCGGCCTATTTCCTCAAGGCGCATGGCGAAGCCGCGCACGGTGAAGGTCCGTTGATGGACCGCTATATGGACGTGCTGCGGTGGTCGCTCGATCGGGGCAAGATGTATGCTGCGCGCGAAGGGCTGGAAGGGCCGCGCCATCGCTGGCTCTACGTTCTGTCCCTGTTGCTGGTCGTGCTGCTCGCCCTGGCCGTTTCCGCTGGTGTCACGATGACGGTCTCGGGATTTTTGCAGGGGTTTGGCATTTCGGCAATGATCGCTGGCCCCAATGCCAGCCTGCCTGCTGAGATCCTTTCAAAATTTGTCGGCGTGATCCAGCTGGCGCTGGCCCTCGCTGCCGGACTGCTGGCCACACTGGCCGCCTTCGCAATCCTGGGTTTCATTGTCCGGCGTTTCGGCGATCACATGGCGCAGGTGTGGCAATATCTCCGTGCCCGCTTCCTTGATCACCGGGTGTGGATGCTGGGTGTCGGCTATTTCGCGCTGCTGCTGACCATCCTGCTGTTCGGCATCGTGCCTTCACAGTTCCAGCCGAATATCGACGATGACAATAGCCGGATCGAAATCGAGATGGTCCCGGGGACCACTCTCGAGACGACCGAACGGGTAGCCGATCAAGTCGCAGCGATCCTCTATCAGCAGCAGGAAGTCGACCGGGCGCTTGAACGCGTGCGCGAAGGGCAGGCGACGATTTACATCACGCTGCGCCCCGACCGTGAGCGTACCTCCATTCAATTTGAGCGTGCCCTAGCCCCGACCTTTGCGCAGATCGCGGATGCGCGCGTCCGGTTCGCGTCGCAATCGGGTGGGTTCGGGTCTGGCCGCGATATGACCGTCATGCTTGCCGGGTCGGATCCAGAACTTCTCAACGAAACCGCTGCCAAGCTGGTCGAACAGATGAAGGGCATCGACATGCTGGTCGCGCCGCGCATCAGCGCGGACATCAACCGCCCCGAATTGATCATCACCCCGCGCGAGAATATTGCCGCGGAACTCGGTGTGACAACCGTCGCGCTGAGCCAGACGATCCGCATCGCGACCATGGGTGAGATCGAACAGAATGCCGCCAAGTTCTCGCTCTCCGATCGCCAGATTCCCATCCGGGTCAAGCTGCCGGAGCAATCGCGAGAAGACCTGACCACCATCCGTAATCTGCCGGTCCAGACCGCCAGCGGCGGGTCGGTGCCGCTATCCCGCGTTGCTGACATTACCTTCGGTTCGGGTCCGACCACGATCCAGCGTTACAACCAGAACCGCCGCGTTCTTGTCGGCGCCGATCTGGCGCAGGGCGTGGTGACGGGCGAAGCGCAGGCGAAGATCGATGCCTTGCCGATCCTGCAGGATCTCCCGCAGGGGGTGAATCGCGACGTCGTCGGTCAGGATGAATGGCAGGCCGAGCTCATGACCAGCCTGACAATCGCAATCGCATCGGGTGTCCTGCTGGTGTTTGCCGTCCTAGTGCTGCTCTACAAGCGCCTGATGAGCCCGCTGGTCAACATGACCAGTCTCGCTCTGGCTCCCCTCGGCGGCATTCTGCTGGTGTGGCTGTTCGGCCAGCCGCAATCGATGCCGGTCTACATCGGCATCCTGCTGTTGCTGGGTATCGTCTCGAAGAACTCGATCCTGCTGATCGACTTCGCCATCGAGGAAATGGACAAGGGCACGCGCAAGCTGCACGCCATCATCGATGCCGGGCACAAGCGTGCACAGCCGATCGTCATGACGACGGTCGCGATGACGGCCGGCATGGTGCCGACAGCCCTGTCGGGCGTGTTCGGCGGAGGCGACGGGGCATGGCGTGCGCCGATGGGTACCGTGGTGATCGGCGGACTGATCCTGTCGACGATGCTTACGCTGCTTATCGTGCCGGCAGGGTTCAGCCTTGCCGACGGCTTCGAAAAGCGGGTCGGCCCATGGCTGCGCACCCGCATGCTGACCTACAAGGAAGGCGATGATACGCGCGGGATCGTGCGGAACGGCTCGCAAGAGCCGGGGGTCGAACCCGCGGAGTGAAGGGCCGCTCGCCAGCGGGTCTGCCTTCCGGAGACCCTCCCATCGCGGCAGACCGTGCGCGCACCATGCGGCGCACGGCAACCGGGCTCATCGTGCTGATGGCCGCGCTGTTCCTGTGGTCCGGTCGCTTTCTCGAGGCGCATCCGGCCTGGGGCTATCTCCACGCCTTTGCCGAAGCGGCCATGGTCGGCGGCCTCGCCGACTGGTTCGCCGTGACCGCGCTGTTTCGCCGCCCTCTCGGCCTGCCGATACCGCATACGGCGATCATTCCGGAGAACAAGGACCGCATCGCCGACACGATGGCCGGCTTCCTGCGCGAAAACTTTCTGACGCCAGCCGTTGTCGGCCGGCGGATGGGCTCGATGAACCTGGCACACGCCGTCGGCAGTTACCTGGCAGATCCCGGGGCGATGAAGGATTCGCGTATCCGTTCGGGGGCGGGGGAACTTGCCGTCGAAGTACTCGAATCGCTCGATCCGGAACGGCTCGGCACACAGGTCCGCAGCGGGATAAAGACCCAGCTCGGCAAGCTCGAAGTGGCACCGTTACTGGGCGGCATGCTCGACGCGATGATCGCCGACGGGCGCCACAAGCCGCTGATCGACAAGATCATCCGCTGGGCCGGGCTGGTGCTCGAAGACAACGAAACGATGGTGCGCGACATGGTGCACAAGCGCGCCAACGCCGTACTGCGGTTCACCGGCCTCGACGAACGGCTCGCCAATTCTGTGCTCGACGGGCTCTACAAGCTCCTGGCGGAGGTTCTGGTCGATCCCGAGCATCCTCTGCGCAGCAAGGTGGAGGAAGGCCTGCACGAGCTGGCCAGGGGCCTGCGCGAAGATCCGGAGATGCGGGACCGTGTCGAGCGGATGAAGAACGAACTGCTCGACAATCCTGCCATCGGCGAATGGTGGCAGGGTGTGTGGGAAAGGCTGCGGGCCAATCTGATCACGTCGATCCGCAATTCCAATGGACCGGGCGGTGGCTATCTCGGTGAGACGCTGGGCGAACTGGGCGCCGCCCTGCGCGACGATGCGCGGCTGCAACGCCAGGTCAACCGCTTCGCCCGCCGTACCGCGGTCGGCGTCGCAACCCGCTATGGCGACCAGATCGTGCGGCTGGTATCGGAAACCGTCCGCCGCTGGGACGCCCGGACGATCACCGACCGGGTCGAGGGCGCCGTGGGCCGCGACCTCCAGTTCATCCGCATAAACGGTACGATGGTGGGCGGCTTGGTAGGGCTCACCATCCATACCGTCGACATGTACGTCATTTAGGGACGTATCAATGCAGCCGGTACGACACGCGTACCGTGTAATAAGATGGAATGGGTCGATCCTGAAGGTCGGTGGCGGGCTTGAACTTGGCGTTCTCAACGAAAACCACACACGCCGTGTTATCGAATCCTTCCGCTGCGGTCATCGATTCCATATGGCATCTCGCAACCGTTCCATCAGCTTCGACCATTACCCTCACGAGCAAGTTTGCCTGCGCGCCTTTTCTTTCAGCTTTTCCAGGGTAGTGTTCCTGAATAAGCCGTGCCACCCTTTGAAGGTTAACGATTTCAGGTAAAGTCTTGCGAGTTTTCAATATCTCTGGGTTTGCCCCCCAATGGGTTACGAGATCCGCCATGCACGCGTTTAGCGCTTCGTACACCGGCCCAAGGTTGCCTGTCTTCAAGCGATAAGAACGACCGGAACGAGAGAGTTCGACCCAGTCGATCCCCGCGCCTTGTTCGACCGGGAGGCTTGGAAGTCCGACTGGACCGGCGTAATTCTCGCCTTTTTTCTCGTCCTTCTCGCTTGAAGCATCCTCAACACTTCCTCCGCCAATTCCAGTGCCGAAATCACCCAAGGTCAAAGAAATTTCCGGCCTGAAAGCGTACGGCAATTGGCCGGGCCCAAATTGTACGCCGATTTTTTGGCCAGAAGAGTAACGATGTAACAAGGGTCCAGCAACAACCCAATCAAACTGCTCCGATGGAGAGTATTGCTCGAAGTACAAGACGCTTTGTTGGTCGTCTTCGCCAAAAGTCCGGAGGATGCGGCAACGTGTTTCGCCGTAATCAAGCTGCCAATTCGAACTAGGCTCTAGTACCACGGTTCCACTTGCTCCAGCGAAGCCCGACTGTGCGGCAAGCGCAAATGATAATATAAACGAAACTATACGACCAAGCACTGAAAAACCCTCCCGCCCCAGATAAGGGCGGAAGGGTTACAGAATTGCTAGAGCATTGCAATTCAAAGCTTTTCGGTCAGCTCCGGCACCGCCTTGAACAGGTCGGCCACCAGGCCGATGTCCGCGACCTGGAAGATCGGAGCGTCCTCGTCCTTGTTGATGGCGATGATGGTCTTGGAATCCTTCATGCCTGCAAGGTGCTGGATCGCACCTGAAATACCGATGGCGATATAGACTTCCGGCGCTACGATCTTCCCGGTCTGACCGACCTGGTAATCGTTCGGCACGTAGCCTGCATCGACGGCTGCACGACTGGCACCGATCCCGGCTCCGAGCTTGTCGGCGAGCGGGGTGATGATCTGTTCGAAGGTTTCGGAATCCTTCAGCGCACGGCCACCCGACACGATGACCTTGGCACTTGTCAGTTCGGGACGATCGCTTTCGGCAATTTCTTCGCTGACGAAGGTCGAAAGACCGGCATCGGTGGGGCCCGAAACTTCTTCGACGCTTGCCGAGCCGCCTTCGGCAGCGGCCTTTTCGAAGGCCGTACCGCGCACGGTGATCACCAGCTTCTCGTCGGACGATTCGACAGTCGCGATCGCGTTCCCGGCATAGATCGGGCGGGTGAAGGTCTTGTCGCCTTCGACCGAAAGGATGTCAGAAATCTGCATCACGTCGAGCAGCGCGGCGACACGCGGGGCGATGTTCTTGCCCGTGGTTGTTGCAGGCGCCACGAACGCATCGTGATGGCCCATCAGATCGGCCACCAGCGGGGCGACGTTTTCCGGCAGCGCATGCTCGTAGGCCGCATCGTCGGCGAGATGGACCTTGCCCACGCCTTCGATCTTGGCAGCTTCGTCGGCGACCGCGCGGCAGCCCGAGCCTGCGACCAGCAGGTGGACTTCACCCATCTTGCCGGCAGCGGTTACGGCGGCGAGCGTCGCATCGGCGAGGCTCTTGTTGTCGTGTTCGACCCAAACGAGGGTTTTCATATCTGTCTTCCTTCTCGTCTGTCTGGCTTATGCAATGCCGAGGGCTTTGATCTTGGCGACCAGCGCGTCGACGTCCTCGACCTTTTCGCCTGCCTGGCGAACCGGCGGTTCGGAGACGTTGGTGGTCTTGAGGCGCGGCGCGGTGTCGACACCGAAATCGGCCGGAGCCTTGGTATCGAGCGGCTTCTGCTTCGCCTTCATGATATTGGGGAGCGACGCATAGCGCGGCTCGTTCAGGCGCAGGTCGGTGGTGACGATTGCCGGCATGGTCAGCTTGACCGTCTGCAGGCCGCCATCCACTTCGCGCTTCACGGTAACGCTGTCGCCGTCGACTTCGACGGTGTTGGCGAAGGTGCCCTGCGGACGGCCCATCAGGGCCGCGAGCATCTGGCCGGTCTGGTTCGAATCGTCGTCGATCGCCTGCTTGCCCAGCATCACGATGCCGGGCTGTTCCTCGTCCGCGATGGCCTTGAGGATCTTGGCAACGGCGAGCGGTTCGACTTCGTCATCGGTCTGCACCAGAATGGCGCGGTCGGCGCCCATGGCCAGCGCGGTGCGCAGCGTTTCCTGCGCCTTTGCCGGGCCGATGCTGACGGCGATGATCTCTTCGGCCTTGCCTGCTTCCTTCAGGCGGATCGCCTCTTCGACGGCGATTTCGTCGAACGGGTTCATGCTCATCTTGACGTTCGCAAGATCGACGCCCGAACCGTCGGCCTTGACGCGCGGTTTGACGTTGTAATCGATCACCCGCTTGACGGGGACGAGGATTTTCATGGGTTCTGCCTTCCTCTCGACTGGAAACTGTGGCGCCCGCCTATCTTGCGTTTACGTAAACGTCAAGTGAGCGTTCGACGGGCTTTCGCTTAGATAAGGCTGGCCGCGAACGAGTGTTCCCTGGCGCCGGAAATAGAAAGGCGGGCCGCGTTTCCGGGGCCCGCCTCTCAAAAGCTGCAGATCATCTGTGCCGGGCGATCATGCCGCCTTCTTGACCTCGGCAACGATCTTCTTCGCCGCGTCGCCCAGATCGTCGGCGCTGACGATGGCGAGGCCAGAATTGTCGAGGATGGCTTTGCCTTCTTCGACATTGGTGCCTTCCAGGCGTACGACGAGGGGCACGGAAAGGTTCACGTCCTTGGCCGCCTGCACAATGCCGTTGGCAATCACATCGCATTTCATGATGCCGCCGAAGATGTTGACGAGGATGCCCTCGACCGCCGGATCCTTCAGGATGATCTTGAATGCGGCCGTCACCTTCTCGGTGGTGGCGCCGCCGCCAACGTCGAGGAAGTTGGCCGGAAACGCGCCGTTCAGCTTGATGATGTCCATCGTCGCCATGGCAAGGCCCGCGCCGTTCACCATGCAGCCGATGTTGCCGTCCAGCTTGATGTAGGCGAGGTCGTATTCGCTCGCTTCGACTTCGGCGGGATCTTCCTCGGTCACATCGCGCAGCGCTTCCACGTCCTTGTGGCGGAACAGCGCGTTGCCGTCGAAGCTCATCTTGGTGTCGAGCACCAGAAGGTTGCCGTCCTCGGTTTCGACGAGCGGGTTGATCTCGAGCATTTCGCAGTCGAGATCCATGAAGGCGGTATACAGTTGCTTCGCCAGCTTCTGCGCCTGCTTGTTCAGATCGCCCGTCAGCTTGAGCGCGAAGGCCATCGCCCGGCCGTGATGCGGCATAAAGCCCTGTGCCGGATCGATGGTGATGGTGGTGATCTTTTCAGGCGTCGAATGGGCAACCTCTTCGATGTCCATGCCGCCTTCGGTCGATACGATCATGGCAACGCGGCCGGTAGCGCGGTCGACCAGCATCGACAGATAATATTCGCTGGCAATGTCGACGCCGTCGGTCACGTAGAGGCGGTTGACCTGCTTGCCGGCATCACCCGTCTGTACGGTTACCAGCGTATTGCCGAGCATTTCCTTGGCATTGGCTTCCACGTCTTCGATGCTCTTCGACAGGCGTACGCCGCCTTTCGCATCGGGACCCAGTTCGGTGAACTTGCCCTTGCCGCGGCCGCCGGCGTGAATCTGTGCCTTCACGACGTAAAGCGGTCCGGGCAGTTTCTTCGCACCCTCCACGGCCTCTTCGACCGTCAGCGCGGCATGCCCTGCAGGGATGCCGATGCCGTATTTCGCGAGCAGTTCCTTGGCCTGGTATTCGTGGATGTTCATGGTGGAGCGTCGTCCTTCGCGTCATGCGTTGGGGAAAGTGAGTTGCGAGGGCCCTAAGCATGTCTGGACGCGCTTGAAAAGGCCCGCTTTCGGGTGCAGGCAGCAGGCATTCTTTCATGATCGATAGTCAGCGCCTCGAATCCATCGTCTCCGAAGCAGGAAGGATCGCCTACGACCTCTGGCCGGGGGCGGGGAACGATCTGAATGCGTGGGAGAAAAAGCCCGGGGATCCCGTGTGCGAAGCCGATCTCGCAGTGGACGCTTTTCTCAAGCGGGAACTGGGGGCGCTGCTGCCGTCGGCAGGCTGGCTGTCGGAAGAAACCGCCGACGATCCAGCGCGGCTGGACAATGATCTCATCTGGCTGGTCGATCCGGTCGACGGGACGCGCGATTTCATCCGCGGCCGTACCGGCTGGGCGGTTTCCGTTGCCCTGATCAGTGGCGGGCGCCCGCTCATCGGCACCTTGTGCGCCCCCGCGCGCAAGGAAACCTGGCAGGCGGTGGCGGGGCAGGGCGCCTATCGCAACGGCGACAGGCTTGCTGCCAGCACGCGCCAGGAATTCGCCGGCTCGCGGGTGCCCGCGCATGTCTTGCCGAAAGCGGATGCCGATCTCGTGACGGTCGATCAGCCCAACTCCATTGCCTTGCGCATCGCGATGGTCGCTGCAGACGAAGCGGACCTCGTGGCGACGGTACGCTGGGGTTTCGAATGGGATATCGCCGCAGCGGGCCTGATCGCGCGCGAAGCAGGGGCGGCGGTCAGCGATGCCTTCGGCAAGAAGCTCGACTATAACAAACGCGATCCCCGCGCTTTCGGCATACTCGCCAGCGCCCCCGGCATCCACGCCGCCGCGGTGGCACGGATCGCAACACGCGTCGCGGCTGCACAATGAAAAAGGGGCCGGCGTAAACCGGCCCCAGTTGGTTGCGACAGCTCGAAGGGTTGTGGAGTATTACATTCCCTGCGATTGCGCGGCTTCGATGTCCCGCTGATCGAACGGAACGATCTTGATTTCGACGCGCCGGTTCAGCGGTTCGTTCACATTGTCGCCGGTCGAGACCTTGAGGCGGGTTTCGCCGAAGCCCATCCAGCGCACGCGCGAAGAGCTGACGCCCTGGGAGATCAGGTAGTTGGCCACGGCCTGAGCGCGCTGTTCCGACAGGCGCTGGTTCGTGGTGGCCGAGCCGGTCGTGTCGGTGTGACCGTATACGTCGATCAGGCTGTTGGGATACTGGCGCAGGCTGCCGGCCACGCGGTCGAGCAGATCGCGGAAGCCCGGCGAAATGGTGTAGCTGCCGGTCGAGAATGTGACGCCGTCGGGCAGGTTGACGAGAATGGCTTCGCCGCCATCGGTTTCGGAAACGTCGACGCCGGTGCCGGCGGTCTGTTCTTCCAGTTCCTTGATCTGCTGGTCCATCTTGTAGCCGATGACGCCGCCACCGATGCCGCCTGCTGCGGCGCCGATGATGCGGCCGGTCTTGCCGCCGATGAGACCGCCGAGCAGGCCGCCTGCAACAGCGCCGCCGGCGCCGCCGAGTACGGTGCGCGAGACCTTGCGTTCGCCGGTGTTCGGATCGGTGACACAGGCCGAGACGGTCAGCAGCGAAACGGCTGCAAGGCTGGCTGTGAGAATGCGTGAGTTCTTCATCTATTCTTCCCCTTTTCTGCGCGGCATCCGACCCATGGGGCGGCTCCGGGCGAGTGGTACCGGACGCGCCCACCCGCGTCGCTGTTCCTCAAACCTTTCAACGCCCCTGCCGTTCCACAGCCATGTCAGATAAGTTTCACGCGGGGCGCTGGCAGCGGCGCACTTTTGTGCTAGCCGTTGCCGCGTGACACCCTTTCCCTGGACAGACCTGCTGATCATCATCGGGCTGATCGTGCTCAACGGCGTCTTCGCCATGAGCGAGCTTGCCATCGTGTCGGCCAAGACATCGCGCCTCCAGCAGGCCGCCTCCAAAGGGAGCAAGGGCGCCGCCACGGCCATCTCCCTGGCATCCGATCCGGGCAAGTTCCTGTCGACCGTGCAGATCGGCATCACGCTGGTCGGGATCATTTCGGGTGCCTATTCGGGCGCGAGCCTCGGCGGACCCACGGGCGAACGGCTCGCCATGCTGGGCGTGCCCCAGCAGTATGCGGCGGAAATCGGCTTCGCGTCTGTCATCGCCATCACCACCTATGCCACGCTGGTCATCGGCGAGCTCGTTCCCAAGCAGATCGCGCTGCGCGCGGCGGTGCCCATCTCGCTGGTCATGGCGCGGCCCATGGCGATTCTGGCGCGCGTGGCGGCGCCGCTCGTGTGGCTGCTCGATGCGTCCTCGGGCGTGCTGATTCGCCTGCTCGGCGTGCGTCCCTCGGGGCAAAGCTCGGTCACGGCGGAAGAACTGCACATGCTCTTTGCCGAAGCCACCCGCAGCGGGGTGATCGAAAGCGAACAGCACCAGATGCTGCAGGGCGTCGTGCGCCTCGCCCAGCGGCCCGTACGCGAACTGATGACCCCGCGTACCGAAGTCGACTGGATCGATGCCGATGCGGACGCGGCGGCCATTCGTGCGGCGATCGACACCAGCCCGCATTCGCTTATGCCGGTGGCGGAAGGCTCGGCCGACAGGGTGCTGGGCGTGGTCAAGGTGCGCGATATCCTGACGCGCCTGATCGCCAAGGAACCGATCGATCTGCGCGCCCTGATGGTCAAGACCGAGGTCGTGCCCGATCAGCTCGATGCGGTCGATGCGCTGCGCGTGCTGCAGCAGGCTGAAATAGCGATGGCCATGGTGCATGACGAATACGGCCATCTCGACGGCATCGTCACTCCGGTCGATCTGCTTACTGCGCTGGTCGGCAATTTCCTCAGCGATCAGGACGGTGCCGAAGGGCCCGGCGTGGTCGAGCGGGAAGACGGCAGCCTGCTGGTCTCCGGCTCGCTCTCGGCCGATGTGCTCGCCGACCGGCTGGGCCTCGAATATGGCGACGATCGCGAATTCGGCACGGCGGCGGGTTACGCGCTGCATGTGCTCAAGCGCCTGCCCGGCGAAGGCGACTATTTCACCGATCAGGGCTGGCGTTTCGAAGTGGTCGACATGGACGGTCGCCGGATCGACAAGCTGCTGGTGAGCAGCGAAACGAAAGCCAAGAACCCGGCCGCCTAGAGGCTCCCAGGATTATCCGCCGGCGCCTCCGGTTTTTCCTTCAGACCCTCAAACGCCAGGCGTTCGTCCTTGCCTCGCCCTTGGCTCGGAAACTTTCGCCACGTTTAGATCTCGCGCGATGAATCCGGGCCGGCGGAGGGCCGGCAAGGGCGACTGCCCGCCCGCAGCGGGTGCAGCTTGCTGCACATCTAGCGAGGACGCACCGACGGAGGTCGGTGCGAAAAACTTAGGAAGGTATCACCGCGCTTGCGGTTGCGCCGTCGCCTTCGGGGGCGGCGATGATGTCGCGGGTCACTGCGCCCTTGGCGACGGTCGCGGTCTGCGGGTCGCCCACAGCGCTGCGAATGCCGGGTTCGGCGGCACCGGCGCGTTCCAGCATGCTGGTTTCCACGCCGCTACGGGCCTGCGGACCGCCGAACAGCACGTCCAGCGTCTGGGCAGCGGCGCTGCCTTCGCTCGGGCGCGGGGCGCCGGGCTGCGGCGGCTGCAGGTTGAAATCGGGCGGAACCACCAGCGGCGCCTGGCGCTGCACGGCGAATTCATCGGGCCGGTTGCGGTCGAGAAGGCCCCCGCTGCCGCAGGCTGCGGTCATGGCGCCGAGGCCGGCCATCAGGGCGATTCGGGCGAATTTGATCATCACTTGCTCTCCGCGGCATCGGCCGCCTTGCTGTTCATGAGGCCATCGACCTCCGCCTTGTCCTTGTCGCCCATGAAGAAGGCACGCGCAAGGACGATGACGACACCGATGGTGATAGCCGCATCGGCTACGTTGAAAATGAGGAAGGGGCGGAATTCCCCGAAATGCAGATCGGCGAAATCGACGACATAGCCGAGATCGTAGCGATCCTTGATATTGCCCAGCGCCCCGCCAAGGATCAGCGACAGTGCCAGGATGTCCGCCAGCAGCTTCTCGCGCATCATCCACACCGTCACCACCAGGGCGATCAGCGCGGTCACCAGCACCAGGCCCCAGCGCATTTCCGGGCTGGTCGCTTCGAACATGCCCAGCGACACGCCGAAATTGCGGGTGAAGCGCAGGTCGAAGAAGGGCAGGATTTCCATCGCATCGCCGACACGGTCGATGCCCAGCCCCTTGGTGACGTAATTCTTGGTCAGCTGGTCCACCACGAAGATGGCCAGTGCCGTCACGCAGCCGATGATGCGGTTCTTCATGATCGGGTTCATCGGGCGG
Organism: Qipengyuania pacifica; assembly: GCF_019857205.1. GTDB lineage: Bacteria > Pseudomonadota > Alphaproteobacteria > Sphingomonadales > Sphingomonadaceae > Qipengyuania > Qipengyuania pacifica. The sequence goes on along the minus strand of NZ_JAHWXO010000001.1, from coordinate 120,142 downwards.
CATCCAGTTGGGCGACGACGGGCTCGCAGCGGTCGCATAGATCGCCGTCTTCCGTCACGGAAGGAAGCAGGCGCCAGCAGCGCCCGCACTTGTTTTCGGATGTCCGTGTGACCGTCACATCCGCGCTATCGCTACGCGTCACTGACGCGGTGATGAACAGTTCGGCCAGATCATCGTCGCTGAAACCGTCCGGCACAGCGTCGGCGGGAACGATTACATCGGCTTCCAGGCCGGACCGGATGACCTTTTCGCGCCGCAGCGGTTCGATCGCTTCCATCACGTCTTCGCGCAAGGCGCGCAGCTTGTCCCACTTCGCCCCGTCCGCGGTGACGCCCGGCACGCCCGGCCATTCCAGCAGGTGGACGCTGCCGCCATCCGGATAGCGCGTGCCCCACACCTCTTCCGCCGTAAAGACCAGCACCGGCGCGGCATAGCGGACCAGTGCGTGGAACAATATGTCCAGCACGGTGCGATAGGCGTTGCGGCGCACCGAATCCGGTCCGTCGCAATAAAGGCTGTCCTTGCGGATATCGAAATAAAAGGCCGACAGGTCTTCGTTGCAGAAATCGACCAGCAAACGGGTATAGGCGTTGAAGTCGTAATCCTCGACGGCCTTGCGCAGCTTGCCGTCGAGATCGGCCAGCAGGGCGAGGACATAGCGTTCCAGCTCGGGGATTTCGCCGGCATCGCCCATGTCGCCCACGAAACCGTCCAGCGCACCCAGCAGATAGCGGAAGGTATTGCGCAGTTTGCGATACTGGTCGCCCACGCCCTTGAGGATTTCATCGCCGATGCGGTGATCCTCGGTGAAATCGACGCTCAGCGCCCACAGGCGGATGATGTCGGCGCCATATTGCTCCATCACCTTCAGCGGGTCGATGGTATTGCCCAGGCTCTTGGACATCTTGCGCCCGTCGCTGGCCATGGTGAAGCCATGGGTCAGGATCTGGTCGAAGGGCGCGCGGCCGCGCGTCGCGCAGCTTTCCAGCAGGCTCGACTGGAACCAGCCGCGATGCTGGTCGCTGCCTTCCAGATACAGGTCGGCGGGCCATTGCATGTCCGGCCAGCGTCCCGATTCGAGGACGAAGGCATGGGTGCAGCCAGAATCGAACCAGACGTCGAGAATGTCGGTGATCATCTCGTAATCGTCGGGATTGTGTGCGGAACCGAGGAATTCGGCCTTGCGCGCCTCGTCCCAGGCATCGACGCCTTCTTCGCGCACGGCGGCGATCACGCGGGCGTTCACGTCTGCATCCTGCAGATATTCGCCCGTGCCGTTCTTTACGAACAGCGTGATCGGCACGCCCCAGGCGCGCTGGCGCGACAGCACCCAGTCGGGGCGGCCCTCGACCATCGAACCGATGCGGTTGCGGCCCTTTTCGGGGACGAAGCGCGTGTCGGCGATGGCTTGCAGGGCGCGGCTGCGCAGCGTGCCGCCACCGGCAAGGTCCTTGTCCATTGGCACGAACCATTGCGGCGTGCAGCGATAGATGACCTTGGCCTTGCTGCGCCAGCTATGCGGATAGGAATGCTGGTAATCGTCGCTGGCGGACAGCAGCCCGCCCGCTTCGCGCAGGTCCGAACAGATCGGGCCTTCGGGCGAATTGAACGGCTTGTTGATGACGCTGCGGCGGCGTTCCCTGCCGTCCGCGTCCACATCGCCCGCACCCAGCCATTCCCAGTCGTCGCGATAACGCCCGTCGGCCATGACGGCGAACACCGGTTCGATGCCATGCTTGCGGCACAGCAGGAAATCGTCCTCGCCGTGATCGGGCGACATGTGGACCAGACCCGTACCGCTGTCGGTGGTGACGAAGTCGCCCGGCAGGAAGGGGCGGGGCTTGGCGTAGAATCCGCCGAGCTTGTGCATCGGGTGGCGCGCGACCGTTCCGGCGAGGTCGGGGCCTTTGAATATCTGGAGATTCTCATCCCACTTATCGGCGTCGGGCCATGGTTCGGACGGTTGTCCACTCGGAACGGTGGTTATGCGAGTGATAAACTCAGTAGCGAGCTCGCGGGCCACCAGATATTTGGCGTTCGGCCAGCTGATAAGCGCGTATTCAATGTCCGGCCCATAGGCCAAAGCCTGGTTGACCGGGATCGTCCAAGGCGTCGTGGTCCAGATTACCGCATGCGCGCCGACCAGTTCCTCGATCGGGCTCTCGGTGATCTCGAACGCGACATCGATCTGCGTGCTGGTGATGTCCTCGTATTCGACTTCGGCCTCGGCCAGTGCGGTTTCTTCCACCGGGCTCCACATCACCGGCTTCGACCCGCGATAGAGATTGCCCGCTTCGGCAAATTTCATCAGCTCGGCCACAATGGTCGCCTCGCTGTCGAACTGCATGGTCAGATAGGGATTGTCCCAGTCCGCCATGATGCCCAGCCGCTTCAGCTGTTCGCGCTGCACATCGACCCAGTGCTGCGCATAGGCGCGGCATTCGGCGCGGAATTCCTTTGCCGGGACCGCTTTCTTGTCCAGCTTCTTCTTGCGGTACTGTTCTTCGACCTTCCACTCGATCGGCAGGCCGTGGCAGTCCCAGCCCGGAACATAGGGCGCGTTCCTGCCCAGCAGGTTCTGCGTGCGGCAGACCATGTCCTTCAGCGTGTGGTTCAGCGCATGGCCGATATGCATGTCGCCATTGGCGTAAGGCGGGCCATCGTGGAAGATGAACTTCTCGCGGTCGGCGCGCGCTTCGCGCAGCTGCTGATACAGCCCGTCCGATTCCCAGCGTGCGGCAATACCCGGCTCCTTCTGGGGAAGGCCGGCCTTCATGGGGAAATCGGTCTTCGGCAGGAAGACGGTATCTCGGTAATCGCGCTTTTCGGACATAGGTGCTGGCCGTTAGGGCAAAGCAGCCGTGTAGGAAAGTGCGGAGTGGCCTGCCCGCCCGCCTCTCACCGTCATCTCCGCGAAGGCGGGGATCCGGCGCGGGGCCACGGCATTTCCAAGCTGGATTACAGCCTGCGCGCAAATGACGAATCGCTAAACCTGCGCCAGCAGCCGCCGCGCTTCGTCGCAATCCCTGTCCATCTGCGCCACCAGCGCGTCGAGACTGTCGAACTTTGCCTCGCCGCGCAGGAAGTGGTGAAACGCGACTTCGATCTCCTGCCCGTAGAGATCGCCCGAAAAATCGAAGAAATAGGGCTCAAGCAGTTCCTTGGGCGGATCGAACTGAGGCCGCACGCCGATATTGGCCGCGCCCTTCAGCTCCTGCCCGGTCGACAGGATGCGCCCGGTCACGGCGTAAATGCCGTATCTGGGGCGCAGGTAATGTTCCACCGGCAGGTTCGCCGTGGGATAGCCGATCTCGCGCCCGCGCTTGTCGCCATGCTGCACCACGCCGCGAATGGCGAAGGGGCGGGTCAGCAGCCGGGCCGCTTCCTGCGGATCGCCTTCGCGCAGGGCATCACGCACGCGGCTCGACGATACAGCCTCGCCGCCATCCAGCACTGGCGGCACCGCACGCGCCTCGATCCCGACGTCCTTGCCCAGGCTGACCAGTCTGTCGAAATTGCCGCCGCGCGCCTTGCCGAAGGTGAAATCCTCTCCCGTCACCACCCCTGCCACGCCCAGATGGTCGCCCAGCAGGCGTTGCACGAAATCCTCTGCGGTGGTTCCGGCCAGTTCGCCGTCGAAATGGAACACCAGCATCGCGGTCGCCCCGGCGGCGAGGTACAGTTCCTGCCGCTGTTCCAGCGTCGTCAGCCGGAAGGGCGGGGCATCGGGCTGGAAATGGCGCACGGGATGCGGATCGAAAGTGGCGATGATGGCCGGGCGGCCTTCCTCGCGTGCCCAGCGGATCGCCTCGCCGGCCACGGCCTGGTGGCCCAGGTGAAAGCCGTCGAAATTGCCCAGCGCCACGATCGCGCCGCGCAGGCTTTCGGGCAATGGCTCGCGGTGGTCGAGGAACCTCACGCGGCATACTCCCGCGCCCGTTCCAGCGTGACGAAGCTGTAGGCGGGGGCATCGCCTTCGGCAGCGTGGTCCTCGCGGGCGATCTCGCGCCATTCGGGTCCGGGGGCGGGCATGAAGGTGTCGCCTTCGAAATCGGCATGGATGTCGGTCAGCTCGATCCGGTCGGCCAGCGGCATGAAGACATCGAAAATCGCCGCGCCGCCGATCACTGCCGCCTGTTCGGCAGTGTTCGACGCCAGATCAAACGCTTGATTGACATCCCTCGCCAGTTCGGCGCCGGTCGAATCCCAGCGCTCCCGGCGCGTCAGCACGATGTGCCTGCGACCCGGCAACAGGCCCGGAAGGCTCTCGAAAGTCTTGCGTCCCATGATCATCGGCTTGCCCATGGTCAGCGCCTTGAACCGCTTCAGATCGGCCGGCAGATGCCACGGCAACGCCCCGTCCCGACCGATGCAGCCATTGGCCGCGCGGGCATAGATCAGGAACAGCTTCACCGTTCCAGCTTCGTTACATGGCCCATCTTGCGCCCCTCGCGAACCTCGGCCTTGCCATAGTCGTGCAGATGCGTGTCGGGCTGGCTAAGCCATTGTTCGGTTTCGAGAATATCGCGCCCGATGATGTTCGTCATGGTCACCGACCTGGCGACCGTGGCTGTGCTGCCCAGCGGCAGTCCGGCCACAGCGCGGATGTGATTTTCGAACTGGCTCGTGGCCGCGCCTTCGATCGTCCAGTGCCCCGAATTATGGACCCGCGGCGCCATCTCGTTGAACACCGGTCCGTTCCGCGTGGCGAAGAATTCCAGCGTCAGCACGCCTACATAGCGCAGCGCATCGGCCACCTGCCGCGCCAGCTCCCGCGCCCTATCGACCTGCGCCGCAATCGCGTCGCCAGCGGGCAGGGAGGACGTCGCAAGGATGCCATGATCATGCGAATTGCGCGTCGAATCCCAGAAGCGGATTTCCCCGTCCTGCCCGCGGACCAGGATAACCGAAAACTCGGCCTCGAATTCGACGAACGCTTCGTAAATCGAGGGCATGTCCGGCAGGTTCAGACCTTGGGCATCGCGGTCCGAACCGATGCGCCACTGGCCCTTGCCGTCGTATCCATCGCGCCGCGTCTTGAGAATGCCCGGTGCACCCAGAGTGTCGATCGCGGCTTCCAGATCGGCGCGCGAATCGATACGCGCATACGCCGCCGGTCTGCCGCCGAGCCCTTCTACGAAGCGCTTCTCGTTCAGCCGGTCCTGCGCGGTTTCGAGCGCGCGCGGATGCGGGAATATCCGGTCTTCGGGGATAGACGCCGCCGTTGCGACGGGCACGTTCTCGAATTCCCAGGTGACGGCATCGCATTGCGCCGCGAAGGCAGCGACTGCGGCTGCATCGTCCCATTTGTTGGTGAAGATGTCGTCGCACACGTCGCTGACGACATTGTCGCCCTCGGGCGCGTAGGCGATGCAGCGATAGCCGAGCTGGGCCGCGCTGACCGCCATCATCCGGCCAAGCTGGCCGCCACCCAATATCCCGATCGTGCTGCCCCGCTTCAGCATCAACCGACGGGACGCTCGGTCACGGCCGCACTGCGGGCCGCGCGCCAGTCCTGCAGGCGCTGCGACACGGCGGTATCGTGATTGGCAAGAATGGCCGCGGCGAGCAGCCCTGCATTGGTCGCCCCTGCCTTGCCGATGGCCAGCGTCCCCACGGGAACCCCGGCCGGCATCTGGACGATCGACAGCAGGCTGTCCTGCCCCGAAAGCGCCTTGGACTGCACCGGCACGCCGAGCACGGGAATATGGGTGAGCGCTGCGATCATGCCGGGAAGGTGGGCCGCACCGCCGGCGCCGGCGATGATGACTTCGAAACCAGCGTCCGCCGCACCCTTGGCAAAATCGTACATCCGCTCGGGCGTGCGATGCGCGGATACGATGCGCACGTCACTTTCCACGCCGAGCTCGTCGAGCACTTCTGCGGCGCAGGTCATGGTTTCCCAGTCGGACTGGCTACCCATGACGATGGCAACTTTGGCGCCCATCCTTACGAATCCTTGAGGTAGTAGCGTTCGCCCGACACCTTCGTGCCCTCGAACTCGTAGACGATCGGCTGACCGGTCGGGATTTCGAGCCCGGTAATCTCGTCATCCGAGATGGCGGACAGGTGCTTGACCAGCGCGCGCAGGGAATTGCCGTGGGCGGAGATGATGACCGTCTCGCCTTTGCCCAGCAGCGGCAGAATAGCTTCTTCCCAATAAGGCAGGACGCGTTCGATCGTCAGCTTGAGGCTTTCGGTGCGCGGTACGTCGATCCCGGCATAGCGCGGATCCTCGGCAAGATCGAATTCGCTGCCGGCTTCCATTTCCGGCGGGGGGACGTCGAAACTGCGGCGCCAGACGTGGACCTGTTCATCGCCGTGCTTTTCGCGCGTCTGCTGTTTGTCGAGCCCGGTCAGACCACCGTAATGCCGCTCGTTCAGGTGCCAGTCGCGCGTCACCGGGATCCACAGACGGTCGCAGGCTTCGAGTGCGATGTTGAGCGTCTTGATCGCCCGCTTCTGAAGGCTGGTGAAAGCCGTGGTGGGCAGGACGCCCTTGGCTTTCATCAATTCGCCGGCTTCACGCGCTTCGGCTTCACCTTTTTCGGTCAGGTCGACATCCCACCAGCCGGTGAAACGGTTGGCGAGGTTCCACTCGCTCTGTCCGTGGCGAACGAGGATCAGTTTCGACATGATTACTCCGGTTTCCCCTAGGAGCAGTGCGCGTTAGCGCTCTGTTTCTTCATTGGGAAGGCCTGTCTGGCCCGATTCGCTGATTTCGCGTCCCTGCGCTTTCCTGCGTCGCAGGTTCTCGCGAAGTTTTGCGGCGAGGCGTTCCTCACGGCTCGATTTGTTTTTCTCACTGGCCATGCCGAAAGCCTTCGCCAATTTTGCCTCCGGGCTCAAGCGAAGGTTGACTTATGCTCCGCGTCTGCCAATAGCGCGCGCCTCCACCCCGCGAGCCTTTCTCGCGGCGACATGTGCTGCTGTAGCTCAGTGGTAGAGCGCACCCTTGGTAAGGGTGAGGCCGGGAGTTCAATCCTCCCCAGCAGCACCATTTTCCCGGAAAATGGAATGTCCAGTGTTCGTCCCCCCCGCAGGGATGCCGGCGCGATGCGAAAGCCGATTGTATCGGCGCGCTGTATTGCCTAGCTAGCACGGTATGGATGAAGCCGACGATCTGATCCCGCTCGACCCTGCTTACAAATCGATGCTGCGCGTGCAGTTCGCGATCGTGGGGGTTGTATTGCTGTTGGCCGCCACCATTGCGGAATTCGCAATCCCGGGCTGGACCGGGGCGGTTTGGATCCCGGCTCTGCTCCTTGTCACTTATGCGCTCGTCCGCGTGCCGTTGAGGCGTTACAATGCGCGCGGATATTCACTGGCACAGGAAAGACTGCGCGTGGTGCGCGGCGTTTTCTTCCGTGCCGATACGGTCGTTCCGTTCGGCCGCGTCCAGCACATCGATGTAGGGCAGGGGCCGCTGGAACGCGCTTACGGCCTTGCTACCCTGACCGTCCACACGGCGGGCACGCACAACGCCTCCGTATCGCTTCCCGGCTTGCGCCATGCAGATGCGACAGCCATGCGGGAAGATATCCGCGCGGCAATCAGGCGCGACACGCGGTGACCGAACCGTTGGAGCACACGCCCCGCAGGACAGACCCGCGCACGTTTGCTGTGCGGGCTGTCGCCATGTTTTCCCAGCTTGTCCTGCCACTCGTCGTCGGCGGATTCACCATCCTAGACAAAGGCGATTTCGGTGATGCCTTGCTCTATTTCCTCCCCCTCGTCGTGCTGGCGGTCGGAGCGAACATATTCTTCGCCTATCTGCGTTGGGCGCGCTTCACCTATACGGTCGGAGCAGACGACATCCGGGTTGAAAGCGGGGTTCTGTCGCGCGAGGCGCGGTCGGTACCGTATGAGCGAATTCAGGATGTCAGCATTGAACAGAAGTTCGTGCCGCGGCTGTTCGGGCTCGTGGAGGTAAAATTCGAGACCGGGGCGGGCGGGGGCGACGACCTGAAACTTGCCTATCTGCCGGAGGTCGAGGGCGAGCGCCTGCGGGAACTCGTCCGGTCCCGGCGCGATGGCAGTTCGCTACCCGAGCAGGATATCGACACCGACATCGCGCCCGAGCCGGATGCCCGACTCCTCTATGAAATGGGGCCGGGGCGCGTGCTCACTTTCGGCCTGTTCGAATTCTCGCTTGCCGTCGTGGCGGTCGTCGCGGGCGCCGCGCAACAACTCGATTTCCTGCTGCCGTTCGAAGTCTGGGACTGGCGCTCGTGGCGCGAACAGATAGCCGGACCGGGCCAATGGCTGGCTGGCCTTGGAGTGCTCGCCCAGCTTGTCGGGGGTGTGATCGCCGTGGGTTCGCTGATCTTCATCGGTGTCGCAACGGGAGTGGTCCGAACGGTCCTTCGCGAATGGGGCTTCCGGCTGGAGCGAACCGACAAGGGTTTGCGGCGCAGGCGCGGTCTGCTGACGCGCACCGATCTCGTCATGCCAGTGCACCGGGTGCAGGCGCTGCGGCTCAGCACGGGATTGGTCAGGCGGTGGTTCGGCTGGCATTCCCTGAAGCTCGTCAGTCTCGCCAGCGATAGCGGGTCGGCCAATCACGAAGCGGTGCCTTTCGCCCGGCTCAAAGAGATTTCCCCGGTAGTGGTCGAAACCGGGTTCGAGCTGCCGGGCGCGGAAATCGAGTGGCATCGCTCATCCCGGCGCTATCGGATCGACGGCTTTCTCATCGGATTTTCCCTGATGATCGCAATTGCCGCCGCGCTGTTCGTATCTAGCAATGCATATCTCGCATTGCTGCCAATAATAGCCGGAGGCGGATGGTTTGCCCTGCACGAATATATGCGCTGGCGCTGGGATCGGCATGCGCTGGGGCAACGCCAGTTATATACCCGGCACGGCTGGTTCGCGCCCAGCATGGCCATTGCATCGCGCGAAAAGCTGCAATCGGTCGAAATCGTCCGTAATCCCCTGGCGCGCGTGCGGGGCTATGCCGACATCAGGTTCGGGCTTGCCGGGGGACACCTGCGAATGCGGGGTATCGCGCTGGCGGACGCAATGCGCATCCGCGACGCGGTTCTTTCAAGCATGGGCGAGCAGGATTTTTCCGAGGTTGTGGAAGCCGGTTCGCAATCTGCCTAGGCGCGCAAGTCTTCCCATTCGGGATGGCGGTCGAATTGCTTAGCGACATAGGAGCAGCTTGGGATGATCTTGAAGCCTTTGTCGCGTGCATCGTCTATAAGGGCATCCACCAGTTTTGCGGCAATACCCTTCCCGCGCATGTCCGGCGCAACGATGGTGTGCTCCGCGTCACGCGCGCCATTGCGCAGTGTCCATGTCAGTTTGCCTGCGTGCGTACCATCGCCGTCGCTTGCGACATACTGACCGCTCGTTTCGTTATCCTCTTTGCGTATAGCAATCGGTGAAGTTTCCATCGTTCCGTTATTCCTTCCTGTGCAAGCAATGCGCCGGTGGTTATGGGCGTTCCGATGCAGTTCCTATCCGATAATGCCGCCTCGGTTCACCCGGCCATCTGGGATGCCCTGAAGGCGGCGGACGCACCCGATTCGCCTTATGACGGGGATGGTCTGAGCAATGCTCTCGACCAAAGATTTTCCGACCTGTTCGGCAAGCCATGTGCGGTTCTGTGGGTAGCTACGGGGACGGCAGCCAACTGTCTTGCCCTGGCAACCATGGTTCAGCCGCATGGGGGAATCATCTGCCACGAAGAAGCCCATATCGAAATGGACGAAGGGGGCGCGCCTGGCTTCTATCTTCACGGCGCAAAGCTGCTGCTGGCGAAGGGCGATGGCGCCAAGTTGACGCCCGATGCGATCCGCGCTGTCGTCGACCCGATCCGCGACGATGTGCACCAGGTTCAACCGCACGCCATCTCTATCACTCAGGCCAGCGAATATGGCAGGACCTATCGGCCCGAAGAGGTTGCAGCCATCGTGGCGCTGGCACGTGAGCGCAAACTCGCAATCCATATGGATGGCGCCCGTTTTGCCAATGCCGTTGCCTTTCTGGAATCCACTCCGGCTGAAGCAGCAGGCGATGTCGATGCATTAAGCTTCGGATTCATCAAGAACGGGGGTCTCGGGGCCGAGGCAATTGTGTTCTTTGACGCCGCTCTTGCCGATGTGGCCCGTTACCGCCGCAAGCGTGCCGGGCACTTGCAATCCAAGGGCCGGTTTCTTGCCGCGCAGCTTCACGCCATGCTGGACGGCGATGTCTGGCTGACCAATGCGCGCTATGCCAATGCTGCGGCTCAGGAAATCGCCGCTGGTTGCGAAGAGCGATTGATGCATGCAGTGGAAGCGAACGAAATGTTCGTGCGCTGCACTGCAGACGAACGCCAGGCGCTGCGCGAAAAGGGTTTCGGCTTTTACGACTGGGGCGACGATGCTGCCCGCTTCGTTACGGCATGGAATACGCCTGAAGAAGACGCGTCTGCTCTGGCAAAGGCGCTCGCCGCGCTATGAGTACGCCTGTAGAGGGCGAAAGCCTGTTTACGCCCCGTAATTTCGCCGCATTTCTGCTTGTCAGCGTGATCTGGGGTGGGACCTGGCTGGTGATACGCGACCAGATCGCCAGCGTCCCGGCGAGCTGGTCGATCTCCTATCGCTTCATCGTGGCGGCCCTCGGCATGTTCGCCCTAGCTGCAATCCGGCGGGAAAGACTGTCTCTCGCCCCGGGTGGCATGCGCTGGGCCTGCCTGCTGGGCCTGTTCCAGTTCACGCTCAATTTCGCCTTCGTTTACAATGCCGAAAGCTATATCACCTCGGGTCTCGTGGCAGTCATGTTCGCCCTGCTGGTCGTTCCCAACGCGATCTTCGGGCGCATTTTTCTGGGCCAGCAGATCACCGGGCCGTTCGTTGTCGGCTCGGCGATCGCGGCAATTGGTGTCGCGCTGCTTTTCGCCCATGAATGGCAGTCGTCGCCTGCGACCTTGAGCGAAGTGCTGCTCGGTGCCGGGCTGACGGTTTGCGGGATTCTTTCGGCCAGCGCTGCCAATATCACGCAGGCAATGGAGGGCGCGAAGAAGCAGCCCTTTCTCGCCCTGCTGGCGTGGTCGATGGCCATTGGCGTGGTGATCAACAGCGTGTTTGCATGGACAACGTCGGGGCCGCCGCAATTCGATACACGCACCTCATACTCGCTCGGTATCCTGTATCTCGGGCTTGCCGGTTCGGTGGTGACTTTCCCGCTGTATTACGGCCTGGTTCGCAAAATCGGGGCCGGTCAGGCGGCCTACAGTTCGGTAATCGTACCGGTAGTGGCCATGGTCCTTTCGACCCTGTTCGAGGGGTTCGTGTGGGGACCGCTGCCGGCAGCCGGGGCCGTCATTACGCTATCGGGAATGGTGATCGCCATGCGTGGACGGGCAAGCCCGCCGCCGCGCCGTGCTACGCCTGAGCCCTGATCGCGGCCAGACCTTCGCGATACGTCGGATAGCGCGGCGTCCAGCCGAGCAACCGCTTCGCCTTGCCGTTGGCCACACGGCGATTTTCGGCGTAGAAACCGCGCGCCATCGCCGAAAGGTCGGCCTCCTCCATCGTCTGTAACGGCGGAGGCAGCACGTCCAGAAGCCGCGCAGCCTCTTCGATCACTGCGTTCTGGCTGGTCGGCAGATCGTCCGCGAGATTATAGGCTCCCGGCGGGGCCTCGCTTTCGAAAGCAGCCACCACCCCTGAAACGATATCGTCCACGTGGACCCGGCTGAAGACTTGGCCCGGCAGGTCGATGCGGTGTCCTTTGCCCTCTGCCACCCGGTCGAGTGCGCTGCGCCCGGGGCCATAGATGCCAGGCAGTCGAAACACCCGCGCCTCCATCTCAAGCCACCGCGCATCGCAATGTGCCCGGGCAGTTCGCCGCCCAGTTCCGGTTGGAGAAGCTTCGTCGACCCAAGCGCCGCCGGCATCGCCGTAGACGCCGGTGGACGAGAGGTAGAAGAGCGACTGTCCATGCAAGGCATGGCCATAGGCTTCAAGCACCGGATCGCTATCCGCGGACGGCGGAACGGAACTCAGGATGTGGGTTGCCCGAGCGAGGGCTGCAGTCACTGCGTGCGAATCATCGAAACTGACATTGCCTGCGCTCCCCGTCGCGTCGACGTGCCAGCTACGCGCTTGCACCAAGCTGGCGATGCGGGATGCCGTATAACCAAGACCGAAGATAAGCAGCCTGCTCATTCGCTGCCGGGTTGGCCGCATAAAGGGCCTTCGAAAGCGCGAAGGAAGGTGGCAATCAAGTTCAGCATCGGACGCGTTCGGTGCGGGAGCAGGTCGTTGCTGTCAATCGGACAGAACCTGCGACCTTCCGATTGAACGCAAGGCCTCGACGGGCGTTGCATTGGGTGACAGAGCATTTTCGCCCGGAAAAACGACAGGACATTCATGGATATTGCGCGCACTCCCGCTTCGCCCGACGGCAACCCCGAAATGGCCGATGCAGCGTTTGAACCCAAGGCGCCGCCCGAAATACAGCGCTCAGATTACACGCCTTTTGCGTGGTTGATCCCGACGATCAGGATGGAGTTCGATCTGGGCCTCGATAAAACGCGCGTGGTCACCAGGCTCGATGTCGAACGCAATCCGGATGCCGACGCTTCTCCGACAATTCGCCTGAACGGCGATAGTCTCGAACTCGTGTCGATCACTTGCGACGGAGGCGATTGCGCAGGGCATATGATGGACGGCGACGATTTGGTCGTCACGCTGGAAGGCGAGCGGCATACACTCGAAATCGTCACCGAACTGGACCCGTCCGACAATTCGCAACTGATGGGGCTGTACGCTTCCAATGGCATGCTTTGCACCCAATGCGAGGCGGAAGGCTTTCGCCGCATCACATTCTTCCCGGATCGCCCGGATGTGCTCAGCACCTACACGGTGCGAATGAGCGGGCCGAAAGCGCAGTTTCCTGTACTGCTGTGCAACGGCAACCGCACCGATGCTGGCGAAGAAGGTGGCACGCACTGGGCGGAATGGCACGATCCCTGGCCCAAGCCTTCCTATCTCTTCGCCCTGGTGGCCGGCGACCTCGTCGCTCGGACAGACAGTTTCACAACTGCCAGCGGCCGCAAGGTGGAACTGAACGTCTGGGTCCGCGACGGAGATCTCGATCGGACCGAGCATGCGATGGAGAGCCTTAAGCGATCCATGATATGGGACGAGGAGACGTTCGGGCGCGAATACGACCTCGATCTGTTCAATATCGTCGCGGTTTCGGACTTCAACATGGGGGCGATGGAGAACAAAGGGCTCAATATCTTCAACACGAAGTATGTCCTCGCCGATCCCGACACCGCCACCGACGGCGATTACGACGGGATCGAGGGTGTGATCGGCCACGAGTACTTCCACAACTGGTCGGGAAACCGAATCACCTGCCGCGACTGGTTCCAGCTGAGCCTCAAGGAAGGCTTCACCGTGCTACGCGACCAGTTGTTCAGCCAGGATATGGGCAGTGCGCCGGTCAAACGCATCGAGGATGTCCGCGTATTGCGCGGCGTACAGTTCCCCGAGGATTCCGGTCCCCTCGCGCATCCGATCCGGCCCGATTCCTATCGCGAGATAAGCAACTTCTACACGGCGACCATCTACAACAAGGGCGCCGAAGTCATTCGCATGATGCGGACCATGGCTGGCGAAGAGCGGTTCCGCCGCGGGACCGACCTCTATTTCGATCGCCACGATGGCGAAGCCGCGACATGCGAGGATTTCGTCAAATCCATCGAAGATGGCACCGGCATGGACCTGACCCAGTTCCGCCGCTGGTATTCGCAGGCGGGCACGCCGAAGGTAAGGGTGGCGCTTGAGCATGCGGGCAACAGCGCGACGCTGAAGCTTTCGCAAACCATTCCTGCCACTCCCGGTCAGCCCGACAAGAAACCGATGCCGATTCCCCTGAAGGTCGCGCTGTTCGACCGTCAGTCGGGTGAGAACGCGGGCGAAGAACTGATCGTTCTCGACCAGGAAAGCGCAACGTTCACATTCGACGGCTTTGCGCAAAAGCCGGTGCTTTCGATCAATCGGACATTTTCAGCCCCCATTTCGATCGAGCGCGACGTATCGCGGGATGATCTCGTGTTTCTTGCTGCGCAGGACGATGATCCGTTCGCCCGGTACGAAGCAATGCAGGAACTCATGACCGGCTATCTCGTCGGCGCAGTGACGGGTGATCTTGATGGCAGTGGCTGCAAGGCGGCGCGCGGCGACATAGCGCAGGCAATGAAATCGGTGATTGAAGACGATCGCCTCGAAGATCTCATGCGCGGCGAACTGATGTCGATGCCAAGCCAGGCCTATATCGCAGAGCAGATGCTGGTTGCCGATCCTGGCCGAATTCATGCCGAGCGGGAGGCGCTGAAGGCCGATCTCGGCGATCGGCTGGCGTCACAGTTTCACGCTCTTTACGATCGGGTCGAGGGCCTGCAGTTCTCGCTGGATGCACACGCCAAGGGAGCGCGCAAGGTCAAGACGCTGGTGCTAAGCTATGCCGCTGCCAGCGATCCCGCAAAGGCAGCCGAACTCGCTGCCTATCAGTACGACAATTCGGATAATATGACCGATCGTCAGGGCGCTTTGATGGTCCTTGCCGGCTTGGACAGTCCGGAACGCACCGACAAGCTGCAAGATTTCTACAATCGCTACGCAGGCAACGCGCTGGTCATCGACAAATGGTTCGCATTGCAGGCCAGTTCGCTTCATCCGCACGCGATCGACCATGTGAAAGCGCTGCGCGGTCACCCGGACTTCACGCTGAAGAACCCGAACAGAGTGCGCTCGCTCTATATGGCCTTCGCGGCAAATCCTTCCGCATTTCACGCGGCGGATGGCGAGGGCTATGACATGATCGCCGACCTCGTTCTGGAACTCGATCCGATCAATGCGCAGACGGCAGCCCGTTTTATCCCTTCCCTGGGGCGCTGGCGCCGCATCGAAGAAGGGCGCGCCAAGTTGATGCGCGACGCACTCGAAAGAGTTGCTGCTGCGCCAAAACTCTCGCGCGACACGTTCGAACAGGTCACGCGTTCGTTGGGATGATCGCGTGGTGAGTGGTTTTCTGAAGGCCGACCTGCTTGATGGCATTCCCCATGGCTTCTCGACGTCGGCTGGTCTGGAAGCCGACGACATAATCCGCGGCGCGAAATTGATGTGTCCGCGCCAGATACATTCGGCGACGGTCGTGATCGTCGATGAGCCATGGCCCGAACCGCCGCAAGCCGATGCGCTCGTCACCGCCAGGCGGGGTATCGCATTGGGCATTGTCACCGCCGATTGTGCTCCGGTCTTGCTGGGCGATGCCAAAGCCGGCGTTGTCGGTGCAG
Source organism: Qipengyuania pacifica (assembly GCF_019857205.1). Taxonomy (GTDB): domain Bacteria; phylum Pseudomonadota; class Alphaproteobacteria; order Sphingomonadales; family Sphingomonadaceae; genus Qipengyuania; species Qipengyuania pacifica. The sequence goes on along the minus strand of NZ_JAHWXO010000001.1, from coordinate 104,844 downwards.
CGCATGCTGGCTGGCGCGGAGCAGTGGGCGGCGTGCTGGAGCACACGGTGGCGGCGATGGTGTCGCTGGGTGCACATGCACCCGATATAAAGGCGGCAATCGGCCCCACGGTCGCGCAGGGCAGCTACGAAGTCGATCAGGGATTTCGCGAACAGTTCGACAATCGCGATGCGCGATTCTTCGCAACCGGGCGTCCCGGCCATTACCAGTTCGATCTACCGGCCTATGTGTACCAGTGCCTCAGCGATACAGGCGTCCGCGATATCGAGGATCTGCGCGAAGACACTTATGCGCAGCCCCATCGCTTCTTCTCGTTCAGGCGCGCAACGCATCGGGGCGAGGAAACCGGGGGCAGGCAGCTCAGTGTCATCGCACTACCCGTGTGATCCCTGCCGCGATTGCACCTTGACGTACAAAGCTTGCCAAAATGGCGGTTGGCAACCTGCCGCATAGCGGCTAGAGGCGCGTCCAAACCGGGCACACTGGGGGCTTCCGCGCACGTACCGTATATTCGGGCGTACCGGCTTTCGGATAGGTCCGGCCATGGATTCGCACTCTGCGCCTAACCCGTCCGGGCCACGGCGCAATACCAAGGCAGGCAAGGCAAAGCGCTGATGGCAGACACCGCTGCAACCGCAACTTCCGAAACGGCAGTCGTTACCGATGACGGTATCCGCCGCCGTGACTTTCTCGACATCGCTGCAGTCAGTGCTGCGGGTATCGGCGGTCTTGCCGTCGTATATCCGTTGATCAGCCAGATGGCGCCGTCGAAAGACGTCCTTGCCGCCAGTTCGACGGAAGTCGATGTCTCGGCGATCGAGCCGGGACAGGCCATCAAGGCAGTGTTTCGCAAGCAGCCGCTGTTCGTGCGTCGCCTGACGGGTGCTGAAATCCAGGCGGCCAACGCCGTCGATACCAGCAGCTTGCGGGATCCGCAGACTCTCGAGGAACGGACGAAGGAAGGTCACGAAGACATGCTCGTGACCATGGGCGTCTGTACTCACCTCGGCTGTGTTCCCCTCGGTGCCGCCGAAGGCGAAGTCAAAGGCGAATACGGCGGCTATTTCTGCCCCTGTCACGGGTCGCATTACGATACGGCTGGCCGTATCCGTAAGGGTCCCGCGCCGGCAAATCTCGAAGTGCCGGAATACGAGTTCACCTCGGACACCGTCATTCAGGTCGGCTGAGCGTAGAGAGAAGAGACGATACGATGAGCTTTCCCTGGGCCAAGGAATATACCCCGACCAATCCGGTCATGAGGTTCTTCGACGAGAAGCTGCCGCTGCCGCGCCTCGTCTATAACGCTGTCGGTGCAGGCTATCCTGTTCCCCGCAATCTGAGCTATTTCTGGAATTTCGGCGTTCTGGCCGGCTTCTTCCTGGTGCTTCAGATCGTGACCGGCGTGGTGCTGGCGATGCATTATGCTGCCAACGCCCAGGTGGCATTTGCCACGACCGAACATATCATGCGCGACGTAAACTGGGGCTGGATGATGCGCTATGCGCACGCCAACGGCGCCAGCTTCTTCTTCATCGTCGTCTACCTGCACATCTTCCGCGGCTTCTTCTACTCCTCGTACAAGGCCCCGCGTGAAATGATCTGGCTGCTGGGCGTCGTCATCTTCCTGCTGATGATGGCCACCGCCTTCATGGGCTACGTGCTTCCCTGGGGTCAGATGAGCTTCTGGGGCGCCAAGGTAATCACCGGCCTGTTTGGCGCAATCCCACTGGTGGGCGAGCCGATTCAGGTCTGGTTGCTGGGCGGCTTCGCTCCGGACAATGCGGCGCTCAATCGTTTCTTCAGCCTCCACTTCCTGCTGCCCTTCGTAATCGCAGGGGTTGTTATCCTGCACATCTGGGCGCTCCACATTCCGGGATCGTCGAACCCGACGGGCGTGGAAGTGAAGCAGGAAAGCGACACGCTGCCCTTCCACCCGTATTACACGGCGAAGGACGGCTTCGGTCTGGGTGTGGCGCTGATCCTCTACTTCGCGCTGGTATTCTTCCTGCCGAACACGCTGGGTCACCCGGATAACTACATCGAAGCGAACCCGCTTTCGACGCCGGCGCACATCGTGCCCGAATGGTACTTCTGGCCCTTCTACGCGATCCTTCGCGCCTTCACGGTCGACTTCCTGTTCATTCCGGCCAAGCTGATGGGCGTGATCGCGATGTTCGGTTCGATCCTGATCTGGTTCTTCCTCCCCTGGCTCGACAAGTCGCCTGTGCGCAGCGGCCATTACCGTCCGATGTTCCGCAAGTTCTTCTGGTTCGGTCTCATCCCTGCCATGGCCGTGCTGTTCTATTGCGGCGGTGCGCCGGCCGAAGAACCCTTCGTGATGTTGAGCCAGATCGCCACGGCTTACTACTTCCTGCACTTCCTGGTGATCATTCCGATCGTCAGCCAGATCGAGAAGCCGGAACCGCTGCCCTATTCGATAACCGAAGCCGTGCTCGGCTCGGACGACAAGGCAGTGCTCGGCAAAAACGCCAAGACGGCTGCCTAAGCGAGTACGAGAAAAGAAATGACCAAGCTTCTCAGCATCCGCCTTGTCGCAATTCTCGTCGGCCTCGGCTTCGCGGTCGTAGCGTTGTATTCCTTCGTGGTCGGCGCCTACGCCGCGATTACGGAAGAGGCACCCGCTCACCTTCCTTATGAAGAGCCGCGGGATATCGCCTATTCGTTCGATGGGCCTTTCGGAAAATGGGACGTTCAGCAGCTTCAGCGTGGCTTCAAGGTCTACAACGAAGTCTGCTCGGCCTGTCACAGCCTCAAGTTCGTCGCGTTCCGCGATCTCGAACAGATCGGCTATGACGAAGGTCAGGTGAAGGCTTTCGCGGCATCCAAGCAGGTGCCCGGTATCGACCCGAACACCGGCGAAGCGACCACGCGTCCTGGCCTGCCTACGGACTACTTCCCGTCGCCTTATCCCAACAATGTCGCAGCGGCTGCAGCCAACAACAATGCCATTCCGCCTGATCTCTCGCTGATGACCAAGGCGCGCCATGATGGCACGAATTATGTCGCCTCGCTGCTGATGGGCTATCAGGAACCGTCCGCGGAACTGTTGGCAGAACATCCCGAAGCCGCGCCGGCTCCGGGCCTGCATCACAACCCCTATTTCCCGAACCTCAACCTTGCGATGGCTCCTCCGCTGACGACTGCCGGTCAGGTGACCTTCGATGATGGCACCGAAGCCACCATCGAGCAGATGGCCACCGACGTAGCCGCATTCCTGACATGGACAGCCGAACCCACTCTGGTGAAGCGCAAGCAGACAGGTTGGCCGGTATTGATCTTCCTGCTTTTCGCGACTGTGCTTGCGTACTTCTCCAAGAAGCAGATCTGGGCAGCGACCAAGCGCAAAGCCGCCTAGATTATCTCTGATCTCAAGATGATATGCGCCCCTTGCATCTTTAGGATGCAAGGGGCTTCTTTGTTTAGAGGGTCGACGCCATGACGCCTGCCGAGCTCAAAGCCCTTGTCCGGACAATCCCGGACTTTCCCAAGGCAGGAATCCAGTTCCGCGACATTACCACCCTCATCGGTCATGGGCCTGGCTTTGCCGCGACCATAGAATGGCTTGCCAGGGAAAGTTCGGGTGCTGAGGCAATCGCCGGCATGGAGGCGCGCGGTTTCATCTTTGGTGCGGCCGTCGCCGCGCGGCTGGAATTACCGTTCATTCCGATACGCAAGCCCGGAAAGTTGCCTTGCCGCGTTATAGGCGTAGATTACGAACTCGAATATGGAGTCGACCGTTTGGAAATGGACCCGCAGTCCATTGCACAGGGCCAAGCGGTAGCGATCGTCGACGATCTTCTTGCAACAGGCGGCACCGCTGCAGCGGCGACGGAATTGTTGCGAAATGCGGGCGGGTTGGTCACTCGCGCCGCATTCGTTATTGATCTGCCCGAACTTGGTGGTCGGGCAAAGCTCGCCGAACGCTCGGTCGACGTAAGCGCACTGATGAATTTCGCCGGCGCATGAATCGCGCATAGCGATGGAAATAATGCTGGGGTCGGGCATTGGTAAGGCTGGCGCCGTGTGGGCGCCCGGACTAGCGATATAGTCGCGCAGCCAGAGGGGGGCATGGAACAGTCATTAGTCATCGCGATGGTGGGCATGTTGGGCATAGGTGCCCAATGGCTTGCCTGGCGTACCGGGTGGCCAGCAATCGTCCTCATGCTGGCCGCTGGATTTCTGGCCGGTCCGGTATTCGGGCTCTTCGATCCCGAACATGCTTTTGGCGAATTGCTCGATCCAATGGTGGCGATCGGCGTTGCGCTTATCCTCTTCGAAGGCGGCCTAAGCCTCGACCTCCGCGAACTGCGGCACGCAGGCGAAGCTGTCTGGCGCCTTGTTATCCTGGGCGGTCCGATCGCCTGGGTCTTTGGGGCCTTCGCCGCACATTCGATCGGTGGGCTCGAATGGCCCGTTGCGATCCTGTTTGCGGGTATTCTTGTGGTCACCGGCCCGACCGTCGTCATGCCCTTGTTGCGGCAATCATCGGTGAAATCGCGACCAGCAGCGATCCTCAAATGGGAAGCTATCGTCAACGATCCGATCGGCGCCCTGTTCGCGGTTGTCGCCTATGAATATTTTCGCGCAGTCACCGCGTCGCCGGGTTCGGGCCTGTTCGAAGTCGTCCCGCCGCTGATCTTCGCAGCAATCCTTGCCGGCGTAATCGGTTATGTAGCTGCGGCAGCGATCGCATGGGCCTTCCCGCGCGGTACCGTCCCGGAATTCCTCAAGGTTCCGGTGTTGCTGACGGCGGTAATCGTGGTCTTCGTCCTGTCCAATCAGATCGAGCATGAGGCAGGCCTTGTTGCCGTCACCGTCATGGGTGTGGCGCTGGCAAACATGAACGTGACGTCCCTGCGGAGCATCCATCCGTTCAAACAGAACGTGGCCGTTCTCCTGATCTCTGGTATCTTCATTCTCTTGTCGTCGAGCCTGAAATTCGAGGAACTCGCATATCTCAACTGGAATTTCGGCCTCTTCCTGCTCGCGCTGCTGTTCGTGGTCCGCCCGGCCACGATACTGCTCAGCCTGCTGGGGAGTTCGGTTCCATGGAACGAGCGGCTTTTTCTTGCGTGGATTGCCCCTCGCGGGATCGTGCTCGTCGCAATCTCCGGCCTGTTCGCACTTCGCTTGGAAGAAATCGGCTATGACGGGACTGCCCTGATCGGTCTCAGCTTTGCCGTGGTCGTTGTAACGATCGTCGCCCATGGTTTCACGATCGATCTGGTCGCCAAGCTGCTCAACCTGAAGGGCAGCAATCGGCCGGGCATCATCATAGTCGGCAGCACGCCGTGGACCATATCGCTGGCGATGATGATGAAAGAACTCAAGGCGCCGGTCATGGTCGTCGATGCGAGCTGGCAACGTCTCGCACTAGCCCGGCAGAATGGCCTCCCGTTCTATCACGGCGAAATCCTCAACGAAGCGACCGAGCATAATCTGGATCTTACCCCCTACGCCGTCCTGGTCGCCGCGACGGAGAACGAGGCCTATAACGCCTTGGTTTGCAACGAGTTTGCATATGAAATCGGCAGAGACACCGTCTTCCAGCTCGGTGACGCTGTGGATGAAGATGATCGGCATTCGCTTCCCAGCAGCATTCGTGGCCGCGCGCTCTTCGAAAGCGGGTTCGGCGTCGAAGACGTCAACGAACGCCTCTCGCGCGGATGGGTCTTCCGCAAGACCAAGCTCTCGGACGAATTCGATTTCGAAGCAGCTCGCGAGCGTTTGCCGGATGCGGCAGCAATGCTATTGCTGCTGCGAGAGAATGGGACGATCCGCTTCTTCACCCATGCGGCAAGACCCGAACCGCGGGCTGGCGATGTCATAGTCAGTTTCGCTCCACCACAAGAACGTACCGCACAGGACGCGGCCGCGAAACGCGAGCGAAAGCGCAGCAAGACCGCCGAGCAAGGAACATGAATTGATGAACCGGCATGGACACCACGTCGCAATCGTTGTTTCGACGTTACTCTTGGCGGCGTGCAACAGCGAACAACCGCCAACCACCCCGGAAGAACCCGCTGAAGGTAAACGATCGATCTTCCGTCCAGAATTTCAGGTCGAGCCGATCGATAGCCTCAGCCCACCGGAATCCTTGGAAACCCGGATCATCTTTCCGGATGGCGCCGAACTTTCTCAGGAAGCCCGGGCTGAGCTGGCGACCGTACTTGCCTCGCCGCAGGTGACCGGCGGAGGGGCGATCGTTCTTCGTGGACACAGCGACAGTGGCGGTAGCGACGATGCGAACATGCGAGCCTCTCGTGCCCGCGCCGAAGCCGTTCGAGACTGGCTTGTCGAAAACGGTGTGGAAGCGAGCCGTATTTCCGTCATCGCCTTCGGTGAACAGAATCCGGCAGCGCCCAACGCGCTTCCCGACGGTTCGCCCAATGAAGAGGGCAGGCTGGCAAATCGCCGCGTCGAGATAGAGGTGTACACCGCAGAACAGCCGGCGGAGGTCGAAAAACCTACCTTGGCCGAAAGCTTGGCGACGGAAACAGAAGATGAGGACGGCGAAGCAAGCGAAGAAACGCAATAGCGTGTTGACGCAGGCGCGGCTTCGGTGGCAATGGCGCCTGACCCGAGCGGGTATAGCATAGTGGTAATGCTCCAGCCTTCCAAGCTGGCTAGAGGGGTTCGATTCCCCTTACCCGCTCCAACTTCTCTCACTAGCAGATGATCTTCGAAGGCCGCTTCGCAAAGTAGGTAGGGCTGGACAAGCTGGCGCTATGCAACCGGCATATTGTCGATCAGCCGCGTCCCGCCGATTCGTGCAGCTACGAAAAATCGGTCGCCAGGACCAGGCTCACTCGCAGGGGCAAGGTCGCGGCCATCGCGAATTTCGGCGTAATCGATGGAATCGAACCCTGCATCGAGCAGCCGGTTACGAAAGGCTGCGAGAACAGACCCGGTCGCATCACCTGCACCGATGCGCTCGATTGCCAAGCGCAGCTCTCGTGACAGAGTTGCGGCGATCGCGCGATTCTCGACCGAGAGATAGGCGTTGCGACTGCTCATCGCGAGCCCATCGTCTTCTCGCACGATTGCGACGCCGTGGATCGCGTCGACATGGGGCCGGGTAAGGTCCAGGTCTCTCGCCATCCGGCGTATTACGGCCAGCTGCTGCCAGTCTTTCTCACCGAAGAAAGCCATGTCGGGTCGGACCTGATTGAACAGCTTGCAGACAACCGTCGCGACACCATCGAAATGGCCGGGGCGATTGGCCCCACAGAGGCCTACGCTAACACCTGAAACCGATACGTTGGTCGCATAACCTTCGGGGTAAACTTCTCCCGGGGGAGGGGCCCAGAGCAAGGAAACCCCCTCTGCCTCCAGCAAAGCGGCATCTCGCGCAAGCTGTCGCGGGTAGGCGTCCAGGTCTTCGTTCGCGCCGAATTGTCGAGGGTTTACGAATATCGATACTGCGACGTGGTCGGCCGCCCGGCTAGCCTCTCGTACCAGCGTCAGATGGCCTTCGTGCAGTGCCCCCATCGTCGGCACCAGTGCGAGTGTACCGGTGGCCTGAAAGGCATCAGTTTCACGACGCAGTTCGGATAATTGGGTGACGGTTTGCAAGGAGCCTGCTCCCGGTTACGATAAAGGGCGGGCGTCCTGTGCCGTCCCGCCCCATAACTTGCAAGCCGGTGCTTCTCAGCGCGCCTCGGGTGCTGCCGCCGCCGCATCGAGCGGCAGGCCGCCCAATTGGGTTACCATATCGGTATAAGCGTTGAGATAGGCGAGCACGATGATCTGGCCGATAGCGGTATTTTCGTAGCCGCCGAAACCCCCGGCAGCCCCTCCTCCCCCGCCGAACAGGCCGCCCCCAGCGGCCCAGCCAAGATCCTTTTTCTGGAAATACCCTTCGACCAGCGCCTCTTCGACAGTAGTGCGCGCATTGACGAGCGACAGCACGACGTTCGCTTCGCCTTTTTTCACCCGAATGCCGCCCGCGTGTGCCCCTGCAGCGCGGCCGAACAGGCCTCCGACGACACCGCCCAAGGCGCCGCCCCCACCGCCGGAATTGCTATTCGCACTGACAATATCGGGTTGCAGGAAGTAATCGGCAGTCACCACCTGGCCCAGCCCGACATTCTGTCCGTCCTGAAGCTCCCCCTGTTCCTGCAATGCCCGTTCCATCGCACGGCTCTGCATCGCACGACCTCGGCTGACCATGGTGAAACAACCCGAACGCTGAACGAAGACGCGGATGATCTGTTCTGGGCTGCCGAGATTGAGTTCACGCCACCATTTGTCGTCCGGCTCGACGACCGCAATCGTACCGAGATTTCGGGTGCACCGTGGAATTTCCGTCGTCGCACGATCCTGTGCCTTCCGACCGGACGATTTGCCTTGTGCCAGAACGGGCTGGCACACGAGGCCGGTCATCGACAGTACGGCTAGTGCCGCGAGAAATGCCTTTTTCATAATCCGGGGTCCCCCATTGTGAAAACAGTTCACGGCTGCCGACTTGCTGTCGTGTCTCGCCCGTCGCACGCGACCCGGATCGGCGAAGATTATCAAATGATCGGCATCGCGCTAGTAGGGATGCGTCATTCTGGAAAAAAACGCCTTCCGGGCACTAGGCGCGTTGCCGCCGCGTGAAGGGGCGGATAGGGAATTGCGCAGCATGATTTTTCCAGCTTTTTCCTGATGGTTTCGCAACCTCACCGCATTGTCTTCGCCAATGAAAAGGGCGGAACGGGCAAATCGACGACAGCAGTGCATGTCGCCGTCGCCCTCGCGTTCCAGGGTGCCAATGTCGTCACTTTCGATCTCGATCATCGACAGCGGACGATGCATCGCTATCTCGAAAACCGCGCAGAAACGATGCGGCGTCGTTCGATCACTCTGCCGACAGCTCGCTGTCATGTCGTCGAAGATATGGACGAAGGCGCCATGGAAGCCTTGATCGAAAAGCAGGCGGCCGGTGCGGACTTTATCGTCATCGATACGCCGGGGCGTGACGACCCGCTCGCTCGGCATTCCGCGACCACTGCCGACACGCTCGTCACCCCAATGAACGACAGTTTCGTCGATTTCGATCTCATAGGTCAGGTCGAAGGGGAGAGTTTCAAGGTAAAGAAGCTGTCCTTCTATGCCGAACTGATCTGGGAAGCGCGGCTGAAGCGCAGCAGGACCTCGATCGAACAGCAGCGCGCGCAAATGGACTGGGTCGTTGTCCGCAACCGCACGGGTTATACCGAAGCGCGCAATATGGCCCGGATCGAGCAGGCCCTGGGCGAAATGGCGAAACGTGTTGGTTTTCGCGTGGCCAAGGGACTGTCAGAACGCGTCGTCTATCGTGAGCTCTTCCCCTCTGGATTGACCTTGCTGGACAAGGGACAACTGGGCGATCTTGGCACCAGCCACCTTGTTGCACGGCAAGAGCTACGCGGCCTTGTCGCGAGTCTGCGTTTACCGGGTAGCGGCAACGAAAATTCCGAAGGCGGCACGCAGTGATCCGGCTCATAGCGCTTTTGGTGCTGCTTTCGGTTGCATGTCGCTGGATATTCGGAAAATGGCCATGGGAATACCTCCAGGCAAAGCCAGCCAATCAGATCGGTATAGAAAAAGCGCGTTCGCTCCTGGGCGTAGGTGTGGGGGCCGATCGCCGCGAAATACGCGAGGCGCATCGTCGCAGAACTGCCATGATACATCCCGACAGAGGCGGTTCGAACGCGGCAATGCAGGAACTCAACGCTGCCCGCGACTTATTGCTAAGTGACACAAATCACGAAAAACCGGAGCGTCCAGAATGAGCCATGCTTTCGATCCCACCGTTCTGCGCGAGTATGACATTCGCGGCATTATCGGGGAGACCTTGGGCCCGGACGATGCGCGGGCAATCGGCCGCGGGTTTGCAACCATGCTTGCTGAGGCCGGTGGGAGCAAGGTTGCCGTCGGATATGATGGTCGGGTCAGTTCGCCTTTGCTCGAACACGCTTTGATCGAGGGACTGACCGCATCGGGCATGGACGTCGTCCGGATCGGCATGGGGCCGACACCGATGCTATATTATGCGGAAGCTTCCGCCGATGATGTCGATGGCGGCATCCAGATCACCGGCAGCCACAACCCGGCAAATTACAACGGTTTCAAAATGGTGTTCCAGGGTCGGCCGTTCTTCGGCGCAGATATCCAGGAGCTGGGCCGCCGCGGCGCAGAAGGCGAATGGGCCGACGGATCGGGCGAAGTTGAAAGTCGCGACGTAATCGACGCGTATATCGAACGTATGATCGAGGCACTCAACGGCGTTGAACCAGGTGTGCTGGACAGTCTCAAGGTCGGGTGGGACGCAGGCAATGGCGCTGCCGGCCCCGCTCTTGAAAAACTGACGGCGCGGCTTCCGGGCGAACATCACCTCTTGTTTACCGAGGTCGATGGGAATTTCCCCAATCACCACCCCGACCCGACGGTAGAGGAAAATCTCGAGGACCTGCGAAAGCTTGTCGCCGACAAGTCGCTCGATTTTGGTGTGGCGTTCGACGGGGATGGAGATCGCATCGGTGCAATCGACGGCGAAGGGCGCGTAATCTGGGGCGATCAGTTGCTCATGATCTACGCGGAAGACCTGCTGGCACGGACGAAGGGCGCGACGATCATTGCCGATGTGAAGGCCAGCCGAGCGCTGTTCGATCACGTGGCAACGCATGGCGGCAATCCCGTGATGTGGAAGACCGGCCATTCGCTGATAAAATCCAAGATGAAGGAAACAGGTTCGCCGCTCGCAGGCGAAATGAGCGGGCATGTCTTCTTCGCGGACGAGTATTATGGGTATGACGATGCACTCTATGCGGGTGTCCGACTGATGACCGCGGCAGCGCGGCTTGGCCGATCGGTTACCCAGTTGCGCGGAGCGATGCCGCCCATGGTCAACACACCTGAAATGCGGTTTCAGGTCGATGAGAGCCGCAAGTTCGCTGCGATCGAAGAGATCGCCGGTAGGATCGCTGCGAGCGATGCGGTTGCCGACACAACCGATGGTGTGCGGGTAACGACCGACGATGGCTGGTGGCTGCTACGGGCTTCGAACACGCAGGATGTCCTTGTCGCTCGCGCCGAAAGCGAGAGCCAAGAAGGCTTGGACCGACTTGTTGCACAGATCGATGCGCAGCTTGAAGCGTCCGGTCTTCAGCGGGGGCCACAGGCCGGCCATTGATCCAGCGGTAACATCAGGGAGGGAAGTGATGCGAAAATTGATCAGGACAACGATAGCGATCGCAGCACTTGCTGCTGCGAACCCGCTGTTTGCGCAAGATGTGGACAGCGATGAGTCCGCAAGTTCGACGCCTGAGAGGATGGAAGAATTCGCGGGTCTGATGGCCGGCCTCTTTCAAACCGAGCCCCTAACTTCAGAGCAGCAATCGCGGCTGCCCATGGCCGAGGCAGTCGTTGGCCAAATGATGCCCGAAGGCTTCTATGGCAAGATGATGGGCGACATAATGGACAAGATGGTGCGTCCGATGGTCTCCATGTTCGCGACACCGGAATTCATCCTGGGTTCGCGGCTCGAGGTTGAACAGGAGGCGATCGCGCAGCTTGGCGAAGCCGAGCAGGTCGAGATACTGTCCATGCTCGACCCTGCGTATGATCAGCGCGTCGATGTCATCTTGGACGTCCTGACCGGCAAGATGGGTGGCATGTTCTCGGCGATGGAAGGTCCGATGCGGGACGGCCTTTCCAAAGCCTATGCCGTGCGGTTCGACGAGAATCAGTTGAACGACATTTCTGCATTTTTCGCCACACCTACCGGCGGCGTTTATGCGAAAGAATCGATGGCGTTGTTCTCCGATCCACAGGTGATGCAGACCAGCATGCAGGCATTGCCTTCCATGATGAGCGGGTTCGGAGACATGGAATCGTCGATGAAAGAAGCGATGGGTTCGCTCCCCGCCGAACGTGCGTATGCGGATCTTACCTCCGCCGAACGGAGCCGGCTGGCTGAACTTCTGGATGTGGATGCGGATAGCTTGGGCGAAATCGTAAAGCCGCCGAAGCCTATAGATGAAACGGCCCTCGACCCAGAAATGTAGAGTGGACACGCGGCAAACGCGCGGGGGCGGAACCGATACCACGGCTCCATCGCTTCTGTCCTGATGCAGTCCGTTGTGCCACCAGAACTGGAAGGTTGGTTTGCCGGACGCGGCTGGCGTGTCAGGCGCCATCAGATTGATATGCTGGGCGCCAGCGATGCGGACCGGCACGCCTTGTTGGTGGCCGACACAGGGGCCGGGAAGACGTTGGCGGGCTTTCTCCCGACGCTGGCCGATTTCACGCCCTCGCGCCTTGATGGTGGTAAGCCGCCCGAGGGTCTGCACACCCTTTATGTGTCTCCGCTCAAGGCATTGGCACATGACGTGCAGCGCAATCTTCTGACGCCGATCGAAGAGCTCGACCTGCCGATCCGGGTCGAAACCCGTAGCGGAGATACGCCTTCCGACCGCAAGAAGCGCCAGCGGACGCGGCCACCGCATGTCCTGCTGACGACACCGGAAAGCCTGTCTCTGCTGCTTTCCTATCCCGACAGCGTCGAACTGTTCCGCGGGTTGAAGCGGGTGGTGATTGATGAAGTACATGCGTTCGCGACTGGCAAGCGGGGCGATCTGCTCGCCTTGGCGCTGGCGCGGCTACAGGCGATTGCGCCGGGCATGCGGCGAGCGGCGCTGTCGGCAACGCTGGCCAATCCGGAAGGGTTTCGCGAATGGCTGGCGCCGTGGGGGGATATCGACACTGTTCGGTTGGTCGAGGGCGAGGCCGGGGCACGGGCGGAGGTCGAAATCCTGCTGCCGGACGAGGAGCGCGTGCCCTGGGGCGGGCATGCGGCGACGTGGGCCATACCGCAGCTATACGAGCAGATCAGGGCCAACAGAACAACGCTGATCTTTACCAACACGCGGTTCCTCGCCGAGTACATCTTCCAGAATTTGTGGGATGTGAATGAGGAAAACCTACCGATCGGCATTCATCACGGTTCGCTGAGCAAGGAAGCGCGGCGAAAGGTGGAGGGAGCGATGGCGCGCGGCGAGCTGCGCGCATTGGTGGCGACCGCCAGCCTCGATCTGGGGGTCGACTGGGGCGATATCGATCTGGTGGTGCAGATGGGGGCCCCGAAGGGATCGTCGCGCCTGCTGCAACGCATCGGGCGGGCCAACCACAGGCTCGATCAGCCCAGTCGCGCCTTGCTCGTGCCGGGCAACCGGTTCGAATTCCTCGAGGCAACGGCCGCGAAGGAGGCGGTCGACGAGGGCAAGCGCGACGGCGAGGAATTCAGGCCCGGCGGGCTCGACGTGCTGGCCCAGCACGTGATGGCCTGCGCCTGCGCAGCACCGTTCCAGGAAGCCGAGCTGCTGGCGGAAGTCCGCTCGAGCCTGTCCTATGCCTGGCTGGACGAAGAGATCTGGGAGCGTGTCCTCTCTTTCGTGGAAACCGGCGGATATGCCCTGAAGGCCTACGACAAGTTCAAACGCATCGTGCGCGACGCAGACGGCGTCTGGCGCCTGAGCCATCCCGAGCAGGCACAGCGCCACCGCATGAACGCCGGGATCATTATCGATGCGGAAATGCTCGATGTACGCATTAGCGCGGGGCGAGGGCGCGGAGGACGGTCCCTTGGCAAGGTCGAGGAGCGCTTTGCCGCCTCGCTAAGTCCCGGCGATACCTTCGCATTTGCGGGGATGAGCCTCGAGGTGATCAAGGTGCAGGACATGGAAGTCGTCGTGAAGGCAGCCAAGGCCAGCGCCATGATCCCCAGCTACGGCGGCGCGCGGCTGCCGCTGACGACGCACCTTGCCGACCGGGTACGCACGATGCTTGTCGATCGCGCCGGCTGGGCGCGCTTTCCCGACGACGTACGCGAATGGCTGGAAGTGCAGGATTGGCGCTCGCAGATGCCCGGACCGGGGCAGTTGCTAGTGGAAAGCTTCCCACACGCGAAGCGCCATTACAGCGTCTATTACACTTTCGAAGGCTGGAACGCGAACCAGAGCCTGGGAATGCTGATCACGCGGCGAATGGAAGACCGGGGCCTGATGCCGGGCGGGTTCGTCGCAAACGATTATTCGCTCGCCGTATGGGGCTTGAAACCGGTGAAGGATCCGGCCCCCTTGCTGTCGCCCGACATCCTGCAGGATGAATTCATCGAATGGGTGCAGAATTCGCACCTGCTGCGCCGCGCGTTTCGTGAGGTTGCCGTTATCGGCGGGCTGGTGGAGCGCCAGCATCCGGGAAAGCGCAAGACCGGCAAGCAGGTCACCTTCTCGACCGACCTGATCTACGACGTCCTACGCAAATACGAGCCGGACCACGTTCTTCTCGAAGCGGCGTGGGCGGATGCGCGAACCCGGCTGACAGATGTCGGGCGACTGGGTGATCTTCTGGACCGTTCCGCCGAACAGCTGGTGCATGTCGAGCTCGACCGGGTGAGCCCGCTTGCAGTGCCGGTCATGGTCATGATCGGCCGCGAGGCGACGCCGCAGGGTTCGGTCGACGACGAGCTGCTACTGGAGGCGGAAAGCCTTGCCGGTGCAGCCATGCGGGTGGACGAGGTGGATTTGCCTGCCGACTGAACGGCATTGGCCGAATGCCAGCCAATGTTCCGGCTATCGTAAAAAGAAAGGGGCGGATCGCTCCGCCCCTTTCCGAGTATTCTATCGACGTTCCGCAGGATCAACCGGCCTTGCCGAATGTCCTGTAACGTTCGTTGCCGACGAAGCCGAACTTGGTCACGCCGCTCACCTTGATCAGCTGCAGGACCTTTGCGGAAAGGTCGTAGCTGGCGAGGGGTTCGGGTTCGAACTGCAGTTCCGGTTCGACAGCCATCTGTGTCGACTGATCGAGCAGCGTACGCAGCTGGCCCTGATCGATGGAATTGCCGTTCCACAGGATTTCGTCGGTTGCCGTCAGCACCAGCTTGTTCTTGTCCGGCTCGACAGTGACGTCGGGCGGGGTTTGGCTGGGTGCCGGAAGGTCGATGTCAACCGAGTGGGTTGCGACCGGGATGGTGATGATGAACATGATGAGGAGAACGAGCAGGACGTCGATCAACGGCGTCATGTTCATTTCCATCATCGGGGCGCCATCATCGCTACCGCCTGACATTGCCATAGTGGATTACTCCCTAATCTGCTTGGCGAAACGCACGATCAACCGTTGGGGTCGACCGGGTTCGAGATGAAGCCGACGGTGGGATAACCCGCCGCCTGGACGTTGTAGATGGCACCTGCAACGCACGACCACGGAGCATTGACGTCACCACGAATATGGACCTGCGGAATCTTTTCCGGGTCGTTCATGATGACTTCGGGACCGCCGGCGCGCTGCACGATGTTGTCGAGGCGTTCAAAGGCCCGATCGTACAGTTCTTCCGACGTCACCGCGGTGGTGTTGTTGAAATATACCCGGCATTCGCCATTGCGCGATGCGCCCTGGAAGCCGGGTTCGCCGGCGCTAACACCGTTATCGTCACTGGTGCTGACGGTCAGGAGAAGGTTTTCGACCTTGTCCTGAGATTCGACCGATTCGAAAACCGGAATTTCCAGCTTCTCGATGGTCTGGATCGCGACCGGAACCGCGATGAGGAAGATGATCAGAAGCACCAGCATCACGTCCACGAGTGGCGTGGTGTTGATGTCCGACATGGGCGCATTGCCGCCACCTCCTGTCGAAATCGCCATGGTTCAGTTCCTAACGTTCGAAATTCTTGGGTTCGATGCGAGGGTGTCGGGGACGGCCGAAGCCGCCCCCGGGTTCCGATCGATTACTTCTTGACCGTAGTCGTGGTCGTGGTGGTCGCGCCTGCCGGTGCCGTACGAGCAGCCTTGGCGGCCTGCTGCGTCGACGTAGCGGTCATGGCAGCCGGCTTCACCGTGCCGTTCGAGTTGATGTAGGCGAGCAGGTCGGTCGTGAAGGCGCCGAGCATTTCAGCGATGCGCTTGTTACGACCCTGGAGCCAGTTGTAGGCGAACACGGCCGGAACCGCGACCAGAAGACCGATGGCGGTCATGATCAGTGCTTCACCAACCGGGCCTGCGACCTTGTCGATCGAAGCCGAACCGGCGATGCCGATGTTGATCAGGGCGCGGTAGATACCGATAACCGTACCGAGCAGTCCGACGAACGGTGCGGTTGCACCGACCGTTGCGAGGAACGGCAGGCCACCAGCAAGCTTGGAGTTGATGGTGTCTTCCGAACGCGCGAGCGAGCCGTGCATCCAGTCGTGGGCTTCGAGCTTGTCGGTCATCTTGGCGTGCTGATCTTCTGCGAGGATCGCATCGTCGACGAGCTGGCGCCATGCGCTGTTCTTGTCGAGCTTGGTAGCGCCGTCACGAAGGCTGTTGGCCTTCCAGAAGTTGGTGCGCACGGCCTTGTACTGGCTCATCACCTTGCGCTGTTCGAGCAGCTTGGTGAAGAGAATGTAGAACGAGCCGACCGACATGATCACCAGAACGGCGAGGATCGACCAGGCAATGATGCCGCCCTGTTCCATGGCTTCCATGAAGCCAAAGGAGTTCTGCGGCGCTGCTTCACCCGCAGCAGCAAGAAGTTCGAAGGTCATAACGAATAATCCTTTTGAAAATTCCGATATCCGCCCGCCGCAGCAGGCGCGGGATAATTAATTCAGCTGATAGACGATGGTGGTCGATACCGTGTCCTGCACGGGATCGCCTGCCGCATTGGTGGCGGGGTTGTAACGAGCATAACGCGTCATCCCGTCACACGCTGCCGCATCGAGATCACTCGATCCGCTCGAACGCGAAACACTGCAGGATGATACGCGGCCATCAGGGCTGATGGTCACTGTTACGCCCACAGAGCCTTCGGTGCCTTCACGTTCGGCACGACGAGGGTAGTTGCTCTGAATGCGGCGCGCCCAACCAGACTGACCCCGTGGGGTAGCACCGGAAGTCCGGTCAACGGCCGGCGGTGGCGGCGGTGCCGGGGGTGCCGGCGGCGGAATGACGAGCCGCGGGGGTGCCGGCGGCGGAATCGTCTGTTGCGTCCGGATCGGAGGCGGAGCCGGCGCGATATTGATCGGCGGCGGCGGTGCGACCGGCGGCGGCGGCGTATCCGGAATATCTTCCGGCGGCGGCGGCGGCGGTTCTTCTTCGGGCGGCGGGGGTTCCTCGATATCGATCGTAGTCACACGCTCGACCACCTGCTGGACCGCATTATATGCGAGGCCGGTGATGAGGGCGTAACCGAGAGCGATATGGATGAGGGCAACAATGATGATCGCGACGACGCGATTGCCGCTCATCTGTTGGTCAGCATAAGCCATTCGGTTGCATCACTCCATCGGCGCCCCGGTAACCCGGGGCAGATTGACACCCATTGCGACCCGCCTGAATGGCAAGAAATGGGTGCCGTTAAGGCGTTTGCGCCACCTGGGCACGAAATGCCAAGCGGCAAAGACGCACCGAAGTTCCCGATAAGAACCCGGACGCCTCCCCCCAAGCAACAATGTATCATTTACTCGGGTCCGGGGCGATCCTTACCCAAGGAGCCCCCCCTCCGCAAACGCTTTATCGGTTAACCGCGGATTCAGTGCTTCCCGGGAAGGAACCCTGAATGGCCCCGGTGGTTTTCCGAATCGCGAGCACCGACGCATCAAAAGAAAGATTCTTGCCCATGTCGAATTCCCGAGTGCCTTCACGCCTGCTCCTCGCCTGTGCGGCGCTGGCGATGGCGCCATCCGCAGCGGGTGCTCAGCAGGCGGCGGCGACGGCACCGGCGCTGACCTATGCCGATCTGGTCGATCTGGCCGACACGGCTCCCCTGGTGGTGCGCGCGGAGATCCGCAATCAGGCTACTGTCGAGCGGGAACGCTCCCCGGGTCTCGCCCCGGGTTTCGTAAGGCTTTACGTCGAGGCGCGCACGTCTGCGCTGATCGCGGGCACGACTCCGGTAGGCGAGTCCCTGCGCTATCTCGTCGACGTGCCCATGACGGCTAAAGGCAAGGCGCCCAAGCTGAAGAAGCAGGATGTCATTCTGTTCGCGCGGCCCGTGCCGGGACATGCCGATCAGATCCAGCTGATCGATCCACAGGCCCAGTTCCCTTACAGCGAGGCGTTCGAGACCCGGCTACGGCCGGTGCTCTCGTCCCTGCTGTCGCAGGATGCGCCGCCGAAAGTAACGGGGATCCGCGACGCGCTGGCGGTGCAGGGCACGCTGGTGGGGGAATCGGAAACGCAGCTGTTCCTCGATACGGAGAACGACGGTCCGGTATCGGTGACGATCGTGCGCCGCCCGGGTCAGGAGCCGCGCTGGGGCGTGTCGTGGACCGAGATCGTCGATCAGTCCGCCACCGCCCCGCAGCGCAATACGCTGGAATGGTACCAGCTGGCCTGCGCACTGCCGGAGACCCTGCCGACCAATGCCAATCTGTCGCAGGACCCGCGGTCGCGGGAAATTGCGGCGGCGGACTATGCGCTGGTGCGCCAGGCGCTCGGGAAATGCGAGCGGACCCGCGGCTGAACAGGCCCGGCTTCACCCTTTCCAAGACAAACTGGTTCCAACTGACAAGCATGCTGCGCTAGGCGGTCGGGCATGTCTGATCCTTTACGCATAGCCCTCGCCGGGCTCGGCACTGTCGGCACCGGCGTGATCGAGCTGCTCGAAACCAACCGTTCGACGATCGAACGCCGCGCGGGGCGGGCGCTTCAGATCGTTGCGGTCAACGCCCGCGACCGCACGCGCGACCGCGGCGTGGACCTTTCGCCTTTCGCCTGGGTCGATGACATGCAGGCGATGGCTGCCCGGGCGGATGTGGATGTCGTGCTCGAACTGGTCGGTGGCTCGGACGGACCTGCGCTGACGCTGGCGCGGGCGGCGCTGGACGAGGGCAAAGCTTTCGTGACGGCGAACAAGGCGATGATCGCGCATCACGGCCTGTCGCTGGCGGAACAGGCCGCCCTGCGCGGCGTGCCGCTGAAATTCGAGGCCGCGGTTGCGGGCGGCATACCGGTGGTGAAGGGCCTGCGCGAAGGAGCGGCGGCTAACCGTATCGAGCGGATCTACGGTATTCTCAACGGCACCTGTAATTACATCCTGTCGGAAATGGAGCGGACGGGCGCCGACTTCGACGCCATGCTGGCGGAAGCCCAGGCGAAGGGTTTTGCCGAGGCCGACCCCACATTTGACATCGAAGGTGTCGATGCCGCGCACAAGCTGGCCATCCTGTCGGCCATCGGCTTTGGCGCGCGGGTCGATTTCGCCAATGTCGATGCGACCGGTATCGGCGAAGTGCGCGCGGCGGACATCACCCAGGCCGGGACGCTGGGCTATGTCGTCCGGCTGGTCGGCATCGCTTCCATCGACGAAAGCGACGGCACGCCGGCCTTGCTGCAACGGGTTCGCCCGTGCCTGGTGGCCCGCGGCCATCCGCTTGCCGCCGTGACGGGCCCGACCAATGCCGTGGTGGCGGAAGGCAATTTCTCGGGCCGTCTGCTGTTTCAGGGCGCCGGTGCCGGTGCCGGGCCGACCGCCAGCGCGGTCGTCGCCGATCTGATCGACATTGCGCGGGGAGATCTGGGCGCGCCGTTTTCCGTTCCGGTGGAGGAGCTGGAAACCTTCCCGCCCGCCGATCCGGGCAATCGCATCGGGCGCGACTATATCCGCTTTACCGTCACCGACCGGCCCGGCGTGCTGGCCGAGATTACCGCGGCGATGCGCGATGCGGAAGTTTCGATCGAGAGCCTGATCCAGCGCGGGCGTGACCACGAAGGCGGCGAAGTGCTGGTGGCGATGGTCACGCACGAAGGACCCGAGCGTTGCGTCACCAAGGCGCTCGAGCTGCTGGACGGATCGCCTAGTCTGACGGCTCCGCCTCTGGTGATGCCGATTCTGAAGGACTGACACTGCTGCCTGGCACGGGGGGTAGGCCGAGCTGCCTGGCCCGCGCGGCGCTTTCCGCCTCGGTGGTTGCGGCGCCGCGGCCCAGGGGCGGCAATCCGCGCGAAATCCGGTCTGCGTCCGATCCCGGCGGGGCTTCGGGCAGGGTCGAGAAATCGATGATATAGGCAGGCGGGGGCGGACAGGGGTTGAGGCCGATGCCGCAGACACCGCCAATCGTCGCGGGCCCCTGGAAGATGCCTGGCCCATCGACATTAGGAGTACGCAGGTCACCCTTGTTCATGGTCTTGGCAGCATATTCGCGTTCGGCCCGTTCCTTGTCGTAGCCGTATTCGCCGCCGTCCGAGCGCCTGCGGCACACGATGATCTCGCCCGAGATCGACGCGGCCTCCTCCTCGGCACTGCAATCTTCGGACGGAGGAAGGTAATCTTCGGGAGGGACGAGAATGTCGATCGTCTCTCCGGATTCGTCCTGCGCGGCAAGCGGGGCGGGCAGTAAAAGGCCCAGCACGATGTACGGCCCGACGCGCCAGTGTCTCGACAATGCAAAGCTCCCTGTCTATCCGGCCGCGCATACGAATTCTTGCCAGCGGGTGGATCGCCCATCCATAGCCCTACCAGCTTTCCGAGGACTGAACCCATTATGAACTCGCCTGCCGACAACCCGCTCGATCGCGTCCTCGTCCTTGAAATGGTCCGCGTGACCGAAGCTGCGGCGGTGGCCGCCTCAAGGCTCATCGGCCGCGGCGACGAGAAGGCTGCCGATGCCGCAGCCGTGGAAGCGATGCGCAAGGCCTTCGACACACTCTACATGGATGGCACGGTCGTCATCGGCGAAGGCGAACGCGACGAGGCGCCCATGCTCTTCATCGGCGAAAAGGTCGGCGGGGCGCAGGGCAAGGGCCCCAAGATCGATATTGCGCTTGACCCGCTCGAAGGCACGACGATTACCGCCAAGGCCGGTCCCAACGCGCTGGCGGTGCTGGCCGCGGCGGAGGAAGGGTGCCTGCTCAATGCGCCCGACGTCTATATGGACAAGCTGGCCGTCGGTCCCGGCTATCCCGAGGGGATCATCGACCTGGCAAAGTCGCCCACCGAAAACGTTAAGGCCGTGGCCGCTGCCAAGGGTGTCGAGCCTGGCGACATCATCGTCTGCGTGCTCGATCGTCCGCGCCATTCCGATCTCATCGCGGAACTGCGCGACCTCGGCTGCGGCGTGGTGCTAATCGGCGATGGCGACGTCGCCGGCGTGATCGCGGTTACGGACGAAGATACGACCATCGATATGTACATGGGCCAGGGCGGCGCGCCGGAAGGCGTGCTGGCCGCTGCGGCCCTGCGCTGCGTAGGCGGCCAGTTCAACGGTCGCCTCGTTTTCCGCAACGACGATGAGAAGGCGCGCGCTGCCAAGTGGGGGATCGACGATCTCGACCGGATCTACACCCGTGACGAGCTGGTGAAGGGCGATTGCATCTTTGCCGCTACCGGAGTCACCTCCGGTTCGCTGCTAGAAGGCGTGAAATATCTGCGTGACGGCCGCATGACGACCGAAAGCGTCGTGATGCGGGCCAGTTCCGGCACGGTGCGCTGGATCAAGGGCGAGCACCGGGCAAAATAAGCTGCGCCGGGCGGGGAAATGCCCGTCTGACATGTTGCATATCCATGACGCTCGGCTAGGCGGGGCGCTCAGCCAGCTTTCCCAAGGATTCGCCGCATGAAGATCATGGCCGCCAATTCGAACCTGCCGCTCGCGCGTGCGATCGCAGCCTATCTCGAAATGCCGCTTGTCGATGCGCAGGTGCGCCGCTTCGCCGACGAGGAAATCTTCGTCGAAATCCACGAGAACGTGCGCGGGGAAGACGTGTTCGTCGTCCAGTCGACGAGCTATCCGGCGAACGACAACCTCATGGAACTGCTGATCTGCATCGATGCGCTCAAGCGGGCATCGGCGCGGCGTATCACGGCGGTCGTACCATATTTCGGCTACGCCCGGCAGGACCGGAAACCGGGGCCACGGACCCCGATTTCAGCCAAGCTGGTTGCGAACCTGATCACCGAGGCAGGCGCCGATCGCGTTCTTGCAGTCGATTTGCACGCTGGCCAGATCCAGGGTTTCTTCGACATCCCGACCGACAATCTGTTCGCCGCGCCCGTCATGGCCGCGGACATTCAGGCGCGGTATGGCGATCAGGACCTGATGGTCGTGTCGCCCGACGTGGGCGGTGTGGTGCGCGCCCGTGCGCTGGCCAAGCGGCTCGACAACGCGCCGCTGGCCATCGTCGACAAGCGCCGTGACCGTCCGGGCGAGAGCGAGGTGATGAACATCATCGGCGACGTGTCGGGCCGCCACTGTATCCTTATCGACGACATCATCGATTCGGGCGGGACACTCTGCAACGCCGCGCAGGCTCTGCTCGATCAGGGCGCGAAGAGCGTGACTGCCTACATCACCCATGGGGTGCTGTCCGGCGGTGCGGTTGCCCGCGTCGACGGGTCGGCGCTGGAAGAACTGGTCATTACCGATTCGATCCGTCCGACGGATGATGCCAAGGATTCGCAGCGCATCCGCATCCTGACCATCGCCCCGCTGATCGGCGAGGCCGTTCGCCGCATCGCAGACGAAAGTTCGGTCAGCTCTCTGTTCGATTGACGCTGCGCGGTTCGGCATTCGGATCGCGCCAGGGCCGGGGATTTTCGCTGGTCCCTCCAGCCAGAATTTCGACCCTGCGCGACTGGCGGATTTCCATGGTAATCCGCAGTAGCGGATGACTTCCCTTCTGGAGGCGCCCGGGCGTGGTATCCAGCAGGCTGCGCAATTCGCGCGTCACATGGGACTGGTCGAAATAGCGCAGGCGCATTTCCGGCTCGTCCTCTTCAAGCGCAACTTCGAGCAGCGCCGCCGCCATGTCGAGCGCCCGCGCCCGGCGCATGGCGAAATGCGGGGTGACCCCCCAACTCTTGCGGATCACGCGTTCG
Organism: Qipengyuania pacifica; assembly: GCF_019857205.1. Lineage (GTDB taxonomy): Bacteria > Pseudomonadota > Alphaproteobacteria > Sphingomonadales > Sphingomonadaceae > Qipengyuania > Qipengyuania pacifica. Next base: position 81,999 of record NZ_JAHWXO010000001.1, on the reverse strand, counting down.
AGCGTCCGTCTCGCGATACCCCTGTCATGCGCAAATTCGGCGATCGACGCGCCCGGATCGGTCAGGCACAGCCGTTCGAATTCCGCGAGAAGATCGTGGGGTCGTTTCGGGGAAGCCGCTGAGAAGGACGTCAACAACTGCGTTTCGGCTGCCTCCAGCCACGCCTTGGCATCGTCGCGGGGGATGTAGGCTTCGTGCGGGCGGGCGGCACGATCGAAGGGGTCGAAGGGAAGGATGCGGTCGATCGTCTCTTCGACGGAAGGCAGGTCGAGCCCGAGCGTGCCGCCGGGTGCGAAATTGACGGTGACTACCTTGAAGGATCCGTGCGCGGTAAGCCGCATCATCTTTGTACAGGGCCCGAAATAGAGTGCCAGGCCCCGTTCGCCCGGACTGAATGTCTGCAAGCCTTCGGCTGTGTGCGCAGACCACTGGGAGCCGAAGATCATTCTCAGGATCGGCTGTTCGCCGAACGTGCCGCATTCGATCGTCTTTCCCTCCGGCAGGTTTACCGAAGTGACGCCCAATCGGGTGATCCAGGGCTTGAGTGTATCGCAAGGCGCGCGATTATAGGCGAGCGGCATCCCGCCGGGGGTCGAGCCGGTCGTGGATGTCATTCCCTGCCATGTCTGGTCGCCCCGATCCTTGCCGGATCGTTGTGGTTTTTCTTCTGACAATGCGGATCATTTCCCCCTTCGATGCGACCCGAAGGGCATGACATTGTCACTATGTGTCGTCTTGACCGGGCCGAGCATTGAGCCAAATGGGTTCAAATGCAAAGAAATTCCGATCTCGCGCTCGCCAATCGTCTCGCCGATGCCGCAGGGGAAGCCATTCGGCCCCTCTTTCGCGGCGAATGGTCGCAGGAGCGTAAACCAGACCAGAGCTTCGTAACCGAAGCCGACCGTGCAGCCGAGGCGGCTATGCGCGCAATTCTCGAAAGCGAACGGGCAGACGATGGGATCATCGGCGAGGAATATGGCACACGCAACGAAGGTGCCGCACGGCAGTGGGTTCTCGATCCGATCGATGGAACGACCAGCTTCATCGCCGGGCGCCCGATCTTCGGCACGCTGATTGCCCTGGTGCAGGATGGCTGGCCGGTGCTGGGCGTGATCGATCAACCCATCGCGAGGGAACGGTGGGTCGGGCAGATCGGCGAAGGGACGACCTTCAACGGGAAGCCCGTGCGCGCCGCACCATGCAAGGACCTTTCCGACGCAGTGCTGGGGACCACCAGCCCGCATCAGTTTTCCGGCGACGACGTCGATGCATTCATGGGCGTCGCCAAGGCGGTGGCCGAACGGAAGATTATATATGGCGGCGATTGCTACAATTACGGATTGGTCGCGAGCGGCCATGTCGACGTGGTCATCGAAGCCGGGCTCAAGCTGTATGATTTCGCGGCGCTCGTCCCCGTGGTCGAAGGCGCCGGTGGGGTGATGAGCGACTGGCAGGGCAATCCGCTGGACGCGGGAAGCGACGGCCGCGTGATCGCGCTCGGCGATGCGGCCCGCCTCGACGATGTGCTGGAAGCGATGGGCGGTTCTTCGGCGCACGATCACGGGCACTGATCGACCCCGTTCTCGTTTCCGCTGCATGCGAACGATACTGATAACCGGCGCAGCCAATGGCATCGGACGCGCCATCGCAATGCATTTTCACGGCCTCGATTGGCGCGTCATCGGGCTGGACCGGGACGCGGAGGCGCTGGCGGAGCTGCGCGATGCGCTGCCGCGCGAAACGGCATTGTTCCTGACAGCCGATGTCGGCAGGGAAGGCGCCGTTGCGAGCGCTTTCGAGCGCGTGGAAGACTGGTTGGACGGCGATCCGCTAGACTGCGTAGTGAACAATTCCGGCATTGCCGATCCCTATGCAGGGCCGCTGGAAAAGCTGGCGCTGAAGGACTGGCAGGCGTGGGTAGATGCCAGCCTGACGGCCGCGTTTCTCGTGACCCGATCGGCCCTCCCGCTTCTGCGGCGCGCGCAAACCGCCAGCATTGTGAACATGTCCTCCACCCGTGCGGTGATGAGCGAACCGGACACCTTTGCCTATGCGGCCGCAAACGGCGGTCTCGATGCACTGACCCATTCGCTTGCCGTGTCCCTGGGCCCCAAGATCCGCGTCAATGCGATACGTCCGGGCTGGATCGAAACGGGGCCGTGGCAGAAGACGGGCCAGCGCAGCAATCCGGATCACCGTGCAAGAGATCGCGATCAGCATCCCGCTGGGCGAATCGGACGTCCCGAAGACATTGCCCAGGCGGTCGCCTATCTGCATGAGGCCGGCTTCGTGACGGGGCAGCATCTCAACATCGACGGTGGCATGACGGTCAAGATGATCTACGAGCACTGACATGAGTACGGAGGGTTCACTGGAAGGGCGCATAGCGCTTGTCACCGGGGCTGCGCGCGGGCTGGGGTTTGCGATCGCGCAACGCCTGGCGCGTGCCGGGGCGAGCGTCTGGCTGAATGGTCGTGACAGGGCCGCGCTGGGCGACGCGGCCGACCGGATCGGCAGCGATGCGCGCGTGCTCGCATTCGACATCGGCGATGACGACGCAACCGCAGCGGCCTTCGTAACACTGGCCGAAGACGGGCTCGATATCCTCGTAAACAATGTCGGCCAGCGGGATCGGCGTTCGCTTGCGCAGCTGCGGCGAGAGGACATGGCGGCCATGCTGGCGACCAACCTTGTCGCTCCCTTCGATCTCGCGCGGCGGGCTGTCCCGTTGATGGAAGCGCGCGGCTATGGGCGGATTGTCAACATAACCTCCATCGCTGCCGAAATAGCCCGCGGCGATATTCTCTACACGGCCAGCAAGGGCGGGCTTGCCGCCCTGACGAGAGCCTTCGCGGCAGAACTTGGCGGCACCGGCATTACCGTCAACGCAGTGGCGCCGGGCTATTTCGCGACCGAGGCGAACGAGGAAATGTCCACCGATCCGGGCATTGCGCAGCATCTGGAGCGACGGACATCGCTGGGCCGGTGGGGCGATCCGGGCGAGATCGGCGGGGCAGTGGCGTTCCTCGCCTCCCCCGAAGCGAGTTACATCACCGGGCACACATTGGCGGTCGACGGGGGCTACCTGACCCACTTCTGACTTGCTTTTGCCCGCAGAATCGCTAGACGCGCGCCCTTCACCGACACGTGATTCACCGCCGGTCTGGCCGTAAGGGCTGCCAGGGCTGGCGCGACGTGTCTCTGTAAAGGAGATGAAAATGCCCAAGCTGAAGACCAAAAGCGGTGTGAAGAAGCGCTTCAAGATCACCGCAACCGGCAAGGTCAAGCATGGTGTCGCCGGCAAGCGCCACCGCCTGATCAGCCACAATGCGAAGTATATTCGCCAGAACCGCGGCACCACCGTCCTGTCGGAAGCCGACAGCCGTACGGTGAAAAAGTGGGCCCCCTACGGCCTCGACTGAGCGCGATTTAAGGAGAATACGAAATGCCTCGCATTAAACGCGGCGTCACCACGCGCCAGAAGCACAAGCGGATCCTCGATCAGGCGAAGGGCTATCGCGGCCGTCGCAAGAACACCATCCGCATCGCCCGTCAGGCGGTCGAAAAGGCCGGCCAGTACGCTTACCGCGACCGCAAGATCAAGAAGCGGAATTTCCGCGCTCTGTGGATCCAGCGTATCAACGCGGCAGTGCGCGCCGAAGGCCTGACCTATTCGCAGTTCATGCACGGTACCAAGCTGGCCGGCATCGAGCTGGATCGCAAGGTAATGGCAGACCTCGCCATGAACGAAGGCGCGGCCTTCAAGGCGATCATCGAGCAGGCCAAGAAGGCGCTTCCCGCCTAAGGTCCTTGCCTCAAACGACTTTTCGAAAGGGCGCACCGCAAGGGGCGCCCTTTTTCGTGTGCGCCTTGTCGCTCGCCTACAACCGGCTATACTTCTGGTGTGGAGGGGAGGGGGAGATTGACTGCACATAAAGCTATCGACGTGCGTTTTTTTGCGCCGCCTGCCGACCTCGCTCCGTGCTTCACCAGCTTCTATCGCGTCGAGGTCGATTTACCCGAAGGCGAGATCCTGGAAGATTGGCTGCAGCCGGAATGGGCCAATTTGCGCTTCTTTGCCGGTAATGCCCCGGCGGCCGATTTTACCGATGGTTCGCGGGTGGAAGGCATGCGCTTTCAGGCAACCGGCCCGAGTTCGTGCCCGACGCATTTTACCATCGGTCGTACCCGCATGTGGGGCATCGGACTGTTTCCTCTCGGCTGGGCGCGCTTTGTCGGGCTCGACGCATGCGAACATGCCAATACCGTCGTCGATGGTGAACGCAGCCCGGCCTTCGCCCCGTTCGTTCCCTTATGCGAAAAGCTGTGTACGCCGGATCATTCGGACGAAGAGCAGTTCGAATGGCTCACCGACTTCTTTCGAAATCTGGCCGATCCACCGCGGGACTGCGCCCGTATTCAGCGCATACACGAAGCCATGGTGGATCCGTATATCGTTCAGGTCGAAGAGCTGGCCCAGAAATGCGGCCTTTCGAAGCGGACGCTGGAGAGGATCTGCCTGCGGCATTTTGGCTTTTCGCCGCGCCTGCTGCTACGGCGGCAAAGACTGATGCGCAGCCTCGCCGCTTTCATGCTGGAGCCGCGGGCGAACTGGTCGCGCGTGATCGACCGGCATTATCACGACCAGTCACATTTCGTGCACGAGTTTCATGCTTTCATGCAGTGCGCGCCGAGCGAATATGCCGCAAAGCCCCACCCTGTGCTGAGTGCCTTCATGGCGGAACGAAAGAAGGTCTGGGGGTCGCCGGTGCAGACGCTCGACAAGCCCGGATAGCTTTGGCTGCGGGACTGGAATTGCCAAGGGGACAACTAGAATGTGTGCGGGGGCGCAAATGATACGGGCTATCGGCCGGGCAGAATGGCGATGACTAAGGGGGGCGCGCTCGATGCGATTTCCTTGCGGTTCTTCCTGCCGCCGCCAAGGCTGAGCCCCTATGTCACCACCCTGTATCATCTGGAGGTATCCGGATGCGGGCAGGAACCCGTCGAGGACTGGTTGCATCCCGAATGGGCCAATCTGCGCATCATTCCCGATCGGAACATCGAAGCGGCACTGGGCGGCGGTCCGCTCGAGCGAATGCCGCGGGCCCTGCTGACCGGACCGACGAGTGTCACCACGCGGTTCCGCGCCGCCAATGGCAGATCATGGGGAATCGGTCTGATGCCGCTCGGTTGGGCGCGGCTGACATCTGCCCCTGCAAGCGACTATGCCGACCGCCATGCCGATGTCGACACCGATCCGGCCTTGTCGCGGCTGCGGGCCCTGTGCGATTGTATCCCGGAGAAAGGCCGCGATCTCGTGGCGGAGCGGGACGCCCTCCTGCGTCACCTCGCGGGAATTTTCGCGGAGCCGGCGGCGCATGAGGCGAAAATACTGCGCTGCGAGCAGGCTCTGGTCGATCCGCACATGCATAACGTGGCAGAGCTTGCGGGGGCGCTGGGTATGGGAATGCGCACGATGGAGCGGTTCTGCGGCCGCGTGTTCGGTTTCAGTCCGCAGCTGCTGCTGCGCCGTCAACGCTTCATCCGCAGCCTGGCGAAATTCATGCTCGACCCTTCGCTCAAATGGATCGACACGCTCGACACGCATTATCACGATCAGGCCCATTTCGTGCGCGATTTCAAGCGTTTCATGACCATGTCGCCGAGCGAATACGCCCGGTTGCCGCACCCGATCCTGGCCGCGGCGGCGCATGCGCGTATGGCGGTCGCGGGCGAAGCGATGCAGGTGCTGCACAGCCCCGCGGGGCAGATGAAGGCGAACCGCCCGAAGGCGTGATGCGGGCGCGCGCCGCCGGTCGGCGGGAAACGGGGCTTTAGCATTTGTGCACATGCGGCTAGGGGCTGCGCAGAGACAATTCCTACAGTTCCAAGCGGATCAGATGACCGACCTCGACCAACTCAAGACCGATGCGCTGACGCGGATCGAAAACGCTCCCGATGCAGCGGCGCTCGAAGCACTGCGGATCGAATTCCTCGGCAAGCAGGGGTCGATTTCGGGCCTGATGAAGACGCTTGGCGGGATGTCGCCGGAAGAGCGGCAGGTGCAGGGGCCGCTACTCAACGGACTGCGCACGGAGACTGCCGATGCGATCGCGGTGCGCAAGGAAGTGCTTGAAAATGCAGAGCTTGAAGCGCGGCTTGCGGGCGAGAGCATCGACCTGACGCTGCCGGCGCCGGAAGCGCCCCGGGGTTCGGTCCACCCGGTCAGCCAGGTGATGGACGAGCTGGCGGAAATCTTTGCAGACCTTGGCTTTTCCGTCGCGACGGGGCCGGAAGTCGAGGACGACTGGCACAATTTCACTGCGCTCAACATGGCCGAAACGCACCCCGCCCGGGCCATGCACGACACGTTCTACTTCCCGCAAAAGCATGTCGATCATACGTTTGATAATGCGCCGAACACACGCATGCTGCTGCGAACACATACATCGCCGGTGCAGATCAGATCGTTGGTCGAGCGCGGCGCGCCGATCCGCATCATTGCGCCGGGCCGCGTCTATCGCAGCGACAGCGATGCGACCCACACGCCGATGTTCCACCAGGTCGAAGGGCTGGTGATCGACAAGGGCATCCACCTGGGCCATCTGAAATGGACGCTGGAGACCTTCCTCAAGGCGTTTTTCGAGCGCGACGATATCGTCCTGCGCCTGCGCCCCAGCTATTTCCCCTTCACCGAACCATCGGTCGAGGTCGATGTGGGCTGGGAAGACGTGAACGGCCGCAAGGTTCTGGGCGGCGACGGCGATGCGCCGGGTCATGGCTGGATGGAATTGCTCGGGAGCGGCATGGTCAATCGCCGCGTGATCGAATCTGCGGGGCTCGACCCCGATGAATGGCAGGGTTTCGCATGGGGGCTCGGCGTCGACCGGCTCGCCATGCTCAAATACGGGATGGACGATTTGCGCGCCTTCTTCGACGGCGACCAGCGCTGGCTTGATCATTACGGCTTTTCGGCCTTCGACCAGCCGACCCTTTCCGCAGGCGTGGGAGCGAAGGCATGAAGTTCTCGCTCGAATGGCTGAAGGATTACCTCGAAACCGACGCTTCGGTCGCCGACATTGCGTCCGCGCTCAACCGGATCGGCCACGAGGTCGAAGGCATGGAGGACCCGGCCGACAAGCTGGCGGGCTTCCGCGTCGCGCATGTGCTGACGGCGGGGCCGCACCCCGATGCCGACAAGCTGCAGGTGCTGAGTGTCGATACCGGCGAGGGTGACCCGCTGCAGGTCGTCTGCGGTGCGCCCAACGCGCGCGCGGGAATGAAGGGCGTGCTCGGCCTGCCGGGCGCGGTGGTCCCCGCGAACGGGATGGAACTGCGCAAGAGCGCGATCCGCGGCGTCGAATCGAATGGCATGATGTGTTCGGTTCGCGAACTGGAACTGGGCGACGAGCACGACGGTATCATCGAACTGCCCGAGGATGCGCCGACGGGCACCAGCTTTGCCGAATACAGCAATGCATCGCCCGTGTTCGATGTGGCGATCACGCCGAACCGGCCCGACTGCATGGGCGTGATGGGTATCGCGCGCGATCTGGCCGCAGCAGGGCTGGGCACATTCAAGGCGCCCGAAGTGCCCGCGATCGAGGGCGAGGGCGCGTGCCCGACCGAGATCCGGATCGACGATCCCGAAGGCTGCCCCGCATTTTACGGGCGTGTCATCAGGGGCGTGACCAATGGCGCATCGCCCGACTGGATGCAGCGCCGCCTCAAGGCTGCGGGCCAGCGCCCGATCAGCGCACTGGTGGACTGCACCAATTACCTGATGCTTTCGACCGGCCGTCCGGCCCATGTCTACGACCTTGCCAAGCTGAGCGGGGCCGTGACCGCGCGCCGCGCCAAGAATGGCGAGACGGTCGAGGCGCTGAACGAGAAGACCTATACGCTCGACGACACGATGACCGTGATCGCCGACGATGCCGGGGTGCACGACATCGCCGGGATCATGGGCGGTGAACATTCGGGCGCGGGCGAGGATACCAGCGACGTGCTGCTGGAGATTGCCTATTTCGATCCCACGCGTATCGGCGTGACGGGGCGCAAGCTTGGTCTGGCATCCGATGCGCGCACGCGCTTCGAACGCGGGGTCGATCCGGCGTTCCTCGACGACGGGCTCGCACTGCTGACCGACCTGATCGTGCAGACCTGCAGCGGTACGCCGACACAGGTAGTGCGCGCCGGCGAAGCGCCGAACCAGCCGAAGGTCGTCGCGTTCGACCCCGGCCTGACGGCACGGCTCGGCGGGGTGGATGTGCCGCAGGACGAGCAGCGCGCGATCCTGGAAGCTCTGGACTTCCAAGTGGCAGGCGACTGGCAGGTGACCTGCCCGCTGCGCCGCCACGATATCGAAGGCCCGGCCGATCTGGTCGAGGAAGTGGTCCGCATTTACGGCCTCGACAAGGTCGAAAGCGTCGCGCTGCCGCGCGTCGAGGGCGTGGCCCGGCCAACCGCCACGCCGCTGCAGCAGGTCGAGCGCAAGCTGCGCCGCGCCGCTGCCGCGCGCGGGCTGAACGAAGCGGTGACCTGGTCCTTCCTGCCGACTGCCGACGCGGAATATTTCGCCGACGGAGCGCAATTGTGGGTGCTGGACAACCCGATCAGCGAGGACATGAAGGCCATGCGCCCTTCGCTCATCCCCGGGCTGCTGTCTGCCGCCAAACGTAATGCCGATCGCGGTGCTGCCGGTGCGCGCCTGTTCGAGATCGGGCGACGGTATTTTGTCGGGAAAGACGGCGCGAGCGACGAGAAGCCGACGCTTGGCGTGGTGCTGGCGGGCGAAAAGACCGCGCGCGGCTGGAGCACGGGTAAAGCCGTGCCGTTCGACGCCTATGACGCCAAGGCCGAAGCCATGGCGCTGCTCGAAGCGGCCGGCGCGCCGATCGACAATCTGATGGTGATGGGTGAAGCGGGCGACCAGTTCCATCCGGGCCAGTCCGCCACGCTGCGGCTGGGCCCCAAGAACGTGCTGGCCCGGTTCGGCGCGCTGCATCCGCGCACGCTGAAGGAATTCGACGCGGACGGTCCGGTGATGGCGGTGGAGATATTCCTCGACGCGCTGCCCGCGAAGAAAGGCGGCGGGAGTTTTGCGCGCGCTGCCTATGCACCGCCCGCCTTGCAGACGATCAGCCGCGACTTCGCCTTCCTCGTACCGGGCGAACTGGCCGCCGCCGATCTGGTCCGCGCGGTAAAGGGCGCGGACAAGCAGGCGATCGTTTCCGCGCGCGTGTTCGACGTGTTTGCCGGGCAGGGCGTGCCGGAAGGCAAAAAGTCGGTAGCGGTGGAAGTGCTGCTGAAACCCGGCGAGAAGAGCTTCACCGATGCGGAGATCAAGGCGATTTCCGACAAGATCGTGGCTGCTGCTGCGAAGCAGGGCGCGGAGCTGCGGGGGTGACACGCGCGCGCAGCCCGATCCTTGCGCTTGGCCTGCTGCTTTCCACGGCCTGCACCGGCGCGGCGGCGCAAGAGGATGGCTGTGTCATGACGCAGGGCGACCGGACGTGGCTGAAAGGCGCGCTGGACAATTGGCAGGTGTCGGCGCGGCGCGATCTGGGCATCGATCCGGACCCGCTGCCCGACGTGGTGACGCTGGACGACCGCTGCCTTTACATCATGCCGGCGGGGCGGTTCGATCGCATGGTCGGCACGCCGCATGAGGGCCGCCCCAGCCTGCCCGACGGGCGCGAGTTGCCGCTGGGGCCCGTATCCTTTGCGACCGGCAGTGCGACGGATTATTTCGTGATGAGCCTGCCCAGCGTATGGCGCGCCGCCAATGTGCAGAGCGGCCTTGGCGTGGAAGGGCTGATGGACGGGGTCCTGTTGCACGAGATCATGCATACGCGGCAGGGCGGACTGGCCGGACCGCTGCTCGACCGGCTGGGGCGGGCGAACGGCGTTTCGGAAGACGACCTCAACGACGACATGGTGCAGAACCGGTTCGGCGATGATGCAGCCTATCGCGCGGCCTATGAGCGCGAGCGCGATCTTCTGTTCGCCGCCGCTGCTGCGCCCAGCGATGCGGAAGCACGCCGTATCGGGCGCGAAGCGCTGGCGGCGATGCGCGACCGGCGGGCGCGCTTCTTCACCGGCAAGCGGCGGTTCTATCGCGCGTTCGACGACATTTTCCTGACGATGGAAGGCATGGGTCAATGGCTCGCCTATCGTCACTATATGAGTGCGCGCGGCGGATCACTGGATGCGGAAACGGCGCTGCGGGAAGTGCGCCGCGACGGTAGCCAGTGGTCGCAGGATGAAGGACTGGCGCTGATGCTGCTGGTCGACCGGTTGCTGCCGAACTGGCAGGTGCGCGCTTTCCGGGATCCGCAGTGGCGGGCCGAGGCGCTGCTGGCAGCCGCTACAGGAGTTCGAAGATGACACAGACACGTACCGCATTCGTAACCGGCGCCACCGCCGGGATCGGCGAAGCCACCGTCCGCACGCTGGTGGCGAACGGCTGGCGCTGTGTCGCGACCGGGCGGCGGCAGGAACGGCTCGATGCGCTGGTGGCGGATCTGGGCGCGGACAAGGTCCACCCGGCCTGTTTCGACGTGCGCGATGCAGATGCGATGGATGCCGCGATCGCCGCGCTGCCCGAAGATTTCGCCGGAATCGATCTGCTGGTCAACAATGCCGGGCTGGCGCAGGGCCTGTCGCCCGCACAGGAATCCAATCTCGACGACTGGCAGACGATGATCGACACGAATGTGACGGCCATGGTGGTGCTGACCCGCAAGCTGCTGCCCGTGCTGATCGAGCGCAAGGGCGCGATCATCGCTATCGGTTCGGTTGCGGGCAGTTACATCTATCCGGGCGGCAACGTTTATGCCGGGTCGAAGGCCTTCGCGAACCATTTCACCCTGGCGCTGCGGGCCGATCTGCACGGCACCGGCGTGCGGGTGACCAGCATCGAGCCGGGCATGGTCGAAACCGAATTCACGCTGGTGCGCACCGGCAGCCAGGAAGCGAGCGACGATCTGTATCGCGGTGCCAATCCGATGACCGGGCAGGACATCGCAGACACGATCCTGTGGATCGCGCAATTGCCCCCGCATCTCAACATCAACCGCCTGGAACTGATGCCGGTGAACCAGGATTTCGCAGGGTTCCGGGTGGCCAGGGAGCCCTAGCGAGCGCGTCGGTCCCGCGAAGGCGGGAATCCCGTCAAGCGCCGCGCTTGCCCGACCCTGGATCCCCGCCTGCGCGGGGATGACGACAGCAGAGACATGACATGACTTCCAATCGCCGTACCTTCGCCATCATTTCCCACCCCGACGCGGGTAAGACCACGCTGACCGAGAAGCTGCTGCTGACCGGCGGCGCCATCCATCTGGCTGGCGAGGTCAAGGCGCGCGGGCAGGCGCGGCGGGCGCGGTCCGACTGGATGAAGATCGAACAGCAGCGCGGCATTTCGGTGACCAGTTCGGTCATGACGTTCGAGCGCGAGGGGATCACCTTCAACCTGCTCGACACGCCGGGACACGAGGATTTTTCCGAAGACACCTATCGCACGCTGACGGCGGTCGATTCGGCGATCATGGTGATCGACGCGGCCAAGGGCATCGAACCGCAGACTCGCAAGCTGTTCGAAGTCTGCCGCTTGCGCAGCGTGCCGATCATCACTTTCGTCAACAAGGTCGACCGTGAAGGGCGGCCGGTGTTCGAGCTGCTGGACGAGATCGCCGACATGCTGGCGCTGGACGTCAGCCCGCAGGCCTATCCGGTGGGCATGGGCGGCGAGTTCGAAGGCGTGCTCGATTTCGAGACCGGCTGCATCGCGCGGCCCGAGGGGCCGAGCAAGGAGTTCAGGGGCACGCGCGATTGCGACGCCGAAATCCCCGAACGCTTTGCCGAGAACATCGAACTGGCGCAGATCGGCTATCCCGAATTCGATCTTGAAGCCTATCGCAATGGCGATCTGACGCCGGTCTATTTCGGATCGGCGCTGAAGAATTTCGGCGTGACCGAGCTGATCGAGGCAATCGCGAAATACGCCCCGCCGCCGCGCCCGCAGCCCGCAGGCGAAGAACAGATAAGCCCGGAGCGCGACGAGGTGACCGGCTTCATCTTCAAGGTGCAGGCCAATATGGACCCCAACCACCGCGACCGCATCGCCTTCATGCGGCAGGTATCGGGCACGTTCAAACGCGGCATGAAGCTGACGCCGTCGGGCCTCGGCAAGCCGGTGGCGATCCATTCGCCGATCCTGTTCTTCGCGCAGGACCGCGAGGTGGCCGACACGGCGGAGCCGGGTGACATCATCGGGATCCCGAACCACGGCACGCTACGCGTGGGCGATACGCTGAGCGAGAAGAATGCGATCCGCTTTACCGGCCTGCCCAATTTCGCGCCGGAAATCCTGCGCCGCGTCGCGCTGGTCGATCCGACCAAGACCAAGCAGTTGCGCAAAGCGCTCGACGACCTTTCCGAAGAAGGCGTGATCCAGGTGTTCTATCCCGAGCTGGGCGGGCAGTGGATCGTCGGTGTGGTCGGCCAGCTGCAGCTCGACGTGCTGATCAGCCGGCTGTCGGCCGAATACAAGGTGGAAGCCAAGCTGGAAGCATCGCCCTTTGCCACTGCGCGCTGGATCAGGGGCGAGGACAAGGCGATGAACGACTTCGAGAAGTTCAACCTGTCCAACCTCGCCAAGGATCGCGACGGGGACCTCGTCTTCATGGCCAAGAGCCCGTGGGACGTGAACTATCAGCAGGAAAAGAACCCGGACCTTACCTTCTCCGCCACGAAGGAGCGTTGAGGTTGCGCGGCAGGCGCCTTCGCGGCAAAGCCATGGCATGACGTTACATGCCGGACCGACATCGCAGACCTTCATATCGCAGCGCCTGCGCCTCAATTATGTCGATTGGGGCAATCGCGACGCGCCGCCGCTGGTGCTGGTGCACGGCGGGCGCGACCATGCGCGCAGCTGGGACTGGGTGGCGGAAGACCTGTGCAGGGACTGGCACGTCACCGCTTTCGATCACCGCGGGCACGGCGATTCCGACTGGGTCAGCGACGGCAATTACATGGCCAACGACATGGTCTATGACCTTGCCCAGTTCATCCACCAGCTCGACCGGGGGCCGGTGACGATCGTGAGCCATTCGATGGGCGGAAACGTCGCCCTGCGTTATGCCGGGACCTTTCCCGACATGGTGCGCAAGATCGTGGCGATCGAAGGGCTCGGCCCGAGCCCGGCGCGGCAGGCCGAGCAGCGCGAAACGCCATACCCCGAACGGATGGCCGAATGGATCGGCAAGAAACGCGCTGCATCGGGCCGCATCCCGCGCAAATACGAAAGCATCGAGGCGGCCTTTCGCCGGATGATCGAGGAGAACAAGTTCCTCACCGAAGACCAGGCGCGCCATCTGACGCTGCACGGCGTGAACAAGAACGAGGACGGCACCTATAGCTGGAAGTTCGACCCGCATCTGAATGTATGGGGCGTGGAAGATGTGGCGGACGAGTTCCAGCACCAGACCTGGGCCGCGATCACGGCGCCGACATTGCTGCTGTATGGCGCGGATAGCTGGGCCTCCAACCCGGAAGGGGATGGCCGGCTGGACCATTTCAACAATGCCGAGGTGATCGAATTCGAGAATGCCGGCCACTGGCTGCATCACGATCAGTTCGACCGTTTCATGAAGACGATCCGCGAGTTCCTCTGATACGGTGCAGCTTACTTTCGCCAGCTACAACATCCACAAGGGCGTCGGGCTCGACCGCAGGCGCGACCCCGAACGCATCCTGTCGGTCCTGCACGAGATCGATGCCGACATCATTGCGCTGCAGGAAGCGGACCGGCGCATCGGCGAGCGCGCCAGCGTGCTGCCACGTGCCGATATCGACGATACGCGCTGGCGTGTGATCGAGGTGGCGAAGCGGCCGCGCAGCATCGGCTGGCATGGCAATGCCCTGCTCGTCCGCCGCGGGATCGACATCGTATCGGGCGAGGCGCTGGATCTGCCGACCATCGAGCCGCGCGGCGCGGCCTGCGGAGAAATCGTTGTCGAGGGGCGCAGCCTGCGTGTGATCGGAACACATCTCGACCTGTCGGGTCTCCGGCGACGCGACCAGATCCGTTCGTTGCTGGGGTTCTGCAATGCCTGCGAGCGCAACTTACCGACGGTGATCATGGGCGATTTCAACCAATGGGGCCGCCAGACAGGGGCCATGCGTGAATTTGCGCAAGGCTGGCATATCGTCACGCCGGGGCGCAGCTATCCGAGCAGGCAGCCGGTGGCGACGCTCGACCGGATCGTGGCCAGCACCCATTGGAACGTCGTTTCTTCGGATGTTCATCACACGGCGCTTTCGACGGTTGCGTCCGACCATTTGCCGGTGAAGGCCGTACTTTCCCTGATCAAAAAATAGGCATACGCCTAATTATCGGGCAACGAATGTTGCGTCGGTCCCGCGCCTATCGTCCAAATCTTACCGAAAACGTGTTTGGCACGCACTTTGCTGCGTCTGCGAATGCCGGTGCTTGGGCCGGTAGATCACACGAGGGGGTGAGCGCGTGAAATTCATCATCGCCGTCATCAAGCCGTTCAAGCTCGACGAGGTCCGCGAGGCCCTGGGGGGCATCGGGGTGGCTGGAATGACCGTTACCGAGGTCAAAGGCTTCGGCCGCCAGAAGGGCCAGACCGAGATTTACCGCGGCGCGGAATATTCGACCAATATGCTGCCGAAGGTAAAACTCGAGATCGCCGCGAGCGACGACCTCGCCCCGCAAGTGGTCGAGACGATCCAGCAGACTGCCACCACCGATGCGATCGGCGACGGCAAGATCTTCGTTTTCGACCTCGCCAGCGCCACCCGCATTCGCACCGGCGAAACCGGCGACACCGCGCTCTGACGGACAGGATGGGACCCATGATGTTTCGAACACTTTCTCGCAGCGTTGCTACCGGCATCGCGCTGCTTACGCCGGTCGCGGCTTTCGCCCAGGAGGCTGCCGAAGCTGCCGCTGCCGTGCCCAACCCCGGCAACAATGCCTGGATGATGACGGCCACAATCCTGGTACTGCTGATGATCCTGCCGGGGCTCGCGCTGTTCTATGGCGGTCTCACCCGCTCCAAGAACATGCTTTCCACCATTACGCAGGTCGGCGGGGCAGCGTGCCTTGCGATGCTGATCTGGGTGATGTGGGGCTATTCGACCGCCTTCGGGCCGGAAGGCAATGCCTTCTTCAGCTGGGGCAATCTGTTCCTGAGCCAGGTGACGACCGACAGCACTGCAGCGACATTCAGCGATGAAGTGATCAGCGAATATGTCTTCGTCAGCTTCCAGATGACTTTCGCCGCGATTACCGCTGCGCTGGTGCTGGGCGCGACGGTGGAGCGGCTGAAGTTCTCTGCCGCCATGCTGTTTACCGCCATCTGGCTGACGATCGTCTATTTCCCGATCGCGCATATGGTGTGGGCGGGCGGCGGCCTGTTGTTCGAAATGGGCGCGCTCGACTTCGCCGGCGGTACCGTGGTGCATATCAATGCCGGTGTCTCGGCACTGGTGCTCGCCATGTTCCTTGGCAAGCGCAAGGGCTATCCCGGAGAGCCGATGCCGCCGCACAGCCTGACGCTGACGCTGGTGGGCGCAGGCCTGCTGTGGGTCGGCTGGTTCGGTTTCAATGCCGGCTCGGAACTCGAAGCGGACGGAACCGCCGGTCTCGCCATGATCAACACCTTCGTCGCCACCGCAGCAGGTGCCCTGGCCTGGATGCTGATGGAACGCTTCGCCGGGCACAAGGGATCGGCCCTGGGCTTTGCCTCGGGCATCATTGCAGGTCTCGTCGCCGTCACTCCGGCGGCCGGCAACAGCGGCCCGTTCGGAGCGCTGGTCCTTGGTATCGTGGCTTCGGTGATCGCGTATTTCGCAGTCGCCAAGCTCAAGCCGAAGCTGGGTTACGACGATGCGCTGGACGTGTTCGGGATCCACGGCATTGCGGGCATCGTCGGCGCGATCGGCACGGGTATCGTCTACTCGCCCGCGCTTGGCGGACCCGGCGATGCAGCAGAATATGCGATGGGGGCTCAGGTAACGACGCAGGTCGTCGCCGTGGTCGTCGCCATCGTTTGGGCAACGGTCGGAACCGTGATCGCGACGCTCATTACCAAGGTCATCACCGGTCTGCGGGTCACCCCGGAAGTCGAAAGCGACGGCCTGGACATCGGCGAGCATGGGGAACGTGCCTACAACTGAATTCGAAGCTTGGCGGGGGCGCCTACTCTCTCTCTCCTCTCCTCGGGTGCCCCCGTCTAACCGTGTTCCTCCTGCGAACACCGACTTTACCGGGCCGGAGATTAGTCTCCGGCCCCTTTTTTCGTATCCGCCGGGCTTTCGGATAGAGAAGGGCGGTGGCGTCCTAAGCGGCCAGGGCTGCCATCACGAAATCGGCGCAGCGTTCCCCGATCATGATGCTGGGCGCATTCGTGTTTCCGCTGACCAGCCGCGGCATGACGCTGGCATCGGCCACATAAAGCCCATCCACCCCGCGAGCCTTCAGGGTCGGATCGACCACGGCATCTTCATCCGCCCCCATCCGGCAAGTGCCGACGGGGTGATAGACCGTATCGGCACGATTGCGGATGAGATCGTCGAGCTGCGCATCATTGTCGAGATCGATGGGGTAGCGGTCCTGTGGCGCGTATTGCGCCATGCTGGGCGAAGCGACGATCCGATGGGACAGCCGCACGCCTTCGCGCAGGATTGCCATGTCGCGATCATCGTCGAGGAAATTGGGATCGATCAGCGGAGCGTGCTGCGCATCTCGCCCGGCAAGGCGAACGGTCCCGCGACTTTCGGGACGCAGCACACAGGCGTGCAGCGAGAAGCCGTGGCCTTTCACCTTGGTTCGGCCATGGTCTTCCAGCATGGCAGGGACGAAGTGCCACTGCACGTCCGGGGCCGGGGCATCGGGCATGACCTTCCAGAAACCGCCTGCCTCGGCATAGGGCGTGGTCATGATACCCGTGCGCTTGCGCCGATGTTCGAGAATGGCCTTGGCCATACGGATGGTGCCGGCCAGACTGTCACCGATGAAGTCCCGGCTTTCGGTCTGCCAGCTGGAGACGTAGTCGACATGATCCTGCAGGTCGCTGCCCACGGCCGGCTTGTCGATCACCACGTCGATGCCATGATCCTTTAGATGGGCGGCGGGCCCGATCCCGGAAAGCATCAATATCTGCGGCGAATTGAAGGCGCCAGCCGACAGCACCACGGCGCCGCGGGCCTTCACCTGTCGCTGCCTGTCGCCGACCGTATAGGTCACGCCGGTGACACGACCTTCCTCGATATCGAGCTTTTGCACGCTGACGCCGATGCGGACGTCCAGATTCCGCGAGCCCCTTAACGGCTCCACATAGGCTCGCGCGGCCGACCAGCGTTCCCCGTCCTTCTGGGTAACCTGATAAAGGCCGAAACCTTCCTGCCGGTCATCGTTGAAATCGGCGTTGCGGGGCAATTGCAGTTCGGTCGCTGCCTCGACAAAGGCAAGGCTGCCCGGATTGGCCCATTTCTGGTCGCTCACCCACAAGGGGCCCGAGGCGCCGTGAAATTCATCAGCGCCGCGCACATTGTGTTCGGCCTGTTTGAAATAGGGGAGCACGTCGTCATAGGCCCAGCCGCGGCAGCCCAGCGCTGCCCAATTGTCGTAATCCCAGCGATTGCCGCGGATATAGATCATGGCATTGATCGCCGAGGATCCACCCAGGCCCCGCCCGCGCGGCTGGTAGCCAACCCGTCCGTTCAGGCCTTTCTGCGGAACGGTTTCGAACCGGTAATTCTGCGCGTCGCGCAGGAAGGGCATGAAGCCGGGCGTCTTGACCAGCATGCCGTTGTTCCGGCCTCCGGCCTCCAGCAGGCAGACGCTCTTGCCGGCTTGCGCCAACCGCCCTGCAACGGCGCTCCCGCCGCTGCCGCCGCCAATCACGATGACATCGAATTCGTCCATGGGTACTCCTCTCCACCGGAGAGGTTAGGCAGGCTCCGCCTCGCCCGCAATCGGGTTTTCCGATGAAACGGAATTTTCCTGCATGCCCTGCCGTTCCAGCCAGCGCGCCCTTATCTGGTCGGACGTTTCGCGGCTTCCGTCATGGGTCCAGCCGGGTTCGCGCAAGAGATAGGACAATTTGTGCTTCCATGGCGCTCGCCACATATCCTGCACAATGCCCACCCATTCATGGAACACCGCCCAGACCAGATTGAAGCTGCCGAGTTGTTTGACGATGCCGTACCGGATCTTTTCGCCTTTCACCTCCGGCTCGAAGGTGCCGAACATCTTGTCCCAGACGATGAAGACGCCGGCATAGTTGCGATCGAGATAGCGCGGATTGGTCGCATGGTGGACGCGGTGATGGCTGGGCGTGTTCATCACTGCTTCGAACCAGCGTGGCATGCGATTGATCGCTTCGGTGTGAATCCAGAACTGGTAGATCAGGTTGAACCCGCTGCAGATGGCTATCATGACGGGATGAAAGCCAAGAAGGACCAGCGGGAGCGCGAAGGCGAACCCCAGCGTGAGAAAGCCGGTCCACGTCTGCCGCAGTGCGGTTGAGAGATTGTAGTGCTGGCTCGAGTGGTGGTTCACATGGCTCGCCCAGAACCAGCGGACGCGGTGGCCGAAACGGTGTACCCAGTAATATTTCAGGTCGTCGAGCACGAAGCACAGGACAAAGGCCCACCAGGTCCACGGCACATCGAACAGGCGAAACTGCCAAAGCCAGATGAACAGCGCGAGAAACACCCCGCCGGAGAGCAGGCCAGCCACGGTGCTGCCGAGACCGAAGGCAAGGCTGGTGAGCGTATCCCTTGGTTCATAGGCGTCGGGGCGTTTACGCCAGGCCCAGACCATCTCCATCAGCACGAGAGCGATGAAGCCGGGTACTGCCAGTTCGGTAGGCGAGAAATCGGGCATGGCGATCAGCTCTTTACCGCTTCTATTGCATCGACCCAAGCGGAAGCGTCATCGAGCGCCAACCGCGCCGCGCCGTAACGCCTTTCCGCAGTGTCGATGACGAGCATGTCGCCATCGCGCCGAACACTGGCGGCGCCCGACAGGATCCGGCCCGCGAAATGCACGCCATGCGGGCGCAGGAGCAGTACGCGCCCGGCAGCGTCGCGCAACAATGCGCCGCGGCCATCGCGATCCAGCCCGATCGCGACCGGTTCAAAACCGCTGACGGCCTCTTCGGCAGCAATCCGGGCTTCCGTTTCATCGGCGAGGCGGGGGGCGGGGCCCAGTTTCAGCCACACGGCCACGCCGGCCAGCGCGAAGATCGCCGCCAGGGATCCGAGGAACTGGAGCAGGGCCGGTGGCAATTCCATGCGGCAGACGTTGGCACGCGCCGCGCTTTGCGGCAAGCAGGCCGCAACAGGGAGAAAAACATGAAACCGATCGCCATCCTCGCTGCCGGCGCGGCGCTCATCGCAGCGCCCGTGTGTGCGCAGACCGCCGACCCCATCGCGCAGGTGGAAGCGGAGGCAGAACGCACCGAGCGCGTGGCCCAGCAGATATGGCAATTTGCGGAACTGGGTTATCTCGAAACGCGCTCCAGCGGGTTGCTGGTCGACGAACTGCAAAAGGAAGGATTCACGATCCGGCCGGGCGTTGCCGACATTCCGACCGCCTTCATCGCGGAATGGGGCGAAGGCGGTCCTGTCATCGGGCTGCTGGCGGAATTCGACGCCTTGCCCGGAATCACCCAGTCCGCCGAGCCGACGCGTGATCCGGTTGCGGACAAGCATGCCGGCCATGCCTGCGGGCACAATCTGTTCGGCGCCGGCTCTCTCAGTGCGGCAATCGCCATCCGCAACTGGCTGGAGGCGACCGGCACACCGGGACGCGTACGCCTGTATGGGACGCCTGCCGAAGAAGGCGGATCGGGCAAGGTCTATATGGCGCGGGCGGGCCTGTTCGACGATGCCGACTTCGTGATCGACTGGCATCCGGCGGACCGCAATTCCGCCGCATCGCGGATGAGCCTCGCCAACCGGTCGGGCAAGTTCCGGTTCCGCGGTGTTTCGGCCCATGCCGCCGGTGCACCGGAGCGTGGGCGAAGCGCACTCGACGGGGTCGAGGCGATGAACATGATGGTCAATATGATGCGCGAACACACATCGATGGATACGCGCATCCATTATGTCATCACCGATGGTGGCAAGGCGCCCAATGTCGTCCCCGATTTCGCCGAAGTATTCTATTACGTGCGTCATTCCGATGCGGACGAAGTGCGGGCCTTGTGGCCTCGCCTGGAGGCGGCGGCCAAGGGTGCCGCGATGGGGACGGGGACCGAAGTGGACTGGGAGATCATCCACGGCAACAACCCCACGCTGCCGGTCGAATCGCTGCAGAAAATGATGGACGCCAAGCTGCGTCAGCTCGAGCCGCTCAAATACACTGCAGATGAATTGGCCTGGGCCGCCACGATTCGCGAAAGCCTAGGCGACGACGCGCCAGAGCTGGCGGAAGCGGCGCAGATCGAAGATTACGCGGTACTTACGGGATACGGATCGACCGACGTCGGCGATGTCAGCCGGGCCGTGCCGACCGTCAGCGTGCGCACCGCCACTTGGGTTCCGGGAACGGCGGCGCATAGCTGGCAGGCAGTCGCCGCAAGCGGCCACAGCTATGGTGCCAAAGGCACCCAGCATGCGGCGAAGGCGATGATGCTCGCTGCGGTAGAACTTTATACCAACCCGCAATTGCGCGAGACCGCCAAGGCGGAATTCATTGCGGCGCGCGGCGAGGATTACGTCTACGAATCGCTGCTCGGCGATCGCGCCCCGCCGCTCGATTATCGCAAATGATCAGCTGCGGGCGCTGGCGGCGAACATGTCCATGGCCGGGCGAACCGGGCTGACGTCGTAACCGGCCGAGGCTGCAGCTTCGCTGATTTCTTCCGGGTCCTCGCCCGTCCGTGCGCGTGCGAGCGACCAGAGCAGGGTCGAGCGCGTGCCCGAACGGCAAAAGCCGAGCACCGGCCCGCTTGCAGCGGCAAGCGCATCCTGCAACTGCTCGACCTGCGGTTCGCTGAAGCCGGCGCTACCGATCGGGATGGCGAGGTAATCCATCCCGGCTGCACGGGTTGCCGCCTCGATAGCCGCGCCCTCAGGCTGGTCCGGCGCTTCGCCGTCGGGACGATTGTTGACCACCAGCGTGATGCCCATCGCTGCCGCTTCGGAGATTTCCTGCGGCGTTACCTGGGGGCTGGCATAGAAGCTGTCGGACAGTTTGCGGAATTCGCTCATGATGGGGTTCCTAGACAGGATTTGATTTCGCCGCACGGCGCTTGCGCTGAACGATGTTGAGAATTTCGACTCCGACCGAAAAGCCCATGGCGGCATAGATATAACCCTTGGGCACATGAAAGCCGAAGCCATCGGCGATCAGCACGAGCCCGATCATGACCAGGAAGGCAAGGGCGAGCATGACCAGCGTCGGGTTCTTCTCGATGAATTTGGCCAGCGGGTCGGCTGCCACCAGCATTATCCCGACCGTGATGACGACCGCGGTGACCATGATCGGGATCTGGTCCGTCATGCCGACGGCCGTAAGAATCGAATCGACCGAGAATACGATATCGATAGCGACGATCTGCGCGATGACGGTGCCGAACGTCGCCTTGGCCGCGTCGCCCGCGCCGGGCGTCTTGTCCAGCAGTTCGCCCGAATTGTCTTCCGGTTCCATCGCGTGATGGATTTCCTTGGTCGCCTTCCACAACAGGAAAAGGCCGCCCACCAGCAGGATAAGGTCGCGCCCGGAAAAGGCGGTTTCGAAACTCGGCTTGCCGTATTCGTTCGGCGCACCGACCAGCCCGAGATCGAAGATCGGCGTCTGCAATGTGACGAGCCAGCCGATGAGCATCAGCAGGCCGATCCGCATGACGAGCGCGAGTGTCAGCCCGATCCGGCGAGCGCGCTGCTGCTGGTGTTCGGGCAACTTGTTCGAAAGGATCGCGATGAAGATCAGGTTGTCGACGCCCAGCACGACCTCGAGCGCGATGAGGGTCAGGAGCGCCAGCCATGCAGACGGGTCCGAAAGAAGGGTCAAAAATTCCATCGATGCGCCTCTGCCTGCGCCCTTCGCTTCGTTCAAGATGTGTTTTGCGCAATATCTTCTATGCGAAAATGTCACAATTGTAGGGTTTGCTCACTGTTGCACGTAAATCATTCGCACCTGACGATCTTTCGCGCTATGATGGCTCCATAAAGGGAGGGTTACGTGCCCGCCCGCGTCGATACGGCATGCAGTCCTCGTATCGGTGGCTTCTGATTTGCGGCTGCACGACAAGGTATTGTTCGAGTTATGGGTTACGACAGAGGACGCCGCCGCGGAAAGGACAAACGCGACGGTTTCGGGGAAGATAATTTCGATAGTTTCGGTGGCCCCCCGGGCGATTTCACTCCGCACGAGGCGTTCCAGGGCGATCGGTTCGGCGGCGGTGATCGCGGCGGCTTTGGCGGCGGGAATCGCGGTGGCGGTTTCGGTGGCGGCAATCGCGGCGGCGGCGGCGGCGGTGGTGGCGGCGGCTTCAACCGCATGCCGGCACAGGTCGTCGGCACCGGCAAGGGTACGGTGAAATTCTTCAACGGCCAGAAGGGCTTTGGCTTCATCCAGCAGGATAGCGGCGGCGAAGATGTGTTCGTGCACATCAGCGCAGTCGAACGTGCAGGGCTCGAAGGCCTGGCCGAAGGGCAGGAACTGGAGTTCAACCTCGTGGATCGCGGCGGGAAGGTATCCGCACAGGATCTTCAGGTCGTTGGCGACGTCATTCCCGTGCAGTCGCGCGGCGGTGACCGCGGCGAGCGTGGCGGTGAACGCGAGGCGGCACCCCGGCGCGAACTGACCGGCGAAAAGGCAACGGGCACGGTCAAGTTCTTCAATTCGATGAAGGGCTTCGGCTTCCTGACCCGCGACGATGGCCAGCCGGATGCGTTTGTTCACATCAGCGCAGTCGAACGTTCGGGTCTTGCCGGCATCAACGAAGGCGAACGGTTCGAATTCGATCTCGAAGTCGACCGACGCGGCAAATATTCGGCGGTCAACCTCGTCCCCGCACAGGACTGAGAAGAGCAGGCCGTCTTGGGGGTTTGACCCGCAAGGCGCGACGCAATAGATCGCTGGCAAACACGCAGATGGCGGTTCCTCAAGGGACCGCCATTTGTCTTTGAAGTTGAAACGCGCCCGCCAAGAGGCGCAGCAGGAGGCCCTATGTCGATTTCACCGCTAATGCCCGTCTATCCCCGCTGCGGCGTTCGCCCGGTCAAGGGTGAGCATTGCCATCTGATCGACGAAGACGGCACGCGTTACCTCGATTTCGCCAGCGGCATTGCGGTCAATCTGCTCGGTCACAGCCATGCGGGCCTGATCGGCGCAATCCAGCAGCAGGCAGAGACGCTGATGCACGTCTCCAACCTTTACGGCAGCCCGCAGGGCGAGGCGCTGGCGCAGCGTCTGGTCGACAAGACCTTTGCCGACACAGTCTTTTTCACCAATTCCGGCGCCGAAGCGGTCGAGGCCGCGATCAAGACGGCACGTGCCTACCATCAGCATGAAGATGGCGATGGCAAT
Organism: Qipengyuania pacifica; assembly: GCF_019857205.1. Classification (GTDB taxonomy): domain Bacteria; phylum Pseudomonadota; class Alphaproteobacteria; order Sphingomonadales; family Sphingomonadaceae; genus Qipengyuania; species Qipengyuania pacifica. The sequence goes on along the minus strand of NZ_JAHWXO010000001.1, from coordinate 58,418 downwards.
CGGACCGAACTGATCACCTTCACGAATGCTTTCCATGGCCGCACTATGGCGACCATCAGCGCGTCCAATCAGGAAAAGATGCACAAGGGTTTCATGCCCCTGCTCGCAGGCTTCCAGTATGCCGAGTTCGACAATCTCGAACATGCCAAGTCGCTGATGAGCGACAAGACGGCCGGCTTCCTCGTCGAACCGATCCAGGGCGAAGGCGGTATCCGCCCTGCCAGCGATGAATTCATGCACGGTCTGCGCGCGCTTGCCGATGAGAACGATCTGATGCTGATCTTCGACGAGGTTCAGTGCGGCGTGGCGCGCACCGGCAAGCTGTACGCTTACGAGCACTACGGGATAGAGCCGGATATCATGGCGACCGCCAAGGGTATCGGCGGCGGGTTCCCGCTCGGGGCCTGCCTTGCGACCGAAAAGGCCGCGCGGGGCATGGGCTTCGGCACGCACGGATCGACCTATGGCGGTAATCCGCTCGCCATGGCCGCAGGCACCGCGGTGATGGACGCTGTAGCGAATGATGAATTCCTCGCCGAAGTTACGGAGAAAGGCGAACGGCTGCGTTCGCGCCTTGAGCAGTTCATTGGCAACTATCCCGACCTGTTCGAACTGGTTCGCGGCAAGGGGCTGATGCTGGGGCTCAAGATGAAGGTCGAGAGCCGCCCGTTCTTCGTGCACCTGCGCGACAATCACCAGCTTCTGACGGTGGCCGCAGGCGACAACACGCTCCGCGTTCTTCCGCCGCTGGTAGCCGGTGATGCAGAATTCGACGAATTCTTCGACAAGCTTTCGGCTGGTGCCGCAAGTTACGATCCGGCAGGCTGATAGGGTTATGGCAATGCGGCACTTCCTCGATCTTTCCGATGCAGGCGGGGACGCGATTGCCGCCATGATCAACGATGCGCAGGACCGCAAGGCGGCGCGATTGGGCTGGGCCAAGGGCAGGCCCGATGCCGATGCGCCGCTTGCTGGTCATGTGCTGGGGATGATCTTTGAGAAGAGCTCCACCCGTACGCGGGTGAGTTTCGATATCGCCATGCGCCAACTGGGCGGATCGGCGCTTATCCTGGATTCCGGTACGAGCCAGCTGGGCCGGGGTGAAAGCATCGCCGACACGGCGCGCGTGCTCAGCCGGATGGTCGATGCGATCATGATCCGGACCGACGATCACGACAAGGCTCTGGAAATGGCGCGCCATGCGACCGTTCCGGTGATCAACGGCCTGACGGACCGCTCGCACCCGTGCCAGATCGTCGCCGATCTCCTGACCGTGGTCGAACATGGCAAGGCATTGCCCGGGTTGGAAATGGCCTGGCTGGGCGACGGCAACAATGTGCTTCATTCCATTCTCGAAGCTGCGGGACTGATGAAGTTCAACGTCCGCGTCGGCATTCCGCAGGGGTATGAGCCGGAAACCGAATTCGTCGAAAGGGCGCGCAGTGGCGGTGCCACGGTAACATTGACGCAGGATGCTAAAGAAGCGGTAGTCGGGGCCGACATCGTGGTCACGGATACCTGGATTTCCATGGGGCAGGAGCACGTCCACAACAAGCTGGCGGCGATGGCGCCGTTTCAGGTTTCGCAAAGCCTCATGGGGGCGGCCAAGCCCGATGCGAAATTCCTGCATTGCCTGCCGGCCCACGTCGGCGAAGAAGTGAGCGAAGAGGTCTTCGAGGGCGAGCAATCCGTCGTTTTCGACGAGGCCGAAAATCGCATTCACGCGCAAAAGTCGGTCCTCCTCTGGTGTTTCGACCGTATCTGACGCGAAATTTCCGAACCCTACCATTTTCCACAGCCCGCCCCATATGGCGGGCATGAACGCTACCTCCTCCAAAAACGAAGAAACCTACACTGGTCGTCTGCTGGCCTTCACGATCCCTGCGCGCCACGCGCGGGGCCGTCTGGTGCGGCTCGACGATGTGCTAGACGAGATCCTTGCCGCGCATGACTATCCGGCGCCCGTTACTCATCTTCTCGCCGAAGCGCTTGTGCTAGCCGTGCTGATCGGCGGGCTGGTGAAGGATGACGGGTCGCAAGTTACGATGCAGGCCCAGACCGAAGCGGGCGCCGTAAGCCTGCTGGTCTGCGATTACAAAGGCGGCGAACTGCGAGGCTATGTCGAGTTCGACGAGGGTAAACTTGCGGAACTCGGTGCCAACCCTTCGCTTTTCGCGCTATTCGGCAAAGGATATCTTGCCATAACCTTCGATCTCGTCGGGGGGCAGGGGCGATATCAGGGTATCGTTCCCCTCGAAGGCGATAGTCTTGCGGAAGCGTGCGAGCGCTATTTCTACCAATCAGAACAGGTGCCGACGCTGATCAGATGCGCCGTGCGCTCAGATGGCGCCGGGGTAAAGGCGGCAGGACTGCTCGTGCAGCATCTCCCCGAGGGCGAAGAAGGGCGCGAGCGGCTTCATGCCAAGCTGGATCATCCCGAATGGGAACATGTTGCAATTCTCGCTGGATCGCTACGGCACGAAGAACTGCTCGATCCCGAACTTTCGCTTGAAGCGATCGCCTGGCGGTTGTTCCACGAAGAAGATCAAGTTCTCGTTCAACCCGGGGCCGCCATCGGTCGTGGATGCAGGTGCTCGGTCGAACATTACAAGGATGTTCTGGAGCGCTTTCCCGAAGACCAGCGCGCCGAGATGCGCGATGAAAACGGGATCGTCCTCGTAGACTGTGCATTCTGTTCGAAACAGTTCGGCATCGAAATTTGATCGGCGTGTCGTTGCTATACAACGGTTCATCGCTATCTTGATGTACGAAAGATCAGAGACAACACGCGTCGTCTGACGAAAGGTGGAATGATATGGCTCGTACCCGGGCTGTCCTGATGGCTGCTTTACTGGTCCCGTTTGCGGGGCTGGCATCGCCTGCACTGGCGCAGGCATCGCTTGCCATGCTCGACACGCTGGATCGCGGCGGATGGGAAGTCCGTTTCCGCGACGATAACAGCATGCGCAAGGTCTGCATTCGCTCGGGGCGCGAATTCATCCGGCTTCGCCACAGCGGCGGCAATTGCAACCGCTTCGTGGTTGAAGACGCGGATCGTAATGTGACGGTACAGTATACGTGCCGCGGCAATGGCTATGGCCGCACTCATATCCGCAAGGAATCGCCCAGCTTGGTGCAGATCGATAGCCAGGGAATTGCCGACGGGAAGCCATTCCAGTTCACGGCCGAAGCACGCCAGACGGGTAGATGTAACTGAGCGGCCCACTTGCAGGTCTGCTGCTTCGCGCATAGCGGAGCCCTATGAGTGAAACAGACACATCCGGCCCCGCCGTGGTCCTGCTTTCCGGCGGGCTCGATTCCATGGTCACTGCTGCTATCGCGCGCGAACGCGGGATGGCGGTGCACGCGCTGACGATCGATTATGGTCAGCGGCATATCCGCGAACTGCAATCGGCGCGCTCGATTGCAGAAAAGCTCGGCGTGAAACGTCACGTCGAATTGCCGCTGGATCTGCGGCAGTTCGGCGGATCGGCCCTGACTGACGACATCGATGTACCCAAGGGCGGTATCGGCGAGGGGGAGGATATACCCATCACCTATGTGCCGGCGCGCAACCTCGTTTTCCTGGCACTGACGACGGCGTTCGCCGAAACGTCGAACTCTCGCGACATATTCATCGGCGTCAATGCGCTCGATTATTCGGGCTACCCGGATTGCCGGCCGGAATTCATTGCCAGCTTTGCAGAAACGGCACGGCTCGGCACGAAGCAGGGTGTTGCGGGACGGCCATTCACGATCCATGCGCCGCTTCAACATATGTCGAAAGCGGATATCGCACTGGAATGCGATCGGCTCGGTCTCGATCCTTCATGGAGCTGGTCGTGCTACGATCCGACGCCAGAGGGCGAGGCATGCGGCGCGTGCGATTCGTGCCGGCTGCGCCGAAAAGGCTTTGCCGAAGCGGGACTAGCCGATACCACCACCTATTCGAGGGATGCACCGGCTTTGACGGAGTGAGGATTTGACAGAACTAAAGGACGCCGCCCCGATCAAGGGAGAGGCGGCAGGCAGCGGCCCGGACAAGGTACCTGCCTATAGCTGGTATGCCTTGGGCGTCCTCGTTCTCATCTATGTTCTGAACTTCATCGACCGGCAGATCCTTTCGATCCTTGCCAACGATATCAAGGCCGATCTCGGGGTCGAGGACGATTATCTCGGCTTTCTGTATGGCACGGCGTTTGCGGTATTCTACGCCCTGTTCGGCATCCCGCTAGGCAAGCTGGCCGATAGCTGGAAACGCGTCCGCCTGATGAGTTTGGGTCTTGCGCTGTGGTCCACCATGACGGCGCTGTCCGGATTTGCGAAAAATGCGACTACACTCACCGTGGCGCGTATCGGTGTCGGGGTGGGCGAAGCCACAGCCAGCCCGTCGGCTTATTCGCTGATTTCCGACTGGTTTCCCGCTCGCCTGCGCGCGACTGCACTGGCGATATATTCCTCGGGCCTTTACATCGGCGGGGGCATTTCGCTTCTCATCGGCGGGCTGATCGTCGAAAACTGGAATGCAGCCTATCCGGGCGGCGGTCCGCTTGGCCTGGTCGGATGGCAGGCCGCGTTTCTCGCGGTCGGCATTCCCGGTCTGGTGCTGGCACTATGGGTTCTGACCTTGCGAGAGCCGGTCCGCGGCGCGATCGATGGCCTCCCGACTCCGGAAGATCCCGAACCCTTTCGCGGCTTCGTACGTGAACTTTTTCAGGTCATCCCGCCATTCACCGTATTCGGGGCGGCGGCACGCGGGACCGGTGCGCTGGTCGTCAATTTATGCGGCGCTGCCTTTTTTGCGGCGGTGGCTTGGGCACTGTGGCTTTGGACCGGCGTCTTCGAGCAGTGGCTGTTCCTCGGCGTGGGGTATTATGCTGTATTCAGCTGGACGATGGGGCTGCGCGCGCGCGACCTTCCCACCTATCGCCTGACCTGGGGTTCACCGGCATTTCTCTGCGTAATTCTGGGATACGGCACGGTCGCCTTCATGGCCTATGCGGCGTCCTATTGGGGCGCGCCTTATGCTGAACGGGCACTTGGGGCCGACAAGACGGAATTGGGCTGGTTTCTCGGGGCCCCTGGGGCCGTTGCCGGATTTCTCGGGGTCATCCTTGGCGGACGCATGGCGGACTATCTCCTGGAACGGCGCCCCGAAGGACGCGTTTGGGTGATCTTGTTCGGGCTCGTAATGCCCCTGCCTGCCATGTGGGTTGCATATACGACCTCGGACGTGGCTGTCTTCTACGTGGGCGCTTTTCTTGCCCAATTGCTCAGCGCTTCCGCGCTCGGCGCTGCGGCCGCCTCAAGCCAGGCTCTCGTGCTTCCGCGCATGCGCGGTCTTGCCACAGCGACGTTCTTCCTTGCGACGACGCTAATCGGCCTAGGCCTCGGCCCCTTCATGGCTGGCTATGTATCGGCCACCAATGAAGACGATCTTTCTCTAGGGGTGCTATCCACCTTTGTCGCCGCGCCATTCGGTTTCATCCTGCTGGTGGCTGCGCTGAAGCTTGTGCCTCAGGCTGCAGCCACCGTGGTCGAACGTGCACGTGACGCTGGCGAAGAGGTTTAGACCCTTTTCATAACGCCGCATGCTATCCGTGATCCGGCGTCGCCCGCTGGGTCGGTGCGGTAGTCATCGGGTCCTTCATGGACGACAACGGCAGTACCATCGGCATCGAAGATGTCAGCCAGAACATCAGTGGCGTTACCTTCAAGTTGCACTTCTGCGCGTCCGGTGCCGTTCGCTGCAATTGTAAGATTGGGCATATCGCCAAGATGCTGACCGCCGGGGGACATTGATCCGTGTGTGTTATTGCCGGGGTTGAGATGGCCGCCTGCACTCGTGAAATCGGGCGCGGTGCAGCTGCCCGTAGTGTGAAGGTGAAAGCCATGTTCACCGGGTGACATGCCCACGGCAGCGACGGCGACCGTCACGGTCTGGCCGCTGCTCAACAGTTGAACGGTTCCGGCAGGCGTGCCGTTGGCGAACAGCAGCGTCGTCTCTCCAACACGTTCAGTGGGAAGGTCGTCCATCGTCGTGCAACCGGCAAGGGCGATGGCTGTGATGGGCGGCAGCAGGAACAGTTTATTCATGGAAGTCCTCTCGGTTCGAACAGGGATCTTACCATGCAACGAAAAAGGGCCCGGATTGCTCCGGGCCCTTCTCGAATTTGGCTAATGCCAGTCGCTTACATGCCCGAACCCGGACCGTAAGTGATTTCGACGCGGCGGTTCTGCAGCTCGCGGACACCGTCAGCAGTCGGGACGCGCGGGTTGGCTTCACCGAACGCTTCGCTGGTGATGCGGCCATCAGGCACACCGCGCGAGGTCAGGTAACCACGGACCGAAGCGTTACGACGTTCTGCGAGACCCATGTTGTAGGTCGCCGAACCCGAACGGTCGGTGTAGCCGGCGAGCATGATTGCTGCCGTACCGCAGTCTGCGTAAGCCGACACGGCGTTGTCGAGGATGGTCGCTGCTTCCGGAGTGATGTCCGACTTGTCCCAGTTGAAGAAGACGATGTACGGACCCGTCTCGCAGACCGGCGCCGGCGGCGGCGGGGGCGGAGGCGGCGGGGGAGGCGGCGGCGGCGGCGGCGGCGGAGGCGGCGGCGGAGCTGCCGGTTCGCCGAAGTTGTAAGCCAGCGTTGCCATCAGCGAGTGCGAACGGAAACCGACGCGGGCGTCGCGGCCGTCGAATGCCACCAAGTCGTTGCCGAACTGGTTGTAGAAGCGATACTTCAGACCGATGTCGACGTTGTCGTTGATCGGTGCGCGCACGCCGGCGAGTGCCTGCCATGCGAAGCCCGTGTCGCTGTCGACGATGTCGATCGACGGGAATGCAGTCAGCACGCCAACCTTGACGCGGCCAACACCGGCACCACCGCCGACGAAGCCCTGCAGGCCGTCATCGGGACCGAAGTCTACCAGGCCGTTGATCATGAAGCTCAGAGCTTCAGCACCGCCACCAACCTGCGAGTTGTCGAGCGATACATTGTTATCAACGTAACCCTTTTCTTCAGCACGGCGGAAGCTGGCTTCGGCTTCCAGACGGAACGGGCCGAAGTCGTAACCGACGATGCCGCCGACGTCGTAACCGATCTTGGTGTCGAGCGTGCCGACTTCATTGGAACCCGAAAGGTTGTCGATATCTTCGACAATCATACCACCGGCGTTGAGTTCAACGTACCAAGTGTCATCTTTTGCCAGGGCTGGCGATGCAAAGGCCGTAGAGGCCATCGCCATTCCTATGACGAGTTTGCGCATTATAATTTCCCCTTTTTGCGAAATTGGAGCCACCGAGTGGAACATATCTATCTTTCAGGCCCCTAGGTGGCAAGTAAACAATAGGTGGGAACTGTGACAATATTGCCGCTTTCCCTTATTGTAAGAATGAGTTCCGGGAATTTGGACCCCTTCCGTATTGTGCCGAACGGCGACGCCCGGATCGGGTTCCCATCAGGCTCGTGGAAAGATCGATAGTGTTGCAAAGATGTCGATAATTGCCTCGATCGCAGCCCGTGCCTCGACATCGACAACTCCCCCTCCCGAGGGAGGCGACAGCCGCTCGACCCGGTTCCATCCGCCCGCATAAACCATCCGGCTACTTTCCGATCGATCGAACACCTGCATGCCTTCGATCGCAGTACAGAGCGTCCATTGGGTGCCATCCCAGCAGGCGAGGTCTCCCTCATGCCCCTGCCATGCGCCGCTGGCTGGTTGCGCCACGATCCAGCATTCGCCCGCGGTGGGATTCTGAGCCGGTGTTGTCGCCTCACCCTCCACGGCGGGATGCAGCAGCGCATCGATCCGCGCGAAGGTCTCGTTGACGGATAATTCTTTCTGCGCCTGGCCGGGAACCAGCATGGCAAGCGCATGGCGGGGAGTGGTCGCGTCGAAAGAAACGGGCGTGGTCATGGCATCTTCCTTTCAGCCAAAGTTGATAGAGAAATGAGATGCAGTGGAGGCGAAACTGCAAAGCTGCCCTTCTGCCGGACCCACAGGGCCGCGCCCTCGTATGATTCGCCGAGCGCGGCGATCTCGCCCGCTTCGAGGACCAGCTGCGGTCCGGCCGTCGTCCATATTCGGACGGGTCGATCCGGGTCGCCCAGCCCCACTTCATACAGTTCATCCTGTTCGACCAGCGGCTGTTCGACCCCGTCAGGCCAGCTCCAGCCGCCACGCGCCCGGCGCGTCCAGCGCAAGGCCAAATTGCCGAGCGCATCCTGCTCGCTGCGCGGATGCACTGGCAGCAGGGGGCGGCACGTCCGGCCGCTGTTCTCGAATTCGGCCAGAACGGGCGCGTCGTCTCCCGCTCCGATCGCCGCGATCCGGTCGCCATCGCCCAGATATGGATTCGCGGGAAGCGGAACCAGCCGATCGTCGAGAAGCGTGACCGGTGCACCCGGCTCATGCCCTGCCAGCGCCTCGATCTCGGTTCCGCCGCGGCCCCGTAGCAGCCCGCAGAGCTGCCAGATCCCGTTACCTTCGAGCTGGCACTGCGCGAACTGCACGATCTCCCCGCCGATCAGCAGGCGGTTCGATCCCCGCGCAATCGCATCGAGCCCGGCCGGTTCCAATGCCGCTTCGTAATCGTCCAGCCGCACCCTCACTCGCGCAGTCGCGTCGAACCGCAGACCGGGGCTGGGCGGCAGGGCTTCCGCCAATATCCCGCCCACGGCGCGCTGCGGGCCGCTGTGCCCGATCGGCACCAGCGTGTCGGCGCTCTCGCGATACAGCATCGCGCCGCCCCAGCGCCCCGCTGGCGCGCTCACCGCGGCAAAGCGTTGCGGCACGCTGCTCTGCCCCGTGCCGTCCCACGGCAGTTCGAAGGCGCGCAGCCGCGTTTCGACCGGCAAGCGATCGGGCGGCGACCAGGCCGCGCCGCCATCCGCTGGCTGGCTGGCCCCTACCGCGGGTGCGTAGCGGGCGAGGTCCAGCTCGATTCCCGTGTCGCGCCATTCCCAGGCGGTGATCTGCCACAGCCCAGGATGACCGGGTGCCCGCACGATGCTGCCGGGGCCCAGCGCCGGGTCGATCCGGTTCGTCCGCCACGCCAGCCTTTCGCCGCGCAGCCATTCCCGCCTTGCCGCTCCTGCCAGAAGAGATCGTGCGGCTTCAGGCTGAAAGACGCCGGGAAACTCCATAGTTCCGCCCCCATCCTCGCCTTCGGATCGCTGCAGTCCAGGCTGGTAATCGCGGGTCGGATCGTAATAGCGCAGCAAGCTGGCCCCTTGCGATGCGCCCTGCCGACGCGACAGCGCCGTACCGCTCGCGCGCCCGAACTCGCCGTCCGGTGCGGCCACGGCGGGCGGCAGCATCGGCACGTCCTCCGGCGCCATATCCCCTGCGACGATGACATACCCGTCGCGCATTGCGGCATGTATGGGTCGCAGGCCCTTCACCTGCGACAGTACCGCTACCAGCCCGCCGCCCTCGTGTACGAAGCCGCCAAGTTCGGGAAACCCGGTTCCCTCGCACTCCATGCTGGCCTGCCGCGCAATGTCTTCCACCACCGCCTGCGCCGTTCCGGCGAACACTTCGAAGCTGATCGCCGGTATGCGGTTGCCGAAATCTTCCAGCGCCAGATCCTCGAACACGGCGTAGGCGCAGCCGCGATAGGCAGGACATCGCGCACCGATGCTGGCGGCCATCAGCGGATCGGGCAACTGGTCGGCATGGCCGGTATGAATGCGCAGCACCCCTCCGGTCTTGAGGTCGCCTGCCGCACCGCGCAGCAGATTGCCATCCGCCCAGATACGGCCCACGCCGTCGATCGGCCGGCTCGACAGCGCCACGGCGAGCGATACGGAATAGGCGTAACGCGTCGTTGCAGGCCGGCCCTTGCCGCCCCCGCTGGATTCGCGCCTTTCGCTCAGGTCGCTCGCCCAGATAATCGTGCCGGGCACGCGGACCCTGCCGTATAGCGCGGGGATGGCGCTGCCATAGCTCGACGTGCTCACCGCCAGCTCCTTCAGCCGCGGGCCTTCGCGGCGTGGCGAACCGATGATGCCCGCATCGAGACTGCGGCCCAGCGTCGCACCGATGGCGCCGCCCAGCGGGCCGCCCACCAGCGTCCCGAAGGCGCCGAGAACTAGAGTTGCCATGTCTGCTCCTGATCGGGATCGATCCGCCACTGCGCGAGCAGAGGATCAAGGGTGACAAGCTGCTGGCAGACGACCCGCCGCAGCCCTGCATGGGCGTGGACGAAGCCGTCGGCCCCCAGCGCGATGAGAAGGTGGTGCTGCGCCGGGCCGGGCCGGGTCAGCAGGACATCGCCGCGCCGGATATTGCCGGTGCAGCTTTGCAGCCCGTTAATCCCGGCAAACTGCAGCCACCGCGCGATGCCGCTATTGCGCAACCGGTACCCCTCCGGCCAGCGCACCTGCAGTCCGCAATCGGCCAGCGCGGCCCCTACCACCCCGATACAATCGAGCCCGGTTTCCCGGTTGCGTCCGTGCAGGCGAAAAGGGGACCCGATCAGGTTTTGTGCCGCCTGGGCGAGCGCGTCGCCGCACAGGCTCATCGGGCGACCGGATATTGCGCCAGCATGTCGTTGCCCGGCAGGAACGGCTCACCCTGAAAGTTCACGGCATTGTCGAAGCGGGCGGCGCAGGTGGCCACGGTCCGGTCGCAGCCCTCGCGCAATTGTACCCGCAGGCCCGGCGACCAGTCGGGGTCGATCCGTCCCGCCAGCATCAGTACCGGCCCGTCCGTGTCGACGATCCGCGCTGAAAGCCCGTTGGCGGGGCCATCCATCCAGCGCAGGCTCCCGAAGCGATAGGCCGATGCATCGGCCAGATCGACGCGCAAGGTCTGCGTGTCCCGGTCGATCGCCGTCACGCGCACACGCTTTTCGAACGCTGCCGGGTTCAATCCGCAGCCCGGGCCGCAGAACCGTGCCCGGCAAGTCGGGCCGGTCACCGGGATCGGGTCATGCGCCAGTCGCGCCTTCGCCGATTCCAGTTCGGCGCGGAACCCCGCCCCCTCGCTGGTGACGCCCGCGATGGACCCTGAATAAAGCGATGCGCGTTCCAGCGTCTCCCAATCGACCACGCCACATTCGACTTCCGCTGCATCGAAGCGGCCACCGGCCAGATCGGCCGCCGTCACGCTCGCATGGCTTAATGCGCCTTCGATATCGCCGGGATCGCCTTCGAACCCCGATGTCACGCGAATGGCCGATGGCAGCATGCCCGGTCCGGCGCGGTGGACGATGCCGTCGAACCACAGATCGCGGTCGTGCGTGGTAAAGCCCAGCGTAACGCCGTCGCAGCGATAGATGCGCCACCAGCTTGCCGTCGTATCGAGCTCGCTTGCAAAGAACGCGCGTCTCATGCGGCCTCGCGTATCTCGATCAGCGCAACGGAAGGCGCCTCGCCTGCGGCAAAGGACACGCCGCTGACGTCCAGCCGGTCCTCGGCAAAGCGCACCGGCACATCGAACAGATAGCCAGCCGTGATCGGCGCGCCCGCTGCCGGCGCGCTGTCGAACACGATCCAGCCGCCTGTCTCGTATCGCCATGCCGCAGTCTCCACAGCGCCCACGGCAATGCGTATGCTGCCGGGTTGCGGGCGGGTGATCCGGCGCTGCTGCCCGCCGTAATTCTTCACCAGCCGGAACCGGCTGGCCATGCCGTCGCCCGTTCCTATGCGCTGATCGCTGGCCGTCGGCGTGCCGGTCATCGCGGCGGAACTGAAATCGAAAGGATCGCGCAGGCGAAAACCGCGGGCAGGGCCGTATCTCGCGCGAAAGAAGGCGATCAGCGTGCCCAGTTCCGCTTCGGACCTTATCCCCGGACCGACATCGTATCGCATCCGGGCATCGGACCACAGCGCATTGCGATATTCGTGCCCCGATGCGGTCACCGCGACAGAGGTCGAAAATTCAGGGCTCGCCGCCGCGTCCCGGCCCAGCGTAAGCGGATAGGCGACATCGTCGAACGGGATCATTGTGTCTTCTCCGGGTGGGGGCAGGCGGGTGTAACCGTCGCGCGAAATCTGCGGCATCGCCCAGACGAACCGCTGCGTCACGCCGCGCTCGCGCGCCTCGTCCAGCGCGGCGTCGATCCGTGGCCAGTAGGTTTCGGCATCCTCTGCCAGCAGCACGAAACCGGCCATGTAATCCTGCCGGGCGACCGGATAGCCGAGCCGCTGGGTAACAAAGGCGATGCCGCGCCGCCGTTCGGCATCGGCCCCGTCCGTCAGCCAGTCGTAATCTTCCAGCTGCAGCCGGTCGAAGGCGGGCCATGCCCAGCCCGTGGGCAGGTTCGCGCGGTAAAGTTCCGGCATGCTCGGGTTCAGCACGGTCGGCGTAAAGGCCAGCAGCAGGATTTCCGCCGCGCCGCCTGCCGCATCGCGCACGGATTGCGCCAGCGCGGCGGTCGACTGGGCCAGCAATGCGCCCGCTGCGTCCAGCACATTGCGCTGCGCTTCGTCGATGGGCGCACGCATATCCGCGATTATCGCAGGCGATCCGCCCAGCGCGGCCCGCGTCGCATTATCGTACAGGCAGGGCGCGCCGCTGTCAGGCTGGACCCACCACCACGGCTCGCCGATTTGGAACAGCACCGGAAGGCCCGCGGCCTGCGCAATCGCAACGAAGGCGTTTGCGACCTGCCGCAGATAGCTCATCGCGCCCTCATGCGCGGGCGACAACAGGGTCGATGGCGGTTCCCACCCGGTCAGCGCGGGCGATCCGTCATGCGCGCGCTGCTTCCAGTCGTTCCAGCAATGCGCGTCGAACAATTCGTAGGATAGCGACCAGATCACGTCGAAATCGCGGATCTTCGCTTGTTCGGCAAAGGATCGGTGCCAGGCCGCGCAGGGTTCGTTCAACACTCCGCCGGCAAGGCTCACGTAATGTCCGCCGCCCAGCGGCTCGAGCCGGAAAAAATGGCTCATCCCTACATAATGGACGATCCGTCCGCGGTAGCCGAGGCCTTCGGCGCTGCGTAGCAGTCGTGCGGGGGTCTGGTTGAAACTGTCGTCATAGGCGGTGGCGATCTGCTCGCCATGCGCGGGGATCAGCACGTCGCCGATGGCCAGCATGGCGCCTGCGCCTTCGCACCCTATGGCGGACATTTCGGCCCAGCCATCCACGCGTGTCGGCAACACTGCCTCGCTACCCTCGACATAGCCCTGCGGGGCCAGGCTGATGAACATGCGCTCGATATCATGCGGATGGATCGCCTCGCCGGGCAGGGAAAAACCCGATTCCAGTTCGGAAAACCGCAGCTCGATCTGCGCATCGGTCGGCGAACCGTTGGCATAGTTCCACAGGCGCACATACCAGGCCCGTTTCCTGCCTTCTGCATCGCGGCCCTCGATCGTCAGCGTCGGACCATGCGGCACGTCCAGCGCCAGCACCGCGCCGCTGCGCCAGCGAAAACGCAGCACGCAATGTGCGTAATCGGACCGCGTTTCATACGCCAGCAGCGGGTGGTCGAGCGTATCCTCGCTCTCCCAGATAAGTCCGGCCAGCTCGCCCTCGTGGTGGAAGCTGCACTCCACCCGCAGCGCGTCGGCCGCGGTGGTGACGACACTCGCCATCATCGGTCGCGGGAAATTGACCGTCCAGAACCGCGGATCGAACCGCTGGATATGATCGGAATGTTGCCCGCTGCGTTTGCGGGCAAGCCAGAAACTCATTGCGAAACTCCTGTGAAATGCGTGCCGTCATCCCGGACATGGTCCGGGGCAGTGCGTCTCGTTTGGGGGAGGGTGTCCGTTGCCGAAGGCTAAGTGCCCAGGGCCCGGCGAACCGCGCTCGCGACCTGCCGCGCGCTGCGCTGCATCGCTACCGGCGCAGGGGTGCCGCGCGGTGCGGCGATGGCGATCGAAACCTTTACGTCGCGGCTCGTGCCGGTGCCCGCATTCGCTTCCACCCGACCCGCGCTGGCGGGCACGAACAGTTCGGGCCCCCGCTCGCCGACCAGATAGGGTCGCTGCGGCGAAACGGTCCCGCCGGTCGCACGGCCGGGCAGGCCGAACAGCGCCCCGGCCGCAGTACCGATCAAGCCGGCAAATCCGCCGCCGCTACCGCCGCCGCCGAATACTTCGTCCAGGCCCAGCCGCAGCGCCTGCGCGGCAATCTGGTCGAGCGCGCGCGCCGCTACGCGTTGCAGATCGTCGAAGCCGACGCTGCCTTTGCGGATCGCGGACAGCAACCCTCGTTCCAACACCGTTCCCGCGCGGTCGAAGCCGTCCAGCAGGGTTGCATCGAATGTGCTTCGCATGGCGCGCATGTCCGCTCCGAAGGCCTGCGTATCCGCGCGAACCGCCACGATCATTTCCTCGATCTCGTCATCCATGGGCATCCCTTTCGATCAGCGCGGCAACCTCGGCGCGTGTGGGCGGGCTTCCGGCAGGCGCGGGCGCGGAAAGGCAGGCGCGGGCGCGGAAAGGCAGGCGGCAAGCTCTGACGGTGTGGCATGCCAGAACGTACCGGGCCTCCACCCCAGATGCGTAGCCGCCAGCCCCGCCAGCCGAAGCGCCCCCTTGGTGAAGGGCTTGCTCACCAACTTCGCCCCCGCTTGTGGGTGGGATCGCGGGTGGGCGACGTCACACCCGTCCCTTCAGGATTTCGCCCAGCAATATCCGCAGCGGTTTCGTCGATGCGGCCAGGCCTTGTGCGACGACCGCTTCGCCCACGGCGTCCCGCGTCAGATCCCCGCGTTCGGCCAAGCAATACCAGAACAGCGCCGCCATATCGGTAAGGCGCAGCTTGCCTTCGCCTGCACGCTCCACCAGATCGAACAGCGGACCCAGTTCCTCCTCCGCCTGTACCAGCGCATCGAAACTCGGCCGCAGCAGACAGGCCCTCCCGTTGATCGTCAGCGCCGCTTCGCCTCTCGCCGCATTGCTCATGACGGCACAACCGGTCCGGAGCTTTCGAGCTGCACCGAATAGGTCCGCTCGCCATTGAAATCGCCCGCATAGTCCAGTCGCTGTACGAGGAAGCGGCCGCGCATCTTCGCGCCGTCCTCGAAACTCAGCTCGTACTGGTCGATGGTTCCGGCCAGTGCGTGGTTGCGGATCGCGTGCTCGGCATCCGATCCCAGGAAAATCCCGCTGGCGGATACAGAAACCGACCGCGTCCCCGCGCCCGACAGCAGCTCGCGCCAGCCGCCGCTTTCCTTGTGCGTGACGACCACCGTGTCGCCGTTCACGCTCATTTGCGTGGTCCTGAGGCCCGCGACGGCCTCGTATATAACGGGCGCGCCGCCACTGCCGATTTTCAGCAGGAAGGCCGCCCCTTTCTGGGCTGTCATGTCGATTACTCCGTTGCGATGAGTTTGAAGGCGAATTCCAGCAGCACCGCGCGGCCATTGCGCCGTCGGCGCTCCACGCGGCTGCGCAGGAAGCGGGTCACCACCACGCGGAAACCCGCCTGCTGCGGGGCCAGCGTGGCGATGCGCTGTTCGATGCGGCCGGCAAGGGCTGCGGTTTCGGCGGGATCGTCCCCGCGCCCGACCAGCTCCAGCGCCAGACGCACCTCGCGCCCCGTGGCGGTTTTGGTCGACCAGTCGGTGCTGGCGCTGGCGGCAATGGCGATGGCAGGCGGGCTGGCCGCCGCCGGGGCTTCCTCGGCGATGGCGTTCACGCGCTCGGACAGGACCGGATCGCTCGCCAGCCAGCCGGCGATCGCGCTGCGCAGGGCGGTTTCCATCTACCGTTCTCCCTTGGCGAAGAGGGGCCACAGCAGGTCGGCGCGGTGCCACCAGCCACGCCCGCGCCGCCGTGCAAGTGCCGCGGCGCGGCGGGTCAGCCGCTCGGCCAGGTCGGCGAAGGTCACAGCCGCACCGGCCGGTACGGCCGCCACAGCGCCGCGATGGCTGCGGGCAGGGGCGCCGTGCCTTCGTCCCGCTCGCGATATTGATGCGCGGCAAAGCGCACGATCCCGTGCCGCAGCGTCTCGTCGAGCGCATTCCACTCGGCCGCGCCGTGGCCGGTAAAGCGCGCACATATCTGCCACGCCGTGTCGAGCAGGCGCAGCAGCAGCGCATCCTCGCCCGCAACGCCGATCGCCAGCCACTGCTTGAGGTCGGCCAGAGCCTGGCCGGATAGGTCTGGTGTCATGAAAAACACGTCCCGATTGTCAGGAAAGAGTGCCCGCGCCGCAGGGGACACGGCGCGGGCGAGGGCGATCACACGGCGATCTTCAGCAGCTTGATCGCATTGCTATCCAGCACCTGCCCGCCCACGCGCTTGGTGGCGTAGAAATGGACGAAGGGCTTGTTGGTGAAGGGATCGCGCAGCACCTGCGTCGCGCTGCGTTCGGCGATCAGATAGCCGTGACGGAAATTGCCGAAGGCGATGGGGCAGGTGCCCGCCGCGATATCGGGCATGTCCTCCGCCTCGACCACGGGATAGCCCAGCAGGCGGTCGGGCTGGCCGTCCACCATGCCCGGCTGCCACAGGAACGCGCCGTTCGCCGTCTTCAGCTTGCGCACTTCGGCCAGCGTGGCCGAATTCATCACGAAGTTCGCCCCCTGCCGGTGCCCGGCCTTCAGCGAGTGGACGAGGTCGATCAGCATCGCATCGGGCTCCGCGCCGAAGCCGCCCGCATCCCCGCTGGCGATATACTGCAGCGTGCCGAAGGGGCGATCTTCGTCGAATTCCTCCGCCATGGGTGCTGCCAGGAACCCGCGCGGCTGGTTCACGCCGCTGCCGTTGACGAAGGCGGCGCCTTCCGCCCGCGCGAATTCCTGCCCGATCTCGCTCGCCAGCCAGCTTTCGAGGTCGAAGCCCGCATCGTCCAGCATCGCCTGGCTTGCCGCCGGATTGGCATAGAGCTCGCCCGTCGGCGGCGCGATCTCGCTGAAATTGGGCGTGGCGGTTTCGGGCCGCCCGGCGCTCTCGCTCACCCAGCCGCTCGCGGTCCCGCCCAGCGTCACCAGCTTGCGATAATCCGCGCTGCCGGTCTGCACGACCTGCGCGATGGCGCGGATCGGGCTGATCTCGGTCAGCTGGCGGGCGATCGCCGCATCGATCTGGCGCGGCACGGCATAGCCGCCATCGCCCGGCACGCCCGCCGTAATCGACTTGATTTCCTGCGTCGCACCGCGGCGCAGATAGCCATCGACAAAGCCCTTCACTTCGGGCGCCGCCTCGTCGCCGGTGCCAAGGGCAGGGCGGGCCGCCCGCCCGATCCGCGCCTTCACCCGGTCGAGGTCGGATCGCAGATCCGCCACCGCGGCTTCGGTGCTTTCCTGCCGCGCAACGATGTCGAAACTCGCTTCGGCGGGGTCGATGGGCGTAGCGGTAGCGGTGGGTTGGTCAGGCGTAGTTACGTCCATCAGATGTTCCTTTTCTCAGGGTAGATTCTTGGTGTTTCGAACCCGCATCCGCGGGTTCGTCCTCGCTGGACGGGCAGCCAGCTGCACCCGCTGCGGCCGCACGTGCGGGTGGCCCTTGGCAGCGCACCAAAGGTGCACTTCCGTGCTTGCCGGACCTCCTCCGGCCCGGATCAATCGCGAGGTGGCAAAATGGAGAAAGTTCCGAGCCCCGGCGAGGCAAGGCCGACTGGCCGCCGCGGCTTATGCCGCGAAGCCAAGCGAGCCGGACGGCTCGCGCCCGGCGTTTGAGGGCGCAGATAAAAAATGCACGCGCGCCCCGTGTTGCAGCGGATGCGTCACCACGCTCACCTCGAACAGATCGATCTCGGCCAGTTCGCGGCCTTGCGGCGTGTGGCGATAGGCCCGCGCACGGTAGCCGAAGCTCAGGCCGCTCACCGCGCGCCGGCGCAGCAGCATGGCAGCGCGCCCGCCCGGATTGTCGATGCTGGCAATGATCCGCAGCCCGCACCCATCCTCGCCCGCCATCTCGACCCAGCCGATGCGGCGCTCGGGCCGGTGCTGCCAGTATAGAGGAAAGCGCCCTTCGCGTTCGGCCAGCGTGCGCGTGAATGCCCCGGGCCGGATCGTATCGCGCGCACCGTCGGGCCGGTCGAACAACGCCGCATAACCCGCAATGCGCAGGACCGGCGCCGCCCTGTCACCCCGGACCTGTTTCGGAATGTCACCCCGGATCTGTTCCGGGGTCACGACAGCATGTCCCCCACGCCCAGCCGCACCGCGATGCCGACCAGCAGCAGCGCCAGCACGCCCTTGACCAGCCAGTCCACGGCCGCCTTCCACGCGCTGGCCTTGGCATCGCGCCAGGCGCCCAGCAATTCGCGCAATTCGTCGATGTCCTCCTGCGCCGACGGATCGCCCAGGCCCAGCCGGTCGAGCACGCGGTTCGCGCCCAGTTCGCTCGCTTCCTCCACGATGGCGCGCAGCGTGATCAGCTCGCCGCCCTCATGGCCCGCCTGCGCGATCAGCCGCGCCAGCATGTCTTCCCGCGTCATCGGCCACTCTCCATTGTCGCCAGCCCCAACAGCTCGCGTTTTTCCAGATCGGTTAGAAAACTTGCCCCGCTGACCTGCGTCCACAGCCGCTCGCGATCCTCCGCCAGCGCGGGCACGCGGTCCAGATCGACAGTCGGCGCCTCGGCAAACCAGTCCGCCAGCCCGCTATGCAGACCGGCCAGGATCTTGCCCGCCAGCGGCAACAGGGTCAGCCGCCACAGCGCCCGGTTGGCCTCGCGGTAATTGGCATAGGTATTGTCGCCCGGCAGGCCGAGCAGCATGGGCGGCACGCCGAACGCCAGCGCAATGTCGCGCGCCGCCGCTGCCTTCAGCGTGGCGAAATCCATGTCCGCAGGGCTCAGGCTCATCGCCTTCCAGTCCAGCCCGCCTTCCAGCAGCATCGGTCGCCCGGCGTTGCCGTGACCCTGATAGGCGGCCAGCAGCTCGGCCTTCAGCCGGTCGAACTGCTCGCCCGTCAGCCCGCCCGTATCGCCGCCGTCGTAAACCAGCGCACCGCTCGGCCGCGCGGCATTGGCCAGCAGCGCACGGTTCCACTCGCTCGCCGCATTGTGGATCGCCACGGCGGGCGCGGCTGCGGCCAGGCATCCCGCGCCGTAATGATCGTCGGTGGGGTGAAAGCCCTTGAGATGGATGACGCACGGCCACCCGTCCTCGTCCTCAAGCGGCAGGGTGATCGTCCGGTCGGCCAGGATATAGCGATAGGCGGCGGGCCACCCGTCCTCGCCCGCCACCACCTGCACGCGCTCGGGCCGCAGGGGAAACAGGTCCACCGGCACGCCGCTCCCGTCCTTCACGATCTGGACATAGGCATTGCCATGCAGGCTCAATTGCGCGGCCAGCACCTCCAGCAGCGGCTGCGCCCCGCACGAACAGCGGATCAGCGCCGAAAGCCGTTCGTCCGCGCAGGCGATCGGCGCGCTGCCGACCCCTTCCGCCACGATCCGCACGGCGCGCTGCGCCACGGGGTTGGCAAGATAGGCCTCGGCCACCTCGCGGGCATAATCGAAGGGGCTGCGTCCCGGCGGCCCGCCATCGAAAGCGGTCGCGCCCCAGTGCGACCAGGGCGAAACGAACCCGCGCGACACAGGCACGCGGGCGCCGCCCCCGCCCTTGAAGGCGGAGACGAGACTGGTGAGAAAGCTCATGGTAGTTCTCCGGATGCGGGGGCCGCGCAGCACGGGCGCCGCCCACAATTGTGCGGAATTGGTACGGTGACGGGTCCGCGATGGAGGGCGGCCCCGCAATGGGTCACAAGGTACGGCTATGGCGCACCGATCTCGATTCGATGGCACACACCAGCCCGGTCCGGGCCTGGCTTTCGTGCGCGCCGACAAGTGCGGGGAAGACCGCGCCGCGGGCGCCCCCCGCGATGCAATCTACTATCTCCAGCTCGCCCGGCAGGCCCGCCGCCTCGCCGCCGAACACACCGATCCCGACGTCGCCCGCCGCCTGCGCGAAAGCGCGGTCCGCCACGAACACATGGCCCGCCAGCTCAAGCGCCAGGAAGACCGCACCAGGGACGAAAGCCGCCTCGGCGCCGGCCTCAAAGCTCTACTGCGCACCCTCCGCGGCCGCGGGTAAGGGCGGGGCAACGCAGACCCGTCCCGGCTCCGTCACCCCGGACGTGTTCCGGCCTCGTCACCCCGGACTTGTTCCGGCCTCGTCACCCCGGACTTGTTCCGGACTCGTCACCCCGGACTTGTTCCGGACTCGTCACCCCGGACTTGTTCCGGGGCGGTGCTTCTTTCACTAATCCAAGATGCGAACGTTCGAACCGACGGTCTACATCCTTGCCAGTCATTACCGCGGGCGGCTCTATACCGGCGTAACGTCAGATCTCCTTTCGCGGGTTCACCAGCACCGCGCCGACACCTTCGGCGGTTACACGAGCGAGCGCGACATCAAACGCCTCGTGTGGTTCGAAGCGCATGACGATATCGAGAATGCCATCGCTCGCGAAAAGACGGTCAAACGCTGGCCCCGCCAGTGGAAGTTCAACGTCATCGAACAGAACAACCCCGACTGGATCGATCTTGCGGAAGAACATGGTTTCCCGCCGCTGCCCCACAAGTAAGCACCACCCCGGAACAGGTCCGGGGTGACCAGAAAGCGAAAACCGGTCCTTCTTGCGTCACCCGGTACGTCATCCACCCTCGTCACCCCGGACTTGTTCCGGGGCTAAAAGGCCGCAGAGCGATCCGGTAAACGCACCCACCCTAAATCCACCGCACCCGCGGCGCGGCGCGCTTCACCAGCATCAGTTCCGTCAGCGCCCAAACCAGCGCATCGGCCCGGTCCGGCGAACGTCCCGGCCCTTCGTAACCGCCGCCTGCCACCAATCCGCACATCTCGTCTTCCAGCGCGGCGAACAGGCCGGTGTGGCGCACGCGTCCCGCTTCATACAGCGCGGCGATCGGCTCGGCGCGCGCCGTCTTGCCGCGGCTGGCGTGGACCAGCTTGACCGGCAGTGCGATATCGGCCGCGCGCAGCACGCTGGCGACCATCTGTCCGCCCTGGTTGGCTTCGGCCACCACGCGGTCGGCCTGCCAGGCATGGGCCGCATCCGCTACGGCGCGGGCCCAGCGTTCGGGCGTCGCATTCGTCACGGAACAGTCGGCCCTGACATAGGCGGTGCCGTCCACGCCCAGCATCGCCACCACGATCCCGCAGGCATCGCCGGAAGAACTGGCCGGTGGGTCGACCGCCACGATGACGCGCCGTGCCTGCGGTACCGCGTCCATGTGCCGGTATCGTTCGATCAGCGCGCGGCTCCACAGCGCGCCTTCGACTGCGGCGATCATCTCCCCGTCCAGTTCCTGCCGCCCGAAATTGCTCTGTTCGAACTGTTCGACCATCGCGGCGAGGTAATCGGCGGGCAGCACTTCCCGATTGTCCAGCGTGCCGCCGCACGCCACGGCGACCTTGCCTGCCTTCGCATCCGCCATGATCCGGCGCATCAGCGCGGTCTGGCGCGGGGTGGTGGTGGCGACCACGCGCGGGCCGTCCCCCAGCCGCATCGTCAGTTGCAAATTGTTCCAGGCAGACATGGCCCGCTCGCTTGAATTATCCCATTTGGCTATTTCATCGCACCAGGCATGGCTATGCTGCGGCCCGCGCAGCGTTTCCGGCTCCCCGGCGGAATAGAGCCAGGCGATCGCGCCGTTTTCCCACGTCAGCCGGCGCAGGCTCGGCTCGAACTCCGGGGCCAGCGCACCCGGCGATGCGGCCAGTACGCCGCTGTCGCCTTCCACCATGACATTGCGGATTTCCGCCAGATTGGCGCCCACCAGCGCGATGCGTGCCGAACCGTCGTGCCGGGCCACGTCGCGCACCCATTCGGCCCCCGCCCGCGTCTTGCCAAAACCGCGTCCGGCACAGATCAGCCAGGTGCGCCAGGCCTCGCTCGGCGGTAGCTGCGCATCGCGGGCCCAGCCTTCCCAGTAATAGCTGCCCAGCGCGGCCAGCTCGTGCGGCTTCAGCCGGCGGGCCAGCTCCTCGCGTTCGCCATCGGCCTCATCGCCCGGGCGCCGCAGCCACCCTCCGCGGGACAGGCTGCGCCGGTTAGCCATTGCCGCGGGCCTTTGCCGCGTCCCGGCGCGCCTTGCGCACCGCGGCATCGCCCGCCTTGCTGCGGGCGCGCATATCGTCGATCTTCGCATTGATCGATGCGATGGTGGCAACCTCGTCGGCCAGCGTGCGGCGGCCCTTTTCCCGCGCCACGCTTTCGCGGTGCGCGGTCAGGCAGCGCAGGGCAATGGCGGTGTCGAATTTGCGCGGCGGCGTGCCATCGCCGGGGGTTTCCCCGCTGCGCAAGTGATGCAGCAGTTCCATCTCCAGATTGTCGTATCCTTCCGCCAGCGCGGCGTACCACTGGCGGGCAAAGTCCGGGTCGGTGCGGCGCAGGCGATAGATGCGGTTCACGGGAAGACCCGCCACCGCCGCGGCGGCCGCCACATTCGATGTTTCCGCCAGTTCGTGCAGGAATTGCTCGATCCGCTGTGCATCGCGCGGGGCGATCGGGCGGGCCGTGCGCGCTTTTGCCTTCCGCCCGTCGACCGGCTGGATCGCATCCCATGCCTCGCGGAATGCCTGGTTCTTGCGCCTCCTGTCATAGGGGGTGGACCCCGTCACACCGGCTTCGCGGGCTGCGGCGCGCACGCCATTGCCGTCTTTCAGCGCCTCGAGAAAACGGGCCGCCCACGCCGGGCCTTCCATACTGTCCATCGCCTTGCTCATCTGTCCCTCCGTCTGCGGCGATAGCGGGCACGACAAAGGGCGGTGGCCCGGTTGGTTCAAGACCCGGCCCCGCCCGTTCGAATCACACTATCGCGATGTTCTGTATATGTACCGAAACAGCGTTACGATGTCAATACAAAAGTACCAAATAGGTTCTTACGCAGACGATTGCCAACAGGGGGTGGCTCGCTTAGAGCTTGGCCTCCTCCATCGTGGAGGGGGCGGCTGCGCCGCTCGCAAGGACGGGATGGGGAAGCGATGCTGCGCGGGCTCTACAACTGGACGATGGACAAGGCCTCGCATCCGCATGCGGTGTGGTGGCTGGCGCTGTTCGCCTTCGTCGAATCCTCTTTCTTCCCGATCCCGCCCCATCCGCTGCTGGGCCTGATGTGCCTCGCCGAACCGAAAAAGGCGGTGAAGTTCGCCCTCGTCTGCACGCTGGCTTCGGTTGCAGGCGCGCTGCTCGGCTATGCGATCGGCTGGGGCCTTTACGACAGCGTGGGCGTCTGGCTCATCGGCGCTCTCGGCCTCACCGATGCCTTTCCCGTCGCGGCCTGCCATTTGCGCGAATATGATTTCGAAGCGATCCTGATCGCGGGCGCCACGCCCGTGCCGTTCAAGCTGCTGACCATCACCGCCGGCTTCGTCGGGATGAACCTGGTCACCTTCGTGCTCTCCAGCCTGTTCGCCCGCGCGCTGATCTTCATGACCGTCGGCATACTGTTCCGCGTGTTCGGCGCCGCGATCAAACGTATGATCGACAAGTATCTCGGCATAGTGACCACCGTCTTCGTGCTCCTGGTGGTCGGCGGGGTTCTCGTCCTCACCCAGCTCGGCGGCAGCAAGGAAGAGGGCGGCGTATGCGCCACTGCGACCGAGGTGAAGCCGGCCCGCTGAGCCTGCCTTGACAGCTAAGTAACCCACAGGTTACATGTAACCTATGAGTTACAAGCGAATCGAGGAATTCAGCATGGCCGACGATTACGAAACCGCCGAAAATTTCGCGCAGACCCGCGCCATCATGGCTCCCTTCCTGGGGCTGCTGGTACTGCTGATGCAGCAGGGGATCTTCTTCTCCTGGGACTGGGGTAGCGATTCTCTGGTGCAGATTTTCGTGTGGCTCGCCTTCGCGCTGATCATGCTCGGCCTGCTGCTTACCGGCGGCGGCTGGTTCCTCCCGAAACGCGCCCGCACCCTCGCCAATGACGAGGTCACGAAAGCCAATCGCCAGCGCGGCATCACCGTCGGCTTCGTCGCCGCGATGATCACCGGCTTCCTGGTCTGGGCAGTCTCGCCCTTCGAACCGCTCCACGCCCAGCGCGCGGCAAACATCATTGTCAGCATGGGGCTGGGCTGCGCCTTCGTCTCCTACGGCGTGGCGGAAATGGTGACCAATGCCGGAGACGCTTGAGAACCACGTGCGCCAGTTCCGCGAGCAGCGGGGCTGGACGCAGGCCGAGCTGGCCGAGGAAATGGGCGTCAGCCGCAAGACGGTGAACACGGTCGAGAACGGCATCTTCTCGCCGTCCGTGATCGTGGCCCTGAAATTCGCCGCCGCCCTCGGCCAGCCGGTGGACCGCCTCTTCGAACTTGTGTCGGGGGCTGGGGACTAGCGCATGGCATGGGCCGCCAGCGCATCCCGGTCCGGAATGCGGATGGTGCCGTAACCGCGTTCGATCAACCGGCGCTTCTGCAAATCGCCGAGCGCGGCGTTGGCGGTCGCGCGGGTCACGCCGAGAAGGTCCGCCAGTTCCTGCTGCGTGATCGTGACGCTGGCCGGCCCGGCCGCTTCGCCCGCCATCGTGGCGAGCATGCCCGCCAGCCGCTGCGGATTGGTCCCGCGGCGCAGCCCCGCCAGGATCGACAGCGTATCCTGCAACTGCTGCGACAGCGCGCCCAGCAGCGCCCGGCTCGACGCGGGATAATTACCCAGCGCATCGAGAAAGGGCCGCGCCCCGATCAGCCGCAACCGGCTGTCGCCCCGCGATATGGCATCGACGATCCGCGGCTTGTCGGCGAAGACCGCCAGCTCGCCATAGGAATCGCCCGGCCCCAGCAACGCCACGGCGCGAAACTCGCCATCGGGCATGAACTGCCCCACGCGCACCGCGCCCTCGTCGATCAGCCAGAAGCCATCGGCGGCATCGCCGCGCTGCTGGATGATCTGCCCGTCGGCAAATTCCCGCAGCTGCGAGATGCGCACGAGATGCGCCTGCAACCCGCGGTCGAGCGCCGAAAACAGCATCGGCGTGACCAGCGACCGGCGAGTCGCATCCAAATGTAAAGATCTGGACATTCTTGCATCCGGGTAAACGCTAGAAGGGCAATCGACAAGAAAGCTAAAAAACTCGGGAGAGAGCCCATGTCCGCATCGACCCTTGCCATCCTGGCCATCTATCTCGGCTTCGCGCTGCTCGAACTGTGGCGCTCGAACCTGTTTGCGAAGCCCGAACAGACCCGCGACGACGGGATTGTCGAAGCGGTCAGCATCATCGCGCTGCTCGGCCTGACCCAGCCGGCGATCCTGTTCGCTTCCGCTGCCCTCGCAAAGCTCGTCGCGCCGCAATATGCAGGCGCGCTGGCCGGGCTGAACGTTTTTGCCGCCATCGCGCTGTTCCTGATATTCGACGATCTGATGCAATACTGGTGGCACCGCGCGGCGCATACTTTCCCGTGGCTCTACAATCTGCACCGCCCGCACCACAACGCGCGCTACATGAGCGTGCGGCTCGTCTACCGGAACAATTTGTTTTACTACGCCATGATGCCGGGCATCTGGCTGTCGGGCGTGCTGATCTACCTCGGCCTGGGCTGGGTCTATGCGGGCTATATCGTGGTCAAGCTGGCGGTGATCACCGGGGCCCATTCGGATCTTGCCTGGGACCGGCCGCTTTACCACATCGCGTGGCTGTCGCCCGTGATGTGGCTGGTCGAACGGACCATATCCACGCCTGCCACGCATCATGCCCATCACGGCCGCCACGCCAGCGATCCCGCCGTCCACTACAAGGGCAATTACGGCAATCTGCTGTTCTTCTGGGATGTCCTGTTCGGCACCGCGCGGATTACCCGGACGTACCCCACCAGCTACGGAGTGGAGAATTTGCCGGCAACGTCGCTGGGCGAACAGCTGGCCTGGCCGATCTTCGGGCGGATCCCGCGCGAAGAAACGGCGCCCGAGCCGGTCGCCGAAGCGACGGTCCGGAGCGCCGTGTAAGCATCCCTGCTAAGCGCGGGATCAGCCTTCGAAGCTGGTTTCCAGCGTGATTTCCGTGTCGAGCAGTTTCGAGATCGGGCAGGTCGCCTTGGCATCGGCGGCCAGTTCCTCGAACTTCGCCTTGTCGAGGCCCGGCACCTTGGCCTTGGTCGACAGGGCGGACTTGGTCACGGTGAACCCACCATCGTCTTTCTCGAGCGATACCTTGGCGTCGGTTTCAATGGATCCATCCGTGTGTCCCGCTTCGGCCAGCTTGAAGCTCAGGGCCATGGTGAAGCAGCTCGCATGTGCCGCTGCGATCAGTTCTTCGGGATTGGTCCCGGCCTTGTCCTCGAACCGGGTCTGAAAGCCGTAGGGTTGATTGTCGAGCGCGCCCGACTGAGTGCTGACGTGGCCTTTGCCGTCCTTGCCCAGTCCCTCGTAACGCGCGCTGCCTGATTTTACGATTGCCATAAAAAAACTCCTTTCGGGATTGAGACGTCCCGAAAGGAGCAAATGTTCCTGTGATCAGCGAAGACGTCGATCAGTTGGGCCGAGTACGGCGCCGTTCGCCCCGCCTGTCCCGTCGCTGGTCGCGACGCGCATCCTGTCGGCGGTCGCGGCGAATTTCGCGCCGCGCTTCCTGCCGCCGGTCGCGGCGAGCGTCGCGCCGGGCATCCTGGCGCCGGTCCCTGCGGGCATCGCGGCGCGCATCCTGACGACGATCCCTGCGGGCTTCGCGGCGGGCGTCTTCACGGCGGTCGCGGCGTACTTCGCGGCGTTGAGCCGCACGGCGTTCCTGCCGCACCTCGCGGCGCCTTTCGGCGCGCTGGCGCTGGCGATAGTCTCGGCGTCGTTCAGCGCGCTGATGCTGACGAGCATCACGGCGACGTTCCGCCCGGCGTTCCCACCTGTTCCAGTTGGCGCGGATATTGCGCTGATCGCGGATCGCAGCGCGGCGAGCCTGCCAGTATTGGCGCTGCCGGTCGTTCCAGCGGTGCGCACGGCGCTGGCGGTCGTAAACGTAATATCCGGTGCCGGGATAATAGAAGTTGTCGTACCAGCCGTAATATCCGTCGTCGTAATAGGAGTCGCCGTAATATCCGGCGCTCGCCATGCCATATCCGCCGCCATAGCCGGTGCTGCACGCACCCAGCAGAGTGGTTGTGGCGGCAAGGGCAAATGCTGTTCGTTTCGTAAGTCCCATCCCGGGTTCTCCTGTTCGTTGGAATCAGGTCTAGGGATAGGCCATTGAACTCGCTCTGAATTATCGGTCAGCCACCGTTCATCTGCCGAACGAGCCGTCCAAAGGTGCTATTTACTGCGGTGGGGAAAGGTGAAGCGCGCTTCTTCGACCGGACGACCCGACTGGTCGGCCGGCGTCGAATAGAGCGTCGCGTCGAGAGTATCTGCGCCAATCCCGACATGCAGGAACCCCCAGGTCGAGCCCCGTGAGAACAGATTGGTCATCTGCGGATTGGCCGCGATTTGCTTTTCCGCAAACGGGACATGCTGCTGCCGGTATTTCGATCCCGCGCCGGAAACGAACATCGGCACAGGCTCGGCGGGCGCGCCCGATACGGTCGAACAATCGTCGGTATAGGCTTCGATCAGATGGTCGTCTCCGGCGATATAGGCGTCGGCATAACGGCAGATCGGATCGAGCATCAGCTTGCGCAGTGCGCGGGCCTTTTCATACTTGCTGCCTCCGCTGGACCACAGCGCATGGTGGCCCATCACGATCTTCCACTTGGCAGTGGAGGATTGCAGCGCTGCAGTCAGCCATTCGATCATGCTGCGCTCACGCGCGTTCGACGCACGGACGTAATCGGGCCATTCCTCCAGCGGCGTGTTCCGGATCTCGTTACCTTCGGCATCCAGATCGTCCTTGTGGACCTGCGTACCGGCAAGCAGCATTTCGGTATCGACGACGAAGATTTCGAGCTTGCCTTCCATACCCTGCGGCACCGCACGGTAAAACAGGTCGGGCATGGTGAACGCTGGATGGGCTTTCAGATATTCGAGCTGTGCCTCGGTCGCCTCGCGCGAGATGTGCCAGTCGTGATTGCCCATCATGGCGTAAAGCGTGAAGCCCGCCTTGCCCTCACCGAAGGTGCCGAAGGGCTGATCCAGCATCTCGCGGAAGCGGCGCTCGTCCGAAATGCCGTCCGCGCCCAGTGTGGCCCCGTCGGGATAGATATTGTCGCCCATCAACGCGCCGAAATCGCAATCCTCGCGCTTGCACACCTCCGCTGCAGCCATGGCGACCGGGTACATTCCGCTGGCAGGCACGAAGCCGCCGATGGCGGGTTCGAATTGCCAAGGAGTGGCGCGGAAGCCGGAGAGGTCGCGATTGTGCTCCAGCCAGTCGGCCGCTTCGTTGCCCAGATATTCACCCAGCGTGCGAAAACGGGGATCATCGTCGTCTGGCGTATCGTAAGCGGGAATGTACCCGGTATCGCCAAGCGCCACGAAGGAAATCTCGTGGGTCTTCGCCGGGCCACCGCCTTGCGCGGCTGCGGCCTGAGGCACGAGCGCGGAGGCAGACAGTAGCAGAGCGGGAGTCAGGGCGGCGAGGGCAGAACGCATGAAGTCTCTCTTGGCGGCGGTCACGGGATCGCCGTTCGTTCGCGATCCCATGTTACGCCATCAAGACAGCCGTGCGACACGCTATCGCACGATCAGATGATCCCGACGTCCTTACCCGCGGTTTCGAATATCGACAGGATTTCGCCGACCTCTTCCTCGCTATGCTCTGCGCATAGCGAGCAGCGCAGTAGGGTCATGTTGGCAGGAGTTGCCGGGGGGCGCGCCAGATTGACATAGAGGCCGCCCTTGATCAGCGCTTCCCACATGGCCGCGCCCTTTTCCAGATCGGGCATGATCACGGCGATGATGGCGCTCTGCGGTTCCTCGGTGCCGAGTTGGAAGCCGAGTTCCTTCAGCCCCTTGTGCAGCATCTTGGAATTTTCCCACAGATGCGCGCGCTTGTTCGATCCCTGCATCAGCTTGCGAATGGACGTGCAGGCTGTTGCCACTACGCTGGGCGGCAGGCTGGCAGTGAACACATACGGGCGGCAGACCAGCCGCATGATTTCGAATTTGGGATGGTTGGAGACGCAGAAGCCGCCGACCGTACCCACGCTTTTGGAAAAGGTGCCGATAATGAAATCGACATCGTCGATCACGCCCGCCTGTTCCACCACGCCGCGACCGTTCTCGCCGATAAAGCCCATCGAATGCGCTTCGTCGACCAGCACCATGGCGCCGTATTTCTTGGCGACGGAGACCATTTCCTTCAGCGGAGCGATATCGCCCAGCATCGAATAGACGCCTTCCAGCACCACCAGCTTGCCGGCGCCTTCGGGAATGCGCTTCAGGCGCTTTTCCATCGCTTCGATATCGTTGTGCTTGAACGGCACGACTTCGGCATTGCCCAGAGCGCAGCCGTCCCAGATGCTGGCATGGCTGTCGATGTCGAGGACGATGTAATCGCCTTTGCCGGCAATCGTCGAAATAATCCCGAGATTGGCCTGGTATCCGGTCGAAAAAACCATGGCATGGTCCATGGCATAGAAGTCCATGAGCGCCTGCTCGACTTCCTTGTGGCCCTGATATGTGCCGTTCAGCACGCGGCTACCGGTGGTCCCCGCTCCGAAATCGGACAATGCCTGCCGGCCTGCCTCGACCACGTCGGGATCGAAGGTCATGCCCATGTAATTGTAGGTGCCGAGCAGGATCGTGTCGCGCCCGTTGCAGATCGCACGGGTCGGCGACAGGACCTTCTCCATCACCAGGTTGAACGGATCTTCCTGGCCGCTCGACAGCAATCCTTCGCGCAGGGCAATGATGTCATCGAATTTGGAGAACAGGTCCTTGCCCTCTCCTTCGATGTCCTGCGGCTGGTCCGACTGGATGATGCCTTCGCTCATCAGTCGGCCTGCAGCTTGGTGACGGCATCGACCAACTGACCGTAATTCTCGATTTCGGCCTGCTGGTTCATCGAAATGATGATGTCGAATTCGTCTTCGATCTCGGCGACGAAGTCCATGACCGTAAGGCTATCGAATTCGAGGTCGTTGGCGAAGGTGGTGTCTTCGGTGATCGTCACACCCTTCTTGTTGAAGGGCTCGGCCAGTTCGCGGATCTTGGTGTCGACGTCGCTACGGTCCATTTCGGGGTCCAGTCCTGTATCGTGGTGTGGCTCGCATGATGCGGGCCTGTGTCAAACGCCCGGCAAAGCGGTTTGTTGGGCCGCTTGTCAAGCGCAGCTATTCGGGAAGCAGGGCGCGTACCGCGGCCATGAAGGGGCCGATCGACACCGGTTTGGCGAGATAATCGGCCGCGCCGGCATCGCGAATCCGTTCTTCGTCGCCCTTGCCGGCATAGGCGGTAACGGCCAGCACCGGCACCTTCGCCAGGTCTCCTTCCCCCTTGAGTTCGGCGATCAGGTCGATGCCGCTGACATTGGGTAACTGGATGTCCATGATCACGAGATGCGGCTGGAAGCGCTTGGCCGTGCCCAGCACGTTCTGTCCGTCGGCCACGGGCACGACTTCGTATCCGTTTGCCTTCAGCACGTCACAGAACAGCTTACGATTGAGATCGTTGTCCTCGACAACGAGGATTCTCTTTGCCACTTGGCGGCTCCTTCGCGAATGCGCGAGGGCCTTATGCAAAAGCGGGAGCGCTGACAATTATTCGCGACGGATCGACAGGTAAAGGCGAGGAACGGGCCCCCGAAGTGCTCGCGCTCGAAGCGCTCGGCTGGGCGCTGGCAGATGACCGGCGCGCCGAACGGCTGCTGTCGCTGACCGGGCTTACGCCGGATCGGTTGCGGAACGGGCTGGGCGATCGCGGCGTTCAGGCAGCAGTGCTCGAATTCCTCGCCAATCACGAACCCGATCTCGTCCTCGCCGCCGATGCGCTCAACACCACGCCCGAAGCGCTCGTGGCGGCTGCTGGAAAGTTGTCTGCATGAATCGTCCGCTCATCATCTCCGATTGCGATGAAGTCCTGCTCTACATGGTCTCGCCCTTCCGCGACTGGCTGGCCGAAACGCAGGGCGTCGAATTCCGCATGGAAGGGAATGATTTTTCCCAAGCCCTGCGCTGGCAGGACAGTGGCGAGATCCTCGCCCCGGAAGAAATCTGGAAGAAGCTGGGTGGTTTTTTCGATACCGAAATGCACCGCCAGACGCCCATCCCCGGTGCTCTCGAGGGGATCGCGTCTTTGCGCGATCACGCCGATGTGGTGATCCTTACCAATCTCGTGGACAAGCGTCAGGCTATGCGCACCGAGCAATTGCTCGGACATGGCCTCGACGCCCGCGTGTTCACCAATCAGGGACCCAAGGGCCCGGCGTTGGAAGCGATCCTGAAGGAATATCAGCCGTCGAAGGCGATCTTCATCGACGATCTGGCGCAACATCATCGCTCCGCCCGCGAAACTCTGGCCGCGTCGGGCACACCCATCGCCACGCTGCATCTGTGCGGCGAGCCGCTGCTGGCCCCCCATATCGACTGCGCGCATACCTCCGGTCATGCCGATGCGCGGATCGACAGCTGGGATGACGCGCTACCGTGGCTGATGAACGAAATCGAAAGGGAAAATGCATGACGATCGAAGCAAAACTCGCCGAACTCGGCATAGAACTGCCCGAGGCGGCGGCGCCCGTGGCCAGTTATCAGCCGCTCGTCGTCAGCGGGAATACTGCGTATGTGTCGGGGCAGCTTCCCTTCGTCGACGGCAATCTCGTAACCGGCAAGCTCGGCGACGGTGTCAGCCTCGAGAAGGGGCAGGAAGCGGCACGAGCCTGCGGTATGATGATTCTTGCCCAGCTCAAGGCGGCAGGTCTGCTCGAACGCGTCGAACGCGTGGTCAAGCTTGGCGGTTTCGTCGCCAGTGTGCCATCCTTCTCGGACCAGCCAAAGGTGGTGAACGGTTGCAGCGACCTGATGGCCGAAGTCTTTGGCGATGCTGGCAAGCATGCCCGCAGCGCGGTCGGCGTTCCTGTCCTGCCGCTGGATGCAGCGGTCGAGGTCGATGCGATCGTTGCTCTCAAGGCTTGATCGCTTCTTCGCCCCGCCACCCGCCCCCGGGCGGGTCGGCTGGCTGAGCGAGTGGACCTATGCCCATCGCGGATTGCATGGGAATGGGGTTCCGGAAAACTCGCTCGCTGCATACGCAGGCGCGGTAGAGCGCGGCATGGGTATCGAATGCGATATCCAGCGCAGCCGCGACAATGCCGCCATGCTGGTACACGACTGGGAACTGGACAGGCTGACCGGGGTAACCGGGCCAACGGCTTCCTATTCGGCGGACGAGCTGGCGCAGATCGCCTTTCTCGACAGCGAACACAAGCTGGCGCAGCTGGCCGACCTTCTCGGCCTGGTGGACGGCAAGGTTCCGCTCCTGATCGAAATCAAGTCGCGGCGCCGCTACGATGTCGAAGAGAGCTGCATTGCCGTTCGCGATGCGCTGAAGAACTATCGCGGCGCTCATGCGGTGATGAGCTTCGATCCGCGGGTTTCGCGGTGGTTTCGCAGGAATTCGCCGCAAACCTTACACGGCCTTGTCATCAGAGAGGATGAGAAAGGGATGACCCAAAAGGCCTGGCAGCGCCATTTCGCACTGTGGCTCGCGAGGCCCGATTTCGTCGCTTATCACGTCATGGCCCTGCCAAATCCGATGACTTGCGGCCTTCGCAAAGCCGGAATGCCTATTCTCACCTGGACGGTGGACTCTGCGGAACTGCTGGCACGCGCGCAGATACACGCCGATGCTCCAATCGCCGAAGGGCCCGGTGTACCATGAGCGATGGCGGCCTCGCCGCACGGGTCGGCGGGTCGGTCGGCGCCTTCGATCGTGACCAGTGGAATGCGCTGGCGGGAACGGACAACCCCTTCGTATCCTACGAATTCCTGACCGCGCTCGAAGATTCGGGAAGTGTCGGAGCGGGGACCGGCTGGCAGCCCGCGCCGCTCGTGATCAGCGAAGATGACGGCCCGCTGCTCGCGGCCATGCCTGCCTATCTCAAGGGCCATAGCCAGGGCGAATATGTTTTCGACCATAACTGGGCCGATGCGTACGAGCGCGCTGGCGGCAATTACTACCCGAAGCTTCAGATCGCAGCGCCGTTCACTCCTGCAACCGGTCCGCGGCTGTTGCTGTCGGACGATGCCTTTGCGCCTCCACTGCTGGCGGCTGCCGAGCAGTTATGCCTCCAGAACCGTTTTTCCGGCGCGCATGCGACTTTCATCGAACCTGCGCAGCAGCCCTTGTTCGAAGCTGCGGGATGGATGCTGCGGGCCGATATCCAGTTCCATTGGCACAATCACGGATTTGCCAGTTTCGACGAGTTTCTCGAAACCCTTGCCTCGCGCAAACGCAAGGATTTACGCAAGGAACGCGCTGCGGCGCAGGCAGAAGTCGAAATCCGTCGGCTAAACGGCGACGATATCCGATCCGAACACTGGGACGCTATCTGGCAATTCTATCAAGATACCGGCGCACGCAAATGGGGAACGCCCTATCTCACGCGCGATGCGTTCGACCTGTTTGGCCAGCGAATGGGCGAAAAGATAGTCTTAGTCCTGGCATTTCAGGATGAAGAGCCTGTCGCGGGCGCATTGAATTTCATCGGCGGGGACGCGCTCTACGGCCGTTATTGGGGCTGCACGCGCGACATTCGCTTCCTGCATTTCGAGCTTTGTTACTATCAGGCGATTGATGCGGCGATCGAGCTCGGCTTGTCTCGGGTCGAAGCCGGTGCGCAGGGCGGGCACAAGCTGGCCCGCGGATATGAACCGGTTGAAACCGTCTCCGCACACTGGATCGCCGATCCCGGATTTCGCGAGGCTATCGAGGATTTCCTCGAACGCGAGCGCGCCGGCGTCGCGGCAGATCGGAACTACCTGGCTACGCGGACGCCCTTCAGGCAGGCGTGATTGTCAGGCGGCGTGGCGTTGCCCTTCGGCCAGCCACTCACGGGCCCGCCGCTGCGCTTCGGCGATTTCCCGCGCAGTCATTTCGTCTGCCACATCTGCCCGACACCAGCTGGCTTCTTCATGCCCCTTCGAGGCAGCGATATTGAACCATTTATGCGCTTCGATCATGTCGCAGACCGTTCCATGGCTGCCGGTCGAAAAAGCTACGCCCAGGTCGTATAGCGCGTCGAGGTTGCCCTTTTCGTACCTGCCAAGGCAGGAAGCGATGAGTGCATCGGCCTGCTCGGTCTGGATGATCTTGCCGTAGCCACCTTCGATACCTGAAAGTTGCATGGTCATTCCCCCATAAAGGACCGGCACCCCCTGCCGGACGAGTCGGGAATGCCAAGATTATGGTCAAGAAAGGGTTAACGCGTAGCGCGATTTATCGCCGACCAAACGATTTCAGCGCCTTCCGGGACCATGGCGGGCAAATCAACGGCTCGTCGGATTGCTGCTTGTGCGCCTCGGGAGGCTTGCCTATAGGCGCGCCCATCGGGTCATCGGGGTGCCGGAAAAAATTCGGGTCCGCGGGACGGTGGTGACCGGCACGATCGAATTTGCAGGATGAGAGGGTCCTCAATGGCCTCTATGGCAAGCGACAATGAGAAACTGGCCAGAGCACGCGCTGCGGTCGGTGCTGATTACGTCCCCGACGACAGCGAAGAATATATGAACGAGCGGCAGCAGGAATACTTCCGCATGCTTCTGCTCGACTGGAAGAAATCGATCCACGACGCTGCCGGCCAGACGCTTCAGTCTCTTCAGGACGGGCCCATGCGCGAACCCGATCTCAACGACCGCGCGTCGTCCGAAACCGATTGGGGAATCGAACTGCGCACGCGCGATCGCCAGCGTAAACTGATCTCCAAGATCGACGCCGCTCTGCGCCGTATCGATCAGGGGGAATATGGCTGGTGCGAAGTTTCCGGGGACCCGATCGGGCTAAAACGCCTCATCGCCCGCCCGGTCGCCACAATGACAGTGGAAGCGCAGGAAGCGCACGAGCGAAAAGAGAAGATTTCGCGCGACGACTGACCGCCCGCTTTCCAAATTCTTAACGTCTGGGCCTTAGCGTCATTCGCCTGGCGGACCGGTTTCTGTCCGCTCTCGCGAAGACGAACACAAAGGGTACCAAGCACGCCATGTCCTCGCTCGATACACGCGATGTTGCGCGCGACAGCCTGTTTCTATTTGCGGAACTTACGCTGGACGGCCAGCCGGACGCCGTGCGGGTGAAGGTGCGCAACCTTTCCGCTGGCGGGATGATGGCGGATGCAGGCGGGCTGGAGATGTCCCGCGGCGATCGCGTTTCAGTGGAGCTACGCGCGGTGGGTAGCGTGAAGGGCAGCGTTGCCTGGGTGCAGGGCGCGCGGATAGGGATCGCTTTCGACTGCACAATCGATCCGAAGGAAGTTCGCGGACCGGCCGCCGCAGACGCGGCCCCCCGGCGCTATGCCCGCTCGGTGACTTCGGCTCCTCTTTACAGCAGCGACCACCCGGTTCGAAGTATCTGACAAATGGCTTGCTGACGCCACGCACATGCGCTGCTAACCGTCAGCCATGCGTCTTTCCTTTCTCGCTTTTTTCTTCGTCCTGTTGGCTGCGTGTGGCTCGGCAACTGACGATGGCGTGGTCGAAGTCGCCTTTATTGCAGACCCTGGCGAACTGGATGCCGACGGGGTCAGGCTCGACCCTGCCGGACAACACGTTCGTGCCGCGATTTCGATGGGCCTGGTCCGGATCGATCCGCGCGGCGAGGTGGTTCCCGGCGTGGCCGAGCGCTGGATCGTTACCGATGACGGTGCCAGCTATATTTTCCGGATCAACGAATTCGACCTGCGCGATGGGACACCGCTGACCGCGCAGGCAGTGCGCAATGCGCTCCAGCAACGGTTGCGCCAATTGCGCGGCACATCCCTTGGCCTCGATCTGGCGAAGGTGCGGGATATTCGCGCCATGACCGGGCGGGTCGTCGAAATCCGCCTAACCAGCCCGATGCCCGACTTTCTGCGCCTGCTGGCTCAGCCTGAACTTGGGATCGACATCGGCGATCAGAGCGCCGCCCTGATGGCGCGCGGCGTGGGTGATGATGGAGTGATGCTGGCACCGCTGCCGCCGCAGTTGCGCGGCTTGCCTGAACAGCCGGGATGGGAAGATACGGTGGGCGAAGTGCGCATTCGTGCAGTCAATGCCGAGCAGGCGACCGAAGGATTCTCTCAGGGCGATTTCGATGCCGTGCTCGGTGGGCGGCTGGCTAATCTCCCGCTGGCCAGCACGGGGCCGCTGTCGCGCGGCAATGTGCGTCTCGACGCGGCAATCGGCCTGTTCGGTCTCGATGTTCTGAAGCCCGCCGGTTTCCTCGGTGTCACGGCCAACCGCGAAGCGCTTGCGATGGCGCTGGACCGGCAGGGACTGATGCAGCCGTTCAATATCGGCGGCTGGTTCCCTTCAACCCGGATCGTTCCGGTCGAACTGTCCAGTTCGGGCGGCCTGCCGGTGGAACGCTGGGTCATCCAGTCGATCGAAGAACGCCGGAGCGAAGCCCGTCAGCGGGTGGCTCAATGGCGAGCTGCCAGCGGGCAGGAACCGAGAGTGCGCATCTATCTGCCACCGGGGCCCGGCTCGGACCTCCTGTTCGATGGTCTGGCAGAGGATTTCGCCGCTATCGGCGTGTCAACCACGCGCAGCGAGACCGTGGGCAAGGCCGATCTCGCATTGCGCGACCGGGTGGCGCGCTATCCCTCTCCGCGCTGGTTCCTCAACCAGTTCAACTGCACGATCGACAAAACGCAATGTAGCGAAGACGCGGATTATCTCGTGTCTCTCGCGCTCGATGCGCGCGATCCTGCGGAAGAAGCATCCTATCTGCTGGAGGCGGAAAATACGCTTCTCGCGGCGAATCTTTACATTCCGATTGGCGCGCCGATCCGCTGGTCGATGGTTCGCGCCGGGTTGGAGGGGTTCAGCGAGAACCCGTGGAACGTGCATCCCTTGTTCCCGCTGTCCCGCGCTCCCATCTAGGGTTTGATGGACAATCAGGATCCGCCGCGCCCCATGGGGTTTGAATTGCCGATCGGCAGCGACCCCGTGTCGATCCGCAAACGGATCGAGGCGATGGAGCATCTCCTCGAACGCAGCCTGGTCATTCCCGGGACGAAGTTTCCCATCGGGCTCGATGCGATCATCGGTCTCGTGCCGATCATTGGCGATCTTGTGGCGGCTGCCATGGGCGCCTATATCGTGTGGGAAGCCAAGAACCTCGGTCTGCCGAAATGGAAACTGTGGCGCATGGCCGGCAACATAGCGATCGACGGCGCTATCGGTGCGGTTCCGCTCGTCGGCGATGCCTTCGACGTGGTCTATCGATCGAACACGAAGAACCTGCGCATCGTGCGCAAGCATCTCGACAAGCATCACCCGCACACCATGGTGATCGACCAGTAGTTTCGCTGGCGGCGATTGCGCGCTAGGGCTGCGCGCATGGCATCCGACGTCACCTATTCCGGCTATCTCGATCTCGACCGCATCCTGTCGGCGCAGCACCCTGCGTCCGATGCGCATGACGAGATGCTGTTCATCATCGTCCACCAGGCGAGCGAGCTGTGGCTCAAGCTGTGCCTGCACGAACTGTTCGAAGCGCGGATGTGCATCCAGGAAGACCGGCTGCGCCCGTCGTTCAAGATGCTCGCCCGGGTGGCGCGCGCCCAGGGGCAGCTGATCCAGAGCTGGGACGTGCTCAGCACCATGACCCCGCACGATTATTCCACCATCCGCCCGCATCTTGGCGGGTCGAGCGGCTTCCAGAGCGCGCAGTACCGGATGATGGAATTCCTGCTCGGCGGGCGCAATCCCGACATGGTCACCATGCACGAGGCGACGCCCGAGGTGGCGCGCGAACTGCGCGAGGAACTCGACCGCAAGTCGATCTACGCCGAAGTCATCGCGCTGCTGGCGCGGCGCGGGTTCGACATTCCCGACGAAATCCTCGCGCGCGATCACGGCAGCCCGTGGGAACATTCGCCCGCGGTCGAGGCCGCCTGGGCGCAGATCTACCGCGACCCGAAGGAATATTGGGACCTCTACGAACTCGCCGAAAAGCTGGTCGATCTGGAATATCATTTCCAGCGCTGGCGCTTCGGCCATCTCAAGACGGTCGAACGGATCATCGGCTTCAAGAAGGGCACCGGCGGAACGCCCGGCGTGCCCTATCTCGCCAACGTGTTGAAAGCGGCTTTCTTCCCCGAACTCCTGAGCGTGCGGACCGCGATATGAGCAGCTGGAAAAGCACCCGCCGGATCTGGGACATCTCGCAGACCCTGCGCCCGGACCTGCCCGTCTGGCCGGGCGATACAAGGTTCGGGTTCGAGCGGACATGGCGGATGGACGAAGGCTCGCCCGTCAATGTCGGCCGGATGACGATGAGCACGCATTCGGGCACCCATGCCGATGCACCGCTGCATTACGCGCAAGGCGCGCTGGATGCCGCCAGCATGGAAATCGACCCCTATATCGGCACCTGCCTGGTGCTGGACGCGCGCGGCGTGAACGGCGCGATCGACATTGCCGACCTGCCGCATATCGACAGCGCCGACCGCGTCCTGTTCCGCACCTGGGACAGTTTCCCGCACGACGAATGGCGCAGCGACTGGCTGCCGATCGCAGCCGAGACAATCGATTGGCTGGCGCTGCAGGGGGTCAAGCTGATCGGCACCGATGCACCCAGCGTCGATCCGCAGGAGAGCAAGACGATGGACGCGCATCACGCAGTGCTGAAACACGACATGCGCATTCTCGAAGGGCTGGTGCTCGATGACGTGGACGAGGGGCGCTACGAACTTGTCGCCCTGCCGCTCAAGGTTGGCGGCGGCGATGCAGGCCTGTGCCGCGCGATCCTGAGGGAACTGGCATGATGCTGGAACGCGCCCGCTTCCTCGACGCCGGCGATCCGCTGCGCGGATTTCGCGACCGGTTCATGCTGCCGGATGGCGTCATCTATCTCGACGGCAATTCGCTCGGCTGCCTGCCGAAAGCGACGCCCGCACGGCTGGAAGGGGTCGTGCGCGAAGAATGGGGCCGCGATCTCATCCGCAGCTGGAACACCGCCGGCTGGATCGATCTGCCGGCGCGTTTGGGGGCGAAGATCGCGCCGCTGATCGGCGCCCGTCCGCACGAGGTGATCGCCTGCGATTCCACCAGCGTGAACCTGTTCAAGCTGATCTCCGCCGCGCTGGCCATGCAGCCCGGGCGCAAGGTGGTGCTGAGCGAACCCGGCAATTTCCCCACCGATCTCTACATGATCGACGGGCTGGAACGGCAGGGTCTGGCCGAGCGCCGTCTGGCAGAGCGCGGCCGGCTGATCGAGGCGCTGGACGACAGCGTTGCCCTGCTGATGCTCACCCATACGCATTACAAGACGGGCGAGACGTTCGACATGGCCGAACTGACCCGCGCGGCGCATGATGCCGGCGCGCTGGTGCTGTGGGACCTGTCGCATTCGGGCGGCGCGCTGCCGGTCGATCTCGACGGGTGCGCGGCGGATTTCGCGGTCGGTTGCGGCTACAAATACTTCAACGGCGGCCCGGGCGCCCCGGCTTACGCTTTCGTGGCGGAAAAGCACCTGGAAGCGGCACGTCAGCCCCTGACCGGCTGGATGGGGCACGCCGCGCCCTTCGCCTTCAGCGACGATTACGAGGCAGCGCCCGGCGTCGAGAAACTGCTGTGCGGCACGCCGCCGATCCTCGGGCTTGCCGCGCTGGAGGTGGGCGTCGATCTCATCGCCGAAATCGGCATCGATCGCCTCTATGCCAAGTCGCAGGCGCTGTCCGAGTTCTTCCGCCAGTGCCTGTCCGAAAGGGGCGTGGCGATCGATCTCGTCAGTCCGACCGATCCGGCGCGGCGCGGAAGCCAGCTGTCCTTCCGCCATCAGGACGCCTACGCCATCTGCCAGGCGCTGATCGCCCGAGGTGTCATCGGCGACTTCCGCGACCCCGATATCCTGCGCTTCGGCTTTGCGCCCGCCTATCTGCGGTTCGAGGACATGGCCGAAGCCGCGCGGCATCTGGCCGAGGTGCTGGAAACCGGCGAATGGCAGCGCGGCGAATTTCAGGAACGGGCGGCGGTTACCTGATTTACGGCCTTGTGACCCCGTGAGGCCCAATTTCTCGCGTTGCTCCTGGCCGTTTACCCATACCTCTAACAGCCGTGTTTCTTGTAGAGCACGTGGGTCGGATCAATCCTTCTTTGGACTCCGAAACTCCTGCGCGGTGAGAACAGAGCCTACCATCAAGCCGGCAATCAGGACCGCCGCGCCGATCTTGGACGCTAGCTCGGATGGCAACAGCGACGCGTTTATCGCCATGGCGATCGCCGTCGCGCCCACAACCGCCAAGACCAGCACCATTCCATGAGGAATGCGAAGAAAGCTCAGCATCAAGCGCCGGAAAATCAATGCCAGTAAGAAGACGATAATTGCTGCGGGAATTATCCAGATCAATATGGTCATAGGCCTCACCTTGCCGCGGTTCGATGAGTAACAGGACAATGACGGTCCAGATAGGATGGTACGCAGTTCTTTAGAACGGTTACCTCATGCTCTGTCCTACACCGTGATATTGATGCATTGGCAAACGATGCGTTACACCTTGCCCTTTTCACTACTGGCTAAAGATAGGGCTTACTGCCTTTCTGCTTTTTATCGCTTGGACAGTGTAACACGCGGTCCATGTCTCGCGCTTCGCGCTTGCAAAGCTGAATGGATCAAGCCTCTAGTTCGATGTCCCAGTAGAGCCAATCGCGCCAAGTTTCGTGGAGGTAGTTGGGCGGAAACATCTTGCCGTGCTGCTGCAACTGCCAGTGGGTCGGCCGGATCGGCTGGCTGTAGAGCTGCATGCCGGCCTGCTTGGGCGTACGGCCGCCCTTCTTCATGTTGCAGGGCGCGCAGGCGGTGGCGATGTTTTCCCACGTGGTCTTGCCGCCCAACCGGCGGGGAACGACGTGATCGAAGGTGAGATTGTGCATGTCGCCGCAGAACTGGCAGCTGAACCGGTCGCGCAGGAACAGGTTAAACCGGGTGAAGGCGGGAAACTCGCTCGGCTTAACATATTGCTTGAGCGCTATCACGCTCGGGATCTTCATGTCGAGGGAGGGGGAGTGCACCTCGCGCTCGTAGGTGGCGATCACGTCGACCCGGTCGAGAAAGATGGCCTTGATCGCGGTCTGCCATGGCCACAGGCTCAGCGGATAATAAGACAGCGGCGTGTAGTCGGCATTGAGAACCAGGCTGGGACACGACTGCAGATTGCGAGTCGGATCCTCGGCGGTACTTCGGAACCTTGCGGCCCGTTCCAGCAGTTCGGCCTTGAACACCAGTGCGTTCCTCCCCGATAGCAGTGAAAATGCACTTGCAAGGAAAAGCGTCAAGCCTGTTACACACATGCTATCCACAAGCTTGCCCAGTGAAAGAGCATCTTTTTCGCCACTATGACCGTCACTCGCTTTGCCCCCAGCCCTAACGGGCCGCTCCATCTCGGCCATGCGTTCTCGGCTATCGTGGCCCATGATCTGGCGCGTGAGGAACGCGGGCGCTTCCTGCTGCGGATCGAAGATATCGACGGGCCGCGCTCGCGCCCTGAACTGACTGACGAATTTCGTCGCGATCTCGAGTGGCTGGGACTGGAATGGGAAGAAGTGCCCGCGCAGTCGACCCGGCTGACGACATACGACGCGGCGGCACGCAACCTGCTCGACCGCGGTTTGCTTTATCCCTGCACCTGCACGCGCGCCGACATAGAGGCGTTGAAACCGCGTCTGGGATCGCACGGCGCCATCTACCCCGGAACGTGCAAGGGCAGCGTGGTCGAC
This sequence comes from Qipengyuania pacifica, assembly GCF_019857205.1. Classification (GTDB taxonomy): domain Bacteria; phylum Pseudomonadota; class Alphaproteobacteria; order Sphingomonadales; family Sphingomonadaceae; genus Qipengyuania; species Qipengyuania pacifica. The sequence continues at coordinate 16,761 of NZ_JAHWXO010000001.1, read as the reverse complement.
CTTGGCAAGCCTGCTGCGCTGCGGCTCGACATCGACCGGGCGATGGCGGAAAGCGGGCATCTTTTCTGGGAGGATGCGCTGGCCGGGCAGCAGGTCGCAGACCCCCGCGGGGGTGGGGACGTCGTCATCGTGCGAAAAGATTCACCCGCAAGCTATCACCTGGCCGCGACCTTGGACGATGCGGCTGACGGAGTCACGCTGGTGACGCGGGGTGCGGATCTGTTCGACGCAACGCATATTCATCGCCTTCTGCAAGACTTACTCGGCCTGCCGGTGCCCCTTTGGTATCACCACGGTCTGCTGACCGATGAAAGCGGACAGAAGCTCGCCAAGCGGCGCGGATCGCCGTCCTTGGCGGACCGGCGTAGAAGTGGGGAGAACGGGCAGGCGCTGGCCGACGCGCTGCGTTCCGGCGAATTCCCCGCTGGCATTACGCTGGCGAACTCCTAGATAGAGGCAGTTATGACAACCTTCCTCACCATTCTGCTCGTCATTCTCATGGTTCTCGTGGTCGCAAGCCTTGTGCGCGGCGTCGTGGCTTTTCTGAAAAGCACGAAGATCGATCTCGAAAGCGGCGAGCAGACCGATGCTACCGAAATGCAATTGCTGCAGAACAAGATGATGTTCGCGCGCATCAAGTATCAGGCATTGGCGATCGTGGTCGTGGCGGTCATCCTAGCGATCGCCAGCTGACCCAGAAGCGTGGTCAAGCTCAACAAGATCTACACCCGCACCGGCGATGACGGGACCACCGGTCTCGTCGACGGATCGCGCCTGCCCAAGCACGATGCACGCATGGCGGCGATCGGCGCGGTGGACGAAGCCAACAGCGCGCTGGGACTGGCAGCCGTGGTGCTGGCGGACGGTGAGTATGCCGAACCGCTGTACCGGATCCAGAACGATCTGTTCGATCTCGGTGCCGATCTCGCCACGCCGGCTAAAGACGAAGACGATTTTTCCCCGTCGGAAATGGTCCTGCGGGTCGTGGAGGCGCAGGTCGTGTGGTTGGAACAGGCGATCGACGCCGCGAACACCCGCCTCGAACCGCTGACCAGCTTCGTGCTTCCGGGCGGGACCGAGGCTGCCGCACGCCTGCATGTGGCCCGCGGCGCGGTTCGCCATGCGGAACGCGCAATGACCGCAATGGCGTCGCACGTACCCACCAATCCGCAGGCGCTGGCCTATATCAACCGGCTGTCGGACTATCTCTTCGTCCTTGCCCGCGTAGCAAACGACGACGGGCGCGGCGACGTGAAGTGGATTCCCGGCGCCAACCGCTAAGCCGGCGCTAGCCAGCGCCGCGCCCCTTCGCTAGTGCACGCGTTTTGCTGCACATGCGAAGGGAAGTTTCGATGGACAAGACGGTCGCTATCATCGGTGCGGGCCAGATGGGCTCCGGCATCGCGCAGACCGTGGCTGCGCACGGCATGGATGTTCTGCTGGCGGATGTCAGCCTCGACGTTGCCGAAAAGGCGCATGCCGGGATCGACAAGGCGTTCGGCAAGCTGGTCGGCAAGGGCAAGATCGAAATCGCCGATGCCGAAGCGGCGATGAAACGCATCACGCCGATTGCCGATTATTCGCGCATGAAGGATGCCGGTCTCATCATCGAGGCGGCGACCGAAAAGGAGGCGATCAAGCAGGCGATCTTCGAAAAGGCCGGGGAATTCCTTTCGCCCGACGCGATCATGGCCTCGAACACCAGTTCGATACCGATCACCCGCATGGCCAATTACGCGCCCGATCCGGCGCGTTTCATCGGGCTGCATTTCTTCAACCCGGTTCCGGTGATGAAGCTGATCGAGGTCATTCCGGGCCTCGCCACCGACCAGACGACGACCGAACGCACCACTGCCTTTGCGCAAAGCCTGGGCAAGGAAGTAGTCCTGTCGCAGGACGAACCCGGCTTCGTCGTGAACCGGATCCTGCTGCCGATGATCAACGAGGCAATTTTCGTGCTCGGCCAGTCGACCGCCGACATCGAGGATATCGACAAGGGTTGTCGCCTGGGTCTCAACCATCCGATGGGGCCGCTGCAGCTGGCCGATTTCGTCGGGCTGGATACCTGCCTCGACATTATCATGGTGCTTTACAAGACCACCCGCGACGCCAAATACCGGCCCGCCCCGCTGCTGGTGAAATATGTCGAAGCCGGGTGGCTCGGCCGCAAGACCGGGCGCGGTTTCTACGATTATTCGGGCGAGGAGCCCGTGCCGACGCGCTAGGGTCAAGGCCGGAAGGGCAGAGTGGCGCTGCGCATTCTGTGTTTATGGAACCTGCGGGCCCGCCCACCGGTTGATCGGACAAAGGAGACTTTCCGATCATGACCGATACTACCAAGACAAATACGCCTGTGGGCGAAAGCCAGGAAGCCCGTCAGGCTGGCCTCGCGCCGGAAACCCATAACGACGAGCAGGACGATCACCGCAACCAAGCGCAGGAAGTCGCCGAAGAAGCGCGAGAGACGACCCGGCAAACCGGCTCCCCGACCGAAAGCCGCAAGAGCGACAACAAGAGCGGCCTAATGAACGATTCGACGCAGGATACCGTCGATCACATGCGCGACATGGAAAGTTCGGGCCGGATCGACATGGGTGCCTTTCGCGGCGAGGACAATCACGATGATAATGAGGATAAATACGGCAAGTCGGCCAAGGTCGATCCCGACCTTCCTTCAGACGGCAGCTAGTCCGTTATAGTGCCGTTATTCAGGATCCATAGTCCTGCGGTCAGCAAGATGGATCCGGCAGCAACCGAATAAGCAAGCACGCGGAAGTTCGGGGTGGAGATCGCCTCGAACTTGTGCGTGTCGAGCCGCTCAAGCGTACGGCAGGCGCGCTTTTGTGCGGTAATAGCGAGCCAGCCTCCCGCCAGAATGAATACGGTCGCTATTGCCTTGGCGAGCCACGGTGGGTCGAAGGCGCCGAACACGGCCTTGAATCCCAGCCCGATCCCGATTGCTGCGAAGGCGGTCCGCATCCATCCTGCAAACGTCCGCTCCATAGCCATGATGTTGCGATCTTCGGCAAGGTCGGTGCGCAATTCTGCCCACTCAGTCGATTTGTCGGGGTCCTCGGGTGGATCGTCCTGCGCCATGCGGAATTAATGGGCGGGCGTCTGCACGGTTCCGTGCCTATTCGATCACCGCGGTGTCAGGGCTGTTCATTGTCGGCCCCGAAGGAGCAGTTGGAGGGCCAACCAACACCATGGGTTTGGCATCATTGATCAGATGGCTATCGTCTACAGGCGTTGGGACCAAAGGCTGCGGGACGGCCGCACCACTATCGGCCGATTGCGAATACCAGGATGACAAAGCCGGATCCTCGCGCCGCGCTGGGGGTGGCGGGCTGTTGGTCTGTGCGACTGCTAGTTCGTCTGCGGCGACGACAGGGTTATCTGCGTCGGCCAGACCACCGATTACACCCGGATCGTCTTCACCGCCCACAAGGATGAGCACGAGCACCAGAAACAGCCCGATAACGATGAGCTTCTTGCCCTGACCGGCGATTACATGTCCTGCCATGATGGCCGACATAGCCCAGACCCGTTAAGCCTTGGTTTCCTCGGCTACCGCTTTCAACTCGTACAGTTTATCCAGCGCGTCGCGCGGCGAGAGCGCATCGATATCGAGCGCGTGCAGCGCATCGCGCAGCGCGTCGCGGTCCTTTTCTTCCGCCTGCGCGCTGGCGGCAAACAGAGGTAATTCACCAAGCCCCGCAACAAGACCACCAGTCTTTTCACGCCCCTTTTCCAGCTTGTCGAGCACGGCCTTTGCGCGCTTGATGACCGGCGGCGGGACACCGGCCAGCTTGGCCACCGAAAGGCCATAGCTGCGGTCGGCTGCCCCCTTGGCCAATTCGTGAAGCAGGACGAGGTCGCCCTTCCATTCCCGTGCGCGAACATGATGCAAGCTCAGCGCATCGCAGGTATCGGCAAGACGGCTGAGCTCGTGATAATGTGTCGCAAACAGGCAGCGGCACTGCAGGTTCGCATGCACCGCCTCTACCACCGCCCAGGCTAGGGCCATCCCGTCGTAAGTGCTGGTCCCGCGCCCCACTTCGTCGAGGATGACGAAGCTCTTCTCCGTCGCCTGACTGAGGATAGCCGCCGTTTCCACCATTTCGACCATGAACGTAGACCGGCCCCGCGCAAGATTGTCGCTCGCTCCGACGCGGCTGAACAGCCTGTCGGCCAATCCAATCCGGGCCGATGCCGCTGGCACGAAACTACCCGCCTGCGCCAGCAGCATGATGATCGCATTCTGGCGCAGGAAAGTGGATTTACCGCCCATGTTCGGACCGCCGATCAGCCACAATCTGTCGTCCGGACCCAGTGTGCAGTCGTTGGCCACAAAGCGTTCGCCCGTCTTGGCCAGCGCCTGTTCGACCACTGGATGCCGTCCGCCGTTAATTTCGAGGCAGGGCTCGTCAAGCATTTCGGGCCGTGCCCAATCGCCTTCGACCGCGCGTTCGGCCAGGGCGGAGCAGACATCGATGCGTGCCAGAGCCGCTGCGGTAGCCGCGATAGCTTCGCGAGCGGCGACCACTTCGCCGACCAGTTCTTCGAAATGGCCATCTTCTGCCGCGAGCGCATGGGCGCCTGCTTCGGCGATGCGGGTCGCTTCTTCGTGGAGGCCGAGCGAGTTGAAACGGACCGCACCGGCCATGGTCTGGCGATGGGTAAATCCGCTTTCCGCCGCCATCAGCTTGTCACCGTGTTTTGCGGGGACTTCGATGAAATAGCCAAGCACCTTGTTATGCTTGACCTTGAGCGATGCCGTGTCCGTTTCCTCGCGATATTTCGCTTCGAGAGCGGCGATGGCCTTGCGCGCATTGCCGCTGGTTTCGCGCAATGCATCCAGAGAATGGTCGTAGCCGCTGGCGATGAAGCCGCCCTGGCCGCGTTCCGTCGGAGGCGAGGGCACCAGCGCCCGCGCCAAGTGATCGACCAAAGCAGCGTGGCCGCCCAGTGCGTGGATCATCTGGCCGAGCAGGGGCGGCAGGTCGATGCCGGATTCCAGAATGTCTCTTATGCGCCGTGCTTCGGAAAGTCCGTCGCGGATCTGCCCAAGATCGCGCGGACTGCCGCGCCCGGCGACGAGCCGCCCGAGTGCGCGACCGATATCGGGCGCCTGCCGCAATATGGCGCGAAGGTCGGCGCGCAGCAGGGGATCTGCGTGAAAATAATGGACACCGGCCAGCCGCTGTTCAATCGCGTTGCGGTCAGCCAGCGGCGCCGAAAGATCCTCCGCCATCTGCCGGGCTCCAGCCCCGGTCGCACAGCGATCGACGCAGGCGATCAGGCTGCCGACACGACCTCCGCCCTGCGCCTCCAGAATTTCGAGACTCATGCGGGTTGCGGCATCCATGGCCAGATGCGCACCGCTCCCCCGCGCGACTGGTGGAAGCAGGAACGGCAGCGTCCCGCGCCCGGCATGATCGAGATAGGCAATGAGCCCCGCTGCTGCTGCCAGCATCGGTCGGGTAAAACTGCCCAGTCCATCGAGCGTGGCGATACTGTGAATGTCCTTGAGCCGGGCTTCACCCGCTTCGCTGCGAAAGTCCGCGCGGGGGCGGGCGATGATGTCCGGGAATGCCTCGTCCCAATCGTCGGGAGCCACGACCTCGCTGGCGCCGAGCCGCGCCAGCGCCGCGTCGAGCGCGTCTGCCGTACATTCCTCCAACTCCATCCGCCCGGTAGAGATGTCGCAGGAGGCCAGACCTACCCCATCACGAACCGGAGCGATCGCCACCAGCAGATTGGCGCGTCGCGGTTCCAGCAGCGCTTCTTCGGTCAATGTACCGGCGGTTACCAAACGCACGATATCGCGCGCGACCAGCGCCTTCGATACGGGCGATCCTTCGCGCTTCGCCCGTTCCCTCGCTTCGTCGGGCGTCTCCGTCTGCTCGGCAATGGCGACACGGCAGCCGCCCTTGATCAGCCGGGCAAGATAACCTTCCGCGGAATGGACCGGAACGCCGCACATCGGAACCGGCTGGCCGCCGTGTTCGCCGCGCGTGGTCAATGCGATGTCCAGCACTCTCGATGCCACTCGTGCATCGTCGAAGAAGAGTTCGAAGAAATCGCCCATCCGGTAGAACAGGAGCGCGTCTCCGGCTTCCTGCTTGAGGGCCAGGTATTGCTGCATCATCGGGGTGGGCGTGTCGGCCATGCGGCGGGCCTAGCGAGGGTGGCCGTGATTCGGGAGTCGGCGATGCGGCCTTTCCCCTATGACTTCTTGGCGCAAGCGGTTAGGGGCAGCACCGCGCAAGACAAGGGAACGCCGATGGCCGACGAAAAATCCGCATTCACCACACGCGAAGCTCTGTTCTACCACGAGACAATTCGTCCGGGTAAGATCGAGATCGTCGCCAGCAAGCCCATGGCAAGCCAGCGTGATCTCAGCCTCGCTTATTCGCCCGGTGTGGCGGCTCCGGTGGAAGCGATTGCGGCCAATCCCAAGGATGCGGCTCGCTATACGGCCCGTTCGAACCTTGTTGCCGTTATTTCGAACGGCACGGCGATCCTGGGCCTCGGCAATCTCGGTGCGTTGGCCTCGAAGCCGGTGATGGAAGGCAAGGCGGTGCTGTTCAAACGCTTTGCCGACGTGGATTCGATCGACATCGAACTCGATACCGAAGATCCCGACAAGTTTATCGAGGCGGTCGCCCTGATGGAACCGACCTTCGGCGGCATCAATCTCGAAGACATCGCCGCGCCCGAATGCTTTATTATCGAGCAGGCGTTGCGCGAACGCATGAATATCCCTGTCATGCATGACGACCAGCACGGCACCGCGATCATCGCTGCCGCGGGCCTGATCAACGCCTGCCACCTGACCGGGCGGGAAATGAAAGACTGCAAGATGGTCGTCAACGGGGCAGGGGCCAGCGCGCTCGCCTGTACCGCTTTGATCAAGGCCATGGGGGTCCGGCATGAAAACGTCATCGTCTGTGATCGTGCCGGGCCGATCACTCCGGGACGTGACAATGTCGACCAGTGGAAGAGCGCCCATGCGGTGGAGACATCGGCAACCAATCTCGAAGAAGCGCTGGAAGGTGCGGACATCTTCCTTGGCCTGTCCGGTGCAGGGGCGCTGAAGCCGGAATGGGTGGAGAAAATGGCCGACAGGCCGATCATCTTCGCGATGGCCAATCCCATCCCGGAAATCATGCCGGAAGATGCCAAGGCCGTGCGCCCTGATGCGATCATCGCCACCGGGCGCAGCGACTACCCCAATCAGGTCAACAATGTGCTTGGCTTCCCCTTCATTTTCCGCGGTGCGCTGGATGTTCAGGCCACGGCGATCAACGAAGAGATGAAGATCGCTGCGGCCCGTGCCATCGCCGAACTTGCGCGTGAGCGCGTTCCGGACGAGGTCGCCGCGGCATATGGCGTCAGTCACCAGTTCGGTGAGGAATATATCATCCCGGCGCCGTTCGACCCGCGGTTGATGGAAGTCGTATCCAGCGCGGTTGCCAAGGCCGCGATGGAGAGCGGTGTTGCGCAGGCCCCGATCGAGGACTTCGACGCTTATCGCTTTGCGCTCAAGGTACGCTTGAACCCGACTACTGCCGCACTCACCAATATTTACGAGCAAGCCAAGGCCAACCCGAAGCGGATGGTTTTTGCCGAAGCGGAAGAGGATGTCGCGCTGCGCGCCGCCATCCAGTACCGCGAATTCGGATATGGTGAACCGATTCTGGTCGGTCGGACCGAGAAGGTGCGCGAAAAGCTGGTCGAACTGGCCGTCGACGACCCGGACGACTGGGTCATCGAGAATTCCGCCGTGTCGGACAAGGTACCGGGCATGGTCGAATATCTCTACAAGCGGTTGCAGCGGCGTGGCTACACCGAGCGCGACGTGGCGCGCATGGTCAATCAAGAGCGTAACGTCTTCGCCGCATTGCTGGTGGCATTGGGACATGGCGATGCGATGATCACCGGCCTGACGCGTACCTTCAGCCAGACCGCGCGTGAAATCGGCCGGGTGCTGGATGAAAAGCCTGGCGCGGTGCCGTTCGGCATCCACATGATGATCGGCAAGAACCACACCACCTTCCTTGCCGACACGACAATAAATGAACGTCCGACCGCCGAACAACTTGCGCACATCGCCCGTGAAACGGCAGCCGTGGCGCGACGTATGGGCCATGAACCGCGGGTTGCGTTCATGTCGTATTCGACTTTCGGCAATCCCTCGGGGCAGTGGCTCAACAATATCCGCGAAGCCGTTGCCCTGCTCGACGCGGACGAGTCGGTCGCGTTCGAATATGAAGGTGAAATGGCGCCGGATGCCGCTCTCAACCCGAAGGTCATGTCGCTCTATCCGTTCAGTCGCCTGTCGGGGCCTGCCAATGTACTGATCATGCCGGGCCTCCAATCGGCCAACCTCTCCGCCAAGCTGCTTCGTGAACTGGGCGGAGAAACGACCGTCGGCCCGATGATGATCGGTATGGAGAAGCCGGTTCAGATCGCACCGATGACAGCTATCGCCCCCGACGTGCTGACGCTGGCAGTGCTTGCCAGCGCGGGAGTGCTGGGCTGATCGTATGATCGCATCGCAGCGCGACCGGTTCGCCATCCCCGAAGGCGTGCACTATTTGAACTGTGCCTACATGGCGCCGTTATCGCGCAGCGTCAGCGATGCGATGGTCCAAGGTTCGCGGTTGAAGGAACAGCCGTGGAATTTCCGTCCGGCCGATTTCTTCTCGGTGGCAGAAGATTTTCGCAGTCGCGCGGCCCGGCTTGCCGGAGTGGAGGCGGACAGTATCGCGATCGTCCCGTCCGTCAGCTACGCGCTTGCAGTTGCGGCCAGGAATCTACCCGTGGCTCGCGGGCAGAAGATCGTGACTCTGGCCGACCAGTTCCCGTCCAATGTCTATGGCTGGCGCGAACTGGCACAGGAACGCGGCGGGGAAATTGTGGCGGTTCGGAGACCCCGGAAGGACTGCTGGACCGAAGCCGTGATGGACGCGATCGGCCCCGATACCGCCATCGTAGCCTTGCCGAACAACCACTGGGCCGATGGCCGCGTGGTCGATCTGGTCGCAGTTGGCGCCAAGTGTCGCGAGATGGGCGCGGCTCTGGTGCTGGACCTGACCCAGTCGCTGGGCGCCATGCCGATAGATTTTGCCGCAGTGCAGCCGGACTTCGCCGTCGCTGCCTGCTACAAATGGCTCATGGGGCCTTACGGTATCGGCATGATGTATGTGGCGCCCAAACATCATGGCGGAAATCCGATCGAACATAATTGGATCAATCGCGCAGGATCGGAAGATTTCTCTAGGCTGGTTGATTACCGTGATGATTTCCAGCCTGGCGCGCGGCGTTTTGACGTTGGCGAAAAATCGAACCCGCCCCTGCTCATGGGGGCAAGCGCCGCACTCGATTTCCTGCTCGAATTCGGTGTCGCAAGGATCGCCGAAACACTAGGCGCGGCGACGCAATCGATTGCTGGCGCTGCAGGCGAACTCGGCCTCTCTGCTGCGCCCATCGGTATTCGCGCCCCCCATTTCCTTGCGCTGGAATTCCCGGACAAAGTGCCGGACGGGCTTACCGACAGGCTGGCCGCTGCCCAAGTGCATGTATCGCTACGCGGATCCTCACTCCGCGTTACGCCGCACGTGTACAACACGATCGAGGATGCGACCGCTCTAATTACAACCTTGCGGGAGTGCCTCGGCTAGAACGCCAGCTCCTTCCCACTGTAATCGACGAACCTGAACCCGCCCTCGCCGGATTTTTCGATAACGTCTGCAAGGCCGTTCACGCTTTCTTCGATGGTCAGCGCGGCGTTCGACCCACCCATGTCGGTCTGCACCCAGCCTGGATGAAGCGCCAGAACCTCGATTTCGCGTGGGCTGGCATCTTGTTCTGAAATGCCTTTGGCGAGCATGTTCAGGGCCGTCTTGCTGGTGCGATAGAGTTCATAGCCTCCCGAACTGTCGCTGATCGATCCCATCAACGAGGACATCACGCCCAGCGTGCCGCCATCCTTTATGGCAGGCAGCAGAGATTTCGCCGCGCGCGCCGGGCCAAAGGCATTGGTCATCATCACGTGCGACACTTCATCAGCGGTCGCCTTCGATGCATCCTGATGGCTCGCTCCGGTAATTCCGGCATTGATGATCAGGGCATCGAGCTGACCATCTTCGAAGCCGAGATCGACATAACTGTCAGGCTCGGTCACGTCGGCAGTCACAATGCGTAGTGCATCGCATTCCAGTGCGTGGAGATCGGCGCTCTCGGATCGTTCGCTTGCAACCACGTCCCAGCCTCGGTCGAGGAATGTCTTTACCAGTCCCAGTCCGATGCCGCGTGAAGCGCCGAGGATGAAGATCGATTTATCTGCCATTGGAATTTCCTTGCTCTGCTCCATTCAAAGCGCCGAAAGCGGCAACGCGTTCCGTGGATCATGCATGGGCATTGGTCGATCAATGCCGTCATCCGTCGTCCGGGCACCTCGCATCATCCGCCGGTTCATCCATGCGCAAGCGGGGGGTGGGCAGGGGCCCGCCGTGCAGAAAACCGCACGCGAAAGGAATAGTGATGAAAAAGACAATCGCAGGGCTCGTAATTGCAACCGGTATGGTCGCCACTCCGGCGATGGCGCAGGGCCAGAATGTTGCACCGGGCGGCTTTTACGTCGGCGCTCTCGCCGGTTATGAAGGGCTGGATGTGGAGTCGGACGATGGCAGCGTTTCCGCCGACGCGGATTCCGCAGTTTACGGCATTACCGCCGGTTACGATCTGTCGCTCGGCAGCGCGTTCGTGGGTGTCGAGGGTGAATTGTCCAAGAGCGGTGGAACCACGGAGTTTCCCGGCAGCTTCGGTGCAGCACGCGAAGGCCTGGATGCAGGCGGCCAGTACTATATCGGTGCGCGTGCCGGTTTCGCAGTAACGCCGGGCATCGCGGCCTACGGCAAGATCGGGTATACCTCTCTCGATACCCGCTCGTTCACGCAGAGCGGATCTCTGTCCGACCTCGATGACAATACGGACGGTCTGCGGTTCGGCGGCGGCCTCCAGGTGCAGTTGCCCGGACCTCTGGAGGGACGGCTCGAATATCGCCGGTCCAACTACAAGGGTATCGCCGGCACCGAAATCGGCGATGTCTCGACCGATCAGGTCGTGGCCGGGGTCGGCCTGCGCTTCTGACGCCGGGCTCGCAGAGCAGACAGTGGGGCCGCTCGGGATGACCGGGCGGCCCCTTCTGTTATTTACGCCTGAACCTGAAGTACCAGACCTTAGTGGTCATACTATGATAATACACTGAAATATAATCATTAATTAGCATTTTTTGATGCCCATAATCTCGGCTAGCAATCACCGGGTAATCACCACGTCAAATTTGGCAAGCACGCGCCCCCATGAACGGATTTCTGCGATTGCGATCATGATGCAGGCGCTGCCAATCGGAAGCAGGTTGCGAAACGCTTGCGGTCAGCCGCGCTTATCCCAGCCTCTGTGAATAGCTGTTCCCACCGTGTCGCTACAGTTCTGCTCATGTTTTCGGCGATTGCTTTCGCGTCATCATGGCCGAGGTCGAAGACCGCGGCACCGGCGAGAGCATTTTCGATCGTTGCATTGCGGCCTTCCGGCCCCACGCCGAGGACGAGCCGTCGCTCCAGTCCCAGCTGCGGTTTCGGCACTACATCGTAAAGCGGCGATAGCCGCCAACCCTCACCATCGAACAGGAAGCCATGATTACGTAGGTGATCATCATCATTCGTGACGAGGATATTGAGCAGCATTCGACGAAATAGCTCGTGTAGATCCTGGCGCACTTCGGTTCCGAATTGCCGGATCGCTCCTGCGAGATCCGCATAGCTGAAGCTGCTGACCTCGCTCTCATGCGCCCCGAGCATTGTGAGCCCCGAAGCAAAGGGCCTGCGTTCCAGCCAGTTGCCGTGAGGAATCCGATCGAACCGCTCGATCAGATAGATGTCGCGATCAAGGACACAGCGGAAGTCGAGTGGCGGAACGTCGAGACCACATTCGCTGGCAAGCCGCATTGTCGCTAGTTCGACTCTGCATTCGGGAAAGCTGTCTCCCCGCTTCTGGAATTTCGCGATCCAGGGTTGGTCGCCGATTTTTGTAGCAGCCTTCGGCCGGGCGCCGCCCAGAGATGATCCGGCTGCCAGCAAGGCTCTCAAGTTCTCGTCGAGTTTGTCGACATGCTGCGCGCGTTCGGCGGCTTCCGCTAGCTCTACGAGCGTGAACTCTTCGCCCGGAGCAGGGCCACCCCCCCATGGCGTAATTCTCTCCGGCTGCGCGGATGTCGGCCCGAAGGCGATCGCCCCTACACGATGTTCGCCCGAGGCCAGAATGAGATCGATTTCGCTCGGCAAGCGATCGCCCATCGCTTTGTACATCAGGTATTGGCCCCAGCCATCGGGAGCAGCATCCCGAATGCCACCGAACACGGCAAAGCCTTCTTCCGTCCTGAACGTTCGAGAAGTTCCAGCTTCGTGCAACGGTAGAGCTACAGGATCGACCGGAATACGATCGGCACGTTCAAGATAGCGCCGCCCGTAGGCGAAGGTAGCAAACTGGTTGCGCGGTTCGTCGGTCATCGTGAGAAGACCTGCCGGAACAGGCCCCTCCTCAAGATGCACGAAGACATAGGTGCGGATGGTCGTCACGGCTTGCTAGAAGTCCAGATCATCGTCGCTGACAGCGTGGGTCTTTTGGGGCAGGCGGGACAGATCCTCGCTGATTCCGGCGCGGTCACTGTCTGGGGTTACCAACTCAGCAAGGCGCTGGGTCATCCCAAGGACATGCAAGGCGCTCGCCAGAACCGCGAGGCCTACGGTTGGATCTCCCGCTTCGAGGCGTTGCAGCGTTTGAACCGAGACGATCATGCGCTCGGCCATCAAACGCTGAGGGAGTTTTCTCCGGCGGCGCGCCAGTGCGATATCCTTGCCCAGCCGTGCGACTGCACGTTGGCTCTGGGGCGGTAGTCCGCTAGCAGCACGAGACGAACGGGGCATGGCTCGATATATGACATATCATGCGAAATTCCGCAAATAGAAATGATATGTCATGTTTTTACGCTCATTCGCTTGAAGCAGATTTATCGAAGGAAGATACTTCAACGCCCCTGTGCAAGGAATCAATGGCGCTAGTGAGAAGCCACTGTGACAAAGGGGTAACTTCGCGTCCGAGCGGCGATGGCGAAGCGACGCTCAAACAGACGGGCTTCACAGTGTAGAAGTGAATCCCCTCAAACCTGTTCTCGCAATGCAGAAGGGCTGGAGGGGAGGAGGGCCTTCGTGAGTGAGCCGAAAGGATCGCGATGTGCAATACCCCAATCGATATTCGACCCAGAACAGCTCTTTAGAAGCAACCGCCCGCCGCATCTGCGAATCGCGAGGGGGCAAATGGTCCGGCACAAAGGGCATGGCCTGTTGCCCCGCGCATGATGACCGCACGCCGTCACTCGGTGTGACGCTCGGCCAAAAGGCCATCCTCTTCCACTGTTTCGCGGGATGCGATCAGCAGAGCGTACTGGCTGCTCTGGCGCGTGAAGGTTTTGAGGCACCGGCGCTTTTTTCAGGTTCTGAGACCACCAACGAACCCGTACCGGCCAGCACCCGCAAACCCTCGGCGGCAGCGCTGAGGATCTGGCGCGATACACAGCCACTGCGTGCCAGTCCGGCAAAGGCTTATCTGGAGAGCCGCGGCATCCTCGCCGCATCTCCGGCTCTTCGCTTCCATCCAAGAACGCCGCTGGGTCCGAAGGAACGCGCCCGCTTTTTGCCGGCCATGATTGCGGCGGTCAGCCTCGACAAGGGGCCGATCGCCATCCATCGCACGTTCCTTTCGGGCAATACCAAGGCCGCTTTCGACAAGCCGAAACGCGCGCTTGGCGCGCTCGGTGAATCTGCTGTCCGCCTCTTCGCTCCGGCCTCCGGCAAGCTCGGCCTTGCCGAGGGGGTCGAGAGCGCGATGTCGGCTTATGCTCTCACCGGCATTCCCGTCTGGGCGACCCTGGGCAATGAGCGCTTCGGTCTCGTCAGCGTGCCTGAGAGCGTGACCGAGCTTCACCTTTTCGTCGATCACGATGCGGGCGGCGAGCTGGCTGCGTCGCGTGGCCTGGCCGCTTATGCCCGCGATGGACGGACGATCCACGTTCGCAAACCATCCTCACGCGACACCGACTGGAACGATGAACTTACATCATGGCTGCGCCGCAAAGCGGCGCGGTAGAGGAGAGAGGGCTTCTCGAATTCCTGATCCGGCAGAGGGCGTGTCCCGATGCCTTCATCAGGAGGACGAATTGCCATGTTTCAATCAGACCTGTTTCCCCCCGGCGAGCAACTGTCGTCAGTGCCCCTGGCATACGCAGTCGGCGCCAGGATTGCCGAGCTTCTTGCTTCCAGACGTCATCTTACCCGTGCCGACATTTCCGGCCTATTTGCCGAAGAGACCGGCGTCATGGACTGGGGAAGTGCCTGGACCATCGATGATTACAACAACGCGGTCGAGATCGGCGCACTGCTCTGGCTTCGTGAAGCTTCGCGCATCGATCTGGCGACCAACGTTCATGAAGCCGAAGCGCGTTTCGACTGGCTCGAAGCAGCCTTGCCGCCCCGGCACGTTCGCAGCGAAGCACAGGTCGAGCTCCAGCAGTTCTCGACCCCGCCAATGCTGGCCTGGCTGATGGCAGGGGCCGCAGCTGTCTGCGCGCAAGACACGCTCCTCGAACCGTCCGCAGGCAATGGCGCCCTTGCTCTTCGGGGCAGCGTCCAGAACGCCTCGCTCTTCCTCAACGAGATCGATCCGGCAAGACGAGGCGGTCTGGTCCACGTCTTCCCCACGGCCACGATCACTGCACATGACGGGGAACTGATCGCTGACCTGCATTGCGGCGCGCTCCCGTCGGTTGTGCTGATGAACCCGCCGTTCGCTCGCAGCCAGGAACGCGGCAAGGATGGTGAGACGGCGCAGCGCCACCTTCGCAGTGCAATCCGCGCCGCTGCCGCTGGTGCGAGGATTGTCGCCATCATGCCTGACGGCTTCGATGCTTCCACTTTCGCCAAGGCACGGGACGAAGTGTCGCTGCTCCTTGATGTTCGCTTGCAGCAGATGTTTCGCCGGACAGGGACGGGGATCGCCGTTCGCCTGGTTGTGTTCGACAAGACGCCGACTGCGTCCTCGCCTGCGATCACCGGAGATACTGCCGACCTCATCTCGCTCCACGAGCTTATCACTGCGCTTCCGCCACGCGTACAGACCTCCGCCAACATCCATCGCCTGCCGCTCGGCAAGCCAGTGCGCCTCGTTGGCAATAGCTCAGCGGATCGCGCGCCGGTTCGGCCGGTGGCGCCGTTCGCCGCGACACCAGCAGCCACGGCGAATGCGATCGACCTTGCCTATTCGGTCCTCGCCGACCCTGCGCCTGTGCCCGAACAGGCAGGCATCTACCTGCCTTACCGCCCGAGCCGCATCGCGTTCGAGGATGCGCCGGTTCATCCCACCCCGCTCGTGGAATCGGTCGCCATGGGTTCGGTCGCAGCACCCCGGCCGGACGTCACACCGCGCCTTCCCGCTTGCTGGCAGGCCAATGGCCTCTTGTCCGAAGCGCAATGCGAGACACTGGTCTACGCTGCCCAGGCATTTGAGCGCGATCTTCCGGGCGAGTTCAAGGTCAGCCAGGAAGGCACCGCACTGGAACTGTCCGAAGATGGTCGCGAATACCGCCAAGGCTTCTTCCTTGGCGACGGAACCGGAGCGGGCAAGGGACGGCAGATCGCCGCGGTCATCATGGACCGCTGGCTCGCAGGCGAACGCCGCCATGTCTGGATCACCAAGAACGAGGCGCTGCTCGAAGATGCACGCCGCGACTGGGAAGCGCTTGGCGGGCTACCGCTCGATGTCCAGCCGCTCTCGCGCTGGAAACTTGGACACCCTGTCACGATGTCCGAAGGCATCCTCTTCGTCACCTACCCGACGCTGCGCTCGGGGCGCGCCGAGGATACGCGGCTCGACCAGATCCTTGCCTGGGCGGGCGAGGGTTTCGATGGCGTGATCGCTTTCGACGAAGCCCACGCCATGGCCAATGCGCTCGGCGGCTCTTCAACCCGCAGCAAGGTCAAGGGCTCCGAACAGGGGATAGTGGGCCTCCGGCTGCAGAACCATCTCCCGCGCGCCCGCGTACTCTACGCGTCTGCCACAGGTGCCTCGGAAATCGCCAACCTCGGTTACACTTCCCGGCTTGGCCTGTGGGGACCCGAGACCGCTTTCCCGACCCACGAGGCGTTCATGACCGAAATCCGCGCGGGCGGCGTTGCGGCAATGGAGCTCGTTGCCCGTGACCTCAAGGCCCAGGGCCTCTATCTCGCCCGCGCGCTGTCCTTCGCCGGGGTAGAGTACGAAATCCTCGAACACAGCCTGACCGAAGCGCAGGTACGGATCTACGATGCCTATGCCGATGCCTGGGCGATCATTCACCGCAACCTCGAAGCTGCGCTCGAAGCGACCCGCGTGGTCGATGAGGACAGCGGCGATACGCTCAATCGCAATGCCAAGGCCGCGGCGCTGTCGATTTTCGAAGGCACCAAGCAGCGTTTCTTTGCCCAGCTCCTGCTTTCGATGAAATTGCCGAGCCTGATCCCCGCGATGGAAGTAGCGCTTGGCGAAGACCATTCGATTGTCGTGCAGCTGGTCTCGACCGCCGAGGCCATGCTCGACCGGCGCCTTGCCGACCTTACCGTGAAAGAACGCGAAGCTCTCGATATCGATCTGTCCCCGCGT